>NZ_JAHXBN010000009.1 GCF_019924045.1 Dyadobacter fermentans | reverse complement strand
CCTGGCCAACTGGTCGGTCACAGTACAACAGCTAGCAATCTTATACGGTGACCGGATTAAGCAATACATGAAAGTTTGAATTATGACACACTTAGATGAACATAACCATAATAAACAAAAGAGGCAGTTTCACGAGAAGCTGCCTCTTTCACTTTAAACTTTTAACTTTTTTCTATTCCTAACTACAAATGACAATCAATGACAACACCTGACCATTTCTCACCACACCTTACTATTTCTGACAGAAATACACGATCTCTTCCCCAGGCAATGAATACCGCAAAACCTCGGCTTTGCTTAATTCATCCATTACAAAACGGTCCTCGGTCACTTTGAAACCGCCTTTTTCCAGCTCTTTGCCGTAGTTGCGGCCGAAGAGGCGCAGGTGGTCGTTTTGGAGGAAATGGATTTCGCGTTCTTTCGGATCGGTGATCGTCGGGTCTTCGTAGGTTACCTCGTATTTCATGTCCTGCGGGGATTGGATCAATGCCCAGCCGCCGGGTTTCAGTACGCGGTACAATTCACTCATGGCGAGAATATAGTCGTCTACGTGCTCCATCACGTGATTGCAAATAGCGACGTCGAAAGTGTTTTCAGGGAATGGGATCTGGTGGATATCCATCTTCACCTTCGCGAGGGGTGACTCGATGTCGGCGGTAATGTAATCCAGGTTTTTCATCTGCTCGAAACGGTCGATGAAGCAGTACTCGGGCGCTACGTGCAGGACTTTGAGGTTGGCAGTATAGAAATTGGTTTTACGCTTCATGTAGAGCGCCATCAGGCGGTGGCGTTCGAGCGACAGGCAGCTGGGGCACAGTGCATTTTCGCGACTCGATGTATTGCGGCCATAGGGGAGGAACTTGCGGTATTTGCTGTTGCACACCGGGCATTCCACCTTGTTGCCGATATAAAAGATGCTGAGTCCCCGCGCTGCCCAATGTCCGACAAGTTGGAGGTAGGGACGCGGAATGTAGCGCAGAACTAAACTAATGATGGATTTCATTAAACCAATTAACTAAAAATTAATAATTTTAGGATCATAACATCGAATAGCCTGAATAAATGATCCCCTCGATTGACCCGAAACCACCTGGCAAGCGACTGATAAAAAGAATGTCGACACGCACGAAATGGATGATTCTAGCTCCACTAGGCTTGTTGTTGTTCAGTTTTGGTCTTACCGTGCTCAGCGAAGCGGCGCATCAGCGACGCATTGGTGAGCCTACGCAGGTTTGGGTCGTTTTAGGCCTTTACAGTCTCGCATTAATCAACGGCGGGCTGATCATGTTCGGTGAAGCGCTCCGTTTCCGTATCCTGCTCGATGTCCGCCGCGAAACGCGCCGTAGCATGCGCCAGCTGCTGCGGAAGGTCAACCTGAAAGCTGCTTCGGGAAAAAGCAAATCCTCCAAAAAAGCAAAAAGCCCTACCAAAACAGATTGACAGGACTAGTTGGATAACATTCCGAAGAGGCTTGATTATTTTTTATTTGCTTCGAATTGAGCCTTGATAGCCTCAACGTCAACATTGCGCACTTCTGGTTTGCGTAGAAGGTTTTTGATTTTGGCAGTGCGGTTGTTAGCAACTGCTTTGTTTCTGCGACCTTTACGTTTTAATTCCGTAACTCCCATTGTAAAAGTTTGTTTTGTGAAAGAGCCGCAAAATTAAGCATTTTAACGCAAATAATGCACGCAATAGTCATAAATATTGCATAACCTCTCCTAACTTTACGGTTTCATAGGCTATTAACAGCCGAAATCGATAGCATTATTATAATGAGTAAACCATCTCTTGCCCGCGGAACCCGTGACTTTGGTCCGGAGCAAATGGCAAAGCGTACTTTCATTTTCGACACCATCCGACGCTCTTTCCAACGATACGGCTTCCTGCCATTAGAAACTCCCGCATTCGAAAACCTGTCGGTACTGATGGGGAAATATGGCGAAGAGGGCGATCAGCTTTTGTTTAAGATCCTAAACTCCGGCGATTTCAGCGGCAAGCTTACCGAGGCCGACTGGCAGGCTGGTTCCAAGCCATTAACTACGAAAATCTCCGAAAAGGGGTTACGTTACGACCTTACCGTACCTTTTGCGCGCTACGTGGTGATGAACCGCGGTACGCTGGCCATGCCGTTCAAGCGGTACCAGATACAGCCCGTTTGGCGTGCCGATCGTCCGCAGAAAGGCCGTTACCGCGAGTTTTACCAATGCGATGCCGACGTGGTGGGTACGGATTCGCTGCTTTGCGAAGCGGAAATCGTGATGCTTTTGCATGATATTCTGCCTTCGTTGGGTATTCAAGACTTTACAGTAAAGATCAATAACCGTAAAATCCTGACCGGCATCGCCGACATGATTGGTGCGCATGGCATGGAGGGGCCGCTTTGCGTGGCGATCGATAAATTGGATAAAATCGGGAAAGAGAAGGTGGTTGAGGAACTCCTCGAACGCGGTTTCGCTTCTGATAGTATCAGTAAGCTTGAACCGATTTTCAGTCTGTCGGGCGAAAATGATCCGTTCACCGAGCTGAAAAGCTGGCTGGCCGAATCGGAGGTTGCATTGAAAGGTATTCAGGAGCTGGAAGAGGTGTGGGCGATGGTGAAGATCCTGGGATTGGAAAATGCAAAGATCGAGTTCGACGTTACGCTTGCACGCGGGCTCTCATATTATACGGGCGCGATTTTCGAAGTGAAGGCACATCACGTGCAGATCGGCAGCATTTCGGGCGGTGGCCGCTACGATAACCTGACGGGGACATTCGGTGTACCGGGTATTTCGGGCGTAGGCATTTCGCTCGGTGTCGACCGTATTTATGACGTAATGGAAGAATTGAACCTCTTCCCGGAAAGCCAGAAGACCAGTACCAAAGTAATGATTTCCAATTTCGATGAGGAAGCATTTACCTACGGCCTCTCGATTTTGCCCAAATTCCGGAAGGCGGGCATTAACTCGGAGATTTACCCGGATTCGGTGAAGCTGAAAAAGCAGCTGGATTATGCCGACCGTAAGAGCATTCCATTTGTTGTTTTAATTGGTTCGGATGAAATCCAGTCGGGTTTGCTGACTTTGAAAAACATGAAAACCGGCGAGCAGCAGAAACTGAAAACGGAAGATATCATAACTTTGCTCAACCGGGAAGACCAATAACCCTAATTCAATACCGACAAACGGCTGCGTGAGCATCCTATAACTTTATGAATGATAATATTTTAAGAATTGCTATCCAGAAATCGGGCAGACTTAGTGAAGATTCTTTAAAACTGATCAAAGAATGCGGCATCCGTTTCGATAACGGTGCCGGTAAGCTTAAAACCGATGCTACAAACTTTCCAGCGGAGATTCTTTTCCTCCGTGACGACGATATTCCCGGTTATGTGGAAGACGGCGTGGCGCATCTGGGGATTGTAGGGGAGAACGTTTCGGAAGAATCGTGCAAGGACGTGGATACCGTTCACAAGCTGGGCTTTTCGAAATGCCGGTTGTCGATCGGTGTTTTGCGTGAGGCCGAGTACAACGGCGTGCAGGACCTGCAAGGCAAAAGCATTGCGACTACTTACCCGCGTTTGCTGGAACAATATCTTAAATCCCATGATGTTACGGCTGATATCCACGAGATCAGCGGATCGGTGGAGATCGCTCCGAGCATTGGTTTGGCCGATGCCGTTTGCGATATCGTAAGCTCGGGTAGCACCTTGCTGAGCAACGGTTTGAAAGAAGTGGAAACGATTTTCCGCTCGGAGGCCGTGATGATCGCGAGCAAACATCTTTCGCCGGTGCAGCAGGATTTGCTGGACCAACTTTTGTTCCGTATCAAATCGGTGCAGGTGGCGAAGAACAACAAATACATTTTGCTCAATTGCCCTGTGGACGCGGTGGAGAATATCACCAAGTTCCTACCGGGTATGCGTTCTCCGACGATCCTGCCATTGGCGACGGAAGGCTGGTGCTCGCTGCATTCGGTGATCAATGAGAACGAGTTCTGGGAGAATATCGAAAAGATCCGCCAGGCCGGAGCAGAGGGGATTCTGGTGATCCCAATCGAGAAGATGATTGTTTAAGTACGGGGTTTTGATTCTGACATTATGAATATCATTCCATTTCCGGAAAGGGAACAATGGCCTGCACTATTGGCCAGGCCCGTTTTGGAAGCCAAGGATATCGAAGCGCGGGTACTGCCCGTGCTCGAACAAGTGAAAAATGAAGGCGACGCGGGTATTAGAGCCCTCGCCCTGAAATTTGACAAAATTGAACTGACCGACCTCGCATTTTCGGAAAAAGACATTGCAGAGGCTGGCAACAAGCTCGACGATACATTGAAAGCGGCGATCGGTCAGGCCTACGAGAATATTTACAAATTCCACAAAGGACAGCTGCAAGCACCTGAGAAAGTGGAAACCATGCCTGGGGTTACTTGCTGGCGCAAAAGCGTGGGGATCGAGAAGGTGGGGATTTACATTCCCGGCGGTTCGGCTCCGTTGTTCAGTACAGTATTGATGCTGGGTATTCCGGCACAAATTGCCGGTTGCAAGGAGATTGTGCTTTGCACGCCGTCCGATCACCCGGCTATTTTGTATGCAGCCAAACTCGTGGGCGTTACCAAGGCATTCCGCATTGGAGGCGCACAGGCAATTGCTGCGATGGCTTATGGAACGGAGAGTGTCCCCAAAGTTTATAAGATATTCGGACCTGGTAATCAGTATGTTACTACTGCCAAAATGCTGGTAAGTAAAGAAGGCGTGGCGATTGATATGCCTGCCGGACCTTCGGAAGTGGCGATTTTGGCGGACGATACCGCATTGCCTTGTTTCGTAGCGGCCGATTTGCTTTCACAAGCCGAGCACGGCGCCGATAGCCAGGTTTTATTGGTTTCTACCAGTAAAAAACTGCTTGCTTCAGTGAATATCGCATTGGCGGAGCAGCTGGAAGTGCTTCCCCGCAAGGACATTGCCGCACTGGCGATGGCGAACAGTAAGGCCATCCTCGTCGAATCGGAGGAAGAAGCCATTGAAATGCTGAACCAATATGCGGCGGAGCACCTGATCCTCAGCATTGCCAATGCGGAGGAGGTTGCCGAAAAGATTTTCAATGCAGGCTCGATATTCCTCGGCAACTACACGCCTGAATCGTGCGGGGATTACGCTTCGGGTACCAACCACACATTGCCTACCAATGGCTATGCGCGGGCTTATAGCGGCGTTTCGGTCGATAGTTTTGTAAAAAAAATCACGGTTCAGCACATTACCGAGGAAGGTATCCGCAACATCGGACCGACCGTGGAAGCCATGGCTGCGGCCGAATCGCTCGATGCCCATAAGAATGCTGTGAGTATTCGATTGAAAAATCTTTTGTGAAAAATTTTAGAGCCGGGAAATTTGTCCTAAATTAGAGGACAAATTTCAACGGCCTTAAAATTATAGAAAGATGACAGCATACATGGTTAACGAACGTTTGGGAGGTTATGAAACCCTCAAACATGCTGTGAAAAATGACTTCGACCTGGCTTACCTGGCCGAAAACGGCGTTCCGAAAGCTTCTATTCAGCATCTGGCTGATTCGATCGGGATGGATATTAAAGATGTGATAGCGCTGTTGCCTGTTACTTCAAGGAATTTGCAGCGTTACAATGATATTGATCTGCTTAGCAATGTAGTTTCCGATCATCTGATCGCCCTGGCCGATCTGTTCTCCGTAGGGAACCGGGTTCTGGGTAAAGAATATTTCCTCGATTGGCTGAACAACGAGGTGCCTGCGCTGGGTAGTGAGAAACCGATCAGCTTTTTACGAACCCATGCGGGTATAGAGCTGGTCAAAACCGAATTAGGGCGCATGGAACACGGTATTTTCGCTTAATGGAGCTATTCAGGATAACAAGATCGGAATATCAGGATGATTTGAGTGGAATAGGGGCTTTCTACAACGGGGGACGATGGAACACCCCGAGAAATGCCATGCTATATACTTCTTCCCACCGCTCGCTGGCCATGCTGGAAGTGCTCGTGCACTGGCATAAAACCGTGACGCCCCCGAATTACGTGATTGTTTCCCTGGAAATCCCCGATGATATTGTAAGCGTAACCGCACCGGCGTTAGTGCCCGAATGGTCGGAGGATGAGCAATGGAGCAAAGGAATAGGCGATTCGTGGCTGAAAGCGGGTAACAGCCTTTTACTGAAAGTACCCTCGGTAGTGGTGAAGGCCGAGCAAAACTACCTCGTCAATCCGATGCATCCCGACGTTCTTTCCCTCCGCATTACCGACATAGAGCCACTGAATTTCGATAAAAGGCTCTTTAAAAAGATTTAGAATCCACACACGGCAATGCCGTAATTTCCGATAGTATGAATAACAGTTTCGATTTAACCAAAATCCTTCGCCCGCACATTCTCACGCTGGCCCCGTATTCATCCGCAAGAGACGAGTATACCGGCCATGTGGGCATTTTCCTGGATGCGAATGAAAATCCTTACGGCTCGGTGACCGGTGAGAACTACAACCGTTACCCCGATCCTTACCAGGCCGAAATCAAGCAGAAACTGAGCCCGATCAAGCAGGTGAGCCCCGACCGTATTTTCCTCGGAAACGGTAGCGACGAGCCGATCGATTTGCTCACGCGCGCTACGTGTACACCCGGGCATGACCATGTGATCATCCTGCCGCCCACGTACGGGATGTACGAGGTAAGCGCTTCGATCCACGACGTGATCGTCGACAAGGTTTCGCTCGCGAATGATTACCAGATCGATACCGAGGCCGTTTTGAATGCGGTAACGCCGCAGACGAAGATCATCTGGATATGCTCTCCGAACAACCCGACGGGCAATGTCATGCAGGCGGATGCGATTCAGACCATTCTGGAAAATTTCAGCGGTTTTGTGGTAGTGGATGAAGCATATATCGACTTTACCGACGAGCCTTCCTGGATCCGGCACCTGGACAAATATCCTAACCTGGTAGTACTGCAGACATTCTCGAAAGCCTGGGGGCTTGCGGGGATCCGCGTAGGGATGTGTTTCGCTTCACCCGAGCTGATCCGCGTTCTGAACAAAATCAAACCGCCTTACAATATCAGTCTGCCCGCACAGCAGGCATTGCTCGAAGGCCTGAACGGTATTGAGAAAAAAGACAAAATGGTGGCGGATATCCTCGAACAGCGCGACGTGCTGACGGAGCAGCTGCAAAACCTGCCGATCGTGGTGAAAATACATCCTACGGACGCCAATTTCCTGCTTGTACAGTTTGAAGATGCGAAGAGCGTGATGGACTATCTGATCCGTGAGACGATCATAGTACGCGACCGTTCGCGGGTACATTTGTGCGAAGGATGCCTGCGGATTACGGTAGGTACAAAAGAAGAAAACGAAGTTTTGATCGAATCATTAAAGAAATTCCAGCCTCAGAACGTTATCGTATAGCTGGTGTTTCAGCGTTCCAGGAACATTTCCCCGATTTAATTAACTATGAAGAAATTAGCCTTAACATTTATTTGCGCACTTTGCTTCGGAATGGCACACGCCCAATACGACAACTGGGCGGTAGGTTTCAAACTCGGTGAACCCACCGGTGTCAACATCCGGAAGTACTTCAACAACATCCATGCCATCGACGTGACCGTCGGTACTTTTGGGGGGATCCTCGGTAACGACCGCAAGTACCGCGGCGACAACGGGATTTACAAAAACACCGGTATTTCGCTCCAAATGCATTATTTATGGCACACACCATTGTTCAACTCGGAAGCTGTGCACGTGTATTACGGTATTGGCGGGCAGATCAACAACCGCCGCGCGTACCCGAAACGCCTGAATGGCGACTATGAGAAAAACCTTACCCTGGGCGGTTCGGCGCTGGGTGGTTTTGAATACTACATCCCCGACAACCGGATCTCCGTGTTCCTGGAAGGGGGAACGTACGTGGAGCTGCTGAGAAAGCCGTTCTTTCTGAGTCCCAATATCTCGGCCGGTCTTCGCTTCAATCTTTAAGCGATACTTCTTTCAAAAGCATACGAAAAGCAGGTGTAAGCCTGCTTTTTTTGTTTAATTTGATCTGCGGTTCTCATTCGCTTCACCCATATATCGGCACAAAGTGTTTAAAGTTTACAGTTCATCGGCAGGCTCGGGGAAAACCTATACCCTCACCAAAGAATACCTCAAACTGGCCCTGCATTCCAATTCGGAGTTGTATTTCAGGAATATTCTGGCGGTGACGTTTACCAATGCGGCTGCCAACGAAATGAAGGACCGCATTCTGCTCATGCTGCGGACATTCTCGGCTTACACAGAAAACGACGCGAAACCACACCCGATGATGCGTGATGTGGTCATAGAAATGTACCCGGATACCGAGCATAACGCGGAGCTTTTTTCAGGTGCTTGCCAGCTCATCGCCGCCCGTGCACAAATGGTTTTCGGGCAAATTCTGCACCGATATTCCGATTTTTCGGTGATGACGATCGATAAGTTCACACAGCGGCTCATCAGCAGTTTCACCGATGAACTGGGCATCCCGTTCGTATTCGAAACCCAGCTCGACAGCGATTTGCTGGACGACGCCGTGGACCGCCTGCTGGCCCGCATCGGGCAGGAGGGCGAGGAGGTGCTGACCGACATTGTCGAAAAATATTACCGTGAGAATGCCGAGGAAGGCAAAAACTGGGGTGCATTACCGATGCAGATCCGCGATACGGCGGGGACTTTGCTCAGCGAGCAGAGTTATATGCAAATGAAGCGGGTGGAAGACCTCAAAATGGAGGACTGGATCGCGGTGCGCAGGCAAATGCGCGATTTCGTACGCGGGCGCGAGGAAATGATGACTAAGGATGCGAAGAATGCGTTTGAACTGATCCAGTCGACCTACCTGAGTGAAAAAGACTTCCACCAGAGCGGCAGGGGCATTTATGGCTACTTCCGCGACCGCGCGGAGGGTAAAAAGCTGTGGATGGAACCCAATTCCTATGTTTACAAAACCATCGGCGAAGGCGTGTGGTATGGTGCCAAAACCCCGGCGCCAATCCGCGACGAAATAGAACGCCTCCGTACGGACCTGGAAAATTATTATCACCAGATCGAAAACATACGTTCGGCCGAAACCGGGAAAATTACATTGTATAACCAACTCGACCGGCATATTTACAACCTCTCGCTGCTGGGAGAAATCCGGAAGGAGTTCGACGCATTGCTGAAACAGAACAACCAGGTCCATATCTCTGATTTTAACCGGAAGATCGTCGATATCGTGGCGCGGGAGCCGGTGCCGTTTATTTTTGAACGGCTGGGGGAAAAGTACAACCACATTCTCGTCGATGAATTTCAGGACACTTCCAAATTGCAATTCGCGAACCTGCTACCGCTGATCGAGAATGCATTATCCAGCGGATATTTCAACCTGATCGTCGGCGATGCGAAGCAGTCGATTTACCGGTTCCGCGGCGGGGATATGGATTTGATATTGCATTTGGCACAAAACCAGGTGATGCGACTCGGCAGCATTCTCGGCAATAGCCCGTTTCATGACGAACGGCTGTTTGCATTGGACAATTACCTGCATATCAATCACCTGAAAACCAACCGGCGTAGCTTCCGGGAAGTTACCGAGTTCAACAACAAGTTCTTCGGCTTCATTGCCGACTCGTTGGGCGACGAATACCCGCTTATCCGTGAAGTGTACGACGAGCATTTCAGCCAGGAGATACCGGACGGTGTGAGTGAGGGCGGCCATGTGGAAATTGAGTTTCTGGAAACGAATGAGGCCACGGAGGAAGGCGCCGAAGAATCGTCCTCTGACCCGATTTCGCGAAGGGCGCTGGAACTGGTCGGCGCGCTCCGCGAGGAAGGCTATCATTGGCGCGATATCGCCATTTTGTGCAGAAAGAAAAAAGAGGCGACCACGCTGGCCAATACCCTGAAAGAAGCCGGCTTCCCGCTGATTTCCGACGACGCATTATCGCTGGCCTATTCGCGGCCGGTGCATTTCATTATTTCGTTCATGAAAGTGCTGCATAGCTCGGACCACCGGCTGGCACGGTACGAGGCCGCTTACCTGTTTCATCAGGTGATCCGTCGCCAGAATCCCGCCCCAAATGAATACGAGGAGATCAGGGTACTTTGCGAGGAGCGTGGGCTGGACACTTTCCTCGGATATTTCAGGAAATGGGACATTACCATTACCTCGTTCAAAATGCGGCAGGTGTCGGTATTCGAGCTCACGGAATTGCTCATGCAGCAGTTCGGGTTGTTCAGGCAGCAGCTCGAAAGCGAGTACCTGTTCCGCTTCCTGGATGTGGTGCTGGAATTTGGTAACCGGAAGAGCAACCACCTCGGCGATTTTCTGAGCTATTGGGAGTCAGCTAAATACAAGTTTTCAATTACGGTGCCGGATGGTACCGATGCCATTCGCATTACCACCATTCACAAGTCGAAAGGGCTGGAATATCCTGTGGTAATCATCCCGTATGCGCAATGGAAAGTAACGCCGAATGCCCGCCTCGACCGGCTTTGGGTAGACATGGATGAGGTTGATTATGAGGAGATCCGGTTGGAAGATAAGCCGCATTATACCAATGCCAAATTGCGGAGCTCGATGGTTTCGGTCGTGAAAGAGCTTGAAAACACGGTGGTAGGAGAACAATATCGCGAGGAACGCATGCGAACGCTGATCGAGAACCTGAACTTGCTCTATGTGGCGTTCACCCGCCCTGTGCAGCGCTTGTATGTGCTCGCGAAGCGGGAGCGCAGGTGGGAGTCGGGGCAGCAGATCAATCACTGGCTGCGCGACTATCTGAACCAGGAAAGTTTTACTCCTGCCTGGGACGAAACGATTTCGAAATATGTGATTTCAGATGCTTACGGCACGCTCCGGCATGCGCACGTGAGTGCGGGAACGAGTCCTTTTGTTTTGAAAAACATATTAAGCAACGACCGCACCGAGTCGCTGCGCCTGCGCCGGATGGCCGACCGTATTTTTGATGTCCAGACCTTCAAGCCGAGACACGACCGCCTGCAAAAAATGCGGTATTTGCTCACCCGGCTGAAAACCATTTCCGACCTTCCCGCAGCACTGGAGAAGCTGGTGGGCGAGGGGATATTTACCCGGAAGGAGACGCACGAGATCGAAAATCTGACGATTTCTTTGTTGCAAGATCCCTCATTACAAGTGCTTTACCAGGATGAAAACCATATTCAGATCAATAAAGAGCTGTTGGTGCCGGGCGGGAAAATGCTGCATATAGACAGGGTCGTTCAGCGGCCGGGTGGGGAGTATATTTTCATGTCGTTTGTAGGCGGCAACAGTGCCGACGAACCGCGCAGGCACTTAAAGAAACTGATCAGAACGTTCTTGGAGAACGGAAAACCTTCGCGCGGGGTGCTGATCACCCTGGAAGATGAACTGGTTGAATGGGTAGAACCGTAGAAGTATTTTATAGTAATTGAATGATAGTCTGCTTTAAAAAGCCCGGCAAGAGGCCGGAATGCAGCCAAAAAGCCTTATTTTTCCGAATGAACCTCCAAATCTTCATTTAGTAGTATTTCTACTTGATATTCAGCGTTTATGCAACTTACTTTTCAGCGCCAGGTTTTACTGGGAATCTCATTTTCAATTCTTTTAGTACTCGTAGTCGGATATGTGTCTTACAACGCCATTCTGCTACAACAGGAAAACACCGGCTGGGTGGATCACACGAGGGAAGTAATGCGTGTGTCAACTTCTGTTAAGAACCGATTGCTGACCGCCGAGGCGAACGTCCGTGGCTTCGCCATCACCGGTAACCGCGCGTTCGAAGCAAACTACCTGCAAGCATCCAACGATATGTGGAAGGATGTCGAAACGTTGCAGAAGCTGGTGAAGGACAATAAGATACAAACTGGGAGGGTGGATTCCCTGTCCGATCTCCTTGAATCGAGAGTGGAGCTGATGAATCGCCAGTATGAAATCCTGAAAACCGATAAATACAGCATGGATACCATCCAGCGCATTGTTTTAGAGGGGAGGGAAGTTTCTTCCAGAATCGAATTCAGTTTCCGGCGGATCGAAAATCTGGAAGAAGGCCTGCTGGCCGAGCGCGAGCAAGTGGCCTCAACAAGCTCGGCACGTGCCAAGCAATACATTGTGATCGGTTCATCGGTGTTTTTTCTGGTGATTCTTTTGCTATATTATTTTATCCGCAAAACTTACCTTGCCCAACGCGCCGGCGAGCAAGCTATGCAGCTGGCTAACCATAAACTGGAACAGCTGGGGGTGGAAGACCAGGAAAAAAACTGGATATTGAATGCAGCCATGGAAGTGTCCAGCGCGGTTCGCGGCGAGCCTACCTTAACCCAGCTTTCGGAGCGGTTGCTGGGCAAGCTGGCGGAAGTGACGGAGTCACAGGTATCCGCTATGTACCTGGTTACACGGTCGGGCGACATGCTCGAACGTTCGGCCGTTCATGGGGTCTCGGCACCGGATGCTGCGCCCTCTTTTATCCCGTTCGGAGAGGGTATACTGGGGCAGTTTGCAGCGGACCGGGGCGATATCAAACGCCTGGATGTAGCAGCGGGTTATTTGCAGATCAGGACGGCCACGGGTAACTCGGCACCCGGACTGGTATTAATGAAGAATATCACTTTTGACGGGAATACCACCGGGGTGATCGAGGCGGGTTACCTGAAAGATCCCGGCGCTAAGGTTGTCAAATTACTCGATATGATTTCGGACAACGTCGCGGTGGCAATTATGGCTGCCCGTGCGCGGGAGACGGCCAACGAGCTGCTGGAAAAAACGCAATTACAGGCGGAGGAACTGGAAAGCCAGCAGGAAGAGCTGCGGGTTACCAATGAGGAACTCACCCGACAAACTTCGCTTTTGCAGGTCTCGGAAGAAGAATTACGCGTACAGCAGGAGGAATTGAAGCAAATCAACACCGAGCTGGAAGAAAAGGCATTCATGCTGGAAGAACAGAAGCGTACGATTGAAGAGGCGCGCGACCAGATCCAGATCAAAGCCGACGAGCTCGAAAGGAGCGGACGTTTCAAAAGCGAGTTCCTGGCCAATATGAGCCACGAGTTGCGTACGCCGCTGAATAGTATCCTGATTTTGTCGCGCATTCTGGGCGAAAACAAGGGTTCGCGACTGAATGAAGAGGAGGAGCGCTATGCCTCGGTGATTTACAATTCCGGAAACGATTTGCTGACGCTGATCAACGATATCCTCGACCTCGCCAAGGTGGAAGCCGGAAAAATAGAGCTTATACATGAAAACATCAGCACCGAATCTATCCTGACGGAGGTAAAAAGTACTTTTCATAAAGTGGCTGAAAATAAAGGGCTTACATTGGAGGTGGAAAAGACGGCTTCGTGCCCTGCGACGCTGTTTACAGACCATACCCGCCTGTTGCAGATCTTGCGCAACCTGATTTCGAATGCGGTGAAATTCACGTCGGCTCCCGGCAAAGTTTCCCTTCTCATTTCGCAGGAAGATGGTCAGCTGCACTTCGAAGTGGCCGATACCGGCATCGGCATTCCGCTGGATAAGCAGGCGTCGATTTTCGAGGCATTCCAGCAAGCCGATGGCTCTACGAGCCGCAAGTATGGTGGTACCGGGCTTGGATTGTCGATCAGCCGCGAACTGGCCGGCCTGTTCAACGGGTCGATTTCTTTGAAAAGTGTCCCGGGAGAGGGATCTCTATTTACATTAAAGATCCCTCTGCTGACCGAAGCGGATGTACAAGCCGCCGTGGCTACGGGGGAAACCGTGGCTGAAACGGTAAAGCCGCGACCGCAGGAATCCACACGGCAGGTTTCGGAAAACGGCAAGTCGCGCCGTTTGCTGCTGATCGAGGACGACGACGTTTTTGCAGCAGATATGGCCGCCAAAGCGCAGGCAAGTGGTTTTGCCGTGCAGATAGCGAGCAACGGCCGCGAAGCACTGGATATGGTCGGGACATTCCATCCGACCGCCATTATTCTCGATATGCATTTGCCGGATATGCCGGGTGAAGCGGTGTTGAAAGAGTTGAAGGGAGATACCCGCACGCGCTTGATTCCGGTGCATACGGTGTCTTCGGGAGACTATTTTAATGACGATATGCTCAAACGCGGAGCGATCGGTTTCATGCAAAAGCCGGTGGACGAGCGGTCGGCTCAACAGATATTTACTGCTCTGAAACTGGAAGGCAAAGACCTTGACCAGCAGCGCATCCTGCTTGTCGAGGACGATGCCTATCAGAGCCAATATCTCGGCGATTTCCTGGTGAGTAATAACATTTTTGTGCTTTATGCCTATTCGGCTGCCGAAGCACTGTCGATCCTCGAGACGGAACGAGTGGATGGCATTATCCTGGACGTGAGGCTGGCGGATATGAACGGGCTGGATCTTTTAGATAAAATCAAAGAAAACCCGCAATGGAACGAACTGCCGGTGGTGGTGAATACGGCCGAAGACCTTACCCAGGCCGATTTGGGGCGTGTGATGAAGTATGCGCACCCGGTGGTGATCAAAACGAAGAAATCCAACGAACGCCTGCTCGACGAGGTGAAGCTTTTCCTCAAAAAGATTCAGCCGAAAACGCAGGAGCCGGAAACGCCGAAAGAGTCGTTCAGCAACGCGGTCGTGAATGCATCACAGCTCTTCACGGGTAAGAAATTACTGCTTGCCGACGACGATATGCGCAACATTTTCGCATTGAGTGCCGTGCTGGAAGATGCCGGTTTCAGCATTGAAATCGCTACAAACGGCAAGGAGGCGATCTATAAACTGGAAGACAACCCGGACATAGAGTTGATACTGATGGACGTGATGATGCCTGAAATGGATGGTATCGAGGCTACGCGCCGGATCAGGCAGGTGCCGAGGTGGGCCAATATCCCCATCATTGCCGTGACGGCGAAGGCCATGCAGGGCGACCGCGAGCAATGCCTCGAAGCCGGTGCCAATGATTATATTTCAAAACCCGTGGATGTTGACAAGCTGCTTTCGCTGATCAAGGTCTGGTTACAAGCTGCGTAATTATGGTGCTGATGGAATACTCCGAGCTGGAAATACTCATTGTGCGGATCAGGGAGATATCGGGGTTCGATTTTTCGGGTTACGCGAGGCCGTCGTTGCTGCGCCGGGCGAGCAGGTATTTGACCACCCATAAAATGGACTTCCCGCAGCTGCTCGCGCACATCGAGCAGGGCGGAAACGTGGTGTATGGCCTTATCCAGGAATTGACCGTCAACTATTCGGAGATGTTCCGCGACGCGGATTTCTTTATGAAAGTGAAGGCGGAGGTATTTACCTACCTCGAATCGTACCCGACGCTGCGTTTCTGGGTGGCCGGTTGCGCGTCGGGTGAGGAGGCTTACTCGCTGGCGATTTTTCTCAAAGAGGCGGGTTTTCTGAACCGTTCGTTGATTTATGCCACCGACCTGAGCAACAAGGCGCTCACGGCCGCTCGCGAGGGCATATTCACGCTCGGGAATGTGCGGACATTCTCGGAGAACTACCTGGCGGCGGGCGGCAAGCATTCGCTGTCGGATTATTACCATGTCGCTTACAACAAGGCGGCCATGCTGCCCGAACTGCGCCGTAATATCGTGTTTTCGATGCATGACCTCACAGGTGACGGCGTGTTCAACGAGTTCCAGTTCATTAGCTGCCGGAACGTGATGATCTACTTTACGCTGGAACTGAGGCAAAAAGTGTTCAGACTTTTGTATGACAGTCTCAGCATGTTGGGTTTTCTTTGTCTGGGAAAGCGCGAAACACTGCGCTACTCAGGTCTGGAAGAAAACTTCAAGGTCATTGACAGCACATTGAACATTTATCAGAAGATCAGATGAGTATGGCAAAGGAAAATGATTCACTCAGTTTGGTACTGATCGGCGGGTCATCGGGCAGCTTTGCGATTTTTGAGGAGATAATCCGGCTGGTCAGAAATCCGTTGTCCTTCGCATTGATTTTCGTGTTGCACCGTGGCAAATCCAGTACGGCCGTTTTGCCCGAAATATTTAAAAACAAGACCAATGTGGCTATGAGTGAGCCGTATCATCTGGATCCGATCGAGGCTAATTCCATTTATTTCGCTTACCCCGATTACCATTTGCTGATAGGCCCCGACCGGCGGTTCTACTACGACTGTACGGACAAGGATTTTTTTTCAAGGCCGTCTATCGACGCTACTTTCATTTCCGCTGCTGTTTCGGGTATTTCCGTAAAAGCGGCCATGCTGTTTTCCGGTTCCAGTGCTGACGGCGCTTTGGGCATGAAAACACTGGCGGAGAAAGGCTTTCCGACGTATGTTCAGAACCCTGCCGAGGCAGAGTCGCCGCGCATGCCCGAACAGGCGCTTTTGGCATTTGAAAAACATCGGATGGTGACCGGCGGAAACCTTTTTTCGATAATCAATGATATCTTACAATAGCTACTCAACGAATAACCCATGGAGAATACAAAGATTTTGCTGCTGGACGACAGGGAGGAGAACCTGATCTCACTCAAAGCAATCCTGAACCGGGACGATATTGAAATCTACGCCACGACATCGACCAATGAAGCGCTTCGAATTGTCTGGGAAAATGAGATTGCCGTGGCGCTGGTGGATGTTCAGATGCCCGGAATGGATGGTTTCGAGTTTGCCGAGACACTTTATTCCAACCCGAAGACCCGTGAGATCCTGATCGTTTTCGTGACGGCTATTTCAAAGGAAACCACTTATGCCGTACGCGGCCTCAAAACGGGTGCTATCGATTACCTCTACAAGCCGCTCGACCCCTATATTACCAACGCGAAAGTGGATTCACTCATCAAACTGGCGCGCAGCCAGCGTGAAATACGGGAGAAGAACAAGCTGCTCGAGAACTACGCGACGATTGTCCTGAATTCACCGGATATTATTGCCACGGTGGAGCCGGATACGGGCTCGATATTGTCGATCAATCCCTCGGTGGAGACGATCCTGGGCGTTGCTCCGGCGTCGCTGATCCGGACATCGATGCTCGATCTGCTCGTAGATCCGCTGAAATCAGGCCTGCGGGAAGTGCTCGTGAAGCGGAGTTTCGTGGGCGGCGAGACCATTGTGGTGGAGGACCGGTTTTACGGACGGCTGCGGCAACCTGTTTGGCTGGAATTGAGGATTATGTATAAGAACCGGCTGCTTTTTGTAAACCTGCACGATGTGGAGAAACGGAAAGCACACGAACTGGCGCTAATAGACGCGCAAGCGCAGGCTGAAAAAGCACGTAAAACAAAGGAGTCGTTCCTGGCCAATATGAGCCATGAAATCAGAACGCCGCTGAATGGCATTATCGGCTTGGGTAACTTGCTGTCGGCGACAGAACTCAGTGATAGCCAGGAAGAGTTGGTGAATATGCTCCGGCAGTCGTCGGGGTCGTTGCTGAATATCCTGAACGACATTCTGGATATATCCAAAATTGACGAGGGGAAATTTTCGATTATTCCGACGTCTACCGACTTGCGGGTATTGGGCAAGCAGATCATTGATTTGATGCAATTTAAAGCCGACGAAAAGAAGCTGGAACTGCGGCTGGAAATCGGCAGCCGGATTCCCGAATGCGTTACCGTGGACGGCATGCGCCTGAACCAGATTTTGCTGAACCTGATCGGCAATGCATTGAAGTTCACCGAAAAAGGCAATGTGACGGTAAAAATGGAACACCTTGCCGAAACACCGGCCGGGCACCGCATCCGCTTCGCGGTGGAGGATACGGGCATAGGGATGTCTGACGAGCATTTGTCCAACATTTTCTCCGAGTATGGCCAGGCTTCCGAGAATACGTCGCATCAATATGGCGGTACCGGCCTCGGACTGACGATTTCGCAGAAACTCGTGCGCCTGATGGGCAGCGAACTGGAAGTAAACAGCCGTTTTCATCATGGTAGCCAGTTTTTCTTTACCCTGATCGTCCCGGATGCAAATGAAAAGTCGGGGAACGGCAAGCCGGTCGTTTCTTTCCAAAACCTGCCGTCTTTTGATGGCAAGAAGGTACTCGTGGCGGAAGACAACCCGATCAACGCATTGCTTTTGAAAAAATACCTCAAAGCCTGGCAGCTTAATGCCGTAGTCGTGGGCAATGGAAAAGAGGCTGTGGACCAGCTCAGGGAAGAGCTTTTCGATCTGATCATCATGGACACCCGCATGCCTGAAATGGACGGTTTCCAGGCGGCCCGCGTGGCGCGCGAGGAGCTGCACATTACAACGCCGATTCTTTCCCTTTCGGCCACGGTCTTGCCCGAAGAGGTATCGCAAGCGCTGGAAGCAGGGATGAACGATACGCTTTCGAAGCCGTTCGAGCCGGAGAAGCTGCATCAGAAAATAGACTTGCTGCTTTCAACCATCGCACCTGCAAACGTGTCCGAGGTTTAGAGTGCAACGATTTGCGGCAACTTTTCGTAATGATTAATTGCCGGATTTCGTTGTAGAAAGAGTAATTCTAATTGATAAAACAACAAATGAAAACGATCAGAAACAGTTGGTCATTGCTGCTGTTAATAGCCCTGGGCGGTTGCAGTTCTTCCAAAACGATGCCCTATGCGTCCAAATGGAATGCGCCGTTCTCCTATGTAGATGAAATCAAACCCGACCAGCAGGACCAGCGGTCGCGCCTCAGATACGGAATCATCAACGACGACCAGTACGTGTACATCACGCTCAAAACAAAAGATCCCAACACGATCCAGAACATACTGAGCAGCGGCCTGAAAATCGCTTTCAGTCCCGAGGGCCAGAAGAAGGAAGGTTACGCGCTCACATTTCCGGTTGTAATGAAAGAAGACCGCAAGGCATTACGCCGCGTCGAAACCGATTTGCCGAACAGCCTTGGCCTTGGGCTGCTCTTGGATTCGTACAATAAGGAGGCTGTTTGGAAAGACCGTGACGGCCAGCATTTGATCGACCTTGTGCGCCCGGACGGTAGCATTAAATCGCATATTTCCATGGATCGCGACGGTGAGCTCACCGAGCAAATCGCAATTCCTTTCGCACTCATGAACGTGAATGCACGCGAGACCGGCATGATGGGAATGAGCATTAAGGTCGACGGGCAATCGTCGTCCAATTCAGGTTTCAGCCCGCGCATTGGTATCGGCCTTGGGGGCGGTATCGGCATGGGCGGCGGCATGGGAGTGGGCATTGGTACCGGCGGGTATAACTCGCGTTACAATGGCAACGACCGCAATGTAGACATTCGTCTGGAAGTACAATTGGCAAGAGCTAATTAAACCGGTCTTTATCAGGATTTCAGCCCGCGGCATTTTGTGTCGTGGGCTTTTTTGTGCGCGTTGGTTTTGGGGCGGGTGTTGTCAGATGTAGTCATGTGTTGTCATTTGTAGTCATGTGTAGTCATGTGTAGTTATGGGTAGTCATGTGTAGTCATTTGTAGTCAGGTGTAGTCATGTGTTGTCAAGGTTGGTCGGGCGGAAATGGCTTCGGCGTTGTCATTGTTGTCGCATCCCTGACGGGATTTAGTGGTCATTTTCATTTCCGTCTTTTGCTACCAATGTTACGTCGCTACGCGACATGTGTGATCGGTTTGAAATGCCGCCAGGTATGTAATATCGGTAGCACGTTAATATCTCCACAACTTCCGGGCGTGCCGTAGGTACGCGACAATAACGGCTTAGCGAATGGTTGGGTCTCCGTCATCTGCTTGATAGTCAATCATATAAATGTTTGTTTGATTTAAGAAGAAAAATATCAACCAATTGTTTTTCAAATATTTAACTCAGCGTTATATTTGCATAATACTTGATTAGTCAAATATATATCAACTATAAATCAAATTTATTTCAAATTTATTTCAAATTTATTTCAAATTTATTTCAAATTTATTTCAAATTTATTTCAAATTTATGTCAACCATTTCTCAGGAACTGAAACTGTTTTTAAACCTTAGCATTGTCCAGGCGATCATCACGAAACGCTTCGATGCGAGGCTACAAAACCATGGCATCAGCCTGAATGAATTCATGATTTTGCACCATCTGGCGAATGCGCAGGACGAGAAACTGCGACGTACCGACGTGGCCGAAAAGGTGGGTTTGACGGCCTCGGGGATTACCAGAATGCTGTCGCCTTTGGAGAAGCTGGGGTATGTGAAACGGGAGGCGAACAGTCGCGACGCACGGGTGTCGTATGTGAAGCTGGCTAACGCCGGAAAGAAAATTTATCTCGAAGCCATTGCCACTGCGGAGGCTACGACCGGGCAGATCATGACCTCGGTAAAATTCAAAAAGCTGGATGAATTGCAGCGAATGCTTGTTGAGTTGGGTGGAACTATCGAGTAGCCGCCGCGTGCCGGGAACCTTGAAAAACACCCCTCAAAAAAACGCCTCTGGCAGACGATCTGCCAGAGGCGCGGGGCAATGCTCAGGACATGCTATTTCGCTTTCCTGACGTAGATATTTCCGTTCATGTTTTTCATCATGATCTCGCTGCCGCCACCGTTGACTTTGCCTTTTACCCAGTCTTCGATGCTAACCTTGTACATGCCGTCCTTGGCTGTCTTGGTCGCCTGCTGCACGGCTTTGTCGACGTCCACATCGAAGTCGCTGTAAATTTCGCCCCGATCGGATTTGGCCTTGATATCGAACTTGGCGGTAGGCGGCAGGGTAATGTCGACGTTGCCGTTCAGTGTCGAGAACGCCATCGGTGATTTGGCGGACACGGTTTTGAAGTTCGCTTTCAGCAGGCCGTTCACCGTATTGGCCACGGCCGAGCCCGATACGTTGGTGAGGCGGATGTCGCCATTCACGTTGGTGATCTCCATTTCGCCGTCCACATTCTCGATCAGGATGTCGCCGTCGTTGATCGTGCCCACATTCAGCGAGAACTTCGCCGGTACTTTGATCACCAGTTCCATTTTGGTATTGAACAGCTTGGAACTTACGTTCACGACATTGTTTTCCTCGGTAGCTGAAATGTCCAGACCACCATTTTTGGAAATACGCTTCATACCGTCTACTTCCTTCGGCTTTTCGGCTTTCTCCGGTTGCCTGGTACTTGCGTCGATCACCACCTGGTTGCCGCTGTACCCTGTCACGCGGATCGAGCCTGTGATGAGGTGCACTTTGAGTGAGCCGGGTTTGGCTGGGTCGCTCAGTGGGATCGTAAGTTGTTCTTTTAAATCGCCCTGGGCCAGCAATGGTGCCGAAATGGCGGTAACTGCTGTGAACGCTGCGAGGGCAAGAATGCGCGGGGTCTTCATTTTGCTATGATTGTTTTTTGAGATAGATATTGCCATTGAATGTTTCGAACTTGTAGGTAGGACCACCGCTGCCGATGCGGATAAACGTTTCCGTACTCAGCTTGTAAACGGTCTTGTTTTCGCGGTTTTCCGCATTTTTCACCACCTTCACCGGAAGCCTTTCGACATTGGGGAAATCGGTGTAAAAATCGCCGTTGAAGGTCTTGAACTGACAGTCGACAGCCAGCGCAGCCGGGTAACTGATCTTGACGTCGCCATTGAGCGTTTTGAAATCGGACTCTCCGGAAGGGAGCGAGACGTAGTTCACTTCAACATTGCCGTTGATCGTGTGCATGTTTGCAGGGCCTTTGGCATTCACGACTTTAATGGCCCCGTTCACATTGCGTACGCCTAGCGAGCCGGTGACGTCGTTCACGTTGATATCCCCGCCATTTACGGTCGAAACGTGTAAATTGAGCGAGTACGGCACTTTTACCGTGAAATCCAGCTCGAAATCGTATTTGATCTTCGGGCCGTCCCAATTGCGGCGACTATGGTTGGGCCGCGAATCAAAAGGGTTGGCGATATAGGCGATAATGCTGTCGGCCTCCTGTTCGATTCCGAGTTCGAATTCTGACTTGCCCTCGTCGAGCCCTTCCTGTGTTTTAGCCCTGATCGTTTTATCGATTTCCAGTACTACTTTATCACCATTGTAGCCCTCCACTTTGATGAACCCGTTGATGTTGTAAATGGCCAGCACATTTTTGGCCGCCTGGCCGGCGCTGATCGTAAATTCCTTGCTGACATGCTCTTTGTGTTCCAGCTTCTGCGCCGGAGCCTGGGTACAGCAGAGCACTGCTCCCGCCAGCAGGGGGATTGCAAAATACTTCATGGCTAATAGTTGATTAAGGTTTATGAAAGGTCTTTGATTGTCTGTTCGATTTTGACTTTGACGAGGTCGTTTAGGTCTTCTTTTTGCAGCAATGTTTTCAATGCCTTCACCGAACGTTTTTCCTGCAATTTGACCATCACATCCGCCAGGGCCACTTGCACCATCGGCGAATCCTGTAAAGCGAGGGATTTCACCAATCCTTCCCGTACGGAGGCGTCACCTGCATATTGCGTGAGCGCTTCGAGCGTAACGAGCCGTACATTCACATTAGGATCGTTGTTTAAGGTGGTAAACAGCGCTTCTAAGACGCGATCGTCAGCCTGCGTGATCTCACTTGTGTACCCCACCGCCCGGAGCCGCTCAGTGGCCGAAGGATTTTCAAGCAGCGAAAGCATCATCGTGCTCTTCATATCCTGGACCTGGCTCGCCAGTGTCTCGATGCGCTGCTGGTAGGCGACGGCATCGACCTTGCTGCGGCTCGTCCGGTTGCCGATTACCCAGCCCAATCCCACCAGCAGCAGGCTGAATCCGACTTGTACCGTCCATTGGGGCAATACAAACTCGCGGATACTTTCCATCATGCTTTGGAACGAGAACCGCGCCGCTGCTTTTTCCGCCTCCTTGAACTCGTCGAGCATGGTGTAAAAATTGGTACGCATCGCTTCTTTGGGCTCGGGAATCCTGATTTTCGCCATGCTATCCCAGATCTGCTTGTCGGCCGCGAACTCTTCCTGGCAGCTCATACACTCGGCCAGGTGGCGGTTAACCTCCATTTGCTCGCTTTTTTCGAGGTTGTTGTTGAGCCATTCGGTCAGCTTGCCTCTGGTATATTCGCAGTTCATTTCCTTATCGTCTTTCATTTGTAAAAAACCTTTTCTTCAATTCTCCCAATGCCCTGTGTACCCGCACCTTCACCGTTCCTTCATTGATATTCAGCACTTTGGCTATTTCGTCGTATTTCATCTCCTGAAACCTGCTCAACAGCAGTACCTCGCGGTATTCGGGACTTAATGCGCCCATTGCTTCGTGCAAAACGGCGTTTTCCTGCTGCCTTTCCAGGTTCTCATCGGCGCGCATTCCGCCTTCGAGCCGGTCGGCGACCTCGTTCACATCGTAAAAATTGAACGACCTGTTTTGTTTCACCGAATCGTTGAGGACGTTCCGGGCCAGGTGGTACATCCACGTCCTGAACTCGCCGTCACCGGTAAACGTGTGCCGGTATTTGAGCATCCGGTAAAACACATTCTGGACGAGGTCCTCGCTGAGGTCGGCCTTGTGCGTCATGTGGTAAAAGAATCCGAAAAGCGGCCGGTTGTACCGTTCGAAGAGCAAGCCCATCTTATCCAGGTCCCCGGTTTTGACCCGGAGCATCAGCGAGTTGTCGGTTAGGGTATTCAAGGCTCTGCGCTTTGTTTTCGTGATTTTGATGTGGTAACTCCGGGGAATGAGAAAGGTTACAGGAAAATAGGAAAAAAGTTAAAAATATTTTCTGTAACTTGACACGTTTCACGTTACATTGTATCGGGTATTCTTCCGGTTTCAAGAAGGAAATGTGTATGATGTCGATTATGTGGATTACCACTAAAAAATATGGATGTGGCAATTTTTGATCCGGCACATCCCGGTGAACTGATCCGGGAAACGATAGAGGGCCTGAGAGAAGAAACAGGGCAAAAACTCACTATCGGAGAAGTGGCCGAGGGGCTAGGGATAACCCGAAAAACGCTATCGGCGATACTGAATGCGAAGCAAAGTGTTACGCCCGAAATGGCTGTTCGCCTTGCTACGGCGTTTGCCAACACCACACCAGAGTTCTGGCTGAATGTTCAGGAGAATTACGACTTGGCGAAAGCAAAGCAAACGGTGGATGTAAGCAAGATCAGGGTGTTTTGGGAGCCCGGTGCGGGCTCGGCTTAGGTATCAAAAAGCCCCTTCCGGGGCCTCGTTAAGTTGTCAGCGGGTATTTCGAAACATCGCGCTGGCGGTCGCGATCAGTTTTGATGGTGTCGTGGGCAGCCTGGATGGCGGTGTACTGGCTGAGGATCAACTGGCGGATATCAGCGGGGAGGTCGTCGGACTTCAATGCTTCTTCGTACGCCTTTTTCGCTGCGTCTTCGCCCATTTCGGCGTTTTCGAGGACGGCGCGGCGGTTGTCGGAGGTAAATGTGGCCCGGATATCCATCCATACGCGGTACAACTTGCCCGAAAGCATCGTACCTGTGGCCGGCTCGCCTCCAAGGTTTGTTACGTGGGATTTCAGGTCTAGTACGTTAGCCCGGCTTTCGTCTGCAAGTTTATGAAACATAGCCCTGAGATCGTTTTCAAGGTCCCCGGCTTCGGCTTCTGCTTTTTCATACCCGGCTATCCTGTCGTTGTTGATCAGGACCAGGTCGTTGAGGATCTCGATGATTTCTGAATTCTGTACCATGGTGGTTATTGGTTTGATGAAGGTGCATTTACATCAATAACCATTCCAGAGGCTTAACGCAGAATACTGATCGAATTATCGTAGATCTTGTAGGTGCAGCCAGGCGCCTGGTCGCGGATTACCTGTTCGCAAAGAAATTTCAGGATTTCATCACGGCGGGAAAGCGGCGTCCCCGTCTGCGCTTCCCAGTATTTTGTTTCAGGAATAAACAGGATCACTACCGCATTGCCTCCGCCGAATTCCCAGCCGAACTGGATTTTAATAGCGCCCTCGGTGTAATAAATGCTGCCGCCACGGCCATCCTGCGTGTATTCCAGCCTGGGGAAAAAGCGGCTCATAATTTCCTTTTTAAATTTTTCTACGTCAAAACCACGCTCTGTTTCAAAGCCATTGTAATCCCGCGACCGCTCGTCGTCGCGATCGTACATCATGTGCAGGCTGCACGCCGGCGAGGCATATCCTGACCCGCGATCTGGCAGATATCCGGGTATTCTGGTGCCATATCCGGTATTTTCCGGAGCAGGAGGCTCTTCGGGCAGTGGCAGCAAATGCACTTCCTCGTTTCGGATGGCGTGGAAGATATTGGCAGGCGCTTTGCCGTATGGGGCTTTAGGGAATCCTTCGGTAAATTTGATGAACTGAATGCGATGTGTCCAGCCGTCGGGCCAGCCGGCTTCGATGGTATAAAAGCCTGGCGGATAGGGTAGTGTGTTGGTTAAAATCATGGTACCTCCGTTGAGGCGCTCGCGTACGGGCCTTTCTTCGATCACTCCCTGCGAGCAGGCGTTCGTGAGGCGGAAAGTCCCTGCATCCCAGGCGTATTGAGGCATGTGGAATACGAGCTGCTGGCAGTCAGGATAGTGCACGACCCGCACATTTACCGGCTTGATGCTGCCTTCCCGGCCTTCATCGGTCTTTTCGGCATTATCCGTCCAGAAATTCGAGACGCTCGTCAACACGCATTGGCCATAATAAGCATCTTCCATGGGTGCCTGATCGTTCATCGGCTCGGCGGCGTCGAGCGGGATAATCCCCGGAGTGCCATCGCCGATATCCGGAATAAAATATCCCGATTCCGGCTGGTTTTCCGATTTTTCCAGAATACGCCGCCGTACCTCGACAATATTGCCGGGCTGAAAAACGTGGATGTGCCGGGTGATTTTGCAGCGGATCGTAGCTTCCATTTGGGACCAATGGTTTGGATTAAAACAGCAAACCCGGGCCGGAGCAAACATGCACACGACCCGGGTTCTAATGTAATAACTATTTACAATTCAAATAGTTTATTTCGATCCACCGGCTATTCTGAGCGAAGCGACTCGACAGGATTCATCAACGCCGCTTTGATCGACTGGTAGGAAATCGTGCACAATGCAACCAGCACCGCTACTACGCCTGCCAATGCGAACACCCACCAGGTAACGTCGATTTTATAAGCAAATTCCTGTAACCAGCGGTCCATCAGCCACCAGGCCGCGGGCGTAGCGATGAGCAATGCGACCATGACCAGTTTGAGAAAATCTTTCGAAAGCAGTGCGATTATGCCCGCTACCGACGCACCGAGTACTTTTCGCACGCCTATTTCCTTGGTGCGCTGCTCGGCGGTGAATGTGGCGAGCCCAAACAGGCCCAGGCATGCAACAAAGATCGTCAGCCCGGCGAATGTGCCCAGTATCTGACCGGTTTTCTGCTCGGCCTTGTAAGTTTCGTTGAAGCGCTCATCGAGGAAGTTGTAGCTAAAAGGCATGTCGGGATGGAACCCGTCCCAGCTGTTTTTCATCGAGGCCAACAGCCCCGATACCTCCGCGCTGCGGGTTTTAACCATCATCCAACCGCAGCCGTTGTTCAATGTCATCACAAGCGGGCCGATCCGTTCGTGCATGGAGCGGAAATGGAAGTCTTTCACGACACCAATAACGTGGTAAGTAGCCTTATTTCCCTGGTTGTCGTTGCGGGTAATGGTCCGGTCCATCGCGTTGTCGGGCGTCCAGCCGAAGGTCCTTACGGCCGTTTCGTTGATGATAATCCCGGTTGAATCCGTTCCGTATTCCTTGGAAAAGTTGCGGCCGCGGGCCATTTCCATGCCGAGGGTGGCGAGGTAATTGTAATCGACTTCGTAGCGAAGCGTTTTTACCATCCGGTCGGCTTGGCCATCGGGATTCACCGTGAAGTTGTTGTTGTCCGAAGGTCCGGCGGGTACATACCCCGAGAGACTGACATTCTCAACACGTGAATCGTGCGTGAGCCCGTCGCGGAATGCTTCCGTGTTTTTGCCCAGCGACCACGTAGGGATCACGATCACCTGATCTTTGTTATAACCCAGTTTTTTGTTGCGGATAAATTGTAATTGCTGGAAAACCACTGTTGTACCGACGATGAGAATAATCGACATAAAGAATTGAAATACAACTAATCCGCTCCTTAAATTGAAACTTCTGCCCGAAGAGGACAGCTTGATGACGGACGAGCCCCCTTTCAGCACGGTAATAGGCTTGAATGACGACAGGAAAAACGCGGGGTAGCTGCCGGCGAATACTCCGACGAAGAGGCCAAAGCCGATCAGCGCCGGGATCAGGCCCGGAACGGCATCCCATTTCAGCGAGAGATTTTTGCCCGATAATTCATTGAAAACGGGTAATGCGATAATACTTAGCAGAATGGCAAGTAGCAGCGCGAGCGACGTCAGCAAAATGGATTCGGTGAGAAACTGACCTACCAGTTCGCTTTTTTCGGAACCCATTACCTTGCGTACGCCTACCTCACGTGCACGCTTAGATGAGCCTGCGGTGGAGAGGTTCATGAAATTGATGCAGGCAATGAGTAGCATCATTACTGCTACGGCGCCGAAAATGTAGACGTACGTAACGTCGCCGTTTACATCGAGGTCGTATTGAAAATCGGAATGCAAATGAATGTCTGTGAGCGGTTGCAGGCGGAGTTCGAGGTTGTTACCCTGCTTGCGGAATTCGGCCGTTGTAACGCCCATCGACTGTTTGAGCTGGGGGCTCATGTACTTGTCGACCGTCGCGGGCAGCTTCGCTTCCAGCTTTTTATAATCGTAACCTTCCGGCAGAACGAGGTAAGTGAAGAACTCGGAAGTCATCCAGGAATTCGCTTTTGCCTCGTCCACGGACGCCATAGAACCCAGTAGATCGAACCGGAAATGCGAATTGGAAGGGATATCCTTCATTACACCGGTTACACGGAGGGTTTTGTTCCAGTCTTTGAAAGCGATGATTTTGCCCACCACATCCGTTTTTCCAAAGTATTTCCGGGCGGCTGTTTCAGACAAGACAATAGTATTCGGTTCCAGCAACGCATTTTTTGGATCTCCCGCAACGAAAGGCAAGGTGAACACCGAGAAGAAATTGGAGTCGACAAAGGCCAGCCCTTCATCGTTGTAAAGCTGGTTGTTAAGCAACACCAGCGGCTTTCCGCCCTGCCGGAGCCGGGTAGATTCGAGGACCTCGGGGTAGTCGGCTTTCAAGGCCGCCGCGGTGGGAGGCATTACGTGCGACTCGTTGATAATTCCGCCCTGCATGGTCCCCTTGAATGTGGCTCGCACAATGCGGTTTGCTTTCTCGTGAAAACGGTCGAAACTCAGCTCGTCGATCACATACAGGCTGATCAGCATGCAGGAAGCGAGGCCGATCGCCAGCCCGGCGATATTGATAGCGGAGAAAACCCGGTTACGGACAAGGTTTCGCCAGGCGATTTTGAAATAGTTTTTTAACATAGGAATGGAGCTGACTGGGAGTTTTTCAAAAATTCAATTTTCATGGCTAATAGACGGTACATTGTATTGCATAGTACATTGTATAAAACATATGCCAAAAATGTAATTCATTGTTTTGCAGATGTTTGTATTTGTTTAGTGAAAATTTTCCGTCCGCATTCGAACACTTTTGTACGATAACGACCGTGCGCGGAGACCGTTCTTTGCTACATTTACTGCCGATTTCAGCGCATTATGACGGATCTTGAACATTACCTGCAGACCTATTTCGATTTCGACCAGACGGAACTGGTCAAAGTCTCATCTTTTTTCAAACCCGAAATACTGAAAAAAGGCGATTACTATCTCAGGACAGGGAAACTTTGCAATAAGCTGAGCTTTATCAAGTCAGGCCTGCTGCGGGTTTATGTAGATTTGGAGGATAGGGAAGTGACGCAATGGATCTGCACGCAGGGCTATTTTGTGACGGACCTGTCGAGTCTTGTGTTCGCCAACCCTTCCCGCTGGAACATCCAGGCGCTTACCGACACAGCCGTGTACACCATCGAAAAGCAGGATTACGACCGCCTGGGCGACTATGTTCCGAAATGGCCCGTCACGGAAAAGCTCTTCATCGCGCATTGCTTCACAACGCTCGAAGACCGCGTATTTTCTTTCCTGTCCATGACCGCGGAGCAACGTTATAACCTCCTTTTTGAAAGCCACCGCGATATTTTCACACAGGTACCGCTGCAATACATCGCATCGATGCTTGGCATGACGCCCGAAACCATCAGCCGCATTCGCCGGAAGCAGCTCAACTGATTTCTTGATCTAGGTCAAGTGTGTACGAAAATGGCCCAGATACCTTTGCAGGGTCATTAATCAATCACTTGTGTTATGTTTCTAGGTCATTATGGTTTAGCATTCGGGGCTAAGAAAGCCGCTCCCAAAGTTTCGCTCCTGGCGCTCTTCGTCGCCGTAGAGTTTGTCGATATCCTCTGGCCGTTCCTGCTCATGCTGGATGTCGAGCAGGTGAAAATCCGTCCGGGCTTTACGGAGGTGACGCCATTTGAATTTGTCCATTATCCCTACACGCATAGCCTTGTGATGGGTGTGGTGTGGGGCCTTATCTGCGGTGGTATTTATTGGTTGTTGCAAAAAGATATGCGGAGCGCCATCGTCGTTGGCCTGGCAGTACTCAGCCACTGGTTTCTCGACCTCGTAGTACACGTTCCCGATCTTCCGCTGACGCCTTTTGGCAGTGAAAAATTCGGAATGGGCATGTGGAACTCTCTGCCGTTGACTGTATTAACGGAATCGGTCATCTTCGTTGCGGGCGTTTGGATTTATATCAAAAACACCCGCGCACTCAACGGTAAGGGAAAATGGGGCCTGTTCTCGCTGATTGCCTTCTTTGTGATCGCCGAAATCTTCAACATGTTCGGCCCGCCGCCGGATGATTCCATTCCCGCATTGCTTGGCTCGTTCGTGGTGTTGCAGGTGATTGTGCTGGGGTTGGCTTATCTGACGGACCGGAATAGAGCCTGGAAATGAGGTTTGTTCGCCGCAGGATCATTGGTGGTGGAAATTACTCTTTCTCAGTTGAGTTTTCTTCCCGGAAAGCCTAATTTTAAGTTTTACACACTATACAATGGCGAGAAGAACCAGGCGGGAAAAGCTGGCTGAACAGGCTAATGCGCGGTTGAAACATATCGAAAACGTTTTGCTTGGTTCCAACGATCAATTAAGCGACGCTGAATTTGAGGCGTACACCAATGAAGCGATCAAGCTGAGAAATATGTTAAAAATGATGTTAGAACTTCTTAATAAGCACTCATGAAAGCAGAATTCAGGCGTCGCCTTAATGAGTATCGGTTGCAGCTGATAGCGGCCGATCGCGCCAGCATACCCGCCATCAAAACCGAATTTTATAAATGGTATGATTCGGTTTCGGATGAAGACAGAGCTTCAATGGAACCCTTTTGGGATGAAATAAAAAAGGAGCTTTGGGAAGTGATTAACGAGGCGAAGGAGTTGATTGAGGAACTGAGGAAGCTGAATGAAGAAGAGCTTGCAGAGGCGAAGAAGTAACTCCTTACATCAATCGGAACGGTCAACCGCCGAGCATAGACGATTTGCTATGGTCGGCGGTCAAAAAATCACTTCCTCTGAAACCCTTTGTAATGTGCTACAATATCCTTGTCGCTGAACTTGTGGTTCGGATCCTTTCTGCCAAGGAAATAAACTCCGCTCGCGGTATCTACATTAAATGAATCGGGCACGAGATGGTCGAAAAATCGGATCCAGCCAAATGCCATCGCAATAACAATAGCTGCTTTTTTGCTGCGTGTAAGTCCCCAGGCAGCATACCGCACATTCCAGAGCAGAACGGTGCCGATGCCGGTCAGGAAGCCCGAATCCAGCAATTTGAAATCCTTGAACAGCAGGCGATGGCCGCTTTCGGTGAAGCGGGTGAAGTCGTAGGGACCTTCGTGTACGTGCTGCTGAAACGGCGTTTCGGCGTAAACGATACCTCCGGGTTTGAGTACACGGTGGATTTCCGCTACCACGCGTTGTGGGTACATGACGTGTTCGAGTACCGCCTGGATCCAGATACCGTCGATGCTGTTATCTGCAATGGGCAGGGAATGGCCGTCGGCGATGAAATCGGTGTTGGAGGAGGCGTAAATGTCGAATGAAAGTATAGTAATATCCTTGGCATCATACATGCCAGCCGCGCCGTTCCCCACCGCGCCGCCGCCGATGATGAGTACGGTGGGTTTTTTCCCCGGTTGTTTGGGAAGAGTTTCCAGGAATTGAGCCAGGTTCCGCTTCGTTTTGCCGTCGCTTCCCCAGAAAATCCTTTTGATAGTATCGTATTTGTTGCCGCTGCGGGGGATGAGGCTCTCTCCACCGGTGGCGAGCAATGCGTCTTTACTCAGGATGGTTTCGTCGAAATTAACTAGTATAGGTATCTTCTTCTGAATCAGGGGTATTTCGATGGTCGAATGCGAGCACGTGGTATTGGTGCAGTAAATGCTTTCGTCAACGATTTTTAGGGGGGACAAACATAAAGGACAAACTAGTGTGCCGTTTTCAAGATGCTCGGTAAGCAGTGGACTGAAAGGTTTCATTGAAGAAAATGTGTATGGATTGGAGTGTGGTGTGTGAATGGATTCCGGTAAAAGGTTTTGTTCAAAAATCTAAATTAGGGAAAAGTACTGTTTTATAAACGGGTGATGTGTGAATTAATCGAGCGATAAAATCTGACCGCCGACCGCCGACCATGGTCTATTGTCTATGGTCTATGGTCTTTTCTATTTGATTTTTGTAACTTCGTGGCATGGAAAAACCGGAATCACTCGAAGAATTCTATCAATACAAGTTCAATTGGCTGCCGGAAAATTTGCAGCAGGACATCGGGCATTTCAACGTGTTCCCGATGGGTGAAAACTTACTTGCGAACCCCGTACCTGCACGGTATAGCCGCAGGGATTTTTACAAGATTGCGCTGATACGGGGCAAAAACCTCTATCACTACGCCGACAAAAGCCTCGAACTCGACGGGACCGCGTTGATGTTTTTCAATCCGACAGTACCTTATACCTGGGAAGCGGCCTGTGACACTGTTACGGGGTATTTCTGCATTTTCAAAGAAGGTTTTTTCTCTGAAAAGCTGCGCGGCAATGTAGCCGATTTACCCATGTTTGCCGTGGGCGGAAAGCCGTCCTACATTCTCAACGACATTCAGGATGCCCATGTAAGCCAGATTTTCGAGAAAATGCTGGAAGAAATCGCCTCCGATTATCCCTTTAAATATGACCTGCTAAGGAACTACGTGACTGAACTGGCGCATTATGCCCTTAAAATGCAGCCCAGCGAAGCATTGTACCAGCATCCTAACGCCAACTCGCGGATTACCGCCGTATTTACCGAATTGCTCGAACGCCAGTTCCCGATCGAAGCGCCGTCTCAGCGCTTTACATTGCGCTCCGCGAACGATTTTGCGCAGCATCTATCTGTACATGTCAACCATCTGAATCGCGCTATTCGCGAAACAACCGGCAAAACGACGACCACACATATTGCCGAACGGCTTGCGTCCGAAGCGAAAGCACTTTTGAGGCATACGAACTGGAACATTTCGGAGATCAGCTACTGTCTCGGCTTCGAAGAACCTTCGCATTTCAACAATTTTTTCAAGAAGCAGACCAACTTTACTCCGTCCGCCTTCCGCATTGTTTGAATTTTGCAAGTATCTGTTTGAACTGCGCAATGCCCCGGCGCGGCTGCCATTTTACCTTTGTCATGTTAAAACAATCAACAAAGAACAATGGAAAACAGAAAAGTATGGTTTGTTACCGGCGCCTCCAAAGGCCTGGGACTGGCACTTGTGCAAAAATTATTGGCTAATGGTTTCTCAGTAGCCGCTACATCACGCTCCATCGATGAACTGAAAACCGCGGTAGGAAGTACAGAAGCGCAGTTTTTGCCGCTCAGTGTATCGCTAACAGACGAGCAGAGCGTTGGAAAGGCGATCGCCGATACGCTGGCTGCGTTCGGTCGTATAGACGTGGTCGTGAACAATGCAGGGTATGGCCTGGCAGGTAGCCTGGAAGAGCTTTCGGACGCCGAATCGCGGGGCAATTTCGATGTGAACGTCTTTGGGACATTGAATGTAATCCGTGCCGTGATGCCGCACCTGCGTGCGCAGGGATCGGGGCATGTTCTCAATATTTCGTCGATCGCCGGTATCACAGGGGCATTTCCGGGCTTTGGGATCTATTGCGCCACCAAATTTGCGGTTAACGGCTTGTCGGAATCGCTGGCGGCCGAGGTGGCAGATTTTGGTGTGAAGGTGACGATCGTTGAGCCCGGTTATTTCCGCACCGATTTCCTTACCGCAGGATCGTTCGTAACTCCTAAAAACAGCATTGCCGATTACCAGAAGGTGCGTGATTCCGAGGCGTTGCACCAGCAGCAGATTAACGGCCAGCAACCCGGTGATCCTGCCAAAGCGGCCGACGCGATGATCCGCATTGCAGGCGAAGCAAATCCCCCGCTGCACCTGGTGTTGGGCGAGGACGCATTCGGTATGGCCAATGCAAAAATCGCTGCATTTTCGGGTGAGCTGGAAAACTGGAAATCAGTGTCCGTTTCAACGAATTTCGACGTCTGATTGACTTTGAAATCTCCTTATCTTGCGGCATTAACAGCATTTCAAATCCAAACAAACTATGGCCGTTGAAGGAAAAATAAGGGCAATCATTACCGGTACGACCGGCATGGTGGGTGAGGGGGTACTGCTGGAATGTCTGGAGAACCCGGACGTCGAATCGGTACTCATTATCAACCGCCGCCCACTCGGTATGAGCCATCCGAAGCTTAAAGAGATCGTGCACAAGGACTTCTACGATATTTCCCCGATCGAGCGCGAATTGAAGGGCTATAATGCCTGCTATTTCTGCCTGGGTACCTCCTCAGTGGGAATGAAAGAGCCCGAATACCGGCGTATCACCTACGACCTCACCATGCATGTAGCCGGGGTAATGAGCCGCCTGAACCCGGACATGACGTTTTGTTATGTCTCGGGAGCCAGCACCGACAGTACGGAAAAGGGAAGCCTGATGTGGGCAAGGGTGAAGGGTAAAACCGAGAATGATCTGCGGAAACTCCCTTTCGATCAGGTATTTGCATTCCGGCCAGGCTTTATGAAAGCAACAGAAGGGCAAAAAAACCTGTTGAGTTTGTACAAGTATATCGGATGGATGTACCCCATCGTGAAAGCGATTTTTCCGAACGGGGTTTCTACGCTCACGCAGGTCGCACGAGCGATGATTAACGTAACGAAGTATGGCTACGACAAGAATATCCTTGAAGTGAAAGATATCAACCTGGTCGGGGACAGGCAGTACGTGTGATCATTTCATTTTCTCATACGAGAATGCGTCACCTTTGAGGAGCGGATGCTCGCCTACCAGGCCGTCTTTCTCGGGTTTCAGCACGATATTTTCAACGAAAATCTCGATGATCCAGGGTTCAATGCGGAATTCGAAATAATTGTCGTCCGATTCCACCGGAAATGAAGTGTAACGTTCAGGAGCCAGGGTGAAGAACAGGTCGATACCGGTCGTTTTTGTCTTCGGTATTTGAAACATGCCTTCCTGGTTCATTTTGCCGTACTTTTCGCCTCCTGCGGTCTTGATCAGTGTTTCAAAGAAAGGCAGGATCTGCGCATTGCTGTCGACAATTTTGATCGTGGTGAGGTCGTCGGAGGCGACTTTGCTCGTTACCAGCGCGAAATCACGTTCTGGTCTCGAACGACTGTTGAGAATGATTTTTCCGTCCTGGAACTGCCATTTTCCGTTTCCCTGGCGGTCCATAGCACCGTAAGAAAAATAGAGCTCGAAGGTGCTGTCCTGTTTGAGAAGGAGCGCAGAAGCTGTTTCCATCACGCCCTGCAAATGGTACTCGCCCGGAATGGAATTGGGCGCTTGTGCGGCGGAGATAAAGCCGGTGAAGAGCATGAAGGAGAGGAGGTAGAGTTTTTGCTTCATTGCAGGATAGTTTAAAGTGTATAGTTGAGTATGACGTGTTCCGGTTAGGACATACGACTTAGGAAATTTAACTAAAAACAGCCGTTTTATCCACGGGATAATTATTATAAGGCATAAATACTGAGCGTGTAAAACAATGAAGCCGGACCCATCGCTGGATCCGGCTTCACTTTTTTATCGGCTATCTATTAATTAGTAAGCGGCAGTTCGCTGCTCCACCCACTGGATGATTTCGTCGGCATGTTTGAGGCCTTGTTGGGCAACAATGGCATTCTGCGTGCCATCATAGCCCATGTATAAATGCAGAAGTTCGTAGGCGTCCACAAAATTGCCCAACACTTTTTTGTCTATCGAAGCGAGTTGCTCTTTGTACCAATTTACATCCTTGCGCTTCTTCGTTGTGATGCCAAAGAAGCCATCCAGCGCAACCAGTACGCCGGTGTATGCGGCGTGACCGGCCAGTTTGACATATTTCCGATTGCTATAAAGATCATTTTCTTTCATTGCCTTTTCTTTCAAAATTGTTCTGGCATTGTCTAAATAGCGTTTCGCTTCCAGAACAGGGTCTTTTGTTGCCATAGTGATGTGTTTTAGATGTTACTTATCGTTCGGCTATGAATTAATTAGCAGGTGGCAGTTCGCTGCTCCACCCACTGGATGATTTCGTCGGCATGTCGGAGACCGGATTTGGCCGTTGAAACGTCGAGGTTACCGTCGTAGCTCATAGACAAATGCAGCAATTCGTAAGCACTCATAAAGTTGGTAAGCAACTTTTTGTCGGTCCTTGCTACCTGGTCGCGATACCAGTTGATATCCTTTCTGCCTTTGCTTTTAATACCGAACAGGCCGTCGAGTGCCAGCAGAACACCGGTATAGGCGGCATGTCCGGCCATTTTCACATACTTTCGATCAGTATAAAGATAGTCTCGCTTAATTGCCTTTTCCCGCAAAATAGTACGCGCATTCTCGACATAGCGTTTCGCTTCCAGAACAGGGTCTTTTGTTGCCATAGTGATGTGTTTTTAGTTTTAACCAAAACAAAAATACATCGTCTGGAGATTCTATTCCAAACCCTAAACGTCCCTGGACTCCTGCGGTTTGGGCAGATTTCCAACTACAAATTCAGTGTGCTATTTATTCGTCGGCACTGGATTAATTAGCAAGTGGTAGTTCGCTGCTCAACCCAATGGATGATTTCGTCGGCGCGTTCGAGACCTCTTCGCGCGACCACAACGTCTTGTGTGCCGTCATAACCCATGTACAAATGCAGGAGTTCGTAGGCGTTCACAAAATTGCCGAGCAATTTTGTGTCAATTGTGGCTAGCTGCTCTTTATACCAGTTAACGTCCTTCCGTTTCTTGGTTTTGATTCCAAAAAAGCTGTCGAGTGCTACCAGTACACCGGTGTAAGCCGCATGTCCGGCGAGTTTAACATACTTCCGATCAGTGTACAAATCGTCCTCTTTGATCGCCTTTTCCCGCAAAATAGTACGGGCATTCTCGACATAGCGTTTCGCTTCCAGAACAGGGTCTTTTGTTGCCATAGTGATGTGTTTTTAGTTTTAACCAAAACAAAAATACACCTTTCAGAACCCTGTTACAACTCCAAAACTTCCCTCGGTTTCTGCGGTTTGCGGCGTTTTTCGCTCCATAAATACAGCGGCGGAATGAGTATCGGGGCAAAGAGCAATGTACTGGTCAAACCGCCGATAATTACCGTCGCGAGCGGGCGCTGAACGTCGGAACCGATGCCGGATGAAATAGCGGCCGGTACCAGACCGATGATCGCCACCACCAGAATGGACAGCATGGCCCGCAGCTGCTCGGAAGACGCTTCCAGAACATGGGTTGCAAGGTCGTTTTCATGCGCCTGGGCGGTCCGGTTCAACGCGGACACGAGCAGAACCCCGGCCATGACCGAAATGCCGAATATGCTCACAAAACCCACCCCGGCTGAGACGTTGAAGTAGTACCCGCGGATCAGTAGCGCCACAATACCGCCACCGAGGGCAAACAGAATGCAGCTCATCGTCACCATCGTATGCGGGAGGTTTTTGAATAGCATAAAGAGGAACAGGAATACCATCACGATGGTGAGCGGAATGGTAAATGCGAGCTGTTTTCCGGCGCGTTCGAGGTTTTCGTACTGGCCGCCGTAAATGATACTGTAACCTTTCGGCACGTGAACCTGTGCATTGAGTTTTTTCTGCAATTCCTTCACAAAACCACCCTGATCGCGGCCGCGAATGTTGGTGCGGACGGTGACCATCCGTTTGCTGCCGTAGCGATAGATATTTGTCTGACCTTCAATGAAATGAATATCAGCCAACTGGCTCATAGGTATGAGGGCGCCCGTGAGCGAAGGTACCTGCACACTCTTGATCGCGTCGATCGAGTTGCGGTATTTGGGCAGGAAGCGAATAACGATGTCATACCGTTTGGTGCCGTCATAGAGCGTCGAGATGGTCTTTCCGCCGATGGCTGCTTCAATCATGTTCTGAATATCGGCCACATTAATACCGAAACGGGCTGCCGCCTGACGGTTAATATTGATAGCAAGCTGTTCCTGAGGACCTTCCTGTTCGATATTGACGTTGTCGGCACCGGGTGTAGCTTTCACGATTTTGGCAATAGCTTCCGCTTTTTTGCGCATCATATTCAAATCATCGCCTACCACCGACACCGCCAAATCGGCCGCGCTACCAGTCACGATTTCCATTACCTGGTCGATAATCGGCTGGCCGGAAGAGAATGCGACGGCTGGAAGCTGCGCTTGCAGGTCGGCTTTGATCTTTTCTACCAGTTCCTTTTTGGTAATCGTGTGGCTCCAAAGGTGGTAATCCTTCAAACCGACGAGGATTTCGTTTCGGTTGGCGGGGAATGGGTCGGTACCGTCGTCGTTGCGACCGGTTTGCGTGATCACGAAAGATATTTGGGGGTATTTGGCAATGATTTTCCGGATTTTAGGTGCATAGCTGGCATTTTCCTGGATGGTAATGCCTGCCGGGAAGTTACCACGAAGGAATATCGAGCCCTCATCAAGTGTAGGCAAAAACTCGGTCCCCAGTTTAATGCCGAACAGAACGAGCACGGTCACGATGCTGAAACCAACGAGCACAGTCGCTTTGTAGTTCTTCAAAAAGCCGCCCAGCGCTTTGGAATAAGAGTTTGTAAGAAAATCCAGTACAAAGTTCTTATGTTCTTTCATCGGCTTCTCAGGATCGGCCAGGGCTTTTTTGTAGGCGAATGAAATGAGCACGGGAATGAACGTCAGCGCGGCCAGCATGGAACCGATTACGGCGAATGCGAGCGTCAGTGCCATAGGGGAGAAGAGCTTGCCTTCTACGCGCGTCATGAGCAGGATAGGCATGTACGCGAGGATGATGATGGTCACCGAGAAGAAGATCTCCCGGCCTACTTCCTGCGCGGACAGCAATGTGATTTTGACAATGCCCTGCTGCTTTTCTTCCGGGCTGGCGGTCCGGTATTTGCGGATCAAATGCTCGGCCATTACACACGCCCCGTCCACGATGATACCGAAGTCGATCGCGCCCAGGGAAAGCAGGTTCGCCGGAATGCCTGTCAGGCGCATTAATATAAATGCGAACAGCAGGGAGAACGGAATGGTGAGCGCCACTACCAATGCACTGCGGATGCTGCCTAGGAAGAAGATCAGGAGTATTACCACGATCGAAATACCTTCAAACAGCGTATGCGCCACAGTTTCCAATGAATGGTCGATCAGGAAGCTGCGGTCGTAAAGCGGTTTCAGGTGTACGCCTTCGGGTAATTCGCTGGCTTCGAGGTCGGCGATCCTTTCTTTCAATACTTTCAATACTTCGCTGGGGTTTTCATAGCGACGAAGCAGGATAATGCCTTCCACACCGCTGCTAACGTCTACTTTGTCAGCCGTGATGGTGTAACCCATAACCCCGCTTGGCGGCGGCGGAGTGATTTCGACAGTGGCGACATCCCGTACAAATACAGGAACTCCATTGTCGGATTTCAGCACAATATTCTGAATATCCTGTTCATTCTTAATGGCCCCAAGCCCGCGAATGGCGAAGCCCTGGCCCCCGCGGGCGATCACATTACCGCCGGTATTCTGGTTGTTGGCGTTGATTGCGTCGATCACATTCTGCATCGACAGGCCATATTTCACCAGTTTTTCAGGCGAGGTAATGATGTGGAATTGTTTCAACGGACCGCCGAAAGTGGTTACGTCGGCAATGCCCGGTACTTGCAGCAAGGCAGGTTTGATCACCCAATCCTGCAAATCGCGGAGCTGGGTTGGACTGTAACTTGGCGGCGCTTCCACTACATAACGGAGGATTTCGCCCACCGCGGTCGATAATGGTGCCAGCTCGGGTGCAACGCCGTCCGGCAGCTCAGCAGAAGCTAGCCTTTCGGTAACTTGCTGACGGGCGAAATAATCGTCTGTACCGTCTTTAAACGTGAGCTGTACCACTGATAACCCGAAGATCGTCCGGCTGCGTCTGTCGAGTACATTTGGAGTGTTTTGCAAGGCCCTTTCAATGGGAACGGTAACCTGTTGCTCCACTTCCTCGGCGGCGCGGCCGGGATATTGGGCCACAACGATCACGTTGGTATCGGCGATATCAGGGTAAGCCTCTATTTTAAGCTGTGTGAAGCACCAATATCCGGCAGCCATCAGCACTACGCTCACAGCGATCACGACCCACCGGTTGCGAAGGCTGAAAAAAAGCAGGTTCTTGATCATTTTAAATCCACTTGTCTACATGGTTGGTGACTATAAACCCGCTTTTCACCTCTTTCCGAAGCAATGTCAGTGCGGATTTAACTTTTTCTTCCTCATCTATGAAGGAAATGACCATGGGCGTTTCGTCGAAACTGAACAGGTCGTTGGGGCGGCTCAGGTGCTTGCCGTCGAAGCCGAGGCGGCCACGGTACACGGTCGCTCCCTGCACTTTTTGTTTAACCAAAAACTGCATAATGTATTCAAACAGCGGAATTTCGTCCTTCCAGTGATCGGCACTGATGAAGATCTGGGCTTGAAGCATGTCCGGGAGGGGGTTAGTAGCCGAATGATAAACCTTTGAGTTGCATGACGCCCTTGGTCACCACATTCTCGCCCTCTTTCAGGCCGCTGAATGCGACGATCCTGTCGCCGATCTGGTCGCCGATGTTAACCTCCCGCCGCTCGAAAACCTGGGGAGCGGTTTTCAGGAATACGTAGTTGCGACCTTGCACGGTAACGAGCGCATCTTTATTGATACTGAGCTTTTTACCTTCACTCAAACCAAATGCAACCGTTCCGAACATCCCCGCTTTCAGTTTGCCGTTGGAGTTGTTGATGTTCACCCGCAGCTTGATCATTCGGGTGGTCTGGTCCACGAGGTCGGCGATGTCGTCAATGGTACCGGTGAAATCCTCGTTCGGGAAGGCGGTAAACTGGATCGTACACTTGCCGCCCTTTTTTACCTGGCTGATGTCGCTCTCAGGTACGTCGCATATGATGTACGCGGTGCCCGCGGGAGCCGTGCGGAGCTGTTTCGGCTCGAAGCCGCCCGCTTTCAGCTTGGTTTCATGCTCGATAATGGCTGCACGTTCGTTGATCAGGTTGGTTTCCTCCATCGACAGCGCGGTTTGCGATTCGAGCAGGTCCTTGCCGGTAGCCGCGCCGTGTTCCTGCAAATCCTTGATGCGGGAAAGTTCGGTTTTGCGCTGACGGATATTGATGTTCTGGATCTGGTTGATCATCGTCAAATGCTGCAAGAGCTGGGTATAGTTACCGGCCAGTTCGGGGTTGTCGAACAGCACAATGTTGCCCGAAGCACCCTCATTCGAGTGGAGAACGGTGGCAGATACTTTCGCCGGCGCGGTCACATTCGCCATGAGCGAGGAGCTCGAAATCTTTTCAGTTTGGAAAAAATTCGCGCTTTCGGCCAGCGGAAACGATATTTTGGTGCCCGAAGCATTCACGACCGGCGACGAGTTGTCCGGCACGGGCTTGTTGGCAGCTTTATTCTTGCAGCCTGCTATCAATGTCATGGCCAGGCAGGTGCAAACGAGTATGTTCTTCATGATTATTGCGCGATTTGATTGATCATTCCGGATGCGTAAAGGAGGTCGATATAGCTCTGGCGATACTGGCCGAGTACGTCGTAATACTGCTGCTGCGTATCGAGCCAGCTGCGCTGGGCTTCCAGGAAGTCGATAATCGTCGTCCCGCCACGGAGGTAAGAATATTTAACACTGTTAAGGATTGTTTGGGATTGAGTTAGTAACTGATTGAAATTCTGCAAGTTTTGTTTTTGGGTGACGTAGCTTTTGTAAGCGGTCAGTATCTCGGTCTGTGCTTGCGTCTCGGTGGCGCGCAGGGCTTGTTCAGCCTGTTGTTTCAATACCTGCGACTTTTTGATCTCCCCCTGGTTTCTCGAAAAAATGGGTATTTCGATGGTCCCGTAGACGCCCATGTAGTGCGCTTTGTTCTGCGGGTTGTAAATGAGCCCCAGTTCAGGTACGGGCAACGCACTCGATTTTTGCAACTTGATGTTGGCATCGGCGACGTCCATCGTCGACTTGATGGCCTGGATATCGGTACGGTTCTGCATGGCCTGTTCCACAATGGCGTCCATCCGGTCGGGGAACGCAAATGCGAACTGGTCGGTGGTGTCGATCTGGATCGAGTCCTGTACGCCGATCAGGAATTTCAGGTTCGAAAGCTCGTTGCGGTATTCCTGCGACGCAGATTTGAGTTGAATATCGTACTGATTCGCTAGCAGCTCGGTGCGGGCGAGGTCGGTGGTGGTGATCACCTGGTTTTTCAGGCGCAGCCGGTTGATATTCGCCAGCGAGTCGACATTGGCCTTCGCAGTGCCCAATAAATCGAGTTGCTTGCGGGCCGCCCAGACATCCAGCCATTTCTGTGCAACTGTCTGAAACAGATGGCGTTCGGTGTCGGCATACTGCTTTTGGGTGAGCCTGACGTTTTGCTGTGCAAAATTAATCTTGTTCTCTCTCTGTACAGGCAGCTGAAAAGGCTTGGTCACCTGCCACCAGATCTGCCGGTTGGCGCCGTTGAACCACCCGGTGTTTTCAGGGAACTTGGACGATTGGACCAGTTGCAACGACTGGTTGTTCAATATGAGGTTGGGGCGGAGCTGCGCCGTGGTAATGTCGGCCTGCGAGACGTCGACATTAAATTGCTCGCGTTTCAGAATGGGGTTATTGGACTTTGCCGTTTGCAGGGCTTGCTGCAAATTGTAGGTTGTCTGAGCCCTTGCCGACGCCATTCCCACCAGAACCAGGATGAGAACCCGCTTTAAAACTGGATAGCACATGTTCGTTTAGTTTGAATTACCTGCGGGCAAAGGTTCTCAGTCGTGCTAAAAATGGTATTAAAACTGTTTTATAAAATCATTAAAATTCGATTATAAATAAATTAGAGCGCGAGGTAAAAGCGGCATTTGAGCACTGAACTGGATTTTGAGAGAAAATAAGTACTTTGCCAACCAATAGAGAATGATAGTAAAATAGAACTACTATTACAAAATTTCTACATGCATTTCATCGTAGCCTTCTTTCTGGTCCAATATGCGCACTCCGTAATGCAGCATACAGACCACGCATCCAAATGGGATAACTTTTTCAAGTATGCGCGTATCATTGTTTTTTCTCTGGTTGCGACGTACTATATAGCCGCGTCACCCGATTGGTTTGGGTGGATATGGAACCTGGGATTGCTTGGGTTAGTGCGGTTTTTTAATCAAAACGACGACTTCAAGTCGATCCGTTCCACAGCGCAATCGGTGCTGCCGTTTGTTGGTATATCCATGGTGAGCGATTTTTTCGAGCAGGTATTTCCCAAATTTTACAATAGTTACGACCAGTTTTTTCAAATCGCGCTTTCGTTCGCATTCATTTTCTGCTTTGTCATCTGGTTTTATGCCCGGAAGCAGCAGAAAGTTCTGACGCAGGAGCGGGAAGAGCGGTTACGCGAAGAGCAGATTGCCAAGGAAACGAAGCTGTCGCTGGAATACCTCGTGGCGGAGCGCACGCAGGAACTTACCCAGCAAAAGGAGGAGCTGCAAAAGACCATCGAAGAATTGAAGGCTACCCAGAACCAGCTGATACAGAGTGAGAAAATGGCATCTTTGGGGGAGCTTACCGCCGGAATCGCGCACGAGATTCAGAATCCGCTAAACTTCGTGAACAACTTTTCGGAGGTCTCCGTAGAACTCTGCCAGGAGCTGGAAGAAGAGATTGATAAAACCAATATCGATGATAACGATAAGGAATATATCAAGGGCATTATCGGCGATCTGAGCCAGAATCAGCAGAAGATCACTCACCACGGTAAACGTGCCGATTCCATCGTGAAAGGAATGCTGCAACACTCACGGGCATCGTCGGGTGAGAAAGAGCCTGTGGACGTGAATGCCCTCGCAGACGAGTATATGCGCCTTGCGTACCATGGCCTGCGCGCGAAGGACAAGGAATTCAATGCGGCATTGGTGACCGATTTTGATGGGACGATCGGGACGGTCAACGTACTGCCGCAAGACCTTGGCCGCGTATTTCTCAATCTTTTTACCAATGCATTCTACGCCGTGGCGGAGAAAAAGCGGAAACTGACCGAAGCCGGGCAACTGGGTGATTACAAACCGGAGGTGAAAATCAGTACTAAAAAATTTGATAACAAACTCTATATCAGGGTATCGGACAATGGTACAGGTATGCCGGAGCACGTGAAAGCGAAGATATTCCAGCCGTTTTTCACCACCAAGCCGACCGGCCAGGGCACCGGCCTGGGCCTCTCAATGAGCTATGATATCATCACCAACGGCCACGGTGGCGTGCTGGAAGTGGATACGGAGGAAGGCGAGAAAACGGAGTTCCGCATTACCATACCTATTGCCTGATCAGCCTTAAATAAATATGAAAATATTGGTTGTAGACGACGAGGAAGACGTTAAATCGCTTTTTGAGCAAAAATTCCGCCGGGAGATCCGCGCCGGGCAATTCGAGTTTTCGTTCGCGTTTTCGGGCGAGGAAGCGCTGGAATTTATGCAAAAACATCCTTCGGAGGTGGTGATGATCCTCTCGGACATTAATATGCCGGGCATGAGCGGAATTGAACTGTTGAAAAAAATCCGGGCCGATCACCCTTCCGCACCACCGCAAGTGATGATGATCACCGCGTACGGCGATGCCGCTAACCACGACCAGGCCATGCAGCTCGGTGCCGACGATTTCCTGACGAAACCCGTCAATTTTAATGAATTGAAAGAGAAACTACTCCTGTTATGAAAGCCAAAATACTCGTAGTGGACGACGAGGCCGACCTGCAACTGCTGATCAAGCAGAAATTCAGGCGGCAGATCCGCGAACAGCAATATGAATTTGTTTTTGCTGAAAACGGCCTGCAAGCGCTCGAAATGCTGGCAGAGCATCCCGACGTCGACATGGTTTTGAGCGACATCAATATGCCCGAAATGGATGGGTTGACGCTGCTCGTACGCCTCGGCGAATTGAGCCCGATCCTGAAATCGGTGATCGTTTCGGCTTATGGCGACATGGACAATATCCGCACCGCTATGAACCGCGGCGCATTCGATTTCCTTACAAAGCCAATTGATTTTCGAGATCTGGAAGTCACAATGGAGAAAACGCTCCAATATGTAGCACAGTTGAAGGATACTTTGAAGGCCGTGCGTGAAAATGATATTCTGAGAATGTACGTCGATGCCTCCGTGCTGCAATTCATGACCCAGGAAACGTTCGAAAAGTCGCTTATGACGAGCGAAAACATCGAGGGAACGGTCGTTTTCATGGATATGTGCGGTTTTACGGCCATTTCAGAGAAAGAGCAGCCCGACCGCGTAGTGAAGCTGATCAACAAGTATTTCGATGTGATGGTGAAGGAAATCATCGCCCAGGGCGGGCACGTCGATAAGTTCATGGGCGATGCCGTAATGGCCGTTTTCCGGGGTGAATATCACCTCGACCGCGCGGTGGAATCCTCGCTGGCGGTTCGCAATCATATCAATGGTTTTAAAGAAGAATTGTCCGACCAGTCGGGGTACTTCCCGAAGGTTTCGATAGGCATTAACTCGGGCGAAATGGTGTCCGGAAATATCGGTTCGGCGGCGTTGAAACGGCTGGATTACACGGTGATCGGCGACGTCGTGAACGTCGCCCAGCGGCTGCAATCCATTGCTAAGCCGGGACAGGTAGTGGTGCCGGATTCGGCCTATGAGAAGCTGAAAGAGGCATTTAAATGCAGCCTGGTGGGGGAGGTGAACCTCAAAAACAAATCGAACCCGGTATTGATCTACGAAGTGCTCGAATAGCCATGCAAATCGATAAGGCTGAACAATATGTGCTCGAACGGCTGGAAAAAAGGCTGGATCGGACGCTTTTTTATCATGGTACCCACCACACGCTCGATGTCGTGCAGGCATCCGCCGAAATAGCGGCTTTAGAGGGTATCACCGACGAGGAGTCACTGGCGCTGCTTCGTACGGCGGCTCTCTACCACGACAGCGGGTTTATGAGCACCTACCAGGGCCACGAGGAAGCAGGCTGCGCGCTCGCACGTGACGTTTTGCCCGGATTGGGCTACACAGAAGCCCAGATTGCGACCATATGCGGGATGATTATGGCTACAAAGATCCCGCAAAGCCCTAAAAACACGCTGGAAATGATTATCTGCGATGCCGACCTGGACTATCTCGGCCGCGACGATTTCGAGCCGATAGCGGCCACATTATTCGAGGAATTGAAGGTGAGGGATATGGTGGAGGATATTCCTACCTGGGATGCGGTGCAGGTCAGGTTCCTGGAAGCGCATTCGTATTGGACGGCTTCGGAAAGGAAGCGCCGGGATGCCGCCAAGCAGCGGCATCTCCAACACCTCAAAAATAGCGCTCGCGCCTTATAACAGGCGCATTTTCTCGTTCTGTACGCGGATACGCTGGCACAGGATACGCAGCACGTTACGCAGGATTTCGTCGCGTTCCTCCATTAGTTCAAAAAAATCTTCCTGGTCGATACGGAACACGAGCGCGTCGGTTTCGGCTACGGTTGTGGCCGAACGCGGCTCGGTATCCAGCAATGCCAGCTCGCCGAAAATCTCGCCTTTATCGAACAACGCAAGCTGTTTCGGACCGTCGTAAATGCCCACCTGGCCGGTGTAAATGATGTACATCGAATCGCCGAGGTCGCCTTTGGCAAATATCTCCTGGCCGTCGCTGTAAGTCACTTCCTTCATAATCGGGGCAATGGAGCTGAGCACGTTTTCGGGCGTCTGCGCGAAAAGCTGGGTGTTTTTAAGGACGATCACCCTTTCCATTTCGGAGATCTGCTGGGTTGGTTCGGCGTGTTTCATAGGGATTCTAAGCGAGAATTTAAGTTCTGGGCGCAGGGCGAGGATCGCATATCGTTCGTGCACGGCCTCACGTACCAGACGGGATGAGTGGTTGGCGAGCTTTTCAAGATGGATCAGATCGGCTTCGGAAATGGCGCATTTGCCAACGGCTAGCGCGATGGTCCAGGTCGTGAACGAACGCTCTTCCTGCGAGAGAATGGTGGTGGTCAGCGACAGCCCGGGTTCCACATTGCCCATGTACTGGCGTAGCGCTTCGCGCTTTTTCTGGATCGAAATATTTTCGAATAATGCATGCAGGGATGGGTACAGCATACGTGGCAAAAGGCTCTCGATCAGTTCAAGTGAGTTGGCACGTTTTTCCTTGCTCGCATGCCGGATTCCTTTCCACGCACTCTGTACGGCTTCCTTGTCGTACTGCATCATGAAGAGGTAAAACAGCCTTCGGGCGGTTAGTTCGAGCTCGTATTCCAATGCATTGTTCCAGGTAACATCGTTTTCGGACGCATCCATTCCGTTGAGCAGTTGCCCCGCATGGATCAGTTCTTTTTCTACAAATTCTGGAATAACTTCTTTATAGTCAGATGTTAATGTGTAGTTGCTCAGCGCTTTTAATGCAGCTATATGGGTGAAACTATCGATATTTTCGATATGAATATCACTTTCTTTCCTTTTAGTACTCCCAATATTTTCAGTATTAATTAAAAATTTATGCTGGTAAATATTTTTAATAAGGTTAAAAAGTATTTGAAGTATAAATTCATGCCTGCCTTTTTCAGCCGTTTTGATGAACGTCCGGATGCGGTCGCCGGTGGTATCCTGCTGCAACCATTCCTCGATAATGCGGATACCGAGGTCGCCGGAATGGATCATCGCATGGATGGTCGCAGGCGTGAGTGTACCCGTGAGCACGAGGCGCAAATCGCGCAGCAGGGCGGGGGAGCCCACGGTCGCAACCACCTCGATCGCGTAGTTGCGCACGCGTTGCGAGCCGTTGCGAATGCAGCTTTTGAGCAGGTTTTCGTAGGAATTAATGCCCGTTATTTTCAGGCAATCGAGCGCCGCGAGCTGGTCACTTTCCTGCTCCGAGCCGAAGAGCCGTTGCAAGGTGCCATGGATCAGCGGCAGCGCTTTCCCGGCTTCCCAGCAGCCGATAATGGTACCCTTCACGATGTCGAGATCGTCGTGTGCGAGGAAGCGGGCGGTTTGCTCTTCGTTCAGGCGCCCGTTCGCGCATGCGAGGCGCACAGCCAGCACCTGGCAGGCTGCATCGGGTTCGTCTTCGATGTACTGAATAAATGACGCTGACAGCTCGGGCTTGTCGAGAGTCGAAAGCGTTTGCAGGGTTTTGAGGCGCACCTGTACGAACGGGCTTTTCAAAAGCTCGTCGGCATGTTTGCGGAACAGCGAAACCTTGTTGCGAGCGAGCCAGTCAATCGCATTCAGGACCTCTTCCTTGCGATCGCTTTGCAAGTTTTCGGTGATGATCGGCAATGCTTCGGAAGGAGAGGCCATCTCGCCGCTGCGGATGAACCGCTTGCTGATCGCCGATTTCAGTTCCTGCATGTAATGGCGGTAGGTTTTGCGGAATACCAGCAATGCCCCCAGCGCAAACAGCAGCGACAAGTCGAAAGTGAGGCTGATATCACTCCAATGCTGTGTGTAGATGATCCAGAGCATCGCGCCGGCAATGAGCATCCCCAACGGCTCAAAAAGCCCCTTGGCGAGCGTGTGGCCTTTCAAACGCGTTTTGGTGGAAAGCGGCTGGAACAAAACAAGGAATACGGGGTCGAAAATCGTCCGTCTTACCAACTCGAAAAGCAGGTAGGCGATGCAATAATACACCAGCAGTGAAGGCTCGTCTTTGCGGAAATACGACGAAATGAGCAGCCCGAGCGAAATGGCGATGGTCGTCAGCGGCAGCAGATATAAGGTGAGTTTGATGCCGAAACGCTCCACGGTTTTACTTGAAAACAACATTTTGACGAACGTCGAAATCACATAAGTGGCCGTCAGCAGCGAACCGACGAAGAAAATCACGTCGTGCTGGCTGTGGAATTTGTACTTCACATTCACGAAGAAGTGGTACTCGATCCACGTGGCCGTGGCCGCAATGGCGACCATTCCGATGCACAACGAGGTAAGGAGCTTGTTGCCGCCGAAGTATTTCTGGATGATGCGCGAGTCCGATTCCGTCGTGCGGGTCCGGGCGTGATGCGGGTTCGGAATATCGGTATGCCGGAACGTAAGAATCTGCGTATAGAATGCCAATGCAAAGAACACCAGTGAGATAGCCAGCAGAATGGCCAGTACCGACGGTGAGTGGATCAATATGGCCAACACGGCGCCCAATGCTTTGGCGGGCATATCGCCCGAGCCGATCACACTGAAGAGCCGTTTGCTTTGGCGCACATCGAAAACCAATGCGGACAATCCCCAGAATTCCAGGTTGATAAGCAAATAAATGATCCGGTAACCGACCATCACGGCAATGGCTGTGGCTACACCGTGGCCGACCAGCAGCAGGCCCATCACAATCACCACCATGAACAGCGATGAGAGCATGGTGCCGAGGCTCAGCTTTTTCAGTAACAGGTGATGTTCGAAGTACTCATAGACTTTTCCGGACGCCATCACGGCAAGCGCAGCAGCGATGTAGGCAAGCGGCAGCGAGTATTCGGGATGGTTTTCGAGCAGGAGCACGTTGGCGGAGACATATACCAGCGTGGTACCTACATTCGTGAAGAAGTTATGAAAGAAAAAAAGGATCGTTTGCGGGTTAATGGACTTCGTGAAGCGGTTTTGGCTTAAAAATGGGATCATAGAAGTGGAATGCTAGCGTCGCTAATGTAAAGTAAACACTTATTATTCCTTTTAAAAACCCGTTTGGGCGGAGGAGGTGTTAATTAAGAGCAAACCAGCGGCTCGTTGTCGGCCCGAGCGAACCGGGCCGCCGGAACGGTCGAAGGCCGATTGCGCAGTGCAAGTGATGTTTCGACCGCAGCGGCGACCGCTCCGCTCAACCTGACAAACGTGGTGATTTTTAATATAAATGATTGATATTTAGCTACGTATGATCAGTACGGACGGGGAGTTGGACAGCCACACGCTGTGCGATTCGACAGCCTTGATCCAGCTTTCGAGGCTGATCACCATCAGGTCCTGACTTTGCAGAAAGTCTTTTTCAAGCACATTTTCATAGAGCATCGTCACGTTTTCCGGCGATTTTTCCTGCAAGGCATCCAATGCTTCGCCGGTCGCGGCATGCTGGCTGACGGTCTGCGAAGGGTCCATGATCGTCATGCGAAGGCCGTTCACCGCCGAAAGGCGTTCGGCGAATGGAAGCAGGCGGCGGTCCTCCGGGGTAAACAGCGGCATGAAAACGTTCCTGACCTGTTCCAGTTTTTTTTCAATGAGAATGCCGACAGGCACTTTCACCGATCGGATGATATGCGTCGTGCGCTCGTCGAACACGTCTGAATGGAAAAGTTTTTCCTTACCGGTAATGGTATCGAAAAGGCGCTCGCGGCTCACGAACTTGGAGGTGAAACCCAGTATTTTACCTAAAAAAGTACCTTCAAAAACCGACTTGCCGATGCCGATCATGAGCATATCGAAGTCGCCGTCGTTCGCTATTTCGATAATGTCGTGTTCAATGCTCTGTGAAGGCTTGAATAGGGATGTGAAAGTGGTATTGAGCTCGTGGGCCTCCTCATTGATCGGCCGGAAAGTTTCGTATTGATATTCTTCGGTGTTGACCTGGTTGAGGTAACTGCTTGGGGAGAGGTGTAATGCCGTAATGACTTGCTCATCAGGCTGTTTGGAAACCAGTTTATGAGCAAGGCGGAGCATTTTGCGGCCACCTTGCGGGCTTGCAAATGCGATCAGGATCGAAAAGCGCGATGGCTCGTGTACCGGATGGAGATCGTCCCATTTCTGGCCGGGAAGAAATTTGTCGATCAGATCGAGGGCTGGGCCTGTCATACAAGTCGTTGCGAGTGCCATGATCACCATCATCGCAAATATCTCGGGCGACAACACTCCGATGTCGTAGCCGATATTGAGGACCACCAGCTCCATCAATCCCCGGGTATTCATGAGCGACCCGATGATGAGACTATCTCGCCAGGATTGCTTCACAAAACGGGCTGCTACGGCACTTCCGATGAACTTTCCTGTTACCGCCGCGGCGATGATCAGCCCGGTGATCCACCAAAGATGCGGATCGTTCAGGAGCCCTATCTGGGTTCGCAGACCTGTAAAAACAAAGAATAAAGGCAACAAAAGCACCAGCGAAACGTCTTCCACTTTTTCTATAAAAATGTTGCGGAAGCGCTGGTTAACAGGCATAATTACCCCAGCCATAAATGCCCCGAAAAGGGCGTGAATGCCGATTATTTCGGTACAATAGGAAGAAAGGAGCAGCATTAAAAAGAACACGGCCACTACGGGCTTCGTGAGGCCTTCCCGATAGGCATAGTGGTCGCCGATGCGTTTGAGCAGCGGTTTTACCAGTTTTAGCATCACAATAACGTAACCCGCCGCAAGGAGGATGGTGTAAATCGCGCTCACAAATTCGCCGGCTTTCACGATAGCGATCACGGCTGCGAGGATACACCAGGCGGTAATATCGTCGGTAGCGGCACAGGTTATCACCATCATCCCCAGGCGTGTACGCGAGAGCCCGCGTTCCTGCACAATGCGCGCAAGTACGGGAAATGCGGTGATACTCAGTGCAATACCAATAAAGAGCGAAAAGGAAAGGAAGCTGATCCCGTCAGGCGCAAAGTCGGTGTACATATACAACGCGAGGCCCACACCCAGTGCAAATGGGAGGATAATACTCGCATGACTGATCACGATGGCTTCCTGCGCCTTGGTTTTCAATACATTCAGATCGAGCTCCATGCCGATGATAAACATGAAAAGTATTAAGCCCACCTGGCTGAGAAACTGCAAGTTACTGAGCGAGTTGGCAGGGAAAATCAATGCTGATACTTCGGGGTAGAACATACCCAGCACGGAGGGCCCCAGGAAAATACCCGCGGCGATTTCACCGATTACCGTTGGCTGGCCAATAACCTTGCACAGCCAGCCGAAGAGCCGGGCAACGATGATAATAGTGACGATTTGAAGCAGGAGCGTGGCGAGCGGGTGGTGGATATTGTGCCCGAAGGTATCTGTAAATTGCTCCCAGGAAGAGGTGGTTGTCTGTTTTTGGGTAATCTGACCGGCTTTTTCAAGGAATGTGCCCTGTCGGATAAAGAAGTAAAGCAGGGCCGAGAAAATTCCGATAGTAATGCTGTAAAATAGTACGTTGCGAATGTTCTTCATCAGTACATATGAGAGTGAAGCGCGCAAAATACTGAATTAAGGCGAAAGATGGTAGGACTTCGCGCCCTACCATCTTTCAAGAAACTAGCTCCAAAGGCGGTCGTGCGAACGCTTTTCGTTCCAGTCAGGCGTAGGGGCGAAGTAGGATTTGTCTTTCGGATGCAGGTGTTTTTTTACCTCTTCATCCACCAGTTCGATGCCCAGGCCGGGGGCTTCCAGCGGCACGGTTGCATAGCCTTTGTCGATCAGCTTGCGGCCGTCGGTGGTTTTCACCAGACTTTCCCACCAGGGCACGTCCACCGAGTGGTGCTCCAATGCAAGGAAGTTCTGCGTAGCGGCAGCGCAATGCACGTTGGCCATAAAGCTTACGGGCGTGCCTGCAAAGTGCATCGCCATCGCAATGCCATGATCCTCCGCGTAATCACCAATACGTTTCGTTTCAAGTAATCCGCCCGATGATGCGAGGTCGGGGTGAACGATATCCACCGCGCGCTGCTCGATCAACGCTTTGAAACCTTCTTTGAGGTAGATGTCCTCGCCGGTGAGCGTTGGGGTTTCGAGCGCATCGGAGATGGTTTTCCATTGGTCGGTGTACTCCCACGGCACCATGTCCTCGAACCACGCGAGGCGGTATTTATCGAGTGCCTTACCGAGGCGAATGCCATTGTTTAAGTCAAAATGGCCATAGTGATCCGACGACAGCGGGATTTCGTAGCCTACCACCCCGCGTACCTCTTCCACTACTTTCGCCATTTCGTCCAGCCCTTTCGGGGTGATCTGGATTGCCGTGAAAGGGTGTTTGGTATTCGCGTAAGAATGGTAGTCGCCCGCCCATTGCGAGAAGCCGCCGCCCCAGAACTTGTTGTTCACTACACCGCCTTCGCTATTTCTGAGCATACCGATCGAAATATCCATTTTAAGCCAGGTATAGCCCTGGTCCTGGGTACGGTATTTGATTTTTTGCTTAAACTCATTGATATCGTTTGATTCGGGGGTATCCGCATACAAACGCACTTTATCGCGGTAACGGCCCCCCAGCAACTGCCAGCACGGCACACCATATGCTTTGCCGCAAAGGTCCCAAAGCGCCATTTCCACGCCGCAGACGCCACCCGCCTGGCGGCCGTGGTAACCAAACTGCTTGATCGATTTGAACAGCTGCTCCACATTGCAGGGGTTTTGTCCCAGCAAATGGCTTTTCAGAAACAATGCGTACCGTTCATCGGCGCCGTCGCGCACTTCGCCGAGGCCGTAAATGCCCTGGTTGGTATCAATGCGGATGATGGGTGTGCGCCCCACGTTCTGTACAATGCAATAACGCAAATCAGTGATTTTCAGCTCCGAGGGTTTTGAGGCACGGCTCACCTTGGAAGTAGCCTGTGCAATGGTATCCTCAGTGGACATCGCCATGAAACCACCTAATGCCATGCCGCCCACCGCGGTTTTGCGCAGGAAATTACGGCGGCTGTCTTTGGTCGCCGGATTCGCGATTTCCGCCGCTGCGGCCGCTTTCTCAGCGCTTTCAACTTGTTTATTCGATTCAATGATTTGTTTTAAGATGTTTTTCATCGGGATTTGAGTTTAGTATCGTGAATATTTTTTGACCGCCGACAGCTGACGGCTGACCGCCGAGTGCGTATGGATGGTCGGGTTGCATTTTGACCATGGACGATGGACCATCGACCATGGTTTTGTTTTGTATGGATTTGAATTGGGCAGGAAAAGAATCGGCGGTCTATGGTCGGCGGTCCATGGTCAAACCCCGAACCGCCTGCCATACCGCACCACGCTAATAGTTCCTTTCTTTCAAATAATCATCCAGCTCCTTCTTCGTCATAGGCAGCTTGCCAGGGTAGTTGTTTACCCAGTTCAGGAAGTCCTTCTGGATCGCGTCCGACCATTTCGTGTCGATTTCTCCCGGCGTGTACTTGCCCTCGCGCAGGCGCAGATGCCCGAACTCGTCGCGCAGGGCCGTTACTTCCGACGTAATCACCAGATCTTCCACCAAATGCGCCGGGATGAAGATTGTACCGTATTTTTTGGCCAGTACCACATCTCCCGGAAGCACCACCGCCCGACCGATGCGGATGGGCGTGTTGATGTTCGTGAGCATCATTTGCTGGATGTACGACGGGTCCTGGCCTTTGATCCACGCATTGAAACCTTTGATCTCGCTCAATCCTTCCACATCGCGTACCGAGCCGTAAAAGATCACCCCGCGTTTGGATTTGGCGTAAATGGAGTTGCCGAGATTGTCGCCGATAAGCGTGCCGTCGGCGATTTTGCCGTAGCCGTCGGCCACATACACATCGCCTTCTTTGAGCACGTCGATCGGCCAGGAGTTGGTACCACCTGTTTGCACGCGGCCTTCTTTTTTACCGGTTTCCTTCACCAGGTCCTGCAAATCGGGGCGGGAGGGCATGTACTGCGCAGTTACCACGCGGCCTGTCATGGTGCTGTCGTTGTGGATAAGCTGCCATTCGCCTTCAAACTGGTTGTGGTAGCCTTTGTTGCGCAGCACACCCCAGGCTTCTTCCATCGAAATGTTTTTCAGGCGGGCCAGAATCGCGTCCGAAACGCGCGGGCGACCATCCGGTGAGCGTTCGCCCTTCCAGCCGGAGGTGTAAGCTTTAATCTGGTCAGGAGTTGGCGAGATCGCCTGTGCATGGGAAGCGAGGTTTCCCAGCACAAACGCTCCCGCAAGCAAGGTTTGTTTTAGCATAAAAGAATGATTAAGGGTTAGCAATAGTTATTATTATTTATCCCAAAAAACGGGTGTTCCAAGCTCGTCAGGGCCCATTCTGGCAACGGCCTCGTTGTAGTTGGCTTCGTTCACAGAGCGTTCACGGACGGGGTACACCAATCGCTTGATGAAATCTTTTACAGATGGATCTTTACCCGGGTAATTGTTGATCGGAAGCGTCGGAAAGCCGCTTCTGCGGAAGTTGGCCCAGGCTTCGGAGCCATTCAGAAATGAGGAAATCCAGTACTGATTGTTGATCTGCTCCAATGCCTTGGCTGGCACAAACGGGTTTGCAGTGAGGTACGCCTCCTGGCTCGCTGCCGGAATGGTCGCAAGCACGTCGTAGGTGGGCAGCTGGCTCATATGCGCTTTCACACCGGCTTCGTAAAGGTCCTTTACGTTACCAGTCGCCCAGCCGCGCTGTACTGCTTCCGCTTGTAGCAGCAGGGTTTGCGACCAGGTGATAAAAAACTCAGGCGCGTCAATTTTGCCGACTGTACGACGGTTGATCTGCGAATATTTGAATGCAGAACCGATCTTTCCGGGGAAGCCGGGGGCATTGGCGATCGTCGATTCGTTATAGCCGTATGGCATTCCGTCCTGATCGGCAGGTGTCGTATTCTCAGCACCGGCGGTGGCCAGCGGGTTACTTGGCGCTTCATATTTGACGGCAATTACCTGAAGGCGCGGATCGCCCGAAGTTTTCAGGTAATCGATAAATGCTTTGCCCATATACACATTGCCACGCTCTGTTCCCTGGAAATAGCCGGCCAACGGGTGGTTGAATGTGCTGTTGAATGCGATGTAGGCGTTGTCGGCGTTGGAACTTTGGACGCCGCCATTGGCAGGATCAAGCGCAATAGCCACCACCGACTTTGCTGTGGCAGGGTCAATTTTAGAATACCGCATTCCCGCACGCAAGAGCAGGGAATTTCCCAGTTTCTTCCATTGGGCAATATTACCTTTGAAGAAAAGGTCGCCCGATTCAATGGGTTTGCTGGCATCCAGCGCTTTGGTACCTTCCTGCAATTCTTTAATCAGATCCTGGTAAATCACTTTCTGATCGTCGTATTTCGGCAGATTAATTCCTTCCAGAAATGCCTTCCCAGCCTGAGAATAAGGCACGTCACCGTAAGTATCTACTAAAACCATAAAAACATAGGCCTTCCAGATCCGCGACATATTGTACAGGTTGCTGCGTGCCGGATTATCCTTTGTTTTGGCGATAACCGTGGTGAGCAGGTTCACCGGGCCGTTTTGCAGATACAATGAGTTGAAGTTCGCATTCGAATTCGGATCGGAAAGCGCATTGTGGTTCCCTCCCTCTACAACCCCGGTGTAAGGCGTGTTGATCTGCTGCACGATCTGCATCTGGTAGTTCTGCGTAGCGATGGCCGACGAGAACTCTGCATTGGAAAACAAATATATCGGGTCGATATCTGTTGCGAGGACGGGGTTTTTGTTAACCTCCTCAAAACCGCTGTCGCAGGAATTGGCGCCAATGAGCACTGCAAGCGCCGCGGCATATATGAATAGTCGTCTCATATGTTAATGATTGAATGATCCGCCGTGGAACGGGGAATGATTGAATGACTGAATGATTGAATGACTGAATAGTCTAATTGTGAATGGGCCGCCGTGGAACGGGGAATAACCGAATTTTTTCCGTTCCTCTTCCTCCTTCCTCCCTTTCCTCCGTTCTCCCTCGCTCGGCCGCAGGCCCCTCACAACTTAATGTTCAAATTAATCCCGTAACTCCGCGTGGTCGGAAGCGTATGCGTCTCGATACCTTGCAGGTTGTCGGAGGCCGATACCTGTGCTTCGGGGTCGAGGTTGTCGATATACTTCTTGATCATCAGTACGTTGTTGCACATTGCAGAGAGCGTCAGGCCTTTTACAAAGGTCTTTTCGCGCAGAAAACGTGACAAGTCATAGCCGATCGAGAGCGTCCGCCAGCGCACGAACGCGCCATTGTATACAAAAGGCGAGGCCAGGTTAGTGCTGCGGTATGCGGTGTAAAATTGCTCGGCTTCGACACGGGTTGTGTTGGGTTCGCCCGTGGCTGTGACACCTTCCAGGAGTACGCCCCCTTCGCGACCTACCAGGGAGGATTTGGAGAGTCCTTCACGCAGGAAGTTCAGGTTGGAGTTCGAGAGGATCTTGTTCCCAGCCTTGAAATCGATTTGCGTACCAATGCGAATGCCCTTTACATTGATGGTGTTCACCCAGGCACCAACCCATTTCGGGATGGCACTGCCGAAAGTCACGATGTTGCCCTGTTGCGGCAATCCGGCCGAGGTGATGATGCGGCCCTGTTCGTCACGCTTGTAATCGAAGCCCCGCAGCGACGCCAGCGGCTTATCGACTTCGTGGGAAACAATGCCGAAAAACTCTCCGGTTCCCACATCGAATCGGGGTTGCCGTGGCGGGCCGGCCGCCAATTCAATCACCTTGCTGATGTTGTAGCTGCCGTTGAAGCCCGTTTCCCAGGTGAAATTGTCGTTGCGTACGGGGACGATAGTCAGCAAAAACTCCACCCCCTGGTTTCGCAGCTTGCCGACGTTGACTTTAGTCTGGCTGAAACCGGACGCGTTGGAAATATCGACGTTAAGGATCTCATCCACGGTGTTTTTACGGTAAAGCGAAAGATCCAGGTTCAGGCGGCTGTCAAAAGTTTTCATCTCAAGACCGACTTCGGTTTCCTTCACTTTCAGTGGCCGGAGATTTGCGTTGGGGCTGACGGTCGAAGGGAGGTTACCCAATGCAGTACCATTGAAAGGGTTGGCATTGATCCCGTAGTAGAGGTTATTCGAATACGGATCCGTATCGCCTCCCACCTCCGCATACGCTGCGCGCAGCTTTCCATAAGTAAGCCAGTTCGGTGCATTCTCAAATGCCTGACTGAACACAAAGCTACCGCTCACAGACGGGTAGAGATAGCTGTTTGAACCGGGATTTAGTGTCGAGAACCAGTCGTTGCGGCCAGTGATATTGACAAACAGGAAGTTCTTGTAAGAAAATTCTGCTGCACCGTAAATGGAATTCACCTTCTTTTTGCTGTATCCATAGTTCGGGGTTTTCACTTGCCCGTTGCCGATTGTATACAAGTCACGCACGTAGAAGTTGGTCACTGCCGTCGAAATATTGTCGTTCACCTGCAGCATTTGGTTACCGCCGAGCGTGATGTCTATTCCAAAATCGCCGAACGTCCGGTTGGCACCGACGAGAATGTCCATGTTCCGCTCGCGGAATGTCGACACGTCCTGGTAGTAGTAGCCATTGAATCCCGTAATCACTGCGCTGATGGAGCGCGTACCCGTCGGGCGGTTGTAGTTGTACGGCCGCGTGTAGTAATCCTGTCCGATGCGGCCTTGTACGAACAGCCAGTCGGTGAAATCGTAGCGCACGGAGGTATTTCCGAAAATCCGGTCGCGGCGCACGTTTTCGAACCGGTCGTAAGCTACCCAGTAGGGGTTATTGCGGTTGGTAAAACGCGCCAGGGGCATTTCGTTGCCGTTGGCGTCCTTGCGGTTTTTGAGCCAGTCGGCATCGATGCTGGTAGCCATGGTATAAATGGTGGTATTCGCATTCATGTCCTGGATACCGATCTGGGGCGGATTTTTGTTGTACTCGTTGGAATAGTTTGCGTTCAGTTGCGCGGAAAGCTTTTTAGTAAACTTGTAGTTCAACCCTAGGTTGAAGATTTTTTTGTGATAAGCCGAATTCGGCATGATCGCATTGGCATCGGTATTCGCAAAAGAGAGGCGGAAATTTCCTTTTTCATTGCCGCCTGATAATGCAACTGAATTGGTAAAACTGGTTCCTGTGCGGTAAAACTTCTTGATACGGTCCTTGTGTGCCACGTAAGGCTGCATGCTGCCGTCGAATTGAGGTGTGAGCTTGCCGTCGAGCTTTTCACCGAAAGCAAATACACCCGAGCTTTGCGCTTCTGCCACGGTAGTAGGACGTTTCCCAAACTCTCCCTGGCCGTATTCGTATTGAAAATCAGTGTAATCCAATGCTTCCTGCGCCTGGAAATTGGAATTGAGCTCCACGCCGATACCGGTTGTTTTGCTGCCGCTTTTAGTGGTGATAATGATCGCACCGTCCTTCGCGCGGAAGCCGTACAGTGCAGCAGCGGCCGCTCCTTTCAGAACCGTCATCGATTCGATATCGTCCTGGTTAATGCTTTGCAAGCCGTCGCCCGCATCCGAAGAGCCTCCGGTAGGGTTACCTGTGCCGTTTCCGTTCGAGCCGCCCGCCGAAACGCTGCTGTTGTTGATCGGAATGCCGTTTACGATAATGAGTGGAGAGTTGTTACCGCCAAAAGACGACTGGCCACGGATACGGATTTTGGTAGAACCACCCGGACCGCTCGCAGGCGGCGTCACATTTAAACCGGCTACTTTACCCTGTAAGCTGTTACCGAGGTTGGTCGTGCGGTTGGTGGTAAGTTCTTCGGTGTTGACTGTCGCCGTGGAGTAGCCAAGTTTCTTGGCATCCCGCTTAATACCCAGCGCCGTTACCACCACCATTTCGAGGTTGCGCACATCGGGCGTCATCGAAATATCATAATTGGACTGATTACCCAGCGGTATTTCTTGTGCCGTGAAGCCCACAGACGAGAATACCAGTATGCCGCCGCCATCGGGCACGCTTAGCTGAAATGTGCCCTCCGTATCGGTGGTGGTTCCTACTTTCGTACCTTTCACCACAATGTTCACGCCCGGCAGGGGATTGCCCTTTTCGTCCGTGACCCTTCCCGTGATGTTGCGGTCGATATCGCTCTGGTTGCGGATGATTTCCGGCAATGCGCTGCCAGGTTCGGCGGCATTTTTGATGAGCACCACCTGCTTGCCTTCAATCTTGTAGGTAATGTTGGCAGATTTGAAAAGATCGTCCAGAATGTCGCCCAGCGGCCTGTCGACAGCATGAATCGACACCTTTCGTTGCGATTTGATCAACGAAGAGCTGTACGTAAACCGCAACTGTGTCAGCTTGTTAAGCTTGGTCAGGACGGTCTTCATTTCGAGGTTGCTGACCTGGATCGTGATTTTCTGGTTCAGAATATCCTGCGCCCCAACGGTGCCTGCTGCTGACACAGTGGCGAAGATTAAGGCAAATAATAATTGGTAAAGTGATATTCTCATAGCCCTGTAAAGTAGCCGGGATAGATGTCGGTGTTTTTTCATACTTTTGAAAGTTTTGTTCAGGATTGAAATGATGGGACAAAATGCTCCTGTATCGCCACAGATTCCAGTCCGGGCGAGGGGAGGCGCAGGGCCGGTGATGGCGCAATCATCACTGGCTCTTTATCATTCAAAATGGAGGCAGAGTCAACAATATGTCATAGGCAGAATAATGGGGGATTAATGGTAGCTGATTTTAGTCCTGAAAAGGGTTTAGAATTTAGAAATTTGCTACTTCCGCAGCCTTATGCAACTTTTTAAAGGCATCCTGACTATTCCTGACTGATCTCGACTAGTCCTAACCACACCTGACAAATCCTGACCACGTCCGACTAATCCCGACGTTCCCTCAGTTACAACCTTTGGAACTGATCACAACGCGACCATCCTCCATATCGTAGCCGGCACCTATTGCCTGGCATATTGCATTTAATCGTTGTTTCAGATTTTCTTCATTAAACTGCGCGCTGATCATGCAGTTGGAAACTGTTTCGGGCTGGTACACAATGCTGATCCCGTATATTTTTGCCAGCGCATCGAATGCTTCTGCAACGGGCCTGTCGTCGAACACCTGGTCTTTTTGCACCGCCGATTCAGCCAGCAGTACCGGATTGGCCGTAGCAGCTTTTTCCAGTTTATTTTCCTTGCGATTAAACACCACCTGCTGGTTGGGATTCAGGATCACACCCGCCGGTTTGGATCCTTGCGAGGTTTCATATTCCTTCTTGGCATATACCGACACACGCCCGGTCTTAACGGCCACCATTTCGGTGTTATCGCCCTCAAATGCCTTGATGCGGAAACTCGTACCGAGCACTTTGGTCACCGTTTCGTTGGTGTAAACCAGGAACGGCTGGGCGGGATTTTTGGCCACGTCAAAAAATGCCTCGCCCGTGAGGTATACGCGTCGCTCATGCGTTGCGAAATGCCGGGGATAGCTGATGCTGCTGCCTTTGGCCAGGGTAGCCACGCTGTTGTCGCTCAGGAGCACGGTCATTTCCAATTCCGTCGGGTTGATTTTGACGAGCATCTCACTCTCCAGCGTAATTTCCTGCCCTTTTCCTGCCGGGGCTATTACATTATGCGTCGTGTAGTAAAGCCAGCTCAGCCCGCCGGTGAGCAGGAGCGCGGCCGCGGCTCTCCAAATCGCCCGCTGGTAGAACGGCACACGACCGTCCGCTTTACGTTCCTCCGCCAGGCGTGTTATCTCGGCGATCTCATGTCGCAGCGTTTCATCCGAAAGGTCGTCCCGGTAAACTTCATGCACCGCCAGCACCAACTCCCGTGCACGCGCCACAATGCCCGCACGGTCGGGATTTTGCTGGAGCCATTGCTGCCAATAGCGGTCGAGCTCCGGTGTGGGCGACATTACCCAGCGCCGGAACGAATCGTCCGTCGCCAGCTCTTCCACGGTAAATATTCGGTGTAAGCTCATCGGTAAAACAAAAACATACGTTTCAGAGCATTTGCAGGCTCTTTAAAATGGTATGTCTGTTTTGAGGGCCGGGATAACCAAAAAAGTCAAAAAAAATTTTGAAAAGTGATAGAAGGGGAGGAAAGGAGGAGGGAGGAAAGGGAGAAAGGGTGTAATGTATTAAATGATAATAAAGTACAAAAAGTATTATATGTATAATTAATTTTAAATGGCTAATCTGCCTTAAATGTAAGAGTATTGCAAGTTAAGAATCGCGTAGCGATGCAATATTGGTAGGATTTGGATATTAGGCGCATCGCAAAATCCCGTCAGGGATGTAACGCCGAACCGCTCGCGCAAGTCTCTCGATTTGCGTGCACATTCGCAGGCCTCCGGCCGGTCAGCAAATGCTATATCGTTTAGGTTTCGTTTGCACCGTATCGCTCGGCCGGAGGCCTGCGAATAGCCTGCACGAAGGAGACCTTCGCGCCATTGCGCTATATGTATGAATGGAAGAAAATAATTGAGCGAGAATCGCGTAGCGACGTAATATTGGTAGCATCTGAGAATCCGGATCATCGCGAAATCCCGTCAGGGATGTAACGCCAGATAGCGGGTCTTGTAGTTCTACCAATGTTGCATGCCTAACGGCATTGCAGGCCGGGTGTGACATAACATGGACAATTGAGTGCTTGGCTGTTATTGTTCGGCCGCAGAGCGGCCCTCTGTTTGTAGAAACTGGTGCTACCACGGGCAAGCCACTCCCTTTTCTCAATCCTCCCTGCGTGGACCGCCCTTTCCTCCTTTTCTACGACAACAAAAAAAGCAACAACCAAAAAAACTCGGCAGGCGCCCAAATTTCTTTGATCTCTTTCAATGTGCGGTAAAGGAGGTTAGACACGCTCTGGCGGCCGAGACCCATCACGCTAGCGATGTCTTCGTTGTCGAGGTTTTGGTAGAAGCGGAGGTAGATGATCTCCTGCTGGCGTTTGGAGAGTAGGGAAATGATGCGTTTGAGGTGACCGTTCTGAAAATGGACGTGCTCCGCTTCGATGATATTCGTTTCGATGGACGGGTCCGATGGATCCGTGTCGAAAATGGCCACTTGCGGCTCGTGAAAGCGTTTGAGGCGTATGCTTTCCTTGATGAGCTTGTGGCGGAGCGCTTTCAGCAGGTAGGATTTGACGAATGCGGTTTCGGAGAGAAAATTGCGGCGTTCCCAGAGTTCGAGGTAAAGTTCCTGGATGGAATCGCGGATGAAGTCGGGGTCGGACGAAAACTTGGTCGCATAGTTGTACAGCGCCCGGTAATGCGTTTGGGCGAGTTGCCCGAGCGCCTCTGCGTCGCCGGCTTTAAACCGCTGCCAGAGCCGGATATTCAGCTCGCTGGCATCCGATATGTGTTCTTCCTGATTCAAATCTTTAATGTAACGGCAATGTTGTATTAAATCAATGAATTATACCAATCAAAGCGGCTGCTCGTGGCATTCTCCTTGTGAATTGGCTGTAATTATTCAGTTTTCGAAATGTCAGGGGAATTAAAAGGGGCGGCGAAACACCGCCCCTCTGGAAGCCCTCGTGCACCAATTGCGCTGTGTATTATTTTACAACTTTCAGTTTCCCCTGCATCAGCGAGTAGTGGCCCGGGAAAGTGCAGACGTACTGATAAATGCCGGCCTGTTTGGGAGCTACGAAATAGATCGCTTCCGATTTTTCAGGCTCCACGATATTGGTATGGAAGAGCACGTCATTGGTTTTGGGTACATAATTGAGTTCTGAACCTTTCAGACCAAGGTTCAAACCTGCTTCACCCACTGCATTGGCTGCTCCTGGCTTGGTAATGACGAGGTTATGCAGCATGTCGTCGTTGTTGTTGAACACAACTTTGATTTTACTTCCCGCCTTCACCTGGATTTCCGAAATATCGAATTTCAAACCCGGCACCGTACCGATGGTCACCACCTGGTCGGGACCGTTGGTCCAGCTGGCGGGCATTTCGGTCACGCGTTTGGCCGATGCCGATGCGCCGGCGGCGGTTTCCGTTGCGGGCATGGTGTGGGCGCTGTGGTCCATTGCGGCAGCATTCGCTGCTTTCACAGTGGTGGTGAATTGTGAAGGACTGGCAGTTTCTCCGCCTGCGATCTCGTTCAGTGTATAATAGGCGGTCGTATGCAGCAGGTTGTTGCCATCCGGGGATTTCACACCTTCGGTTTTGATTTCGTGAATGTAGCCTTTGCGCAATGAAGCAGGGTCAACCACGAGGCGTACGCGAAGGCCATCTTCCGACACGATAATGCCTTTGATGGGCACCTCCTCCGTATTGATGATCGGGCTGCCGTAGGTACGGTGGTAACGGTAAGTGAAGCTGTTCATTTTATAAGCATCCTGGTCAGCAGCGGCCTTTTTATCGACAGGGCTGGTGAAGGTAATCTCAAAACCGTCGGGCGTAGAGCGTACCGTCTTCATTTCGAACGGTATTTTGCCGGTCCATACGAGTCTTTGGATACCAAATTCCTCTTTACCTGTGGCCGACCATCCGCGACTTGTCTGGCCTACGAACATCGAGCCGTCGAGGCCCCATTCCATTCGCAGGATACCCGACATGAATCCTTCGCGGAAAGGGAAAACTGCTCCCTGCCACACACCATTCACTTTTTCGAGATCTACACGGGTGATAATGCTATGCCCCTGGTCGCCCACGAACATCTGCCCCGTAAACGGCCCGAAAGCGCCGTTGGTGACGTCTTCTTTGAAATCCGAGGTGGAGATACCCACCAATGTGTGCGGGAACCATACAGCCGGCGGTTTAAGGCCGGGGACCTTCTTGGCCACATCGTAAAGCGGTTCGCCGGTGCTCGGTACGTCTTCGGGAGTCAGTTTGACGGGCGATCCTTCTTCCTTACTCCAACGCAAGCCCGCCGGGTTACCCGCGAAATCGCCTTTTTCAAGGTGTGTCATACGGCCAGAGCCTACCCAGTCGCCCTGGTTTTCGGTATAGAAAATATCGCCTTTATACGAGCCGAAGCCGGAAGGGGAGCGCAAACCCGTCGCCCAGGGCGTCAGCTTGCCGTCCTGGCCCAGTTTCAGCATCCATCCGCGCCATTTCGACTGGCTCGCACCGCGTCCTACCCAGTCGAGGTTGAGCGTAACCAGCATTTCGCCGTTCGGCATTGGCACCGGGCCGTAGGAATACTGGTGGTAGTTGCCTGAGAGCGGCCAGCGGGAGAATGAGTCGTAAACATCCGCCACACCGTCGTTATCGGTGTCTTCGAGGCGCGTAACCTCACCGCGTTGCGACACGAGGAAGTCCTTGCCGCGGTAATACAAGCCCAGCGGCTCATGCAAGCCCGATGCGAAACGGTGGAACGAAGGCTTTCCGTCGCCTTTCAGGTATGGGTTGCCGATCATCCAGACTTCGCCACGGCGGGTAGAAGTAGCCAGGCGGCCGTCGGGCAGAACCTGCATACCGCCAATTTCCATTTTGATGTTTTCGGGAATGGGAATGGTGATAATGCGGTAGTAATCGTCAATCTTATTGGGCTTCGACTGCGCAAATGCACTGGTACAGCCGACGGTAATCAGGGTAGTTAAAAGAATATTTTTCATTGATACAAATCAGATAATGAGGTTTTTACCAAAACATTGAATAGCTCGTCGCGTTGGAAACGGGAAGGATCAGCTCCTTCATCTCGCCAGCCGGGCGCACTATCGCTTTGGCCTTTTTATCAACCTGCACAAAAAAGCGGTCGTCGATCTGGTAAAGTCCTTTTTCTATTTCGGTGATCTGCTTGCCGCTCGCGAGCAGGGAGTACAGCGCGCCCACGGGCGTACCATCCACACGGAACGTACGTGAGAGACTGTTGCCGCCGGAAACGAGCTCGTCGCTCACAGTCGCTGAGCCGATCGCGTAACGGAACACGGGGTAGCCTTTCGGATCGATTTTGTAACCCAGGAAATTGATACTGGAAGAATCCGGCCAGGCTGCATTGGCATTATCGAGCACAGCCACGCTGCTGCGACCCGAAACGTGAACTTTCAGGCCGGCAGGGAAGAGGAGTTGCGGCTCCCCGCGCTCGTACCACATTTCGGTCACGTCGGCAAACTGTCCGCGCCACGCTTGTAACAGCGCGCCACGGTTCAGATCCACGGTGTAGTTCCAACCATCAGGGCTTCCTACGGAGATACAATGCGTGCGCTTGTATTTTTCCCCGTCAATCTGAATGAATGAACGTACCATTTCAGGCCGCATTTCAGGCGTCACGCTGATATAAGGCTTCGGCTCGGGCTCGGGGAGAGACGACAGTGCGTGCAGGTCGTACGGACGCACGCCCGATTTCTCTACGCGCACTCCCAATGCAGGCTGGCGCCAAGGGAAGCGCGAGTAATAGATCTTGAACTTGTGTTTACCCTGTGTGAGGTTAATGGCGCCGGTATGCGTTTCCTGCGAAGTGGCCTCACCGGACGATACCACGCTTTTGCCGTCGATATCCACTGAAAGGACAGGGCCGGAGTAAATGGTCGTGAAAATGTAGTCCCCGGCTTCGGTTACGTCGATATCTCCTTCGTATACCAGGTGAAATTCACGCATGCCATTCGTCACTTCCTGCGTTAGCACGGATGACTGGCCCTGGTGATCGAGCTTGCTATACTCTTTGGCATCCCATTTATCGGCGTATACTTTGTAATTCAGGTTGCTGATTGATAGCGGCTTGCGATTAGCAAGGAGTTGGTAGCCCACATTACGGAATGCGATGCTGCCTTTGGTAACTTCGAATGCGATGGGCTGCCCGTCGGTGGCAGTTTTGGAGTTAGGAAGATAAACTGTTTCGAGCACGGTAACGCCGTTGAGCGAAAGGGTGTTCAGGCGGGCGGAGTTAGGAATGTGTTGTACGGATGCATCGTAGGAAATTTCGAGCGTCTGCCAGAGGCCAGCCGATTTAGCGGCGTTCTGGTTCGGAAACTGGCCGATATAACCGGATGTTGACGCGTCCGTTGCCTTTTGTTTGCTGCTATCAGAAATCTTGACTTTCTGTCCGCCTGGCAGGATGATATTTCCCTCGGCTCCCGGTGAAACGTTGAATTCCATGTAGAGCCGCAGGTCACTTGCTTTCAGTTTGGTGATCAGCACGGTGCCGGCATTTCCGACCAGCACGCCGTCGCCGGCCAGCGTTTTAGGCTTTACTGTGCCGGAAGGGTGGATGGAAATGCCTCCTTGTATCGACCAGTTGGGGGCGGCGCTCTCAAATGCGCTGAGGTCTTTGAGGGGAAGTGGCGAATAGTTTCCCTTCGATGTCTGGCCCATTACCATCGCCGGACAAGCCAGGAACAGCAGGGAGACTTTCTGAAACAATTGATGCATTGGAATCGATTAAGTGTATTGTTTACAATTAAAAAGCGAAGTTCGGTTTTTTTTACCATTATATCCGGAAATAGTATGAATTTTTTGAAGGGGTTTGGGAGGCAGGAAATGGCTTGTCCGGAGCTGGTCAAAAGTTTAACAACGATGAATATGCACTATCTGGCGTATAGCGATCAGGGTTGTTGCCGGTACGGGGACCAGCAGTGGGGATGGTGCAAAGCGCTCCGATCGAATAGTTCTCTTTAAAGATTTTTATGTATTATTTCAAAACCGCAACATGCCAGCAGCTGTTTCCAAAGCCCATTTCCGTAAAATGCTTAGGAACAGTCCGGTAAGACGAAGGGCTGCTGCTTTTTTTATAAATGCGATTTTGTAAATTTAAAGGGACCCGATGTGGGCGCACGAGGGCGACGCTTGTGTGGCGAGCGTGACAGGAGTGATAATTAGTGAGATTTTCAAGCATTGATCAGTAGTCAGTACCGGCTATCGGGAATGTAACCCGATCTGCTGGATTTGTTGATGTTATGTTAATAAATACTTAACATGATAGACTGTATTTAACCGGATTTTTGCGTTTTCCAAGGCGAATTCTGCCTGTTACATTCTTTTCTCACCTATAATAACCTAAGTGCTCATGATCAAAAAATTCTACTTATGCTTCCGGCTGAGTATTTTCAGAAGAAGCGCGTACACCGGGCTTATGCTCACGGGGCTGCTCTACTGCCACGCAGGCGTCGCCCAGTCGGTGGTTACCGGGCAGGTAACTTCCGACGATGACAAGCTGCCCCTCGCCGGTGTGAGTGTGATCGAAAAAGGAACGAATAATGGTACGGTAACGGATTCGAACGGAAAGTACCAGATCAGCGTCAAGGGAGCGAATTCCGTGCTGACGTTCTCATTCCTGGGTTATGTGTCACACGAAATGTCCGTCGGCGGCCGGGCTGTGGCGGATGTGACGCTTTACGCCGACCAAAAGCAGTTGCAGGAAGTGGTTGTAACGGCTTTGGGTATCAAAAAAGACGTCCGTAAGCTCGGTTACGCGGTGCAGGAGCTGAAAGGCGAAAGCATTGTAACGGCACGTGAGACCAATATCGTGAACCAGTTAGCCGGTAAAGTGGCCGGTGTGACGGTCGTGGGAAGCCCGTCGGGTATCGGCGGTTCCGCCCGCGTGACGATCCGGGGCGAGCGGTCTGTGGATTTGAATAAAAACCAGCCGCTGTACGTGATCGACGGGGTGCCTATCAGCAACTCCATCACGGGCGGTTCGGGGCAGGGTAACCTCGAAGTCGATTTCGGGAATGGAGCGAGCTTCATCAACCCCGACGACGTGGAAACAATGAGCGTACTGAAAGGGCCTGCGGCCGCGGCGCTCTATGGTTCCCGGGCTGCCAACGGGGTAATCCTTATTACGACCAAATCAGGCAAAGGTAACAAGGGCATCGGGGTGGAGGTAAACAGCAACACTACTTTCGAGCGCGCATTGAAACTGCCTGAATATCAAAATAAATACGGCCAGGGCAACGGTAACGGGGGCGATTTCGCATTTGTAAACGGAGCCGGCGGCGGTCTTACGGATGGTACCGACGAAGGCTGGGGACCGGAATTCAAAGGCCAGAGTTACCCGCAATACAACTCGCCGCGCACGCTGAACGGACAGGTAATTCCGTTCCTCGGCGGTGACCTGAACGCGCCCGCCGGAAGCGTGATTACTCCAACTCCCTGGTTACCAGATGTAGATGGATTAAAAAACTTCCTCCGTACAGGTCGCACGCTGACTAACAATATCGCGCTAATCGGCAACAACGATCAGGGGAGCTTCCGCTTGTCGTACACCAATCTCGACCAGACGGGTATCGTACCTAATACGGATCTGAAACGCCATACTGTCTCATTGAGTGCGGGTTACAACCTGACGAAGAAGTTTTCGGCCAAGACATTCGTGAGTTACATCAAAAGTGCCAGCGGCAACCGTCCGTCGATCAGCTACGGTACGGAGAGCATTATGTACCTGTTCAACTGCTGGCTGCCGCGCTCGGTGAAGGTTTCGGATATGGAACGTTTATGGATGAACGGTCTGGAAGGCCGGCGCCAGTTTGGATGGAATTATAACTACCACGACAACCCGTACCTGACGGTTTACGAAAACACCAACGCACAGGATGTGAACCGCATTATCGGTAATGTAATCCTGAAATATGATTTCACCGACTGGCTGAGCCTGCAAGTGCGTACCGCTACCGACTGGGGCAACGAGCGCCGCGAATATCGCCGCGCATTCAGTACGCAGCGTTTCCCGTTCGGACAGTACCGCGAGGTGAAAGTGAATACGGAGGAGCGTAACACCGACTTCCTGCTGTCGTTCAACAAGGATATTAACAAGGATTTCAATGTATCGGCGACGTTCGGCGGCAACCAGAACCGCCAGAGCTCGATTTACGACGAGGAAAATGCGGGCCAGCTGAACCTGCCGGGCATTTACAACCTTACCAACTCGCGCATTGCGCTAGTAGCATCACAAAGCAAGGTGGGCAAACGGATCAACAGCTTGTACGGCTCGGCGTCGGTGTCTTTCCGCAATTACCTGTTCCTGGATATCACAGCGCGTAACGACTGGAGTAGCGCATTGACGCTCCCTACGGCGTTGAAGGCGTTCGGTAGCGAAAATAACTCGTATTTCTATCCATCAGTAGCTTTAAGCGCCGTAGTGAGCGATATGGTGAAGCTTCCTGATGTGATTTCTTTTGCCAAAGCCCGCGCCAGCTTCGCGCAGGTAGGTAATGATACCGATCCGTTTACATTTACCCAGGCATTCAACCCCAGCACCCCTTTCGGAAGCTCGCAGATTTACGGTGAAACAGATCGTTTGGCTAACCTGAACCTGAAACCGGAGATCAGTACCGCTTATGAAATCGGTGCAGACCTGCGTTTTTTCAAGAACAGGGTCGGCCTGGATTTTACCTACTATCAAAGCAAAACCAAAAATCAGATCCTGCAAATCCCGCTTTCGCAAACGACGGGCTACAATGGCCGCTTCTTTAATGCGGGTGAGATTAAAAACTGGGGTTTTGAAACGATGCTGAATGTTACTCCGGTGGAAATCAATGATTTTAAATGGAATATTGGTATTAATTTCTCCGCCAACCGCAGCAAGGTGCTCGAACTGTCCGACGGCATTACCAACTTCGTGATGGCGAGCAAAGGCGTGAGTATCGAAGCTCGCGTGAACGAGCGCATGGGCGATATGTACGGGATTGCATTTGCGCGTGTACAAAACACCAGCGCTTCATTGCCGTATTACGACGCAACCGGCCAGAACGTCGGACAGATCGTTTACAAAGATGGGCGCCCGGTGCCTACTACCAACGTGCAGAAAATGGGTAACTACAATCCCGACTGGCTTGCAGGTATTTCCAATCAGTTCAACTACAAGAATGTGAAATTCAGCTTCCTGTTTGACGTTCGGCACGGCGGTAAGATTTTCTCTGAAACACAAGTGGTTGGCCGTGAGGGAGGTATTATCAAAGAAACCCTCGAAGGCCGCGCCGACGGCTACGACCTGAGCAAACCGGGCAACGGGGTGATCGGCGACGGCGTGGTGCAGAATGCAGATGGTTCTTTCAGCAAAAACGAGGTGAAACTGACGGCGCGCGCGTGGCATACTGCCTTCACCGGCGGCCGCAATATTGCCGAAGGGGTGATGTACGACGCCTCATTCGTGAAACTGCGCGAAGTGCAGCTGGGCTATTCGATCCCGAACCGCCTGTTGGGCAATTCACCGCTGAAAAACATCACGGTTTCATTCGTGGCGCGCAACCTTGCATTGTGGTCGAAAGTACCGCACGTGGATCCAGAAACAATGGCTTACAACGGCGGAACCGCATTGCCCGGTATCGAATATATGTCGATTCCTTCCAGCCGCAGCTATGGTTTCAATGTTAGTTTCAAACTGTAAAATTTCAATTGGAAAACAATGAAAAAGCTTATTCCGATATACATCATGGCAGCGCTGACCTTGTCGGCGGGGGCATGTACCAACGACTTTGAAGAAGTGAATACCAATAACAACGTTCCCAATGACGTCACGCCCGACCTGCTCCTGGCCGGTGTGATCCGGAACATGGTGAACAGCCAGGTGAACGACGCGTGGGGCATTGGGAACATCGTGGTGCAGCACCATGCCAAAATCCAGTTCGTGAACGAAGACCGCTACCTATGGGGCCAGCAAAACAGTATTTGGGACAACGTGTACGGCAATATGCGCAATGTCAAAAACATTCTCGACCGGGTCGGAACCGACGACGCCAATGCCTACAAGGGCATCGCGCTGATCCTGAAATCGTGGATGTTTGCCCTCGCTACCGATGCTTACGGCGATATTCCCTACACCGAGGCGACCAAAGGCAAGACGGACGGTGTTTATTTGCCCAAATACGACACGCAGGAGAGCGTTTATGCCGGGGTGCTGGCCGATCTTAAAACCGCCAACGATATCCTCGCCAACAGCTCGACGGCGGTGTCAGGCGACATTCTTTTCGGAGGAGGTACTGGCTCGTTGATCAAATGGCGGAAACTCGCGAACTCGCTCCGACTGCGCTACCTGATGCGTATCTCAAAGCAGAAGGATGTAAAGGCCGATATGCAGGCTATCCTCGCTGATCCCGCGAAAAACCCGATTTTCGAGGGAATCCAGGACAATGCGGAACTGAAATACCTTGCCGCCGCCCCGAACCAGTGGACGCTCTACGGAGCGCGGGTAGGTTCGTTCGACGAGTTTCGGGTGAGCAAGACGCTCAGCGACCGCCTTACCGCATTGAAAGACCCGCGTCTGATGGTTTTCGGTCGCCCGTCTCAATCGTCGGTAACGGCGGGAAAACCGGTGATTGAAGGGGTACCTAATGGCCTTGGAGATGTGCCTGCGCTGAACTACAACGGCGGTCCGCAGGGCGTTTCGCGCGTGGGCTACACGTTCGCGTGCCTTGTGTGCAACGATCCCGGCCAGGCTCCTCCGGATCCCGCAGCGCCACGAGGAATCATCATGAATTACTCCGAGTTGCAGTTTATTCTCGCCGAAGCGCGTGAAAAGGGATGGATTACCACCGGCACTGCGGAAGGATACTATACCAAGGGCATTCAGAGTAATTTCGACTATTGGAAAAGCGTGGTACCGTCGTCGTACGGCATTAATGTAACTCCGGATGCGTCTTATTTCACACAACCTGCTGTGGCTTATACCGGTACGAGCGCAGAGAAACTGGGCAAAATTGCCCTGCAAAAATGGATTGCTTACTATTTCAACGGCCTCGAAGCATGGTTCGACTGGCGCCGCACAGGCATGCCGGAGATCAAACCAGGCCCTGATAACCTCAACCAGAACCGCGTGCCGGTGCGCTTCATTTACCCATTGTCGGAACAATCGCTGAACGGTGCTAACCGCGAGGAAGCAGTGAAACGCCAGGGTACGGATGATTTGAATACTAGGACTTGGGTGGCGAAATAGGAGGAAGGGGAGGAAAGGGAGGAAAGGGATGAAGGGGAGGAAAGGGGAGGAAAGGGGGATTTAATCCGCTCTTTCTTCCCCTCCTGAGTTTTTTATGGCTTCTTTTCCTCCATCCTCCCATCCTCCCTTTCCTCCATCCTCCCTTCCTCCCTTTCCTCCCTTCGTCCCAAAAATCAATGCGCTTCCAGCCAGTTAGCCCCGACTCCAATGCCTGTTTCCATTCTCACGGCCATTGGTATCGCATTGCGCATCAGTTCGTCCACTTTCTCTTTCAGTAAATCGATTTCGCTGTAATGCGCGTCGAAGACCAATTCGTCATGCACTTGCAGGATCATGCGGGATTTGAGCTTTTCGCGCGCCATGAAATCGTGGATGTTGATCATCGCAACCTTGATCATATCGGCCGCAGAGCCCTGGATCGGGGCGTTGATCGCGTTTCGTTCGGCATAACCGCGGTTGGTCTGGTTGCGGGAATTGATATCCGGCAGGTACCGGCGTCGGCCGAGGATGGTCTCCACATATTCGCGTTCTCGGGCATCGTTCACGACCTTGTCCATGTACCCCTTCACAGCGGGGAATTCCTCGAAATAGGCGCGGATGATCTCGCTCGCTTCCCCGCGCGGGATACCCAGGCGCTGCGCGAGACCGAATGCCGAAATGCCGTAAATGATGCCAAAATTGACCATTTTGGACTTCCGGCGCATATCCGAGGTTACTTCCTCCAGCGGCACCGAAAACACCTTGCTGGCGGTGGTAGCGTGAATATCCCGGCCCTGATTGAAGGCCTCCGTCATACTCGCGTCGCCGCTGAATGCCGCCATAATGCGCAGCTCGATCTGCGAATAATCCGCGGAAAGGATCTGGAAATCGTCCGAATCGGGTACGAATGCCTTGCGGATCTCACGTCCGCGCGGGGTGCGGATCGGGATGTTTTGCAGGTTCGGATTGGTGGAGCTTAAACGCCCGGTTGCCGCAACGGCCTGGTTGTAAGAGGTGTGAATGCGACCTGTGCGGCTGCTTACCATCGTCGGTAATGCATCCACGTAGGTCGATTTGAGTTTCTGCAACTCGCGGTAATCCAATATTTTACGGGCAATCAGGTGGTTGGCTTCCAGGTCGGAGAGAATCTCTTCGCCCGTAGCGTACTGCCCGGTTTTGGTCTTTTTAGGCTTGTCGATCAGCTTCATTTTCTCGAAAAGTATCTCGCCAAGCTGCTTCGGAGAGCTGATGTTGAACGACTGGCCCGCGGCTTCGTAAATCTCCGATTCGGTTTGACGAAGATCGGATTCCAGCACGGCCGACATGTCTTTCAATGCATTGATATCCAGCCGCACACCCGTGTTTTCCATGGAAGCCAGCACCTTCGTCAGCGGCATTTCCACTTCATGGAAAAGCTTCGCCGCATTTACTTTCGGCAGCTCGCGACTGAAAATCGCATTCAGCTGGAAGGTAATGTCGGCATCTTCCCCCGCATATTGCGTGATTTCGGGGATCGCTACATCGCGCATATTGCCCTGCTTTCCACCTTTTTTACCGATCAGTTCGGTGATCGACACCGGTTCGTAGTTCAGGTAGGAAGCGGCCAGGATATCCATTCCGTGGCGCTTATCCGGTTGGAGTAAATAATGCGCGAGCATGGTGTCACTCAATTTCCCGCGGACATCGATGCCGTAATTTTTCAGCACAAGGAGGTCATATTTGATGTTCTGACCAATTTTCTCAATGTTTTCATTCTCAAAAACACCGCGGAAATGCTCTACAATCTCCTGTGCTTTGACCTGGTCGGCTGGTACGGGAATGTAAAATGCCTCACCGGCAAGGTAGGAGAACGACAGGCCCACCAACTCGGCATCGGTCGTATCGAGCGAAGTGGTTTCGGTATCGAAGCAAAATGCCTCCTGCAAGCCCAGGTAATGCGCGAGGCTCGTCATAAGCTCGGGTGTATCCACGGTGTGGTACCGGTGGAAAGTATTGTCGATAGTCCTTTTCGAGGTGGGAATATGAATTCCCTCGGTATCTTCGGTGAGCTCGCCGTCGGCCAGGTCACTGCTGACGACTGCCGGTTGCTGGCCGATTTCTTCGGTGGGGTTGCCGAAAATGTCGAGCTGCCCTTTGGAAGTGGCTTTGCGGGCTTGCGGAGCGCCTGTGCGCGCGCCCGGAGCAGAAGCTCCGAGCGATCCGGCAGGAGTTCCGCCCGAACCACCCAGGATGCGGGTTTTCAGCGTTTTGAATTCCAGTTCGTCGAACAATTCTGCGATGAGCTCTGCATTTGGCGCGCAGACGGTCAGGTCTTCGGCGTCGAATGGCACAGGTACTTTGCAGTCGATCGTCGCAAGTTGCTTGCTGAGAATGGCCTTATCGAAGTTCTCGCGTACTTTTTCTCCGAGTTTTCCCTTAATTTCATCGGCGTGTGTGATCAGATTTTCGATCGTATCATACTCCTGGATGAGTTTCTGGGCCGTTTTTTCGCCCACGCCCGGAATCCCCGGGATATTATCGACGGCATCGCCCATCAAACCGAGAATATCGATGACCTGGTCGATGCGCTGGATTTGCCAGCGGTCGAGTATTTCCTGAACGCCCAGCACTTCGGCGCCTTTGCCGAGGAATGCGGGCTTGTAAATGTGTACGTATTGTTCGACCAATTGCCCGTAATCCTTGTCGGGTGTCATCATGAAAACCTCGAAACCTTCCCGCGACGCCTCTTTGGCAATGGTACCGATGATATCGTCGGCCTCGTATCCGTCCATTTCGAGAATGGGAATACACATGCCGCGGAGCAGCCGCTTCACAAGCGGGATCGCCACGGTAATATCCTCCGGCTGTGCCTCGCGCTGGGCTTTATATGCCTCGAACTGAACATGGCGGAAAGTAGGCGCAGCGGTATCAAATGCAACGCCGATATGGGTGGGTTTCTCTTTTTGCAGTACTTCGAGCAGTGTGTTGGTGAAGCCGAAAACGGCGCTGGTATTCAGTCCCTTTGAAGTGATGCGTGGCGCCTTGATGAACGCGAAATGCGCCCTGTAAATCAAGGCCATTGCGTCCAGAAGGAATAGCTTGTGAACGGGTTTTTCCATGAGGTAAGTTTATGATCGAAACTCAAATATAATGCAACTGCCGCCACGGAAGGGGTTTGCGGGCGCTTTTTTATGGATTTGCAGGAGAAGTATAGAAAGGGGATTACTATTGATATTAATCAAATGTTTTATGCAATTTAAAAGAATGATACTATCGATTCATGCCGCGACCATGCGGGTGTATCGATAGTTTAATATTTCAGGTATTTTCTTAACATATAAAAAGTATTAAAAGCTAAGTACTTTAAGTTATTTTTTACTTATTAAAAGTATTATTAGGTTGGTATTTATAATAATTACTTAAAATTTTGTTAGTACTAAACTATTCCATTTTTAAAAGTATAAAAAGAATTGAAAGATAGGTACTTATAAAAAATATATTCATATTAAAAGTATTATACTAATAATATTAAACTAACCATGAGTAAATATGTAATTAACTGACAACCAGCCATCCATAACCCAATCCTGCATATGAGGAAAAATTTCTTACTTTTAGCTGTTATCATTTTTTCGTGTAACCAAAACAAACCCGTGAAACAAGCATATCAATGGCCGGGGGCCACACCTCCCGTAGCAACAATGAAAGACCATGAAACCGGAATGCATGGCGACAAGCGAAATGACGAATATTACTGGATGGGCGACTTCTTTCGGGAAGGCCCCGATAGCGACAAAGTCGTAGAATATCTGAAAGCCGAGAATGCCTACACCGACACGATGATGGCGGGTACCGCGAAGTTCCAGGAAGCACTGTTCTCGGAAATGAAGGGGCGGATCAAGGAGAAGGATGAGTCGGTGCCGGTGTTCAGCAATGGGTATTGGTACTACACCCGCAGCGAGGAAGGGGAGCAGTATTTCAAATATTGCCGCAAGAAAGGTTCACTCGAAGCCGCGGAGGAGGTCCTGCTCGACGTCGATAAAATGGCGGAGGGGCATCCATATTATTCAGCGGTGGGTTTCAATGTAAGTCCGGACAATAAGCTGCTGGCTTACGGCGTCGACACCGTATCCAGAAGGCAATACACCCTCTACATTAAGAACCTCGAAACCGGCGAGCATTTTGCCGACAAGATTTACCCTGCAAGTGGCGGCTCGGAATGGGGAAATGATAACAAAACGCTGTTTTACACTGCCACCAATCCCAAAACGCTCCTGAGCGAGAAGATCAAACGCCACACGCTCGGAACGGATTCGAAAAAGGACGTTGTAGTTTATAATGAGAAGGACAAGAGCAATTATATAGGGGTAGGGAAGACGAAATCGGATAAATACATTGTGATCGCCTCCTCGGCTACGATGTCGTCGGAATATCTGATCCTCGATGCCGACAGGCCGGAAGGGAAGTTCGAAGTGTTCCAGCCGCGGATGAAGGATGTGTTATATGATGTTGACCATCAGGGCGATAAGTTCCTGATCGTGACCAATAAAGATGCGTTGAATTTCAGGTTGATGGAAACGCCGGTAGGTAAAACCGGTGTCGAAAACTGGAAAGAAGTGATCCCCAACCGCGCGGATGTGCTGCTCGAAGGTATCGATGTTTTCAGGGACTACCTGGTGATTACAGAGCGTAAAAATGGTCTTTTGCAGCTTCGTATCCGCAATATCCATACAAATAAGGAACATTACGTGGATTTCGGCGAGCCTGCCTACACGGCGTATGCCGGCTCCAACCCGGAATACAACAGCTCGAACCTGCGCTACATCTACACTTCGCTCACCACGCCTAGCTCGGTGTACGACTACAACATGGAAACGCGCGACAAGGAGCTGAAAAAACGCCAGGAAGTGGTAGGAGGCTATAATCCGGAGGAATATGTGACGGAGCGTTTGTGTGCGACGGTGCGCGACGGTGTGAAGGTGCCTATCTCGGTGGTGTACAAAAAAGGTACGCCAAAAAGCGCGGAGACACCGCTTTTGCTCTACGCATATGGCTCTTATGGCAATAGCATGGACGCAGCATTCAGCAGCACGCGCCTGAGCCTGCTCAACCGCGGGTTCATATACGCGCTCGCGCACATACGCGGCGGGCAGGAAATGGGACGGCAATGGTATGAGGACGGTAAAATGTTTAAGAAAAAGAACACATTCAACGATTTCATCGACTGTGCGGAATATCTGATCAAGGAAAATTACACTTCCAAAGGCCATTTGTTCGCGGAAGGCGGTAGTGCGGGCGGCTTGCTTATGGGAGCGATCAGTAACATGCGCCCCGATCTGTGGCGCGGCGTCATCGCCGACGTGCCGTTTGTGGATGTGGTAACGACGATGCTGGACGAAAGTATTCCGCTAACCACCAATGAGTTTGATGAATGGGGTAACCCTAAAAACAAGGACGCGTACGACTACATGAAGTCCTATTCTCCGTATGACAACGTGGAGAAAAAAGCCTATCCGAATATGCTCATTACCACGGGCTTGCACGACAGCCAGGTGCAGTATTTCGAGCCCGCCAAATGGGTAGCCCGCCTTCGAACACATAAAACGGACAAGAATGTACTCCTTTTAAAGACGAACATGGAAGCCGGTCACGGCGGCGCTTCGGGACGGTTCGATTATTTGAAGGAGATCGCCTTGCAGTTCGCGTTTATGTTCGCGCTGGAAGGCATTAGTGAATAAGGCTCCAACGATAGGATGATGAATGATCCGCCGTGGAACGGGGAATGACTGAATGACCGAATGATCCGCCGTGGAACGGGGAATGATCAAAAAGGCGCTGGGGATGGGGAAATGCCGTTAGGCATGTAATGTTGGTAGCAAACCGGCAACAAACCGTTTCGAAATCCCGCCAGGGATGCAACAACACCGCATCGGCATTATCAATGATGCTCTGTTGTTACATGCCCAAGGGCATTTTCGAAACGGTTTGTCATTTGATCTGCTACCAATATTACATCGCTACGCGATTATTCAGCCGGAAGTTTCCATTCCCGTACTCCGTTCAATTATTCAATTATTCAACCATTCAATCATTCGGTCATTCAATCATTCAATCATTCATCATTCAGTCATTCCCGTTCCACGGCGGATCATTCAATCATTATAGCGCTCCAATCGCCTGCTCCACATCCGCGATGATATCGTCAATATGCTCGATACCTACGGAAATACGCAGCTGGGTAGGTAATACGCCTGCTGAAAGTTGCTCTGCATCAGATAGTTGCGAGTGCGTAGTAGATGCCGGGTGGATGATCAGCGTTTTCGCGTCACCTACGTTGGCCAGGTTGCTGATCAGTTGCAGGTTATCGACAAAACGCTCAGCGGTCTTTCTGTCGCCTTTGAGCGAGAATGACAATACTCCTCCAAAACCACGTGTAAGGTACTTTTTAGCCAGCTGATGGTATTTGTTGCCTTCCAGACCGATATAGTTCACGCTCTCCACTTTCGGATGTTTTTCAAGCCATTGCGCAAGTTTCAAGGCATTTTCGGCAATACGTTCTACCCTAAGCGACAGTGTTTCGAGCCCTTGCAGGAACAGAAACCCGTTGAATGGCGAGAGTGACGGGCCCCAGTCGCGCAGGCCTTCCACGCGGGCACGGATGATGAACTGGATGTTGCCGAATGGACCTCCGATACCGAAAACATCGTTCAGAACTAGTCCGTGGTAGCTCGGCGAAGGCTCGGTAAACTGCGGGAACTTGCCGTTACCCCAGTTGTAGGTACCCGCATCGACGATCACCCCGCCAATGGAAGTACCATGGCCACCGATCCATTTCGTAGCCGACTGCACCACCACGTGCGCACCGTGCTTAATGGGCTGAAAAATGGCGCCTGCCGCCCCGAATGTGTTATCGACGATCAACGGGAGGTCGTATTTCTTCGCAAGTGCCGAGAAAGCCTCAAAATCGGGTACGGAATAGCTCGGGTTACCGATTGTCTCGAGGTAAATGAACTTGGTTTTGTCGTCGATGAGCTTTTCGAAGCTGCTCACATCGTCGCCATCGGCGAAACGCGCTTCGACGCCGATGTTTTTGAAGGAATTTTTGAACTGGTTATAAGAACCGCCGTACAGGAACGAGGTGGTTACGAAGTTATCGCCGACGGTTGTGATGTTGTTGATCGCCAGGAACTGCGCCGAATGCCCCGAAGCGGTCGCCAATGCAGCTACGCCGCCTTCCAAAGCCGCCACGCGTTTCTCGAAAACGTCGTTGGTCGGGTTCATAATGCGGGAGTATATGTTGCCGAACTCTTTCAGTGCGAACAGGTTAGCCGCATGCTCGGCATTGTTGAACACGTAAGAGGTAGTTTGGTACAAAGGCACGGCCCGTGAATTGGTAACTGGGTCGGGCTGTTGTCCGGCATGAAGCTGCAAGGTCTCAAATTTCATTTGGTTAGAACGTTTAAGGTGGATAAAACCCAAATGTATCAAACTAAATGATATTACTCTACGATATTTATAGTCTTTTGCTTGCCGGATAATAAATTGGATTTTGATAAGGAGACATTAACTCCCGATCAGGCTTAGCAGATTAGCGCATTGTATTCTGAGCTCGTTGAGCGTATGTGCGTCTATTACACGGCCTTCCGTAATTTTCCCTTTGACGTTCGGAATGGACAGCGCAGAAGCGTCATTTTTTTTCATGCCTAGTGCCGTCAGGGTAAGTAATAGTGACGCCAGGGCATTGTTACCGCCGGAATTGAGCGGAGAGGCACTGATGGCCGACACCGGCTTGTCGTTCAGGTCGCCTGTGCCGACGGTCCAGTCCAGGGCGTTTTTGAGCGTGCCCGGTACGCCGAATGCGTATTCGGGCGTGCAGAACACCACTGCGTCGGCTTTGGCAATAGCAGCTTTGAAGCGGGTCACCGGCTCAGTATCAGGAAGGCCCGGAGAGAAATGCACGATTTCATCCAGGCCTTCGAAAATTTCAAATGTGATGTCGGAAGGCAGGGTGCTTCCCAAGGTTTTTAGGATGATGGTATTGGTGGAGTCGGCGCGCAAGCTGCCCGAAATGCCCAGTATGTGAATGTGTTTCATAAACAGCATTACAAAAACCGGGCGTCGTGGGTTTCCGATGCTGCCAATTTATTTAGCCATGACATTGTAAAAATTGTAATCGGTCATCGGGGCATCAGTGAAACCCAGGTTGCGTCCCATGGTGATGATCTGCCCGCGGTGATAGGTAGTGTGGTTCACGACGTGCATGATGTACTCGAAGTTAGGAAAGTTGCATTGGAACCAAGGACTTTCTACGAGCGTCTCGCTCTGGATTTGTTCGGCAGTAAGGGTTTCCACGTATTCCGCAAGCGCCTGAGATTGCGCTATAAGTGTATCAAATGTCGATTCGAGGTCTCCATCGAAATCCTGGCCGCTATAATGGCTCCCCGGATGGAGGATTGAGTACCAGTAACGCTGCGTTTCAAGGATATGGATGAGCGTCAGCCGGATAGTCGTAAAGCTTGATTTTAGCTCCGTTTCGAGGATTTCGGCCGGTTTTGTACGCAACCAGTTCACCAAAGTGCAGTTGGCCCAGTGGTTGTAATCTGCGAAATTTTTCATCGCATAGGCCAAACTTTTTTCTGCGGTCGGAATTTCAATTGTGGCTGACATATCTTCTTTGTTTAAGTGCAATACAAAGAAAACAGATGCCTGTGACAGCCCTGTGTCAGTAGGGATTGTCAGTGACTGAGATTTTCCAGAATTTTTTCAGAAAGCTGCCGCACGATCGTTTTGAGAGCCTCGGGCTCCATAATGCAGGCTTCGGGGGCGATCATCATGTACCACCTGGCAAAGCCTTCGAGCGATGCGCTGAGGAAGGTCATTTCAATGTAATCGTCATGTTCGGTTTCGGAAGCGAAGCCGTAATAGTTGCGTTGCTCGCGAATGTAACGCGCCACGCGCTTGTCCACCCGCACGCGTACGAGGCGCATGTTGTCATTCTCCCAGCTATCGTGCATGAAGTCTTTCAGCGGGGCATGCTTGTGCTGAAACGGACGCTCGGTAACGTCGCATTGCAGGATGCGGTCGGAGCGGAAATTGCGGTAATCGTTGCGAAGGTGGCAGAAGGCGATGGTATACCAATAATTGTTTTCATGGTAAATACCCACCGGCTCGATCACCCGCTCCACCGGTTCGGCGGCGCTCAGCGCTACGTAGAGGATTTTAGCAATCTTGCGTTCCGAAATACTATTAAGCAGGATATCGAGCGTATTGCTGTTGGGCTGATGAAATGCCCGCGGCCTGCTTCGTACTTCAATGTGGTTTTCGAGGTTCTCCACCATCGATTTTTCGGTACTTCTCAGCACGGCTTTGATCTTGTACATCGCCGCCTGGTAATGCGATTGCGTCGAAAAATCGGTGAACTTCTCCATCAGCTTCTCAGCGGTAATGAATGTACGCGCCTCTTCCTTGGTGAACATAACGGGAGGCAGGCGGTAGCCATCCATGATGGAATAGCCCACGCCTGCCTCGCCTATGATGGGTACGCCCGCCTCGGCGAGCGAATTAATGTCACGGTATACCGTCCGCAGACTGATCTCGAAGCGTTCGGCCAGGTCCTGGGCTTTGACAATTTTACGGGATTGAAGCTGGATCAGGATGGCTGTAATGCGGTCGAAACGGTTCATGAGTGTCGGTGAAGAAATGTCCGGCACAAATTAAGTTTAAAGAACCGGTTCTCTCAAATTAAATGCTTCCGAAATCAATTGAAAGGATTTGATACGGTTTTCAAACGTATCGGCCATGGTCGATACCATCACCTCGTCCGCTTCAAAGTCCACCGCCAGTTTGGTCAGTTGCTCTTTCACCGACTCGGGCGTGCCCGAAACGATCCGGCCGCTGTTGTATCGGATCCGGTCGAGCTCACCGAAATTGAACTGGTATTTGCGCACAGTTTCAGGGTCGGGGAATGGCCCGAATTTGCCCCGTTCGAACTCCACGAGTACATAATCCATCATCTTGCGCATCAATGCGGCCTTCTCTTCGGTCTCGGCGCATAAGGTGAATGCGGAAATGATCACTTTGGGCTTTTCGAGCTGGTCGGACGGGCGGAAATTACGTTTGTATTCCTCTACTACATCTGGCTTCACAAAGCCATTAATGAACTTGGCTACGGCCAGGCCCATTCCGAAACGGGCAGCGATGTTGCTGCTGCCACCGCTGGAACTGAGGATCCACTGCTCGGGAATAGTGGTGGATTGCGGCGTGGCGTAGATGAACCCGCGCTCAGTGCCGGCTGTATCCCTGAAAAAATGCTGCAAATGTTCGAGCTGGCGCAGGTAGCTGGTTTCGCTGAAATCGTTGGAGGGGTTCAGGAGCGAAGAGGTAATGCGGTCCGTGCCGGGAGCGCGGCCCATACCGAGGTCAATGCGGCCGGGGTAAAGCGTTTCAAGCATGCGGAAGTTCTCCGCCACTTTCAAGGCGCTGTGGTTGGGCAGCATAATCCCGCCCGACCCGACGCGGATATGGCTCGTTACATCCGCCAGCTTGACCATGAGGACTTCCGGGGCGGAGCCGGCAATAAATGTGGAATTATGGTGCTCGGAAACCCAGAAACGGCTGTATCCAAGTTCTTCGGCCAGCTTTGCGGTGGCTATGGTTTCCTGTATGGCTTCACTGACCGTTGACCCGTGTCTGACGACGGATTGGTCGAGAATGCCCAGTTTGAAATGCTTCATACGATAAATACGTGATTTGAAGCATAACACAGGCAACCGCTTTTGTATTCATTTTGGAGGCCTTAAATGTCCTTTCTGCAAGTATAGTAACGTTCGCCGGCGGGTAGGGGAGGTCAGGGCACGCGATCCCAGTAGGTACTTCTGCCTAGCAGCGGTATACCCACGTAGCTGCGCACCTCGAGTTTTTCCTTGCGCAGTTTGATCAGGCAATTATAGGTCTTACCGCTTTTAGGGTCGTACATTTTGCCATCGTCCCAAAGGTCTTCGCTAAAGACGAAGTTATTTAGCAGGTTCACATGGAGCAGGTTCCGGGTGCGGAGTTTTTCGTTGGAATTGCGGACGTCTTTCCGGGAGGTTTTTCCGTCGGCTTCGAAGAGATCTTCCGACCATAGCAGGCGACCGAAATATTCTTCCCCGTTTTTGTAAATCTCGATGCGGGTATCTTTTTCTTCATTAATCCACTCGCCAACGATCTTATCTGCGACGATAATTTGTGATCCGGCAGGATTGAAACTCACGAAAAAAAATATAGTAAAAAGTATTTTATACATTCTGATGACGTCCGTCGGGTTGTTTATTTCTGTTTTGTAAGCCTTGAAAATATGCAAGTTTAAAATTTCTAAAATTTTACAGCGTTAAGTTTTGTAAAAATCGAAATGGCCTAATTTTGTCAAAATCGGCTATTTCTATCGATGATTTTTTATTTAACAATGGTAGATTTGCTAATTAACACTGTTAACCTATTTGAGCTTGCGTCGATGTGCGGTGTTGAGTCCAATTATCTCTGATCGTTGGTGTGACAATATACGACAGTTCCTTAAATTACGAAACAGAATTATTCCAAGATTCATTGCGGCGGCTCATCGTTGCATTCATAGCCCGGTCGTTTGCTATGTGGCGTTTCCGGTTGAATACAGCAAAAGTTGTTCCGATCGGAAATTTGTATCCGGCGGTGATTTTGCCTGCCTTCGTTAATGCATGCAAGCGGTTTTCGGCATTGTTTTTTTATAGAATTAGTTCCCTTTTTACATTAATGTTTGTAGAATTGGATATAAACTGCATTTACCTATGAGTACTCCCAATGCGCCTGTACCAGCCAATGAAATGGAGCGTCTGCTGGCGCTCTCAGACTTGGATATCGACTATTCGGATCATCAGATCACATTCCAGGATTTGGCCAAGCTGGCCGCCAAGGTTACGGGCACAAGAATATCGCTCGTCAACCTGCTCGACTCACTTACCCAATGGACAATCTCGAATTATGGCTTAGATATCGAGCAAATGCTCCGGGAAGATTCAGTCTGCCAGTATACCATTATGGAATCCGACCATTTTGAAGTAGGGGATTTGAGTGAGGACGTGCGTTTTAAGGACAAATTTTACGTCACGGGTGAGCCCAAAGTAAAATACTATTATGGTTTACCTCTCAGAACGAGTGAAGGGCTGCAAATCGGAGCATTGTGTGTGCTCGATCAGGAACGCAAAACACTCGAACCCGAGAAAATAGAACTCCTGAAAATTATCGCGGATGAGATCGTCGCACGTCTGAAAACACATAAGGTGCTGGAAAATCTCAAATCGAGACTTTTGGAGGCCGGGCAGGCGCAGAAAAAGGTGGCACACGACATACGCGGGCCACTGGGTGGGATTGTCGGACTTGCCCAGATCATCCGCGACCAAGGGGAGCAAAACCGGATGGACGAGGTCCTGGAATTCATTAACCTGATCCACAAAAGCGGCAACTCCATTCTCGATCTCGCCGAGGAAATACTCGACTCGCATCGTGAAAAGTCGAAGGATGCCAACGCGCCGCGCGCTTCGAATGGACAGGGCTTTACGCTGATGATCTTTAAGGATAAGCTAGAAAAGCTCTATGGACCGCAGGGTAAGCACAAAAACATTCGTTTTCAGGTACAAACAAGTCCTTTGACCGAGAATATCCATTTTTCAAAAAACAAATTGCTTCAAATTACCGGTAACCTGATTTCTAATTCCATGAAATTCACGCCTGCCGGTGGAGAGGTGATGGTGAATTTGCACCTGCTGATCGACCAGGCGAGGCCGGTGCTGCAAATTTCGGTGCGTGATACTGGCGTAGGGATCAGCGAAGAGAACATTCAGGCAATTCTGTCAGGTAATGCATCGTCTACCGACGGTACCAGCGGTGAGCAGGGCTTCGGGTTTGGGCTGGCGCTGGTGAAACGCCTTGTCGACAGCCTGGGCGGGAGGATCAACATCACGTCGGAGCCCGGTATGGGGACCAACTTTGAGATCAATCTGCCTCAGAACATCTATTGATCCCGGTTTGCAGGTCCGCAGTACCGGCATTTGCATTCTAGCCGATCCCTCGCCAATTTTGTCTCCTTGTTTTACCTGGAAATTGAAATTTTGAAACTCTATAAAGGACTTGTTGCCGCGACCGTTGAGGCATTACAGGATATTTTTGTGAAAAATCGGCAGGCCGACCGCGTCGTTGAGCAATTGCTGAAATCCAATAAAAAATGGGGCGCCCGCGACCGCGCTTTCATTGCCGAAAACGTGTATGAAATCGTCCGCTGGTGGCGGCTGGTGAAGTACGTTGCCCATATGGAGAAGGCGACCGAAAGTGAGGATTTCTGGCGTTTGGCAGGCGCATGGCAGCTCATCAAACCTTTGCAATTGGACGGACACGAGGTACTGGAAAGCCTGCCGGAATGGCCCGAATTTGAAGGTTTGAACCCGCAATCGGTCAGAGAACGATATCAGGAGGGGCTAAAAACCCGCAGGATTGCACAGTCAATACCTGACTGGATCGACCAGATCGGTGAATCGGAAGTCGGGGAGGAATGGGATTCCGAACTGGCGGCACTTAACAAGACGGCCCCGGTGGTTTTGCGTGTCAATTCACTGAAAACGGATATTGGCACGGTGCGGGAGCAACTTGGCTTCGATATCACCGAAACCGTCTCTGGCGTCCCTGAGGCATTGCTGCTGAAAAAGCGCATGAACATATCAGGGCTGGATAGCTTCAAAAATGGCTTGTTTGAGGTTCAGGACGCGGGATCGCAGCTCATTGCGCCTTACCTGGACGTGCACGCGGGCATGTCCGTGATCGATGCCTGTGCGGGCGCCGGTGGGAAGAGCCTGCACCTGGCTGCATTGCTCGGTAATACCGGCTCTATCCTTTCCATGGACATCGAGCACCATAAATTGCAGGAATTGGAACGGAGGGCTTCCCGAAATGGCGTTACCAACCTGACGACGATGCTCATCAGTTCCGAGAAAACCATTGCCCATCTGTCGGGAACCACCGATCGCTTGCTGCTCGACGTCCCATGCTCCGGATTAGGTGTTTTAAGAAGAAACCCCGATAGCAAATGGAAACTCAAACCCGAGTTTCTGGACAAGATCCGCAAAGTGCAGGCGGATATCCTGAAAAACTACTCCAAAATGGTCAAGAAAGGCGGGAAAATGGTGTACGCGACGTGCAGTATCCTGCCATCGGAATCGGAGGAGCAGGTGCGGGCATTCTCGAAGCGCCACAAGGCCGACTGGCAGTTTGTTTCCGAACACCGCACATCGCCCGCGCGCGATGGTTTCGACGGCTTCTACATGGCGCTGCTCGAACGGAAATAGCACTACACCGCCGGCTGGACGGCAAAATACCAGACCCAGGCGATCAGAAAGGCCTGCATCGGAATGCGGAACCATAAATAGGCCGGTCCTTTGCCGTCGTAGGTGCCTTTCTGGTAGTCGAGGTGCTGGCTGGCCGCGTAAATGTTGGCCGGTAGCAACGCAATAAAGAAGAGGATCAGGAAGATACCCGCTGCGTAGCGCGTGGCCGGAAAAAGCAGTGCAATACCCGCCGCGATTTCGATCAGGCCGGTAATCAATACCAATGCTTTTTTGAAAGGAACAAATGGGGGAATCATCATTTTCATGCCCTCAGGAAACTTGAAATGGCCCAATGCCGTGAATTGCAGCATGGCACACATGGCGATATTTCCGCTTAAAATGTAGGCAGGTTCTCCCGAACCGGCCCAGGTAATGCCCAGGCTTGCCAAAAATGTGACAATCAGAACAACGAGTACTCCCATAGTTGATGAAATGCTTTTCCGGTGAAAGCGTGAAATGCAGTCAAGTAGTTCCGCAAATTCACGAAGGCATGGTTTTTTCCCTATTTCAAGAAATCAACAAACAAAAACCATGGACTTTCAGAACGAGTATGTATTGGCTTTCCCGGTCGCGGAAATGCCTGACGACCAGCCACCTTCGCCAAGTTATCCCGAGAAGCCAAGGGAAACCGGCCCGCTGAACCCAACGCCCGACGTGCCAGGAACCGACGCGCCGGAGGTCAATACCGGTTCGAGGATCGACGAGGATCAGCCGGCTGAACCGACTGATGAAGATGAGGTGGGGGAAATCGAGTCACAAAATCCCTGAATAAAAGAGGGTTACCAAAAGCCGGTAACCCTCTTTTGTTGGCTTGAACGCTATACTACTGTGCTTCCACCAGCTTCTTGATCTCAACCAGGATCGGATTCCAGCCCTCGCCGTTGTTGTAAGAATCCTGGTAGCGGCGCTCGCCCTCGGCGACCGTGCTATAATCGCCCTGGGATACCTTTAAAAGCGTCTTTTCTCCCTGCGGAACGAGGTCGTAGGTGACTTGCAGATAATTTTCGGAAATGTCGTCGATGTTGGAATGTGGATCGATAGTCGTGTAGCGGAGGAATTTCCCCGGCTCGATTTCCAGCACTTCCCCTTTGACCCAGATAATCTCTTTCCCTTCGTGCTCTCCTTTCCAAAGCAGCTCGCTGCCGACATTCCAGTCGGAAAGCGCTTCACAACCAAACATATATTGTTTTGTCTGTTCAGGATTCACAAGCGCGTCCCACACACGTGGAGCAGGTGCATCGATGGTAATTTCGTTTTGGATGAATAGTGGTTCCATTGTTTGAATGACTTTTAATGTTAGGTGTTGTCCGGTCTGGTCAGGTGTTGTCAGGTGTTGTCAGGTATTGTCAAGTGTGGTCAGGCATTGTCAAGTGTAGTCAGGTGTTGTCAAGTGTAGTCAGGTATTGTCAAGTGTAGTCAGGCATTGTCAGGCATTGTCAAGTGTAGTCACGTATTGTCAAGTATAGTCTATTATTGTCAGGTATTGCCAAGTGGTAGTCACGTATTGTTAGGTTTAGTCAGGAGTGGTCAAGTATGGTCAGAAGTAGTCAAGTGAAGTGTTGCCGGGTATTCATTTAGAAAATGGCTAGTGACTGTACTGACCAAACCGGACTTCGCTAGGAGTGACCGCACCTGACTATATCTGACGGATGCTGACCGTACCTGACTACTTCCCAATATACCCGGTCAATCCTGACTATCCCTGACCACGCCTGACAACGCCTGACTACACCTGACAACACCTGACAACACCTGACCACCTGACAACACTTGACCACACCTGACTACACCTGACCACACCTGACTACACCTGACCATGCCTGACTAAATTCACGACGGCAATATTACACCCATCCGTACCGTCCCGCGTTGCGTTTTACGGATTATTTCTAACCGAAAAGGGAGTGATGCCGAATTTCTTTTTGAAAGCATTGTTGAAGTGCTGCGGCGTCGCATAGCCCAGCTGCATCGATATTTCCGCGGCGGTCTGCTGCGTGTCCATCAGGTATTGTTTCGCGAGTTGCAGGCGCTGGTCGGTGAGGTATCCGAAAATAGTATTGTTGAATGTCTCTTTGAAGCCTTTTTTCAGCTTGTATTCATTTAAACCCACATGATGCGCGATTTCGGAGAGGTTAGGCGGGCAATGCACGCGTTCGTTGATCAGGTCACGGACAGCGATGATCTTCTCCTTATCGGTTTTGGTTTTGATAAATGTCTCCTTTTTGCGTTCGGAAGCCTCGCACGCGTCCGCGCATAGCACGAGCAGCTCAATACTTTTGGAAAGCAGAAACAGCTTTTTAAGGTTTTCGGAATATTTGCAATGGATAATTTGCTGGATCACCTGCTGTATAGGCGAATCGATCGTGCCCCAACTCTCGGTCAGGATCGCACTCTTGCCCAAGATAATAGCCTCCGAAAAGCGTTTCAGGGCATCGTTGGCATTTTGGGTAAACTGAATAAAGACATCTTTGGGAAATTGGATGCCGAAAGTCTCAATTTCAAGCGTCTTCGCCTGAACCGTCATTTCAAACTCATTGGAATACATGATGTTATGGTGTCCGCCGACAAGGTCGAATGTCTTCCCAAGCTGATCGTAGGTAAACATGTAGTCCCCCTTCAAGCCGAAATGCATACGTACCACGTCGGTATTGGCACTTTTCGAGTGAAAACCCGACAATTCCGTAAACCGCGAAACCGCATGTCCCAGCAGGATGCCGTCGCATTGCCAGGTGGTGCCGGTCATTTGGCCTTTGTCGAAACTGCGGGTCTGCCTTTCTTCCATAGTTGGTTACTTTTTGCGGTTGGCGAGCCAGAGGATCGAATTCACCAGGAACTGATTCTGGGCGTCGTTATCAAAGGTAAAAGATAATTCCTTGTTCGTTTTATGCTCGTAGTCGATATCGTTGTGCCCCATATTCATGTAGAGCATTTTGTACTTCTTATTGGTCCATGCGACGGGGTAATAACCACTGTGCCAGATTTCGTGCTGTTTTGGCCCGGTACCGAGCGGAAAGCTCACCGGATCGATCGAAAGGAGTATTTCAATATCGGGGTTTTGGGTTAAATCCTTTTCCCATCGGTACCATTCGTTGGGCGATGCTTTAAAGGTGTTGCCTAATCCTTTGGCAGCCGGGCTTTGGGGATTCTCAACTTTTAAAATGGCGGAAGTGGGACGCCAGGTGTTGCTTTTGTACTGTCCCGAGCCCAGGAATTGATCATGGTACCAGTCCCAGTTCTGCGGGAAGGCGGAGGGTGTCAATGCAAACGCCGCGAAATGAAAGCCGATCCAGCCGCCGCCGTTTTCGATATACTTCTGAAAAGCTGCACGCTGCTCGGGCTTTTCGGGACGCGTATCGAGGAAAAGCACCACCTGGTATTTCGACAGGAACGTGGCATTGAGGTTATCCCAATTGCTCGTCGAATCGTAGGTAAAGCCGTTTTTTTCACCGAGTTGGGGTAAACGCTTGTGGGCTTCGCCTACGAAACTGATGTGTGCCTGGTCGTTTTTACCTGTAAAAAAGGCAATAACTTTGATTGTGGGCTTTTGCTGGGACAATGCCGGATACGTGCCAGAGAGCAGGCTCAGCACGACGGCCAGGATAGCCAATGGCTTTCCGAACAGATACTTCATTTGATAAGGGGTTAGGTATGAGGATTAAATTACACCAAATATAAACGGTAAAATGCGTACGTGGCCTCGTCGCTAATTTTAGTTTTGAAAACCGTGAATATCCGCTTTATTTGCCGTTTCCAATTTCATTAGTAAACATGAACTACACCCTTATTGCACAACAGGCGGGCGTCAGCGACAAGCAGGCGAGGAACACCATCGCGTTATTTGAGGAAGGCGCTACGGTGCCGTTTATCGCGCGGTACCGTAAGGAAGCCACCGGCGGGCTGGATGAAGTCCAGATAGGAGCCGTCAAAGAGGCATGGCAGAAGCAGCAGGAAGTCGAAAAACGCCGGGAGGCCATTTTGAAGAGCATTGAAGAGCAAGGTAAACTCACGCCGGAGCTGAAAAAGAAGATCGAGGGCGTGTTTTCGCTGACCGAGCTGGAAGACCTTTATCTTCCGTATAAACAAAAGAGAAAAACCCGCGCGACGATCGCCATTGAGAAAGGGCTGGAACCACTTGCCAGGCTTATTTTCGAAGGGAAGGAACGCGACCCGGAAGGTAAGGCCGCCAGCTTCCTGAACGACCAGGTGGCGAATGCCGGCGACGCATTACAGGGGGCCCGGGATATTATCGCCGAATGGATCAACGAAAACCAGGAAGCGCGGGCAAAAGTGCGTTACACATTCCAGCGTGGGGCCATTATCACTTCCAAAGTGAAGAAAAAGAAAGAGGAGGAAGGGGCCAAATACCGTGATTATTTCGAGTTTTCGGAGCCTTTGGCCAAAATACCCTCGCACAGGCTACTCGCGCTGCGCAGAGGCGAAGAAGAGGGCATTCTGAGCGTGGATATTTCGCCGGATGAAGATGCGGCGCTCGAAGCGTTGGACAGGCTGTTTATGTTCGGTACGGAGGCTTGTAAGGATCAGCTCGAACTAGCGATCGGCGACAGCTACAAACGGTTGTTGAAGCCGTCGATCGAAACGGAATTTGCCAATTTATCCAAAGAAAAAGCGGACGTGGCGGCGATACAGGTGTTCACTGAAAACCTCCGGCAGCTCCTGCTGGCTTCGCCGCTGGGCCAGAAAACAGTACTGGCCATCGACCCGGGTTACCGCACGGGCTGCAAAGTGGTGGTGCTCGACAGCCAGGGTAACCTCATTTCCGACCATGTCATTTATCCATTCGATAAACCTTCGGAAGCAGGCGCCAGGATCAGTGAGCTCATCCGGAAGTTCAAAGTCGAGGCGATTGCCGTTGGAAACGGTACGGCGGGTCGCGAGACGGAAGATTTTGTGAAGAAGCTGCTGGACGGTTCCGGGCAGTCGGCGGAGATCGGGTTATTTATGGTATCCGAGCAGGGGGCGTCTATTTATTCCGCTTCGGAGGTCGCACGCGAGGAGTTTCCGGACAAAGATGTGACGGTCCGCGGTTCGATATCGATCGGGCGCAGGCTGATGGACCCGCTGGCTGAACTGGTGAAGATCGACCCGAAGTCGATCGGTGTAGGCCAATACCAGCACGATGTGGACCAAAATTCATTGCGAAATGCTTTGGACGTAGTCGTAGAAAGCTGCGTGAATTCCGTAGGCGTAAATCTCAACACGTCGAGCAAGCATTTATTGCGCTATGTTTCGGGCCTTGGACCGGCTCTGGCGCAGAATATCGTGGATTTTCGCGCTAAAAACGGAAATTTCAAATCGAGGCAGCAATTATTGAAAGTTCCGCGGCTCGGAGCGAAAGCATTTGAGCAGGCGGCGGGCTTCTTGCGCATTGAAAATGGAACTAATCCACTGGATAACAGTGCAGTACACCCGGAGCGTTACGAATTGGTAGAGCAAATGGCCAAAGATGCGGGTGCTACTGTCAAGGATTTAATGCAGAAACCCGATTTGCGGCGCCAGGTTAAAATTGAAAAGTATGTGTCGGCCTCGGTGGGCCTGCCCACTTTGAAGGATATCCTCGCCGAGCTCGAAAAACCCTCGCGTGACCCACGTGCGGAAATGAAGAAGTTTGAGTTCGACGCCTCGGTAAGGAAGCCGGAAGATTTGAAGGTCGGGATGATCCTGCCCGGAATCGTGACGAACATCACCGCATTCGGCGCGTTCGTCGATGTGGGCGTGAAGCAGGATGGCCTCGTCCACGTTTCGCAGATGGCCGACAAATTTGTGAAGGACCCGAACGAAGTGGTGAAGTTACAGCAGCACGTCACCGTTAAAGTGACTGAGGTAGACCTCGGCAGAAAGCGGATCGCCCTGTCGATGAAACTTTGAAAAATACAAAACCCGTTGGAGCTCGTCCAACGGGTTTTGTGTTGAAATGCCTTAAAGGACGTGCAGCCGTTCTTCCTCCACAACCCTTTTCAGATCGTGCAGCACGTTCAACCAGTTGCCCTCCGCTTTCACGACGGCGTCGTCGTCTTCCAGGTTGTCCTGAGTTACCACCAGCGTGGTGTTCTCGTGGTAGTCCGATAAGTGGAAGGTCACGTGAGTATAATTATCCTCAAAATCTTCAGTACCGGACAGCGGACTCCAGAACGAGTAGCTTAGCTCGCGTTCAGGCGTGATCCTCAGGATTTCGCCCTTATCAACATAATGCTGGCCCTGCCATTCGCCTTCGAACGTGATAGGGCTTCCAATCTCAAAATCCGAGCGCATTTCAGTGCCATGAAAGTACTTTTTGACGAGTTCAGGTTCCACCAATGCCTTCCAAACCGCAGAAGGGCTTGCATGGATAGAAATGGTTGTGGTTGCGAGCTGTTTTCTGTTCATGTTATTCGGAGTTAGTATTGTGATAAATGCTGAGAAAACTATGCCAAAAGACTCGGGTCTGCTGCTCGGCCTGCGCGGAGCGGCACATGCGGCCCGGATTTTGATCGGCGGCTGCATATTTAACGTATATTAGGTCAAATGAGTTGACATGCGCGAGCTATATTTTAAACAATGGATGCCCATTAGCCTCGATGAGGCCTGGGCCTTTTTTTCGAACCCTGCCAATTTGAAGGAGATCACCCCTTCGCAAATGGGGTTCGTGGTGACATCGTCACACCACGGCGAGAAAATGTATGCCGGACAGATTATCCGGTACATAGTACGGCCGCTGTTCGGTATACCCCTGAAATGGTGCACCGAAATTACACATGTGGTTGACAAGCAGTATTTTGTAGATGAGCAGCGCTTCGGACCGTACGCATTCTGGCACCATCAGCACCGCTTCACCGAGCAAAACGGCGGGGTACTGATGGAGGATATTCTGCATTACAAGGTGCCGTTCGGCATTTTGGGAAGGTTGGTAGACCGGATAATCGTGAACCGGGAAGTAAATACGATTTTTGCTTACCGCAGGAAAATTTTGTCCGAGCGATTCGGCGTTTAGAAATTGTATTGGACGCGGGCTGTGAACACATCGTCGGAAACGTCGCTTTCATAACCCGCCAGCGCCGACTTTTCATTCCGCACGAATTCATAGTAGAATACGAATTTGAGCGATTCGTTCGCCGTATACACGTATCCCATACCCAGGGTGTTGTACCGAAGATCAGCCTTGCCGAACCCCTTATCGGCCGAGATTTGCCTGCCCGTAACCTTGGTATTGGGATCGTACCAGTCGTATTTCAGTACAAACTGGTGGTCCAGGCTGCCGAGGTGTTGCAGAAAATAGAAATACGCACCGTCGAAGCTGCGGGAATAAAGCGGGTCTTTCAGGCCGTTGGTGACCGGATAAGTGCCGGGCGTCTCACTGGTGGCGAAAGTCGCCGTCTGCTGGCCTTTGATGTACTCTGCACGGAATTCGGTTTCGCCCTTCCGGTTGGGGAACGATAGCTGGAAATCCGCACCGGCATAGTTGCGGGGCCGGGTCTTGTGCAGGTTTGAAGCCGACGAGTCTCGTACTGCCTGATATTCACCGCCGCGGCGTTCCGTTTTATAGAGGACATCAGACTGGCTTACAATGCCGCCTGCGTAGCCCGACACTGCCGCCGACAAGGTCGCATGACCCAATGCGCGGATGGTGGTCGGTTTGAGGCTCAGTCGGCTGATCACATCCTTGTGGCTGTCGTAATCCATCGGGCCCGACATGCCCTGGCCATTGAACACGCCCACGTCGAATTTCAGTTTCTGGTGCCATGCCTGTGTTTTGCGGCTGGTAACGGTAAGCATTACACCGATGTCGCGCTCGGTTTTCATCAGGATCTGCGACATGCGCCCACGCTCGGGCGACTCACGGTTCGCCGACGAAAGGTTTACCTCATGTCCGAATGGCCGCGCGAACATCCCGGTGGTCAATGCAAATATCTTGAACTTGTTTTCATAAAACCGGCCCCAGAAATCGCGGATCGCTACGCCGCGTTCGGTTCCGTCAAACTGGAATACGAAATACGAGGTAGGGTCATTGTTCTTGTTCAGGTGCGCGTAATCTACACGCAGGCGCCCGCGACGGAGCATGAAACGGTTATTGGAGAGGCCGGAGAAGTTGCCACCCGCAAATGTCTCGGCACCTTCTTTGGAAATAACCTGGAACTGTGGTTGAATATAGCCACTGATTCTCACGCGGTTATAGCGCTCATAAATGGAAAGCATACCTTTTCCCATTTGGTTTGTGGTATCCACAAGGTCCATAAGGAAGCGCTGGGCGAAAAGGTTAGAATGGCTTAAAAGTATAAAAAGTAATAATAGGCCGGCAACACGGAACTTCATCTAGGTTAAATAATTGGTGGCTGTAAAATCGGGGTACAAAGAACCTTATTTTCCCTTAATTATTTCAGCCAGATCGGATAGTTTTTCTTGCCAGTGTCTTTTCATCGCGTCACGGTCGGCAGCCCTCGGTAGTTTTTCATGATGAAAACTGATGACGCTTTTACCGGCGCTCTTGCTTTTGCTACCCACTACGCGTACTTGTAATGTTGAATTGTAACGCCAGTACTCGGGCTTCCACGCCACCCGGAAATGCGAACCCGGGGCCAGGACGGTGATGGTGCCCATGATACCGTCCTGCGTTTTGAACGACTCGCCCATGCCTATACATCCGTCGACGAGCGGCCCAAGCCAGGTCGAAAGCCCTTCCTCCGAAGCGATCAGTTCCCAGGCTCTATGAACGGGGATCGGGAAGGTGCGGGAGACGCCCACTTCATAACCGGATAGAAGCTCCCCTAGCTGCCGCTGCCCGATCGCTTCCCGGTAACCCAGAGCGATTTTCTGCCGGTACCAGCCATTCTCAACGTGATCTTCCAGCAATGTGACGATGTCCTTATGGGCTCTTCCGTCGGATTTGAGGTTGTCGAGCCATTCGATCCATTCCGACCAGTTGCGCCCGGTTTTTTCTTTTAATGTGTGTGATGACAGCTTGGCAAGTTCGTCTGCTGCTGACAATGTCTCGTTTGTAGCCATGATTTTGACAGGTTTTAGGAATGCAAAATTAGTCAAAAATCAGTGTTAATGCCGGCAATGATTAGCCCGTGTACTGGGAGGAGGTAAAAATGAGTGGTAATAGTAGCAGCGCCACCAATCGGCTAGTATTAATTATTTCCCGGTTTAAGTATCTGTTAATCAATAGATGTATGGGGTATATGTATAATACTTTTAGTATTGTATATTATTATAATAGATATAATATGTATTTAAAGTAATAAAAGAATAATACTTGAAAATGTGAGAAAAGTATCGAATGTGTAGTACTTTTTAAAATATAATATGTAGTAAAAGTTTTGAATGAAATTGTGATTGAGGTACTAATCATAAAATTAAAAAGGTTGATACTTTTCACACAAATGAGAAGTACCAACCTTTTTATATGATGTGACTACCTTAAAGTATCATATGAATTATACTTTTGATACTTTAAATATGTATAAATAGGAACGTTAGCAGCTAACTAATAGTATGTACTGTATGAAAGCACCCTATTATAAGTACGCTCCTAATAAGCAGCTGTAAATCGCTTGCGGATGAAGTTTCCTTGCTCGATCTCATCGACAATAGCGACTGCGGTATCGTCTACCGACAACCTGCTGTGATGGTGCTCGTCGAACACTGGGGTGTCGAGCGCGGTGCGGTATTTACCGGTGCGCTCGCCAGGGTGTGCGGGAGACATCTCGATGGCCGGGCTTAGAAAAGTCCAATCCAGCTCGGTTTCGGTTTTGAGGAAATTGAGGTAATCGCGGGCGGCGGTGGCACCGGCTTTATACGCCTCGGGGAAGGTAGGAGTGTCCACCAGCTGCAATCCCGGCTTGATTTCCAGGCTTCCTGCGCCGCCTACGGTGAGGAAACGTTTGACACCCGCCTGCTTCACGCCCGCCTGAATGGCCTTGGCACCGGCGATGAAGTCGTTGTAGATATTAGGGTTCGTCCAACCTGCGTTGAATGTGCTGATCACCGCGTCGTGGCCTTTTACGGCTGCGGCAACTTCGGCTGCATTCATGACGTCTGCGGCTTGGGCGGTTACGAGCTCGTTGCTGGCGTCGATCTTATCGGTATTGCGGGCGATGGCTGTTACCTGGTGGCCGCGAGAAACAAGTTCTTTCAAAACGTGGGTGCCTACAAATCCGGTGGCGCCGATCAATGCAATTTTCATAAGTATTTGTTTTTGAGATGGATATTCTATTCTGAAATAATAAATGTTACAGTTTTGGGTAAAAAATTAATTGAACTTTCCGCAAAACTCGGCCAGCGATACTTTTCCCAGGCTCGCGAGCAAAGTCTTTTCTGCGTCGTCATAAAGGCTGTCGAGATGGTCGTTGATCTTACGGCCTACGGGGCAGGCCGGGTTAGGGGAGTTGATCCCTTTTCCCAGCAGATCTTTCTGTTTCACAGCTTCATACACTTCCGACATGAAGATCTGCCCGGCAGGTTTGGCCAGTTTGCTTCCGCCCGATTTTCCTTCCTTGCTGAGCACCAGGCCATGTTCGCGGAGGTTGCTAAGTTCCTTCCGCACGAGCACCGGGTTGATATTAATACTCCCCGCCAGGTATTCCGACGACGTCCATTCGTCCTCCGCGAAGGTCAATAATGTCAGAATATGCACCGAAATGGCAAAGCGACCGCTGTTCATACTGTAACTTTTATCATTACAGTACAAAGGTGCGGAACATTTGGGAGAAATGCAAGGGGTAGGGGGATTTTTTGGGGGAGGATGGAGGAAAGGGAGGATGGAAGTCCCCCTCACTCTGTCGCGTCCTGAAATAGGTTGACCCAAATCATAGGAACATGCATGAACGTCGGCCAGTAATTAAGTACAGTCTGAGCTTTAAGCAAGAGGTAGTTCGCGAAATTGAAGAACAGGGTTTAAGTCATCTGGAAGCATCTCGTCGTTATGGGATTAAGGGAAGTATGACAATCAAGAAATGGATCGTTAAATTTGGTAAAGACCATTTAGTCAA
>NZ_JAHXBN010000087.1 GCF_019924045.1 Dyadobacter fermentans | reverse complement strand
TTGCCTGCGATAGCTGCCAACCAGTTCCACAATCTTCTGTTCTGAATCCAAGGCTTTCGACTGCCACAACCGACGTTTGTAATAGCCACTCTTGCTATATCCAAAATAGCCGCAAAGCAATTTTACTGCGAATTGCCCGTGGAGCTGTCGGATACACCGGTGCCAAAACTTTTTTTTAGATCCATTTTCAGCTCCTCATTGGCCAGTTCAATCACTTTTTCAGCGCACTGGTGCTTCAAACTCAGATCGGCATAAGCTTCCTTTAAACGGCGCAGTTCTGCCTCTAAACGTTTTTGTTGGTTAGCTTCTCCCTTCATCTCTATCCGGATTACTTTGTTGACTAAATGGTCTTTACCAAATTTAAC
>NZ_JAHXBN010000086.1 GCF_019924045.1 Dyadobacter fermentans | reverse complement strand
TTAATCGTAAAAACCGAGCTATTGGTGCCATTGGCCGAGTAAGGCTTACCCGCCGGAACAACCATAAAGCGAGCATCTGCCCCTGTTGTTCCGAAGTCAATTATCGGGTTAAAGTTGTAGGAAGCGGCGGCGGTAAACGGCTGACGATTAGCATTGCCCTGAGTATAATGATTTGCGTTTCCGGAATGATCCCGCCATTCAGCCGGCGTAAAACCATTTTCCGATTTAAGCCAAACCCTTAGGTCGGTGAAAACACCACCCGGTGAAGCTACCTTGGCCGCAAATGTGAAGTACTGGCCATTCCCCAATGTCACGTCGGCATAATTATACACGACCCCGTTGATAGTAACCTCATTGGCTGCCATACCCGTCACCACGTCTGACGCATCGATCGAGGCATCCGCACTTTGGATCAGGCTGAGATTCAAAAAGCCCTTCTCCCACGCCACGCGCACGGTACCCACGTTACCCGAGTTCTGAACCTTCCAGATAGCCGCGAAACGGTGGCTGATGCCGCCGATACCCGCGATGGCAACGTTCGGCGTTTTCGCCAGGCCGTTATCTCCCCAGATCAGGAATTGTCCGTTGTTGAGGCCCGCGGCATTGCCTGCATTGCTGCCTGCCAGCGCTCCCGTTCCGATCAACACCTGCCGGCCCGGATTGGTACTCCACGACTGCTTCTGGTGCAATGCGCCATTGTCGTCGCGGCCGATACCGGCGATATTGTTTTGCAAGCCGGCGTTCGTCGTAGCGCTCCACACCACGTTACCCGCCGAATTTTTGTAGTCGCGGGCTCCATTCGCATAAGTAGTTCCATATTTAATAGCCAGGTAGGTTTCCAGGCGGTCCATCTGATCGGCGGTCAGTTTGTCTTCGAACACCATCACCTCGTTCAGCTGGCCACTGAATGCGCCGTAGTTGTTATCGGCCCCGATGCGGAAATCGCGCGCACCGGTGCTCAGGTTGGCATTATAAAGCTCGCTGCCGCTATACTCGGTACGCGTACCATTGAGTGAGACCGTCGCGGCGGCGTACGACGCATTCGTTCCCGCGCCATTTTGCCAGCCGGAGCCCGCTGTAAAGAACATACCGGCCGTCAGCGAAGCGCCACTAAGCCCCTGGTAACCAGGACCTCCGGTAAAGAAAAGCAGCTTATTGTTACTGCCGAAAACGTGTAGCCCCGGATAGTCCATCGAAGCATGAAAACCTGCAAAACCGCTCTGTTTCAAGGCCTTCATACTTCCGGCGGCATAAATGCTGCCATTTGTGCGGTCGATCAGGTTAACGCCCGTTCCCGCAGTGAATTGCAAAAAGTCGTTGCTACCGTCAAAAGTAACGGTAGGGTTAAAATTGGCCAGTGAGGAACTGTTGGAGAAAACCGGCCTTGCACTGGCAGTGCTTTGCAGAAGGTTTCGACCAGAACCCTGCGCCTCGTTCCATTGCTGGACAGTGGCGTTGTCGGATGCGGCAGTAGAACCTGCATCTGAAAATACGGAGCCTGGCGCATCGGCCCGGTACCAGACCGCCGGGGCAACACCTCCGGGCGTCTGCGCACGTGCGCCGAAGCACGCAAGCATTGCAGATGCAAGCGCGACGGCGACAACTTGTACATTTCGTTTCATAAAATAGTTTTCATTTGTTCAAAAAATCTTACACTTCTCGTGTCTTTTTTAATCATAGTCAACACATTAGGAATTGGAGAAAAGAGACAATTGCATAGTGTGGCATAGTGCAGCAGCATTTCCCCAGGAAGCATATCGCAAGACCCAGGCGCATATCAAAGAATTAATTCTAGTAGTGGAGGTTGTTGAAAAATCTTTCTTCGACAAATGTCTCAACTTAATTCGAGTGAGACGGTAGGCTATTTTGGCTAATTTGTCGTCTTTTTTTGTCAAGGAAAAATAACCCTCGCCCTTATACGCTTGCGCCTCTCATTACACCGTCACCTTCGGAATCTACCGTTCGACAAGATTGTACCCGCTAATTGACAAGATTGTCACCCACCGGTCTCACGACATTTTTTGAATATTACAACGCCCTCACATAGAATCCTTTGATTTTACACACCTCTTAAACTTCGTAACAATGAAAAAAAACTATTACAGTAAAGCATCGCTGAAGGCGGCATTGGTAATCGCGATGAATTTGATGGGAATTTCTTCTACGTGGGCGCAAGAACCTACACCATTTGCATGCTCTAATCTTGCATATCAAGTGAGCGGGCCAAATACAAGCAATTCCACGCTTTATAGCTACAATGTATCCACAGGCGTCAGAACTCTTATGGGAGACCT
>NZ_JAHXBN010000085.1 GCF_019924045.1 Dyadobacter fermentans | reverse complement strand
AGTACCGATCAGATTGGCATAAAGTCCCGTAGGCACTGCGTTTGGATTTCCTGTGCTGTTATTCACATTTCCCGCATCGGGATCATGGAATACCGTTCCAGAAATACTGGTGACCAGGAGCGTGTTGGGACAGCTCGCTCCGTCGTTATTGTTTGCCCCACCTGTGGGAGCGGTCGATACCAGGGTGGCCGCATTCGTTGTCATATTAACCTTGTAGAACCCTCCCAATGTATTGGCAAACACATAAAAGGTATTGGGCGTCTGATCGATAAAAATGGAGCCGAAGGCCACATTCTCATTATTTTGAATACCCCCGCCCGCAATTGTGGTTGGCGTGATGGTCACCTGTTGTGTTACCGGATCTATCGTAAACCTGCGGTATGCGTTCGTTGCACTTTGCGCGTCGATGATGCCGTTTAGCAGCCCGTTTGAAGAACTGTAGACAATATCCGATAT
>NZ_JAHXBN010000084.1 GCF_019924045.1 Dyadobacter fermentans | reverse complement strand
ACCACATTCCTGGACAACAACGGCGGTGAAGGCCTCCGTGCAGGCGTTTCCTACTCCTACCGCATCGTGGCCCTGTTCCCAAGACCAGGCGCCAGCCCTACCGACCCGGGTTACCTGATCGGTGGCGGGGAAAGCCTTGCTTCCGCGGAATATTGCCTTAACCTCCCATTGGCCATGCCGGTTATTACCAATGTGACTATTGATTCTACCAGCACCACCAGAGGACAGATCACCGTGAAGTGGATCAGACCAGC
>NZ_JAHXBN010000083.1 GCF_019924045.1 Dyadobacter fermentans | reverse complement strand
CAAACGACCAATGCAGGCTACAATAAAAATATTGCGGGTATTGCCAGCGATGAAGGGAGCGCATTGGTTCAAAAGCAGTCGCAAAGTATCAATACAGGTAGCCAGGTTGTAATCGGCACAACGGGCTTGGCCGCCAGCAATGCATCAAATAACAATGCGCTGGTTACCGGTCAGTCGCTCGTTTGGGGTGACAATGGCTTGGCGAAAGTGCCTGCGGTAGCACTCTCCGGTGTTTCCGGGGTCAACTTCCGGTTTGCTTCGGTATGGAAAGTACAGAACACTTCGGGTGTTGGAACGGTAAGGGTAGCCTGGCCGGCAGG
>NZ_JAHXBN010000082.1 GCF_019924045.1 Dyadobacter fermentans | reverse complement strand
GCAAGCCCTGTGTGGTCGAAGCTGGTTTGCAGCGGTGAAGGCGGGGTGGTTACCGTGGCGATCAATGTAGGCGAGTCACCCTCATATCTTGCATAATAGACCCTGTAAGCGGTCACGAGCGGGTCGCATTCTTTTCCGCCTACCTGGGCAGGATATTCCCATGTTAAATGGTTGGTAAATCCTGATGGGGTACAAAATGCTTCCGGGTGCGCTCTGAGCGAGTCGCAATTGAGCGGGTCGAGGGTAAGCACCGGCGGACAGGGCTT
>NZ_JAHXBN010000081.1 GCF_019924045.1 Dyadobacter fermentans | reverse complement strand
TCAAAGCGGTCCGAATTTACTTCCTCGGTGGTAGACCAGGTAAGCAGTGCTGTGTTCCCTTCTTTTCTGGCATCAAAGGCTACCAGTGTTACAGGCATCGGGCAATCTACAACGATCCTTAAGGTGGCAATCGATTCAAGCCCGTTGCCATCGGTAACAACGTAATCAATGGACACCGTACGGTGCAAGCCATTCACCGGAGTAAAACTCACAGCGCCACTGACAGGATCCACATTGTACTGGCCATCTCCAGCGACGGTCAGAGTCGTTACTCGAGCTTGTGAGCCTGGCGTCAGCAGTTTCACACTGGAAGGGATCAGCGGCGCACTGCCCGCCACGTCATTGGCTAGCACGTTGACGGTAATCGTCTCGCAACCCATGCCACCATTGTCGTCCACAGCCACTGGTGGATCATTCACAATTGCGCTTGGGCAGCGTGCACCATCACCCGGCGTTACGCCCGATGCCGTCGAAAACAGAGAGGCTGTAAGATTTGTAAGCGGCGCGCTGATCTTGAAAATGGCCCCGCTGCCGTTATTACCTACATACATGTCGCCATCCGTATCAAAGAATGCAGTGCCAAAAGCGCCGGTGTAGGTAGATGTTTCAATGCCTGC
>NZ_JAHXBN010000080.1 GCF_019924045.1 Dyadobacter fermentans | reverse complement strand
AGTACCGATCAGATTGGCATAAAGTCCCGTAGGCACTGCGTTTGGATTTCCTGTGCTGTTATTCACATTTCCCGCATCGGGATCATGGAATACCGTTCCAGAAATACTGGCGACCAGGAGCGTGTTGGGGCAGCTCGCTCCGTCGTTATTGTTTGCCCCACCCGTGGGCGCAGTCGATACCAGGGTGGCCGCATTCGTTGTCATATTAACCTTGTAAAACCCTCCCAATGTATTGGCAAACACATAAAAGGTATTGGCCGTCTGATCGATAAAAATAGAGCCGAAGGCCACCTTTTCATTATTTTGAATACCCCCGCCGGCAATTGTGGTTGGCGTGATGGTCACTTGTTGTGTTACCGGATCTATCGTAAACCTGCGGTATGCGTTCGTTGCACTTTGCGCGTCGATGATGCCGTTTAGCAGCCCGTTTGAAGAACTGTAGACAATATCCGATAT
>NZ_JAHXBN010000008.1 GCF_019924045.1 Dyadobacter fermentans | reverse complement strand
ACGGCGGGGTTTTGTTTTTTGAACAAAATCAGACTGATTTTGTTCAAAAAACAAAACCCCGCAAGAAAAATTCGCTTGCAGGGTTTTAAAATTTTGTTCCCGAAGGTCCTTTGGATTACTTCGTGGTTTTAAGCTCTTTAATACGAGCTGCTTTGCCCTGACGACCACGCAAGAAGAACAAACGTGAACGACGTACCTTACCGCGACGAATCAATTCGATTTTCGCGATGCTTGGTGAAAGGATTGGGAAAACACGCTCAACACCGATACCGTTTGAAATTTTACGTACTGTAAAAGTTTCGCCAGCTCCGTTTACGTTACGACGCTGCATAACGGTACCCTGGAACTGCTGGATACGCTCTTTGTTACCTTCACGGATTTTCACGTGAACGTTGATCGTGTCGCCTGATTTGAAATCAGGATACTCGGATTTACGATTTTCAATCGTAGCTTCTACGAGTTTAATAAGTTCGCTCATGACGAGTGATTTTATGGATTTAAAATGATAGCTTGCTCCCAGCGGACGGGGTGACGCCCCTTCATTCAAAACAGCTTTTGAGAAAACGAGTGCAAATCTAGCATTATTTGTCCGTAACAAAAAGCTTTTCACGCTATTATCATGAAGATTTTCCATGTAGAACAGATCCGGGCAATGGACGCCTACACGATCGCACACGAGCCTATCGCTTCCATCGACCTCATGGAGCGCGCTTCGCAGGCATTTGTACGCTGGTTTTGTAATCAATATGTCAATACGCGGCCTATCGCCATCTTTTGCGGTAAGGGAAATAACGGCGGCGACGGCCTGGCCATCGCACGCATCCTGAGCGGCTGCGGCTACGATGTGCAGGTTTTTATCGCGGAATATACGCTGAACGCTACCGACGATTTCCGCCAGAACTACGCCCGGCTTGGTAACCACCTCGCGCCGCGCCGCATTCATTCCGAAAATGACCTTCCAACACTGGGAAGCAAAGTCGTTTGTATCGACGCATTGCTCGGCTCAGGTCTGTCGCGCCCGGTTGAAGGTTTGCTCAGCATTGTCATTCAGTATCTGAACGGACTTCCCAACAGGCTTGTGTCCGTGGATATCGCCAGCGGGCTTTACACCGACCAGTCCAACGGGCCGGAGGATGTGATCATCAAACCGAAATATACCGTTACATTCCAGTTGCCGAAACTCGCATTCCTGCTTCCACAAAATGCGGAATACGTGGGTGAATGGCATATTGTCGACATTGGGTTAAGCACCTCTTATATCACCGATACAGCTACTCCGAACTTTTTCACCGACAAGTTTGAAGCCGAAAAACGCATTAAACCCCGCCAGAAATTTTCGCACAAGGGCACCTTTGGTCACGCAGTGATCATTGCCGGAAGCTATGGCAAGATGGGCGCCGCCGTACTTTCGGGAAGGGCTTGCCTGCGCTCGGGCGTAGGCCTGCTCACGATGCACGTGCCCACGTGCGGGTACGAGATCATGCAAGTCTCCGTTCCAGAGGCGATGACGACCGTCGATGAAGCAGAAAAATACGTTAGCAAACTGCCCGACCTCTCCTCGGCCACGGCGATCGGTATTGGCCCCGGCCTCGGCCAGAATCCGGCGACGGTGAAAGCATTGGAAAAAGTACTGGAACAATCCAAAGTACCGGTCATTATCGACGCCGATGCATTGAATATACTCTCCACAAACCGGCATTTACTTTACAAACTGCCTGAAAACACGATCCTAACCCCTCATCCAAAGGAATTTCAGCGCCTTGTCGGCGAAAGTGGCGACGAGTATGAACGGCTGGAAAAAGCACGGGCATTTGCTGCCAAATACAAAGCGATTATCTGCTTAAAAGGCGCCAACACCGCCGTTGTTCTTCCCAACGGTGAAATCCATTTCAACTCGACCGGCAATCCCGGAATGGCCACCGGCGGCACCGGCGACGTACTAACCGGCATCATCACCAGTCTCCTCGCTCAAAAATACGACCCCGCCGACGCCGCCATTTTAGGCGTGTACCAGCACGGTGCGGCTGGCGACCGCGCCGCCGAAGCCCGCGGCCAAACAGCGCTGATCGCCTCGGACGTGATAGAGCACCTGGGTTGGTAACTCGTTTGATTTGAGTTAAATTTGATTAATCAAACAGCTAAAATCATGGAGTATCTCGAAAGAATCACGATCGATCCCGGCATCTGTCATGGCAAACCTTGCATCAGAGGAATGCGCTGGCCTGTGGAAGTGATTATAGATATGCTGGGCTCAGGTATGTCGATTTCGGAGATTCTCGAAGATCATCCGGAACTTGAAAGAGAAGATATTTTGGCTAGCTTAAACTATGCCAAAATGCTGGTATCCGGTCGCACTATCAATGAAGCTGCATAATGAACTTCCTTTGCGATGTTCATATACCAATTAAACTATCGTTCGTATCAGCCTTGGGCACATTTTCAAATGATACATCGATCGACTATTTTCAGAACATCTTGCATTGATCGAGGATATTGATCAAAACCAGTTCTTCTACCTCGAACTGGGCAAAATCAATACCCTCTATACATTCTAGCTCAAAACCTGATAAACCAAAAACGCCGAGCCGTAGGCTAGTACCATCAGGTAGGCGAGTTGGATCATGGGCCATTTCCAGCCGTGGGTTTCGCGGTAGACGACGGCGATCGTGCTCATACACATCATCGCGAATACGTAGAACATCAGGAGCGAGTAGCAGACGGCCGGTGTGAACATCTGCCCGCCGGTCTCGGGATTCTTTTCCTGAATGAGGCGCTGTTTGACGGTAAGGACATCCTCCGTGTCGCCACTGATGCTGTAAATCGTGGCCATCGTGCCGACGAATACTTCGCGGGCGGCAAACGATGCCAATAACGCAATCCCGATTTTCCAGTCATAACCCAGCGGTCTGATCGCCGGCTCGATGAAACGGCCGAACTGGCCCGCATAGGAACTTTCCAGGCGCGCGGATGCAACGGCAGCATCGATTTCTTCCTGCGGCGCGGTGGTCATGGAGGCTACTACCTGCTGCTCGGCTACATTCATGCTATCTCCCGGGCCGTAGGATGCAAGCACCCAAAGGATAATCGAAATTGCCATAATAACTTTACCGGCTTCGAGCACGAAGGACTTCACGCTTTCGTACATCGTAAACCCAACATGCCCCCAGCGCGGCAGCTTGTACGAAGGCATTTCGAGCATAAAGTAGCTCGGCTCCCTTCTTGGAATAAACAAAGACAGGAACCATGCCGAGCCCAATGCGCCGAGCAGTCCCAGCAGGTAAAGCCCGAACAATGCGATTCCTTGCATATTGAATATGCCCAACACCTTTGTTTCAGGCACTACCAATGCTATTAATATCGTAAAAATGGGGAGACGGGCGGAGCAGCTCATCAACGGCGTCACCATAATCGTAAGCAAGCGCTCGTAGCGGCTGCTGATGCTGCGGGTTGTCATGATGGCGGGAACCGCGCAGGCTACACCCGAAATAAGCGGAACCACGCTGCGGCCATTGAGTCCGAAACGGCGCATGAGCTTATCCATGATCACCATAACGCGCGCCATATAACCCGATTCTTCGAGAATGGCGACCAATGCAAAAAGAATCGCAATCTGCGGGATGAATATAATGATACCACCGATACCGGCCATAATACCGTCGGTGATGAGGTCGTTCAGCACGCCTGCAGGTAATGCGCCTTTTACCCATTCGATGGCGGCGGCAGTACCGGCGTCGATCATATCCATCGGGTAAGATGCCCAAGCGAAGATGGCCTGGAATACGACCAGCAGCACCAATGCAAACGTGACATATCCCCAAACCCGGTGCAGCAGAATGCTATCCAGCTTCCGCGTCCAATAAGGCTGTTCGGTAGCGCCTTCGGATTTGACGGCTTTGGAAACGATCGGTTTGATTTTTTCGTAGCGGGCGATGGTTTCGTTGGCGAGGAAGTTGTTCTCGTCGAAACCGTATTTCTCGATCAGGGCATCGAGTTTGGCCCTTACCGGTTGTTCGAGGAAAGAGAAGTTGTCGTGCTGACAGACATATTGCAGCGCCACATAATCATTATCCAGGTGATGGATTTCCTTCACCTCGTTAATCAGCCCTATTTCATTCTCCTTAGGCTCATAGAAATATCGCAGGGCAGGTTTCTCGGTCCGTCCCACAACCTGTTTCACAGCCTCTTTCAATCCTTTCATGCCTTCGCCTGTACGCGCATTGATGCGTACGACAGGCACATTCAGTTGCATCGCGAGCTGCACCGCATTCACAGTCAGGTTCATGCTTTCTGCCACGTCGAGCATGTTCAACGCGAGTACCGTCGGAATGCCCAAATCATTGATTTCGGTAAAGAGCAACAGGTTCCGTTGCAGGTTAGAGGCGTCGGCTACGATCACCACTACGTCGGGGAAATCGGGGTGCTGCGGGTTGGCGAGAATATCCATCACCACCGTCTCGTCCTTCGATTTGGGATAAATACTATATGTACCCGGCAAATCGACCAGCGTCACATGCGCATCGTCGTGCCCGTTAGCGTCGGCAATGCGGAATGTCCCTGATTTTTTCTCGACAGTCACCCCCGGGAAGTTGCCTGTTTTCTGGCGCATTCCGGTGAGTGCATTAAATAGCGTAGACTTGCCGGCATTCGGGTTACCTACCAGCGCAACTTTAATATTTCCCTGTTTCAATGGAGAGGCTGTATGCGGAACGTCATCTTTACTCTAATTCAATCACTGCGGCTTCGTTCAAACGCAAAGACAGGCTGTAATTCCCGCCGACGTTGATGCAGATCGGGTCACCGAATGGCGCAATCGCATCCAGCCGTACCTCACAACCTGGCAAACAACCCATTTCGAGCAGTTTGAGGGACATTGCACGGTCTGTGAATGATTTGATTATGCCTTTTTCACCCTTTTTAAGGAGGGAAACGGTACGAGCCGACATACGTTCCTTATTTAGATTCATTTTATTTAAAGTACAAATAAAGCACTCTCAGTCGGTAAATCAAACTTTACTCCTCCTAATGTGCCTACCGTTCGCCAAATCATTCAAAATCCTGACCGTTTTATTATTTCCCTCGGGCTTTGTGTCGTACTTTTGCAGCGCGAAACGAAGTCCCGAAGCCGGGAAAAAGTAACGCTGGTTACATTACAACAGCAAACCGAGAGCCGAAAGCTGAAAGCCAATGGCCCGCACCAATCACCTTGAACGAGATTAAAACCCTGATATGGAAAGAAGTAACACTGGAATGGCGCCAGAAATATGCCATCAGTGGAATGCTGCTTTACGTGGTCAGTACCGTATTTGTTTGCTACCTCAGTTTTAATCTACGCAGAAATCAGTTGACCCCGATCGTCTGGAATACCTTGTTCTGGATTATTCTGCTCTTTACGGCGGTCAATGCCATTGCCAAAAGTTTTTCGCAGGAACGGCACGGGCGTTTACTCTACTATTATAACCTGTGCAGTCCTCAGGCCATCATCATTTCCAAAATCATTTACAACTCGCTGGTTATGGCAGTGTTGTCGGTGCTTGGATTTGTGTTCTATGCATTTGTGATGGGCAACCCTATTCAGGACAACGGTCTGTTTTCGATCTGCATTCTGCTGGCTTCCACTGGTTTTGCTTCCGTTCTCACGCTCATCGCGGGCATTGCGTCCAAGGCCGACAATAGCGCGACGCTCATGGCCGTGCTTAGTTTCCCGATCATCCTGCCGATGCTGCTCATGACGATCCGCTTGGCTAAAAACGCCCTGGATGGTCTCGACTGGTCGGTCAGCACGGATGAAATCACCACACTATTATCGATCGATCTGATAGTAATTACGCTCTCCTACCTGCTTTTTCCATATTTATGGAGAAGCTGAAAAACAGCAGGTTACAGGGCACAACATTTAAAGTATTAGTTTAAAATGAGAAAGATCTGGTGGAAAATCCTCTGTGTTGTGATCATTTTTTATGTGATCATCATGGGATTTATCGGTCCCGTTCCGCGCCTTGCCATTATCAATGAAAGTATCCGCAATACCTACTTCCACGTAGCATTATGGCTCGCCATGACTACGCTGCTTCTGCTGTCGATGGTATTCTCCATTCGCTATTTAATGAAGGGCAATATCAAGGACGACGACATTGCGAGCGAAGTGGCAAAAGCCGCTATTTTCTTTGGAATACTAGGTTGCCTTACCGGCTCCGTATGGGCCAATTACACCTGGGGCGACCCTTGGCCAAACGACCCGAAACTGAATGGTGCGGCAGTAGGTATCCTCATTTACCTGGCCTATCTCTTGCTCAGAAGCTCCTTCGAGGACGAACAGCGCCGTGCACGGATCTCTTCGGTTTACAACATTTTCGCGTTCGCCGTTTTCATCCCGATCATTTACATCCTGCCCCGCCTCACCGACTCGCTGCACCCCGGCAGCGGCGGCAACAGCACGTTCGGGTCTTATGATTTCGACAACAACATCAGAAAGGTATTTTACCCGGCCGTAATCGGTTATATCCTGCTCGGACTGTGGATTGCAGAGCTTAGAATCCGCATCAAGCAGATCAACCGGGTGCGTGAAGAAGCACTCATCGAATCGGGCAAGCTCTGAGCATTTTGCCCGGATTCAGGCTTTTTACAAACGTTTCAAAGTAAATTTTCGTTAAGGTTTAGTCCACTCATATATACAATGAAAAGAATTTCCCTCATCCTCCTGACGTTGCTGGCCCTTTCCGGTAACCTGTTCGCACAGGCGGGCGACACTTCCGTCGAAATGGCCGACAGGCTCCGTGCCGACGGTAAAATCTGGGTCGTGGTGGCAGTAGTAGCCGTAGTTTTCGCGGGATTGGCTGTCAACCTATTCCGCATTGATTCCAAGTTGAAAAAGATTGAAAAAGACCTCAATATCAAGTAAGCCCCTATGAAAAAGATACAGATATTCGGATTGGTGATCATTGCGGTTGCAATTGGTATTATCGTTTCAACTGCCGGTGATGCAAGTACTTACGTCGATTTCACGAAAGCCAAAGAAATGGCTGCGGATGGCGATAACGAGAGCATCCACGTAGTAGGTAAGCTCAAAAAAGATGCGTCGGGCCAGATCCTGGAAATGGAATATCGCCCGGAAATCGACCCTAACCTGTTCGTTTTCACATTGGTAGACAACAATAATGTGGAACAAAAGGTGGTCTACAAAAACACCAAACCTCAGGATTTCGACAAATCCGAGCAAGTCGTAGTAGTAGGCAAAATGCATGACGGCTCGTTTTCAGCCGAAAAAATCCTCATGAAATGCCCATCGAAATACGAGAACGGTAAAATGGAAACCACGGAACATACTGCAAAACAATCATGATTCACAGTACGATCGGAAGTGCAGGGCACCTGCTGGTTATAGTCGCGTTTGTAACGGCCATCCTGGCGACGTTCGCTTATTTTAAAGCGGGTATCGCGGGAGGTACCGCAGAAGAAACGCAAACCTGGAAAAAGTTTGCGCGCGGCGTTTTCTGGGTCCATCTGGCAGCGGTGATCGGTGTGGTGTTCTCGCTCTACTGGATCATCGGTAACCATTATTTTGAATACCATTACGCCTGGAAAAACTCTTCGCTTTCCCTGCCGACCGGCTACACCATTTCCAGCTTCTGGCAGGATCAGGAAGGTAGCTTCCTTCTCTGGATATTCTGGAACGTGGTACTCGGAGCTACATTAATCTTCACCAACCGCTCGTGGGAAGCGCCGGTAATGACTGTTTTCGCGTTGGTGCAAGCATTCCTTACCTCGATGATTCTCGGTGTGGTAATCCCCGGTCTGGACCTTAAAATCGGTTCTACGCCTTTCCTCTTGCTGAAAGAGGTAATGCCCGACCTGCCTGTCTACAAAATGGACCCGAATTTCATCCCGAAAGACGGTAATGGTCTCAATCCGCTATTGCAGAACTACTGGATGGTGATCCACCCTCCTACCCTGTTCCTCGGCTTTGCGAGCACGCTTATTCCGTTCTCGTTCGCGATTGCGGGCCTTTGGAGCAAACGCATTAATGAATGGATCCGCCCTGCATTGCCATGGTCGTTGTTCTCGGCGCTGGTACTGGGTGTGGGTATATTAATGGGTGCTTACTGGGCCTATGAAACGCTCAACTTCGGTAGCTATTGGAACTGGGATCCCGTTGAAAACTCTTCTATTGTGCCCTGGCTCGTACTCGTGGCGGCGGTACACGTGATGATCATCGCAAGAAGGAATGCGACAGCATTGAAAACGTCATTCATTCTCACGATCGCGACGTTCATTCTCGTCCTTTATTCGACATTCATGACCCGCAGCGGGGTGCTCGGCAATGCTTCGGTACACTCGTTTACGGATTTGGGCCTTTCCGGTCAGTTGCTGATCTACCTTTTCACATTCATGGTCGTGTCGATCGGCCTGCTGGTCGCGCGCTGGAAATCGTTGCCGAGTGATGAAGAAGAGGTCTCGACCTACTCCCAGGAATTCTGGATTTTCATTGGTGCCACCGTGCTTTGCCTTTCGGGCTTTCAGATTATCGCGACCACTTCCATTCCGGTTTATAACAAAATCGCGGAAGCATTCGGTACTGTGTTGAACATGGCACTGCCTGCCGACCAGGTGGCGCATTACAACAAGTTCCAGCTCTGGTTCTTTGCATTGATCATCGTTCTCACCGGCGTCGGCCAGTATTTCTGGTGGAAAAAAACCGGCAAAGGCAAGTTGCAGGCATTGTACAATCCGCTATTAGTGGCGTTGCTGATCAGTGCTACAGTGATCACTTACAAACAGGTCCGCGACATTCAGTACATCGCATTGCTCACTACTTCGATCTTCGCGATTGTGGCCAATGGCAATATCCTCCTGAACATTATCCGTGGCAACTATAACCTCTCGGGCGGTGCGATCACGCACATTGGCGTGGCGCTGATGCTGATCGGTATTTTGTTCTCGTCGGCTTACACCAAAGTCGTTTCGATCAACAACTCCGGTTTGATGATCTCCCGCAGCGAGGAATTCACGGCCAACGACAACAAGGAGAATAAAGAAAATATCACGCTCTGGCTCAACAAGCCTGAAAAAATGGGCGATTACATGCTCACCTGGCGCGACGTACGCGTAGAGCCACGCCACATTCCGGGTTACATACCGAAGAGCTGGGTCGATATTGTAGAAGGTGATTACCACGCCGTAGCATTGCGCGACATCGAGGTAAACGGCCAGAAGTACAACAAAAAGGGCGATACTCTCGAAATTTTCCCTGAAAACTTCTATTACGAGATCGAATACCGCGAGCCTTCGGGCAAGATATTCACATTGTTCCCGCGTGTGCAGATCAACCCGCGCATGGGTGGGATCGTGTCTTCGCCGGATATTCAGCGTAAAGTCGATAAGGATTTGTACACCTACGTTTCCATGGTGACCAACCCTACCGCAGAGCCGGTTTGGAGCCAGAGCGAGAACTTTACGATCAACCTTCGCGACACATTCTTCGTCAACGACTACGTAGCCATTCTGGATAATGTAGTCCGCACCGAAGAGGTAGAAGGCATCAAACTCGGCCCGGGCGATGCAGCTGTGAAGGCGATCATCCGCGTGCTGGATAAAGACAAGGAGTTTGTGGTAACCCCATCGTTCGTCATCCGCGACCGCATGGTAGCACGTAAGCCGGAAGTAAGCGACGAGCTGGGCATGCGCATTCAATTCAACGAAATCAACCCGCAAACAGGCCAGTTTACATTTGGTGTAAATACCACCCAGCGCGATTTCATCGTCATGAAAGCAACCGAAAAGCCGCTGATCAACATCCTCTGGCTGGGGACATTTGTACTGGTTATCGGCTTTATAATGGCAACCATCCGCCGGTTCAGGGATTTTGTCAAAATGCGCAACAAGGAAAGTGCTGCCACGGAGCCTAAGGCCAAAGTAAAGCCGAAAGTGCAAACCGCGTAAGCAATTCATTTGAAATACATTATAAAGCGGTCCGGCCTCAAAAACGCCGGACCGCTTTTCTTTTGGATACCAGAAACTAAGTAAATCTGCCTCTCACTAAAGGTTTGTTTGAGCTGCGTATATAGGTGAGTAATTTGAGGTACTCAATCGACCTCATTACATCATGGACAAGCCGCAACAATCCTCCCGGCGCGAGTTTCTGCGCCAATCCGCCCTGCTCGCAGGTGCCTCACTCATTTCAGCCCGCTCTTTCGGAAACATCTACATTGGCAAACAAACCCGCGTGATCGTGATCGGCGCCGGGTTCGCCGGGCTGGCCGCCGCGTACGCCCTCAAACAAAAGAATGTGGACGTCACTGTGTTCGAAGCACGCAACCGGATTGGCGGCAGGGTATTCTCCCACACCATTGATCCAAAAGAAAACCTGGTCGTGGAACTCGGCGCCGAATGGGTAGGCAACTCCCACGAGCGCGTGCGTGCATTATGTGACCAGTTCAAAATACCACTGCTGAATAATCAGTTCGACACCCACCTCATTTACCAGAACCAATATTCCAAAGCCAACACCTGGGATTTCACGGATAATTGGAAGGCTAAAATGAAGACACTCCTGGAAGGCTACAAACAGCTGGACGAAAAACAGAAAGTCGAACTCGACAGCATCGATTGGTGGCGCTACCTCGTCAATAATGGCTGCGAAGGTAAAGACCTCGTCTTCCGGGAACTGCTCGACAGCACCGATTTCGGCGAAAGCATCCGGCACGTGTCGGCCTACATTGCATTGGCCACATTTGCGGAAAGCAGCGAGAAGAACGAAATGGATCTGAAAATGCAAGGGGGCAATGCCATGCTCGCGAAGAAGTTTGCGGAAGAGATTGGAAATGACCGCGTGCTGACCGGCCATGCCGTGAAACGCATCGAACAGGGAGACAACGTGAAAGTAACCTGCGAAAACGGAAAAACTTTCGAAGCCGACAAGCTCATCTGTGCCATTCCCACCTTTGCTATCCGAAACATTCAGTGGGAACCGGGATTACCGCCCGAAAAAGTACAGGCCATTAACGAGCTGCAATATGCCCGGATCAACAAGAATGCGATTTTGTTTAAAAAGCGTTTTTGGAAGGATGAGAGCTTCGACCTCATTACCGACCAGACACCGCATTACTTTTACCATGCTACCAAAAACCAGCCATCGCAAAAAGGCGTGCTGATCTCCTACACGATCGGAGAGAAGGCTGAACTCATTTCCGCGCAAAACGACGACTGGAAGAAACAAATGCTGGGGCAAACGCTTAATCCGTATTTCCCCAAGGCCCGGAAACTGATCGAGTCACAAGCCAATTACTATTGGGGAACCGACAAAATTTCGCAAGGCGCATACGCGATGTACGGGCTGAACCAGTGGTACACCACCCGGCCTGCATTGCAGAAGCCTTTCCTACATACCTCTTTCGCCGGCGAACACCTCGCCGACTGGCAAGGGTTCATGGAAGGCGCGGTAGTCACCGGCGAAATGGCAGCGGCGGAAATCATGGCGGTTTAGAACCGCAATCCCAACCTGGTAAAGAAAAACGCCCCGTTACTACCCATTTGCACAGGATCCCAGGCTCCACCCGATTCGGTCAATGCGGGCTGGAACTTGTCGGGGTACACGTTCAGGATATTACTTCCGCCGATGGAGAGCGATATGTTTGGGGTGAATTTGTAATTCAATGTAAGGTCTGTCTGGACTTTGGGATTGTATGTATCGATCATATAATCCCAATTCGCCAGCTTGATTTCTCCGAAACGGATAAACCGCAACATCGCACTGAACTTGCTCACCGAGTAGTCGAATGTAAGGTTGATCTTCGAAGGCGGTGCCGATGCCAGTACGAAATGGCGTTCTCGTTCATCAAAATAAATATCCTCTTTACCGGCCAGCTTGGGGACGGTATTCACGGGACCCAGTTTCATCCAGTTGAAATTGGCAGCTACGGTGGTACTGAGCCTTCCGGCGCCCAGTGGAGCGGAATGCGCCACAATGACGTCCAGCCCTTTGGTCGTGGTGTATTCCAATGCATTGGTAAAGAACTGCGCCTTCCCTACCCGAAGCGCTTTCAGCAGATCGCCGATGTCCTCGTCGTCGTCGCTGAACTGCCCGGTAAGCACCACGCGGTCCTTCACTTTCACATAGTAACCATCAACAGTTACCGACAGTCCCGCCGCAGGCGTGAAAGTGATCCCGAGGCTGGCATTCTGCGAGGTTTCCTGTTTCAGCTGGGGAATGCCTAGTGCTTTGGTAACGGCGCTGTTGTTGTTCGCCAGCAGCACTTCCACCGGCTGGCCATTCACGAAATTGGTAAATGTCGAATTGAAATACTTCTGGGCCAGCGACGGCGCACGAAAGCCGGTACTCACCGACCCGCGCAGCGCAAAAGTTTCGGTAATCTTGTACCGCAAACCCAGCTTACCATTTAAAGTACTTCCAAAATCACTGTAATGCTCGAAGCGGCCGGCAACATCCACCAGGAACTGCTTGGTAACATCCGCTTCCAAATCTACATAGGCCCCTACATTAGAACGGCTGTGGTTGGTCACATCCGCTGGGCTGTAACCCGGGAACCCCTGCGAACCGCCCGCAAATTCGGGGTCATAGTTGCGATAGGAAGCCTCCTCGCCCGCAAAGATCTTGTAGCGTTCCTTCCTGAACTCCGCCCCAAATGCAATGTTCAGGCCCTGCATGACGGTTTTATAATAGCGGCTGACGTTCACATTGACCACATTTTGCCCGAGTTGAAAACCACCGGCATCAAACGAAGTCTGCGAACGCTCGCCTAGCGACCTGTTAAGCGAGTTTTTAACTCCAAAATGAAACTTGTTGAAACCATAGGTGTTGCTTAAATCAATATCCCATGATTTCCAGACTCCGCGAATACCCGCAGCCACGGAGCGGTCCTTAATCTCGCTGGTAATGATCGGATCAAAGCCATTCGGGTAAATGGAAGGGATATTCCGGTCGTCGTCCGCGAAGCGTGTCCACGCGTACGCGTCACCCTTGCGCTCGTTAAGGCCACCAAAGCTGTAAACCTGAAAATTGCCGCCCAATGGTATTTTCGCATTGTAGTATACCGCGGCATTGCGGATTTCCGGGTCGCCATACTGCCTCCTGGCGAGGTCCGCTTCGCTGGTCACGGTGTTGGCACGGTTGGTGTGGTCGCGGGAATTGTAATCGGCCGTCACGTTGAGAAAACCCATTTTCGCGATTTTCACGCCGTAGTTTGCGTTGATATTGTAATTCAGGCCATCGAACTTCTTATCGTCAAACCGGTATTTGGCCTTGAACATACCGGCATTGGCATTCACAGCCAGCTGGTTGGTCGTTTCTTTCAACACAATATTGATGACCCCCGCAATGGCATCCGAGCCGTATTGTGCGGCGGCACCGTCGCGCAGGATCTCGATACGTTCGATGGCGGCAGCCGGGATTGCATTCAGGTCGGTACCTGTATTGCCTCTCCCGCGCGAGCCGAAAAGGTTCACCAATGCTGACTGATGCCTCCGCTTGCCGTTGATGAGCACCAATGTCTGGTCGGGCCCCAGCCCGCGAAGCGACGCCGGATCGACGTGGTCAGCCCCGTCGGAGCCCGTCTGGCGGTTGGAGTTAAAAGAAGGCGCGGCAAACTGCAAAAGCTGGTTCACATCGAGCTGTCCCTGCTTGGTAGTTACTTCGCGGATGTCGATCAAATCCACTGGCGCGGGCGTATCGGTCGAAGAGCGGTTCAGGTTACGGGAACCCACTACCGTTACCTGGTTCAGTACCGTGGCGTCGGCAAGCGCAAAATCCTGGCTGGCGGCGCCATTCAGTTCTCTTTCCATTTTGTTGTAACCTACGAAGGTTACCACGAGTGTCGCATTCTTATAGCCCACTGTGAGGCCGTAAGCGCCGTTTTCGTCGGTAACGGTACCATTGCCGGTGCCTTTTTCCAGAACGGAAGCACCAATCAGCGGGTCCCCTTTTTCATCGGTAACCTTCCCGGTTACTTTCAGGCCCTGCGCATAACAATAACAGGAGAGGAACACGAAAAGCCATGTTTGGTAGATTAGTTTCATAATATCGAAATAAGGTGCTATTATTGCCAATAATGCAATTTTTAACCTTAAAACAAATACTATTCAGAATAAAATTTTTCAAAAATACCATTTTACGGAATTTATTTAAACCACCAGTTACATAAATACAAAATGTAACATTTCCGGGCAAAAGCTTTTTCGAAGTTCCTGCGTTTCAAGGAGCTTGATGTGTATCTTTGCCGGTAAATTGTATTTCCCTATCCTGATTTCTTATGGTATCCGAACTGATCAAATCGGCATTAGGCCGCCTGCGCATCATTGCATTTCTCGAAGGCATTTCTTTTATCCTACTCGTGGGCGTAGCAATGCCCCTTAAATATTTTGCCGGCATCCCACAGGCTGTGCGCATCGTAGGTATGGCGCACGGTGTACTCTTTATCCTTTTTGTGCTCCTGCTTATCCAGGTTGCCACTGAAAAAAGCTGGTCGTTCAAAAAGTCGGCTTTATCGTTTCTTTCTTCGCTGGTACCATTCGGGACTTTCTATGCTGATTCCCGCTGGTTCAGAAACTGAGTATCCTTGAACCTTTTATATTTCCTAAACATCCCCTGAACCAAGTGCTACGTACCTTTATCCTAACCCCTTTCATTTTCTGTTTCATCATTTTCCAAAGCATTGCCCAGAAACCGAACGAAAACTACCAGTACCACATCCACTCAGCCACTTCACCCGTCAAAGTCGATGGTGTAGCGGACGATCCCGCGTGGTCGGCAACCGAAACTGCCAAAGACTTTTTCATGATCACGCCGATGGACACCAGCTTTTCCAAGGCGCTTACGGACGTCAAGCTGTGTTATGACAAGCACAACCTGTATATCCTGGTTGTCAACTACAAGCCCATCAATGGCTCGCTGATCGTCGAATCCCTCAAACGCGATTTTGCATTCGGGAAGAATGACAACTTCTTGCTTTTCATGGACACGTTCGATGACAAGACCAACGGCTTTTCATTCGGCGCTAATGCGGCGGGTGCGCCCTGGGACGGCCAGCAGGGCGACGGCGGTACCGTCGACCTAAGTTGGGACAACAAATGGGTGAGCGCCGTGAAGAACGAAGACGACAAATGGGTCTGGGAAGCGGCCATTCCGTTTAAAAGTATCCGCTACAAGCCCGGTATTACGCGCTGGGGGATCAATTTCAGCCGCCAGGACCTGACGATCTCCGAAAAATCATCCTGGGCACCAGTGCCGCGTCAGTTTCCGTCGGCCTCGCTCGCGTATACGGGCGTACTCGTGTGGGACACCCCCCCACCCACGCCCGGCCCGAACATTTCGGTGATCCCCTATGCAGCCATGCGCATGACCAAAGACCACCAGAACGACCTACCTACCAAATACAAACCAACGATTGGGGGTGATGTAAAAATCGGCCTCACGCCGTCGCTCAACCTCGATTTAACCGTCAACCCGGACTTCTCTCAGGTGGATGTGGACGTGCAGCAGACCAACCTCGACCGTTTCGAGCTATTCTTTCCCGAGCGCCGGCAGTTCTTCCTCGAAAATGCCGACCTTTTCGCCAATTTCGGGTACGCTACCATCCGGCCATTCTTTTCGCGACGAATCGGTTTGGGTGTACCGATCCAGTTTGGCGCAAGAATGAGCGGAAAAATCAATAAAAACTGGCGTATAGGCGTGCTTGACGTGCAAACAGGTGCTAATGATACACTGACACCCCACAACAATTACGCCGTGTTTGCATTGCAGCGGCAATTGCTCGCACGTTCCAATGTGCGGTTTATATTCGTAAATAAGGATGCTACGAATTACACTCTAGAAAGGCATTCCGCCACCAACCGCTACAACCGGAATATCGGTGCGGAGTTTAACCTGGCGAGCGCCAAAAACCTATGGACCGGGAAAGTAATGTTCCTCAAATCGTTTACGCCCGGTAAATCATCCGACGACTTTACACACGCGGCCGACCTGAAATTCACGAAAGCGAATTTAATATGGCAATGGCAGCATGAGTATGTGGGTAAGAATTACAATGCGGAAGTAGGCTATGTACCCAATGCCGTACGAATGGGTTATTACAAGATCAGCCCCAATGTAGCCTATCTGTTTTTCATTAAACACAACAAAATCATCAGCCACGGGCCCAAGCTCGTGAGCAATATTTACTGGGACAAGAAGTTTGATGTGAGCGATAAGGAATTCATTTTGTCCTACAACATCAACTTCATCAACCGTGCCACGGTGGCCGTGTGGGGTTCGAGCAACTACGTGCGCCTGCTACGGCCGTTCGATCCTACCAACCTCGGCGGCTTCACGCTCGCTACCGGTACCGAGCACAACTGGAAAGCCGTTGGTTTCGACATCGTTTCGGGGCCGCAAAACCGCTTTACCTACCTGGCATCGGGCATCCTGGGCGGATATTACCAAAATGGCAAGCGCAACAACCTCAAAGCCGAACTCGGTTACCGTGTGCAGCCTTACGTAGCCATTACCATGGCCGGCAACTACAACGATATCCGGCTTCCGGAGCCGTGGAAACGTACGCAACTCTGGCTCGTAGGACCGCGCGTGGACGTGACCTTTACGAACAGCCTCTTTTTCACAACATTCATGCAGTACAACAATCAGGCCGACAATATCAACCTGAATGCCCGTCTGCAATGGCGCTACAAGCCGGCTTCTGACCTTTTTATCGTGTACACAGACAATTATCTGCCCGAGAATTTCAGGGTCAAGAACCGCGCAATCGTTCTGAAATTCACCTACTGGTGGAATCTCTAATAGAACACCTCGATGTTCTTGCTTTTAAGCTGGCTTAACTGGTCGCTGTATTTACGTTCGGCATCCTGTCCCAAAAACGGGTTGCCGCGTAAATGCAGCTTGTCGAGCTTGCGAATCTGCAAAAGCTGCATCGGGAACTCCGGGAAGTTGTTAGCAGAAAGATCCAGCTCCTCCAAGTTGGTAAATGCTGCAAGTTCCGCAGGGAATGTCGTCAGCCAGTTATAACCCAAATCCACGATACGCAGCTTTTTCATGCGCGTAATACGTTCGGGAAGTTTGCTAAGGTGATTATGATGGGCGTATATGGTATGCACGCTTCTTAGTTTATCCATGCGCTTCGGCAATGTCGTAAGCTGATTGTAGGAAACCGCGAAATGCGTCAGGCGCTTCAACCTGGTGATCGATTTTGGAAGGGTTTCCAACTTATTATAATATAAATCCAGCACTTCCAAGCCGCGCATTTTGCGGATTCCTTTGGGCAAAACGGCCACTTCCGCTTTGTAAAAGTTGAGATCTTTTACTTGTCTCAGCTTTCTGAAACTGGCATTAGTCAATCCGCTCAACCGATTGTTACCGAGCCAGAGGGTTTCGAGCTTTTTACAGTTCCGGGCGGCCCGTGGCACATCGGTAATGAGGTTCATTTGCAGGTTAAGGAGTTCCAGCGATTTGTTTTTGCTAATCGCAATGCCGTTATCCCGTAATATATTTCTGCTCAGGTCAAGGTGCCTTAACTTGGGCAGGCGTGCCATATCGAGGTTGACGGTTTCGAGATCATTATCGCCTAAAAACAGCTCTTCCAGGTTGGGAAAGCGGTATACTACTTCCGGAATACTTGTAAGCAAATTTTGCGCGAGGGCAAGTTTCTTCACCTTTAAAGTGTCTTTCGTCGCTATTGCCTCGGCCAGTCCGTTTACCACGCTATCTTTTCTGGCAATTGGTTCCTTAGTCGGCTCGGTGTTGAAACTCACGAAAACAGTGAAGGCCGTTTTCGTGCCGATAGTCTTGCGCGAGACAAAATCGGTGAGATAAGGTGCGAGCTGCGCGGAAACGGCCGCCGCGAGCGAGTCGGCCACGGAGGCAGCTTCCTGTTTCTTCGCGTCCGCTGTCCGAAAGCCCCGCGTAACACTCAAAACGAGGTAATCGATTTTACCCTCCGCATTCAGGTAAAGCGTGTTCCAGGCCATGTATTCCTTGAATTTGTCCGTTCGAAGGATTTGCTCGTAGATATTATCGAATGCCGTCCGTATACTGTGCGGGATTTGATTCACCGGGCCTTCGTTATTCTGATATTCCCGGTTTAATTTCTGTGCAAGTTCTTTGGAGACATCTTTCTGTGACAGAACCACAGGTTGGGCCGACAGCCCGAGGCTGGCGACAAGAAAAAAAATAGTTAGGAATATTTTCATGACAGGCAATATTAAGTGAGCACACAAACATAACTAAAAAGCTAGTTATATTATTATACTTACTTATATATTTTCCTATTCAATGAGTGAGTGTATGAGTCAATGAGCAATGAGTCAATGTGCCGCACCAAATGCCGTTAGGCATATAACATTGGTAGTAAACCCACCATAGCATGACCTTCTAAAAATGCCCTTTGGGCATGTACCAACAATGCTCCGGCATTACGCAGCCACGTGTTATTGTTGTTGCATCCCTGACGGGATTTTGAAAAACGGGCGACATTATTTACTACCAATATTATATCGCTACGCGATTCACGCATTCCATTCCACGGCAACCCATTGAATCATTCGGTCATTCAAAATTCACTCATTCAAAATTTTACTTGCTCCGCTCAATCGTATACTGAACAAGCTGTTCCAGTGAGCGTCGGTGCGGCGAGTCGGCGAATTCGTTCAGTAATGTGAGCGCCTCTTTCACGTATCTTTCCATCACCTCCTGCGCATAACGTAAGCCGCCCGATTCTTTCACGAAAGCGATTACTTCGCTCACCTTGTTGGGCTTATGGCTTTCGTTGCGGATAATATTGATAATGCGGCGTTTTTCGAGCCAGGGCGCGTGGTTGAGCGCATAAATGAGCGGGAGCGTCATTTTTTTCTCCTTGATATCGATCCCCAGCGGCTTTCCAATCTCGTCTTCGCCGTAGTCGAACAAGTCGTCCTTGATTTGGAAAGCCATGCCCACCTTCTCACCGAATGCGTGCATTTTGTCCACCACTTCCTTCGTTGCCCCGACTGAACTCGCTCCCACCGCGCAACATGAAGCGATCAGCGAAGCGGTTTTCTGCCGGATGATTTCGTAGTAAACCTCTTCATTAATATCCAGCCTGCGGGCCTTTTCAATTTGCAGCAACTCACCTTCGCTGAGTTCGCGAACGGCGGTAGAAACTATTTTCAGGATTTTGAACTCTTCGTGGTCCACCGAAAGCAATAACCCGCGGGACAGCAGATAATCACCCACCAGTACGGCAATCTTGTTTTTCCATAAGGCATTCACGGAGAAGAATCCACGACGGTAATTCGAATCGTCGACCACATCGTCGTGCACCAGGGTGGCGGTATGCAGCAGTTCGATCATCGCGCCACCGCGGTAAGTCGATTCAGCAATATCCCCGCAAACTCCCGCGGACAGGAACACGAACATCGGACGCAACTGTTTGCCTTTTCGCCTCACGATGTAGTTCATGATCTGGTCCAAAAGCATTACTTCGCTTTTCATAAACTGGCGAAACTTCTGCTCGAAAGCTTTCATTTCATCCGCAATAGGAGCCTGGATATCCTTTATTGAAAGGGTCATATTCATGTACGAGGGCTAAAAGGTCCCTCCTGATAATAAAAGGACGCGAACAGGGGCATGAGTTTGTGAATATGTTCGTTTAACCCTCTGAACTCTGATCTTCAAATTTGGAATAAAATCTTCTGTTTACATCAATTTTAAAGCGAAAATGTTTAGAATTGGACAAAGGCCTGGGCGCCAAAAACGGCCGACAGCCGGCAGCCGACAGCCGAAGTACAAACTAAACCACGTAACCCAGTCGATATGAAAGCACTCGTTCTCGGCGGCGGATCCATGAAAGGAGCATTTCAGGTAGGTGTGATCCAGGCAGTCCTGGAAAACGGCTTTGAGCCTGAAATGGTCTACGGAATTTCCGTAGGCTCACTGAACGCCACGTTCCTGGCGAATGAAACCGGCAAGCAAATGGCCGAAAATAAGAAGATAGACTGGCCATTGGCGGGCCGAAAGCTGCTCGAATTCTGGATCAAGAATATTACCCAACCACAAGACATTTCCACGTTGCGCTCGCGGGTAATGCTGGGGATGAACACGCTCATGAGCCGTTTCGACGGCATCGTTGACCCCTCGCCGTTGCATCAGCTTATCCGTAAGCACCTCAACGACGACTACCTCCGCGATACGCCCATTAAAGTGAAAGCCGGCGCCGTGAATATCGAAACCGGGGAAATGAAATATGTTTCCACGCAGGACCCGCATTATGTGGATTTTGTGTACGCCAGTTCATCCATACCCATGCTGATGCCGGCAGTCGAAATCAACGACCATCTTTACTTAGACGGCGGCTTACGCGAGGTAGCACCCATACGCGAGGCCATCGAGGACGGCGCGACGGAGATCATTCTCATCGGCTGCCACTCTCCCCTGCTGTACCAGCCGGAAGGTATCAACACCCGCAACCTGATTACGTTGATCGAACGTGTGCGTGACATTACCGTGAACCAGATCGTGAACAACAATATCCAATGGGCTGAGTCGTACGTCGACCGCTCGAACCTGCGTGGCAAGCCTATGAAACTGACCGTGGTAAGGCCGCTCACACCGCTCTTCCTCGACTTGCAGCATTTCAATTCGGAGGATATTTCGCGGCTGATCATCGAAGGTTACCGCGCTGGTGTGGAATCAATTTTGAAAGCCGACAAAGGTGGCGACTCGGCGGTCACCGACCCCGCTATCAACGGCTCCGCCATCCGTGACGCTTCTCGACACGGACCGCTCCATACCGAATCCAATAATGTGACATAAACAATGAAAAAACTAACCCGGCAGGCCCTTGCACTACTGCTTCTGGCTGCCCTTTCACACACTGCTCAGGCCCAAACCGGCGACTGCCAGTTCAAGGACGCCGAAGCGCTGAAAACCTATCTGAAACCAGGCAAACGTACCACGCCGTTGATCATGGCACACCAGGGCGGCACCGAAGATGGTTATCCCGGCAATAGCATGGCTACCTTCGAGCGAACCTATTCCAAAGTCCCTTGCGTACTCCTGGAAATAGATGTGCGGGCAACCGCCGACAGCCTGCTGGTGGTCTCACACGACGACGAGCTGGCATTGAAAACCAACGGAAAGGGTTTGTTGAGTAAAAAGAAGTGGAAAGAAGTCAGCAAACTGAGGTTAAAAGATCCCTATGGTTCCATGACGGAATATCCCATACCCACATTTCAGGAAGTATTGAACTGGTCGGCCGGCAAGAATTTCGTGCTGATTGTCGACAAAAAGCCTGAAACAAGCATTACCCAGACCATCAGAATGTTGCAAGGAACCGGGAATCTTTACAAATCCGTATTAATCTGCTATTCATTAAAAGAAGCGCAGCTGGCGCATCAACTGGCCCCGCAGCTCATGCTGGCGGTCGGATTCAACAGCCCGGAACATATCGACGCCGTTGAGCAATCGGGATTACCATTGGAGCAGATTGTAGCGCTCACGCCCAGGGAATTGCAGGAAAGCTCCTTTTACCAACGCATTCACGATCTAAACGTCACCTCTTCGCTCGGCACCAACGGCAATGTCGACACGCTTCAAGTTGCAGAGTCGAGGCCATTGTACCAAAAGCTCCGGGATTCCAGCGGGCCTGACATTATCTGTACCGACAACCCAATTTTGGTGCAGAGCATTTTTTATAAGAAGGATTGAAAGGGAGAAAGGAGGAAAGGACGAAGGAGGAAGGAGAGTGGAGGAAAGGATTGGTATAAAACAAAACGAGCCCGCAATGCTGCGGGCTCGTTGCTGTTAGAAGGCTTGCTATTCTTAGTTAAAGATATAACGGATACCCAACTGCGCCTGCCAAACGTCGTTGATCGTTCTTGACTTCACAAATGCGTCACGCAAAAGGACGGTCTCGGTGGATGTACCGCTGCCAATCACCTGTGTACCCATGCGGTAGGTAGGAACGCCCTGGGCGTTTACACTCGCGAAGTTGAGCGGGTTGGATTGCGTACTGTTCGAAGAAGCAGTCACCTGGTTCGCTACCCCCCATTTGCTGTTGATCATATTACCAACGTTGAAAATATCAGCACGCAGACGGATAATGTTCTTTTTATCTTTCTTGCCCACTTTCACGTAGAAATCTTGCTCGACAGTAAGGTCGAAACGGGTCAGCCATGGATATGCACCGCCATTACGCTCTGCATATTTGCCTTTTCTTTCTTTCAGATAAGGGTGATTGTCGATGTATTTCTGGAATGCTTCTGCCTGCTGCTCTGGCGAGAACGTGTAAGTTTTGCCGTTTGCTGTGGTGGTCAAAGTCGCGAAAGTAATGTCGGTTGCTTTGTTTGGAACAAAGATCAGGTCGTTGTTCTGACCATCGCCGTTCATATCGGTAGAGCTGATGTAAGAGATTTTGGTACCGCTTGAAGATACGCCACCCAATGTTATCATCGTAGCACCGCCGAATTTACCGCCATATTCTTTGCGATAAGAAACATAACCTACAAAACGGTGACGGACGTCGTTACCCGAATAGGCCAGGTCAAGGTAGTTCAAGCCATTTACTCCCGGCACGTTACCTTCTACCGTAGAAGAAACCGAAGCAATGTCCTTAGCCATACCATAAGTATAACCCACCATTCCACCAAAGCCTCGTGTAGCAGGTTTTTCGAGTTTACCAGTCAAAGAGTAAGAGTATCCCTTGTTGGTGTTGGTCAGCACGTAAGTGTTCGAAACCTGGCTTGAAATCATACGCGCTGCCGTTGCCGCACTACCACTAAGACCGGAAGCCGGGAAACGATCGCGGGTATCAGGACCTGCAAACTGAGCATTCGGCGCTTTCAGGTTCACGTCGATGTATCGGAGCGAGTTGTAGTTTTTGTTGAAAATACCTTCCACAGTTGCTACCACGCCCCAACCGAGTTGCTGGTCGATACCAATGTTGCTTTTCCAGATTTGCGGGAATTTCAAGTCTTCATCCGATGCATTAACCTGGTAGCCTTTAAGCGGCTTGGTATCTTTCGGATCGGGGTTGTAGCGCGATGGATCAAGCGTGAAAGGAAACGCGGTGGTATTGGCTCCCGCAACGGTTGCGGAGTTCACCCCATTGTTACCCAACTGGTTCGAGATTAACACGTAAGGAATGCGGGAAAGGAACAAACCGGTTCCACCGCGAACCTGTGTGGTACGGTCGCCTTTCACATCCCAGTTAAAACCTACACGCGGCGAAAGGTAAATGCGTGATTTTGGAACATTACCTGTATTCACATTGTAAGGGTCACCATTCGGCGATCTGAATACAATAGTATCTACAACAGCATTGTAATACTGTTTGGAAGTGTTAGGCATATTGATGTAGTCCGCGCGAAGGCCGGCAGTCAACTTGAAGTTAGGCGTAACCTGGAACTCGTCCTGCGCATACAAGCTGATCGTTTGCGTTTTGAATGTCTGCCATGGAGCAGCGCCGCCTGGAAGCAATGAGTAGCGATAGTTGAAACGAACTACGGTGTCAGGAGCGGTCGTCAGGTTAGGATTAGCCAGGTATGCATTCGCTGCATTCTTGAAATCCTGGATCGATTTGAATACCCAAACGCCATTTGAAGTAGGGAAAAACAAGTTGTTCGACTTGAAGTGCTCGTATGACGCACCTACTGTGAATGTATGTTTTCCTGCGAAATAAGTGAGGTTGTCGGTAATGTTGAATGTCGCGTAGTCGAGACGGTTGTTAGGCGTAAATGGATCTGAACCGATGGTGGTGTAAGTCGATCCGTCTTTCTGGATTTCGATCGTTGGGAAGATCGGTGCTTTGTATTTACGGTCTTCGATCTGCTTGTTGTAAGTAGCGATCAGGTTGTTGGCAAATTTGCCGCCGAAGTTCGAATTCAGTTCCGCTACAAATGAACGGGTGTTGTCCTGGATAATGTAACCTGTGTTCTGCGGAGAAATCGCGAGGGAAGAGTTGGTACGGTTACCAAAACCTGCTGTGTTGGAGCTGCTGCTTTGGCTGATCAGCACGTCTGAATCCGAATCGTGATGCGAGTAACGCAACGTCAACTTGTGCTTGTCGCTGATGTTGTAATCAATACGACCGAGAAATTTCTTGCTGGTGTTCTCGTTGTTGAAGCCGTCCAATGCGCCCACATTGTAGTTGAATTTCTCTTGCATGAACGAAGCCAGGTCCTGCATATCCGCCAATGTGGTGCGTGAAATGTTACCACCTGATCCCTGGCCGCGGTTCAGAACGTAGTCGAGCGCCGGGCTCGAACGTTTTACAAACTCGCCATTTACAAAGAAGAACAATTTGTTCTTGATGATCGGACCACCGAGGCGGAAACCGGTCGTTTTCTCATTGAACTCTGCAACCTTAAAGTCGGTGCCATCGATTTTCTTTCCAGCCAGGCTCTTGTTCTTGAAGAAGTGGAATGCCGAACCCGAGAATTCGTTAGTACCTGAGCGCGTTACCGCGTTGATACCCGCACCCGCGAAGCCCGACTGGCGCACGTCGTAAGGCGCGATGTTGATCTGTACCTCTTCGATCGCATCCAGGGAGATCGCCGTAGAACCCGTACGGCCACCTGCTTGCGCCTCGTTACCGAGCCCGAAACCGTTGTTGAACACCGAACCGTCGATCGTGAAGTTGTTGTAACGGCTATCCTGCCCGCCGAATGAGCGGCCATTGCTGTACGCATTGTACTTGGTAATGTCGTTCAGCGTACGTCCGAGTGTAGGCAGGCTGGTGATGAGACCTTTGTTGAAAGTCGTTGCGGCACCGGTACGGTCGGAGCTGAAAATATCGCTTCCTGCGCCGGTAACAATCACTTCCGCGAGGTCGGTAGAGCCGTCTTTCAGTTCGAAGTTGACGTTGGCAGCAGTACCGAGGTTAGCAAAAATGTTTTCCTGGGATTGTTCATTAAATCCCACGAAGGAAACGGTCACTTTGTAAGGACCACCTACGCGCACCGCGGGAATCGTGTAAAGTCCTTGCTCGTTGGTTACCGAGCCATATTTTGTTCCTGACGGTTCATGTATCGCTACGACCGTGGCGCCTGGGAGCACCTCGCCTTTGCCGTCTGCAACACGTCCCGTAATCGCTGATGAAGTAACCTGGGCTTGCGCCGCCGGTCCAAATAGAGAGAATAGAAATGCGGTAACCGCGAGGCACACCGCCCGGAAGAGTAAACTTTTCCCGTTCATAAATTTGGTGATTTGGTTTGTAAGAATACTAGCGGATTCATTCAAGGAGGATGAATAATTGATGCAAAATAATAGCTTTTTACATTTACAAACAAAAGACTAAATCCTACTAAAATACAATACTAGTGTTCGTAACTAACTGATCTATTGAAATAATGCAGATTCGTGCACCAATACTTCAATATTTTTAATTTTATCAAATCATTAACAAATCCCGAGAAGGGCCAAAGGCTTTTGAAGAGCAGATTGGAGGCAGAAAAAAAGATTTTTTATCTATAAATTCAGCAATTATTGTACCACCACGTAACCGGTATTTAACAAATTATTAAATTTTAGAAAGCCGGGATTTTTTCCCTTCCCGGAAATCCTTACAACCTTTGCATGATTATTGGCGTCGGCTTTCGGCTGTTTGGCTGTTTGGCTGTTTGGCTGTTGAAATTAATAATCATAAAGGCTGACAGCCGACTGCCGAAAGCCGAAGTACTACATTAATTAATCTATGCAACTCAATTTCAAACAAATAGGCGAAACAGGCAAGCCCCTGATCATCCTTCACGGCGTGTTCGGCTTTCTGGACAACTGGCTTACCATCGGAAAAACCATTTCAGAACACGGTTACCGGGTTTACCTGGTCGACCAGCGCAACCACGGGCGCTCGCCGCATGAGGGCCCGCTCAACTTCCCGACGCTGGCCGCCGATTTGAAGGAGTTTCTCGAGCAGGAAAGCATTGAGTCTCCGATACTGATCGGACATTCGATGGGTGGAAAGACGGTGATGGAGTATGCAGTGACCTATCCAGGCACATTCGATGCGCTTGTGGTGGTCGACATCGGGCCCAAAGCCTACCCTATTCACCATACCAAAATCCTGAAAGGACTGAATGCGATCCCCATTGACGAGATCGAAAGCCGTAACCAGGCCGATGAGCTTCTGAGTGAATACGAGCCGCTGGTAGGTGTGCGACAGTTTTTGTTGAAAAACCTTTACAGAAAGGAAGAGGGCGGGTTCGCATGGCGCTTCAATCTACCATTGCTCACAACCGACATGGCTAATGTAGGCGCACAGATCAAATCCGACCACCCGGTCGAAACTCCGACGCTGTTCATGCGGGGAAGCAATTCAAATTATATTCTGGATGAAGACCTGGAAGGCATTCTCGACCTGTTTCCAAATGCACAACTGAAAACAATCGAGGGAGCAGGGCACTGGGTGCAGGCTGAGCAGCCGAAAGCGTTTGTCAGCACCCTGCTGGAATTTCTGAATACGGCTATCTGACGTATTTCATCCTGGGCGAGTTGCAGGTAGCAATAATAAGCTGATCATCGCTGATCGATATCTCCCACGTGGGGCAGGTAATGCAGTTCAGCAGTTCGCATTGCGGGTTATTGGGCAATGCGGTTGCGGGTTTTACATCGAGGAGGGTACCATTGATGATCATCGTGGCAGGTGCGCAGCACCGGGGCGTGCCGTTGGCGTTGAGCACCACACCGTCGGCACGAAATATCAACGAATCAGATTTGGCAGCTTCAATCGGCTCCCAGGTACTTTTATTATCGAGTGAAGACCTTTCCACTTCGATCGAATGCCAAATGCCCGACACCGTCGTGAAAGCGGAATTAGGCGACGGGTCATTGAAGCTATCCTTTTTACAAGACAATAACCACACCAGGACCAAGGGTATGTATAATAGTCTTTTCATACTTATTAAATAATTTTATTTACTCCGTAGATTCACAATCAGGGCATTTGGTTGGAAAGAATTGAAAAAATGAGACACCTATGAACGATTCCGGGATTTCCCTGTACTTAATCCCTACGGTACTGGCAGAAGGTACCCAAAATGCCGTCCTCGCTCCGCAGATCAGAGATGCCGTGGAGCATCTGGATGTTTTCTTCGTAGAAAATATCCGCACCGCCCGGCGTTTTATCAGCAGCCTGAAACTCGGCAAGGTGATCGACGAGTTGACATTCATCGAACTGAATAAAGATACCCCGGAAACGGAAACCGTTGCCTCGCTGCGAAGCCTCTCAAAAAGTGCCGGGGTAATATCGGAAGCAGGTTGCCCGGGCGTAGCCGACCCCGGCGCGGTGGCAGTGCGCATTGCACACGAGCTGGGTATACGTGTGGTGCCGCTGGTAGGGCCGTCGTCCATTCTGCTGGCATTGATGGCTTCCGGGATGAGCGGGCAGTCGTTCGCATTTCACGGCTACCTGCCCATTGATAAAGGCCAGCGTAAAAAGGCATTACAAAACCTTGAAAGAAACGCAAGGCAATATCAGCAGACGCAGATATTCATGGAAACTCCTTTTCGTAACAACCAGTTGCTGGAAGCGGTCATAGAAGCTTGCTCGCCCGACCTGGCATTATGCATTGCGGCCAACGTCACCGCGCCGGACGAGTTGATCAAGACCATGCCTGTTAGGAAATGGAAGGTACAAAAGCCTGATTTGCATAAAATTCCAGCTATTTTCCTCATCGGATAGGCTTTTGGCGAACGCTGTTTTAATTTTACCAGTTACAACGCATAAGGCTGTTTCAGGGTCTTTCGTTCTCTTTGCAAACTGCTATTCACTTTGAAAAAATATATTCTGATAGCCATCGCGGCCGCAGCCGGATTGTGGAGCTGTAATGAAGACAGTCTCGATGCAAGCATTACCGTCGATTCTAATTTCCAGTCGGGAGCCGGCGGGGAAAATGGCTGGATTGCCGGATACGCCGGATACGCTTCAACCGCTGATTCGAGCCAGCTGGACACCGTAGCTGCCACGGCGCTGCTCCCGCGCGGCCTGGATACTACGCAATATGGTTTTCGAATCCTGTCGAGGTATTCCAAAGGCAATATGTTCAGTTATATCAAAAAGCGCGTAACCGGTTTTAAGCCTAATAAGCCCTATGAAATGACGCTTCAAGTCGATCTGGCAACTAAATACACCGCGAGCGCCGTTGTCGACAAGGTGACGTTCAAATCGGGCGTGTCTACCAAAGAGCCTTTAACGACGAAACTGACGTCGGGCTTCTATGCATTCAACCTCGACAAGGGTACCGGCACGCAGGTAGGCAAGGATGTGCTGCTGAGCGGGAGCATTGCCAGCACCAATCTCGACACACGCTATTATACATTACTAAGGTATTCCAATGACGGACAGCCCGTTACTGTAACCGCCAACGACAATGGCGAGCTATGGTTTTACGCCGGGACCGACTCAGATTACAAGGATACCACCATATTTTACTTCGACCGCATTATAGCGCGGTTCAAAGAACTGTAAAGTGTTTAGTAAATTCGCGCCCATTCATTAATCCTCATATCCCTACCGGAATGGTACAGGTCCAAACATTTGTATTTAACCCATTTTCTGAAAATACCTATCTCCTATACGACGAAACGGGCGAGGCGATCATCATCGATCCGGGCTGCTACGACCGCTCGGAAGTAAACGAACTCACGGATTTTGTGCAACAACACGGCCTGAAACCCGTGCAGATCGTGAATACCCACGCACATATCGACCATGTGTTGGGCGTGGCAGCGCTCAAAAGGAAATACGGCATTCCGTTTGTGCTGCACAAGCTGGACGAGCCACTTTTAAAGGCTGTCAAAACATATGCTTCCAATTACGGCTTTTCAGCATTTGAAGAACCCGAGATCGATGGCTTTATCAAAGAGGGGGAAACTATTGAATTTGGCAATACATCCCTGAAAATCATATTTGTACCCGGCCACGCCCCCGGCCACGTCGCATTGGTGAATGATGCCGAAAAATTCGTCATCGGCGGTGATGTGCTGTTCCGCATGAGCATCGGGCGTACCGACCTCCCCGGCGGCGACCATACCACATTGCTGCGGAGCATCCGGAAGGAAATGTTTACATTACCCGACGATTACACCGTGTACGCCGGCCATATGGAGCCTACTACCATTGGTTTTGAGAAAAGAAACAACCCCTTCTTCAAATAACGCCTATGATCCGTCGCAACATCCCCAATGCCCTCACCTGCGGTAATTTGCTTTGCGGCTGCATTGGCGTGGTGGAAGCATTCCACAATAACCTGCTGCTATCTTGCGTACTCATCGGCGTCGCATTGATATTCGACTTTCTGGATGGGTTTATCGCCCGCCTGCTGAAAGTTACCTCACCCATCGGTCGCGATCTCGATTCGCTAGCTGACATGGTCACATTTGGGTTGCTTCCTTCGGTTATTATGTATCAGTTGCTGATGCAGAGCATTCCCGACTTGTTTGGCATCTGGAAAGCCTATCCGGCATTCATTATTGCAATATTCTCGGCGATCCGACTGGCGAAGTTCAACAACGATCCGCGCCAGTCCGACTCCTTCATCGGCGTGCCCACGCCCGCGAACGCAATGCTGATCGCCTCTTTGCCGTTGATCGTCCATACCGAGAGCGAGATGTGGAAGAATATCATTATTAACACCAATAACCTGCTCATACTAAGCGTAGTCATGTCGTACGCACTGGTCATGGAGCTTCCGCTGATCGCACTCAAATTCAAGAATTTCGGATGGAAGGGCAATGAGGCGCGCTTCATTCTGATCGGCGCCGTGGTGGTTCTGCTTGCTACGTTGAAATTCCTCGCTATCCCCGCAATACTGGTCGTTTACGTGCTTCTTTCCATTGCCGTGAACGTCAGGAAAAAGCAGGCTTGAATTGGTACCGAAAACTTTTTTTTGCATTTTTGTACTCTTTCCGGCAACGTATGTTGCTTATTATTATCATTTTAGTATTAAATACCGTTCTTTTCTGCCTTTAACCCTCAGCAGTTTTGAACCGTCCCCACTAGCATGGCATTCTCCCGCATTACTGGCTTAGGCTTTTACGTTCCCGACAATATCATTACCAACGACGACCTTACCCAATGGATGGAAACTTCCGATGAATGGATCCGCGAGCGGACCGGCATTCAGGAACGTCGGTATTTCGAATACGGGAAAGATACGAATTACAGCATGGCTGCCGCTGCATCAAGGCAGGCGTTGGACCGGGCAGGCCTTATGCCCGATGACATAGACGTGATCGTGTACGCTACCATCACCCCCGATTATTTCTTTCCAGGCTCCGCATTTCTGATGCAGCGCGAGCTCGGCATGGACGGCAAACCGGTGATCGACATCCGTGAACAATGCTCGGGATTTGTGTACGCGCTTTCCATTGCCGACCAGTTCATCAAATCGGGTATGTACAAAACAGCATTGGTGGTTGGTTCTGAAATTCAGTCCTCTTGGATCGACAAGAGCACTGCGGGACGTAATACGGCGGTTATTTTTGGGGATGGCGCAGGTGCAGCTGTGGTTTCTGCCACCGACGATCCCCAACATTGTATATTATCTACACACCTCCACGCCGACGGCCGGTTTGCCGAGGAGCTCTTCGTAAAAGATCCGGGCAGCAGCCGCGAAGGCCGTCCTGTGAGCCAGGAGGTGATCGAAGCAGGCGGGCACAATGTGTACATGAACGGCAATGCCGTGTTCAAACATGCGATCGTGCGCTTCGGCGAGGTAATCCAGGAAGCTTTGGAGGCCAACGGCTATACGGCCGGCGATATTGATCTGCTCGTCCCGCACCAGGCAAATATCCGGATCAGCGACTACGTTCGCCAGCAACTTGGCCTTTCTGAATCCCAGGTTATCAACAACTTACAACGTTTTGGAAATACAACAGCCGCTTCCATTCCGATCGCTTTGACAGAAGCATGGGAGACTGGAAAAGTAAAAGAAGGCGACCTGATTTGCCTCGCAGCATTCGGAAGCGGGTTTACCTGGGCGTCGGCACTGATCAGATGGTAAGGTACCCGGACTAGAATTGTCCGGTCGACAGCATTACCAAAGTGCACCCCTCTATTGGTATGATATTTTTATCGATTAAAATATCCTTAAATTCAGGATTCTCTGTACCAGGGTTGAAGATAACGCGTTTAGGATTTAGAGACACGATGTAATCGTAGTATTCAGGTTGGTGGCTCGGATTGATATACAATGTGACAGTATCTACGTCTTTCCAGTCAGTTTTGTCTGTGTTGATTTCCTCTCCTAATGCAAAACCTTTCCTGCGTCCGATGAGTAAAATGGGATGACCATAGTGCCTGAGTTTCTGTGCCGCCAGGTAAGCGTATCTGGATGGATTGGAAGTCGCTCCTATGATGAGTGTACGTTTCATGCCAAATCAATTTAATAAAACAAATAAAGGCTGCAAAGCAGTATCTGCAACAGCCACACACACTTTTGAAACACCAAAAGATCGTTCCCGATTCCCGGAAGAGCCCCGGAGGCATGATCGACCAAACAACGTTAAGAAACTATAATAACAGCTTTTATCAAAATGAATGAATCAAATGTAAGCCGGAGCTTCTGGAACGAAAAGTGGGCAAAAATTATATTCGACGAGATCGAGAACGCTCCCCATTACGAGGTATCCAACTATGGCAGGTTGAAAAGTTTTCAAAACAACCCGAAAGAAGGTGTCGTAATCAAAGGCTCTGTCATTCAGGGATATAGGTCATTGAATATCCGCGTAGCAGGTGGCAAGACTATCAACCGCTATGTACATAAACTTGTTGCTGAGCATTTTGCGGAAAAGCCGGATGCCGATCATAACTTCGTGATCCACCTGGATTTCGATAAGCAGAACAACCACTACGAAAACCTGAAATGGGTTACAAAGGCTGAAATGATCGATCACAACCGCGAAAACCCTGCGTTTATCAACCGGGTAATTCCGCGCCGCACCAAAAATTACAAGCTGACGGAAAGCAAAGTGCGGATCATCAAGAAGCTTTTGAAAAACGACAATAACCGCTTAAAAATGATCGCGAAACAGTTCGGGATTACGCATACCCAGCTCAACCGGATCCGTTCAGGAGAGAACTGGAAGCATGTAACCGTTGAAGATTGATCAAAACACTTATTTGAGTTTTTCAGCGGCGGAAACCGTATAACCGCTGCCGTTCGCCCCCTCTTCAAAGTCCACCGATACGCCGATCACATACATCAGATGGCGCTTGTCTATCAGTACCTTAATTCCCTCGATAAGGTATGTTTGGTCATGCTCTGTGGCTGTGTCGAACCCAAGCAGAAAAGATCCGCTGCACGCACCCCCTCTTAACCCCACCCGAAGTCCGTAGGTATCCGGAATTTTATTGGCTTCCAGTGTCGTCCTGATTTCCAGCCTTGCTGCTTCGGTCAATTGAATCGGGTTATCCATTCCTGCTTGTTATTCTTGGTTGCGATAAACCAGTTAACGCAAACTGCCGCTGTTCCATTCGCGTTTTGAAATAAAATATCTGCCAAATGCGGCTAATCCTTTAATTTTGTGCCTCATTTTGGCATAAAATTACAATTTTCGATATGGAATACACATTGATACTCGGCATGCTGGCAGTGGGCCTTGTTCTGACACTCGCATTAGGCGTCATGCTGAACTCCGTTGCCGACAAGTTTTTGGCAAAGCAGCGCGTAGATGTCCGCAGCAAAAATATCGAGATCACCCTGCCCCTGCGCTTGCAGGCATACGAGCGCATGTGCCTCTTTCTGGAACGTATTACCCCCAATAACCTGTTACTTCGATTGGTACCTTCGGCGGTAAGCGCGCTGGAACTGCAACAGATCATCCTGCACGAGATCCGGGAGGAGTACAATCACAACGTAGCACAACAGCTCTATGTGAGTACCCATGCCTGGGAACAAATCGTAAATGCCATGAATGAAACTGTGGCGATTGTGAACCAGGCTGCGGCAGAAGTCAGCGCCGATGCCCCGGCAGCAGACCTTGCCAAGAAAGTTTTTGCGCACGTGATCGAGAAGGAAGTCCAGCCATCGACGCACGCGTTGAAGGTTTTGAAAGAGGAGATTCGGAACGTTTTTTAGGCCTACGGCCGACCATAGACGATGGACCGTAGCCTTCGGCCGACCATTTCAAAAAAACATGGTCTATGGTCGGCGGTCCATGGTCAAAATTTAACATCAACAATATCCCAAGCCGGCGATAAACCCGGCGACCAACATAACAAAATGCTTTACCCCAATACATTAGAACAAAAACTGGGATTCGATAAGCTGAGGGAACGATTGAAGGAGCTTTGTATCAGCTCTCTCGGTCAGAACTACGTCGAGAAGATCCGGTTTTCTGAGAATTTCGGCATGGTCGAGAAGCTCGTGAGCCAGACCGCCGAAATGCAGCGTATACTGGAACTGGGCGAGAATTTTCCTTCTCAGAACTATATCGACGCCACTCCCTATTTGAAGCGCGCTTCCATAGAAGGCATGCTGCTCACACAGCCCGAGTTTTCAGACCTGAAAGTGTCGTTGCTGACCATCCGCCTTTGCCTGCGTTTTTTCGAAAGCCAGGAGCCCGATGCGTTTCCTATTTTGGGTGAATATGCCAAAACGATCAAGGTTGAAAAGGCGGTTACCGATGCGATCGACCGCATTATTGATGATCGTGGCCAGATCCGCGATTCCGCTTCGCCGGAATTGTCGCGCATCCGCAAGCGGCTGATTTCCGAGCAGGCCGGCATTCGTAAAAAGCTTGATACGATTCTGAAATCGGCCCGGAGCAATGGATGGATCGGCGATGACGTCTCTTTGACCGTCCGCAACGGCCGTATGGTCATTCCGGTGGCTGCTGAGCACAAGCGGAAGCTGCGTGGGTTTATCCACGATGAATCAGCGACAGGTCAGACGGTATTCATCGAACCCACGGACGTTTTCGAATCCAATAATGAAATCCGCGAGCTTGAATATGAAGAGCGCCGGGAGATCAACCGCATTCTGCTTGAACTGACGGCCTACATCAGTCCTTTCGTACCCGATTTGCAAAAGGCCTACGGTTTCCTCGGGCTAATGGACTTCCTACGCGCGAAGGCAAGATTAGCCGGCGAAATGGGTGCTATTAACCCGCCGTTCGAAAACCGCCAGTTTATCGACTGGCGCGAGGCACGGCATCCGCTGCTGCATTTGTCGTTCCAGAAGCAAGGCAAAAAGGTAATCCCGCTGAACATCGAATTACAGGAAAAGCAGCGCATTCTCATCGTTTCAGGGCCGAATGCCGGTGGTAAGTCGGTGGCGTTGAAGACTGTGGGATTGATTCAATACATGTTCCAATGCGGCTTGTTGGTACCCATGCTGGAAGGCTCTTCGATGGGCTTTTTCCAGAATATCTTCATCGATATCGGGGATGAGCAATCGTTGGAAAACGACCTGAGTACATACAGTTCGCATTTGACCAACATGCGGCATTTCCTTTCGATGGCGAACAAAAGGACGCTATTCCTGATCGATGAATTTGGTACCGGTACAGAACCTGGCCTGGGCGGTGCCATTGCGGAAGCCATTCTCGAAAACCTGACCAAATCGGGCGCTTTCGGAATGATTAACACGCATTATACCAATTTGAAAGTACTTGCGGATAAAACGGACGGACTGGTAAACGGGGCTATGCGTTTCGATGGCGAGCATCTGGAACCATTGTATCAGCTGGAAATCGGGCGACCGGGTAGCTCGTTTGCATTTGAAATCGCTTCTAAAATTGGGTTGCCGAAGGCGGTAGTGGCCCGTGCGAAAGAGAAGCTGGGAACGCAACAGGTTAATTTTGAAAAACTGCTGAAAGAGCTCGATATCGAAAGGCGCGTATTTGCGGAAAAGAACATCGAGATCGGGATCAAAGAGCGCAAACTCACCAAGCAGGTCGCCGATTATACCGCATTGAAGGAGAAGCTCGAAAACAACGAGAAGAAGATTGTCAATGAGGCTAAGCAAAAGGCCAAAAACCTGCTTTCGGATGCGAATCAGCTGATCGAGAATACCATCAGGGAAATTAAAGAAAACAAAGCCGAGAAAGAAAAAACTAAAACGGTACGGACTACGCTCGAAAATTTTGGCAAAAACAACCTGAAACTGGCCGAAGTAGCCGAACCGCAGCCCGCCGAGGAAGAATACGAACCGGAAGGCGGCGACATTACGCCGGGCAGCTACGTGCGCATCAGCGGGCAGACGGCTATCGGTGAAGTACTTTCGATCAAAGGGAAGGATGCCGAAATCCGCATTGGCGACCTGAAATCGAATGTGAAGCTGAACCGCCTGGAAAAAGTGTCGCGCAAAACCTACCGGGCAGCAACTGGTGAGAAAGGGTTGAAAACGACTTCCAAAGGTGTCGATATGAATGAGCGGATGCTCAATTTCAGTTTCAACCTGGATATGCGCGGTAAACGCGGCGAGGAGGCTTTGGGGATGGTGGACCAGTTTATGGACAATGCCATTATGCTTGGCTATGACGAACTGCGCATTGTACACGGCAAAGGCGACGGCATCCTGCGTACGCTCGTACGCAACCACCTGCGCGGGTACAAACAGGTAGCGGGTATGTACGACGAGCACGCCGACCGCGGAGGCGCAGGTGTAACGATCGTGAAATTGAAATGACCGTTTTTAAAATACTATATCAAACAAAAAGGGCGCCGATAGAGCGCCTTTTTTGTTTGATATATCAGATTATCAGTGAACTGCCGCCGAAGAAGTAGCTACTGTTTTACGTCCTTTCATCCAGAAATACAGGATAGCGAATGCGACGATCAGCAATGCGGGGAACATCACCATCGTACTTAGCGTCGCCTGACCGGCTGCCAACTCCATTTCGTCGCCTGTAAGACCTGCCGCCAGTTTCTCTGCTTTGGCGTCATCCAACCATTTACCGATGAACGGTTGCCATATAGCCGTCGAGAACATGCCGATACCGCCTACAATAGACATACCCAATGCACCGCTCAAAGGTACGTTCTGAGCCACGAAACCGATCATGGTTGGCCAGAACAATGCGACACCCATCGCGAAGATCACAGCCGCTGCATAAGCCGCAGGACCGGTCACCGTACTGAACAGGTAAATTCCGATAGCCGCGAGGATCGACGAACCCCAAAGAATACCTGTTTGGCCCAATGTAGCCACAATCGGGTGGGCGAAGAAGCGTGTGATTGCCATCAGACCAGTTACCAATGCAAGGATCAGCATCGGGCTTGCACCGCTTTTGCTCATGATCAAGCCTGTCCATTGCTGCGGACCGAACTCGCTGATCGCGGTAAATGCCATACAAACGAAGATGAAAATGAACAGCGGCGAAGCCATCGCTTTCAGGTTTTCACCGATTGAAGTTACACCATCCACGTGTGGTTTAGGGAATGCTTGTCCCCAGAAGAGAAACGCGTAAATGATGGTAGGGATCAGAATAACCCAGATTTGGGCCTGCCAGCCAAGGTTAGCGTCAGTCATGAATTTCGAAATCAACGAACCCACTACGATACCGCCAGGGAACCACATGTGAAAGCGGTTGAGCATTTTGCTCATTTGCAAACCTTCGTAAGAATCCGCGATCATAGGGTTACAAGCTGCTTCTGTACAGCCGTTACCTACCCCAATCAGGAACGTGGAGATCAGGAGGCCGGTGTAGCCGCCCGAGTAAATCGTCATGATAATACCAATCGCGTGACAAACGAACGCAACCTGCATGATCGTTTTCGGACCGATGGTGTGATACACGAGCCCTCCGATGATCATCGCGAGCGGGAACCCGAAGAACCACATCGAGTTGATAAAGCCCAGTTGCTCGGCCGTGAGGTTGAACTCGGTGCCCAGCTGGGGCAGAATCCCTGCACGGATACTGAATGAGAATGCAGTGGTTATGAGCGCAAAACAACTTGCATTGAAGAGCCTGCCGCTGTTAACTGATTGGGACATGTGACTAAATGGGTTTGATTATTTGAATTAGATGATTGATTTCGGGATACTATTTTTATTCAAAGATTTCACAAAAAAAACAAACTCCGGGGAATTCTACTGCATTTCGCTATTCCTAAGCAATGTTTTTTATGTCTTAAATTTATATTTGTAGGAAGTAAGAGTCTCTCCGAAGGCACTTTCTTATCTGTATAATCTATTACAAAAACCTTAAACCAACTGGAATGTCAAGAAAGATCAGAATGGGCATGGTAGGCGGCTCCCTGGATGCATTTATTGGTGGGGTCCATCGCCGTGCAGCGATCATGGATGGAGAAATTGAGCTGGTTTGCGGAGTTTTCAGCTCCGATCCTGCCAAATCTAAGGAAACCGGAAAAGCGCTATATCTGCCTGAAAACAGGGTTTATAACGACTTTGAGGAGATGATCCTGAAAGAAAAGCAACTGCCGGAAGGGGAACGCATGGATTTTGTTTCCATTGTCACACCCAACCATATGCACGCTGCTCCTACGAAGCTTGCACTGGAAAATGGCTTCCACGTCGTATGTGATAAACCGATTACACTTAATACCGAAGAAGCGGAAGAGATAGTGGCTGTGGTGGAGAAATCAGGCTTGGTCTTCTGCCTCACGCATAACTACACCGGATACCCTATGGTAAAGGAGGCGCGCCAGATGATCGCCTCGGGCGCCATTGGAGAAGTTAGGAAGGTAATTGTGGAATATCCGCAGGGCTGGCTGGCTACATTGGTGGAAGTTACCGGTAACAAACAGGCCGCATGGCGCACCGATCCGAAGCGCTCGGGGGCCGCGGGAGGCCTCGGCGACATCGGTACCCACGCCGAAAACCTGGCCGAATATATCACCGGGCTCAAAATCACCCAGATTTGCGCCGACCTTACAATATTTGTGGAAGGCCGTTTGCTGGATGATGATGCCAATATTCTACTCCGCTTCAACAACGGCGCCAAAGGCATTCTACAAAACAGCCAGATCGCCAACGGAGAGGAAAACGACCTCAATATCCGTGTCTACGGGGAAACCGGCGGCCTGCAATGGAAGCAAATGGAACCCAACACACTGATCCACAAAACCAACCAGGGCACACGCATCATCCGAACGGGCGTGGGCAACCTGTCCAAAGCCGCGCAGGTGCATACCCGCATCCCGGCCGGTCACCCCGAGGGCTATTTCGAAGCCTTCGCCAACCTCTACCGCAATTTCGCCATTCACGTGAGGGCTTACTGGGAAGGCAAAACAGCCGATCCGGTGTACGATTTCCCAACCGCACAAGATGGTTTAAGAGGTATGAAGTTCATCGACGCCGTCATTGCTTCGAACAAGACGGAAACGAAATGGACCGACTTCTGATCCTGAATACTCAATCAATTACTGTACATCTCAATTTAACCCGCGAGAGCGGACTGTTTTTCACCAATCATTCCATACCCATTTATGAACAAAATCAAAGTTGGCGTTGTCGGAACAGGCTTCATTGGCCCCGCACATATTGAAGCACTGAGACGTCTTCCTAATGTAGAAGTTGCCGCACTTTGCGAAGTGACCGCAGAACTGGCCAAGGAAAAAGCTGACGCGCTTGGCATTGCACGTTCCTACACGTTCGATGAACTGTTGAAACAGGATGACATTCAGGCTGTCCACATTTGTACGCCTAACTTCTTGCATTACTCACAGTCGAAAGCGGCATTGCTCGCCGGAAAACACGTGATTTGTGAAAAACCATTGGCAAAAGACCTCGCAGAAGCGGAAGAACTCGTAGAACTGGCTGCAAAAACAGGTCTCGTGAATGCGGTTCACTTCAACCTGCGTTACTACCCGCTGGCACGCCAGATGAAATCGATGCGTGAAAAAGGCGAACTGGGTGAGATTTATTCGTTCATCGGTTCGTACCTGCAAGACTGGCTGTTCTACGAAACCGACTATAACTGGCGCCTCGAACCGGACAAATCCGGCGATTCGCGCGCGATCGCGGACATCGGCTCCCACCTGATGGACATTCTGGAATACATTACCGGACTGAAAACCGTTGCCGTTCTGGCAGATTTCAACACGGTTCACAAAACCCGCAAAAAGCCTTTGAAAGCCGTTGAGACCTACTCGGGTAAATTGCTGCAACCGGAAGATTACGCCGACGTGCCTATTAATACCGAAGATCATGCAAACGTATTGCTCCGTTTCGACAACGGAAACAAAGGGGTCATCACCGTTTCGCAGGTTTCAGCTGGTCGTAAAAACCGTATGTCACTGGAAATCTCCGGTTCTAAAAAAACATTCAGCTGGTGTTCCGAGGCTCCGAACGAAATGTGGATCGGTAACCGCGACAAGGCGAATGAAATCCTCATGCGCGACCCATCGCTCGTGAACGAAGACGTACGCTCGACGATCACCTTCCCAGGCGGCCATAACGAAGGCTTCCCGGATACGTCAAAACAAATGTTCAAGGAAGTTTACGCAGCCATTGCTGCCGGCAAACAACCTGAAAACCCAACGTTCCCAACCTTCGCCGATGGCTACCGCGAACTACTGATTTGCGAGAGAATCCTCGAAAGCAATAAGAAAGAAGCTTGGGTTAAAATCTAATTTTGAATGATTGAATGACTGGACGGTCATTTATTGTCAGGTGTTGTCAAGTATTGTCAGGCATTGTCAGGTATTGTTTTAATTGCATGTATTCATGACTACCTGGCTACACCTGACCACACTTGACTACAAATGACTACCCTTGACTACAAGTGACCACACCTGACTATTCACACATTCGATCACTAAAACATAACACTTATGAAAACAATAAAAGGCCCCGGTATCTTCCTCGCCCAATTCCTTGGTGACGAAGCTCCGTTCAACTCACTGGATACCATTGCCGACTACATGGCCGGGCTGGGCTACAAAGGCCTCCAACTCCCTACCTGGGACCCACGCGTGATCGACGTGAAGCAAGCTGCGGAGTCGCAGACTTATGCCGACGAACTGAAAGGCAAACTGGCTGACAAAGGACTACAAATCACCGAATTGGCTTCGCACATTATCGGCCAGCTGGTGGCTTCGCACCCTGTGTACGACGAAATGTACGATAATTTTGCGGTGCCCGAGGTTCGCAAGAATCCGAAAGCACGTGCTGAATGGGCTACGCAGCATTTGAAATATGTGGCGCAGGCCAGCCGCAGACTAGGTTTGAAAGCCAGCGCATCGTTTACAGGTGCATTGGCCTGGCCTTTCCTGTACCCATGGCCTCAACGCCCTGCCGGCTTGGTTGAGACCGCTTTCAAAGAACTCGCAGCCCGCTGGAAGCCAATTCTGGACGTTTATGATGAGAACGGCGTGGACGTAGCGTACGAATTACACCCCGGCGAAGATGTTTTCGATGGTTCTACATTCGAAATGTTTGTAGACTACCTCGGTGGCCATACCCGTGCAAATATCAACTACGACCCAAGCCACTTCGTGTTGCAGCAGTTGGATTACCTCCAATTCATCGATCTTTACCATGATCGCATTAAAGCATTCCACGTAAAAGACGCAGAATTCAACCCTAGCGGCAAGCAGGGTGTTTACAGCGGCTTCGCAGGCTGGGCCGATCGCGCCGGACGTTTCCGTTCACTCGGAGATGGTCAGGTAGATTTCGGCGCAATTTTCTCCAAACTGTCTCAATACGATTACGACAGCTGGGCGGTCCTGGAATGGGAATGCTGCATTAAGTCGCCCGTACAAGGCGCGGCGGAAGGCGCACCGTTCATCGAAAGCCATATCATCGAAGTGACTACAAAAGCATTCGACGATTTTGCAGGAACCGGTGCAGATGAGGCATTTAACCGTAAGGTGCTGGGTCTATAATTGTCGATCTTACAAGTATATTAAAAACCTATCTTCCTTTTTGGAAGGTAGGTTTTTTCTACGTTAACCAATACCAACCAATCTGATGAATGAATCCCCTTTTCGAAAAGTTTTGAAACGTTTCAGGATTGCCGGCGTGACGGCCCTGGCATGTTGCAGTCTGATGGCTACCGCCCAGACGGTGACGCCGGAAAAGCGCGTACTGGTATTCTCTAAAACCGCCGGCTTCCGGCACTCTTCTATCCCGGCAGGTAAAACCGCCATCTTAAAACTGGGTAAAGAGACAGGCTTCGCGGTAGATACTACCGAAAATGCGACTGTTTTTACCAACAAAAACCTGCAAAAATACAGCGCAGTCATATTCCTGAACACGACCGGCAATGTACTGAATGACAAGCAACAAGACGCATTTGAGCGCTACATCCAGGCGGGCGGTGGCTACGTGGGTATCCACGCCGCAACCGACACCGAATACGACTGGCAGTGGTACAACAAGCTCGCCGGAGCACAATTTCTGAGCCATCCGGGTAACCCGAATGTGCAGGAAGGCGAAGCATTTGTGGTGAATGACCAGCACCCTTCGATGGATGGTTTTCCTAAAAAATGGAAGATCAAGGACGAGTTTTACGATTTTAAAAACTTCAACGAGAAGGTTAATGTCCTCGTAAAGATCGATGAGAAGACTTACAAGGATGGCAAAATGGGAGATAATCACCCGATGTCGTGGTACCATGAGTTTGACGGCGGCCGTGCATTCTATACCAACTTCGGGCATGAAGATGCTACATATACCAACCCCGTTTTTGTGAAACACCTTACCGGCGGACTGAACTGGACTATGGCATCGAAACTGGATTATTCCAAATCCCGCCCGGAAGAAAACCGTTTTACTAAAAAAGTATTGGCTTCCAAGCTCGACGAGCCGACCGAACTCGTCGTTCTCGATGACCAGCGTGTACTTTTCACTGAAAGAAAAGGGAAGGTTAAACTTTATAATCCTAAAACCGGCAAGATTAAACTCGTTGGTGAAGTACCCGTTTATACCAAGCAGGAATATGGGTTAATGGGCCTGAATATCGACCCGAACTTCAAAACCAATAAACTGATTTACATGTACTATTCGCCACCATCAACGGAGGCGGATACTGCACAGCATTTGTCGAGATTTAAATACGACGATGTGAAGGATACGTTACTCCTCAGCACAGAAGAAGTACTGCTCACTGTACCCGTGAAGCGCACCGACTGCTGTCACACCGGCGGCTCCATCGCCTGGGACGCGAAAGGGAACCTCTATCTGTCCACCGGCGACGATGTGAACCCGTTCCAATCGAATGGTTACGGCCCTATCGACGAACGCCCGGGTCGCGAAGGCTGGGATGGGCAACATACTTCGTCCAACACAAACTCACTGAGAGGGAAAGTATTGCGCATTAAGCCTCGTTACGGCGATCGCCGTGCAAATATGCCAGGTGGTACCAACCTTTACGATATTCCTGAAGGCAACTTGTTCCCTCCCGGAACGGATAAGACCCGCCCTGAGATCTACGTGATGGGTACCCGTAACCCTTACCGCATTTCGGTAGACCAGCATACCGGCTATTTGTATTGGGGTGATGTAGGCCCCGATGCGTCGAATGACGATCCGAAACGTGGCCCGAGAGGATACGACGAAGTCAACCAGGCGAGAAAAGCAGGCTATTTCGGCTATCCGTTGTTTATCGGTAACAACAGGCCTTATATCGACTTCAACTTCGCCGACAGTACTTCCGGCAAGCCGTTCGATCCATTGAAACCGATCAATAACTCGCCGCACAACACCGGTTTGCAGGAATTGCCACCTGCTCAGCCCGCATTCATTTATTATCCTTACGCCGATTCTCCGGAATTCGGGGCGATCGTCGGTAAAGGCGGACGTAACGCCATGGCCGGTCCGGTATATTACGCAGCTGATTTTCAGGACAGTAAAGTTAAATTTCCTTCCTATTACAATGGCAAATTCTTCGCCTACGACTGGATCCGCGACTACATCAACATCGTGACCATGAACAAGAAAGGCGAGCTGCAAAGCATCGAGCGTTTCATGCCAGGCACTAAATTCAGCCACCCGATCGACATGCAGTTTGCGAAAGACGGTTCATTGTACACATTGGAATACGGCCCCAACTGGTTCGCACAAAACGACGAGGCCAGCCTGTCGCACATTACCTTCAATGCAGGTAACCGCGTGCCGGTAGCTGTCGCGAGCGCAACCAACACCACTGGCGCAACTCCTTTGAAAGTAAACTTCTCTTCCAAAGGCTCACTGGATTACGATGGTGACCCGATCAAATACGAATGGTCGTTTGGCAAAGGCCTCCCTAAAAGCACGCTGGCAAACCCAAGCTTCACGTACGCTAAACCAGGCGAGTATACCGCGACTTTGAAAGTGACCGACAATGCCGGCAATTCCAATACTTCCGATGTGGTTGTACGCGTTGGTAACGCGATTCCCAAAGTGGATGTAGCCATTAAAGGCAACAAGACATTCTACTGGAACGATAAACCTGTGAACTACGAAGTTTCGGTTACAGATAAAGAAGATGGCAGCCTGGCTAACAAAAAGATCCCGGAAGACGAAGTAACCCTGACAATCAACTACCTTGAAGGATTTGACAAAACCCAGCTCGCGCAGGGCCATCAGGCTAACACGGGCTTCGAAACCGGTAAGCGCATGATCGAACTGAGTGATTGCAAGGCCTGCCATTCGATCGATAAAAAATCGATCGGTCCAGCCTACCGTGAAGTAGCGAAGAAATACGCCAGAGAACGCAACTCTCTGAAAACACTGACAGACAAGGTATTGAAGGGCGGCAGCGGTGTTTGGGGAGAGCAGGCAATGCCCGGGCACCCGCAGCACAAGCCGGAGGAAATCGAGGAAATGGTGAAGTATATTCTGGACCTCAACAACGTAAAAGCTGTGGAGAAGAAGCCATTGAAGAGCTCCTACGTAACCCAGGCCAAGAAAAAAGAGGGTTCATACATCTTCACGGCCAGCTACACCGATAAGGGTAACGGCAACATGGGCCCACTAACCGGCTCGAAAACCGTAGCGCTACGTCCTTCGACCGTACTGGCCAGCATGGCTGACACCACCAAAAACACCTTCAAATACAAAGGCGACAATGGCAATGAAATGGTGATCGGCATGAAAGATGGCGGTTTCATCGCTTTCGACGACATCGACCTAACAGACATTTCGAAACTGGCCGTTTCGGTTGGGAGCAGTGCAGGCCGTTCTGCCGGCGGAACGCTCGAAGTTCGTCTCGACGGGGTTGCAGGAGCCAAAATCGGCGAAAGCAAGGTCGATAAGACTGAAACCATCAGCGTTCCTGTGAAGGCACCGACCGACGGCAAGCTGCATAAGGTGTATTTTGTGTTTAAAAATGCAGAAGCAAGCAACAAGCCGCTGTTCTCGATTGAATCCGTTCGATTTGAGAATGCTGCGTTGTAAGGGTAATTTTTGATAAAAAGATAAAAGCGGGCCTCTTTACGGGAGCCCGCTTTTGCATTTATACAATGGGCGATGGCTTACTTTTGAACCACCATTTTCTTCACACCATTGCTTTTGCCGTCTGTTACCAGGTCGTAAAGAAAGACGCCGTTCTGAAAATCACCAGCTGAAATTGTCAATTGCCCCTCTCCCCGCTCCTTCACCCGATAAGAATTCATTTTCATACCGTTTACAGCATACACATCCACTCTCGCTTCCTTCACAGATTGCGGAATGAAGTATTTGATCGCTGAACTTCCGGAAAATCCGTTCGGCACATTTTGTTCGAGAACTACGCCATTCGCATTCGGCTCCATTCGCGCTGCACTGCCATTCAGAGGTTTCGCGGTATTAGAAGCCACGATACGCTCCAACTGTTCGAGCCGCTTCGACAAATCGGTCACCTGTGCATTCATTTCTTTCAGTTCGACATCTTTTTGCTCGATTACCTGCTGCTGCTCTTTCACGGAATTGATCAGAATGTAGGTTACTGCATTCGCGTCGTAATCCAGGTATTCCGTTTTATTTCCTAATGAATCCTGATAAGCAAATGTTCCGATGGTATATGGGGCAATTTTTTGCATTTCCTGGGCGATGATGCCTACGAACTTCCTTTCGTCGGTTTCGATACCGGCCTGGCCATTGTACTGGAACCATACTGGTTTGATTTGTTTGAGAAGATCGAGACCATCGGTGAAGTCGGTAATGTTCTTTTTGAGGCGGCTGTCGGAGGCCACTGTCCACGTCGGAGATCCGGCTTTAGCTGCCGCATCGGTGCTTAGGTGGAGCTGGAAGGTTGGTGCGGAAACGCCTATGCCAACGTTTGCTTTATTGCCTAGTACAATGCTGTTATTCGCTGTCACCTTCGCTTCTGAACCGATTGCTGTGGCATTTTCTATGGTCGGGCTGCCAGTGGCACCATAGCCAAGATAGGTGTTTCTCTGCCCGGTAGTGTTCTGATAGCCCACACCGTAGCCAAGAAACACATTACTATGGCCATTCGTATTGGAGTAACCCGATTTGTTGCCCAGAAAGACATTCGCAACTCCGGTTTGGTTCGAATAGCCCGACTCAGACCCTAGAAAAGTATTTGAGAAACCCTCCTTATTGTTATATCCGGAGCGTTCTCCAAAAAAAGTATTGTGATGCCCAACTGTATTATTTACGCCCGTTTCCGAGCCCACAAATGTGTTAAGCTCGCCGATACCGGCCAGGTAACCTGCCCGGTACCCCAAAAAGGTATTATTAGATCCCGCGTTAGTGTCACCCGCCTCCGAGCCCAATAACACATTATGGTCGCCGATGGCCATCCGGCCCGCGTGATATCCGATAGAACAATTGCCCAGGCCGGTCTTGCCAAAATATTGGGCCTGATGACCAATGGCAACGTTCCCTCCTCCATCCTTATTTAGTAATCCGGCGTCCGCCCCAATGTACGTGTTCATATTTCCAGAAACATTTCCCAAACCAGCTCCGTCGCCGATGAAAACATTGGAGTTCCCGTCAATAGTATTATATCCCGCGAAACTGCCGACGAAGGTGTTGGCCGCTCCATCTACATTGCTCGCCCCCGCTTCATGTCCTAGAAATGAATTGTTACTGCCTATATTTACCATTCCGGCATTTGTTCCAAAAAACGCATGTGCAGTTCCCTGCGTACCTGCACCCACTCCATAATGCGTCTGCGCATTTACTTGCGTTATCGCATACGTACCTACCATCAGCGCTGCCGCCGCTCTGTACCATTTTTTCATATCAATAATGTTTTAAGTGAGTAAGGATTTACCTCAATGGATTTTGTAACTGGTACAAAACTGGCTGGAAGCTGCGGGAGAACGGAAAAACAATGAAGCAGCGGATATTCACAGTTAGCTGCCGGATGTAAGACCATAATTCGCGCTTGTTTACTCGATCAATCACAGTGATCGCTCATCAACAAAAAGAGGGCTCGTAACCAAAGCCCTCTCAATTCTTTCGGCTAAAACCCCTATTCCACCACCATCTTCTTCGCTCCGAGGCTCTTTCCATCCATAACCAGGTCATAGACGTGCACCCCGCTCCGGTATTTATCTGCTGAAATCACCAATTCACCTGCCCCACGCTCTAATATCGTATGAGAGCTCACTTTTACTCCCGCCACTGTGTAAATATCGATTACGGCTGTTTTTACAGATTGCGGAATGAAATACTTAATGGAAGTCTTATTCGAAAAGCCATTGGGTACATTTTGCTCCAAATTGCCAGCCTCTTTTCCAACGCTGTTGAAAACCCCCGGCGTAGCACTCATTAAGCGCTCCAACCTTTCAAGCCGGCTTTCCAAATTCTGTATTTGGGCTTCCTTATCCTCGATAATGCGCTGCTGCTCCTTCACGGAGTTGATTAGAATATAAGTAACCGCATTGGCATCATAATCCAGGTATTCTGTTTTGTTGCCCAACGAATCTTGATATACAAATGTACCAACCGTGTAAGGCGCTACTTTCTGCATTTCCTGAGCGATAATGCCTACAAACTTCTTGTCGCCTGTTTCGATGCCTGCCTGGCCGTTGTATTGAAACCAGACGGGCTGCATCTTCCTGAGCAGGTCGAGGCCATCTGTGAATTCCGTGATATTCTTTTTAAGTCTTTGATCCGACATCACGGCCCAGGTGGAAGATCCTGCCTTAGCAGCCGTTGCGGCGCTTAGTTGAAGCTGATAAACCGGCGCAGAAACACCAATTCCAACGTTGGCATTGCTCCCTAATATCAGGCAGTTACTGGCTGTCACTTTTGCTCCGGCTCCGAGGGCAGTAGCATTGACAATATCCGCTTTCCCTCCCGCATTATATCCCAGGTAAGTATTTTTCTCGCCCGTCGTGTTGCTATACCCGGACCCGTAACCCAGGAATGTATTCAGGCTTCCCGATTTGTTCGAGTAACCTGTCTTGTTCCCGAAAAACGCGTTACCAGTACCGCTATCGTTGTTCCTGCCGGAAGTCTCCCCCAGAAATGCGTTTCCAAGCCCTGATATGTTCAAATAACCGGATTCTTTACCGATAAAAGTATTGTCGCTCCCACCATTATAGAACCCCGCGTTGGTCCCCATCATAATGTTACCACTTCCGTTACTGAGCGCCCCTGTTGAAAAACCCAGGAAAAGGTTGTAGTCACCTCTACTTTCTACACCTGCGGACGGGCCGTAGAAGCTATTGCCGGTGCCCTCGGCGGCGCTACCAGCACCGGTTCCGACAAAAGTGCTGAAATCAAGTTTCTCCAGAGTGGTACCGGCTTGATGGCCGATGAGTGTATTGCCGCTGCCTTTCGCATTCAAACCGGCTTTGCTTCCAACATAAGTATTGGCAAAACCCGACACGTTCGCATTCCCGGACTTCCAGCCGATAAAGACATTGTCGCTCTGCTGATTGTTGTAGCCCGCCTCTGTGCCCACAAAAACATTGTGGTGATTCTTGCTGGAATAACCAGCTTTCGCTCCAACAAATACATTATCGATGCCGTCTTTGGCAAAGTTTCCTGTTTCAAAGCCGAGAAAGACGTTGTTCGATCCGGTACTTTGTGAACCTGCACTTGCTCCTAAAAAAGCATTGTTCGAACCAGCGGTAGCCCCACCTGAATTTGAGCCGACGTAAGTATTGTAGTTGAAATTGCCTGTACTAATTCCCGCATTATATCCTAAATAAGTGTTGGCGGCACCGGTGCTCAACTTTCCAGTGCTGTGTCCTACAAAAGTGTTGTAACTGGAAACTGAATTCATGCCGGAAAAATGCCCCATGTTGGTATTGAATGCCCCCGTGGTATTCGTGCTACCTGCATTAGTACCAAAAAATGCATGTCCGTCACCGAAAGTCCCTGCGCCGGAGCCATAATGTGTTTGCGCATTGCCTGAATGCAGAACTGCTCCAAGTAATACGAATAATGCCAAAATCGGTTTGAAAAAATGTTTCATACGGGTGTCGTTTAATATGAATGAATAGCTCAACGATCGCCAGGATCTATTCTAAAATGAACTATCAAATCCAACAAACAACTATGAAATGACCGATTGGCAGGAATGGATTTGTCAAAGGTGTGCCCAAAATCGGCGGTAGATTTATCTCTTAGAAATGGAAAAAATGAATTCTAATCAAGGCAAGTATTTCTTTTAGCATGAAGCTAATTACAGCCGCCAATCCCTCTGTCAGTTACTTTTACTTGTCTCAAAAATTAACTGGCAAACCCCTCAATCCCCAATCCAAACAATGCAAAGTCATACTTCACAGGATCATGGGGATCGAGCAGGCGCAGTGAAGCGGTAAGCTCGGTAGCAGTCTGCCAGTCGGTAACAGGCCGTTTGATGAGGCCCAGGACGCGCGCGACGCGGTCGACGTGGACATCGCAGGGGCAAACGAGTTGTGCGGGGCGGAGGGTGTTCCAGATGCCGAAGTCCACACCATTATTGTCTTTGCGGACCATCCAGCGCAGGAACATGTTCAGGCGCTTGCACGAGGACTTGCGCGCAGGCGTAGCAATGTGCTTGCGTGTACGTGCGGGAAAATCTTCAGAGTTCGAAAACAGGTCGTGGAACCCGGTTAGCGCGTTTTCGATGGTAACGTCGCCGGGGTTCATCTGGCTGCTGAATGCGAATTCCAGCGAATCGTGGATTTTGTAGTATTCCTGAAAGAAATGCAGGAAATAAAGGGTATCGGTAGCGTTGAAAGTGCGGTGTTTGAAATGCAGGAATGGTTTCAGGTCGCTGTCGTGGTGGTTTCGCACAAAGTCGTAAGGCGCGTTGTCCATTAATGCAGCCAGTTCAAGACATTTGTTGATAATGGTTTTGCGCTGGCCCCAGGCGAGCACTGCGGCCCAAAAACCCATGATTTCAATATCCTGCTTCACCGAAAACCGGTGCGGAATACTGATGGGGTCAAAAGGAATGAAATCAGGCTGATTGTATTGCGCCACCTTCTCATCAAGCAACTCGGCCACGAAAGACGGCGGGTAGGCAGTTTGACTAACGTCGGGCATGGCTACCTCCAAACAGGTAAGCCAGCACACGGGAGATACCTGAGAAAATCATCACTATCCCTGAAAAAAGGAATGTAAAAATGGCGATAAACGGATACAAAAGCGTGAACATCACACTCCAAACCTTGTATCCCGTGGTATGTTTAAGCGCTTCCCGCTCTTCCTCTCTTTTCGAACGAAACTGTGGTGAGTGTTTCATAATGTCTTCTTCTGTACTTACTCAAGGTAACTCACTACGGCCCTGAATCGTTTGCTGTTGGGAGAAACTTTTTCAAATGCGCGTGACGACAGCTTGATCACAATGTCGTCGTTTACGCTTGTGTCGGGAATGCGGCCGATAATACGGACGATGATTTTTTCCTGGTTATATTCATTCAGAACCTCCACCAGCGAGCCAATCGGCGCTGTGCGGTGCAAGCCCAGGAATTTGCTGGTGCTTTCGTCTGTTTCAATCACCTCTGCAAGGCCTGACTCCGATTTTTTCTTGCTTTTTACCACTTTCGGCGGAGCTACTTCTTCCACAGGCTTCACTACTTTTTCCGGAACGGCCGTTTTGGCTTTCACCGAGTCTTTCACCACCGTCGTAGCAACTTTGGCAGGAGGCGGTGTGGAAGCAGGTGCAGCTGCTTTTTCCGCACCTTTTTCGCTGACGATCAACTCCTGGCCGTCTTTGAGGTTATCGTCCGTCAGATTGTTCCACTTACGCAAATCAGCCATCAACACACCGTATTTCACGGCTACGCGGTACAATGTCTGGCCGGGTTCTACTTTATGAATGCCATTGGCGGGAAGCGCGGCGGCAGAAGACGCCGACGGCGCAGTGGTGCTGGTAGCTACGGACGGGGAGTCGGCAACAGGCTTGGTTTCCTTCACCTCTGCTTTCACCAATTCCTTTTTCTCCTCTTTCTTTTCGTCTTTTTTGGTTTCTTTCTTGGTGACCTTAGGCGTGTAAGGCACCCTGATCGTCTGCCCCGACTGAATCTGATCGCTCATGCCGGGATTGGCTTCGCGCAAGGCATGGATCGTCGTTCCGTATTGGCGTACAACAGCGAACATCGTCTGTCCCTGGTTAACCCTATGTATAATGAAGATCTTTCCCCCTACTTTTTCAACCCCCACGGAGTCAACAGCATTCAATCCCTTAGCCCGGGCACTCGTCAAACCTGTCATCAATCCTGCCAAAAGGGCTAGGCAAAAAATGTATTTCATTTATTATGAAAGCGTTAAACTCGAAAACTCGTTGCTATTTTTCAGATAAACCAGTGTGGACGCTTTCAGCATCATCGTCGAGCGGCCCGTTCCTTCCCGCTCTTCCGATAGTTTCTCGTGTAAAACCTGTTGCTTCTGATCGGTTACTATGAGGAGGTATTGCACTGTTTTATCTTGCTCGTAAATATAATAAGAAAAGATTATATAGGGTCTTTTCTCCAAATAATCAATGGCTACGGGGTTGTGACCGCCGGTTGCGTTACTAATAAATTGCGCAAGCTGTCCGAAATACCTGTTCCCTTCGTTGTAACGAACTGGCTCCGTTAAAATTATTTCCTCTCCCGGTTCGGTCTGCCCGGCAATCAATGGTTGTACCTCGCCGGTCGTGGCGTTGCAGTGCAGATGTTTAAATGAATCTCCCTGCTTGGTAGCTATTTCCAGCAAGCCATTTCCTGCATTGCTGACCAGTAAATGATTGGATAAAATCCATGATAGCAATCCGGTTTCCGCGTTCACAGCAAGCAGGTCCGTCGGTTCGGGGACTTCGGGGTAGCGGTAGTTGTGTAAGAAAATGTGGTGGTCTGAAAAAGCGGTCAGGGATGTCCACCAATCCGTACCTTCCACGTGCCGCTGCCAGTTTATGGCGAGGTTATCTGTATCGAGCACGGCAAACGACACTTCACGCCGTTCCACATTGCGTAACTCGATGGCCCACAGCGAACTGCCCGAATCGGCATCGGGCATTACCCGCCAGATGTTTTCCGAAAACCGGAACGAAAAAAGATTTTGCAATTTTTTACCTTTATTTTGAATTCGAATTTAACTGACAACGACCTCGTGCGCATTCTAGGAATAATACCGGCCCGCTACGCTTCTACCCGCTTTCCTGCCAAGGCTTTGGTGGATATTGGTGGAAAAAGCATGATCCAGCGGGTCTACGAACAAGCATCCAAAGCTACTCAACTCGATCAGGTTATCGTAGCGACGGACGATGAAAGGATATTGAACCACGTCCGCGAGTTCGGCGGAACCGCGGTGATGACCTCCCAGGACCACCAGAGCGGCACCGATCGCTGCTTTGAAGCCCTCAACAAAACCGAAGGCGAATACGAATACGTGATCAACATCCAGGGCGACGAACCATTCATAAGTCCGGAGCCGATCGACCACCTCGCCGCGGTCCTGAATGGTGAAACCGAACTCGCCACGTTGGTCAAAGTGATCGACAACGACGACATTCTCTTCAACGTGAATGTGCCCAAGGCGGTTCTGAACAAGCGAAATGACGTCATGTATTTCAGCCGGCAAACGATCCCATACCTGCGAAATGCGCAGAGCCAGGAAGACTTTCTGAAATCCCATGTTTTTTACAAACACATCGGCATTTACGCTTACAGAACCGATGTTTTAGCCGAAATAACGAAACTTCCCGTGTCGTCGCTGGAAAAAGCCGAAGCATTGGAGCAGCTGCGCTGGCTCGAAAACGGCTACGCGATCAAGGCGGTAGTTACTTCTGATGATTCGCATGGTGTGGACACGCCTGATGACCTCGACCGGGTCACCAGAAAATTTTTGTCGTAACAGCCTTTTGTGGAATACATTTTTTACAAGGAAGGTTAACGTATAAGGATTAGCCGTATATTTCTTAAAAAACGTTAAAACCGTTTTACGTATACGACCAGCTTCTTCCCATGCGTTAGCCTTTTATTGTTTTAAACTAATTACCACTTGAAAAAAGAGCCTTATGCAATATAACATCCTTTGGGCCGATGACGAAATAGATCTTCTCAAACCGCATATCATGTTCCTCACCAATAAAGGTTACAACGTTACGCCCGTGAACAGCGGTGCCGATGCGCTGGACCGCATTGAGAATGACCGGTTTGACATTGTTTTCCTCGACGAAATGATGCCGGGCATGACCGGTCTTGAAACACTCGCGCAGATCAAGCAACAGCAGCCTAACCTGCCTGTGGTGATGATCACCAAAAGCGAGGAGGAGCACATTATGGAAGATGCCATCGGCTCCAAAATCGATGATTACCTCATCAAACCACTGAATCCCAACCAGATATTACTTTCGGTTAAAAAGATCCTCGACAACAAACGCCTGGTAACCGAAAAGACGACGCTCAGCTATCAACAAGAATTCCGCAGCCTGGCCATGCAATACCAGGACCGCATCGGGCACGAGGAATGGGCCGATATTTACAAAAAACTCATTTACTGGGAGCTGGAACTCGAAAGCTCCGACGATCAGGGAATGGCTGAGGTTTTCAGCATGCAAAAAAGCGAGGCGAATGCCAATTTCTGCAAATTTATTGAAGATGAGTATGAGGAGTGGCTCAACGACCCGCGTTCCGACAAGCCGATCCTGTCGCACCAGTTGATGAAACAAAAGGTATTCCCGCATTTGAAAGGATCGAGCGAGCCGGTATTTTTCCTGTTGATCGACAACTTCCGCTATGACCAGTGGAAAATGATCCAGCCTATTTTGCAGGAGTTTTTTAATATCGAAGAAGAATCGTCGTACTACTCTATTTTGCCAACCACAACTGGTTACGCACGTAACGCGATCTTCTCCGGTCTCATGCCGAGCGAAATGGAACGTAAGCATCCGCAATGGTGGGTAAGCGACGAAAATACCCCGGAAGGTGAAGAAGGCTTGAACAACCACGAGCAGGATTTCCTTCAAAAGCAGCTCGAAATGAACCACTTGAATATCAAGTTCTCGTATAACAAGATATTGAATACCAACCAGGGTAAAGCACTGGTAGACACGTTCAACAATCTATTGACCAACCAGTTGAATGTGATTGTCTACAACTTTGTGGATATGCTTTCCCACGCGCGTACCGACGTGCAGATGATCAAAGAACTGGCCCCGGACGAAGCGGCTTATCGTTCCATTACCCGCTCTTGGTTCCAGCATTCGCCGCTATTGGATTTCATTCGCAAAGTAGCCGAGAAAAAGGGCCGCCTGATCCTCACCACCGACCATGGTATGATCCGGGTGCAGAAACCGGTGAAAATTATCGGCTACCGCGAAACGAATACGAACCTCCGTTACAAACACGGTAAAAACCTGGGCTTCGACGACAACCACTTGATGGTATGCCGCAAGCCGGAGCGTATTTTTCTGCCGAAACCACACGTTTCGACTTCGTACGTGTTCACGAAAGAGGATTATTTCTTCGCTTACCCGAACAACTACAACCAATATGTAAACCTCTACCGCGACACTTTCCAGCACGGCGGCGTGTCGCTTGAAGAGATGATCATCCCGGTAATCGATATGAAGGCAAAATAGTAAATAGAGAATACAAAAAAGGGCGTCTGACTAACTCAGACGCCCTTTTTTGTTCGGTTCAATATCTTATTCGCTCACTGTAACGCCGCCATTCTCGCATTTGATTACGCGGGCTGGGAAGCGTCTCAGGAATTCGTGATTGTGCGTTGCCATTAATATCGCAGTGCCGGCATTGTTGATCGTGCGGAAAACCTGCATGATCTGGTCGCCTACCTCGGGATCTAGGTTACCCGTAGGCTCATCGGCGATCAGGATTTGCGGCTCATTGAGCATGGCTCGGGCAATTACCACGCGTTGCTGTTCCCCCCCGGAAAGCTGATGCGGCATTCTTTTCTGAGCCGTTCCGAGTCCTACCTGCATGAGCACTTCGGCAATGCGCTTCGAAATTTTGCCCTTGTCTTCCCAACCTGTTGCACGAAGTACGAATGCGAGGTTATCCTCGACAGAACGGTCGGAAAGCAATTGAAAATCCTGGAAAACGATACCAATACGGCGGCGCAGGAACGGGATATCAGCCCTTTTGATATTGTGCAGCTCATACCCGGCCACTTTGGCAGAACCGGTATGCAGCCATAAATCGGCGTATAGTGTTTTCAAAAGCGAGCTCTTACCGCTACCGGTACGACCGATGAGGTAAACAAATTCGCCCTTATTGATCTCAAAATGAACGTCGTTCAAAACAGGCCTCTCACCCTGATAAATATCTGCCCTTTCCAGTCTGATTATTGGCTCCGTCGAATCGGTGGTCATGATTGTGCTAAAAGTAATGATTGGATTGAGCTGAAAACGCTCAAAATGGCTAGTGTGGTGTATCGCTCATGTCACGCTGAGCGGAGTAGAAGCGTCGAGGCGTCTCCGCCCTTATCCTTCGACTTCGCTCAGGATGACATAAACATCCATCAATTAAGCATTACCCTTCTTGTAGTCAGAAAGGAATTTCTCAAGACCGATATCAGTCAATGGGTGTTTCAACAATGCTTCGATAGCGCTCAATGGGCCTGTCATAACATCCGAACCAACCTCTGCGCACTGGATAATGTGCATTGGGTGACGAACTGAGGCTGCCAATACTTGCGTATCGAAACCGTAATTTCTGTAAATAGTCAGAATTTGCTCGATGAGGCCGATACCATCAGTCGAGATATCGTCCAGGCGACCTACGAAAGGAGAAACGTACGTAGCACCCGCTTTTGCAGCTACCAGCGCTTGTCCCGCCGAGAAGATCAGCGTACAGTTGGTACGGATACCTTTTGAAGAGAAATATTTGAGCGCTTTGATACCTTCTTTAATCATCGGGATTTTCACCACGATTTTCTCGTCGATTTCAACCAGCTCTTCGCCTTCGCGAACCATTCCTTCAAAATCAACCGAGATTACTTCCGCACTTACATCACCATCCACGATATCGCAGATAGCCTTGTAGTGACGCATTATATTATCCTTACCTGTAATTCCTTCTTTCGCCATCAAAGATGGGTTGGTGGTCACACCGTCCAAAACACCAAGTGCCTGCGCTTCCCGAATTTCGTTCAGGTTCGCAGTATCAATGAAAAATTTCATATTGAAAATTTATTGGTTAGAATATTCCACAAAAGTAGAAAACCCTGAACAAAAGCAAAAAGAAAGAAAGACGGAAAAACCTGAGGCGAAGAAATAAAAAAAGGCAAACCGAGAATCTCACCGCATCGACCACCTACCCTTGCTTCCGTCAGGACCTGGGGGATTCGGAAGGAGCTGGTAGTTCCGATTTGCCGCTGCAAAGATAAGGACATTTTATTCACAAAAAGAAAACATTCGTGTAACGTTTCCCCTTACTTTTGTGCGAATCAACTAGAAATGAACCAGTATGCCTCGATTATTTTTTTTATTTTTTCTGATTTTCCTTTACTCCTGCTCCCAATCTTCCGACGCGTTCCTTCAAAAAGGCAAAGAACTCATGCAACAGGGCAAGACGCGCGAAGCCATTGAATTCATCAACAAAGCGATCGAAAAAAATACTACCAACGCCGACGCATTCAATCTCCGCGGCGTGGCTTATTACGAATTGAAGGAGAACGACAATGCCTTACTGGATTTTGCCCAGGCTATTAAACTGCAACCCGGCTCTTACCGCCCCTATTTCAACCGCGCATTGCTGTATACGGACGAAAACAAGCTCGATTCCGCGTTTGCCGACTATAACAAATCGGCCGAGCTCGCGCCCGATACCGCCGACGTTTTCCTGAACCGCGGACAGCTCCTCGTGCTGATGGACAAGACGCCTGATGCTATCAAGGATTTTGAAAAAGCAACCCAACTCGACGACAACAACAAACAAGCCTGGTACAATCTCGGCAACACCTATTACCGGACGCAGGATTTCAAAAAAGCGACATTAGCTTTCCGCCAGACTGTGAAACTCGATGGACAATACGGAAAGGCATTTTACGGCCTGGGCCTTGCGCAGTATAACGACGGTGAAAAAGATCTCGGGTGCACCAGCCTGAAACAGGCTCTGAACCTGGGATATAGCGATGCAGCGAACGCATTGGCGCAATTTTGTCAGTAAAAGATATGTTAAAAGGGTAGCGCCGACGGTTAATAAGTAAGCGGTGACGCCTTTTTAACGTAGTCTTTCATTTTCTTATTCTTAACCCACTTTGTCATGAGACTTTTAAAGATATTCTTCGGGATCCTTTTCGTGATCTTCGCCTATTTGCAGCTCAACGACCCGGATTCGGGCACCTGGATTGCGATTTACAGCTTCGCTGCCCTCGCCTGCTTCATGAGCATCCGCGAGCTTTGGCCTTCCTGGGTGTTTTACGTGCTTGCGGCAGGTTACGTAGTCGGTGCGATATTGCAATGGCCGCCAGAGTTCGAGGGTATTTTCTTTGGTGAAACTGCTATGAGAAGCCTCAACATCGAGCTCGCACGCGAGTCGCTCGGATTGGGTATTTGTGCAGTGGTGATGGCTGTTATTGGCAAATGGGGCTGATCAATCCCTTACCCATTCGATTTCCTTCAAACCGAATTCAAGTTCTTCCGGCTCGGTAACCAATTTGACCCGCAACTTCCCAAGTTCGGTCACATTGGTCACCCAGCCGCTTGTTATATTTCCTTTGTACAAAAATTTCACATTCTGCTGATAACCATACAAATGCCGCAAGTATTCGGCACGGATGGCATCGTGCTGGTTTCCTGACCTCAACCGCACATAATAGGCGTCCAGGCATTTGAGGAGCTTGTGAAATTCCTCCGTCAACACGAATGACGACCCGGTTTCACGGCCTAACGAAGTCGCGTAGCTATTTTCGAATTGCGACTGATTGATATTGACACCGATACCCACAATGGAATGCGCATACCGAGCGCCCTGGAGCGAATTTTCGATCAGAACCCCTACTGCTTTCTGGTTATTCATGTAAATATCATTCGGCCATTTCACCCTCGTGTCGGGCACGTAGCTGCCCAGGTATGCGCGTATCCCGAGCGCCGTGATCTGGCTGATCAAAAACTGGTCCTGAATGCGCAGGAATGCAGGTTTAAGTATGATTGAAAATGTAAGATTTTCGCCTGCATTGGCATTCCAAACTGTCCCGCGCTGGCCTCTTCCCTTTACCTGATTATCGGTAATGACAACCGTTCCTTCCTCAAACAGCCCCGCATGTACTATTTCAGCCGCTATGTCGTTGGTGGAATGACAAGTTGGCAGGTATATAACTTTTTTACCAATTATTAGCGTGTCCTGTATAGAGTTGTACAATTTTTTTGTTTTACTTTAGGGTTTTAGAAAAGGAAATAACAACGCATGAAAGAACGCAAAAATAAAGAACTATCCTCAAAAGATCTCACCGAACTGGTTGTGAAGGGCATGACAGAAAAGAAGGGTTTGGACATTGCCATATTAGACCTCAGAAAAGTAAAAAATTCAATAACCGACTTTTTCGTGATTTGCTCGGGGAACTCCGACACTCAAATAGATGCTTTGGCCAGCTCGGTCGAAGATGAAGTTTATAAAATATCCAAAACAGAACCCTGGCAAAAAGAAGGAAAGGCGAATGGAGAATGGATTTTGATTGACTATGTCGACGTGGTCGCACATATTTTCAACAAAGAACGCCGCAAACATTACGATCTGGAAGAACTTTGGGGAGATGCAGAGGTGACATACCTGGAAGACTCCATGGTATAAAGGCCCGCCGGGCGAACATTAGCCCCGCCGGGATTGTTGTTTAATATATTTCCTCTTAATTAAAACGAACGAATGTCTGAAAACGATAACAAAAGGGGGCCACTCAACCCTAAAAGTCCTCAGAAGGGATATCAAGGTTGGATAATAGCCGCTCTGATCGCTACTATACTCGGAATCACGTACCTTAACCGCACATCGACAATCCGCGAAACCACTCAGAAGCGTTTCGAAAAAATGATGGCCGACAAGGAAGTGGAGCGCGTCACCATTGTGAATGACAAATCGGTGGAAGTTACGCTCAAACCCGAGGCGCTCAAACTCGACAAATACAGGGTTGTTGCTAAGGAAAATAACTATTTCGGCGGGGAAAGTGCTTCCCACTACCAGTTTCAGGTAACATCGGCGGAAACCTTCAAAAAGGATTTCGATAAAATGCAGGAAGGCGTTCCCGACGACGACAAAGTGCCTTTTGTAGTGGATACCCGCAACGACTGGACCAGTTTCCTCGGAACCTGGGGTTTTTTCATTGTTATGATCCTGGTCATGTACTTCATCCTCGGCAGAATGTCGGGTGGTGTGGGTCCAGGCGGCCAGATTTTTAATATCGGTCGCTCCCGTGCGACGCTTTTCGATGCGGAGAACAAAGTTAAAATCACATTTAACGATGTTGCCGGTCTCGACGAAGCGAAAGAAGAAATCAAGGAGATTGTAGAATACCTTCAAAGCCCTGACAAGTTCAAAAAACTGGGTGCTAAAATTCCGAAAGGTGCATTGCTTGTAGGCCCTCCGGGAACGGGTAAAACGTTGCTCGCGAAAGCAGTAGCAGGTGAAGCTGGCGTGCCTTTCTTCTCCCTTTCAGGTTCCGATTTCGTGGAAATGTTCGTGGGTGTGGGTGCAGCGCGTGTGCGTGACCTCTTCAAACAAGCGAAAGAAAAAGCGCCTTGCATTATCTTTATCGATGAGATCGACGCCGTAGGTCGTTCGCGTGGCCGAGGTGCCATGCCCGGTTCCAACGACGAACGCGAGAATACATTGAACTCCCTGCTCGTGGAAATGGACGGTTTCGCAACCGACTCCGGTATCATCATCGTAGCAGCAACCAACCGCCCCGACGTTCTCGACCCTGCATTGCTGCGCCCGGGACGTTTCGACCGCCAGATTTCGGTTGACAAACCGGACGTAATCGGTCGCGAGGCGATTTTCAAAGTGCATTTGAAGCCATTGAAACTGGCTACCGACGTTAATATTCAGAAACTTTCGTCTCAGACTCCTGGCTTTGCCGGTGCTGAAATCGCGAACGTTTGTAACGAGGCTGCGTTGATCGCCGCCCGCCGCAACCGCGAGGAAGTGACAATGCAGGATTTCCAGGATGCGATGGACCGCGTAATCGGTGGTTTGGAGAAGAAAAACAAGCTGATTTCACCGGAAGAAAAACAAATCGTGGCATACCACGAGGCGGGTCACGCGGTAGCGGGCTGGTTCCTCGAACACGCCGATCCTTTGGTGAAAGTGTCGATCGTACCACGTGGTGTAGCGGCATTGGGTTACGCACAGTACCTCCCGCGTGAGCAGTATCTGTACCGTACCGAGCAGCTGTTCGATGAAATGTGTATGACACTGGGCGGCCGCGCTGCGGAAGATGTAGTGTTCGGCAAAATCTCTACCGGCGCATTGAGCGATCTCGAACGCGTAACGAAGGTGGCGTACAGCATGGTAACCATGTACGGTATGAACGAGCGCATCGGTAACATTTCGTTCTACGATTCGAAACAAACCGACTATGCATTCACCAAGCCTTACTCGGAATCGACGTCACAAGCGATCGACGAAGAGGTGAGAAAGCTGGTTGACCAGGCGTACCAGTTCGTAAAAAACCTCCTGGTTGAAAAGCGCGATGCATTGGAAGTACTGGCGAAAGAGCTTCTTGAAAAAGAAATCCTGTTCCAGGCCGACCTCGAAAAGCTGATCGGTAAGCGTCCTTACGAAAAGGAGACAAGCTACCAGGCTTACATCAACCGTCGTTCAAACGAGGAAGCTGCGATCCACGAAGAAGTGGTGAAACAGACGCTCGAAAAAGACCGTAAAGAAGAAGAAATGGCGGAAGCCGAAAAAAGCGCCGACAACGAATAGGCACTTTTGAGTGAATAAAAAACACAGATAGCCGGACAATTCAACCTGTCCGGCTATTATTTTTACAACATATAGTAAATCGTTTGACCCTAAACCTTCAAAGCATATGCCCTTTGAAATCTTCAAACAACAGTTCGGCGACCTTACCGAATATGTCATACACGAAACAACTACTGAAAATCGCTGCGTAGTCATTCCGGAACTAGGCGGTATCGTTCGGCAACTTTCCCTTCGTAAAGGACTGACATTGTTTTCCGTTCTGAAAACGCCTCCTACCCCGGCGGGACTCGTAGCCGACACCAAGAGCGCCAGCGAGCTCCTGTTCCCATTCGCGAGCCGCATTCCCGATGGCAAGTACAAGTTTTTAGGGAAGGAATATCAGCTGCGCAAGAATGAGGACGGCGGCCTGAACGCTATTCACGGATTGGTACGAAAAAACCATTTCCACCTCGACGAACAGGTTATTCACGAGGATAAAGCGTCCATTCAGCTATCCTACACGATCGATAATGCAGAAGGTTATCCGTTCCAGGTGCATTTCTCGGTACGTTATACCTTGCATGCCGATGGCCGCTTCGAACTGAAATATGAGGCCAAAAATAATGGGCAATCACCTTGCCCGGCGATGTTTGGCTGGCATCCCTACTGGATGCTCGGCAACGAAGATGTGGAAGCCTGGAAGATCAACATTCCGTCAAAGCGCCTGGTTACCTTCAACGAAAACCTGATTCCGATCGGTACCCAGCCATTCGATATGCCTATGCCGGCATTGCTGCACCGGAAAGAGTTTGATAACTGCTTCATTGTAGAGGCCAACGGCCCGCACGCAGTGACCGAACTGATTTCGAAAAATCAGGATGTTACCCTACGGATAGAGCAGGAAACCGGGGAAGGGAAGTTTAACTACCTCGTCGTATACACGCCGCCGGCGCGCGATTGTGTCGCTATCGAGGCATTGACTGCCAATGTAGATGCATTTAATACGGGCGAGGGCTTAAATATCCTCGCTCCCGGACGTAGCATTGATGGCACTATCACGGTCAGCCTCACCTGAGGAGCCCTTTCGGTACCAGCTCATCTTATGCCATAGCAGTTTCCAATGGGTTAGATACCCAATATGTGCCGCGACAATGGAAAGTTTATCCGACCAATTGTCGCGGTATTTTATATTGTAAAGAAAAATACGCCAGGTTTTGGTCTTCAACGGTGGTCGCCTATTCTCCCAATGCGAGAGTATATCCCTTATAAAAAGCTCCGAAGGATAACTTTTAGCCGCGCCCGCATATTTAGCGTAATCCCTGCCACAGAGATACCCGGCTACACTCAGCGATTCCAGCAACAGTTTATGGAAGCCCTTCGCTTTGGTGATCTTATTAATATATGCCCAATCCATTGAATCCGCCGACTTATCGAGCAACCTCAGCAAATCAGCCATGTATTTCAGCTTGTCCCATTGCTCGACGCCCCCGTGGTGGATCACCATCATGATCAGCTGGATTTCCATTCCCGGAACCAGCACTGGTTTTCCCATCATATGGAATGCAACGAGGTTCCCGGCCAGCTCGTCCCATGTAAAATTGTAGCAATAGCGCGGATAGGTACAGTTCCATTGTATTTCCAGTGACTGCAATGCGTGTTCTTGTACGGGCGTGAGGGGAAGCTGGTAATCGGTATTCAGGTAATCCTCGCCAACAGCCTTCTCTTTCAGCAAATAATGGCGGTAGTTATCAGCCGCAAAACCTTCGTTGAGAAGGATATCCAGGCTTTTGGAAACATCTTCTTTGCCAATAAAATAATCGATGTCACCGAATTCCCGCAATACGGGCTTATCGTAAAGCATCCAGGCCCATAATGCCCCTTTCATCGGGAAAGCGCGCACCTTGTTTTCAATCAGTCGATTATATAACCGGACGCAAATCCCTAGAAAAGCCATGTTCGTAACAGCCTGCCCCACGGAGAACTCCCGCAGCATTTTGAGCACATACTCGGGAAGCGCCAACGCCTTCGCTTGTACATATTCAAAGGCGAGCGGCCTGATCTGGTGCCAGGTGACGAGGGACGAAAATCTCTGTGGATCAAAGGGTTTGTCTTCGATTTCGAATGACTGATGCCCTGACGGTAACACCGCCGCTTCGATGAGATGTGCCAGTTCGCGGGAAACTTTGGGCCGTTGCATCTATTCCGCGATTAGTTGTTCACGGATACTCGCTTCCACCCACTTTTCCAAGTTTTCGAAACCTTCGGGCCTTCTTTTACGAAGCAACTCGGCAGCTCTGGCACATTGAATGCTTTGGAAGAAGTGCTTTTTGAGGTTGTCGCCATTCATAAGCTCCGTCGCCAGGGGAAAGTTGCGCAGCAATTCGCCGGGTATTTCGGCCAGGCTAATCTGCTGGACAGCCGGCTTATTTCTGGCCTTATGCAGGAAAAATACTTTTTTCAAGTGAACTGGCTCTGTCGGGAACTGCTCCCGGGGATGGTAAGCAAATTTCTTCACGCCCTCACTGACGGGTTCGAGGTCGGATTCAGCGTAATGCAGGCCGCTAACAGTCTTTTCCCAGATTTTGAGCTGGGGGTAAGCTGGAAGGATCACCGGTTTGCCGGTTTCATCAAATGTAATCGCAGTAAGATCGTCACTCAGCAACCTACAACCCGCTTTAATAAACGCCGCTGCGGTGCTCGATTTCCCGGCCCCGGGCATACCCATAAAGCACCACGCCTCCTCGCCGACCTCCACCGCACTGGCATGAAGCAAAAAAAATCCTTTTTGAAACAAAATGAGGCCTAATGCTTCGCTCACTGTAAACAGGCTGATGATATTAGCCTCCGAAGCCACGGGCGAAACAACCAGCTCCTTACCGCCGGAAGCCTTGAAAGAGGCTACACCAGCCCAATCCAGAAACAGCGCCTGCTGTTGTTCGTCCTGGCCGAAAAATGCCTTCACTCCCCGTCTGTAAATCGTCGTAGGGCGCATGGCGGGGAGCTCCACGGCACCCTGGCGGATATAAACGTCAGCGGTGGAATGCGGGTCGCCTTCAGCGAGTTCGGGCAGGGAAATTTCTGAATGGATATGAAGCCCGAAGGCGGTGTAATGGTGCATGTGTGTAAAGTACAAATTAAATCATTCCCAAACCCAGAGCCGTTTGTAGGAAACGGTATCAGGCCAACGCCCGATGATGATGTTACCGTTTTGCTCCACCCAGGCATGTGCCTCGAATTGCTTGGCAGGGTTGATCTCTATTCCTATTTCCAGGGTCAATGCAGGTGAATTGCGAAGCAGGTACTTGGTAGCAAGGGCACGCGGCAGGCACAATAGCTCAAATGGCAGCAGGTTCGCCGCCGTATCCACCGCCCAAACGGTGCGCTCCATGGTTTCCGGCGCGATCTCCTGGATTCTGCTCGGACGACTGAGCTTGTGGTACCATTTTCTGAATAGCGAAAAAGGGAGGAAAAGGAGCCCGGCCTTGATCCACAGCAAACACCATACCGCCCGCAGGAATATCCATTTCTCCGGTCCGGACAAGCTCCGCCATTTCCCTATCAGCTTACCGATTTTGCCCAAAATCTATTTGATTATTTCAACCAGCCTCTCGGAGATCAAATCCTTCAACAACCCCTCGATATCGCGCTTGCAAGTGTCGGCGTCGACATCATACTCGCCGATCACCACGTCGCACAATGCTTCGATCGATTGCGGCCCTTCCTCTAATGTTTCCCAAATGAGCACCCCCACTTCATCCAGACCGTAATAAGCTCCTTTGCTGTGATTGAGAATGACTGTTTCCCCTGCAACTTTGGACGATATCTGTTCTGATGTAAGCTGGTATTTCATTCTGAAAAATTAAATCTGAAAGTATAATGTGCAATCGAATTGTACAAAGTTAGGCATTTTAATCACTCAATTTCAAACTTTATTCCCTGCGCCAGGGGCAATGCGGTGCCGTAATTGATCGTATTAGTTTGGCGCCGCATATAAGCTTTCCAGGCATCCGAGCCTGATTCACGCCCGCCACCGGTCTCTTTTTCACCACCAAACGCGCCTCCGATCTCCGCACCGGAAGTCCCGATGTTGACATTCGCAATGCCGCAGTCGGACCCCCCGAACGACAGGAACCGCTCGGCATCACGCAGGTCGTTGGTGAAAATGGCTGACGAAAGTCCTTGCGGCACATCATTTTGCAGCGCGATGGCTTCGTCCGCATCGTTATAACGGATCAGGTACAGGATCGGCGCAAATGTTTCATGCTGAACGATCTCCCAATGGTTTTCTACCTCCGCAATGCAAGGCGTAACATAACAACCTGATGCATACTGATCACCTTCCGGCACACCAGGCGCTACCACAAACGAGCCTCCGGCCTGTTTGATCTGTTCTACGGCATTCCGGTATTGCGCTACCGCCTGCTGATCGATCAAAGGTCCTACGTGAATACCCGGATCCAGCGGGTTCCCGATTTTCAACTGGCCATATGCCTTTGCCAAGCGGTTCTTTACCTCCTCAAATATCGAATCATGCACAATTAACCGGCGCGTTGAGGTGCAGCGTTGGCCGGCCGTCCCTACTGCGCCGAAAACGATCGCCGGAATGGCAACTTTCAAATCGGCCGTCGGTGTTACGATAATCGCATTGTTCCCCCCCAATTCGAGCAGGCTCTTTCCCAATCTGCGGGCAACTGCCTCTCCTACCGAACGGCCCATCGGAATGCTGCCGGTAGCGGATACCAATGCGACCCGCGGATCCTGCGCAAGCCATTCGCCCACATCACGCCCGCCGGAAACAATGCACGATACGCCTTCCGGTACACTATTGTCTTTTAAAACATCCTGAATAATATGCTGGCAGGCAATCGCCGTGAGAGGCGTTTTTTCCGAAGGCTTCCACACACACACATTCCCGCACACCCACGCGATCATCGAGTTCCACGACCATACAGCCACCGGGAAATTGAATGCCGAAATAATGCCTACGACGCCCAGCGGATGCCATTGCTCATACATGCGATGCTGCGGGCGCTCGCTATGCATGGTAAGGCCGTAAAGTTGGCGGGAAAGTCCAGTGGCGAAATCGCAGATGTCGATCATTTCCTGGACCTCCCCGAGCCCCTCCTGCAAGCTCTTCCCCATTTCATAGCTGACGAGCGTGCCCAGCTCCTGCTTACATTCACGAAGCTTCACCCCCATTTGCCGCACAATTTCGCCGCGTTTGGGTGCGGGTAAGCTCCGCCAGGTTTTGAATGCGAGCGAAGCGGCTTCCACCGCACGGTCGTAATCGCCACGCGAGGCTTGCATTACCGCACCGATTTTACGGCCGTCCACCGGTGAAAACGATTCCAGCAACGCACCGCCGCTTTCCCAGCTCAATTGCCCGGTAGTTACGCCATGACTGACGTCCTTAATGCCTAGTTTTTCAAGAATTAAATCGATTCCTTTCATACTTCCTCACTCTACATTCTTAAAAAACTGTCCATTCATCGTCTTGAAAAAATCATCCAGCCCAATGTCTTCCTGCCGGATAAACCCGCTTCCGGGCAACACGCCATCGGCCACCATTTCCACCACCGACGCAATGGATGCCGCCGTGGTCCAGGAAATGGCCCGCCAATGCTGGCCGTCTATCTGAATAGGGTGATAAGCCTGGTAAAACTCTTCTCTTTCGAGGTGGTTGCCTTTCCAGCCTTCCACCACCGCATATACATACACCACGTCCTGCTGCACGGGCGGCTTGGCCTCCGTCAGGATTTCCTCCACCAATGCACGCTTATCTTTCAGGCACAGCTCGTACAGCACAAAACGCATCAGATTGCAATGCCCCGGGTAACGAATGGTTTTATAGTTCAATGTATCTACCTTCCCTTCAAGCGTTTCGCACATGGTGGCAAGCCCGCCGGAAGTACTGAACGCCTCGAATTCCTGCCCTTCGATATTGATCATTTCGATACCTTCCAGCGATGGTACCATCTTGCGGACGCCGTTGTGGATCACCTCGGCGTCGTTCAGGTACTCGTTCACTACACCCGCGGGCGACCACGTGAATGAGTAACCCATCTGCCCGTTCGGGTAGCGTGGCAAGGCGCCTACGCGAAGTTCTATGTCGCGGATTTTGGTAAAACGTTTGGCCAGATCCATGCCCACAATACCAATAAAGCCCGGCGCCAGCCCGCATTGGGGTGCAAGCACGCTGCGGCTGTCTTTGGCCATTTCACGGATCGCCGACGTCGTAGGTACGTCCTCCGTAAGGTCGAAATAATGGATGCCTGCCTTGTGTGCGCGCTGCGCGATGGGCAGGTTGAGATTATAGGGCATACAGGATACCACCGCGTCGAAACCGGCCAATGCCTTATCCAGAAATGCGCCGTCGTTCACATCACCGGCCACGACCTCGAAGGGCAGTTGCACAGCCGGCTGGGCCTTATCGACCCCGGTTACCTGGAAACGTTTGCTCAGCAAAGTCGCGACGAGTGAGCCCACTTTTCCTAATCCGATCACAAGTACTTTTTGCATGTATAGTTTAAAATGGTTTTAGTTGAAATTTTTGAAGCTATTTTGAAAGATAGAAAAAGAAATTGCAGTTTTTAAAACTTGCATGTCATTTTTGTGGGACAAATCAGGCATTATGACGATTACCATTGTGGGCGGCGGCGCCTCGGGTTTTATGGCGGCGATTACCGCGGCAGAGACGTTTCCGGACGCTCGCATTACCATTCTTGAAAAGAGCAGGACGGTCCTTAACAAGGTCCGCATTTCCGGCGGCGGCAGGTGCAACGTCACGCACCGGCCCCACGAGTTGCGCCATTTCATCAAAAATTACCCGCGCGGAGAAAAGCTCCTCCGCAAACTCCTGCCGCATTTCGGTGCCGACGCAACAGTGGCATGGTTTGAAAAAAGAGGCGTTACACTCAAAACCGAAGCCGACGGGCGGATGTTTCCCATCTCGGATTCATCGCATACAATTATTGAGTGCCTCGTTAAAACAGCGCGCAACTTGAATATCGAGATCAGGACGAGCGTACATGTAGATTCTTTTGAAAAAAAGGGCGATGCATTTCATTTGAAGATCGTCAATGGAGAACCCATTTCAACCGATCGCCTGTTGATCGCCACCGGAGGCTATCCGAGAGCGGAGAGTTTCGATTGGTTGGAGGAACACCGGCACGCGATCGTACCGCCCCTGCCTTCGCTTTTTACTTTCAATACGCCCGACAACTACTTATTGCCGCTGGCCGGTGTTGCTGTGAAGGATGCATTGGTCAAAATAGCGGGTACCAAGCATGAATGGCGTGGGCCGCTGCTCATCACGCATTGGGGTTTCAGCGGGCCGGCGGTGCTGAAACTCTCGGCCTGGGGCGCGCGTGACCTCGCCGAAAAGAATTATCATTTTACATCCCGGATCAACTGGCTGCCGGATATGAAGGAGCAGGAGGTGCGCGACTTTTTACTTACCGAAAAAACGAATACGACCAGGCAGCAAATCGCTTCCCACACCAGGTTCGGATTACCTTCGCGGCTCTGGAAAGCATTCACCGAAAAAGCAGAAATCGCCGATACGCTGCGCTGGGGCGATGCAAGCCATAAGGTATTGAACCGCATGACCGAACTGCTCACCAACAGCCAGTATGAAGTGAAAGGCAAAACCACTTTTAAAGAAGAATTCGTGACCTGCGGCGGTATTGCATTAGCAGATATTGACCCGGAAACATTGCAAAGCCGCTCCCTGCCCGGCCTTTTCTTTGCCGGAGAAGTAATGGACGTCGACGGCATTACCGGTGGTTTCAATTTCCAGAATGCCTGGACGACGGGTTATATTGTGGGAAAGAATATCGGTCGTTAATCGCCGGCCATGGTATCGAAATAGGCCCTTACCTTCTTCGCCCGATCGAGGCCGATAAGGTCCGTCAGCGTTTCGACCGAGCTCTCACGTATCGCGCGCACGGAGCCGAAATGCTTCAAAAGTTTGGTGGCCGTTACTTTTCCGACACCCACAACGCCTTCCAGCTCGCTTACCAGGCTGGCCTTGCTGCGTTTGTCGCGGTGGAAAGTGATCGCGAACCGGTGTGCTTCGTCGCGGATCTGCTGGATCAGTTTTAAAGATTCCGATCTTTTGTCGATATACAAAGGCAATGGGTCTTCCGGAAAATAGATTTCCTCCAACCTTTTGGCAATACCAATAATGGGTACCTGGCCGTAAATGCCTAGGCTTTTCAATGCATCGCAAGCCGCACCCAGCTGCCCCTTACCGCCGTCGATCACGATCAGATCAGGCAATGGCTGCTCTTCGGCGATCAGGCGTAAGTACCGGCGTGAAACGATCTCATTCATCGAAGCAAAGTCGTTCGGGCCTATTACGGTTTTGATATTGAAATGGCGGTAATCCTTTTTCGACGCCTTTCCATCCTTGAAACACACCATCGACGCCACCGGGTTGGTCCCCTGGATGTTCGAGTTATCGAAACACTCTATATGCCTTGGCAGTGTTTTGATCTGCAAATCGGCTTTCAAACGGATCAGTACCCGGTCTTTTTTAGAAGTTGTGGCCGATGCTTCCACTTCACGCCGCTCGGTTCTTTCCCTTCTGAAATACATCACATTTTTCATGGACATATCCAGGAGCTTCTTCTTATCGCCGATCTGCGGGACAGTCACTTCGAGCCGCATATCGAGGTCCGGTTTCAGATTAGAAACCAGTTCTCTCGCCTCCGAGCCATAGGTAGAGCGCATTTCTACAATCATCATCGAGAGGATTTCCATATCGCTTTCGTCGAGTTTCTTCTTCACTTCCAACGTCTGCGTGGCCACCATGTAGCCTTCCTTGATCTTCATGAAGTTCAGATAGGCAGCTTCCTCGTCGGATACGATCGTGAGAACATCTATATTACCGATCCGGGGGTTAATAACCGTCGCCTTGCTCTGGAAATTAGACAAATGCTCGATCTTCGTCTTCCAGGCATGAGCCTTCTCGAACGCCATTTGCTCTGCCGCTTCGAGCATTTTCTCTTTGAAATACTGCTGCGGCGACGACAAATTGCCTTTCAATATATTATGCACCTGCTCGATCTCCGCATTGTATTCATCCTCCCCTTGCAAACCTTCGCAGGGCCCTTTGCAGTTACCAATGTGGTATTCCAGACAAACCTTGAATTTTTTGGCCTCTATATTCGACTTCGTTAGCGGCAGCTGGCATGAGCGAATCTGGTACAATGCCTTGAACATATCCAGCAGCGTGTGCATGGAGCGTAAATTGGCGAATGGGCCGTAAAAAGTGCCTTTGGTGCGATCCATATTGCGCGTCGGGAACACGCGCGGGAACGGCTCATCGGTAACACAAATGAACGGGTAGGTTTTATCGTCTTTAAGCAGAATATTGAATTTGGGCTGTAATTGCTTGATCAGCTGGTTTTCCAGCAACAATGCATCCCATTCGCTCAAAACGATGGTAAATTCGATCCGCCGGATCTGGCTCACGAGCCGTTTGGTTTTACGGTCGTGCTGGTTATTCTTCAAAAAGTAGCTCGAAACCCGGTTACGCAGGCTTTTGGCTTTTCCCACATATATTACCTCACCGGTTTCATCGAAATACCGGTACACACCGGGATCGAGAGGAATTTTGGCGAGTTCTTCTTTGTAATTGAATTCAGACATTGAATGAGATTTAGGACTAAACGGCGCCCCTGTTGAAGAAAAACAACCGCATCAATTGAAAAGTTGCGTCGCTCACGAGCTGGAATGCCTCGCTCTGGGCAGCATTCAGGTCCATGGGCCTGTTCAAAACGGAAACGGCGTAGGTAATACCCACTGCGCGGGCCTGTTCCGGGGTGATTTGCAAAGTGCCGCAAACAACGGCCAGCGGCACATGATGGCTTTTGCATAGCCCTGCCAGTCCTTTTACGACTTTCCCTGCCAGCGTCTGCTCGTCCACCTTTCCTTCTCCCGTAATCACCAAATCCGCATGGGCGACCAGCGAGGCAATATTACATTGCTCCATCACAATGCTGATACCATCTTTCAGTTCCGCATTCAGAAACCACATACAACCCGCACCGAGGCCTCCCGCTGCACCCGCCCCCGGCACCATGCTCACGTCCCGCCTGAATGCACGCGTGGCTACCTGCGCGAGGTTTTCGAGTCCATGATCGAGTTGCACCACCATTTCAGGGTCGGCCCCCTTCTGCGGGCCGTAAACAAATGCCGCACCTTCTTTGCCAAACAACGGGTTTGTCACATCGCAAGCCACTATTACCGACACCAACGCAAGCCGGGGATCAGCATTATGCGAGTCGATCGACGCGATTTTTGCCAGCGATTCACCATTCGGCAGCAATGTATGCCCTGCGGCATCTTTGAATGCATAACCAAGCGCTTCGGCCATTCCGATACCACCATCGGTAGTAGCGCTCCCGCCAATTCCGAGAATGATCTTTTTTACACCTCGATCCAATGCATCCACAATAAGCTGGCCCGTACCAAATGTGCTTGTACGAAGCGGATTGCGTTCCTCTGTTTTCAGTAACCCGAGGCCCGAAGCCGCCGCCATTTCAATAAATGCAACCTGATGATCTTCTGAAAGTCCGTAGATGGCTTTGACCGGGCGGTTCAGCGGATCCATTACGGTTACAGCCACTTCCGAGCCATTGGCCTGCTGCGTCAATATCTTCGAAGTCCCTTCGCCGCCGTCGGCCAGCGGGATCGCCGTCACTTTCGCCTTGGGATATGCCTTTTGAATGCCGTTGACAACGGCATCGCATACTTCCGCAGCTTCCAGCGAACCGCGAAACTTGTCAGGGGCAACGAGAATATTCACGGGCAAAAGATTAAATGGGTCAGAATAGCACGCCTTCGTCGTCGGACCTTGATGGCGGAATATAAGTATCGGTACTATCCGTCGCTACGCCTCCGCACTCGCGGACGTAATTTTCAGGTTTGGTAAATGGTATTTTGCGGTATTGCACCAGGGTTGGGTCAGCGTATACCTTTTGCATAAACAACCCCCACGCCGGCATCGCAATGCGCCCGCCTTGGCCATAGGCAATGGTGCGGAAGTGAATGCTGCGGTCTTCGCCACCCACCCAGATACCCGACACCAGGTTTTGTGTCATACCCATAAACCAACCATCCGAGTAGTTCGAAGTAGTACCTGTTTTGGCTGCGATCTCATTCCCTTCGGTCACGCCATATTGACGTAAACGGCCGGCTGTTCCTCCCGGATCTTCGACCGCGCCGCGCATCAGGTACAACATATTATAGGCCATATTGGCACTGATTTCCTGATTCTGTTTCTGGAAGAACTCCTGCAACACATTACCGTAACGGTCTTCAATGCGCAGGATCGTCATCGGCTCCGTCCTGTGCCCGCCGTTCGCGAATGCACAATAGGCGCCTACCATTTCATACACCGAAACATCACTGATCCCTAAACAGAGCGATGGCACTTCCTGCAATTTGGAAGTAATACCCAGCTTATGCGCATATTCCACCACCGCTTTCGGCCGTACCATTTTCATCAGGTAAGCACTCACGGTGTTCACCGATTTACCCAAAGCCTGCCGCAGCGACAGCGACTGATAGGAGTATTTGTTGTTCGAGTTTTTCGGTGACCATCCGCCCGGCACGCCATCGGAAAGCCCGAAGTAAACCGGCTGGTCGGTGACGTGGTCGCAAGGTGTCAGGAAGTTTTTATCCAATGCCGAAACATATACAAACGGCTTGAATGTAGACCCCGGCTGCCGCGATCCCTGTTTTACGTGGTCGTATTTGAAATATTTAAAATTAATACCTCCTACCCACGCCTTCACATGCCCGTTACGCGGGTCCATGGACATCATGCCCGCGCGCAGGAAGCGTTTGTAATAAGCAATGGAATCGATGGGGCTCATGGTCACTTCCTTCTCACCGTTCCAGGTAAAAACCTTCATTTTGTAAGGTTTCTTCATGATTTTCCATGCTTCCTCCTCGCCCAGGTCTCTTTTCAGGGAAATGAAATGCGGGGAGCGCTTTGCGGCGGTGGTGATGAAACCCGGGATTTCCTTGCCATTGTCGAAAGTCCAAGGGTTACGGCCTTTCCAGTGCTCGTCGAACAGCTTTTGCTGTGCTTTCATGTGCTCGGTCAATGCGGCCTCCTGATAACGCTGCATGCGCGAGTCGATGGTCGTATAAATGCGCAGTCCGCTGGTATACAGATCCAGGTCGGTGTCATTCTCTTCATTGTACAGCTTCACCCAGCTTTTAAGATACCCGCGCATAGACTCGCGGAAATAGGGCGCCAGGCCGGTGTTATGGCTGTCAACTGTGAAATTCAGTCCCAGCGACTTCTCTTTATATTTCTCAAAATCCTCTTCACGGATGTAATCGTATTTATACATCTGCGCTAGAACAGTATTTCTCCGGTTCAATGCATTGGTCGGGAAGCGCAGCGGGTTAAACAACGTCGGGTTTTGCAGCATGCCGACTAGCAATGCCGCTTCGGTGACGTTCAGGTCCCAGGGCTCCTTATCGAAATAAGTTTTGGAAGCTACCTTGATACCGTAAGTATTGTTACCAAAAGAAACCGTATTGAGGTACATCTGCATGATTTCCTGCTTGGTATACTTCCTCTCCAATACGACTGCCAGCACCCACTCCTTCGTTTTGGCAATCACAATGCGTACTACCGGAATCTTGCCGAGCAATCCTTCATATTCTTCAGAACGGGTGTTAAAAAGGTTTTTGGCGACCTGCTGCGTGAGCGTACTACCGCCCCCGGAGCTGGAACTCCCCGAAACGACGCCTTTAAATACCCGTGCAAGACTTCGCGGGTCAATACCCGAGTGGTTTACAAAACGTGCATCCTCCGTAGCGACGAGTGCGTCGATGAGGTTGGGGGAAATCTGCGCAATGTCGATCGGCGTCCGGTTTTCGAAGAAATATTTGCCCAGCGATTTGCCATCTTCGCTGATGAGCTCCGATGCCAGTTCGCTCTTCGGGTTTTCGAGCGTTTTCAGGTCGGGCATACCGCCGAACAACCACAAAAAATTAAAACTGACGGCAACGATGTAGAATATGATCAGACCCAGTCCCAGGCCAACGATCCGCCAGAGACGGACAATAGTGCGCCGATACTTTCCGGGTTGCAATTCAATCATAGATGTGGGGTGATAGGTTACTGGAAAAGGCAAATATACGATTTCAGCCTATTATCTCTTGCCCATCGACAGGGAATTGAATTCCTGCATTTCTTTCAGACGGGGCAGGTAAATACTGGTAGGATACAGCCGCATAAACTCGGTAATGGCTTGTGCATAGGCCTCCTTACCTCTCACTTTGCCGATCAAAAATACCCGCAGCAATGCGAACTTGTCTTCCATCGAACTGCCTTTGTAGGACGGCAGATTTTTCTCGATATCTTCCAGCGCTTTGGTGTAATTGCCGTCCGCGTACAGCTTGTACATGGCTTCATATTCTTTCGTCGCGTTTCCGGATGTGCCTCCCGTGTCGGTCGTTTTATTGACCAGTCGCGCATACGTGGACGTAGGGTATTCACTTAGTAACTTCGATTTCCAGGATTCCTTCTGGGCTGCATTCTCTTCATTACTCAGGAAAAGCAGGTAATAAATTTCATCCTTGTACTGCGTCTTTGGATACTCCGTCAGCACACGCTCAAATGCCGCAATGGCGCGGTTCGACTCTTTAAGGTCAAACCGATAAATCTTACCCAGATTGTAAAGCGCATCTTCTTTCTTCTTCTGGGATACCGCGAATGCCGTATCCGACAGCGGAACATCTTTTTTAAGCAATGCGTGCACCTGATCCCATTCCGGTGTACCTTTTTTCAGGCCGGTATTCTCCTGTGTTGCCTGCGCGACATTGGTGCTGTCCGCGCCACCCGCTGCATTATTCCCTGAAAGCGTACGCAACGGACGACTGCTCCGGCGCCAGTCGTCTTCCAACGGACGGTTACCCCAGGCCCTTTTAAAGTCTATTTTGCCTTTGTTAACTAATGCAGGGTCGAACAGTTCGAAACGGCGTTCGCCGCCAGTTACCAGCGGGTTTCCTCCGCCTTGCTGCATGCTTGCATTCTGTGCCGCGATTTGCGCTTTTCTTGCCTTTTCCTCCTCTTCTATGCGCTTCTTTTCTTTCGCTTCGATGATCTGGTCGATCTTGTTATCCAGTTGAGCCGGGTTCATTTTAGCCAGTCTTTGAAGGCTGTCCTCGGTCGAAACAATGGTGTATTGTGTCACAAAATTGTCGAGTGCACGTTTTCTGTCGGCTACGAGGCGGTATTCAGGCGCTTCCTGCGGCAGAATGGTCAATGCACTGTCGTAATAGGCTTTGGACATTTCAAAATTTTCAAGCGCTTCATATTCTATCCGAGCCAGTTGCAGATAGGTGTAGGCCTTTTGCTGCATATTTCCTTTCGAGGCCGCAGCGGCCATTTGCAAGTACTTCACCGCTTCAGGGATCTGCTTTTTATGTTCGGCGAGCAAGCCCATCGTGAAATACACATGGTCTTTCAGGTCGTCGTTTTTGCGATCACGAAGCATTTTGTCAAAGCCCACATTGGTAAGGTCGCGCTTCGGATCCAGTACCACCTCATTTTGCAGGGAATTCATGTTTGAATAAAAGCCAAGGTCGTAATCGGGCTTGTTCCTGTTAACGCTCTTATAATGCTTGTTGGCCAATGCATACTGTCCGAGGCGGTCGTACATCTGTGCTGCCGCGAAGTGAATGCGGGCCGTTTCGATCGATTTTTTCAAAAGCGGGAATGTCTCTTCCAGGATGGCAACGGAGGTAAGGTATTCTCCGTTTTGCTGGTGCAAATAGGCTTTGGTTAGATAAAAATCACGCTGTGAAGCCTTACCCAGCGGCTGCTGGCTCAGGTATTCGGCTACGCCCAACGCATTGGAATAATCCTTATGCTCGATGTACGCCCGCATGAGCAGGATCAGGGCGTTGTTTTTGTCGTTCTCATCGCGTCCGTTGGCATATACGTAACGCAACGCTTCCAGGCCATCCGCCCACTGGCCTAGGTACAACCTCGATTTCCCCAGAAGAATATAGCTATTGTCGATCCACTTACTGTTCTGATGCTTCTCAGCTACAATTGAGGCTTTTTTAATCGCATCCTGCAATTTTGGCTTTACGGGCTGAGCGAGGATCGAATCCATCGGGAGCAATATCGGTAGCAGCTGATTATAGTTTTCTTTATAAGCCTTCCTCATTTCAAACTCCGCCTCTGCCATATCCTGCTCGGCCATGAAATAGGCATTATACCGCGCTGCTACGTTGTGAAAAGTGATTGCACCCGGCCGTGAGCTGTACTGCGAACAGGCAGCCGCGACGATAATCATGACAAGTAGCGGTAATGTGCGTCGGATATGGGAGGTAAAACGGTCGATCACGAAATTGACTTTATGGGGTGTTCGTCTTTGTGTCAGGTTGCAAACCTAAAACGGTATTTTCAATAAATACGTATCGAAGATAATGCCATTTGCAAAATTTGAAGCAATTTTACCCCGATATTCTACCATTGTTTTCCAACCGGGTTTCCAACCGGGATCTCAATCGAAACGGGCAACTGCTGCATTATGGAAAATCCGAAAAAGCTTCCCGGCAAAGACCAGTCATCGCGCTTCCTGAAATACTCGGGGATGGCGACGCAAATGCTGGGCACTATCCTGGTGTTCACCTACGGCGGTTACAGGCTCGATGAGTGGCAGCAAAACAAGGTACCGGTGTGGACACTTGTGCTTTCGCTAACCTCGATTGCGGCATCGCTGTACCTCTTGATAAGAAGTTTTACCAAACAATAATTGCTCCTCCCCGACGCACGCGTATGCTACGTACCCTGATCGCAACCATTTTGCTGGGAATTGTATTTTTCCTTGCTCAAAGATTCCACGCCGATTCTTTCCTGCATCCTTATATATGGTACATTCTCGTATTCTTTTTCGGGCTCGCTTTTCTGGTCCATCGGCTGATGGAGTTCGGAATGCGGAACAAGCGTGAGAAATTTGTCACATTTTACATTTCAAGCATCGTTGCGCGGATCATTCTAAGCATCATTTTCATTGGCTTGTTTTTGTATAAAGGGCTAACTGATTCATTCCTATTCGTTATCAACTTTTTTGCACTCTATTTATTTTATACATGCTTTGAAATATATGGTTTGTATCGTAACTTGCGCCGCGATTGACAAAGCATAGTATTTCAAGCATTTATGTATACCCATCTGAGACGGTTTTTTACTATCGCCCTTATAGCGGCAACATGCGTTTTTAACCTCCCGGCCCGCGCCGACGAACCTACTCAGCACGAGACTGACAAGGTCGCCCAGGCTGTGAACGAGGAGGAGCATAAAATTGAACATAAGCTTGAAGAGCACGAAGCGAAGTTCAACATCGGTGAGATGATCATGCACCACATTGCAGACTCTCACGAATGGGAGTTTTCCCACGGTGTTTCTCTGCCACTTCCAGTGATTCTTTATTCAGAAGACCGCGGTTTAGAGGTTTTCCTCTCTTCTAACTTCCACAACGAGCACCACGAATACAACGGTTACCACCTGGTACACGGTGAGTCGGAGCAAATCGTACCGGTTGACGAAGCCCGTAAAATTTACGATTTCTCGATCACCAAGAACGTAGCTTCGATGCTCATCAGCGCGGTGATCCTGATCCTCGTTTTCACAAGCGTAGCGGGCTGGTACAAAAACAGCAAAGGCAAAGCGCCGAAAGGTTTCGCCTCTGCGATGGAGGTAATCATCCTCTTCATCCGCGACGAGGTAGTGAAGCCAAACGTAGGACCGAAATACGAAAAATACCTTCCTTACCTGCTCACGTTGTTCTTCTTCATCCTGATCAACAACATCATGGGGCTGCTTCCGGGCTCGGCTAACCTTACCGGTAACATTGCTGTAACCATGACATTGGCAGTGCTGACATTCATCATCGTTCACCTGAATGCGAATGGCAACTACTACAAACACCTTTTGAGCCCTCCGGGCGTACCTGGTCCGCTGTTGCTGATCATGATCCCGGTTGAGATAGTAGGTGTGTTTATGAAGCCATTCTCTCTGATGGTCCGGTTGTTCGCCAACATTACAGCAGGTCACATTATCCTCCTGAGCTTGTTCGGTCTGATCTTTATTTTCCAAAGTTTCGTAATCGCTCCGGTTATCTCCCTGTTCGCATTATTCCTGAACTTCATCGAGATCATGGTAGCATTCATCCAGGCGTTTATTTTCACACTATTGTCGTCCATGTACATCGGCACTGCTATCGAAGAGCATAGCCACGACCACGGACACCACTGATTCTGAATCTCTTTTTTATTAATTTATATTTTAAACAAACAAATTATGTTCGCTCAAATTTTGCTTCAAGCTGCTGAACAAGGTGGTGCAGGTCTTGCAGTTTTCGGTGCTGCTATCGGCGCAGGTCTTGCTGCTATCGGTGCAGGTCTTGGTATTGGTAAAATCGGTGGTAGCGCTGTTGAAGGTATCGCCCGTCAACCAGAAGCTGCTGGTGCAATCCAAACTGCTATGTTGATCATCGCGGCTCTTATCGAAGCGGTAGCGCTTTTCGCAGCGGTAATCTGTCTGCTTATCTCTTTCAAGCTTTAATAGAGCTTCCCGAAAGGGTAACGCTGCCCCGGCGCGCTAGGCCCGGATGCGGTGCAAAAACATTCTCGTGGAAGCATTAGGCTTCCACGAAATTTTAATAAGAAGAGAGAAGATTTCAGATCGTTCTTACACTCAAAAACTCATTTAACTATGTCATTGCTTACTCCAAACCCAGGCCTTATTTTCTGGATGCTGGTAGTATTTTTGCTGGTAGTGTTCATCCTGTCCAAATTCGCATGGAAACCTATCCTCAAAGGTTTGAAAGACCGCGAAAACGAAATTCAGGGCGCTTTGGACCTCGCAGAAAAAACCCGTGCTGAAATGGCACAATTGAAGTCGGACAACGAAAAACTGATCGCAGAAGCAAATGCCATCCGTGACCAGATCCTTCGTGACGCGAAAGATGCATCTGACAGAACCATCGCCGAGTCGAAAGACAAAGCTGCTGTGGAAGCACAAAAAATCATTGAAAGCGCACGTGAAACGATCCGCAACGAACAGGCGGTCGCCGTGAGCAAAATCAAGAAAGAAGTGGCTACACTTTCATTGGAAATCGCTGAAAAAGTATTACACCGTGAATTGGAAGACAAAGGAGCGCAGGAAAAACTGATTGCCGACCTTGCTTCATCTGCGCGTCTTAACTAATCAGCATTTAAAATCTCATTCCGATGTCAGTAAGTATTGTAGCATCCAGATATGCAAAATCGCTGATCGAGCTTGCGAAAGAACAGAACGTTCTGGATACGGTTTATCAGGATATGCTGCTGTTCAAAGAAACAGCGGACCAGAACCGCGGCCTGATGCTTGCATTGAAAAGCCCGGTGGTACGTCACGAGAAGAAATCAGGGATTCTGAAAGGCCTTTTCAAAGAGCGTGTAAGCCCGGTTTCATTCGCGATATTCGATATTATCACCAAGAAAAACCGGGAGGCCATCCTCGACGAGATCGCGGTGGAATTCATTAAAGCCTATAATGTTTACAAGGGAATCGAAAAAGCGACGGTGGTAACTCCTACCCCGCTGACCGACGAGCTCCGTAAGCAATTTACCGATATTGTTGCCAAGGCAACCGGAAAAACGGTTCAGCTGGCCGAGAAAGTAGACAATGCTCTGATCGGCGGATATGTGTTGACAGTAGGCGATCGCCAGATCGACGCTTCGCTGCGCAGCCGTTTGAACGAACTCAAATTACAGTTAGTAAACTGAAATTTTTATCTGCATAATTTGGAAGACCCGGCTGCTATGCGGCCGGGTCTTTTTTTATACTAAACTTTCATCTTCACGACGTTCTTGAAGCTGGTTTCGATAGCCTGAACCGGCGGCACTTTCGCTACGTCCTGCTCCACGAAGAAATGCGTCATTCCGGCCAGCTTACGGTTATCGAAGATCTTTTTGAAATCGATCGAACCCGTTCCCACCTCTGCAAACGAGCCATCCTTCTTGTCGATATCCTTCACGTGCCAGAGCGGGAAACGGCCCGGATATTTCTTGAACAATGCAACCGGATCGATACCTGCTTTTACAGCCCAATACAAATCGAGTTCGAGCTTCACGAGTTTCGGATCGGTTTTGCCCGCAATGTAATCGTAAGGCAACTCACCGCCAATCTTCTTGAACTCGAAATCGTGGTTGTGGTATCCAAATTGAAGCCCCGCCTTCTTCGCTACTTCACCGGATTTGTTGAACAGATCAACGTAGCTCTTGTACTGATCAATCGTCTTGCGCTCCGATTCGGTTAGGTACGCGCAGTTCACGTATTTCTGTCCCAGTTCCGCTGCGTCGTCGACTGCTTTCTGCCAGCTGTTACTCAATGTACCTTTGGCAGTTTTATTCTCCACACCGGCACCGTAATGGCCGCTCACAGGGTTCAAGCCCAAATCTCCGAGGATCTTTTTGAACTCCTTGGGCGTTTTGCCGAAGAATTTGCCATCAGAATAGCCATAAAGCTCCACTTCCTTATAGCCAATTGCCGACACCTTTTTCAGCGTGCCCAAGAGATCTTTCGATATTTCATTACGAAGCGTGTACAATTGCAAACCGATCGGCGAAGGGGCTTTAACGTCCAGGCTCAGTTTGGAGAGCATGGGGGTAGCCAGCATGAATGCACCGGCTTTCAGGAACGATTTCCGGGAAATCTTTTCGTTGTAATCCATTGGTTAAGATTCGAAAAATTAAAAAATAAAACTACGGGGTAATATCAACGGCGCCCGAGGCGGAAAGCTTGCGCTTCGTATCGTCGTCCAGTTTCCATTCCTGCGTGAAATAATTATCGATCAGCAGGTTGGCGGATGAATCTTTGAAAAAAATAATGTCTTTGAATTCCGGAAGCTTACGATGCATCACCGATACGAATGGGAAACCCTCGTCTTTCACCCCGGTCCACCAGGGTAAACCCGAACTTACAGCTATGTAATGGCCTTCCATTGGCAGTACATAAAATAGCCCATGTGCTGTATCGCCCTTCTTTAAATGCACCGGGAGCATATCAGCGTGCTTTGCGATCAATGCATTAGTTTCTTTTGTGCCGAACAAGATGAGGTTCGAGCTTTCAATATCGCTCGGGCGCACTTCCTTATCAGCGAGCACGCGTGGAAAGAACATGATTCTCCCCAAAAACTCACCCCGGTATTGCGACCAGCTCGCGGCCTGCGTAGCAATGTCGACGCGCTTTTTCAGCTCCTCAGGCGAAGGATTATCCGCCGTCCCGTAAACATACACGTGGCGCGAGGCAAATGCGGCATAAATCGGCCCTTCTGCACCTTTTTTCTTGCCTGTGTAAATGGACATGATCGTCGCGCCTTCCACGGCCCATTTGCCTCCCCCCGACTCACGGAAGAAAGTGATCACGCTGTCGGTCTTCGCATTTACATTTGAGCCGTCGATTTTGAGTGTTAAGCCAGCACCGGGCTTGAACTTTGGATGGTCTTTCAGATTCAGGGTAAACTTTTCAAGATTTTGCGTTTTGATATCCAATGCATTCTCCTTCGTAAACTTCGCATCGATCTCAGCTAGCTTTCCAACAGCCATTCTGTTGAACGTTACCCAAAATGCCTTATCATATTTGTATTGCCTACTCACAAACCGCACGCGGTCCGGATGCGGGTTGCGTTTGTAATCGTCAAACCACTGGAAAATGTATTCGTTATCATAGGCATTCACCCAGCTGTCGTGCTTCACATCCACAAACTCCTTGTAACTCACTTCCGCACCCAAATCCTGCAAATGGCTTACCCATTTCTGTGTACCGGCCACCGGTACCACCGGGTCGGCATCGCCGTGGAAGAAATGCACGGGAAAGTTGGTCGCGTTAGGCGCGAGGTCGAACGTACCCGCGGGCGGTGCAGGGCACACGGGCGCAATGGCCGCCCATATGTCCGGACGCGTGAGGCCGATCCACAACGTTCCGCCGCCACCCATTGACAAGCCGGTGAGATAAGTACGGTCTTCGTCTATTTTAAATCGCCTTTTGACATCAGCCAGCACATCGTACACATCCTGTTCGGGAACGCCCTGGTAACCGGCTGTTCCGCGTGCGTACGGCGAGGCCACGATGTAATCGACATTGTCCCATTTCGGAAAGTAGCGGGTGGCTTCCACGTCGGTTTCACCCTCCGCATTACTTTTACCAAATACACGGCGCAATGCGAGCCGGTGATTGGAGCCGGCACCGTGCAGCATGATCACGAGCGGATACTTTTTGTTTTCGTCGAAATTTGCGGGGAGATAAAGGCCGTAGGGCTGCTCGGTATCGTCGGCGTCGGAGAAAAATGTAAGGACCTGAGGGCCAGAAGGCAATTTTTGTGCAAGAACATCGGCATTAATGGCTGCAAAACTGAGCGTTAGGCTCAGTACGGCGCTTTTCCAGTTAGGTCTCATTAGTTATACGAATTTTCGATGGCTAAATATAAATAAAAAAGGCAGGTCTTCCGACCTGCCTTTTAAGCTACTTGTGCTTTCGGAGCATTGCAAATCTAGTTTGCGAGCTCTTCTTCCTTCTTGCGAACACTAATAACGAGTTGTTCACTCTTCTCTTCATGATCGGCTACCAGGACATCGCCTTCGCGCAGGTCGCCTTTCAATATTTCTTCTGCCACGGGATCTTCCAGGTATTTCTGGATCGCCCGGTTCAAAGGACGTGCTCCATATTGCGGATCGTAACCTTTGTCGGACAGGAAGTCTTTCGCAGCGATAGTCAATTCGATTTCATAACCGAGACCTTTCACGCGGCTGAACAATTTGCCCAGTGAAATGTCGATGATGCGGTGCAGATCTTCACGTTGCAGCGAGTTGAACACGATCACATCGTCGAGACGGTTCAGGAACTCCGGAGAGAATGCTTTACGCAATGCGCTCTGGATAGTGCCTTTCATAATGTCGTCCTGGTTCTCGGCTCTTGCCTTGGTAGAGAAACCGATTCCTGTTCCGAAATCTTTCAAATCACGCGCCCCGATGTTCGAAGTCATGATGATGATCGTGTTACGGAAATCGACTCTTCTGCCCAAACCGTCCGTCAAAATACCGTCGTCAAGCACCTGCAACAAGATGTTGAACACATCCGGATGCGCTTTTTCGATCTCATCGAGCAATACAACGCTGTATGGTTTGCGGCGGATCTTCTCGGTCAGCTGGCCACCTTCTTCGTAGCCCACATATCCGGGAGGAGCTCCCACTAAGCGCGATACGCTGAATTTCTCCATGTATTCGCTCATATCGATACGCACCAGCGAATCGTCTTTATCGAACAGGTAAGTCGACAATACTTTTGCAAGTTCCGTTTTACCTACACCGGTTGGTCCAAGGAAAATGAATGAACCGATTGGTTTCTTAGGATCTTTCAAACCCACACGTGTACGCTGGATCGCTTTCACCAGTTTCTCGATCGGCGGATCCTGGCCTATAACTTTCGCTTTCAGCTCGTCGGCCATGTTCAGCAATTTCTTGCCTTCGTCCATCGATACGTTCGTCACGGGAATACCGGTCATCATCGCAACTACCTCAGCCACATTTTGTTCTGTAACGGTATAGCGTTTCTGCTTGGTTTCCTCTTCCCACGCCAGTTTAGCTCTTTCCAGCTGATCGATCAGTTTTTTCTCACGATCTCTCAATTGGGCAGCCTCTTCGTATTTCTGGCTTTTCACAACCCGGTTTTTCTCCTGTTTGATATTCTCGATTTGTTCTTCGAGCATCAGAATGTCTTCCGGAACCGTGATATTGCTGATGTGCACTCGCGCACCTACTTCATCGAGTACGTCGATGGCCTTATCCGGCAGGAAGCGGTCGGTAATGTATCTTTCCGACAGTTTCACCGCCGTGCTGATCGCCTCAGGCGTGTAGTTCACGTGGTGGTGATCTTCGTATTTGTCCTTGATGTTGGTCAGGATTTGGATCGTTTCTTCGATCGAAGTCGCATCCACCATTACCATCTGGAAACGACGGGCTAATGCGCCGTCTTTCTCGATGTACTGGCGATACTCGTCGAGCGTGGTAGCTCCGATACATTGGATTTCCCCGCGTGACAAGGCCGGCTTGAACATGTTCGAAGCATCCAGAGAACCCGATGCACCGCCTGCGCCCACAATCGTGTGAAGCTCATCGATGAACAGGATCACATCCGGTGATTTTTCCAGCTCGTTCATGACCGCCTTCATTCTTTCTTCAAACTGGCCACGGTATTTGGTACCGGCTACCAGCGAAGCAAGGTCGAGCGTCACGACGCGCTTGCCGAAAAGCACACGGGACACTTTTTTCTGAACGATCCGCAATGCAAGACCTTCCGCGATGGCTGTTTTACCAACGCCCGGCTCACCGATCAGGATCGGGTTATTCTTTTTACGGCGGCTGAGGATCTGGGCTACGCGCTCGATCTCTTTCTCACGTCCAACGATCGGGTCTAGCTTGCCTACTTCCGCCATTTTGGTTAAATCCCTTCCAAAGTTATCCAGGACAGGTGTACGGGACTTTTCAGCACCTTTGGATTCTTTACCGGAAGAAGAGCCACTTCCACCACCAAACATTCCGCCTCTGGCTTCATCATCCCCGTCTTCGGTCTCCGGCCCCATATGAGGTCTGGATCCGGATGATTGATATTCTAACATTTCCTTGATGACTTCGTAGTTAACATTGAACTTATGCAATATCTGGGTCCCTACATTGTCTTCGTCACGCAATATCGAAAGAAGCAAATGCTCGGTGCCGATGAGCGTGCTTTTGAAAATTTTAGCTTCCAGATATGTAATCTTCAATACCTTCTCCGACTGCCTCGTCAGAGGGATATTTTGTAAATTTTTAACGTTGTTTGTGGCTGCACCTTTCGTTGCCTGCTCGATCGTCTGGCGGACGTCGTCCAGCGATACGCCGAGTTTTTTAAGCAACCCTATGGCTACACCATCACCCTCACGGATCATTCCTAATAACAAGTGTTCTGCACCAATGTAATCGTGACCCAGGCGGAGGGCTTCTTCCCGGCTCATTGAGATTACCTCTTTCACTCTATTCGAAAATTTTGCTTCCATTGTGTAGCAATAAAAAGTGTTTATGTATTCTAAACGCTACTTGATCCCTGTTTGTTCAAAATAGCTTTTATTGAGACTTACAGGATCTTAACAAAACACTTTTTGCTTCCGGCCCCATATTAAACAGTAAATCAACAATACTTAAATTCCCCACAAAATCATTCCCGAAGGTCTGGTAATAAGGCGCAGGGTTGTAATATTTATGCAAATCCGGCTGTTTTCGGTTGTTAATGAGTGAAATAGCGTTTACAACCGCATTTTCATCCATTTTAACTCCTGACAAATTGTACCGAATGTCCTTTTTTATACCAGTCAATCTAAGACAAATTGTCAACAATTCATAGTTCAGATCGACGAGGTATGCCAGCTTCTTTTCGTAAACACGCTTGAACTCGTGGGCGTAATACTCGTAAAAAGGGGACTTTCCGTAGGCTGACTGCAGGCAACCCAGATGGCGCCGTGTCCAATCCTGGTTATAGTCGATCAAAATATCTTTCGTGGAGCTCGCTGCCTCATATCCTTTCACAGGGATCGTCAGCGTATCTATTTTATTGGTAGTGAGTACATTGCAGCGATTTCTATAAGTCTGCTTCACATACCTCTCCTCAACGTCAATGTAGACCCGGTCGTACTGTAATATACAAGTAAAATACTCTAAACAAGGCAGATACTGCAATTCAATCCGTACTTCCGTGGACTGACCCTCTTTAACTAAAAAATCCGACACTATCAAATATGGTAAAGGCTTATGATATTATCAAAAAATTTATAATAATTATTTTGCACAGTCAACAATGTTCAACAGCAACTTAAATCATTACAATTTTTGACCTCAGAGAAAGATACTTACATCGCCCAAGCCCTCCCGAATGATCTCAAAATCATCGCCGTCGGCCTTCACAATTGTAGACGCCACGTTGCCTCCATAACCTCCATCGACCACCATATCCACCTGGTGCTGAAACTTCTCGAAGATCAGCTCCGGGTCTGTTGAATACTCTATGATTTCGTCGTCGTCACGAATGGAAGTCGTCACGATGGGGTTCCCTAACTCTTTTACGATCAAACGGGGAATAAGGTTGTCTGGGACCCTGATTCCAACCGTTTTTTTATTGGTATTCAAAAGTTTGGGCACATTACTGGTTGCTTCCAAAATGAAGGTATACGGCCCGGGCAATACTCTCTTCATCGTTTTGAAGGCAGTATTCCCCACTTTCGCGAAGTCTGAAATGTGGCTCAGGTCGTAGCAGATAAATGAAAAGTCGTTTTTCTGTGGTTTGATACCTTTGATACGCGCTATCTTCTCGACTGCGCGGGTATTGTAAATGTCGCAGCCAAGACCATACACTGTATCAGTCGGGTAAATCACCAAACCTCCGTCGCGAAGGCATTCCACTACCTGACGGATTCGACGCTCGTCAGGGTTTTGGGGATAAATTTTAACAAACTCAGCAGGCATAAGGGAAATTTAGCTTTTTGACCTAACAAAATCAAAACGCAAATCCTTCCTGCGGTGTTATTTTTTTTAAGTTTTCGATGTAGAATCTGTAAGCGAAGTTCACCGGCAAATGCAGCCTGCACATCAGTACGATAAGCTCTGTCTGCAAGCCCGGATTCTCAATATAGTTCAATAACCGGCGGAACCGCACGGCCAGTTCAAACTCCTGTGCGTACAGACATTTACGTATGAATGTACGTATGCGCGCGGCTAAAAGATCGAACTCTTTCTGATCGCGGTTGAGGTCATAGGCTTTGTTGCAAACTGCATAGTATGACTGCAACATTCCGCTCCCTTTTTTGTAAACACCGGTGGAAAGCGAGGTTTTCAGTACCCGCTTTTTGGTCAGGATTTCGTCAAGATAGAAATATTTGAAACGAACCGACGACCGCACCCAAAAATCAAAGTCCTCAAATGCCAGGGTTTCGTCATAGCCGCCCAGCTGCTGCAATGCGGCAGTCCGCATCATCATGGTAGGCGTGCAAATGAAATACCGTTCGAGGATATTTTTGTAAACATCGCCCGACGGCACCTTGCAGGCTGCCTTGCCCTTGTTATCGGTTTCGTAGTGATAATGCAGCTGCTGGCCGGCCTTTCCGATATACCGTGCATTGGTAAACACCACAGCGTAGTCCTCTGAAAGCGTTTCGAAAGCCTCCACCTGCTTTTCGATCCGGTCGGCGATCATTACGTCGTCGCCGGAAAGATCAATTACGTATTTGCCCTGGGCGATGGTTAAGCCCTGGTTGAATGCCCGGCAGAGTCCTGCGTTATGGTGGTTGCGAATTACCTGGAAGGCGGGCGCCTTTCCTTTGAAACTCTCGATCACACCCAGCGTATTGTCTTTGCTCGCATTATCGATGACGATCAGCTGGATGTATGGATAAGTCTGGTAAAAAACGGAAGTCAAAGCTTCCTCAATGTACTTTTCCTGATTATATGCGGTCAGGATAACTGTAACGAGTGGTCTTTCCAAGTTTGTCATGTCGTGCGCTCCACGCGGTCCCTTCATTTACGGTGGTACATTCGGAGGGGGATAAGGGCACCGCACCACAAAATTACCAACAACAAACCGGAGATGCCGATAATGTTATTATCCGGCAAATCACCGCTTTACAGCGCGCTTGGAAGTAAGCCGCCCACGCGCCCGGTTGATGCTCGCATTGATTTCAAAACCCAGAATAATCACAAATGCAAGCAGGTAAATCCAAATCATCAGCGCAATCATGGTCCCGATCGAGCCGTAGAGCTTGTTGTAGGAGCTGAAACGGGAAAGGTAAAAGGAGAACCCGTACGTAGCGGCGAGAATGAGAATGGAGGCAATCACCGAGCCCGCGTTCACGAACGTGAACTGCCGCCCGTGCGAGGGCGCAAACCGGTAGATGATCGAGATCGTCAGCATGAGCGAGCCGAAGCTGATCACATAACGCAGGATATTAAGCAATGCAATGAGCCAGTTATCACGGATAATGTGCCAGTCGCCTACGATATTCATCACGGCATCCCCGACGATCAACAAAACCACCGAAAGAAAAAGTACCGCGATAAGCAGCAGCGTAAGCATCATCGCGATGCCCCGGATGGCCAGAAAACCGCGCGTTTCTGTATCATCATACACCATATCGAACGCCCGCATGAGCGACATCATACCGTTGGTGGAGGCAATCATCGCGAAGATAAAACCGAGTGAGAGCACACCCGAACGTGGCCGGCTCACAATGTCAAGAATCGTCTGGTCTGCGGCCTCGAACGTGCCGCGCGGCATATTGTCGCGCAGCAATGCGAAGATCATCTGATCCAGGTTTTCGATCGGTATGTAGGGAATGAGCGTAAAGAGGAAGATTATTCCCGGAAACGCGGCCAATGTGAGGCTATAAGCCACCGCCGAGGCCCGCTGATCGATTTCGTGCTTCTTATTACTATTGACCAGGTTCAGAATAATATCGTACAACGATACCGTTCCCCGGAAGAGCATCGTTTGCTGCAACCAGATAATAATGCGCTTGATGTGGCGGTTTATCAGCAGTTTTTCAAGCATAACCGGCCGCGTGTTATCCCTTTGATTCAAAATAGGGTTTCAGTTTTTCCAGCAGTTTATCGGGCGCCGGGCATAATTTGCCGGTATCCATTCGCTGGAAAACCAATGTGGTATCCCCGGTATTGAGCAAAACACGTTCCTGATTACGGATTTCATAGGCAAACCGGATCCGCACACCAGGCAATTCTTCAATTTTGACCAGAATATTCAGCTCGTCGTCGTACCGGGCTGGTTTCAGATATTTGTAATGACACTCATAAACGGGCATCATCACACCCGAATCCTCCATCGCTTTATAATGGAAGTCCAGGCTGCGCAGTGCCTCTACCCTGCCGATCTCGTAGTACCGCGCATAATTTCCGTAATACACATATCCCATCTGGTCGGTATCGGCATACCGCACCCTGATGCCCTTAACTTCGTGAACAAACATCCTTACTTCATGATTTTCAACCGGTTCAACTCTGCCTGATAGAGGCGTGCATTGTTGAGGTGGTCGGTATAATTGGTGGCAAAAGCGTGATACCCCGAAAGGTCGGCTTTGGCACACATATAAGTATAATCGTGCTTTTCGTAATTCAAAACCGCGTCCAGCGAGTTGAAATCCGCGACACGGATCGGGCCCGGAGGCAAACCGGTATTAATGTAGGTATTGTAAGGCGATTTGATCATCAGCTGCTGGTTAAGAATCCGCTTAATCGCAAAATCCTGCAATGCAAATTTGATGGTCGGATCGGCTTGCAATGGCATATTGGCGTGCAGGCGATTGATATACAAGCCTGCCACGCGTGGGCGCTCGTCCACTTTGCGAGCCTGCTCTTCTTCCACAATCGAAGCCAGAATCGAAACCTGTACGGGCGTCAAACCGATTTCTTTAGCCTTCGCGATCTTCTCGTCGGTCCAAAACTTCTTGTACTCGCTGTGCATGCGGTCGAGGAACTTCTCGGTGCCGGTCGTCCAGTAAATTTCATAAGTATTGGGCAGGAACATCGACACGATCGTCAATGTATCGAGGCCGTATTTGTTACAAACCGCCGGATCGTTCAATGCCTTGCGGAAATTGTCTTCGCCAAATTCAAAACGGGAACCGATGCGCTTGATCAGGTCTTCTTTCAGACGAATATTATTGAATGTCAGCTTCACCGCATCCTGGCTGCCTGATGAGAGCTTTTTGATCACCTCGTAGTTGTTGCTCTCCGGCTTGATCACGTACCGGCCTGGTTTCACTTTTTCGGTATATTTCAAAAATTTGGCCAGAAACTGGAATGAAATATGGTCATTGATAACCTCATAACGGTTCAAAGAGTCCAGCACCGTTTTATAGGTAGCGTTTTCAGGCACGAGCAACACGAAGCTCGATTTTTTATCAACCTGCAAATTCGGCGTCCGGAAAATCTGCCAGAAATAGAAAGTGAAAGTGGTGACGAGGATCGCAATCGTGATGAACAATCCTATTCTAAAATTGCGCGACATATGTTTTAGCTGTCGGCCGTCGGCGATCGGCCGTCGGCTCTTGTTTTTTCTTGTTTACAAATTGATTTCAAATGGTATGCCGAAACGTTTCGCCAGCTCATCGAGTGACAAAACTACCGGTTCGAGCAATTGGATACCATTCACGCTGCGTTCAGCTTCCATTTCACGTTCAGGATCGCCGGGGATAAGCACCTTTTCGCCATCCACAGCACGCGCATTACGGAATGCACCGATCCACTTGTCCATATCCGCCTTAAACTCATCGGCCGGACGGAAGCCGTCCACACGCATCGCACCCACAAAATGCCCGGTACCGAGTCCGACGCTCTGCTGCACGCCCATAAAACCGGCAGTAGCAAACGGCGGCACCCAAGGTCCAAAGTTAGCACCAGAAAGCACTCCGGAAAAAATATCCACTATCGCACCAAGGCCATAGCCTTTGTGGCTGCCATGCTCGCGGTCGGAGCCCAATGGCAGCAAGCCGCCCCCGCTTTTCACAGCATTGGAATCGGTGGTAGGGTTACCATCCGCGTCCTGTGCCCATCCCAGCGGCGCGGGAAGGCCCTTTCTTTGTAATATTTCAAATTTTCCATAGGCAACGGCCGTCGATGCGAAGTCTGCCACAAAGGCAGGTTCCGTCAATGCGGGCACTGCTACCGCAATGGGATTTGTACCTAATAATTTATCCAATGAAAACGTTGGGGTAACGAGCGGTGCCGCATTCGTCATCGTCCAGCCGATCATATCTTTTTGCAATGCAAGCATCGCATGATAGCCTGCAATGCCGAAATGGTTCGAGTTTCTCACCGATACCCAGCCAGAGCCCACTTTCTCGGCCTTTTCCATCGCAATTTCCATGGCTTTGGGCGCCACTACCAATCCCAGTCCGCGATCTCCGTCCACCACGGCCGTACTCGGCGTTTCATAGGCGATGGTCACATTCGGTTTCGGATTAAGGCGGCCGTGATCATAGAGCCTCACATAACCTGCCAGACGGGCGATCCCGTGGGAATCCACACCCCGCAAATCCGCGCTGACCAATACTTCGGAGGCCAGCCGGGCCTCCTCCGGGGAACACCCTATTGCCAGAAAAACTTCCTCAGTAAAATGTTTTAAATAACTGGCCTGATACATATACGTCAAATAATGAACTTCTTGCTAATTTTGCCCTACCGCCAGCCAACGCGTCCTGCACAGCGCCCGGCGTGCAAATATGGAAATTAAAAACTCATTCCTCAAACGCATCATCAGCTACTTCATCCGGGGACTTGTGCTGGTGGCGCCACTCTACGCGACCGCCCTCATTATCTGGTCGGGCGTCGAATACCTCGACAACATCCTCCCCATTGAAGTAAACATTTCGAACCAGCAAACGCTTTACCTCCCCGGCCTTGGTGTACTTATCATCATTTTCGGCATTATCCTGCTTGGTTTCCTCTTCTCGACGATCGTCCCGCAGTCGTTTTTCAAATTCACCGAAAGCATTATGCGGCGCATTCCGCTGGTGAGTTTGATCTACTACTCCATCAAAGACCTTATTCTTGCATTTGTAGGGGATAAAAAGAAGTTCAATCAGCCGGTACTGGTGACGATGTATAAGGATACTGCTATCAAAAAGATCGGTTTTATCACCCAGACGGACCTCAGCCATCTCAAAATCGCGGACCATGTAGCGGTGTATATGCCGCTCTCCTACTCGCTTTCGGGCGAACTTTTTATTGTCCCCACCGAGAATGTAACGCCCGTTGACGCCAAAGCGACGGATGTGATGAAGATGCTTGTATCCGGTGGTGTATCTGTAAAGGTTTCGAAGGAAGAAACGGCTGAGGACGACTAGTTTAACCCGTTTTTAATGAGCAACAATGCAACAGTTGTGCCCGTTTAAGAGAATGATTCCCTATATTTGAACCATTCTTTTAGTACTATGAGACAACTCCTTCCCATTGTCGTTTTGCTGTTCCTGGGGAATATCAAAGCATGGTCGCAAGACCATTATGACCCTAAAAAAACCCTTTCCAGCGAAGAACTCTTTCTGAAACAGGGCAGCAGCAGCCGGGTAATTGCCACGCCGGGACAAAAATATCTGGTACTCGACGCCTCGCCCGTTATCGGCGGTTTCCATCGGTACCGTTTCTTTCCGGGAGACAATATCAGATTCCGGATGAAAAACGAAACAATACGCTTCAACGAAACGATAGCCTCGGTGGACGACTCCGCATTTACCATCGGGGTAGTCAATGAAGCCGTTGGCCGGATGGATTACCAGCGCATATTGCTCGAAGACATTCGCCTGATGAAAGTTTCCAGAAGAATACCCTTCGTTTCACAGGCTGCTCCACTGCTTCCGCTGGCCGGTTTGATCTTCATCGGGGCTGATTTCTTCAACAAAGGCGTCGATAACAAACGTTACACGACCGATACATCTACACTGGTCATTGGCGGTTCGCTTATGGCTGCGGGGTATATTTGTTATAAATTCACATTTGCTTCCCTGAAAATCAATTCCAGGAATAAGCTGAAAGTGCTTGAAACTTATTAATTGCTGATATTAAAATTGAAGGCGAACAGGCCTTGTTCTCTAAATCTGAATATTTAAAAGTGAAATCCATTCTCGTTCATCCCCCCCAACAACCCATACGTGCTGAAATACAGCTTGCCGCATCCAAAAGTGAATGTAACCGCGCGCTGATCATCAATGCGCTCACCGGCTTCCAATCGGAGCTAACCAACATTTCCGAAGCCCGCGACTCGCAAACCATGCTTCGCCTGCTTAATTCCAACGACGCTGTGGCGGACGTGATCGACGCAGGAACGACGATGCGCTTTCTGACAGCCTATTTCGCAGTGACTAACCAGAAAAAAACCATGACCGGAACGCCTCGTATGTGCGAGCGCCCGATCGGGATACTGGTGGATGCGTTGCGCAAGCTCGGGGCGGATATTACCTACGAAAAAGTGGAAGGCTACCCGCCGCTCCAGCTGAATGGGTTCAACTATTCGGGAAACAATGAACTGACCATGCGCGGCGACGTGAGCAGCCAGTACATTTCGGCATTGCTGATGATCGCACCGCAATTACCTGCCGGTTTGAAAATCAAACTCGAAGGAGAAGTTGGTTCAAGACCCTACATTGAAATGACTTTGAACCAGATGGCGCATTTCGGTATCGAATACATCGCCGACTGGGAACATAATATTTTGACTATCCCCCCATTCAAATACCAGCCCAAACCTTACGCGATCGAATCCGACTGGTCGGGTGCGAGCTACTGGTACAGCATTGTAGCACTGGCCCAGGAGGCGGAAGTGGAATTGCTGGGATTGAAGAAAAACTCACTGCAAGGCGACAGCGCCATTGTCGACATTATGCGCCACCTGGGCGTGGAAAGCGTTTTCACCGACCGTGGTGTGCTTTTGACCAAGATCCCTGCGAAAGCATCCCTCGGCTGGGATTTCACCAATTGCCCTGATTTGGCCCAGACCGTAGCGGTTGTTGCTGCCATTAAAAAGATCCGCCTGTCGCTTACCGGCATCGAAAGCCTTAAAATCAAGGAAACCGACCGTGTGTTTGCATTGCAGCAGGAGCTCAAAAAACTCGGTGCGGAGTTGAATGAAATTGAAAAGGATCATTTATACGAAGTTACAACCCTTACCGACATCCCGACTGACCCGGTACCGTCCATTCACACCTACGACGATCACCGTATGGCGATGGCGTTCGCGCCGGTGGGTATGGTGAGCGAGATCCTGATCGAAGAGCCGGGCGTAGTCGTAAAATCCTACCCAGGCTACTGGAAAGACCTCGCAAAGGTCACCACCTGGGAAGAAGTTTAGAATATTCACCATCTGGAATTGTTTATGGAAACTGTCTGGTCGTTCCTGGCATCGGTGCCTGTTTGGCTTTATATCATTCTGGCCATTGCCATCATTATCGCCCTCCGGGATGTATTGCAAAAGAGGCACACCATTCAGCATAACTTTCCGCTGGTAGGGCATTTCCGGTACATGATCGAGACGATCGGGCCGGAGCTGCGCCAGTACATTGTCGCCAACAACCGGGAGGAGCTGCCGTTCAACCGCCGGCAGCGCTCCTGGATTTATGCTTCTTCCAAAAAGGAGAACAACTACCAGGGCTTCGGCACCGACCAGAATATGCAGGAAGCGGGTTATGTGCTCATCAAGCCCTCCATGTTGCCCTATCGCGTGGATTCGACGCACAGCCACCACGTCAAAAACGGCAACGATCCGCATCATTACACCATTCCGAGCGCTAAGGTCATTGGCGCATACCACCAACGCAAGCGGCCGTACCGCCCGCGCTCGGTCGTAAACGTGAGCGCGATGAGTTACGGGTCCCTTTCTGCCCGGGCGATTGAGTCATTAAACAAAGGGTCTTTCAAATTCGGCAACTACCATAATACTGGCGAGGGCGGACTTTCCCCTTACCATAAATATGGAGCGGATGTGGTTTTCAATATGGGAACCTCGTACTTCGGCGTGCGCGACGAAGAGGGTAACTTTGTAATGGAAAAGCTCGTAAACCTGATGCAGAATAACCCGAGTGTGCGGATGATCGAGCTGAAACTCTCGCAAGGCGCCAAGCCAGGCAAAGGCGGCGTGCTTCCGGCCAGCAAAATCACGGCCGAAATCGCTGAAATCCGCGGAGTACCGATCGGGAAGGACGTTGTTTCGCCGCCTTACCACAGCGCGTTCTCGAATGTGCGTGAAATGATCGACTTCATCGAAGCAATGGCTGCCGAAACTGGTTTGCCCGTAGGCATTAAATCGGCCGTGGGAAAAACGGAAATGTGGGAAGAGTTGGCCGATCTCATGGTGGAAACCGGCAAAGGGCCCGACTTCATCACCATTGACGGTGGCGAGGGTGGTACCGGCGCGGCCCCTCCGTCATTTGCAGACCACGTGTCGTTGCCACTCGTTTTTGCATTCAGCACGGTTTATAAAATATTCCAGAAACATAATCTCAACGACAAAATTACCTTCATCGCTTCGGGCAAACTTGGCTTGCCTGCGCAGGCCGTAATGGCCTTTGCGATGGGCGCCGACATCATTAACGTAGCCCGCGAGGCCATGCTTTCGATCGGCTGCATTCAGGCTCAGAGCTGCCACACCAACCGCTGCCCTACCGGTATTGCCACCAACAACAAATGGCTGGAATCGGGCATCGACCCGGCACTGAAAAGCGAGCGGTTCAACAACTACATGAAAACCCTGGCAAAGGAGATCATCGAAATCACCCATGCTTCGGGCTACGAGCACCCTTGTCAATTCGGTATGGCCGATATCGACATTTCGATGGGCGATAACAACCGCACCATTACATTGGCGGATAATTATGGTTATCTCAAAACCGTCGTACCTTTCCCCGGCATCAAAGCATTGCTCGAATGCGACCACCTCGGCGGCCGGGACATACCGGGCGGAAAAGTAGCCTAACCACAGGATAACCGCCACAATTTTGCCTTTGGGGAAGTATATGGAAAAAGAAGCAATGAACGTTGCTTTCAAAAAACCGTGTCCATGAAAAAAACTTTACTGCTTACCGCATTTGCATTCGTTATAGTCCAGGCTGCCGTTTTCGCACAGAGCTATCCGAGATACCTGGTGTTGTTTAAACAAAAATCCGAGGGGACCTATTCTCTGGATAAACCTACCGAATTCCTGTCGCCACGCGCTGTCGACCGCCGCAAAAAGCAGAATATCCCCATCACGGAAAATGACCTGCCGGTAGAACAAATCCATCTTTCACTCATACGCCAGACAGGTGCAAAAGTCATCTACCCTACCCGTTGGTTCAATGGTGCATTGATCGAGGCATCCGACGCCCAACTGGCCCAAATTAAGGCCATGCCATTCTACAAAGGCATAGAGCTGAACCTTCCGGTGGCTAATATCACCTCCAAATCGCCCGGCATTGCCCGTACCGCAGCCACGCATCAGAAGCTCGGCACAACCGCCGATATCGACTACGGTAAAATGAACACCCAGCTCGCCCTCATGGAAGTGGCTGATATGCACAAAAAAGGCTTCCAGGGAGAAAACATGCTCATAGCGATTCTCGACAATGGTTTTGCCAAAGCTGATGAAGTAGCCTATTTCAAACAGCTGCGTGACGAAAAACGCATTATCGACACCCACGATTTCGTTGCCCGTGACGGGAATATCTACAACGACGGCTTCCACGGCCTGAATGTCATGTCGACCATCGCCGCTTACCTGCCCGGCACTTTGGTAGGCACCGCATTCAAAGCCTCATTTGCATTGTATGTAACAGAAAATAACGCAGGCGAATCGCCCTATGAAGAAATCACCTGGCTCATGGCCGCCGAACGCGCCGACAGCCTCGGTGCGGACGTGATCAACTCCTCTCTTGGCTATACCACATTCGAGGACGAGTTCGACTCCCCGGCCTATAACCATACCTACAAGGACATGGATGGCAAAACGACGATTGTGAGCCGCGCTGCTCGTTACGCCACACGTAAGGGCATTCTGGTCGTAAATTCGGCTGGTAATGACGGAAACAACAGCTGGCGCTACATCGGAGCACCAGCTGATGTGGATTCGGTACTGACCGTCGGGGCGACGAACTATGATCGCAGCTATGCCTCGTTGAGTTCCGTGGGGCCCAACTCCGCAGGCGTGCGAAAACCCGACGTTGCGGCGGTGGGTGCGGGAGCTACCATCGGAGATCTGAACGGTGGCGCTTCCAGCGGCTATGGCACTTCATTTTCAGCTCCGCAAATCGCCGGGGTTGCCGCTATTCTCTGGCAGGCATTTCCGAATCTGACGGCGCAGCAGGTTATTTATGTACTAAAAAAATCGGGGCACCTGGCAGCAACCCCCGACAATATCCTGGGCTACGGTGTACCAAACCTGATCAAAGCACAGGAAATCGCCCAAAACGAATTTTCCCCGCTGGGGACCGAAGGCCAGCTCCTGAGTTCTGTCATTCTTTCACCCAATCCGGCACAGGATGAGGTAACGCTTTCCATTCCTCAAACATTGATCGGCAAAACGGCCCATGTGAGCGTGTACGCAGCAAATGGCGCAACCATGCATGCAGCAGCGACACGCCTTACCGGCAAACATACCATTGCAACCGGCCAGCTGGCATCCGGCCTATACCTGGTCCGGCTCAAAGTGGACAACCTGGAAAGAACGCTGAAATTTATAAAGCGCTAGTTTTTCTGACCATCCGCATAATCGACTCGGAGTCGTTCGAATGCTGTACCTCGGAGACAGGCACCCATTGCACGTCTTTGGATTCGCTGTTTAATACAATCTCCTGCCCTTCCACTGCTTTGAATGCGAAGCGGATATCGTAGTGGTAATGCTCGGGGGTGTCTTTGTTGGCAGGAATTAAATGCACGTCGACGTCGAAAATCCCGTCTTTCAATGCCAGCAGATCGGTGATACCGGTTTCTTCCATTACCTCTTTCATCGCCACTTCGCGTACGTCGGGATCGCCGTCACAATGGCCGCCCGGCTGGAACCAGCGATCGAGCTTGCGGTGGTGCATGAGGAGTACCGCATCTTTCCCCGGCGAAAGCACCCAACCGGAAGCCGTAACGTGCCCGGTCAGCAAACTGCGTTCGAAACAATCGGGATGCTGTTTCACAAAATCGACCGTATCACTGTGCATTTCAGCCTCTAAGCCCTGCTCCGGTTCGTACGATGCGAGCAATGCGAGCAAACTGTCCCTATTCATTTAGACTATCTGGTTTTTTCGTTCTAATTTCACCACAAGTTTAACACTGAAAGCAATAAACCACCTTATTCAATCAATGAAAAAGTATCTATTATCCATGTCCCTCGCTGCCCTCATGGCGTCCAGTGCAATGGCACAGCGCGTGCCGGCACCCAGCCCCGCAGCCACCGTAATGCAAACCGTAGGTGTAACCGATTTCACCGTTAAATATTCCCGTCCGTTCATTAAAGGCCGCAAGGTATTCGCCGATGGCTCCGCGCTCGCTCCTTACGACCAGATCTGGCGCACCGGTGCCAACATGGCCACCGTTTTCGAATCCAGCACCGAGTTTACATTCGGCGGCAAAAAGGTCCCTGCGGGAAAATATGCGTTGTTCTCCATCCCTAATGGCGCTGCGTGGACGGTTATTTTGAATAAAAACTATGAGCAGGGCGGTACCGATAACTATAAAGAATCGGAAGATGTAGCGCGTACAATGGTTGTCCCTACTTCGAGCGAATACAATGAAGCATTCAAAATCGAAATCGAGCCGGTAACCGACAGCACCGCATTGCTGAACCTCTCATGGTCGTCGGTGACTGTACCTGTCCCTCTTGCGGTAAGTACCGAGTCGCTCACCATGACCGCTTTGAACAAAGCCGTTGCCGAGAAGCCCGAGGACGTAGCTACATTGCAAAGCACCGCTGCTTATATGCTTTCAAAAGGCAAGGATTTGCAGGTAGCGCTTTCCCTGGCCGATAAGGCCATTGGCTTAAAAGAATCATTCGGTGCATTGTGGACCAAAGCGCAGATTTTGAACAAACTGGGCAAAACTGCCGAAGCGATCCCCGTGGCACAAAAAGCGTTGACAGTAGGCGCAGCCGCTCCTGACGGTGCCTACAACTTCTACAAGCCGCAAGTTGAAAAGGCTATCGCCGATATGCAGGCCAAAGCCGCACCGGTGAAAGAAGCCGTTTCGACCGTTAAAAAGAAGAAGAAATAAGACAATATTGCTAGAATGCAGAGACCGCCGGATCATCTCCGGCGGTCTCTTTTTTACCTAAAAAATCGGGGAACGCTCCATCCGTTGCGCACCGCCAAAATACGGATAACAATGATGACGATGGCCGACAAAATAAATGTGGTATTTCGTTCAATGCCGATCTTGTCGAGGATCAGGTACACGCATGCGCCCGTAAAGCACGCGGTTGCATACACTTCCTTCCGGTAAATAATCGGGATTTCGTTCGTCATCACATCCCGGATCACCCCACCCATCGTGGCCGTAAAAACGCCCATAATTACGGCAATTTCCGGCCTTACGCCCAAATGCAATGCCTTTTCGGTCCCTACCAAAGTAAACAGCGCAATCCCGAAAGTATCGAAGAGGAAAAGCGTTTTCCTGAGCCTTAGCAGGAATTTGTAAAAAATAAATGTAACTAAAATGCCCAGGATAATGGCGTGGATGATCGTGATATCACTGATCCACACCAGCGGGTAGCTGTCCAGCAGCACATCGCGCAGCGTACCGCCACCAATGGAAGAAATAAAGGCTGTGAAGCTCGCACCAAACCAATCCTGGTGCTTCTGATCCTTCACAGCCAATGCGCCGGAAATCGCGAATGCGAATGTCCCGACGATCTCTAATATGTATTGAATGCTCATCCCGCGACGAATATTACACCGCTACCGGAGCCTTGATACCCGGCCACGGGTTGTAGTTCACGAGCTCGAAATCCTCGAATTTGAAGTCCAGCACGTTTTTCACCACCGGGTTCAGGATCATCTGCGGCAATGCGCGCGGCTCGCGGCTCAGCTGCGTTTCCACCTGCTCCAGATGGTTAAGGTAAATGTGGGTATCGCCTCCTGTCCAGACGAAATCGCCCAGATCGAGGTCGCATTCACGGGCGATCATCATCGTTAGCAATGCATAGCTCGCGATATTGAACGGCACGCCCAGGAACACATCCGCGCTGCGTTGATACAGCTGACACGAGAGTTTGCCTTTCGTTTCACCAGCCTCGGTGTCGGGCGGTGCCACATAAAACTGGAACAATGCGTGACATGGATGCAGCTTCATTTGCGGTAGTTCCGAAGGGTTCCATGCCGAAACGATAATGCGGCGCGAGTCAGGCGAGTTTTTGAGTTGCTTCAAAACCTCCTGTAACTGATCCACCGATTTGCCATCGGCACCTTGCCAGCTCCGCCATTGCTTGCCGTAAACCGGTCCGAGGTCGCCGTTTTCATCAGCCCATTCGTCCCAGATCGACACGCCGTGCTCTTTCAGGTAACCGATATTGGTATCGCCCTGCAAAAACCACAACAGCTCGTGGATGATCGATTTGGTATGCACCTTCTTGGTCGTTACCAATGGAAAGCCTTTTCTGAGGTCGAAACGCATCTGGTAGCCGAACACGCTGATCGTGCCGGTGCCGGTCCGATCGGTTTTCCTGACGCCCTCTTTCAGAATATGGCGCAGCAGGTCGTGGTATTGTTGCATATTATTTAAACTGAGGCGATTTCAACGTCATAGGTAATAGTCGCCAGTGCTTCCAGCTGAGCGGTTGCGGAGCAATATTTCTCCATCGAAAGTCCGATCGCACGCTGGATCTTGGCCTCATCGAGGTTCACACCCGCGAATTTGAATGTCAAATGGATTTTACGGAACGGCTTGCGCTGAGTGTCCGGCTCCTGCTCGCGGTCACCATCGGCCACGATGCGGAAATCGGTGATTTCCTGGCGCTGCTTTTTGAGAATGAGCACCACATCGATGGCGCTGCAACTTGCGAGGCCCATCAGCAACAGCTCCATCGGCCTCACGCCGAGGTTCTGGCCGCCGATTTCAGGCGAGCCGTCGGTATGTACTTTTACTTCGGAGGAACCGGTGCCTTCGAAATGGAAGGCGTCATCTACGCGGACTAGTTCTACTTTCATAATGTTTGCCTTCTTGAATGAAAGCTATCTTAAATTTATAATGCAATAGCGCGAAGCTCATACTTCGTGCTTACTATTCAGAGGCCTCTGGCCGACATGCCCAACCGGCACGTATATTCTCTAAAGCTTTTAACCCCGGTCAAAGTTCAAATATACTCGATCGGTCTTGAAAGGGCTAAGTCGGCGTACAATTTCACGAAGAATAACCTTATATTCGGGTGCAGAAATCCAGCCTGCCGCCAGCGATGCGGCAAGCCCTGGCATAAGTATTTTGGCAAAACCAATTCAATAAAACACCGAAAACCATGTGGCAGGAAGAAGATAACAAACTCAAAAAGAGCTTTTCATTCAAGGATTTCCGCGCGGCTTTTGCCTTTATGACCAAAGTGGCCGATGTTGTGAACGAAATGGATCATCATCCCTACTGGACGAATATGTACAACAAGGTCAGTTTTGAATTGAATACCCACGATGCCGGCGACACCGTAACCGAAAAAGACCACAAACTGGCTGCGGCGATCGACCGGATTTACAACGCATGAAACTTTACATAGTACCCACGCCGATCGGCAACCTCGAAGACATTACATTAAGGGCTATCAACGTGCTGAAAAGCGTTGATGCGGTCCTGGCGGAAGACACCCGTACATCGGGGAACCTGCTCAAACACCTCGGTATTTCGAAGCCATTACAGAGTTACCACATTCACAACGAGCACCAGACCGTCGCGCGCGTAGTCGAGCGCATCCGCAAAGGCGAGACGATGGCGCTGGTGTCCGACGCCGGTACGCCGGCCGTTTCCGACCCGGGCTTCCTGCTCGTGCGGGCCTGCATACGTGAGGGCGTACCCGTGGAATGCCTGCCCGGGCCCACCGCTTTCGTGCCTGCGCTGGTCAATTCCGGCCTGCCAAGCGACCGGTTTACATTCGAAGGCTTCTTACCGCACAAAAAGGGCCGTCAAACACGGCTGCAAAACCTCGCTAACGAAGAACGGACAATGATTTTTTACGAATCACCGCACCGGCTGGTGAAAGCCTTGCAGCAGTTCTCCGAGCATTTCGGTGCCGACAGGCAGGTTTGTGTTTCGAGGGAACTGAGTAAAATGTTTGAAGAAAACGTGCGCGGGACCGTGACGGAGGTCATCGCGCATTTTGGCGACAAACCTGTAAAAGGTGAAATAGTGATTGTAGTGGCTGGGAAAGCCGACGAAAAGAGAAAATCGAACGACGAAGATGAGGATTAAACATTTAAGATTAGCCCTATTAATCTGCCTTGTCTGGCTAGTCATGCCGGTCGTTTCCCGGGCGCAGTTTGGCATTTTGAGTCCTTCGGCAAAAATCAGTCTGGTTACGGTGGCTCCCGGACAGGAGCTCTATTCCGGCTTCGGGCATAGCGTACTGTGGGTTTACGATCCCATGACGGGCGTCGACCGCGCATTCAACTATGGTACATTCAGTTTTCAGGAGGGGAATTTTTACATTAAGTTTCTAAGAGGAACGTTGCCGTACAGCCTTTCGGTTTCTCCACTCTCCTATCAGATCGCACATTATCAGGAAGAAAACCGCTCCATTTCCGAGCAGGTTTTGAATCTTTCAATTCCCCAAAAACAAAGGCTTTACAACTTTCTCGAAAACAACTACCTGCCCGAGAACCGGGAATATCAGTACAAGTTCTTTTACGACAACTGCGCCACCCGCATGACCGTCGCATTGAAGGCGGCCGTCGGCGATAGCCTGATTTACAATGGTTACACCAAAGAAAAACGGAGCTTCCGCCAGTGGATCGACCTGTACGCATTCAAGCAAAATCCCTGGGCCGACTTCGGAATGGACCTGGCGATAGGCGCTCCTTCGGACGAAATCGCGACACCCGAGCAAGCCACTTTCCTGCCCGATAATCTCGCTACGGCATTTGCCGACGCGAAAGTAAAAACCGCTACCGGCATTGCGCCATTGGTATCCGCAACCAGACCCATATTCACCGCCAGTCCGCCTCCCCCGGTGAGTCCGATCACGCCCACCGTCGTTTTCTGGTCGCTGGCGATCCTGACATTAGCATTCACCTACTGGCAAATCCGCACCGAACGCGTCAATTTTGTGTTCGATAAAGTGCTTTTCGGCATTGCGGGCATTGCCGGGTGGATTCTCTTACTGTTATGGTTTGGTACCAACCACGGCGTTACCAGCTGGAATTACGATGTACTCTGGGCATTTCCGTTGTGGATGCCGCTCATTTTCTCGCTTTCGAAAAAGCGGAAACCAAGCTGGTTTCAATTTCTGTTGATTTTTTATGCATTCCTCTTACTTTGCGCAACGGGTAACCTCGCAAAGCATAATCTGGTGTTAATCCCTATCCTGGCGATGCTGATCATCAGGGTTTACTATATTAACAATTCACTTTCAAAAATTCCCCAAAAGGAAATTGCGTATGGATCTGGAGTTGCTGACACAAAAAACCATTGAAATAGTAAGGCAGGCGTCCTCATTTATCCAGCAGGAAGCTGCCCTTTTTTCTCGTGACAAAATCGAGTACAAAGACCTCAACAACCTCGTTTCCTATGTCGACAAGGAAGCTGAAAAACTGCTCGTAGCAGGCTTGAAGGAAGTCTTGCCGGAAGCCAGTTTCATTACTGAAGAAGGTACCACCGGCCAGGAACCCGACCCCGACGCATTGAACTGGATCATCGATCCGCTCGACGGTACCACCAACTTCATCCATGGCATTCCTGTGTATTGCGTGAGTGTAGGCCTCGCGCGCGGAAAGGAGCTGCTCCTGGGCGTGATCCACGAACCGAGCCTGAACGAAATGTTCTACGGCTGGCAGGGCGGAGGCGCTTGGTGCAATGGAAAGAATATCAAAATATCGACGGTACCTCAACTGGCCGATGCTCTGGTGGCAACCGGCTTCCCCTATTACCGCTTCGAGAAGCAGAAACGCTATATGTATATTCTCGAACTGCTCATGCAAAGGACGCACGGCATTCGCCGGATGGGCGCAGCGGCAGTAGATCTGGCGTATGTGGCAGCGGGCCGTTTCGACGGTTTTTACGAATACAACCTGAACTCCTGGGATATGGCGGCGGGAACGTTGCTCATCAAAGAAGCTGGCGGCATCGTGACGGACTTCAGCGGCGGCGACAACTACCTTTTCGGAGGCGACATTATCGCAGCGGCCCCCGGAGCACATCCGGAACTCGTTCAGGTCATAAGCGAAAATTTCTGAACGATTAAAGGTCAGGAAGTCAAGGAGTCATTTGTTGTCATTAGTGGTCATTAATAGTCATTAGTAGTCATGATTAGTCATTAGTAGTCATTTATTGTCATTAGTAGTAGTCATGATTAGCATTCAAAATCGAAACCACACCTGACTACAAATGACTACCTGACTATAAATGACTACTAATGACCATAAATGCCCCATCAATCATTCGGTCATTCAATCATTCACTCATCGCACCGGCGACCCGGTCATAATTAGTACCGCACCATGGACTTGCACGAACTCAAATACCCTATCGGCGAATTTCAATCCCAGGAAAGCTACACGCCTTCCGAGATCAAATCGAATATCCAGATTATCAGCGCATTGCCATCAAAGTTTATCAATCTGCTGGGCAATTGGGACGATCATCGCCTGGATACCCCTTATCGTCCCGGCGGTTGGACGGTGCGCCAGCTGATCCACCACGTGGCCGACAGCCATATTAATGCCTATACCCGTTGCAGGCTGGCTTTGACGGAGCATAACCCAACGATCAGACCTTACGAGGAACAATTGTGGGCCGAATTGCCGGACGCCAAAACTGCGCAAGTCGAATTGTCGCTGCAATTGCTGCGTTACGTGCATTTACGCTGGGTATTGCTCCTGAATTCCCTGGATGAGAATGACCTGGGACGTACCTATTTCCACCCCGGTTCACAAAAGTCGTTCCGTCTCGACGAGGTGATCGCCAATTATGCATGGCACAGCGAGCACCATTACCAGCACGCATTCAGGCTGGCACAGCGGAACAATTGGCAGTAAAATGCGGTTAAAGAACTATGGAGCAGCAAATCATCATTTGGGCATTATTTCTGATCGCGGCGGGTTACATGGGCTGGCGGATTTGGAAAGCATTCGACCGGCGCAACAGCGGCGGATGTGCCAAAGGGTGTGGTTGCGCTGCCGATAAAGTGAGTTCGGTTAAAATCAAATAATGTTTGTTTCAAAAGGGGCTTGGCCCCTTTTGAAACGTAGGAGGCCCCGGCGGGGCCTCCTATCACAAATCAATATCAAAAATTACAACTTCCCTGCCTTGATCTCCTCCACAACGGCAGGATCAAGCAATGTGGAGGTATCTCCTAAGTTGCTCACATCGCCTTCCGAGATTTTCCTCAGAATCCGGCGCATGATTTTGCCTGAACGCGTTTTGGGCAGACCGGATACAAACTGGATTTTGTCGGGCTTGGCAATAGGGCCAATAATGCGGGAAACAGTCACCGCGATGTCCTTGCGGAACATATCGGGATCCTCCGAGGTCTGCTCGGCAATAACAAACGCATAAATACCCTGGCCTTTGATGTCGTGCGGGTAACCTACTACGGCTGACTCCACCACACCCAGGTGCATATTGATCGCATTTTCCACTTCGGCGGTACCGATACGGTGACCTGACACGTTCAACACGTCGTCGACGCGGCCGGTAATGCGGTAGTAGCCGTCCTCATCGCGCAAACAGCCATCGCCGGTGAAATACTTTCCGGGGTAAGTCGAGAAATAAGTCTGGCGACAGCGCTCATGATCGCCGTAGGTGGTGCGGATAATACCCGGCCAAGGGAATTTGATACAAAGGTTACCGCTCACGCCGTTTCCTTCGATTTCATTACCGCTTTCATCCACCAACACCGGCTGGATCCCTGGCAAAGGCAATGTCGCGAATGTCGGCTTCTCCGGTGTGACGCCTGCCAGCGGTGAGATCATGATACCGCCGTTTTCGGTCTGCCACCAGGTATCTACCAGCGGGCAGTGATCGCCGCCGATATTGGTCTTGTACCAATGCCACGCTTCTTCGTTGATCGGCTCGCCTACGGAACCCAGTTTTTTCAATGAAGAGAAATCATGCCCTTTTACATAATCCAAACCAAAGCCCATCAGCGAACGAATGGCGGTTGGTGCCGTGTAAAGGATGTTAACTTTATGTCTTTCAACGATTTTCCAGAAACGACTTGCGTCCGGGTAAGTAGGGACGCCTTCGAATACCACGGAAGTAGCGCCATAGCAAAGCGGCCCATACACGATGTAGCTGTGACCGGTGATCCAGCCAATATCCGCAGTACAGAAATGTACCTCGCCCGGCTCGTACTGGAACACATTCGCAAATGTGTAGGTCGCGTACACCATGTAACCACCGCAGGTATGCACTACGCCTTTCGGCTTACCGGTTGAGCCCGAAGTATAAAGGATGAACAGCATGTCCTCGGCATCCATCGGCTCGGCGGGGCATACCGAGTTTACTTGTTTCATTTCGTCTTCCCACCACAGGTCGCGGCCTTTCAGCATATGCACCGGGGTGCGGGTACGGGTGAGCACGATCACTTTCTGCACCGTCGAGCATTGTACCAATGCCTCGTCCACGGTATCCTTCATCGGAATCACTTTCGATCCGCGGAATGCACCGTCGGAAGTGATTACCATCGAACATTCGGCGTCATTAATGCGGTCGGCGATCGATTTGGCGGAAAAACCACCGAAAACCACCGAATGCACCGCGCCAATGCGTGCACAGGCGAGCACGGCAACCGCCAGTTCGGGTACCATCGGCAGGTATATGCAAATGCGGTCGCCCTTTTTTACACCGTGCTTCTTGAGCACGTTGGCAAAACGGCAAACTTGTTCAAACAATACATGGTAGGTAAGCGTCACCGCCTGATCTTCGGGATTGTTAGGCTCCCAGATAATCGCAGGCTGGTCGCCGCGTTCGGCCAGGTGACGGTCGAGAGCGTTCTCGGTGATGTTCATCACACCGCCTTCGAACCATTTTGTACGCGCTTCCTGAAAGTCCCAGCTAAGCACTTTCTTCCACGGTTTACGCCATTGAAATTGTTGGGCTACCTCCGCCCAGAAACCTTCGGGATCGTCTACACTTTGTTGGTAAGCAACCTTGTACTCTTCAAAGGTCTTAATTCTCATGATAAATAAAGGTTTTAACAGGAAATTTAGGATTTGGCTGTGAAGTTATAATTTTCATTTGGTTAGTCCTACTTGCAAAGAAACTGTATTACGGACACATGCAGGCCATTTTATTGATAATCAATCGATAGCAGAAGATTAGCAATTGTTATCATTCTAATAATATTTCAAAATCCGTCACCGGGGAACCGCTATTACCGCCGCTGGGTAAAAAAGATGTACTTTCGGGCTTCGAACTAATTGAACAAATGAGCAAAGGGCATGAAATGGCTGCGGAAGGCAATGCACACAATGGATTAACGGAAACCGAGATCGCATTTATCCGCGAGCATCTGCACGATAATCCCGGCGAGCTGATCCTGAAAGCCGGCAAGTTCAGGGGAGTGGATGTGAAAAAGCTTGCCGCCCAAATTCAGTCGCGACAGAAAGCGCTGAAAAAACTACCGGAATGGTCGGCCAACGAAAACCTGATATTCCCGCCTGCCCTATCGGTGGAACAATGCTCATCGGAAGCTACGGCGCATTACAAGGCAGGCATCGTTTCCGGTGAAACGCTGATCGACATCACCGGAGGCATGGGTATCGATTGCTACTACATGGGCCGCAGCTTTGCCGAAACCCACTATTTCGAGCAACAGCCCCAGGTCGCATCCACGGCCGCGTACAACTTCGCGCAGCTGGGCGCCACACGCATACACGTACACGCAGCAGAATCGCTGGCCGCATTACAGAACGGCCTCACCGCCGACTGGCTCTATGCCGACCCTGCCCGCCGCGACGCCAACAAAGAAAAAGTAGTGCGGCTGGCCGATTGCACACCCGATGTTGCTGGAAACGCAGCACTACTTTTAAACGCAGCCCCAAACATTTTAATCAAAACCTCCCCCCTGCTCGACATCGACCTGGCATCCAAAGAGCTCCAAAAATTGAAAGAGGTGCACGTAATGGGTTATGAACAGGAGTGTAAGGAGCTGCTTTTCTTACTAGATCGCGAAATGCCGGAGCAGGATTTCAAAATCAAAGTCCGCATCATCGACGCTGCCGGACAGCCCGTTCATCAACTCGATTTCGACCGCGAAGAAGAGCGGAGTGCATTGGTAGGTTATTCGAAGCCACTGGGCTATTTGTATGAACCACACGCCGCGGTGCTGAAAGCGGGTGCATTCAAAACGCTTTGCGCGCGATTTGATGTGCAGAAACTGGCCATGCACAGCCAGCTATATACTTCGGAAGAATATGTCGGCGCATTCCCCGGCCGCAGTTTCAAGATCGTGGCCGTCTGCAAGCCCGATATCCGGGAGATTGTACAGCATATTCCAGCAGATAAAGCGAACATCACCACCCGCAATTTCCCCGCAAAGCCCGAAGAATTAAGGAAGAAGTGGAAAATCAAAGATGGTGGCGACCATTACCTGTTCGCCACCACCCTCTCCGATCAGTCGAAAGTCGTGATCGTTTGTGTGAAACCTATTTAAGGTAGGTTTCCTCGTAGATTTTTTCATTATAGCCCAGCGTCAGGGCCTTGCCGTTTTCGTCTTCGATCACCGGCCGCTTAATGGCCGTAGGATTCGAGGAGAGCAGTTTAGCGGCGGATTTCGCGTCGGTTACTTTCGCTTTTTCTTCGTCGCTTAGCTCTTTCCAGGTGGTGGAAGCCTTGTTCAGAACCTTATCCCACGGGAATTCGCTGAACCAGCTGCTTACTTTTTCCGGACTGATCCCGTCTTTTCGGTAATCGTAGAACTGGTAGGCCACCTTGTTTTTGTCGAGCCAGGTGCGGGCTTTTTTAATGGTATCGCAATTCGGGATTCCGTAAAGGGTCAACATAAAAATTTACTATGAAAATGACTGGATTAGACTTCGGTAGCTGCGGGCTCTTCCACAACCTTGTCCGAATTGTGCATTTTCTCATCATCGAGCTCCCCTTCCCAACGGGCTATAACGGCAGTTGCCAGACAGTTACCGGTCACATTCACCGACGTGCGCGCCATATCCATCAGCTCGTCGATCCCCATGATGAGCAATACCGGCCATTCGGGCATACCAAAGTTAGCGATCGCGCCCAACAATATCACCAAAGTAGCACGCGGGATACCGGCCACCCCTTTGCTGGTGAGCATTAATAACAATACCATCGTGAATTGCTGCCCGATCGACATTTCGGTACCCGTCGCCTGTGCGACGAACACCGTAGCGAGTGCAAGGTACAAAGTTGAACCATCGAGGTTGAAGCTATAACCCGTTGGCATTACAAACGATACAATCTGGCGCGGCACACCGAATTTCTCCATTTTCTCCATCGCCTTAGGCAATGCTGATTCCGAACTGGTCGTGGCAAATGCAATGGAAACCGGTTCGAAAATGGCTTTCGCGAATTTGATCACCGGGATCTTGGCGATCATCGCCACCGGCACGAATACTACCAGGATGAAGACGATCAGCGCGCAATATAAGGTAGCGAGCAACAATGCGAGGTTTTTCAAAACGTCGATCCCCATGTGGCCTACCGTTTCGGCAATGGCCGCCCCCACGCCGATCGGCGCGAAATACATGATGATTTTGGTAAATTTGAACATAACCTCTGCCAGCAGTTCCACGCCATGCACGAATTTCTCCTTCTTCGCGGCAGGCAACAATGCGAGGCTAATCCCGAAAAGCACGCTAAAAACGACGATTTGCAGCACTTCCCCGTGGTAAATGGATTTGGCAACGTTCTCCGGGAATGAATGCAGCACTATTTCCTGCCACGTTTGCTGGTTCACTTTCGGCAATGTTGCGTTGAGGCTTTCAGGCGGTACAATACCGACGCCCGGTTTGAACCAGTTGGCAAACACAAGCCCGATGATCAATGCAAATGTGGTAACGACCTCGAAATACAAGAGCGATTTCCAGCCCATGCGACCCACTTGTTTCAGGTCGGAATGCCCGGCAATACCCGTCACGAGCGTCGCGAAAAGCAGCGGTGCGATCACCGTTTTGATCATCTGAAGAAATATCTGCCGCAGGAAGTGCAGCTCGGTACCCATTTTCGGGAAATCATAGCCGATCTCCGTTCCTACGAGCATCGAGATCAGGATCGAGGTAGTGAGGTTCTTTTTCAGGATCGCGTACACGATCAGGCTCGCCAGTGCCAGCCAGCGCAGGCCGATGAGCACACTATCAGATAACGGCAGGAGACCGTAGGCACTTAAAACGGAGGCTATCGCAGCAATGGTAACCAGCACGATATTGATAATGGTAATCTTGCTCTTCATACAGGGAATTTGGTATCCTAGATTAGTTTGTAACGGTAAACTTATAAAAAATCAAATTAATGATTGTCAACACAACCAATGCATTTTACCCAAAACACAGAATTTAATTTATGCTTTGAACAATAAGAGTGAATGTTTGTACTAAACAGAAGAGAAAAACTAAAACAAACAATCGTTTACTTCAATTCAGTAAACACATTGGACAAATACAAAATGTACTGAGAGTCGCCTGTGCGGAACAGGCTGATAGCGGCTAATCGGGATACAATTTGGCACAAAATTTGAAACCTCCAAGATTACCTCAGCATTAAATCTCATCCGGAACGGATCAGGGATGCCGTCTGGGGCCCATGCAGGGCCGCATCCTGACCAAAAGATGACGAAAATCCTTGGTTCAGGTTCCTAAAATCGATATGTTAGGACAATCCATACCCAAAACATAACTCAACCCGACATGAGAAGTATCCTGATTGCCATCGATTTTTCAGAAAATGCCGAGCGTGCATTGGCCGCAGCAAAACTGATCGCCGAAAAAGATGCGACCGAACTGCTGATCCTGCACGCTTATCAGCCTTATATAGCCGATGTAAACGTAACACCCGGTAATGTGATGCCCGGTATCGGCGGCGCCGATTTTCTGGCAATGACCTCTGAGCTTGAACAAGAGTTTCATAAACGGCTCGATGAATATGCGGCCCGCCTGGTAGCGGAAGGATACAATGCGAAAACCATCTGGACAATCGGCACCGTGCAATCGGCTATTGAAGAGGCAATTAACGACCATGTGCCGGATATGATCGTGATCGGGCGGACCGGGACCGGCGGCTTCCTCGACAAGCTGATCGGCAGCTCGGCCACCCATATTGCGCTCAACTCACCTTGCCCCGTGCTGGTAGTACCGCCGCAAACCGAACCAACGAAGTTCAAGAAAGTGGTGTATGCCACCCAGTTCGAATACGAGGAAAACAATATCCTCCGCGAGGTGTTTGTACTGATGAACCACCTCGGTGCCGACCTTACTTTGCTAAAAATCAACTCCGACACGCAACCGGACATTCAACCTGACAACCAGTATATTACCGAGATCAAATCGCACTTCACGATCCGTGAAGGCCAGATTGTGATCCGGGAAGCGAAACACGTACTGGACGGCATCGAAGCTTATTGCGACGAAGTGCAGGCCGATCTGCTGATCATGTCGACCCGCGAGCGATCATTTATTGAAGAATATCTGATCAATCCGAGCATCACACGCAAGCTCGTTGTGGATACTCACGTACCTTTGCTGGTGTTTCACCTCAAATAACAAAACGGTTTGAACGGGACAGAAAGCGGCAAATCCGCCGGGGGTAGCAGCGCCCGGAACGGCGGCAGGAAATCCAGAAAGTACCGTAAGCGTGGCCTGCTCACTTCGCCGGGCACGCTTACCTACATCGGTCCGGATATTGGTTTGAAGACCAAAATCCGCCGGATCAGGTACAGCGAGCATATGTACAAAGAGGAGGCCGTGAAATCGCTCGATGAATGCCGGGCTGCCGAAAATGGCGAAAATTTTACCACCTGGCTGAATATCGACGGCATCCATGAAGTGCCGCTCATCGAGAAACTGGGAAAATTATACCATTTGCACCCGTTGCTGCTCGAAGACGTGGTGAATACCGAACATAAGCCCAAGTTGGAATTGTACGACACCGGGCATTTGTTTTTAACCCTGAAAATGCTGCATGTCGATTCGGAATCACCGATCAGCATTTCGTCCGAGCATGTGAGTTTTGTATTGGGCAAAAATTATGTACTCTCGTTTCAGGAGGAGCTCACTTCCGACATTTTTACGACCGTCGAAAACCGGCTCGAAGCTTCCGTGGGCAAAACCCGCCGCAATGGACCCGATTACCTGCTGTTTGCATTGATGGACGTCGTGGTGGACAACTATTTTATCGTCCTAGAAAAACTCGGCGACGCGCTCGACACCACCGAAGACCAGGTGATCCGCGGCGTACAAGAGCTTTCCCTGAAAGATATGTATGCCCTGAAACGCGAGCTCACGCTGGCCCGCAGGCAGATATGGCCGCTGCGCGATATGGTCAACCAGCTCATCCGCGAGGACAACATGCAGATCAGCAAAGAGGCAATCCCCTATTACCGTGACCTTTATGACCACATCATGCAGGTGCTCGATACCATCGACTCCTACCGCGAACTCGTGGCGAGCTTGGTGGACGTTCATTTATCGACGATCAGCAACCGAATGAACCAGGTCATGAAAACGCTCACCATCTTCTCAGCGGTTTTCATGCCGCTGACGTTTATAGTAGGCGTTTACGGGATGAATTTCGAATTTATGCCCGAACTGAAAGATCCCAATGGCTACTACTATGTGTGGGGGCTGATGGTCGCCGTCACGATAGGGATGATATTTTATTTCAAAACTAAAAAATGGATGTAGATTGATACCTTTGTGCTCTGATTAACGAGCATTGGAATGAGTCTTACCGTCAATACATCCCCCATTGTAACCACACAAGCCCAGTACATCCTGACCGACAGCCGTCAGGTTTCTTTCCCCGGCCAGAGTATCTTTTTTGCCATTAAAGGCGAGCGCCACGACGGCCACCGCTTTCTGCCCGAGCTCTATGCCGCGGGCGTTCGCGAATTTGTTGTAGAAGAAGCCGCATTTACCGGCGAACTGCGAGAAACCGCCGCCGCGTGGAACGACGCGCAAATCTGGGTAGTAGCTTCGAGCATCCGTGCATTGCAGCAATTGGTGGCTTCCAAAAGAAAGCAATTCGATATTCCTGTGGTGGGCATTGCGGGAAGCAACGGTAAGACGATCGTCAAAGAATGGCTTGTGCAGCTCCTCTCGCCCGGCCGGAGCATTGTAGCAAGCCCGAAAAGCTACAATTCACAGATCGGCGTACCGCTTTCGGTATGGAACCTGAGCAAGGAACATTCATTAGCGATTTTCGAAGCAGGCATTTCCAAAGCCCATGAAATGGAATACCTGCAACCGGTTATGCAGCCCACTATCGGCATTTTCACCAATATAGGGCCTGCTCATGACGACGGTTTCAGGAGCCGCAAACAGAAGATTACCGAAAAACTGCGCCTTTTTACGAAGGTCAAAAAGCTGATCTACCGAAAAGATTACCACGAAATAGACGAGGAGATCAGCCTGATCCTGAAACCGGTAAATGCGTTCCTCGAAACGCTGAGCTGGGGAAGCAACTATTCCGGCTCGCACGTGCAGGTGACGTACACCCCGCAAAAAGATAAAACGGTGATTTCTCTTACCGGAAAGCTCGGCGGCCATACCTTCGAAACGGGCTTCCGCGACGATGCCTCGCTCGAAAACCTGACGCATTGCATTGTTTTCCTACTCGATTTCGGACTGGAACCGGCCGTAATCCAGGAAAGAATATTGCTACTCAAACCGGTTTCCATGCGTTTGGAGCTCAAAGAGGGCATTAACCACTCCTATATCATCGACGATGCCTACAATAATGATTTGCAGGGCCTCTCGATGGCACTGAATTTCCTGGCGCAGCAGGAGCAGCGCAACCGTAAGACCGTCATTCTATCAGACGTGCTCCAAACCGGCCAGACGCCGACCGAGCTGTACAAAATGGTATCCCGCCTGCTGAGCGAGAAAAGTATTGACCGCCTCATCGGCATCGGCAAGCAGATCAGCAGCCAGGCATCGCTGTTCGATATTCCTGAGCAGGAATTTTACGACGATACCGACACTTTCCTTCAAACATTTGCTTTCCACACCCTCGCGGACACGCTTGTGCTCGTAAAGGGCGCACGACCTTTTTCGTTTGAGAAAATCGTGCACCGCATTCAGCAGAAAGCGCATGGTACCGTGTTAGAAATCAACCTCGACGCATTGGTACACAACCTGAACTATTACCGTGCGCGCGCCGGACAAGGCACGAAGATCATGGCCATGGTGAAGGCCTTCGCCTATGGCAGCGGCAGCTCCGAAGTGGCCGCATTGCTACAATACCACCGCGTGGATTACCTCGGCGTAGCCTATACCGACGAAGGTGTGATGCTGCGCCAAAGCGGCATTACATTACCTATTATGGTCATGAATGCGACGCTACCTACTTTCGACTTGCTGTGGCAGTACAAACTCGAACCGGAAATTTACAGCCGCCGCATCCTCACCGACTGGCTCGAATACATTTCCCGAAAAGGCGAACCGGCCAACACGCCGTCGGTGCATTTGAAACTCGATACGGGTATGCACCGCCTCGGTTTCGTGAAGGATGACTACGAATGGCTGGTAGCACAGCTTCGCGAGAACCCCGCATTGAAAGTAGCGAGCATTTTCACCCATTTGGTAGGCGCTGACGAAGGTGTACACAATGAGTTTTCAAGAAAACAATATGCACAATTCATTGAAGGCGCGGAGCTGATCGAGCGGACTTTAGGCTACAAAACCATTAAACACATCCTCAACTCCGCCGGAATCGTTCGCTTCCCGGAATACCGCCTCGATATGGTGCGACTGGGCATCGGACTATACGGTGTGGAAGCTACCGGGCAGGACCAACGTTCGCTGCAGTCGGTAGGCACTTTGAAAACCATTGTCTCGCAGGTAAAATACCTTACATCGGGTGAGACCGTGGGATATAGCCGCAAAGGCGTCGTCGACCACGATTCCGCCATTGCCACCCTCGCGATCGGTTACGCCGACGGTTACGACCGCGGCCTGGGCAATGGCGTGGGTAAAGTGTGGGTAAATGGCACATTATGCCCTACCATCGGCAATGTATGCATGGATATGACCATGATCGACGTCACCCATGCCCAGGTAGAAGAAGGGGATGAAGTGATCGTTTTCGGCAAAGAAGTCCCTATTACAGAACTCGCGAAAACCATCCACACCATCCCCTATGAGATCCTGACGGGTATTGGAGACCGCGTCAAGCGTATATTTTTCAAAGAATAAAAACTTACTGGCCGGCTTCGGCTTGCTGCGCTACTTCGGCATCTGCACCATCAGACGTGGGAGTAGCGCTTTTTTCTTTCTCCTTGTTTTCAATGCGGAGATCCTCTTCCTCGAACAAATGCGTAGCCATTACCTGGTCCAGCGTAACATCATAAAATGCCTGATGTACATTCAACGGTTCGCTGCCTTCTTCGATCTCACATTTGATGTAATTGCCATCCTCCTGCAATTCGTAGGCATTTACGTTGTCTTTCAGGCTATAATACAAAATATGGATCGCTTCCTGACGCACGCGTGGGTCGACGAGCTTGAAAAGCGACTCAATGCGTTTATCGAAGCTGCGCACCATCGCATCGGCACTGCCTCCATAAACCAGCGGGTTACCGTTTTGGTGGAAGTAGAAAATGCGCGAGTGCTCCAAGAAGTCGCCTACCAGCGAACGTACGGTGATATTTTCACTTAATCCCTTTCGCTGCGGCCGCAGGCAGCACATACCCCGGACGATCAGTTTAATAGGTACACCCGCCTCGGAAGCCTTGTACAGTTCATAAATGGTGTCACGGTCTTCGAGGGAGTTTATTTTAATACAAATACCACTCTTCAAACCTGCTTTTGCGTTCTCAGCCTCCTGCTGGATGAGCTCGATGAGCTTCGCACGCATGTAACGCGGGGCGGTAATCAGGTTCTGGTATTCCGATGGGATCGAATGCCCCGTAATGACGTTGAAGAATTCCGAAATATCGTGGGTATACTCTTCATTGGATGTCAAAAGGCCGGTATCGGTATACAAACGAGAAGTATCCTCATTGTAGTTACCGCTCGACAAATGCGCGTAACGTAATACCCGGTTGCCCTCGTTCCGGACGATCAGCAACAGCTTAGTGTGTGTTTTGAGCAAACCAATACCATAAATCACGAAACAGCCCGCTTTTTGCAGACGCTGTGCTTCCTTAATGTTATTTTCTTCATCAAAACGCGCCTTCACCTCGAACAATACCGCCACGTGCTTGCCGTTCTCGGCCGCATGCAGGAGCGCTTCCGTCACGCGGGAGTTTTTCGCGAGTCGATAGATCGTCAGTTTAATGGACAGCACCTTCGGGTCTTCGGCCGCTTGTTCCAGTAGCTGCAATACCGGCTCGAAGTTGTTGTATGGATGGTGCAACAGGATATCCCGCTCACGCATCACTTCAAAAATATCTGGAATGCGCTCGCGTTCCAGCCCCAGCGGCGGTACCGGCGGGCGGGTCGGCGGGATCTGGTCCTTGAATTCCGGATGTTTGATAATGCCCCAAAGTGCCGTGAAGTCGATCAGCCCATCGGTCATAAACACATTATGGTCGTCGATCTCCCAACGCTTCTTAATCAGGTTCAGCAGATCCGGGTTCACATCGGGCTCGATCGAAACCTGTACTACCCTTCCCAAACGACGGCTTTTGATCTTTTGCTTGATCTCGTCGATGAAATCCGCTTCGATATCGTCGCTTTCTTCCAGGGTAAAATCCCCGTTGCGGATAATGCGGAACAGGTTCGCCGAGACGATATCGACATTCCTGTACAGCTTGTTGATATGTGCCTTCGCAATATTTTCAATGGGCAGAAACAACAGTTCTTCCTCCCGCTCGATCACGTAGAAACGCGGCAAGTTGGGTGGAAGCTGCACAAATGAGAGCTTTCTGTCTTCTTCGGAAGTGGTGCCTTTCACCTGCGTGATCACACCCAGGATAAGCACTTTCGCGAGCAGGACAGGGAATGCGTGTGTATAATCGAAGAGCATCGGCGTCAGCATGGGGTACACCGTACGATCGAAATACTCTTCTACGGCAATGTGCTCATCGCGGGATACCTCATCCATCCCGATAATGCGGAAGCCGTGATTCGCGAAAAGCGGCAACAGCTGGTCTTTGTAGCATTCGTTCTGCCGGCGTACAAAATCATGCACTTCCTTCATCAGTACCTTGCGGAAAGGGATCTCTCGTAGGCCCGAGTAATCGAGGCGCTCTTTGCCGAAATCGAGGTAATTATATAGGCTACCTACCCGTATCGTGAAAAATTCGTCGAGGTTGGACGAAGTAATGGCGAGGAATTTGAGGCGATCGAACAGGTTGCGTTCTTCGTTGGTAGCCTGATCAAGCACGCGGTCGTTGAACTTCATCCAGCTGAGATCCCTGCTGATCAGGTCACTTTGCTGCATTTGGGTATTGGCCTTTTCCGACGAACTGACCGCCTTGGCATCCTCTGCCGCCGCCGGTTCCTTCGGACTTTTGAACAATGCGAACAAATTGGTCAGCTTACTTCGTTTTTCATTGCTATATATATTGTCGGATGAGCCGGACATAACGTTATGCTATTAAAAAGGTGTATCAGGATGGCAATAAAAATTCAACGAATCTAAACAATCTATTGTTTTCGGGTCGATGAAGTTTGTGTTAAATTTTCGTTCCAAAAAGAAACGGATGACCGTGTTTCACAGCCATCCGTTCCCCTATTGCGGTTTAAGCTAATGACTACACGTCGACGCGGGCGTATTTCGCGTTTTTCTCGATGAAATCGCGGCGCGGGGCTACTTCGTCACCCATCAGCATCGAGAACAGGTGATCCGCCTCGGCAGCCGATTCCACAGAAACCTGTTTCAAACTTCTGCGCTCGGGGTTCATCGTCGTTTCCCACAGCTGCTCGGCGTTCATTTCACCAAGACCTTTGTAACGCTGTACGTTCACAGAATCTTCCTTACCGCCGCCGATCTCACGTACCGCTTCTTCGCGTTGTTGCTCGGTCCAGCAGTAACGCTCTTCCTTGCCCTTTTTCACGAGGTACAATGGTGGCTGGGCGATGTAGATATAACCGTTGTCGATCAGGATCTTCATGTAACGGAAGAAGAACGTCAGGATCAATGTACGGATGTGGCTACCATCAATATCGGCATCGGTCATGATTACGATTTTATGGTAACGGAGCTTATCGATATTCAATGCACGCTCGTCTCCGTCCTTGCCGATCTGCACGCCCATCGCGGTGAACATGTTCTTGATCTCTTCGTTTTCGTAGATCTTGTATTCCTGCGCTTTTTCCACGTTCAGGATTTTACCACGTAATGGAAGGATCGCCTGGAATGCACGGTTACGACCTTGCTTGGCGGTTCCACCCGCCGAGTCCCCTTCCACAAGATATAGTTCGCAAACATTCGGGTCGGTTTCGGAACAGTCGGAAAGCTTTCCTGGTAAGCCGGTTCCAGTGAGTACGTTCTTACGCTGCACCATTTCGCGTGCTTTTTTCGCAGCGATACGGGCTTTGGCGGCAAGAATCACCTTGTCTATGATCACACGGGCTTCTTTCGGGTGTTCTTCGAGGTAGCTTTCGAGCATTTCAGCCACCACCTGGCTCACCGCACCGGTTACTTCACCGTTACCGAGTTTGGTTTTGGTCTGACCTTCGAATTGCGGTTCCGCTACTTTAATGGAGATAACCGCTGTCAGACCTTCGCGGAAGTCGTCCCCGCTGATCTCCACTTTTTCCTTCGCCAGGATACCCGATTTTTCAGCGTAGTTTTTCAACGTACGCGTCAATGCGGCGCGGAAACCGGAAACGTGGGTACCACCTTCGATCGTGTTGATGTTGTTCACGTACGAGAACACGTTCTCGCTGTACGACGTGTTGTACATCATCGCCACTTCTACGGGGATAGCGCCTTTGTCGCTTTCCATGTGAATCGGCTCGGGAATCAAAGGCTGGCGGGTAGCATCCAGATATGTCACAAATTCGTTCAGACCTACTTCGGAATAGAACTCTTCGCCGCGGAACTTGCCGTTTTCGTCCTCTTCACGTTTATCTTCCAGCGTAATACGGATACCCTTGTTCAGGTAAGAAAGCTCGCGCAAGCGGGTTGCGATAGTTTCGTATTTGTATTCCGTTACGGAGAATATCGTCGCATCGGGCAGAAAGTGGATGATCGTTCCGGTATCTTCCGCCTCGCCGATCACACGGGTCGGGTAAAGCGGCTTACCTTCGCTGAATTCCTGCTCGAATATTTTGCCTTCGCGGTGCACTTCCGCACGCAGGTGCGTAGAAAGCGCGTTCACGCAGGATACCCCTACCCCGTGCAAACCACCGGAAACCTTATATGTGTCTTTGTCGAACTTACCACCGGCGTGCAATACCGTCAATACCACCTCCAAAGCGGATTTTTTCTCCTTGGGGTGCATTCCGGTGGGGATACCACGACCGTTATCTTTTACAGTGATTGAGTTATTGGGCTCTACGGTGACGTTGATGGTATCACAGTAACCCGCCATCGCCTCGTCGATAGAGTTATCGACAACCTCCCAAATCAAATGGTGAACGCCTTTGAAGCCAGTGTCACCGATATACATCGCCGGACGTTTACGAACGGCCTCTAAACCTTCAAGAACCTGGATATTTTCAGCCGAATAGCTGTTTACTTCTAGCACTGCTTCGTTTGACATATAGTTTGTTTTACACTTGGATAAAAAGAACCATTATCTGGCTTTTTAAGCACGTAAAGATACGAATTTTTTGTGGTTTTACCTAGCAAAACCTATCGCAAACCTGCCATTCGACGCGCCCTCCGCAGCGAATACCGGTCAGGGGGCGCGAGACGCCGAAATATGACATTTCTGTGTTAGAGAATATCAGCGGAAGCCTTGTAATACGTATTCTCCAGTGACTCAACCGGATGAGCACCCGGCGTCCGAAACTTAGCGCAGCGAGTACCCGTCACCGGTGGAGATGAGGTTCCTGTCGAGGCGGTAAAAAGTCTTACTGCCGTCCCCCGACACATCCAGGATGCCCAGCTCGTAAGTCCCCGGACCAAGATCGTTTTCGCGGAGCATGGTGTTGAAACCTCCCTTGTAGTAATGTCCCTTTGTGAGGATATTCTTCCGCGCCTCTATTTTGGGATTTGCACTAATGAGGTAGGTGGAATCGGTAGTGGTATTTTTCATCACCAGGAAGCGATCATCCCAAAAATGCTTCCGCTGTGGTGAAACATTACTGGACACAAAATAGTGAGTCAGCTCTTCCACTCTTTCCCGCGCTACCCGGTGAATGTTCCAGGTTTCGAGGTAGAGCTCATTATCCTTTACCGGCCCTTTTTGTGCAAACATTGCATCGAGTTCCTTTTTTTCTATCACCGGTTTCGGAAGCCGGAAGTAACCTTTTTCATATCCCGGAATCAAATAAAAACTTCCATAATTGACAATGGATTTCTCTACAGAGAACATATTCCGATTGTTTTGCCAATTGTAAACGTCAGCGAGCAACGACGTTCTTTGGCGTGCTACCGTTCCGGTAAACCGGTAGTAACAATATGCCCAGTAAAAAACACTAAAACCGAGAACAGCTCTGAAAACCCATTTTGTCCGCAACCAATTGGTATAAAACAAAAGGATAATATAAAAAATGGCCGTAGAAAGTGCTGCGTACATCTGAAAGCGGCTCGCAAGTGTGCTGCCCGCCCAGGACCTGAATAATGCAACAACCGTACTTGAAATAAAAATGAATGCAAAAAAAGAAAGCAGCTCGATTGTACCAGGCTTCACTTGCATCGGCTTTTTAAAATAAACGCTTGCAACCCGGACTGTGACCAGTACCATACATACGATGATGATGAAACCCCAGATCGCCGAAAACAGCTCCGGCATCGCCCACATCGACATCGAAGCACCAACGAAGCCGAACAGCGACGTGAAGAACTGCAATGCGTTTTTGGGCAGATTCACCGCCTGTCCCGACTCATAGCCCGACATGTAAATCCACAGGCAGGCGAACATGAAAACGGCCGTCAGAATCGCATTACGGAAGTCTTTGTGGCACAGATAAAAGAAAATAACCGCAGGAAAGGTCAGAATTCCGTTGCCATGCGTGAAAGTGGCCAGGAAACAGCACAGTATAGCCCCATAAAAGGCGGGTTTTGTCCCGCGGGAGACCAGCAGGATGGCTGCGGCCAGAAAAGCCGTCAGGAAAGGATGTTGCAAACTTGTAAGCGCCCAGTTCGAAACCTCGTAGTACATCGGCTGGAAGATCACGAGAGGAACCGGAATAAAATAGTAGAGCGGCAACCCCGCTTTACGAAAGTTGACGTAAAGAAAATAGCATATATAAATCAGCGCTAATGTCCCGAGGGCAATGTAAAACCGGAAATGCAAATGCCCCGTAAGTTCATAATCAATTAAAGAAACAAATCTGGGAACCGCCGCTTTATGGTCATTAAATGTGCGGAACATTTCCTCAATCACTTTGATAAAACTTTTATCATCTCTTGTGATTGCTTCAATGAATTGAATAAACAAAAAATCGTCCTGATAGGGGAAATCGACCGAAAAATGGAGATTATAAAGAAAAAATAACAGGATAACGGTAATAATGGCGACAATTGGTAAAAATCGAAGCATGGTAAAGCCGTAACGTGTGTTATGTGATAGATTCGGATGAGTTATGAGCAAATCTAAATCTTTATCGCCTCGATTCGTAAGATAGTTTGCTTTTCTTAGTAACCGAAAATCAACGAATAAATTGCGATAAAAACAGAGAGAGCGGAGAAAAAATCTCCGCTCCCAAAAATCATAGCAATTATCGTACCAGCTCTGTTACTTTTCCATCGGATGGTCCTTCAAAAGTTGCTCGGGTGAGTAAAAGTCCTTTTTAGCCTCAGTAGCAGCGCGTACCTGCTTCACTTTTTCAGGCGAGATGGCTGCCGCCTTGTTGCCAAATGAATTTCGGACATAGGTCAGCACGGCAGCTACTTCGTCGTCTTTCAGCAAACCTGCGAACGGCGTCATCGGAACCTGGCCGGGATATTTCTTGCCATTCACTTCAATAGGTCCGAGTAGCCCCTTCAATGCAATCTTGATCAACCGTTCGTCGCTTCCGGTAACCCATGCGCCCGAAAGAGGCGGGAAACCCGATGCTTCCAGACCTTTACCGTCAGGCTGGTGGCAAGTTCCGCAATAGCCTTCCTTAGCGTAAATCTGCCGTCCCTGGTTGAACAGGATCAGGTCCTTGCCTTTCAGGTTCGTCGCCGCAACGGTCTGCTTTTCCTTTTTGACGTTCTCTCCTTTCAAATGTGCCTCTGCGGCTTCGAATGCATGGATCGTCCAGTCATCAAGCGGCATTTTCTTCGCTTCCGCCAAAATCGGCAGCCCCTTTTCCTTACCAATCCACGACGCCGCTACAATACCCATCAGGCGCACGCGGCTGTTCTCGTCGCGTACTGCTTGCATCAGCAGATCCGCCTGGTCGGGCACCTGGTGGCCCGTGTAGCGCACTACCTGCACAGCTGCGGCACGTGCGTGGTAATCTTTCGCTTTCAACACTTGCTTCAAAAGCTTCTGATCCACCTTGTTCATTCCCCAGCTTACCCACAAGCCTTCCAGCAAATGATGTTCGTAACGCGGATCGTTTTTATCGAGATTGGCTACCCAGGTGTTCAGTTTGGCCAAAACCTGAGACGCATCGCGGCCACGCAGCTCACGACGAGTGCGGTAGCGTGTCCGGTATTCGGGCAATTTGAGGTTATCGAGCAATTCTTCTATGCTCGCTCCGTCTACTTTCGCGGGCGTCACCAACGGGCGCGACGGATAGGTAATGCGGTAAATACGGCCGTGCGAGTGGTCACGCAATGGGTCACGCGCATTGTGCTGCATGTGCCCGATGAGGATGTTATGCCAGTCGATCACGTACAATGAGCCATCCGGTGCAAATTCCATGTCTACCGGACGGAAGTTGCGGTCCTCACTCACCACAAGGTCCTGACGGTGGTGGCTCTTGTAGCCGGTTCCCTCGTCGGTCAGCGTATGTTCTTTGGTTCCGAGGAAGCCAATGGTGTTGTTAATCAGGAAATCGCCCTGAATATCATCGGGGAAATGCCGGCTCGATACAAATTCCAGGCCGGAAGTCGGGCGTACACGGTGCTTATCCTCCACCAGCTGCACCGACTTGTGGGTTGCTTCGCCATAACGCGGCAAAACACTACCCGGCAGCATCCAGCGCACATCAGGGCTCGATGTTTCCGCAAAAAACGGCTGCCCCCAATCGTCGAATGCAATACCCCATGGATTCGGGATCGAAAGTTGGGCGGTACGTTCCAATTTTTTCAACTGAGGCGCATAACGGTAAAAACCGCCATTCGTAGCGCGCACCGGACCATACGACGTCTCCACATTGGTATGCAGGAACACCCCTTCGCCGGAGTAAATCGCACCCGACGGATCTACCGTAAATGCGTGGCTATTGTGGTGCGTATCGTGGTCGTCGAAGCCGCTCAACAGAATCTCTTCTTTATCCGCTTTGCCGTCACCGTTTGTATCGGTCAGCAATTTCAGGTTAGTGCCCTGCGAAACATAAACGCCTTCTTTAGCAATTTCAAAACCCAACGGCAAATGCAGGCCGTCCGCGAAAACGCTTTGTTTGTCGGCCTTGCCGTCATTATTGGTATCTTCAAAAATGATGATCTTGTCGTTCGGCTTCGAATCTCCCGGCTTGTAATGCGGATAGCTCGGCATGGTTGCTACCCACAGGCGTCCCTTGTTGTCGAAAGACATCTGCATAGGTTTGGCCAGGTCCGGGAACTCCTGCTCGGAAGCAAAAAGTTCAATTTTATAGCCTGCCGGCACTTTCAGTTTCGCCAGCGCGTCATTTCCATACAGGTAGGTTAGGCTACCGTTTTTATCGGGATTGAAATTGGTTTTTACCTGCGGCAATGTGCGGGTGCTCTTATCGGCCACAGCCAGGTCGGTCTTTTCCCCTTTCGACGCCGCCAGCCAGATCGCCTGGTCGCGAATGTCGGTCAGCTGGCGGATCTTCTCGATTTCGGCAGGATAGTTATCCGGGCCAAAAGGATTGTAACGACGGCCATAGACGTGTACCCCGTTCGGGATTTTGAAGTCGTTATGCCACATCCAGTTCTTTTCATCGACAGCCGCATGTACCAGCTCCCGGTTTTTGCCTTTTTGCGGAGCTTTCCCGAAAATTTTATCTACCAATAATACGCCGAGCTTTTTATAGCCCTCCGCATTCAGCTGTGAACCGTCGATGGTCAGGTCCTCTTTCGTTTCAGCATACCACTTTTGAGACGGCGCAAACGCATCTACGAACAGTACCTTGTTCTGGTCGGCGACTTCCTTCATTGCTTTGGTATACAACAAGAGGTTTTCATTCTCCTTCTTACCGTTCGGCAGGTCATATTTAGCCGAAAGGTCCTCAAAGGCGATCGGCGAAACAATCACCAGCTGCGGTGCAGAAGTACCGTTATATTTCTGCTGTAATGTCCATTTAATGAACGCATCGAGTTCCGCCTTGTAGTTCGCCAGACCAGCTTTGCCTTCAAACGACTCGTTATAACCAAAGAAAGAAACGATCACATCGGTTTTCAGCCGAGTGAGCCATTGATCAGGCGTTTCGAAATGGCCCTCGCTTTCGGAAGGATTAGCCAGTTCTGTCTGGAATTTCTCAGCTCCGGGGAATGCCCAGGGCGTATTGCGGCTCGCATGCGGGCGGAAGCCGGGTGTGTCGCCGCCGTCGCACATATTACGGATAATGAGGTTGTCGTCCGGGTAACGCATATACAACTCCGTTTCGAAGTTGTCGTAATTCATCATCCGGGAACCCAGGTTGTTACCGATTAGTGAAATGTGCGTGCCCTTACCGATCTTCACCGGCACTGGCTGGTTCAACTGGAACGCGCTGAATGCAATGACTGCCAGTCCAAAGGCAATGAGCGAAGAATAAACGCTGATTTTTTTGGGTTTAGACATTTGAAAAGGTTTTAGATTGGGTTTTGAGGTAGCGTTATGTGAAAGTTATTTGGCCTCGCGGTAGGGTACCTGGATATCCATCTTACCCTTCCATTCTTTCGGGATTTTCAAACCCAACTCGTAATGGATTGCATTAATAACAAGCCGCTGGAAAGGTTCCAGCCTAAAATCTTCGGGGTGGCCAAGGGTTGTCATGAACACCTTTCCACCGAATGAGTTGGTACCTGTCCACGCTACGGGGTTCTCGATCGCCTCCTTATCAGGGTTCACCGATTTACCCATCAGCAACCAGGTAGAGCCTTTGGTAGGATAATCGGGCAACACACGATACAACCAGGAGCGGGCATGGAAGGGTCCTTTCACGCCGGTCAGGATCGGGTTTTTGGCTTGTTCGGGAATGACCGTCACGTCGGTACTGCTGTTGTGACCATAATGCGTGTGCTTGGCCGCACCGCCCCATCCCGGAGGCGCATTCAGCGCGAACTCGCCGAAAGCGTTCCATTTTTCGCTTTCATGCCCTTTTGGGAAATTGAATGCGTGTGTGGTGGTCCGAAAACCCATCACCGGCTTGCCGGTTTTCAGATATGCTTCGATCATGGCCAGCTGGTCGGGCGGCAGTTGACGCCAGCGTAGGTAGAAAACCGCCAGATCGGCATCCTTCAATGCTTCCAGACCGGGAATATTTTTTTCGCTGTTGTGATCGGGATAGGCTTTCAGCACAATCGTGCGCATTCCGTAGTTTTTTTCGAGTTCCGCTGCGACGATGGGCAACGTTTCCTCGCCGCTGTACTCATGATCGCCCGTGACGAATACTACTAGCGGAGTTTTTTTGTCTTTTTTAGACGATTGCGCCGTTGCGACATGTGTAACGGCCACTACTGCAAATGCCGCAAAAAGGAAGCAAATGCAGAACTGTTTCAATTTCATGATGAAAGGATTAAGGTTCAAGCTTTGTAAGTAAAGGGGTATATCAGGAAGACTGTTTAATGCAATTTTTCCCCTAGTTAATTATAAACGAATTATAGTGCATCCTGTCTTGTCCTGTTTGAGGGCACATATAAGGGCTTTGCATAAATATTCATGCTTCACACGATGAGTTTATCTCTGTCGGCGGGTTTGAAATACCGGGAGTAGATGTCACGGAAGATGAAGAGCATAAGGTAGAGCTGACGGTATTTACTCACGTATGTCTCGTCCTCCGCCGATTCTTCGAGCAAGTCCCGCAACGCAGTAAAACTTAAATCGGCCAGTTCGGGGAACTGCGAGGCTACTTTCACCAGTTTGTCGCGATGCTCTCTGAACAGCCGGACCTGTTGCTCCGCATCTTCGAATGCTTGCTCACCGCTACGGTATTTCTTGATGGGAGGACAAAAAAAAGCTGAGCAGGTATACGGACGGGGCTTGTTATATACGGTACACTTGCCGGAAAAACATGGACAGGGCAACTTAAACAACAATTTTTCCCTGATCTCCGTAACCGGCAGCCCGAGGTCATCGGCCACTTTTTTGTCAGCCTCGTCCCGGATAAATCCGTAGGGAAACAACGTACCGTCGCAGCACAATCCGCAACTCATACAAAGATCAGAAACCTCCTTTTCGCTGCCTGCCATCTTCGATTTTGTTAGGTGTGTAATGATAACAAATATAATCTAACCCCAACGACTAGAAAATATTCTCTAAACTGTTTTACAGAAACCGAAACCCGAGCGTGAGTGAAAACCGCGACAGATCCACACTGTCATCCTTCGACAAATGTAATGTCTCGGTGTTGAATTCAGTTTTGCGCTGAAGACGGTAGATGGCACCCATCATAGCAGTGCCGGTAAGGTTAATGGCGAATTTCGGACTTATGGGTTGTTCGATACCCACACTGACGCCCCAGTTCATCGTTTTGCCCGAAAAAGTGAATTGCTGTGCACCTACGGCACTCTTATTTTCGTAGGGCTGGTAGCCGAGCAGCAGGGAAGTGAGAATAGCGGTTTTGCCGTTTTTTAGAAAGGATCGATGGATCAATGCGCCGCTCAGGTGCTGGATTGTCACCCTTTCACTTTGCGAGCTATCCAGGTTTGCCTTGCCTTTGTACATTTCGTAACGCAGGCCAAAGCCAACATGCTTCCAGGGAAAATAGGCCACGTCGCCGCCAAATGCGATACCGGATTTGAGGTCTTTGATATACTCCTGCTCATCGTGGCTATACACCCGGCCCGCACGGAACAGCCGATAAGCATACCCGCCGTTCAGGCCCACACTCCAACGCGGAAGGCTGGGCTCGGTCGTTTTTTCTTCATGCGTTACTGGTTTTGAAGGCTCGTCAAACGCCTCCTCGCGATCCTTCCTCCATTCGGTGATGGAAGCTTCCTGAGCGCTGGCGCTGTGGCCGAGCATACCCAACATCAGTAAGAAAGCGGCAAAAGATCTGATCATTATCTGCGGAACGCGCGAGTTTTTAAGAACTCAAAACTACTATTTTCAGGTCATATTCAACTTCCGGCCATTCAGAAATTGTCAGATTGCGGCTTTGACACCCGCTTTTTTGAGTTTTTCAATAATAAAAGCTCCTAATGCCTTGCCCTGCGCCTGGCCATTTTCGATGGCGTCGCGGTAATGGATTCCGCCGTAAAGCCGCGAAATCGCAGCCTCCTCCGAAGCCTGCCGGAACGACCGAAAATCCCTCGTTGGCAGTTCGAATATCACTTCGGTATCGTCGCGGAATGCAAAATTATCACCTAGCAAATAGGTTAATACTTCGGCTACTGCCGTTGAAATGACGCTATGCCCGCTGGTATACTCAGGGAAGGGGGGCGTTTGCAAAAGCGGCTGCCATTGGGGATCGATGCTCCGGTTGATCACCGTTTCGGGCCGTACCCGGCTACTGCGATACTTTTCGTCCCAGCAACTGATGAACGCATCCATTAGCGTGGCGGCGGCCAGCGAATGCACCATAATGCCTTTGTCGAGGTCGAGATTGGCTTTGGCCGTGGCAATGCCGGTGATGTTCATCCAATGCCCTCCCGGACTGATTTTCTTGAAACCAATATTCATATGCCCCGAGGTATTGATCGCAAACGGGTTGCAATCCCAGTATGAAGCGATGAAACGCTGCTGTTCGGTCAGATTTTTACCCACATCATATACCTCTTTCGCCATCTTGTAGAACGCACTCGTGCTATCCTTGCTGAACTCGACCGGCGGTTTGGGCATAAACTGGCTGCATGAGTCGATCAGCACCGGGCGGATCGTTTTCCAATGCGGTTCAACACCCTCCATATACCCCGGCGGGGTCGGGTACCAATACGCGTCCCCTTTTTTGGGCCGGTACCTCAAGCGCGTGCTGAGTTTGAGATAACCATCGGTAGAAGCGTCGGCGGCGATTTTCCTGGCCACATCCTGTGCCACGGCAATCGATTGATCGATCGTCGCCTGCGAATGCCCTTCCCGCAGCAATGCGATAATCAGTTTTTTCTGATCTTCTTCAAGCATGTATCCCGACGGGATGATCAGCCTGCCCGTTTCCAGAATGCAATACAATGCGGCAATCTGGTAGTCGTAGCTCTTCTCCTCGATAGTAACCGGGTTGATGCTTTTGGTCAAAACCGCCGGTGCGACGATTTGCTTGTTATTCCGCGCCACGATCTCGTGCGCGCCCAGGAGGCAATAAGTATAGAAACGGCTGGCTGCGGGCGGGTTCACCACATCATGGATCATCACCATGGTTACCGAAAAAACAGCCGGCTGCAAGTGTTTCCGCAACTCCTCTTTGGCAGGATTTGCAAAAACTGATTGGGTAAAAATCAAAAGGAAAAGAAGGGTACGGCGCATTACTTTCTGGAATTTTTATAAAACTGCAACGGCTCATTGAATGCGCCAATCACTAAAAAAGGTTGGTTACCGATATTGACCTGCACAGCCGTCTTCACATCTCCGATTACCGACAACCCGGCCTCCGGCTGCTCCACGAAATGGAAGCTACCCTTGCCGTCGCCAACGAAAAGGCTGCCGTAATTGGCATCCATACTACCCAGTTTGAGGCGGTTATCCGTTTTGTTTCCCAACAGCAGCAGGTCTTTCAATCCATCATGGTTATAGTCGCCCGTCAGGATCGTGCATACAGGCCCGAATTGCGCGCGGGCAGGCATGGCGAACTTCTCGAATTTACCATTACGGTTCATGAAACAAACGGTGCGAAGCTCATGCACTTCAAGCTTGCCGGCTTTGGCCAGTTCGGCGGCCGGGATCACTTCGGGCATGGTCGCATTGGCATAGTCGCGGTAGTAAGCGAATTTTTTACGCATAGGATAAATCTGGTCGTTCAGCTCATCGCGGCTTACGAACGGGTACGATTTGCCCTGCACGTAAAAATTGAAAAACGGGTCTATCGAGCCATTTTTGTCAAAATCGGCGAAATACAGTTCCGCGGGTTCCTTTTCAGAGGCTTTGATCTGCGAATTCTGCCCCAGGTTACCAGCCAGGATATCAGGCTTGCCATCGCCGTTCAGGTCTTCTATATGAATGGTATTCCAGAAACCGCTCTCCTCTGTCTGGAAGAAATCAGCAGTTTGGTCGTCAAAGTCTTTTCCATTGTAGGAAAAAACCTTCACCGGCATCATTTCACCCGCTATCACCAGTTCCGGTTTGCCGTCGGCATTCAAATCGCCCCATTGTGCATCGGTAACCATGCCTATTTTAAAGAACGGCGACTCCCGTATTTCGAAACGTCCCTTTCCATCATTAACCAACAAGAACGATGCCGGAGTCTCGGGGTACCGGCCGGGAATAATGCGCCCGCCCACGAACAGGTCAAGGTCACCGTCTTTGTCGAAATCGAACGGTCGTGCGCACGACTTGCTGCTGGCTTTCAAATTCGGGACGGAGAGAACCGACAAGCTCAGCCCGCCCTTTCCGTCGCTCAGATAGACTTCGTCTTGCAGCGAAACCGTATTCGGTTCAAAGAGTGAATAGCCGCCTTTGGCAATGTACAAATCGTCATAACCATCGCCATTAGCATCAAAAAACACGGCAGCTGAAATAGCCGACGTATTTTCATCACCGATCGCGAAGTCGGGCATTTCGCGAAACGTTCCGTCTTTTTGCTGCAACCATATTTTGGCCTGCTTGTTCTGATCGCCGCTTACAAAAATATCGTCCAGGCCATCCTTATTCACATCGCCCTTCGCCACCACGGGGCCTGTCTGCGAATACATCGAGAGCATCAGCGGCTGGCGCTTGAAATCATTTTCGCTGAAACCCTCGTGCTGGTAACTGATTGCCGGGGCCTGCTTTTGAAACAACGGAACAGGAATGCGCTCCTTCCCGGACTTGTCGGCCTTCTTACCCGACTTTTCCACCACGAGCAGCTGATTAGCCTTCACATTTTCGATGATCTGGCTCGTGCCGTCCGGCCACAGAATTTTTACGGTATCCGCCACAGCCGTCTCTCCGAGCCCGAAATGCAGCCGTAATGGCGTACACGAAAGATACCCGCGGTTGGGATTCACCTCCTGGTATTGAAGGGCACCTTTGTTTTTAACATACACCCTCGCCCCCACTCCGCCGGCATTAGCGCCGTTTTGTTTCAGTTTCAATTGCAGCCAATTACCATTTTGGGACTCGCTGGCTGTATTTTGGTATACAAATGCAGGTTCATTGATATTATTCACGACCAGATCCAGGTCGCCGTCATTGTCCAGGTCCGCATATATTGCCCCACTCGAAACCGACGCGTGTTCAAGGCCCCAGGGCTTCTGCATTTTGGAAAATGTCAGGTCGCGATTGTTTTTGAAAATGTAGTTGGCCAATGCCGTGGAAGGCATCGCTTTCACAAGATCCATGAGCTGGAACGGCTCCTTATCGACCGCCCGTTTAATCTTGTAATCGCCCCAGTATTTCAGAAAGTCCTTGTTGGTATAATCCCTGAGATAGCCGTTTGAAACGAAGAGGTCCTTGAACCCATCGTTGTCGAAATCGGCAAAGAGCGGTGTCCAGCTCCAATCGGTGTTGGAAACGCCTGCGAACTGGGCGATCTCACTGAATGTGCCGTCACCATTGTTGAGCTGCAACATATTGCGCATATATTGCTTTTGCAGGTCCTGCCGCACCATCAGCTCGAAGGCTTCGTAGTTTTCCTGCAATTGAAGCAGTTTCTGGCGCTGATTGTCTTCCGGCAGCATGTCGAGCGACATGATATCCGGCAGGCCGTCGTTGTTAAAATCCGCAATGTCGATACCCATCGAAAACTGGGCCAAATGCCGGAAATACTGACGTGTCACATCCCTGAACGTGCCATCATGGTTGTTGATATAAAGGTAGTCGGGCTCGTTGTAATCGTTGGTGACGTAAATATCCTGCCAGCCATCCTGGTTCACATCCGCGATCGCGATACCGAGCCCGAATGTGAGCGGGTACTGGTGAATGCCCGCCTTTTGGGTGACTTCTACGAAATGGTTTTTCTGGTTTTCAAAAAGCTTGTTACCCGCGAGCTCGTCCGTCTGTGTGCGGAACTTCGCAAGCTCCATATTGTCGATCTTCTTGGTTGTATGGTTGAGCAACATCATATCCAGATCGCCATCGTTGTCGTAATCAAAGAAAGCGGCCTGGGTGCTGTAACTGATGTTGTCGAGCCCGTACTCCTTCGCCTGTTCGACGAATTTGAGGTTACCCTGATTGATAAAAAGCTGATTCCGGCGGTCCTCGTCCTTCACCTTGCCGGAGTAGCAAATGTGGATATCGAGCAACCCGTCACCATTCACGTCGGCCATCGTCACACCCGTTTTCCAGCCGCCCTTCCGGCCTTCTAGTCCCTTGCCAGCCGACGCGGTAATATCCTTGAATTTCATTTTCTCACCTTTCGCGCCCAGGTTCAGGTAAAGCTTGTTGGAACCCATATTGGACGTAAAGAAAAGGTCATCGAAACCATCGTTATTAATGTCCCCTACCGCTACGCCCCCGCCATTGTAATAGTATTCATACGACATCACGTTCTGGCTTTCGGTTTCGCTGATCGGGTTCACGAAATCGATCCCCGTCTGCTTGCCTTCAAGGAAGTGGAACAATGTGTTCTGCGCCCTGACGCCGGTAAAATGGAATGTCAGCAGTAAAATGGCGGGCAGGTAAAAAAGGCGAACTTTGTGATTCATTGAAAGTGCAGTACCGATTTAGAAAGGAAGATTTTGTACTAAAATAAAAAACTTCAACTAAAAGTTGAAGTTAAAACTTAGTGCAGTGCTTTGGGAAGAAAGCGCCAGGAAAGTTAATATTTCCTGACGCTTTTGTATTATTTATTTGTCCCACCAAACGCGTGAAACCCAGTTGTCACCACTTGCCAAACGCCCTACGGCATCGTTGTAGTTGGCGCTGTTCTGAGTAGCCTCAGTGGTCGGGTAAGGCTGGCGACGCGGAATGGTTCCGTTCGAGAAATTACCCACATAGTTGATTGGCGTTAGCACGGGGAAGCCTGAACGTTTCCAGTTGCTCCAAGATTCCACAAAATTGAACAGAATACCGGTCGTTGCCCAGTACTGCTCGTTGATCTGTTTCAACGCATTGGCAGCGTCCAGCGGATGCGCGGTTGCGTAAGCATCAGCCGTTGCCGCATCAATAACCGCAGCCGCACCGTATTTGCCCAGTGACTGAATACCTGCCGAAAGCCCGTTTTTGTAGTGAGCGGCAGCCGTTCCTCCTACCGCGAATCCACGGGTTACAGCTTCTGCAAGCAATAGCTCGGTTTGCGCATAAGTAAGCACCGTAATCGGTCCGCTTCTTGAACGATAAATAGCTGTTGGACGTGAATATTTACCGATAGGCGTAGCGTCGGCTCCGGTACCGGTTCCGCCGGGATAACCTGCCGATTTCGTGATATCAGTAGCACCGCCATTCATATCGTAGCCATTGGGCAATCCCAACTGGTTGGCGGGAGTAGCGTCACCGGCAACGGTAATGCTTTGGTTGGCGGCAAGACCTGCTGCGGGTACTTCTGCGATTTTACCCAAACGAGGATCATTGCCCGCTTTCAGATAGTCGATCATGACTTTACTCCATCTTACCTGGTAAATATCAGCCGGCGTAGATAATGCGGCACCGTTACCATTGGTATAGCCATTGGCGTCGTCCATTACGATGTAGGCGTCATCAGCTACACTGGTAAACACACCACCCGTTGCGGCCTTCTCCGCATAGGTTTTGGCAGTAGCGAGGTCTGCTTTGGTGAGGCGCATTGCCAGTTTCAACATCAACGAGTAACCATACTTTTTCCATTTGGTAATATCACCCTTGTAACCTGCGAATGAATCGTTGGCTGGAATGGCAGCAGCAGGGTTCAACGCAGCTGTGGCAGCGTCAAGGCGCGCCAGCAAGGATTTATAGATACTTTCCTGCGTGTCGTAAACCGGCAATGTGATGCCCGTTTTCGCCTGCAATGCCTGAGTGTAAGGGATATCACCGTAAATGTCGGTGATCGTTGCCAGCGCCTGCACCTGCATGATGATCGCGATGTTGGTCAGGTTCACCAGTGCCGGCTTATCCTTCGTCAACTGCTCCATTTCGTAGGCAAGGCTGGCCGCCCGGTAACCTGTATTCCATGAGCTTGCCAGATAGGAGTTCGTGTTACTCGAAATCACATATTTGTCAGCATTGGAATAATAGTTGGCAGCGCCAGAGGTGGTCGAAGAAAGAATCTGTACCCACATGCTCTGGAACAGGATCGTACCGTTATAGCCCGCTGTCGCATTGGCGTGGTTGAACTGAATCGTCGGCAATAGCAGGTTCGGATCGAAAGTCTCACCCGACGACTTGGTAGGGTCAGTATTCAGTTCATCGAATTTGTCCGTACAAGCCAAAGGAAGCAGGCCTGCGAGGACGATCATATTGATTAGTTTCTTTTTCATATTAATGCTCATTTGAACTTGAAGGCTACGTTAACACCGTAATTGCGGGTTGCAGGCAAGCTTGTACCTTCGATACCGGAGTATTTCAGGTTGGCGCCGAAAGTAGCTTCCGGGTCGATGTTGTTGGTTTTCTTCATGAAGTAGAACAGGTTCCGTGAAACCAGCGAGATGTTTACCGCGCGGATCAAAGGCCATTTTTCCAACATCTTAGCAGGCAGGTTATAACCCAATGTAACCTGGCGCAATTTGATGAAATCTCCATCCAAAACGCTGATCGCGGTTACGTTGTTAGCGAGCGCGGTATAGTAATCCTGCGCGGTTGCAGTAACGGTATTAGCCGCACCGCTTTCTGTTACGCCGGTCGTGATACCTCCTTCACGTCCCACCAGGGTTTCCTTCGCTAAACCGCGACGGTATGCGTAGTTCTCAGTTGCAGAAAGGATTTTGTTACCAAAGTTGTAATCGATCAGGAACGACAGGCTCAGGTCACCAAAACGAAGATCGTTATTGAGACCACCGTAAAGGGTTGGCAGCACAGTTCCGTAGTTTTTGAGGTCGCCACGAACCGGCAAACCAGACGCATCTACGACAATCTGTCCGTTAGAAGCATATTTATAATCATATGCACGAATCTGCGGCCCAGCCTGACCTACCACGAATGCCGTAATCGCATTACCCAAGGTGGCGCGGTTTTGGCCGAGTGAAATCGGATTGTTGTCAGCATCTGTTTCGAGGATTTTGTTTTTAACCGAAGTCAGGTTGAAAGACGCATTCCACTCGAATTTCGAAGACCTTACAGGCGTACCTGTCAACATCAATTCCAGACCACGGTTTTGAACTGAACCTGTACCTACCACACCGCTCACGTAACCGGTAGCGCTGCTGTAATTGGCAGGCATGATCTCGTTTTTGGTTTTCTGGCTGTAATACGACGCGTCCAAACCAAGGCGGTTTCCGAAGAATTTCAATTCAAGACCTACTTCAACTTCATCCTTGGTAAACGGTTTCAGGAAAAGGTTAGGTAATGCATCGCTGAAATTACCGGTTGCCACTCCATTGAATGCGTTTCCAACACCGTAGTAAATAGCCGTACCATAAGCGGTAGTAGGCTCACCACTCGTCTTGGCGTAAGAAGCACGCACTTTACCAAAGCTCAGGCTCGAAACATTCATCAAATCGGTGAAGATGAATGAACCTGTAACCGAAGGCGTAAAAATGCTTCTGTTTGCGCTTGGCAGGGTTGAGTACACGTCGTAACGGCCGGTGGTGCTCAGGTTAAGGATGCCTTTGTAGCCCAGATCCACGCTATAATACGCCGATTGTACCTCTGTGTTCGCAACCTCGTAGTTACGGTTGAAATTCACTACGTTGTTCCAGCTGTACAGGTAAGGCAATACAAACGGGCTGCCGCCGATACTCAGTTTCTCATACTGATTCTTACGTATGTTACCTCCAACGATCGCATCCAGGGACAAGTCGCTGAAGGTTTTGTTGACGCCGATCAAACCGTCAAAGTTCAACTCGGTACGCTGTGCATTGGATAATTCATCCAAACCACCTTTTGCACCATTCGAGTAGGCGGTTCCCCAAGGCGTAACCTTGAAAATACGGTCGTTGGCATTGTCGTAACCCATGCGGGCCTGTGCGTAGATCCAATCAGCAAACTGGTACTTGGTCGCTACCGCCGAAATTATTCGTTTGCGGGAAACGTCGTTTACAAACTGGTTAACCACGAAATAAGGGTTCGTCACATATTCATCATCCGAGAACACGATTTCCTTACCGGTTGTTGGGTTGTAACCAGGCGAGAGGATGCGCTGATCAATGTTCGTAGCCAGGAACATTCCGTTGTTAGCATTCATAGGGCCATCGCTGAGAATCGGTTTACCTGTAATCTTCTCATTGATGTAGTTGGCCATTACATTCACGCTCAGCCTTTTGGTAATGTTCTGATCAGCCGTAAGGTTGACTGTCCTTCTTACCATACCGCTGTTTTCGATAATCGACTTGTTATCCAGATTGGCAAGCGACAATCTGAAAGAACCATTGTCTCCTCCTTTGGTTACCGAAACACTGTTGGTGAAGTTGCTGCCATTACGATAGAAATGCTTCACATTGTCTTTCTGCGCCGAGTACTTGTAAGTTTTACCGTCGAACTGAACGATATCGGATCCGTCGAGTTTCCCGCCCCAGCTCATTCGTGCGGTTTGCTGTGCCAATGCGGTAGTAGCAGGTTTCTGACCGCCGATTCCCTGTCCATATTCGTACTGGAAGTCGGTCATGTCGCGCGGAGCGTCAAGTGAGTAGTTCAGGTTGTAATCCACTGAAAAATCACCCTTTTTGCCCGCTTTGGTTTTCACGAGGATAACCCCGTTGGAAGCTCGCGCCCCGTAAAGACCCGAGGCAGCCTGACCTTTCAACACCGTCATCGACTCGATATCGTCGGGGTTAAGATTACCCAAACCGTCGCCTCCATCGGCACCACCCCATTCACCGGCACTTCCGCGCTGCGTGTTGTCCATAGGTACACCGTTGATAACGATCAGCGGCGATCCGCCCGAGTTCATACTGGGCATACCGCGCATGAGGATCTTCGCTGTACCTCCGGGGCCACCGCTGGTTCCTTTTACGTTCAAACCGGCCACACGTCCGGCCAGGGAGTTACCGATATTGGTCTCTCTCGCCTTGGTCATCACGTCGCCACCGATTGTGCTCACAGCGTAGCCAAGCTTACGCGCCTCTTTCGAAATACCCAGGGCGGTCACAACCACCTCTTCGAGGTTCGCCACGTCGGGAACCATTTTGATCTCCACTGCGCTTCGACTTCCAACTGTCAATTCCTGCTTCAAATAGCCAATAGAGCTAAATACCAGGACGTCGGCGTCTTTCACTCCAGCCAACGAAAAATTACCGTCCGCGTCTGCGTTGGTACCCCGCGTCGTTCCCTTCACCGTTACTGAGACACCAGGAAGGCCCTGGTCTTTTTCATCGATGACTTTACCAGTAACAGTCCGTTCCTGAGCAAAGGAGGTCAACGATGCAAAAAGCAGAAATAGCCCTAGGGGGATAATCCCTTTCCCCAGGACCATGCGTAGCTTTTCTTTCATAGGTCGAAAAATTAGTAAATTTTAAATAGGTTAAATTTGGTAAATACCGAATTTTAGCAAAGCCAAATTCCGTTCTGAGCAAATATCATAAAATAAATTATAATTAAATAATTTTAAAAACGGTTTGTACTTACCTTATTTTTTTAATATTTCTTTAATAAGTTATCAAATGCATTTTACAAATGACTGACTTCTACCTCCTTAGGTTTAGGGCTCCGCAGATACAGCCGATTAATACAATTCGCCCTCGTTTTATTCCTAAAACATTACAAAAAAAGCCCGAAAAGCATCCAAAAAGGGCCTTCCGGGCAGCAGACTATTTTAATCAAAAATTAATTACTTGTGCCTTTCGATCTATAACTTGTCAGTGGCTTGTTATTAATCGCGGCTACTAAATACTTCGCTCCCCCGGCTTGAAAAACAGCCAAAGCCCGCACGTCGCCCTGTACATAAAAGCCCGTCCTATACTGAGGTAAAAAGCTGAATTTCAAAGCTCCTTCATTGGAAAATACCTGCAAAAGGCTGGCGTCGTTTTTACCCATCCTCACTCGTGTCTGCCTGCTATTTCCACCCAAAACAATATCCGGTATGCCATCCCCATCCATATCGTGTATGGCAATGGCATATACCGGTGCAAACTGAGCCTCAACAGGCAATGCGTGAAACACGAATTTCCCCTTCGTATTCTCCCAAATCCCTGTCCGGTATTCATTGACAGTGAACTGCTTAGCGGTCTTCAACTTTTCGGCGGGTAGCATCTCTGGCAATGTCGCTTTGGAGTAGCTGACGTAGTCGGTGTACTTCTTTTTTAATGAGGGTATCTGATCGAGCAGTTCATCTCGGCTGGCATAAGGATACTGTTTGCCGTTCTCGGTCACGGCAACAACCGGCACAATCCTGTTAAGATTATCAAAATCAGCCGCATAGAGCATCAGACCGGTAGGAGAAGTGCTATTCCATTGCCAGTTTCTACCCATGTTCCCCACGACGAAATCCGTATCACCATCGCCGTCGAGATCAGCGGGCCGGATCACATTCCAGCAGCCATGTAAATGGGCAGTTCCCCACTTTTCGTTCGCATCGGTCAATTTCCCTTTACTATTGGCAAAAATCCGCACAGGCATCCAATCCGCTGTCAGCACGAGATCGGGAAAACCGTCTATTTCAAGGTCTTCAAATACCGCATCGGTCACCATTCCGGCCTGTCTGAGCCCAGGGGCGAGTTCAGCGGTCTGATCTGAAAATCCGGCTTTACCATTATTAACCATCAGTACGCCTCCCGTACTCTCCGGAAAACGGCCCGGCATAACGCGGGAACCAAGGAAAACGTCGAGGTCTCCATCTGCATCAATATCGGCCACAGCAACCGAAGACGCATTAGCTCCCACAGCCGGAAACGATGCCTTCGTGAAGCCGCCTTTTTCATTCAGGTATAACCTCGGCAGCAGCAACGGGTCGCCGGCGTTGAGCTCGTAGCCGGCGCTGGTCACCATTAAATCCTGGTCTCCGTCACCATCCGCATCGAAAAATACGGCATCGGCATCCTCGAATGCGGCATCGGCTTCAAATGCAGGTTGTGCGGACTTGCGGAAGGTGCCGTTGCCGCTCAAAAACAAAGCCCCCACCTGACCGCGCGCACCGGCGATGTAAAAGTCGTCGACACCGTCGCCATTGATATCCTTCTGCGCCATACGCGGCCCCTGGTAGGTGAGCATGGTCGGCAGCAATGTCTGGATACGGAAATCGTTGCGTGCATCCTCCGTATGCGTGAAGTCAATCAGTGTAGTCGGCTCCCACAATGCGGGCAGAGCCGTCGGGCTATCGGCTTCCTTGCGCGCATCCGCATAGCGAAGGGTTATCTCTTTCCCGCTCACGCCTTTCAATACCTGCCGGCTGCCGTCCGCCCAGGTCACGCTCAGCGAGTCAATGCGCGAATTGCCGCCGAGGCCGAAGTGCAGCGCGTCCCATTGTGCCGACTGGAACCCGCGCACGGGAATGAAATTTTGCGTTTGGACGATGGAATCGCCGTGTACCGTTACTTTCGCTCCCGCCAGGTGGGCATATTTCGGTGAGACTAGCCTAACGCGGAGTGAGGCATTGCCCGCCTGCAATTGCCCGGCATTGTTACGGTAAATGAACGCCTTTTGGCTGACGTTGTTCGTCACAAGGTCCAGGTCACCATCATTATCAAGGTCTGCGTAAATCGCCCCGTTCGACTGGTTATTTTTCTCAAATCCCCACTCTTTGGTCCTTTTCGCGAACGTAAGGTTTTTCTGGTTCTGAAAAATATAATCCGGCTCGTTAATGGGGGGCATCTGGGCGATTATCTCCATTTGTTTCGGCGCATTGCTCCCCTGATTGCTCTGTACCTGCCTATCGGCCGAGTATTTGAGGAATTCCATGTTGGTATAATCCCGCGCATAACCGTTTGAAATGAAAATATCCTTCCATCCATCATTGTCGAAATCCGCCATTAATGCAGCCCAGCTCCAATCGGTGTTCGAAACGCCTGCCAGCTGTCCTATTTCACTGAAAACCGGAACGCCATTCTGGTTTACGCCGTTGTTGAGCTGCAACATGTTGCGCATACTCTGATCATGAAAACCTGCCCGGAGCAGTTGCTGGTATTTGTCATAATTATCGTCGCCCGAAGTGAGTTTAATGCGCTCATTGCTCGCCGGCAGCATATCCAGCGTCAGGACGTCCATCAGGCCGTCGTTGTTAATGTCGGCGGCATCGGTACCCATCGAGAACAGCGACACGTGCCCCATCGACTCGCGGATTACTTCTTTAAACTTGCCGTTCTTTTCATTCAGGTAGAGATAGTCGTTCTCATTGTAGTCGTTGGCGATGTAGAGATCCTGCCAGCCGTCATTGTTGAAATCATTGACATTTACTCCTAACCCAAAGCTCAGCACATTGGAAACGATCCCTGCCGAATCGGTAACATTCGTAAAACGACCGCCATCGTTCCGCAGGAGCTTGTTGCCGTAGGCTTCATTACGCTGCTGACGGTAGTTGGCCAGCAAGTTGCTGAAGCCGGCATATTCCTGCAATGAGTGATTGAGCAAAAAACAATCGGTATCACCGTCGCGGTCGTAGTCGAAAAACACAGCTTGTGTGGTGTAGGAAGCGTCATTCAGTCCGTATTCGGCTGCTTTTTCAGTAAAAGTCGGGATACCGTCGGCGGTTTTGCCATTGTTCACGTAAAGCAGCTTGGTGCGTAAGCGCGGGTCGGCTGCGCCTGCGCGGCACACGAAAATATCCACCCATCCGTCGTCGTTGATATCCACCAGCGACACGCCCGTTTTCCACCCCTCGTTCAGCCCCGTTCCCGATTTCTCCGAAACATCCTCGAATTCCATATCGCCCCGGTTGAGGTACAGTTTGTTGGCCACCATATTGCCGGTGAAATACAGATCGATCAGCCCGTCGTTGTTAAAGTCCGCCGCCGCTACGCCCCCACCATTGTAGAAATAGCCATATCGCAGCACATTGTTCTCTTCGTCCTCATCGATATAGTTGTTAAAATCGATACCAGTTTTGCCCGAATCGAGCAAAGTAAATAGGGTATTATCTTGTTTACAGCCCGAAATGAGGATTAACAGCAGTAGAATTTTTCGCATGGATCGAACGGGATAATGCTTTGCTAAAGATATGAAATACAGTATTGCAAAAAGGCAGACGCGGGGTCTGCCTTTTTGCTTTTCATAAAGATATTTTAATCCAAAAAACTCCGGATCACGGTTTATCCCACCACAGGCGGGTGCTGGACTTGTCTTCGCCTCCGAGTTTTCCGATGGCCGCATTCGCCGCCGTCGCATTTGCCTGAAATTCGCCGATCACGAATGGCGTCCTTCTCACCACTGCATCCTTTGGAGTATCCGGATTGTCGGAATTGATACGGGCATAAAGTTTCGGATAACCGGTACGACGGTACTCAGCCCAAGCCTCATGGCCGTTGGGATAGTTGGCCAGCCATTTCTGCGTGATAATCTGCTCCAATTGCTTGGTTGGATCCGCAGAGAATTTAACCGGGATATCCGACAGCGCCGGCGTTTTCACCATATCATTCAATGCAATTGGCGTAGTGGTGCCGTTGGTATAGGCAGTAATCACTGCCGCATCGGCAATACCCCATTGCTTGAATGCCGTCTCGATTCCTTTTTCATAATATTCCTTGGCAGTACCGCCACCCATATTCCATCCTTTCAACGCACCTTCCGCCCGCAAGAAATAAGCCTCGGAAGCATACATGATCGCGAACGGGTTGGTCGCCTGAACGGCCGGCAAAAATTGGTCAGCTACGTTGGATGTTGCATTCGCATTGTTTTCAGGAGCTCCTAATTCCCCCTGCGTATATCCATTCCTCAGACCTTTGAAACTGCTTACGGTTCCCGGTACCGGCGCGTAGTATTTGCTGATACGCGGATCGACATAACCTTTCAGTACACTTTCCATGGCCGCGCTCATACGGAACTCGTTCCAGGCGGTAGCCTGGTTCATCGGGTTAAACGAGTTGGCTGTTACTTTCAGAAATGCATCGTCTGCATTGGTCGAGAGTACGCCGCCTGCCACAGCCGCTTCTGCTTCTGTTTTAGCCAGTGCCGGCTCTACTTTCGACATACGCATAGCTACTCGCAGGCGAAGGGTGTTGCCAAAGAGGATCCATTTATCAACACTTCCACCGTAGATCTGGTCGTTGGTACCAAATACGTTTGTGCCTTTGAAAGCTTGCAGCGAAGCCGTCGACGCAGCGAGTGTTTTGACAAAATCCTTGTAAATGGCTTCTTGCGTGTCGTATTCTACGCTAGCCTCCCCATTTCCCACCTGACTGTAAGGGATCGGTCCCCAGTAGTCGGTCCGCGGAAGGTACATATACACTTTCCAGATACTGGCGATCGCATACATGGCCGCGTTTTCGTTCGGTCCTCCGGGTTTGGTATTCTCCAACACGCCGAGCAATGGCGGGATGGCCGTTCCATAGAAGCCATTCCAGGCGCCGTTCAGCCAGTTACCCACCATCACGTTACGATCGGATGAGAAGTTTTGCGCTATGTTCGCGAAATATTGCCCTTGCAAGTCGGCGAACAAGCTCTGGAATGTCTGCCAGCTTGCCTGGATCGACCGGTATTGGGCCGCTGCGAAGGCGTTACCGATCGCAGAACCGTCCAGGGCCGTCAATTTCGTTTTGTTGGTATTGATCTCATCGAAGTTGTCCGTACAGGAATAGGTACTTCCTGCCAGTGCGGTGATCAAAGCCAGCGATAGTATTTTATATCTCCGTTTCATTTGTATCAGAATTTTAGCAATTAGAATGTCAAGTTAAGATTCAAACCCAGGGAACGCGTCGTTGGCATGGAGAACGATTCCAGACCGACAGTTGTGTTCGCCGACCCGGCAACTAACTCAGGATCAAAACCTTTTGCCTTATTCATAATGAAGAATAGATTACGTCCCACAAGCGAAAGCGACACATTCTGGAATGGCGATTTACCAATCACCGATTGCGGCAGGCTATAACCCAGCGTCAACTCGCGCAACCTGATATTCGAAGCACTGTAAGTAAATGCTTCACCGATCGGCGTGTTCCGGCCACCCACGAATTTCCAGTAAGCTTCGGCGGTTGTGGATACGGTATTTTTGCTACCATCAGCCTGTACACCATCCACTACCATTCCGTCCCGTCCGGCAAGGGTTTCTTCGGTAACACCATCCGCGTAAATGACAGCGTTGGTAAACGAGGTCACAACACCACCTATCCGGCCGCTCACCAGGAAGCTCAGGTTAATACCTTTATAGGAGAACCGGTTGGTAACACCGCCGGTCCAGGTTGGCCGGGAAGTTCCCAGCGGCACAGTTGTACCTGATGTTACGAGCGGGATACCATTTGTACCCACTTTGATACGGCCCTGATCATCTCTCTGATAACCGCGGCTGTAAATCTGACCAAGCGATTTACCCTCTTCTGCCCGCACAAAGTTCATGAAGTCGTTGGCAATCGTGTATGATTTCAACGTCTCTGTAAGCTCGATCACCTTATTGATATTTCTTGCATAATTCAGGTCGATGTTCCACGTAAAATCTGCCGTCTTCACCGGAACCAGGTTCAGTGTCAGCTCAATGCCCTTGTTGCGTACGTTTCCGGCATTAATGTATTGAAAGCTCCATCCGGAGGCCGGCGGAATAGCAACCCTGAATAGCTGATTTTTGGAATTACTGTTATATAATGTCAGGTCAAATCCGATACGGTTTTGCAGGAATTTCGCTTCCAAACCAATTTCCTGCGCATTGGTCAGCTCAGGTTTCAGATCGGGGAACGGCTTCGTGTCGTCGCGGATAATGTACCCGTTCGCTCCACCCGCGATGTAGGAGTAGGTCTGCGCCAGCAGATAAGGCGACGCGTCGTTACCGGTTTGTGCAATGCTACCCCGGATTTTCATGAAGGAAATCGCCTGCGGCATATTGAACAGGCTGGTAAGCACCCCTGATGCGCCCACCGAAGGGAAGAAATACGACTGGTTAGCCTTTGGCAATGTAGACGACCAGTCATTACGTGCCGATGCCGAAATCGTCAATGCATCTTTCCAGATAAAGTCCGCCTGCGCGAAAACGCCTTGTTTACGCGTTTGCGTTACCGTGCGGTTGGTAACAGAGTTTCTTGCATTGGTTGTTACAAACAGGTTATCACGGTTCAGACCATTGTTCAATGTCTGGTGGTTGAGATAATCGCGTTTCAGCACGTTACCACCTATTGTCGCATCAATTTTAAAATCTTCTCCGATTTGCTTATTAATCAAAGCAAACAAGTCCAGGTTCAGCTCGCTGTTGTCGCGCCAGTTGGTTTGATAGTCCCCGAAATCGGCAATAGTATAAGTATTGGTATACCATTTACCTTCAAACTTATCAATGTACTTATCATATCCTGCACGGCCCATCACAGTCAGCCATGGCATGAATTTGTAACTCAACTGTGTAAATCCGTAAATACGGTCACGCGTATCGTCCGCCAACACCCGGTTTTTGATCCAGTATGGGTTCTGGCCGCCGTTTGAACCGGGGTTCCAGTAGTTTTGCAGCAATTTACCCGACGATGGGTCCACATACTCATAATCCTGAGCCTGTTCCAGGGAAATGCTTCTTGGCAAACGCAGGATATGGCGTTGCAGGTTGGCAAATGCCTCACCGGTTTGCTGCCTGTTTTCGATGTTTTCGTTCAGGTAAGTGATTTTTCCGTCGAAGCTCAGCTTGCTGGTAACCTGGCTGGAAAGGCGCAGGTTGAAGTTATGGCGATCCAATTTGTTGTTTGACACAACGCCCTTCGCATGCGTGTTGGTGTAGGAGAAGTAGGTTTGTACCTTTTCGTTACCCGCCGTCAACGAAACCGAATTGGCCAGTGAAGTACCCGTCGAGTAGAAATCCTTGTAAGAATTGGGATTCGGGGAATACGCGTAAGTTTTGCCTTTGTTCGCAGGATCCGGCCCCCAGGCTGCTACTTGCTGACCATCCATTTTAGGCCCCCAGCTAAATTCGCTGTTCGGAAAGAACTTGCCTTCTACACCCTGTCCGTATACGTTTTGAAAATTCTGCATTTCCATGGCCTTCTCGACCTGGAAGGTGCTGTTGATGTTCACACCGATTCCTTTTCTCACCGCACCTTTCTTAGTGGTGATCAACAATGCCCCGTTTGCCGCGCGGCTACCGTACAGCGCCGTCGCAGACGCACCTCTCAATACGTTGATAGACTCGATGTCGTCGGGGTTAATGCTCGAAAGCCCGTCACTCGCGTCGCGGCCACCATTGGCAGTCGTGGGGCTGAAATTGGAATTATCGATCGGCACCCCGTCTACGACAATCAATGCCTGGTTGTTACCGGTAATAGAGCGGTCACCGCGTAACACAACCCGGCTTGAACCACCCACACCGGACGACGACCGCACAATGTCCAACCCCGCCACACGACCGGACAGGGAATTAGCCACATTCAATTCCCGCGCTTTCGAGAAGTTATCGGTATTGATCATCTGGGTAGCGTAGCTGAGCGTTTTCTGCTCCTTGGTGATACCGAGCGCGGTAACTACTACTTCTCCGAGATTACGGACATCAGCGTCCATAGACACCGTGACATTCGTCATACTCTCCGATACCGCCACTTCCTTGGACGTGTAGCCCACGGAAGAAATAATGAGTGTCACTGCTCCAGTGATATTCAAACTGAAATTTCCGTCTGCATCCGTATTTGTCCCCCTCGTGGTTCCTTTGACCAGGACATTGGCCCCGGGGAGACCGACGCCATTCTCATCGTTCACCTTCCCGGTGACCTGTCGGTCTTGGGCGTGCGATGTGTTAACTAATAGTACTACCGACAGAAATGTCAGCAGCACGAACTGTAAAGTTTTGCGCATAGGTAAGTTGGGTTTATTTTGGAATTCGAAGAAATTTAAATCTATTCACACAAATAAGCAACTTATTCTATCATTTTTAATTGCACTAAACTAATATTTCGGATAAACGGCTTTTAAAAGCATATAAAATGCATATTTTCCACAATTTTGAAATATTATTTGTCTAAAACACAATTATCTAACGGCATAAGATTTGGCTGCGTGCTCGAAACACAATTGCGTATTCGGCATTTTTATTTTTTCGCAGATAATGTTGAAAACCCAATCACTTGTCGACGAAAAAGAGAATTGCGACGACAAAAAAGTACTACACACCGATGATAACATCAGTCGCTAACTAGTATAAAAGCAAGATAGAGGATAAGACGGCTACTCGTATTTCCGCCACGCGCCAAGGATAGCGCCCGTGAGTGCGTACACGATCACGCTCACACCGCCGTTGATCAGCGAGAGCGCCAGTGCGCGCATCGAAAACATGTCTTTGACGATCGTCTCGAACAAAACGAAGACGATACCGAACAGCAATCCGATGAGGAAACCCATGACGAGGGATTTGACGGGGACTTTGGTGAATACCCAGGCCATGGTGTAGGCCATGAACGAAGTGGAGACAATACTGGCAAGATAAGGGATCGGGCTGGTGGCTGACTTAATCTGCTCCATAGTGAAGCCATTCAAAGCCATCCATTGTTCTGAAAATGTGCTGTACCACAACGCTGGTACTATCTGACCTATCACTACGCATACTAGCACGGCCCAAAGATTGACAGATTGTTTTCTCATTGTATTGAGTGTTTTATTCAGTCATCGAAAGGAACTCCCCGGCCCAAATATAAGATGTTTCAGATACAATTGTGCTTTTTATCCATCGGATATGACAAATTCGATATTTCGCTTTAAACCGGCGTATTTGGCTCTTTTTACGGGTGATCGGCGGAATATTTCGCGAAATATTTCTTCCGTAATCTCCTGCCAGTCGCCATTTGAAAAACCGGCGAGCTCCTGCGGTAAATTGAATTGCGGGGTCGTGTGCGGACGAGCGAAGCGGTTCCACGGGCAAACGTCCTGGCAAACATCGCAGCCGAATATCCAGTTATTGAATTTCCCCCGCACTTCTTCCGGTATCGCATCCTTTAACTCAATGGTATAGTAACTGATGCATTTGCTGCCGTCCACTACAAACGGGCCGGTAATGGCGTCCGTCGGGCAGGCGTCGATACATTTGGTGCAGGTGCCGCAGTAATCGCCGGTGGCGTTATCGGGTGCGAGGTCGAGGTCGCAAATGATCTCCCCTATGAAGAAAAAACTGCCCATTTCGCGATTGAGCAGATTGGAATGCTTGCCGATCCATCCCAGCCCGCTTTTCGCAGCCCAAACCTTGTCCATTACCGGCGCCGAATCGACGAAAATACGGCCGTTCACTTCCCCTACTTCTTCCTGGATAGCAGCCAGTAATGCACCCAGCTTTTCTTTCAATAAATAATGGTAGTCGGTACCGTAGGCGTACTTGGAAAGTTTGAGGTCGTCGTCGCCTTCCGGGAGGCGTTCCTCGGGGTAATAATTTAATAACACGGAGATGACACTCTTCGCGCCCTCTACCAGTTTGGTGGGATCGAGGCGTTTATCGAAGTGGTTCGCCATATAGGCCATGGCGCCGTGATGGTTGAGCGAAAGCCATTTTTCGAGGCGCGGGGCTTCGCTTTCGAGGAACTCCGCCTTTGAGATACCACAAAAATCAAAGCCGTTTTCAAGCGCTTTCGCCTTGATAAATCTGCTTCGCTCCTGCCTTACGATATCTGCTGCCGTCATAATTGCAAAGTTACAAATTGATTGTAAAATGCCATCTTGTCAGTAATTTAGCCCTGGCAAAGTAATTTAGGAGAAGAATGGCTGTTGCAAAAGTCACGTAACCGCGAAGAATTATGCCGGAAAATACAGAATTCAACATAGATCAAGACAAAAATTACGAAATGAACGAGGATAAAGCTTCATTGGAAACTGACAATCTGGTAAACGAAGAAAATTCCGAAATTTCTAACAATGTGCCGTTAGATAATGCAGGCCAGGAGATTACGGGAGAAGCGCCTGCTGCTGACCCGCTGACCGCTGCAAAAGCTGAAATCGCCGAGCTGAAAGACAAATACCTGCGCCTTTACGCAGATTTTGAGAACTTCCGCCGCCGCACAGCCAAGGAAAAGCTGGAAATGATCTCCGGAGCAAGTGCCGACATGGTAAAGCTCATCCTTCCGATTGTCGACGATTTCGAACGCGCCAAGGTTTCTTTTGATTCTTCTACCGATACCGAAGCATTGAAAGAAGGTGTAGACCTGATTTACAACAAACTTTATAAAGCCCTCGAATCCAAAGGCCTGAAAGCCATGGAATCCAAAGGCACCGACTTCGACGCTGAAATCCACGAATCCATCGCGCAGTTCCCCGCACCGTCGGAAGACCTGAAAGGCAAGGTGATCGATGAAATTGAAAAAGGATATTATCTGAACGACAAGGTCATTCGTTACGCCAAAGTAATCGTAGGCGCCTAATGCTCTCAACCTTCCTTACAGGATACATCAGTAATTAAAAATGGCAAAGAAAAGAGATTATTACGAAGTCCTTGGCGTGGATCGTGGCGCCTCCGCGGATGATATTAAAAAGGCTTACCGCAAGCTCGCGATCAAGTTCCACCCGGACAAGAACCCTGACGATCCTACGGCGGAGGACAAGTTCAAAGAAGCAGCGGAGGCATATAGCATACTGAGCGACGAGAACAAGCGTCAACGCTACGACCAGTTCGGGCACGCCGGTGTAGGTGGTGCTTCGGGTGGCGGAGCAGGCGGCTTCGGCGGCGGTTTCTCCATGGACGATATTTTCTCGCAATTCGGGGATATTTTCGGGGATAGCAGCCCGTTTGGAGACATTTTCGGCCGTCAGGGTGGAAATGGGCGCAGGGTACGTAAAGGCTCCGACCTTCGGATCAAGCTGAAACTGAACCTTGAAGAGGTAGCAAACGGGGTTGAGAAGAAAATCAAAGTAAAAAGACACGTTACCTGTAATACCTGCGGCGGCAACGGTGCTAAAAACGGCACCTCCCTGACCAACTGTAACGGTTGTAACGGAACCGGCCAGGTGCGCAAAGTAGTGAGCACCATGCTCGGCCAGATGGTTTCAACCACCACCTGCCCTACCTGTAACGGTGACGGCAAGATCATCAGCGAACGTTGCGACTCTTGCGCAGGCGAAGGCCGCTTGCTACAAGACGACCTTATTACCCTCAACATTCCGGGCGGGGTGGCCGAAGGTATGCAGCTCTCGATGTCGGGCAAAGGAAACGTTCCTGCGCGCGGAGGCGTTGCGGGCGACCTGCTGATCGTCATCGAAGAAGAAGAGGATGCATTGCTCAAAAGGGACGGTAACAATGTCGTATTCGATATGCATTTGAGCTTTATCGATGCCGCGCTCGGCACATCGGTTGAAATACCGACCATCGACGGCAAAGCGCGCATTAACATCGAATCAGGAACACAGGCAGGCAAGATATTACGCCTCAAAGGCAAGGGTATCAAAGACCTGAATGGCTATGGAAAAGGCGACCAGCTCGTACATATCAACGTATGGACACCTCAGCAGCTGACCTCCGACGAGCGCTCGACCCTCGAATCGCTCCGCCACTCGCCGAACTTCCAGCCGAAGCCCGGCAAGAACGAGAAAGGCTTTTTTGATAAAATGAAAGATTTCTTCCATTGATCATGCCTATTCAATAAATATTTCAAAAGAGCTGCTCCATCGCCGGAGCGGCTCTTTTTGCTTGACACCAATAGCGGCTTGCCGCCATTCATCATCGATCGTTCCATCACCAAAAACATTACACAATGAAATCGCTATTACTCTCCGGTACGCTGCTATGTCTCGGGCTAACGAGTCCGGGACTTCTTACGGCACAAACTGCGCCGGCCGCCGGACCGCCGGTCGCCGGAACGCCGGCCGCCGGACGACCTTCCGAAATCACATTCGCCACCTACAATGTGAGTATGGAAGCCGAAAACTACATCCCTCGCGGCACGCCGGGGAATTCCGAAAAGGTATTGATCAAGGAACTTGCTTCCGGCACAAACCAGCAGATCAAAAACATCGCGCAGATCATCAAAACCGTCCGTCCCGATGTCATTCTGCTCAATGAGTTCGACTATGTGAAAAACCCCGCGGAAGGCGTCGGCCAGTTTATAAAGGGTTATCTCAAAGAAGATTCGAATGGCGCGAAGGGCATCGACTATCCTTATTACTATTATTCGACCGTGAACACCGGCCAGCCGACGCCCTACGACCTCGACAGGAACGGCAAAACGGAGCAATACGGCTCCGACGCCTGGGGATTCGGCAACTATCCGGGCCAGTATGGAATGGTACTTTTATCCCGCTTCCCGATCGACACCAAGGCCATACGCACATTCCAGCACTTCAAATGGAAGGATATGCCTGATGCATTAAAAACCATCACCGAGAACGGCGCCGACTGGTACACTCCCGAAGCCTGGGCACAGTTTCCGCTCTCCTCTAAGTCGCATTGGGATATTCCCGTGAAAGTCGGCAACAAAACCATCCACGTACTCGCCAGCCATCCTACCCCACCCTCGTTCGATGGCAAGGAAGACCGCAATGGCAAGCGAAACCACGATGAAATCCGCTTCTGGAACGACTATATCACGGCTGGCAAAGGCAACTACATTTACGACGACAAGGGCAAAAAAGGCGGCCTCGCCCCGAACACTTCGTTCGTGATCCTCGGCGACCAGAATGCCTCCCCCGACGAAGGCAACGCTATCGCCGACGGCATCCGCCGGCTCATCGCCAACCCGGCTGTAAACGGCACCAGCGCCCCGGCTAGCAAAGGCGGCGCGGAGCATTCACCCAATAATGCATTCGCCAAAAACCACACCGCATTCTGGCGCATGCGCGCGGATTATGTGCTACCCTCGCGCAAGGGATTTCAAATCATCGACAGCGGCGTTTTCTGGCCTGCGAAGGGTGAACCGATGGCAGAGTTGGTGGAGAAACGGGAGTCAAGCTCCGACCACCGGTTGGTTTGGGTTAGATTGAAGGTTGAGTGATAGGTGCATCCTCAGCAAAAAACGCCGGTTAAAGCAACAATATCAATAACCAAACGACCCGGACGATTCCGGGCCGTTTGTTATGTTAAAAGACCTTTGTCTTGATTGTTAGATGACCTTTTTTGGCCGTTCCGGGAATATAATCAATCCGAACCTCCCTGTCATAGAAATCCCAACGGCCCGATGAATCAATGCGCCCGGCGGGAAGCTCAAAAGTCCATACGCGGTGTATCGTATCCGGATAGTAAATCTCCACCGTGGCCGTACCGTCTAAATATCCGCTGATAGACGCTTCCACGACGTCGGCATGCCGGGAGCGGGAAGAATCTTCAAACATATACACCTGAGAAGGATCGGCAACTTCGAATACGCGCTCGTCTTCCATCCAGTACGGCCACATTAGCAGGAATGAGGCAAAGCCAATGAAGAACAGGATGATCGCTTTGGCTATGTTATGGATGTTAAATATGTTTTGCCATTTCATTTCAAAAGATTGAAGTCTTGATTGTGAGATTCCCTTTTTTCGCCTCCCCCGGGAAATATTTGATGACTATCTTTCGGTACACATAGAGATCCTGATGCGACTTGACATTTACCTTTCCCCTTGGCAAATGAATGCTATCGTTAAGTCCTCCGATCAAATAGCTCTGGACCACCACAACAGCAGGTGCGTCCAATGTTCCGGTCACCGTGGTTGCGACGCAGCAGTCAGGATGAAAAGAAGCCGAGTCTGTGAAGTAATGCTTTTTAGATACATCCATTATATGAAACTCACCCTTCTCAAATGAGCACCCAGTAGCTAGGTAAATTGACAATAGGCCAATAAATAACCTGCTATCCCCATACTTCTTACATTCCGTGTTCATTTGCACCCTTTAATAGATCAACGTCTTAATTTTCAAACTACCCTTCTTTGCTTCGCCGGGGTAATATTTGATAGCGATTTTTCTATATCCGTAGAAATCTCCATGAGAGTTCTCGATATTCACCTTACCCTTCGGCAAATGGAGGCTATCGATAAACCCACCGATCAAATAACCTTCGACAATTATCAAGGCGGGTGCGTCCAACGTGCCGGTCACGTAAGTTGCGACGCAGCAATCTGGATGAAATGAAGCGGAATCGGTAAATGTATGCTGTTTCGACACGTCTGCGATGTAAAACTCTCCCTCTTCATATGAGCAACCGGCGGCTATTCCGATGAACAGCAAGCTTGGAAATAGCCTGCTGTTCACATATCTTTTGCAACTTTTAAATGGATTCATTTTTATCAATGACATCTATTAGCGCCATTTGTTAAAAGAAACGCCTGAGGTGTGCCTATCGGCGCGCCTTCGGGACTCAGCCTTTCTCCCTGCCCTAATACAATTTTCTCCATAACCTTATCCACAATCAATCCCAATTTAAGGGCTGGGGAGGGAGGTAATGCAGCCAGCGCGGCACTGATGCTTTTATACACCTTTATCCCCAAATCGTTATTGTACAAGTCCATGGCCTGCCGATTCGGAGGAGACTCGATCTCATGATTATTGGTTATTTGAAGAGTCGTCGAAATACCAAATTGCATACACAAGATTGCAGACCATACCGCATGCTTGAATGCGTTCGCATTACCATCGTCATCGTCCGAATCTGCGCAATAAAACCAGTCCGTAAGTTCATTTGCAGTTTGACGTGCGAAGGCTGCTTGTGGAATTAGCCACTTCTTATTTTGAAAATAATCCTTCTCCGTTTGGTTCATAGTGCCCCATAACTGCGAAACATAAGGCAATTGCATCAACGCCTCAAAAAGCACGTCACTACCACCTCCCAACGCCACATCCAGAGAACTTTCCCAAACAGTCCCTGTCCCACCCGAGCTCTGACTGATATACACCATCTCACAAGTAGTCTCCTGATAAACCCAACCCGAACAGCCGTAGCCATCCACACAACCCTGGTGATACCAATCCGTGCAGACTTCTACCATATCGGATGTCCGGCCGCCTTTGTTAGAGCCGAATGCGGCTACTCGCGTTCCTTGTTCGTAAATCAACCCATTGACCAGCTTGCCATTCATATCGAAAAAGTAAACTTTGCCTTCAAAATTGGCGGGATCGATTTGGCCATTCTTGACTCTTGGCTCGTAATCCGCATCGAATACCGTCCGCATTTCCATGGCTTCGATCTTACCGCGCACCTTACGCACAATAAGGCTTCGCTGGATTCTTCCGGCCACGTTTTCCTCATCAGGCTTACGTTTGTCCTTCCGGCCGTCTTTAATGCGGCAACCGAGAAAATTGCCCGATATCACCGGCGCTACCACGATTTCATCGTCCTCCGCCACTTTCCGCTGCGTCGCGGCTCCCCAAATCACTTTGTCATCTGGTTGCCCGACTGTGCGGGCCGATTTGAGGAGATCGGAATACCATTCCTGAGCTTGCTCGACTGTGAAGTCGTCGGAGGGTAACACATTTGCTTTTTCACCCGTGTCTTTGCATCCAAACACAAAGGCAAAAGCAATCACCAGCGCCACGCGCCGGATAGAGCGTTTTTTCATAAATTTGAAAGGTTTTAGTTAACAACTTGACTCAAACCGCAACCCCGCCCGTCAGGTACCAAGCTTACGGCGGGGTTTTGCTTTTGGTGAATGTTGAGATTCGCGGAGAGATATGCAAACGACATTCACATCACAGAAGAGCGCGCTATCGAAATTGAACAGTGATTGTATTTATCCAGTGGAGGATACAAATGTAACCCTCTCATTTTCAAACAATAAAATTCAATCACCGGCAACTAACTAATCCTGCTGTTTGATAATTACTTGCCGCGCTACATGTAGAAGAAGTTAACTTCCACCCAAAAGGCGCAAAAAGAAATGGCGGCATCTGCTCTCGCAAATGCCGCCATTCGTATTTATCTTATTTAAATATTACTGCCCTCCACCATACATATTAAACGCGGCCAGGTGCTTCTGGAAGATCGCTTCGTATTTCTTCGCGGCGGCTTCCTGTTTCGCGTCGCGGCATTCCTGGACGATCACTTGCATGATGTACAGGTACACGTTGCTGTCGCGGCGGCGGGTGGTGGAATTATTCTTCGCCCATGTCAGCACCTCGTCCGCGCGGGTAGCCATTGTTTCGGCTATTTCCAGCGCTTTCTTGGTTTCGCCCAGGTCGAACAACGGGCCGATGAAGTTGGCCGAGAACTGGTCGTATGGAATGCTCTTATCCGGCATGGTGGTCAGTGAACGCTCAATGGCTTTCTTCGCTTCTTCCTTGCGGCCATCGGCGATGAGTTGGCCGGTGAGGCGCAGGAACGCGATGCGTGCCGTTGCTACCGGTGAGCCGAGGTAAGTATTGTCATAATAAGTGTTCGGATTGTCGAGCTCGCGCCAGAACATCTTGTTCATCAAATTATTGTACATCACATCTGCATTCACGTAGCCGTCGCTGGCTCCTGGTACTTTCACCGGCAACAGGCGATAAGCGTAGCCTTCCAGCTGCATGTACTCTTTCAGGTTCAGGTAGCTCGATCCGCCCAGGGTCGACGAGAAGTAAATAGGACGTTTCCAGTCGTTGGACGCGATGATATCGAGCATGATCAGGTCGGATTTGTACAAATCACCTTTACCGATCGTCCAGCTTATCGAATCGCTCACGAATGGGACGAGGTCGCTTTTGATGATATTCATCTTTTTAACAGCCTCTGCATCCACCGGTAGGAACAATACCGACGACGGCAGGATGGACGTCATATCGCCGCTCGTCAGCGGCACCTGAATAGCCTTGTTTTCCTGTTTTACCAATCCAAGATATTCTTTCAGGTTGATCCCCGCTTTCACGCTTGGGATTTCGTAGAAAGGTACAATGTCGTTCTTCCCGAATGCGTAGTTGTTCTTATCGAGTGAGATCGGCAATGCTTCCGACAGGTAAGTCTTGCGCTTCATCTGATCGATATACCAGTCGGTACCGAGGAGGCTCAGGTTACACACGCGCACGTCCGTACGGAAGCCTTCAACCTCCTGCACATACCACAACGGGAACGTATCGTTATCACCACCTGTGAAAAGAATCGCATTCGGCGCACAAGAGTTCAGGAGATTTTTAGCGAAATCAACCGAATGGTAACGGTGGTCGCGGTTGTGGTTATCCCAACCTTTGGCACCCATAATAACAGGTACAACCAAGCCGAGGGCAGTAGCGACTCCCGCGCGAGCCGTACCGGCTTTCACAAACTTACTGATCGCATCCGCAATGGCGATGACGCCGTAACCGATCCAGATACAGAAAATATAGAATGAACCTACGTAAATATAGTCACGTTCGCGAGGCTCGGTCGGCGGAGAGTTCAAATAAATTACCAGCGCTACACCCGTGAGGAAGAACAAAAGCCCCAAAACAAGCAGGTCACGCTTCTGACGGAAGTAACAGATCACAACTCCAAACAATCCAAGAAGGAACGGAAGCATGAAATAGTTGTCATGCGCCTTATTTTTCGCGATAGGCTCAGGGTATTTCGTAGAAACATCCCATGGAGTCATATTGCCGGCACCTTCTTCATCGCTCTCACGACCTACGAAGTTCCAAAGGAAATAACGCCAATACATATGTCCGATCTGATAACGGAACATAAAGCTAAGGTTCATCCCCATTGTCGGCTTTTGCCCTTCCGCAATACCCGTCCATTTTTGGTATTCCTGAAAATGCCCCGGCTGCGTGCTGTACATACGTGGCAGCAGCATATTAGCGCCAGGCTCATATTCATACTCCGGGCGGTAGTCGTAAATCACGTATTTACCATCCTGCTTGCGGTACATCGGCGCTCCGCGCTTCTGGCTTACCGGACGTGATACGAAGGACGGTCCGTACAACAACGGACGGCTGCCATACTGCTCGCGTTTCAGGTAAGAAACGAAGCTCAATACGTCATTCGGGTTGTTTTCGTTGATCGGTGGGTTATACTCGGCACGCACCAGTACCATCAGGTAGCTGGCATATCCGATCAATACAAATGCTAATGAAAGCAAGCTCGTATTCAGCAACACATTGCCTTTTTTCTGAGAAAAACGGATTCCCCAGATCAGCGCGCCGATGAACAGTATGATGAAGAAGATCACCCCTGATTTGTAAGGTAATCCCAAAGTATTTACAAAGAATATCTCAAATTTACCTGCAATGCTCGGTAAGCCCGGGATGATACCGGAGTTGATGATCCCCAAAACCACCAGACCGCCAACGAAAGCCATAATACCTCCGAAAACACTGACTTTCTGATACTTCTTGAAATAATAAACCAATGCAAGGGCCGGAATCGTAACAAGGTTCAGCAAGTGAACACCGATAGATAATCCTACCAGGTAGGCGATCAGGATCAGCCAGCGGTTCTCCGCAGCAGGGTCCTGGATGCGCTCCCATTTGAATACTGCCCAAATAACAATCGCCGTAAAGAAGGACGACAAACCGTAAACCTCAGCTTCCACTGCCGAGAACCAGAAGGAGTCGGACCAGGTATAGGCCAACGCACCAACGATACCGGCTCCCATTACAAGAAGCGTATCAGCTTGTGTCAGCTCTTCGTCATTTTTGGCAACCAGTTTACGAACCAGCAGGGTAATGGTCCAAAAAAGGAACAGAATGGTAAATGCGCTGCTCAGCACCGATACCATATTGATCCAGTATGCTACTTGCAGCAGGTCTCCCATGGCAAAAAGGGAGAAAATACGGCCGATCAACAGGAAGAAAGGCGCGCCCGGAGGGTGAGGAACCTGCAATTTGAATGCACAGGCAATAAACTCCCCGCAATCCCAGAAACTGGCGGTACGTTCGACGGTAAGGGCGTAGGTGATGAATGCAATAGCAAAGACAATCCAACCCGTAAGGTTGTTTGTACGGCTGAAACGGGTCATCTGAAAGACGGTAAATTTGAAAAAGTTATATGCACAATGCGCAAAGATGGCGACTCTTTTTGAGCAGTTCTATCAATGATCGGCCAAAATTAGCAAAATAACCACAACGGCAACGGTTTGTGAATCTTAAAAAACGTTAAAGGGGCCGTTGGCCCCGACCGCCGACCATCGACCGCTGACCGCCGATCATATGGTCTATGGTCCATCGTCCATGGTCGGATAGCATCACGTAATCCATACCGCATTCGGCCGTCAGCCATCGGTGGACGGCGGTCCGTCGTCGGCCGTCACTTATAAAATATCCACTTCACCAGCTCCTTGTAACTAACTTTCTTCCCGTACATGAGGATGCCTACGCGGTAAATGCGGGCGGCGATCCAGGTGGTACCCATGAAGCCCAATACCAGCAGCACCATCGACAATGCGATTTCCCAAGCCGGAACGCCAAACGGAATGCGAACCATCATAATGATCGGCGAGGTGAATGGGATAATGGATGTCCAGAACGCCAGCGTACCGTCGGGATCGCGGAGGACGAATTGGGCAAATACAAAGGAGAAAATAATGGGCAATGTAATGGGCAACATGAATTGCTGCGTATCCGCATCGTTGTCGACGGCCGCCCCGACGGCGCCGAATAGAGCGCTATACAGTAGATATCCACCGAGGTAGTAGAACAGGAAGCAGCCAATGATCAGCGGGAGGTTCAGACTGGACACCGCGCCGAGTACCTCGGCCACTGGATTATCGACATTACCACCGGGCAAGCCCTGGTTCGGCATCTGCGCTTTCTTCATTTCCTGCGCCATCTGCGCCGATTCTTTCGACATCTTGCTGGCAATCACAGCCGATGTGGCGCTAGTCAATGCCGTAGTCAGTAAAATCCAGAGCACGAACTGGGTGAGTCCGACCAGCGCCACGCCGATGATCTTGCCGAGCATCAGCTGGAACGGTTTCACGGAAGAAATGATCACTTCCACGATCCGGCTGGTTTTTTCTTCGGTAATCCCTCGCATTACCTGAGTCCCGTAGATGAATACGGACATATAGATCAGGAATGCACAAATCCCACCTATAACAGTGGCCGCGCCCGAGCTGCTGGTTTTCTCACCTTCTTCGCTCAGGCTGATCGTTTCGGAATTGACATTGACTCGTGAATCTTCCAGAATCTTATGCGTGATACCCGCCTCTGCGAGTTTGATATCTTCGATTTCCTTCTCGATAACTTTTTCGATCTCCGATTTCAATTCTAAACTCACATTTTTGGCTGCGTAAATGCGGACACTTTTCGGCGACTTGATCACATTGGCCGGAATGTAAACCAGCGCATTGGCATCGCTGTTTGGAAATGCCGCTTTGGCAGAGTCGATACTCGTATCAGTCATTTCGAACTTCAAGGTTTCCGAATCCTTGAATTTGTTCCGGAACAAACCGCTTTCATCCAGTACCTGCACCGTTTTGATATCCACCGAGCTCACCGCGGCCCAGAATACCGTCCCGTAGAAAGCCACAAAAAGCAGCGGCCCCAGCACCGTCATCACCAGGAACGACTTCTTTTTGACCCTTACCAGGTATTCTCTTCTAATAACCAGAAATATATTTCGCATGGGAATCGGATTAATAACTGTGAATGGAATGCGCCCCGGTTATGCCTCGGGCACTTCATTGACCGCCTTCATAAAAATATCGCTCATCGTCGGGATGTTCTCCCCAAACGCACGAATCTCCACTTTCGACAATAAATTGAGCAACAATGCATTAGAATTCGCTTCACCGTCCAGATGGATATTGGAGCGCAGGTAGCCGTCTTCGAGGATCTTTTGGTCGAGGATTTGGTAAATCGGATCCAGCTCGTCGAGATGGCCTTTGTATTCGACAAAATAAGTATGTGTCTTGAATTGCTCTTTAATCTCCCGTTTGGCACCGTCCAATACTTTACGTGACTTGTGGATCAATGCGATATGGTCGCAAAGTTCCTCCACGGTTTCCATCCGGTGGGTCGAGAAAATGATCGTGCTGCCTTTTTGTTTCAGTTCGAGGATCTCGTCACGGATCAGGTTGGCATTGATCGGGTCGAAACCGGAGAACGGTTCGTCGAGAATGATCAAATCGGGTTCGTGCAGGACAGTCGAAACGAACTGTACTTTCTGCTGCATTCCTTTCGAGAGGTCACCGATCGTTTTGTCCCACCAGGTTTTAATATCAAACTTAATGAACCAGCTTTTGAGCTTCTCCATTGCTTCCCTCTGCGAGAGGCCTTTAAGCTGCGCGAGGTAGAGCAGCTGCTCCCCTACTTTCATCTTCTTGTAAAGTCCCCGTTCCTCCGGCAAATAGCCGATCCGCGAAATGTGATTAGGATTAAGCGGCACGCCATCGAACAATATCTCTCCGCTATCGGGACCGGTGATCTGGTTGATGATACGGATCAGCGACGTTTTCCCCGCCCCATTCGGCCCCAGGAGCCCGAAAATGCAGCCTTTCGGAATGGATATACTGACATTATCCAGGGCAGTATGGCTGGAATATTCCTTCGTTACATTCCTTACCTCTATGATGTTCATAAGTTCAAAACGGTGTAACTGCAAATATGCGAAGTAATTCTCCCGGTCGTAGTAACCACAAGTATAAAAGCCTTATTTAACTGACCAATGGCAAAAATAAAAAGCGGGCGGAATAATCCGCCCGCTTTACGCGGCACAGGCTGGTTAATATTTATGCGTATTTCTCCCGGATCTGGAAAAGGACCCAGAAACCGATGATCCCGCCGATGATAAAGCCCAAAATGCTCAACTGGATCAGATTGCTGATCAGGCCGATTAACAGTGCGTAGTAAAGCAGATTCCATCCCGCTCTTTTGCGTGCTTTAAGCGGCGAGAACGCCATCAGATACATCACCAGCGTGACAATTCCGAGCGCAATCCCGATGTAAGCATTGAATCCAATACCTGCCGTAAGTCCCCCGGCACCCAAAACCGCACCACCTACGCCCAACGCCGTGAGCAAGCCCAATACTCCGAGAATAGAGAGTACCAGGATAATGTAAGGGCCATACTGCACGAGAAATTCTTTGACGCTCTCGGAGAATGGCGGGAATTTTTGAAGGAAAATGGGTTCGAGTTCCTTTTCGAGAAGTAGTTTAGATTCCATAGACGGGGGATTTTTTAGCTGAATTTCAAACAATTAATTTCTAAAACTAAATAAAATTCAGGAACCCGATCCCCACGACCTAGTAAGCGTTCCAACTGTTTATTAAGCGGCCTTACGCAACTTTCCAAACGACATCCAGCCGCTAATCTTCGGGATATGGCACGTACACAAAACCCGAAAACTCGCCGATCAGTGCGAACAGGCAGCAGAACTCTTCCGGGTTTTTATAGTTTTCCGTGAAAAGCAGCACCGATTCCGGTCCGATCAGTTTGCGATCGACAAACTCCTGCATGTACGACGCCTTGTAAATATAGTTATTTGTAAGTTCTCTCGCATCGATCAGCAACACGCCCAGATCGAGCTCGTTGTTAGTAACCGCGAAAATCGGGTATTCCGAAAAACCGCGTTTACGGATCTGGTATGAAGCTTCTTTCAACTGGTCGGCGACCTTGACAAAATCCTGCGATATATAACCCATCAATTTCTGATTCAAATCCGGAGAATTCGCATCGTCCATCAGGGCATTTTCATTGCTGTTGTTAATCATTTTTGTAATATGCTTTAAGCTATAAGCCATAGGCTATAAGCTGGTTGTGCACTAGCACAGGTAGTTCAGTTATCAAAAATATAAAAAGCTTACAGCCTAAGGCTTAAAGCTGGTTGCGCACTAGCACAGGTAGTTCAGTTATCAAAAATATAAAAAGCTTAGCCTAAGGCTTAAAGCTGGTTGCGCACTAGCACAGGTAGTTCAATTATCAAAAATATAAAAAGCTTACAGCCTAAGGCTTAAAGCTGGTTACGCACTAGCACAGGTAGTTCAATTATCAAAAATATAAAAAGCTTACAGCCTAAGGCTTAAAGCTTATAGCTCCCTCACATCCTCGCTGCCAAAAGCAACGTCAAATCCTTATACCTCATGTTGAAGCTCCGGGCGATGTGGGAGTTGGTGAGTGTGCCTTTATGGCAATATACTCCCTTCATAAACCAACGATTGGCATAAATCATTTCCTCAATGCCGCCTATTGTGCCGGTTTGGAGCAAAAAGGGCAAAAATACATTGCTGAGCGCCGTACTCGCCGTGTGCGCCACGCGCGAGGGGATGTTGGGCACGCAATAATGGATCACTTCATTGTATTTGAATGTCGGGTTTTTATGCGTCGTCATCCGCGAGGTCTCAAACGATCCGCCCTGATCAATGCTGACATCGATGATCACCGAGCCAGGTTTCATTTTCGACACCATTTCACGCGTTACGACCATCGGGCTCAGGCCATTCTCGGCCCGCATGGTACCGATCACCACATCCGCTCTGCCAATGGCTTCCGCCAGCGTTTCGGATTCTATAATGGATGTGTACAGGTTTTGTCCGATCGAGTATTTGAGCCTTTGCAGGCGGTAAATGTGCTTATCGAAAACCTTCACGTCCGCGCCTACGCTAAGGGCTGCGCGTGTGGCATATTCGGAAACGGTACCCGCACCGAGGATCACGATTTTGGTCGGCGGTACGCCCGTAATACCGCCCAGGATAATGCCCCGGCCGCCATTCGGTGTTGAAAGGTACTCGGCAGCGATGAGCAATACCGTGCTTCCTGCGATCTCGCCCATGGCACGGATGATCGGCTTCCCTCCTACCTTGTCCTCGATCAGTTCGTAGCCAATACCGGTTACTTTCAGTTCATTCAGCTTTTCAAAATATTGTTTTTCCAACGCAGGGAGGTTGAGCGCCGAGATCAGCGTCGTTCCGGCTTTCACGTAGCGGAACTCCTCTTCCACCAGCGGCTCCACTTTCAGGATCACATTGGCCTGGTACACCTCCTCGGGGCTGTGGACGATCTTCGCACCGGCTTCACTGTATTCATGGTCCGACAGATTGGCTCCTTTGCCGGCATCTTTTTCTACCCATACTTCGTGCCCGTTCCTGACCAGTATCGCGACTGCGTCGGGCGTGAGCGCAATGCGGTTTTCCTGTAACGAAACCTCCCTCGGCAAGCCGATATGCAGCGAATTCTGGTCCTTCCGGACCGCCATTAACGATTCCTGGGGGTAAAGCACCGACTGCTTGGCGAGCTCTTCAAAACCGGTAATCTGAGGTTGTGCCATTGACTAGCAAAATGAAAGTGAAACTGTAACTAACTAAATGTGACCTCTTATACCTTGGTGACTTCCAATATTCTCATGCCAGTTTCATCCGCTTCCAGATGCAGCTGCATATAGTTCAGCGGCCAAAGGTTCTCCACCTTACCCGGCCACTCGACAAAACAAAGGTCCCCCGAATCGAAATACTCCTCCACGCCCATGTCCAGGGCCTCTGTTTCGTCCTTAATCCTGTAAAAATCAAAGTGATAGATTGTTCTGCCCCCTGCATCATATTCATTCACCAGCGAGAAAGTGGGGCTCTGCACATGGGTTGTAACCCCGAGATGGCTGCATAGTGCCTTAATGAGCGTCGTTTTACCTGCCCCCATCTGACCTTCGAAGAGCCAGACGGGCGTTTCTGCACCAAGCCTCAGAAGTGCTTCGGATACATTTCCGAGCTCGCTGAGTTCTTTAAAACGAATAACCGTGGGCTGTCCAATCATGTTACAAAAATACACAATTTGGAAAAACCCGTGACAATTTTATGTGTCCGACAACATCAGACTTTCCATTCTTTTCGCATCGGCCTGCCCAGCAGTTGACTGGCTTTTTTATCCCCTTCAAAATCCTCCTTCACCGGATCCCATTTCAGCGAACGCCCCAAACCGTACGCGACATTCCCGATGTTGCAAACAGACGCCGTACGATGGCCGGTCTCGACATCGCAGATAGGCGGCTTTCTCGTCCGGATCGCATCCAGGAAGTCTTTATAATGATTGGTACTGACGTAAACGCCAGCGTCGCCCGCATTGAAAACCTTGTCTTTCAACGGTTCCGGCGTAGTTCTCAGCTCGCCGCGTGCCACAAAAACCTCGCCGTCCGTGCCCACGAAATGGCAATGCTGCTTGCCTTCTATCGGACGGTGAACGACTTCGACGCCATTGGCATATTTGTAAATCAATCCTTTCCCCGGCTCGGAATATACCAGTTCATTGGGACCGCTGGCATCCATATTGAGCCCCCATTGCGCTATATCGAACATGTGTGCACCCCAGTCGGTCATACCGCCACCGCCAAACTCCACATAATCGCGCCATTTTGGCCAGAATTTAGCATCCATTGCCGGTGCGAGTTCGTTGTTGTAGGGTCTTTCAATGGTATTAGGCCCCATCCACAGGTCCCAATCGAGGCCGTCCGGCCTGGTTTCGCTTTGCAAATCCCAGACTTTCGGCGGGCCGCCCACATTGACATACACTTTCTTAATGGTTCCAATGGCTCCGCTGCGCACCAGCTGCACGGCTTTTGTAAATTCCGGAGCCGAACGTTGCATACTTCCCGTCTGGAAAACCCGGTTGTGCTTTCTGGTCGCATTCACCATCGCCCGCCCTTCCTTTACCGTTAGTGAAAGCGGCTTTTCACAATAAATATCTTTGCCCGCTTCGGCTGCACGTACAGCCATGGCGGCATGCCAATGGTCCGGCGCGGCGATCACCACGGCATCAATATCCTTTCGCGAAAGCATTTCCCGGAAATCCTTTATACCGGCCGCAGCCCTGTAAGTGCCCTGCCCAAGCTTTTCGGAATACCATTTATTGGCAGCATTCACAAAAGCGTCCTGCTTGACCGCATATACATCCGAAGCAGCGATAATACGTGTTTCCCGGGTATCGAGAAAGCGGTTTCGCAAGCCTCCACTTTGGCGCCCGCACCCGATGAAACCCAAGGCAATCATGTCGCTGGGCGCCCGATACCCGCGCCCGAGCACATGCCGGGGCACGATCATAAAAGAAGAGACAACGGCACCTGCTTTCAGGAAATCGCGACGGTTCAGACACTTGGTATTCATATTTTTTCAAGAATTTATACTAATTGAATTTAATTTAAAGACCGGAGTCAGTGATTCTACTGGATATTGGAGTCTTATATTCGGTTACATTCAACTTCCTAAACCACAGCCGTTATGATCCGACTACTACTGGCATTTGCCCTGGCAATTGCGTTGTCCGTGGGCGCCCGGCCTGCCGGCGCGCAAATCACCCCGCGAAACATTCTCGCACAGAAGTACACCCAGAATGCATTTAAAGAAGCCCTCATCCCGCTCGACAAATGGGCACCTTACCCCAGAACCCCGGAAGAATGGCGCAGTAAAACCGATCCGGCCGAGCTCACGAAGATTATCAAAGCAGGTGAAGAGGCATTGGAAAAGCCTATCCCAACGGTTACGGCAAGCCTTTTGCTCGATTTCACCCGCAGCGGCGACCGTGAGCGGCATGCAACAGCGTCGTTCGGGCGAAGAAACCAGTTGATGAATCTCGTCCTTGCCGAGGCAGCGGAAGGCAAAGACCGGTTCATGGAAGCTATTCTCAACTCGGTATGGACCATTTGCGAGGAAACTTACTGGGGCGTACCCGCGCATTTGAGCGTGCAAAAGGCTAAAAATGGCCTCCCCGACGTGCAGGACCCGACTGTCGACCTGTTCGGGGCTGAAACTGCGGGAGTGCTGGCGCTCACCGATTATTTCCTGGGCGCGAAACTCGATAAAATATCGCCATTGATCCGTCCCCGCATTTACTTTGAAACCAACAAAAAAATATTCGAGCCGCTGAAAGATGCCAAACGCTACGGTTGGCTGAGTACCACCAACCCCGTCAATAACTGGAACCCATGGATCGTATCAAACCTGCTCATTGCCGATCTTTTGCTCGAAAAAGACGCCCAAAAGCGCGGCGATAATGCCTATCAATACATGGTGTTCCTTGACCGGTATTTCAATAGCCTGGGCGACGACGGTGGTTGCGACGAAGGGCCGAGCTACTGGTTCGCTGCGGGTGCGAGCGCCTATGACGCGCTCGCGATCCTCGAAAGTGCGACTGCCGGAAAAGTCAATATTTACGACAATGACCTGATCCGTAAAATGGCCGCCTATGTTTACAAAGTACATATTGCGAATGACTATTTTGTCAACTTCGCCGATGCCGACCCCAAACTAAAACCGGATGGTTTAATGCTTTACCGCTTCGGCAAGGCAGTTCAGGACCCGGAACTGATTGCGCTTGGTGAATGGGCCTACGGCCAGTTTGGCGCGGTAACCGGCGGTAATGGCTACCAGCGCCCCAGAAAGATTTGGAACCTGCTCACAACTTCCGAGTTGAAGCCGGATCCATCGAAAACTTACAAGCAAGTAGCACAATCGTGGCTTTCGGATATTGAAGTACTCACGGCCCGTTCCGACAATGGCTTGTACCTCGCCACCCACGCCGGCCACAATGCCGAAAGCCATAACCATAATGACGTGGGCGATTTCATTGTGTATACAGATGGCGAACCGGTGATCATCGATGCCGGCCGCGGTAACTATACGGCGCGGACGTTTTCTTCGAAACGATATGAGCTTTGGTTTACACAATCGAAGTACCATAACCTGCCGATAATCAATGGACTCGGGCAACCGGCCGGGAAGCAGTTCAATGCAAGAAATGTCAGGAGCAATGTCTCTGAAAAAGAAGTTTCGCTCTCTATGGACATCGCGCCGGCGTATCCGCAGGAAGCTGGCATTCAAAACTGGAACCGGCTGGTGAAGCTCAATCGCAGTAAAAATATCGTGGAGGTCTCCGACGACTACATCCTGAAACAGAAGCCCGACTCCTTGCAGCAAATATTCATGACCGCCTGTAAAGTCGATACCAGCGTACCAGGCAAAATTATCCTCACGACTTCTGGTAAAAAAACGGTCTCGCTCTCTTATGACCAAAAGAGCTGGACAGTTTCAACGCAACTGCCATCCACCGAGGGCATGGAATATAACAGTTTCAAAACCAAATGGGACGGCGCTCCGGTTACCCGCATTATCCTCACCAGTAAGGCACTGAAAGCCAAAGGCAAACACAGTTTTGTTATCACCAAATCCTGATTATTCCTCATGAACTTATCCCGCAGAGATTTCCTCATTAACAGCGCCCTCGCAGGCAGCATTATACCTACTTTGGCCGAAGAGTCATTCGCAAGCCCCGCGAACGGGGTGGCAGATGATTTGAAAGTCAATATTTTCTCCAAGCACCTGCAATTCCTGAACTACCAGGACATGGCGGAAGTGGCTAAAGAGCTCGGTTTTGATGGTATCGACCTCACGGTTCGCCCCAAAGGCCACGTTCTGCCCGAAAAAGTCGAAACGGATCTTCCATTAGCAGTGGAAGCGATGAAAAAAGTGGGATTGGCGCCGCAAATGTTTTGTACCGCGGTGGAAGATGCCACAAACCCGGTTGACAAAAAACTGCTCGAAACAGCAGCCAGGCTGGGTTTCAAATATTACCGCATGAATTGGTACCGCTATAATGAGCAAAAAGCCATTCCCGAACAACTCGGCGAGTTCAGCTCCAAGATGGCTGGATTAAGTCAGCTGAATGACAAACTGGGCATTCACGGGTGCTATCAGAACCATTCGGGGCGCATGGTGGGTGCTTCGATGTTCGAAATCTGGCAGATTTTGCAAAAAGCGAATCCCAAAACAATGGGCGCGCAGTACGACATCCGCCACGCTACCGTAGAAGGCGGCCTTTCGTGGCAAACCGGTTTCAACCTGATCCGCCCTCATATCAAGACGATCGTGATCAAGGATTTTTATTGGGACAAAAACAGCAGCGGTAAATGGGCGGTGAAAAGTGTGCCGCTCGGTGAAGGAATGGTGGATTTTAAAACTTATTTCAAACTGCTGAAAGACCTGAAAGTGGATGTACCGATTTGTCTCCACCTCGAATACCCGCTGGGCGGTGCCGACCAGGGCGCGTTTCAGATTACCGTGGATAAAAAAGTGGTTTTCGATGCGATGAAACGTGATTTGCAGAAGCTGAAAGAACTCTGGGCAGCCGCATAACAACCGTGCATTCCATGAAACTAACGCCCGTCCTCTTATCGGCGTCCTTTGCCGTGCTATGCGGTTTTGTGATCAGCACGCATTCTACAGACCAGAACTGGCAGGAATACAACGGTGACGGCGCGCGCAGCCATTATTCCGTCCTGAACCAGATCACAAAGGATAATGTGGCGCAGCTCAAAGTCGCCTGGACGTACGCGTCGGGCGGCGCCGACACGGCGCGTAACCGCACGCAAATGCAATGCAACCCGATCGTAATCGACGGCATTTTGTACGGAGTTTCGGCAGGGACGCAGGCATTTGCATTGAATGCAGCAACGGGACAACAAATCTGGCAAACCAATATCAGCGATAACGGCGGTACCACGAGTCGAGGTGTCACCTACTGGTCGGATGGTAAGGAGAAACGCATTCTTTTCGGGGCCGGGAAATGGATTTACGCATTGAATGCGGTGGATGGCTCATTGGTCAAGAGCTTTGGAGAAAATGGGCGGATTAACCTCAAAAGCGGCATTGAGCGCCCTGGCGCGGATGATTACCTGACATCCAATACTCCCAATACCATATACAAAAACCTGCTCATTACCGGAATGCGCGTCAATGAGACTGAAACCGCCTTGCTCGGGGACGTGCGCGCGTATCACGTGCGCACAGGCAAGCTCGTTTGGACGTTTCGCACTATTCCCGCCAAAGGGGAATTCGGCGCCGAAACCTGGCCCGCGAATGCGCGTGAGCATTTCGGCGGCGCCAATGCATGGGCCGGCATGGCCATCGATCGCAGCCGTGGGATCGTTTACATTCCGACCGGCTCGGCGGCCTATGATTTTTATGGGGGTAACCGGCCCGGCAACAACCTTTTTGCCAATTGCCTCATCGCCCTCGACGCCGCGACCGGCAAGCGCCTTTGGCATTACCAGCTCGTGCATCACGACATATGGGACCGCGATCCTCCCTGCCCTCCTAACCTCGTGACCGTCACGCACAACGGCAGGCGCGTGGATGCGATCGTGCAGGTGACCAAGCAAGGTTACGTCTTCGTCCTCGACCGGCTCACCGGAAAGCCGCTGTTCCCGATCAAGGAAACCGCATTTAATTTTCCGGGCATTGATGGTGAAAAAGTCAGCGCTACGCAGCCTATTCCCACGTTGCCAGTCCCATTTACGCGACAGACATTTAATGCAAGTGATTTCAATGCTTTCGTAGCCGACCGGGATTCTCTTGTCGATTTGCTTTCCAAAGCCCAAACCGGCAGCGCCTACATTCCTATCAATTCCAGCATGACGATATTCTACCCCGGTACCGACGGCGGTGCGCAATGGGGAGGCGCGGCAACGGATCCAAGTGGCGTCATGTACGTTCCTGCCAAGGAAATACCTGTTTATACTTCACTCGTTAAAAAAGAAGTCCCCCAAAACGCGGCGAGCGTAACCGGCGCGCAATTGTACCAAATGAACTGCGCAGCCTGCCATGGCACTGATAAAATGGGCAACCACGACGGCTCCTATCCCTCACTCGCCAACCTCGAAAAACGGCTGAAACCGGCGCAAATCGAGACGATACTGCAAAATGGCCGCGGCATGATGCCTTCATTTACGCACATTTCGGAGGCGGAACGCAAGTCGATCATCGCTTATCTTAGCAATCAGGGAAGTAAGGAAAGCATAAAAGTCGATTCCAAAACACAAGTTCCCTACCAGCACACCGGCTACAACCGCTGGTACGACCGAAACGGCTATCCGGTAAGTCAGCCGCCCTGGGGTACATTAACGGCCATTGACCTCAACACCGGTCAGCGAAAATGGCAGGTTCCGCTGGGCGAATACAAAGAGCTGACTGCGAAAGGCATTCCACCTACCGGCACCGACAATTATGGCGGCCCGCTGGTAACGGCAAGCGGACTAATATTCATCGCAGCCAGTCGAGACGAACAGTTTCGTGCCTTTGATAAGGAAACGGGTAAAATCTTATGGCAGGCTGCCTTACCGGCCGCTGGCTATGCGTCTGCAAGTACCTATTCAGTGAATGGCCGGCAATATGTCGTCATAGCTTGCGGTGGCGGGAAGTTGAATACGAAGTCGGCGGATAAGTATGTGGCTTTTGCGTTGCCATAAAAGTATTCAGTGTAAGAAAATGCCGTTAGGCATGCAACGTAGGTAGCAAAACACGGCGGCAACGTTCGGTAAATGCCCTTGGGCATGCAACAACAATGCGTTGCTTGTCCGAGGTTGTTGCATCCCTGGCGGGATTTGAAATCACATACGATTTGATATTGCTACCAATATTACATCGCTACGCGATTTCCCGACAATCTCGATTTTCTTTTCTTCCGTTGTCATGGCAAAACGTATTGATGCTAGTCAGATATGATGTTAATGAGTTAATTCTCCTATCAATCCTAAACATCCTGCAATGGTCCCTTGCTCAGTTTTCGGGGAAGGCTACCTTTGTGACAAAGCAAAATCTAAAACTATGCCTTCAAAAATTCTCAATGTCGGTTTAATCGGTTTCGGTTTGTCGGGGCGGTATTTTCACTCGCCGTTCCTGAGTGCCAATCCAAATTTCAAGATCAAAACGGTGGTCGAAAGGACCAAAAACGAGGCGCAGGAATTTGACCCAACCATTGGCAATGCGCGGTCGGTGGAAGAGCTGCTCAGCGACGAGGAAATCGACCTCGTTTTCATATGCACGCCTAACGACACGCATTTCGAGTACGCAATGGACGCGCTTCAAAACGGGAAACACGTCGTAATCGAAAAGCCGTTTTCAGCTACCGAAGAAGAGGCCCGTGAGCTCGTGAAAGTAGCCAAAGAAAAAGGCCTGATACTAACCGCTTACCAAAACCGCCGCTGGGATTCCGACTTCCTGACCATCCAGAAATTGCTTGGCGAAGGAAAACTGGGCGATGTTATCGAATACGAATGCCGCTACGACCGCTACCGCGAAGCTGTGGCCGGCTCATGGAAAGAACGTGCAGTACCCGTGGGTGGTAATGTGTACAACCTCGGCCCGCATTTGATCGACCAGGCATTGGTACTCTTCGGTGAACCGCAAACGGTCACTGCCGACATCCGTATCGTCCGTCCGAACAGCGAGATCGACGATTATTTTGATATTCGCCTGGGTTATGCTGACAAGTCGGTGATCGTGAAATCGAGCCTGATGGTGTATGAAAACCACTTGCGTTACGTCCTGCACGGCACGAAGGGCTCATTCATCAAAGGCGGCCTCGACCCGCAGGAAGAGACGCTGCGCAAGAATGTACTGCCTACCGAAAAACCCTGGGGCGTGGAACCGGAAGATCGCTGGGGCAAGCTGTATAGTGCAGCATTTACTGGTATAGTGGAAAGCGAAGCTGGTGATTACATGCCGTTTTATCAGAATGTCTACGACGCCATCGTGCACGGCGCCGAGCTGGCGGTGAAACCCGAAGAAGTTTTGCGCACCTGCCGCGTGATCGACCTGGCATTCCAAAGCAGTAACGAGAAGAAAGTACTGGCTTACTAAGAGCCGCAATAAAAAGCAAAAGGCAGTCCGGAATATCCGAACTGCCTTTTTTCTTGCCAGACCTGGCTTATATTATTTGATAACTGCTGTTACCTGACGTTTTGTTTCAGTTGAGATCGCGAATGGCTTTGTAGAGATTTCGCTGCCATTGTTGATAATGAAGCTGTAATTTCCGTCTGCCAGGTTCGACAGGTCGAAGATCTTAGTGTAGTTTTCAGACTTAGGGATCGATGTGCTGTAAACGATCTGTCCTGTGTAATCTTTGATAACCAATGAAGATCTTTCTTTTACGTTTTCAAGAGACAATTTGAATTTCAATTCTGCACCTGAAACGAGCTCGATAGAAGCGTTGTTTTCTTTTACTTTGTCAGCAGCGATTGAAAGATTTGCAGTTGATACTCCCACCAATACTGCGATTGCCAAGATAGTCTTTTTCATTTTATTCTTAATGTTTAATGTCTGATTCAATGTTACCAATTTGTACTTTTCAGGCATTTACCTGTTCAAGTTCTCTGAGCGGTGTCTCGTTGTACTTTTCTGCTCTTTGGACATTACAAAGGTACCCAACATTATGATTAAAAGTCAATAAGAACCATTTCGACTGGGCAAAGTTCCTTTTTCATTGATGCATAAACATTGGAATAATCATATGTTTATAGGAAAAGTACAGCAAGTCGTTTGAAATTTGCCAGTTCTATTGGAATAGTACAATTAGCTAATTTTTGTACTATTTAAATATTTATGACTAGTATACCTGGTTAGTGGATTTTGCCACGAAGGCACCGCGGCGGCGGACCGTGAAGGAACACGAACGTGTCTCACTTCGTGGTAATTGGTGTCCTCGTGGCAAAAAAATTTTGTTACCCGTAAAGTATTTTCCGACTCTCAGCCGTCTGCCCATCTATAATAGTTTAAAAGTCCGTTTGTCGCAGAAAAAGCCAAATATCATCCAAACCGTCACATCCTATGGTAAGCAATTGCTCGGGTTCATCCGGCAGCGCGTGAATACCGATGAGGATGCGGAGGATATTTTGCAGGACGTTTGGTACCAGCTGAGTACAGTGCCGGAGATTGAGGCGATCGAGCAGATGAGCAGTTGGCTTTACCGCGTGGCCCGCAACAGGATCATCGATAAATACCGCAAGCAAAAGCCCGAGTCGCTGGAAGATTTCGGGTACGAAGACGAGGATGGCGAGTTTCATTTCAAAGACATCCTGCTAGCCGACGACAATACACCCGAAACTGCCTATTTGAAAGATCTCTTCTGGGAGCAATTGAACATTGCCCTGGACGAGCTGCCTGAGAACCAGCGCCAGGTGTTCATCTGGAATGAGCTCGAAGACCAGACATTCCAGGAGATATCCGACCGTACCGGAGAAAATATCAAAACCTTAATATCCCGTAAGCGCTATGCGGTCCGTCACCTTCGTGAACGGCTCGAAAGCGTGTACCGGGAGTTTGTAAATTATTAAATTTGTTGACCATGATGAACCCGCAAAACAGAGGTAGGAGATTTCGGCTTGCGCTACCGGTTTTTATCCTGATCGCAGCCCTCGGACTCGGAGCAATTGTACAATGGCTTTGGAACGCCATTCTGCCTGCGGCCGCGAACTTTAATACGATCAACTACTGGCAGGCGGTAGGTTTGTTTGTTTTGTGCAAAATACTTTTCGGCGGTTTTCGTGGTGGGCCTGGTCAGCACCGGCATCATCACAAATGGCAGAAGTTCAACCGGCGCTTTGGTCGTGAAGGACGCGAGGAAATGCTGGCGTGGAAAAACAAATGGATGCAAATGACCGACGAGGAGCGTCGGCGCTTCCGCCAGGAAATGCGAAACCGGTGGAGAAAGCCACCTGATAACCTGTAACTTATACCCAACCCGGCCCGACAGCCGGGTTTATTTTTTTTGCCTTGGGTTAAAGTATTTTTTCGAACTGCACGTCTGCAATAATGTAGGCGCAAACGACGCGCCAACATTCATCAAAACCAGACAAGATCATGTTCATCGTCATTCTAAAATCAATAGGGGCCGCAGTACTGGCAGGTTTGTTCCTGTTTGCACTCCCATTCCTGATATTCAAAGCCATATTCTTCTTCCTTTTCCTCGGACTGATTTTCAGGCTGTTTACAGGCAGGAGGCGCTACCGCAGGTGGCGACATTATCATTCGGGCTTCTACGGCTATCCTAATGCCGATTTCGAAGGTCCGCAGCGCGAATACCTGGCCGACCCGTTTGGCCCGGCGCCCCAAAAAGTTTAAACAATTCATTCAACAAACAATCAAATACCATGTGTGATAACAGATTCGGACGTCGTGGCTTTGGAATGCGCCACGACTATTATGGCAGGCATTTAGGCCCGCAACGCGAATTCCGCGTCCCTGTGAACATCGTCAGAAACGAGGACAGCTACCAAATGCTCATTTTCGCCCCGGACCGCAACAAGGAAGATTTCAAAATCAACGTACAGGGATTGGAACTGACCATTTCCTATGAATTGAAAGACAATCTAAGCGAGAAGCGCAACTGGATCAGACAGGAGTTCAGCAAGAGCTCTTTTCAACGGACATTCATGATCGACAACACCGTCGATACGGAAAATATCAGCGCTCAATATCACAACGGCATCCTGCAACTGACGCTACCGATCGTGCCCGGCTCGGAGAAGGCTGCGCAGGAGATTAATGTTAGCTAAGTAATTGAAAACCTTCATCAACTAAGAAAGCCCCCGCATATCCGCAGGGGCTTTTCTGATTACAAACGCTTAACAAATACTGGTTTTAACTAACCAAAATCATTTATACGCAGGGTCCTGTGTGAGCGTAGCTACTCCCGCCTTGTACGACCGGTCGATCGCTTCCTGTGGAATCGGGAAAAACTCGTTCTTGCCTTTGGTAAATACTGCACCCTTTTTGTAAACTCTTTTATTGGCTTCTACGGCCACGTAGGCATTCAATACCTCAGCCGCAATTCCCCAGCGTGTCAAATCGAAGAAGCGGTGACCTTCCATGGCGAATTCGAGGCGGGTTTCGAAGCGTACCGCTTTACGGGCAACGGCAGCGTCTGTCCAAGCCTGGTCGTAAGTTTTGATCACGTAGTTTGCAGCCGGCTCATTGAGCACAGAGTAATCGTCCCTCGACTTCGGCCCCTGAACCGCTTTTTTCACAAAACCAGCCGGATTGGCCGCGCGTGTACGGATCTGGTTTACCAGTTTCCTTGCATTTTCGAGGTTACCCAACTCTACCTCGCATTCAGCAAGCCAGAGCAGGATCATGCCGTAACGCATAATGCGGTAGTTGTTGCTCGAAAGGTTACCCCAGCCATTGATACCAAAGCCCGCTTTCTCGGAAATGTGTTTTTTAGGAGAATAAGGGCCTGCATAAGTCTGGTCGCGGATAAAGTCGCTGCCATGAATTTTGAAATCCTTGAAAAGAATACCGCGGCGGCCGACTGTCTGATCCAGCCGGGGATCCAGTGTTCCGGTATAAGGTTCAAACGGATCGGTATATTTCAAACCCTGGTCGTTTTTCACGTCACTGTCATTGAAATTATCCAGCATCGGCAAGCCGGTAGCAGTGGTTTTAAATGCATTCACGAGGTTTTGTGAAGGCTGATAAAATCCGCAGCAGCCCCACGGATCAATGTAAGGGTGAGCCAAACCTACGCCCGCATCAGCCGCGTCACCCGACGCACTGGAAACCGCATACTGGATTTCGAAGATTGATTCGACATTGTTGCGAGTCGCGATCAGGAAGTTATCCTCGAATTTCGGGGCGAGCGAAAACTTGCCTGATGCAATAATTTGTTCCAGGATAGGCTTCGCTTTTTGCAAAACAGCCACATTAGCCGCACCGGTAGAGATATTCCAACCCTGGTACATATAAGCCTTGGCCAGGAAAGCCAGAGCTGCCCATTTGGTCGGGCGGCCAACTTGCGATTGTGCCTCCGGAAGTCCTTCGGACGCCGCTTTAAAATCGGCTTCGATCATCGGCCATACGTCCTTGTCGTTCGGGATTTTGGTACTTTCCAGATCGTCGAGTTTGTAAATCGTCTCGTCGATATACGGGATCGTCTTCCACATTTTCTTGGCTTCAAAGTGGAACAACCCGCGCAGGAAACGCGCTTCGGCGATGATCTGCTTTCTGCGTGCGTCACTTACCTCTTTCACCTCGGCCAGTGTATTGATTACGTCGTTGGTGCGGGCAATGCCTTTGTACAATCCACGCCATTTGTTTTTAATGTGGTTGTTGGTAGGCTGAAAGTCCCATTTTTCAATAAACGATTCCTCAGGCTGGTCACCCGCATCGGTACCTTTGTAGGAATCATCGGAAGCAATCCCGCCGAAGACCCAGCTCTGGATATCGTTGTTCCACGGATCCTGTCCGTCGAGGCCCTGCCCGTCGATCATCGCGTAGGCGCCCACGAGCAAGCCTTCCACACCCGAAGGCGTTTTGAGCGCCGTCGGACTGTATTGTCCTTGCGGATCGCGGCTCAGGAATGAATCTTTACAAGCCGAGACAATCCCGATTGCCAGACCCACCGATAGCATGTATTTTACAAGTCTTGAATTCATATATATCGAATTTTTAAGATCAGAAGAAAAACCGGTTATCAGAATGACACATTAAGGCCAAGCAGGAATGTCCGCGACACCGGCATATAGCCACCATCAAAACCAAGGGTACGGTCTTCACCTGTCTGAATTTCGGGGTTCAGACCGGTGTATTTACTAACCGTGAACATGTTCTGTCCCTGCACGTAGATCTGTGCATTACTGAAACCGATCTTCGCGGCAAGCGGCTTAGGCAATGTGTAAGTGAGCTGGACGTTTTTCAGACGGAAATAGGTTCCCTTTTCAACAAAATAGCTGGACGGGCGGCTGCTGATCTGGTCATCCGCATCCATAATGGGCACAGTACCTTCCTTGTGATCCGGCTGCCATGCGTCGTATAATGCACGTTTGGCACGGTTACCCTGGAACGTGTTGAAATCAGTGAAGTAGCGCAGATAGCTGAAAATTTCGTTGCCTACTACACCATTACCGAAGACAGTCAGATCAAAGGCTTTGTAGCCGATGTTCACATTTACGCCATAAACAAAATCGGGGTGCGGGTTGCCGATAACGGTCCGGTCGTCGTCAGTGATCTTACCGTCATTGTTAATATCCGCAATTTTGAATTTACCTGCTTTATTGTAAGAACCATAAGGCGCCCAGGCTTTGGCCTCCTCGTCGGACTGGAAGATGCCCAGCACTTTATATCCGTAGTAAGACGAGATCGGCAATCCTGCCTGCGTGAGCGTCACCGCCGGCACACGGGAACCGGCGCCGAAGTATTTGGTATTCTCGCTTTCATCGAGTTTATCCACCGTGTTGCGGTACATCGAGTAGTTGAACGACGCTCCGTAGCGCAAATCGCCTTTCATCGCAGTGTTGCGGTAGGATAGCCCCAAGTCAATACCCTTGTTTGTCATCTGCCCTACGTTGAATGAAGGGGCGTTCGCGTCACCGGCAGTAAATGTGATCGGCGTCGAGAAGAGCATGTCGGTCGTCTTTCTATTCCAGAAATCCAATTCGAGGGTCAACGCGTCATTCAGGAATGTTGCGTCGAGACCGATGTTGTTGGAAGTTGTCGTTTCCCATTTCGCATTGGGGTTACCGAAAGAGGAGGCGTCATAACCGATGGTTGGCTGACTTCCCGAACCGTCGATAGGATAACCTGCATGGAAAATATCTGCCCGGTAAGTGGTGTAGGCATTGTAATCCCCGATTTTCTGGTTGCCGGTTTTACCCCAACCGTAGCGAAGTTTCATATCATTGATGAAGCTCACTGATTTCATAAAGCCCTCATCCGACAACCGCCATCCCAAGCTGAATGCCGGGAACACCGCACTTCGGGAAGCTTGCTGGAAACGGGAAGAAGCATCGTTACGCAAAATGAACTGGAACAGGTATTTGTCCGCAAATGCGTAGTTAACTTTTCCAAATTGCGAGTAAAGGCTGTAATCCCTGTTTACACCACCGTAGTTGGTTGCCTTTGTAGCATCACCGAGGTTGAGGTAGTTGATAATCGACGGAATTTCAAATGCATAACCGGAACGGGAGGCACCGAATTCTTCGGCAAATTCACGAATTGCTTCAATACCCACGTAAGCATCTACCTTGTGATTGGTGCCGAAATTGCGGGAGTAACTCAGTGTATTTGTCCAAACCCATTGGTATGAATAATAATCGGTTGAGGTCGATCCGTTGTTGAAGCTACCTTCCACATATTCAGGGTTAGCGCGGCCGATGTAGCGACCTCTCTGGCTCACTCCGTCGATACCCAGACTTGTTTTCACAGTCAGATTAGGAATGATATCAAACTCGCCATAAACATTACCAAATGCACGCAAGCGGTAGGTACGGTTGTCTTTTTCGCGATACAGCGTCGCATATGGGTTCGAGTTGTTACCCAGGTTAGCACCGCGGGAACCGGCGAAATTGCCTTTGATATCATAAATAGGAAGCAGCGGGTGGTGCTTGTAGCTACCCGATACCGCATTTTGTTCCTGGTTATTACCAAAACCTCCTTTTCTGTTATCGAAGGACACCGCAAGGTTCTCTCCTACCCGGAAACGCTTGTTGGCAGTCGAGAATTCGGTATTCGCCCGAACTGTGTAGCGATCGTAACCGATGAATTTTACGACACCATCCTGGCTAAAATAGCCCACGGACAATGCATACCGGCTGTTTTCGGTACCTCCGGTTGCGGACAACTGATAATTTTGAATGGGTGCTGAGGCGGTCAATTCCTTCCACCAATTGGTATCTGCCGCCTTGGTGATGGCGTAAATGTTACCTGGCACTAGCGAGTATTTCGCAGGATCTACCTCCGGCGTACCCTCTTTGCCCTTACTTGGGAATACATAATCCGGTACAGTAACCTCGCCGTTCGGGCCAAAGGTATACTGACCGTGTGAAGGGGTTTTACCCGCATATTTGTCGGCCAGATACAGGTACTGGCCCAGCTCTTTGGCATTCAACGCTTCTACATCCTTATAAGCTTTCTGCGTTCCGTAGTAAGCATTGAAGGATATAACCGGCTTGCCTATCTTACCACGTTTTGTCGTGATGATCACCACCCCGTTGGCCGCGCGCGAACCATAAATAGAGGCCGAAGACGCATCTTTCAGAATCTGGATCGTCTCAATGTCGTTGGGGTTAAGGTTACCCTGGTTTTCGGTAGGTACGCCGTCGATAATGAACAACGGATCATTATTACCAATTGTACCGAACCCCCGTATACGTACGGTCGCGTTCCCACCCGGTGTTGCGTCGTTCACGATGTTCAGACCCGACGCGCGGCCTTGTAATTGCTGCGCGAATGTGGTTGCCGGGACAGACTGCAAATCCTTCGCATTGACGGTCGTTACCGAGCCGGTAATATCCCGACGTGATTGTGAACCGTAACCCGTCACAATCACTTCTTCCAAAGCACTTACGTCACTGGCCATCGATACATCGATAACCGTCCGATTGCCTATCGCCACCTCCTTGGCCGTGTAGCCGATAAATGAAAAAACGAGGACCTGAGCGCTGGAAGGTACTTTAATGGAGTACTTACCGTCCGCGTCAGTGGTGACGCCAATGGTCGTCGAACCTTTTAGTGTGACAGAAGCTCCCGGCAGACTTGAACCGGACTGTTCGTCCATAACCTTGCCGGTGATGGTGATATCCTGTGAAAAAGCTGTTAGGGAGATTAGAAAGAGAAGCACGCAAAAAACCAGCCTGCTTCCCAGGTGAAGGTAGTTTTGTTTCATCGTATTTAGTCAGGTTAATATAATTATGCTACTCAAAAATATTCATTTAGAATCATTAAATAATCTAATATCTACAAAATATATTCAATCAAATATTGAATTGTACTATTCCATTTAAATAAGTAAATCAGAATTGATCTTTTCCAAGATTCAACACTCCAATTGCATTGATTTTAATCCAATTTTAATGTCAAAATAAATAAGTGTCAACGGCACAAATAACACAAAATCAATGATTTATAGTAAAATATTGGTTACAAAATGAGGATCTAAAGGAGAAATTAAAAAGATAAAATATCTGGAAATGCATCACCGGCCATTCGCATCACAAACATGTGATATTTTATATAATTAACTTTAATATTCATATTTCAAATTATCCAAAATTAACCTGAAATGAAAAAATTCATATTTCAATAAAAAAGCCGCTGTGTGGTCACAGCGGCAAAATATCATAGTACCAACGGTCAGGATTGTAACGTGTACAGACCTATTTCAACTCTCTTTTGTTTCCTTTTGAGTCAGTAACGGTTGCAGTTGAAACGTAATCGGGCAGAAACAATGCGCGGCTCGATTGCGAGAGGAACGAAGACCCATAACCCGGCTCCTCACGCCTCGATTTTCCGTTTTTCAAATGCAGCAATACGGATGTCTCGCCAGTCGCCAGGCCGATTTTCCGTGTGGGCTTAGCCCCACGATGAAACCGCAACAAGTCGCGGTTCTGAGAGGTTACCGAAAGCCAGCTGCCATCAGAAGAAGCCACACGCACGAGTGCTTTCATATTCCCACCCGCCATATAACCGCTCTCCGAAATGCTAAGCGGGCGGAAACCACCCTTACCATCGCCCTTGAGGACAAGTCCGTACATTGCATCGTACCGCCCTACCGACACTTCGGAACCGTAATCGTTTCCTGAGAGCATTAAGTCGAGGTTCCCATCCTGATCGAAATCGTCCGCTATCATTCCAAAAAGCGGGGCAAACTGCGCCTGAACAGGCAGCTCACGCAAAGCGAATTTTCCGCCGCCCTGGTTCTCGATATAGCTGCTTTTCATCCAGGTAGCCGTCAAATGCAATGCATCTTTCAACTCTTCGGGTTTCAGGATATCCGGTAAACCCGATTCCGCAAACTTACCATACTCCTGAAAGCGCTGGCGCACCTGGATCACCTGCTTACCCATATCGTCGCGCGTGTTGTAAGGAAACTCCTTGTAAGTATCGTCCTGCGCCTTATAGAACACAGTCGGTATCGCATCGAAATAGCCGTCGTTGTTGAAATCTTTGGCGTACACGCTCACAGGACGGCTTTCCGAAGCCCTGCTAAGGGTATTCGTGCCCAGGTTCCCGCCAATGTAATCCATGTCGCCGTCGTTGTCAAAGTCACCCGCTACGAGGCTACCCCACCACCCTTTTTGAGTTTCCAGCCCGGTGGTAACCTTCTTGAATTTACCTTTTTCATTTTTGAGGAAAGTCAAAGGCATCCATTCGCCTGCCAGCAGCAGGTCGGCCCAGCCATCGTTGTCATAGTCAGTCCAAAGGGCGTCACAAACCAGCCCAATACCCGCCAGCTCGGGCGCTACCGCTGCCGTAACATTTGAAAAGCGCACGGTAGTGCCATTTGTGTCGTTCCGTAGAATGTAACTTGAAACCGGCTTCGGATATTTCCCGGCCTCTACCCTCCCACCAACAAACAAGTCCAGATCGCCATCACGGTCAAAATCAACGGCTTTTACGCATGAACCGTTTACCAGAAATCCGGGTAATGCGGCAGTATCGCGCGTAAAATGGCCTTTGCCATCGTTGAGATACAATGCGTTTTTCAAAGCGTCCGAGCCCTCCTGAATCTCATAACTGCCGCTCACGATATACAAATCCAGATCCTGGTCCCGGTCGGCATCAAAGAGCAGCACCCCCATATCCTCTGATGTTTTCTCAAAGCCTTCCGGTCCGGGAAGCATGTCCGCCACCGTAAACTTACCATCGGTTTTTTGGAGTAAAAAACGCCCTTTGTGCAGGTATGCTCCACCCACAAATACATCTTCTAACCCATCTCCATTCACATCGCCAACCGCAAGTGCAGGTCCGAATTGTGACATTTTATGCGGCAGCAGTTTTTGAACGTTGAAATCAATAATATCTGTTTCTTCATGGCGATAAGGCACATTGAGGGTATTAGTAATATCAGTAAATAATGGCGGGACAGTCGTTTCCGCAGGCGTCGGGGCCAGTGTCGCGTCTTTCTCCCGCACGACTAACACCTGGTTAGCTTTGACGTTTTTCAGCACCTGCTCCTTTCCGCCTGGCCAGGTGATCTTCACTTCCTGCAAAGTTTTCTCTTTCCCTAATCCGAAATGCAAAACCGGCTCAACTGTCGACAAATAGCCGCGATAAGGCGAATTTTCTGCTATCTGCTTTTTTCCACTTCCGTAAGTGATTTCGGCAATGGCCCCGATTCCGGCTCCATTGTAACGATCCCCCTTAAACGCAATGCGTAAATAATTACTTTCCTCCGGCTTCAACTGAACACTGTTGTTGCGATAAACCATCGCCGAGTCGTTGATATTGTTGACAATGTAATCGAGGTCTCCATCGTTGTCCAGGTCGGCATAGGCTGCCCCGCTTGAAAATCCGGGTGTCTCTATCCCCCAGTCGTTGGTTACGTCGTCGAAGCCGAGATTGCCCTTGTTCTTGAATGCAAAATTCTTGATCCTGACGCTGGGAATATAGTCAAGCATCATCATCGGGGCCATAATGCTCGATACCTCATTACGGTATGCAATGAAATCCAGGTCCGTAATGTCCTTAGGAAAGCCATTCGTAATAATCATATCACGGAGACCGTCATTATCAAAGTCTGTGACCATCGGCGTCCAGCTCCAATCCGTCTCGGCAACACCGCTAAGCAGCCCTATTTCACTAAAAACCGGAGACTTACTATCACCTGAGGCACTTCCCATATTGAGTTGCAGCGTGTTTCTGGCTACCTGATACTGGTAACCAAACAAATCGTTGTTTTGATAGGTAACATAGCTGTTCGCGGGTGTCATCATCTTTTTGCGGCGATTGGTAGCCGGCATCATATCCACGGCTACCACATCCACCAGGCCATCGTTATTAATATCGGCCACGTCGTTACCCATCGCCGAATGCGAGGTATGCTTGAAATAATTTGCGGCCTGGTCGGTAAACGTACCATTACCATTATTGATGTAGAGAAGGTCGTTTGTGAGGTAATCATTTGTAATGTACACGTCTTTCCAACCGTCCTGGTTTACGTCCGTCACATTGATACCCAGACTATAACCTTCGATCAGGATGCCGGCTTCTTTGGACACATTGGTAAAAACGGGATGATTCAATTTGGCATCCCAGTCGTTACGATACAACCTGTCGGTACGGCGCGACGAGCCGTCGACAACCTTCTTATGGTATTTATTGGGGAAGTTGTTATCGTCCATTTCGTTGACAATCAGGAACAAATCCAAATCACCATCGTTGTCATAGTCGAAAAACGCCGCATTGGTCGTGTGCGTCGTATCAGCGATTCCATATTCTTTACCCATTTCCTTAAAAACCGGCACTTTGTCTTTCCCCAAGCCCTGGTTTACGTAGAGCAAGTTCTCCCGCTGCTGCGCTACCTCGCGGACAGATGCACACACGTAGATATCCAGTAAGTTATCATTGTTGATATCCACCAAAGCCACACCCGTCGACCATTTGTTTTGCGGCGCTACGCCTGCCTTTTCCGTAACGTCCTCGAATTTGAAGTCGCCCTTGTTCAGATACAACCTGTTGGGGGCGGTATTACCGGTAAAATATACGTCGGGCAGGCTGTCATTATTGAAGTCACCCAATGCCACTCCCCCTCCATTGTAGACGTATTCGAACGCCAGAATATTCATCGTATCGTTTTCGGCAATACGGTTCGAAAACCGGATGCCTGTCTCATCGGCAGGCAGTTCGGTAAACGTTTTGAGTTCTTTTTTACAGGATACAAGCAGGACAGAGCCCACTAAAACAGGGAGTAAGCGCTTAAAGAGCATTTGCCAGGTGCGATAATAAAGTTGACAGAATCAGGATAGTCCGAAATTAACAAAAGGAGATGGTAAATACATACCATCTCCTATAAATTAGTCAGGTTTGAAATGCTTAGAAACCAGGGTTCTGTTTCAGAACATCAGCGCCCTGAAGGTCGATTTGGCTCTGTGGTATCGGCAACAATTCGTATTTGGCTGCGAACTTAGCGCTACCCAAGGCACCTGTAAGTTGTTTCGACTCGAACGTCAAGTACGCATTGAGTTCTTTTTCGGCAACACCCCAGCGCACAAGGTCGAAGAACCGGTGACCTTCCAGGTTCAGTTCCAGCTTTCTTTCAAAACGAACGGCGGTACGGGCGGCCTCCTTATCGGTCCATGCAGTTTTGTAGGTCCCGATCACATATTTCGCTGCCGGAGCACCTGCTTTTTTCACGAACCCGTCAGGATTCGCTGCGCGAGTGCGTACCATATTCACATACTCACGTGCTTTTTCAAGTGTACCTGCTTCCACTTCTGCTTCTGCGGCCATCAGGAGCACGTCGGCAAAGCGGATTACAGTGTAGTTGATCGCCGTGTAACCCGGAGTCCAGGAACTGTTATCCTGCAACGAGCCTACGTCGGTTTTGTAATAAGCGTACTTTTTAGGGCTGTACGGACCGCCATTAGCCTGGTTACGAATCCAGTCGGCACCCGGGTGGTCGATCCAGTCAAGGAACGGAATTCCGCGGCGACCTACCGAGTGGTCGAGTCGAGGATCGAGGTTACCAGCGTCAGGGGTGAATTTATCTTTGGAAAGCAACCCCATATCCGATACCACCGCATTTTTATCCGAATTGTACGAACCGTCAAGCAATGGCAAACCGTTGGCATCGGTACGGTGCGAGTTCACCATTTCGAAGCTCGGCTGGAAGAAACCGCAGCAGTTACCAGGACCATTCGCACCGGTATTGTAAGGCCAGTTGAGGTCAAATTCAGGGTTCGCGTTATTCACACTACCCGTGTTGGCTGCTGCCTGCACCGCAAAAACGGACTCCGAGTTGTTGTCGTTCGAAGCGCGGAAAACATCGGCATATTTAGGTACCAAAGCGTATTTCTTGCCGTTGGTAGTCTGGCCGTTTGCGATAATCTGGTCGAAAAGCGTTTTGGCTTCCGGGAATTTTTTCTGGTACAAATATGCTTTGGCGAGGTAAGAAGCCGCGGCCCATTTGTTGGCACGTCCTACCGCATCCTGCGTTACCGGCAGGTTGTCAAAAGCAAATTTGAAATCCGCCTCGATCTTAGGCCAAAGGTCAGCATCATTTTTCACCTTTTCGATACCGGATCCATAGTCAACCGACTCATCCACATAAGGCGTATTGCCAAATGCTTTTTTCAGTTCGAAATAATAATGTCCGCGCAGGAAGCGAGCTTCTGCGCTAATGCGCGTCTTGGTAGCATCGGTAACATCGGCATCAGCCTTAGCTATAAGGCGCAGCACGGCGTTCGCACGTGAAATACCTTCGTAATTGCCTTGCCATTTTTCAGAGATAACCCCTTGCGTGCTCAGGTATTCATAGCGCTGGATCGGGTTGATGTCGCTGTAATCGCCAGGGTCGGTACCTTTGTTGGCATCGCCTCCCCGGATACTTCCCCAAACCCAGTTGCTCGGGCTGGCCATCCTGCCACCTGCGCCCTTACCGTTAATCTGGCCATACACCGATATCAGTGCTCCTTCCAACCCTTTTGTAGACGTGAGAAGGCCTTCACTTACCGCGCCCGTGGCCGGCTTTTCCAGAAAACTCTCTTTGCAGGAGAAAAACACCGTCATAACGCCGGCGATTATCACCATACTATTTGTTATTATCTTTTTCATCGATTCAGAATATTAATGATTCATTCAATGTAGAAACAGCCTGTTTTAAGATTAGAAACCAAGGTTTACACCAAAGACCCAGCTTCTTGTCACAGGATAGTTACCCACATCGATCCCGAATTGCGTGTCCGCGTTACCACCTACACCGGGATCAAGACCCTGGTATTTGGAGATTGTGAAAATGTTGTTGGCTGAGGCGTACAGTCTCAGTTTCTGCATTTTCAGCTTGGCCAGCAAAGTCTTGGGCAGGTTATAACCCAGCGAAATATTCTGCATTCTCACATAGTTGCCATTTTCCACATAGAAAGAGTTGGCTTGCGTATTCGTACTGAAGTTGGAAGCGCTTTCGAAAATAGGGATAGCTGCACCTGTGTTGGATGGTGACCAGGAATCTTTCACCCTTTCGCTGATGGCTGCACCGGCAAACGAAGGATAGAAGTCAGTAAACCATTTCGAAGCATTGAAAATCTTGTTTCCAACGGAGGTGTACATGTAAGTTTCAACCTCGAAGTTCATGTAAGTTAGTTTCAGGTTCAAACCGCCGGTGAATTTCGGAACCGGGCTACCCAGGTACTTGCGGTCGTCGGCATTGATAAGGTTATCGCCATTGACATCCTCATAACGGAACCGGCCAATGCCCTTTCCATCCTGCGCCGGAGCACGGTCAACTTCTTCCTGAGTCTGGAACAAGCCGAGTACATTGTAACCATAGAATGCCGAAAGCGAATAGCCGAGCTGGTTACGGATCGGTTGCAGACCACGGTAACCCGGGTTGATACCCGCCAGGTATTTGTCGCCGCCAAGGTCGCCGATCTCATTTTTGAGCACGCTACCAGTCACATTCAACTCATAGCCGAGCTTGCTACCCGCTTTGCCTTTTGTAATAATCTGGAAGTCGATACCCTTGTTGGTAATCGTTCCCGCGTTCACATACGGAGGCGTTGCACCCGAGCCAACAACGGCCGGCACCCCTTTCTGGAACAACAGGTCTTTGGAATCTTTTTGCCACAAATCGAGGATTACGTCCAGCTTGCCATTGAAGAATGTCGCATCGAAACCAATGTTTTTGGTAACGCTGGTTTCCCATTTAGCATCTGCATTTCCCAATTTGCTACGGTAATAACCTTCGGCTGCACTGGTGTTGGAACCGGTAATGTCATAGGCGGATGTTCCGATACCTGCCGAATAGAGGCTATACTGATTATCGGGCCGCACGGCATTGGAGTTCCCCATTGTACCATAACCTCCGCGGATTTTCAGGTCGCTGAGGAAAGTTACACCCTTCATGAAGTTCTCGGAAGTAACACGCCATGCCACCGACACCGCCGGGAACACCCCGTAACGGTTAGCCGCACCGAAGCGTGAGGAACCGTCGCGACGCAATACCCCGGAAACAATGTACCGGTCATTAAATATGTAATTCAAACGACCGAAGAGTGAGTAGAACGTCACCCCATTGCTCAATTGGCTGTTGGTAACTTTCGACGACACGTTCGACATGTTTACATAATTAATGTCGTTCGAGAACGGGTTCAGACCGGACGCCTGCAAATCGCGGCTCACACCGGTGTTCAATGCTTCCTGACCTACCAAAACGTCCAGATTATGCAGGCCGAATGTCTTGCGATATTGAGCAGTGTTGGTCAATGTCCATGCAAAGCGGTATCCCGATCCTTCACCGTAACCTACTGCCGAGTTGTTTTCGGAGTTTTCGTACTGGCGGCGAGAATAGTTCCAATAGGTATAGTTGTTGTACTGACCACCCAGGCTTGAACGCAACGTCAGGTTTTCGATCGGGTCGAATTCAAGGTAGATGTTACCGAAGCCGTTCGCATTGAAAGCGTTGTTGTTTTTCATACCGTCGCGGGTAGCCACAGGGTTTCTTGGGTTGTTGAAACCTTTTGCCGCCGTTCCTGCATAACCTCCGAACTCGTCATAAACCGGAATAATCGAAGGCATACGGAATGCGCTCAGGATATCGTTCTCATCGTTTGCTACACCCTGACCGTTGTTTGCTCCGCCAATCCCCAGCACCTGACGATAGGTTCCCTGAATATTCTCTCCGAATCTCAGGTTTTTAAGGATATTGAATTCGGTATTCACGCGGAAGGTGTATCGTTTGAAACTGTTGTTCAAAAGAATACCCTTTTGATCCTGCAAACCCAATCCTACAAAGTAACGACCGTTTTCACCGCCGCCGGAGAAGCCCAGCGAGTGACGCGTAACAGGCGCTGTGCGGGTGATCGCGTCGTACCAATCGGTACCTGCGCGGTTTGCCCTTACCACCTGATAGACCGTTCCTGCCGTAGGATCTACATTGTATTTTTTACGTTCTGCTGCCAGATCCACATTACCGGTAACGCCATACGTTCCGCCCACCATCAGGTAGTCGGGGATTACGGGCGTAGCGCCGGTACCAAATTGCGGGTGAGTCCAGTTTTTATCGCCCGGCTTCCAGCCGGAATTGCGGAATGCATTCCAGGTCCAGTCTGCAAAGTCCGTTGGGTTCATCATTTTCTGACCGCTGCCCGGAGTCGTAAAACCAACAAGACCATCATAGGTAACGCTCAGCTTCCTGTTGCGGGTACCTTTTTTGGTTGTATAAACGACCACCCCCGCTGCGGCCCGCGCTCCATAAATAGATGCTGCGGCGGCATCCTTCAAAACGGTGGTCTGATCGATATCGTCCGGATTGAGAAAGTCCGTAGAACCCACCGGCACCCCGTCCACAATATACAATGGCTCGTTGGCTTCAAAAGAACCGAAACCACGTACACGGATTTGGCTGTTGGTGCCTGGCTGACCATTCGTAATTACCGTCACACCCGCCACGCGGCCCTGCAATTGCTGCTCCACGTTACCAGACGGAACGGCCGTCAGATCTTTCGCTTTTACGAGCGCTACCGAACCGGAAGTTTCACGGCGTTTGTCGGTCGTATAACCGGTCACTACCACTTCTTCCAACGCCGCTACGTCGTCTTCCATTTTCACATCGACCACCGTCTGGTTACCTACGATGATCTCTTTCGTTTTGTAGCCGACAAAGCTAATGACTAGCACATCTTTGTCTGATCTGACATTTACCGCAAAACGCCCTTCCGCATCTGTGTTCGACCCGATCTGCGTACCTTTTATCAGAATGGTAGCTCCGGGAATTCCTGTGCCCGCGGGATCTGACACAACACCAGTCACTCTCCGATCCTGAGCAATAGCTGAAAAAACAGTCAGAAAAAGGAGGAGGAAAGTGAATAAATCCCGACCGGGACTTTTGTAGATTATTTTCATATTCCTTAGTTAGGTTAATAAATTATTAGGCATATCAAATTTATAACTATTTAATCAAATATTTATACGTACAAAAGACACTTTTTTATTTTTTGACAGAATAGTACCATAAATGGATAAAAAAATGTTACGCTATATCACTATCGGTTACTTATTGGATTTTTGTGTAAAAACGCCACTTAATCGTTTAAAGAGTGGCATACTATACGATATTAGCATACTTTTATAAAAAATGAGTGACATATACGCAAGAAGCATATGCGCTTTTGAGTACTATGCTACATTCACTCACAAAAAGGTGAGTACCTCCGTCCGTGGCGACGGATATTACTATACGTAAAAAAGAAAATTGATTACTCTTCGCGCTTCCAGTCGGCGGGGAGAAGGTTGGAAAAACGGTCGTTGCCGAGATCTCCGGCAATTTCAAAACCCATAGGCATCACAACCCATCCTTGCGGTGTCGTGACCATGTAACCTTGCGGAAGTGTTATCTGCGTGTAGGCATAGGACATGTCCGCATAGGGCGATTTGCCGTGCTTGTTCATATTAAATACTTCCAGCTGCGTACCCGACACAACCAGCCGCTCCGTGGGCAGCTCTCCCGGACGCACCAGACGCATACCGCGCACTGGCTCGATCCGATTGTGGATATGATTAGTAATAGTGTTATACCCGTTGACGCTCCTGACCGATTTAAAAATGCGGAGAGAATCCGGAATTACCTGAAATACCTTGAACCCCTGCTCCTGCAAACTATCGGCAACCATGCTCGTCAACAAATGTTTGAGAGAACCTTTATAAGCCTCTTTCTGGTTGGCGCGCCATTGCTTGCGCTGTGCATCGTCCGCCGGGGCCAGAAGCTCGAAACGCGTGGCACCACCGTAGTAGACCTTTCCATTGAAATAATCGAAATCATCCAGGTCCTGGTGAATGCGGTAACCCAATGCGTAGTTTTCGATAATGAGCGGCTTCGTTGTCTGTGCTCCAAGATGCCCGTCGTCGTCTTCCGAGATCCGCAACACTTCCGGATTCAGCACTTTACATAATTTGCTGAATTTGCCCCTTCCCAACAGTTCACGAATGATGATTTTCAAATGCCTCTCCCTCTTTTTATTCTTTTTAGCCACAATGGTAACGCCTTGCAGTTCCTGTCCCTCACGTAGTTTGAAAATAACCGTCTTGGTACCGGGCTGTTCAAAGCGCAGCGTTTGCTTCATAGTTTCATAGCCCAGAAAGGACACCACCAGTTCCAGGTTACCCACCGACAGATTGGGCAAGCGATAATTGCCGTTTTCATCGGAATTGGTCCCTATGGTCGAATTATTAATGAAAACATTGGCAAAAGGCAGCGGTTTGCCGGTTTTTTCGTCGGTCACTTTACCTGTGAGCGTAACCGTTCCTGCCTGCTGCGCATACATGCCTGTGCTTGCCAGTACGGCCACGACTAATACCAATAAGTAACGGGTAAGGGATATGCGGTTCAAAAAGGGGTGCATCGGATATTCAGAGCTTTAAACCTCAAAGATAAATGAGGAGTTTTAAACTTTGAACCGATACCCGAAATACCCTCCAAATGTTGCATATCCCTTTCACTTTCAGTTATGGCTTCGTTTTCAATGTGGCCGTTTTTTGAGACGATGCATAGGAATTTTCAGCAACAATCTCCGCGAAAATGATCGAAGTCGTGTTTTTGCCCTTTGGCGCGGTAATGGGCACTTTCATGACATAGTTACGAAGCTCGGCATCATACTTCTGAGCACCCGCGGGAACAGTCGCAAGAAGCGTTTGCGAGGCCGAAGCCGTCGGTGCCGAGTAGATTTTGAACTCCTTGACGGCTACTTCGGAGGTATACTCGATATTCACATTCACCGTACTGAGTGAATCTACGGTGGTAGTCGTCTGGAGTACGCCGGCTGCATTATAAACTTTCGCATCCCCAAGCCATACAACCGCAATCTGCGCCACCTTTCCGTTGCTGACCAGCAACTCCTCGAACAAATCTGGTTCTTTATAGCAGTTGGTAAGCAGCACCGCCGGGATCAGGCAGACAAGTATATATTTCAAGATCGGTTTCATATTATTTCTGTTTTATAAAATCTATTTGTTGATCAGCCACATCAGTACTTCGGGATCTTTCTGGTTGGCCAGCACGGTTTTGGAGTTCCGGGTGATCTCCGAATCCGGATATTTCATACGTTGAATGCGTTTGCCCTGCAAGTCGGGGTTCGGATTGGTCGGCATCGGGAAATCGAGGTAGCTGTATTTACGGATATCCGTCCAAATGTCGCCGATAAGCAGCATGGATTTGAATTTCTCGATAACGATTTGCTTCGCCGTCAGTTTTGAAGCACCGATATCGACCTTCACATCTTTCAGGAATTTGTCGATATCCGCCTGTTCAACACCCACCTTCTTCATATTGGCGGAGATCATTTCCTGATACGCCGCATATCCGGCCGCCGAAGTACCTCCACCCGCATTGCCGACCAATCTCGCCTCCGCTTCGATCCCTTTCAGCTCGGAATAAGTCATCATGACCAGCGGCGAGTTAATATTCGAATGCCACGCCTTGTTATTCAGGTCGACCGTGGAGCCGCTGCCCGACCCGGGGACGACGCCGGAATAGACAGTCTGGTTATTTTTCAAACCGATCACTTTCGATAAACGCGGGTCTACAATGCCTTGCGCCGTGCCGTTGAAAAGGTCCACAATGGTATTCGAAAACGTCACGGAGAGGTTGCCCGTCGTGTTCGGAATAGCCACTTTGCTATACCAGGGGCTAAGGTTTTTGGAATTGTATTGTAGTTGAAAATCATCCTCATTTCCTTTCATACCCTTTTCCAATGCTGCAAGCGCTCCCTGTACGGCTTGCTGGGGATTTCGTAATGAGCCATGCCAAATGTAGCGGGCCCGCAACGAATAGGCCAGCCGGGTCCATTTACCCAGGTCCCCCTGGTAAATGAGGTCATCCTGGCCGGGCTTGGCTCCGGTGCTACCACTCAGCTCCGTCACCGCCTCATCGAGCAGCTTACCGATTGTCGCATATATCTGCTCTTGCGTGTCGTAGGCAGGAGAAAAATCATTCTGGTCGGCCTGGCTGTACGGCACATTCTCCCAGTTGACGGTTGCGATACCGAGGTTATAGGCTGTAAGCACCTTGGCAATGCCTACATAGGCCGGCGAGGCTTCCTTTTCCCCTTTCCGGATAATTGCATTGAGCTGAGGCAGGGCATAGAGGTACAAGTTGGACCAGCCCAGCGTATTATCCGTTTCCGCATAGGTATCAATCCCGTTGGCGCCCAGCGCGCTGCCTAGTTGCTGTGCGTACTGGCAAGCCACGTAGGCCTGCTGGAAACTAGCCTCGGCTGTATAAAACTGCGCGGTCGGCAGCAGTTCCTGCATAGTCGCATCACCTTTCAGCGTTTCGTCGGTATTGACGTCCAGGAATTTGTCGCAGGAGCTCAGCAACAGCCCCAGCAGAGGCAGCATTTTGAATATGTATCTGATATTTTTCATGTTTTCCTAAAAATTGACATTGATACCTAACTGAAAACTGCGTGTAGCGGGGTTGTTCCGTCCCACAAAACCGATGATATTGGTCCCTGAACCAAATGTGAGGGCTTCCGGATCATACCCGCGGAACGGCGTATTCAAAAAGAGGTTGGTGCCGGTAAAATTAAACCGAACACCACCTTTGAAAATTGATTTGGCCAACGCGGTTTTCGGGATCGCATACGAAAGACTCACCGTCCGAAGCCTGAACCAAGAGCCGTCCTGGATATTAAATTGGGCCGAGTTCCCCATGTAACGTGCCGTGGATGGATTATAGAATGCATCGTCCAGTACCACCGATTTGGTATTGGGCACGTAGGTTACGGAGTTATCTGCACCTTTTTGCTCGACAACCCCTTTAAATACAACCCGTTCATAACGGCGTCCGGTAATTTCGATTGATCCTGCACGAAATGCATTGCGCTCACCGAGATCGACCACATCACCGCCCTGCCGCCATTCGAGCAGGAACGAAAGGCCGATTCCCCGGTAATTGAAGCTATTGGTGAGCCCGGCTGTCCAGTCGGGCAATGCATTACCCCATGGCACGGTCACTTGGCTGGTTAGCGGAAAGCCATTCGGTTGAATGAGCAACTGCCCATCCGGCGCACGTAAATAATCGAGTCCCCAGAGTTCGCCAAGTTTACTACCTTCCCGCACTTTCAGCACGCCACGGCTGCCGTTGTCGAAATAGGAGATTTCTTCAAGTTCCTCGGGCATTTCGATCACCCTGCCCGACATTTTCGTAAAATTCAATGACATGTCCCAGTTGAACCGCGCCGTCTGCACCGGCTTGAAAGTGGCCAGCAACTCGATACCCTTGTTGCGGATCAGGCCGATATTGGTATAATAGAAGGAATACCCGGACACATTGGAAACCGGCGCACGAACGATCTGGTCTTTGCTATCCATCGTAAAATAGGTCGCATCGAGCATGAGCCGATTCCTGAAAAAACGCAGCTCGGTACCGAACTCAATGGAGGTGGTACGCTCGGGTTTGAGGTTATCCGCCGCGGTGGTAGACCGGCGGACATAGCCCGGCACCGTATTGCCAAACGGAAAGTTGTCGGCTAGCTCGTAATACACGCCTATCACGTACGGGTCTGTACCCTTACCCACCTGCGCCCACGACGCGCGAAGTTTTCCATAGCTGAGAATATTGTTTTTGGGAAGGTTTTCGGTAAAAATGTACCCGGCACTGAACGAAGGATAAAAGAAGGAGTTATTGGCCTTGGGGAGCGTGGACACGATATCGTTACGGCCCGTCGCATTGAGGTAGAGCATATCCTTATAGCTCAGTTTGGCATCTGCGAAAAAACTCACGATCCGGTATTGCAGCGGCGAATAGAAGCGCTTCTGCTGGTTACGGTAGCTGCTGATCTCGTCGGTAAAAGGCGCTTTCCAGCCTTCGCCGCGTTCGTAGTAGCTATCTGGCCGCTTGCTGCCTACTACCGAATTCCCCACCATCAGTGAGCCGTTCCAATTTTCGTCGAACTGCTTCGTGGCTGTTATATATAAGTTAGAGTTGATTTCGCGGTAATTGATATTTTCTTTGATCAGAAACCCTTTCACGGCCGTGCCTACATCGAAAGTACTATCGACCTGCCGCTTGCGCCGCTCATTGAAAGCATCCATTGTGATCTGGTATTTGGCCGAGAGCCAGTCGGTAACGTTGTAATTCAATGTAACATCGGCGATGTAGCGATTAACAGCGTCTATCCGCGGGCTCTTTTTGACGAGGTAAACCGGATTATCCGTAAAGCCAGGCAAGAGATTCTTATAGGATCCGTCGGGATTCAGATAGTCGTTCACATCGTAAGTATTAGGCCAGTACGACAGTGCACTGAACACCGATTTATCACCGGCAGGCGGGCGTTTCCCACCCGAGCGGATGTAGTTGAACGAGCCCGAGGCTGAAAAGCGTTTCGTCAAATTGTAGGTCCCGGCAATTTTAGCGGAAGTTCTTTCGAAATAGGTGGCAGGCACAATGCCTTGCTGGTAATTATGCCCCGCCGAAACATAAATGTTGCCCTTTTCGCTTCCCTTGGTGAGGGTAATATTATTGTTGGTCCGAAAGCCCGTTTGGTAAAACCCGCGGAAGTTGTCATAAATGCGGTCGGTGGTGTTACCGATTACCGACGGCCCGAACGACTGGTAAGGCGTCCGCTGGCGTACTTCCGTAGGTGAAATGAACTCCCCGAAGCGGCCTTGCAGGAAGCGTGTCTGAATATCCGGTGATTTACCTAGCACATCCACCCCACCCGATAGCGACAACGAGACATTGAGCTTACCCGATTTTCCGCGCTTGGTGGTAATGATGATGGCGCCATTGGAAGCTCGCAAGCCGTAAAGCGCCGTTGCCGCTGGGCCTTTCAGTACCGAAATGCTTTCGACGTCGTCAGGGTTGATGTCCGCCGCGCGATTGGTGTTCGCAAACTGCTCGGAGGCTCCGGGAGACGCAGAGCCCGCGCTGGGCAACGGGTTACCGGCTGTGGTCGCATTGCTGATGATAATGCCGTCGATTACAAACAGCGGCTGGTTATCGGCACTCCCGCTGAGCGACGTAATTCCCCTGAGGATGATATTCACCCCGGCACCTGGCGCACCGCCCGAGCCGGTAATCACAGCGCCTGCAATCTTGCCCTGCAATGCGCCCACCATATTCGGATTGCCCGATTCCTTAATTTCATCGGACCGGATCGACTGCACCGAATAGCCGATCGCCCGCTTTTCCTGTGTCTGCCCGAGTGCTGTTACCACCACCTCGTCGAGCATCGACACGTCGGCTTCCATTTGCACATTCAATACACTCTCGCTCCCGCGCGTAATCTCCTGTTTTTTAAAACCGATGAAGCTAAAAACGAGTACCGTACCAGGCTTTACATAAATCGAATATCTGCCATTCGCATCGGTTAACGTTCCGTGAGAGGTGCCTTTGGCGTTCACACTTACGCCCGGCATTTCAATTCCGTCCTTGTCCGTGACTTTGCCGGCCACCGACCCATCTTGCGCCCATGCGGTATTCCAGCATACCATCATCAGGCAAAACCACATTGAGTTGTTGTGAAGTAGTTTTTTCATCATCAATTAGCTAGGTGTCGTTATATGATACCAGTAAGTTACAATTCATTCTTAAAAAAATATTACCCAAAGCTTCCATAAGACAACAAAAGGTGACATTTGGATTACCCAGCGGCGGGTTTGAAGTTGCAGGATGCACATATTTCTTTTCAAGTTCTTCCTCAAAAAATATAATTACTAGAAAAATAGTTTGTTAACTATAAAAATAGTTTCATATTTACCATATGGAATTTGAAAAGCTGACCAACAAAGAGGAAGAAGTGATGCAAGCGCTATGGAAGCTTGGCACTGCATTCGTGAAAGACATGCTTCCGCTATTCACCGAGCCGAAATTGCATTACAACACCGTTTCGACCATTATCCGGAACCTGGAAGAAAAGGGCTATGTATCGCACCGGCAATTCGGGAATACCTATGAGTACTTTCCGGTCGTGAAGCAGGAGGACTACCAGAATCATTTTGTATTGGGCAAGGTCGTTGGCGGGTATTTCAATGATTCCTACAAGGACCTGGTTGCCTATTTCGCGAAGCAGGAAAAAGTGACCCCGGACGATCTGCGCGAGATCATCCGGATGATCGAAGAAGGAGAGTAGAGTATTGATGTACCACATTCATCCGCCGACTTTATGCTGATCCCTTACCTCATCAAAGTCAGCCTTGTGCTGGCTGTGCTTACATTGGCCTACCGCTGGCTGATCCAGTTTGAAACATTTTCGAAGCTCAACCGCCTGTTATTGTGGCTCAATGTAGCTGCCGCCTGGACATTACCGTTGATAAGTCTACCCAGCTGGGGACCGGTGGAAGTGCAGAATGAATTTCACCACAGCATTCCCAAAGTTGTAGCAAAGCTGCCGATACTCAGCGAACCGATGGCGACCATTCAATCGCAGCCTTTCACCCCTTCCGCAGAAATGGCACTACCGGCAATGAACGTCGCCGATTGGATCAGCGCAATTTACTTTTCGGTTATGCTCGTAATGGCAGGGTATTTCCTTTTTCAGATCTGCCGCTTATTTCTGCTGATTGCGCGCGGCCAGAACGAAGAATACCCCGACGGCACTTTTGTGGTGCATGTAGCAGGCACTTCGCCTTTCTCGTTTTTCAAATGGATCGTGCTCGACCCTTCAATGCATTCGGGGCTAGCGCTGAATAACATTATTGCCCATGAGGCTGAGCATGCGCGGCAGTGGCACAGCACCGATCTGCTGCTGGCAGAAATCCAGAAGATCTGCCTGTGGTTCAACCCATTTGCGTGGATTCATCAAAGATTGGTGCAGGAAAATCTCGAATACCTCGCCGACCGCGCTGTACTCGACAATGGCTTTGAGAAAAAGCAATATCAATACAATTTACTCAACACGGTGATGCAGGCCCGCGAGCTGCCGCTAACTAACTCATTTGCCCAATCGTTACTTAAAAAACGCATTCAAATGATGAACCGGAAGCCATCGCATTACCTGGTTTGGAGCAAATACGTGGCTTTGCTTGCATTGATTTATCTTTCATCGGCATTTGTGGCACCTTACCGCGAACGGATTGTTGAGCTGGCACCGAAAGTGATCAGGCCGCTGATGAAGCCATTGATGGACGAAGCGCCATCAATAGAATCCATTAAAAAGGATTCAACCGAAAATCTGAACAAAAAGGAGGAGGTTACTGAGGCGGCGCCCCAAGAAGAAGATGCTGCAAGTGCTGTCGAAAGTGCACGCATTGCCAGGGAAACCGGGCCAAAAGTGAAAGGTATTTTTATCAGAAATGACACCTTGCACTGGGTTATCACCCCGCTGACGACCTGGGATCAGATTAATGCAATGAAGGCTGAGGTTAAAAAATTCAATTATGATTTGATCATTAACAAGTTGCAATATGATCCACTGCAAAGCTACATTACCGCTATTTCCGTGCACGTTAAAGGTGAGGGCAGCATGAGCGAAGGCGATGATGGCGATGACGACACGAGTCCGATGAAAGGCTACTCCGGTTTCGCATATAAGGGTGGACTCGGAATGCAATCCCCGCTGCCGGCGCCATTGAAGGCGGAACTGGAAGCAGACTACCAAGTCGCATTGGCCATTAAGAAGGAAAAAGAGGTTGACTTTTTTGAGAAGAAAGTCATAAGTGGCATCGGATCCAGTTCGGGAGGTTCTTTGAGCCCGGATGCACTCAATGGAGAGAACAATAGACTATCTCTGGAAAAAAGAGGCTTCGGAAGATCAGAACAAAACACATTACAATTTACTGACAAGCACGCGAATTCCGAATTTTACATTAATACCAACCGCTCGACCCGGGAAGAAGTCAGTAAACTCCCCATTGATAAAATTAAAAAAATCTCCTATCGGGAAAACAACCAACACAAGACCTACTTTATTATTCATACCAAATAATAGAAGGCGGCCCAAATGAGCCGCCTTCGCATTTTATCAATCTATAATAAGGTCCTATTTCAAATTCAGCTCCTCGCCGATCGCCTTTACTTTTTCTTTCAACGAAGCGTAAACGCTGTCGAAATCCTCGTTCTTTTCCAACGCAGCGCGCACGCCCACGTAGAACTTGATCTTTGGTTCTGTGCCGGATGGGCGGCAAGTGAATTTTGTACCGTCTTCGGTGAAGAACTGCAATACATTCGACGATTCGATACCCATTTCTCCGGATGGAATGGCAACCGTATTGCCCGATTTGAAATCGGTCGTGGTCAACGCTTTATAGTCGTCCATTCTTACAACCGGCGATCCTGCGATGGTTTTCGGAGGATTAGCACGGAAATCGGCCATCATTTGCTGGATTTCGTCAGCGCCCGACTTGCCTTTTTTGGTCAGTGAGATCAACCCCTCATAGTAGAAACCGAACTGCTTGTAGATTTCCATCAGCATATCGAAGAGGCTCAGGCCCTTGTCTTTCGCGTAAGCCGTGAGCTCGGCGATCATCGCGCAGGAAGCGATAGCATCTTTGTCACGTACCGCGTCGCCGATCAGATAGCCGTAACTCTCTTCGCCACCGCCAATAAACTGCTCCTGGCCTTCTTTCTCGCGGATTACCTGTGCGATGTATTTAAAGCCGGTGAGCGTGTTGTAGCATTTCACATCGTAAGCCGCCGCCATTTTGTCGATCAGGTCGGTGGTAACGATCGTTTTACACACGAACTGCGTTCCGGTAAGCTTGCCGGCGTCTTTCCATGCATTCAGAAGATAGTAAATCAGCACGCTGGCCGTCTGGTTGCCATTCAGCAGCTGGATTTCCCCATGGTGATTTTTCACAGCGATACCTACACGGTCGGAATCAGGGTCGGTACCCATTACCAGGTCTGCATCGATTTCCTTTGCCTTTTCAACGGCTTTGGACATCGCTTCGCTTTCTTCCGGGTTTGGATAAACTACCGTCGGGAACTGGCCGTTACCCTTTGGCTCCGCCTGCTCTTCAATCAGGGTTACTGCTTCGAAACCCATTTTTGCCAGCAATTGCGGCACCAGCGTCACACCTGTTCCGTGCAATGGCGTGTAAACGATTTTAAGGCCTTTCTGGCGCTCCAACGCACCTTTCGAAATCGAAAGTGAAAGGATGTGGTTAATATATTTTTCATCCACTTCGGTACCGATTTTAGTGATTTTCGAGGCATCGCCATCAAATTTCACCTGGTCGATCGACGTGATCGCATTTACTTCGTTAATGATATTCGTATCGTGCGGCGCCACCACCTGCGAACCGTCGGTCCAGTAGGCTTTGTAGCCGTTGTATTCTTTCGGGTTGTGCGATGCCGTTACTACCACCCCGCTTTTACAGCCCAGCAGGCGAATCGCGAAGGAAAGCTCCGGCGTCGGGCGCAAGCCTTCGAACAGGTAAACCGAAATACCGTTCGCCGAGAAAATATCCGCGATGATTTTTGCAAATTCATCTGATTTGATACGGCTGTCATAAGCCACTGCCACGCTTTTCGCCTCGTTCGGGAATGCCTTATTCAGGTAATTAGCCAATCCCTGCGTAGCCGTGCCTACCGTGTAGCGGTTCATGCGGTTGGAACCAATGCCAATGAGGCCGCGCAATCCGCCAGTTCCGAATTCGAGGTCTTTGTAAAACGCATCCGTCAGTTCAGTATCGTTGCCTTCATCGATGAGTTGTTGAATGGATTGTTTCGTATCGATATCATAATCACCGTTGAGCCAGCTGCTCACTTTGGTCATCACATTCGGTTCCAATTTTGCAGTCATAATCAGTTAAATAGAATTAATTAAGAGAATTTAAAATGTATGTACCGTCCTTATTTACTAACCTCCATCGGTTCTTTCTCAATCGCCGAGAACCGCTCTTTCGCGGTTTTATGGATTAACTCGGCAACCAGCCCCGTCCAACCGGTTTGGTGGCTCGCACCGCATCCGCGGCCATTATCCCCGTGGAAATATTCGTAAAACAGCACGTGGTCGTTAAAGTTAGGGTCTTTCTGCATTTTCTCATCATGGCCGTACACCGCGCGCTTTCCTTCCGAATCCTTCTTGAAAATGTCGATCAACCGGCACGCAATGGCCAATGCCGCATCTTTGATCGTCGTAAGGTTACCAGAATTCGTCGGGTATTCGATCATGAAATCCTCGCCATAATAAGTATGGAATTTCATCAGTGAGTCGAAAATGAGGTAGTTGAGCGGGAACCAGATCGGCCCGCGCCAGTTGGAGTTTCCGCCCATAATGTCGGTCAAAGCCTCGGCAGGCGTGTAATCGACCTGCAATACCTCCCCGTTGATATAAAACTTGTAGGGATTTTCCTCGTGGTATTTGGACAATGCGCGCACACCGTAATCGGACAGGAACTCGCTCTCATCGAGCATCCGTTTCATGATCATTTTCATCCGGTGGCCGCGCAGGATCGACAGCAATCTGTTTTCTCCCTTACCTGATTCAAACCAGCGGGAAATCAACCTCGCCAGATCGGGACGGTTGGCCAATACCCATTCAACCCGACGTTTGAAAATCGGCAACTTGTCCAGATTCTGCGGATCCAGGATTTCCACCGCAAATAGCGGTATCAATCCTACGATCGAGCGGACTTTCAACAGAATGCTTTGCCCATTCGGAATGTGGATGACATCGTAATAGAACTGATCCTCCTCGTCCCAGAGGCTAATCGACGAGTTTTTCCCTCCAATCGACTCCATCGCACCTGCAATGTGCAGGAAGTGCTCGAAAAATTTGGAAGCCATATCCTGGTAAACACCATGTACCAGCGCCACTTCGACTGAAATGCGCAGCATATTCAAGGTGTACATCGCCATCCAGCCGGTTGCATCTGCCTGTTGCAGCTTACCGCCGAACGGCATGGGCGTCGAGCGGTCGAATACACCGATATTATCCAAGCCCAGGAAGCCCCCACTGAATATGTTGTTACCGGTATCGTCCTTCTGGTTAACCCACCAGGTGAAGTTTAGCAGGAGCTTGTGGAATATTTTTTCCAAAAATTCAATATCCCCTACTCCATTATTTTGCTCCCGGTCGATTTCATATACTTTCCAGGTTGCCCAGCCGTGTACCGGCGGGTTCACGTCGGAGAAGTTCCACTCGTACGCGGGTATCTGCCCGTTCGGGTGCATGTAGTACTCGCGCAGGAGAATTTCAAGTTGTCTTTTAGCAAAATCGGCATCCACCCTCGCCAGCGGCACGCAATGGAAGGCTAGATCCCATGCGGCAAACCACGGATACTCCCATTTGTCGGGCATTGAAATGATATTCGCCGCATACAAATGCTTCCACCCCGAGTTGCGGCCCCACTTCCGGCCCTGGTTAGGCCCCGGCTGCGCTGGGTCGCCTTTCAGCCATTCATATACATTATAATAGTAGAACTGCTTACTCCAAAGCATTCCGGCATATGACTGTCGCTGGATCGAGCGGAGGTCGGCGTCGGTCACGTCGCGCTGCAAGTCGTCATAAAACTCGTCGGCCTCGCGGATCCTTTTAGTAAAAAGGTCTTCAAACCCACCGAAAGGCTCCGAAATGGAGTGGTTTACAAAACGCAGGCGAAAAGTAAAACTCTCGCCGCCTTTGATTGTTTTGGTAAAACGCGCAGCCGCTTTGGTACCGATATTGTTCGGATTGACGGTATTCGATTTCTGCCCGCTTACAATGTAGTCGTTAATACCGTCCTTGGGATAAGCCGTGTTATTGGCCGTACCGTAGAGCTTTTTGAAGTTCGTCTCGTTCTCGCAGAAGAGCAGTTCATCCGCACCATCGAGGTAAAGGTTATATTTCCCGTGTTTCCGGTGCGTTACCTCGATCAGCCGGTTGGAAATACCGTTCATAATCGGCTTGTAGTTGAACGCCTCATAGCCCCACGACCAGGTATTCCGGAACATAATCTGCGGCAGCACGGTAATCGGCGCTTCTTCCTTACCCCGGTTGAAAACCGTCACTTTCATCAGGATATCCTCTTCATCGGCCTTGGCGTGCTCGATGAAAATATCGAAATACTCGTCGTTATCGAACACACCTGTGTCCATGATCTCGTATTCCGGGTCCTGTTTGCCGCGCCGGCCATTTTCCTGCCGCAGCTTGTCGTACGGAAATGGCTGCTGCGGGTATTTATAGAGCATTTTGGTGTATGAATGCGTAGGCGTGCTATCGAGGTAATAGTACATCTCCTTCACATCCTCCCCGTGATTCGATTCACGGTTGGTCAGACCAAAAATGCGCTCCTTCAGTATTTTGTCCTTATGGTTCCAGAACCCGAACGAAAGACATATATGTTGCTTGTTATCAGAAAAACCACCGATCCCGTCTTCGCCCCAGCGATATGCTTTGGAAAGGGCCATTTCATGGGTAATATAGTTCCAGGCGTCGCCATTTCCACTATAATCCTCCCGTACCGTGCCCCATTGGCGCTCCGACAGGTAAGGCCCCCATTTCTTCCATCCCCTGTTTTCCTTTTGAAGACTTAACCTAACTTTTTCAGCTCCTTGTGCCATTAATCCGTCAATTTTTCGAAAGGAATGAATTTCAATAATTACCCAATTTAGAAAACCGGTTTTCAAAAACACCAGAAACCGAAAGAAAATTGAAAAAATTTAACAATCCGGCAACTGGTTATCTGCGGCTACAAAAAAGCGGGTAACCGACTCATAATGAGCCAAAATAAGTAACCCGCGAATACTTCTAATTACAGAGCCGGGTTGTCTATTCGGATAATGTCATACGAAACGGCCCCGGCAAAAAAGTGCGTGAGCGCAGCCGCCTTTTGCGAAGTTTCGACCAGCAAAGGATGACGTTCCGCATGCAGCAAGTCTTCCACATCCGATACATATTCCTTGAACATCAATGGGTTGGGCAATTGATAGAACTGGCCGTCGGCGGCTTTCAATACGGGAACCGGGGTAACTTTTCCACCCGCATTCAACAAGCCGTAGCGGCGCCGTGCCTCGACGTAGGCTTCGTCGGTAGCGTCAAAAACGATGTGTTCGGCAGGTTTTTCAGTAGCGACGTTAGCAGCTATGCGCGCATCGAGCTTTTCGAGCAATGCGCGGAGCGCCCACGTGTGTTTGCCCGTACGTATACGCTCGCGCAGCGACTGGCGTACGAGGTAGGTCAATGCCTGGGTTACGTTCAAACCGATCTCCGCCATTTGCTTGAAAATGAAAGAGGTAGGCGACATGCCCGGAATCGTGTTCGGATCGTGGAGCAGGATGGTGCCGTTTTCGGTCAGGAAGCCGTCGATCCGCACACAGGCGTTAATGCCCAGTTGCTGGAACGTCGCTGCGATCATCTGCTGAATTTCCTGGTTCTTTTCGAGGGTAGTATCCACGGGAATGCGTTTACGGCTCGCCCCGGGTTTATATTTTGCATTGAAATCAAAGACCTTTACCATTTTGATCACTTCACTCGGTGGCAATGCCAGCGGCGAACCGTCGTCGAATTGAATACAGCCACAGGAGAACTCCTGACCGTTCACAAATTCTTCTACCAACACCTGATCTTCCGCATTGGAACTGCTTAGTAATGCGTGGTTATTGCCTTCGGAGAAGTAGATTTCCAGCTCGCTGATCAATGTAGTTGGGTGATAGATCGTCTTGCCATCCAGGATCACAGGGAAACCAATGCCCTCGTCCAGGTTAGCGATTTTTTGCCCCCAGGCCAGTTTTTCGGCTTCATCCAGCTCCTTCCATGTCTCGGCATCGAGCTCAATCTGGAAGAAACACTGGTTTACAGCCGACACAAATTCTTCCAGAGAATCCTCCTTCACAATCGCCACGCCGATCGACGAGCCCTGATGGGGAGCCTTAATGACCAATGGCAGTCCCAGATGCTTTTTTAAAACCTGGAAAAGCAATGGGTAATCTTTCGGAACCCACTGGCTGTATTTGAGCGTCCAACTCTTCTTCTCCTGCCCGTTCACGAGGGCAATCATTTCATTTTGTAATATCTTGTCAATACCCACCGCTGAACCCATCAAGCCCGGACCACTGTATGGGATTTTGTACCATTCCAGCAAGCCCTGGATTGCGCCGTCTTCGCAATCAGGCCCGTGCATGGCCAGGAACACGAAATCGAAATACTCCCTGAATTCAGCCGGCGAAATCAGTTTCCCGATTTCGGCAGGAATACCGGCTGCGGCCAGTTCGGGGAAAGATTCAATGTACGTTTTAAAACCGTCTTTTTGAATGCCCGGCGCGGGATAGAACTCCCGGATCTCGGACGAATACATTAATTCCTTTTGCAGCAGAATGAACCTGCCAAAGCTGTCTACGAAAACCGGTACCGGCTCAAAAAGTGACTTATCGAGGTATTCAAATGCCGTTTTGCCACCTGCAAATGATATCTCCCGCTCGCGGGAAGGACCTCCAAAAAAAATTCCGATACGCATGGTTGATATTCCTGATTAATGCAATCCAATGATGCCCGCAATATAAGTGACTAATCGGGAGGAATCAATTTCTGCCTATTTACCGCGCGGATTAAAAAGCAAAAAGCAGCTTCCCGTTCAGGAAACTGCTTTTGATCAATATTTGATATCAATTTTCCGCTGTTATGCCAGCTCAGGCACATTCGAGGAAACAACCTTATTAATATAAGGTACCGCTTTGCGGATCGATTCTTCCAGGCCTGCACGGAAAGTCATTGCACTCATCGGGCAGCTTTGGCAGGAGCCTTGCAATTCCAGCTTCACAATCATGTCGTCCGTCAGTTCTACCAATTTCACATCTCCTCCATCTGCATGCAGGTAAGGACGCACCGTTTCGAGCGCCTGCTCGATCAATTCTATGGTTTTTTCTTTTGAATCCATTGTTAAAAAGTCTGTCTGCTAAGATGCAAGATTATATCCAAAAAATCAAATCATTCAGTTACTAACTGCTAAACCTGGATTTCAACAGCTTTGGTTTTCTCGCGCGACGCATTACGGATCGCAATCTGCTGCGCCAATGCTTCCGCGGCATCCATAAATGCCTCGTTCACGATCGGATTCGTATCCATTACCGCCGGACGGCCATCGTCACCAGCCTCGCGAATGCCTTGTACCAATGGAATCTGTCCGATCAGCGGTACCTCGAATTTATCTGCCAGTGATTGCCCTCCACCCTGGCCGAAGATATGGTATTTGTGATCAGGCAGTTCTTCGGGCGTAAACCAGGCCATATTTTCAATCACACCTAGAACAGGCACATTGATCTGCGGTTGCCTGAACATCGACAAACCTTTCACAGCATCGGCGAGCGCCACTTTCTGAGGTGTGGTTACCACCACAGCGCCTGTTACCGGAACGGTTTGTACCAATGTAAGGTGAATATCGCTGGTGCCCGGAGGCAGGTCGATCAGCAGGTAATCCAGATCGCCCCAGTCGGTATCGCCGAAAAACTGACGTAACGCCTGGCTGGCCATAGGTCCGCGCCAAACCACCGCGCTATCCGGCGGCGTCAGGAAGCCGATCGACATCATTTTAATACCATATTGGCGGATCGGGTTGATAAAATTCTTTCCGTCTTTCGGAGTGATTGTGGGCTGCATATTCTCCGCTCCGAACATCACCGGGATCGACGGCCCGGAAATATCCGCATCGATAATCCCCACTTTCGCGCCTGAGCGATGCAATGCCATCGCGAGGTTGGCCGTCACCGTGGATTTCCCCACTCCACCTTTACCGGATGAGATCGCGATCACGTTTTTAACACCAGGGATCAGAGGGCCTGTGTGCCGCGTTGTCGTTACATTCGCCGTGAGTTTGATAATCACTTCTACTTCCGGACTCAGATGCTCATGGATCGCATTCTCACAATTTTTCCTGATCAGTTCTTTGAGAGGGCAAGCCGGGGTGGTAAGCACTACCGTAAACCGCACCTGATTCACCCCTATTTCTATATCCTGGATCATACCGAGCGTCACCAGATCCTTTTTCAGATCGGGCTCCTCCACAGTACTCAATGCCTGCAATACTTTTTCTTTATTGATTGTAAATTCTCCCATTATTATGGTTGGTACTTTTGACTTGATATTATGCAACACGAAATGCCGCCAATGAGTTTGTTACATTCCCGGAAATTCTCCGATTCTCCGCTCCACTTCCTCCATTTCGGCGGAAACATCCACGTTCCGTGAGATCGCATTGAGCTTGCTCCACAGCGATTTCAGCATTTTCAAGTGTCCCGGCGTGTGCCCGTGCTGCGGCCGGTGGGCCAGCGTATCACGAACTGACGCCCATTCGGTCATGAATTTCAATGAGCCACCCTCGATATAGTTTTGTGCAAATGCGTTGAAAATGTATTCCTCCGCCACAGTGCTCGGATGGATCATATCTTCCTTATAGAAGCGGTAATCCCGCAATTCGTCGATCATAATCTCGTACGAAGGGAAGTACTCTACATGCTTATATTTCTCTGAAAGGCGGTGGGCCACCAGGCGCAACGTCGATTTACTCACCTGATTAAGTGAAAGCGTGTCACGCGTGTGACGCACGGGGCTTACCGTAAGCAGTATGCGCAGTTTACGGTTATAGGGGATCAGCTTTTGGATCAATTGTTCGAATGCGATCGAAATCTGGTCGAAATGAAGCAGTTCCTTGACAAAACGATCGGCTGGCATTTTATGGCAGTTGCCTACGATCAGATTGGTTTTCCTGTGGCGGTACGCGTAGGCGGTACCCAGTGTAATCACCAGTACATCTGCCTCTGCCAGAAATTCACGGATTTCATCGAGCTGGTCGGAAAGCTGGGCATCCAATGCGCCCTGCCCATTAGCCCATTGTGAAGAATGGAAATCGTGGTGCAGCCAGATCTGATCGGGGTTTTGCAGGAATAATGCCGGATTGGGCCTTTTACCCTCCACCGCGCTGTCGAGTATTTTGCATATTGTCAGCGGGTTGAACACCGTACCCATCGGGTTATTGAGTACATCAAACTTATAACTACCTAACTGGCTGCCCAGCACCTCGGCAAAGCAGGAGCCTATGGTGAGAATTTTGGTGTGGTGATCGATCTTCCAATCCGGGGCATCCAGGGCAACTTCCGTGCTCAACTTTATTTCCTTCATTACATAAAAACGACAAGCGGGCTACAAAATTAAGCATGAAAACCACAGGATTTCACTAAATGCTGGGGTTTAGCAATTTATAATTTGGGTTATAGGGATTTTTTATATGTTTGGGGGAGCATTCTGGCACACTATAAGTCGTTAAATTTATGAAGGAGAAAAATTATCCGTTTGCACTCGAAGAGTCGGTGTACCGCTTTGAAAGTGTTAGTATTGTTAAGAAAATTCGGAAAGCCGTTTTACTAGCGCGTTCACTGAACGACAACTTGTTCAATCTGGCATTAATGGATGTAACTGACGATGGACAGTTATGCGATGATGTTGAAAGTAGAAACGGTGATGTCAGGGAAGTGTTGGCCACGGTATTTCAGATAGTCGATCATTTCCTGGTCCGCAATCCGGAAATTATCGTCGGATTTTATGGGAATGATGACCGCAGACAAAGATTGTACCGCATAGCCATCACTCAGGCATTATCGAAAATTTCCGGGAAGTTCGAAGTATACGGAAACAAAAACGGAGAAGTGTCTCTATTTGAACCGAATAAGGAATATGATGTTTACTACATAAAACGGCTTTGACCATGGAAAGATATCATCTCACACCTGAACAGAGGAAGATAGTAGAAGAGAAAGTCCGATCGCTTGAAAAACTATCTAAAAACATCGATTTCAATAACTTACCAAAAATAGAAGACCATCCAGAAGTCGCCAAATCACGAAAAAAAGGATGAAAATGCTCAGACTTTCGATATCGAGCCTCTTAATGCTGTCAGGCATAGGCTTCTTTACAGCCTTAAAAGGCTGCGCCCAGCCCTCAGAGAAACCGCAACCTGCGACATCCCAATACGAATTCGCCACCACCCCTTCCTGGCAGGACGAATTCGACTACACCGGCAAGCCCGATGCCGCCAAATGGAGCTACGATCTTGGCGACCATGGCTGGGGGAATAACGAGTTGGAAAATTATACCAGCAAAATCGAGAACGCCAAGGTGGAAAACGGCCATTTGGTGATCACAGCCATTAAAGAGCCATCCGGCAAGCAGCAATACAGCTCGGCAAGGCTAGTTTCGAAGGGAAAGGGCGACTTTACGTATGGCAAATTCGAGATCAGGGCGAAGCTACCGAAGGGGCGCGGGACCTGGCCGGCGATCTGGATGCTGGCCAGCGGAAACAGCTACGGCAACAAAGGCTGGCCGGACAATGGCGAAATCGATATTATGGAGCATGTCGGTTTTGATCAGGATCGGTTGCATGGGAATATCCATACGAAAGCATTCAATCACGCTATTAAAACCAACAAGGGCAACAATATCATCGTAAAAGGACTTTCGGAAAACTTCCATGTGTACGCCTGCGAATGGACGCCTGAAGCGGTGACAATCCTCGTTGACGGCAACGCCTATTTCACATTCAAAAAGGAAGCAACCTACCAGTGGCCGGAGTGGCCGTTCGACAAGCCTTTTCATTTAATTTTAAACGTAGCCGTCGGTGGTAACTGGGGTGGGCAAAAGGGCGTGGATGACAGCGTTTTCCCACAAAAAATGGAGATCGATTACGTGCGCGTGTACCCGCTCGCGACGAAGTAACGGCTTTGAAAATCCAGTGCACGGAAGTATCTTGCACCATGGATCATTTCGTTGTTTCGGCCAGGAAGTATCGTCCCGTCACCTTTGATTCGGTGGTGGGTCAATCACACATCACTACCACATTAAAGAATGCCATTCGCACCAATCACCTCGCGCAAGCTTTCCTTTTCTGCGGTCCGCGCGGTGTAGGAAAAACGACCTGCGCGCGTATTTTGGCCAAAACCATCAACTGCCAGAACCTGGGCGATGATGTAGAGGCCTGCGGCGAATGCGAGTCTTGCGTGAGCTTCCAAAACAACGCTTCCTTTAATATCCACGAGCTCGACGCAGCTTCCAATAACTCTGTGGAAGATATCCGTAACCTGATCGACCAGGTACGTTACCCGCCTCAGACAGGGAAGTACAAGATCTATATCATTGATGAGGTCCACATGCTTTCGCAGGCTGCCTTCAACGCATTCCTGAAAACGTTGGAAGAACCGCCTTCGTACGCTATTTTTATTCTTGCTACGACGGAAAAACATAAGATCCTGCCTACGATTCTTTCGCGCTGCCAGATCTTCGACTTTAACCGCATTCAATCGAAAGATATCGCGCGCCATCTCGCCGATATCGCGAAAAAAGAAGGTATCAATGCCGAACATGAAGCGCTGGAACTGATTGGCCAGAAAGCCGACGGGGGGTTGCGGGATGCGCTTTCGATGTTTGACCTTAACGTGACGTTTTCCACCAACAACCACCTCACCTATGCGGCGGTGCTGGAAAACCTGCACATTCTCGACTACGACTACTATTTCAAAATCACGGACGCGCTTACGGCGGGCAGTATTGCACGCTCGCTGGTGCTGTTCGATGAGATTTTAAGGAAAGGATTCGATGGGCACCTTTTTGTTATAGGCCTTCTGGAACACTTCCGGAACCTGCTCGTGTGCAAAGATCCGGCAACAGTAACCTTACTACAAGTTTCCGAATCAGCTGAGCGGAAATACCTTGAACAATCCCTGATGGCCGATCTCAGCTTCCTGCTTTCGGCGCTGAGCATTACCGGGCAATGCGATATCAATTACAAATCGGCGAAAAACCAGCGGTTGCATGTAGAGCTCTGTCTCATGAAACTCGCCAATTTGCCCCAAGTTCTTCAACTTCATTCTCTTGCAGCCGTTGATGAAACGGCAAAAAAAAAAGTTGAGCCTCAACAATCCCTGAACAATGCGGCACCCCCATCACAAGCGGCGCCCCCTCAACCTGCGGCGCCAGCTAACGGCCAGTCAAACGGAAGCGCTTACGCGAATACACCTTCACAACCGGTAGCTGCACCACAGCAAGCAACTCCGCAGCAGTCGGCACCGCAGCAAGCTGCTCCTTCGCGGCTTAAAAGTACCGTTTCGCTGACGCAATCGCTCACTCCGCCGGCACAGCAAACTACTAAGCAAAGCAATACCGAGCCTTCGGTAGATTATGCTGCTGTTCCAAATGGTGCAAAAAGGGAAGAATTGACATTGGCCAATCTGCAACGTTTCTGGTACGAATTCTCCCAAAAACGCCTGCAAGCCGGCAATTCAACGACCGAGCAAATCACATTGAACCGTGAAATTCAGCTGAATGGTACCACGATCGAAATCGCGCTGGATAACGATCACCAACAGGATGCTGTAATGAATATGCGGTATGAGTTGCTGGGCTTCCTGAAAGCACGGATGGATGCACCAAAACTGGACATTAACCCCCGCGTTGCACCGCAAGAGGTAAACAGGCTGCCTTATACCCCGGCTGAGAAATTCAACTTTTTAGCAGAAAAAAACCCCTATTTGCTCGAATTGAAGCAAGCATTGGGGCTGGATGTGGACTTCTAACGTTCGGAGGATTTCCTTTTCAAGAAAAGTTCGTGCAAATGCAGTACTTGCGGAATCAGCTCGGAAGCATCGTCGTTGTTTACAATATAATCGGCTATGTCGCGCCTCGATTCGTCGGAAACCTGCCGTTCGATAATCGCCCTGATTTCCTGCTCAGGGCGTTTATCCCTCTGCAATATCCTTTGAACCCGTAACTCGACCGGCGCTTCTACCACAACCACGACGTCCACCGCATTGGCCTGTCCAGCCTTAGCCATAATGGCGGCTTCCTTCACTACATACGGCGCTCCCGCATTTTGAGTGACCCACGCTTTGGTATCACGAAGTACGACCGGATGGATGATAGCATTGAGCTCTTTGAGTAATGGCTCATTTTTGAAAACACGGGACGCGACAAATCGGGTATTGTACATTCCCTCGCTATCATAAGCCTCTTGCCCTAGCAGTGCCACTACCTTCGCACGGATTTCCGGATCGTTGTTAGTAAGCCATTTGGCACGACTGTCAGCATAGTAAATAGGGATATCCAGACATTCAAACAGCCTGCAAATCATGCTTTTACCCGAACCAATACCCCCTGTAACACCTATCAGAAGCGGAAGATCCATGTGGTTATCGGTCAAATGAGGGATTAAGCTATTGTTGTGGCGGCGCAATAAGAAATTGCGCGACTTCGAAACTCACATAAACGTCCCGATGGCTCACTTCCACCAATGGGGAAACCGGCAGCGGGATAGGCAAGCTCTCGTCGTAGTTGTTCTGAATCTTTGGGGTAGGCACGCGAATCTTGATCGTATCCGGGAAGGTCTTGATCAGTGAAACCGGCCCATCCACTGAAATAAGCGAAGGCGAGACGTTGATAAAACTCGAAATTACATAGCCTTCGCGCACATCGATACCCGCGCTATCGACGCGGATCGGAATGATCTTCCTGATCTTAGGCTCGAAATTAAGCTCAAATGTATCCGCTACCACATAGTTGACGTGCAGGTTCGGGAACATTTCCGTGATCTGGTCGGTGAGGGTGGTAGAGTTGATAAAACTAGACACCGTCGGGTTTTGAACCCGGTAAACCACCGGGTTGGCATTAAAATTCAGCCAGGATTTTTGAAGCAAAGTCCAGCCATCCCCCGTTACATTTACCGAAATCCGTTTCGGAAGCGGCTGCATCGGCACATAGGCTGCGTTATCATATTCGATCGACAGCGGATAATTCAGTTTCAGGGAATAATTATCCTTATTGAGGACATTCATTAACCAAAAAAAGGATGCCGCAAGCAAGCATCCTATAAACGTTTTGATCCTGTTCTGGTTGGGTGGGACTTGACTCACAACAATTTTGAAAATGCATGCATTAGCGGGAATGCATGCCGTTCATGATTAGTTTTTACCCGGCAATGGTACGCGAAATAGCCGATTTTTCGACCGTTAGTTTCACTCCTTTGTCCAACTCAAGCGTAACTGTCGCTTCTTCCACAGTATAAACTCTCGCGTGGATACCACCGATCGTTACCACCTGATCGCCTTTTTTCAGGTTATTGAGCAATTCTTTCTGTTCCTTCTGCTTTTTCTGCTGCGGACGGATCATGAAAAAATAAAATACCCCGATGATACCGACCCACATTACGACCTGGTAAATCATGCCCTGGGAGCCGCCCGCTGCTTGTGCTAAAATAGAATAATTCATTGTAGTAGATGGGTTGTATAAATATTACTTCTTCGCCGTCGTCGAATCCGCCGTCTGAGGTGCTGCGTTTACAATCCCTTTCAGCCTCAATTCGGTATTTGCGGGTTCCGTATTGGCGTAAACTGTGATCGTCTTCACTTGAGGACCTGCCTTATGCTTACTATCGAAACGAACTTTGATGCTCGAAGTCTCCTTCGGCCCGATGGGATCCTTCGGCCATTCGGGCGTGGTACATCCGCACGAAGAGCTGATATTGTTGAGAATCAACGGATATTCACCATCGTTGCGGAATTTGAATTCGTGTTCCACAATGGCGCCTTCCTGAATGGTACCGAAATCATATTCCGTGCTGTCGATCAAAGCAAAAACAGGCAGTTTTGAATTTGCCTGTTTTTCTTCGCCATTCTTTTCATTTTTGGAGCAACCGGAAAAAGCTACCGCTAATCCCAGAAACGCGAAAAGGGCTATTTTTTTCATAGGTCATTCGCTGGCCTGGCCCTTGATCTGCGCCATCAGACGGTCTACGTCTTCCAGAAGCTTTTCGGCTTTTTCGCGCGCATCATTCACAACGCGCTCGCCTTCCGTTCTGGAAAAATTATCAGGCAGGTCTTTCTTATCGACCAGGTCCTGAATCACTTCTTGTAGTTTCTCACGGTATTTCGACAGTCTGTATGTCAGCTGGGTACGAAGCACCTCCCCTTTGTCGGGAGCGTAAAGTATGCCCAATGCTGCGCCGGTGGCAGCGCCTGTCAGAAATGCGATTAAAGTATTACTGGTTTTACTCATGGTTTCTGCTGTTTTTTTGCTGCAAACGGGTGTCAGCTCATATATTAATAATGGCTTCCAAAAATTGTTCCATTTATACCCGGCCACAATTTCGTCAGCTTTTATTTATTATCAATCAATCCGCGCCCGCTTTTTCTGATCACGCCCTCTTTGGCCAGTTTCACGGAAAGTACGTCCAGGACGCCGTTCACAAACTTACCACTTTTTGGGGTACTGTACCTTTTGGCGATCTCAATAAACTCATTGATGGTGACTTTCACAGGGATACCTGGGAAATGAATGAGTTCAGCTAGGGCTGTTTTGAGGATAATAAGGTCCAACAGGGCAATCCTTTCGAGTTCCCAGTTTTTCAGCTGATCTTCCAGATAAACATCGTACTGGTCACTTTCTTTCACAACGATTTTGCAAAGCTCTTCCACAAATGCCCTATCCTCTTCCCAATCCTTGGTAAGCGGTGCAAGCTGGAATGTGTGTGCCAAATCGGCAGTACGCAACGTTTTGATCGCAAGGCTGCGGATCAACTCGCTGTGGTCTGCCCAATAAAGATCGCGTTGTTCGAGGTATTCGAGCGACACCTCGTGTTTGAGGATGATCTGACGCAGGACATGTTGGATAATCTCCTGGTCTTCCTCCGGCGTATGCGTCGCCGATTTGCAATATGTTTCGTAGGTTTCGTCCTTCCGTAAACCTTCCCGGTAAATTTTCCGGATCAGGTTCATTTCGTTGGTCCAGTTGATGCCGCTACGGATAATCTCCTCTTCCAGCGCCTTATCTTCCTGCAAAACCTTGATCACCCGGTTGGTATCCAGTCCCGAGTCTTTGGGGAATGGCGCCTCCGGATCGTCGTACCTGCGCTCGCGGTCGATTTTTGCCTGGTGTGATAGTTCAATCAGCATCGACAGGATTCGGATGAAGTCAGCGTAAATTGTTTCCGTTTCATTCAAAACCCTTCTAACGAGTTTTTCTCCATCCGTATTAGTCTGCCGGTTGTATGCTTCATAGGCTGTCTGAGCCACTCTCAGCACGCGATCGGGAAGCTCTTCGTCACCGTTGGGTTTACCATTTTTAATAAACTCGTCGAGTGTCATGTTCGCGAGTCTTTTCATACCCGAAAGCTTTTTCTTGTCCTGAAACTCCATCGAGTTAAGGTCAGGAGCAAATGCTTCTTCAATCTGATCGAGTGCCAGTAAACGGTTCGCATCGGCTGTGAGCTGCCGTGCATAAAGTGCCTGAACCGCTTTGGTTCTTAGTAATCTTCTATTCAGCATATGCCGGAATACTATTTGGATAAAAGGTACAGTAAATCAAAGAACGTGTCTGCATGTATTGCAGGGCCATTCTGCCTGGTACCCTGCATGAGTTGGTTTTAAAATCGACCGCAAAATTAGACTATTTTGTTCACAATCGGAAAATTGAGATGCGTCGTTTTAATTTTGCAACGTTTTGGTAAAATAGGATGTTGGCTAGAAAGCGTCCAGCACGGCTGATCAAAATCTGAACCGGTGAAAGCATTAAAATCTCTCAACAAATATTTGTGGAAATATAAGTGGTACCTCATCCTCGGTATCATTTTTACCATCGTATCCAACCTTTTCGGCATTATCCCGGCCCAGCTCGTGCGCTACGCACTCGACCTGGTGATCGAAACGCTCGACATTTATTACCTCTATAATGGCGTATCGCTGCAAAGTGATATGTATGACATTTTCGCGTTCAGCATCCTGCTCTACGGCTTCCTGATCCTGCTCATGGCGCTCCTCAAAGGAATATTCCTCTTTCTGGTGCGGCAAACGATCATTGTGATGTCGCGCCATATCGAATTCGAGCTTAAAAACGACGTTTACCAACACTACCAGACACTCCCGGCCGCATTTTTCCGCCGCCACAGCACGGGCGACCTGATGGCCCGCATTTCCGAAGACGTGAGTAACGTCCGCATTTACGTCGGCCCGGCGTTGATGTACGGCATTAACCTGATCGTGTTGTTCTTCCTGGTGATCTCCTATATGATCTCCGTTAGCCCGAAGCTGACGCTTTATGTGCTATTGCCGCTGCCGGTGCTCTCGGTAAGCGTGTATGTGGTCAACAGCATGATCATGAAACGCTCGCAGGAAATTCAGAAACAGCTTTCGGCGTTGTCGACTTATGTACAGGAGGCGTTTTCCGGAATACGTGTGATCAAATCCTTTGTACAGGAAGACCGGTCTTATGCTAATTTTCAAAAAGAGGCAGAGGTTTTCAAGGCAAAATCATTGGGCCTTACCAAAGTGGATGCATTCTTCTACCCGATGATTGTCCTTTTGATAGGGCTGAGCAACATCCTGGTCATTTATGTCGGCGGACAGGAAATTATCAATGGCCGCCTCACACCGGGTAATATCACCGAGTTCATATTGTATGTCAATATGCTTACATGGCCTGTGATGGCTCTGGGATGGACCACAAGCCAGATCCAGCGCGCCGCATCGTCACAACTCCGGATCAATGAGTTTTTGAATGAAAAAACGACGTTGGTATCCGAGAAAAATATCAGCAGACCGCTGGACGGCAAGATCACGTTCCGCCATGTCGGATTTGTCTATCCTGATTCAGGCATTAAAGCGTTACACGATTTTGATCTGACAGTCGAAGCCGGCGAAAGCGTGGCGATCCTCGGCACCACAGGCTCGGGTAAAAGCACCCTAGCTCACTTGTTGTGCCGCCTCTACGACCCAACCGAAGGGCAGATCCTGATCGACGGTATTCCGATGAAAGATTACGATGTCCACGGTTATCGTCGCCAGATCGGCTACGTGCCGCAGGATGTGTTCCTTTTCTCGGATAGCATCGAGAACAATGTCCGATTCGGTACCGAAGACATGCCGTTTGAAAGAATCGAGCAAGCCGTGAAAGACGCCGATCTTTACAATAATATCAAAGACTTCCCGCAAGGCTACGAAACCATGCTCGGTGAACGGGGTATTACACTCTCCGGCGGCCAGAAGCAGCGACTTTCGATCGCACGCGCCATCGCACGCGACCCGAAAATCCTTGTGCTCGACGACTGTCTTTCCGCCGTCGATACCAACACAGAGAACATCATCCTCAACAACATGAAGCGGATCATGGACCAGCGGACTTCTATGATTATCTCCCACCGCGTTTCCTCCGCGAAGCTCGCCGACAAGATCGTGGTCCTCGACGAAGGCCGCATTGTGGAGCAAGGCACTCACACGGAGCTTATGGCGCTGAATGGGGCTTACAAAGAACTGTATGAGAAGCAGTTAATTTCGGAGGAGGTGTAAAATACAACCTGGGCTTGAAATGCAATAGTGATTGATTAACTTTGAATAATTACAAAAATTAATCAATCACACTATGCACTATACAGTCACAATCGATGTCCTCGACGACAATGCGCTTGAACTTTTAAGGAAACTAGAAAACCTGAGCGTCATTCGTCTGCGCGAAAGCACTCTGCAGATGAAAGACACGAGCGCCATCCGTTTTCTGAAGGGCAAAATGACCAAGCAGCCAGTTGAGGAAATTGAGCGGGAATTTAGACGATTACGCGGCAAATGAACCAAGCCTCTTTGGGATACCAATATTGCCGTCTACTATCGTCAACAGCAGCTCCCTCCATATGCAGGGAACGTAATGGATGACATTGCCGGAAATTCCCGAATCTGTTTTTCAGTAATCACAGAAATAGAATTATTCAGCTGGAAATCTGCCATAGTTCACGGGCTTACCCTGATTACAGATAACACAACAGATTTCGTAGGAATCGAAAAATTGCGTTTACTTAACCCATTCAGTCCTCAATAGTTTAGCAGCGCTATTTAACCAGCTTCTTCACCTCCTGCCGCAACTCCCGCATTTCCTGGTACAGGCCTTGCAAACTTATTTCCGTTTTGTCCTCTTCCAGATTGAAAGACAACTTACTGTTTACCTGCCATATTTCACGAATTTCGTTACGATCAACACGGATCGGTGCATAGTCGGGATTGAGCGATACCAGGTTCACAAAAAGGGAATCTTTTTCCTTCCGGATCTTTTTGACCAGCACGCTGTCGATCGTGACAATGACATACATATGTTTATCACTCAGCGACTCCCAGTCATCCACCGCGCGGGCCCAAATCCATTCGCCTGACTGCAACGCCGGCGTCATACTGTCGCCATCGACCTGAAATCCTCTGAATGTCGCATTACGGTATTCCGGTAGCGGTATTGTGAAGGCTGGCAACGCCTCAAACCATTGCGCATCGCCGATATTGTTGGGATAGCCGGCCGCCGCTTTCGCGCTGACGAGCACAATATTGTCGTTACCCGCCTGATCGACCGTCACTACTTTCGGATTGACGAATACTCTGTCCGTATAAAGATACTTTTGCAAACTGTCTCCGAACAGCCAGAGCGGGTTGATGTGGTACTTTTTAAGCAGTTCCTTTACTACTTGCCCGGGTATGCGCGTACGCCCCCGCTCGATGTCGGCAGTGGTAGCGCTGATCCCCAATTCCTCCGCAAATGCCGCCTGGGTCAGATTGAGCTCCTCTCTGATTTGCTTGAAACGCCTGAATTCTTCATCAATGGCCATAAGCATGCGTGGTGATTACCGGTTGACAATGTCTTGACCCTTCAAACATACAAATATTTTGGAATATTTCCTTTCAATAAATGGATATGATCCATATATTTGGAATAAATCCATAATTTTGTAAAAAATCCAAATAGTAGTGGACCGTGCGATATTACATTTTGACCTGGATACCTTTTTCGTATCCGTAGAGCGCAAGCAGGACAGCCGGCTTGAACGTAAACCGATACTCGTGGGTGGGACGGGCGACCGCGGTGTTGTAGCGGCTTGCAGCTACGAAACCAGGCAATTTGGGGTGCATTCCGGTATGCCTATGAAAATGGCCCGCATGCTCTGCCCCGAAGCGACCGTTATCCGAGGAAACGGGGAAGCATATTCCAAACAATCGAAGGAAGTGAGCGAGATCATCAGCCAGAGCGTCCCCGTGTTTGAGAAGGCCAGTATCGACGAGTTTTATGCAGATCTGTCGGGTATGGACAAATACCACAGTTGCTATGGAATGGCCAGCGAGCTCAGGCAGCGCATTATCCGCGAAACCGGCCTGCCTATTTCGTTTGGGCTGGCTACCAATAAACTGGTATCAAAGGTTGCGACCGGGGAAGCCAAGCCGAACAATCAGCTCAAAGTGGATGCGGGGCAGGAAAAACCGTTTTTGGCACCGATGGAAGTGCAGAAAATTCCGATGGTAGGCGAAAAAATGAACCAGACACTTCACAACCTCGGGATCCGGTATGTGAAAACAATCCAGGAAATGCCTATGGAAATTATGGGTCAGGTTTTAGGCAAAAATGGAATCTCGCTCTGGAACCGCGCCAACGGGCTCGACAACTCTCCTATTGTTCCGTTCCACGAGCGCAAATCGATTTCCAGCGAACGAACTTTCGGGAAGGACACCGGCGACGTGAAAAAAATGCGCGAAATGGTACGTGCGATGGTGGAAACACTGGCTTTTCAGCTGCGAACGGGCGAAAAGCTCACTTCCTGTATTTCTGTCAAAATCCGTTATTCCGATTTCAATACATTTTCCAGGCAGTTGAAAATCGCCTACACTTCCGCGGACCATGTGCTGATCCCGCATATCGAACGGCTTTTCGACCAGCTTTATAACCGCAGGATGATGGTGAGATTGGTAGGGGTGAGTTTCAGCGACCTTGTGACGGGGAATTACCAGATCAACCTTTTCGACGATACCGAAGAACGGCTCAACCTCTATCAGGCTATGGATTACATTAAAACCAAATACGCCTATAATAAAGAAGGCGACCAAATCCTCACCTGGGCCAGCACAATGGGGATCTCGGATATCGGCGCGATGGGAAACCCATTCAACGGCGAGCCGCCCATTATTCCGGCCCATAGGAATGCGTAGCGATAATCAGGCTGCATTGGGCTGCAAGGCTTTTATCTCATTCAATTCCTCGGAAATCAAATGTTGTCCTTCTTCAATATCATAATCGTCCTGCAAGCCCAGCCAGAACTTGGGCGTCGTGCCGAAGTATTTGCTAAAACGCAATGCGGTATCGGCGGTAACACGTCTCCGCCCTTTGATGATCTCGCTGATCCGCGTCTGGGGAATACCGGTCTCCTTTGCCAATCGATAAGCGGAAATGCCCATTGGTTCAAGGAACTCCTCCATCAGGACTTCTCCTGGATGAATATTATTTAGTGTTTCCATCGAAATTTAATGATAATCGACAATTCTAACCTCCGCAGCATTACCGTCTAACCATTTGAATACAATCCGCCATTGGTCGTTGATACGTATGCTGTAAAACTCTTTCAGGTTTCCTGAGAGCTTTTCCAGCCTATTCGATGGCGGGATACGTAAATCCGCAAGATTTTGCGAGTTATGAAGCATTCTAAGCTTCCGTCTCCCTACTTGCTGGATTTCCAACGGCAACTTTCCGACCCGCTCGCCGAGCCATATTTTTTCGGTTTCCTTCGAAGAAAAGCTGACGATCATATCGGGGTGCCGGCTCGCGTTAGTAACGCCAAAAGTAAGTACTCAGTTCCGTTTTTCAAATACTCATGTTACTCAACTGCCACTCTTATTTCAGTCTTCGCTTCGGGACGATTCCTGAGGATGAACTTCTTGCGCTTTGCCGGGAGAATGGGTACGACTGCGCCGCGCTGACGGATATCAATAACACCTCGGGCTGCCTGAACTTCATTCGTATGGCGCCCAGGTTCGATATTAAACCCATTGTCGGGATCGATTTCCGGAACGGTGTGACGCAGCAATTTGTGGCATTGGCGAAGAACAACGTCGGCTTTCAGACTTTGAATGCCTATCTCTCGGCTCAGAAACTGACGGACGCACCTTTCCCCGACCGCGCACCTGAAATGGAGCATGTGGCAATTATTTATCCTTTTGAAAAACTGAATAAAGAGCGCCGCGAGCAGTTCCGGCCCAACGAATACATCGGCATTTCGATGCAGGACCTGGACAAGCTGCATTACTCACCGCTACACCGGTTCATAGACAGGCTGATCATCCAGCAGCCTGTAACTTTCCGGAACAAAAAGGATTTTAATGCGCATCGGTTGCTACGGGCTATCGACGGCAACACGCTGCTCAGCAAGCTCACAGTCGGCGAGACGGGCAAAGAGAACGAACAGATCGTACAGGCCAAGGTTTTGGAATACCATTTTAAGCAAAAGGACTTCCGCACGATCCTCGAGAACACGCGTAAACTGATGGATGAATGCAACATCCAGTTCAGCTTTGGGAATGAACGCGAACACCAGAATCTAAAAGTTTTCAGTCAAAACGAGCAGGAAGATTTCAAACGGCTGAGGTCGATGAGCTATCAGGCGCTTGGTTATCGTTACGGCGACAATATTACCGATGAAATTTTCGACCGCATTGCCAAGGAACTGGATATGATCCGGCAGCAGAATTTCGTGCCTTTTTTCTTGGTCAATCACGACATCGTGAATTATGCCCGCCGGAAGGGTTACTACTACGTCGGCCGGGGCAGCGGGGCGAACAGTATCATCGCTTATTTGCTCAACATTACGAATGTCGACCCCATCGAGCTGGATTTATATTTCGAGCGGTTTATCAACCTTCACCGCAAAAACCCGCCCGATTTCGACATCGATTTCTCGTGGCGCGACCGCGAAGATGTGACGCGCTATATTTTTGAGACTTACGGCAAAAATGGCCAGGCGGCGCTACTAGCCACGTACAGTACTTTTCAGCACAGCTCGGCCGTGCGCGAGTTGGGAAAAGTATTTGGTTTACCTGCCTATGAAATCGATGCATTGAGCAATGGTAAATATGACCCGAAAAAGCTCGATCAGCTTTCCGGGCTGGTGATCAGGTATGCTGATTATTTCCAAACCAACAACCAGCCGAACCATTTGAGCATTCACGCGGGCGGTATCCTCATTTCGGAACGGCCTATGCACTACTTTACCGCTACCGACGTGCCGCCGAAAGGCTTTCCCACCACGCAATTTGATATGGTGATTGCGGAGGATGTCGGGCTGAATAAATATGATATCCTGGGCCAGCGCGGGCTCGCTAAGATTAAGGAAACGCTTGAAATCATCCGATATAACCGCCCCGATACCGCAGATTTTGACATTAACGACGTCCGGAAATTCAAAACCGACCCAAAAATCAACGATCTTATCAGGCAGGCGCAGTGTATCGGCTGCTTTTATGTAGAATCTCCGGCGATGCGGATGCTGCTCAAAAAGCTGGAAGTCGACAACTATCTCGGACTTGTTGCGGCCAGCTCCATTATCCGGCCTGGCGTCGCGAAAAGCGGGATGATGCGTGAGTACATTCTCCGCCATCGCCACCCCGAAAAGCGGAACGAGGCGCACCCGCGTCTTTTGGAGCTGATGGAGGAGACTTATGGCATTATGGTGTATCAGGAAGATGTGATCAAGGTCGCACATTATTTTGCCGGATTAACACTCGGTGAGGCCGATGTGATCCGGCGCGGCATGAGCGGCAAGTTTCGCGGGCGTGAAGAGTTTGAGCGCGTTAAAAAGAAGTATTTCAAAAACTGCCGGAGCAAGGGTTACGACGAAGAGATGACCATGGAAATCTGGAACCAGATCGCCAGCTTCGCCGGGTTCGCCTTTGCAAAAGGGCATTCCGCTTCCTATGCCGTCGAGAGCTATCAGACATTGTTTCTGAAAGCCTATTTCCCGCTGGAATTCATGGTGGCCGTGCTCAACAACGGCGGCGGCTTTTACGCGCCCGAGCTGTACATACATGAGGCGCGCATGCTCGGCGCGCTGGTACATGCGCCATGCGTGAACCACAGCGAAGCCCAGGCGACCATCGAAGGGCATGAAATTTACCTCGGTATGCAGTTTCTGAATGCACTGGAAGAAAGAACGATCGAAAGAATCCTCGGTGCCCGCAGGCAAGACGGCCCCTTCACATCACTCAACGATTTCCTCGACCGGGTTCCGATTTCGATAGAACAATTGACCATCCTGATCCGGATCGACGCGTTTCGGTTTACAGGTATCGGCAAGAAAACACTGCTTTGGAAGGCCCATTTCCGGCTGAGTACCACGCCCGTCAAAGTACCGCAAAAGCAGTTGTTCCATTCCGAAATCAAGGATTTCAATCTGCCGGAGTTCCATTCGTCGATTCTCGATGACGCCTATGACCAGATCGAATTGCTCGGCTTTCCTCTTTGCAGCCCGTTCAATTTGCTGAAAAACCCGTTGCCCAAGAGTGTAATGTCGCGCGATCTGCACAATTATGTCAACCAGGAAGTGGTGCAATACGGCTACTTGGTGGCCCTGAAAAACACCCGGACAAATCGCGGCGAGTCGATGCAGTTTGGTACGTTTCTGGATTACGAGGGGCAATTTATCGACACCGTCCATTTCCCCACGGCGGCCGCCAAAGTGAATGGTTCGGTAAAAGGCGTTTACAAGATCCGCGGCGTCGTGACGGAAGAATTCGGCTTCCTCACCGTGGAGGTGGCGGAAATTACGCGGATGGAGTCGGCCGCCCGCTGACGCTTTGCGTAACGTACGCGGAAGCGATTTCCGAAACAAGCTCAATGAAAAGCCAGATCAGCAGGGCATTCCGTATGTTCAGAATAACGACCATCAACAGTTGTTTTGAAATCAAACTATAATAGTGACCAGGGAATATGAGTATTGTGAGCATTAGTGTAACTGCAAAAATCAGCGATGCTCTAAACCTGCAAAACGGGACTAACGGCAGCAGCCAGATCAGGTATTGCGGAGAAAGCACTTTGTTGAGAAGGATGAACAAAAGTATCTGCGCCGCCGCAGCCGCATTCAATTGCCGGAATGTAATACTTCCCGACGTCGACGCAGTTTTATAAAATGCCCAGGCAAGGAAACTCGCCATCAGGACAAAGGAAAGTGGCGTCATGATATTAATGCATTGCAAAACAGGGCCTGAGAGCGGCGTTACGAGGTGCATAGCGCCAAAGCTGTGAGCAACATCCAGCTCTACCAGCCCGGTTTGTTCTAAAAGTAATAAAATTCCCCCGGCCAGGCTTTCAATTTGAATGCCGCGCAACAGATGGTAATGCATGAAGTCCAAAGCAGCGTCCATTCCGGCCCACGCAATGCACCCCGCGATCGCTCCGCAGAAGCAACCGCACCCCGCTATCAGCCAAATCCACTTCGTAATATCCCTGTTAAAAAGACAATATAGCCCAAAGACCGGCATCAGCACAATGCTGTACAATTTCGCAGCAACAGACGCCATCAGCGACATACCCGAAATGAACGGTCTGCATGAAACGTTCGTAACGGCAAGCGCGGTAAGTATTGCCGGGAAAGGGTCAAAGCGAAAAAGGAAAAGCGGAAGAAAGAACAACGTCGCGACAAAAAAGCGCGGCAGTGCCTTGCCAGTCGTATCCGATTGGGCAATAATCCATGCAATACCCACTGCCAGTCCCAGATTTTGTGCTACAAACCAGTATACATAACTTTCGAACGAGCCTCCCGCTAACTGGCTCAAAATACCCGGCAGTAGAATGGGTATCAGTACAAAAACGGGGTATTCGATGCGGAAATCGCGAAACGGCATTTGCCCGTCCAACATTTTCAATGCAATACCGTGATAAAGCGTAAGGTCCTGAATGTGGCCGTGGAAACGGAAAAACAGGTAATAACTTTCCAGCGCCAGGTAGATGAGGATCAATGCCAATACCAGACCATGGCGCGGATTTTTCGTAAGGTATTTTCTTAGTACAACATTGTCGTGAACAAGCTGCATTCCGGGAATTTTGAATTCAGACATAATCGGACGTTTAACGGGGGTTACATCCTTAACTGGTGTGGTATACGGCAGTAATCATACGCTCCGGATAATTCTCCGGTTACATTTCCGTTGTTAGTCTGTTTTTGAAGAAATTTTATAAAACTAGCTATTTCTCCCGTCCTTCCAAACTATTGACCGCCAACTATTATGACAGCACGTAACGCTTTTGCATTCCTTATGACCGCCTGCATGCTTTCTTGCACAGGAAAATCGGATTCGGGAAAAAACCGAGATATCGACAGCACTGCCGAGGTTACATTAGCTCCCGGGGGAAAGCTATCTCATTGCTACAGATATAAAACAGAAAAGGACTCCGCGTTGCTGCGCGTCGACATCCTAGAAGACAATATGGTTGTCGGTAAACTTTCATATGCATTTTTTGAGAAGGATCGGAATGACGGGCAATTCGCAGGAGTAATGCAGGGCGACAAAATTTTTGGGCACTACACATTCACTTCTGAGGGCACAAAATCTACACGGGAAGTGACTTTTTTAAAAAAGGGTGAAGGCTGGGTAGAGGGGTTTGGAGAAGTAACAGATTCCTCCGGTGTGCTGATTTTTAAAGACCGTTCGAAACTGAATTTCGAAAAAGGCCTTTACTTCGAACCGGTCGAATGCCCGATGGTACCATAAATTTTTCAGGGTTACTGTCATACTGTTGTCAATAGGCGCCCATTAATTGCGGTTATTATCAACCTAAAACCAGCAGAGCCATGGAAAAACTGGATCTTACCAAACATTTCAAAAGTTACTACACCGCAAAGACTAAACCCGAAGTGCTACATATCGAAAAGGCCCGGTACCTATCCATTACCGGCAAAGGGGATCCTTCGGGGGAGGATTTTGCACAAAAAATCCAGGCGATCTACCCGGTAGCGTACGCATTAAAATTCGCATTCAAAGCCCAGGGCAAGGATTTCGTTGTGGCCAAACTGGAAGGCTTGTGGTGGTACGACGAAGTACGTTACGCCGGCATTTCGATCGCCGATTCGCCCACGGCCATTCCCCGCAGCGAATGGGAATACCGGCTCCTGATCCGCATCCCGGATTATGTGGAGAAAAAAGATGTGGAAGCCACCGTAGAAGCCAGTTTTGCATCAAAAAACCAGGCGGCCATCCGGGAAGTTTCCTATTTTGAAATGAATGAAGGGAAAGTGGTACAAATGCTGCATACCGGACCGTTTGATAATGAACCTGAAACACTCGCAAAGCTGAATGACTTTATTTCGGCCCACGCGCTCGGGCGTAACGGGCTACATCACGAGATTTATCTGTCCGATTTTCGCAAGACGCCGCCCCATAAATTAAAAACCATTCTACGCGAGCCGGTTAAATAGATTATTTCAATATCTTTCGCCCCTCCTGAATTTCATCAAAATTAAAATTAGAAAAATGAAAAAGGCGTTCATAGCACTATGCTTGGCCGGATGGGGTGTGGTTTCTGTTGCGACGGTGCACGCGCAGAACCTGAGCACTCAAAAAATCCCTCTCGATCCCAGTGTAAAGACTGGAAAACTAAAAAACGGAATCACCTATTACATTAAAAAGAACGCGGAACCCAAGAACCGCGCAGAACTCCGGCTGGCGGTAAAAGCGGGGTCGGTGCTCGAAACCGATGCCCAACAAGGATTGGCGCACTTCATGGAGCATATGAATTTCAACGGCACCACGCATTTCCCTAAAAATGAGCTGGTCAATTTCCTGCAAAAAACAGGGGTACGCTTCGGCGCCGACCTAAATGCCTATACCGGTTTTGATGAAACCGTTTACATGCTGCCTATCCCGACAGACTCCGCGGGGTTACTCGAAAAAGGCATTCAGGTACTGGAAGATTGGGCTCACGGCGCATTGCTTGATCCTTCCGAAATTGAAAAGGAACGCGGTGTGGTGCTTGAAGAGTCTCGCATGGGACGGGGGGCGCAACAGCGCATGCGAGACAAGTTCCTGAAAGTGATCCTCAACAACTCGCGTTACGCCGAGCGGTTGCCGATTGGCAAAGACAGCATTCTGAAAAGCTTCAAACCGGAGACGATCAAAGCGTTTTACCAGGATTGGTATCGCCCCGACCTGATGGCTGTGATTGCAGTCGGCGATTTTGATGTAGCCAAAGTGGAGGCCCTCATTTCGCAGAAATTCGGCTCCATTAAACCGCCTGTCAATCCTAAAAAACGCATTCGTTATGATATTCCGCTGGATGGTTCTACCAAAGTGGCCATCGTAACCGACCCGGAATACCCGCAGAACCTCATTCAATTGATTTACAAACAGCCTAATACGAAAGAGAAATCGTTGCAGGATGTACGGAACAGCTTTGCCCAGGAGCTGTACAATGCCATGATGGGCCAGCGGATGCAGGAACTTACCCAAAAGGCCAATCCGCCGTTCCTCTACGGCGCGAGCCAATATGGTGATTTCCTCGGAAACCTGGATTCCTACACTTCCATCGCGCTCGCCAAAGACGCTGCCTCGATGAAAACCGCATTGACGACGCTCCTGGAAGAAAACGCACGGGTGCAGAAGTTCGGTTTTACACAACCTGAACTTGACCGCGCAAAGAAAGACTTTTACAATGCCGTTGAAGAAGATTACAAGGAGCGCGACAAAACGAAATCGGCCAACCACGTCCAGGAATATCTCAATCATTTCCTTCACGACAAGGCGTTTATGGGTGCCGATGCCTATTTCGAATTCGTGAAGAAGCACCTGGACGGCGTGACGCTGGCCGAAATCAACGGCCTGGCTAAAAAATACATTACCGATAAAAACAGGGCGGTCGTGATTATGGGACCAGAAAAAAGCAAGGATGCCCTTCCTACCGAAGCCGAGATCCGTACATTGCTGAATGAGGCCGGCAAGGATGTAACGGCCTATGTGGACGACGTTGTGGATGCACCGTTACTAAAAACCGAACCTGTTGCCGGTAAAATCACAGGCGAAAAATCGCTCGACAAGCTCGGCGTTACTGAGCTGACGCTTTCGAACGGAGTCAAGGTGCTGTTGAAGCCAACCGACTTCAAAAATGACGAAATCCTGATCAAGGCGACTGCGAAGGGCGGATATTCGCTCTTCCCGGGCGAGCGTGAGACGGGCATTTTCGCGAGCTACCTTGTTCAATCGGGTGGTGTGGGACCTTACAACCAGACCCAACTGCAAAAATTCCTCGCAGGCAAGACTGCCAGCGCTGGCCCGTATCTGAGCGAACTCACCGAAGGCGTCGGCGGCAATACCAATCCCAAGGATCTCGAAACGACGTTGCAGCTGATCTACGCCTATTTCACGGAGCCCCGTAAAGATGCGGACGTGGTAACAGGCATACTCGCCAACCAGAAGGCATACCTGGAAAATATGCAAAAGACTTTAACGCCTGAAAAAGTCTATTCCGATTCATTGAATGCGGTATTGACAAGCCACAACCCCAAACGTCAACCGCTGAAACCCGAGAGCATCGACAAAGTAAACCTCGACCGTGCATTTGAAATTTACAAAAACCGCTTCGCCGACGCCTCGGATTTTGTATTCACGATTGTGGGGGCATTCAAGCCGGAGACGATCAAGCCACTGATTGAAAAATACCTCGGCAGCCTGCCATCAAGCGACCGGGACGATACGTTCAGCCACCCGAATATTTTCCCGCCGAAAGGGCGCATTGAAAAGGTAATTTACAAAGGTTTAGAACCTAAAAGCCGTGTAACACTCGTTTCGAGCGGGGAATATGACTATAACCCGGAAAACAATGTGCAGATTGAGGCATTGCAGGAGATTTTGCAGATCAAACTGATCGAATCACTGCGGGAGGAAGAAAGCGGCGTCTACGGAGTGAGTGTTTCAGAAGGTACCGACAAATTCCCGACCGGCCATTACCGTTTCTCCATCGGCTTCGGCTGCGCGCCCGAGAATGTAGACAAACTGATTAAAAGAGCGCAGGAAGAGATCAACAAGATCAAAACAAACGGCGCGGATCAGAAGGATATCGAGAAGTTCGTCGCGGAAACTCAGCGCAAAACAGAGACCGCGCTTAAAACCAACGGCTTCTGGCTCGATTACCTCGACGACAATACATTCCTCGGCGACGACCTGAATGAAATTTTCGAGCAGGACCGATTGCTGAAATCAGTAACCGTGGCCAGTACCAAAGCCGCTGCGCAGAAGTATTTCAATGATGACAATTTCATCAAAGTGGTGCTGATGCCGGAGAAGAAGTGACCGATTCCTGATAAACAAAGCGCCCGGTTCCGCTTCGGAACCGGGC
>NZ_JAHXBN010000079.1 GCF_019924045.1 Dyadobacter fermentans | reverse complement strand
TACAACCGCTGGGGTGCGCTGGTGTATTCTACCAAGGATGTGAACATCAACTGGGACGGCAAAACCAACGGCGGAAAAGACCTTGCAGCAGGTCAGTATTATTATGAAGTAAAAATCTATTTCGAATCTTCTAAAAAGCAAGGCACAGAGACCATCATGAAAGGCTGGGTACAATTGCTGAGATAGCAATACAAAATCACATCAGAGCGCTATTTGTGCTGCTTTGGGACTTTATTACAATTCGTACATGATTTATAAAGTTGTTTTGTATGTTTACAAAGCGACACATTATATTCATTCCCAAAGCACACATTTTTACCTGAATTTTCGTTGATTTAACGTACCTGACAGGAGAAATGGCCCCTGCCATTACCTCCCTATCATTATTAGCTCGACACAGATTTATGCGCTCTGTTTTACGAATCCCATTATACCTGTTCTTCCTGGCTTTGCTGTGTAGTGGCTTTCAAGCCATGGCTACACACATACGCGCGGGTGAGATCACCGCCCGCAGGCTTTCTCCCGCAGGCTCGTCTGTCCATACCTACGAGATAAAACTTACAGCCTATTTTGATATGCAAAATGGCGAAGGGGCTGCCAATGCTCAGAATTCGGTATTCTTTACGATCGGTCCTCCGAGGATCACCGAAACTTCCACCGTTGACGTGATAGAAGCACCTCGTATTCAGCCAATTCCAAACATTGGCAACAACACGACGCAAAACACGTACATTGTCAACTACACCTTCCGTTCAGCTGGGCAATACCGCATTTCCTTCGAAGAGGACAACCGGAACAACAACGTACTCAACATCGGTCCGCCACCCACACAGAACCTGAACTTCTATGTGAGTACGATCCTGGAAATCAATTCCAATTTCGGAAAGAACCAAACCCCTGTCCTCCTCAATGCGCCGATCGATGTGGCGGCGGTAGGACAGCGCTACATCCACAACCCCGGCGCATTCGATGCCGACGGCGATAGCCTCGCTTACCGGATGTTTATCCCCCAAAGAAGCGGTGTAAAGGGTACAGGTATCAACTTGCAATACAAGGACCCCAACATGGTAACACCTCCGGGGTCCACAGAAGCGGGCGCATCACCCGCCACTTTCGGTATAAACCGGATCACCGGCGACCTGATTTGGGACGCGCCTGTTACAAAAGGGTATTATAACGTCGCATTTGTTGTCGAGGAATGGCGGGACGGCGTGCTCATCGGGCAGATCGTCCGCGACATGCAGATCATCGTCGAAGATGCCCGCAACGACCGGCCGGTGATTAAACCCCTGGATGATATTTGCGTTGAGGCCGGAACGCTGATCAATCAGCCCGTAACAGCTACGGATAAGAATGGCGACAAACTTACGCTCACATCGTCGGGCGGTGTTTATGAAGCATCTCTGATTCCCCCGGCCGTTGCGAAGTTTACAGTTGCCAATCAGGGTGCCCAGGGTACCGTCAATGGTCTGTTTACGTGGCAAACCTCTTGCGCCCATATCCGTTTGGAAGCTTACGACGTCCTTTTTAAAGTGGAAGATGCGCCGGGCCCGAATGTCCCTAACCCGTCCCTGTTCCGGAAATTGGTCGATATGACCACTGTCAACATTAAAGTCTACGGGCCAAAACCGACCGGATTAAAGGGTACTGCCGTCTCCGACCCTACCGGAACAGCCTATCGCCTCAACTGGGATGCTTATAAATGCCAGATTCCAGGAGCCAA
>NZ_JAHXBN010000078.1 GCF_019924045.1 Dyadobacter fermentans | reverse complement strand
GGGGCAGATGCTCGCTTTATGGTTGTTCCGGCGGGTAAGCCTTACTCGGCCAATGGCACCAATAGCTCGGTTTTTACGATTAATCTCGACCGCGGGGTGGGAGGATATGCAGATATACTTGGATTTGGCGCGACTACTACAACCGCGAACCTGATCAATGCTAATTTGCCGGTGTTCACCCGATTGGGAGTTAATACGTTGGTCTATCCGTATGGGGATGCATCTCCGGCTCTATCCGCTGTGGTGGCTAACAGATTGTATTTGAATGACGTGTCCTATACGGTAGGAACCGCCGGCATTAAATATGGTCAGAATGGTACGACGGGTTCCAATACGCAGACGTTCGCAGCCGGATACGCCAAGCATGCCGACGGAAGTGTCCTGGGCTCTCAACCGGAAGTTAGAAACGGGCTGATAGGCGAGGTGATTGCCTATGAAAGGGATTTGACAGAACCGGAAAAGCAGCGTGTCAGAACTTACACTGCCATTAAATATGGTATTACTCTGCCACACAATTACATTGCCAGTGATGGAACCACCACCATTTGGAATCAAACGACCAATGCAGGCTACAATAAAAATATTGCGGGTATTGCCAGCGATGAAGGGAGCGCATTGGTTCAAAAGCAGTCGCAAAG
>NZ_JAHXBN010000077.1 GCF_019924045.1 Dyadobacter fermentans | reverse complement strand
CCTGCCGGCCAGGCTACCCTTACCGTTCCAACACCCGAAGTGTTCTGTACTTTCCATACCGAAGCAAACCGGAAGTTGACCCCGGAAACACCGGAGAGTGCTACCGCAGGTACTTTTCCAAGACCATTATCTCCCCAGACAAGCGACTGACCGGTAACCAGCGCATTGTTATTTGATGCATTGCTGGCGGCCAAGCCCGTTGTGCCGATCACAACCTGGCTACCTGTATTGATACTTTGCGACTGCTTTTGAACCAATGCGCTCCCTTCATCGCTGGCAATACCCGCAATATTTTTATTGTAGCCTGCATTGGTCGTTTG
>NZ_JAHXBN010000076.1 GCF_019924045.1 Dyadobacter fermentans | reverse complement strand
ATGTAATGGTGCTGTTCTCAGAAGTAACTACCCTGATCTGGCTATAAGTGTATTTACCATCAAGATCGACCATTTTCAGGCGGTAGTAGCTCCTGCGGCCCAGGGGAGTTGAATCGGTGAAGTTGTAGTCGAGCCGGCTACTGCTGACCGCCTCACGAGACAGAGACGGCACAAACCCTACCCTGGTCCAGGCAGAAGCATTTGCGCTTCGCTCGATCTCAAAGCCTTTGCTGTTTTCTTCGCTGGACGTAGCCCATTGCAGGCTCGCAATGCCGCCTTCCTGACGGATATTGAAGCTGATTAGTGTTACTGGCATGGGACTCTCTGTCTCAATGGAGTAGACCGCGGCTGAACTGGTAGCTCCCGCATTATCCGTCATGGAATAGGTGAAACCAATGGAGTTGCTGCCAGTCCCGCTTCCGGTCGCTCCGTAGATCACCAGTTTGGTAACATCGAAGTTGGGAATACTCACGGGGCCGCCTGTCACATCCACGCGTACAGGTCCTGATCCGTAGTCGTAATACAGCTCGGTTGACCCATTGATCGA
>NZ_JAHXBN010000075.1 GCF_019924045.1 Dyadobacter fermentans | reverse complement strand
GGCTTCCCGTCAACAGTCCCGGGTTTTGCAACCGGGGATGTAAGTCCGAACGGCATTCTGTACTTGTACGCAGCCAATTCGACCCAGATCACGAAGGTTGACCTCAATCCTGGCTCGGCGAACTATCTGGTTGCTGTGACAGTTCCCACCACGCCGACGGAATTGAACGATTGGTCGTTCAACCCGACTAATGGTCTGCTTTATGGATTTGGGACAAACAAGGTGCTATATCAGTTTGATCCGGTAACGGGCAATCGCACCACGCTTGGCGCTGTAACCGGCGCAGGCATTGAAACATCTACCTACACCGGCGCTTTTGGCACTGCATTCTTTGATACGGATGGCGACATGTATGTAGGTAATAACGGCAGCGGGGCCATTTT
>NZ_JAHXBN010000074.1 GCF_019924045.1 Dyadobacter fermentans | reverse complement strand
CTTTGCGACTGCTTTTGAACCAATGCGCTCCCTTCATCGCTGGCAATACCCGCAATATTTTTATTGTAGCCTGCATTGGTCGTTTGATTCCAAATGGTGGTGGTTCCATCGCTGGCAATGTAATTGTGCGGCAGAGTAATCCCATATTTAATGGCGGTGTAAGTTCTGACGCGTTGCTTTTCACCCTCTGAAAGGTCTCTTTCATAAGCAATTACCTCACCGATCAAGCCGTTTCTGACTTCCGGTTGAGAGCCCAGCACACTCCCGTCGGCGTGCCTGGCGTATCCGGCAGCAAACGTCTGCGTATTCGAACCCGTCGTACCATTCTGGCCATATTTAATGCCGGCGGTCCCTACCGTATAGGACACGTCATTCAAATATAATCTGTTAGCCACCACAGCGGGTAAAGCCGGAGATGCGTCCCCATACGGATAGACCAACGCATTAACTCCCAATCGGGTGAACACCGGCAAATTAGCATTGATCAGGTTCGCGGTTGTAGTAGTCGCGCCAAATCCAAGTATATCCGCATATCCTCCCACCCCGCGGTCGAGATTAATCGTAAAAACCGAGCTATTGGTGCCATTGGCCGAGTAAGGCTTACCCGCCGGAACAACCATAAAGCGAGCATCTGCCCC
>NZ_JAHXBN010000073.1 GCF_019924045.1 Dyadobacter fermentans | reverse complement strand
AGTTGCCCGGAATCACCATCCGACATCGCCCTTCAAGTGGCTCTGTTTGCCCGGAATGCTGGCTCAAGTTCAACGGAATTAGTGGCTCTCTTTCGTCCGGAATATCCACATTATCAATAACGCAATTCATTCGAAGTAGCGACGGCCCGACGATTATCCAGGCATTATTTTCTGGTTTTCAACTCAATAATCTGCCTCGTTCACACGCGTCAAGTCTGAACCCGTTAGATAGCAGTTCTCGATCATGTATCGCAGGCCCCAAAAATGGCCTTTATTTTATCAAAAAAAGAATTTACGCCTTGACACAACAGTTCTGTGTTAATATTACTTCCTGAGAATAAACATTCTGGGCATGGTAGATTTTGCACCATCGGTGCAAACTTATAGACCTACTTAAAGCTACTGCATCCCCTGAACGACTCTACCCTAATAATACCCACTAATTTAGGATCGCTATGCGCCAGCTTATCCCAATCTTCCCCCCAGCCGTTTGAGTGTCCGCACGTGAGAGGAAAGTGCGTATAGAAAGTTCTCTTTCGCGTTGTAAACAAGCCCGAATTCGAGCGCTGTTGCCTGTACAATCGGGGACAGCGCATGGTAGTGAACGTGGGAGATAGAAGGAAACAAATGGTGCTCGATCTGATAGTCCAGACCGCCTATGAACCACGAAAATAACCGGCTTGAACCGGCAAAATTCGAAGTCGTCTGCAATTGATGGACCGCCCAGGCATTCTCGATGCTCCCTTCTTGATCGGGAATCGGCTGCATGGCATCCTCAACGATGTGTGCCATTTGAAAGATTGTACTAAGTATTATTCCTGCGGTAAGATGCATGACCATGAATCCCAGCATCCACTGCCAGAAAGTAATATCTAAAAAATACAGCGGGACCGCGGCGATAAAGACCAGGTAAATAACCTTCGTCCAGGCCAGGCGAAAAATTTCCGCCTTGGGAAACGCCTTGGTAAGTCCAGATTTCGCTAGCCTGTTGAATAGCCCAATTTCTTTAAAATCCTTCCATAGGAAAGATAAGGTCATTAACCCATACAGCACAAATGCATAGATGTGCTGAAACCGGTGAATCCTTTTTAACTTGTCTCCGTGCGATAGCCTCAGCAAAAACTTACCCGTAATATCTTCGTCAACGTCATGGATATTGGTGTAAGTATGGTGCAACCTGTTATGCTGCACTTCCCAGTTATAAGCATTGCCACCAAGCAGATAGATGGACGCCCCGAGCAACCGGTTAATTGCCTTTGAGTCAGCTAGTGATCCGTGAATAGCATCATGCATGACCGACATGCCAACCCCTGCCAGCCCAACGCCCATTACAATGCACATTACGACCATTGCAGGGGCTGAAAGATTGCCGGACATCATCAGCAGGTAAGGGCACAAATACAGACTTAACATAAAGGCAGCCTTATAGAGCATTCTTTTCCCTCCGGATTTTCGAATCCCGTGCGAGGAGAAATACTCGTCGACCCTCTTTCGTAGCGTTGGAAAGAAAACGCTCGAATCTGTGTTAGAAAACTTTATTTTTCGATCAGGCATGGGTCGTATGAGTTAGACTAGGCTTTTATGGTGACATCTGTTGCGAAAAAGCCCCTCTCATTCTGCTTACGGACGAAAGCAACTTGTTCTTGTTCTTTGACTGGGCGTGGCAGTTCACTGGAATGCACAAAAACGCGTTGGCCAGTCTGGACATCGGTGATGAATCCAAATCCCTTCACCTGATCAAAATATTGGATTTGGCCGTCTCTGGCCGACTCCATATCAGCCGCCTGCTCCGCCTTGGGAACAGTTTGAAATACAATCTCGTCCAAATGTGCAGGTTTTATGGAGGATCTGTTCAATGGAACAGGGGACAGATTCCCAAACTCGTCCACATACATATACATTTCTTCAAGGGGTTTGCCCTTATCATTGTTCTTCCTGCGCATTTCGGCCCGTTCGGCCTTATCCTCTCTTAACTGCGCCTTTTTCTTTTTCTGCTCTTTCTTTGCCTGATTGTCAGCCATGTTTTTTGAGTTAATTTATGTTGTACTCGTAGGTTAAACGCCCTAATTTGAAGAGGCTTTCGACGAGTGACCTGAACCGGCCCGCCAAGTAGCTTACGACGCGACAGGTCAAAAAATGTTTGCATACTCGCTACCCACCTGTAAAAAACAAATAGGTGTGCAGTTTTGCAGCAAAGAAGATATAACCCTGGAATACGTTAAGATCAATTTGGCTAAGTGTGTGGTGTTTCCAAAGGTCATATTTCTAATGCTGTATGAGCCGGGCGGTTAGTTCAATAACTGTACAAGCGCGCTCAGCTCTTTCAGTAAACATTTGCATTACCCTATTTGTCATATACTGCTCACTGCCCGAATTTCACTTTCGAAATAAGCATGTTCTTTGCCTGACCCACCGGTTTCCGTGCAATAATAGATTCTCGCATAGTATCGCCTGACGACCATTTTGACCGTTGGCGTTGTCAGGCTAAAAACTAGCTCCCCAATTTTGTATTTGCTCGTATTGTCCTCGTTCGCATTCATTGGATGTGTGTTAAGGTATGAAGTATGTCAGCTATTGCTCAAATTCTCTCTGTCGGCGCGCAGACCTTCCAACGGTTATGTGACCAAAGCCAATAAGCTGGGGCGGCAAATATGCTTCGTTCCAGATTACGGAAGTAGGAGCTGGTGACACTCATGGGCGCGCTGCTATCGGCAACCTCCATTTCCGTGAAAGTAAATTCGTAGCTGAACTGTGCTGTCTTGTTTGAGTGAACATAGACCAGTGATGCTCCCGACAAAGCAGCAATACGCTCGCCACCAGTTTGTACAGCGGTAAGCTGATCCAGAAATGGCAAATAGAATTTATGATTCCCGGGAGCGGGGCGCTGATCACCAATAATAACAAGCAGTTTTGGGAGCGATTGCTTTACGAAAACAGCTATCGCAGTTCGGTAAAAATTAGTCTTGCTGATCAGATGTACTCCAAACAATGATCTCAGCCTGATCATAAGGCTATTGATCCAAGCGACCTTGATGGGTGAAAATGCTGTGTATACCGGATAGCTGGTAACTTCGGGCAAATTGATCAGGTACTCCCAGTTACCGTAATGGGACGCAAACAAGACCACTTTCTTGCCTTTGCAGAAATAATCTTTCAACATCTCAGGATTCGTGTAGGTGGCCAGGCTTTTTCGCAGAGAAGCAGGTGCCAGGTAAAACAAAAATGGCTCGATCAAAAGGTCTGCCATATGTCGGTAGTAACTGTTAGTCAGACGCTTCAACTCTGTCTGCGATTTATCGGGAAAGCAAGCCATTAAATTGGCATAAATCAGATCCTGTCGGTATCGAAGCAAAAAACGTAGGATTAGGTAGACTGCGAATGAAATGTATTTGGCGCAGAAAAGGATCAGATGGCGCGAAACGAACATTATCTGCGGCTTCAGGCATTTGAATATGCCCGAAGCCGAAACTCGGCCGTAATTTTGAAGGCGAGCGAATTGCCTGATATTCATATGGATGGCTATTTAATTAAATGCCCCCCGAAAACCGGACAACACAAATATTTAAAAACAAAAATTCCTCCGTGATCGGGAGGAATTCAAGCATATTAACTACAAAAGGGTTATTAGATGACGCTTACATTCACAGCATTCAATCCCTTTCTACCGTTTTCAACATCGTAGGACACATTGTCATTCTCACGGATATCGTCATTAAGACCTGTTGTGTGAACGAAAATGTCATCACCGCCGCCATCCGGAGCGATAAAACCGAAACCCTTGGTCTCGTTAAAAAACTTTACCTTGCCTTGATTCATAATATTATTTTAAATATTCTGTAAATTTAGAATAAAATTTTGAGATAAAAAACTTTAATCGAATATTATGGAATTTTATTTTATTACCTTACACTCAGCATCAACATTGTAGTCCGGGTCTTCGATGAGATAAACGCGCATATGGCGGGCATGCCCGATATGCGACTATCCTTGAAGTCAACAATGAGATATGGGGGGCATGAGCGATATCAAACTTTTCACTGAAGATTGAGACGGATGCGAAAAATAGCGGGCCTTATATCTCATAGTGTTTAACGCAATTATCGTCAAGATACTTTTTGGCCCGAATGCGCTTAGCATTTTCCCACACAAACACCAGGGCGGAAATGATGACGCCAATCAAGACGGCCAGCGCCGGGTTGTGCAGCCCAGGCGAAAGTCCCCATTGCATCCATGATAGTCACGCCTGTCAGGGCCTCCGTGGGCAATTTCCCGATAATCGGAGCGCCAAACAGATTATTCACAAAATAGTTATTGCGGCAACGATGCCAGAAAGCCTACATTTGATTACCAACAGATACCTGTACCCCTAGGTAATCACTCACCTTTTGGTAATCAAACAAGAATGCTATCACTAATTGCACAGATTGTTTATCGGCGCTGCTCCCGATCAGAGACGCGTTGGAGGCAGTAAATGGAAAATGACAACTGTTGATCTTAGTTCTATTGGAGCGGAAAGTCACCGGTTTCGGGAGATCCAACGCAGTATTCCCCGACCTAAGTACGAAGTACTGGCAAAAGAACTGAAAGACCTGGGAAAGAATGGCTTGATCAAGCGCACGGTTGACGATGGCTATCCTGTTTTGATCACCGGTACCACGCTGCCTTATGCGGAAACGTTGGGGAGTGTGATCGAGGCTTTGGAGAACTGGGGCGTGCAGCACCGCGAGCATATTATGGGCACCATACCCTAAACATTTACAAGATCCACTGCCAGGCAAGTCTTTTCCAATTTTTTATTAATCGCCCTCTGTGATTCTTCCACAACTTCGCCTCGTAGTGGCGGAAAAATATTCGGGCATCGACTTCTGTCGACCCTTGTTGTAGAAAATAAATCCTGACGTGGATCTCGTCAGGGGGGCTCTGGTCTCCATAGCCAGCCGAGCACCATTCGCGCCTCATTTGACTGAAGTAGTTTTAAACTTTTCGAACATTTTTTCAATGTCGGCCCGATCGTAATAAATCACACCACCGATACGCATAAAGCTGAGCTGGCGGCTTACACGCATGGCATGCAGTTTGCCCGGCGACACGTCAAGTAGCTTGCGTACCTCCCGAGATTTGAGCCATTGTTTGGAATGCTGAGTGCTCCCACCCGAAAGTAGCCGTCTCATTTCAGAGAGTATTTGCTCTTTAAACTTTTCAAGATCCGCCAAAGTGACTAATTGATGCGTGAACAACGCCGAACTCTCCTCTGATTGCCTGCTCTTCTTTTCCATTGCTCATTATTTTGACGCTACCAATCAAAAACATCGATTATGATATGCAGTTGATATTTTTGATCGGAAAGTAATAAGCAGCATTTAATACTTGTTTCCTCTTTTTCCCAACGGAACAAAAAGAATAAAGTGCAGTTCGATGCCGGCCGCATCGAACTGCACTTTGCCTTCAATAATCTGTGAAGATATGGCCTTCGTGTTCGCTGTATCCTTCTGAAAACAAGTCTTTGGCGAAAGCTTCATAGTCGAAGTAACGTTCAAGAGCCTGTGGAACTCCTGACAACAAGCCAGTCTCCTCGATGTATTGGTAAGCATATTCAAGCTCTGGATCTTTCATCGATCCACCAAAGAATCCACGGTAGCTTTCTCGGAAACTTTCGAGTTGGTCTTCCAGTTCGTACCCATTAGATGGCCAATAGTTGATCTGCTGACAATAAATCTCGAATGCTTCGGCTGTCTCATCGTCCATTTCACTGCTGGCCTCAAAGTAGGCGAACGCATCTTTGTGAAGGCTGCATTCGGATATCAAAAAATCCGGGATGTTTTCCCAATCTTGGAACATCAGCTCAGGATCCAGCTCATTTCGATGAAACTCGTGGCAGTCCTGAAGGAATTCTTTAAGATCCGAATAGTCTGATAGGTCAAACCATTTCCCGAACAGCGACCCACTGTTATACTGACCATAGGTTCCAACATAGATTTTTGGAGCATTTTCGAGATTTCTCATGATTGAAAGGATTAAGTAGCTATGGCCCGGCGGGGCCGCCCAGGCTTTGTGCTCAGGGCAATCGCTGCCTTCCACTCAATGAAAAAATGACGGGGCTCGTCCCCTTGGTTGCAAGCCCATCCGGCGGTTTAAGGTGCGGCTGACTGATGCGGGTTCAGCTAAATAGCCGGATGACGAAGTGCAGGCTTGCAACCGTCATTTTTTGCTTTGTAACTTTCGTTTGCACTGAACGCATTGTTAACTTCGGCTCCCATTCAAGTGTTTTTTCAGTGGTTTATGAAATGTCCATTACTATTAGCTAAATTTTTCCTATTGGCTGGATTAGCTTATGCCCAGACATCAAAGGTTGATTCGCTGGTTATCGGGAAATTGAAAGACCTGCATGTTCCGGGCCTTGCCGCAGCAAAAGTTGAAAACGGCCAAGTTTCCTGGACACGCTATTACGGCTTCCAAGACATGGAGCAGAAAATACTGGTGACAGATTCAACGGTTTTTCACATCGCCTCTATTTCCAAGACAGTAACAGCTGCGGCGGTTATGCAACTCGAAGCGAAGAACTACTTCAAGCTCGATGATGACATTAACCGCTTCCTTCCATTCCGGGTTGTGAATCCATTGTTTCCAGCTTTTCCGATCACGTTCAGACAATTGTTGCGGCACCGCTCGTCGATAGCAGATAACACGGACTATCTGCTCCCATTTTGGGGGAATGAATATCAGGGTGCCGATATCCCATTGGGAACGTTTCTTGCAGACTATCTATCTGCCAGCGGCAAGCACTATCAAGCGAATAAGAATTTTGCTAACGCCGAACCAGGTAGCAGCTTCGAATATTCCAATATTGGCTTTGCACTTTTAGGTTATCTTGTCGAGCGAATTGCGAAAATGCCATTCGACCAGTATTGCAGAACGCATCTGTTCGCTCCGCTGGAAATGCATTATACCAGTTGGCTTTTAGAATCGCCCGAATCACATCGGCTGGCGGTGCCTTATCAGTATTCAGACTCACTAGGCCGGTATCAAAAACTGCCCCAAGGCAAATATCCTGATTACCCCGCAGGCCAGCTGCGCTGCACAATAAACGATCTGGCGAAGTTTCTTGCCTGCTGGTCAAACGATGGATTGTATGCTGGTAAGCATGTTATTGAAGCCAGGTCGGTACAACTTCTGACGCCAAAGGACATGAGCCTGGGCTTCCACACCTGGTTTATGTATTTGCTCAACACGGAGACACCCACGTATAGCCATAGCGGGCATGGTCCTGGTATCTCCACCTACATGCTGTATGACCCATTTTCAAAAAAAGGGCTGATTATTTTGATGAACGGAGAGCTTTCCGATTACTTCGAATGGAGAAAATTGATTGATTTACTCTGGAAGTCGTAAATAGCCCCCGCCCAGTAACGTTACTTAAAACCAAATTAGATGATCGATAGAAAAGCGCTTCTGGTAATTGATATGCAAAAGGGCTCATTTACAGAAGCCACGCCTCGTCACAACACAGAAGGAGTCGTGCAGATAATCAATTTGCTTGCAGCGGTCTTTCGCGAGAAATCTTGGCCCGTGTTGTTTATTCAGCATGATGGTAGCACAATGAACGAGTTTGTTCCCTTTACTACTGAATGGGAATCGCTGGACGAGCTGAAAATTGATAACGATGATATCCGCATTGACAAATATGCCAATGACGTATTCTATCGCTCCGAACTCCAAAAGAGACTAGACCTGCTAGCTGTCAACGAATTAGTTATCACAGGCTGCGCCACAGATTTCTGTGTAGAATCCACGATTCAGTCAGCGGTTTCCAGGGATTACAACATAACCGTCATCGAAGACGGTCACACTACCGGTAACAGACCGAACCTGAAAGCCCATCAGGTGATTGACCATTACAACTGGGTATGGAAGAACATGATCCCCACAAAGGGAAAAATTGAAGTTTTGCCCCATCATTTATTTCTTCAACAGGTTCTCAACGGTTGATTCGGTATCCTTCCAAATCAATTTCATTTGGAAGGATACCGGCGAATTCAGACCAGCAGAGTCCCTCGGGCAATGGTTTTCTGCCAAATTCTATATGTATCACACGGCGGCGATGGTTAGACGTTGTCCGGCTCGAAGCATGAAGCAATAATGGCTTCATCACCATGATTCCACCGCGCCGGACATTGCAGATAACCTCACGCTCTTCAGACCAGTCAATGTCCTCGGCGCGATACACTCCTTTGGCATGCGACCCTGGCACAACCCGGAGTGCCCCATTCGTTTGATCGGTATGATCCAGGTGAACCCGGATCGTAAAATTATCTTCCAGGATTTCCAGTGGCGGTTGAACGGCAAATTGCCCCTGTTTGACAGTCCATGGCCCAAAGCCGGGATAGTCACCCTTTTTATCGACCGAGATCGTCAGGTCCTGGTGATAAGGTGGAAAATTCGGTGAAACTGACCACCTCAATTCGGATTAAACTGACCACCTGTTCCGCGTGAAATTGACCACCCCAATTCGGAGTAAACTGACCACCTGAGTTCGGAGTAAATTGACCACCTGAATTCGGAGCAAACTGACCACCC
>NZ_JAHXBN010000072.1 GCF_019924045.1 Dyadobacter fermentans | reverse complement strand
GATCCCGATGCGGGAAATGTGAATAACAGCACAGGAAATCCAAACGCAGTGCCTACGGGACTTTATGCCAATCTGATCGGTACTGATGGAAATGTCGTTGCTGTCGCCCCAGTAAACTCATCCGGGTTTTATGGTTTTGACGGCATTCCTGCCGGCGACTATCACGTGGTACTAAGTACGACAAATGGTACCCCAGGCACGGCTGCCCCCCTGCCTAGCCTTCCGGCAGGCTGGGCAAATACGGGCGAGTTCAACGGCCCTGAGAATACAGGAAATACAACCCCGGCAGACGGGATCAGCCCCGTATTTACAGTAGGCGTCAATAGTACCGAAAT
>NZ_JAHXBN010000071.1 GCF_019924045.1 Dyadobacter fermentans | reverse complement strand
GCCGCCGACGGAACCGTGAATGTGACCATCGTCAAGGACGCTACCTATTGTTATAAAGTAGAAACGGTGGGTTCTTACAACAACAGCCAGATCAAGCCTTCGGTACTTTATAACTTCTCGCAGATACTTTGTGTGTCCTCGTCGGATACCACCAAGCCCTGTCCGCCGGTGCTTACCCTCGACCCGCTCAATTGCGACTCGCTCAGAGCGCACCCGGAAGCATTTTGTACCCCATCAGGATTTACCAACCATTTAACATGGGA
>NZ_JAHXBN010000007.1 GCF_019924045.1 Dyadobacter fermentans | reverse complement strand
GATCCGGAAATCACCAGCCGCGGATTGTAATTTCAATTGGTACCGGTCGTTTTGAAATGTTGATGCGACCATCCGGGCCGGTTGGAACACATGGAGTCCTTTGCGGACGGCCAGGGCCAGCAGCTGTGCATCCAGGTGTGCCCTGTCGACCATTAACCCGCCTCCGCGCTGCGCCGGTTCTACGAGCAAAGGCTCCCGTTCGCTCCATGCCACCCTGGCCGGAATATCGGGCAGGTAACAGGGATCTTCCAACAGCGCCCCGGCTCCGAGGTAGGCGAAAATAGGGCGCACCCCGGGCGAAAGCGACTCCCCGATCTGCGGACGCGGAAATGCCTCCTGTTCGACCAGCGCCACCGAATGGCCCATTTCCAGTAAGCGGATGGCTGCTGTGAGTCCCGCTGGCCCCGCACCGATGACTACTATTTCAAAACTTTGCTCCATTATCTGTTCCACCCCGGTTTCAGGCGAGCCAGCCGCTCATGTGCCTGTATCGTATAATGCAACCACGAGCGGATGTAGTCGCAAGCGGTGCGGCCTTTTGCAATTACTTCGTGGTGGCATCCGCCCCCGCACAGGTACCGGGCCCAGCATTGCGTACATGGACTCTGGTTGCTCACATGCCGGGATGATAGCCAGCCATTTTGCAAGCTGGCATCAATGCCCGTGCTCAGGTTACCCATTTTACCCTCCTCTTCATTCACAAACCGATGACAGGCAAATAGCTCTTCGTCGGCCGATACGCCCATATAACCAGCTCCTGCCCCACAGGGATACGGCCGATGCGTACCTTTGTCGATTTCCTTCAATGCATTCACCATATTCAAAAACGGGTACCTTTTACCTGCCAGCACATTCTTTTCAAAATTGAGCCCGCATGCGATCATGTTTTCGAGTAATACCGAAAGCTCTTCCTGCCCCATTTCGTCACGGCCGTTCATCGACCGCAGCAATGGCGAAAAACCGACGCTATGAAAACCCATTTGGATAAACTCATCCAGCACAACCGGCAGGTCGAGGTTGCGCGGGGTGACCGTAACGCGGGCTGAAACCTGCATTTTGCCCTGCATGGCCAGCAACGGCCCCAGGTTTCGCATGATCAGCCCGAAACTGCCTTTGCCGCCTTTCATCGGCCTCAGCGCGTCGTGGCTTTTGCCAATGCCGTCCAGGCTGATCGTGACGGCAAAGCCATATTCCTCGAAAAAGCGGGCATCGGTTTCGGTGACCATCGTTCCGTTGGTTGTAATCGAAAAGCCCACCTTAATTCCCTTTTTTTCGGCTTTGGCCACCGCATATGCCGTCGCTTCCCTGAGCGCTTTCCGGTTGGCCAGTGGTTCTCCGCCGAGGAATGTCAGCTGCACTTTTTCACCTTCGGGACATTGGTCCATCAGTAGGTCTATTGCCCGCAGCGCCGTGTCCAGCGACATACTTTTGGCCTGCCCGCCGAAACTACCCTGATCGGCATAGCAATAGGTACAGCCCATATTGCATTTCTGTGCAATAGCGAGCGAAAGTGCGTAGAGCCTGGGACTTTCCAGGGGCGTATTATCGACATAATCGGGTGCGGACAAGCCACATCTGACCAGCAAATCCTGCAACTCCATTTCGTCGCCTGCATCGAGGGCACGCGCGATCCTTTGCTCCACGTCGCCCGCTACCGCATACAACCTGCTGCCATTCGGAATGAAAAGCTGCGACTGCCTGCCCCTGATCAGGTGGGCCGACGGCGATTTCGGCCGCGATTGTGCGGCGATTGCCCCAGCCAGGCGCGCAAGCGCCACGGCCGGTTCGGTTTCAGCTGTTAAGTGCATCTTTTCCTTCCACGATAAAGTTGAGCTCGCCCTGCCAGTTGATAAACAGGTCGTCATAGGATAGTAATCGGGTATTGACGCGATCGTCGGGAATGTATTTGCCGGTACGTTTCCTGGCCATCCAGCTATCGCCGGTGCTGAGTCCCTTCTCGTCGGGCACCACATTCACGTAATCGGGGCGGCTGGCGGCCCAGTAGTAGCAGGCACATTCGCGGTAGTCGTTCTGCCACGGGGCACAAAGTCCCTGGGTGAGTTCGCCGGGCTTAATAATCTGTTCGGAAAGTGTGGCGCTATCGCCTTCAAAAACCTTGTTGACGGTGAGCATAACCTTCGTATACAAAGTCGGATCTTCCAATTTATCCAAATCTACGACCACCTCGTGCGTGCTTTGCTCAGCGGTGAAATAGCATGCAACCTGCTGCCCTTGCTTTTGCAACACGTTCACCATCGAATTGGACCATTCCATGAACGACACCCCGTTCGGGTTGGCTTCCGTGCGGAGGGGCACGCTATCGCCGTCGGGAAATACGGGCCCGGAAGTGGCCACCATGGTAGGCTTACCATCAATGGCTACCAGGCGGTGATGTATCAAATGCGCGAGCGACTTGTCGGCGTCGATCACATAGTTGTTGTTCTCGATCAGTACAATTCCCTGAAACGCGCGGCGCCACAGGTTTCTAAAGTCGAATTCCAGGCCCGGGAAACAGTTGGAGATGGCAGTACGGGGCAACACGCTCACGGGGTTTCCCTTGCCGCGGTAATGCAGCTGCGCAGTGAGGTTCGAAGGTATCAGGGGATCGTCGCCGGAAACTTCCGCGGCATCCACATCCGGCATCAGCGATCTGGCGGCCGCTTTTATAACCATATTGATCTGCCGTTTGGTAAATGTGAGCGAACGGCCATCGGCGCCGCGCATCAATGCGGGCATTTTGCGAAGGGCCTTGGCCGACAGGTCTCCGATTTCTTCGGGTTTCCTCAGCAGGTCTTCAAACCAGGGCGAAGCACCGGTACTCAGGCCTGCAAAAACACGTTCGTGCAGCACCTGCAACGCCATATTGTCTACCAGCGAAGTGGCCATAATCGGCTCGTAGAGGCGCCCGAAGTCGTTGGTATTCTGCCGTACCATCGTACTCGCCACATTCAGCTTGCCTTCATAGGCATTGCCGTTCATAATGGCCGTGTTCATCAGCCGGATCGTTTCAAATGCGCGGCGTACGATTTCCTCGGCTTCCTCGATCGTCACTTCCCCATCTACGTCGGTGCCTTTCAGAATTTGTTCCAGTTCGTCGGACACCACGCGGATAGGCAACGTGTCGGGCGCGTACGCAGGAGGGCCTGCGCTGATATGCGCCTTTGCATACAGTGGTTTGCCGTCCCGACCGGTGAGCTTCACGGTAACAAACCCGTCACATTCGTCATCCAGATACCCCCAGCTCACCTGGTTGCCATTCGCATCGGAGTATCCGGCAAATATCTGCGCCGGGTTGGTATAGAGCGGATTAGGCGTGCTGGTTTCCGAGTAGCCGCGCCATTTACCTTTGTTGATATCATATAAAATAGGATCGTCGCGGCGGCCGGCAAACACCGGGTCCACCTGCTCCTTTCCGTTATTGAACCTGACCAGGCTCGAACCGTAAACCTTCCCTGCTGCCGGCGTAAACCGGAACCTGATTTCCGGAAAATCGGGTGTAGGCTTTATAAACTGAACAAACCCCAGCGGCAGCGTTTTACCCTCGATAAAATTCGCGCATTGCGCCAGCAAAGGTTTCAGTTCGTGCGACCGGATGTCGCCGATCTTCGCGTACATCTTGTCATTTTCATCATTGGTCCTTCTGAATATCTTGATGTTACCCACCTGCACATCCCAGGAAACATCTTCCAGCTCGTGGCCGGCTTTTTTCAGTAAATCGACCGTGAGTGGTACCAACCGGCCCGGCTGCTCGTCGGTAACGGCGAACACTTCGAGGAACGGGGCCACCGGGTGCGCTTTCCCGGTTTTGTCTTCCAGGTTTTCGGCATCTTTGAATGCGACGCGTTCGGGCTGGAAGGCCGTTATTTCCCCGGTAGAGGGGTGCACCTGGAAGGACTGTTCCGGCACGATTTTTCTGAAATCCAGGGGTTTGTTTTTGGATAACGTAAGGTCATATGCGGCCATCGGCTTGTCTGATTCGCCCAGACGCCCGAGTGCAATGGGAGGAAGTATTCTTAATGCTAGAATTTTCATATCCGGCAATGGTTTTTGGCTTTAATATGTTGAGAAACTCAGGCAAGCTCGGCCTGCATCAATTGAGCGATCGCTTCCAGCAGCTTGCGGTCAATCTCCTGCAAAGCATTCAAATACTGGCTGTGCGGCTGTGTTTTCAGTGCTTTCAGGCTTTCGATGAGATTGCCCGATGCAACGAGCAGATCGCGGTGCAGGCGCCAGCGGTTATGCTCCCCGAAAGGCAGGTCGAAGCTGTAAGGCGATGTGAACGGCGGCCCGGCCATCAGCCTGCTTTTCTTGGAGAGCGGTGTTTGCACCAGGATGGTGGCGAGGCTCCGCAAATTGTACATTTCTCCGAAAGTGGAGTTGATGATCAGGCCGCGCGGCGTGAATGACCCGACATTGTTGTTGCCATTATCGAGTAGAAAACTGTGGGCAAGAAAGTTGAGCAGCAGCCTGTACCGGGTGTCGAACAGATTGGCCCACAAAATACCTTCCTCGCTGGTGATCTCGTTCTGCTCCATTTCATCGGCGGGTTCGTTGGAAGCGGTGCCCGCGTGATCGGGGTCACCCGCGAACGGGTTGGTCGCAACATTGTAAGCGGGATCGAATCTGCCGTCCGTCTCCTTCAGAATGGCTTTGAAATCATTGTAAATGAATAAAAAGCGCTCGAAATGCGAAGGAGTATCGGAGTCGAGCTCGTCGCCCTCGCCCTGCTCGGCGATCTGTTCGAGGGCATTATAGGCATCATCGCGTGAGAGCAGCGGCGCCACCAGCACGTCGGGGCTCCTGGTGAACCGGTCTTTCACGCTTCCTCTCTCGCCACCGGCATAGCCCCGGCCCCATTCGTCGAATTTGGCCTGGTATGGATAAGTCCCCGGCTGAAACGCATCGTCAGAGATCACGTCCGGGTCCTGGATCAGTTGCAGCAAAACCTTGAAAAGCGCGCCCACCGTATGCGGGTCCGAAGCTTGCGCGTGCACGGTCTCATTGATTTCCTTCGCTACGGGATCGTCGCTGCTCAGCCATTCCGCTGGCGCCTCGGCATATACGTACTTGGCCAGCGACCGGAGCGTGAATTTTTCCAATGTGAAGGGGAACGGATAAAAGGGTACATCCCAGGGATAGCTCTCGCGACCGAAGTTCAGCGGCGCCCCGATGATCTTCAATACGTTCTGGACGGATATAAAATGTCCCATTTCTTCCTTGGCGATGCCCAGCACAATATTCTTCCAGTTATGTACCCGCTCGCGGTATGTTTCGGGGATCTGCGGCCCGCCAATGCTGTAAGCCGAATACAGGTATTGCAGCATCAGCCCGTGTTCGATCTCCGCATCGACGTGCAGGAGCATGGTGATATAGTCTTTTCCTGTAAACTGCCGGGGCACTACAAACGGCATTTCCTCAGGCTCGGCGACGGCATCAGTCGCCGCACTGTCGGTCAGCCCTTTGAGGCGTGGTTCTTTGGGTTTCTGATTGGCCCTGGCCCATTCCAGGATCGGATCCATGAAAGATTTTCTGAGTTGTTTTTCGTCCATGATGATAAATTTTGTGAAACAGGTAGGCAATACATTTCCAAACCGTTGCCGATGTAACGGTTCACTGAAAAAGGCAATCTGAAAGGAATTTAGTGGGGCGCTAAAAAAAGCTACTTCGAAGTAATTCTATATACAAAAAGCAAATAGTTACATAACCTACCCTTGAAAGACTATTATTTTTTAAAGAATGGGAAAAGGATTATTAAGCGGTCAATCCGGCAATTCCACGAAAAAGGTGGTTCCAATGCCGCTTACGGATTCGAACCAGATCTTGCCGCCATGCGCTTCCACGATTTGCTTGCAAATGGAAAGCCCGATCCCGAAGGACTGCTCGCCAGCCGTCCCCACCCGCCTGGCATCATTGGTCGAAAGAAAAATGTGCCCTTTGAGATCATCCGGAATCCCGATGCCGTGATCCTGAACACTGAGCAACGTCAGGTTCGAACTCTTTTTCAAATTCACATTAATGGCACTTTCCTGCGGCGAAAATTTAACGGCGTTGCTCAGCAGATTGGAAAATACGCGCCATATCTTTTCCCGGTCGACAGGCACCATGGCTTTCTCGTAATCATAGTGGATCGTCTGCCGTTTTTCCTTTCCCTTATAGCTCAGCATGTCAATACAGGATTGCACAATTTCCGCCAGATCTTCCTCGCTTTTGCTGATCCGCTTCTTATCCGGGCCCGATTGCAATATCTGCCCGATCAGCCCGAATGCCAGTTGCCCCGACTGCTGGATCGCATTCACGAGCATGGCCTGCTCTTCGGACGGGGATTGGTCCCAGAAGAGCACATCCGCGCCGGAAATCATCGCGGCGATGGGGTTCCGCAAATCGTGCGCGACGATCCGCAGCATTTTTTCTTTTTCCACCTCCGACTCTTCCAATGCATTGACGGTGTCCTGCAATGCAATATTGCTTTGTGTGATCACCCCATTCAGTTTGGTTACCGCACGCAGATTGACAATGGTCTTTCGGGTATTCCGCCAGATCAGGTACACAATAACGGCCATCGCAAAAGTGAGCAGTACTGAAAATTGGAGGATCAAATCTTCCCGTTCATCCTTTTGAGCAGCCAGTTCTATCTCATGCTCACGCTGAACCTGTTGCAGCAAATGCCCGACGTTATTTTTGCTCTGCGCATTTCTTTTCAGCTTCCCGTTGCGTTCCGCTTCTACATTGACGAGAAATAGCCTCCCCGCTTCTTGAAAATCGCCGCGGCCATACGAAATGGAGGCCTGCATAGTCCGGTACAAACTGTTCGCGGCCGGATTGCCGGCAGCACCGGGTAACCGCCTCAGCGAATCGAGCTGGGCCTGCGCCTTGTCATACGCTTTCGAATCGATGTAAATTTGTGCCAATATCTGGCGTGACTCCCGCTCGACGTCGATAGACCAGTCGATGTTAGGATCGTGTTCGAGGCATTTTTTAATCAATCGCTCCGCGGTACGGTTATCGCCTTTCAATGCATACGCTTCTGCCTTGTTCCTCAAAATGACGATCCTTGCAAACCGGATAAAATTCTGCTCCTTTGGAAACCGCGCGGCATTCCGGGTAATAAACCGGTCGGCCTGGTTGAAGTATTGGAGCGCCTTCACCGGTTCGTTAATCAGCATATACGCGATGCCGATATTCCGCATACTGCCCTGTTTTTCAATAAATTCTAACTGAAAATTCTCAGGTTCCCTGCATTGCGCCAGTTCCTCCAATTCGTGCTTCCAGTATTCAATGGCCTGATAGTAGTTCTCCTCCTTGAACGAAATATTGGCGATCCTGCTGCTATACCGCGCACATTCGCATACTTCTCCCTTCGACAACAGAAATGACTTGCCTTTGTAATAGTTGCGGTAGGCTTGATAATACTCCTTCTGTTTCAGCAAATCATCTCCTTTTAACAGTAAGGCCTTCGAATAGTCGATCGGATTTTGCTCGCGGACGCGCGTAGACGCGAAAAGCCCGAGCAGGCTGTCGGTATAGGCGAGCGCGGCAGCATCCATTGTGGAATCGCGGTGGCTCAGCACCTTCATGAATTTGAAGTAGAGAATACTGTCGTGAATGTTCTTTTCGGGGAGCGCGGCCATGAACGAATCGAGACTAGCGATCGCTTCCCGGCTGCCGGTTATCCGTGAGGTGCGGTCGAGACTGTCGATCCAGGCTTTCAACTGAACGTCATGCCCATTTTTCTCCGACTTCCGGCACCCTGTGAAGCCTGCGGTCAAAACAATAAAAATCAGAATAATCCTACACTGTAAATAGGGTAACAGCAGGCTACATGGGTTGTTCATCGCTCTCAGATAGGTTTCTCTTTTTACAATGATACCGGGAGATACAAAAGCACAATGCGTTTTGTACAATTTACCCCTGTTTTCCAGTAAGTTGACGGACAGATCATGAGCGAAAAGTCAGCAAAAATCTACACAATTCGTACTGAAAAATTGTAGAAAAAATTCATTTCGGCAGGCAAATCAAAAGGCCGGCTGCTATCCCACCGCGGGGAAGCTGCCGGCCTTCTGACTACCGATCTGATTATCAACTCTATGCCTTGTATGAGCTTAAAGATTTTGCAAAATCACCCCATAATCGATTTCGGGCGTGCCTGTTGCGGTACCTTCCACCCGGTAAGTCGAAACGTCGGTAATGCCGGTGTAAGCACCAAGCACCGCTTTCACATAGGATTCTATAAACTCGTGTCCCTCCGGCCAGAATACCTGCCTTCCGCCCGACGCTATCGCCAGGTATACCTTCTTATTCTGAAAGCAGCCTGTTCTTGAACCATCTTCGTTGAACCGGTAGGTAAGCCCCACCCGCACCAGCTGATCGAGCCAGGCTTTCAAGGGCGCGGAAACGCCCAGGTTATGCATCGGCGTGCTGATGACAATGATATCCGCCTCATCGATTTCGCTGAAAATGGCGTCGGCATAACGCAGCAAATGCCTCCCTTCTTCCGATACCGCATCCGCAGGCTTGTAGAATTCCCAGATGAGCTTTTCGTCCAGAAACGGCGGGGGCATTCGGGTCAGGTCCCGTTCTGTGACCATGCCGACCTCCTTTCTGTCGGTTAGTTTTTTGATGATTGCCGCGCTCAGGCCCCGGCTGTACGACTGCGCGCCCCGCGCACTGGAAGTAATGTGTAATGCCCTTTTCATTTTGCAATGACTTTTTATCCCCATGACGACCCGCATTTCGAAACGGGGACAAAAGAGCAGACGGAAACACCAGTTAGCTCATCACTCCTTGCACCAAAGCCGATTCCGTATCATTGGTCCGATACAGCTGCTCCGGAACGGACGCCAGCTTGGAGGGGTGCACCTGCGCGCCCAGACCGTAAAACTGCTGAAAGCTCATGATAAGCGGCCGCCATTTGTCGGGATCAACATGATTGGGATTTTGGTCAGAAACGATGGAGTCGTCCAAATGAACCCGGAGAATTTTCAATTCCAGTGTCACGCTACGGATGTTCCCGATACCCGTTTCGGCCGCAAAAGGATGAATCGCGACGAACGTGGCTTCCAAATGCACGGGGCATTCCAAAACCCGCGGGGCCTTCACGATCGTGGATGCGACGGGAGTCAAACCGGCCCTGCCGAACTTATCCGCTTCATGCTCGTAGCCCTTCAACACTTTTCCCGCGGGCACGGGGTTGCTTCCCGTCACGAGCGCGAGCCTGTCGACCGCCCCTACCTGATCCACCGACGGAAGGTTGAGTACGCATTCCTTCGTCCGCAGGATGTTTTCCGTTGTTTTCGAATGGGCCGCAATGCCAATCATACACCGGTAGCCAAGCCAGAATGCCGATGAAATGGGTGCAAGGTTAAAGGTATCGTCGTCGTTGGTCGTTCCTACCAATACGACGGGCGTACCAAAATACAGAATGGACTGGTTGCTGATGTGATGCATTTTCTGGTTTGTTTTTTCTTCAAAACAGGCCAAAATTTTATCACCTGCAAACCCGTTTCTTGCGGCAATTATATTTCCATATAGTTGACTTTGTCAACTATATTTTTATCCTTTGTGTGGCGGGGGCAATTTTCATTTGGTCATCCGCCAATCTCCGATACAGTTCACTCATAATCAATCCAATGAATACAACCCATTCAACAAATCCGCTTCTGTCGGATATTGCAATCAGAAACACGCTCAGACCAGGCGATCTCGGGCTGATCGCTTCCATTCATGGTGATATCTACGCCAAAGAATGCGGTTATGGTTTGAATTTCGAGGCTTATGTTTTGAAAGGCCTGGGTGAATTTGCGCAGCAATTTGACCCTGTAAAAGACAAACTCTGGATTTGCGAGCACGAGGACCGCTTCGTGGGTTGCCTGGTTGCGCAGCACAGGACAGACGCTATTCAGCTCCGATATTTCATTTTTTTACCCGGATACCGGGGTATCGGCCTGGGGAAAAGATTGATGGGAGAATTTATGGATTTTATGACGTCCGCGGGCTGCAAGCACGCCTACCTTTGGACCACGGAGGAGCAGCAATCGGCCGTAGCTTTGTATGAGCGATATGGTTTTGTGCTTTCCGAGGAGAGGACATCCAATGCATTCGACAAGGTATTGACCGAGCGGAAATACGAATTAACAGTAAACCAATAGCGCGATGACAAACCAGCAGATTCTGGAAATCAGAAGTTTCAACAGGTTTTATACCGATTTGCTTGGGTTACTCGACAGTCACCTGCTGGATAGCCCCTATTCGCTCGCAGAAGGTCGGATATTGTTTGAAATCGCTTCACACGGCGCGTGCCGGGCGTCGGACATCATCGAAACGCTGAGCATCGACAAAGGCTATCTGAGCCGCATCCTGAAAAAGTTCGAAAAAGAAGGACTGATCGAGCGGAAAGCATCCGAAAACGACAAACGCGCCTCGTTGCTATCGCTCAGTCAGTCAGGAATTAAGGTTTTTAACCAGCTGGATTCCGCCTCCAACCGACAAATTGAAAAGATCACCGCCCGTTTGGATCAGCCGGAGTTAGAAGCGCTGATGGGATCGATGACGAAAATCCTGCAAATTTTAAAGTAATTTGTGTTACGGAGGATCTGCCGCTACGGAACGGAAAAGTGATACATTTGGAAGCAAAATATTCCATTACCGCCGAAATGACCATCCGTCCTTACCAGGCTTCCGATTTTTCCGGGTGTATCCGGGCTTTCGAAGGCAATCATCCCGAGTTTTTTGCCGATCATGAAAAGGCTGAGTTTCAGGATTTACTCAGCAGCCTCTCAGAGTCAAATAACGAGCCTGTTTTCTATTATGTGGTTGAAACAGAGGATCAAATCGCGGCATGCGCGGGATTTTACTTTCCCGACAACCAACCTGCCACGGCCGGGCTTGTGTGGGGTATGGTGGCTCGGGAATTTCACCGGAAGGGCATCGGAAAGCAGCTGCTAACCTTTCGTCTGAACAAAATCCAGGAGCTTCGCCCGGGTGCATCCGTCATCCTCGATACTACGCAACTGAGTTTTCCCTTCTTTGAAAAGCTGGGGTTTCGCGTTACCCAAATCACCAAAGATTTCTACGCACCCGGCCTCGATCGCTATGATATGATCCTGACACCTCCGGTAGTTCCTATATAAGTAAAACAATACTTCCCAATCATTTGCCATGACTCAGAATACCTCATCAATCCCCACCTTATTCGACTGGGCCGGCGGAATGCCTGTTTTCGAAAAACTGACTCGCCTATTCTATCAAAAAGTCCTGAAAGACCCTGTTCTGGAGCCGGTCTTCAAACATATGTCACCCGACCATCAGATACACGTTGCGCATTTCCTCGCCGAAGTACTGGGTGGGCCGGAGTGGTATAGCACCTCGGAGGGCAGTCATTTCAAAATGATCCAAAAGCATTTGGCCAAACATCTTACCGAACAACACCGGCAGCGCTGGGTTTCGCTGCTCTTGGAGACAGCCGATGAAATCAAGTTGCCCGACGATCCCGAGTTCCGTTCTGCATTCGTCGCCTACATCGAATGGGGCACACGAATCGCAGTCATTAACTCCAACAGTGACGACCTGCAAATGAACCCGGACGAACCAATGCCTAAATGGGGATGGGGCGTGCCGGGAGGCCCGTACCTGGGATGATAGCTACCTGGGAGAGATAAAATGTGAATATCAAACCAAAAAATATAACTTTGTCAAAAATGTAAACTTGACACCTCTTCACTGAAATGTCGGATAACGAACGGGTTCGTGACCAGCAATTGCTGGAAGCTTTATGCGCCGGTCAGGAATGGGCGTTTACCGCTGTTTATGACGAGTACTGGTATCCAATGTACAAGGTCGCCTTTCACAAAATCGGGCAGCGACACGTGGCGGAGGAGATCGTGCAGGACATTTTTACGCGTCTCTGGAACGAGCGCGCCAACCTTCGGACCACCACACTTAACTACTATCTTTTTTCCGCCGTGCGGTTCGAGGTTATAGACCACATCCGGAAAGCCGGGCCGAGAAGCCGGTACGCCGCCTATTATCAGGCATTTGCAAGCCAGCATGAACATTATACAGAAGACGAGGTCGCCTACAACGAGTTGCTTCGCAGCATCGACGAAGGCCTCAAACCGTTCCCCGCCCAAACCCGCGAAATGTTCAAATTGAGCCGGGTCGAAAGTTGGACCGTCGCCCAAATCGCGGAATTCATGAACTTATCGGAAAAGACGGTCGAGTACCATCTCGGAAAGGCTTCCAAGGCGGTCCGCGAGTACCTCAGCGAAACCCTGCTCCTCCTCCTCGTCAGCATTTTCTCCTGACTTCCATTCCCCATGGTGTTGCATTTTTAAAGGAAGTTTGGACCCTGCGCCGTCATTTTACATAAACTTTCCAAGTTATTTTAAAAACATTCAGGGACTATCCGTGATCAATACGGTTTAGTGGTTGGATCAGACAAAAAGCATCCTGAGTCCCCCACCCACCCCTGAACCTATGAGCTACGACGAAATTGAAAACTTGCTTTTAAAGTACCGCGAGGGTAAATGCACTCCCGCGGAAAGAGAACGCATCCATGCCTGGTACGACCAGGTACAAAGCGGCGCACCGCAACCCGAACTCTCGGATAGCGAAAAATCGGTCCTGAAAGCGCGGATGTGGAGGGCCATTCAGCACGAAAGAAAAACGGCCGGAGGGATCAGGGCATTCTTGCCGCGCCTGTCGCCCGTCGTGGTGCGCATGTTTGCGTCGGTTGCGGCGGTATTAATCGTCTCGCTGTGGCTGCTCGAAGCAAATCGGGAAGGTCCTGTTTCCACCACTAATAACACCACCCGGCCGATGCTTGTCAAACTCGGCGATAGCAGTGAGGTAACCCTCGCTCCCGGAGCAGGGATCACTTACGCCCGTCAGTTTTCAGCCTCGAAGCGCGAAGTTCAGCTCAAAGGCGACGCTTTTTTCAATATTACCAAAGACAGCCTCCGCCCGTTTTTTGTGTACAGCGGAAAGCTCGTGACGCGCGTGCTCGGAACCAGTTTCTCAGTAAAAGAAGGGAAAAAGGAGCGCCAAATGCAGGTTGAAGTGGTGTCCGGAAAGGTCTCCGTATTCGAAAACGAAAACATCGGCACCAGAGAACCCGCCTCCCAAATGAAGCACCCGTTACGCAAAGGAGTCATCCTGACCCCTAACCAGCGCGTGACTTACTTTGAAGAGAGCGGACATTTGACGACGAGCCTCGTCGACAAGCCGGCGCTACTTTCCACCCACGGGGAGCTGCCCCCGGCGATTTTCAAGAACATGGTATTACCCGAAGTTATTCAGTGGCTGGAAGATGCTTACGGTGTAGATATCGTGGTGTCGGGCGAGGCCGTGAGCGAATGCAGATTTACCGGTGATCTCACCAATATGTCGCTATTTGACCAGCTGGACCTGATTTGCCAGTCCAACGACGGCTCTTACCAGATTCAGGGAACGCGCATTCTCGTTTCGGCTCCCGGCTGCAAGTAATTTTTGTTTCACCTAAATACCGCCTATGCATTAAACCAGTCCAAAAAGCCCAAAAAAGAAACCGGCAGAAAGCTACCCTGCCGGTCAGTACTGTCCCGCTGCCGGAAATCCGCCAAGATGCGGCAGCAGGGTATTCATTAGTTATAAAAAACCTTTCTAAACTATGAAAAAAAACCGATACCGAAAAAACCGGGCATCGCTTTGCTTGCTCATGAGAATTTCTTTGGCCCAGCTTATCTTTTCAATCGTCTTTTCCGGTCTCACGTACGCCGCGCACGTCAGCAAGGCGCAGGAAGTATTGGAACGGAACGTCACGCTTCACGCCGACAAGGCGGAACTGGCAACGGTGCTCGACCAGTTGGAGCAGAAAGCGAATGTAAAATTTGTGTACAGCAATAAGGCTATCCGCGCCGGGCGTCAGGTCGCGATCCATGTCGTAAACCAGAAACTGGCGGCTGCATTGCAGACCTTGCTCGTACCTCTTCAGATATCCTACCAGGTGACCCCGTCGGGACGTATCCTCCTGAAAGCCAACAAGGAACTGCAAACCAAAAATACCGGGCACCCCTCCGAGCAGGTGCGGGATATGCTGGCGCATGTGCTGAAAGGTAAGGTGAGCGACGAAAACGGCGGAGGTCTACCGGGTGTAAGCGTGCGCCTGAAAGGTACTCAGCTCGGAACACTGACCGACGCTTCCGGCAACTTCGAATTCGAGGTCGGCGACCAGGATGCCGTACTGATATTCAGTTTTGTAGGTTATAAAACGCAGGAAGTCGCGGCGGGCGACAAGGCGGTGATCAACGTATCGATGGTCCCGGACGATAAGTCGCTGAACGAGGTGGTCGTGATCGGTTACGGAAGCTCGCGCAAGCAGGACGTGGTAGGTTCGGTGGATATCGTTGCTTCGAAAGACGCCGGTGCCACTACTACTACCAACCCTTCGCAGCTCCTGATCGGAAAGTCGGCGGGTGTGCAGGTGCTGCAATCGAATGGAACGCCCGGCTCCGACGCCCAGATCCTCATCCGCGGTACCGGGTCTTTCACCGGTGTTGATCCTTTGTATGTAATCGACGGAATCCAGGGCAGCAAAACGATGTTCAATACGCTGGCAACACAGGACATTGAAAACATCACGATCCTGAAAGATGCCTCTTCCACAGCCATTTACGGTTCCGCTGCCGCCAATGGTGTAGTCATTATCACTACCAAAAGAGGCAAATCGGGCGCGCCGCGCATCAATTTCAATACACAATGGGGCGTTGCCAAAGCCTGGAAAACCCTGGATTTGCTCAATGCCTCGCAGTACATCGACCTTTTGAAAGATTTCGCGGCTACGACCAATTCGGCCCTGCCCGCGAAGTTCAGTACTTCGGAAGTAACTACCGACCGTACCGACTGGCAAAAAGAGATATTCAGATCAGGGCTCGTATCGCAAAATGATTTGAATATCAGCGGCGGCAGCGAAAAAGTGGCTTATAATTTCTCGTTGGGTTATATCAAACAACAGGCCATTGTCAGGAACTTCTCCAACAGCAGGCTGAATGCCCGTTTTGCATTGGACGAAACCCTGGGACGCTTCCATTTGGGGCAAAGCCTGAATATCCGCTACACGAAGGACGACGGCCAACTAGCCAGTATTTCCGACGCGGTTTACTACGCGCCCTACAAGCCTATTTTTGATCCAACTATCCCGGGCGGTTATTCCAATACCACCAACGTCGACGATTTCAGCAATGGTAACAACCCGCTTGCAGCTATTAACCTGAACCACCCTGTTAATACCGGGTTTGTGTTCTTTCCTCAGGTTTTCGCCGAAGTGGATATCCTTGCCGGTTTGCGTTTCCGCACGCAGCTTTCGGCCGAGATCGGCGGCGGCAAGAACCGGAGCTATCAATACGGCTACACCGGGGGTAACAACCTGACCAATCCGCAACAGGCCACGCTGGGTTTTAGTAACTATTCCTTTTACTCGCTCGAAAACTACTTTTCCTATAATAAGGTATTTGGAAAACACAGTGTTTCGGCAACGCTCGGTAACAGCTACCTCGATCCCGGAATTGCTTCCGGCCTGAATGCGACCGGCACAAAAATCCCGAACGACGCGATTCAGAACATCAGCGTAGCACAGTCACAGGCCGTTACCGGCTCCAACTATGGTTATGCGCGCTCGTCGGTGATCTCTTACTTTGCGCGCCTGGGCTATACTTTTGACGACAAGTACATTCTTACGGGTAGCTTCCGCCGCGACGGCGCTTCGAACTTCGGCGCTAACAACCGCTTCGGGAATTTCTACGGGCTCGGCGCTGCCTGGCGCTTTGTGGATGAAGACTTTGTCAAGAACAGCCTCAACTTCCTGAGCGATGGCAAGGTGCGATTCGGATTGGGCAGAACGGGCAACAACACCATCCCGACCACCGGCGTCACATCCGTACTCACTTACAGCGGCGCCCCAAATGGTAACCTGGTGTATTCACTGGGTACGAATGAAGGATTTTACCCTGGTACGACCATCAACACGCTGTCCAACCCGAACATCCGCTGGGAATCGACCGACCAGACCGACATCGGCCTCGACCTCGGATTCCTCAGCAACCGTTTGAGCGTTACCGTCGACTGGTACAACCGCAAAAGCTCCGGATTGCTTGTGAGCGTGCCGGTTTCCGGAAGTACCGGCGCATCCAACAGCGGCGGGCAACCCAGCAAATATGCCAATGCCGCAAGTGCGCAAAACAAAGGCGTGGAGTTTTCGGTCGGCTACCGCGATCAGGCCCGGGGCGGGTTCCAGTACAATGTGAGCGCGAACCTGGCATACAATAAAAACATCGTCAACTCTCTTGGAAGCGAGTTTGCCGCGCCTATCCAGGCGGGGGCATTCAGTAACCTCCCTACATTCACCTACACGGCTGCGGGCTCGGCGATTGGGTCGTTTTTTGGTTATGAAGTCTCTCACGTAGCCAAAGACCAGGCGGAAATCGACGCGTTGAATGCCAAAGCGGCCGAACAGGCCGGCGACGCCACCACCAAGTATCAGGCGGGTCTGCTGCCCGGAGACTTTATTTTCAAAGACCTCGACGGCGACGGAAAGGTAACTTCCACCGACCAGAAAATCCTGGGTAACCCTATCCCTAAAATCGTGTACGGTTTCAACGCCGGAGTGAATTACAAAGGTTTCGACCTGAATGTGGTCATCTCGGGTGTTTCCGGTTTGAAAATTGTGAATGCATTCAAGTTCGTGACGGAAAATGAATCTACCGGCCACAATGCTTCTACCGAAATCCTGAAAAGATGGCGCAAACCGGGCGACGTAGCCGAGCTCCCGCGTGCGGGACAGAGCGCAACGGGCGACGGCAACCTGCGGCCCTCCGACTGGTGGCTCGAAAACGGCTCCTATCTGCGCCTGCGCAACGTGACGCTCGGCTATACCCTACCCCAGGGCGTGATCGAAGGTATTGGCGGCGGCAAGGTGTTCAAGAGCATCCGTGTGTATGCGGCGGCGCAAAACCTTCTGACCTTCACCAAATACAAAGGGTATGATCCCGAGGTAAGCACCCAGAACGGCGGCAGCTACATCTTCTCCCGCGGTATCGACGACCGCCAGCAGTTGCCGCAGCCGAGAACATTGCTTTGCGGCTTGCAGCTTGGGTTTTAATGGTTAGAAGAAAACTTACTTGAAGTGAACATGAAAAAGATCATATATTTTCTGACAGGACTGATTGCCGCTTTCCAGCTGGCCGGATGTGATGAATCCAAACTGGATCTGGAAAGTCAGAGTGCCTACGATTACAAGACCTATTTTACCTCTTCCGAAGGGCTCAACCAGGCGGTTATCGCCACCTACGCGACATTGTTACACAATGGCCTCTGGGCGCGGGAGTACTACTTCATTTTCGATTTGCTCGGATACGAAGCCAAGAAAACGACCAACCTGCAAGGCGACATGGCCCAGCTCGCCGACTATTCGTTCGGCACGAGCCAGGCGCAGATCAGCCAGCTTTGGAATAGCCTTTACCGGCTGATCCTACGGTCGAATGTGGTAATCGACCGGGCGGGTGTGTGGAACCCCGCCACCCCCGCCGACCAGCAGGCTGCGAAGCAATACATCGCAGAAGCACGGTTCCTGCGGTCGTACGCCTATTTCAACATTGTGAACTTGTGGGGTAAGGCGCCGTTGATCACCGCTTACGACAGCACCGTGGCCAACAACTACCCTTCCCGGTCTTCTACGGAGGCGATCTGGGCGACGATCGAAAACGACCTGAAACTGGCCGCGGCCGATTTGCCGGTGACTTATGATGCCGCCACCGGTCTCGGCAGGGCAACCAAAGGAGCAGCCGTAGCATTACTGGGCAAATCCTATTTGTACCAGAAAAAATGGGCACAGGCCGAAACCACATTGGCGCAGCTGACGGCCGCTCCATTCACCTACTCGCTCGATCCGTCGTATGAGAACCTGTTCAGCTCGACGAACCAGAGCAGCCCGGAAAACATTTTCCAGATCATGAATGCCAAATGGACCGACTGGGGCATTGGTAACCAATACTACGTGTTCGGCGGACAGGAAACGTGGGGCGGCAAGGCCACCCACTCCGACCGTGCGCAGGAATATGGTTTCAAGGACTGGTTCAATGTCTATGTGCCTACCACGACCGTCAAATCATTCCAATACCCCCACCCGACCACCAGTGCCAACTACGTGGATCCGCGTGCGAAGTTTACGTTCTATGGCAGCAAGGAGAGCGGCGGCGACACCCAATATTGCCAGAAATGCGCAGGTGGTGCGATCGATTTTCCGTTCAAGGCGGACGACCCTCAGGGATATTATGTTTGGAAAAAATACCAGTATTACAATGAAGTAGCCTCCTACGGCGGGCCGCAAAGCTCCATCAACGGGCAGGTAATCCGTTTTGCCGATGTGTTGCTGATGCTGGCCGAGGCGCAAATTCAGCAGGGGAAAACCGGCGCCGAGCCGCTGGCGCTGATCAACCAGGTACGCAAGCGCTCGGGCGCCGTTGCGTACACGTCCCTGGGCGCGCAGGCCGACGCGATGAAGCTCATCATGCGCGAGCGCCAGGTTGAACTTTGCGGCGAGCAAAGCCGGTATTTCGACCTGATCCGCTGGGGAATTGCCAAGCAGACGATCAACTCCCAACGTGCCGCCGAGCCGGGTGACGGCAAGCAGCCTTTCCAGGACAAGAATGTCCTTCTGCCGATCCCCGATGTAGAGAAAAACTACAATCCCAACGTGGCCAAAGACATAGCAAACGGCTGGAACTAGCCGGTACGATTGAAAAGAGGTTGTATGACACACTTTCGTTGTCAGCCTGAGCGGAGTCGAAGGCTGACAGCGTATACACACTTGATACAACCTCTTCTATTTTTCCAGATACTACCCACGAACACTATCCGTCACGGAGAAACTAACCGGGAATCCCCCCGCTGATCGGCCACTGCGAAGGGATCGACGGCGCCAAACTGCCGTAAATGATGATCCGAATGCTTGTAGGCGAATATCCCGATTTGCTCCCGCGTCATCTTGCCGAAAAAATCATGAATGAAATCCGGATTGGAAAAGTGCTCATACGCGGCGATACACCGGATCCAGTTTTGCTTTTGCTGTTCCAGGTCGCCATCCGGCTCTTTGACGATAAAGTACCGGCCCGTCGGGGCATTCTCCTGAATTGGGCGATCGTCTTTCACGAAGGTTTTCAGGGCTATTCTACCAAAAATCCACCCGATTAATTGCTGTTTGTACTTCGGTTGGTGGACGCCTAATACCCACTCGTCCCAGATGGTGCAATGCTTCGTCATTTGGTATACATTCATTTTGCCCCATTGTGCCGCATTGCTTTTATCGAGCGACTGAATCCTCCTGATCAATTCGTCCCGCGTGGCTGCATCAAAGATCGTTTTCATAGTTTGTTTCTGTTTTGTGATGATGCAAAACTAGCGGGGCCCGAAAAGTTGACCCGCGTGTAAAAATGACAATCACAGGTGTATTTTGTGCCATCTTTGTCATAGCTTTGAATAAACCAGCTAACCCATGCATACCAGACACATTTCCGTAATCGTGTATGAAGATGTGCTTTTGACGGCCCTGTCGAGCACTGTCGCATTGTTGACCGGCGCAAGGGATGCGGTGGTGAGGAGCGGCGGAACAGCGCCGTTTGACATAGACCTGGTGAGCGTACACGTTCACGATGTGCAGCTCGATCTCCCCGTTCAGTTTCATTGCGGGAAAACGCTGGCCGACGATTTTGAAACGGATGTGATCGTGATACCGCCAATGAATGCGGAGGGCGCCGATATGGATCAGCTGCTGCTTAAATACGCCAAGCTTACCCACTGGCTCGCAGAGAAGTACCATCGGAAAGCGCAGATCATCAGCCTCTGCACAGGTGCCTATTTTGTGGCGGAATGCGGCCTGCTGAATGGCATGCCGGCGACATCTCACTGGGGTGCGATGGACGACATGCGGAAAAGGTATCCCCTCGTCAATTTCAGGCCCGAACGGGTCGTAACCCAGTCGGAAACCATTATTACGGGCGGCGGTGGTTTTTCTGCATTGAGCGCTATCCTGTATTTCATCGAAAAGACCTGCGGGAAAGAAACCGCCATTACGTTGAGCAAGTACTATGCCCTCGATTACGGCCGCACTTCGCAAAGCATTTTTACGATATTCTCCGGCCATCGCGGCCATAACGACCAGGATATTCACCGGGCGCAAACCTACATTGAAAGCGAGTTCAGGGCCGACATTTCGGTGGACCTGATTGCCGGCGAGGTAAACATGAGCAAGCGGAATTTCATCCGCCGTTTCAAAAGCGCCACAGCTCTCAACCCGATCGAATACATTCAGCGAGTCAAGATCGAAGCTGCCAAAAAATCCCTCGAAGCCGGCGAATCGAACATTGCCTATGTTACTTACGACGTGGGATACAACGATTTGAAAACTTTCCGGACTATCTTCAAACGGATCACCGGCCTCACGCCTATCGAGTACCGCAACCGGTACAATACCGAGACGCTTCTCCGATAAACTGAAAAATAAGTTTTATAACTTATAATTTAGTTGTAAAACTGAAATATCCGTTTTATGTTTGGGCTATGGAAACACTAACGAAGACGGAAGAGAAAATCATGCAGGTCATCTGGGATTTGAAACGGGGGTTTGTCAAGGACGTGATAGACCGACTGGGCGAGCCCGCTCCCCCCTACAACACGGTGTCGTCGTTAATCCGCATTCTCGAAAAAAAGGGTTTCGTGGGTTATAAGGCGTATGGCAAAACCCATGAGTACTTCCCGCTGATTTCCAAGTTGGCCTACCGTAGCTTTACATTCAGAAATTTTGTTGCCAACTACTTTGATGGGGCGTCGGGCAATGTGCTTTCGTTCATGCTGGAAGAGCAGGACCTTTCACCCGAAGAAATTGAAAAGGCAATCAGGGAAATAAAAAAGACCAATACCGATGACGCTCCATAACCCTGCCTTTTTTTCGTGGCTGCTCGCAGCTTCGCTTTCCCTGGTAATATTGTGGGTTGTATTCACCTGTTTCTTCCGGCAATGGACGTTTTTTGCACTCAATCGCTGGATTCTCATCGGTGGTACCTGCCTTTGCCTATCGGTCCCCCTGTTGTCCCCCTACATCACGGGCACGCTGTTTCCCTCCGAAAGCGTCGTCCCGAATTTCCCGTTAACCCTGTCCTCATTGCACGTATTGCAGACCGATGTGAATCAGTCTGTCGAGACTGCTGCGACCCCGACGGAGCGACTGAATTCGATATGGCTGTGGGCAACGCTTCTGTACGGGGCAGGTGTGGCACTGATGGCCGCCCGTTCATGGCGAGCAGTGGCGCAACTAAAAAAGCTCAGGTCCGGGGCCCGGTTGCTAAGCAGCGGTTCCATCGCCAATGTGTGGGTGCAAAACCAGCTGCCCACATTTTCTTTCGGCAGGAACATTTTCCTGAGCACACATGCACTTTCACTGTCACCAGGGCAACTGGCGAGCGTGCAGCGTCACGAGGAGGCTCATGTCCTGCAAAAACACAGCGTTGATAACATTTTCTTCGAAGTCGTTTCAGCCGTTTTCTGGTTTAACCCTTTTGTGCGAAAGTTAGCTCGGCATTTGAGGGATGTCCACGAATTTCTGGCCGACCTATCGGCCGCTGGTGAGCACCCCCACATCACTGAATACCAGGAACTCCTGGTGGCTATGGCTACCGGAACACCCGGCAACCGCGTTGGTCATTCCTTTTCAGATTCTCAATTCTACCGCCGGATAGTTATGTTAAACAAACCCAAAACAAATGCCATGGAAAGTGTAAAACTCTTTTTGCTTGTGCCCGCTTGCGCTGCCGCGATCTTCCTTTCAGCCTGTGTCGATGCGGACCGGAACGTTCCCGGAAACCCTCAGAGCGTCGTAGCCGGGTCAAATTCGGGTCCGGTTATTTCAAAAATAACCTGGACGGGCAACAAAGTGCATTCCAGCGCCGAGCTCGACGCCCTGCTCGGAGTGAAGGTGGGTGATAGGTACGATCGCAAGATGTTCGAGGAAATGCTTTCTCGCGGCACGCAGAACAACTCGGTCCTGAGCCTCTACATGAATGACGGCTATCTTTTCTTTTACACAGAGGTCAATGAAAAACCTGTCGGCGAAAAGGTAGAAATTACCATCAAGGTTTCCGAACAGGAGCAAGCCTGGATCAGGAATGTGATCATCACCGAAAAAGGCGGCGGAAACACCCTCTCGAAGCATGTGCGGCCGTTCGTGGATGTAAAGAACAGCCAGCTGTTTAACCGCTCCCTCCTCATTTCCTCCCAAGAGAAAGTCGCAAAAAGCGGTTTCGTTAATCCCGACAGCGTGATGATTAACCCCTACCCCGTTTCCAAAACGTCTGCCAATGCAAGCCAATACGTGGATATCGAATTTGTAGTCCAAAAACCATAGTTTTCCGGCCTTTACCAGGCATTCATTCAAGGCTTTTGAAATTAATTCACCTTACCATTTGCATCGTACGATTTTAATCGTACCTTTGAAAGGTACTTAATTTCATAGCCATGAGTTCCGAAAAAGCTGAACCCACGAAAGCTGAGCTCGACATTCTGACCATTCTCTGGAAGAACGGGCCGTCCACCGTGCGCTTTGTGCACGACCAGCTGAATACATTTAAGGAGGTGAACTACACCACCACCCTCAAACAAATGCAATTGATGGCCGAAAAAGGCATGCTCTCGCGCGACGAACGCAGCATGAAGCATGTTTACGAGGCGGTTGAAGAGGAGCAGAAAACGAAAGGCCTCCTCCTCGACCGCTTTGTCGACCATTTATACGGCGGCTCGGCCAGCAACCTGGTGATGCAGCTGCTGGATAACAAGAAAGCTTCCAAAGCAGAGCTGGATGAAATCCGGGCAGTTTTGGATCAATTGGAAAAAGGAAATTCCTAAATCAAATCAGCCATGAAAAATCTGCTCACTTCGGAAACCACCTACGCCCTGATCCGGCAGATCGGGGTGGCGCTGGGTCATTCGCTCTGGATCGGTGCTGCTGCCGCGTTGCTGGCGGCCGCCGTGGTGGTATGCACCCGCCGCCGCAGGCCGGAGATCCGCTATAACTTGCTGACAGGCCTGCTTTTGCTCTTCGTCACGGCTACCGCTGTTGCATTTGTGCAGTCGGGTTCCGACGTTTCCGCGGAAACGCAGGTCCGCAATGCATCTGCAATCCTCCTGGCTAACGGGGCCGCGGGTTCGAGTCCCTCCATATCCCGCCCGCAGAGCCTCATTGGCATCGCCACGGACTTTCTTGTGCAAAACATTTATGCGATTACGTGGCTTTGGCTTGTTGTGGTAATAGCCAAAATATCCGGACTGGTGCTCGGGCTTTACCGCCTGCATCAGCTCAAAACGCAGCAGATTTACAGCATCGGCAGCTATTGGGAGCAACGTGTGGGTGAATTTGCCCGAACCCTGGGCATTGCTCAGCAAGTGAAGATATTTCAATCCGGCCTGGTGAAAGTCCCGACGGTACTGGGCCATTTCAAACCCGTAATACTTGTTCCGCTGGGTGTGATCACGTCCATTCCGGCGGATCAGATCGAAATGGTGCTGCTCCATGAGCTCGCGCACATCCGTCGCCTCGATTTTTTCGTCAATTTCCTGCAACGGCTTACCGAGCTCCTCTTTTTCTTCAACCCCGGCATTCTCTGGATTTCCAGCCTCATTCACGAAGAGCGCGAAAATTGCTGCGACGATATGGCCCTGAGGCATTCCGGGAACCAGTCAGTCTACATCCGGGCCTTACTGTCATTCCGCGAGTACCAGCTGAACGAAGACGTATATCAACTAGCGTTTTCTGGAAAAGGTGGATTGGTACAACGTGCCAAACGCATTGCCTCGCGCACGAATTCGACATTAGGAGCAGCCGAAAAGACCGTGCTACTGGTGGCGATGCTGGCATTTGTTACATTTTCGGTGCTTTTCGCCCAGTCTGCCGGCCCGCAAACGAGTCCTCAAAAAACCAATGCTAAGCATAGCCGGCGCGCCGGCCGTACACAAAACCAGGCGGCGGCGCCAAAGAACGAGGCCTTCCGGCATCAAACCCCAAACAAGTCGAATGTTATTAATAATCAAATCAATAACAGGCCAAATACCCAATCAAAACAGTCCATTCAAAATCCTGCGGGAGTTGCGAACTATCCTAATCTGACGCCGCCTGACACGCTTCAACCTTTGCAAAAAACAATGGGGCCGCTTAACCAGCTGTCTGCCCCGTTAGCGATCGATTCTTCCGCCCATGCGCGCCTGGCACCTGTACAATGGCAGCCTTATGTGCAAACGTATAAACCGCAACCCCTGCAAACTTACCGGCACGAATACCGGCCCAATCCGGTGCGCATCAAGCGCCAGGCGATCAACGAAAAGATCATGGACGCTATCGAGCGGCAAGGCATCGAGATCTCCCGTAACAATATCGATTTCAGGATTACCAACCATGAATTGATCGTCAACGGCGTAAAACAGCCTGAATCCGTTCTCAAAAGCGTGCTGGACGCAGTGCTTCCTAAACCTGACGACGTGATCGACTTCACCTACGGAAGCCACCACTAATCCGGATCCCTACAAACGTATTCCAAAAACTTACCCCAGGTAAGGCAGGCGAACTATGCCTGTCAGTCACGAAACACAACCTTAACATCATATCATGAAAACCATTGGCCGGGTGAGAACCACCCTGTGGATTGCCGTTGCCCTGCTGGCGGTATCGGTGAATGCATTTGCCCAAATGAAGGGGAAAGTGGTCGGTACCGACAACATGCCACTAGAAGGCGCAGCCGTTTCGGTACTTAATGCAGCGGATTCGAGTCTGGTGAAAACGGTGCTTACCGCGAAGGGCGGGACATTTTCAATCACCGGTATTCAAAGCGGGCGTTATTTCGCTTCCTTCTCGATGATGGGCTTTCAAAGCTTTACCGGAAGCCGTTTTGACATTTCCAATGAAAAACCAGCTATTGACGTGGGGACCATCACATTGAAACCCAACGACATCAAGCTCGACGAAATCAAAATTACGGGACAAAAGAACTTCGTGGAATACCGGATCGACCGAACGATTCTGAACGTCGATGCGCTGATTTCGAATGCCGGTGCCAATGTGCTGGAAGTACTGGAAAAAGCGCCGGGCGTGATGGTCGATCAGAGCGGTACTATCAGCCTCAAAGGCCAGCCGGGTGTGCTGGTGCTCATCGACAACCGCCCTACCTACCTTTCGCAGGCCGCATTGGCAGCCTACCTGCGGTCGTTACCTGCTAATTCCGTCGAAAAGATCGAGCTGGTCACCAACCCTCCGGCGCGCTACGATGCGGCCGGGAGCGCGGGAATTATTCATATCCGAATGCGTAAAAACAAAGTCCGCGGGCTGAACGGCAGCATTACGCTCAGCCCGGCAAGGTCGAAATACTGGCGGCATAACGAGAACCTGAATCTTAACTACCGCAGCAACCGCTTCAATTTCTTCACCAACGCCAGTTTCAACAGCACCGACCAGTGGCGCCGGCTAGATATCGGGCGGAAGTATTACGGCGAAAACGATGCATTACAGTCGTCGTTCGACCAAACCACCCTTTTTTACCCCAAAAGCCGGACTACCAACCTGAAAACCGGAATTGATTTTTATGCCGATGAAAAGACCACCTGGGGCTTCGTGTACACGGGCGCATACACACAGTCGCGCGAGCAGAGGCCAGTGAGCAGCGTGGTCAGGAATGCCGCCGGCGCGATCGATTCCCTCATCCGGGCCGACAACAGCGACCGGAACCGCTTCCGGCAGCACGGTATCAACCTCAATTTCAGCCATCAATACGATAGCACCGGGAAACTGCTGACCTTCGACCTGGATTACATTAACTACCGCATCCGCGCCCGGCAGACCTTTATCAACGATTTCTTCGATGCTGCCGCCGCTTTCAAAAGACAAGAAAAGATCACCACCGACCTCCCCTCATCCATTGCCATTTACTCAGCCAAAACCGACTACGAACATCCGCTGAAAAAGGCGCGGTTTGGAGCGGGCTTTAAAACCAGCCTCGTCCGCACCGACAATGCGGCCAACTACTTTCTGCATCAGGGCGAAACCATTTCGGTCGATTACGATAAAACCAACCGCTTTCGTTACTCGGAAAACATCAATGCGGCATACCTGAATTTCAACAGGGATTTCAAAAGGTTTTCGCTCCAAACCGGCTTGCGTGCGGAAAATACGAACGGTTACGGACATCAGCTGGGCAATGCGGCAAAACCGGATTCGTCGTTTACCGTGCATTACACGAGCATTTTCCCGACGGTTTTCGTCAGCTACAAGCTCGACACCAACCAGACGCACCTGAATTTCTCGTACGGCCGCAGGATCGGCCGCCCCTACTACCAGGACCTGAACCCTTTCGTCTTTTTGCTCGACAAGTTCTCCTACTTCGCTGGTAACCCTTACCTCAAACCGGAGTTCGGCAACAGATTCCAGCTTTCATTCAACTATAAAAGCCGGTTCAATTTGTCGCTCCTCTACAACTACACCCGGAATATGCAGGGCGAGGTCATCGAGCAGGCAGGAAATGTTTTCATCAGTCGAACGGGCAATATCAGCAGGCTCATCTGGGGCGGTATCACATTGACAGCCCGGCTCAAAGCAGGTAACTGGTGGACCTGCAATTTTTACGCCGAACTCATCAGTAACAACTTCCGCGGCATGCCCGGCGACCCCGATCGCACAACCGGCTCTACCTACGGTTACATCAGTCCGAACAACCAATTTTTGTTCAAAAACGGTTGGAGCGCCGAGCTGAGCGGGTTTTACATTACCCGAAGCCAGAGCGCACAGTTTGATAAAGACGATCTGTTCCTTGTCAACGCGGCCGTGCAAAAAAAGGTGATGAAAGACAAAGGCATCGTCAAACTCTCACTCCGCGACGTTTTCAGTTCGCTCGAACCAAACGGCCGCATTCTCAACATTCCCAACGCCCGGGCCAACTATTACAATAATGCCGACACGCGGGTGCTGGTAGCGTCGTTCACGTACAACTTCGCCAAAGGCACTTCAGGTAAGCGGAAACGGAACGTCGGCGGTTCGGGAAGCGAAGAGCAGCGTGTTAAAAACTAAATATCTTCTATTTTTACGACATGAAAATCCTGTTCTTCTCCGCCAAGCCATACGACAAGCAGTTTTTTGATGTATATAACCGACCCCACGGTTTCGAAATCGAATACCTCGAAACGCATTTGGGACCGCATATCGTCAATGCCGTGGATGGTCAGGACGCGGTTTGCGTGTTCGTCAATGACAAAGTGAATGCGGAAGTCATTGCCATATTGGCCGGAAAGGGCGTGAAAGTCATTGCGTTGCGATGTGCCGGGTTCAACAATGTGGACCTGGAAGCCGCGCGCCTGCACGGGATACGTGTGTGCCGCGTCCCCGAGTACTCGCCCGAGGCCGTGGCGGAGCATACGGTAGCTATGCTGCTCACCCTCATCCGCAAGACGCACAAGGCCTACAACCGCGTGCGGGAACAAAACTTTTCATTGAACGGGCTGCTCGGTTTCAATTTGCACGGCAAGACAATCGGGGTGATTGGAACGGGCAAAATAGGCGGCGCATTTTGCAGGATCATGAAAGGTTTCGGCTGCAAAGTCCTGGCCTACGACCTGTACCCGAACCGCGAGCTTCAACTGGCGGGAATCGAGTACCGGCCATTGGAAGAGGTACTCCGCTCGGCCGACGTCATTTCGCTGCACTGCCCGCTCAACCCCGCCACGCATTACCTGATCAACGAAAGCACCCTGGCGATCATGAAACCGGGTGTGACGCTCATCAACACGAGCCGCGGCGGGCTGATCAACACCGCCCATGCCATAGAAGCCCTCAAGAGCAAGCATTTGGCAAACCTGGCAATAGACGTTTACGAACAGGAAGAAAAGCTTTTCTTCAAAGATCTTTCGGAAAGCATTATTGAGGACGACGCCATCCAGCGCCTGATGAGCTTTCCCAATGTGCTTGTAACGGCCCATCAGGCATTTTTCACCGAAGAAGCGCTGACGGAAATCGCGCAGGTTACTTTACAAAACATCGACCGCATTCTTCACGGGCAGGAACCGGAGCAGGCAGGAGCGGTACTTGTCTGAGCCCGTTTCCGTGCGCTTTTCAACAAAGTAAATTGAACTTCCCAGCAAAACGAAGCAGCTGCTGACCGGCGAATTTTGTATTCGCAATCAGTTACTCATTCAAAAAAAGCAAAAATGGATTTTCAATTAAGTGGAAAACGCGCGCTGGTGACAGGGGCGAGCTCGGGCCTGGGTGAGGCAATCGCCCGGATGCTCGCGGGTGAAGGCGCAACGGTCGTTGTGCATGGTCGAAACGAACAGCGCACCAACCAGGTCGCTGAAAACATCGTCCAAGCAGGCGGAAAAGCAGAAGTGGCAATCGGCGACCTTGCGACGGACGAAGGCGCCGATGCGGTAGCCGCGGCGGCGTTGCAAGGCGGCGCCATCGATATCCTGGTGAACAACGCGGGCGTGGTGAGCCACAAAAACTGGTCGGATGCAATGCCGGACGACTGGATGGAGGTATACAATGCCAATGTGGTTTCTTATGTGCGGATGATCCGCCGCATCGTACCGCAGATGAAAGAACTGGGCTGGGGGCGCGTGATCCATATCGGCGGCGGGCTTGCGATCCAGCCGATTAAGGAACAACCGCATTACAATGCGACGCTGGCCGCGCGGCACAATTTGTCGGTTTCGCTGGCCCGGCAATTGAAAGAAACCGGTATCACCTCCAACGTCGTTTCGCCCGGGGCGATCATGAACCCGATGGTGGAAGAGTGGCTCGTCAATGCGGCTCCCCGGTTTGGCTGGGGCACCGAGCTGGATGAAATCAAATACAAGGCCGTGCAGGACCTGATCCCCAATGACACCGGGCGGTTCGGCTTTCCCGAAGAAATCGCGGGAGCCGTTCTGTACCTCACCAGCCCACTCGCCAACTATGTAAGCGGCGCCGTAATCCGCGTGGATGGCGGAACGATCAGAAATTTATAAAACGACATTGCCAACCACCGAATTGAACCATTTCAAAGGGTGCCAAAAAGATCCGGACAGGCTGCTGAATGCTTGTCCGGATCTTTTATTTTCCTTAAGGTGTACAGTGTTTTCTCACTATTCCATAAAATTATCTTCCCTGATATTTCCACTTTACGTCATACAATTTCAGCACATTACCCAAAACATCACGCATTGGATCCGAATTAACATCTTTTAACGAATTTATATTTCGAATGCAACTCTGCGCTCCACATACCGCTAAAAAAAGCATTAAATTGACAGGGGCAATTCCAAAAACAAGAATCAATCCTGCATGAACAAAAAAATTACCCTCGCTGCATTTCTCGCACTGATAGCAGGCTGTATTGCTTATATTCTTTTATCTGAAAAGGCTGTTGTAAAAAAATCGCAGGAACCCGTACCGCCCTACCCTTATTACAACGAATTTGTAACGTTTCAAAATACCAGGGCGGGCGTTTCGTTGTCTGGCACCCTCACATTGCCGGATAAAAAAGGCAACTTCCCTGCCGTGATATTGATCACCGGCAGCGGGGCGCAGGACAGGAATGAGACGGTTTTCGGCCATAAACCATTCCTGATCATCGCGGATTACCTTACCCGAAAAGGTTTCGCCGTTTTACGCTACGACGACCGGGGAACCGGTAAATCAACCGGCCATTTCGACGCAGCCACATCCATGGATTTCGCCACGGACGTAGAAAGCGCGATCGCCTATTTGAAATCAAGAAAAGAAATTAGCCCCAATAAAATCGGGCTCATCGGACATAGCGAAGGCGGGCTGGTAGCGGCCATTGCCGCATCGCAATCCAGAGATGTCAGTTTTGTTGTTTCGCTTGCCGGGCCGGGCGCGATCGCCCACGAGGTAATGGCGCTGCAAATGGAATTGATCGCACGCGCGGGCGGTGTGGATGAGCAGGGTATTGCATTCATTAGAAAGATCAATAGCGAAGCGCTTGAAATACTTAAGAATTCACCGGATACCATTGCATTGCGGGCCAACCTGAACGCTTACATGTTGCCGAAAGCGAAGAATTATCCAAGCCAAATGCTCCCGCCGGATCTCAAAGCGGAACAATTTTTCAAACATCAAATTAATTCAATGTGTGGGCCGTGGTATCAATATCTATATAATATTAACCCTGCGCATTTTTTTCAAAAGGTCACTTGTCCGGTTCTGGCTTTAAATGGATCGAAAGATTTGCAGATAGACACGCAGCAAAACCTGCCGGCAATTTCAAAAGCATTAAAGGAGGGGGGCAATTTAAATGGAACGGTAAAAGAATTACCGAATCTGAACCATCTTTTTCAGGAATGTAAAACAGGTCATCCCAGCGAATATGCAGGTATTGAGGAAACCTTTTCGCCCAAAGCATTAGCCATCATATCGGATTGGCTTACCGTTCAAACCAGAGGAAGGAATATGTAAATGCTTATTTACTGATAGTCGTCAATTCGTTGATCAATTCCCTTGCATCACTGCCATCCTTACCTTGATCCGTTGCAATTGTCAACGCTTCCCCGGCTGCTTTCAGAGCCGGCTCTTTGTTTCCCAATTTCTTTTGAAGCTGGGCGTATATACACAAATGTTCATAGTTTTTGTTCATATCCAAAACCCTGGCCATGATCTCGACACCTGTTTTCAATGCTTCCGGGTCCTTCGCAAAGGTTTTAAGGTAAATACCCGTTTCGTACAGGGTTTGCCAATCTGTTGCCCCAACGGTACTTCCGTATTGCAATGTCGACCGGCCGTAGTTGAGCCAGTCGCGGCGCCCGCCGTAAAAGTAAATTTGCAAGAGCGATAGCGTCTTAATGCTGTCGGCAAAATGGTCAACGGCAACCTTTCTCAGTTCGCTCATCAATACCAGGTCGTTGGTCCGGCCGGCCATATTTGCGGTGCGGGTCATGATTCTTTGCGCCGCCCTTTCGGCTTCTGCCTTGCCAAACAGGTCCGCAAATTTCTGCTGATTTTGCAAGAGATAAAGCGTCGCCGGCGACTTAAAGCCGAGATCTGCTGCAAAAATGAACCGCAAATTCCGCTCCGATCCCAGTTCGTCAGCCGATTGCGTCGCCAGGTATTCCTCTATCACTTTCTCTCTCGGATTCGCATCCACCATGTAACGCGACAATGCATTACTCAAGTTGAACAGCAACTCCGGCGATCTTCCACCTTGTTCGTACCTGGCCAACATAGGAAACAATGCGGTATTAGGGTCGGAGGCATTCCGGCCATCCCGTATGAAATCAGCGGCTGGCTTGGCACCCGAGCTCTGGTGAAGTTTTTGCCCGTTTTTACTCAAAAACAAGTAGGTAGGAAACCCCTCGATGCCGTATTGCTTCGCCAGCGCCTCCCCGGCCCCTCCGTCCTCGACGTCGATTTTATAGCTGATAAAATCCCCATTGTAATAATCGATCACTTCCTGATTGACGAAAACCTCCTTCTCCATTTGCCGGCAATACCGGCAGGAAGTCGCCCGGACATACAAAAAGACCTGTTTTCCGCTTTTCTCTGCATTTTGAAGGGTCTCTTCCCAGGAAGTAGTGACAAAGTCGATGCCCTGGGCCCGGCAAACAGACGAACCGAAAAGCAGGAGTATACAGCAGAGGATCTTTTTCATAGGCAGATATCAGACAATAAAATCAGGATTTCTTTTTATTTTAGAACGTCTTTCAAACTTCAAAACTTCTGATTCAAAATGAGAACAAAGTATTATTATCTCCTGATGGTTATCGCAATCGGATTTGTTTCCATTGCCGCGAAAAATGCAGCATTGCCGGCGGATATTATCGGTACCTGGAAATACCTCATCAGCGACGTTCCCCCGGAGTACGAATCGGGCTTTTTCACTTTTGAGCAAAAAGATAACAAAACTACCGGATATGTGGGCGACACCGAAAAGCAGGAGATGAAAGAACTCACTGTGGATCAGGAAAAAGTAGCATTCACCGTCGAGAACCAGGCAGGGGTTTTCAAATACAGTTTCATGCAAAAAGGCGATACATTAAGCGGTATCGTGTCGTCCCAATACGGCGATTTCCCGATCAAGGCTGTGAGGGAACCTAAGAAATAGTGGAGGTTGATCACGGGGAACGTTTACAGCATAACGTTCCCCGTAACATCAATATCCTGCGACCTGCCCGTCCTTCCGCATTTCCGACGCGCCGTGGTATACTTTCTCGGCCTGATCGACCAGGATAGCCTGGTACCCCCCGAAAAAATCCCTATCAGCCAGCTGGTGGCCTTTGCGCACCAATGCTTCACGGACCTGCGCCGGAATGCCGCTTTCGAGCGCCACTTTCCCCCCATCCGACATCACGGCACCGGTCGGCTCACTGCTGCCTGAATGCGCAAAACGGGCCGCATCGCCGGCTTCCTGCACATTCATACCAAAATCCAGGATGTTGCACAGGATCTGCAAATGCCCCTGCGGCTGCATGGCCCCTCCCATCACGCCGAAGCTGAGGAACGGCTTGCCGTCTTTGAGTACAAAACCGGGAATGATGGTATTGAATGGCCGCTTCCCGGGCGCGTACACATTGGCGTGGCCGGGCGTGAGGCTGAAACTGCTGCCCCGGTTGTGCAATACGAATCCCAGCCCATCGGGCACCATACCGCTGCCGAATTCGAGCATATTGCTCTGGATAAGCGACACCATATTTCCCTCAGTGTCGGCCACGGTGAGGTACACCGTGTCGCCGTCTTTCAGCACCGATTGGCTTGGGTAGATTTTCGCAGATGCCCTGTCCGGATTGATCAGGTCTCTGCGCTCGGCCGCATATTTGTCGGATAGCAAGGTCTGCAACGGGATTTTGGCAAAATCCGGGTCGGCGTAATAGCGGGCGCGGTCCTCGAACGCCAGTTTTTTGGCCTCGATCAGCAAATGCAGGTACTCGGCACTGTTATGCCCCAGCCTTTTGAGATCGTACCGTTTCAGGATATTCAGCATTTGCAGCACGGATATGCCCTGGCCGTTCGGCGGCAACTCGTACACGTCGTAGCCCCGGTAGTTGACCGAAACCGGTTCCACCCAGGTACTTTTCGTCGCCACCAAGTCTTCCTTTCGGATCAACATGCCTGTTTTCCGGGCATAGGCGTCGATCCGGTCGGCTATTTCGCCTTTGTAAAACACATCCCTCCCCTGCTTCGCGATCTTTTCATAGGTAACGGCCAGGTCCGGGTTTTTGAAAACCTGCCCGTGACGCGGCGCCGCACCGTTAATGAGGAATGTTTTACCAAAATTTTCAAATTCTGTTATGTCTTTCTGCTCTTTCAGGCGCTTGTAAGCGGCATCCCACGAATAGGCAATCACCTCGGGTACGGGCGCACCTTCCCGCGCGAGCGAGATAGCGGGTGCGAGTATTTCCGCCATGTTCAGCCTGCCGAAGCGCTGGTGCAATGCGAACCAGCCGTCCACAGCCCCGGGCACCGAAACCGACGCCGGCCCATAGAGCGGCATTTGCGTCCTGTCGCCCAGCACAGCTTTCAGTTCTTCGAAGGTAAGCCCTTTCGCGGAGCGGCCGCTTGCATTCAGTCCGTAGAGTTTTTTGTCTTTCGCCGACCACACAATCGCGAACAAATCGCCGCCGATGCCGCAATTGTTAGGTTCTGTTACGCCCAGGGCAGCATTCACCGCTATGGCCGCATCCATGGCCGTGCCCCCTTTTTTGAGGATATCGAGCCCCGTCTGGGTGGCGAGCGGGTGGCTCGAAGCCACCATGCCATGCATAGCCAGCACCGGGCTGCGCGATTCGAAGTTAGACCCGCTGATGCGGTCGCCCCTGCCCGTCTGCGCCGACGTGCTTGTTAAAAAGATGATCTGGGACGCCAGCAGCGCCCCGATCATCCGGAAATTCATTCTCATCATGGATAGTAATATTGAGGCGATTACGTGTCGGGAAGGATGGTCAGGATACTTTGCCGAGTTTCATCGTTTCAGGATCCCAGTTCACTACCGTATTCTCGAAATAGCTCTTGTTGGAAAGCAATGCCGGGCCCGCGGCACGAAAACCGAAGACGGCGTCTTCCAGCACCTTCTTATTGTTGCGCATAGCATCGAAGAATATGGCGAAGTGATCCAGCCGGTCGTCATAGCCTTGCGGCGCCTTGTATTCCTGCATATCGGGCTCGGACATTTCAGGGCGCGCCGGGTACTTGTTGTTGTATTCCACCAAAAACTTATCCTGCAATGCTTTCGGGAATGTATCGATCGTGTAACCCGGTGCAGCAGCCATTTTTTTCCGCTTCACCGTTACCGTATTCCCCGAGAGCGTGATCTGCCCGTCGGTACCTACGAAGCGGAAGCCCGATCCGCCGCCGGAACCGTCGGCAAAATTCACCCGCAAAGTGAGGTTGAATGCCGGGTGTGAGGCGGTTTTGGGATAATCGTAAATGCCCAGCATAACATCCGGCACATCGCGTCCGTCTTTCCAGTAGCGCAAGCCGCCGCTGGTCATAATGCGCGTCGGACCTTTGGAATCGAGGATGTAATGCATGCCCGAAAACAAATGCACGAACAAATCGCCTGCCACGCCCGTGCCGTAATCCTGGTAATTGCGCCATCTGAAAAATCGCAGCGGATCATAGGCCATTTTGGGGGCCTTGTCGCTCAGGAAGCGGTTCCAGTCCACGGTTTGCGGTGAAGCGTCGGGCGGGATGGAGTATTGCCAGGCCCCCTGGGCAGAATGGCGGTCATAATACACCTCCACGAAATTCAGCTCACCGATGGCACCCGACTGGTAGAGTTCTTTGGCTTTGGCATAAATAATAGAGCTCACGCGCTGACTGCCGACCTGGAATACCTTGCCCGAATCCGACGCCGCCTTGATCATATCATACCCCTGCTCGATCTTGTGTACCATCGGCTTTTCGCAATAAACGGCCTTGCCGGCCTTCAAAGCCTGGATACCGATCTGCGAATGCAGGTGGTCGGGCGTGGCGAGGATGATCGCATCGATGTCCTTGCGGCTGAGTATCTCGTTGTAGTCGCGGGTCGTCTGAATATCGTCGCCGAACAGCTCTTTGGCACGAACGAGGTGGCCGTCGTACAAATCTGCTACGGCCATGAGCTTCACGCCGGGCACTTTCAGGGCCGTGCGGGTGTCGCCCATTCCCATTATACCGGTACCGATGCAGGCGATCTGGATATTGTCATTAGCGGCGAACCGGGGCTTCTCCCACGGGAGCTCCCGCGAGAAGATGCGCTCGCCTGCAAACAGGGGCCCGGATGCGGCGGTCAGCAGGGCGCCGCCGGTGAACTTCTTGATAAAACCCCTCCGGTTGTTGTCATTGTTGCTGGACATGATGCTTATTAGGTTGAGTTCAGGAAATGATGTACAAATTAGTGAGTGTACGATGCTGTTTTCAAAATAACAGGTTAAAAGTGCTTTTTGCATTGAGTACCGCCACGCTGGAAGGGGACCAGCCATTGAGCAAAATCGCGATAGTCGTCTGATGCTCCGGAAGATAGAACACTTTTCCCACAAACCCATAAACGTGCCCGTCATGGCCAATGGCTGTACCATGGTCCGTTTCGATTTTCATTAACCCTAAGCCGTATTGCTTGTAATATTTTAATTCGTCGGGCAATGTGCCGGGGTCGATGTCCAGATAGGTCTGCATAAGCGCAAGCGAAGCGGGCGACAGGATTTTCCCGGTGAGTAATGCTTCCAGAAATGCGGCCACATCGCCGGAGGTGGAGATCATCCCGCCGTCGAGCTGCCCCTCGCCGCCTACTGCATTGTTATCCACCCAGGTCACTTCCTGCATTGCACCGTCGGTTTCGAAGTAAGATTGCGTGAGCGATGCCGGCAATACGACGCTGGCGGAAGTATTGCGCAGCCCCAGCGGCCCTATCGTCTTTTCGCGGACAACATGGTAGGCACTTTTCCCGGTTACAGTCCGGATAATCTCCGAAAGCAGCAGGTAGTTGGTATTGCAATAATTGCCCTTGCCCAGCGGGAAATCCGCCGGCTTGTCGTACACGAGCGCGAGGTTCTGCGCGGCCGAATACTTCACAATACGTCCGCTGGCAATGCCTTCGATCGTCTCATCGCCGAGATATTCCCGCACGCCCGAGGTGTGGTTCAGGCATTGCTCGATGGTCGCCTGGCCGGCGTTGGCGATGCGGCTGGTTACTTCGGCCGGCAGGTATTGGCTGATCTTGTCGGTAATGGACAGCCTTCCTTCCTCGTGCAACCGGAGAATGGTAACGGCGGTGAATACCTTCGACATGCTGCCGATACGGAGGGTATTTTCAGGACTCATGGTAATCCCTTTTCCTTTGTCGGCATAGCCGCCTGCACCTTGCCAGATACCCTTCGGCGAGCGCACGGTCACACTCACGCCCGACGCACCTGCCTCCATGAACCGGGTAACGATGCGCTGGTACTTCTCCGCATCGGGATGATCTCCCGGCGGGACGTGATCGGTGGTGCAGGAGAGTATCCAAACTGCCAGGACGGGAATGAGGAAAGCGGTGTGCAATGCCGTGCGGATGCACCGGGGCCGGGCCTGCCGGCGGGTAGTCTGATTTTTCATCTTTGTCGATTAAATGTTCGGGACAAAGATGAAATCCGGGGGACCAGCTATCGCCCCGTCGTGTAGGATGGCACGAAGTTGTGCGCCTGGCACCGCCAGGTTTCTATTGAAGATGGATGTTCTGCTGGGCCAGAAACTCACTGGGTGACAGACCGGTATGCTTCCTGAAATTGCGATTGAAGGAAGTTTTGGAGTTAAACCCGCATTCGAGGGCCAAATGCAGCAAAGTATACTTCTGGTTCTCAGGCAACCCGGCAATCCGGGTAAATTCGGCGATCCTCAGCGCATTGATGTAGTCGTAGAAACTCTTGTTACCGACCATATTGATCACCTGCGAGAGGTGGTTGGCATTGGTACCGAGCTTCTCCGACAACTGCACCAGAGTAAGCTCAGGATAGGTGAAAAGCCGCTCGCGCATCATTAATGTTTCCAGGTTTTCATAAATCAGCAAAGCCACCCCCTGGCTCAATCCCGACCTCGCATACTTGGATTTCACAGCGGTATCCTGCGCTGCATTACCTGCCGCGGTAACCGGTTCCTCAGACTCCGCCGCCTCTGCTGTCAGTGAGGCAGATGCGCCATGCGTCGGGGCGTTCCCCTCCTCCCATGCGAGCCGCGATTGATCGGTAAAAATCCCCATTTGCCGGATTCCGAAATAGCCGATGAAACATACGAACGTCACCACCGCCCCGAAAATATAGGCTTCGTTGTCGAGAAAGATCGTCAGCCAGATCACCGATATCCCCGCGATAAGGTACCGCAGCCAGGCCAGGTTGATTTTTTCGGTATTGGAAAACTGCGCATCGATCCGCTTTCGATGCCTTTGCAGCCGGAGCCACGAAGCCAATGCATACGACACCCCTGAAAGCACAATCGCACAGAGCAAGAGCAGCTGCCGCTCGCGAAACCCCTCCCCTTCATGCTGGTAAACCCAAATCTTGCGTGCGGGCGTCAGCACATAAAACGGGATGATGTAGAGATAAGCCAGCACCAGGGGCACGAAATGGAGCAACCGGTATCGCCGCCTGTGCGTTGGCCGGGTAAGCTCGGAAGTATAGAGGTACAGCAGCGGCCCGTAAGCCAGCGGGAGCGGGATTTCGACACCCAGTAAATAGGGAAATTGCAGGTACTTCCCGCTCGCGACGGAATAGTAGAACCCCAAATGCACCCCAATCAGCAGCAACCAGATCAGCAACACATAATCGGCGTTGGCTTTATGGCGCTTACCCCACAAAATAACAGCCAGAAAGAAAGTTATAGCCAGTCCTATCAGACTCAACATATTCAACGATGAAAACGGGAACGCGGTTAGTACTGGCTAACTTAACGAATTTTGGAGGAATCCTGCTAAACCACATCCAGCGAAAAAATCCTTTCCAACTGCTTCTGATTGACCCGCGAAGGTTACTGCCTAATCCTAATCTTTCCCCCCGGAAAATGCACGACTTGCATATGCCGTATTCAGGTGAACGGCCAAATTAGCCAACAGAGCCCTTAAAACAACTTTTCGTGCGACAGATCATTCATTTTCACATAGTCGGACGGGCGGATTCCGATGATTTTATAAAAGGTGGTGCTGAATGTCGGGACACTGTTGTAACCCACCAATGCAGCCGCCTCCTTCACCGGCATACGCTCTTCAAGGAGAAACCGCAACGCCCGCATCATCCGCTGAATGGTCAGGTACTGCACGAACGACATCGCCAGGTCTTTGTGAAACAACCTCGAAAGGCTGCGTTCGCTGAAACCGAACCGGCGGGCCAGTTCGGGGAAGACGATCGCCTCATGCAGGTTGTCCTCCATAAAGCGTATCACTTTATCGAGGCGCTTGTCCTTGGCGTAGGGCAATGCAAGTGGCAGGTTATAGATACTGATTTCGGGTAAAATGTATTTCAATGCCATCGCAAACAGGTAACTGCTCTTGTCGGCCTCGTGGATATCCCCGCTCCATTGGTTACTGAAAATTACCATTTGCAAAAGCAGGTCGTTCACGGGATAAATACCTGTTTCAAAATAAAACGGCTGGTCACCGGGCTCCACTGGAAAATACAAATTCCGCATGATTACGTCCGGCGAGCCCGGATGGATGCTGTGCTCCACCCCGGGCGGGATCCATATATAATGCCGGGCGGGCAGAAAATAGGTCTTCTGCGGTGTCACCACATGCACAATCCCACCCTGCGTGTAAAGGAATTGGCCCTTGCGGTGCGTATGCGGGGCCACGTCGTTTTCGCCCATCAGGTCGTGCATGCAATAGATACTGCGGGGCTGCTTGTCGACCTCCGTGAGGTAGTACATCCGGTCGATTTTAGACATGGCGTAAATGGATAAATATTTGACTTTGCAAGATAATAAAGCCAGCCCAAAACGTCGCACCTTTGCTTCACAATTTAAATCACCCATAAGTCCTATCTCAATGATACCTGTGGCCACGTTCTGGCAGTTCACACTCAGCAAAGTGCAATTCAGAACAAAACCAATTCCGAAAAATCATCACTCATTATCAACCCCTTACAAGCCCGGGCCGGTAACGGCTAGCGCAGTGTTTGCGGGTGCATTGCTGCTCTCCTCCGCAACACAGGCGCAAACTTCCCGGCGGCTGTCGCTGCCCGAGGCATTAAAAATTGTGGTGGCCAACAACCGCGACATCCGCCACGCCAGGATCGAAAGGGCAGTTACCGAAGCGGACGTCGACGAAAAGAAGGAGCTCCGTCTCCCTGAAATTGACTTTCACGCATCCTATGCCCGCATTACCGACCTGACAGAGTACCGCCACGGCCTGGGCGACAAGGTTGTGACGCACACGATCCCCGTCATCGCCGACCTCACCGGCTCCGCGAAAATGCCGCTTTACACCGGCGGAAAGATCCGGTATGCGATCCGGAAAGCGGAGCAGCAGGAAGAGATTGCCGCACTGGCAGTGATGAAAACCGAAAACGACGTAAAAATGGAAGCGACGGAACTGTTTTTCAGCGCTTACAAATTGATGGAGCTCGATAAGCTGCTGCAAGAACATATCCGGGAAGAGGAGGACCGGCTTGCCGAGGTGCGGTCGTTCAAAGCACACGGTACCGTCACCCGGAACGAAGTACTGCGGGCCGAATTGCAACTTTCCGATATGCGCCTCTCCCGCACGACCAATCGCAGCAACATCGAAATCGTGCTGCACGACCTGCACACTTTGCTGGAAATGCCGGAAGAAGTTGCCCTGGAACTCGACACGGCCCGCCTGCTGGACGGCGCCCTTCCGGTTGAAAACCTGCATTCCTATCTCCACGCAGCGCTCAGCAAAGATGAAATGCGCATTTCTGAAAAGATGGAAGCCGTTTCCGAAACCGAACAGCGGGTCGCACGGGCTGCCTACCTGCCTGACATTCACCTGTTTGCCTCCTACGGGTTCAACTATCCCAACTACATGTTTTTCCCGCCCGATCCGTACCTCTATACATTAGGGCGCGTGGGTTTGGAAGCTACTTACAGCCTTTCCAATTTGTATAAAAACAAGACCCGCACGCACATCGCCCGCATGCGTACGGAAGCGCAGCAGGCGCAGACAGGCATCGTTAAAAACCGGGTAATGGACCATGTATTCAAACACCACACCGAACTGAAAGACCTCCTCGAAACCATTCCCGTGAAAGAAAAGGCTGTGACCCAAGCGACCGAAAACTACCGCATTGTGAAACTCAAATACCTCCACCAGCTCGCATTGATCACCGAAATGCTCGACGCCGACAATGCGCTCCTGCAAGCGCGTTTCGACCTACTGACTGCCCGCATTAATACCACTGTCAAACACCGGCGGTTACTGTATGCGTCCGGTCAGCTGCCCTGAGGCCTTTTTAACCCCAACATATTCCAACACATTCTCATGAAAATCCGCAAAACCCCGGCCGAACACGGCCCATTCCATACCGCCATTACCGTCATTGCCAGCGTGATCGCATTGGCCGGCGCAGGACTGGGCGTGTGGTTCCTGGTCATTTACAGCAACTACGAAGAAACGAATGACGCGCAGGTAGACCAGTACGTAACACCCGTTGCCACCCGCATTACCGGCTATGTACAGCAGGTACGGTATGAGGAAAACCAGTTTGTACATCGCGGCGACACCCTTATCGTGATCGACAACCGCGAATACCGGGCGCATTGGGGCATGGCTGCGGCCGAAATCAGCAATGCCCGGCACCACATTTCGGCGGCGCGCAAAAATGCCGCGTCGACCCAAAGCCATGTAGCCGTGGGCCAGGCGCAGCTGGACGCAGCCCGGACGCTCGTTTGGAAAACAAAACTGGAATACGAGCGCTACGAAGCCCTGCTGCACGAAGAAGCGGCTACCGAGCAGCAGGTCGAGAAAGTACGGGCCGATTACGAATCCGCTCAGGCACATTATGAAGAAGTGAACAGGAACATCCGGGCGTCGGAACTGGCGACTTCGGAGGCGCTCGCGCAGGTACCTGTGGCCGAGTCGATGATGGAGGTAAGGAATGCGGCAGCCGATAATGCGGCATTGTATTTGTCTTATACGGTCATTACCGCGCCCTACGACGGCTGGGTAGGCCGAAAAACCATCCAGCCCGGGCAACTCGTGAAGGAAGGCCAAACGCTCGTGTCGGTAGTGAGCCGCGAAAAATGGATCACGGCGAATTTCAAAGAAACGCAGATCGCTGATATGACGGTGGGGCAACCCGTTACTTTCAAAGCCGATGCCTCCCACGGCCGTACTTTCAATGGCCGGATCGAGTCGTTTTCGCCTGCAAGCGGCGCCCGGTTCTCCATCCTCCCGCCCGACAATTCCACCGGTAATTTCGTTAAAATCGAACAGCGCATTCCGGTGCGCATTGCCCTTACCGATCCCGGCTCGCAGACGGCCTTTCTCCGGGCGGGTATGAACGTCACCGTTACCGCAGCCCACCAGCATTAATCCCGTGAACAAGCAACCTGTTTTCAAAAGCTGGGTGCCCGATTGGCTCATCAAATGCGTGCTGATATGCTGTATGCTGCATACGATGGTGCTGCTTGGATTGTACACCAGCAATATGACCTACTCGGCTAGCTTTCTGGACGTCGAACCCGAGGACTTGCAATTTGCGATGAGCGTTACCTACGGCACTTTCCTGGCGACGTTGCTCGTCGAGAACCGCATCTTCCGGTATTTCCCGACCCGGAATTACTTTATCGCCATTTACGGGCTTGCCGCGCTCACATTCATTGCCTCCGCCTATACGCACGATTTTCTCCTGTTCCTCATGCTGAGGGCGGCAGAAGGCGTTCTGATGGCATTGCCGTGGGTACCGCTGCGCATTCTGCTGCTTACCCGTTTCAAATCGAGGAATGCGACCATCATCGTATTTTCCTTCACCTACGGGATGCTGCTGATGGCCTCTCCGTTCATCATGAACATCGCCGTGTGGCTGCTCGAAAATTACGACTGGGACTACATGGCCTACGGCTCCGCATTTTTCCAGCTTTTGTGCGTCGCATTGGTATTGCTGATCTTCAACGGGCACCGTTTCCACCGCAAAACACCGCTCTTCCAGATCGACTGGGCGAGCCTCGTGCTGGTACATGCGGCCATTCTGTGTGGGGCGTTCGTGCTCGTGTACGGGGAGAAAAAATACTGGTTCGAATCGCCGCTCATTGTTGCGGCCTGTGCCGGTGCGGCCATTACCTCCGCCCTATTCATTTGGAGACAGCAGCTTGTAAAACGCCCGTGTTTCGATTTCGCGGTGTTCCGCTATGCCAATCTTCGTACAGGGCTGCTCCTGTTTATTGTTTTCTATATTTCCAGGGCTACACTCAATCTCTGCCATCAGACCATGACAAAGGTGTGGAACTGGGAGCCCGTCAGGGTCGCGCACATCCAGTATCTGAATGTGGCCGGTAACGCTATCGGAATGCTCATCGCCGCGGCTTGCATGTCGCGTTCGGTTGCTACCCGGTACATTTTCATGCTGGGCTTTTCGATACTGGCCATTCACCACCTGTGGTTTACGTTCCTGTTCGTACCGGACGTATCGCTGCCAGACATTGCAGTGCCCTACCTTCTGCAAGGGGTCGGTGTGGGCGTGATATTCGTGCCACTGGTATTGTTCACCGTGTCCTCGACGCCTTCACATCTGGCCCCGTTTTCGGGGACGGTTGGTGTTACCGGCAGGTTTTGGGGCAGTACATTGGGTTTTTGTATTATGCAAAATGCGCTGATTGTTTTGCAGCAAAAGCATTACAGTAAACTACAACAGATGCTAACCCCTGAAAACGCCGAAACGCAGCATTGGCTGGCCGGCTCAACGGCCCGGTTCGTCGCAAAAGGCTTTTCCGAAGATCAGGCGACGGGCCTCGCATTCCGCCAGCTTAGCCAGCGCCTCGCCACTCAGACGACGCTGCTGGCTGAAATGGAAATTTTCACCTGCGTAGGCTACGCGCTGCTGGCCGCCGTGGTGCTGCTGATGCTCAACGGCCATTTGCGGCAGACATTCGATATTTTGAAAAACCGGATGTGGGGTACCTGACAAAAAACAGGCGGCCGGTCGAATGCCAGCCGCCTGATTACTATTGCTCGTCCCCGCCGCCGAGCGCCCGGTATAGGTCCGTAACGGCATTGAATTGCTCTCGACGGATATTGATGGCTTCGAGATCGTTCTGCAATGCATTGTTCTGAGCGGTGATCACTTCCAGGTAGGTTGCCATTCCACTCCGGTAGAGCACGAGAGCATCCTGGTTGGCTTTCGTCAGCGATTCCTTCTTTTCGCCCACCAGTCGAAGCCGCGTGGCCACGTGCTCCGATTTGGCCAGGGCATCCGAAACCTCTCCCACGGCCGTCAATACCGACTGCCGGAACTGCACCGCTGCCTTTTGTTGCTCGATCTGCGCAATCTCGTGGGCCGTTTTTAATTGCTTTTTCTGGAAAAGCGGTTGTGCGATATTCACCGCCACGGCCTTCACCATCGAGCCCGGCAAATCGAACCAGGTATTAAACTTGAAAGAGTTCGCACCGATAGACGGCGTGAGACTGATAGCCGGGTACATAGCTGCTTTTGCCAGGCCTGTCTGCGAATTGGCCGCGATTACAGCGTACTCCGCGGCCTTAACATCCGGACGGCGGCTCAGCAGGCGTGCCGGAACATCCCCGGGCAAGGTCATGCCGGAAGCCAGCGCCAGAGCTGCCCCGGAGCGCTGAACACTGTCGGGATAGCTGCCGCAAAGAATGCTCAATGCATTTTCCTGCACCGCAATATCCTGCAATGCGGCCGGTATGAGCAACTCGGCGGTTTTCTTTTGTGCCACAGCCTGCTCCAATGCCAGCGAGTTAACCTGTGCCGACTCGTATTGCAAGCGGATCATATTCAACGTACTATCGCCGAGTTCCACATTGCGCCGCGCGATTTTCAGCTGTTCGTCGAGCGTTACGAGGTTATAATATGCCTGCGCTACCTGCACCACAATGCGGGTACGCAATGCCGAAAGGTTTTCCTTTTGGGCAAAGTAATTGGCCAATGCGCCTTCGCGCTGCATGCGGGTTTTACCCCAGATATCGGCCTCCCAGCTCAGGCGGATGGTAGCGCTGTAATCGTCCATATAGCTCGTACCGAGGAACTGGTCGCTGAGGGAACCGTTCAGCGAGTTCGTGGAGAGCCAGGTACGATTGGCCCCCACGCTGAGGTCGGCGGTAGGAAGCAGGCCCAGCTTGGCCTGCCGGTAGGTCAGGTCGAGTTGCTGCATGTTCATCATCGCCACGGCAATGTCGTTATTATGAATCAATGCCTTATCGATGAGCGCGGCAAGGGTGGTATCCCTGAAAAATGCACGCCACGAAAGCTTCACTGAGTCGGCCGTAAGGGCGATCGGCTGTGCTACCGGCAACTCGCCGGATTGCCGGTATTTATCAGGCAGGTTCAGATCGGCCCGACTGTACTCCTTCCCCACCCGGCAAGCCGAAAGGGACAGTGCCAGCACCAGGCCTGTGATGATATATCGATTGAATGTTCTCATTGTTATCCGTTTACTATTTCAACTGGCTTTTTACCCGACACCTTTTCCTGTAAATACTGGAAAAGCATGTACAACAGCGGGATCACGATCACCCCGAGCACCACGCCGCTGAGCATACCCATGGCGGCACCGGTGCTGATCGACTTGTTACCCGAAGCCGAGCCACCGGTAGCCAGCATCAGCGGTACCATTCCCACGATAAATGCCAGGGAGGTCATGATAATAGGCCGCAAACGTGCTCGCGCCGCATCCAATGCCGATTCGACGATCGACAGCCCCGCGCGCCTGCGCTGCACGGCGAACTCCACGATCAGGATCGCATTTTTGGCCAGCAAACCGATGAGCATGATCAACCCGACCTGTACATATATATTGTTGTCGAGCCCGATGGACTTAATCCCCAGAAACGCCCCGATGATACCCGTCGGGATCGAGAGCAGGACGGCCAGCGGAAGCAGATAACTTTCGTATTGGGCAGCGAGCAGGAAGTACACAAAGAGCAAGCTGAGCGCGAGAATCAGCATGGTTTGGTTCCCCGAGGATTTTTCTTCCAGACTAAGCCCCGTCCATTCGTAGCTGTAATCGCCCGGGAGTTTGTTCAGCACATTGGTTTCGAGGTTATCCATGATCGCCCCGCTGCTGGCGCCCGGCGCAGCCACCACGTTGATCGTCAATGAATTGTAGAGGTTATACCGGCTCACCGACTCGGGTCCGTACACTTTTTTGAGCGTTACCAGCGATTTGACCGGCACCATTCCGCCCTGGTCGTTGCGTACGAATATCTCGTTAAACGCTTCCTGATCGGTCCGAAAAACACCGTCCGCTTTCACATTCACACGGTAGAACTTTCCGAAACGGGTAAAATTCAGCGACTGGTCGCCAGCGAAATAGGTCTGGATCGTCCCCAGCATACCATCTACGTCCACGCCCATTTGCGTAGCCTTTTCCTCGTCCACTTCCAGTTCCAGCTGCGGATAGTCGGCGCGGAACATGGTGTAGGCATATTGCACACCCGGCTGCTGCATAATCTGGCCCATTACGCTGTCGGCCATTGCTTTAAGCGCGGCGGGGTCACGGCCCATGCGGTCCTGAAACACGATTTCCGCACCACTGGTGATCCCGTAACCTTCCACAGGCGGGGAGCGGAATGCCATCGCCGTACCTTCTTTCACGGTGGCAAGCTTGCCGGAGATGATACCGAGGATTTCATCGATGTCCTGCACCTTCCCGCGGTCTTTCTGCTCTTTTAACTTCACAAAACCTGTGGCATAGGCGGCACTCGCATTACCTCCGAGGATGTTGAATCCGGTAATGCTCGTGTTGCTTTCAATCGCTTCCACATCGGACAGGAGCTCGTCGATCTTGCTGGCGGCCTCGGTCGTGCGGGAGAGCGCGGTACCCGGAGGCATGCCGAGGCTGTACACGATAAAGTTGTCGTCCTCCATCGGCACGAAGCTGCGGGGCGTGGTGGTCATGAGGTAAACCGCGAAACCGGTGATCGCCGCGACAATTCCGGCTGCCAGCCATTTTTGCCCTGCCAGGAAGCGGACGCCCTTGACATACCGGCCCGTCATGCTGTTGAAACCCGAGTTGAATGCCGTAAAGAACCGTTGACTGAAATTCATCGGCTTGCCGTGGCCTCCTTCGGCATGGGTGTTTTTCAAAAGCAATGCGCAAAGCGCGGGTGTCAATGTCAATGCGTTGATCGCCGAAATAATGATCGCGATGGCGAGCGTGTAAGCAAACTGCTTGTAGAACAGCCCCGAGGAGCCGGTCATGAAGCCGATCGGAATAAACACTGCCGACATCACGAGCGTAATGGAAATTACCGCGCCCGTGATCTCTCCCATCGCGCTGTGCGTAGCCTCGCGTCCGCTCATATGTGAGCCCTCCATCTTACTATGCACCGCTTCCACGACCACAATCGCGTCATCGACCACGATCCCGATCGCGAGCACCAATGCAAAGAGCGTCAGGATGTTGATCGTAAACCCAAATGCGAGCAGGAAGAAAAAAGTCCCGACAATGGCGACCGGCACCGCGATGGCCGGGATGATCGTTGACCTGAAATCCTGCAAAAACAGGAACACGACGATAAATACCAGTATAAATGCCTCGATCAGCGTGGATTTCACCTGACTGGTACTTTCATCGAGCCGGTCTTTGGTGCTCATCAATGTGGCGTAACTGATCCCCGGCGGAAACGAGCGGGATGCTTTTTTGATCTCGTCTTTCACACCAATCTCGATCTCGTTCGCATTGGAACCGGAAGTTTGCAGGATCGCTACGGACACTGCATTGCGGCCGTTGTCCTTATTATTACCGCTGTAACTGATCGACCCGAACTCGACCCGTGCCACGTCTTTCAGCCGCACCAGCTCGCTACCATTCCTTTTCACGATGATATTCTCGTACTCCTCGGGCAAATTCTTCTTGCCTTTGTACCGGATCACAAATTCCAGCGCCGCGTCCGATTCCTCCCCCAGCTTGCCCGGCGCGGATTCGAGGCTCTGGCGGCCGATCGCCGATGTCACATCCGAAGGTATCAGCCCGTAACCTGCCATTTTCTGCGGATTCAGCCACACCCGCATCGAGTAGTCCTTCGATCCGAACACCTGCGCCTGCCCCACGCCCGGCACCCGCTTGATCTGCGGGATCAGGTTGATATTCACATAGTTTTGCAAAAACAGCTCGTCGTATTTGGCATTATCTTCCGCATACACGTTGAAGATCATGATCATACTGTTCTGCTGCTTGGAAGTCGTGAGCCCCATCCGGATCACCTCCTGCGGGAGGATCGGCGTGGCTTGCTGCACGCGGTTCTGCACATTCACCGCGGCCTGATCAGGGTCAACGCCCTGCTTGAAAATCACACGGACGGAGAATGTACCGTCGTTGCTGGCCGTGGATGAGATGTACTGCATGTTCTCCACACCGTTGATCTGCTCTTCGAGGGGTGTTACCACCGAACGAAGCACCGCCTCGCTGTTACCGCCAGGATAGCTGCCGCTCACAAGCACGGTAGGCGGCGAAATATCGGGAAAACGCGTAATCGGAAGCCGGGTAAGGCCGATAACCCCCAGAATGACAAACACGACGGAGATCACCGTTGCCAGTACCGGCCGGTCTATAATTGATTTTAACATGACTTGATTTCAGTTGTTGATGATGCTCTACTTGCCTGTCGCGTCCGCTACCCCCGTCTTACCCGGTTCTACCGGCATGCCTTCGGTGAGGACGTCGATGCGGTTCAAAGCGATCCGGTCACCTTCTTTCAATCCGCTTTTAATGATATAATGGTTCTTTGCCCGGCCGCTGACTTCGATGGGCCTCATCGCCACCTTGTTGCTATCGCCGAGGGCAAACACAAAATAGCGGTCCTGAATGTCTTTCACACTGGCGAGCGGCACGGTAAGCGCGTCGGTTAGGGTCTTTCTCAAAACCACCTTTCCGGTTCCGCCCGAGCGCAGCACTTTATCGGGGTTAGAGAAAACAGCTTTGAGCGGAATGCTGCCGGTTGCACGCTCGATATTACCACTGGCGATTTCGACGCGGCCTTTTTGCGGATATGTCGTGCCGTCGGCCATGATCAGTTCCACCGTATTCAGGCCTTCGTCGGTCTGGCGGTCTTTCATGAAGGTTATGAAGTCGGATTCGCTGAGCGAGAAATAAACAAACACGTTATTAATCTCCGAAAGCGTGGTCAGCGGGGCGGCGTCTGCCGGCGTCACCAGGTTACCGATCCGGTTCGGGATACGGCCGATATAGCCGCTCACCGGCGCTTTGATAAGGCTGAAATCCGCATTGATCTGCGACGAGCCCAATGCCGCTTTCGCCTGGGCTACCTGTGCTTTCGCGGATGCGTAATTCGACTCGACCGTTTGCAGCTGCACCGGCGACATGACCTTGCCCTGTACGAGCGGCCTCATCTTTTCCAGTTCGATCCGCGCACTTTCTTCCGCGGCCAGCGCGGCTTTCAACGCAGCGTCGGCATTGTTGACCTGTTCCTGGAACACATCGCCTTTGATGCGGAACAGCGGCTTGCCTTTTTGCACATATTCGCCTTCGCGCACGTAAATTTCATCGAGATAACCCGATACCTGCGCTTTGATATCGACATTCACCGAACCCTCGATCGAGCCCGGGTATTTCTTTTCCACCTGCGCCTCCGATTCCCGGATCTCCTGGAAATCGACGCTCACGGGTGCATTCTGCATAGGCGGCTGCTCCTGTTTCGGTCCGCAGGACGATACCCACGCGACCAGTCCGATGAGCAGAGCCTGTCTTGTTTTTTCACGGCTTAACATGAATCCCTGTGTCATTTTTAGAAGTTGATTTTGGTGCAAAAAAATGGAGATTTCGTGCCCGAGGCCGGTTTAAACTGACCGAACCGTTGATTTTCGCGACCGAAACGAAGAATGGCCCTACCGAATCCGGGCGGGATATCCGAGGCGCGGGCCGGCGCCGTTTCAGTCCCGTGCTCGTGCGGTTCGGTACCCGATTTCCACGCATTGGATCAATTTTCGGCAGGTATCGGCCGGCGCGTTTTATTTTTGTAGTGAAATAATGCAAGCTGCCCTTGGTTAAAGGCTGGAAGCGCATTTCAAATGCAAACCTGACACATGGAATGGCCAACGGAAGAGACGCCTATTTTTTGAACAATAAAGGGATACGCATCCTGGTGGCGGTGCTCGCATTCCTCGCGTCGTACCTGGTATCCTACATCCTGGATCCTTTCGCGGCATACTGGCAGCATTATTTCGAACGCGAACCACTCGTCATTCTCGGCGACTGGCTGGTCTCTTTCCTCTACTGCCTTTCGATCTCCGAGATCAACATCGCCATCGGTATGCGGCTCAACAGGCTGATGTCCTGGAAGGAACACCCCGGCAAGCGGCTCATCCTCGAAACCTGTTTCAACCTGATTGCCGTACTGCTGCTCAACCTGCTGATCAACATCGCATTCATTTACCTTTCCGATGAAAAACAGCTGCTGCTCCTCGAATCGGGGCTAACGATCGAAGAAACGCGGGGTATTATCCAGTGGATGGTGGTGAGCACCATCATCGCGATCATGATCATGGGTATCAACATCGGCAACTACCTGATCATGAACTGGCGCAATGAGGCCATCCAGGTGGCGCAGCTTAACCAGGCCGCGATGGAAGCGGAATTGCAATCGCTCAAATTACAGATCGACCCGCATTTCGTATTCAACAACCTCAGCGTGCTTTCGGAACTGATCCTCGAAGGCCAGCAGCTGGGTTATGAGTATGCCGAGAATTTCTCGCGCATTTACCGCTATATGCTGGTTAATTCCAAAAAAGATGTGATCCCGCTGGAAGACGAACTGAAATTCCTCAACTCGTACATGTTCCTGATCGAACACCGTTTCGGGGAAGGAGTATTATTTGAAATCGACGTCGCCCCCGCACACCGCCATTTGCTGATGCCGCCGCTGACGCTGCAACTGCTCGTGGAAAATGCATTGAAGCACAACCGCACCAGCAAAAAAGAACCCCTTGTCGTGCGGATTTTCAGCAACGAGGACAAGGAACTGATCGTCGAAAACACGCTGCTGCCGCTCGAAAAGCCAATTCAGTCGTCGGGGATCGGAATAGCGAATATTGTGAGAAGGTTCAATCTCCTCTCCCATCGCCAGCCCGTCATTGAAACCGACGAACGTACATTCAAAGTGATTATCCCATTGATAAAAATATGATTGATACCATTCTGATCGTCGAGGACGAAAAGCCCAATGCCGACCGCCTGCGCAGGTTGATCAAGGCCATCCGGCCCAAAGCCGAAATCGTGGGCGTGCTCGAAAGCATTACCGAAACCGTAGAATGGCTCGGCCAACACCCGCACCCGGACCTCGTGATGATCGACGTGCGGCTCTCCGACGGCCTGAGTTTCGAGATCTTTGAAAAGGTACGGATCGAATGCCCCGTCATTTTCACGACTGCCTACGACGAATATGCCGTGCGGGCATTCAAATACAACAGCATCGACTACCTGCTGAAACCCGTAGAGCAGGACGAACTGGAAAATGCATTCGCCGAAGCCGAAAAACTGACCCGCCGGCTCGACTTCAGTTCGTTGGAAGGGCTGCTGAACTTCGTTCAGCCGAAGGAATTCCGGAGCCGGTTTCTGCTGCCTTTCAAAGACGGGTACAAAACGGTGCTCGTGAGCGACGTGATTTATTTTCACTCCGAATTCAAGATCACACGCGCCTATCTAGCGGATGGTTCCGAAGAAGTGCTGGTACAGACGATGGAAGAACTTGAACAGCAGCTCAACCCGAAGGAGTTTTTCCGTGCCAACCGCCAGTTTATCATTCACATCGATGCCATTGCCCGCATCCACCATCATTTCAACGGGAAACTTAAAATCGATATCCGTAATCATCCGGAAGTAGAAATTCTTGTAAGCCGCGAAAAGGCAAATGTGCTGAAAGCGTGGCTGGATTATTAAACGGTGGTTCAAAAAGGTGCGTACAGCAGGGAAAACAAGTCTTTTACCGGTTACTAACTTTATTAGCGTCAAAATTACAATATCCGGCATCACGGCTTTTTTTGCCCGATTTTTGATAGTACATTACTCAATTATTACCATTTGTACACCCTACTTGACGCCTTCATGCCCAAGACTTTTACTGAAATCTCCGAGTGGATCGTCGCAAACATTTCAAAACACGCGGAAATAGATCCTTCCGAAGCAGCACTCGATACCGACATTGTTAATTTTCGGTTAGATTCCCTCATCCTCGTCAACATTACAACAGAGCTGGAAGAATACATCGGGATGGAATTAAGCCCTTCCATTTTTTGGGAGATGCGCACCATCGCGGCCACCAGCCAATGGATTGCAGAAAACCAGGAAATATAAAACCCCATTTCCGTCATGCAAACCCCGCTCATGTCTGCGACGTCGATCTGGTCGTCGAAAACCGAGGTCAATCAAAACTATTCCGGGCTCATCGCCGACATACGCCAGTCGGACCCGCTTCATTTCAATATGTTCGGCGACCTGGTGGCGATGGATTACGCCAACGTGAAAAAAATCCTGTCCGATTCGGAGAACTTCAAGAACTTCGACTTTACCGAAAGGTTCAAAATCGTGTCAGCCCTCTCGAACAACGACCCCGGCCTGCTGGAATTCGGCGAAAGTCTCCGGTACTGGCTATTGTTCATGAATGGCGAAAAGCATGCAGAGCACCGCCGTTTCGTAAACCAGAAGTTTTACCAGGCCGATTACGAGAAGATCACGCTCGACGCGATCCGGGAGATTATCGCCGGGCTCGATGGAAAAGAAGAAGCAGACATCGTGGAAATGGCGCGCCAATTCAGCTTTCTGATCATCAGCAAGATTATCCATCTGGAAAAAGCGGATTACGATTTCATCCAGAAGTTTTCCTACGTCATCACCTTTATTTTCGAAAAAACACTGTCCGTCACCGAGTTGATGGAATGTGCGGCGATGTCGCGGGAGTTTCACGGATATCTTTCCGGGACGTTCACCCGCCAGGAAGCCGAGGCCACCAACAGCCTGCTGCTCGAAATGCGAGAGGTCATGGGGAGCGACAGGGCCTCGCAGCTGATCGGCACCTGGGAGTTCCTGGTCAATGCCGCCACGGAAACCACTACCCTGCTGCTGACCAAAAGCATCGGCGCTTTGATCGAAAACCGCGACCAAGTGATCAACTGGAACGCCCACAATGAATGCGCCATCGCCGTGGAAGAACTGATCCGCTACGTAAGCCCTGTGAACTGGATCCCGCGGCAGGTGGCACACAGTATGGAATTTGAAGGATTGAAACTCAGAAAAGGCCAAACCGTGCTGCTGGGCCTGGCTTCCGCCAACCGTGATCCGTCCGTTTTTCAAAACCCGGATACGTTCATGCCCACCCGCAAGCCTAACCCGCATATCGGTTTCGGCTTTGGGATGCATCATTGCCTCGGTGCACGGCTATCCAGGTTCGAAATGCAGAAGTTCCTTCCCCGTTTCATGGCCGCGTTCCCTGATATCCGTTTGCACCCGACCAAAAGCCCTGAATGGGATTCCAAAATCTTTTTCAGAGGATACAAGCGTTTACCCGTGCTCTTAAAATAAAGGGGCATGGTCAAATTCACGGATTTCTCCTATTTACTTCTACTAGCCCTCGTTGTTGCCGCCTATTATAAAGTACCGGAGGCCAAAAAATGGTTTTTTCTGCTGGCCGCCAGCGTGTTATTCAATCTCAGCTGGAGTGGAAAATACCTGGTTGTGTGGCTCGTCCTCGTCCTGATCTGCTATGCATCCGGGAAGGCACTGGCCAACCAGGCCCATTCCAAAAAGCATCGGAAAGCGTTGCTGTCGCTCTCGATCGTGATCTGCCTTTCGCCGCTTTTGTTTTTCAAATACCTGGTACCGGTTCATAATTCGATGTCGCTGGTAGCGCTCAACTGGATCGCGCCCATCGGTATTTCCTATTACACATTCCTGATCATCGGATACCTCTACGACGTCTACCGCCGGTACATCAAGCCGGAGAACCACCTCGGTTATCTGATGATCTACCTCGGTTTTTTCCCCACATTGCTGGCAGGCCCGCTGGAACGTACGCGCCAGCTCGTCCCGCAGCTCAGGGCCCCGAAACCGTATGAGGCGGAGAACATCAAAGCCGGCATTTACTTCATTATCTGGGGCTTATTTAAAAAAATCGTCCTCGCCGCCAGGCTTGCCGACATTACGAGCCCTGTTTTCGACCGGCCGGATGCGTATACCGGTATTTCCGTCACGCTGGCCATTCTGCTGTTTTCCGTGCAGCTCTACTGCGATTTTTCGGGCTACTGCGACATCGCTACCGGCTCGGCCAGGCTGCTGGGGATCCGGCTTAGCAAGAACTTTTCGAACCGCTACTATTTCACCCCGTCGCGGACGGAATCGTGGAGTGCCTGGAACATCACGGTCACGTCCTGGTTCCGCGACTATATCTTTTTCAACATCAGCAAAGGGGTCACCAGCCAGAAACGGCTCGAATTCAACCGCCTGCTGACCTTCATCATCACCGGGCTCTGGCACGGGCCAAGCTGGTCGTTCGTGATCTGGGGCGCGCTGCAATGGGCCTATATCAATTTCGAAATGCGTACGAAAGGTTTCTGGCAGCGGTTCTATGCCAAACTCCACTTTCCTACCGGCACGCAGGCTTATTACGTATGGCGTGTGATCGTGAGGCTCCTCACCGGCACCCTCATCATGGGTTGGTTCCGTGCCGCGGAACTGAGCAGCGGCGTGCAGCTGTACAGCAGCATGTTCGGGTTCCGGTCCGGCAGCACCTCATTGCTGACATCCAGCTTGTTGCTGACCGTCGCATTGTTTCTCGTGATGGATTTTTTCAACTATAAAATGGGCGAGAAAGAGGATATTGCTTCCTATATGCTGAAGAAAAGCACGTTGTACCGGACATTGTCGGTGCTCCTGCTCGTTCAGCTCGTGCTGATATTCGGAAGGCCGTCGGTAGGCAATTTTTACTACATCCAGTTTTGATTAACCATTACCCGACGCCCGGCATCATGATCGTCAAAATCACCAAATGGCTCCTGCTCCTTGTCGCCTTCAAGGTCGTGGTGACGCTGATCGTCGCGCAGTTTTACACCGACCCACGGCGCGACATCCCGGCAAGAGAGCAGCTTTGCCGCGCGTTCAAGCCGAATACCGTTTTCATCGGTACCAGCCGAACCCAGTACGGAATCGACCCGGCGCTTTTCGATGCATTGAACCGGCAGAAAACGCGGAGTTATAATTTCGGCATATTCAGCCTCTCGCCGTACAGTTCCATTCAAATCGCAGAGGATATGCTCTCGTCGAATCCGGCCGTCAAAACAATCTACATCGAACTAAGCGCGCTCGATTACAGCACCGTGGCGTTGCCGCCGCAGCAGGTGATTCAGGATGCCATTTTCCGGGCGCGTGTGCTGGCCGACTGCCCCTACATCGGTTTGCAGGATAAAACCAGCAGCTTCCTGGCGGGCCTCAATACGACATTATTCCAAATGGTGTCCATTGCCCCGCAAGTACTGTCCGCCAAGAAGGCGCTCAATCCCGGCACCGATCCGATCGAAGGCGGCGCAAACCTGCTGCCCAATGGTTACCAGTCCGTTACGGCGGCTCTTTCCAAAACGAGCGACCGGGTCTTGGCTAACAAAAGTGCTACCGTGCAAATGCTGACGGTTCACCCGCAAACGCAACGAAATACCTATTACATCTCCCGGATCAGCCAACTGATCGCCCGCGCCGCACAGCTAGGCAGGAAAGTGATTTTTTATTATCCCAATAACATGACCCGCGATGAGCAGCTGATATTATCGCAGGTAGCGCCGTTTCTGCCGGAGGAAAATCTGATCCGGCTGCCGGAACAACCCTTGTTCGATGCGCTTTTCAAACCCGAAAACCTGTTCGACGCGCACCACCTGAACCGGAAAGGGGCGGCGGTATATACTCATTTTTTGCAGAAAGAATCCGCCAGGCGATAGAACTCTGGCAATTTTGCAACTTTTAAAGACCATGGCTGTCCAATCAGTAGCAATGGATCAGAAAGAACATCATAAGCCGACCGACCGCGTTCTGGTGGAACGGGTGCTCAGTGGCAACACAAGGGCATTCGGAACCATTATCAGGGACACCGAAGGGCTCGTCGCGCAGATCGTGTTCAAGATGATCCCCGACCGGGAGCAGCGGCGGGATATTGCCCAGGACATTTACCTGAAAGTCTTTCAAAAGCTGGATAGCTTCCGTTTTCAATCCAAACTCTCCACCTGGATTGCAAGGATCGCTTACAATACCTGCATTAACCAGCTGGAAAAAAATAAGGCCTCGCCCATTGGAAACGAGCGTCCCGCACCAGCCAACCGGGAAGGCGAATATCCGCAAGATTATCCCGATGCGCACGACTTAGAGGAAAATCTCATAGGCGTCGAATTGAACAGCCTGCTCGAATCGGAAATTGAAAAACTCCCTGCCTTATACAAGCTGCTGATCACCCTCTACCATCATCAGGAGCTGAGCTATTCGGAGATCGCGCAGATCGTGGCCTTACCCGAGGGCACGGTTAAGAGTTACCTGTTCAGGGCACGAAAAATATTAAGGGAGCGAATACAAATGATTTACAACAAGGGTTTATGAACACAGCAGATCATTTATCAGACATTGAAATTCAGCAACATGCGCTGGATGCGGGAAACTCCGGCTTTGCTGCGGCAACACATATCGCACAATGCCCGCATTGCGCGCGGCGGGTCGCATTCTATCAAAAAATGGCCCACGGCATGTCCGTATTACCGGCGGAAGCGTTTGATTTCGACCTCACAAAGGCCGTGCTCGCGCAGCTTCCGGCGCGAAAGCGCAGTCATGCTCCGGAGCGGGCATTCATCGTGTGCGTGTCGCTCGTGGGTGTGCTCGCGGCGATTGGGTTGTTTTGTTATCTGAATACGAGGCTGCTGAATGACCTGCTCGGGAAGAGCGATGTCCTCAGCTACGGCACAGCCAGCTGCTTACTTTTTGCTTTCCTGCTGACCAACCTATGGAGCGAGTACGTCACCAAAATTCGTCGGCTCGATGTTCCGGAAAATTTGCAACATTTCCCGGGTGCGGCAGTCTAATCCACAAACGGCTATCAAACATGAAAAAGATATTATCAGTCATTTCCCTCGCTTCCCTGTTCACCCCCGCGAGCGCACAGGCGATGACAAATACCTACGTCGATCGCGACCAGGTGGCATTGGGTGTAACCGTATTACTGGTGGTATTAATACTGGCTTTCCTGCTGGAACTCGCCCGGCGGTATTTTCGGTACCGGCTCCGAGAAAAAGTACTGGAATCGGGTGCGAGTGAAGAACTTGCAACCCTCCTGTTGCAGCCGGACCGCCGTCAGAACTTGCAAACCTGCGTCAAATGGCTAGCCATTTTTGTGGGTATAGCGGTGGGTTCTACCATCATAGCACTCACGGATCTCGTGCCTTGGGCGGCACTTGCAGCACTATCACTTAGCCTTGCGGGCAGCTTTGCCGGCTATTATTTCTTCCTGAAAAAATACAGCAACTAGAAAATTCTAAATCAACCTATTATGCATTTCCCAAAAATACCCATTCGCTGGGAGGGGATCCTTATTGCCCTTACCATGCTATGCATTATAACCACCACGAGCGGCCAGGTTACGCCTCAAACCGATTTCAACCAGCCTTTGAACGCCTCGCTGCTCCGGGAAGATTTTCAGGCCTTTCGGAAAATACTCGCCGAAAACCATCCGGATATGTACCGTTACCGGTCCCGCGGGTCGCTCAACCGGCTGCTCGACAGCTGCGAGGCCGCCATCAATGCCCCGATGACGCTGATTGGGTTCGGAAATCTGGTCCGGTTTGCCGTCAGCGCGCTGGAATGCGGGCATACCAGCGGCAGCTTACCTGGCGAAATCATGGAAAGGTATGCCGCGTCCGTGCCAATGTTCCCGCTGAAAGTCTGGTTTTCCGGCGATCATGCATTTGTGCTTTGCAGCAGGAACGAAAATGTGCCCGCCGGGGCCGAAATTTTGTCGATAGACGGAGTATCCCTGGCTCAGATCCACCGCAGACTTTTGCAATACCTCCCGTCCGACGGCAAAATCCAAACTAAAAAGAATGCGACCTTGAACAACGATGCATTCCTCTTCCTTTACAACTTCATTTATGGCCCCAAAACGAGCTATAACATACAGCTGGTCACGCCCGAAGGCCAGCCACGCGGGATTACCCTGGAACCCGCACGCTTTGAAAACACGGGGTGCCCTGCATACAAAACCGGAAACAACACCAGGCCGCTCGACATCGCCTACCCTGGCCAATCAAAGGCCTTGCTAACGATCCGCACATTCAGCAAGCAACGAATCATGAGTGCGGGCCAGGATTTTCCCGCTTTTCTGGAAACAACATTCGGAGCGTTGCGCCAGAAACAGATAAAAAACCTGATCATCGATTTGCGTGGAAACGGAGGCGGTGACGATGTGTACGGTGCATTGCTGTACGCTTATCTGACCGGCGAGCCATTCCGCTATTTCTCGGCTTTGCGGTCGCTGTCCAAGCCGGTGATGACGGCCGACGACCACCCCGGCCTGGCCGTGCAGCAACCTGCCGGGTTACATTTTCAGGGGAATGTGTATGTGCTGACAGACGGCAGGACATTCTCCACCGCCGCCGACTTTTGCGCCATTGCCAAAAGCAATGCAAGAGCCGTTTTCATCGGAGAAGAAACCGGCGGGGGTTACGAGGGTAACAATTCGGGTGGTTCAGTCAGGGTCGGTCTTCCGCATTCGGGTTTGCAGGTCGCGGTACCCACTATCCGGTATTCGAACGCCGTGAAACCTGCCCGCGAGCCGGGTCGCGGCATTCTTCCCGAATATCCCGTTGTCCCGTCCATTTCGGATGCCCTCGCGCAAAGAGATCCCCCGCTTCAAAAAGCGCTTGAATTAGCTGCCGGCAAATGAGCGCCGGCACGGCGGGCGGCCAACATCCCGGTGATAGTTGCACCCGTTTCCGGCTGCGAAGGGGACATGGCGTATGCCGACTTTATATTGCCGAGATGGTCTATTAACAGGTAATGCGGGATGGCCGTAACGCGGTATGCATCTGCTACGGAAGGGCTGTTTCTGTCCGCAATCACATGAATGCCCTTCATTTTTTTCGATCTCAGAAACTCCTTCCATTTCCGGGCATCCCTGTCAAAGGACACAAACAAGAACACAATCCCGTCGTCGTTCGTAAACTGCTGGATCAGCTTCCTGGAATGAGGGAATTGTTCGATGCAGGGCCCACACCAGGTTGCCCAGAAATCAACGTAAACGACTTTCCCTTTCAATTCTGACAATCGAAACCGCCTGCCATCTTCTCTAAAACCATAAATTTCCTTGGCAGGCTCTCCGCTGCTGAGCGATTTCGATTCGGCAAACTGGCGTTTCAGCGCTGGCGCGAACGCAGAGCGCGGGAAATGCTTCGTGAACTGGTCGTACAATTCAGCCACGGACGGCGTAACGGCCGTCTGACGCAGGCAGTGGTACAAGTTTTTCGCCAGAAGCAGCTCGGAAAAGGGTTCAGGAAAGCCGGACCTGGTGATTACCTCTGCGCAGCGTAGTCCGATCGTCCCATCGTCATAGTCAGCCCCGGACTCGTCCAGGTGAAATTCAATTGGGCGCCAGAGGTTTTGCAAGAGTTCCGAATTGACCAAATCGAAGTAGAAATAGCCATCGAAAACGCCTTGCGAGGCCACGGGTGTCGTTTTAAAAAAGTCCGGGGCATAGCCATTGGCCTCATTCCCATTCCTTCGCCAATGCTCGTAGGTTGCGTCGTCGGTAACCACTCCGAGCGATCCATCAAACGACTTGCTGAAATTTTGCGCGCCAAAAACAAGCACTTCCTTATGCTTAGGCGTCAAGTCGTTATCTGCTTTCACGCGGCTTTCATAGCGCCTGACAGGCAGGCGGGCCTCTTCCCGAAACGCTGCATTTTCTTCTTCCGGAATCCTGCGCCCACTCGTAATGCGTTGTTCTCTCAGGGCGTAGAGACTATCCACAATCAGCTTAAAATCAGCCAGGTATTGATAAAAATGATTATTCGCACCTTTGAAGCGAGGGATTTTACCTGCATAGACGATTTCGGTTTTTTCACCGGCAAAAAAATACATGGCCCGACGATCGACACTGTCAATTCCAAACGCCAGATAACGGTCATTGGGAATATTAAATTGAAGCGTAACCTTTCCATTTGAATCGAACCGGCCTTTTGCTATTTGGATATTTTTCGGCTCCAATAAATCGGGTGATGTTATTTCAACCGTTTTGCCGATGCATTCACTGCATTCAATTTCGACGGACGTTACATCAGACCGGACCCGACAGGACCCCATTCCCAATAACACCAGCGTACTAATCGTCCAAAACAGTTTCAAGGGTCTGGTTTTTATTTAATTAAAATAACAAATACCGGTCGCAATCTAATTTTATTTCCATAACAAAAACAAAATTTCACCGTTACATTTTAAATTCAAACCACGCTGCCTGTGTTCATTAAATCTACGGTATTTCCTTTCCGCCATTCACAATTCATCCGGTACATTGCCGGGATCATGATGCTCTTTCTCATCGCTTGCGAAAAGTCGGAGGAGTACGTACCCGTCCCAACCTATTTCCCGATAACCACTGGCTCTTACCGCATTTACGCAGTCGACGAAGCCATTTATTCCACCGGAAACAAAGAACCGAAAACTGCCAGCTGGTTTGAAAAAGAGGAAATAACCTATTCCAAAACGGATTCGAACGGTGTTTCAGAATGCCAGATCTCGTATTCAATCCGGACAAAACCAACCGATTACTGGCAAAAAACAAAAGAATACAAAGCCTTTGTTTCTATCGATAAGGTATTACAGAATAAGGATAATGAATTGATTACCTACCTGGTATTTCCTTACAGCCCGGCTGCTAAATGGGATGCATTTCAGCATTTCTCCATCAATGATGAAGATCCGCGATATGGCCATTTGTCTTATTATGAAAACCTGGATCAGCCGGTGCAAGTGGATTCCCTTTATTTTTCAACTACCTTAAAAGTCACCGAGCGTGTGGACACGACCGGGGTATTGCTATATCGTTTGGGATATAAGTATTATGCCGACGGCGTGGGTTTGGTAATGGATGTACAAACCGATTACGATTACCTTCAAAACAACGGAGAACTTGTCGATTACCGGGTAATCGACAAGGGTGTGCGCAGGATCCGTAAGATTATCGGTTATGGCCTGAGGAAGTAGCAGCGATGGCTTCTTCGATCTGCTTTCTGAGCACATCCGGATTGTTTGCGGCCTGAATCGCATGAATGCGGCCGGCAGGATCAATAATATAGGTTGTAGGATAGACAGTCACATTATACGATTGGATAATCGGGTGCTCACGCAACTTATTTTCCGTAAAAGCATGGTACCCCTTCACCCCGAATTTCGAGATTGATCTCTTCCAGGTCATTTCATTGTCCACCGACACGGTTAAAAATACCACCCGCTCGTCATGCTCAAAGTGTTTCTTGACTGGCGCAATGGATTTAAAAAGCGCATGGCACGGCCCACAGCTGGCAAACCAGAAATCGAGGTACACAGTCTTGCCTCGGAAAGAAGCAAGGTCGATTTTTTCTCCCGACAGATTCTGCACCGAAAACTCCGGCGCCTTGTCCCCCGCCCTGAGCATGTTCCTGGCGGTCAACAAATCCAGAATATGCCGTTTCAACTGACTATCGGGAAGTAGTTCAGCGGCGCGCTGCACTACGCGCGCATTCAATTCGCCCGGAGCCGTCGTGATATCCCATTTGAGGGTCATGAACAGAACAGGCGTACGCAACTTCTGAGGCAGCATTTCGACCAGTAGCTGATACTTCCGCTCCTCGAAATTGTTAGTAATGGGTCGAATGTTATCTTCCAAATGCATAGAAGCGAGGCTCTTGACTGCATCGACGTAGAACCTGGAATCATAAAATGCCTCGTCGTACTCCAGTAACTTCTTCATTTGCACTATGGACGCGTCACTCAGCTTTTCCCGGTGGTTGGCCATAATGTTACTGTAAGAATCCCCGAAAACCGCAACCAGGCCACTTTGCTTTGCTTGTCGCTCCGTAGCTGCCAGCGCCCCAAGCAATCGATTGTAACTTTCCGCACTCATCGATTTAGCGGCGAGGTCGATTCGCTGATGAATATCCTCCCTCAGACTATCGATTGCGGCAAACATATCATCCACGGGATACCTACGTCCCTTCGCGGCTGCTGCAATAGTGCGTGCCATGCGCTTGAAATCCATCATCGAATGCACGATCGCGAATTTCTCCCTGCCTTTTCCCGTAAAAGAAATGCTGTTCGCAAAATCCAGCCGGTCGTAGTTGACAACAATACTGTCGCCTGGCTCGACAAACCCGCCAAAATAGTTGGTGCCGTCGCTGAAACTGAGAAATGTAGACTCCGTTATATCAAACTGATAACTGAAATCCCCGCCCTTCATCGGGATGACCACCCTTACCGGATTGCTGGCGAGGTTGTTTGATACAACCGTACATTGAAGGTTTTCCTCCGCTGCATTGCGGGCGTGCCCTCGTAGCTCCACACGCCCGGCGGAGGCCAGGTGCACAGAAAAAAGCACGACAAGGCACCATACAAAGCATATTTTCATGGCTGATAAATGATTAATAAGTATGCTTAAATCTCCACTCCCACCGGGCTTGGCTCTTCCGACAGGATAAATATCTCTTCGACAGGCTTGCCGAAAACCCGCGCCAATTTGATCGCCAGCACCGCGGAGGGGATGAACTTCCCGGTTTCGATCGCGTTGATCGCCTGACGCGACACATCCACGCGCTCGGCCAGCTCGGCCTGCGTCATACGCCTAACGGCACGCTCTACACGCAAGGTATTTTCCAGTTTCATATCCCGGGCACTCAATCCTGTTCCGCATTGAAATAGATACTCGCGTAATAACGAAGCGTGTAAGTCACCAGGAAAGTGCCACTGGCAATCCCCAGAATGCCCTGAAATGTATTTTCCATTTGATAACCGGGTGTAAAATAGAAATACGCAAAGGCGATCAGTCCTACCAGAAACTGCGCCATTACCGCAAACTGAATGGATTCCAGCCGGATCTTGTATAGATATTCGTCCGGCTCCTTTGCCAGAAACACCAGGGCGGCCCCAATCGTAAGCATGCACGCCGACACCATTCCGAATACCGCATTGACGTCCCAAAAATTGGCAGGATACGGATAAGCGCCGTCAGGCAGTGTGTAGGCTGGCAAAATAATCCGATAAACGTTGATCAGCCCTTCCCAGGACGCAACCCATAAGCCCAAAAACCCGGTAATGGCCAGGAAAACCCCGACTGCCCGATACCTCGCTGAACGTGATAGTGCCATATTATAAAAGTTTAGTCGACTGCAATGTAATATACAGTTTACTAAAAGTAAAGTATACTTTACAAAAATATACACAACACCCTCAAAAATTGTCGCAACGAGGGAAGTACAGTATCTTACGGCGTTTCCTTTCTTCAATAACCAGCAGCAATGAAAGCGTTCTTCACTCGTTTCTTCACCTTCAACAACTGGGCAAACAAGGTTATTGCCGACTTCATTTCAGCCAACGACATACAGGACGAGCAGGTATTGCGAATTGCCTCTCATCTCGCACACGCGCAACGAAACTGGTATTTCAGGGTGATAGGGCAGCAGAACGACGTCCCGCTTTGGACACCGCTGCAACCTCCGGCCATCGCCGCACAGCTCGCGGAGAACGGGGCGCTCTGGCTCTCGCACCTGAGCGAATTGCAGGACGACGACTGTCAGACCAAACTGGCCTACAAAAACATGGCCGGGGATCCGTACCTCGATAACCTCGCTGATGTGCTCACGCATATCGTGAATCATTCCACCTATCACCGGGGACAGATCGTCAATCTGATACGCGGGCTGGGTATGACGCCACCCGGAACAGATTTTATCCTTTTTGCAAGGCAAATTCCCGGCTAATCACTTATAAGGATTGAATATAGGCCTTGATCAACGCTACCCCCGCAGAATCGGGTACGGTTGTGCCTAATTGCGGCATGCGGATGTTGGCGTTTGTCGACTGTGTCCGGTGTAGGATATGATCTTTTCGGGCTCCTATTCGCGTGGCTGAAAATGGAACCTCATAGCCCAAAAATAACCGGGTACTTTCGGCAAAACCAACGGACGAGTGGCAATGCGCACAGTTGACGTCCAGGTATGCACGTGCCCGTTGATCCAGGGCAACGGAAGAATCCTGCCAACCGGGCAGAGGCGCGAGCAGATCGTTGGGTTGTAACGTCAGCAGACCGGACCGCCGGAAATGCAGAAGCTGGTTTTCGCGATTCGGATGGTTCGTCAGAGTTAGGTTCAGATTTCGTGCTTTCGGGCCGATGGGCGTAATGGAGCGGCCTGAACGATGGCAGGAGGAACATTCTTCATTAGATGGAATGTGGTAACGCAATGTTTTCCGGAGACCCTGCTCATTCACCCAGCTCACCGTTTCGTCCGCCCCGTTTTCTAATAAAAATGCATCGGTTTGGGCGGCATTCCATTGGTAGGTCCCCACATTCCATTGCCCTTTGACCTTTATCAGAATCCGGGTTTCGATCAGTTGCTTACCGGCGGCAGGCTTTCGTTTGTCAGGATAATAAAAGAATGTCTTGACCAGGATCGAACTATCGGGAAAAACGGCATTGCCGAATGGATCAAAGGAAAATCGCGCCCCTTCCGGTAAATGGAGCAAGCGCTGTTTTTCCGCATAATCCGTAAAAAGCTGGGTAGCCAGGTCGTACCTGTGAAAACCGGCGGCCGGCCGTTCGATCGACCCATCCGGAAATATCCCGTAATCGGATAGTTTGGGCGATAGCGTGGCGGTATTGGCGATAGGCGCCATATTACCGACATCACACGAGCCGATTCCCCCGGCCACACCGCACAGCAGAACAATCACACTATTGATCAAGTAGGTTTTCATGGCTTTTCAGCGTTAGAACAGAATTAAATCAGCTTCTTATGCCAATCGACCCGGTAGCCGTACACCCAGTCCATTTTCCGGGCTTCCAGCTTTACGAAAAATGGAAGCAGCAAATCCCGGAAAAATTGCTGAAAGCGGTTGGGGACGGTCTTGGTATCCCCAACTTTGCGTGCCTGCCGGATGATCGCCTGCACCCGTGCCTGGCGCAGCGACTGGAAACGGGTAAATGCTGCCTGCAAATCGGCACAGTCGCGGATGCACCGGGCCAGCACCAGCGTATCTTCCAGCGCCAGGGATGCCCCCTGCCCGATATGCGGAGCGGTGGCGTGCGCCGCGTCGCCGATCAGACACACTTTGCCCTGATGCCACTGGTCCAGAAACGGTATATCGTAAATCGGATAAATCTCGATGGAATGGGCCCGCTCGATAATCGAGACAATGGGTTCAGGGTCATTCTTGTGCAGCGCCACCAACCGCTTCTTCAAATCCGCCAGTTCCGACTGGTCCAACTCATGCCGCAGGGGTGCAGTTGTTTGCGCAATGTTATTAAACCACCAGATTTCCCCGCGGGTGGAAACCGCATACCCGAAGAATCCCCGCTCCCCGAACGTCATGCGAATGGCGTCGGCCGGAAGGGTAAAATCATCGAGCCGGGTGAATCCGCCCGTCGACAGCAGACCTTTGTACTCGGGTTCCGGCGCGTCGGGGAAAACCGCCCGGCGTACGGCAGAATGAATGCCGTCGCAGCCGATCAGCAAATCGCCTTCGGCGGTGGAGCCATCCGCAAAAGAGACCGTCACCGTGCCCTCGCGCTGCCCGATGGCTACGAGCCGCTTACCAAATTCGATCGTTATGCCGGCCCGCTGAGCGGCCCGCCGCAAGGAGCCGTTGAGCAAGCCCCGTTTCACCTGGATCGTCTCGCTACCGTAACGCGACACCTGCTCCGCATTGTCGATAACCCCGATGGCCTTGTTGCGCGCATTAAAAAACCGGATCTTGCCGGGCGTATAATCCGTCATGATCTCGTCGGGCGTGACGTATTCCTTCAAAATATTCAGCCCATTTGGCGAAATACCCAGAAATGCGCCGCGGGTATCGTCGGCCGCTTCCCTCGCCTCATAAATAACGGCCTGCACGCCTATCTTTTGCAGCGCCAGCGCCATAGCGGGGCCGGCTATCCCGCAACCAATGATAATTGCTTTCATGATATGGATATGTTAAGCTATCGCAAGCGGCTATGCTTGTGGAACCGCATTACCGGCGAATTTCGCCCTCCGGTTAAGCGGAATAAGTACCAGAGAAAGAACCATAAATGCCGCTACACGGACCAGGTTCATCTCGCGCCAGCGCGCAGCCTTTTGCACGAGCATCTGATCGACGGTGTCCGCGGCTGGTATTTGCTGAAAAGAAATAATCACCGGAGCAAAATACAGCAGCGTCCATGCCCGCACGACGATATGTGCCACGAAAACAGCGAGTAGCGCCTTTCGCCGGGCCGGTATTTTCCAATTCAAAATGAGGGCTGCCAGAAACGTTACTTCATGCAGGGAGTGAGCGACGATCCAGAAAGCCTTAAAGTCCAATCCATAAGGCCCGTGAAATAAATGCAGCGACGCTGGCGGTGCGGCCGTCCAGACCGGCACCAGCACGGCCGTTTCAAATAACTGGGCTCCGTTGAGCAGCAGATAAGCTACCGTGGTGATTAACAAGGACATGTTCGCCGCCTCACGATTAGCGGGCGAGGTTTCAAGTGAAATTTCCATTTAAAATATATCGGTTCAGTTGTTGTATAGGCAAAATTATATCGGATTAGATATATAAACAACGAAACCGACTATTTTATTTACATTTACAGCAAAAACGATCCATTATGAAGCCAGTTGTCGAATTGATCAGTGAATGGGATAGCTACCAGGAAACGCATCCGGATGCTACTGTGGCCGGTTTCTGCCGTCACTACCTGGCGATGACGGAAACAAAAGGGTCGGGCGAGGGCCTTTTTGCCGGCATCGAACCGCCGGACATGACATCCACCGTTGCCAAGCTGATCGGCCGGCTGGGCGCCATGCTGACTGCCTATTCCAAACTGGCATTGAAAGAAGGAGAGGACGTGGAGCTCGAATGGTTCTATTGCCTGAATGCCATCTTCCATCAGGGAGAGGCCCGCAAAATCGACATCATCACCTATAATTTTCTCGAACAGACCACCGGCATCGATATGCTCAACCGGCTTAAAAAAGCCGGCTACATTTCCGAACGGGCCGATCCATCCGACAAGCGCGCGAAGCTCGTGCAGCTCACCGCCGAGGGCAAACAACTGTTGTTCAGGCTTTATGAGCGGCTGTATCTGCCGGCTTATCTGCTGTTTGGCGAGATGTCCAAAGTGGATTCCCATCTGATGGTGAACCTGCTGGGGCCCATTGAGCAAAAGCACGGGAAGATATTGGAAGATAACCGCACCAGGGGCTTCGCCGATTTGCTGGCTGAAACACTAGGCCCGGAAAAGCTCGACGAGATAACCCGTTACCAGCAAAACCAGATCACCCAATTCGCTGCGGGCAAGCAGTAGCGACGCGCCATCAGTTTGCGACCGTAATCCGGTAATGATGCGGGCTTTGGCCGGTAATCTCTTTGAACCGCCTGTGAAAACAGCTGAAATTCGCGAAACCGCTTTCGTAACAGACTTCTTTCAGGTTGATATTGTCGTTCATGAGCAGTTTGCAGGCATTTCCAACCCGGATTTCCGTCAGGAACTGGAGATAGGTCTTGCCGGTCCGCGATTTGAAATAACGGCAAAACGAATTGGGTACCAACCCCGCTATTCCGGCGACGTGTTCGAGATATATCTTCTTGTGGAAATTATTGAGGGTGTATTCATAAATATCGTTGATCCGGTCGTTCTCCGAATCCAGCAGAACGCTCTGGTACCCGATCGAGGATAGCACTACCGCCTCCTCGGACCGATAAATGGTGAATAGGATCTTCATCAGCGTCATGATCCGGTCAGGGCCCTCGGCGTGATCCAGACAGGCGATCTGCTGCCGGACCTCATCCTTCAACCGGCCGGTCAGGAGCAGTCCCCTGCCCGCTTTCTCCAGAACCAGCCTAACCGGCTTGTTCTCGCTCAGGTCGAGAAATTTCTCTCCCCAGAAATCCGGCATAAAGTGGATGACCGTCGAAACGACATTACCCGAGACGTCCTCCGCTTCCGAAGGTGCGTCAAATCGCCAGTAATGCGGCAGAAGGCTTCCTACCAGCACAATATCTCCCGCAAAAAACCTTTTGATATTATCCCCCACAAACTGCGTTCCCGCCCCCCTGTGAAAATGGATCAGCTCCACCTCCGGATGGTAATGCCAGCGGTTATTGATGTTCGTCATTTTATCCTGACGTACACTGAATGAATGTGCCTGCGCATTGGGGACGCGAAGTAGCTGTGGTTTCATACAAATATTTATACACCAAAAATACACCGTTTGGTGATCACGATGTTAATATCTCTTATAATTCAGTTAATGTTTTGCGCAATCTTCCTATCAAAATACAATTCCTTTGTATTGTTATAAAACCACAGATCAAACACGGCAACTGTAATATTATCAGCGCATTTACGGCTATCATGAAGACATTAGTTTGCGAAACTCCCGGGAATTTCCGGTACCACGACTCCGCCATTCCCGGTCTCACGGAAAACCACACGATCTTAAAAATCAGAACCATCGGCATCTGCGGCACCGATTTGCATGCATTTGAAGGAACGCAGCCGTTTTTCAACTATCCCAGGATACTCGGCCATGAGCTCGCTGGTGAAATCGTGGCAACGGATGGAGCGCCGGGCTTCTCCATAGGCGAAGCCGTTACTTTCCTGCCCTACTTCAACTGCGGGCATTGCATCGCGTGCCGGAACGGGAAAACCAATTGCTGCACCAGCATGAAGGTATTCGGGGTGCATATAGACGGTGGAATGTCCGAATTCATTTCTGTCCCTTCCGACAAACTCGTTCATGCGAAAGGACTTACATTTGAGGAATTGGCATTGGTTGAGCCGCTCGCCATCGGAGCGCATGCTATCCGCCGGGCCGGAGTTACAGCCAACGATACGGTGCTGGTTGTGGGGGCGGGTCCCATCGGCCTGGGGATCATGGAATTTGCCCGGATCGCGGGCGCGAAGGTTATCGGCCTGGATATACATGCCGGCCGGCTGCGGTTCTGCGAGGAAAAAATCCAGCTCGAACACAGCATCAATGGTTTAACGCAGGACGTGGCCCGGGAACTGGCCAGCCTCACTGGCGGCGATATGCCCACGATAGTCGTCGACGCTACCGGCAGCCTGAAAGCCATTAACAAGGGGTTCGAATACCTCTCCCATGGCGGGAAATATGTACTTGTGGGCCTGCAAGGGGGAGAGATTGCATTCAGCCACCCCGAGTTTCACAAGCGGGAAGCGACACTGATGAGCAGCCGGAATGCCACACGCGCCGATTTCGAATACGTGATCAGCTGCATTAAAAGCGGCCTGATAACCCCGTCGAACTACATTACCCACCGCGTTCAGTTCAATGAGGTCAAGTCTGACTTCAACAGCTGGCTCGATCCTGCCACGAACGTGATCAAAGCCATGGCGTTCCTGGATTGAGCACGCATTCTTAACCAGAAAACTATCTATCTTATCCAAACCTCTATGAATTTTTTACCCAGGAAGTTGATTGTGGCCTCAGTTTTGGGGCTATGGTGTTTCAGCACGCACGCGCAGGAGTCCGCCGGGTTGAAACTTTGGTATAAAAAGCCGGCCGCCAGATGGGTGGAGGCGCTGCCGGTCGGGAACGGGCATATTGGTGCGATGATCTTCGGAGGCGTCGAACAGGAACTGCTGCAACTCAACGAAAGCTCACTTTGGTCGGGCGGACCGGTAAAAACGAACGTAAACCCGGCGTCGGCGTCCTACCTTCCGCAAGTGCGGGAAGCGCTTTTGAAAGAGCAGGACTACGAGAAAGCGAATGCATTGCTGAAAAAGATGCAGGGGCTTTACACCGAGTCCTACATGCCGATGGGTGACTTGCAGATCAGGCAGGATTTTAAAGACAAAAAGCCAACCAGCTACTACCGCGACCTGGATATTGACCATTCCATGGCCAGCACGAGTTTCACTGTTGACGGGGTGAGCTACAAAAGAGAGATTTTCACATCGGCGCCCGACAATATTTTGGTTATGAGAATATCGGCTTCGAAACCGAAACAACTCAATTTCACGGTTTCGGCCAACAGCCGGCTGCATTACAAGCTCGAAACCGACGGGAAGGAACTCGTGGTAAATGGCAAAGCCCCCTCGCACGTTAATCCGAACTATTACAATCCACCCGGACAGCAGCCGATTATTTACGATGACCCGAATGGCTGCAATGGCACGCGGTTTCAGTTCAGGATCAAAGCGGTGAGCAAGGACGGGATCATTTCGGCGGATACCTCGGGGATTTCGGTCAAAGACGCGAGCGAAGTGTTTGTGTACCTTTCGGCAGCCACCAGCTTCAACGGCTTTGATAAATGCCCCGACAAAGACGGCAAAGACGAGAAAGCGCTGGCCAAAGGCTACCTGGACAAGGCATTAGCCAGGTCGTACGCCGATCTTAAAAGCCGCCACGAACTTGATTATCACACCTATTTCAACCGTGTTAAGTTCGAGCTGGCGGATCGCTCACCTGCCAACCCCAATCTGAAACTCGCATCGGACGAGCGCCTGATGGCCTATTCAAAAGGCGATTATGATCCGAAACTGGAAGTGCTTTACTACCAATACGGAAGGTATTTGCTGATTTCATCCTCGCGCCCCGCACTACCGGGCGTGCCTGCGGGCCCGCCTGCGAACCTGCAAGGCATATGGAACAAAGAAATGCGGCCGCCTTGGAGCTCCAACTACACGATCAATATCAACACGCAGATGAACTACTGGCCGGCAGAAGTAACGAACCTCTCGGAAATGCATATGCCGCTGCTCACGTGGATCAAGGACCTTTCCCAAACAGGAAAGGTGACTGCGAAGGAATTTTACGGTGCGCGCGGCTGGGTGGCACACCACAACGCGGACATATGGGGATTATCCAATCCGGTTGGTAATGTAGGAGATGGTGATCCCGTGTGGGCCAACTGGTATATGGGCGCCAACTGGCTGTGCCAGCACCTGTGGGAGCACTACCGGTTTTCGGTCGACAAGGCATTCCTGCGCGACAAAGGCTATCCGCTCATGAAAGAAGCAGCCTTGTTTACGCTCGATTGGCTGGTAGAAGATCAGGACGGTTACCTGGTGACAGCCCCTTCCACTTCCCCGGAGAACAAGTTCAAAGACCCCAAAGGTGGGGAAGCAGCCGTTTCGGTAGCAACTACCATGGATATTTCCATTGTATATGACCTGTTTTCGAACCTCATCGAGGCAGCGGATGTGCTCGGCAATGATCCGGAATTTAAAAAGCTGCTGATTGAAAAAAGGGCTAAACTTTACCCACTGAAAATAGACAAGCGCGGCAGATTACAAGAGTGGTATAAAGATTTTGAAGAGACCGACACCTTGCACCGGCACGTGTCGCACCTGTTCGGACTGCACCCGGGACGCCAGATTTCCCAAAACACGCCGGAGTATTTCCAGGCAGCCAGAAAAACGCTCGAAGTGCGCGGTGACCATGGTACCGGGTGGAGCAAGGGTTGGAAAATCAATTTCTGGGCACGGCTCCTCGACGGCGACCATGCCTACAAGCTCATTCGCCAGCTGATGAAATACACCAATGAAGGCAACAGCGAATACAAAGGCGGCGGGACATACCCTAACTTTTTCGACGCCCACCCGCCTTTCCAGATCGATGGAAACTTTGCCGGAACTGCGGGAATGTCTGAAATGCTGATTCAGAGCCATTTGAAAGAAATACACCTGTTGCCAGCCCTCCCATCCGACTGGAAGGAAGGCAGCATCAAAGGCCTCCGCGCACGTTCCGGATTTGAAGTGGATATAAACTGGAAAAACGGGAAACTGACCAGCTCTGTCATCAAATCACTGGACGGACAAGTGTGTACGCTCAAGACCAACGCACCTGTGAAAGTAGCCGGCGCAACCACCAGGAAAACCGACGCCGGGTACATTACCGAGTTTAAAACCGTAAAAGGAAAAAGTTATCAGATTCTGGCTGGTAACTGATTGCATTCAGGTCTGTATCCGAAATCCATATAAAAGTCTGTTCAATAAAATAGCCCGGTTGCGATCAGTAGCCGGGCTATCTTGTATTGGCTGTCATGTTGTTAATGCCGTGCGTCCGTACGATAGGCATCGCGGATCTGGCGCTGGTACTTCGCGTGCAGCATCGCGGCCACTTTGGCGCTGCTTCCCTTCGGCTCGACGGCGTAATCCTTCCGCGTATTCACCCATTGCCACTCCCATTGGCGAATTGATTTTTCGAAAGCCTGCCAGTCGGGCGCGGTCCCGGATTTCAGAGAATTCCCCAGCATACCCAAAAACTGCTCCCACCGCACCTTGTAAAAGTCGTTGAGCAGCCCGCTCCACTGGCGGTTGGCGTACTCATGCAAAGGACTGTCCGCATCACCCCACAGCGTGATCAGGTCGCGGGCATTTTGTTCGTAAAGCGCCTTTTCGGCCGGGGTAGCTCCCCATTGCCTGGCGGAAGCGAACCACGGCCCGAGCAAAAAATCCTTTCGGGTCGCCAGCAGCAGGTCCAGGTCGGTGATCAGTTCAAGAAAAGCACGGCTGTTTTTTTCAAAAGCTGCTTTATCTCCGCTACGAAACGCCTCCACCCACCGTTTCTGCACGACCAATGCATAGTTGGCCAGCACCTGCCGCGAAATGTCGGTCAGGTCATACAGGAAACCTTCGGTATGCGGTCCTTTTGCTGCCGACTCCACAAACAAGTCCCAGGCCGGAAGCAAGTCGGCCGGCGGGTAGTTCAGTTTAGTCCGGGTCCAAATGGTAGTGGAATCCAGCGTAGGCCTGCCTGTGATGATCGACTCGGCCCCGTCGCGTATTCCCATGCCGTTGTAGGCAGTCCGCCGGAGGATTTGCCACGCCTGCACCAGCCGCTGGTCGTCCCTTCCGTAGCGGTTTCGCGTATATCGGGGGAGCCACTGATCGAGGTCAATGGGCGTTGTCCGCCAGGTGTGGTCCATCATCAGTTCATAAATCACCGGGTTCTGCTCGATGGCTTCCATGGTGAGGCCTATGCCCTCCATACGCTTTTTGGCCGCGTCGTTCCAGGCTGCGGCCGGTCCCTGCGCCACGCCGTCCATGCGGCCAAACAGGTTCACATTCCCGCCGAAGTTGTTGAGCATATTCCAGATCCACGGTTTGCCATAGAAGGCGTCTGTCCGCTTCCAAACCGGCTCTATCTCGGCGGCCAGGTCCAGCAGTATCATTTTATCATCCGGCACGGCTTTCAGCAATGCCTCTATTTGCGGGGCTTTCCAAAACTTGCGGTCGCTGTAAAACAGCCAGCCTTGCATCACCCACACCGCATCGGGGTCGGCCTGGCGCATGCCTTCATAAATGCGTTCGCTGAGTTTTGAAAGATATTCCGGTTCGTCCGTAGGCGGTTCATTTTCGTTGAATGTATCAGCGGAGTACAAGTGATCGGTGCCGTACAATTCTTTTTGTTTATCCAAAAAACGCTTCCCTATCTCCGCAAAAAGCGGGTCCTGCGAATCGAGAATGTAGGTATCCCCGAAACCGTTGGTCCAGTTGGTCGCTTTCAGCTGCGCATGGGGGTATTTCTTGCGGAATGCCGCCGGAACGTGCCCTGTAAATGCAGGCAGTACGGGTTTCATGCCCAGCTCCCGCTCGCGCCGGACGATCTGCTGTTGCAGGGCTTTGTGGCTCTCCATCCAGCTGCGCGGCAACGGCCCGCCCCAGCCATCGAGATTCCCCATCCAGAACCAGCCGAAATAGGCGGGCCCGCTGAAAAAATCTTTCAGATCGTCCTCGCTGAATCCCATCTCCTGATATACTTGCAACCACACATATTCTTCCCCGGTAATGGCGAGCGGCATATTGATCCCGTGCAGGGCCATCCAGTCGATTTCCTTTTGCCAGCGGTCCCAGTCCCACCAGCTCATGCTGTAATTGAATGTGCAGTAATTGAGGTTATAGCGGTACCGGTACACAGTCTCCTTCCGCACTTTGGCGGGCAACGCAGGAAGTGTCGCGGGCAATGCGAGGTTGGTTCCGTTCCAGGTAATCTGGCAATGCGCGTATTCGGTGAGGTAATGGTATAGTGCAGAGGCCACCGCCACGCCGCTGGTACCACGCAGCACGATTTTAGCCGCTTTACTTTCGATTTCGAATTCGTCTTTACCCGATTTGGAATGCAGTTCCTCTACCTGAAAATGCGAAGCGTGCGTTGGAATGGTCCTTTTGATCAGCGCGCTTCCGGAGCTAATAATGGTCTGCGCTTGGGAAATCTGTGCGAGTGCGGTCAGTAAAAAGACAATACAAAGCCGGTTGGCCCTTCTCCACCATCGAGGAGAAGAACCACCATGACGGAAATGATTCATTTTAAAATACGGAATGATTAGCCTGTCGGCAGCTGAATGCTGTGACTGGAACGATGTGAATAAAAGCATTCTCCGTACCCGAAAACAGCTACGGAGAATGTTGTAAATCAATAACCTGGATTCTGAACCAGCGCAGGATTGAGTTGCAGCGCTACCCTTGGTATCGGAAAGATGCGTTTGTTCACGTCCGAATCGGTTTTGTAGCCCCATTTGCCTTCAAACTTCCCGAAACGGATCATGTCATTCCGGTGCCAGCCCTCCGAGACAAATTCACGCGCTCTTTCCGCGTAGATAAATTCAAGATTAACACTCGTCAAAGCCGCCGAGGTGGTCCGCTGCGCCCGCAGCTCGTTCACCAGCGACAACGCGGTATGACCAAGCGTCGGGCTTCCGCCACGCAGAATCGCCTCCGCTTTCATCAAAACAATATCAGCATATCTGAAGACGGGGATATCATTGTTCTGGTTCCGGTTGAGCGAACTCGCATCAGGGTAAAACTTCATATTGCGATACCCCATGTGCCAGGCGATTTCGTCATTCCCCGCGTCGAAGGAAGCCACGTCCTGACGAAGTACCACCTCGGGCGTCAGTTTTACCTGGTAGGTGAAAGGCGCCGTCGGGTCGTTGCCTTTGTAAAACTGGTCGTAACCGATTTTGGTCGTTGTAACGGTCAACGGTGTGACGCCGTCGTTCATATATTGCAAGCCGGTAAGCCATTGCTTGTTGCGAATATCGCCTTCATCATTGAAGTTGGCATAATATTCCGGTAGTGTACACGCACTTCCGGCAGGTGTGTACGGCAGGTTGAACTTCTTAACCATGCTTCTCGGAATGTCGTACCGCGCGCGGATATTGACACTTCTGAAAGGGAAAGTATTGGTTTGGGCCGGATCGTAGGGAATGGCGAAAATAAACTCCTTCATCTGCGGTCCATTGTTCGGATAGAACATATTCAGATAGCTGCTTCTGGGCTCCAATGCATACAATCCCGAACCGATGACCTTGTCGCAGGCGGCAATGCAATCGTTATAGCGGTTGGTACCGGTATAGTACTCGGCATTCAGGTACATTTTTGCCAACAAGGCATAGGCAGTCCATTTGTTGGGCCTTCCGTATTGTGACACGCCCGATACTTCGCTCAGATTCGGGATCGCTTCGAGGAGTTCTTTTTCAATAAAACTGAAAACTTCTGTCCTCGGCGAATTGGTTTTGGGGGCAAAATCGCCGTAAGTCGTGTAGATAGGCACATTTCCGAATGCATCCATCATCATAAAATAGGCTAATGCACGCACCGTTTTGATCTCCGCAAGGCTCGTTTGCTTCGCCGCACCGTCCGGCATTTTCTGTTCCAGAATGGAGATCGTTTGGTTGGCGACACCGATAATGGTCGACAACCACGTCCAGTGGCCGTTCACATAGCCGTTGTCTACCGTCCAGGTGTGCAGGTGCAAAGTTTGGTTTTGCCCGCCGTCGTACCAGTTACCTCCCCGGGCGGGCATAATACCCTCATCCGTGCTGTATGCCGCAATCTGATATGCTTCCGCTCCGAAATTCCCTCTCAGCGCCACATAAACAGGCCCGGCTGCGGAAACGAATTGCTCATCCGTGCTCGGGAAGACGTCGGTCGTCAGGGCGGTCGTGACCGGCACGTCCAGGTCGTGGCAGGCAAACAGCGCGGTTGCCGCCAGCGTGGAGAAAAATAGTTTTATGTATGAATTCTTCATGATTCTTCTTCGATTTTAGATGGATATGTTCAGACCGAATAGAAACGTACGGGTCTTTGGATAGAAGTTGTTGTAGTCAACCCCCGGAGCGATACCGCCCTGGTTCACCTCCGGATCAACACCCTTGTATTTGGTGATGACAAACAAATTATTCACGGAAGTGTACACCCTCAGATTTTTGACAAATGGCCCCAGCTTCTTGAAATTGTAGCCCAGCGTCGCATTGTCGAACCGCACAAAACTTCCGCTTTCGAGGAATCGCGACGAGTATACGTAGGCGTTAAAATCACTGGTAGATTCGTTAGCCGCATCCACCAGGATATTGGAGTACTGCGCAGTGCTTGGCCTGAACAGGTCGGCGCGGGTTGCATTGAAGATTTTGTTTCCGAATACCCCTCTGATGAACACATTCAGATCGAAGTTTTTGTACCGCACGCTGTTGGTCCAGCCCAACATCAGCTTCGGCTGCGCACTGCCCAGGTAGTGGTAATCTTTCCCTACCACCGGCGTGGTCGTGAGGCTGCCGTCCGCTGCCACGAACTGGGAAACACCTGCTTCATTTTTTCCGGCATATTTAAATGCAAAGTATTGACCCAGTGGTCGGCCCGCTTTCAGGATTTGCAACGATCGTCCCGATTGGCCGCCTCCCTCAGGATATGACAGCAATACCGAGTCGCCGCCCGCAAACAGGGGATTGGTAAGGCTGGTGATCTCGTTTTTGTTGTGCGCCAGGTTGATTCCGCTCGTCCAGCTGAAATGGGTATTTTCCACCACTTTCGCATTCAGATTGAACTCCACTCCTTTGTTATTCACGCTTCCGCCATTGGCGACAATGCTTCCGGATGGAACCAGGATCGGGTTCACGGTGTAGGAATAGATCATTCCCGTCGTGTTCTTATCATATACTTCCAGCGAGCCGTTTACCCGGTTACCCAACACGGCAAAGTCAAGACCGACATTGGTCGTTGCCGTTTTCTCCCATTTCAAATCAGGGTTTTCGGACTTCGTAGGACCATAGGCACCTGTGAGTGCGCCATTGTAATAGTAAGTACCCAATGCTCCGGAAATGAATTGTGCCGTGTAGGCATTGAAGCCGGTTGCATTACCGGTAACGCCATAGCTGGCCCTCAGTTTCAGGTCGCTGAATACGCGCTGGCTTTCCATGAAACCTTCCTGGCTGATCCTCCACGCGGCACCTACCGAGGGAAAGTAGCCCCATTGATTATTGGCCCCGAACACCGAGCTGCCGTCCCTTCTAACCGACCCTTGAAGCAAATACTTGCTCTTATAGTTATAGTTGAATCTGGCAAAATCGGAAATCAGCTGCGTTTCCTGATAAACTCCATCCGGCCCAAAGCTGATCTGATATCCCGACGTGCCGTACGGATTACTCAAAGCGAGGTTATTGTAAGTTACGTTATCGACCGGAAAATTGCTGGTCGTTACCTGAAAACCTTGGCCTACCTTGTTGTTCTGCCACGAGTAACCTACTACCGCATTGATGGAATGATCGCCGAATTCCTTGTTCCAGGTCAGGTAAGTTTCAAGAATTTTACTGGTATTCTGGTACGAACTCCTGTTTGCCTGCCCGTTTTTCCCGAATGATTGAACAGAGTGAAAGCCCAGACCCGGATCCGGGTTATCGTACATATTATTGTAATTGTTCGTAAAATATTTATTGTAGTACGTTCCCTGCAAGGCATTGGTATTCAGGTACGAGATATCCAAATTGTAAGTCAGCCCGAAAGGCAGTTCTACCTGCGTTTTGAAACTTCCGATGAGATTGTTCGATTTCGTATTCATCTCACTGTTGTTGATCATCGCCACCGGATTGTAGTAGTTGGTATTCTGAAAGTTTTCAAAATACGAACCATCCTCTTTTTTAATCGGCGAAACAGGCAGGTAGGAAGTGGATTGCAATAGCACGGTATTGCGATAAGGAATATCGTTGCCATTGCTATGTGAGTTCGTCACCGAGAAACCGAATTTCAGTTTGTCCTTCAATGCACGCTGCTCGATGGAAAGGCGGCCGATGACGCGGGTCAGATCGCTGTTCAGCAGGATACCATCTTTCTTCACGTAGTTCAAACTCGCTGCGTAAGTCGTGTGCTCGCCGCCGCCATTGAACGACAGGTTGTGGTTGGTGGAAACCGCAGTCTTTTTCTGGATAGACGACTGCCAGTCTGTATTGGCTCCTTTGTCATCCGCAGGCGTAAAGCCAATGCCGTTTTTGTCCAGAAAAGCTCTCAGCTGGTCCGCAGTCATCATGTCGAGTTTGTTCGAAACCTTCTCGATACCCACATAACCGTTATAGGAAATCTGCATCGTCCCTGCTTTTCCCTTTTTGGTGGTAACCATGATCACACCATTGGCGGCGCGGTTACCATAAATGGCCGTTGCAGCCGCGTCTTTCAACACATCGATAGAAGCGATATCATCCGGTGCAATGGTGGCAATATCGGCCCCGGGCACACCGTCGATCACATAAAACGGCCCCTGCGCGCTGTTAATCGTAGACGCACCACGCATCACCACCGCCGCCGGCTTGTTGGGGTCGCCGCTGGCTGTGATGTTGAGTCCCGGCACTTTCCCCTGAAGCAATTGTCCCACGTCGGTAATGGCGCCATTATTGAGCTCCTCCCTTTTGACCGTACTGACCGCACTCGTCAGATTTTTACGCGACTGCTGGCCGTAACCAACCACTGCCACCTCGTTCAATGTCGTGTTACTTTCCTTTAATGAAACCGAAATGTTGGTTTGTTTGCCGACCAGGATTTCCCTGGATTCGAACCCGATGTAGGAAAAAACAAGTACATCCGTATCCGTCACGTCGATCGAAAAATTTCCGTCGGCATCCGTCACAGTCCCGAGCTTGCTGGCCTTCACAACGACCGTTACGCCCACGAGCGGCTTTCCGTCCGAGCCCATTACCTGCCCCTTGATAGGCTGCACGGCTTTGGGGACCGGAGGGGCTATCTTCAACTGCTTTTTGGCCTGCAAAACCACCGTCTTATCTACGATGGAATATTCCAGCGGCTGGTTGACGAAACATTTGGCCAACACTTCTTCGAGCGTGCTCTCACGCAGCGAAATCGTTACCTTTTCCGACTTCTGCATCAGCTCTGTTTTATACCAGAACGAGTAGCCGCTCTGTTTTTCGATTTCCTTCAAAACCCTTTCCAGCGGCGCATTCTTCGCCAGAATGGTGATCTTCTGCGAAAAGCTGCTGGCGCTTACCTGCATGCATAATGCGAGCGAAAAAATAAAGATCAGTTTCATAACCAGAATGGCCCTGATAAAGGGAGGGCGGGGAGGTCCTTCATAGGCATACAAGGCACCCAGCCCCTTTTGGATAAAAGAGTTGTGGTTCATACTTTTGTCTTGAGAGTTGGTACTAAACAGTAGGACAATTGTTTACGGATGCCGGGCTCTTGCAGGATCGGGAGCGGTTGCAACGTTCCCGTTCTTTTTTTGCAGACACCGGCGAAGTGGGTCGCTATTCGGTCATAGGCAGGAGGTTTACGGTGTTACAATAATGGTTTTATCTTCAATCCTGAATTTCACCCCACTCAACGCAAGGATTTTCAACAGTTTGGATACATTGGAATTGCGCGGCAGGCGGCCCGTGAAATTCTCTCCGCGGGTATTCCCTTCATATTGCACCTCTACGTCATACCAGCGCGACACTTGTCGCATAATGCTTTCCAGGCTCTCGTTTTCGAACTGGAAATAGCCGTTTTTCCAGGAAAGCTCCTTGTCCGTATCCACACCGTCCACCACCCTGACATTCCCCGTACCCGCATTGATGCGCGCCTGCTGGCCAGGGGCGAGCAGCGCCTCGCTGGTGCCCCGCGACACTTTTACCGCCCCTTCTAGCAGCGTCGTGCGCATTACCTTCTCGTCGTCGTAGGCCATCACATTGAAGTGCGTACCCAGCACGATGATCCGTGTTTCACCATTTTTCACTACGAAAGGCATTTGCTTGTTATGCGCCACTTCGAAGTATACCTCGCCGGTAATCTCCACATTCCGCTGCTTGCCGGTGAAGGCGGTTGGGAAGCGCAGACTCGATGCGGCGTTCAGCCAGGCACCCGTCCCGTCGGGTAACATGATATGATACTGGCCGCCCTTGGGTGTAGTTACTGTATTGATCACCGGCGCGGCGGCCGCCTCCTGCCCCGACTTGTACACCAGCCGGCCTTTGCCCGACTGCGTTACACTCGTGCCTCCCTGGCTCGCCAGCAACCCGTTCCCCGCTTTGTCCAGCGTGATGCTCGACCCGTCGCCCAGCGTCAGGACCGCCCTGTTACCGCCCGGGGGAAGGTCGGCGGGCTGCACCGCGATCGCCTTCTGTTGTGCCTGCTGCACTTTGCCCTGGTAACCCTTCCACCAGTAGAGGCCAAATCCGATCACAAGCGCCGCCGCCACGAGCTTTGGCCATAGCCGAATGATGCCGCGCGCCTGATCCGGCTCATCGAAGGTGTTATCCTCTGCCGGAAAAATGTTCAAAAGAATACGGTCCGATGCAGCATCGGGCATCAGCTCGCGCGGTTCGAAAGTATCCCAAACGTGTTCCAGTCCCCGGGTAATGCGTTCGTCATCCGGGTTCAGGCGCACCCACTCTGCGAGCTCCCGTTTTTCGGAGACGGCAATCGTCCCGTCCATCCATTTGCCTATGAGAAGGCCTATCCGCTCGTCGTTCATAAAATATTATCAATGCGGCATTGCCCCTTATTTAATTTGGCTGTCTGCCTATTTGTTTCAAATAAAAAGCAAGCGATTTCGACCTGTTGCCAAATGAAAGACAATCGGGAAAACAGCAGGGACTAGTCTGCGACGAAAATTTTTGGATTATTTTTTCAAAGCGAGCAAGGCAGCCACTACGAGGAGCGAATCGGCGTGGCGGCGGAGCTGGTACCGAATGGTCGCCATTGCCTGCACCATGTGATTTTTGACAGTATTGGGGGAGATTTTCAGGAGTCCGGCAATCTCTTCATGGCTTTTGCCCTCATCGCGGCTCAGCCGGTAGATCGTCTTCTGTTGGGGCGGCAGCGCTTCCACTACGGATTGCAGCACTTGCTCCACCTCGCGCGCAGCGAGCATTTCTTGTGCATTGTTGCCCGCGTGATCGCCCTCCCGGAACATTTCCGAAACGATCGCCATCTCGTGGGCCACACGTTTGAAATGATTGAGCACCTGATTTTTAGCCATCCGGAAAATGTAGTTTCCGAAGTTATCGATGGAAGCCATCGCGGCGCGGTCCGTCCAGAGCTTCATAAAGACATCCTGAACAACATCCTCAGCCAGCATTTCCGACTGCGTCAGCCGCAATGTGTAACTGTATAGCTTGTGTTTGTGACGGTGAAAGAGTGTGACAAAAGCAGCCTGACTGCCCTGGGCCGCAGAGAGCAAAAGATTCGTTTCCCGATCCAGATGAGCCTCACTCAAACGTTGTACAGAATTAATGCCTAACAAGTAACCAAAAGGCGATATATTATTCTAAAAATCAACTACAATTTAAGCAAAAGTATGGGATAGCACAAACAAAACAAAAAACGTGAAATTACGAAGCCAGGGATGTGCCCCTTTTTGCCTACTCTCCTTCTTGTTACCTGCGACCACCCTCAAACCAGCAAAATCCCCCTCTTGCCACTATTCGCCACAAAAAATATTATTGCTTAACATCAACATCAAAAAATACAATCCTTTCAAAACTCAATTAGTAATTCTCAGCTAATGGTATACCCTTGGCCGATTCAATTTTAAACTACCCGCCCAATTCCTACGAATTTCACAAACAAAACCATTTTGTAATCCAATATTTCATCTATTTAAAATAATACACTTATAACATACCCCTAGTTAATTTCCCATAACATTTATCAAAGCATTAATTATGTCTAATATAAGTCACGTTAATTAATCAATAAAAACAATCCATTTTAATTAAAAACCATATCGTTATCCACAAAACCGGTTAATAATATTGATTACAGTTAAGTTGTTCGTTTTATTAATTTCAAATCGACAAATTATTTTTTCAAATCTAAACTGTAAGCAAATGGCAAAGGCTCGAAAAATCCCCGAAAAACTCACCCTTACTAAAACAGATCTGAATTTGATCGATTTGGGTATCGAAATTTTAAAGAACAACAATGTCAGGAAAGTCGATGATCTTACCAGGTTGAAAGACATTAATGAACGCGGCGTAGCGATTCCGGGCAAAGACCTGGTCGCTACGACGCCTTACGTGGAAGTTGCGGTCGCCGTAGTCGCCTTAACTATCGCGGTTTATAAAGCATACAAATCGGGCGCGCTCGCCAATACGCGGGTGTTACCAACGGAGTTACTTCAACGATTTAAAATTGAACACGACTTCTCCCTGGAACAGCTAATAGACGCCCGAGGAGAAATCAATACGATGTTAAGCAGATAGTCAAACAAATTCATTAGTAAATATGGACACTTGTGCAGCTTTCATTCTGGGTATTTGGCTTTTGATTTCAATTGTATGGCAATTTCAATTCAAAAGCCTAACCACCATCAAGGAACTTGACTTCATTGGCATTTTTCCAAACTGGACTTTCTTTGCCCCAAATCCGGGAACCAGCGATTACCACATTATCTATCGGTCTGCCGGCGAGGACACAGGCATTGGTGAATGGATAGAGATCCCGCTAATCTCTTACAGGACCTGTTCCAACTCCATCTGGAACCCGGAAAAAAGAAAGGTAAAACTCCTGATCGACTGTATCAATGCACTGATCAAGACTGTGCAAAAATGTCGGAAAGAGCATATGAGCGAACTATACATGACACAGAACTTGTGCACAAGTGTTCCATATTTATTGATTCTCAATGCAGTAACGAAATTCCACAAAAACAGCGACGCTACAAATGCCACGCATCTGCAATTTACGCTCGTTGAAAGCTTTGGAATTGAATCCACGGAGACGGCAAAGCCGATTATAAGTTCCCCGTTTCACCGTGTCGCATAAATACTTAAACTTATGACGGTATGAATAATTTTGAATACTTCCGTATCATTCTGCTGCTGTTCGCGATAGGACAGGTCTTCACAACTTCGGAGTTGTTATTTCTGCACTTAAAAGGAGAATATAGTACCCGCGGCTTCTTTTCCTGGAAAATCATCCGGCTGGACATCAACACCATTACAGGAGATTCCCGCATCGGGGGTATTTTGGACAACCTATTGGATTCGCGCGGATTTATTAAGCTGCTGGCATTTAAAATAGTTTGCCTGATTTTTCTTCTGGTCGCTGCTCCGTATTCGTATTTATTTACTTTCGCAAGTATAGCGCTCGTATTTTGTATGTTACTGATACAGTTCAGAAGCATGTATGGCGGGGACGGATCGGATCAGATGTCATTAATCCTTGCAGTATCAATTTTTTTTGGATTGAGTGCATTTTCATCTCCTGTTATCCAAAAATACTGTTTCTATTTCATTGGGTTACAATCCTGCCTGGCGTACACAACCTCGGGAGTCGCCAAAATACTTTCAAAAAAGTGGCGCAGCGGCAATGCTGTGTATGAGATTTTCAATACGGGATCGTATGGAAATAAAACAATTGCTCATTTGTTAAAAGGAAGGAAATACGTCAATCTGTTTTTGTGCTGGACGGTCATTGTGATGGAGATATTCTTTCCGATATGTTTGATTACCCCCATTTACATTTCAATCGCGATCCTCTTATGGGGATTCACGTTTCACTTCCTGAATGTCGCGATTATGGGCCTGAACTCCTTTTTCTGGGCATTTACGGCCACATATCCTGCCATCATTTTCGTCATGCTCCATATTCAAAGCCAGTTCTGACCAGAAATGTCAGAGCTGGTTTCGTTTGAGCGCCTGCATAAACTGCAACGGCGATTTACCATACTCTTTCTTGAACACCCTCGAAAAGTTGGAGCTACTCTGCAGGCCGACGCGATCCACCACTTTGTTGAGCGGGATGTCTTCGTGGGTCATGATCTGGATCGCTTTTTTTAGCCGGATCGTACGCACAAAATCCCCGACAGATTGATCGGTAATGCTTTTGATCTTTTGGTACAGTTTGGTCCGGCTCGTGTACAAATGCCGGCAAAGGAAGTCGACGTCCAGGTTCGGATCTTCCATATGGTCTTCGATGAGTTTCAGCAATGCCTGGAAAAACTCCTTATCCTTCTCCGAATGCACCAGTTCACTGGCTTCGGAAAGGTAGTTGTTGGTAAATTTCTTTCTGAGTTTTTCACGCTGTTCAAAAACATTGTTGACCGTCAGCATCAGCAGGTCAATGCTCAGCGGTTTGGAAAAATAAAAGTCCGCTCCCGACTCCATTCCCTCGATTTTGCTGGTGAGTGCATCCTTTGCGGAGAGGATAATGAACGGAATGTGGCTGGTTTCAAAACTTTCCTTGATCTGCCGGCAAAGCTCGATCCCGCTGATACCCGGCATCATCACGTCGCTGATAATCAGATCGGGCATCGTTTCCGTGGCCAGCTTCATGGCTGTATCGCCATCGGCAGCCTCGTAGATAAAGTACTGTTTTTCAAACCTTTGCTTCAAGAACAAACGCAATTCGGCATTGTCATCCACAAGCAGGATCCGTTTGCCTGACTGCACGCCCTCCTGCCGGCCCGACACCGGATCGGTAATAGGCGCCAGGATCGAATGGTCGGTAGGCTCCAACCGTACCTCCGGCTCGAAGCTGGACGGCGCACGCTCCGCCTCGGCCCAGTTTTCTTCTCCCAGCGGTATGCCGATGATAATCTCGGTGCCTTTGTAGCGTGCGCTGTAAACGTAGATATCGCCCTTATGCAGGTGCGTGAGGCTCTTGACGAGCGCAAGGCCTACGCCCGAGCCCAGGTGGTCGCTGCTAATACGGTAGTAGCGATCGAAAATCCGGGTAATCGTGTCTGCGGAGATACCGATGCCCGTATCGGCTACCCTGAAATACAGGTATTTCCGTGCCCGGTGTCCCTCGTGCAGCAACTCGAAGCCCGTCTCAAACGACGGCTTGAACCGGTTGAGGTCGGTAAAAATTTCAAAAGTGACCTCTCCTCCATCCTGCGTGTATTTGAATGAGTTATTCAGCAGGTTCAGCAATATCTTTTCGAGGATCTGGGCATCGAAAAGGCCCATTAACGGCCAGTGAGCTTTCTTCTGGATGTGGTCGGTGAGATTCAGTACAATGTGTTTGCTGGCTGCTACGCCATCAAACTCCGCTGCGAGCTGCCGGCAGAACTCACTGATCGCCAATGGCCTCACTTGCAGTTTAATCAGGCTGTCGGATACCTTTTTAAAGTTCATCAACTCGCTGATCAGGTTGATGAGCCGCTTTGCATTCCGGTGCATGAGCTGGTAGGAATGCCCGAGCGTGGCGTCGTTGTTCTGGCTTATCAGGCTTTCCAGCGGGCCCAGGATCAGCGACAGCGGCGTGCGGAATTCATGCGAAACATTGGTGAAGAACATCAGCTGCTGCTGGTAAAACTCTTCCCGCTGGCGGTGGATCTCCTCCCGCTTCTGTTCGGCCACGCCGCGGACCTCTATCTCCCTTTTGAGCCTGTGCCAGCGCGCCTGGTAAAAGTAAACGCCCGCCAGCGCGGATATGCCCAGTAACGCGTAAAGGGCCTTCGCCAGGTCGGTCTTCCACCATGGTGGGCTGATATTAATGCTTATCTTGGCGCGGTGCTTGCTCCATATGCCGTCGTTGTTCGTCGCTTCGAGCACGAGCTGGTAGTTTCCGTAACTCAGGTTGCTGTACCCGGCCTTCGGGTTGTTGCCGTCGGTGTAATTCCAGTCCTCGTCAAAACCGATCAGCTTGTAGCGGTAACGGCATTTCAGCGGGTTGGCGAAATGCATGGCCGAGAAAGAGACGACGAAGTTGTTCTGCAGATAATTGAGTTCCACATTCTCGCCATATCCGATGGCCTGGCCCACCACATTATCCATATCAGCCGAGCCGCCGATTTTCGGCCGCCGGTTGTTGATCAGGATACCCGTAAAAACTGGCTTGGCCGCGATCGTGTTGAGGCGTATTTGCTGCGGGTAAAAGTAATTCAGGCCATTGATACCTCCGAAATACATTTTCCCGTCGGACGCTTTGAACGACGACCTGATTTTAAAGCTGTTCCCCTGCAAACCATCGTTTTTGTCGTAACGGATCAGCTTCCCGGTCTTCGAGTTGAGGCATAGCAAGCCGTTTCCTCCCAGCCAGATATTGTCGCCGTCGATCTCGATGCCTTCCACATCATTGAAAATACCATGGTTCTCACCAAAATGCTCAATGCGCGTGGAACGGTCGCGCTCCCGTAGCGAGAGGCGATGCAACCCGCCCCCGATCGTACCGATCCAGTAGGTACTGTCATTTTGCCGACCTATCACGGCGCTGTAATCCGAACTGAGCGAATGCGATTTCGACGTCGCCCGGTAGCTGATGGCCCGTAAAACTCTCCCCTGCGCGTCGACCGTGATGCGTTTCACGCCCTGCCTGGTCGCGACAAACAGCTCTGGCTTATCCTTTTCAGCTAAAATAAAATGGCCTTCAGCATATTCCCTGACATGATATTTCCCTGCCGCGTCCTTCCATATGACACCCAGCTTTTCGAGGTTTCCGTACCAGATATTTCCATAATAGTCGGCGGCCAGCGTGGTTATGCCAAAAGTGGGAAACTTTTGATGACCATCGGGCTTCCATAAGGTATTCTTGTCGGGCCTGAGAATATCGATCCCCGACTCGGTGCCGATCCACAAGTTATGGGCTTGGTCGAATGTCAGTGCGGCAACGTTATCGTTGCGCAGCCTGACCGCCGAATTCACGGCATTATAATTCGTGTGGGCTCCCGACTTGCGGTTGTAGTAATCCAGGCCATTCGCATTGGTACCGATCCACAGATCATTTCCATCCTCGTAAATCGAACGTACGTAGCTCCCCGTCAGCGAATTGGCCTGCCCGGGCTCATGCCGCATGGTATAAAAGAGCTTTTGGTTGAGGTCAAAATAGTTGAGTCCCCCACCCGACGTCCCAACCCACAAGCAATCCGACCGGTCGATATACACGCGAACCACGGCCGTCGAGTTCAAACTGCGCGGCGCCGATACCTCGTCGATTTTCTGGATCAAATTCAGGTTACCATCCAGGCGGATCAGCCCTGTCCGGGTATTCACCCAGTAATCCGGGCCATTCCCTGCCGCAATCCCGACAATGGGCGTGCATTCGGCGCAGGTGAATTGCTTTTTGACGAAAGGATATTCCCCGCCGCCGGTCAGCAACACCTGGTTGCCCGAGGCGATCAGCAAATTGTTCCGGTTATCGAAAAAAACACGCCTGAAATTCTCCGACGACAAACCGCTCACCGGAACCTTCACAAACTGCCGCTGTCCTTCGAGCCGCCAAAGCCCCCTATCGCTCGCGAAATGGAGGATCCCACTGCGATCGGGCTGCATATCGAAAAAGCGGACGCCCGTGGGAACGCCCAGCGGCAGCTCTTCCAAAGAAGTACCGGCAATGCGGTACAACTTGATCTGATAGTCTGTCAAGCCGTAAATCAGGTCACCGCTTGTTTTGAAAAGCTTCCAGAAAACAGGGTTTTTACCCGATTGGGGGATTGTGTAGTCAATATACCGCTCGTTCGCGGGGTCGAAGCATTGCAATCCGTTTTCGGTACTGAGCCATATCTTGTCTTCACCATCCGGGTGAAGCGAGATAATGCGATTTTTGAACGCGTTTTGGAGCGGCACATTGGTATTGTAAAACCGCTGTATCGAATAGCCGTCGTAACGGTCGAGGCCGAAGTTGGTCCCTACCCAGATATATCCTTTCCGGTCCTGCGCAAGGTCATTCACATCGGTATGCGACAATCCCTCATCGACCGTCAGGTAGCTGAACTTATACGGGAAACCCTGCCCGAGGACGTTACCCGGGACAATGCACGCAACCAGCAGCAGGGATATTAACAGGCCCCTGATCAGATTTGATACAACCACATATTCGCTGAATACCATAAGCGGACAAAATTCCGTCTTAAACCGCATTTGCGCAACCGTTTGGCCATCCGTTTTTGGAAGAAATGCACAATTTGTCAAGAAAAGTGTATGATCTGGCAATGACTGTAACCTCCCTAAAGTGGTTATTTGCAGCGCATTTGTTTTGAACAAATTAATCACCAAATCATCACATACAGCACTCGTATCCGCCATTTATGAACACCCTCGCCATTGTTCCGATACTGGGAAAAACCCCGCTCGGGCACGCTAAAATCAACTCGCAGAAACCTCTCACCAGTCTTTTATTCAAGCGGCTTTACCTGTCCATCCGGCAACATTCACCGTGGAAAGGAACGCTGGTAATGGACCTGACCAATAACCCTAACTCCAAAGACAGCAAAACTCAGGACGACTTCAGAACCTACCTGGCGGCGAAGGAATCGTTGTCCGAAATGCAGATTACCCACAAACAAGCATTCGCCCAACTTTATGCCCGGTGGCTTTCCGAGCTGGGCCGCCAACCCGACCGCCTGCGCATCATTTACGACAAAGATCAGGGGTTTATCGAATATGAGGTCAAGCTGGTGATGCAGGGCAAAGAAAAAGTGGTAATCCAGATTCAATAGCGCCGTTCAACGGCACTCTCCAGCACATTCCGCCCGCATGCAACGCGTCTGCGTCGGGCGGGATCTTTAATACACTTCTATCCGCATTCCGAACCGGGCCGACAGGTTAGCCGCCAGATAAGGGCTGCCCATCTCCCATCCCCTGGTTTTGCCATTGAGCGCGACATAGGCCGAAAACCCCTTGCCGATGGTATGGAACAGCCTGGCATGAACGGCTCCGCCCGTCAGGTGTTCCTGTTTCAAAAACGATTCGGGCTGCTGCCAGCCTTGCAGCGTGAGGTCGGCGTACCATTTATCGGTGAAACGGTGGTTCGCCACACCCAATTCAATGCCGTAGTAGCCGTGGTCGCGGTTGTTGTAGCGATGTGCGCCGAATAACAGGTCACGGCTGCCTGCCTGCACAGGTACGATCAGCGAAATGCTATTCCCGAAATGGGTAGGTGCATACTGTGCAAAGAAGGTGAAAGCAACGCCCCGCCCCAATCGGATCCTGTTGATCATCAATATTGCAGGATTGAGATAGTTGAGCAATGATAGCTTTTTTTGCCTGAGCAGAAAGGTTTGAGCCTCCTTACTCAGCTCCGAAAACCCTACCCGTCTGTTGACACCTTCCCCGCCCTTAAACTTGGTACGCTCGGTAAATGCGGTTTCCGGGTTGAACATATCATAAGCCCAGGCTGTCAGATCCGCGCCGGCAAAATCACGCTGCGTTTCCAGCGGGCTTTCGAATGTCGGCGACCATACTTTGGCCGAATCACTTTCCGGACTGGTCGAAAACCGGAAATAGTTGTGCACATACCAGGCATTGTAGAGCACCAATGCCCCTTTGGACAACGTCCGTCTTTTGTAAAAGTCCTCTACGACAATGCGTTTGTTAAGCAGTACTTCCGATTGCACGCCGGCTGTATACGCATACAGCAGCGCGTTCGGGTTCGTTTGTTTCAGAGCCGACAGCGAGGCATCGGTAATCCCGTACACCGTCCCGTCCCACCGGTTCGGAAACCAGTTGCCGTTTTTGGAGGCGATTCCGTTCACACCCAGCACCGTCCGGTGAAACTCCTCGTGCGCCCATTCGCCGAGCGGGATGGGCAGCTCGCTCGCAAAACGCGAAAAGCCGAGCGTCATGCCGTATTGGAGAACACCATTCCAGATCTTTTTCCGGGGCGACTTCGGGCGCACGATGGCATTCCCCAGGGCTTCGATCCCCCCAAACGAAAGCTCATACATGCCCCGGGCGTATTCGAGAGACTGGTCCATCGACACGTAGCGCTGCGGAAGGTCGGTGAGCTGCGGATAGTCCACCAGCGGGACCGTAAGCCGGAGCTTGTACTGCAAGGTGTCCTGCGCGTACGAGGGCAAATGCGCGGCCGGCAGCGTTAGTGACGCCGCAATTAAAACTTTGATTTTCATGGCTGATTTATGATGATTGGATAAAAATTCACTTGGCAAGCAATGCGTCGGCCGGGTCGCGGCCTGAGAGCAGGTCCTCCCGCGACGGCTTCACGGCGACATCGGGCATTATCCCGCGGGGAGCTCCCGCTTCGGGTTTGACGGCCATGTAGTAGCCGCCAAGCGGAATGCCCAGATCCAGCCCGGTAGCAGGCAGTTTATAAATCGCGAACGTACCGCTGTTGTCGCCCTGGTACGCCCCACCCGATTCTTCACCCATAAATACACCCCGGTTTTCACTTCGGGCGACTGCCAGAAACTCCGATGTGACAGAATAGCTCAGTCCGTCCATCAGAAATGTAACATTTCCGATATAGGCCTGCCGGTGAGGATGATGGATGCCGAGATTCTGGTGTTTTTTAAATAACAGGCGGTCCCGGGCGTCTTTCCTGATAAACCACCTGGCCAGCCCGATGAACCGCGGCAGGTATACGTTCCCCCGGCCGGGAACATCCTTTTTGCGTTTCACTTTCACTTCAATGCGATCGTAATACCGGAAATCGTTTCGGGCGATGTATGCATACAGATCCTTCCCCAATGCATCATTCCCTCCTTCGTTTCCCCTCACATCGATGATGAGCCGCTGTACCTTGCGGCTGCGGATCTGCACGAAGGCCGAGTCCAGGAACCTCCGGAAATACTTGTTGCCTTGCTGCGGATAAAACGTTGCGATCCGCAGCCGCGCCACCGTGTCTGACGGGAAGCTCAGGTGATTGTGACCGGTCAGATAAGAAGTATTCCGGTTCAGCACCTGCCAGGCGTCGGTACTGATGCCTGCCATTGCGATCGTCGTTTGTACCCCGTGCTCATCGGCCAGTACGACTGTAAACGGCCCACGGTCCAGCTGAACAAAATCTGCATACCAGGCACTGAAATATTGCTGGATTTGCGCATCGGCGGAAGTTTGCACGTGTGCATCGCCAAACAATTGCCCTCGCAAAGCATTCAATACCGATTCGATCGGTTGCCCGTTGATGCCCTGCACATATTTCCCCACAGCCTCCGGGTACCCCGACCGTGTCACCAGCAGCTGGCCGCTGTTGTCGAACCGCACAATGACCGGGAGAACGCTATCTGTAAAAAAATAGAATGGAAACCCTTTCATGGGCGGGAAAAACTTGGTGTGCCCGCAACGGATCTTCGTCAGGACCGGGTTCACCATCCGGTAAAAAGCAATGAAGGCAGTCGAATCGTTGCGCTTGATCACATTGCTCACCGAATCGATCGCATGCAAAACTTCTTCACGCGGCCCGAAGCGTCCGAAACCGGGATGCAGGGTTACCACCGCGGAGCGGACCATTTCCAGGTCGGACAGCAGGGCGGGGGAAGGATATTTTCTCTCGGGCAAAGATTGTGCACCGCTTGCTAAGTATATAGCCAGTTGGAGGAGCGCAGTGAGTAGTGTACGAAGTTTCATTTTAAAATTTTCCGCAATTTTGGCTAAAAACGAGGCGGGCGTCGTCCTTCCCGACAAGTTCATACCTCTTTCATGTACCTGTTTAGCGCTTTCACCTTCCTGTTTTGATCACAGCCATACTTCTTTCAGGTATCATTCAGGGCGGCTTTCTTGCCCTTATGCTGCTGCGAAAACCATCCAATCAGATCGCCAACCGGATCCTCGCCGCACTCATTCTCGTGCTGATGAGCCACCTCTTCCTGATCTGCCTGGACGTTAAAGATCTGTTTCTTCTGTACCCGCATTTCAGCAGGCTGTCGTGGCTTTTGCCGCTTCTGTACGGTCCGCTCATCCTGCTGCTGACGCAAAGCATTACCGATCCCGATTTCAGGCTGCATCGCCGGCAATGGCTGTCGCTAGTGCCTTTTGGTGTTTACTTCTTCGTGCTGCTCCCCTATTTCGCCTTACCGGCGGCCGACAAGCTCGCTTATCTTTCCAACCCCCGGCTTGTCGCGCAACAGGATTTTGGCTGGATGAACACGCTCACCAACTACCTGCACGTGGGTTTCGTCGTGGGTGCATTGGCGACGTTCTACCGCAACCTCCGCAAACGTACCGACCATTTTTCGAACAGCGAGCTGATCGACGTCCACTGGCTGAAAGAATTCCTTTGGATCGTGCTGTCGGTCATGCTCTTTTCCGTGGCCACATTTTACGCCCGGAAGTACCGGCTCGCCCACCTCGAGAGCATTTACCCGGCGCATTTCCTGCTGGTGGTGGTGCTGGTCTACTGGATCGCATTCAAGCTGCTTCACGAACAAACTGCCCTGACGCCCGTTCCTGCGCCCCCGCAGGCGCATCCCGCACAGGAGGCGGAACCCGCGATCAAGTATGCGAAAAGCAGCCTTACCGATGCGCTCAGCGACGACATCGCCCGACGAATCACAAACCTGATGCACTCTGAAAAACCTTACCTCGATAATAATCTAACGCTCGTACAGCTGGCGGCGCGCCTGGATATCCCGCGGCATCAGCTTTCACAGGTAATAAATACAGCATTTGGCGTAAATTTTTTCGAATTTGTCAATCAGTACCGGTTACAGGAATTCAAAATCCAGGCACTCGATCCATCCAACCAGCATTTATCACTACTGGGCATCGCACTGGAATGCGGTTTCAACTCCAAGGCAACCTTCAACCAGGCATTCAAAAAACTCGAAGGAACCACGCCGTCGGATTTTGTGAGGAGGAGCCGGGAAAGTGTCTTGAAATAATCACCAGCGAAACGTCATGCAATCACAGCTCATTCTTCAAAACCTGGCCGAATCCATCCGGCTTGACGCGGTGGAAACAGATTTTTTCCTATCGCTGTTGCACGAGCAAAAGCTCCGCAGAAGGGAATATCTCTTGCAGGCGGGCGAGGTGTGCAGGTATCAGTCATTCGTCGTCTCCGGTTGTTTAAAAGTCTCCTACCTGGACCCGGCCGGCTCGGAGCACGTCGTGAAATTTGCCCCTGAAAACTGGTGGGCGTTCGATCTCGAAAGTTTTGCCCTTCAATCGGGCGCATTTTACTCCATTCAGGCAATTGAGGACACCGAGGTACTGAAAATCAGCCGCGCGAATATGGATTTGCTGCTGGACCGAGTCCCTCAGTTTGAGAAATTCAACCGGCTCATGTACCAAACGGCCTACATCGCTTTGCAGCGGAGGGTTACCCAAAACCTCGCCAGCAAGGCCGACGAGCGCTACCAGCAATTTCAAGTGAAATACCCCGGCCTGCAAAACCGGGTCGCCCAGAAAGATATTGCTTCCTACCTCGGAGTCACCCCCGAATTTCTTAGTTCGATGCGCCGCCGCGAAATGCTCATGCATTTTTAACGCAACCCGATTCTTAATCTACCTTAAGAGTTTACGCTTTTTCCCAGCCTTGTTTTGTGAAACTAAATTCAACAACGGATGGATCAAAGCATTGCTTACACAAACACCGACTGGTCGGGCCTTTTGCTGCGCCTGACGCTCGCACTGGTCATGCTCCCGCACGGCGCCCAGAAAATGCTGGGAATTTTCGGCGGATACGGATTTAAAGCGACGATGAGCTTCTTTACCGAGTCGATGAAACTGCCGTGGCCCGTCGCATTCCTCGTCATTATCATCGAGTTTGTCGGGCCGATAGGCCTCCTTCTCGGCTTAGGCACAAGGCTCTGGGCGACGGCGCTCGCCATCGTCATGATCGGGGCCGTGTGGACGACAAGCGGCCAGCACGGTTTCTTTATGAATTGGTATGGGAACCAGGCCGGGGAAGGTTTTGAATACCATTTGCTGGTCATCGGCCTTTGCCTGTCCCTGCTGATCTCCGGCGGCGGACAGTATGCGCTCGACCGTCTGTTCTGAACGGGCATCTACGGCGGGACCTGGCCCGGCTAAATGGAAGATCGGAGGATAGCGGCAAAGAATTGCCGGATATCCTCCACCAGCAAGTCGGGCACTTCCATGGCCGGAAAATGACATCCACTCTCATAAAAAGACCACCTGTCGGGTTCGCCCATGAACGAGGTCAGTTTTTTCAGCAGGCTTTCTTCTTCCTTTTTACCAAAACATGCCATTGCGGACGGCACTTTCGGAGGAGCCCACTGACTGGCTTCCCGGGTACCGCCCCAGTCAAACGCCATGCTCATGTTTTCAGACAGAATGGCTGCGCTCGACGCACCCAGCTGGTTGAACCAATATAAGGAAACATTCGTCAGCATAAGATCCATCCCAATGGCATCTTCCGGCAAGTCTTTGTCACGGTCGGTCCACTCCTTGTACTTTTCAACCATCCAGGCGAGCTGGCCTACCGGGCTGTCCGACAAGGCAATGCCGATCGTATCAGGTCGGGTTGCCTGAATTTCGAGGTAGGCGGTACCCTCTTTTTTGTAACGTTTCATGCGTTCGAGCACAGCCTTTTCCACGTCCGTGAACACAGAATCGTCCGCAGGGAACATACCTAACCCGGCGACGGCAAAAAAGTCCGAATTGATGTGTGTTCCTATTAGGTTATACGCAGCAACACCCGACATGATCCCAGCGATACCCGCGCCCATATCGCCACCGTGCACGGCGAATTTCTCGTAACCGAGCCTGTTCATCAAAGTAGCGAACGTAGTCGCGATCTTGAACATATTGTAACCCTGCGCTTTGACGGGCACGGAAAATCCAAAGCCCGGAATGGAGGGGATAACCAGGTCAAATGCGATTTGTTCGGGATCCTCAGGATTTGATAACGGCTCGATGATCCGTATAAAGTCGGCGAACGATCCCGGCCAGCCGTGGATCAGCATTAAGGGCACTGCATTTGCCCTGGCCGACCTGATGTGCAGATAGTGGATGTTCTGCCCTTCGATTTCGGTTATGAAATGCGGGTATTGGTTTAAATGCGCTTCCTGTTGCTTCCAGTCGAACCGGTGCTGCCAATAACCGGCAACCTTTTTCAGGTAATCAACCGGAACGCCCTTTTCCCATCCGCTTTGAATAGCCGGGGTGGTCCAGCGGGCATTGGCGAGTCTTTGTTGGAGGTAATCAACTTCCTGAGTGGAGATCTGAATTTTGAATGGCTGCATGACTTTCGAATTTTGAATGTGAAACTGATAACATGACAAAATTCGGCACCATGCGTCCGGCAGACGATAACAATTGTTAATAAACGCTATCGCCGGTTCCGGATGCGGCTCAATGACACGGACGTAATGCCCAGGAAGGAGGCTATGTAATGCTGGGATACCCTTTGAAGTATTTGCGGATATTGTTCCAGCAACTCATGGTACCTTTCCTCAGGGCTGTTTTTAATTCTGGAAAGAAACAGCTTTTCAACATACAGCAATCGCTGGTGCGTTTGCTCTTCCATTGCTTCGCGAATCAACGACGAGCCCTCGATAATCTCAGAGTAATCCTTTTTGGTCAGCGTGTGAAGCACGCACGGTTCGAGGCTTTCGATCGCATACAGGCTGGGATGGCCGTAGCGGAAGCTTTCTGCCGAAGAAACGCCCTCTCCTTCAAAGAAAAACTGGAAAGTAATGTCTTTGCCGTCCTTGTTGAAAGAAAGCCGGAGGCAGCCCTTTTCGATAAAGTAGACCTTCCTGGAAACCTCCCCTTCTTCGAGCAGCACGGTTTTCGCCGGAATTTCCTCCCTCCTGAACAGATGACCGAATTTAGCCCACTCAGCCTGAATGTTTTGGTCCGCCATGAATTCCTGATTTCCGGGCTAACGCCTGCCTGTGGCGCCGCCCATGAAAAGAATATCCCGATACCTGATTTCCGCAAGGGCATTCAGCTTCCATCTGACCAGCTGTTTTCGCCAGCCAATCGCCTTGTCAAGCTCGTGGCCATATTCGTCCATTACCTGTTTTTTGATGGCCTCGCGGAGACCACTCCGCTGAGCGGGACGCGGATTCAGGAAAAAACCATTGTTGTCGGGAAGCATATTGATCCGGATTTTGATTTAGGTTGCGTAAGATACGTTTTTACAAGTAATATTACAGCCTCCTCCCCTTTTATGGGATTGATAAACCGCATCTGACTTCATGGACCAAAAGACAATACGAATCAAAGACATTGCCCTTAAAGCCAAAGTATCCCCCGGCACGGTGGACCGCGTCATTCATAACCGCGGAAAAGTGGCGGAAAAAGTAAGGATCCGCATTCAGAAAATCATTGACGAGAGCAACTACGAGCCTAACCTGATGGCGCGCGCACTCGGCTCGAAAAAGCAGTACCGGTTTGCTGCCCTGATTCCGGATCATCAGGTCGATTCGTATTGGCTGGCCCCCAAAACAGGCATTGAAAAAGCGGCCGCTGAGCTGAAACAATTCGGTGTTTCGGTGCAGCAATTCATTTTCAATCCCTATGATGCCAATGATTTTGTCAAAAAGGCGGAGGAGCTGACGGCCTCGCGTCCGGATGGCATTTTCCTCTCGCCGATCTTTTACCACGAGGTACTGCCCTTTCTCGCACAATGGCAGGATACGTCGGTTCCCTTTGTGCTTTTCAACACCGAGATATCCGACCACGGGCCACTGAGCTACATCGGGCAGGATTCGTACCAGAGCGGCAAGCTCGCCGGCAAACTCATGCATTACGGCCAATCGGAGCCATGTTCGATCCTGATCGTGCATATCGACGAGAAAATCGATAATGCGGCCCACTTGCTTAAAAAAGAGGAAGGACTGCGCGACTATTTCAGTCAGCAGCAGGATGTTTTCGGCATCACTACAATCGAACTCGACAGTTCTGATACCGAAAGTTTCAACAACAGGCTCGCCGAAGCGGTGGAGAGCATCGCCGACCTCCGGCATATTTTCGTGACGACTTCCAAAGCGCACCTGGTTGCGGCGGAGCTCGAACGGAGGCAGCTGGGCGATATCCGCATTATCGGCTACGACCTGGTGCCCGCCAACCTGCATTACCTCGAAAAAGGCAGCATCGGTTTCCTGATCAACCAGAATCCGGAACGGCAGGGCTACCTCGGCATCCGGCAGCTGGCCGACTTCCTGGTGTTTCGGAAAGCGGTATCCAAAACGAAGTTCCTGCCGCTGGACATCATCACACTCGAAAACCTCCGGTATTACCTGGAAGAGGACGCGAAGACGACCGCAGAAAAGCTTGTCTGACACTTAGAGTGATCTTACAAAAGGCATTTTGTAACCAATAATTGCACTTGTGTAAATCAACAAAATTAAAATTTTATAAAAGTGTGCACGCACACACTTTTATTTGGTAGTTTCGTATTTATGAAACTGACCCTACCGCTTCTTTTCATCTCGCTGGTCTCGTTCCGGCTGTCCGTTGCGCAGGAACTTCCCTATGTTTCCGGCAACAATTCATGGAACCCCGACTCACTGGGGAACGTCCGCGCCGTAGTCGACGTGAAGCTTAAAGCAGCAGCCGCGAGGGCGGTGATCGACTGGCGCCGCCGCGACAAGCACACCGACAGCGAGGTGATTGTGGTAGACAGCGCGACCAGTCGCCGGGTCTTAAATGTCAAAGCGGATCCTATCAGCCGCGAATCGGGCGAAGTTATTTTCGAACCGGTATCGGGCGCGGGGACCTATTATGTTTACTATTTGCCATACAAAGTCCAGGGGCGGGCGAACTACCCGACAGCTAACTACCTGAAACGGAGCAATACCGCTACCTCAACCTGGCTGAGCAGCCTCAAAAATGCGGCGCCCGCGAAGGTCCGGCACATAGAGGCGGTCAACGAAATGAGCAGCCCCTACCCGATGGAGGTAATTGCGAAATCGGTGGAAATCAACAAACTGTTGGTGGCAAATGCTTCCCGGAAGTACCTCGTGTTCCCCGAAGACCGGATGCACGCCATCCGCATGACCGACGACCTGCCGCAGCGATGGATCAAGACAGGCGCCAACCGCCCATTCCGAGGCCAGGCACAGCCGGGTGAAAACTTTACTTTTCAACTTGGCGTATATCCTATATCGTTATCGCTCGATAATGTTCGAGTCCGGTTCTCCGACTTAAAGCAGGGCGGCGCGGCCATTATTCCTGCCAAAGCATTTTCCTGCCTCAATACCGACGGTACCGGATGGGACGCACAACCGGTCAAAAAGCAGGTATCCGTCGCCAAAGGCAGAGTACAGGCGCTCTGGTGCCTCGCCGACATCCCTGCGAACATCCCTGCGGGCACCTACACGGGCAAGGTTTATGTAACTGCCTCCAATGCCCCTGAAACGGCTATTGATATTACCCTGCAAATCGGCGGGCCGGTGCTGGCCGACAAGGGGATCAGCGAGCCGCAAAAGCAGACCCGACTGGCATGGCTCAACTCCACCATGGCGCAACAGAACGAGGTGATCAGCCCCTACCTGCCGTTGCAGCGGCAAGGCAATGCGGTTTCTCTTTTGGGCCGCCGGTTTACCATTGGCGGCAGCGGGCTGCCGGAGCGCATCGAAACCTATTTTACACCGGAAATGACCGGCCTCTCGGCCACGCCGAAAGATGTGTTGAAAGCCCCCTTCCGGTTTGTGGCTACGGCCAAAGGGGGAAGCATTGAAAAATGGACAGACGGGGGCGTACGCTTTACCGAACAAGCACCCGGAACGGTGGCCTGGGCGGCTTCGGGTACGTCCGCACACCTGCGTATGGATGTGAAGGGGCACATCGAGTTCGACGGTTTTGTAGCCTATGACGTTCAGGTAACGGCACTTTCGGACACCGAACTGGACGACATTTACATGGATATTCCCATGAATCCCGATGCTTCCCGCTATATGATGGGCCTCAACCTCAAAGGCGGCAAACGCCCCTCTTCCTACGACTGGAAATGGGAAGTGGCTACCAAAAATCAGGACGGCGCGTGGATCGGCGATGTCAATGCCGGGCTCAACTTCTCCCTGCGCGACGAGCATTACGTACGCCCGCTGAATACCAATTTCTACCTTCAAAAGCCCCTTCTGCTACCCACTTCATGGGGTAATGCCAACAAAGGGGGCATCCGGATATCGGAACGTGACGGGCAGGTGCTTGTCCGGAATTACAGCGGCGCCCGTACCATGAAAAAGGGGGAAAGCCTGCATTACAATTTTACGCTGCTCATTACGCCATTCCACGCGCTGGACACCGATGCCCAGTGGAAAACACGGTTCTACCACCGTTACAACGATCCCGACTCGATTAAAGCCAAAGGTGCGACGATCGTCAATATTCACCACGCGACGCCCATTAACCCCTATATCAATTACCCGTTCATCGAGCACAAGGCCATGAAATCGTATATCGACAAGGCCCATCGGGATGGTTTGCAAGTGAAGATTTACAACACCGTGCGCGAGCTGTCCAACAGCGCTTACGAACTCTTCCCGCTGCGGAGCCTCGGCCATGAAATCTTCTCACCGGGCAAAGGATTGGGCTATTCCTGGTTGCAGGAGCATTTGGGCGACGATTATATTGCCGCCTGGTATGTACCTGAAATTAAGGATGCCGCGGTTGTCAATTCGGGTATGAGCCGCTGGCATAACTACTATGTGGAAGGTATGAACTGGCTGACGCAGCACGTGGGAATAGACGGCATTTACCTCGACGACGTGGCTTTCGACCGCACTACCATGAAGCGTGTCAAGCGCGTGCTCACCCGCGACGGCCACCCGGGATACATCGACCTTCATTCGGCCAATCAGTACAACAAGAACGACGGGTTCAACAACAGCGCGAACCTTTACATGGAGCATTTCCCCTACCTGAACCGCCTCTGGTTCGGGGAATATTTTGATTATGAGCAAAATAACCCGGACTTCTTCATGACCGAAGTTTCCGGTATCCCTTTCGGGCTGATGGGCGAAATGCTCGAAAACGGCGGTAACCCGTGGCGCGGCCTCATTTACGGCATGACCAACCGGATGCCCTGGAAAGAAGGCAGCGACGCGCGCGCCATCTGGAAAGTATGGGATGCATTCGGGATACAGGGCAGCAAAATGCTGGGCTACTGGACCGAGGCCAACCCCGTCAGAACCGACCATGCACAGGTGCTCGCCACCAGCTACGTGCAGGACAAGCGCGCACTTATCTCCATTGCCAGCTGGGCAGAGGGCGATACGAGTTTCCACCTGAATATCGATTGGAAAAAACTGGGTATCGATCCGCAGAAAGCGCAGATCGCCGCGCCGGAGATCGTCAACTTCCAGCCGGCAGCCAATTTCACGGCCGCACAGTCTATTCCGGTTACAAAAGGCCGGGGTTGGTTACTGATTATATCGGAAAAGCCTTGATCAGTAAAATGAAGTACTTCAATTTTATTTTCCAGTAAAATTTTCTTTCAAATTGATAAAATGCAGGAATTTTAATTTTAGAGTGTGTACGCACACATTTTGTTTTCTACATTTGTTTCAACCTATATTTCACTCTAAATGAGCGCATTTGACAGGAGCTGCCAACCGGTAGTCGTTCCCGTCTGAAAGAGCTTTTATGTTAACCCCAAAAACCCAATTCCTATGAAGTTAAAGGCTATACTGAGTTTCATTTTCGTTGCCCTGCTGGCTGTCGGCAGTAGCTTCGGTCAGACCGGCGAGATCCGCGTGTCGGGTACGGTGACCGACGCCAAGGGTGCCGAGATACCCGGTGCCAACGTATCGCTGGCGGGCACTACGTCGGGTGTGATTACCGACACAGAGGGCAAGTTCTCCCTTGCCGTTCCCAATAGCCAATCGGTGCTGCGTATCTCGTTCATCGGCTACAAAACAGCCGAGATCACCGTGGGCAACCAGACGGTCTTCAAGGTTACCCTCGAAGAGGATTCCAAAACGCTCGATCAACTGGTGGTGGTAGGATATGGTACCCAGAAAAAGAAGGACCTGACCGGTGCCGTGAGCTCGATCGCCAGCGAAAGCCTCAACCTCGGTGGTGCTACTTCCAACGTGGCGCAGGCATTCCAGGGACGTGCGGCGGGTGTGCAGGTGAGCCAATCGAACTCGGCACCAGGCGGTACTACCGTGGTGCGCATTCGCGGTGGTAACTCCATCTCATCCACCAACGAGCCTTTGTATGTGGTTGATGGCTTCCCTTCCGAAACGGGAAAGGACATCAACCCCAACGATATCGAAGACATCCAGATCCTGAAAGACGCCTCCGCAACCGCTATTTATGGTGCCCGCGGTGCTAACGGCGTCGTAATTATCACCACCAAGAGAGGAAAGGCCGGAAAGGCGCAGGTGGTTTTCGACAGCTATTACGGTGTGCAGAAAGTGAGCAGCAGCTACGAGAAAATGACCGGCCTGCAAGCGATGGAAATCACCAATGCCAAGAATGCCGAAAAAGGCCTGCCTGCATTGTACACGCCCACCGACCTGGCCAGCGGCATCAGCAACGACTGGTTCAAACTGGCTACCCGCAATGCGAGCGTGCAGAGTTACAGCCTTACCGCCAGCGGTGGCAATGACGATACCCGCGTGGCATTGTCGCTGAACTATTTCAACCAGGACGGTGCATTGAAAAACACCGACTACGACCGCTACTCGGTACGTCTGAATGCCGACAAGCAGTTTGGCAAGCGTTTCAAAATGGGTGCTAACGTGTACGGCGCACATACTTTCTCACGCTTCAAGAACTACGACGGATCTATCGTTCCTTCCAATGTAATGTACGGCATCCTTTCGGCTTCGCCTGCGGTGCCTGCCTACAATGCGAACGGAACTTTCGCCCGCTTCCAGGGCCGCGACAACCCGCTGGCGTGGTTGCTCGCTCCTACCAATGACAAGTTCGGCAACAAGGTTAATGTCAATGCATTCGCCGAATACATGATCACCGACGAACTTACATTCAAGGTCAATGCCGGAACGGAATACAACGGCTTCAAAGAAGGCACTTACCTTCCCCGCGACCTCGTAGACGGCGAGAAAGTAAAAGGCCGCGCTACCGTGAACGACAATGCGGCGTACCGGAACCTGGTGGAAGCCTATTTTACCTATATCAAAACCTTTGGCGATCACTCTGTCAATGCGGTAGCCGGTGTTTCGACACAGGATGATAAAACAGAGGAGCATTACTCGGCTGTGCAGAATTTCAGCTCCGACGTGTTTTTGTATAACAACCTGGGTGCAGGAACAGAACGCGTAACCTCCACCAGCTCGAAAATCAATACCAAAATCGCTTCGGCTTACGGCAGGATCAACTACGGCTTTAAAGACAAATACCTGGCCACATTCACGATCCGTCGCGACGGCTCGTCACGCTTCGGGGAGAACAACCGGTACGGATACTTCCCCTCGGGATCCCTCGCGTGGCGTATCGGGGATGAGGAGTTTGTGAAAACCCTTAATCTGTTCTCAGACCTGAAAGTACGTGCCAGCTATGGTGTTACCGGTAACGACCGCATCGGGGATTACGCCTACATGACTACTTTCTCGCCCGTGAACGTGACGCTCGACGGCGATAATTCCTACGGCGGTGTGGCAGCGACCCGCTTGCCTAACCCCGACCTGAAATGGGAAAGTACCGCACAGCTTGACCTCGGTGTGGACATGGCGTTCCTTGGCGGCCGCATTTCGGCAACATTTGATTACTACCACAAAAAGACCAACGACCTGCTGATGAATATCCCTATCGGCGACTGGCAGGGTTTCAGCAGCCAGATCGTGAACGCGGGCGCCATCCAGAACAAGGGTCTTGAACTTTCCCTCAATACCCAAAACATTTCCAAAGGCAGCTTCCGCTGGAAAACCGCATTGAATATCGCGTACAACAAGCAGAAGATCCTCGACCTCGGCGGACGTCCGTACATTATCACCACCACAGCCAACCCTTATGGAGGCCGAGCGGTGGATTTTACCAAGCTGGAACCGGGCCGCGAGCTCAGCAGCTTCTTCGGGTATCAGTATGCAGGCGTGATCAAAACCGGCGAAACTTATGCGCCACAGCCCAATGCACCGGCAGGAAGCCCCAAATATGTGGATGTGAACGGCGACAACGTGATCAACGCCAACGACCGCACCTTCCTGGGCCACGCCAACCCGCATTATACTTTCGGGATCGGCAACGAGTTCAGATACAAGAACTTCGACCTGAATATCTTCATGCAGGGCGCTTTGGATTACAGCCTGTACAATGCCAACGCGCTGATCCTCGAATCGGGCTTCGGTACCTCGGCGCTGAACCGCTGGACGCCTAACAACCAGAACACCGACATTCCGCAGGATGGCTACGCTACTACTTCTTACGGTGGTTATATCAACTCCCGCTTCATCGAGGACGCCTCTTACCTGCGCTGCAAAATGATCACGCTGGGCTACGAGCTACCGTTCGGTCAGGCAAGCCGGGTGAAAGTGAGGCTGTACGGCACGGTGCAAAACCTGTTCACGATCACCGGCTACACCGGTACCGATCCGGAGGTGAACACGAAGGCGGCCAACAGCGGCAGTTCGGCCAGCAGCATCAACCTTGCGTCGGGTCTGGATTACACCGCGTTCCCGTCCTACCGTTCTTATACCCTTGGCTTAAAAATCAATTTCTAATAGCATCAAAATGAAATACATCTCAATTCTGTCACTGATGATGTTGTTCGTGACGGTTTCCTGCGAAAGCCTGATCGAACCGAAAGTTTACAGCATCCTGACCGACGCCAATGCATTCCAGTCGAAAGACGATGCCATTGCCGCCGTGAATGCAGCCTATTCCCGACTGAAACAACCGAGCGGAAGCAACGACTCCTGGATGTATTACGCGGGTTTCCAGGTAACCATCACCGACCTTACCACCGATGCCGGCCATGCCAAATCGGGCGGCGACGTGGGACTCATGTCCGACGCCAACTGGGGGCCCAGCAATACCTACCTTGCTTACGCATGGCAGCACCAGTACAAGCTGGTTTCGGACGTGAACAATGCATTGTACTACATTCCTAAAATCAAGGCGCTGACCGGCGAGGAGCAGGCGCAGTTTGCAGGCGAGCTGAAATTCCTGCGTGCGCTGGGTTATTACGACCTTACCAATGCATTTGGCCCGGTACCGTTGATGACCGAAGATTCCGTTGCGAAAAACATCCAGAACCCGGATTACGAAGCCAAAACGCCGGTTACCCAGGTAGCGGACATCAATGCGAAGATCATCAGCGACCTGGAATATGCCGCGCAGAACCTGCCTTTGAACTACACCAGCAGCAAAATTTACAAAACCAACGACGTTGGCCGTGCTACCAAAGGCTCCGCGCTCGCGTTGCTTTGCAAGCTTTACATGCGTGAGAAAAACTGGCAAAAAGTAGTGGAGATCAGCCAGCAGATCACCGACCTGAAACAATATCAGCTGTACCCCTCCTACTCTGAGCTATTTGCGGAAAGCAATAAATGGTGCTCCGAAAACATTTTCAGCGCATTGTCCAACAACCTCGTGGATGCAACCGAGATGATGAACCACTTTGGGCCGATCAACCACAAGGAGGTGACCGACCGCTGGCAGTACTTCGGTATTCCGTGGCGGTTCTGGAATACGTTCGAGAAGAATGACGAGCGTCGCGAAATGTTCTTCTACGATTACATCGGTACCGACGGCCTTCGCTACGTGCAGCCACCGGCCGGGGCCGTGAACCCGCCCGCAGGTTACTATTACCTGCCCGACGTCGCCTCGAAGAAGTATGCCGACCCGAAAGGCTCTACGACCTACCTCGACGGCCACGTGTTCCCGATCATCCGTTACGCCGATATCCTGCTGAGCCGTGCCGAAGCATTGAACGAGCTCACAGGCCCGAATGCGGAGAGCATCCAGCTGATCAACCAGGTGAAAAGCCGCTCGAAAGCCACATTACTGGGCGCGGCAGGCACATTCACCAAGGAAACCCTGCGCGACGCGATCCTGCAAGAGCGCGGGTGGGAGTTCTTCTTCGAATGCAAACGCCGCGAAGACCTGATCCGGATGGACAAGTACCAGAGTATGGTGAACACTTACCTGAGCGCTATCGGCAAAACGCCTCGTATCGATATTAACAAGCACAGATATTTCCCGTACCCACAGGCACAGGTAGACATTAACCCTAACCTTTCGAATACCGGCAGATAACCGTCGGGCAAACATGCAGACAGGCAGTACGCACTTTCGCGTATTGCCTGCTACCATTTTCGGGGCCGGTTTTGAATTATATTTACAAATCCATTACATCCATTTCCTATGCAACGTATCCTCCTCGCATTTGCTATCCTGATCACCGGTCTGACGTTCGTCGGCTGCAATGGCACGGGTATCGAAACGATCAGCCTCAGCGCGCCGGGCAGGAACACGCTGAAAGTGAGGATAGACGTAAAAACCACCGACCCGTGCACGGTCCGCATCGAGTACTGGCAGAAGGCCGACTCGCTGCACAAGTTCACGACCATTTCGTCGCCCACAGGTACCGACCACGCATTGGTACTGACCAACCTGCGGCCCAAATCGCAATACCTTTACCATATTATTTCCTCGGAAGGCGGTAAGGAAACCACCAGCAAAGTTTACGATTTCCGGACATCGGGCTATCCGATGTGGATCCAGGATTTTTTCCAGACCATCGCACCCGATTCGACCATCGTTCCCGACGCATTCAAAAAAGGCTTTATCCTCTTCTCTCGCCGCGAAACGCCGGGGATTATTTTCCTGCTGGATCACAAAGGCGATATCCGCTGGTACCATCAGGTGAATGGGACCGGATTCAAAACCACACATTTCACACGCAACAAAACCATCCTGTCCATTCTCGGGACAGAAGAATACCCTACCAGCTATGGCAACGAGATCCTGGAAGTATCGCTCACCGGCGATACGCTGCTGCACCTCAAAAAAGGTGAGAGTGATTTCAAAGAGACGATCCACCACGAGATTATCCTCAACGACCGGAGCGAGATCGTAACCTTAAATGTGCAGACCCGCATTATGGACCTCAGCTCCGTGGGCGGCACGAAGCAGGATACCGTCAAAAGCGACGGCATTCTGGTACTCGACCGCAAGGGGAAGAAGGTATGGGGCTGGTCGGTATTCGACGCGCTCGACCCGCTGAAAGACCCCAAAATCATGCAGGAGAAAAAAGACTGGATGCATGCCAATAGTGTAAGTTTCGACCGCGACGGGAATTACCTGATGTCGTTTTACAACAATGGGCAAATCTGGAAGATCGATTCTAAAACGGGCAAGGTTATCTGGAAATTCGGCCGGGGTGGCGACTTCAAAATGCCTGCCGAAGGCGTTTTCGATCAGGGCCATGCCGTGCACCGCAATGCCCAGGGCGACCTGATGCTTTTTGACAACGGCACCAGCAAAGAAACAACCCGCACGCTCACATTCGGACTGGACGAGTCGGCCAAAACTTCCGTTTTGAAACACCATATTACATTGCCTAAGGAGTTTTACACCGCGCGCATGGGCAGCGCCTACCTGGTAGGGCCCGATGCCGTGCTGCATTGCAGTTCCAAAACCAACAGCATTGTCCTCACCAACCTGGACGGACGTTTCCTGTGGGCACTCAAAAGCAGGATTATGCCCTACCGCGCCGAGTTTGTTCCACAAGAGCAGGTTGCCCCCTACCTGGTAAACTGACGTACGATGCAACCGGTACCTGTCTATCTTTTCCTGACTTTCCTGAAAATCGGCGCCACGTCGTGGGGCGGCTTCATGTCGCTGATCTCGATGATCCAGAAAAAGGTGGTGGAAAAGGACCGCATACTGGAAAATGCCAGGGTGCTCGAAGGCATTTCGCTCGCGTCGGTGCTGCCGGGGCCGATGGCCGTGAATGTGGTCTCGTTCATAGGTTACCAGCTTGGCGGGTGGAAAGGCGCATTCATCAGCGTTACCGCGGTGATTCTGCCTTCATTCGTGCTCATGCTGGTGCTTTCGCATTTCTATTTTCAATATGGCGATGTGCCTGCGATGAGCCATTTCTTTGCGGGGATATTACCTGCCGTCGCGGCCATTATCATCAGCGTAGCGATCAGTATGGGACGCAAGAATATTTCGGATGTTTCGCAAATACTCATTGCATTCGCTTCGTGCGTGGTCGTGTTTGTTTCAAAATCCTATTTCACGACCCTGGCCGTGTTGCTCGTAAGTGCATGGGCAGGTTATTTTATTTATTTCAAAAGGAAACCGTCCACAGCCCTAATGGAACCTGCGCGTTGGAAACCGAAAATATCCTATCCGGCGCTTCTGGTACTGTTGCTGGCCATTCTGCTGGTGGCCTGGCCGCAAAGCAACCCGCTGGCCGCATTGCAACGGACTATCCTGCTGACATTCTCGGGGATGAGCCTTACCCAATTCGGGGGTGGCTACGTGATTATCCCGGCCATGCAAAAGATCATCGTCGACGGCCACCGCTGGCTTTCCGGCCGGGCTTTTGCCGACGCCATCGCCATGGGACAGGTAACGCCCGGGCCGATTTTTATCAGTGCAACATTCATCGGTTATAAACTCGCCGGCTTCTGGGGTGCATTGAACGCCACCATCGCCATTTTCACCCCGACGGCCATTCTGACCGTTATAGCTGCCCGTTTTTTCAATAGAATCAACCAATCGGCGCTGGTCATTGCGGTATTTAAAGGCCTGCGACCGGCCATTATCGGGATGATCGTGTCCGCGGGCATCTCCATTTTGTGGGGCGATGGCATTACCTGGTTTTCAGCGGCCGTGTTTGCTGCGGCGCTCGGCGCTACGATTTATTTCAAAACCGACCCGGCATTGGTTGTGCCGGCTGCCGGCATTCTTGGATTACTTATATTGTAAGTTATGGCATTTACCCCAGTTCAGATCATCGGCACCCAGCGAAGCGGCTCCAATTTGCTGCGGCTCATGCTCAACCAGTTGCCCGAAGTATCGGCCCCGCACCCGCCCCATATCCTCGAAAGGCTTATGCCGTTGTTGCCGGTCTACGGCGACCTGACCATTGAAAGCCAGTTCGACCAACTGATCGACGATGTGTGCACGCTGGTGGAAACCAACCCGGTACCCTGGGCAGCCCTCACGCTCGACCGCGCGGCTGTCCGGCAGCGGTGCGAGGCGCCTGCCCTGCCCGAAATCGCCAAGGCCGTATATGAGCTGAAAGCCGCGGCAGACGGAGCGCGTATCTGGACTTGCAAAAGCATGGCCAATATCCATTATGCCGCCGAACTCGAACAATATAGCACGCCGCCCCGCTATATCCACCTTTTTCGCGACGGGCGTGATGTAGCACTTTCTTTCAAAAAAGCCATTGTAGGCGAAAAACACAGCTATCACCTGGCCCAGCAATGGAAGAGCGAGCAGGAGGCATCCATCGCATTGTATGAAAACCTCGGCCCTGGGCGCGTGCTCCGTGTGCGTTACGAGGATTTGCTGAAAGACCCGGAAACCGAACTCAAACGCATTTGCTCGTTCATCGGAGCAGAGTATTCGGAAACGGCATTGGCCTACCATGAATCCGCCGAGTCGCGGGAAACCGCCAATTCGGGATTGATGTGGCAGAATGTGATCAAACCTGTCCTGACCGACAACCACCGCAAGTTCCTGACCGGGCTTTCGGAAGCGGACATCCGCATTTTCGAGCGCGTAGCAGGCGATACCCTCGAAAAACTGGGTTACGAACTCGTTTATCAAAAAGACGGAACGCCATTTTCTGCGCAGGAAATCGAGGATTTCTCGCAGATCAACCAGGAGTTGAAAAAAGAATTCAGGAGCAAACTGAGGCCGGAAGACCTTGAAAAAAGACGCCCGCAGGAGCAACTCCTCAAAGCGATTGCCGGCCGGTTACCTCTTATCCCTCATTGAAAATGATGCAGATAGACATTCAACTATTACCCGCCATAGCCCGGGAAGCCGGGAACGCGATTATGGGCATTTACAACGATCCCGCTAAATCGGGCGAGGTCGAGAACAAAGCCGACGACTCGCCGCTCACGCTTGCGGACAAGGCTTCCCACGAGGTGATCGTGGCCGCATTAGCCAAACATTTCCCTGGCATACCAGTGCTCTCCGAGGAAGGCCGTAACATTCCTTTTGAGGAAAGAAAAAACTGGCATACCTACTGGTGCGTGGATCCGCTCGACGGCACCAGGGAGTTTGTGAAAAGAAACGGCGAGTTCACGGTCAACATCGCGCTCATACGCGACCGCACGCCTGTGATGGGCGTCATACACGTACCCGTAACGGGCGTGACCTATTATGCCGACCAGGCGGGTGGCGCATGGAAAACCGACGCCGCGGGTAGTGCCGTCAGACTTCAAACGAGCCATGCCGATACCGGCTGGACCGCCGTAGGCAGCCGCTCGCACGGAAGCCCGGAGGAAGCCGAGGTACTGGCCCGGTACCCTGTCACGAACCAGGTGTCGGTGGGAAGTTCCATCAAATTCTGCTTCGTTGCCGAAGGCCTCGCGCACATTTACTTCCGCCACGGCCCCACCATGGAGTGGGACACCGCCGCCGGACAGGCTATTCTCGAATGCAGCGGCGGCAAAATGACCGCCGCATCGGGCGAACCGTTTTTGTACAACAAAGAATCACTGCTGAATGGCAGCTTCCTGTGCCTGTCCCGATGAAAGCGCATCAAAAAGGAATGGTAGTGTGGCTGCTGGGACATTCGGGAGCAGGTAAGAGCACCCTCGCCCAAATGCTTGCCCACCGGCTGGAAACGGACGGCTACCGTACGCTCTCGCTCGACGGCGACGTGGTGCGCGCGGGTATGAACAGCGACCTGGGCTTTTCCGATGCCGATCGCCTCGAGAATATCCGGCGTGTGGCCGAGCTCTGCAAAATACTGCTCGAAAAGGACCTCATTGTGATTTGCTCCTTCATTACACCTATGCAATCGCACCGGGACCTACTGCGAAAAACCCTTGGCGACCGTTACCTCGAAATATACCTGGAATGCCCGATCGCCATTTGCGAGCAGCGCGACGTGAAGGGCCTCTACCGAAAGGCGCGCAACCATGAAATCGAAAATTTTACAGGAATCGGCTCGGGATTCGACGTGCCAACGCAGCCGCACCTCACGATACCGACTGCGTTATGGCGGGCCGACGAATGTGCGGGGCGAATTTACCGCCTGCTAACCAGCACGCAATCCTGAATTACCCAGACATGGCGGATCAACTGCAACCATCGACAAATCAGCTTGATCGACCCTGATCCTACACCAAATGCTACTTTGATTCTTCGGACCAAAGCAGCATGCCAATTCTCAGTCCGGCCGACAAGTGCGCGACAACTCTTTTTCCGGCCACGTAATTTTCGCCTTCAAAGAATGGGTCTGATTTACTAATGCTTTTGTTTTTGTAATTGGAGAAAATTGAATTAATGCGTGACAAACCAATTCCTGAAAAAAAGTCCAACGTTATACGCCGCCCGACGAATATTCGTCCACCGAGCTTGCCCGTAACACCAACTTTGGTTTTGGAGAAGTCGGCATAATCAAAATTTATTTGCACCGTGTCATTATTATTTTCAAAATGATAGCTCTTTCCTGTCGTTCCACTCATGGTTGAAAGTAATCCTTCGGCTGCCATATACCAACCACTACGCTCGCGTTTTAACCAATAGAATTTCACTTCCGGCCTTGTTTCAAAAAGTTTGTATTTTCCTTTGTCCCACTTTTGCTGGCGAAGTCCCAGTGCCTCAGTGAATGGTATCCGCACACCCACGCCCAAATTAAGCCCGGTTGCCCAGCGGTTCCCGAACATCATTTCTAACCCAAACCGGACCGAGGGATCGGGAAATCCAAGCGGTACCAAATCGATATGGGCATCTATATTCCGGCGGGAAAAGTCATGCACCTGCTGGCCATTTGCCTGGCTTACAATCAGAAAAATCAACAAAATGTTCAGAAAAGGAAAACTGTTTCTCATGGCGTTCAAAAACTGATTCATTCCAATAACCTGCTATTCATTTCAATATCCAATTAAAATTGATATTTTTTAAAAACCACAATTACTATTTTAATAAGATGCTTCTATCGCTATTGGAATATAATGTTTCACCCCTTCATACAACCATCCCCTACCGGCTGCGCCTCTTTGATACAAAAACTGATCGAGAACCCCAATCCCTAACTTTTACCACCCATGAGGCTGCTGTTTTTTATACTGTTTTTTGGCATTTTCCGCATTTCCAATGCACAGGATTCTATCCGGGTGACCTTCACCGAGGAAGAATCCCAGGAAACATTTGTGAAACAGCGGTTTGTAGACAGGTATGAGAATGTATTCATGACCAAGGTACCGACGCGCCATATGCTGAAACTGGGGCTTGCATTTACGCCCAACTACATTTTCAGCGTTGAAAACGCCGCCAATAATACTACGCAGGTCGAGCTCGGATACGAGTACAAGGTGCTGCCGTCATGGTCGGTAGGTGCAGACATTGGCGTCAGCGGAGGCTGGGGCAACAATGCCGGATTGGAGGGGTTAATTTCAGGAAAAATTTATACGCGGTGGTACTATGATATGCGCCGGCGGATCCGGGAAGGAACCGGGAGCAACAACTTCACAGGGAATTTTCTGGCTGTTATCGGGGAACGGCAATGGGGTAAGGAAATCGTACATAATCAACTGAAAAGGATCGGGTTGGAGTTCGGGTTGCAAAGGCGCTTTCTGAACCGGGGCCGGCTGGAACTGGGCATCGGGCTTTACTACCAGGACTACCGGCAGGACGGCGACCCTCTGCTTCTGGCCTATGAGTTCGGCAAATCGTCCCGGATCGCCATCGCTTCCCGCACGAGCATGGGGCTCGCTTTCGGGGATTGGAAACGGCAGAAAAACCAGCCCTTTTGCGAGGTATTGCGTTGCGACGATTTTGTACAACAACTATGGAAGCTGCAATGGCCCACCGTTTATATTTCACCCGATTACTCCAACGGAAGCATTGGTCTCGCTTATGAGCGGAAGCTGAAAAGCAGCCCATTCTCGCTGAACACGCAGTTTTCAGTGAATTACATGCGCATTGTATCGAGAGATTATCCGACACCCGGGGCCAGGCTTACGTCGAACGACTACCAGCTGCAATCGACTTTACATTTACGCTATTATACCGACCAGAAAAAAGCGATACGGCAAGGCACGGGCGGAAACAACCTGTCGGGCCTCTACGTTGCCCCGTACGTCCACCACCTCTTCTATCACAGCGAAACCTATTTTGGTGAGGGAAAAAGCAAGCGCCACCTGGGACTGGGTGCCGCCGCTGGTTTCCAGCAGGTTGTGTTTGGCAGTGCATTCATCGACGTATCCGCCGGGTTTAGCCATAATCTGCTAAAAATCACCGGGAACTCCCGCCGCTATTTAGGCTATTTCCGCATGGGTTTCGGGCTTGTGTTATAGGAATGGGCCTCGGATGATTCGTCTTACCTGATCGCAGCGATGCCCGGAGCGACTTTCGGAAATTTCTCGAACACCCTCGAATCGTGGCCCGGCAGAATGTATTTCGGATCGCTTACCAGGGTTTTCATGCGCTTAATGGCGTCGACATAACCCTCCGGATCGGTTGTACCGCCCGGTGAAGGGGGCGTCAGGTGATCGAGGCTGTAATAAATCCAGATGTTGTCCGAAGCGATCACCACTTTTTCCTTACCATTGCTGACCATCACGTACTGTGAGTCATAGGTATGTTTAGAGCCCGTAAAAACCGTCACGCCCGGCAGTATCTCCTTGTTATCCCCGGCGATCAGACTTAGCCTTCCCGCCAGATTGAGATCTATCACCATACGGACATCGCTTTGGGCAAACCCGCCCCTCCGTCCATCCTTTTGCCAGGCAGCTCCGACGAATCCCTCAAAATCGTCCTTTTGCATCCACAGCGTGGCATTCGGAAACAGCGTCGCGCCGCCGAGGTGGTCCCAATGCGGATGCGAGAGAATAATATCGCTTACGTCCCCGGGCTTCACGCCCATTTTCAACAATGCCGAATCGGGCCGGATATAGCCGGCGATTTTGAAGAATTCCTCCTCTTTAACCTTTTCCGGCATAAAACCGGCATCTACGAGGATGTTCCGCCCGTTCTTACCCTTCAATAACCAAAACATGAAACTGATCGGGACCGGCACATCCTTCCCGCCTCCGCTGGCCCATTCGGCTTCGTAAAACTGCTTGTCGGTACCGGCGAATTTGATCGCAAATACTTCATAAGTGTCCGATTGCGCTTGTGCAAAAAAGGGTAAGCATAACAAGAATGCGGCTATTGCGAAGACGGCATACTTCATTGATCCAATAATTCGGTTCATGGCTGGGATATGTTAAAGAAAAAACGATGTGAGCGGCTGATCGAAATCAAGGCACCAGCAAGCAGGTAATTTGCGCAAAAACAGCCAAAATTAAAAACCTGCAAGAACGACCGGATAATAGATTAACGAAGTCGGTAAAGGTATAATCCGATAACGTATAGCCTTTATCGATAGAATGCCCTTACCGGCAAAACAAGGTTACTGATAATTGCACCCATTCTATCTAACCTATGAAAAAAACAGCTACTCTAATATGCCTCCTGGCCTTGCTTGCCCTCTCGTCTCATGCGCAAGTAATTTTTCAGGAAGACTTCGACGGCATTGGCGGGCCAACCGCCGGTGGAGCCGGTACTTACACGTTTCCGACCGGATGGTTGTTACGCAATGTCGACAACCGCACGCCGACCGGTTCGGTGGCCTATGTGAATGAAGCCTGGGAACGGCGTGAGGATTTTTCCTTCAATGTCGCGGATTCGGCGGCGTTCAGTACGTCGTGGTACGCTCCGGCAGGCGCTGCCGACGACTGGATGTGGACACCTCCCATCGCTATTCCGGCCGTTGACGGACTAATGCGCCTTTCCTGGAATGCCGTTGCCTACGACCCGACCTACCCCGACGGATATGAAGTCCGCGTTATGGCCGAACCGAATGTACCCACAGGCGGCACCGGCGTGATGGGCAACCAGGTAAGTGCTTCAACCGTGGTCTTCTCGACTGCCGCCGAGGGCTCCGCCTGGACAAGGCGCGAGGTCAACCTTTCTGCATATGCCGGTCAGACGATCCGCGTCGCATTCAGGAATGTTTCGAACGACAAGTTTGTGCTGCTCATTGATGATGTAATGCTGGAAAGGGTGCTGGATTTTGACGCAGCCCTGCTCAATCCCTCTAAAATAGTATTCCCCAAAGTACCCGTCAGCCAGAACTTGCCCCATTCATTCTTTGGCCGGATCAACAACCAGGGAGCCAATACGCTGAGCGGGGCCTATATCAAAGCGACTGTGTTTGACAGTGCCGACCAGGAAGTATTCTCAACACAAAGCACTCCGGTCGATGTGCCGTTCCTGGCAACCAGTGACACCCTGTGGGCGGCCAGTTCATTTGTCGCGGATGCGCCCGGGAAATATACCGTCCGTATCGAAACCGTGCTACCCGGCGTTACAGATCAGCGGCCATCAAACGATGCATACATCGATTCCGTGGAAATCACCCAGACGGTATTTGCACGCGACAATGGGATGGTTACCGGCCTACTGGGCATTGGCAGCACTACGCCCGGTTACCTCGGAACCATTTATCCGATTCATTCCGTCACCGAACTCTCCTCACTTTCGGCCTACCTCGTCGGCACCGTCCAACCGGGTAATACCATGCGCATCGGGGCCACTGTGATGAAGTTTCAAAACGGAACGCCGGGCACTGTGCTCTTCGATGCACCGGCACGCACCCTGACTAGCACGGATGCTTCGAAATGGCACAATTTCATGGTTAGCCCTACATTAAACCTGCTCCCCGGCGACACCATATTCGTCAGCTTAAAAGAGATCGATAGCACGTTGGCTATCGGGCAGGCCTCGGGTATTTTCGGCCCGCGCACCAATTTCGTCGACTGGCCCACGAACCCTGTCCCCGGTTGGGGCGCTATTGAGGCATATGGCGCGTCATTTGCGAAGCAATTCATGATCCGGGCCAATTTCGAATGCGTTACTGATCCTACCGCCACTTCCGTAGCTTCGGGCAACACCACCGTTACTTCCTTCCAGCCCTACAGCGATACCCGGTACTACTATGCCGACAATTGCAGCGTGCTAGTTGCCAAAGTAACAGGCGGCGATGTCATTTCTGCCATTTCGGGCAACACGACCGCGCGAGTATGGATAGATGCGGCCCAGCCTGCCCATTTTGTTAAAAGGCATTACGAAATCACACCCGAAACGAATGCCGAAACGGCGACTGGTGATGTGACATTGTATTTTACGCAAGCCGAGTTTGAAACATTCAACAATGTCAATGCCGTTAAACTGCCCGCGGGCCCCGGTGACGCGGCCGGCATTGCCAACCTCAAAATCGAGAAACGCGGCGGTACCAGCGGGGACGGCACCGGTTTGCCCGATACCTATCCGGGTGCCACCACGACCATCGACCCTGACGACGCGAACATCTTATGGAATCCCGACGCCCAACGCTGGGAAGTAACCTTTCCTGTCGCCGGTTTCAGCGGTTTCTTTGTGAAAACACAAAGCGAACCCCTGCCGCTGCGGTTGGTACATTTCAATGGGAAGCGGGAAAAGAGCTTTAATCACCTTTCATGGCAGACCGCGCAGGAAGAAAACGTGAGTCATTTTCAAATCGAGCGCAGTATCGACGCCAAAACATTTGCTACGGTTCATTCCGTGCCTGCAAGGAACGGTGCCAGCCAGCAATACGGCTATTCGCATGCCGACAACCATGACGGGAAGGTGTATTATCGCCTGAAAATGGTAGATCAGGACAAAACCTTCGCATACAGCCGCATCATCGTGCTCGACGGACAGGGAACTACGCCGGTGACAATTTTTCCCAATCCGGCGAAAACAGTCTTAAAACTCGATATTTCCGATCCTGATATTCTGGGAACTACCGCCGTTTTGATCGATATCAACGGCAGGATCCGAAAGCATTTCAGTATTACCGGACAAACTCAGGATATCCATGTGCAGCAATTGAGTACCGGTACTTATTGGATCCGGCTCGATGACGGACGTTCGTTCCGATTTATAAAAGAATAGGGCATATAATTTCGGAATATTAAATTATTCAAAAAAATATATTGCATACAGGCAACTGTCGGAGGCTTTAATTGGGTCTGTATATCCGAACCCAGTTATTCATCCCTAGGATATACTTCATGCAGCAAGCATTTCCCTTCCGTTCAGCCCCTGAAACCCTTCCGGTATCCGCCAAATCGTTCAACAAACGAACGACCGATTATTCTATAAAACACCTTTTCAACAAAGACACATTAGTCAACTGCCTGAGTTCTGATCGCCGGATAATGATAACTTCGGTTATCCTATTTGGAATTGTATTGCTATTCACCTATCCGAGGTATTTAGAATTGATATTTGATCATAATCTGGGAGTGAACTATGCTTACTTTTTCGATAAAATATCCGATCCATTGTCAGCGGTACGAGCGAACCAGGAAACGCACGGTGGAAAGATAGATTTCAGATTTACTGTACCGTTACTCGCCCGAATGCTTGGCGTAACGGCTGGCTCAAACGGCCTGAGCGTGGTCATTATTTATCTGATCCAATCGGCGTTATTGGTTCCCTTCCTATTTATGTTAACGAAGATACTTTTGAGAAGATTAGCACCGATGACAGTCTTGCTATTTATCACAGGAAGCACCACAATTTACCTTGCGAAGGCATTCTTTTGGGATTATGATTTTTGGTTCGATGCCTTCGCCTATTTCTTCCTTACCCTTGGGATGTTCCTCAAAAACCGCGTCGGGGTTTTTCTATCATTGACGTTGGCATGCTGGACAGACGAACGGGCTGTCATCGCGCTGGCTTCGGTCTACCTTTTCCACCTGCTTTCCGAGTCGGATTTCGAGCTGAATTCGTTTCTGCAATTTCAAGGCAAGAAGGAATGGCTGCAAAAAACATCTTCAACCGTCCTACTTGCCGGGATATTTTATCTGATAATCAGAATATTACTATCCACACTATTCAACCTCCATACTCCCACCGGAGCCGGATCGGGCGTTGAGCTCGGACTTGTCCCCTACCAGTTTAAGCACAGGCTCTCCGGAGTTTTCCTGGCCTTCGAGGGCTTCTGGATCTTGTATCTTTTCGCCGTCGGATTGTTGATCAAAAAGGGAAACACATTGCTATCCTTATTAATGCTGTTCCTCATGGCCGGCCACATACTGGTAGCATATGCTGTGTTCGATATATCACGAAGCCTTACTTACGCGTTTCCACTACTGATTATCTCTGCATTCATTATTGGCAAGCAAGAAGTTCGGAATACAAAGTATCTTTACCTGGCAGCCGCCACAATTTGCGTTTTACTGCCGACTCAATATGTGATATTTTATCCACGGCAAATACCCTGGACAATTCTGAGTTTTGAAGAGCTGAAACCCGTGATTAAGTTACTGTTTCTACAATAGCATTCTATTTTCAGTACATTTCTTTTCATGAATGATAATATTCCCATGAAAGCAATATTATCGTTCATGGTTTTGTTTTATATAAACAAATCGTACATTTAAAATAAACAATTATTACAACGCCTATAAGATTGACCAATCAAAGCATCGATGCGAAATTTAAAGGCTTTTATAATGTGCATTCTGATCGTCCTTATTAATTCATGTAAGGAAGAAGAGCCGTATGCATATCAATGCAAAGATGGTGCTGTAAAATTCGAATTGCTGAATGACGAATTAAATCCGATAGCCCGTTTGAAAGATCCCGGAAACTTCGATATTAACTATGAAATAATTCAAAGCGACGATGAATTATTCCAGAAACTTTTCATCCACTATTTAAAGAAAAAGATTGATTTCAAAACCAAAAGTCTGATCGTAATCAGTGTCAATAATAGTACGCGCGCTTCTGTCATGACTCAAAGTGTGACGGCCAACTGCGCACGCAACAAACTAACCGTTACCGCAGACCTTCGGTATGGGTCGGTGCCGGATAGTGGAATAGACTACGTTTTCGCCATCGTACCCAAAATCCCGTACGATACGGGGATTGAGTTTATCCCGAACTACATCAGATAACCGCGCTCAGGCAATGATTCCCTTCACCAGCTTACCCGCCACGTCCGTCAGACGGTAACGCCGACCCTGGTGCTTGAAAACCAGCTTCTCGTGATCGAGCCCCAACTGGTTGAGAATGGTGGCATGCAGATCATGAACATGAACCGGATCTTTAATGATATTGTAGCCGAAATCGTCGGTCTCACCGTATGAAATCCCGGGCTTGATACCGCCGCCAGCCATCCAGATCGTAAACGCCCTCGGGTGATGGTCGCGGCCATAGTCTTCCCTGGAAAACTTGCCCTGGCAGTAGTTGGTCCGGCCAAATTCCCCACCCCAGATCACCAGGGTTTCGTCCAATAATCCCCGTTGTTTCAGGTCCGTTACCAGTGCCGCCGACGCCTGATCCACATCCATCGACTGCGCCCTGATCTCCTTTGGCAGATTGGAATGCCCGTCCCAGCCCTGGTGGTACAACTGAACGAACCGCACGCCCTGCTCGGATAGTTTCCGGGCCAGAAGGCAATTGGCCGCATAAGTACCGGGCACCAGGCAGTCGGGGCCGTACAATTTGACGATCGACTCCGGCTCCTTGCTCATATCCGTAATTTCAGGAACGGCAGCCTGCATACGGAACGCCATTTCATATTGCTGAATTTTCGTAACGATCTCGGGATCCTGGTATTCGGCGAAGGTTCCTTCGTTCAGTGCGGCGAGCTTATCGAGCATTTCGCGCCGCTCGCTTCGGTCCATTCCATCGGGATCGCCCAGGTAGAGCACAGGATTTTCACCGCTGCTGAACTGCACGCCCTGGTGCACCGAATCGAGAAAGCCGTTCGTCCACAACTTGGAATACACCCCTTGTCCATTGCCGATCCCGCGCGACAGCAACACGCAAAAGGCCGGCAGGTTCTGATTTTCGCTCCCAAGCCCATAACTGAGCCAGGCGCCCATGCTGGGGCGGCTTCCCACCTGCGCCCCGCTCTGGAAAAACGTAAGGGCAGGATCGTGGTTGATCGCATCGGTATTCATCGACTTAATGAAGCAGAGGTCGTCCGCGATCCTGGCCGTGTGCGGGAGCAATTCGCTTACCCACGCGCCCGAGTGACCATGCTGAGCAAAGTTGAAAATCGATCCGGCCAATGGGAAACTGGTCTGATTGGCCGTCATGCCCGTCAGCCGCTGCCCTCCCCTCACCGACTCGGGCAGATTCTCCCCAAACATTTTATTGAGTAACGGCTTGTGGTCGAACAGTTCATACTGAGAGGGCGCGCCATTTTGAAAGAGATAGATAACCCGTTTCGCTTTGGGCGCAAAATGCGGCAAACCGGATACGATATCGTTGACGCTCGTTTCCTCACCTCCCTTGAAAATATCAGGTATTAAAAGGGAGCCCAGCGCCGCACTTCCAAGGCCAAGGCTCATCTTGGACAGGAAATGCCTGCGGTTGATATTCATTCCAAAATCAAAAATGGGCTTTTCCATATTTTATTGTCGTAAGCATTAGGCCTTAGGCCGTAAGCTTTTTATAATGTTTCATCTTTATAACCGGCTTTAAGCCCCAGGCTATGCTTACCGAACACCGCTTATAGCCTACGGCTTATAGCTTAAAGCCTTTTCAACTCTTCGTAATCGTTTCTTCCATGTTGTATATCGTGTTGATGACCCGCATCAATGCAGCGGCCTGATCCTTTCGTACTCCTTTTTCGTGTACGAAGTCTCCCACATTCAGCACCTTCCCGGCCTTTTGCTGGTCCTTCGAGAACTTGGCGAGTTCCGAATGGTAATAGCCTACCAGCAGATCTACTTCCTTCTCTGTCGGCCTGCGGCACACAATCCGCTGAAACAGCTGCCGTACTTTTTCCTCTACCGGCATTTTCCCGCCAACGGTTCGCTCGGCCAGCACGCGCGAGGCTTCCAGCACGGCGGGGTCGTTCAGCATGATCAGCGCCTGCAACGGCGTATTGGTTTTTTGCCGTTTTACTTCGCAATGGTCGCGATTACTGGCGTCGAAGACGATCATCGCGGGCGGCGGCAACGTCACTTTGACAAACGTATACAAGCCGCGCCGGTAGAGCTGCCCGGCCGTGTCCTGTACATACTTCGTGAGGTCGCCCCGGTTGGCTGTACTGCCTTCCCAAAGGCCCTTGGGTTGGTATGGCTTCACACTCGCCCCGCCTATTTCGGGATTCAGCAAGCCGCTGGTCGACAACACAATATCGCGCACCATCTCCGCAGGCACGCGGTAGCGCGCCCCGCGCGACAGGTAAATATTCTCGGGGTCTTTCTCCTTTTTCGCCTCGGTCAGTCTGGACGACTGCCGGTAGGTGGCGGACGTAACGATCTGCTTTACCAGGCGCTTCACGTTCCAGCCATGGTTCATGAAATCCACCGCGAGCCAGTCGAGCAATGCGGGGTGTGAGGGCAGATCTCCCTGCATTCCAAAATCGCCGGCACTTTTGACGATTCCGCGCCCGAAGAACTCCTGCCAGATCCGGTTCACAAATACCCTCGCTGTGAGCGGATTGTTTTTATTGAACATCCATCCGGCCAGGCCCAGACGGTTTTTTGCATACTTCGTGGTGTCGAACGGCATCACCGATTTCAGGCTACTCGCCGTCACAACCTTTCCCGGCGCATCGTACACGCCCCTGTTGAGCACGTGCGTGGGGCGGAGCGTATCATTTTCGCTCATTACCGAAACCCAGATGGTGCTTGTGTCGGCGCTGTTGATAAAATTCAACACGCTTTTTCGTTCCGCATCCGTCACTTCCAGAATGGGCGCCACGGCTACACCACCCTGGATTTTGTCCTGGCCCTTTTCCTTCGAATTGTTGAAAAAGGCAAACAACCGGTAGTAATCTTCCTGAGAGATCGGATCATATTTGTGGTCGTGGCACTGCCCGCACTCCACCGTCAGGCCCATCAGCCCGGAGCTAACCGTCTTGGTTTTGTCGAGGTTGTATTCAATCCGGTACTCCTCGAGAATGATACCGGCTTCCTCGTTGTATTTGTGGTTCCGCAAGAAAGCGGTGGCGAGTATCTGCTCTTTTCCTGCATTCGGCAGCATATCGCCAGCCAGCTGCCAGGTCACGAATCGGTCGTAGGGCATATTCCTGTTGAACGCATTGATCACCCAGTCGCGCCACGGCCACTGCGTTCTGGAATGATCGTTCTGATAACCAAATGAATCTCCGTAACGCGCAATATCGAGCCAATGCACAGCCATTTTCTCTCCGTAGGACGGCTGGCTCAGGAGCTCGTCGACGATTTTTTCGTAACGCTGTTCCGTATCACCATCCTGGAATTTCTTCTGAAGATCCGGGGACGGCGCCAAACCGGTAAGGTCCAGCGACAGCCTCTTGATCAGCTGCTCTTGTCCCGCAGGTTCGTTAGGCTCCAACCCTACTTCCCCCATTTTGGCGAGGGTAAAATAGTCGATTTCATTTCTGGGCCAGCTTTCATCGCCGACTTCCGGCAATGCACTTTGTTTCGGGGCTACAAACGCCCAGTGCTTCTCGTATTTAGCGCCTTGCGAGATCCACTTTCTTAATACTTCGACTTCGTCTTTCGTAAGCAGCCCCAAATGGGACTCCGGCGTGGGCATCTGGTAATCCGCATCAACCGAAATAATCCTTTTGTAAACTTCCGACGCTTCCGCATTGCCGGGGACGATGGCAAATCCCTTTCCATCCCTGAGCTTCGCATAGGCACTCTCCGCGACGTCCAACCGCAACCCTGCTTCGCGGTGCTTGGCATCGGGCCCGTGACATGCAAAGCACTTGTCGGAGAGAACAGGCCTTACCTGGAAACTGTACGAAACCTCGCCGGAGCCCCTTCCGCCCTTTTTCGTATGAATGCACTGAAAGCAGGAAATAGCCGAACCTACCAGTATCGCAATTCCGAAAAAGTACTTCGTAAAGTTCTGCAAGCTCATATCCCCTTTTGTCTGATGAAAAATGGTAAACCGCGGCCAATCTCAGCCATCGCGCCACAAACCAGTAATATCCGAATAGTGATGATTAACCAGCCAAAGATGCTACTATTCAATTCAAGAAATAAGTAGCGAATTGACATTTTCTAACACCAGATTGGTGTCTTTGTTCAGCAGGACCGGAGTATTCGGAATAAAGGGAATTTAATCATCAGCGGTTACAACCAAATGCATTTCAATTACATCTTCCCCATGTATTCCCTGATTCACCTTAACAAACTTCCCTTATGAAAATCTCAAAATCAGTTTTACAGGCAGTAGCCGTTGCGGTTACAGTCACTGCGCTTGCCACTGCCTGCACAGACAATGCTGTGGGACCAAACGGCGAAAAAACGACCAAAAACAAAACTGTGGACCCTTGTCCGGCCTGCGGAATGGGGTGATGCCGCGTATCCATGGCTGAAATCTACTCATCGATCGCCTGCAACCTGGATACCCATATTTTGCAGGCGGCCTTGCCTTTGTTTGAACAGGAAAAGGTCGAGGCCATTGAGTGGTCTTTTGACACTCTTTACAAATTCGGGGAAATCCCCGCCTGGTTTACCGATCTGGTAAGCGAATTCAGCAGCCATCGCCGGCTGATCGGGCACGGCGTATATTTTTCATTGTTTTCCGGCAAATGGTCGCCCGGGCAGCAGGAATGGCTGGCCAGACTCAAAAAGCTATCCGGCGAATTTAACTTCGATCATATTACCGAGCATTTCGGTTTCATGACGGGCGAAGATTTCCATAAAGGCGCGCCTATCGGCATTCCGCTTACTCCCCGGACATTGGCGCTTGGAAAAGACCGTCTGCAAAGGATCCAGGATGCATGCCAGTGCCCGGTTGGGCTGGAAAACCTCGCTTTTTCCTATTCTATTGAAGAAGTAAGGAAACACGGGACCTTTTTAGACCAACTGGTAGAAAGCGTCAACGGCTTCATCATTCTCGACTTACACAACATTTACTGTCAGGCTCACAATTTCGACATCGATTTTGCGGATATTTTGGGCCTATACCCGCTCAACAAAGTGCGGGAAATCCACATTTCAGGCGGAAGCTGGGATGATACGCTCACGCCCACGCGCAAGCCCGTGCGCCGGGATACACACGATGAATCGGTACCCGAGGCAGTGTTTGATTTCCTGGCCGAAGCAATTCCCCATTGCCCCAATCTCAAATTTGTGGTGCTTGAACAAATGGGCACCGCGCTCGAAACGCAAGCCAGTCAGGCGGCCTTTCAGTCTGATTTCCTTCGCATGGACAGCATTGTCAAATCGTTGGCACGAAAATCGCTTCCCATCCCTGAACACCTATTTGCCCCCTTGGCGGGGACTGCGCACCCTACGCCACTGGAAGATCCCGATTTGTACAAGCAGCAAATGCAACTATCGCATATCCTGGAAACAGCCGCCAACGTAAGTGATGCCCATGCAATGCTGCGTTCCTCGGATCTCGGCAACTCCGCCTGGGAAGTTGAAAACTGGGCTCCGTATATGCTTGAAACCGCCATGGCGATTGCACAAAAGTGGAAAAATGGGTTTGTTTGAAAACCGTATTTCAATCTTTAAGCAGCTATACCTATGAGCAACAAGTTATTGAGAATGGATAACATCGGCATCGTTGTGGAGTCCCTCGACAATGCCATTTCGTTTTTTACAGAACTGGGCATGATTCTCGAAGGGCGCGCCAACATTGAAGGCGAATGGTCCGGGCGTGTTACCGGGCTGGCCTCGCAACGCGTCGAGATTGCCATGATGGTTACCCCGGATGGCCATAGCCGGATCGAATTGTCGAGATTCCTCACGCCTCCCGTTGAGTCCGACCACCGGAATGCACCGGTGAATGCATTGGGGTACCTGCGGGCGATGTTCGCCGTAGAAGACATTGATGACATGGTAACCCGGCTTACGAGACACGGCGCCCAGCTGGTAGGCGAAGTGGTTCAGTACCAGGATTCGTACCGGCTCTGCTACATCCGGGGAGCGGAAGGCATTCTCATCGGCCTGGCGGAAGAAATTGGAAAGAAAGCAAAGGCGTGATGTTAAACGCCGAAGCCCGGCAAACACCAGGTCTGCCGGGCTTCGGTAGAATTGGAGCGGGTATCAACGCCGCCCCTTTATTTTGACAATATTAATACCCCGGATTTTGTTTGAGGTTATTGTTAACCGCGATTTGCGGGCTCGGGATTGCGTAAACAAGCGTTTTCGGGTCTGGATCGGCAGGCTTGATTTGGCCCGCCAGCAGGAACTTGCCGAAGCGGATCAGGTCCTGTCTTCTCCAACCTTCCCAGTACAATTCTCTGCCGCGTTCGTCCAGAAGATTATCCAAAGTCAATGCAGTGAGGTTGGCTGCGCCACGGTTGGTACGGATCGAGTTGACAATCGCCAGGGCATCGGCTGCCCCACCCGGCGTGCCGCCACGTAGAATGGCCTCGGCTTTCATGAGCAGCACGTCCGAATACCGGTACACTACCCAGTCGTTGTTACGCTGTCCTTTTGAAGCATAGTCGAAAGGATATTTGATCACACGTATCCCGGCGGTTTCCAAAGTTGCGCCGCTCGTACGGATCGTGATGTCCCTTGAAAACACCAAAGGCTGAGTGGCCGGGTTCCTCGCATTTAGCGGCTTATTGGTTACCCAACTGTATTGCTGACCTTCCAGAAAACCTACGTTCTGGATCTTGTAATTTTTGGTACGGTTGGAAGTGGTATCGGCCGGATAGTTGTAGTAGATACCCCTTCTTTCATCACCTGCCGCAAACTTATCGTAGAAGTTGGAAAGCGTCGCCCAGCCATTCCATCCGCCGGGAGTCATGTTGTAATGCGATACCGTCCAGTAAGCCCGGTCCACGCCGCCGCCGCGTACGCCTTCTTCATTATAGAGCGTGAAAATGTTCTCGGTCGATTTCACATTGTTATCCGGCGCAAAATTGTCAAAATACTTGCCCGGTGCCGAAATGGTATATCCGGTGATCTCGTTGGCGAGGGAAATAACCTTGCTCATATCCGCCGCATCGAATTTGGGGCTTTGTCTGTTCAAAAACGCTCCCTTGTTCAGGTACACTTTCATCAGCAACGTTCTCGCCGCGTTCCTGTTAGCCACGTACGCCTGACTTGTCGCCGGCAGGTCCTGCATGATGGCATTCATTTCCGAAATGATGAAATCGATCGTTTCCTGCGAGGTGAGCGTTTTAGGCAACTCGCGGAAATCTTCGAGGCTCTCGCGGTAAGGTACAACACCCCACAAATCCATTACATCGAACATCGCCAATGCACGGATAAACCTCGCCTCGGCTGCCTGCTGGGGCGAAGGAGAATAGCGCAATACGTTGGAAGACTGATAGATCGCCGTCAGCAACCCGCCGAATGTGTTGCTCATGTACGAGTTATCCGCGTTCCAGGTATGCAGGTGAATAGCCCGGTGGGTACCATTATCGTCCCAGTCGCCCCCGCGTGTGGGCGCCACCGCCGCGTCCGTGGAAAGCTCCTGCAAACACCAGCGGTTATCCTGCTGGTAAGGGCCATTCAATGAAGAATAGGCGCTGATCAGCAACTCGGCGGGATTGATGTTCCCCGTCGTACCTTTTTCCAATGCGCTGCCCAGTTTTTCGTCCAGATCCGTGCAGGAAAGCAGCATGCTGCAACTGAGAATTGCCGCACAATATGATTTGAGTTTCATAGATTCTTTGTTTTTGATGAATTACAGTGAAAAGTTTACGCCCAACAGGAACGTTCTTGCCGAAGGGTACGGAATGTACTCGATCCCCAGGGAAGGAATGCCTCCGCTGGAACCGTCGGTGTTCACCTCAGGATCGAAACCTTTGTAGCCTGTAAGTACAAAGAGGTTCTGGCCTGTCAACGAAATGTTCAGGTTTTTGAAAGCCTTTCCGATGTTGCCAACCCGGTAGCTGAGCGTAACGTTTGACATTTTCATGTAATCGCCTTTTTCAAGGTACCGGGTAGAAGGCGCCGCCGAGTTGGAAGTGGCTTCCTTGATATCCTTGTTAAAGAAATCCTTCGCGATGTTTTTGGTAGACAGGTTGTTGATACCCAGCACCGTCGCAAAAGTATTATTGAACAGGTAATGTCCGAATGCCCCGTTCATGTTGACAACCGCCGAGAACTTCTTGTAAGTCACGTCCGTAGAGAAACCCAACAGATACTTAGGGTTAGGGCTATGCACGTAAAACTTGTTCTGAGCGGGGTCCACGGAAGTGCCCACCTGGCCATCTGCACCTTCGTACATACTGGTGCCAGTCGTAGGGTCCAAACCGGCGAATTTTGCCAGGTACCAAACATTCAGCGGCTGGCCGCTTACCATTCTTTGTCCCAAAACGCCCGAGAAACCTTGTCCTCTCAATGCAGCAGTTTCATAAAACCCTGGCAGGCCCGAAACGCTGTTTTTCAGATAAGTGGCATTGGCCGAAATGTTCCAGGTCCAATCTTTGTTTTCCAGCACGGTACCGGTCAGCGCGACTTCCACACCTTTGTTGACTACCTCGCCGTCCAGGTTCACCCAGATCTTTCCGCTTGGTGCAGGCTGCGCCAGCGTTCTTTCGAATAAACCGTCGGTCGTCTTCTTGTTGAACACATCGATCGAACCCACGATTCTCGACTGGAACAAGCCAAAATCGATCCCTCCGTTGAAAGTTTCGGAAGTCTCCCATTTCAGGTCGGGGTTTCCGAAGTTAGCCTGACTGATGCTCTGGGTACCAAACACATACCGGTCACGCGAAGCACCTGAGTCAAACTCGCGGTTACCGGTTTTACCCCAGCCCAGGCGAAGTTTCAGGTTGTTTACAGTGCTGTTACCCTTCAAGAACGGCTCGTTTGAAATATTCCAGGCGAGGGCTACTGCAGGGAAATTGGCATACTTGTTGTTTTCCCCGAATTTGGTAGAACCGTCCCTTCTCACAGTTCCGGTGAAGAGGTACTTATCCAGGTAATTCAATCCCACCCGTACAAACACCGACTGTAACTGGTTGGTAGGGGATTTAAAGGAATTAATACCACGGTTGCTCGCTACCGAGTAATTCAGATAATCGTAGAAATCCAGGCCAACATAGGTAAAGCCGCTGCCGCTCAGGGAATTCCAGCTATTCGCGTAGTCGAGGAATTCGTAACCTGCTACCGCATTCAGGTTCAGCGACGGGCTGATATCCTTGTTGTAGCTCAGGGTCTGGGTCAATTGCTGGTTGGTTTCGGAATTGTTTCCAATGAATGCAAAACCGTTTCTGATTTGCGCCGGATCCACCAATCCTGCGATATACCGGCCCTTGCGGGTACCAGTCTGGCGGGTAATGCTGTACACGAGCTTGTATTCCAGGTCGTTGGTAATCTTATAGGAAGGTGCAATGCTGGCCACGGTGGTGTTCACGATCGCAATATCCTTGTACGCTTTCAGCGACGTCAGCGGGTTGATCGTCGTAGGGCTCACGTACGTGAGCGAGTCCGCATTCACGCGCAACGGGCGGGTGGGATTCCAGGTCAGCGCCTGTGAAATCACGTTACCGGTGAAGCCTACACCCACGTCGATCGGCGCGAGGTTTTCGTTGGTTTGGGTAAACAGCACGTTAAAATCAAGTCCCAGCTTTTTGCTTTCAAGGAATCTGAAACTGCTGTTGATGCTCGCCGTATACTTTTTCAGTCTCGAAGTTTCGATGATCCCTTTCTGATCCATGTAGCCTGCCGATACGCGGTATTTACCGTTATCGGTACCACCGGTGATTGCCATCGAGTAGTTCTGAACCGGGGCAACGCGGGTAATTTCATCGAATGCATTCACATTGCCGCCAAAATCGGCCCCTTTCACGTCATTTGGCGCATAGTACTGGACGGCTTCACGGAATTCGTCGGCATTCAGCACTTCCGGTTTTCTGAGCAGGCTCGATACGCCTGTGGAAGCATTGATGCTCACCGTCGGGGCACCGGAAGCACCTCTTTTGGTTGTGATGATCACCACCCCATTCGCGCCGCGGGAACCGTAAATAGCCGTTGCCGAAGCGTCCTTCAGAATGTCCATGCTGGCAATGTCATTCGGGTTGAGGTAAGCCAGCGGGTTACCACCATCCGAGCCGAAACCGCCGCTTCCTCCCGGACGCGCCGAGCTGCCCGAAAGCGGGATACCGTCCAATACGAACAACGGGTTGTTACCTGCGCGGATCGAGGAGTTACCCCGGATACGCACCGTGGTTGCGCCACCCGGCTGCCCGGTGTTGTTGATCACCATCACCCCCGGCGTGCGACCCTGAATCAGCTGGTCCGGAGCAGTAATCACACCTTTGTTGAAATCCTTGGGTTGCAGCGAAACGACGGAACCCGTCACATCTTTTTTCTTGACGGCCCCATATCCGATCACCACCACCTCTTCCAGTGCTTTCACGTCATCGGCCAGCACCACGTCGATCGTCGTTTGGCTGCCGACGGTAACTTCCTTAGTAGTAAAGCCGATAAAGCTGAACGCCAATGTAGACGCCGATGGCGCGGAAATAGCATACCCCCCTTCCATATCGGTGGAAGTACCCTTGCTGGTGCCTTTAATGGTAATGGATACCCCCGGCAATGCATTGCCTTTGCTGTCGGTCACTTTCCCTTTCAGCGATATATCCTGGGCGTAAGCTTGTCCCAGAAAGAACGTACAAAACAGTATTAAAGCGCCCAAACCTTTCATGCCAAAGGACATCCGCCCTTTCGCGCTTCTTTCACCGGGGCGAAAAAGACGCAGAGAAAAATTCATCATAGATAGATTAGTTAGTGTTTGAAGAAAAAAGTACAATAAATCAAGGCCTCCGACGGCCCTCAGGTAGCAGCATACATAGCGTTTTCAAGTTTTGGTTTTAGTTAGGTATTTGATAAAATCCTACCGATCCCACGCGGGAGGGCAGCGTGCGGGAAGGAGATCGGGAACGGGCAAAATGCGGAATGCCGTGCGTAATTAAGCAAAAACGTCACTCCGCCGGGGCGAAGGAAAAAGTAAATCTATGTCGATAAAAAAATAGGATTATTTAAATATGTAATACAATTTACCAAGTCAACCGCTGGTAAATTAATATAAATAGATCTGATAATGCAAAAAGAAAAAGTGAAATATTGGCCCCTGAGGTGACATTTTCAAACTATGCCTATTTTGTCAAAATATTGTACAATATTGACATTAGAGAAGTGCAAAAACCGGTAACATCCTTTTTTGTCATTCCGGAAATCAGATGCTCCCGTACGGGCTGAACTGTCCGGGCAAAGGCTAATGCACGACGTCAAGAACCGGAAAATTCAGAGAAGATCATCCTCGCGATTACCTTTCCGGAAACCGCTTCTATTGTAAAATCGATATTGAGCAATGCTGCGATATCCCTTACCAAAATCAGGCCAAGGCCGTTGCCGTCTCCCTCCAAACGGGTGGCGTACTGCGCCGGGCCGTCCTGACGGTCGGTTTGCACAATTCCAGCCGGTAACGCACTGGTACCCGGGTTTTGAATGTACAAATGCAGCCTGCCGCCGGCAACCTCACCGGATATGGCTATTTCCCCATCCCGGGTATTTTTGGTGGCATTGTCCAGCAGGTTGTGCAGGATCACCCCCAGCAGGTGAGCATTGGTATGGACGGTCAGATTTTCGTTCAGGGAAATGCGCCACGTATTGCCGGCCGAATTCAGAATCTGCTCAAACAGACGGGCTTTTTCACGCATCACGGCAGCGAGGTTTACATCCGCGGAATGCAAAGCCCCCTTGTGGATCTGTCCCCTGGCAAATTCCAGCAGGTTTTGCATCAACATGGCCGTGTCGGCTAAACTGCTTTCCACTTGCTGATTATATTCGGCTGCCTGCTCCCATTGTTTGCCATCGATCAGTTTGCCGGTATGCTTCGTAGCGGCGACAATGAATTGCAGTGGCGCCTGGACATCATGCGCGATCGATGCAATCACCCGGGTGAGCAGGTATACCTGGTGATCCAGCTCCTCCTGCGACTCACCCAGAAACAGAAGCGTCTCTTCCAAATCTGCCGTCCGCTCCGAAACGAGCTCCTCCAATACGTGCTTTTGCCGCTCAGCGTCCGCGGCGCGGTCTCTCTCCCGTTTTAATGCTTCCGCCTGCCGTTCGCGCTCGGTTTCCAGCAGGAAGATAATGGGGACCATAATCAGCCCCAGCAGGAGGCCACGTAAAGAAAGACGAATGGTGATGATCCAGAGCGGAAGCTCGCGCATCGATTTGAGCGGGTAGTCCTCGAACATGCGGAACGACGCCATGAAAAACAAATTGGAAATTACCGCGCAAAACAGCAACGCGACGGCGATTTTCTGCCATTTGGGTAAACTGAACCTATAATAGGTCTTATAGCTGGATAGCCAGGTGGCCATACACATCAGCCAGATCACAATTTCCGATCCGATCAGGCTTACAGGATTGGCCCCCTGGCCTTCGGCAAGTCGCACCGGCACGATCGACAAGGTCACTACCGTCGCCATCAACGCGCCGAGTTGCAGATTGTATTTTTTCATCAAGGACTTCATACCACCAAAAATCCCCGCAATATAGGTGGTACTGATCCTAACCTCGTCAGTAAATCAGGCTCATTGCCGAAAATTCATGTAGCGTGGATATACGGCCAGATTACCATCAATTCGTTTTCAGCGACTTAACCGGATTGGCAGCCGCGGCCTTAAAACCCTGAAAGCTGATGGTCACGACGGCAACGCATAACCCCGCTGCACCAGCCAGCGCAAACACCCACCAGCTGATCGGAATATGGTAAGCGAAGTCTTCGAGCCAGCTTTTCATGGCCAGGTAGGCAAGCGGCGAAGCGAGTAAAACGGATATGACCACCAGTTTCAGAAAATCTTTGGAAAGCATGGTCACAATGTTCAAAACCGTCGCGCCGAGCACTTTCCGGATGCCGATCTCTTTCCTGCGCTGCTCGGCCGCGAAGGTGGTCAGCCCGAACAATCCCAGGCAAGCAATAACGATTGCCACACCGGTAAACCAATAGACGATCCGCCCGGTTCTTTCCTCGTTTTTATACATTCGGTTGTACGTGTCGTCCAGGAATGTGTATTCAAAAGGCCGGTTTGTATTGAACTGGTTATAGACTTTCCCGATAGCTGCCAGGGTGCTTTTGGCATCCGCGTTTTTGGCCAGCTTGATATACAGGTAGTCGTTAAAAGTACTATCGCTACCGATATCCAATCCCATCGGGGCAATCTTCTCGGTGAGCGAACTGAAATGGAAATCTTTGACAATACCCACCAAATCCCTGCGGATACCCGCGCCTAAATTCAATGTCTGGTTGTAGTTCTTAATGTCTATCCCCAGTTCCTTCGCCGCAGTTTCATTCAGCACAACACTGCTTCTCTTTTTTCCCTCCGAGCGTGTCCGCGGGCCTGCAAGCCATTTGATTTGCATGGTTTCCACAAACTGTTCATCGACCGGGAAGTAATTGACATATACCGTTTTATCGCTATTCATTTTTTTCAACTCCCATCTGTTGCCCAGGGGATAATACATCAGCAAAGTGGACGAAGTGACCGACTCCACGCCTGATATATTCTCCACACTCTGCCGGATTTCGCGGTAGTGTTTATTCAGCCCGTCTTCGTGATCCAGGAACACGGTCACAATTCTGTCCCGGTTGATGCCCAGGTTTTTGTGTTGAAAAAGCTGCATTTGCTTCGTAATCAAGATAGAACCGATAATGAGCGCAATCGAAACGGTGAATTGAAAAACAGTAAAAACCTTGCGTGCCCGCGCTGCGCCGCCCATCGTCCCGTAGGCCCCTCTGAAAATCTGGCCAGGAGCAAGCCGCGAAAGAAGAAGGGCAGGATAACCACCGGAAAGAAGTATGCTCGAAATGTAGAAGCCGGCGAGGGAAATAAGGAACCAGGGGTTTTTCAAAAAAGAAGCATCCACGGGCAATTCCAGCGACTTGTAGAGGTAATCCTTTAAACCCCAAAACAGCCCTATCGCCAATGCAAATGCGATCGTCACGTAAATGACCGATTCGAGGTAGAACTGGAAAATCAGCGCAATCCGCTGCCCTCCAACCACTTTCCTGACCGACACCTCGCCTGCACGGCTGGATGATGAAGCGGTTGTAAGGTTCACATAATTGCACAAGGCCAGCGAAAGGATCAGCAACCCGATGAACGAAAAGACTGTCGCCTTTTGCTTCGCCGACTTGTTGTCTCTCTCAAAATACATGTCGAACAACGGGAAAAGGTCATAGCTGTCTTTGGCATCCCTTATCTTGGAAGAAGGAGAAAGCAGCGCGGGAATTTTCCGGGTCAAGGCCTCCCGTGAAGCGTTACGATGCAGCAGCAAATAGGTATGATACATCCCCATCGCACCCACGAGGCTATTCTGTTCTTTCAGCGCACTTTTGCTCGTGTCCCCCACCATTTCCTGCATTTCACGTTTCCGGAACGAAGTGAGGTCGCTCAGAAAATCGAATTTGATGGTGGAATTATATGGCAGGTCCTTTACAACACCCACCACTTCGAAAACCAGTGTTTTGTCGTAAGTGATCGTTTTTCCGACGGGATCCTGGTCGCCGAAATATTTGGCAGCCATACTTTCCGTCAGCAGAACCGTGTTGGGTTTGGTCAAAGCCGTCTTTGGATCCCCTTTCACAAACTCAAAAGAGAACATTTGCAGGAAACTGTTATCAGCTGCCAAAAAGCCGGCTTCATAATACTTATGCCTGATATCACTTTGTACGAGCCTGCTGTAAAAACTCTGGTCCGATATCCTTCCAAACTCCTCCACCTCGGCACATTGGTCCTTCATTGCCTGCCCGAAACCATACGAAAGCCAGGGTATGGAATACGATTTCTCGCCATCATTATGACTGAATTCCACTTTGACAATCCGGTCCCCGTTCTTGTGAAAACGGTCGTGGCTATACTCATTGGCTACGTAGGCGGCAACCAGCAAAGTGGCAGTGAGCCCGATGGCAAGGCCGCCGATATTCACCAAACTGATCACATAATGCCGCTGAATGTGGCGGAAAGCGGTTTTTAGGTAATGAGACAACATGGCTAACAAGGTTACTGGTTTGAAAATGAAGAGGCCCGAAGCCTAAAGATAGAATCTCAAATGCAAATTTCCACTGCGGAGTCACTCATTTTCACACCGGTTACATTTATTACCTGGTGCCGCCCCGCCGAACCGGTGAATGTATCCGCAGCCGGCCGCTGGCAGTTATTCCGGATAAAATCACATATATTTGAATATTCTAATATAACAAGATCAATGAATAGTCCGCTACATGTCTACAAAGCAGAGTTTTTCAAGACGCTGGGACATTCTGTCCGGCTTGCGATACTGGATGCGCTCAGGGATGGCCCGCTTTCGGTAACCGAATTGCAGGCCGTTATACAAGCCGACCAATCGATCCTCTCACAGCATCTGGCCAAATTACGCGTCATGAAGTTTGTAAGCAGCCGCAGGGAAAGAACCACCATTTACTACGATGTGCCCGACCGGGAGATTTACCAGTTCCTCGACCTGGCGAGGAACATTTATGTACGCCAGCTACGGCAATCGGAGGAAATGCTGAGAGAACTCGCGCCGTCAGAAGGATAATGCAATTGAGAAAATAATTTTTGACTACCATATGAATTTGAAACTTGAAAAAAGAAGCGGCAACGCATGCGAACTATGTAAATCCGACCAGCAAATCTCCGTTTATCAGGTCCCACCGGTTGGTCACTCCGACAACGAGATTGTCGTATGCAAAAATTGCCGCTCGCAGATAGAAAGAGAACAGGAAATGGACAGCGCTTACTGGGGTTTCCTCTCCGAGGCGATGTGGAGTGAGGTCCCGGCTGTTCAGGTTATGGCCTGGCGTATGCTGAGCCGCCTCAAAAATGAGACCTGGGCGGCCGATAATCTGGATATGATGTACCTGGATGAGGATATGCTCGCATGGGCCCGGGCAAGTTCCGACCACGAGGGAGCCGACGATCTGGCCGTTCACCGCGACAGCAATGGTAATATCCTGAAAAACGGCGACACCGTCGTGCTCACCCGCACATTAGACGTAAAAGGCAGCTCGCTCAACGCCAGAATGGGCACCGTAGTAAAGAATATCCGGGTTGTGGAAGACAATACCGAACAAATTGAAGGCAAGATCGACGGCCAGCTGATCGTGATCCTGACCAAGTACCTGCGCAAGCAAGCCTGACCGGGCCCGGGGAAGGGGTAAATCTGCAAGATTAAAACCCCTTCCTCTGCCACACACCGGTATTGGCATTCCCTGATAAGTAAATGTCTTCCTGAACGGCCGGTCACCGGTTTTGGAATCAGGTGGTTGGGGAACAGTTTGGCGCAGGTTCCGCCATTGCCATAGAATACGACAGCAAGAACTGCACATTTTTTGTAAATCAGGCGGTGTAAATTTGTGGTATAAATATTCAAAAAATGACCAGCGAAGTCCTGTTATACATCAATAGCCATCTAGACAGCAAAATTACTCTGGAGACCTTGGCCGATGTGACAGGCTATTCGCCGTTCCACCTTCAGAAAAAACTGAGCGCTGATTTGGGCACAAGCCTGGGCAAATATATTCAGGAGCAGCGTTTGCATACCGCCGCCTATTTCCTGGCTCTGACGCAGTTGCCGGTCCATGAGATTAAGTACCTGGTGGGCTTCGAAGACGACAGTTCTTTCGGGAGGGCATTTAAGAAGTTATATGAAGTGTCGCCCCTTCAATACCGGAAATCGAAGAAGCATCAGCAAACTTTTCCGGTGCAGACCTTCAAATACATTTCCGCAAAAGGCGTTATTAACAGCACATCACCCAAGGCAGCGCGGGTTTTTGCATCGCGGGGCGATTATTTTTCCGAGGACATATTCGCAATATGGAAGGACGTTTCCGAATACATCAGGTCGATTAACAAATCGCCCGGCGATTTTCACCATTATGCGATCCTGCACGAATGTCCGCACCTGACGGGTAACCGCGACTCGCGCTATGACGCTGCAATTGTGCCGATCGGTTTCGAGCTTCCGGAAGACCCCTATCTCGAAGCCCGCGTACTGGATGGCCGGTATGTAAGATATGATTTTTGCTGCCAGGTAAGCGACTATGAAACCGTAAGTTCGGAAGTGAACAACACGCTGGTGCAGCAAACGAATATACAACACCGTCACGGCGTATCGTATTTCAAATTCGACACAATGCCCGACTACCGGGATCCCGACAACCTGTTTATCAACTGGTATTTACCCATAGAATAACCAATCATACGTACATGAAAAAGAGAATAGTAGTATCCCTGCATTGCCTGGGGATAGCAGGACTTGTATTTGCATTCGGTGACCTGCTGATCGAGCAGGAGAATGTCATTTTCAAAGCCAATGAAGCGCCTGCGGCGTTCGCAAAACTGACCACCTCCAACGCCTACTTATGGTGGGCGGGGCGTGGATTCCTCGGGGTATTACTGGAAATGATCGGGACCGTCGGGCTGTACCTGTACCTGCAAAAATCAAGAGCTGAAAAATGGGCCTTCGCCGGATTGCTCCTCACACTCACGCATCAGATGCTGGGGATCGGCGTGTTTGCGGTCGCATACTTCCTGTTCCCCGCGGCGGGACATTTATTTCTGGCCGGGGCGCCGAATGCCCTCTCTTATGCTGCCATGGAAGGAGCATTGGCCGGTCTTTTCGGGATTTCGCTGATTTGCACCATGGCAGGTTTGTTCTGTATGGCAATTGCTATCCAAAAAAGTGAAAAACTTCCTAAATGGACCGGATGGATGGCGTTACTGGGATTTGCGCTGATCCCGGTGCCCGGTGTGGTGATCCAGTTCCTGGCTAACACCATTTGGGGCGCGGCTTACTTCCGGATGGCGCTGCACGTGAGCAAAACGACGGATGTGCCAGAGGAGGCGCTGGCCGGGATTTAAAAATCTTGGTTTTTACCAAATCCTTCTAAAATCCCGCATTGCAAATTTGCAGGGTCAGTCGGAGTTCCTCTGGCCCTGTTTTTAAATTTAAATATCTATTAGCCATGAAGCTTAATTGCCTGGCCGTTTGCGCGGCTATGTGGTCGGTGTGTGCCTATACCAAGGGCCCCGAAGCTCCCAAACAGATGATCCGTAACCTGTGCGAGCCGGTACACCTCAATGCAGCAGCATCAGCGAATACGCACCCTCATCGCAACTTCCCTGCGAAACGGCCGTCCATTTTTGCCGGGTATAAAATCGGATAGCCGCTTCGTTGGCTACAACGCATTTGAGGCGGGCCGGGCGGCCGATCCTGCCCAGGCACGCGTTGAGCAGGTCAGTTCCGATACCGGCACCGTGAAACACCGGATCCACAAAAAGGCAATGGATGAAGTTATCCGGCTCCCACCAGGAAACAAAACCCACCGCGACATGCCCGTGAACGGCGACCAATATGTGTTCCCCTTCCACCGCGACGTCAAAATCCCCGGACTGATAGGCCTCGGCCGGCATCCACGGAAATGCATACCGCCGCCCTTCCAGGTAAATCCGACGTAATGCATCGGCGAAGTCGGGGGTGTAGGCTACTATTTTATGCGGATAAGAATCAGTCATTACGGTGCGATTGTAAATGCCGGTGGTTCGGATCGCCTGCTATGCGGGAATATTTCCGGAGGTGCGACAGGCAATGTGATACGGCAAAAATAACAGTCCCATTCATTGCTCCAATTAACCGAAAGCCCTTCCCCGATAAGAGAAAGGGCTTTCGGCCATATTAATGGTCGGGATTCGTCTAGTTCTGGACAGCCAACGGGTTGTAAAGAATTTCTTCCTCGGGAATTTGCAGTGTCATGTTTGACACCGGGTAAGTCACCTTAGAAAGGTGGGCCGCCGAGTTGCTGCGATCCACGGGGATATTCCATCGTTTGTTATTGTAAAACTCCCTGCCGCCTTCACCCCACATTTCGATACCGGTCTGCAGGTACACCATCTGCAAGGCATTCATTCCTGCCATCGCAGGATAACTGTCGCAGGTGAGCGCGGGTGCCCCGGTTTTGGTACGGGCTGCGAGCAGTGAGTTCAAGGTGGCTTTTGCGGCTGCCTCATTTCCAAGCTGAGCCTGTGCCTCGGCCTTCATCAACAGCACTTCGGAGGCGCGCATATAGTAACACGTTACATTACCTACCTCAATTTTGTTGGTACTCCCGATTCCGTGCGTCGCGGCAAACTTGGTATTAGTGTATTTGGGAATGAACGCCACGGTATTATTCCCTGGATAGGTATAGTTGCCAAAGTCGGTCTCCATGAAACACGCCTTGCGATAGTCGGTAGCAGCTATTTTCTCGTAAAGCCGGTTATCGATCCGCTTGTAAGCACGTGTTACCCCGCCATTGCCCAGCCCGAACGGATTCGTATATGCGTTGTGATAGGTCTTTGCCTGGCCTACCGGAAATCCCAGAATGGCCTCCGGATTGGATGCATTGTTGAGAAAACCATTTGATTCCGGGAGGTAAACCGGGTCCGCCGCCGTTCCCGTGTTTTTCCCGCCGTATTGCTTCTCGCTCATCAGTGTCGGGTATTTGGCCAGGATTTCGTCACAAACTGTCAGCGCGGTATTCCAATCGCCGGTCCAGACCGAGACCCTTGCCAGCAGGAAGTTAACCACAGCAAGATCGATATCCGTCAAATCGGCAGTGTAGCCGGTACCTGCGTCGGTGAGCAATTTTTTGGCGGCGTTCAGGTCCGCTTTTATAAATGTGTACGTTTCTTGCGCAGTTGCCCTGGCTTTGTTCGGCTGTGTAGGCGAAAATGCATCGTACAGCATCACTCCAAGCTTGTCTTTACCTGTCAGCATAAACGCGTCCTGGTAGTTTTCCATCAGGTAGTTGTAACCGTAAGCACGGACGGCCAGCCCCCGTGCCTTGTAATCCATGAGGTAGGTGTTATTGCCAACAATCGCGTCTGTCAGGAAATTGAGCATCTTGTTGGCTTGATTGATACAATTCCAGGCATAGTACCAGTAAACAAGGTTCTTGTTGGCCGTACTGGAAATGAAATTATCAAGACCATACTCGGGCGCGCCTACCAGCGACGACAGGCCGGCGACATCTCCAAGCACCATGTCGTTACCCTCAAGGTTCCGCATCATATCGAGGCCCTGGTTGCTATAATACATATCAGCCGAACCAACCCCATTGATTCCCGCGAAATTGAAGAGCAATGGCATATTGTTAGCCATACTACCCATCACCAGCTTGATCGATTCAGTGTTGCCTGATGCAAGCAGCTTCTGTATTTGCTCATCGGTAATGTTGTTGGGTGGCGTAACTTCCAGCTTGTCGGCGCATGAAGTGAATAGTAATGTCACGAGAAGGATAAAAATGTATTTTCTCATATCGATTTTACTTTTAAATGTCCTCAGAAAGTTAAATTGAGACCCATGGAAACGGTGCTCATGTAGGGGTAGGAATAGCCGCCCACTTCCAGGCCGCCTACCAGCGACATCCGCGGATCAAATCCGGAATGCCCTGTGATCATAGCGACGTTGTCCGCGGATGCGAAAATCCGGCAGTTGCTGGCTTTGAATCTGGACAGCACGGATGCAGGCAGATTGTATCCGAGCGACAGGTTTTTTATATTCAGATAAGATGCGTTGAAAAGAGCGAGATCCGAATACATCCAACTTCCGATGGTAGCGCCATTGGTATAATAGGTACTTCCGTAAAATGCCATTGGAAACTTTGCGTCGGTGTTCTCGGGAGTCCATGTGTTACCGATCAGCTCCCTGGAAAGTGCGCTGCCGATGTTTCCGTTGAGGTAAAGCCCGTTGGCATATTCCACACTCAGATATTTACCTCCGATTTGATAAGCCAGAATTGCCGAAAAATCGAACTGCTTGTAGCGAAACGAAGTGCTGAACCCACCAATCCATTTGGGTAGCGCACTTCCCATCTCATAGCGGCTCGCCAGAGAATAATCCGTTGTCTTCACGTCGGAGCCGATCGGCGTATCTGTAAATTTGTCGGCCGCGTGGTCGGCCTGAGTTACCCGGTGATGGAAGAGCGGAAGCCCTGTATTGGAATCTACACCCCCATACTTGAAGAAATACATATTATAAAAGTCTTTTCCCACGCCGCGCAAATAGGCGATCTCGCCCGTCGATCCGCCTCCATTGGCAGCCCAGCCGTCTACACCCGCGGTCCAGTTGCCATTCAGTTGGGCAGAGCCCACACCCGCGGGAACCTTGGTGAGCACGGTTGTGTAGTGCGTTCCATTGACGCCGATCGTCCAGTTGATGTCCTTCGTACGGATGATGTCCACATTGATATCCACCTCAATCCCCCGATTGCGCAGGCCCGCCGAGTTCTTGGTGAGCGTGGTTTGTCCGAGCGAATAGGCGATCGGCTGGTTATAGACCGAGTTAACAGTGTGCTTGTTATACCAGTCGAAAGACCCATGAACCCTTTTGAACAACGTAAAGTCAATACCGGCATCCAGCGTGTGCGTATTTTCCCAGGTAAGACCATCGTTCACAAATGCGCCTTGGGTAAGTGTAAACGTGGCAGGAATCCCAGATCCCGAGGTACTGGATGTATAGGTAGCTCCATAACTCCATAATTGGTAGCCCGAATAATTTCCAATCCCACTCTGGTTCCCGATAACACCGTAGCTGGATCGGATTTTCAGATCATTGAGCCAGGAACTGGCCCCTTTCATGAACTCCTCGGCCGACAGCCTCCAACCTCCGCCCACAGACCAGAAGGTTCCCCAGCGGTCTTTCGCGTACTTGAATTTCGAAGAACCGTCGCGGCGAATGGAGGCTTCCAGATAATAGCGATCGTTAAAGACATAGCTCAAACGGCCGAAATAACTTTCCATAGCCGTCTTGACCTCGTTTCCGCCAGGCGCAGCAAACGTGCCCCCTGTGTATCGGCCTACAAAGTTGGCGTACGCAGGAAAACCGTCGATCAGTCCATATGCGGAATTGTAGTTCAGGTTTTCCAGGTTGTACTGGTAATACTCATGCCCGGCCATAGCGGTCAGTTCATGGCGGCCATAGTTGTGTCCCCAGTTCAGCAATTGCTGTGCATCGAGGATTCCTACATTCTGATAGGTCTTGCCGAATGCCCCTACGCCCACATAAGGGCCCGTTCCGCTATTGCCGTAACGGGTGCGCGTCTCGGAGAAGCGGTCGTAAGAAATATTGGTCGTGAGACTGAAATCTTTCAGAAACCTGAATGTCGCATAACCTTTCAGGTTCAGATCGTTGGAGACACGCTTATCGATATCGTCGTCCAGCAACTTGATCAGGTTTGCTTCCGAGGTTGGGGTTTTGGTGGGACCTAGCGGCGAGTAAGTGTCGCCCAGTTTTACGTGGACCATATCGGTACCGTCCGCGTTTTTTTTGATGTTTCCATCCTTGTCCCGTGCAAAGAGCGAGATGAGCGGACTCTGGCCGTTGATCCAGCGGAATACGTTAGCCGTTGCCGAACCCGCATTTCTGCCGAAACGTGTCGCCGGCGACTGCGTGGTACGGTTGGTATAGCCAATGTTGGCACCGATTTTCACCCAATTAAAAAGCTGTGCATTCACATTCGAGCGGACGTTGTACCGGCCAAACCTGGAACCCCTGATGTAGGACGGATCTTCCAGGTAACCCACCGAAGTAAAGTAATCGACCTTTTCGGTCCCCCCGCTCGCCGTGAGGTTATATTCCTGCCGGAGTTTGCTTTCGAGGAAATAATTATCATAACTGCCGGCGCTGTAAAGTTTGCGGGCATTCGGATTGAGTTTTCCGTCGGTATTTACCAGATAGGCCCCGGACATCGTGGCGCTGGCTTGGGTGCCATTGCCCGTCGGCGTATACACCGCACCCGGCACGTCATAGAGCATCCAGTTACCCAGCAGGTTGGCAGAGAAATTGGAGGTTGAACCCGTGTAGTCGAACAAATGCGCACTGGCAAACTCCGCAGCCTGCTCGTGTGACATATTCGGGTTCTTCAAATTGGTGGTCGCAGTGCCGTTCGTAGAAGGTCCGCCGCCCACGCCATACCGCACGGAATTGTAAATGGCCTGCCAGGCATACTCGTAAATATCCTTGGCGTCGGTCATTTTATCAAATTTGAGGGCGCCTGCGTAGTTCACGCCCCATCGCCCTTCAAAGGAAATGCGGGTTTTTCCGGTCGAACCTCTTTTGGTGGTAACAAGCACCACGCCGTTCGCTCCCCGCGAGCCGTAAACGGCGGTGGAAGCGGCGTCTTTCAAAACACTGATGCTGGCAATATCTTTGGGGCTGATAGATGACAAGGCGTTCTCATGCTCGGCAGGCACACCGTCTATCACAATCAGGGCATTTGAACTATTCTGGCTGGTCGAACCCGCACCCCGCACCCTGATCCCCATATCCAGACCGGGCTGGCCGTCCACGGAGGAGACCTGCAAACCCGGCACGACGCCTTCCAGCGCCCTCGTGACAGTTGAGTTGGACTGCACCGCTATCGTCCTGGAATCGATGGCAGTTACAGCGCCGGTAAGATCCTTCTTTTTGGCTGTGCCGTATGCAATCACCACTACTTCGTTGAGTTGCTTGTCGTCGGCAGCCATCGTAATATTTAATGCCGTTTTGGAGCCGACGATCACTTCCTGCGTGGCGAAACCTACAAACGAGAAAACCAGCACTGAGCCTTGTGCGGCAGGTACCGAAAAGTTGCCTTTCTGGTCGGTGGTGGTGCCCGTAGTAGTGCTTTTCAGAACTACACTCACACCAGGCAATTCATTGCCATTGGTGTCTGCCACTTTACCGGAAATCTGCGTTTGCGCGTACGCCCCGAGTCCGAGGAATGTACACCACAGAATAAGTAGCGCTATCTTTTTCTTCATGCTAAATTGAGTTTTAAATTGGTAGACTGAGTTAAAGAAAGGTGAGATTATCTGGTACTGGGTATGCGGTTATCCCCGGGGAATACAGCGAAGACCGCTACACGATTCCCGAAGACATTTTTTCCATAGGCAGAATCGGTTAAGTGAATACGAAACAACAAATCTTAAACAGCAAGGAAACAGGAATACAGTGACCGCCGGCGGTACTTTGCGATTGTGCCGGTGATGAAGACATGAAATCACCCATGCACCCGACCAGAACGGTCGGCTGATGGCTCATTCGGGAATGATTAGTTAGGGTAAAAGCGGTTACTTAATTTGAGAAGATCGCTCGGGCGAAAATCTAATCATAGAGCGGAAGAGCATATGGTCTGTGAACATATGCATCGCAATAGCAGGATCGGGGCTTGTCAGCAATCCATTGCCCCGAGAGGGAAAGGAAATAGGCCGCCTACTTCAGAGGCGGGCCTAATAAAGGGGCTGAAAACCAGCCACTGTGAATGGCCGCGCTTTCTCAGAATTTGGTCGCTCTTTTTCGAAACTGCGTCGGGGACATGCCGGTAAACTGCTTGAACTGCCGCGTGAAGTAAGAAGTGGATTGAAAATTGAGTTCGAAAGCGATGCTGGAAATATCCTTGCTGATGTCCTGAAGGAGGATCTGGCTATGCAATATGCTCAGCTCGCCGATCCACTGTTTGGGCGGCTTGCCCGTTGTTTCCTTAATGCATTTGCAAAGATAATTTTCCGAAATAGAGAGCTTATTGGCATAAAACAGCACTTTCTTCTCCGTTTGATGGTATCGCTGAACAAGGTCTTTGAATTGCAGGGTAATGTAGAAAGTCCTTTTAATAGACGCCTCTTCCAGCGATTGATCCGGCCGCATTTTCATTAATGCAGCCTTCAATAACAGCCCGCTGATCTCAATGCTGTCGTTGGAGCCGAGTTCCAGTTCGAGCAGCCGGAGCAAATGCGACATCCAGTTCTCGGTCGGCTTGGACAGCATGGCGTAGGGCGATGTTTTAAAAAAATGGTAGTCGGTACTTTTGTCGAGGGATATGTTTTCAAGCAGCTCGTTTTCAAATACGATAAAGAAGCCTTCCGTATCTTCCGAAATTTCGAGCGTGCGGGTAATGCTTCCCTGCTTGATTAACAGCACGGAGCCCGGACTGATCTCATATTCAGATATTTCCAACTGCTGCTTAATCCTTCCGTTGGTCACGAAAATGATAAAATTGAAAGTGGTACGGTAAGGAAGGACCGGGATCAATATATTCCGGAGGTAGTTTTCGATCCGATATAGTTGCAGTTTGGAATTGTTGAAATAGATCTTCTCCGATAGCCCGGGCAGGAACAAACTTTTGTACTCAAAGTTTGACAGCATCTTGATCGTATCGCTCATAGCTCCGCAGATATTGGATCTTTTTTTATTGATTAAAATTTGAATGCAACGCCCGCCTTCCAAAAGAAAGGAGTTCCCGGTGTAAATGTCAGTTGATCATAGCCACCGGCCGGCTCTCCTCTCAGCCGCGTCGTGGCCGCAAACATCGCTTCGTTCCATCTCGTATCGAAAAGGTTCTGGATCTGGAAGCTCAGCACCATCGCCTTCTTTTGATAGCTCATAATCAGGTCGTTCACAAAATAGCCATTGGCAATAATGCTTTTATCCTGCGTCGCGGGCCTGTCGTGCATGTACCTGTATCTCAAATTGGCCGTAAACCCATTATTAAACGTAAATGCAATGCCTCCCGTACTCGTCATCGTCGGCGCCAGGTCCACGTAGTCATTGCCCCGTTCTTCGCCTGTCAGTCGCGGCCGGGCCAGGTTTACGTCGGAATCCAGGTATAACCAATGCAATGGCTGGTACCGGAACGTGAGGTCTACACCCACCCTGCGGGTACTACCAATGGCCGACGTGCCGTAGCTGTCTCCATTCCAAATGTATTCATTCTGCAAGAAGCTGTACCAAAGCGTGGGAATAAATATGACCCCCGGCGCCGGCTGCCAGATCGTCCCCAGGTCGGCACCCACCAACCAGGGCAGGATTTCTTTCCCGTTCTGCGCCACCACTGCACGAACGTCGTTCGAATGGAAGCCCAGCCCCGATTTGACGAAAAGTTGCATCGCCGGGTTCACATTGTAAAAAACATTGAGCTTCGGACTCACGCGGGCAGCCTGAGCACCCTGCTGGCCTTTTTGGGGTATGAGCTTGTCATAGTAACCGAAATTGAACCAATCGAACCGCAGACCGGGGTTCAAGTTCCATCGGCCTACCAGCCAGGACGCCGAGGCAAATGCATTCAGGTTCGTTTCCGAAGCGGTACCCCAGGCGAGTCGTTCGTTGAGTGTTTCGCGCTGGGTGACGTAGCTTAGCCCCAGTTCATGGATATTATCGTAGCGAAAGCCGGTCCCGGCCGTGAGCTGCAAGGTGCTATTGGCAAAATCGATTTGGTGCCGGTACTGAAAGTTGGTACCGTAAATGTCCCGGTTGTCGGTCTGCCGTATTTCATCGCCCACGTCGGGATGGACGAGGTAGAATGTAAAATCCGAAAATAGCCCGAAGTCGTATTTAGCATAATAAAATGTGCTCTGCCAGCTGGATTTATCATTGAGCCTGTGATTCCAGTTCAGGATGAGGTTCGTACGGGATGTATGCCCGCCCTCCGTAGTGTCCACGGAGCCAAACCTGCCGATGTCCGGAATCGCCCGGACGGGAATCTGCCCCGAGCCATTCCAGTTGGAAGAAAAGGTAGAGCCGGTAACGCTAATGCTATCCCGCTCGCTGATTTTACTGCTGACCTTACCGAAGAGGTTCAGCCGGTTGAGATTTTGCTTCACGACAAACGGCCCGTCGGTAAAATTGTACTCCGCCGCGACGTAAGCGTTGCTGCGCTCCGTATTGACCAGGTTAAACAGGCCCACCGCCCGCAGAGTATTGAAACTACCGCGTTCCAGCCGCACCATATTGTTTTTTAAACGGCCATAAGTGTGAAAATCCACATAACCGGAAGTATTGAAATCGCCTTTCTCAGCATAGTAGCTGCCTTTCCCGAAACTGATATTCTCAACCGTTTCGGGGATCAGGAAATGCAGGTCCGAATAGCCCTGTCCGTGCGCATGCGAAACGATGTTGACGGGCATTCCATCGGCAGAAATGCTGATATCCGTGCCGTGGTCGTTGTCAAATCCGCGCAGGAAGATCTGTTCGGCCTTGCCTCCGCCTGCATGCTGCGCGATAAACAGGCCCGGGACTTTGCGTAACAAATCCTGCGTGGTGTTGAGCGGGACCCTGTTCAAGTCGATTTTCATGATGTGGTCTTCGGGCGATTTCGCCGTCACCACCACCGCTGACAGCAGCATGGCTGTCGAATCGCTCAAATGTGCATTTTCATTCGCGGTAACCCGCGTACTATCGATTTCCGCATCGGCGCGTCCCTCTCCTGCCAGCAGGGAAAGACTAACCAGTGCCCCCAGCAAAAACGGACAATTCAAATCATTCATTAATATAAAAATTTGTTGATACTCCGGTCCCGCCCCTACTCTTCGCTTTCGTTACTGAACTGGTAAAAAAGCTTCTTGACGGGCAGTGTAATCCAGGTTCCCAGTACGAAAGGGAATGTCAGTACGCCTCCCGCTTTGGTGAGTATGTCCCAGTCCGCTTTCAGGAGGTATATATCGATCAGTACCGCCAACGTACAGGCGATAAATGCGAGCAGCCCGTCCTTCCGCTTTACACCCGCGAACACAATGGAACACAGCACCGCATTGAAGCTGAACAGCCCGATATGCACCTGTGTGATAGGCTCGGCGAAAAGCAGGGCAATCCAGGCGCCCAGGATAGACCCCGCCAGGCCGTACAATGCCGCCACGGGATTGGAGATAAAAACAGCGACCATAAAAATCACTCCCGCCAGGAAACTTCCCTGAAAAATCACCTCGCCGAAACCATTGGTAGAGGTTGTAAAATCATTCACCTCGTTGCTGAACATGCTGGTTTCGACCAATGCGACCGGCGCCGGTATGGCTGTAAAATGGTGCAGGCAGAACACGAGTACCCAGGTTACGAGAATGAACGGTAATGTAAAAACCGGGATTTTCCGCTCGATGAAAAAGTGCTGAATAACCGCCGCCACCGCCGAACCGGCGATGAGCATCACCCACACGACCGGTTCCGCACGAAAGTGGAAAGTAAGCGCAACGCCCACCAGCGCGGCGCTGAAACCGTACAGTCCCATGCTGATCTGCGCCGGATCGTACCTCAAAACACGGGCGGTCAGCGTGCCGGTCGCAGCGGCGAGGATGGCGGCCACGCCCATGGTGGTATCGTCGTAGAAGATACCCGCGAGGAAAAGCAGGCCTGTCCAGATGTTTTCCTGCAACATGATCTGCCCGACGCCTTTAAGGGTTTCCGAGATAAAGGGGGCTCTTTTTTCTATTAAATCCATTTTGTTGAATATTGTTTGAAAATCCTTTTAACTCACCATCCCAAAAACACCATCCCCGTCGCGCAGGCTGTGATCGCAACGCCGCTCACAACGTGGATGTAGCGTTCGAGCCGCTCGGTCCGCAAAAAACCATAACCGTAGCAGCCCAGCAACACCATAAAAAGCATGGTAAGCACCGTGCAGGCAGTGAAAACGCAGATCAGCACCACCACTTCGACCATGGAGCGGTTGGTACCCGAAAAGAACAGCAGCGGCACCAGCGGCTCGCTGGGCCCCATCACAAAAATGACGAACAGTACGAGTGGTGTCACCTTCACGCGGTTACCGGGCATGACGGCCTCCCCGTGCCGGTGCTCATATACATACACCTCGTCGCTCATCACGTCGAAATGCTTGTGCGGGCGGTTGAGAAAAGCGTGGCGCAGCCCGAAGAGCAGGTAACCCAGCCCGAACAGCAGCAGTGCCCAACCCGAAAGATTCCCGCGGATATCCTGAAACCAGGAGATCTTGTTCAAATGCCAGCCCAGGTACACACCTACCAAACCGAGGAGCACCGAGCTGAAAATGTGCGCAAAACCGCAGACGATCGTGAGCAGGATGGTCCGCCCCATCGTCCATCTGCGCGAGCGCGACAGCACGATGAACGGCAGGTAGTGATCGGGCCCCGCCGCCGTGTGGATAATGCTGATGGACGCCGCCGTGAGGGCCAGCACAATGAGGGTTGAATTCATATCACATTAACTTTGCTTTCTTCCCAGATCAGATTTTGGATACTTTGGAAGCGGTCGTACAGCTGCTCACCGCCGTGCCCCAGGCATCGCAGCACAAACCCGTCGTGCCGGATTTTGGAAATACCAAACTGTACCTCCTGTTCCCCCTGCATCATTTCGTAAATGCATTCGATAAGCTCATCCACGGGCTGTTTTTGAGTATTTACATAAATCAAAGTCCCCTGGTGTGTGAACCCTTCGAGCAGGCCAATGGCCGCCAGCGGCATCAGCTCAGGCAGCAGCAGCACATTATCTTTGAGCACGAGCTTCTGGTGGTGTCTTACCTCGATCAGGTTCTGGAAGTGGCTGTATTTGAAAACCTCTCCGTGGTACTTCCGCCCGCAGGTGATGATCTCGCTCATCAAAAACTCGCATTCATCACCGATCGAAACTTTCGTAACGCTTTTGAATGTCGAATTTTCGTGCGGCACCACCGGGTGCGGAACGTAGGAAAATGCAGCACCATCGGCCAGGTTCACCTGCATGAATTGCGAAGCGCCGCGTTCCATGTTAAACAGCCGCTGATACGATTGCGACTGCAACTGCAAACGCGCATTTTCCTCGACCTGGATATTCAAATCATAATGGTCGCCGTCCAGGATGCCGGGCGACGAGCTCATCACCATCAGATAGGCGGCGCCATCCGATTTCGTTTGCCCCACCGGGACCACGCGAAAAGGTGCCGACACGAAAACGTCTTTCATGTACGACTTTCCTCCGCGTGCGCCGGCTGTGATACGCAATTTACAATCCACTATCTGACGAGGTTGGGTTCTTCAATTTCTTCCAGCAGGGCATACTTCTTGATCCAGTCGATAATGCTGTCGACGCCTTCGCCCGAGCGCAGGTTCGAAAAGATGAACGGCTGTCCCTTGCGCATACGCCGCGCGTCCTGCTCCATCACTTCCAGGCTCGCGCCCACGTACGGAGCCAGGTCTATTTTGTTGATCAGCAGGAGGTCGGAGCGCGTGATGCCCGGTCCGCCTTTGCGCGGTATCTTCTCGCCTTCGGCCACGTCGATCACGAAAATGGTAACATCAGCCAGATCGGGGCTGAATGTGGCCGAGAGGTTGTCGCCACCGCTTTCAATGAGGATGATTTCAATGTCGGGAAAGCGGTTTACGAGCTCATCGACGGCTTCCAGGTTCATGCTGGCGTCTTCGCGGATGGCGGTGTGCGGGCAGCCGCCGGTTTCCACGCCGATGATCCGCTCACGCGGCAGCAAGCTGTTTTTCGCCATAAACTCGGCGTCCTCTTTGGTATAAATGTCGTTGGTGATCACAGCCAGGTTATAGTCGTTCATCATCCTGCGCGACAGGCATTCCAGCAGCGCGCTTTTTCCGGAACCTACCGGTCCGGCCACACCTATTTTCACATATTCTCTCTCGTTCTTCATCGTTAATTTTCTTTTTTGAAATGATTTTCCGCCGGTTAAAATGAGTGCGCGGCCGGGTGTTAAGACATATACAATCTCGAATACAACCGCTCATGCTGCATGCAGCGGATATCGAATGCGATATTGCAAAGCCCCACCAACTCCCTGTCCACCAGCAAAGTATCTTCCACCAGCTGGTAAAAAACGGGTTGCAGGTCAAGCATCAGATCCTGCCCGTCGAGCTGGCCGAGCGGGACCAGTTTCACGGCGTTGGTAATGAGCCCGGCAGCGGCATTATAGTAGAATGCGAGCAGCGCGTCGTGCAGAGGAATGCCCAGCTGCTGGGCAAGCAGGCCGAATGCAATGCAGTAATGCCCCTCCGCCTCTTTTTCCCTAATCTGCCGGTCGAACGCCTCGGCCAGCGCAGAGCTTCTTTTCCGCCGGAAAATCTTCAACAGCCGCACACCGAGCTTCTGGCTCGCCTCGCGGATTTCCCTGGGGCTTTTCAATGCGCTGCATTCCTGGTCCAGCTCCACCAAAGAACCAATATCCGTCGCCCCGGCGGCCTCATAAGCGAGGCGTACGAAGGAGGCGTCGTTGTATTTTACATTGTAGGTGAGCATGTTGCTCACAAACTCCTGCGCCGTAGCCGTGGAATGCACAATATCCCGTTGCACATAAGTTTCCAGGCCATTGGAATGCACATAACCGCCGATCGGCAGCGTCGGGTCCGACAAATGCAGCAATGCGGCGAGAAATGAATCAGGGCTGTCCTTTTGCATAATACCTATTTGGAAACGGACGACGCCAGGTTAATAATTTTCGAAAAAAGCGATTGCTCCGAGCCGCCGTGCCCGTGAGGCTCCACATTGGATTTCAGCCAGTTGAGCAACTGCCGCACCTGCTTTTCGGGTTTGTAGCCGCTTGCCTGCAACCACCGGAACATCGGCTCCTCGAAAGGCATCAGTACCTGGTCATCGTCGATGAAAAGCGGCATATGCTTGTTCCCGATCTCGTAGCATACAGTGCCCATTTCCAGCATGGTAGCAGGCGAAATCACGATCGCTTCACAGGGCTTGATATGTACGCTTACGATCCGGTCGGCGTCGGCATACACGATATCGTTCTGCCGCAGGCGCTGGCCCTCGCGCATGAACTTGATCGCGATTTCAATGCCCCCGTTCGTAAACCGTCTGTGAATCTTCTTGGCACTCTCAAACCATTCTATTTCAAGGAGATCTATCACCTGTCCGTCACTCGGCCAGGTCGCCAGATTCCCCAGAACATCATTGATAATCCTCATGATTTCTTCTTTTTGAAATTGAAATTTTTGGAAATGCCCGTACCGAATGTGGCGCCGCTGAGTCCAGCTGTGAAATTGTTGGTGGAAGCGCCGCCCTTCGGTTTGGTCATCAGGTTGGAGAGCTCCCCGAACTTGAATTTCAATGCCCATCCCTTTCCGAGCAGCACCCCAAGCATAGGATAAGCCCGCAAACGGTAGCCATTAAACTTCTCCTGCGTGCGGATTCCCTGCTCGCCCCATACGTAGTGCGCATCCACCTGCGCGATAAGCAGGAAATGCTCGCCGATCATCATCGAAGGACTGTACCAGATTCCGGCCTCGCGCTGCTTCATGCGGTAGTCGGTCGCCGATTGCTTTTCGCTGGAAAATGCAAAGTTGACGCCGATCAGGTCGTTATTATTGATAAAATACCCGAGCCCGAGGGGAATACCCGCGCCGGGGCTGGTGCTGAATGTACTGTTGTGATAGCCGGGGCCATTCGTTTTGGAATAATCCAGCGACCCGTACAACATAAACTGGCCCTTGGGCCCGTTATCGGTGGCGCTTAACCGTTGCGCCGAAAGGTTTACCGCTGCCAGATGGCACAGCAAGCCCGTCATCAAAACCGTTGGGGTTTTTAAGCGAATCATCTTACAGATTTTTAAAGGGCCATCCCGCAGACAATGCCCCCGGAATGGCTCGATTGAAAAGTTGCGATTTAAAAAAGGAAATACAACTGGGCCAGCGGCAGCTTCTCGGCAGGCTCGCAGGTCACGTGCACACCGTCCACGGTTACCTTGTAATTTTCCGGATTTACTTCAATCACGGGCGTTTTGTCGTTATGGATCAGGTTCTTCTTGGAAACATTCCGGCAACCGATCACCGGCAGCGACGTTTTACCCAGCCCGTACGAGTGCACCGTACCATTATCGATCGAAATCTGCGAAACGAAATTCACACAGGTAGCCAAGCGTGCCTTGCCGTTCGCCCCGAACATATTGCGGTAAATCACCGGCTGCGGCGTAGGAATGGACGCATTGGGGTCGCCCATTTTGCTCGCGATCACAAAGCCGCCTTTCACGATCATTTCAGGTTTTGCCCCAAACAATGCAGGCTTCCAGATCACCAGGTCGGCAATTTTACCCGGTTCGACCGACCCTACATATTGCGAAATACCGTGCGCAATGGCCGGGTTGATCGTATATTTGGCCACGTAGCGTTTCACGCGGAAGTTGTCGTTTTCGTGCCCATTATCCTCTTCCAGCTCGCCGCGCTGCCCGCGCATTTTGCTGGCTGTCTGCCAGGTGCGGGTTACCACCTCTCCTACCCGGCCCATGGCCTGGGAATCGGAGCTCATAATACTGAACACACCGATATCGTGCAGAATATCCTCGGCAGCAATGGTTTCCGGGCGAATGCGGGAATCGGCGAAGGCCACATCTTCCGGAATATTCTTGCTCAAATGGTGGCACACCATGAGCATATCCAGGTGCTCGTCGATGGTGTTTTTGGTGTAAGGCCGCGTCGGGTTCGTCGAGGCGGGCAGTACGTTAGGGTACATTGCCGCTTTGATAATGTCGGGTGCATGGCCTCCGCCGGCACCTTCGGTATGGAAAGTGTGGATCACCCGGCCGTTGATCGCATTCATCGTATCTTCGAGGAAGCCGGCTTCGTTGAGGGTATCCGTGTGAATGGCCACTTGCACGTCCAGCTTATCCGCAATCGTCAGCGATGCGTCGATCACCGCCGGTGTCGCGCCCCAGTCCTCATGAATTTTCAAACCCAATGCACCGGCTTCGATTTGCTCTTCCAGTGCTTCCAGCGAGGCAGAATTCCCTTTTCCGAAAAAGCCCAGGTTCATCGGATAATCGTCCGCCGCTTCAAGCATTTTCTGAATATTCCATTTGCCGGGCGTCACGGTGGTGGCATTGGTACCGTCGTTCGGGCCGGTGCCTCCGCCGATCATCGTGGTAATGCCGTTGTATAGTGCCGTTTCGATCTGCTGCGGGCTGATGAAGTGAATGTGTGTATCGATCCCCCCGGCTGTAACAATGTAGCCGTTGCCGCCGTGCACCTCGGTAGAGGCGCCGATGATCAGGTCAGGGTGTACGCCGTCCATAATGTCGGGGTTACCGGCTTTACCTATCCCTACTATTTTGCCGTCCTTGATCCCGATATCCGCCTTCACAATGCCCCAGTGGTCGATGATGATCGCGCCGGTAATGCAAAGGTCGAGCACGCCCTGGTTGCGCAATGCGGTCGCCGACTGGCCCATCCCGTCGCGTACGGTTTTACCTCCGCCGAATTTCACCTCATCACCATATACGGCATAGTCTTTTTCAATTTCAATGACCAGTTCGGTATCACCCAGGCGAACTTTGTCCCCGGTCGTCGGACCGAGGAGGTTCGCATATTTTTCTCTGCTTATTTTGAGGCTCATTTTATTGATTTTTGAAGTCTAACAAACCGGCTTTTTGCAATGCGAGCTTTTTGTTAAGCTCCAGAGTGGTATCACCGTTGACCAGGTTATTGATACCGATTACGCGGCGTGCGCCACCGAGCGCCACTAGCTCCACCGTCTTTTCCTCTCCCGGTTCAAAGCGTACCGCTGTCCCGGCGGCGATGTTCAGCCGCATCCCGAATGCGGCATCCCGGTTGAAAGACATGGCTTTATTCACCTCAAAAAAATGGAAATGCGAACCGATCTGAATGGGGCGGTCGCCGGTATTGGTCACTTTCACCGTGGCGGTCGGGCGGCCTTCATTACAGATTATCTCACCCTTTTTGATAAAAAACTCTCCTGGTATCATACTCATCAGGTTTAAGGATTAACGAATAGGCTCATGAACGGTCACCAGCTTGGTACCATCCGGAAATGTCGCCTCGATCTGGATGTCGTGTATCATCTCAGGCACGCCGGGCATCACGTCGTCGCGGGTGAGCACGGCCGCTCCCGCCTGCATGAGGTCCGCTACGGTACGCCCGTCGCGTGCGCCCTCCATCACGAAACTGCTGATGAGGGCAATGGTTTCAGGGTAATTGAGCTTGACGCCCCGCGCCTTCCGTTTGAGCGCAACCTCACCTGCCAGGTGCAGCAGCAGCTTCTCTGTTTCTCTTGGTGTTAAATGCATATGGATATTCTATTTTGAATTGATTTGAAGATATTCTTTGCCCGACGGGGGGCCACTCCCGACGCCCCGTAAGCATACACGCCCACGGACCCAAACATGAAATCTGTGGGTAAAAAGACTCCCCGAACCGGAAGCCAGCTGGCCGGTTAAAAGGGGAAAAACACGAACTTATATGGATATACGAAGCACTGAGCGGGCAGTTCAAAGCAGACCGGTGCTATACGGTCGCGAGCCCGTTCGGAAAGAGTACATCCACCGGATGCTGCACGCACACGGCGGTACACGGAGTTGCTCAGAAAGGAATAATCAGGGACCGATGCAGGATGTACCGGGGAAGAGACCGCACAAGAACCGGCCTGGGAGCAGCAATGGAAACACCCGGATCGTCCGTGGTGTGAAAAACAAAGGACAGGTACCTGCTAAAAAAGCCAGCGAGTGCACTAAAATCCTGGTTATCTTTTTTTTCTTTGGACACCGAAGACGTATTCTCCTGCACTTCGAGCATCGCGGCCTCCTGGTGGTAGTTGTCTTTATCGGGAGATTTTCCCACTGCCGGACGGTCATTCGAATCCTGTACCGACGCGATGGCGGGATGTCCCAAGCTCTGGGTCCCGGTTGTCGTCAGAATGACAAGAAGTATGCCAAAAAGGAATCGAATGCAGCTCATTGGATGCTAGCAGAAATTACATCATCTTTCGGATGATAAATGTAGATATTCCTGCATCGCCAGGTTTTCAATAATCTGGACATTTTTTGCACAAATCTGGAAAATACATGGCATGAACCTGAATAACCGTTGTCCGATAAAATTGCAGTGAACCCCCAACCACAAACCCCCTGAGTACAATGAGCCCCAGGTCACAAAACGTTTTAGACTACCCTAATGAACATACGGTGTTTCTTGTATGGAAATTCAAAGATGGCCCGGACGCCAGCGAAGCTTTCCGGAAAGTGTCTGCATTGGTCATCAATTTGAACAAATCCGCCGATGTCCGCTTTCCCGACGTCAAGGCCAGCGTGGTGATGGGCATCGGCCACAATGCCTGGCTAAGCCTCGGCCTGCCGCAGCCGCTGCCCAAAGAACTGCACCCATTTACCCCCATTGCGGGAGGCAAACACACGGCCGTGGCAACCGAGGGGGATCTGCATTTCCATATCCGCAGCGCGAAGCAGAGCTTCTGTATCGATGCGGCTTACAATATATCGGCCATACTCGAATGCGCCGCGGACTGCACGGTGGAGATCCACGGCTTCCGGTATTGGGACAGCCGCAGCATACTGGGCTTTGTGGACGGCACAGAAAACCCGACAGGCGAATCCAGGGCTTACTTTGGCATGGTCGGCGATGAAGACCCGGTTTACAAAGGGGGCAGTTATCTGTTTGTTCAGAAATACCTGCATGATCTGAAAGCATGGCGGGCACTGCCGGAGTCCGAGCAGGAAAGAGTGATCGGGCGCTCCAAGGGATATGATATCGAAATGCCCGACGACGTAAAACCATCCAATTCGCACCCCGCCCTGGCCAATGCGGGCGATGATCGTAAGATCGTGCGCGATAACATGCCTTTCGGAAACGTGACCTCCAACGAAATGGGCACGTACTTCATCGCATATGCCGGTACGTTCAGCACGGTGGAGCTGATGCTCACAAGAATGTTCGTCGGGGAGCCGGCAGGAAACTATGACCGCATTCTGGATTTCAGCACGCCGCATACGGGCACGTTGTTCTTCGTGCCCACTTTTGATATGCTCTCCGATTTCGGAGGGTAAGCAGCACAAAACAGGTAAATCCCGTCATCCTTCAACCTCAATTACCATGTCCGAAGACCATCACCTGGAAAACGAAGAAGAAAAATTACCGTCGGCCATCCCTCCCTATCAATTATTGGACCTAAGGACGACCGGCCCCAAAAGCTGGGCTGCGGGGGTCCCGGCCGTAGCGGCTTCTCTAAGCGACCTGTTTGTCAATAAAACAGTACTCAGAGGCGGAAAAGCGCTGTTTAAGATGAACCAGTTCAACGGGTTCGATTGCCCGAGCTGCGGCTGGCCCGACCCGGATGACGACCGTTCTCCGATCGCCGAATACTGTGAAAACGGAGCCAAGGCTCTGGCAGAGGAGGCTACTTCCAAAAAGGTGACCGCGGATTTTTTCGCCCAAAATTCGGTTTATGACCTCGCCAAGCTGAACGATTACGAGATCGGGCATTTCGGGCGCCTGACCGAGCCGATGTATTTACCCAAAGGCGGTACACATTACCAGCCCATCGGCTGGGATGAGGCGTTTCAAAGAATTGCGGGGCACCTCAATGCCCTGGAATCTCCCGATGAAGCGGCTTTTTATACTTCCGGCAGGCTCAGCAACGAGGCCTCGTTTGTATACCAGCTGTTCGTCCGGGAATTCGGCACCAACAATTTCCCCGATTGCTCCAACATGTGCCACGAAACCTCCGGCTTCGCAATGTGGCCTACGCTGGGCGTGGGCAAAGGCACCGTAAAGCTCCATGATTTTTACGATACGGACGTCATCGTGATCGTGGGGCAAAACCCCGGGACGAATTCGCCCAGGATGATGAGTGCATTGGAGAAGGGCCGGAAAAACGGCGCGAAAGTGATCGCGATCAATCCATTGCCGGAAGCCGGGCTGATGCATTTCAGAAACCCGCAGGAGATCAGCGGTGTGTTGGGTAACGGGGGCCAACTCGCCGATCTATACTTGCCGGTAAAGATCAACGGAGATATGGCATTGATTAAAGCGATCGAATGGCTTTTGCTCGATTTCGAGAAAAAATCCCCCGGGGGGATTCTCGACCATGCGTTTATCCAAAACAAAACAGGAGGTTACCAGGCATTTGCCGAACACCTCGCCGGCTACGATTTCGATGAACTCGTCGCGCACACAGGTGTAGCCAGAGATGCGATTTACCGGGCAGCCGAAATGATGGCTGCAAAGAAGAGAATCATCATCTGCTGGGGAATGGGGCTCACCCAACAGCCCAACGGAGTGGATATTCTCCGGGAAATAATCAATCTGCTGTTGCTGAAAGGCAGTATTGGCAAGCCCGGTAGCGGCGTGTGCCCGGTGCGGGGCCATAGCAATGTGCAGGGCAACCGAACCATGCTCATCAATAACAATCCCACACAGGGCCAGTTGGATAAATTACAGGAAGTATTCGGGTTCGATCCGCCGCGCAAGGAAGGTTACGACGTGGTCAACTCCATCAAGGCAATGCACGAAGGAAAACTCAAAGTGTTTTTCAGTATGGGCGGTAACTTTCTGTCCGCAACGCCCGACACGATTTACACGGCCCAGGGAATCCGCAAACTCAGGCTGACCGTCAGCGTTTCCACCAAACTGAACAGAAGCCACCTCGTACACGGCGAGGAAGCGATCATTCTGCCGACATTGGCCCGCAGCGACCGGGATGTGGTGAATGGAGAACTGCAACACGTAAGCACGGAAAACGCCATGGGCGTTGTAGAATGGTCGCGTGGAATGCTTACGCCCGTTAGCGATCAGCTGATGAACGAGACCCGGATCGTGTGCAACCTGGCCAAAGCGACGCTGGCGGGCAGGTCTGTGATAGACTGGAACAGTTACGCCGACAGCTACGACGCCGTGCGCGACGATATTGAAAAATGCATTGCGGGATTTGACAATTATAATGTTCGTGTGGTGCAAAAAGGCGGATTCTACCTCCCTAATCCGGCTCGGGACGGCCATTTCAAATCCGAATACGGCGACAAGGCGGCTTTCACCGTGGCTACACTGCCGGGAGATACGCTTGCCGCTCACGAATACCTGATGGCCACCACGCGTACGCATGACCAGTTCAACACCACCATTTATGGCCTGGACGATCGCTACCGCGGCATTCACAATGAGCGCCGTGTAATATTTATGAATGAAAACGATATCGAAAAAGCCGGATGGAAAGCGGGAGACAAAGTGGATTTGTTCAACTATGACGACGGCATCGAGCGTATCGCTCCGCTTTTTATCATCGTGTCCTACCCTATCCCGGAAAGAAATACGGTCACCTATTTTCCAGAAACCAATGTCCTCGTATCGATCAACAATGTGGTGAAGGAAAGCAATATGCCAGCCTCCAAGCACATCAAAATCCAGATAAGGCCGCATGACCCGAAAATTTATGGACGAATTGAAACAGCCCGGCTTCGCACTCATGTATAGTGGGGTCCGGCGAAAACCTTTCGTGTTCAAGGTATGCGGAGAAGGAATAAAGTCAAGGGGCCGGTTCTCGACTCCTTGACATTGATCAGGGTATTTAAACCAGCCCATTCATCTATTGCGCCAGGTAACCGCCATCCACCGGATAGTAAGAACCGGTCACGAAAGAGGCCTTGGGGCTGCTGAGCCAAAGTACCAGTTCTGCTACTTCGTCGGCTTCGCCCATCCGGCCGATCGGATGCCGGCCGACCAGCCACTCCATCGTCGCATCGTCCAGATCTTTTAATAATGGTGTTTTGATAAATGCAGGTCCCACTGCATTGGCCCTGATGCCTTTTTCACCGTATTCCAGCGCGATGTTTTTAGTAAGCCCCAGCACGCCGTGCTTCGCTGCCACATACGCGGGACTATTGGCAAAACCTACATGGCCGAGTATGGAAGCCATATTCACAATTACTCCCCCACCGGAGTTAAGCATGGCCGGAATCTGGTACCGGACACCGTAAAATACCCCCGAAAGGTTCACGGCGATCACTTTATCCCAGGCATCGACCGGATACATTCCCGTCGGCGCCATGGCCCCGCCTATCCCCGCATTGTTGCAGGCAACGTGCAACGCACCATATTTTTCGATGGCAGCCCAGACCAACGCCTCATTCTCCTCCGCCGACGATACATCGCATTTGAAAAAGAAACTATCGCCCCCCTCGCCACCAATGAGCCGGACGGTTTCCTGGCCCGACGCTTCGTCCATGTCGGAAACTACTACTTTGGCGCCCTCCCGTGCATACGCTAGCGCAACGCTCCGCCCGATACCCGACCCCGCACCCGTGACAATGGCAACTTTATCCTGTAAGAGTTTCATAGGCTTTCAGATTAATGTTTTCAAGCCAGCTCTGTTTCTCCGATCATCTGGCTGCACAAAGGTGTTTGTTACCGGAGTGATAAGTTATGACCATGGTCATAGGCAAACCTATTGGTTGTCAGCCGAAGCCGCCCGCCAGATCTTGACTAATTCATACCAAATAGTAAACAGAAACCCGGTACCTATGCTGATCAGCAACTGACTGACATTCACTTGCGCGAGGCTGAAAAAGCGGGCAATATCCGGTACGAGGAAGATGAGCACCGAGAGCAGGATCGTAATGCCGATGATCATCGGAACCAGGTTGTTTTTGTACCGGATGGTGGTCCGGATCGAGTGGCGGAACGACCGGTTTACGAGCGTCAAACAAACATTTGCGGCAAGCAGCGCTATAAAAACCATGGAACGCGTGAGACTTTCATCGTACGATTGCGCTAATGCATACTGGTACAGCAGCAGCATGCCCGCCGTAATCACCAGCCCCTGCAGAATGCTTACCGAGAGCTCTTTCAGGCTAAAAAAGGTGGAAGTAAACGGCCGGGGCTTTTGCAGCAGCAGGTCTTTTTCAAGCGGCTCGTTTTCGTAAATGATCGAGCAGGTCGGCCCCATGATCATTTCAAAGAAGATGATGTGGACCGGGGTGAAAATGTTGGGATAGGTCCAGCTCAGTGCGAGAGGGATAAAAACCGTCAGAATGATCGGGATATGGATTGAAATAATGTAACGGATCGCATTTTTAAGCGAAACATATATTTTACGCCCCATCGCTACCGCATCCACCATCCGTGCAAAATCATCATCGACCAGGATCAGCGACGATGCCTGCTTGGCAATTTCCGTCCCTTTTTTACCCATGGCAATCCCGATATGCGCGGCTTTCAATGCCGGACCGTCGTTGACGCCGTCACCGGTCATGGCCACAATCTGCCCCTGTGCTTTCAGGGCATTGACCACCCTTAACTTGGCTTCCGGAAACATCCTGGCAAAAATCCCCGTCTGCATCACTTTATCCTGCAAGGCCTTTTCATCCAGCCCAACAAGCTCTTCGCCCAATAAAACCTGCTCCGCACCCTCAAATCCAATCTGCCTTGCAATGTTCTGCGTCGTGGCGGCATTATCTCCGGTGATAATTTTCACCTGGATGCCCGCGCGGCTAAACGCCTGAAAAACAGCTTTAATATTGTTTTTAGGAGGATCATAAAAGGCTACCAATCCCAGAAAATGAAATGGCAGTTGCTGCTGCTTTTCAGGAAATACGTCTCCGGCATAGCTGCTCTGCCCTACGCCGAGCACCCGGTAGCCCTTCGCCGCAAGCGCATTAACAGCCTCCCATATCGTACGTTTTTCATCTTCCGACAGCCCGGAGACCGCCATAAGCGCTTCCGGCGCACCCTTGGCCGCGACAATGCGTTCCGAATTCCTGTTTTCAAATACATGGGTCATCATCGGGGGCTTTCCTTCCAACGGATACTCGTGTACCAGCTTAAACCCGGAGCGCATGTCGGCAGCCGCACAATTCACATATGCCTCATGCAATGCTACTTCCATCGGGTCGAAAGGCACCGGTTCGCTGGCCCACATCGCCATCGTCAGCAGGTCCTTTGCCTGGTCGCTTAAAGTGCCGTCAGGCGTCTGAATCAGGTTTTGGGCATGGAGATACAAACTGGCCAATTGCATTTTATTCTCGGTGATCGTGCCGGTCTTGTCCGTGCAAATGACCGTCGCGCTGCCCAGCGTTTCTATCGTCTGGGTCCGCTTGACAATGATACCCATCTTCATCAACCGCCAGGCTCCCAGTGCCATAAAAGTGGTAAACGCCACCGGAATCTCCTCCGGCAGGATGCTCATCGCCAATGTCAGCGCTTTTAACAGGCTGTCTAAAAGAACTTGCGTACGAATGTAATTGATCGCCCAAACGAGGAGAAATACGGCCCCACCGGCAATAGCCATCTTCTTGACGAAATTGGCGATCTGTACCTGCAAGGGAGTCGGCTCCTCCTCGATGGATTGCAGACTTGCCCCGATCGCTGCGAGTTTGGTTTGCGCACCTACGGCACCTACCTCAGCCACAGCCCTTCCGCTCGCCACCAGCGTGCCCTGGAAAACCTCGCTACCCGGTTCATTTTTCGCAACGGCCAACGACTCTCCGGTAAGAATGGATTCGTTGACAGAAAAATCATGCGCTTCCAGAACAGCCCCGTCTGCCGGGACCTTATTCCCTTCTTCCATAATCAGCCAGTCACCGACCACGACATCCTCCCTCAGGATTTCGATTTCAAGCCCGTCCCGGATCACCTTGCATTTAGGCTCGGTAAGCGATTTGAGCTCGCGCAGCGCATTACGGCTTTTGCCGTCCTGATAAATCGAAATAATGGAAATGACCAGGATCGCCCCGAGCATGAAGAAACCTTCACCGCGCGAGCCCGTGACAAAATAAATCGCCGATGCAGCAATCAATAAAATCAGCATCGGCTCTTTGACAAGCCCCGAAACAGCCGCCCAAAAACCGCTTTCGCTCCGGTCCTCCACCTTGTTCTCACCATACCTGCTGCGTGATTCCAGTACCTGACTGGCCGAAAGGCCCCTGGAAGTGTTGATCGTGGGGAAGACATATGATGCCGATGTTTAGGGTCAATGACGATTCACAGAGGAGAGACTGCAAATACTCACATGCAATCACTGCTGTTAAAACCGCGTAAATGGCCGTTTCTACTACGGCTCCGACAATATGACCTCCACTATTTCATCCTTCCTTTTGAAAGTGACGCCCTTGTGCCGCTGCATGTACCTGATGAGGTCATACGTTACTTTTACCATCTGCGGGGTACCGCCAATCCGGTCGTGAAAGCTGATCGACAGCTGGCGGCGGCGCGTCGCTCCTTCCTTGTAAAGCTGGTCAAATTCAGCTCTGACCTGCTGAGCAAACTGATCAGCCGAGAAATTTTTCCCCTCGATTAAGAGAATATCGTTGCAGCGCAGGGTGTAAGGCACAACGGCGAAGTTTTGCCCCTCCACACGTGTCAGAAAGGGCTCGTCGCGACTCAGGTCATCGATATGGTATTTAAAACCCAGCTCTTTCAGAATTTTCAATGTGTTTTCACCCCGCCTGAGCCAGTTGGCATTGTAACCCACGGGATTAAAGCCGGTCACCTGTCTGATCGTATCTGCACCTTCGCGGACGAAGGCTTTTTCTTCCGGATAGGTCATGCTGTACTGCGAGCGCCAGTTCATGCCGTGTGCCGCTGCCTCATGTCCGCGCGTGACGATCTCCTTTGCCAGATCCGGGTTCTTAAGCACGGCGGCGCCGACCATATGGGACGTCACTTTAATACCAAGTTCATCCCAGTTGTCCAGCATCCGGGGAATGCCTTCCTGATAACCATATTCGTACCAGGTAGCGGCCGGCAAGTCACGGAAGCCCGGAAGCATGTTCTGGGGAAACGGGCTTTCGGCATTGTCGGGCTGACCGCCGGATTCAAATTGCATTGAAACCGATACGACCAGCCGGGAGCCGTCAGGCCATCGGGAGGAGAAGGCGGATTGCGGGGTTTCTCTAAAACCGCTCCCGACCAGAACGGGCGTACCAAGCACACCCAACGCACCCAATGCGCCGGTTTGCCTCATGAAAGTTCGTCGCGTGCTCATAGGGTTCAGGGTCTGTTAAAAATTTTATCGAGAGACCAGGAATTGCTGGCTATGAATTGAAGTAGTACCGCGAAGAAAATCAGGTGAATGAGTTGCGACGGTATCGCCTCCCAGTTCTCGACCATCGCCGTCCCGAAAAGCAATAGCAGAACCAGAACAGCGCCTGAAATGAGCGCCGGTTCCGTAAAAAGGCCGATCAGGAGTAAAAAGCCAATGACAAGCTCCGCGAATGGCAAAACCATACTGAACGGCCTCACCAACTCGGCCGGCAGCATCGACTTGGCAAAACTGCCAACCATCCACTGGCTGAACGCATTCAACTTCGGTAACCGGACAAGGCCATGCCCGAACATACTGATGCCGATACCGAGGCGCAACAACAAAAAAACAATAGCATTCATGTTTACAGGATTAATGTTTCGAATGCTGCAAATGTCCCGGTATTTGCGGTAAAAAATCTGTACATTTATTGGATAAATCAGTAATTAGAAAGGATGCGGGTTAAGAACCTCCATAAACCTTACGAGATTGAGCTGCTCGTGGCCGATCAATACACGGGTAAGCAGCACAAAAACTCTTTTTTCGAAATGGTTTATATTTTGGAAGGGAGCGGTTTGCAGATCATCAACGACCACCAGTTGCCGTATGGACCGGACAAACTCTTTCTGATGTTCCCCCAGGACAGCCACGGCTTCGAAGTTCACGAAACGACGCATTTTGCCTTTATCCGTTTCAACGAGGGCTATCTGAAAGCCCAGTCCCAAGAGTGGCTTCAAAGGCTGGAATATATTTTTCATAACCATAACCACCTGCCCGGATGTATCCTCAAAACGGTTACAGACAAACCATTGATCCGGTCGCTGACGGAAGCGCTTCTCCGGGAGCAACAGGCCGCAGGGCCGCACAGCCAGGAGGTAATGCAACAAATGCTCAACACCATCATCACGATCGCGGCCCGGAACATTGCGCTTTTCCAGCAGGCGAATGACTACCAATCGGGCCAGCCGCTATCCCTGCTGGGCTACATTCACGAACATATTTATGCACCCGAGGCGCTCCGCGTCGAAAAACTCGCCGCGTATTTTAACATATCACAAACCTATGTAAGCCAGTTTTTCAAGCGTGAAACCGGCGAAAGCCTTCAAGAATACATCAATAACTATCGCCTGGCGTTGATAGAATCCCGTTTGCGGCACACCAACCAGCGCCTCGGCGAGATAGCCGCCCAATTTGGTTTTACAGACAGCAGCCATCTCAACAAGACTTTCCGAAAGGCCAGGGGTTTATCTCCCTCCGAATTCCGAAAAGCGGGGAACGCTGCGTCATAATCGCCGGCGCATTCCGCTCCTCTATTCCGCTTTCAGACAGTTCTTTTACAAAAAAGGCCGTCCCGAAACCGAGCCGTGCGAAAATAAACTTGCCAAACCTTGCATTTGGTATTTTGCCGATTTATTTTTGACAAAATTTAAGTTAGTGCGTTAAGTTAATATGAAGAAAAACTACATCCGCTGGTTCGTTGTTTTCCTGGTGTTTATCGCTACGGGGCTTAGCTTCCTGGACCGCCAGGTGCTTTCCATTGCCGTGATCAGGATCCAGAAAGAATTCGGATTTACGGATGTGGAATATGGCTGGGTAAACACCAGTTTTCTGCTGAGCTACGCATTGATGTTCACCGTCGGCGGGCGACTGATCGATCAAATCGGCGCTAAAAAAGGCCTGGGAATCGCCGTAGGCTTATGGTCGGTGGCGAATGCATTGCACGGCCTGATGACCAGCCTGCCGCAGTTGCTCACCTTCCGTTTTTTTCTCGGAATGGGCGAAGGTGCCTGCTTCCCGGGCGCGGCGAAAACGGTGTATGAATGGTTTGACGAAAAAGAAAGGGCATTGGCCAACGGCATTGCGATCGGCGGATCGGCCATTGGAGCGGTGATCGCACCGCCGCTGACGATATGGATCTCAAATGTGTATGGATGGCGTGCCGGATTCGTGATACCCGGGTTAATCGGTATCCTGTGGGTGGTCGTGTGGCTGGCCGTTTCCTGGCGTTCGCAGGTAGCCGTCGTGGCGCCGGCGACGCAAACAGCAGCGATACCGCTTGCAGCGATTCTCCGCCGACGCGCCACGTGGGTGTTCATTCTCATGCGCTTCATGCTCGATCCGGTGATGTATTTTATGATGTTCTGGATCCCCAAATACCTCAGCGAAGTACGCCACGTCCCTTACGAAGAGATTGGCAACCTTTTTTGGATACCATTTCTGGCGCTGGGCATTTCCAATATTCTGGGCGGCTATTTCTCCGACAGCCTGATCCGAAGAAACGTCGGTACCGATCGCGCCCGCAAAATCGTGATGGGCTGTGCGGCCGCATTGACGCTCGCTGTGCCGCTCACCGAGTTCACCTCGTCGTTAAGCATTGCGGTGGCGCTGATGGCGCTCTACATGTTCGCGCACGGCTGCTGGATCACGAATTATATCACAGCCATTTCCGACGTTTTCGGCTCCCGGGCCACTTCTACGGTCGTGGGGCTCTCGGGCACCGCAGGCGCATTGTCCAGCCTGATCCTCAATCCGATGATCGGGAAAATCATTGGCGAATACACCTATAAGCCGCTCTGGATCGCATCCGGACTGCTCTACCCCATCGCATTCGTAGTATTCATTGTGTTGATACCGAAGCTCGTACCGCTCCTGAATAAAGAGGAAGAACCGGTGCTCGCCGTACCCGCCAACGATTGATTTTTTTACTTAAACAAAAACAGGGGAAAACTGTTGCTCAAACAACTTAGTGCGTTAAGATAGAAACTATAAAGAACCTACCAGAATTAACATTTTAACCAACTCATGGGAAATACATTACAAAGTGAGAATCACCAGGTAAAAGAAGCGATCATTCAGAAACGCCAGCCCACCCGGCCCAGGATCGGCGTGTTTGGAGTGGGTTATTTCAAATATTGGAGCCAGTTCGACGGCCTGCTTGATGACATGCTGCGTAAACAGGAGGTTTTCATTGAAAAAATCCGCAGCAGCGCGGACGTCGAGCTGGTCGATTTCGGGCTGATCGACAACGTCCAGAAAGCTTACGAGCTGGTACCCAAGCTCCATGCCGCGAACCTCGACCTGATTTTCTGCGACATGCTCACCTACGCGACCTCCAACACATTCGGCACCATTATCCGCAACCTCACCGTGCCTATCGTGCTCGTAGCATTGCAACCCGACCAGGCGATGGATTACACGCGCGCCTCCACCTACATGCAGCTCTACAACGACGATATATGTTCCCTGCCCGAGTTCGCGGGCGTGGCCGCGCGTATGGGCAAGAAAGTACCGGATATGATCATCGGCACGCTGCACGACGATCCACAGGCCGACGCCGAGATCGAGGAGTATTGCCGTATCGCGTCCGTGCTGCACGATGTGCGCACCTCGCGGATCGGCCATATCGGGCACCCGATCGAGGCCATGCTCGATATGCACTCCGATTCGACGATGTTCACAGCGCATTTCGGTGCACATATTGTCCAGTGCGAAGCGCATGAGATCGTGACGCATTACCAGAATGCGGAACGTACGGATATTGAGCATATGAAAGAGCGCATTCTCGACTTCTTTGATACCCCCGACCCCGTCTCCGACCCTATTTCGGAAAAACTCCGCGACAGCGACCTCGAAACCGCCGCCCGGGTGACGGTAGCCCTTGAAAAATTCGTGGAAGCCAAAGAGCTCGACGGCCTGGCCTATTACTATGAAGGCCCCGATCATAGCGAAACCCGCACTGTTATGTCGAACCTGATCGTTGGAAACTCGCTTCTGACCGGCGCCGGTTTTCCCATGTGCGGCGAGTCGGACCTGAAAACGTGTTTTGCGATGCTGATTATGGAACGTTTAGGCATTGGCGGTAGCTTTGCGGAATTCCACCCGGTCGATTTCAAAGAAGGCTTTGTGCTCGTGGGCCACGACGGCCCGCATAATGTCGCCATTGCCGAGGGGAAACCCGTTTTGCGCAGCCTTACCAAATACCACGGGAAGCCCGGTTTCGGGGCGGGTGTGGAGTTCAAGATCAAGGAAGGGCCTATTACCATGCTCAGTATCAACTCCACCTACGACGGAAAGTTCAAATTTGTCATTGCCGAAGGGCAGTCGGTCGAGGGCCCTATACCCCCTACCGGCAACACCAATACCCGGGGTTTCTTCAAGCCCGACGTCCGCACTTTCCTTCAACGCTGGATGAAGGAGGGCCCTACGCACCACTTTGCATTGGGTGTAGGCCACCACGCGAGCGCTATTGCCAAAATAGCCGGATACCTCAACCTGGAAGCCGTCATTATCCGAGAAGACTGACGCATATTTTCACCGATTGACTTACGCATGCAGCCGCTCCCGGCTGAATTAGTGCCTTTTGTCTTTTTCAAACCCTTTTTCGAGTTCAATCCTAAAAAATTGAAGACTATGATTCGTATTCTATTCCCCGGACGCTGGCTTTGGTTCGGCTGTCTGCTATGCTGCCTGGCCCTCGGCGGCACTCCCTCACATGCCCAATCCGACGGGCGAAGTGCCGTTACAGGCAAGATCACCGACGCCGACAAGGCCCCGCTGATCGGCGCTACCATTACCGAAAAAGGCACCAACAATGGAACAGTGGCGGATGTGGACGGCAATTTCAAACTCTCGGTAGCATCCGGGGCCAGCATCGTCGTGAGCTTTATCGGTTATGTTTCGCAGGAAATACCCGTCGGCAACCGCACCGTGATCGAAGTCGCATTAGTGGCCGACCAGCACCAGTTGCAGGATGTGGTAGTGGTGGGTTATGGTACGCAGCGCAAAAAAGACCTGACCGGCTCCATTGCCAAGATTTCCAGCGAACAGCTTATCCAGCCCTCGGCGGGTAGTTTCGATCAGATGCTCCAAGGCAAGGCACCGGGTGTGCAGATTACTCAAACCACCGGCGCACCGGGCGGGAATGTGAACGTACTCATACGGGGCGTGAGCTCCATTACCGGCGGTAATCAACCCCTGTATGTGATCGACGGCTTTGCAATCGGCTCGGGTGGCGGCGGCTCGGACATGCGTAATTATGGAGGCAACAACTTTTCCTCAGCGGGCATGGCTGCCAATACCGGCAACCGCGTGAACCCGCTGGCCTCCATCAACCCCTCTGATATCGAATCCATCGAAATACTGAAAGATGCCTCCGCCACGGCCATTTACGGTTCGCGTGGGGCCAATGGGGTGGTGATTGTGACAACCAAAAGAGGCGCTTACGGCAAATCGCAAATCAGCGTGGATGCATCGTACGGCTTCCAGGAAGTGGCACACAAGCTGAAAATGATGAATGCGAAGCAGTACGCCGATTACGTGGTGGACGGCCGCGACAATGCGTGGGTGTACGCAGGCGGGAAAGCGACGGACCCGAACGAAGTGCGGTCTGTCAATACCCGGGTAAGGCCCGATTTCAGGAACCCGGAATCGCTTACCACCGATACCGACTGGCAGGATGTGCTTTTCCGCACAGCGCCGGTCAGGAATTTGCAGCTGTCGTCGACCGGCGGTACCGAGAAAGCCCGGTACTTCATTTCCGGCGGCTATTTTTCGCAGGAAGGCGTCATTATCAATTCCGACTACACCCGTTTCAACCTGCGGGTGAATGTGGACGCGCAGATTACCAAACGCATTAAAATCGGCACATCCACGTTCGGTTCCTACGGTTACGGCCGGTTTGTGAATACGGAGTCGCATTACGGCGCGGGCGGGCTGCTGGCCAATGTGCTGGCCGCATCCCCAACGATTCCGGTTTACGATGCGAATGGCGGTTATTATTTCAACCAGAATGATGTGAATGACGGCCTCGGGTTTCTGGCGAATGTGCTGGCCGTAGCCGACGGTTCCGGCGACCGCCGCAAGGTGATGGATTTGGTGACCAATAACTTCCTGGAAGTGAATCTGACCGATAATCTCACTTTCAAAAGCTCGATCGGCGTCAATTTCGGTACCAATAACATTCGCTTGTGGCGATCTTCTGCGGTCCCCAATTTCGGAACGCTGAACTATCCCGCCACCGCGGGCACTTCCCGGGCAGAGAACCTGAACTGGCTGAATGAGAATACATTGACCTATGCCAAAGTTTTTAATAACAAACATTTTGTAAACGGGCTGATCGGCTTCACCGCCCAGAAAAACAGCCGTGACCTGGTGTCCACGGGCGCCTCCGATTTCCCGACGGAATATGTGCCGTTTATCACGGCCGGTATCGTCAACGCGGGCACGCAGAGCATTAATGAATGGTCGCTGCTTTCGATGATGGCGCGCGTCACCTATTCTTATGCAGGCAAATATATGTTCTCCGCCACCGTACGACGCGATGGCAGTTCAAGATTTGGCGCCAACAACCGCTGGGGCTCCTTCCCTTCGTTTTCAGTAGGCTATAATATTGCGGAAGAAGATTTCATGAAAAACCAGAATGTGGTTAGCAACCTGAAACTGCGGGCCAGCTATGGTATTTCGGGAAATAACCAGATCGGCGACTACACCAGCATCGGTTTGCTGTCGACCACCCGCTATATTAAAAACCGGGCGCTCAACCCCGGCCTCGTTCCCAGCACATTATCCAACGACAACCTGACCTGGGAAAAATCGAAACAGACCAATATCGGACTGGACGTGAGCTTGTTCAAAGACCGCATTACCCTCACCGCCGACGCCTACCGCGACCGCAAGACCGACCTGCTGCTCGCCGTGCAATTGCCCGCGGCATCCGGTTTCAACAGCTCCACCCAGAACATCGGCGACATCGAGAACAAAGGTTTCGAGCTCGGCTTGCAAACCGTCAATATCCGTCACAAGCGATTTGAATGGAGCACCAACCTGACTTTCAGCCATAACGAAAACAAGGTTCTGAAGCTGGCTACGGAAGGAGGAAGGATTGCGAACTCGGCCTACCAGATCACCCAGGTGGGCTCCCCGATTTCGAGTTTTTACCTGATCAACAAACTGGGCGTGTTCATGAACAGCGCCGAACTGGACGGGGCTGCATTACAGCATCCGAAAACCCAGGCCGGCGACCTCAAATTCGAGGACGTGAACAAAGACGGCGTCATTAACCAGAGCGACCGCAAGATCCTCGGCTCGCCATGGCCGGATTACACCTGGGGCATGGACAACAACTTTTCCCTCGGCAACCTGAGCCTGAACATCGGGCTCGTGGGCTCGCACGGCGCGTACACGTACCTGGACGCGGGTGCCTCCCTGCTCGGGGACAACGGGGTGCAGAACAACCTCGTGCTCACCGACCGGAGGTGGCGGTCCGAGGCTGATCCCGGCGACGGCATCATGCCCCGCTCGATCAGAAGCAACCACGCGCTCGGCTTCGGGACCTCGTCGCATTACCTGTTCGACAATTCGTTTACCCGTATCAAAAACATCAAACTGTCGTACAACCTGCCGAAAGAACTCACCCGTCGCATGGGTGTGAGCAACCTGAATGTGTATGCCAATGTCGCGAACGTGTACACGTTCACGAATTACGTCGGCTACGACCCTGAATCGAGCATTACCGGTGACAATGTGGTGAATGCCGGTATCGATTACCTCAACTACCCGCTGCCGCGCACTTATACGCTTGGGATCAAACTCACTCTTTAAATGCATTACCCATGAAAAAGTACATTCTATACATCCTCATCGCGGTGACCGCAAGCTCCTGCTCCGATTTCCTGAATTTACAGCCGGAATATCAGATTAGTGAAAACTCATTTTACAAGAGCCCCAAAGACTTTGAAACCGCATTGGTCGGCAATTATGCCGGCCTGCAAGGTTTGCATAACACGGCGCTGATCGACCTGGGCGACCTCACGACCGACAATACCGACATTAAATCCACCTCCCCGCTGGTGGCCGAAGCCGAATGCGACGAGGTGAACCTGACCGCCTCCAACGATTTTCTCAATACCGTTTGGAGCATCAGTTTCGCGACCATCGCCAGGTCCAACAACATCCTTTCGCGGCTCGACGCGGTGACTATGACCGACGCTCAAAAGAACCAGTACAAGGGAGAAGCACTGTTTTTACGCGCATATGCCTATTTCTACCTCGTGCGCTTGTTCGGCAATGTGCCCATCGTGGATGTATCATTCAGGAGCCCGGACGAGATCATGAAATTCGATATGACACGGAGGACGGTCGACGAGGTGTACAATGTAATTACCCAGGATCTTATCCAATCGGCCACTTTGCTGAACGGCATAGGCGGTTTGAGCAAATCGCAGGCATCCTCCGGCGCGGCCAAAACACTTTTAGGTAAAGTATATCTCACTACCCGGCAGTTTGACCTGGCCAAAACAGTTTTGAAAGAAGTAATCGACCTGAAAACCTATGCATTGAACCCCGACTATAAAAAGCTGTTCACGAATGGCAATGACGAATTGCAGGAATCGGTTTTTGAAGTAAAGTACCTGTCGGGTAATGTGGGCGAGGGCAATTCATTCTCCACGATCTTCATGCCGTCCCGTTTCGACGTGGGCATGTTCCCCGGAAATATGCAGGGTGCCGGCCGGGTTTTACCGACGCGACAGATGGCAAACTCCTATGAGAAAGGCGATTTAAGGCGCACCGCCTCCATCGGTGATTCGGTGAAGCTGATCTCCGGCAAATACGAAAAAGACCTTTTCGGACTCAAATTTGTGGATTTCACAACAGGCATTGTCGGGGACGGCGGTATCAATTTTACTTCCTTGCGCTATGCCGACGTGCTGCTTATGTACGCAGAAGCACTCAACGAAACCAGTAGTACGGCCGATGCGCATACTTACCTGAATACCGTGAGAAGCCGGGCGGGGTTGCCCGCGAAAACAGGTTTGGACAAAGCCGCGTTTGCATTGGCCCTTGAAAATGAAAGGAAATTCGAATTTTTCCTCGAAGGTCACCGGTGGTTCGATCTTGTGCGGACCGGGCGTTACCAGACGGTAATGAACCAGTATTTCAAAGACAACGGACTGAATTTCAGCGTGGCCGATCACGAGGTACTGATGCCGATACCGCTGCGCGAAATCGACATTAATCCTAATCTGGGGCAGAATCCGGGCTATTAAACATTGAAACCGATGATTGTAAAAAAGCATATACGGGCATGGATTACGCTGCTGCTGGCGCCGCTGGCAGTACTGGCACAGCCGCAACCTTCTACGCTCAAGGGTGTGCCGTTCAACAACATAACCCTGGAAGTGTCCCTGAAACCCTTCCGGAAGAATGACAAGGCCTACATCCGTGAGACCGCCCGCGAGATGTTCACACAGTGGCATTCCATGCTGCGGCATGCCGACACGGTGTCCGTCATGCTCTGGACCGGCGACGGCTCCGAAATCCTCGAATACAAAGGCGACCCGGCCCAACGACTCGAATGGGCGCGCTACATCGGCAACCCGAATACTGCGCACCCGGTAGGCTCCGGGCCCAAAGAGCTTTCGATCCACGAACGGGCCTACTTGTACCTCGAAAACCCGCCGGAATTCACCTATGGCGACCTGCAATTCATTGTATCCGCATTGAAGGAGGAAGGCCGCAGGGTGACGGGCAAACCTATCCGCGTCGGCGAAACTTTCGATCCCGGGCCGGAGTTTGCTAAATCCGATTTTAAATACAAACGCCACCGCGAAATCCTCGGCGGCAGTGCGATGGGCCATAACACGATGGTGAGCTGCTACTCGGTGCTCAAAGCGGATTCCGAGCCCTATGCAGGTTTCCCGAACGGGATTCCCGAGGGCACACCGTTCGGTACGTTTCTGGGGCGGCAGGTAAGGCGCCTGACGACCGATATGGGCTTCGACTTCATCTGGCTGAGCAACGGGTTTGGTTTCGGAGTGGAAGGCTGGTCGTCCACGGGGGCTATTTTCGACGGTAAGGGGTTTGACCAGGAAAAACTGGCCGCTACCCATTCCAAAATCGCCGATTTCTGGAAATACTTCCGTGCCGAATGTCCCGATATCCAGGTGCAGACACGCGGTACCAACCTTTCGGCTGGCGCGGATCTGGCGCGTGACGGCGTGGATTTGAAATCCATTTATAAGGATAAGAACATCCTGCCGCCGCCCAACTCCCCCTGGGCTGCGCTGGACGGTGATTTTGGGCTCGAAATGGTGGGTTATATGTCGAGAATGGCCGAGCTCCCCGACGAGCGCTACCTCTTCCGCTATTACACCCACGACCCGTGGTGGATCAACAGCCCCTGGCTCGACCGCTATGGCCGTGAACCGCACGACATTTACCTGCCACTGGCCGTGTCGCGGATCAATGCAAAAGGAGAAGTCAAACTGCCGAGCCACCTCAATTTCCTGAGTATCGACGATTCCTTTGGAAACATGCCTACCCAGGTGCCCGACGAGGTGACACCGCACATCCTGAAAGCCCGCTACGACGCGCCTACCGCGCCCGGGCCGCTCGTGTGGGTGTACCCGTTCGACGAGTATTACGACTGGGCCTTCCGCCACAAAGACAGGTTGCCGGAAATCTATTACGGCGATTGGCTCGTTCGCCAGGCAGTGAACAACGGGCTGCCCGTCAATACCGTCATTTCCACCGGTTCTTTTCAAAAGGTGATAGGGAAAAATCCGGCACGTTTCAAGGAATCGGTGCTGCTGAGTGTTGTGCCCGAAGCGGAATCACCGCTTGAAAAGGCACTGATCGCATTCGTTGAAAATGGCGGAAAGCTCATGGTTTACGGCCCGGCGGGGCATGCCGGCAAGGCCTTTCTGGACCTGCTCAACCTGCAAAATACAGCTCCGCTGGAAGGCGAGTTCAAGATCACCACTGTGTACACCGGCGACGAAATGCAGCGCCCCTATCCCGGCAAGATTGTCCATAGCGCATTGTTTTCCGGCGGCGGCGTGGCTACGCGGATTCAGAATCCCAAGGATGCTTTTACCAAAATCCTCTCGCAAATGAGCCAGGGAAGTCAAAAACGCGACGTGGCCTGGGTTAGGGAGCGAAAGGAATGGAACGGCGGGAAAGTGGTGTATATCCGCGGGACGAATTCCAGCAAGTTCACGGGCGGCAAACTGCTGACACCCGACGATCCTTCGCAGCTATTCACCGGCCCGCTTCTGCTTCGCTACGCCTTGCAGGAGTTCGGGATCGACCTCGGCATTGCCAAAGAGGATCCCGGCGTGAAAAATCCGGTGCTGACCGTTTCGCGGAGCAACAATGCATTCATTTTTTCCGGTTATAATCCCAACACCACCATCCGCAATAAATTCCGATTTCCGCAGGGAGCACCGTTGCTGAACGGGCTCGATACCAAGCTCGACAAAGGGCGCTCGGTGTACAGCATGCCTACCTCCTGGAACCGTGAATCGCGGGTATTTGTGGAGCAGGATGAGGGTATTGTGTCGCTCAGAGAGCTGCATTCGGGAGAAATGGGCATTACCAAGCGCTACCGCGTCAGCGGCTTGCAAAACGCGACGGTACGCATTTACCCGCATGAGGACATTAGCCCGGAGCAGTTTAATGCTTATCTCAATGCCAACTACCCATGGCGCGAGGGCCGCATTACCTTCAAGCCCGGCGATCCGAAATTCGGGAAGCATTATGTCGTGGAGGGCGTTACGGGGGACTTGGTGGTGTCGTGGTAGGGGGCAGTTCGACGGCTGACGGCCGACAGCCGACTGCCGACCATCGACCATCGACCATCGACCATCGACTGCCGACGTGATATTTATGATAAACCCCTGACTACTCCTGACTATTCCTGACAACACTTGACCACTCCTGACAACCCCTGACTATTCCTGACAACCCCTGACCATTCCTGACAACACTTGACCACCCCTGACAACCCCTGACTATTCCTGACAACCCCTGACCATTCCTGACAACACTTGACCACCCCTGACAACACTTGACGACCTCTGACCTGACCGCCCATGCTAAAATGCCTTTCCGCCTTTTTCCTGACCGCAATGGTCGTTGCCAACGTCGTCGCGCAAGTCGCCGACACTTCTTACTTGTCGAGCGTGAAGCGGGAGCTTCGTACACAGTGGCCGAAGAGCCGCCGCGTGAATATCGTATTCCACGGGCATTCGGTGCCGGCGGGGTATTGGGATAACCACGAGGTGCATACGCTGGAATCGTACCCGAACCTGTTCCTGAAAGCGTTAAAGGGGCACTATCCTTATGCCGTGGTGAATGTGATCGTTACGGCCATCGGCGGCGAGAGTTCCCCCAGCGGTGCCAAACGCTTCGAGGCCGAAGTACTGCCCCACCAGCCCGACGTGGTCTTCATCGATTATGCATTGAACGACCGTTTTCAACCGCTCGATAAAACCCGTGAGGCATTGGAAAAGATGATCCAAACGGCACAGGCCAGGAATATCAAGGTGATCCTGGTAACGCCTTCTCCCGATCAACGCATCGACATTGCCGACCCTTCGAACCCGCTGGACCCGTATGCAGCGCAAATCCGCGAGCTGGCCAGGCAATACGGCACCGGCCTGGCGGATCCTTACATTGATTTTCAAAAAGTTGTGAGAGAAGGTAAGCTCAAAGAAGTCATGTCGTCGATCAACCACCCCAATGAAAAAGGACACACGATGATCGTGGACAGGATCATGCCTTATTTTTTCTGATATCGGCTAGTCGTGGTAATCGGGGTTGGCGCTGATGGCGAATTTGTACTTGTCGCCGCGGTAAAACGATCTTTCGATTTCCACGACTTCACCATCCGTGCATATCACGGCACTGTCGAGGATGAACATCGGGGTGGCTGCCGACAAGTCAAAATTATCCAGCTCCGAGCCAGGCTGCACGATTTCCGTGCTCAGCGTCTGCTTCACCTCGTCGATCCTGAGATGGTAGGTATTTTCGTATACTTTAAAATAAGAGATTTCCGTAGGCATCCGGTTGATCTTCGGACAGAGAGCGAGTGAAATATACTTGATCTCATCCTTGATAATCTCATCGTCGGCGTACCTCAGCTGGTGGATTTTCAGCACCGGGCCGTCCATAATGAAATGCTTCCCTCCTATTTCCGAGGAAATCCCGTCGTCGAGCACCGTTTTTTCCAGCACTACATTGTGCGGTTCGAAGCCTTCGGCAATCAGACTCTCGTGAAACCCGCGCCGCGTCGCATTGATCGACCCCAGCGTGCGGATCAGGTGATGCCCCACCGTCCGGTTCAGCACGAAAGTCCCCTTTCCCTTAATACGCCTCGCCCAACCCTGGTTCTCGATTTCCAGCAGGCTTTTCCGGGCCGTAGTGTTGCTCACCTTGTAGTTTTTGATAAGATCATTCTCCGACGGAATTTTGTCGCCCGGCTGTAATTCGCCGGATTTGATCCTTTCGATGATTTCACTGCTAATGCTTTGAAACTTGGGTTTCATTGGGCGTGCGTAATGGATTAATACAAGTTCCAAATTAACTGAACTTTACCAATATATCCGCAACTGGCCTTGTGGAAGAATGTCCGGCGTTCGGATGAAAGTCAAAATCAATCAATCAGCCCTCTCTTGATAGCTTCCTTCAAGAGACCGGCCGTATTTTTCACCCCCATTTTCTGATTGATGTTCAGCCGGTGTGTTTCGACGGTCCTGAGGCTGATGTATAATTTGTCCGCAATTTCCTGACTGGAATGCCCGTCCGCGATCAGCGTCACCAGTTCCTTTTCCCTCTTGGTAAGAGGTATTTCATAGATAGAGCGGCGCTGCCCAGTAATGGTTTCCTGCAAGAGGATATTCTTGATTTTATCATCCAAAAACTCCTCCCCGCCCGCCACACGCTCGATCGCCCGGATGATCGTCTGCTTATCGGAATTTTTGAGCAGGTAACCTTTGGCACCCTTGCGCATGACATTCTTCACGTAGCTGGAATCGTCAAAACTGCTGAAAGCGATAATATTTACCTTCGGCTGCTGCTGCAATACCTGCCTGCATAACTCGATACCGCTGATTTCAGGCATTTGAATGTCCATCAGCAGCACATCGGGCGCTGTCGTCTCCAAATAGCCGAGCAGTTCTCTCCCGCTTTGCGTCGTATAGGTTATTTGCAGCACCTCAGAGCTGGAAAGCATGGCCACCAGGCCATCTATCACCACTTCATGGTCGTCGATAATCGCCACTTCTATTTTTTTCATACGGCTATTTCCCTTTTTATATTCAATACCTCAAATTCCAGGTACGCCGCGAAACCATGCTCCTCCGATTCCCTGATGTCGATTTTCCCGTTCATGGCTTTAACGCGACTTTGGAGGCTATGCAGCCCCATTCCGTCCGTCGCGTCGTCTCCCGCCCCCAATCCTACCCCGTTGTCTTCAATGGAAATCGAAAGAAGGTTGTCCTGCTGGGTGAGCTGCACCATTCCTTGGGTAGCCTTCGAGTGTTTCATCACATTGTTGAGTAGTTCCTGGACGATGCGATACACCGACAATTCAAAACTATCCGCAAACCGGTCGATGTCCCCCCACGAATCATACTGGATTTTCAGCCCTCTGCTATTGCTGACCCGCTCGCAATAGCGGCCGAGCGCAATGTCCAATCCATGCCGCAGCAGTACTTCCGGCATCAGGTTGTGCGAAGTTTTCCGGATTTCCTCGGTGGCCTCATTCAGCAGGTTCATACCCTGCCGGTAACCTTCTTCCTGCAAAAGCCCGTCGGCCGATTCGGTGCTGCTCAGATGCATTTTCACCGCGGCCAGCATGCCCGCCACACCATCGTGCAAGTCCTTGGCTATGCGGCTGCGCTCCTTTTCTTCTCCCTGCATGAGCGCCTGCAGCAATTGCAGTTCCTTCTGCTGCTGCATCGACTCTAATTCCCTCGCATGCGACAGTTTTTTATACCTCGATTGCAAGTAGAGCAGGATCGCAACCAATGATACCAGCACGAAAGCGCCCAAAGCGTAGTAGATATAGCTGCGGCTTTTTTGTAGCTGCAAATCCTTTTTTGCCAATTGCAATTTATTCTGTGACAACACTTTCTCCTTTTCGGCCGTTTGATATTTCACTTCCAGTTCTGCGGCATTTTTCTTGATTTTTTCGTTGCTGGCACTGTCGCGGTAAACGATGTATTTTTTATAGTAGTCCAAAGCCGGCCCATTGTCATGGAGGTGCTCATGGGCCTCCGACAGGCCCTTGTAAATATCGTCGAGCTGGATCACCACGTCCTTTTCCTTACCCAGTTGCAATGCCCTGTTATAATACCGGATGCTTTCCCGGAAATTCCGCGCAAGGCGATAACCATCGGCCAGCCCCATCGTGCCGATCAGCTGGTACTGCACGTCGTTGTTCGCGGTCGCGTATTGCAGCACTTGCCGGGCGTGTTCGATGCATAAACCAGCCTTGCCCCATTTGCGGTACAGCTCGGCCTTGCTGTTATGGGCGACGCACAAAGTATAGTCATTCCCGCGCAGCGTCGCCAGGCGAACCGCTTCATTGGCATGCGTTAAGGCTTCGGGAAATTTCCCCTGCGACGACAGGCAGTTTGTCATTCCATACAGCGTCTCCACCAGCGTCGAGGTGTCTTTGGCCTGCCTCGCGGTCTTCGCACCTTTTTGAAAGTACATCAACCCCTTGTCGTATTCGTCGAGGTTGAAAAACAACACACCCATGGCACTATACGCGTTCGCGAGGATGTCCTGGTATTTCGTGTTTTGCAGGAGTTGGATCGCCTTCGAAATCCGGCTGACTTTTTCATCAATTTTACCGAGCCTCTCTGCTATCGCACCGATATTCAAATGGCTGTACGCCTCCATATCTACCCGGTCCGTTTGCTTTAAATATACGGTAGCCGAATCAAAATTCCGTATGGCTTCCGCATCATGTGCAGCCTTGGCATTCATATACCCGCGGTTAAACCAAACCATCCCCGACCAGTACGGGTAATCCAGCTTTTTGCTGAGGCGCATCAGCTCATCATACAAGCGCGCCGCCTTTTGCTTATCTGAATCCACAAACTTATAGGCGTAGTTTGCGATCCGGATTACTTTGGCGGAGTCGTCTTTGCCCGAAAAAACTTTTGCCTCTTCCGCATCCTGGGCAGTTATCGAATGGGAGATCCATAAAAAAGCAAAAAACAAAGTAGCAATCTTATTCATCGTGAAGGGCCGGTTATCAATGGCCAAAGTTAGTTTTCCTAACCCTGATTTTCAACGCGTAGGATAAAGCCGCAGATTCGACAGGCTGCAAAACTGTTGCTCCCGCGTTTTGGCGGCGACACCCGAACAGGTTTTCCGGCCGCTTTCCCATACCTGTTCGACCGGCTTCGGGATGTTATTATTTTTTTTTCCCGCCAATGCCCTCTTCCCTCGCGGAGCAAAGAACATTCAAAGCAACACAAAATGAGAGGAAGCCGAATTGAAATGCATTCATAGAATATTAATAATCAAAATGCTGATAACCTTTACAGTTTAATGAACTCGACACGGCGGTTTTGCGCTTTACCTTCTTTGGTCGCATTGTCGGCAACCGGTTTTGCCTCGCCCATGCCTTTCGTTTCCATTCTGGAAGCGTCCACCTTGTACATCCCCGCAAGCGCATTTTTTACCGCATCCGCCCGGCGTTGAGACAGGTTCAGGTTCTTCGCATCCTCCCCGTCGCTGTCCGTGTAGCCATCAATTCTGACCCTTACCTGCGCATTCTCTTGCATTACCGATGCTATTTGTTTCAGCACAGCAGCGCTTTCCGGTTTTATACGGTCGGAATTGGAATCGAACAGGATCCCGTTTGTGACCAGTTTGCCTTCCGTGATGAGTTTGCTGCGCATATCGGCCGCCCCTTCCGATACTCGGATATTTGAAACGAATACGCCCACATTATCCTCCTGGTTATTGTCTGCCATTAAAAAACCCAGGTGATTGAAGGCCGTTTGCGGGGCAATTGCCTGCGGTATGTCATATACTTTTTCCTCATTGATCCAACAGCGCAACCGCTGTTTTTGCACCCATATCGCCACATGAAAGGGCTTTCGGTAATGGTTACTGAATTTTCTCAGATCTTTATTACCGCCCTCGAAATACATGTCGCGTTTGCTATAACTCTGCACATAAATAGAAGAACGGTCCTCATATGCCGGCTGGACGATCAGACTTATTTTGCTCACTTCGTTTCCACCCTGGGCAAAAAGCCGGGCACTTTCCTGGCCGGGTGCCAATTGCAATAGCTGCCATTCAAACGCGGGAAACATAGACCCGTAATCCTGTTCATCAGTACCCATGTAAGTGAGCAGCATATCAAATTCCACCGTGAAATTATCCGGCAATTTCTTCATTTCCGGGGAGACAAACTCCCCAATAAACATACGCATCCATTTACCCGGCAAACCTTCAATGGAAACCGCCTCGCCCCGGTTGTTGGTGGCCCAATGCATAGGAAACTCACCGATAACATCCTGCGAGAAATCCTCCGCATATATGATATGCTCGCCACGCACGAAATCATAGGAGGAATAACTTTTGAAGGTATCTCCCGCGGGTACCGGATGCGTGGTTTCATTTTTGCCGCCTTTATCGGGTTCTTTCTTTTCGGGTTTTTGCATGATCGCTTCCTCCGCCTTGTCGATGGCGCGGTCCATCACCTGGTCGGCCCGCTGTTCGGCGCGGTACCTCGCTTTGTCGTGCAACCTGTCCAGAACTGCCTGGCACCGGCCGCCAGTAGCAGAGAGAAGAATAATAGAGAATAAAATAAGGGTGTTTTTCATAGCCATTTGTGATTTGATGCTACAAAGTAACTTCATCTCACCGGCCCATTTGTGCGAGGCAATACTGATATTCAAAGATACGTAGAAGTACGTACGTCGGCTTCTGACGATAACCGTTTGGAGTTATTTCCCATTCTTTAAATGAGTTATACAAATAGAAAGCGCCGAACAAAATCTTGAAAGCTATTGTAATTCTGACGCGTTGTTTCTAGTTTCTGACCTGCAAAAAAAGAGGGACCCGGCAGCGAGTGGGAAACAGACTTACCGTTTACAGTCATAACAGTAAAGAAGAGCATACCATTTCGCATATTGAGTCCATAAAAGTTAAATAAGGTCTTCCGAACAAAGAGCACTACCATTTAAAACACCCTCACTAATCCAGATCCCAAAACATATTCAATACGCTCCTCCGGCAGGTTATAGCCATTGGCGATGGTCTTGCATCTGGACTTGAATTCTTTGCTGCCCCAGATTGTAATCTTATTCGCCTTTCGCTCGAAAATCACTTTTTCCGCTTTTCTAGCGGTTATTTTTTTAGTGGTGACTGAGACGTTTCCCAAATACGTAATGGTATCGCCTTCCGCAACGATTTGATCCGCGGTAATAGCGGCCGTTTCGTTTTTCAGGCTTTCCTTTTGTTTATGCTTCCCGGTTTGGGGATATTTTTGGCCAATGCACAGGTGACAAATGCCGAGTGCAACGCAGATCGAAAGAAGTTTGACAGATTTTAGCATAGGATTGGGTCGCTGTGCGATGTTTGGTTTATGCCAAGTTATCACATCCTCCCATTGGTTTCCCATTCGAAACCGGGCTTTAACGTAATTTAACTGGCAACGGGCCGGTCGGCCTTAGAAGGTAACCAAATCGGCAGGCGTATATACATAACTGTCAGGCATCCAACCCGGTGCCGTATGCTGCTACGGACATTTCCAGAAGTTCAGCCAGGTTAAGTAATATTAAATTACTGAAATACAGCGCGTACCTGATAAACAATAATACCTTTAACCGGCATTCGAAAACATACAACTTCCAGATTGGATTGGAAGAGTATACGGCCTAGCCTCTCTTCCGAGAGAACAACCATTAAAACACTGAAAAACAAGGCATAGCAGCCATAACCCATTGACTCAACAGAGATAAATCAAAAGAAATTGGAATTTTAACGGGCGCATTGTAGTATCAAAATGACAATGAACAGTAAATTGCATAGTTAAAATCTCTCTTAACCGAATTTAACTTTCCTTAAACTAAATGCGAAACACATTTACCTCCTCTCCCAGCCGTATTGGCTGGCTGTGCCGGCTTCTTTGCGCGGCGCTTGTGGTTATGGCAACCACGGGATACGGCGGCACGGCCCGTCCATCCCTTTCGTCAGGCGCTTTACCGGGCCGGGTATTTCCCACGGCCGACAAACCTGTAAAGGGAACCATCAGGGATGAAAACGGCAACACCCTCGCTGGCGTCAGCGTCGTGGAAAAAGGAACGACCAACGGAACGATTACCGATCAGGATGGGAAGTTCAGCCTCACCGTTCAGGGCGAAGGAGCCGTTCTTTCCATATCTTTTATCGGTTTTGTACCCAAGGAAATCACCGTAGGCAACCAAAGCACGATCGATCTGGCGATGTCGCAGGACGTCAAACAGCTGGGCGAGGTGGTGGTTACTGCACTCGGGGTAAAGCGTGAGGAAAAATCCCTCGGTTACTCGGTACAAAAGGTGAGCGGCGCTGCTATTCAGACTGTAAAGGGTACCAACCTGGCGACGTCCTTAACCGGAAAGATCTCGGGGCTTTGGGTTAAAAACAGTACTGAATTCAATGAAGCGCCTACGCTCGACCTTCGTGGCGAAACTCCTTTGCTCGTTATCGACGGCGTGCCTTATGTGAACATCTCTTTGAAAAACCTCAACCAGGACGATATTGAAAGTATTGACGTACTGAAAGGACCGACAGCGGCGGCTTTGTACGGTTCGAGGGGCGGCAGTGGAGCGGTTATCGTTACCACCAAACGCGGTGCCGCGGGTAAAGGGCTTTCCGTTACGGTGAACAGCAACAACATGTTCAATGCAGGCTTTTTGATGCTGCCGAAGGTACAACACTCTTACAGTGCCGGGTTGGGTAGCGCATATAGCCCTACCGACTATATCTGGGGTGCCAAACTGGATAACGGCACCATGGCCAACCAATGGAACCCGATCAGCAAGCAAATGGAAGTATCGGAATTACGGTCGGTAGGGAAGAACAATTTCCGCGACTTCCTGGTACCGGGCCTGATTTCCAACAACAACGTCAGCATTACGCAAACTGGTGAGAACGGCAGTTTCCGCGTATCGATGAGCCATATTTACAACAAGGGCCAGTATCCCAACCTCAAATCCAACACTACCAGTTTTAATGTGAGTGGCGAAATGAAGGTCGGCGAGAAGTTCAGGCTGAACAGCCAGGTAGGCTACAACCGCATTACGGCTCCACAGGTTGCCGGTTCGGGGTACGATGCGCAGGGATATATTTACAACATTCTGATCTGGATGGGACCGGAATACGACCTGAGCCTTTACAAAAACAACTACTGGATTACGCCCAATGTAAAACAAAACTGGCACTACAATGCATGGTACGACAACCCATACATGATGGCCTATGAAAAACTGAACGGTATCGAAGAGAACAAAATGAATGCCAGCTTCACTGCAACGCTGGACTTGTTTGAAGGCGCCAAAATACTGGTCCGCCCGGGATTTGACCTGTACCAAAACAACGAAACCCGCAGAAACCCGCCGGGAATCCTCTCCACCCGCGGCTGGGATGCATCCGGGTTGTATTCTATTGCGAAAAGAAACGGTTACAGCTTTAACGGGGATGCTTTCTTTACCTACAATAAGACCTTCGGCAAATTGGGTATCGACGCCTTGGCCGGTGGGACGATCTTTAAATACGACAACAACTACCTTTACAGTGCTACCAGAAGCGGATTGCTGATCCCGGGCTATTACTCGCTCAACAACTCCGTGGAAAGACCCGATGTCAGCGTAGTAGATCCAAACACGGCTGCTTCCAACCCACGTTTCCGCAAACAGGTAAACAGTTTGTTGGGAAAACTCAGTTTGGCTTACAACAACACTTTCTTCTTGGACGTAACCGGCCGAAACGACTGGAGTTCATCCATGCCTGCCAACACCAACAGCTATTTTTATCCTTCGGTGGGTGCCAGCGTTGTGGTCAGCGAGTTTTTCCAATCTTTGCCCAGCTGGCTTGATTTCTGGAAAGTACGCGGATCCTGGACGCTTGCCAAGTCAGATTTGAGTGTGTACGCGACCAACAACACATATTCCACCAGCACCGGCGTATGGAGCGGCCTGAACTCCGCAGCTTATCCCGGCACGATCATCAATGCAACAAATGTAGTAGCGGAAACCAACCGCACCTGGGAAATCGGAACGGCAGCTTACTTCCTGAAAAAGCGTTTCAAACTGGACGTCGCATACTTCAACAAGTATAACTACAACATCCAAACCAGCGCAGCGATATCGCAGGCTTCCGGATTTAACAACACCCTGATCAACATCGATCAGACCTACGTTCGCAAGGGTATGGAGATTTCCCTTGATGCCAACGTGCTCAAAAAAGGCGATTGGCAATGGGATGCTACGGCAAACTGGTCGTACAACCACCGCTATTTCAAGGCACTTGACCCGCAATATTCTGCTAAAAACAACTGGACAAAAGTGGGCGGCCGCACGGATACGTACACCGGGGCAACCTGGCTGAGAGACCCGCAAGGCAACCTGATTCACCAGGCTAACGGTCTGACGCAGGCGAGCACCTACGCCAGTTTGTATGGCTACACCGATCCGAAATTCATCTGGGGATTGGCGAACACCGTCCGTTACAAGCGATTCACACTTTCTGCCGCATTTGACGGCCGCATCGGCGGGTTCTTGAATAACTACACGTCTTACAAAATGTGGGATACCGGTGCGCACCCCGACTCGGATAACCAATGGCGCTATGACGAGGTGGTGAACAAAAACAAATCCTATGTAGGCCAAGGCGTAGTGGTAACTTCCGGCGCTGTCGTGTTCGATAATATGGGTAACATCACCAGCGATACCCGCGAGTACGCACCCAATACGACGAAAGTGTCTTACGAAACCTACGCCCGCCGTTACGGCGACGGAACCCGCGGTGTGACCAATGCTACGTTCTTCAAGCTTCGTGAGCTCTCGATCGGCTACTCGCTTCCGCCGTCTTTCGCGAAATATGTGGGTGCCAAGTCGGCTTCGATATCATTTACGGGACAAAACGTATGGATGTGGACGAAGGACTTCCGTTTTGCTGACCCTGACAAGGCAAATGATACGCAGCTGACTTCTCCTTCCGTACGTTACGTAGGTGGTAACATCCAACTCACTTTCTGATTAACACAAATTGACCTATATCATGAAGAAATTCATTGCTAAATATATGCTCGCGGTTGGTGGCTTGCTTACGTTAAACGGCTGCTCCGACTTCCAGGAGATCAACACCAATCCCAATGCGGCAACATCGGTGTCGCCCCAGATGCTGGCAACGAACCTGATTTTGAACATTACCTCTATCAGCTATCTGGACCCGGCGCTGCTTTCGAAGGCCATTAACCACACCGAATTCCCTAATTCACTGCAATACAACAATTTGGGAAAACAGGAATACAGCGGATTAGTCGTGCTCACGAACGTCGAAAAGATGATCGGACTGGCGCCGGAAGGGCCATTGAAAAACTCCTTCACCGGGCTCGGCAAGTTTGTGCGCGCCTGGCGGTTTTATGATCTCACGATGCGTTTGGGAGATATTCCCTATTCGGACGCTTTGCAGGGCGAGACAGGCACCATCCGGCCGGCGTACTCGACGCAGAAAGAAGTGTTTATGGGTATTTTGAAAGAGCTGGAAGAAGCCGATCAGGCATTCTCCCAGGGGGCCAATTTCGCGGGAGACCCTATTTACAATGGTGACATTACAAAATGGCGGAAGGTGGTCAACACTTTTGCATTGAAGGTGCTTCTGACCCTGTCGGCCAAAGAAAGTGACACAGATTTAAATATCAAATCGCGCTTCAACACGATCGTGACCACGAAGCCTATCTTCGAAAGCTCGGCCGACAACTTCCAGAGGGTATATTCCGACGTTGCGGGGCAGCGCTATCCATGGTTCAAACTGAACAACCAGGGCCTTATCTACCCGGTAATGTCGACAATGATTGTAGATAAGCTGAAAGACCTGGAAGATTACCGCTTGTTCTACTATGCTGCTCCTTCGCCTGTTAAAGTGGCCGCCGGTATAAGCCCTTCTAGTTACGATGCCTACCGGGCCGTAAACCCATCGGCCGTTTATTCGGACCTTACCGCCGTGGCATCGTCGAAAGACTATTCCAACCTGAATGCGCGCTATTCCGAATTGGCCAATTCGGAGCCGATTTATTTGATCAGCTATTCTGTTTTGCAGTTCATGCTGGCGGAAGCTTCATTAAGAGGTTGGATCAACGGTACACCTGCGAGTACTTACTACGAAAATGCGATCCGCACGGGAATGCAGTTTGTAGCCAACAACACTCCGGACAATGCTGATTTTCACCATAACCGCAAAATCACTGCCGAGTATATCACGGCTTACCTGGCATCTCCCAAGGTAAAACTATCGGGTACCCCGGAGCAGCAGCTTGAAAAGATCATTACCCAAAGATACCTGGGAACTTTCCTGCAAGCCGGATTTGACGGTTATTTCGAAAACCGCCGTACCGGTTATCCGGTCTTCCCGGTAAACCCGCTGTCCAATAACAACACCGACAAGGACAAAATACCGGTTAGATGGATGTACCCGGATTCCGAGATCAACTACAATAACGACAACCTGACCAAAGCGATCCAATCGCAATATGGTGGTAACGACGATTACAATCAGAAGATGTGGTTGCTTAAATAGGCAGCAGTCTTCATAACGTACAATGCCCTCCAGAGTCAATTGACTTTCGGAGGGCATTGTTCATTTACCTCAAAGCATCTGGTCCAGATCTGCCCGTGCCGGACCGGTAAGCACGTGCCCGAAGCAATCGAACCGCGCACCGTGACAAGGGCAATCCCAGCTTTTCTCGGCGCTGTTCCACTGCACAATGCACTTCGCATGCGTACACACGGGATCGAGCACGTGGACTTCACCGGCCGGATCGCGGTACACTGCCAGTTTCTCACCTTCAAGCTCGATGATCCTGCCGTCGTCGGCGCCTACATCTGTCAGCGAATCGATTGGGGCAATGCCGAAACGATCGCCGATGAACCGTTTCACTACGTCCATATTTTCCTTCACCAGCTCCGCAAACCCCGCAACGGGTTTCACCCGCGCCGGGTCGAATAGTGCCTTGTACTTGCTGTCGCCGGTGGTAATGAGATCGCTGATTACCAGCGCGGCAGCCGTACCGAGGATCATCCCGTTGCCGTTGTAGCCCGTGGCCGCATAAATGCCTTCCGATGCGCCCGGAAGGTGCCCTATGTAAGGAAGGCCATCGGCCGGCACATAATATTGCGCAGACCACCGGTAGGCAACCTGGTCCACATTGTAATACTTGCTGGTGTAGGCTATCAGATCCGCAAATGCCCGTTCAGGGTCGTCGTGACCGGTTTTGTGATCGTGGCCGCCCGCTACGAGGTACCGCTGGCCGTCGACCGTATGTGTTCTGAAATAATGATAAGGCTCCTCCGAGTCGTACACAAGGGCTTCGGGATAAGCATCGTCTGCCAGCGTTGCCGCAATGACATAACTGCGGTAGGGCGCATTCCGGAAATGCAGCACGTTGATCCCCCCGGGCGGAATATGTGTTGCGTACACTACCCGTTTCGCGTGGATGCGGTGGTGATCCGAGATCGCCATATAATGCCCGTCAGCGTTTTCCACTTCCCGGATACAGGTATTTTCAACGACGGTCCCGCCTGATTTCCTGAATTCATTCAGCAGGCCGCGGACGTATTTCAAGGGATGAAACTGCGCCTGGCCGTCAAATACCACGGCTTTCAGGTAAGGTACAGGCGTAGGTACGTAGTCTGCGGGCGCTACTCCGACGCCTGCGCGTAGTGCGCTCTCATACAGATCGTCGAGTTGCTTTACCTCCTCTTCCGTTTCGGCATAAACATATCCCTGCCGCCATTCCAGGTCGCAATCTATCTGATACGTGTCAACCAGGTGCCGGATCAACTCCACAGCGTCGCGGATCGACTCGGCAAAAAGCGGGGCAGCATCCGTCCCGAATGCTTGCTCCACCTCGGCATAGGTAGTATCTGCAAATGTATTGATGTGGGCCGTGGTACCGCCCGTTGTACCGAAGCCGGCGTGATGAGCATCGACCAGGATGCATTGATTTCCAGCCTGTTGAAGTAGCAATGCAGTAGTAAGCCCGGTTATACCGGCGCCCACCACAATCACATCGTAAACCTCCGTTGCCGGCAACGCCGTCTCCTCGTTTTTCAATGTGAGATGCTTGTTCCACAAGCTGGCATTTTGTCCGTCGCGCTCCCAATCGTGCGTGTCGGGTTGGATGTCAGTTTTTGAAGTGTGTTCCGTTTTAGCCATGGTCGTTCTGTTTTTTTGTGCAGCCTTTCGGTTAAAACCGTACCAGCGCTCAATGCGTCTTACAAAAACGCACGGAAAGTTGCCCAAACCGTGGTCTTCAGTGCGGGGAGGTTGGTACCCCAAAATCATACCATCTGTTTTTCCCGGAGGGAACGGATTTTGTTCAGCCCGTCGGGTCAAAAAAACGGAAATCATGGCTAACGAAAAAGATAAGACGACGCAGGACGCAGTCGCAAAAGCACTCAGAAACGGCAGAAATGCCAACGACAATTTCAACGAAGGAAATGTGGACGACTACGGCGCAGCATCGCAGGAGGAAATACAGGAACGCGATGAAATCAAGGGAGGCGCGGGACAGCATGGGACAGGAAGGAACGCCAACGACAATTTCAACGAAACCAGGTTGTATCCGCAGGACCAGTCGCAGGTCATCTTCACCGATTTGCAGGGTATCAGGCGCCGGGGGATTTACAAAAAGACCCAGGGTTTTCAGGAGATCAGTGAAACAGAAGTTCCGCTCGAACAGCAGTCCTTCTTCCCCGAGGACGATGTGGCCGGGTGGGAATATGAACCGGAAAGCCAGTCAGAATAGAGCGCTGCCCGGCGTAACACCTGCGCCAATGCATTCATTTAAGTTACATTGGGCACATTTGAGAACACCTTGATTCCGGGGCCGTCGATGTTCCATGCGCTCCCCGTTTTTGTTTGCGTATTTTCCTGTGAATCGAGTATCAGATGCCAACGCGGCTCTTCCGGCAGCGAGAAGGTCAGTTTTTCGTTGGAGAAATTAATATAGCAATACAACGTCGCCCGCTCATCCCGGCTGGTTCTTTTCAGAAGCAATGCCCTGTCCGTCAGCACATCCACGGCGATGCCATCCTTGTCGAAGTTGCGTAATGCGGCATGTGTTTGCCGTAGGGTGATGAGGGTTTTGGTCCAGGCAAGCAGGTGGGCATATAGGCCTTCGCTACGCTTTTCCCAATGTATTTTAGAATGCAGGAAAGTTTGCTCGTCCTGTGGGTTACGAGGTTCCTGCCCGTCCCCAAAATCCTTGAATTCGTTTTTCCGTCCTTCGATCACAGCCCGGATGAGCTCCGGGTCGGTGTGGCTTACGAAGAAGAAAAAGGGAGTGTCTTCGCCATATTCCTCACCCATAAAAAGCATAGGCACGTAGGGCGAAAGCATTAAAGCGGCCATTGCCACTTTTTGCCTCGCCGGGTCCACCAGCTGGCTAAGCCGCTCCCCACCGGCGCGGTTTCCGGCCTGATCATGATTCAGATTGAAAACAACGAACGCATCGCCCCGAACCCCTGCCGAAGAGGCTCCATGCTTCCTCTTCCGGAACTTCACATAACCGCCGCTATGCACAAAACCATCTTTGTAAGCCTTAGCAAGCTGCCCGATGGTTCCAAAATCGATATAGCGCTCACGACCTTTCTCGTCGAGCAATACGTAAAGCGCATGGTGGAAATCGTCCAGCCATTGGGCCTCGAATCCCATTCCACCGGCATAGACGGGTTTAACGACACGCGGACTGTTCAGATCGGATTCGGCAATAAGGTGAAAAACCCGACTGCTATATTGCTGATGCATACGAAGTTTCTCATGTACCAGCTCCCAGAAACTGCATGCGCCCTTGTCGAAAATTTCATGAATGGCATCCAGCCGGAGCCCGTCTAAATGGTAATATTCCGACCAGAATAGGATCAGGTCCGAAAAGTAATCCCGCACACCGTCCGACCATTCGCCATCCAAATTAATGGCCTTGCCCCAGGGCGTTGCGTACTTATCGGTGAAATAGGGACCGAAATAGCCCAGGTAGTTGCCCTCGGGACCGATGTGGTTAATGACAATATCTAAAAAGACGGAAATGCCCAGCCCGTGGGCGGCATCCACGAGCGCTTTCAACTGATCGGGCCCGCCATATGCGCTGTGTACGGAATAGGGAAACACCCCGTCATAACCCCAGTTCCGGCTGCCGGGAAATTCCGAAACGGGCATCAGCTCGATCGCATTGATGCCCAGGTCCGCCAACGCCGCCAGCCGCGGGATGATGGCTTCGAACGTCCCTTCCGGCGTAAATGTGCCTACGTGCAGTTCGTACAAAATGAGGTGTTCGAATGCGCGCCCACGCCACTCGTTGTCCGTCCACAGAAAACGGGTGTGATCTACAAACTGTGAATATCCATGCACACCTTCGGGCTGAAAATGCGATGCCGGATCAGGAAAAGGTCCCTGCCCGTCCGGCGCATATTGATAGCGGCAGACCTCGTCCCGCCAGGGTAGCGCCAGGCTGAAATAGCCTTCCTCATCCTGCTCCATTCGGAAGGTTGCGAGTTTCGCCTGGTGACAAATCAGGTTCATTTGCTTTGTTTGCGGGGCCCACACCCTGAACCGGATTTGTTCTCCGTCCCTGTATGCGCCTGCTGTGACATGTATCATAATATAGGATGTTAAACACCCGGTTTTTTTGAATTCCCGGCCCGGAAAAACTTATGCCATGTCTCTATACCCATGCAGGCGCGATTTTAGAAGGGGGGGCCGACGATTTCAAAAGAAACAGGATAATGGAACATACAACGGCGATATTTCCGGTAGAACCTTCCGCCCAATATAGGTGGTGGCATCATGGCATTATTTATCAGGTATACCCCAGGTCTTTTCAGGATTCGAACGGCGACGGCGTCGGCGACCTGAAAGGTATTATTACCCGGCTCGACTACCTGCAATGGCTTGGTGTCGACTGCCTGTGGCTTTCCCCGATTTTCCCTTCGCCGATGGCCGATTTCGGGTATGACATTTCCGATTATCGCGGCATTCACCCGCTTTTCGGAAACATGGAGGACTTCGACGAGCTGCTGAGCGAGGTACACGAGCGGGGTATGAAGCTGCTGCTTGACCTCGTACCGAATCACACCTCCGACCAGCACCCCTGGTTTCTGGAAAGCCGCTCGTCCAGGGACAATCCGAGAAGGGACTGGTACATCTGGCATGACGGCAAAGCTGACGGTTCCGTACCCAACAACTGGCTCAGCGTATTCGGTGGGCCGGCCTGGGAATGGGACACGCATACCGGGCAATATTATTATCATGCATTTCTGAAAGAACAACCCGATCTCAACTGGCGCAATCCGGAAGTGCAGCAGGCGATGCTCGATGTCATGCGGTTCTGGCTTGAAAAAGGGGTCGACGGATTCAGAGTGGACGTTATGTGGCACATGATCAAGGACAGCCAGTTGCGCGACAACCCACCTGTGCCAAATGCCCCTGTTGATCCCGCAAACCCGCTATATGACGACTATCTCCCTGTTTATTCCACCGATCAGCCGGAGGTACATCAGATCGTACGCATGATGCGCGAGCTCACGGACGCTTATGATGACAGGCTGCTCATCGGGGAGATCTATCTGCCGATACCGAAACTCGTCACCTATTACGGCCAGAACAACTCCGGGGCACATCTGCCGTTCAATTTTCAGCTCCTGACCCTGCCCTGGAATTCCCGGGAAATCGCGAGCGCGATCGACGCATACGAAGGCGCACTGCCCGCGGGAAGCTGGCCGAACTGGGTATTGAGCAACCACGACAAGCCCCGCATCGCCAGTCGTTTGGGATTATCGCAGGCCAGAATCGCGGCCATGCTGCTGCTCACGCTACGCGGCACGCCTACCATCTATTATGGCGATGAAATCGGGATGACCGACGTACCGATCCCTATGGATGAAATTGTAGACCCGCAAGGGCTGAATATGCCCGACATGAATCTCAGCCGCGACCCTTGCCGGACACCCATGCAATGGAGCCCGGAGATCAACGCCGGCTTCTCTGCCCGGAAGCCTTGGCTGCGACTGCCCTACAATGCAGCGAGAGTGAATGTGGAGAAGCAAAAAAACGACACGCATTCCATGTTGTCGTTCTACCGCAAACTGATTGATATGCGCAAAAAAAGCGCTGCATTAAGTGTGGGAAGTTATAGCCCGGTTTATTCGGATGGCCAGCTTATCTCCTATCTCCGGCAAGAGCATGACGAGACATTCCTCATTATCCTCAATCTGAGCCACCGCCCGGCTTATTTTCGTCCGCAAAACACCAGTTACAACGGCATTATAAAACTCAGCACCGAAGAGGAACGCATTGGGATGCATGTCGCAAATGTGATTACCCTGGCTGGGGATGAAGGTCTTTTAGTACAAATTGATAATTGAACAGCGAGTTGTAAGTAGCAAAAAAATGGAACAACACATTGAAAACGAATTACTGGAATCTGCCGGTGGGCAGGAAATACAAACATTGCCCGGCAAGCCCTATCCCCTGGGCGCGACCTGGGATGGCCATGGAGTAAATTTTGCTGTTTTCTCCGAGAACGCGCATAGTATCGAACTATGCCTTTTCAAACCGGAAAATGGCGAGCGAGAATATATTAAAGTTAAGATTGAGGAAGTAACCCACCACGTCTGGCATGTATACATCCCAGGTCTCGTCCCCGGGCAACTTTATGGATACCGCGCCCACGGGCCGTACGATCCGGGAAAGGGCCATCGGTTTAATCCCAGCAAATTGCTGCTCGATCCCTACGCAAAAGCGATCAATGACCATGTCAGATGGGATCATGCGGTATTCGGCTACCAGATCGGACATGCCGAGGAGGACCTCAGTTTCAATGACAGCGACAGCGCGGGTTTCATGCCGAAATCGGTAGTGATCGATCCCGGCTTCGACTGGCAGGGCGACGTGCTTCCGAACATACCCTATCATAATACCGTCATTTATGAAGTTCATGTAAAAGGTTTTACCAACCTCTGGGACCAAATCCCGGAAAACATCCGCGGCACCTACGCGGCGATTGCCCATCCGGCATCGATTCAGTATTTGAAACAACTTGGCGTCACTGCCATTGAGCTGATGCCCATTCATCATTTCGTAGCAGACCAGCATCTCATCGAAAAGGGCCTTACCAACTATTGGGGTTATAACACTCTTGGCTTTTTTGCACCGGACATCCGGTATAGCAGCAGCCGCGAGCCGGGGGCGCAGGTCGGCGAATTCAAAGCGATGGTGCGCGAGCTGCACAAGGCCGGCATTGAGGTCATTTTGGACGTAGTTTATAACCATACTGCCGAAGGCAACCATTTCGGGCCCACCTTTTCATTCAAGGGGCTGGACAATGCAGCCTATTACAGGCTCGTGCAGGACAATCCACGGTATTACATGGATTACACCGGCACCGGCAATACGCTCAACGTCCGGCTGCCTAATGTATTGGCCCTCATCATGGACAGCCTCCGCTACTGGATTACCGAAATGCATGTGGACGGTTTCCGGTTCGATCTGGCGGCTACGCTGGCGCGTACGCTTCACGATACCGACACCCTCAGTTCGTTCTTTAACATCATTCATCAGGACCCGGTGATCTCGCAAGTCAAACTGATCGCCGAACCGTGGGACATTAACGAAGATGGCTACATGGTGGGCAAGTTTCCTGTGGGCTGGGCCGAGTGGAACGGGATTTACCGCGACCAGATCCGCGACTTCTGGCGTGGGCAGGATATTGAAATGACCGCGTTTGCACGACGTTTCACCGGCAGTCCCGACCTTTATCAAAGCGATTACCGCAGGCCCACAGCCAGCATCAACTTCATTACAGCGCACGACGGCTTCACACTTAACGATCTGGTGAGCTTCGACCAAAAACACAACGAAGCGAATGGCGAGCAGAATCAAGACGGCGATGACAGTAATCACTCCTGGAATTGCGGTGTGGAAGGTCCGACAGACGATACCGATATCAATTCGCTCAGAGACAGGCAGAAAAGAAACTTCCTGACCACCCTGCTCCTCTCGCAGGGAGTTGCCATGGTGGCAGCCGGCGACGAGCTGGGCAAAACCCAGCAGGGCAACAATAATGCCTATTGTCAGGATAATGAAATCTCCTGGCTCAACTGGGCCAATGCCGACCAGCAGCTGCTCGAATTTACCCGGGCGCTGATCGGGCTTTGTAATGCGCACCCGACTTTCCGCCGCAGGCGCTGGTTCCAGGACCTGCCCGTTACAGGTTCGGAGGTAAAGGATATCATGTGGTTCTGGCCAAACGGACAACAAATCCCCGATGAGGAGTGGGAAGGCCACATCGCCCGAACCTTTGGGGTGTATCTTAACGGCCAGGGGATCCGGTGCGTTGATCCGGACGGCAATAAAATCACAGACGACAACTTTTACATCATTTTTCACGCAGGAGACCAGCCGCTGGATTTTACGCTGCCCCCTGTGGAATGCGGCTCCGACTGGCGGATCGTGATCAATACAGCGGAAAATTTCGTCGGCGAAGCTGATCAGACAATTCCATCGGGCGGAAGCCTTACTGTCACCGACCATTCTGTGGTTGCGTTGAGATGCTTGTCATCTCCCGGTACATAGACTGTGCGGGTTCCTGGTTGAACCCGCACAGTTTACTTCCCTGTCTCCCAGTGGGCGGCATCGACTGGTTTGGATTCCGGTGAACCCTTTTGCCGGAGAAAAATGGACAGGATAACAATGGAAGCGACGGAAAGAAATTCGCTTTGCCAATTCTGGAAAGTCTCAAACCAGAAATCCGGTTCCCCCAGAAATGCGCCTAACGATTGTTCCGGCTCGCCATGCAGAGCCCTTTGCTCGTTGTGATCGGTATAGCTGCCATACAAATGGCCCGCCCAGCTCCCCAGGAAAAGCAACACAAAGGCGATCGACAGGGACTGCTGATACAGCCATAATTGCCATCCCCCCCGCTTCACAGGCCCGGGCGCATCTTTTTTCGAAGGATCGGGCTCGCGGTCGACTTCTTCCGGCTTCACCAGATCTTTCGACTCGGCCGAACCAATCTGGCGAAGTGAAATGGTCAGGATTACATACATAGCCATTTGAAGGAACTCGCTTTGAAAGTTCTCAAATGTCGAAGAAAAAAAGTGACCGCTGGAAAGGTAATGGACAAACGCGATCGGCTGCGCGCCCAGCTCCATTATTTCATCATTGTGCTGCTTCCAGCCAAAAAAGGCTTGTGCTACCCATGCGACAATGAAAAACGAGAGAAAGACAATAGATAACCCGTTTCTGTAAAAAAAGTGTGGTTTGCGTTTCGCCATAGACATAGCTGTTAAAGTATGCCTTTTATATTAGAAAAGCGTGCCAGCTTTCCTAGCGCCCCACATCTGCATCTGGCTATGTTTTAACGGAAAGAATGCCCAAGCCGGTGGGCACGAGGAGCCTTTTTCCCGCTCCTCATCTATCTCAAATTCAAACAACGGTCATAGTTATACGCAATCCGATTACAACACATGCTGTAATCATCCGAATCACGTAATAACCCATCATGTCCCTTTACTCTTTTCAAAATTAGACCTTTTCAAATAGAGCGGTATTGTAAATTGAGGCTATTCTTTTTTTACATAAACCTGTAAAATAATGGAAGATGATTGCAGGAATGCCCTTGGAAATACACCAAACGTTTTCTTGAATGTATTGCTGAAATGCGCCTGGTCGGTGAAGCCGAAATTCTCTACTGCTTCTCCGAGCGTCATTTCACCCGAGGCCACTGCATAAATGGACTTTTTAAGGCGCTGCCATATAATGTATTGCGTGAATGGAAGGCCGATCTGCTCAGTAAACAAATGCCTGAAACGGTGAGAGGACAGGTGCGCCAGATTCGCCACTTCGGCCAGATCGATGTTTTTGGAGAGATTCTGGTCGATATAGGATATCACCCGCGCCATCCGATCATCTGTTTTCCGTCGTGGCAACGCAGTACTTCTTTTGGCCAATCTCGCAAAAAAGGCCTGAACCCGCTGAGCAACAATCATTTCATCCATCGTTTCGAGTCCACGCGGCAGGATGGAATCAAGCTCCTCCACGGCCATTAACTCCTCGATGAAGCAAACCTCCCGCCCCGCAAGTAATACTCTCAGATCACGGCCCCACCGGCTCGCAGGCTCGACGAGGCTGATAAACATGACTGCCTCACCGGAATTCCAGGTATGCCGTACATTCCGGGCGACAATAAAACCTCTAACAGCTTTATGGTAACGCCCATTGATCTCAGGATCAAAGGTATCGCCCAAATTGACAACAATCTTGAATCCAAATCTGTTTTGTATTTGTACAGAATGGTTCGTTGTTTGGATAATATAAGAGATACTACAATCCTGCAATTCTCTGGATTGAGAATCCGCAGAAACAGATAATTTCATAAACGCGCTACCCCGGTTCTTTCAAAAAGTTAAAAAATGTTGAGTGTGGTTTCGACCGGAAACCAACAAGGCGAGTAAAGGGAGCGCTAAAATGAAACAAACGTAACTACGCCACAACCTTTTGAAAGAAGAAAACCCCTGAAAGCGTAAATATTAGCCCCAATTTACAAGTCTTCACCGCTGGCGACAACTTCTTCGACGTGTGCATCGTCCTGGACAATAACCCTGCATTCAACCAGGAAATTGGACGGGTTCAATCCAAAAATGTTTTTAAATGTCTTATGAAAATGCGACAGGTCCGTAAAGTGGTAATCCCGGCAAACTTTGGAGAGCGATTCGCCCGACTCGATCACGGTTTTAAGTGTGCGCCGCAACCGCTGCCACAGAATATACCTGGACAAGGGAATTCCAACTTCGGCGGCAAACAAATGCCGCGTCCTGTGAAATGAAAGATTGGAGATGTCCACGATTTCCCGGTTGGTTATATCGCTGGTAAGATGCCCCGACACATAGTCGATGATCCGCATCACGCGCGGATCGATCAGGTTGGAATCATGAATTTTCAGTCCGGTGACGGCAAACATCAGTTCGAATATGTGTGGAATGAGATCGGTATCCTTTAAAAGTGCATGGTTCAACGGAAGAATAGGCCCAAGACTGTCCACATCCAGGATTTCTTCGAAACGGACAAAGTCCTTATCACCCAGGATTTCCCTGATTTTACTTCCCCAGGGGCTTTGCGGCTCGATCAGGATACTCAGCACCGGGCCGTCGGGAGAGATGCATCGGTGGAGGGCACGGCCGTTGACCACAAACCCCTTCATCGCAGTATAAGTAGAATCTTCCACACTGCATTCAATCTGGTGGTCGAGGCTCACGGCCACCTTATAGCAATAATGCTTGTGGACTACGACGCTTTTCGTGCTGGAAATATAGGGCAGACAGACCTTCCAGAGCCTTTCCGATAAATCATCTGTTGTATACATATCGTTTATGGTTGGGCTCAAACTGGTATTTACAGCAATTATTGTGCCCGCAACTTAGCCTTTGTTTACAAGTGTATTTATCCCCGTACGCGTGAGTTTTGCCTTATCTCCGTAATTTATGGTGTGAAACATTATGTCGGCTGCAAAACAGGAATTTGTAATTAAGGCGATTGTTGCCCAAATCGCCGAAGCCAGAAGCACGAACAAGCAGTACCTCATTTACACGATTCCCACAGGTGACGTGGAGCGTAAAGTTGTAGAATCCATTATTGTCGATTTGAGGATACTTGGCTTTCACGCAACGCATTTTTCCCCTCCGGATCAAGAACCCGAAACCCCTTCTTCATGGGATATCTATATCTGCTGGACCGAAACCGCGAAACAGGACGCAGTAAGCCGCGGATACGTATTTGACTGATCCCGGCCTCGATTTGTACACAGAGGCTATTCTTTACTCCCTCGAAGTCTTTCTACATAGTTACGGCACGCCTTTTGGGCATTCCATACACCATTTGTCAATGGAAAGCCAGGAGTCCGGTTATGACCGGCAGTGCAGAAATCAACGAGAGAAAAATGAAACCAATCGACCTGAACCACACTATTGTCAATATAGTATACTACACCCAGCCGTTATGCCCGGTCAGTTGGCGAATGCAGCAACATTGGGATGAATTCACCACCAAATTCAGCGAACTGATTAACGTCCGTTTCTGTCTCGTCACAAGCGATACAATGAGCCGCAGCCCCGAGGGCTCAGGCCGCGAGCCATCCAACATCAGGGCGTGCCAGGCAGTAAAAGCGGTATCGTTACAGTCGCAGCGGGCGGCAAACCTCTATATGAACGCCCTTCGCAAAGCTGCGCTCGCCGATGGCAGGGACATTTCGCTTTCCCGTGTTTTAGTAGACCTGGCGCGGGACATCAGCCGCGAGAACCACGGCGTTCTTGATTTGCAAAAATTCGGGACGGACTTCGACAGTCCTGCTACCCGACGCGCATTGCAAAAAGACGCGCTGAAAATCCGTACCAATAAAATCGACAGCTGCCCGACCATTACGTTTACCGTGAATGGGCACGGGTTCAAAGCCACGGGATTTCATTCATTCCAGCAGTTGGCGGCAATGCTCAAAAGAGCGCTGACATCCACGTCACCCTCAGCGAGTGAGCGAAGCCCTGCATAGCAACATACCAACACATAAATCAAGCGGTAAGTAGCCGAAATCCGGCAGAAGCGAGTAATATTAGTAAGCGGCGGATACCAAATACATTGGCGCCGGCAGAGCGATATTACCCATGAACGACACCAGTATGAAACGCTTTTTGGTTGCCCTTGCACTCTGCGGCGGAGTATTTGCAGCGGCCATAGAGCGAAAAGAAGCATATCCCCGCGAGGTAAGGCCCGAAGATGCCATCGCCACATTTGAGATCCCGGATGGCTTTCAGATCGAAATGGTGGCCAGCGAGCCGGAAATTTCGGACCCTGTTGCGATGGAAATCGACGAAAACGGGGTGATGTACGTCGTCGAAATGCACGGTTACCCACTCGATAAAAGCGGTACGGGCAAAGTGAGGACGCTGCACGACACCAACGGCGACGGAAAAATGGACCGGTCCGTGATTTTTGCCGAAAACCTGGTGTTACCGACCGGGATCCTGCGCTGGAAGAAGGGCGTTCTGGTGACCGATCCGCCCAATGTGCTTTATCTGGAAGACACGGATAGGGATGGGAAGGCCGATCAGCGCGATACGCTCCTGACGGGTTTCGCGATGTCCAATCCGCAGCATAACTTCAACAACCCGATCCTGGGCATCGACAACTGGATCTACCTCGGACATGAGCCGGCCGTCACAACTAAAACTTTTCAGAAAGAATTCGGCGACCGCGGTGGAGAAATCTTCTATCCGCGCCTCGCCGACAGCCCCCGTTTACCCGAAAATGGCCTGGGACGAGGCGTTCGGTTCCGGCCTGACGCCAAAGGATTGGAAGTATTGAGCAGTTACACGCAATTTGGCCATACATTCGATCAATGGGGGCGTTATCTGCTCGTCAGCAATGCAAACCCGGGTTATCACGAAGTAATCGCCAACCGATACTTGCAGCGTAACCCCGATTTGCTGATCTCAAAAGTAACTCAAACCCTGTCCGACCACTCCGCGGAAGTGTTTCCCATTACAAAGAACCCACAGCACCAACTGCTCACCGATCTCGGCGTGTTTACATCGGCCTGTGGCCTCACGAGCTATCAGGGTGGGCTCTTCCCTACCCCTTACGACAGCGTCGCATTCGTAGCGGAACCAGTCAGTAACCTGGTCCATGCCGATATTATCCGCGACAAAGGCGCGAGCTTTACGGCCAGCCGCATGCAGGATAAAAAAGAATTTCTGGCCTCCACGGACTCCTGGTTCAGGCCTGTGAATATGTACATCGGGCCAGATGGCGCATTGTACGTGGTGGATTACTACCGCCAGATTATCGAACACCCGGAATGGATGGCCGACGATGTCGTGAAATCCGGGGCGCTCTATAATGGCCGGGACATGGGCCGGATTTACCGGATCTCCCCCAAAGGAACGCCGCGACTGTCGTGGTCGGGTCGGCTCGATCTCCATGCATTGTCGGATGCCGAGCTGGTAGAAAAACTGACAGATAAGAACATCTGGTGGCGCCGCAATGCACAGCGGCTACTGCTTGACCGCCATCATGAAACTGCAATCGCGCCACTGAAACGCATGGCCGCCGGTAATGATCCTAAGGGCCGGCTGCATGCGCTATGGGCATTGGAAGGCCTGGGAGCACTCGGTGCAGACGATCTGCGACGCGCATTGAAAGACCCGGAAGCGGGTGTAACGGAAAATGCCGTCAGGATTGCCGAGCTTCACCTCGCACAATTTCCGGAACTCATACCTGCCCTCGCCGCCCTCGCCGATCATCCGAATGCCAAAGTCCGCTTTCAAGTGCTCCTAACGCTCGGCGAAATACAGTCGGACGCGAAGTCCGCAGACGCGCAGTCCGCAGACGCGAAGTCCGCAGACGTGCTCAAAGCGCGCGAAACAATTCTGTTCAAAGACCTGCGGGATCCTTGGGTACAAACCGCCGCCCTCACTTCCGCCTACGGGAACGACGTTCTGTTTGCGGAAGCGCTGAAACGCTACAAATCGCATGACGAAGCATATGCGGCGCTTGTGCAACGGTTGAGCACATTGACCGGTGCCCGGGGCGAGGCTGCCGCCGTCCGTTCCGTCATTCGGAAAGCGCTGGTCCCCGCGAACACGCTGGGATGGCAGGCGCCCGTGTTGCGTGGATTAGCCGAAAGCCTCAACAAGAAAACGGATCTTGCCGCACTGGAAGCCGAGAAGTCGCTACTATTGAATGCATCACTGAAAAACCCAAATCCGGAAATCAGGCAGGCGAGTATGCAGCTCCTGCGAAAAACCGGGCTCCCGGCCGGACCGAAAACCCAGACTGCTATCAAAACGGCTATCCTGACTGCGTCCAATAAAGGTGCCACAACCGAAAAGCGTGTGGAGGCCATCCAGTTTCTTTCTTTCAAAAACCCCGCGGAATACTCGGATATGCTCCAAAAGCGGGTGGTGCCGAGCGAGCCTCGCCCGGTTCAAATCGCAGCACTGAAAACGCTCAGCGCCATACCGGACGAAACGGTCTGCCGCTTGCTGCTCGACAGATGGTCGTCACTCACACGGGATGTGCGAGAATCGGCCATAGGTTTCTTCCTTTCCGGTCCTAAACGGATTACGCTCCTGCTGGACGGCCTTGAACAAGGCAAAATCGATCAGGCGAGCCTCGGGTGGCCGCGTAGCGTATCCCTGATGGCGAACCAAAACGAAACCCTGCGCAACCGCGCAAGGCAGCTCCTGACCCAAAAGGAAAGCCAACGCCATGTCGTGATACAGTCCTATCAGCCGGTCATGACCCTATCGGGGGATCCACAGGCCGGCAAACGGGTGTTCGAGCAGCAATGCGCGTTGTGCCACCAAATCGGCGGTGCAGGCGGCGTGGCATTCGGGCCCGATCTCGGAACGATCCGCAACAGACGCCCCGAATCGATTATGGCCGACATCCTGGACCCTAACTTTTCCATTGCCGACGGATATGACCTCTGGCAAATCGAGCTCGGCTCCGGCGAATCGGCGCAGGGGCTCATATCCAGCGAAACACCTTCCGCGCTGACGCTTTCCAATTACGGCGGCCAGAAAAAAGTCATTGCGCGCAAGGATATCAAATCGTTGAAAACACTGGGCATGTCGAGCATGCCGGTAGGGCTCGAAGCGTCGATTGATAAACAACAAATGGCAGACCTGCTGGCCTTTATCAAAAACGCGAAATAGCCAGCCCTCACCACCACACCAAACATCCTCCCCTTATGGCATACAAACATTTGCTTCGCAACCTAAGTCTTTCCTGCCTGGCAGCTGCCGGGCTGATTACCCCACCGGCCGTTTCGCAAACCTTCCAATGGCCCGAAGGGAAGAAGATGGCGATCAGCCTTACGTTCGACGATGCGCGCGGCAGTCAGGCGACGGCAGGCGTACCGCTTCTCAACGAGTACGGCATTAGGGGAACATTCTATCTTGTCCCCTCCGCTGTCCGGAAACAGCTCGGAGGCTGGCAAAAAGCAGTAGCCAGCGGGCACGAAATGGGCAACCACTCATTACACCACCCTTGCAGCGGCAACTTTGTGTGGTCGAGGGAAAAAGCGCTCGAAACCTACACACTCGACCAAATGCGCTCCGAACTGACGGAAACCAACCGGCAAATCCAGTCCATGCTTGGGGTAACGCCGGTCTCGTACGCATACCCGTGTGGGCACACGTTCGTAGGTCGCGGACGCGGGACGCGGAGTTTTATACCACTCATCTCTGAGTTATTCGTGACGGGTCGCGGCTGGCTGGACGAAGCGCCCGTTGACCCCGCCTATTGCGATTTGGCGCAGCTCACGGGCATGGAAACCGACGGTAAGGACTTCGAACAAATTCTTCCGATCATTGAAGCGGCCCGGAAATCGGGACAATGGCTCGTGCTCGCCGGGCACGAAATGGCCGACTCCGGCCCGCAAACTACCCGCCTGGCAATGCTTCGCAAGCTCTGCGAATACGCCAAAGACCCCAACAATGGCATTTGGATCGCTCCTGTGAATGAAATCGCCGGCTATGTAAAGGCGGTACGGGACACCATCAACATCCCCGAACTGGTGGTTACCGATGCAAAAGGCATCCTTCATTTAACAGCTGAAAAAGGCAAAGGCACAGGGCCGCAAATCCAATATATGCCCAAATGGAAAGCCTTTGGCTGGTTTGGTGCTGCGGATGCTGTCGAATGGGAGATCGAAGTACCCCGGGCCGGGATATATGAAGTGCGTATGGAATGGTCTGTCGACGACAAAGAGGCCGGCAAAGCGTTTGTACTGGAAACGGGGAAAGTGTCATTATCCGGCAAAGTCCCCCGAAGCGGAGGCTGGGAGAACTTCCAGAGTAAGTCCGTGGGAACCCTGCGCCTTACGGCCGGTGCGCAAAAAGTCAAATTCAGGCCTGGCCAGGCATTCGTGAGCGGTGCCCTGCTGGATCTGCGCCAAATAGTACTGTCGCCTGCGCAATGAGAGCACCCCTTAACGCCCGATCAAATCCATATCACACTCAATTTTAAGTACTTACAACGCATTCAATAAGCCCCACCGACGAAGTACGGAGTCCGGTTTGGCTAAAATTATTGCAGCCAAAGGTTGGAAATTCAATTCCCGGATGTAAATTTACAACTGTAAAAAAGCAATTGGAATGACTTACCTGAGCGCGATGCCGCAAACGGCTACATCCTGGGAGGAAATTTGTTATCCGGTGGATTCGGTGTTACTGCCCGATATGCTGCCTGAGTATGACATTATTGCCACCGACCGGCAGCAGTTGATAGTAGGCTCGCCGCCCGGGCACAGGAAAACAATTTTTGGAATACAAAGCTCCGGATACACGGTCATACCGAATGAGATGATCAGACAGGCCGTGGACAGTCTGTTCAGCCAGTACGAACTCCAGATCAAGCATACCATCACCGGAGAATTCAGCATCAGCATTATCCTTCCGGAAGAACTGCCCATCGGAGGTGAGCAGCTGAGACGAAGCATTATTGTGACCAATGGCTATAATGGCAAAACGCCTTTCAGCATACAGGGGCGAACGCTTACGGCAGACAACGGCCTTCCGGGGGGAAGCATGTACAGGGCGGTATGCCAGAACGGTTTGATGGGCTGGGCCGATTCCTTCACAGAACTCGGCCACTACCAGGAATGGCTGCGCGGGCATTTGCCTGCTACTTTTAAAGGGCAGCAAAAGAAAAGCGGCTCTTCCAGCAGCCCCGAAGCGCTACCGCAGTTGCGCAGACCCAAGGGAAATCGCAAGATAGATTTGGACGCACTGCAGCAGCAGCTCACGGACCTGCTCAGCTCCGTCACGCAAGAGAATCTTACGCTGACGGCAATGGTATATGAGTATTTTCAAAAAAAATCCATGACCCGAAAAGAGGAAAATATGCTGAGCAGCCTGCCAATTCCGGTGCAGCTGGCAAGGCAAGCCCGCGAGCGCCTGCGGATCGAACAGAACCTGCTGGGCGTAACCCCTTCCTATTGGCTGATGTACAATGCGGTAAATTATGCCCTTTTCAACGCCCGTAGCAGCCTTACACTGAACGATCGCTATAAACTCGATGAAAAGGTATTCCATCAATTTGCAGCCCTTGCCTTTAATTAACCCTATCAGTAAGCGAGGATAAGTAGTGAGCATCAAACGATTTGGAATGCATGGATAAAATAGGAATTTCACCGGCACTGGAAAAAATCCAGCAACTTTTCAGCACACACGGCCACCAGCAGGAAGCTGGTTTGCAACATCATTGGCCCGATATGTCGATCATAACAAACTTCATCCGTGAGAATGCGGTGGTCCTTGACAAAACGGGGACCATACAGCGGCAAGGCCAGGTCGGAAACCGGACGGCAAACTCTTATAAAACAGCCACCGAACGATTCCTCAGAATTTTGGCCCGGCTTACCAAGGCGAATGAAGGCCTGTCGCGGCAGGAGCGGATTTTTGTTAACCAATACTGGTCTGACCTGCAAAATACTTCCCCCGCGAAATAGCGCCCGGGCACTCAGCATCAAACACATAACGCTATCATTGGCCGCGGTTCCATCGTACCTCCCCGGAGTTGCGGCGGACTGCGGCCGACTATTCCTGAACCCTTTCATTTTGAAACCACTTCGTGGACAACCAACAAACCCAGACACATCATGAGCAGCAACACAAGCCCTGTTATACTTGGAAAAAATGATTTTCGCCTTCTCAAACAGTTTGCGAGCAACTTCTCGGACAGCCCCGCCGCGAGCGAAATGTCACTCGCCTACGAGCTGAACCGGGCGATAGTCGTTGAAGATGATCAACTTCCCGAGGATAGTATCCGTCTCAATTCACAAGTAAAAGTTTTGGAATTGACCACCAACAGGGAAATGGAATTCAGTATCGTCATGCCCAATCTGGCGGATATTAAACAACAGAAAATATCCATCCTTACCCCGATGGGCGCCGCATTGATCGGGCTTTGCAAGGGCGAAACCGTAGAGTGGAAAATGCCTGCCGGGATACGGAAGTTAAAGATCCTGGACGTACGTTCTGCCTGAATGCGGGTTAGTAAGCTAGCCCGCCCTCGGGGTGAATCGGGTGGCTAAAAAGCGAGGGGAAAGTTCTTGCGTCTGATTTGTGTTACAACGGTTACATGACTTTTAGTGTCTCTTAAGGCGTTGTATTCAAATCGTTCGCTATGAAAAAGCTTTATTACCTGGCCATCATCATGCATTTCCTGGTTTCTTGTAAAAACAAGGAAATAGAAACCTTTCAAGGACCGCCCGGACCCAATGAAGGCGATACGGGCATTTACAACACAGATCACTACCGGTTGACGAAAATCCTCAATTTCGGTAAATCGGATTCCAAGGAGCCTGGCGGGTACGTGCTCTTCACCTACGACACCGAGGGAAATCTCACGCGCGAGGCTATGTACAGCGCTCCCGACCAGCTCACGACCTACAAGGAATATACCTACCGTAGCGGCCGGATGGCGACCCAAAAAGTGTACGACGGCGTCACAAACAGCCTAACTTTGGCCAGAACGATCACCTATACCTACGAGGGCGGCCTGCTCACGCAGGAAGAAGCGGTGGACGCCAGCGGTACATCGCTGCAATCTGTCCACTATGTGTATGCCAACCGAAAACTCGCCGAAACTTATACCTGGTCGCAATCACTAGGCAAACATCACCACTATAAATACAATTTTGACGGCGACGGAAATGTCAGCAAAATGCAGGTGTATATGTATAACAATGAGCTATCTAACACCGAGAACTACACCTACGATAACCAGAACCGCCTGATCAGGACAGAGCGTTTCGATCATCGGAATGCGCTCGAATTGATTACCATTACCGAATATACGGGCAACAATACGCTGCCGTCGTCGGAAACATATCAGAACGCAGCCGGCAATGTGAGATCCGGACGAACCTATGAGTTCGATGTCGCCGGCAACCAGATCCGGACTTTGATCTGCACCAATCTGGAGAGTAAAAGAAAATATTATGGGAAACTGCTTCGGGAGGAAATACGGTACTCGCCTACCTGGGGTTTTACTGAAATAGGTATGATCCGCTACGAATATGAAAAAAAATAGCCTGCTGACACTAGTCGCAGCCCTGGCCTTGCTTGGCTGCGACAAAGATAAAACAGAACCAGTATCAGGCATCCAATGCATCCCGGCCGTTTACCTCACAGAGTACTGTCCGACTAAAACAGAAACGCATCTGGTCCGGCTCCTGAAACCGACCTCGTACGCCACCAGGCTGAGCGGGGACAGCCAGGGCGAATTCTATGTGGCAGCAGTCATAAACCTTCCGAAATCGCTGATAAAGCGGGACACGGTTTTCCAATTGCAATTTCATTACGACTCCGAAGCCGAACGACAAAACAAGGCCGTCGGTTACTGCAACGCCAATATCGCACCGGCGAAAATGGTTGTCTATGATGGCGTGAGTGGAATTGAATGTCCGTAAACAAAGGGGTGAACTATAAGTAAATTATAATATATCCATACTTAAAACATAAAGTATCTGATATGTTACGATTTGCTTGTATCGCATTCCTGATGTTGGCCTGTGAATTTGCAATAGGCCAGGATAAAGTGTCGCCCATCGTTTCTTATGACATCACGTGTACTTTCCAGCTGACATTTTATCCTGATAGCACCAGCACCATTCCCAAAACGGAATCGTTTTTGCTTTTCATCAATCAGGAGCAATCCCTTTTCAAAAGCCAAAACAGGTATTTGCAGGATTCAGCGATCTCGGCGAGCAGCGACCGCGCGGACCGCCATAACCTGATTGCATTTCTACAACAGCATCGGACGGATTTCGACTTCAACATTGTCAAACACGGCTGCAATGCGATCCAAACAACAGACCGGGTTTATCACGATTACTTTTCGTACACCGAAACTCAGGGCCATTTGCAATGGGCTTTAACGCCAGACACTAAGACGATTGCCGGCTATCCGGCTCAACGGGCCACCACGGAATTTGGCGGGAGGACATGGGAAGCCTGGTTCACGGAAGCGGTGCCGGTCAGCGAAGGGCCATACAAATTTTGCGGACTGCCCGGTCTGATAATCCGCCTCACGGATGCAAAAAAACAATACGACTTTGTTTTAAATGGCTTGAAGCAGTCGCGGCGCGAAATGCGTGATACAACACCGCTCAACGTCACTAAAACGGACAAACGGACATTTTTCAGAAAACGCGACGAATACCGCGCAAACCCCATCGGCGTTGCCGAACAATCCGGCGTCGTTTTCACATCGGGCCGAAGCGAAGTGGCCCAACGAGTGCAGCAAAAAATCAAATCCGACAACAACCCGATTGAGTTTTTTATCCATTGAAAATTGGACCAGCCAAGCGATTCATCTCAGCCCTTGTTCTTTTCATTCGGATCGGGTGCTACCACTCTTACGCCCAGACAACTATATCGGGCAAGGTGATGGACGAGCGTGGCACACTTATTCCCAACGCGAACATCGCAATCCTCGACAAAAACAACACGATATCCGCATTCACATTCAGTGATCATGACGGGAGTTTCACCTTGAAGACAGCTCTCGCCGTCGATACCCTGGCGATAAAAGCGACGCGCCTGGGTTTCGAAGCGGGACTGTTCCTGGTCCCCAACAGATCACAGTCTACACAGTTGGTTTTAAAAGAAAGCGCATTAAAACTGCAAGAACTGACAGTCAGAGCACCTCCCATTATTCTGCGAAAAGATACGATCGACTACCGGGTTAGCGCTTTCCAGGCGGAAGGTGACCGGACAATCGCCGACGTTATCAAACGTATGCCTGGGATAGAGATAAAAGAAAACGGTCAAATTGTTTACCAGGGAAATCCGATTGATAAATACTACATCAACGGACTCGACCTCTTGGAGGGACGATACAATCTTGCCAATGAGAACCTGCCGGCCGCCGCAGTCAGTAAAGTACAGGTGATGGAGAACGACCAACCGATCAAAATTTTGAAATCGAAAGTATTTTCGGAAAAAGCATCACTGAACATTCAGCTCAAAAAGGTTACGACAACGGGAAGCGCCAAGGTGGGCGTCGGGCTCAGTCCGGCCCTCTGGGATGTAAATATAACCCCCATGATATTCAAACGAAGCTTCCAGGCAATTACCAGTGTGCAAAGCAACAATACCGGAACGGACCTTTCCAGGCAGCTGGATATCTTGACAAAATCGTCGCAAGCAAATATTCCGGCTCCGGCGTTGAGCATCCAGTCGTTGAATACCCCAAGCATCAGCCCGGATCGGTGGCTCGACAACAGGTCTCACCTCGCCTCATTGAACCTGATCAAAAAAACCAGAAACCAAACCGAACTGAAATTAGGCCTGGGGATACGGGATGAGGTGCAACAACAAGCCGGAAGGAATTATACGCGACTGCTAACACCCGGCGGCATTGTCGAAATCGACGAACAGATCGCGAACCGCTCCGACACAAAGGCGCTCAATGCGAATCTGCTAATTGAAAAGAACACCGAACGGCTCTTTCTGAAAAATAATACCAGCGGACAGTTCGGGCAAATAGATGGAGACGGTAAATTAAGCCGGAATCAGCTTCAAACAGATCAGCAACTGACGGCCAGACAAACGCAGCTGCAAAACAGTCTTTCTATCATTACACATGCTGGCAAGCAGCTGTTAAACATCAACTCCCGAACGGTTTACAACCGCCGGCCCGAAACGCTGGCAGTTCGTCCCGGCGTTTTTCCCGACCTGTTTAATGCGGGCAAAAGTTTGCAATCAATTTCCCAGGATGTCTTTACAACCGAACTTGATGCCAGAAACTCAATCAGCTTTACCAGGCAATTTGCACGAGTCGCATTCACGCCGATGGCTGGCTTGAACTTCCAAAATCATCAATTCGAAAGCGCGATGAGTACCCAAGCCGGCGACAGTACGAGGACACACGGCAATGCATTTCGAAACGATTTGAAGTACCTGTATCTGGCTCCGTTTGCACAAGTAGGCGGCTACTACGAGTCCTCAAAATGGCAGATAGAACTCAATCTGCCGTTCAGAATGTACGCATTCAGGGTCTCGGATTTCACACAAAATAGCCATCAAAAGCAGACGCAACTCGCATTCGAGCCTTCGCTGACAGCAAGGTACAGGGCCACGGAATATACGGACTTCACATCTGCCCTGAGCTACTCATACGACTTCGGAAACCCGTCGCAAGTGTACAGCGGCTTCATTCTGAGGTCGTACAGAAATGTACAGAAAGCCCAGGGAGCCGTTCCGGTAAACAGGATTCTGCTAGGCAGGATCGGAATTAACTATAAGAACCCGCTTTCGCTGATTTTTATAAATCTGGCAGGTTCTGTGATGCGGATCATCAACAACTTGCAATACCGCACAAGCATTGATTCGACGGGTGCTGCGGAACTTACTTTTGTACTGAATAACAACACCCAGCTTTCGCGGGACGTCCATTTAGGTATCGGCAAGTATTTTGGCGGGATCAAAACTTCCCTTAAACTGAACAGCGACGTCGGCTTTACCCGCTCCGAACAGGTCGTGACTGATCGCCAAGTCGCGGTTCGAAACAGGAATTATCGCTTGGGATTGTCCGGCTCGACCTTATTCACGAGTTATCTAGGCGTGGAACTTTCGGGCAATACCCACTTTTTTCAAAATCGCGTCGCCGATCAGCGTCAAAAAACGTCGAGCATTTCGCAGCTGCTGTTGGCCATCGACATTTATCCGGGTAAGGCTAATGCATTGCGATTAGACATCGAACGCTATGCCACGCGGGGAAGCGCAAGTCAAAACCAACTTTATCTGAACTTTCGTTACCGCTATACTTTTGGAAAAAGGAAAATCGATCTCGAAATCAGAGGAACGAATCTAACGAATGCACAAAACTATCTGTCGATCGTAAATTCTGCATTCACAATAGCTGAAAGCGGCTTTCGGCTCAGGCCGCGACAGGTAACGACCGGCGTAAGATTTCCTTTTTGATATTGAAATGGCTTATTCTTTACTTCCGGTTGAAATAGTTTTTATCAGCCAGAGATTATACAATATTTTAGCGGCTATACATTATCTTGAGGCACATTTCACAGATAGAAAACCAACTCAACAAATGCAAAGGATTTATATAAACACAGCTCGCGTCATAGTATTGATTGCGATTGCGGCAATGCTCCTATTACTCGTACAGTTTAAATTACAGCACTGGAAAATAGGGCCGGCTTTGTATGTGGTTCTTGGGGTTCTTGTTGCGGTAGCGATAGGAGACATTTATTTGAGCAAGGTTAGAAGATCGAAATGATATTCGTGCAATTTGGTCAGCACACGAAAGCCTGCGTAGCCCTCCCAAATTCATGATTCAGAGAATCTTAAAGGGCTTCGTTCTCGGCTTACTGCTATTTGTATTCGCTGGGTGTTTATGGTATCTGATTCGAAGAAATCATAGGCGAATATTATATGTCAAAACATGTGACCACGCAGGCGGACAAGGTCTAAAAGCACTGAACAAACTCGTTAAAGGCGGCTGGCTACACCTTGGGCGTCACGAAATACAGGTGTTTTCTTATGGCTCATGTATGTTTTTCCAATTCGATGAAAATCGCGGCACATTGTTCTATGGTCTGGAAGTAACAAGCGGATATATTGGTGCTGTCACCATGACATCGACAGAACTTCATCAATTGGCAGATTCAATACCTGCAAATACGGGTTTTGAAAAGACCTTGGATTACCTTTCGGTTTATCCAAGGGTGGCGCCCTCATCCGAATTCTGACAAGAAAGTGCTAATCAGCTGCCATCACCCATTTTTAAGTTTCGGCAAAAGACCGGTGATAATGCCGATCAGCGGCAAAAATGCGCAAAGCTGGAACACGTACTCGATACTTGTGTGGTCGGCCAGGTTACCCAGCATGGCCGAACCGAGCCCGCCCATACCGAAAGACAATCCGAAAAATAATCCGCCGATCAACCCCACTTTCCCGGGTACCAGTTCCTGAGCGTAGACAACAATTGCAGAAAAAGCTGATGAAATGATCAGTCCAATGCAAACCGCGAGAATGGTGGTCCAAAACAAATTGGCATACGGCAGCAGCATGGTGAATGGAGCGGCACCCAGGATCGAAGTCCAGATCACATACTTGCGTCCGAACCGGTCCCCTATCGGCCCACCGGCGACGGTCCCGATCGCAACGGCCGATGAGAAGATAAATAATTGAATCTGAGACTCCTGAATACTCAACCCAAACTTATTCATGAGAAAAAAAGTATAGTAACTGGTCATGCCCGCCAGGTACACATACTTGGAGAAAATCAGGATAAGCAAGATTACAAGCGAGAAAACCACCTTGTTTTGACCCAGCGAAGTGTGTGTAGCAGACACCGTTTTGGCCGTCTTCTGCGATGCACTGCCCCTGTACCATTTCCCGATGTGGATCGCCAGCATCACGCCCATAATCGCGGCCAGCGAAAACCACATAATGCCATGCTGCCCGAAAGGCGCGACTATCAACGCGGCCAGCAGCGGTCCCAGGGCGCTGCCGCTATTGCCGCCGAGCTGGAAAAACGACTGAGCAAACCCCCGTTTGCCGCCGGAGGCTAAATGGGCAATACGCGACGATTCCGGGTGAAAAATCGATGAGCCGATGCCGATCAGGCTCACAGCGATCAACACGAGCACGAAGGAATCTGCCCAGGCCAGAGACAGGATACCAATCAGCGAAAAGCCCATGCCCACGGCAATCGAAAAGGGCTTTGGATTTTTGTCTGTGTAAAGCCCCACAAATGGCTGCAAAAGGGAAGCCGTGATTTGATAGCACAGTGTAACGAGGCCGATCTGGGCGAAGCTGAGGTGAAAATCAACTTTGAGCAAGGGGTAAATGGACGCGATGACCGCCTGCATGGTATCATTCAATAAATGCGCGAAACTGATCGCGAACAGGATCGGATACACCGTTTTGGCAGGCGGCAGAACGGATGCAGGCGTTTGCCCGACGGCAGAACTATTCGTCATATCATCTGATGTTTAATGTTAAAAAAATTTAATGTCTCAAAATTTCCCTCGCGCACCGCAATGCCTGTTCTTCATTACCATCTTTAATGCTTAGAAACAGGGATTTATGCAAGCCGTTAGTCTGAATGAACGAACTGGTATCGGGGTAGATTTCCAAAAACCAGCTTTTCAGCCGGGACGAAAATGCGTAATACATATCGGCCAGAATTTCATTGCCGGATGCCCTGGCGATGCTTACGTGAAAATTAATGTCTGCCTGAATACACGCTTCGATCTTCCCCTCTTGAGCAGCCTGGATCCGCTCATTCAGGAAACCTTCTATTTCGTCGAGCTGCCTTGCAGTGCGGTTGAGAGCTGCCTTTTGCGCAATTTTGACTTCCAGCAGCTGCCTTACTTCATCAATATCTCTCGCCGCTGCCCGGCTCAATCGCTGATGTAAAGTCTCATTTTCTTCTACAAACTCATTAATAAATGTCCCCAATCCTTGCTGCACGCGCAACAAACCGGAGTTCGCCAGCATTCTGACCGCCTCACGAATGGAGGACCGCCCTACCCCGTATTGCTTCATCAGTTCGGGCTCGGTAGGCAGCCGCTGCCCGGCCACATAGTGCCCCGACCGGATATAGGCCTTGATCTGGTTCGCTACCTCGTCGGCTAGTGATCTTTTATGTATCGGCGTATTCATCATATCATCTGATGACAAAGGTATATTAATTTCTAAACTAATACTTGCCTTAGAGAAAAAAATCAGAGACAAGGCCGGTAACCAACGAAATCGGACCTCCCCAAAGAGGCCCGATTCCGTTGGTCAGCATTACCATTTCCAGGTAAAACTACCCTGGCCCAGTTAAAATAGACCTCAGTACTTGATAATTTTCCGCACGATAATCTGCTTCCCATTCCGGATGTTTACCAGATACACACCGGCAGCAAGCCCTTTAAGCGACACCTCTTGCTTTGCAGAAGCGAATCGGGCAGTGCGAACCACCTCTCCGCGTGCATTGTACAGCGTGATCGCGGCATTGGCTTCCAGTTTCGGCATCGTGATATAGAACTTTTCGGGGGCGGGATTAGGATAAACCGCAATGTGTGAAGCAAGCTTGATCTCTTCGTCGGCGGACACACCCAGCCGTGCGCCTGCATTGCAGGAACCCAGACTATCCCCGTGCCCCAAATGTGCCTGCACAGCCGCCGCTGCCACACAAATGGTCTTGTTGTTATGACAAATCATTACTTTATCGGCGTCATTGCCACATCGCACATCCACGACGCTCATGCTCACGGACGCGGTTGCCTGGCACACGCCGCCGTAAGAAACCGTCGCCGTGTAGGTACCGGCTTGTGAAACCGAAATGGCCTGCGTCTGCTGGCCGGTGTTCCAGCTGTATGTGTAACCTTCCGCACCGGTAGCCGTGGCGGTGGTGGTCAGTGACGTTGGTCCGTAGCCGAGATAAATGGTGTTTTTCAGGTCCACCGCGGGGTTCATCGCGTACACGTCGGTAATGCTTACCTGCACCGGGGCGCATACGGCCGTCAGGGTCACCTCCACCGGGAAGCCGTCCGCAAGCACGAAATCAATGATGGTACCCGTAGAATCGGCAGATACAATGGTGGCATTCGGGTCGCCCGGGACGGTCCATTCGTAACGCAGTTTCAACCTCACAGTTTTTGGTGTAGATGGCGAAACGCCCATATCCGGGTTGCTGATTGACAGCAGGATCTGGCCGTAACCATTGTTCACCCCACGGTACATAACAAGGCAGGGCGTATCATTGGACGCTACAATACCGCTGTCGATCGATGCATTGGCCAGCGGCAGCGCGTAAGCCCAAGTTTTGGAGGATTTATGCTCGATAATCTGCGCCGCAGGTGTGTTTGCATGAACGGTGAACGGCCTAGTTTGCTCATTTTGCATCGACAGGCTGAATTGCGCCATTCTGGCCGTATCCGAAGCGGGAAGACAAACAAACTGATAGGCATTATCAACCGGAGCGGTACCATGATCCAGATAGGCTAACCGGTACTGATTAGCCCCATTCGTGGCAATGAGCGAATCGGACGGAAATTCCTGGTTCTGGTACGGGCTCTGTTGCAGTGAGTTTCTGATTTTGAGCGTTCCCGAACCCGGTAAGATATAGTACCCGGTTTTATAATTATCCAGCACCCAGTTTGGCCCCGAACCCGTAAATGACTCCGCATTTTGACTGGACTTAACAGCCCCGTTGACAAACAAATCATTGGAATTATTATTCAATCTCTGCGACAATGTGGTCACCGTCGGATGGTTTGCATCATTGTTTTTGATTCCGCTACCCAGGCAAATGATGTAGTCGTCGATAGCAAAGTAGATTTTTGTAAACTCAAAGGTCGCATTGTGCGTAGGTGGCCCGTAAGTTGTTCCGAAGCCCAGATCGCCGCGCTCTTTAAACCTCATGGCAAACAGGCCGCTCTCTCCCATCGTTTTGGAAAGCACCGCTTTGCCCGCTTGTTTCAACACCAATGAGCCCGCAAAACTATATGTGTTAAGCTCGTCGACGCGACTCTTTTCGGCCCCGAGGCTATCCCATGGCAGGACGATCGTCGTCGCACCCGGATTGAAATTCCAGTCCCACCCTACCAGGTCGAATCCGTTGCCGGTAACCGTGTTCCCCGGGTAAGCAATATCCAGCGTGCCATAGCTCTGGTACCGGCCGAACCGGTTTTGTTTGATATAAATTTCAGCGCCGAACAACTCCCTCGAAAATCCCCTGGACGTGGCCACCCAGTTGTTCTTCCTGTAAACGCCCAGGTTTCCGTAGTTAAACTGAATATACCCTTCCTCGAACGGTGTAACGGTATTCAAATTGAAATCGCTGTTGACCCCGTACTTCCGGTTGTAATTACCTGCCAGTATCGGGTCCGCGGTGGATAGTCCCAATATCTTACCGCCCGAAATAGCCAGTTTTGCCAGCGTAGCCGGCGCCAGTGTGGTCGTTCTCGTTTGCGGATTCCTCCCGGTCATGGAAAGCGGGATAATGCCCGAATCGCTGCTGTAAATGGTTTGTGCATAAATGGCATCCCGGAAACGGGTATACGAAGCCAGATCAATTTGAAAAACAGTGTTTTCCAGCGATTTGATTACCGTTGCGGCGGTACTGAACGCATACATATAACCGTCGTACGCCGACCCGTGATGATAGCCTGATCCATCCTTTTTCAGTCCGTCGGCTTTCCCATTGGTATGGATCACGAAACGCTCCAAAAACCTTTTGATCGTTTTTAAATACCTGATTTTTTCGTCATTCGTATCGAACCAATCGGCGTATGCGAACAGCACGTCCAGATCGAGGTAAATGACGTCGGTATTAATGGCGCCCTTCGTTGTGGTGGTAGCAAAATCGTAGTTTGCATCGAAAATATATTGAAACAGCGCCGTTTCCGTCGAAAGGGTATTACCAAAGAGGGCTTTCACTTTGGGAGACAGGTAGTCGTTCAGGAAAATGGCAGGCCGCGAAAACCTGGGAAAGTTGTAAAAAGTAAGGGCCGCATTGGTGTTGTTGCAGTTTTGCTTTGCCAGGTACCAAACGGCATTAGAAGCTTTATGGCCGACAGCCGTATCCGCCGGATTGAATTTGAGATAGCGGGCAAATGTAGCCAGAAACGCAAACTGATTGGGAGTAGTGATGGGCGTGCCGGTAATGTCGGTGCCCGAAGCCTGGATATTCAGCAAATCGTATTGAGCCAATGCCGCATTTACTTCCTCGGTCGTGGGCGGTACTGCGGTATACAACTGCTCGAACAAGCTGTTCCGGATCGTTTCCAGGTCGTTAATTTCAGTCGGGGTGGCAGTGGCAAGCGGAAGGTCAAAGCTGAAATCCGGCTTGCAGATCGGCAGCATATTGGTAAACACCGAATTGACCTTCAGATAATCGATCGCCACGACGCGTACCGGGTTCAGGTCGTCTTTTCGCACAAACCGCACTGCGATCTGATCGCCCACGCTCGCCTGCGTGAAGTAATAGGTCAATGAGGCCGCGAAAACCGGCGCCACGGTACCCGCCGCTACGCCCGTTACGCCCAATGTTGCGGTCTCGGCCAGCACGGCGTCGTCCGTCACATTATAAACCTGCATTCTAAAATTGGTGTAGGAAGTCGAATTGGCATAGTACTTGATCTCAAGGGCCAGTTTTTCGTACTCCACGGGTGTACCTCCCAACAGGTACTGGATCCCTTGCAGGGCGGGCGTATTCGCCGTGCCTTTGATCTGCAAGGCACCATCGCCCAGGCCATCCCCATTATCCTGGTCGTTTTTAACAATGGCCGCTACCGGGTTGGCATTCTCAATTCTTGACCAGTTAAAATTCTCCTCGTCGATCACGAGATGCCCCGCCACGACAGGGGGAGTCATCCCGGCAAATCCCGTGTTGATTTTCAGGTAATCGATACCCGCTGAACGGACCGGATTCAGGTCGTCGGACCGGAGGAACCGCACCGTTATCTGGTCGCCGACGCTTGCCGAGGTGAATGTATAAGACAATGTGCCTGTTCCTACAACGCCCGTTGCGGTCGTCAGATCGGCCGTTTGCGCCAGCACGACGTTATCTGTATTGTTGTATACCTGCATTTTGAATTTCACGAACGAAGCACCTATCTGATAATATTTCGTTTCCAGATTCAGCTGTTGCCCCAGTGCCGCGGTCCCGCCCAACTGATATTGGATACCTTGCATCGCAGGTGTGTTCGCGGCTGTTTTTAGCACCATAGCCCCGTCCTCAGCACCGTCGCCATTATCCGCATCGCTCGTAACGAGCGGCGCAACCGGCTCCGTACTCTCGATCCGCGACCAATTAAAATGGGTAGAATCCATGTAGACCTGGGCAAAGGCCCCCGAGGCTAACATGATAGATAAGGCAAAAAACAGTACAATTCTTCGCTTCATATTCATCTAGGTTTAAGGTTAGCAATAGCAATCGACTTTATCAGGTATGCGCAAAAAGAATAGCTTGATCAGGGAATGAGCCGGATTGGAAATACGCGCGGAAGACGGCGGCGGCATCATAAACACCTCTAATTAAGTGATATCATCCAGGCAATGAAAGTGTTGGCCCATAGCAAAAGCACATTAACCGCAATAAACCCGCTACGCAACCGGTTGCGTAGCCTGAGCAACCGGTTGCGCAAAATAGGATACTTGCAGGGGGCCTGGGGCTCCACTACTGCCAGACTTTGAGGTGGGAATCGATGATTACGCGCTCATATTCATCCGAACCCGGCACTGTGCCCGATTGAATGCTCCTGATCAGCATCTCGGCCGCCTTCTGCCCGATTTCAAAGGGATGCTGCTCAACAGACACCAGCGGCGGCTGTTCGAGGTACATATTCATAGGTAAATTGGCAAAGCTCGCAAACGAAATATCCTTGTTAACCATCATCCCCTGGTTCCGGCATATCCGCATCGCGTCCAGGGCAACATAATCGTTGAATGCCAGCACCGCATCCGGCCGGGGATCCAGCGCCAGCAGCTGCGCCATTTTCTTCGCCGTGTCTTCCGGCGTCAGGTCAACGCGCTTAATCAGGATACTGTCCACAGGCAAGTCGTTCTCTACCAATGCCGTAATGTACCCTTCGTACCGATCGTCGCAGGCGACGAGCGTTGGCGGGCCATTCAACAAGGCAATGCGCCTGGAACCCTGGGCAGCCAGCCATTTCGTTGCCTGATACGCCCCGTTTTTCACATCACACCCGACCTGGTGCGTCTTGACACCCGGCGGAATGCGATCGAACAACACCACCGGTATTTGCTGGGCGATCACGTCACGAACGTGCTGAAAGCTCTGCGATTCCTTGGCGGCCGACAGCAGAATTCCTTCCACCCGGTTGGCTGTCAAAGCCGATAAAATCTGCTTTTCGCGTTCAAAAGAGTCGCGCGACTGGTACAATGCAACCAGGTATTTTTCATTCAGCGCGATCGCCTCAATGCCGTTAAGGGCCTCGGAAAAGAAATTTTCCCTGATTTCGGGCAGCACCACGCCTATAATGCCCGACTTCCCCGACCGAAAATTAAGCGCCGCCGCATTAGGAGAGTATTTGAGCTGTCCGGCAAGCGCCTGAACACTTTCCCGGGTTTTCAAACCAATCCGGGGATTGTTCCGAAGAGCGCGGGAAACGGTAGAAACGGAAACCTGCAACTGGCGGGCAATTTCCTTAATCGTAACTAACTCCTTCATAAACAATGCTATCCATTAAAAACCGGACCGGCCCTTTTCCCGAAATAAAAGTAGCCTCGGTCAATCTATTTGAATAAATTTTATAAAAATTGTAATAGTTTTGCCTTAAGAACTACTTTTCCCCTCATCATGGCTACGCAAAAATCAGATAACGAGCGCGAAATGCTGCGCGAGCTAGCCGATGGGAGCGAATCAGCCTTTGTATGGATTTTCGACGCTTATAGCCCCAAAGTCTACCGGCTCGCCTTGAAATTTCTGAACTCCCCCCACGCCGCGGAGGAAGTGGTGCAGGATGTTTTTATGGATGTATGGCTAAGACGAAAAAAAATGGCCGACGTCCTGAATTTTGGGGCCTACCTGCATGGGATGGCCAAAAAGCAGGTCTTTGACGCCTACCGCCGCAAATCTAACTTCATCGAAATGATCCGTGAAATCGGCTACCAGGAACAAGCCGAGAATGCCACCGAACGGATGGTCCAGGAAGACGAGCGCGAAAAGCTGTTGCAGGAGGCTGTCCGAAGCCTGCCCGACCATCAGCAGAAAATCTTCCAGCTGGCGAGAGAGGAAGGGCTCAGCCACGAGGCCATCGCCGAGCGGATGAACCTTTCGAGATTGGCCGTCAAGGCGCATATGAAGCGCATCCTGCGTTTTATCCGTACCCGGCTCGACCCCGTTTTAAAGGCCGAGACCTTCTTCTGGTTGCTGATTTTCGCAGTAAAATAATTTTTTTTAGAAAAAATTGCCCCCTACCGCTTTTTCGGGAGACATGTGATATAGAAGGCCGCTCGCGGCTACGACACAATCATATGTTAGAAGAAAAACGGATGCCCGCATGAGCGCTGACAACGATACGAATACTTCCAACGATTTCAACCCATCGGGAATGGAACGGTTTGATTTCCTTATGGCCAGGTACCTGGCCGGAGATGCCTCCGACCCCGAAAAAGAGGAGCTCCAGCAGTTGACCGAAAACGGTTATGAATTCCGTTTCCGGGAATGGCTGGATGCGCATTCAGACACCGATTCGGCAGAAGTAAGCCTGCCCGAAAAGGCACGCGAGGAAATCCTGACCAATATCCTGGGCACCGCCCGCACTCAGGCCAGACGCACGACCATGTGGTGGAGTTGGGCCGCGGCAGTGCTTTTGGCCCTGGGCGGCTTCATGTGGCTGACATTAAGAAACAGCCAGCCCGCCCATATGAACATTGCCCGCGACGAGCAACCTTCACCGCAAGACGAGCAGCAGGTCGTTCGGGGTAAACAATTTTTAATACTCCCTGACGGAAGTACGGTCCTCATGAACGAGCATGCCGAGCTCACCTATTCACCGGCGTCGTTTCAGAATGGGTCGCGCGACGTGACATTACGGGGGGAAGCCTATTTTGACATTGCCCATGACCCCACGAAACCCTTCCGCGTGAGGTCGGGCACGGTCGTGACGCGGGTACTCGGAACGGCATTTAACGTGAACATGCAGCAAAACAAAGTGGTCGTAACGGTTACCCGCGGACTGGTGGAGGTCGGGAGCACGCAGCGCGTATACGCGAAGATCAAGCCCGACGAGCAGATTACCGTCAATACCCAAACCGAACAATACAACACGGCTTCGGTAAGCGCTACCGAAGAAACTGCGTGGAAGGATGCCTACCTGGTGCTGGATAACACCGACCTCGAAAAAGCCGGCCAGCTCATCGGAGCGCATTATGGTGTGAAACTGGCTTTTAGTCGGGCGGAAGTCAAAAAATGCCGGATCACCGCCTCATTCATGCATCAGGAAGACCTGGATACCGTCCTGACGGTGCTTACGAAAATGATCGGGGCTACCTATTCAATCGAAAACGGCCATGTCTTAATAGAGGGCGGTTCCTGTGATTAATGCAAATGCAACCTGAGCGTATCATTACTAAACCCTGAAAACGATGTCGTACGGAGCGGATCTTACGATTTTCCCCAGAGATGGCTGAGTGTCATCTCCATGCCTGAAAATACAAACCACATTCAAGCAAAAGCCCTTCGGCGGGAACCGAAAGGCTTTTTAACCCGCAAGTTAGGCGTAACAAACGGGTGTCGCTTTTAATAATTGGCTATCACTAAAAACGTCTGGTAAATGTACAAAAACTTTATCATCGGGGGAAGGTATGCACTTTCCAACCATCAGCCCGGTCTCCGATTTCTTATGCGCTTAGGTTTATCCTACATAATCATCGCAATAAGCTGCATTCAGCTCATGGCAGCCAGGCCTTCTGAGGCCCAGCCGCTGGCTGAAATGCAGGTTACCATTCAGTTGCAAAACGAAGGTGTGCGGGACCTGTTCCGTAAAATCGAGAAGCAAACCCCGCTTCGCTTTGCCTTTATCGAAAACCAGGTCGACAGCGAGGCACGCTTTGTCATCGGCAAGGGAACCTACCGGGTAACGGAGCTGCTCGACAGAATGCTCGGCTCGCTGCATTTAACGTATATGAACACCGGTAGCATGGTGTATATCATCAAAAATCCGCCGAACGGGAAGGAAGCGAACGTACCGGCCGGTAACACGGCCAATGATTTGCCGGTGCGGCGCCCCGACATAAAAACCCTTCCCGTGAAGGGAAAAGTGACGGATGAAAAAGGAGAACCGCTACCGGGCGTCAATGTCATCATCAAAGGCACACAGCAAGGCACCACTTCCGACCGGGATGGAAATTTCAGTCTGGATGTACCCGATGAAAATGCGGTGCTGGTGTTTTCATTCGTGGGCTACGTAAGTAAGGAAATCCAGGCGATCGGGAACAAGACATTGATCGAGGTTTCACTGAAAGTAGATGAGCGGAGCCTGGACGAGGTGGTGGTAGTGGGATATGGAACCCAGAAAAAGGGGAACGTGATCGGCTCCGTGGCCACCATCAATGCGCAATCGGTTGAAAACAGATCGGCTTCGACATTATCCTCCTCACTCGCGGGACTGGCCGCGGGCGTGAACGTGCAGGCGACTACGGGCCGCCCGGGCGCGGACGGGTCCAGCATACGCATACGAGGCACGGGCACATTGAACAGCACGTCTCCATTGGTCGTGATCGACGGCGTGGTCGGCTCGATGGATGCCGTGAACCCGAATGACGTGGAGAGCATTTCGGTGCTCAAAGACGCAGCCACAGCGGCTATCTACGGTTCTCTCGCGTCGAATGGGGTTATCCTGATCACGACTAAAAAGGGTACCAAGGGCAAAACCTCCGTAAATTATACGGTGATGACCTCCCTCCTGCGCCCCAACAATGTGCCGGAGTTCGTGACCGATTATGCCCGGCACATGCGCCTGGTCAACGAGGGTTTCAACAACCTGGGGCAAGCGTCGGTGTATTCCAATCCGACTATCGAAAAATGGGAAGCAGCCAAAGCTAACCCCGACGCATTAACCGACCAGGGCATTCCAAACAGCGTGGCCTATCCGAATACCAACTGGGGAAAAGTGCTGTTCGGGGAGCGCAGGCTTTTGCAAAACCATAATCTCACTCTCAACGGCGGCTCGGAAAATACGCAGTACCTGTTTTCGGTGGGTTATCTCAACAACCCCGGAACCATGCCCGAAACCGGCGCCGACAACGTACGGATGCGGATCAACCTGCAATCCAAAGTGGCCAAATTCCTGACTGTGGGCACGCAGACTTTCGGCGACCTTCAGAACACCAGCGTGGCCGACGTGGCTACCGCTTACTCCTATCTCACCCAGACCGTGCCGGGGGTATATCCCGTTTACCAGGGTAAATATGGCTTTCCGGCAGCCGCGGAGGAATCTGCAACCGCCAACAACGCAATGGCCTGGCTGTACAGCCAGGGTGGCAACAACCGGGTGAGCCGGATCAACACAACATTATTTGCGAAGCTGGACCTTTTCAAAGGATTGGAATTTGAGTCCAAAGTGCATTACAACCAGGGTTATACCGAGAACAATACGCACCCGGTCCCGTACGAAAAATGGAACTTCGCCACAAATACACTAAGTACCGCGGCGCAGCCTGCCGCCCAAATGACTACCCGGTATTCTTTGTACAAAAGCCGCAACATGATCCTGGACAATGTGCTTCGGTACAACAGGGAGTTTACCCATCATGAAATAGGCGCACTCGCGGGGTACAACCAGCAGTATTTCAACCAATACAACTTCGACGCCTCCAAGCAAGGCCTCACACATCCGGACCTGACCACGTTGAATTCGGGCACGACCATGACGGGCATTAACGGCGACGAAACGGATTACGGACTGAAATCGGTTTTCGGGCGGCTCAATTATTCTTTCAAGAAGCGGTACCTGGCCGAGGCGGTATTTCGGTACGACGGATCGTCGCGTTTCGGGGAGTCGAGCCGGTGGGGCTTTTTCCCGGCCTTCTCGGCAGGCTGGCGCATTTCGGAAGAAGCTTTTATGCAACCACTGACCGACATTTTTGACGATATCCGGATCCGGGCTTCGTGGGGACGGACCGGAAACAATGCAGCCGGCAACTACGATCATTTGCCTGCGTACGGCACGGTGAATTACTCTTTCAACAACACCGCGATTAAGGGTCTCGCCCAGACCAAAACCGGAAACCGCAACCTGAGATGGGAAACGACCACAACGACCAATATCGGGCTCAGCGGTTTTGCGCTCCGGCGGAGGCTGAATTTCGAACTCGATTTGTACAAGGGCTTCACGGATGGAATCCTTTTCGCTCCCAATGTCCCGCTGATTGTCGGCACCGCCAGCCCGGCCACGATGAATATCGCCGAAGTGACCAAACGCGGGATAGAAATCAGCCTTGGATACCAGGACCGGATCAACGATTTTCAATACTCGATATCGGGTAATTTTGCCTACAATACCAACCGGGTGGATACCTATAAAGGCCAGTTGCAGGAGGGATATGCGGATGTTTCGGGCAATCGGGTATACCAGTCCAATATCGGTACGGTGTCGACCGGCGGGACCGAGCGGATCCTGGAAGGCCATGCCATCAACGAACTTTATTTGTACCCGGTTTACAAAGGCTCGGGTAACTACCGGCTCCCGGACGGCTCGCTGGATGTCAACGGGGGCCCGCGCGACGGGATGATCCGGACGGCGGAAGACCTCACCTGGCTGCGCGGAATGGTGGATGCGGGATACCGGTTCCAACCCGCGGACGGCATCGACCCAACCAAAATCTGGTACGGCGATTTAATCTACGCGGACACCAATGGCGACGGCATTTACGGCAACGTGTACGACCAGCAGTTTACCGGCAAACGCGCTACGCCGTCCATTAACTATGGGTTGACCCTCAACTTGTCGTACCGCGGCTTCGATCTTTCGATGATCTGGTCGGGCGCGGCAGGAATGCACTACTACTGGAATACGATTTACCTGAACCAGTCAATTGTAGCACAAGGGAAATCGGTACCGGCACTGGTGGCGGACAACCATTATTATTACAATGAATCCAACGCCAGCGATCCCGCCAATAACCTGAGCGGGCATTACCCACGGCTCAAAGGGGTAACGGACGCGCAGAACGGACGTACGAGTAACTATTATTTGTACAATGCGTCCTTCGCCAAGCTCCGCAACCTCCAACTGGGCTATACCTTCCCGAACCGGCTGACAAACAAACTGGCCATGAGCAAACTGCGGGTTTACCTGGCCGGCGAAAACCTGCTCACGCTCACGAAGTTTCCCGGACTGGATCCCGAAATCGGGCCCAACCCCAACTATCCAACCATGCGCCAGTTTTCGCTGGGGTTGAATGTTTCATTTTAAAGAAGAAATAATGATGAAGAAATTCTTTGCTATAATCATTGCCCTGAGCCTGGGCAGCTGCCAGGATAATTTGCTCGACACAGCCCCCTATTCCTCTGTTTCCGACGCCACCATGTGGACGACCGACAACCTGACCGACCTGGGTGTGGCCGGCATTTACAATACTTTCAGGCTTGAAATGGGCCACAGCGGGCTCACCACCGTGCATGAGCTTTACCAAACCGACCGCTTTGGGTATACCGGACAGGGCCGCTGGGATGAACCGCTGCTGCGGGGTACGATCACAGCCGGCGACGCCATGTTCTCGAAAGTATGGCAGCATATGTATGAAGGCATCCAGCGGGCCAACGACGCCCTTTTGAATATACCCGCAAAATCACCTTCCCCCGAAAAGAAGAAAGCCCGCTACCTGGCCGAATGCAAGTTCTTGCGCGCCTATTTCTATTTCCGGCTCAATCAGCTGTACAAAGGTGTGCCGATTTACCTCGAACCCTTTACCCCGACCGAAGCGACCAAACCGAGGGCGACCGAAGCAGAGGTATGGAACCAGGTACTTGCCGACCTCGATGCGTGTATCGCCGAGCCGAACCTGCCCGACCGTTACGCCAGTGGCAATGCCGATTACGGGCACGCTACGAAAGCGGCCGCCTACGCATTACGTGGGAAAGTATACATGTACCTGAAACAATGGGAAAAAGCAGCATCCGATTTCCAAAAGGTAAAAGATGCGGGGCATACATTGTTCGGCGACTACAAGGCATTGTTTACCGAAGCCAACGAACAATGTCCCGAAATGATTTTCTCCATCCAGCACCGCGGCGAGCAGGGGTATGGAAACAACTTTCAGCTGTTTATCGGCTGGCCCTCGGCATTTCGGCGTGGCTGGAACTACTATATGCCGTCGCCCAACCTGGTGGACCTCCACGAGAACATCGATGGTACCCCATTCAAGTGGGACAACATTATTCCGGGCTTTTCCGGTTTGACCGTCGCTGAGCGGGAGGTATTTTTTCTGAGAAACAATATCACTGCCGAGGAACATGCGGCTGCCAGCGCACGCGGGGCCAAAATGAGTTTGTACCTGCCACAAGGTAATGAGGAGCGAATCAAAAAAGCTTATGAAAACCGGGACCCTCGCTTGCAAGCCAATGTGGTTACCCCATATGCCACCTTCCGCGGTGCTTTCAACTTTACGGATGTGGAAAGCCTCCAAACGATGCGCTGGCCGTTCAGGGGACAGGCGGCCACGGGTGGCGATATCCAGAGCGATACCCAGATCAACTTTTACTATTTCTACCGCAAGTTCGTGATTGAAGGCGTTTCGGGGCTGATCGATCGCAACTACGGCCCTACCGATTTCCCGATCCTGCGGTACGGCGATGTGCTGCTGATGTGGGCGGAAGCATTGAACGAAGCCGGAGCGACCGCCGAAGCGGTCGAAAAGGTAAACGAAGTGCGAAAAAGAGCCGGGGCTGCGTTGCTGAATTCGAATGCGGCTACGGCGGTAAAAGGCCAGGAAGATCTCCGGCAGAGAATCCGCAACGAACGGCGGATCGAACTACCGGGCGAAGGCATTAACTATTTCGATGAACTGCGTTGGAAAACCTGGGGCGAGAAAGTGTTCTACACGGGAAGCGGCAAGAAACAGATATGGGGCGCCAACGTGAGCGATTACTCCTACAAGGGCGACTTCCTTATGACATGGCCTATCCCTACGGGTGAGATCCAAATGAACCCGAATCTGGTTCAAAATCCGGGATGGATTGATTAAAATTCCCCTGCATCAGGTATTCCTTATCCCCCGGCCTTTTCCGCAAACGCGAAACGGGTCCGGGGGATATGCGTTCGTTTAAGTTATTGTTAAGCCGGAGACTTAGCTGAAAATTTCCCGTACTTTCGTAACCTGCTGCATGTCAAATGCAGAGACGGTTTACAATCATCGGACACATCGGAAATATTCGCTTATACTTCTCCCCGTTATGAAAAACCACCTGAAATTCGGGCTATACCTGCTGGCATCGGTCGTCACCGTTTTGGGCTGTAAAAAGAATGTCAGCCTGCCATCCGAAGAAGTTGCAGTTTACAAGGAACTTTCTTCGAAACGCATTCATCTCCCCAATGGGTGGTCGCTCACACCGGCCGGACGAAGCCTTGACCTGGATGATCTTCCGCTGAATCTGGTGGTGTCCCCATCCAAAAAATACCTTGCCGTCACCAACAACGGACAAAGTACCCAGAGCATCACGCTCATCGATGCGGCATCTGAAAAAGTGCTGGATTCGGCCCGGGTCGGAAAGTCCTACCTGGGATTGGCATTCAGTCGGGACGAAAATACCCTTTACGCTTCGGGCGGAAATGATAATAAAATACTGGTGTTCAAAATTCAGGACCAGCAGCTTGTACCTGCCGATCCCATTGTACTGGGTGAGCCCTGGCCAGTCAAAATTTCCCTGACAGGCATTGCCGTCGACGATGCGCAGCACAGGATTTATGTGGTCACAAAAGAAGACAGCTCACTCTATATTTGTCACTCTCAAACGAGAAAGCCCGTCGGCAAGCTGAATTTGGGCGCAGCTGCCTACACTTGTGTACTTTCCAATGACAAGAAGGAGTTGTATGTCTCGCTCTGGGGCGGATCGCGGGTGGTGATCGTCGATACCGAAACCCAAAAGATTTCGGCCACCATTGCGACCAATAAAAACCCGAACGACCTGCTGTTGACCAAAGACGGCCGGTATTTGTATGTAGCCAACGGCAATGACAACACCGTGGCGCTGATCGACCTGGCTAAACGGCAGATTTCGGAAACACTTACTACCTCCCTGTTCCCGGACGCGCCCGTGGGCACCACGCCCAACGGACTGGCGCTGAGCGAGGACGAACATACGCTATACATTGCCAATGCGGACAACAACTGCCTGGCTGTTTTTGATGTCGAAACCAAAGGCCGCAGCCGTTCCATCGGGTTTATTCCCACCGGCTGGTATCCAACCGCCGTTAAAACGATCGGTTCAAAGATATTCGTCACGAACGGGAAAGGGTTCTCTTCAAAGGCCAACCCCAAAGGCCCCAACCCGAATTTATCGAAAGTACCGCAGCAAGTAGGCCCTAACCCACAGGCATATACCGGCAGGGAGCAATACATCGGCGGGCTGTTCAAAGGCACATTGTCGATCATCGATGCACCTAAGCCGGAAGTCCTGTCTGCCTATTCACGGGTTGTGTACGCCAATACACCTTACACCAAAAAGAAAGAACTGAATGCCGAGGGAGAGGCCGGCAACCCGATTCCGATGAAGGTAGGCGACAAATCGCCCATCAAATATGTGTTTTATATCATTAAGGAAAACCGTACTTACGACCAGGTGTTGGGTGATATGAAAGAGGGAAATGGCGACGCCTCGCTCTGCCTCTTTCCCGAAAAGGTAACGCCCAACCAGCACGCGCTGGCCCGTGAGTTTGTGCTGCTCGATAACTTTTACGTCGATGCCGAGGTGAGCGCCGACGGGCACAACTGGTCGTCGGCCGCTTATGCCAATGATTATGTAGAAAAAAACTGGGTGACCAGCTATGGAGGCCGCGGCGGGACATACGATTATGAGGGCCAGAAGGAAATTGCGCATCCGAGGGACGGGTTTATCTGGGACCATGCCCAACGTGCCGGACTGACATTCCGCAGCTACGGCTGGTTTGCCGACGAAGGCAAAGCCAATATCAAAACACTCGAAGGAAAATACTGCCCTACATTCAAAGGCTATAACCTGAGCTATATGGATGTCGACCGCGAAGCTGCCTGGGAAAAAGACTTTGACGAGCTTGTTGCAGCAGGCAAACTCCCCCGGCTGAACACACTCCGGTTCGGAAATGACCATACCTCCGGCGCGAGTGTGGGCAAACCAACACCGTTTGCAGCCGTCGCCGATAACGACCTGGCCGTAGGACGCTTCGTAGAGCATCTTTCGAAAAGTAAGGTTTGGAACGAATCAGTCGTCTTTATCCTCGAAGACGATGCGCAGAACGGCCCCGACCATGTGGATGCGCACCGCTCGATCGCATTTGTGGCGGGTGGCTTCGTCAAAAGAGGATACGTCGACCACACCATGTATTCCACCTCCGGCATGTTGCGCACTATGGAGCTGATATTGGGTATCAAGCCCATGAGCCAGTACGATGCGGCGGCAACGCCCATGTGGAGATGCTTTGATACCAAGGCCAATCCAGCCGCTTTCACCGCTAAGAAAGCTGGTGTGGACCTCTCTGAAAAAAACGTAGCCGTGAATGCCAACTCCCGCCGCACCGACCAGTTCAACCTTACCGTGCCGGACGCCATCGACGATTTAATATTCAGTGAAATAGTGTGGCAAACCGTACGTGGAGAGAAAAGCATGATGCCCGCTCCCCGCCGCGGCGCATTCGTAAGACTTGAAAAAAAGAGCGAAGACGAAGAAGAATACGATGATGATTAACCTGCGGTCGGATGCCATTGAACATTTAAACGTCCGCAGAAAGCAGGATACTAAATTGAGTTCCCTGATGGGCGACGGCTGAAATTTCAAGACCCAGTATTTCAATTAGTTCTTTAACAATCACTAGTCCGATACCGTGCACACCGGGCTTTCCCTCCTGTGCTTCCTGATAGGAGGCATTGCTCTCGTTAATCCAGCTCAACAGGTCTTTGGACAGCCCCGGCCCGGTATCGGATACCACCAGCCGGATAGCCTGTTCTTCCTGAACACCGCTAACCTTGACGATGCCGTCGGAAGTATATTTGTTGGCATTATCGACCAGATTATGCAGGATGATTTTTAACAACTGCCGGTTCGACCTGATCTGAAGTGTTTCTGGCACATGATTTTCAAAATGATTCTGCTGAACCGCGAATGCCTCATTGAAAATATGCGCGACCTCATCCGTCAAAGCGCGGGCGGGAAAGGACTCATAAGCAACAACGTCACCCGAAACCTGGGATTTGACATACGAGAGCATATTTTCCAGTAATGAAAGGATCTTCCTCGTCGACTCGTTTACGCTTGAACCTACTGTTTTGGCAAGTTTGATATCGCCATCGTCAATAATACTGCCCAATCTGGCAGAAGTGAACTCGATTGATCTCAGCGGGCTCCGGATATCGTGGCTAATGGACGCGATCAAGTGCATTTGCAGGCGGGTCTGCCGCAGGAGCTGCTGTTCGGATGCTTTCAGGACACTCAATGTATCCTGCAAATTGCGCGTCTTTTCCGATACCCGGGATTCCAGTATCCTGTTCAAACGGTCGGCCTTTTTCAGGCGTGTCTTGTAGTAGTAAAAAATAGCTGCCAGGAGCAGGGCCAATACCAGCATTTTAAACGGCCAGGTCTCATACCACGCATAGGGAATGATGAGGGTAAGCTTCGTCAACCGCTCCGAATGTGGGCCGAACCCGCCGTTTTTTCGAATTTTTAGTATGTAGGTTCCCGATTCGAGGTTATTGAGGTGAATGGATTGCTGCTCGTTTTCGACGGGATACCAAATCGGCTTGGCTTCGCTCCTTCTGTCGCTGGACACCGAGTAATAAAGTTGCTGATTTTCCCGGCTGCCGAGGTAGGGCGACGAAACAAACACCCGGATGTCGCTAACGTCGGTAAGCCTTGCACTTGAAGCATTTACAGGAATACGCTTTGAGCCCGACTCAATGCGATCGACGAAGATTCGGGACTCCGGTAAATCTGCCGGAATTTCCTCCGGTTTGAAAAATACGAGCCCGTCAATGGAAGGCAGGGACACGTAACCGTTACGCAAACGCACCGCACAAGGCTGGCAACCTCCATTAAATTCATCGATACGGAAGCCGTCCCGCTTTAAGTAGTGATGGTAATATAGCCCGGTACTGTCACCGTGCATCTTGAAATCAATCAGGTCCTTGCCATGAATGCGGAACAAACCATGATTGGTGGATAACCAGAAATACCCGTTTTTGTCAACAATCAGACAATGTGCGCTTGCGAGGTAACGGTTCTTATCCAGTGGAAACCGCGTAAGCGTGTCGCGCTCATAAAGTACAAAACCATGTTCGTAAGTTGTAAACCAAAGCTTCCCATTTTCTTGCACCAGAATACTTCTGACGTAATACTGGCTTGTGTTGGCAATTTCTAAAATGGTTTTCCGGGAAAGGTTAATTCTGTAAAGCCCTCTACCTGTGCCTACCCAGAGGATTCCCCTGCCTTGTTGCTGAATATAGGTAATGCCTTTGATCTTCGTGGTAAAAGGATGTAAAACAAGCGTCTCAGGATCTATGTATAACAATCCCTTTTGCCGCGTGCCCAGCCATACTCGTCCCGCGTGGTCCTCAAACAAATGCGAGATTTCGCCACCGGCATCCCATTTCCCCTTCAACTTTTGGCCATATCGGTCGAAGCGAAAAAGGATATTGCTTTTCAGGCACCAGATATCGCCGGAACGAGCTCGAATTATACTTTTCCACGTCATTGGAAACTCATTGACAGGCGGTGGAAGCCGGTTGGCAACGATTTGCCCCTCGTTGCCAATACCCAGCACACTGAATGACGGCGTGATAACAGTGCTATCTGAAAAGGCTACTTGCGCATAATAGATATTCGCTGTTGGCTCATTACTATCAATCGTCAATGTTCTGAATGCCTGGAAATCGACAATAAAAAGACCATTACTAAGCGTTCCGAGGTAAACTCTTTGGTGTTTGCGGTCGTAAAATACAGAAGCGACGTTGTTACGCTGAAAATCGAAGTCATCGAGCAGAATGCTGGTTTCCAAAACACGACTACCCCGTTGTGACAGCAAATACAACTTCCGGTCTTGGTAGATAAAGGTCTCTCCCACCAAATCTTGAGAATACACAAAATAGGGCTTAGAGAGATCGGGGCCAACGTTATGTCCCCGCGCAGGGGTTAATTTAACCCTGCCGGGTGTACTGGCAGAGTCACTAGCTGCCAGTAGTTCAATATTGCCAGCGCGATCGTCGTTGTACAGGCAATTTCCAATCCTGAAAATGCCATGAGGCATACGGACCTGCGTCGGATAGCTTTTTCGTTTTTTCCAGTTCGCGTAGTAGTCAACTTGACCGCTTTTCTGCCATTTGAAGAAATTGCCATTTGAACCCGGGATAAAGAACACGTAATGAGCTGGAAACCAGTTTCCGATGGAATAGGGTGCCGAACGTAAAGGAAACCAGGTTTCGTTGAAACGGTCTGGAAATCCCATCGCATAGATGAGGTCGTGCAGACCCTCCCTGGTGCGAAACATTTTGCGAAGGATCGCGAGAGACGGATGCTTGTCAACAACAGCCTTACCGGCGTCAATCTTAACATAACTCAGATCCGATGCGAGCGCATACAAATAATCTGAATCCTGGACAAAACCCAAAAATAGGTTTGTCGGCAACCCCAAAGTGCCCTTATCAAAAGTAAGAAAAGACCGGCCGTCAAATCTCACCAAACCGCTTGATGTTGCCAGCCAGACAAAACCCTCGCGATCCAGGGAAATAGCGCCAACCGAGTTCTGGGGTAACCCGTTTTCTCCGGTATAATGCCGGAATGTGTACGGCCGGCCCTCCGAGAAAGACCGGAAAGAAGCCAACAACAAAATCAATTTTAATAACCTCATCGGGGCTTACTATACTTCGGATTGCTTCGTTCACTGATGGCTCTGTAGGGCATGCATACTTAGTTGCGAGGGGCTGGCAAAGTACGCCAAATACATTGAATGCGAAAAGAAATAACGACACAAATAAGTTCTAGATGTAGGTCAATATATAGTATTACTTCTATGATATTCGATCAGACTTCGACTGAAACTACAATCGAGACATCGAGAATAGCCAAATATTTCCCTTACCCATCGTTTAGTGCCTATAAAAAGCCATAGAATGATTTCTATGGTTTAGAGGAATCAAAATCACTAACACACTGACAAACAAATATTTGCAAAAGGAGCAAAAAATCCGACTGTCAGTCATCCCTCGAATCGAATACATTTTTCCCGCTACTTTGTAGATATAGTTTGCACCGCAACATCTGTCATAACGGACTTATCCGACAGATGTCCTGCGCGGGCAGCACCTGATCCTTTACGGGGTCAGTCGATCCATTAAGCCCCATTACAGATTAAATACATCCATTCAGAAATGAAGGGCTGAAAGCCGCGCATTTCGTTGGCGAAGCTTTGCCTTTTCCCCTGACCCAATGAACAATCGCTTATTCATTACATACCGTTTTCAATGATTATTAATTAAAACAAATTCCAAACATGCAAGTAAGACAACTACTAACACGCACAGCCGGTGCACTCGGAGTCACCGCCGGATTGCTTTTTGTGGGCTCACCTCTGATGGCGCAGGTGAAAATCGGGGATAATCCGAATACGATTAATGGAAGTTCAATTCTGGAACTGGAAAGTACATCAAAAGGGCTTTTGTTGCCACGCGTACCACTTACTTCTCTTGGTACCGCCGCACCGGTCACCAATGCCGTGGAAGGTATGCATGTGTTCAACACTACCACGAATAGTGAATTGCAACAGGGCGAGTATTACTGGGACGGCAACGCCTGGGTTAGACTGGTGACCGCTGTCCCAGTTGGTAAAGAAGTTTACAGAGAGGGAGCTCCGACAGTTGGTGGAAGTTGTGGATCTGACCCCGAAGGAACAATCTGGAACGATATCTCCGAAGCGTCAGATGGTTCTATATCGGGAGACCGGTATCTTTGTAAAGGTGGCGTATGGGCTGTTTACACTGGTGCAACCAGCAGCACACCGTTTTTTCTGGGTGCGACATCTAACACAGTAGATGCCGGAGGTGCAAAAGGAGGAACGATTTCCCGCATCGGACATATAATCGCCCGTCGTTCCGACAACGGGGGCTCTACAACGATTGTTCCTGGCGGCGGTCTCCGTTTATTACGCACGTTGGCGCTTGCACCAGTTCAAGGACCTTACATTGATTTCGGTCGGAACGCTGCAAACCCTAATTTGTTCCGTATCAGCCTTCGCAATGACCTCAACGCCGGCCAGGGTGCACTTGCTTTCAATACTAACACAGGTGGTAACCTCAGTGCTCGAATGGTAATTGGTTTGAATGGACAAGTGGGTGTTAATGTAACGGACCCAAAGCGCCTGATGCACGTCAATGGGCAACTGTTGTTGGCTGCTCCAAACCAAGACGGCGAAAATTTTAGTGATGCATCTGCTTCCATGGCTGGTTTGCGCCTTTATTTTGAAGAAAGTCAAAATAGAGCCCAGCTGTTTGTTCATACCAACCCAAGTGATCCAAACGTCGTTTTGACTAAAATCGGAACTACTCCCAACGAGTCTCCTTTTATGGCATTCCGCATACCTGCCGGACAGGTAGGAAGCATTGAGCGTGCAGCCGGCCTAACCGTATTTTATAACAATGCATCTGACCGTCGTTTGAAAGAGAATATCAAAAATACCCGTTATTCAATCGAGGATTTGATGAAAATCGGTGTGGTTGATTACAACTATATTAGCGATGAAGCCAAAACACGTACCACCGGTTTTATAGCACAGGATCTTTACAAAGTTTACCCGGAAGCAGTTTCGAAAGGAAATGAGGATGTCAAAGTGAAGGCCTGGATGGTGGATTACAGCAAACTCACTCCACTCCTGGTAAAAGCCGTTCAAGACCAGCAAAAAGAAATCGCTGCTTTGAAAGCACAACTGAGCGAAATGAACGCGCTCAAAGCTGAGGTGGCCGGCATCAAGGCGATGTTGGGCAACGCCGAGCAGCAGAAATCCGAGGCTACCATTTCAAAATGAGTGAACTATGCACAAAATCATCCATAAAAAGCTCTTTGGCCTGAGCGCGGCATTGTGCCTGTCGCTCACGCTAATGACCGATCCCGCGGCTGCGCAGTCGAGCAGCCAGGGAAATACGGTCATCTCCGAAGGCACACAGATGACCGTGTTCGGTGCGCATACGTTCCTCACAGGCGGGGCAGGCATCCAACCCGGGATCATCAAAGCCACTCGGGCCCTGACCCCAGGCATCCTGGGCTTCGGCACCGCAGGCTCGTACACAGGTGAGGACGATGCGAACCATGTAGACGGTTACGTGTCCAAAGACGGAAACAGCGCATTTACTTTCCCTGTCGGCAATGGCACGAAACTGCGTAAGATTGGCATTTCCGCTCCTCCGGCGTCGGGTGTGTACAAAGCGGCCTACTTCTCAGGAAGCGCCGGCGCAGCTACCTTGCCCGCGGGAGCACCCTTTCCGCTCACGAACATGAGATCCGATGTGACCGGCGTAAGTGCCGTAGAATATTGGGACCTGGACGGCGCGGGACCTGTCAACATCACGCTTACCTGGGATGCTGCCAGCAATCTGGATGCACTGACGAGCTCGAACATTGCAAATCTGATCATAGTAGGATACAATGCAGATAGCTCCCGCTGGGAAAGCCTGGGTAGGGCGGGTGGTACGATCGGTACATTGGCCGGCCCCGGCAGCATCACCGCTAACAATGTGACACCCGACACCTATTCGGCATTTACATTAGGCGCAAACGTCGCATTACCGGTCACGCTGGTGGCATTCGACGCCCGCAAGGAAGGTACTACCGCATCACTGGCCTGGTCGACCACCGCTGAATCGAACAGCGACCGCTTCGAAATCGAGCGTAGCGCGAATGGCAAGGCCTGGAGCAGGATCGGGACGGTGGCATCTACCGGTGAAAGCAAAGTGCTGGTGAAATACACGTTCACTGATGCAGCCCCACTAGGCGGCGATAATCTCTATCGCCTGAAAATGGTGGACAGAGACGAGACATTCGCTTACAGTTCCATCAGAAGCGTGGCTTTCGATAACATTTCTAATCAACTCGCCTACCCGAACCCTGCACGCGATATCGTGTACATTCAGAATGCGGACCATGTCAAGAGCATTTCCGTGATTGATATGAACGGAAAAACCGTTAAGGAAGCCGGCATTGCGGCGGGCGGAACGTTCACGGTCGATGGACTTGCCGCCGGCATGTACCTCGTGAAAGTCGTTAACAAAGATGGGGCCGTAAGATCTCAGAAGATCATCGTTGCAGAGTAATTGCTTCATGTGTTAAACCACTTAATGCATAGCCTCCGGGAAATTCCCGGAGGCTATTTTTTTTCGGGTCCATTGCGCACTGCCGGCGCTTATCGCGGAACGTGACAGCCGGTTTTCGGGCACGCGTGTCGGCCGTCAGAAAGTTGGCGGCGCCGCTTTCAGGTCGGAATCCAGAAAATCGGTGATCATGGGGACAAGCCAGTTCGCACGCTGCATGATCATTCCTATGTGCGTGGTGCCGGGCAGGATTGCCAATCGTGATTTGGGCAGCCCATGCATATCCCCCATCTTACCGCCGCCCTTTGCACGAAAAAGTGCCAGCGCATGCTCATACTGCACCCCATCGGCATCTCCGATGGCCATAAATATCGGTGCTTTGATGCTTTTCACCTCTTTCGACCAGTCATACGGTTTCAGATCGATACTCATCACCTTTTTAACGAAATCAGGGAACTTCGCTGGGTCGTTGCCGAGGCTGTCGTACTGGGTTTGAATGGGTGTACCTTTAAACATATCCGCGGTAATCGTCCCAAAGCTTGCTTCGGCGTCGGGCCACCAGCCGTTGTGTGCATAGGTACCTGAGAGTATGACCAATCTGCGAAGCTGTTCGGGGTGGCGTACTGCAAACTGGAAAGCCACGCCGCCCCCCATACTGTAACCGAGGATGTCGGTACTGTCGACTTGCAGGAGTTTGAGAAGGCCCGACACATCGTCGGCCATTGCTTCGTAACTCAGCGGCCGGGCAATATCCCGGGTACGGCCGTGCGCCTGCATTTCGGCGACGATCACCTGCCGGTCGGCAAGCATCGGGATAATTTGCGACCAGTTGGAAAGAATATTCATAAACGACCCGTGCAGCAAAACCACCGGCTTTCCCTTTCCGTAAACTTCATAATACATTTTAAGTCCGTTAACATCGGCATAGCCACTTTTCGATGGCATAATGGGCTGGCCCGCCACCGAATCTTTCGGTGCAGCCGGCTTGTCCTGGTTTTCGGTCGAACCTTGCCGGCAACCGAAATTGAAAGCGGTAACGACCAACAAAAGGATAATAAGGATGTGCTTGTTCATGAGTGTATCTTTTTTTGTGATGATACAAATCTCGGCACACTTCCTAAACAATAAGGGGTGCAATTGCGGCAATGATGGGGGCTTAAAACCTGGTGGGGGAATAATGTAATTGACCTGGATAAGAATTCATTTTGAAATTAAGCATTACATACTGACACAGTCAGCATTGCCAGCCAGGGGGTGGGCCTGAATAGTATTGCTTAGAGTATTCGACTAAATTTGTCAGAGAAAAATAGCCGCAAACATCAGTCAGGCAAAAAAGGAATACTGTTATGGTAACAGAAGAAAGCACCGCAGCACGACATCTGGAATTGGTTAACGCTTACTTTAAGCTGATTGACGCGCACCTTTCGGACCTCGCTGCCGGCCGGCAAACGGAAATGATGGAGCTCAGCGATATTGCCGGGGAGCTGTGTGTTTATCATAAACATCTGATTGCCGTTGTTAAGCAGGCAACGGGAAACCATCCTTGCCATTTTTACATTCAAAAGATCCTTGAAAAGGCAAACAGGATGATGGATGAAACGGATTATCCGGCTGCGGAGATTGCCCGGAAACTGAGTTATGACCCTTCCAATTTCACGAAATTCTACAAAAAATACGCTGGAATAACGCCGGGACAATATCGGCAAAAGACATCGGTCACTGACTGAAAAATCTGAAAAGTTCACCATAACCGCTCGTGGCGGACGGTCTACCTTTGGCATTATTAACTAAAAATCAGGAATAATGTCAAGAAACGATCTCAAAGGTAAAGTAGTATTGATCGCAGGTGGAGGCAAGAACCTCGGAGGTTTGCTGGCCCGTGATTTTGCAAAGAAAGGCGCGGCCAAAATTGCGATTCATTACAACAGCGAAAGCTCCCGTTCCGACGCGGAAGCAACACTGGCAGCCGTAAAGGCCGAAGGTGCCGATGGCTACCTATTCCAGGGCGACCTCACCCAAATCAACAACATCACCCGGTTTTTCGACGAAACAATCGCGCAATTCGGCGGCATCGACATCGCCGTGAATACCGTTGGCAAGGTTTTGAAAAAGCCATTCACCGAAACCACCGAGGCAGAATACGACAGCATGGCGGATATTAACTCCAAAGTGGCGTACTTTTTTATCGGTGAAGCCGGCAAGAAGCTCAATGAAAACGGCAAAATATGCACGATCGTCACGTCCCTTCTGGCCGCGTACACCGGTTTGTATTCCACCTACGCCGGGCAAAAAGCACCGGTAGAACACTATACCCGCGCCGCTTCCAAGGAGTTCGGTGCCAGGGGCATTTCGGTAACCGCCGTGGCGCCCGGCCCGATGGACACACCATTCTTTTACGGCCAGGAAAGCGCTGATGCGGTAGCCTACCACAAATCAGCTTCGGCACTCGGAGGGCTTACCGACATCGCCGATATTGCCCCGCTTGTAGCGTTCCTGGTGACGGATGGCTGGTGGATTACCGGTCAGACGATTTTCGCCAATGGCGGGTATACGACTCGCTAGTCGCAAAAATCTAGGGGCGGATTCAAGAGTGCTTGGATCTGCCCCGGTTTCCGGCGTCCAGAACCTCTGGGCACATTACTTAAAGCTGTACAAATAAGGGGCCATGTGTGCCTTTCCCGAAAAATGCTTCTCGTGGCGGGTCAGTACGTCTGCCGCGAGCATTTTTCGCTGGAAGGTTGTACGGCGGAGTTTCGTCCCTAAAATGGCTTCGTATACATTTTGGAGTTCATTCATCGTGAATTTCCTCGGAAGCAGGTTCCCTCCTACCAGTTTTCTGTCCAGATTGTCGCGTAAAGTCTGAATGGCTTTTTCAACAATGTGCTGATGATCGAGAATCAGCTGGGGAAGTTCATTGACCGGGTACCACTCACACGAATCGGAAAGCGCGTCCGGCTTGGGTGTCACATCTTCGTAATTGATCAACGCATAATAGGCCACCGAAATAAACCGGTCCAGCATCCACCGGTATTCCTCATCGGGAATGATACCGTTGGCTTCCAGCAACGTACGCATCACTTCCGGGTCAAAACGGCTGAAATCGCCAAACGTATAAAATTGTTCGAGGTAGATGTCCGTCAGGCCCGTCCGCTCATTCAAACCTCGCAGTACCGCATCATTCAGATTTTCCTGCAATTGCACGAACCCGCCCGGTAATGCAAACAGACCGGTGTTGTGATATTCCATAATCAGGATTTTCAGGTCACCTTCTGAAAAGCCAAAGATCACGGAGTCGTAAGCAATATGGGGTAAATAAGCCGTTTGGGGCATTTCTAAAATTTTCCTCAAAAATAGTTAGCACTTCTGATAATTACCAACTACTATTGTCACAAACTGAGACAATAAGATGAAAACATTCCTTTTCGTAGCGGCACTCCTGTTGTGCCTCGTTGATAACACCGGCCTGTTTGCCCAGGGCAACAATGGTTTTCCGGTGCAGGCAAAAGTTGAAAACGGGACCATTGAGGGCCTGTACGACACTAAAACCGGCCTGCAGTACTACCTGGGCATACCTTTTGCCAAACCACCCGTAGGCGACCTCCGGTGGAAAGCGCCGCAAGCGCCCGGCAACTGGACAGGCGTCAAACAAACGAAAGCGTTCGGTCCGCGTGCCATCCAGGCACCTGTGTTCGGCGACATGGGATTCCGATCGAACGGTATCAGCGAGGATTGCCTGTACCTGAATGTATGGTCACCCGCCAAACGCGACACCAAGGGGCTCCCCGTACTGGTGTATTTCTATGGCGGCGGCTTTGTTGCCGGTGACGGCTCCGAGCCGCGCTATGACGGTGCTGCAATGGCGAAAAAGGGCATTGTGGTGGTTACAGTCAACTACCGGTTGGGCCTGTTCGGCTTCTTTGCGCACCCCGAGTTAAGCAAAGAAGCATCGTACAAGGCATCAGGCAATTATGGTTTGCTGGACCAGGCTTTTGCCCTCAAATGGGTGAACAAAAACATTGCAGCATTTGGCGGCGATCCTAAAAAAGTGACCATAGCCGGCGAGTCGGCCGGGTCGGTTTCCGTGAGTGCGCAAATGGCCTCCCCGCTATCCAGGAACCTGATAGCCGGTGCAATTGGGGAAAGCGGCTCCGGAATGGGCGCATTGTCGGCGGTACCGTTGGCCGAAGCCGAAAAGGTAGGTGCCGATTTTGCTCAAAAGGCCGGTTACACATCCCTGGCGCAACTCAGAGCCGCCAGCACGCGTGAGCTATACGAAGCTTACACGGAATCCAAACGTTTCGGTTTTCCTTCGGTGATCGACGGGTATTTTCTTCCGAAGAGTATGCTGGAAATTTTCAAGGCCAGGGAACAAGCTCAGGTTCCTTTGCTGGTGGGCTGGAATTCGGCGGAAATTCCGGGGGCAGCTTTTACACAAGGCCCTATCAACGAGGAAAATCTGGTTAAAAAAATCAAAGAAGCTTATCCCAATGAATGGGAGGAGGTTTTGAAAGTGTATCCGCACGGCGATGCAAAGGAAATTGAATGGGCTGCCACGAACCTCGCCTCCGACCGGTTCATCGTTTACAGCACCTGGAAGTGGTTTGATGTACATCGTAAAAGCAGCAACCAGCCTGTGTACCGTTATCTTTACAGCAAATTGCGCCCGCCCCTCGTTGATAAAAACCTGACTCCCGGCCTGGCCGGAGGCGTGCAGCAGGGCGGCAATAAAATGCCCGAGCCCATCGGGGCGCCGCATGCCTGCGAAATAGAATATTGCATGGGAAACCTGGATCTGGTGAAAGACTATGCCTGGACGCCGGATGATTACAAAGTATCCGAAACCATGCTGAACTACTTTGCCAACTTCATCATCAAGGGCAACCCCAATGGCGATAAACTTCCCGAATGGCAGGCAGCGCAGCCTAACGACGCTACGCCACCCGTGATGATCCTGAACACCGAATCGAAAGCCGTAAAATACGATGACGCCCGGTATTTGTTCCTGGATCGAAGCAATCGGAATAACTAGGCTAAGTACTAAACGCAAACCCGACAGTGAGGTTGGCGCGCATTCGCAGCATCCATCTGACGGGATTGTTTTCATAGTTGCAGGAAGTGTTCAGGTCCACGTACCCATTTTTAAACAGGCGTTGCTGAATACCTAGCAGCGGCCCGGTTCGGAAGTATTTTGATTTTAGTTCGAAGGTAAATTCGGGTGTATTTACCATGACATGTTCATCCCAGCGGCTTGGCTTTGTGTGGGTTCCCCGGTAAAATGCATACTCCGCATTGATACCGGCATAAACACCGGATAGTGCCCCACCCGATTTGCCAAGCCGCACTTTTCTTTTCTGGTTCAAATAATACCTGGGCTGCATGCTGAGCGTGTGGGATTGTTCCTTCGACCGCGTATCATGGGCATACCATCCACTGTACCAATTAGTATAAAAGTAACCATGCAAATAGTTGGTTGCCTTCTGCAAATTCAGATCATACTGAAAATTAAGCGAGATCGCGGAGTTCCCCAATCCTACTTCATAAGCAATGCTGGTTCCCAGTGTCTTTTGTGTTTTACCAAATTTAAAATCGGGAATTTGCACTTTAATAAGCTGATTGACCTGCTCGTCGCAACGGATTAACTCGCAAAGGGAAGGCTTGGCAACACGTTTCCAGTCTCCCAACGCGACACCGAGGTTGATCTCCGTAAACAAACTCCAGTTCTGCAAAAGGTTCCGTTCCGAAAATCGCTCGCTCTTCCGCAAACCGAATGACATGTCCAGAAACCCGTTGTTTAGGAATCGTCGCTGAAATCCAGCCCTGGCCCCTATTTTCTGCGAGTTGGATTTGGTTGCGACGAAGCCATATTCAAATGCCAGATAGTTACCGGTAAAATTATTGGCGCTCCTCCCCGATGCAATCCGTGATTTCATATCATAGTACCACCTGAATTGGCCGCCTACCGCGACATTTTCGAGAATCCAGCCTAGCGGAATGGCATTACCCAGGAGAGGCATCTGCCCCAGAACCCCGATTGAGAATTGTGGCGATAATTTATGCTCATAGCTGAGCTGCACCGCCGAGTTTTTAAAGCCAATATCATTATATAGTGCAAATGGTGTCGACTGTTGGTACTGCGATATTCCAAATTTGAAAATGTTTCGGGTAGGCACTTTATTCATAAAAACATTCTCGTACCTGTCGATAAAGCGCACCGGCGGCAGTGAATCATATTCTTCTGTAAAAAGAATCTGTACGCTTTCCTGGGAATATGCCGGGCCACTAATCAGGAACAATAGAAATACATACCATTTTAACATGCGCGCTGTTTAATTTTTCACAAAAGAGGCCCTCCGCACATCCAAAGGTTGTATTGGAAATAATTTTATTTACCCGAAAATTCAGGGCGTCAGGATGCTTTGCCGGCATCCTGGCCTTTCCTCAACAAAACCACCACGGCCAGCAAACAGCTCGCCGCCCCGAACTGGTATACCGAGGCATATCCTGCCCAACCGGCGATAATGCCTGCAACCGGCCCGGCCAACCCGAGGGAGAGGTCAAAAAACGCGGCATAGGCGCCCAACGCGGTGCCACGCATTTGCGGAGCGACCTTCTGAATGGCGAGCACCCCCAATGAGGGAAAGACCAGCGAGAAACCTACGCCCGTGAGGCCGCATCCGGCAATGGCGAGCTCCGGTGAGGGAGCAAAACTGATCAGCAACTGGCCGCACAGCTCGATCCCCAGCGACACCAACGCCACTCGATAGCCGCCGAACCGGTCGGGGAATGAGGCGAAGAAAACCCTCGTGAGCACATAACACGCGCCAAATGTGACAAATGCGAGCGATGGGTTCCCCCAGCTTCGCGAGTTGAAAAACAGGGCGATAAAGGAGGATATGCAAGCGAACCCAATGGACGCGAACGCCAGGCCGAGGCCCTGCTTCGAAATAAGGCCGATGATTTTGTAAAAAGGGGTGCGGATATGCATTCCGTCGACCTTCAATGCCGGCAACCCGGCGGTAGCCGCCCAGCTGATTCCCGACAGGACGATCGTGGAGGCAAATACGTACTGAATGCCATAAGCCTGCCTGGTCCAGATGGCTAACGGCGCCCCGAGCGCGATGCCTGCATACATGGCAATGCCATTCCAGGTCATTACTTTGCCCGATTTCGTCGCTCCGACCAGACCGATGCCCCACGTGAGCGACCCGGTTACCGAAAGGCTTTCAGACACCCCATGCACAATGCGGGCCAGCATCAGGAGAACGAGCGCTGTGCTGGCGTCGATACTGAAGGTAACAGTGCCGGTGTAAACTGCTCCCGCCACGGCTACCAATGCAATGCCCAGGTAGTTACTGGTTTTCGCGCCCCTGGTGTCGGTGAGCCTTCCCGAGTAGGCCCGTGTGAGCAGGGTGGCCAGTGACTGCAAGCCTACGACCACGCCTACGATGAGGCTTCCGAAATGCAGGTCGTTTTTGACAAACCCCGGAAGTATACCGAGCGTCATGCCCATTGTAAGATAGATAGCAAAAACCGAGATAATAATAGGTGTGATGAATTTCGCGAAGGTCTTGTCTTCGCCTGTTGCAGCAATGGTGTTCATTTTTGTACCGTATGTTGATTTTACGGCAGCAAAATTAGTGCGCGCAACAGTCGCCCGGGGAGAGGCATTGCATGGCTATGATTGGACAAATAATGGTTTTGAATCTCTGAATGCGACCGCAGTAACCCCTGTGTGCTTTTTGAAAAACCTCGAAAAGTAGGCATGATCTTCATAACCCAGCTCATAGGCAATCTGCTTGACATCCAGCCGCGTGTAGGCGAGCATTCGCTTCGCTTCCAGCAAAATTTCCTGGTTGATACGGTGACTGGCAGAGAAGCCGGTGACCTCCTTCACGATTTCATTCAAATACAATGGCGTGATGTTCAGCAATGCAGCATACGCTTTCACCTGTTTCAATTCTTTACAATTTTCGGCAACAAGCTGCTTGAAGCGCGCAGCGGTTCGGTACTTCCGCCCTTCGATCGGCCCGGCCGGATATTCCGATTGCAGGATATGCGAAGCCAGCAGCGTGGTAACGGAGCCGGTTAACGAGCTCACCAATCCTTCTTTTAGTACCAATGCGGCTTGTTCGAGCGTTGCTTCGAGAATGGGTACCAGCTGAAAAAGCGGGTTTTCCGGCGAAATGGATGCCACTTGCCGCACATGGGTAAAATTGTCGAAAATCTCGCGGTTTTCCGGTGATACCAGCCCCGGCGTTACGAACACCAGCCACCCTCCGGCCCCGTTGAAATCAAGGTTCTGGTGTACCTGCCCCGGCGTAATGAAGCCCACCATCGGGCCTGTGAGCGCCACCTGGCTGAAATCCAGCTCCCAAAGACAGTAGCCTTCCAGCTGGATGATAAAAATGTAATGGTCGTCGCGATGGGCGGGATACGTTTCGCATTGCAAGGACTTCACGGGCACAATTTCCACCCCGACGCTATCCAGCTCGTCCTGATGTATGTCAATGGCAGGTTTTTTCATTTGTAACTCAAATTTAGAGAAATCCCGCTATAAAAAGCCCTATGCTGACGGTGCTTTCGGGCTTGCCCCTATCTTTGCATCTTTCTAATTTATCCGAACGACGACAAGCGTCAGCAACCCTCTAAAAATGCTCAGAAATTTCGTTTTGGCAGTTTTTTGTCGCCAGGTGATTTTTTTCGTCCCTTTCAGTCCGATAACCGTAGCTTTGCGGCTTCAAACAATGAGAAGATGATTACAGTTGAAAATTTGGCCGTTGAATTTAGCGGTTCTACCCTTTTTAGCGAAGTTTCCTTCGTGATTAACCCTACTGATAAAATTGCCCTGATGGGTAAAAACGGCGCGGGAAAATCCACCATGATGAAAATCATCGCTGGTGAACAAAAAGCCACGCGTGGCCACGTACGCGCACCTAAAGATGCCGTTATCGCTTATCTGCCGCAACATCTGCTGACCGAAGATAACTGTACCGTTTTCGAAGAAGCCGCCAAAGCATTCAAGCAGGTTTTTGAAATGCGTGCCGAAATGGATCAGCTGAACCACGCCCTCGAAACCCGCACAGACTACGACAGTGAAGAATATATGGCCATCATCGAAAAGGTGACCGAGCTGGGTGAAAAGTACTATCAACTGGAAGAAGTCAATTACGACGCCGAGGTCGAGAAAGCATTGAAAGGGCTGGGATTCAGACCGGAGGATTTTCAGAGACAGACCAAGGAGTTCAGCGGCGGGTGGCGCATGCGTATCGAGCTTGCCAAAATACTGTTGCAAAAGCCCGACCTCATTTTGCTGGATGAGCCTACGAACCACATTGACATTGAGTCGGTAATCTGGCTCGAAGACTTTCTGGTGAATAAGGCCAATGCAGTAATGGTCATTTCCCACGACCGTGCCTTCATCGACAACATCACCAACCGCACGATTGAAGTGACCATGGGCCGCATTTACGACTATAAGGCCAACTATTCGCATTACCTGGTATTGCGTGAAGAGCGCCGGGCACATCAGATGAAGGCATACCAGGAGCAGCAGAAAATGATTGCCGATAACTTGCAGTTTATCGAGCGCTTCCGGGGGACGTATTCCAAAACCAATCAGGTTTCCTCGCGCGAGCGCATGCTGGAAAAACTGGAAATCATTGAGATTGACGAAGTAGACAATTCGTCCCTGAAACTTCGTTTTCCGCCTTCGCCGCGTTCAGGGGATTATCCGGTTACCGTGAAAGACGTATCGAAATCCTATGGCGATCATGTGGTCTTTAAAAATGCCAGCATGTCCATTTCAAGAGGGGAAAAAGTGTCGTTTGTGGGTCGGAACGGGGAAGGTAAATCTACGATGATCAAGGCTATTATGGGCGAGCTGAACGTGGATGGAACCTGCCAGCTTGGGCATAATGTGAAGGTCGGCTATTTCGCGCAAAACCAGGCGTCTTTGCTGGACCCGAACATGACCATTTTCCAGACGGTGGACGAGGTCGCGGAAGGAGATGTGAGGACGCAGATCAAGAATATTCTGGGCGCCTTTATGTTCCAGGGTGATGATATTGATAAAAAAGTAAGTGTACTATCGGGTGGAGAAAGAACACGCCTTGCCATGGTGAAGCTGCTCCTGGAACCGGTCAACCTGTTGATTCTCGATGAGCCTACCAACCACCTAGATTTGAAGTCGAAGGATGTTTTGAAAGAAGCATTGAGAAACTTTGATGGAACGCTGGTGCTGGTATCCCACGATCGCGACTTTCTGCAAGGCTTGTCCGAAAAAGTCTTTGAGTTCAAAGACAAGCGTGTGATCGAGCATTTTGAAACCATTGACGCATTCCTGGAACGTAACAGAATTAAAAGCATAGCAGATCTGCAATTGGCCAGGTAATAGCAAATATTTGCTATTGTACCGCAGGGCTTTGTGACCGTCTTTTGCATTGTTTTTCCGAACACTGCCGCATACGGACACTCTTCACTCTGCGATACCTTGAAAAAGATCTGCTACCTCCTCGCGTGGCTGTTGCCCGCCGCCGCTTTCGGCCAATGTCCCACTGGGGACGTATCCCTCACAAGCCAGGCGGGCATCAATGCATTTCCGGGGACCTATCCCGGGTGCACCACGATTGCAGGGGCTTTGAACATCGCGGGTAACGACATCGTTGACCTATCTCCCCTGGGCAGCGTCACCCATGTTACAGGGGCTGTCTCAGTCCTGAATTGCACGGTACTGGGGTCGCTCTCGGGACTGCATCTGACCCAGACAGGAGGTTTAACGATCCATGACAATCCTGCATTGACAAGCCTGGCAGGACTGGAATCGCTTCAATCGGTTACCGGAGATGTCGATTTCGAGGATAACGACGTGTTGACAGGCACCAGCGCTCTCACCATTGCTTCCATTGGCGGCACGCTGTATATCTCTTTCAACGGGGAGCTTACCGACCTGTCGGGCTTTTCGAATATTACGGCACTTAACGGTGATCTGGTACTCATCTCCAATCGAAAACTACCTACCGCTTCCGGATTGCACAACATTACATCAGTCGGCGGAGACGTAGTTATTGAGTTTCAGGAAATTTTCACGTCGATGACGGGCCTGGAAGCATTGACAACCATTGACGGGGAACTGTCGATTTACTCTAACGAGCAGCTCGCCGATCTGTCTGCATTCAACAACCTGACGTCCGTAACCGGCGGTATCGAAATCGACGGGTGCCCGGCCCTTACCGACATACCCGGCTTCAACGGCATTGTTGGTACCCACTCTGCATTGGATATCCGTAATAACCAGAACCTGACCGACATTTCAGGATTTCAGGGCATCACATCCATTGACGGGCAAACCGTAACGCCTGACCTCAAAATTATCGGAAACCCGATCCTGGCGAGTGTGACCGGCTTCGGGAACCTCACCAACGTAACCGGTTCGGTGAGCATGAGCGACAATGATGTGCTTACCGATCTTTCGGGATTGTCGTCCCTCCAAAAAGCAGGGCAAGTCAGCCTGTATTACAATGGACTGACCCAGCTGAATGATTTTGCAAGCCTGGAAGAAATTGGTTTTCTGGATGTCCAACGCAATGCTAGTCTCGTATCGCTGGGCTTACCTAAACTGGCTTCGGTAGCGTCGCTGAATGTAAGCTTCAATCCGGTCCTGCCCGGACTGGACTTGCCCGCCCTTGAAACGATTCAAGGCGCTTTACATGTAAGCGACAATAAAGTTCTCACAACGCTTGCAGGTCTTTCAAAACTGAAATCCCTGAACGACGTGACCATCACTTTCAATCCCCAGCTTTCTTTCTGTGCAATCAGCCCTGTTTGCACATTGATCGACAAACCGCATGGGTCGGAGTATGCGATTTACCTGAATAGCTCATACTGTGGATCGGAAGCAGAGGTACTCGCCCATTGCGCCGCGCTGCCGGTGACGCTGGTAAGTTTCGATGCAAAAAATGTAGAGGGAAAAGTGTGGGTACAATGGGTGACAGCCTCGGAAGAAAACAGCAGCACTTTTGAAATACAACGCCTGGCAAACGATGGCAAGTGGAAAACAATCGGCCATGTGGCGGCCCGCGGAACGAGTTACGAAGCAGCCCGTTACCAATTCACCGACGCCGCCCCTGTAAGCGGCAACAACCTCTACCGCCTCAAAATGATCGATATCGACGGTACATTTACGTACAGCCAGATCAAAAATGTCCGGATCGCAGGCCAGACCCTCACCGGCATTTACCCCAACCCGGTGACCGACAAGCTGTACTTGTCCGATCCGGCATTCGGAGGCGCCACACAAATTCGCATTTATGATCTATCGGGCAAAATGATCATGCAGAAGCCGCTCGGCCCGCAGCAAGGTGCGCGGGTACTGGATACGGGACATTTGCCATCCGGCACGTACATCATCCACTCGGACCAGCCCGGGCAGCCGAATGTGCGGTTTGTCAAAAAATAGGGATTTACTTTACCCTACCTGTAATACGAGCGTAACAGCAGTTCCTTTCCCCAATGCCGATTCGATCGTGAGCTGTCCCTTCATCTGCTCCGCGCGTTGTCGCATATTCGTAAGCCCGTTCCCCTGCCGGCCCGAATGGGGATCGAAGCCCTCGCCATCGTCGCGGATCACCATCTTTACCCTACCCGCTTCGTAACTGATAGTGGTATGCACCGCACTGCTTCCGGCATATTTGGCAGCGTTGTTGATGGCTTCCTTAAATATCAGGTAAAGGTTTTTACGGGTTTGAATGTCGGGTTTCAACTTTTTAATCTGAGGATCTGCTTCGAAATGAAAAGTAAAGCCTTTGGACTCCGCCAGTTCGCTCCCGAAATGCAGCATTCGGGCAAATACATCGTCGGCGGGATCTCCGCCGGCTTTAATGCTCCACACAATATCACTTAATCCTTCCTGCACCTGCTGGGCATTCTCCTTGATTTTTTGCACCACCTGCTGATGTTCCGCTTTCTCCATTTGCATGAGCAGCGCCTGGCTGTAAAACGAAATACTGCTCAGCGTACCGCCTATTTCATCATGCATATCGGCGCTGATGCCGTTCCGGATCTGCTGAATGTGCAGGATCTGCCGCAGGCGGTACCGGTAGAAAGCGTAGAATACCAGCGCTATGGCAAGGATTAACAGTACAAAAAACCAGATTGACCGATACCAGGGCGCCTGGACAGTCAGCGGGGTCTTCCATTCATATGCGCCCCAATCGCCGCCGGCTACCGAAACCTGGACGCACAGGCCATATTCGCCGGGCGGCAGGCTGTTAAACAGCAGCTTGTTGCCGTTTTCAAACATATGCCAGCTGTCGTCATTCCAGTCTTCCAGCTTGTAGCGGAAACGGTTGAGTGCCGTGTTGTGGTAATCGGTACTCATGAAAGAGAATGTAAAAAGGCGGTCGCCCGGCCCGAAAACAATTTCCTGGCCCGGCAGATGACGCGTCACGGTGTCGGTGCGGTTGAGGTCGGAGGCGTATTTCGTGTAGGATATCAACTGCAACCCATGCTCTTTGGGGGCATCGGTGTCAATGCGCGCCGGGTCGAAAGCGACAATGCCGTTCAATCCGCCGAAATACAGCGTACCATCCCGCGATTTCAGGTAGGATCCATGGTTAAACTCCATATGGGGCAGGCCATCGAAAACGCCATAATTGCGAAATTTCTGCGTGCGGGTATTGAAGCGGGACAGCCCCTTGTTTGTACTCAACCAAAGGTTGCCGCGCTCGTCCGGCAAGGCGGCATAGATATTGTTGTCGGGAAGGCCGTCTTCGGTGGTAAAAAGCTGCGCCGTTTTCTGCAATGTATCAATGCGGATCAAACCCTGCCCGGATCCTGCCCACAATGCATGCTCGTACCAAACGGTGTGAAACAGCTGCAAAGCAGGCAGTTTGATTTGGTCTCCCGCAGATTGCCCGTAATGCGCGTGTATCGTAGCATCGCGGTTCAAAACATACAAGCCATTGGTAGTACTGACCAAAATACGATTCCCCGACCACGGCATGAAGTAGTTCACGCGCTCATTCTTAATATACCTGCCCTCCTTTTCATTGAACAAAACCGGTTTCATATCCCGCGTGTCGATCATCGCCATTCCGCCCCAGGTACCCATCCAGAAAGTGTGTTCATCCAGTTTGAAAAAGGACGTAAACCCCCGGCCGCTGACGAATGGAAACTTCACCGGGAGGTAATCCTCCTTTTCAGGATTGATTTTGATAAACTGGGGGCCATCCGTAATCGCGTAAACATCGTTGCCGGCAAACAGTACTTTATAGGGGATTACGGCATCGCCGGGAATGTTCCTGGGCCGTTTCAGCGCCATATGCCTGGCCCTGTTGGTTGGTGGGTCGATCTGATGGAGCAAATTGGGTACGCCATAAGCCATATAACCGTAGGAACACGCCCAGATTCTCCCCGCCGGGTCCTCGGTAATGCCGCGAATGCTGCTGCCAATGTCACCCGGCTTTTCCAGCGGCACGCTCAGGTATTTCCGGAATACCTCGTCCGTCAATGTGATTTTGAAAAGACCATCTACGCACGATATCCAGAAACTGCCATCAGAGCTTACCAGGGAGGCAAATAGGAAGGTATGAGCCCCCGATTTCTGTTTCAACCGGGCCGACAGGTCGGTAAATACGCCTGTCCGTTGATTTAAAAACCCGATTTGCTCTGCCGATTTATACCATACATTTCCTTTTTGATCTGGCGTAATCAGATCCGGAGCTATGGGGGTATCGATATCCGTCAGCGGACCGAATGTCTGACTGGCAAAAGAATATTTACGCATCAGAAACCGATTCCCTGCGCCTTGCCGATAGTAAATGCGCAATGTCTGCGGGTCTTGCTGCACAATGCTGAACACCGAAAGTAATTGGCCGTCAGGCCCTTGCGACACCAGACCGATCCGCCGGATGAACTTCGCTCTCTGATCAAGGACATCCAGAAAAACCCCGCCACTGAATGCATAGCGGTTATTTTGAGGATCACTAAAAAAACGGACAACCTGATTTTCAGCGGAAACAGCTTGTAAAGAACCCGCCGACGGCATGTAAACGGCTGCCGGAATGCCCTCGTTACTAACCTTCATCAGCCTGCCCCTCGGGATAGCGAGCCAGGCATCCCCGGTTTTGTCAAAAAAGATGTTCAGGTTCTGTCTCACATCCGCCCCCTTGATACTGCTCGACGGATCGACGGTTTTGCAGGTAAGCTGAACGGGATCGATAATGCTGAAACCATTGTTGTGCGCCACCCAAACTTTACCGTCCGCCGCCGTCCTTACCTGGTTGATCAGCGTGCTGCTGCCGATCGAACCGGTGAGGGTTTCTGTGAAATCCTGAAATGTGTACCCGTCGTAACGCCAGAGATCCTGCCCGGTCGCCACCCAGATGAAGCCCCGGCCATCCTGCGCGAGGCAACGGATATTTCGGCTGGGCAACCCCTGCTCCGGCCCAAGCAACTGGATGTTCACCCGCGTTTGCGGGGCCTGCGCCATGGCACTTTGAAATACCCGGAAAAACACCATGAAAAGAAGCGTCTTTCCGGGAATCCCAAAAAGTTTGAAAGTCGAAAATTCGCGTGGCATAGGGAAGATCAGCAGGTTCAGGAGAACAATTGGGCAGTATACGGCAAAAAGTCTCACATTAATCAAATCGCGGTTACTTTTTATTAACCGTCAGACTTTCAGCGGATACATAGCAAGAATTTGCTATTGCGCCACGGTCATTGCTTTCCTTGTTTTGCGCTGTCAATTTCGACGGACATAAGCACCCATTTCTTTCCATTTGCCTCCAACGCTGTACACACATGACGGCAGTCAACTACGCGCTTTTTTGTTTTACCTAATCTCAAAAACATGAAAAAAGTAATCCTTTCCCTTACCGTACTCGCCCTGGCGATCTGCTCAACAAGCTGCGTGACAGACCACGCACAGCCCATCGAGGAGCCCATGCGTTTCCAATCCGCACCATTTGTAAGCCAACTGAAAGCGCCGATCGGCATCGCCCTCGACGAGAGCGGGAACATCTGGGTGACCGAAGCCGGAACGGGCAACAACAACGACGACGCCAGCATTGCCATGATCACCCCATCGGGACAGAAAACCGTGTTTGTAGCTGGTTTAAAGTCGATTACCAACCTGGGATCCGTGGAAGGCCCCAGCAAATTGCTTTACAAAGACGCCAAATTGTATTTCCTGCACGGCGTCAACGGCAAGCTTTACATTGCCGACGTTTCTGCATTCAAACCGGGCGATGCTCCGGTGAGTCTTGCAGCTATTCCGTCGCATGATATCCGTGGTTTTGTAGAAAAACAGCAATACACCAACCCCGTCAATTCCAATGCATTTGAACTGGCTTTCGGACCCGACAATAACCTGTACATTGTCGACGCCGGCGGTAACGCCATTATCAAACGGGATCAGGCCACGGGAGAACTGAGCGAATTCGCCACGCTTCCTAAAACCGCCGAAGGCAAGGATGCCGTACCCACGGGCATTGTTTACGATGGGAGTAAATTCCTGGTGAGCATATTGACGGGCGTCCCCTTTACCGCCGGTGCTGCCAAAATCTACCAGATAACACCGGCGGGAGTAGTAAGTGAATACAAAACCAACTTCACCACGCTGATTGGCATCACGCTTTCTGTGAACAACAAACCGATCGTGATTCAGCACGGCACATTTGGAATGGGCTTCACGGCGGGAACCGGTAAAGTCCTGGACGAAAATGGCAACACGCTGCTCGACGGCCTTTCGCAGCCTACCGACATTGTACGTTACGGCGAAAAAACCTACTACCTGGTGAGCTATAAGGATGGCACGATCAGCAAGCTGAGCTATTGATCAATTGCACGTTTAACTGAATGCATCGATCCCGCTCCCGAACAGCATTTGTTGTGGGGGCGGGATCGATGATTTAGAGGCTATCAAACCAGCCGCTCCCGGATAGCCAGGCTGATCGCCTCCGTGGCGCTGTTGACATATAACTTATCGTAGATATTTCGGATGTGGTTATTAACGGTATTGTAAGAGATACTACACTCGGCGGCGATCAGTTTGTAGCTGTATCCCTGCGTGAGAAAGGCCAGAATCTGCTTCTCGCGCTCGGTGAGTTTGTAGTCTTTTTTGGCCGCCGTTTCGGAAGCAAAGTACCGCAGCACCCTGGTGGCGATACTGCCCGTCATGGGCGCCCCGCCGTCGAAGGCTTCCTTTAAACTTTCCAGAAACCTTTCCGGAGATGTTTTTTTCAACAAATATCCGTTGGCACCTGCCCGGAGGCTATCGAAAATCCGCTCGTCATCCTCGAAATTGGTTTGCATGATCACAGGCAGCGCGTCAAAATGGGTCCGTATCATTTTGGTCGCTTCAATGCCGTTTACGCCCGGCATATCGATGTCCATCAGGACAAGGTCCGGCCTGGAAGCGGTGATATCCGCCAACAGGTTATTGGCATTCCCAAACATGCCGGTACAGGTGAATGCGGACGACAGGTTCAGTAGCATGGCCACGCTGTTGAGCCTTTCCTGATTATCGTCGAAAATAATGATCCTGGATGTCATAAGGTAAAATTAGTGAATCAGAACAGCGAAGTACATAGCAAATATTTGTCATCGGAAAGTCCCAAATTTAGTACCGAAATTTGGATACAATAAAAGCCACCCCAGCTACAACTGCCCACCGAGTTACCTGGACGATCCGGGCCGAAACGACTTCTTTGAGATTGTCTGGTTAAAGAATGAAGATCCGCTGCACGACACTAAATCACCCGGCTTCGACATCAAAGGGGACTGGATTTACCTCATACCGCCCGACCGCGTGCATCAGCTGAACAAGGCGGGCAAAAACGGCGAGCTGCTATCTTTCAAAAAAGGATTTTCTCGACGAGGACGACAAGGAATTTTTGCTGGATATTTTCAAGATTCTCAATGTGCAAGGAGAGTTTTCGTGTCTGCGGCTCGACACCGGGGCGGCCACAGATCTGGGAAATGTTTATCAACTGCTCCAAAGCGAATACCAGAAATCCGGAGATAATTTGGTGATATTGAAAGCCATATTGAAGGTTTTCCTATTGAAACTGATCAAAGTGAAAGAGCAGGAATTTACGGGACATGATATTCATCAAAAAAGGGTGTATGATTTTTTAATGCTGCTGGAAAGCAATTACCTCCATATCCGCAACACCGACTTTTACGCGGCGAAACTGGACATCAGCTCAAAGCGCCTCAACCAAATCCTCAAAGAAAAGCTAGATAAAACGGGTATGCAGCTGATACACGACAGGCTTATTCTTGAAACAAAACGGATGATCATTCACAGCGAACATACGATAAAGGAAATCGCATTCTAGCTCGGCTTTTCTGACCGGCCCTATTTCAGCAGGTTTTTGAAGAAACAGACCGGCCAAACACCGGGCGATTTTCAGAAACAATCGCAAAACCATCTGAAATTAAAGCACAATACGTTGTCCGATAACAGTTCTATTCATTAAACCCATTTCGCCACACCCGCATTCCGTTCGCTCAGTAAAGCTTCTGCTTCGCTTACGAGTGACTACCGAATATTAACTTGGCTTTTTTCAATAAAAAATATCAGTAAATCCTGCGCCTCGAAATACTTTGTAGTTCATATTTATCTGCAAGCATAGTACCGGGCCCGGACGGAATTCGTCGGTGACCCGAAGAGTCCCGTCTTGACGACAACCTGACCTCCATCGGGTTGAATGCACTTTTTTTAGTTTTTTTTCAACTACACCTAACGATTAGTTTATGAAAAAAAAACATCTCTACTCACCATTCAGATTTGCCCGGAAACGTTTTGCCGGCCTGGCGTGTGCCCTGATAGGCATTATCGCGATCTGCGTACCGGCCATTGCCCAACCCGTGTCCGGATTGGTGCTCGATGAATCGGGCTCCGGGCTCCCGGGCGTAAGCGTCGTGGTAAAAGGGACCGCCAATGGCACTACTACCGACACGAAAGGCAAATTTCAACTCGACGTCCCGGGTGAAAACCAGACGTTGGTTTTCAGTTTTGTAGGCTATGCGACGCAAGAAATAGCCGTTGGCAAACGTACAGGCATCACCGTTAACATGGCGGTCGAGGATCGTTTGATGACGGAGGTGGTCGTGGTAGGTTACGGAACCCAGCAAAAAGTGAACGTGACCGGCGCGGTGGGCGTCGCGGATGCCAAGCGCATCGAAAACCGCCCAATTGCCAACACCGGCGAGGGACTTCAGGGCGTAATACCGAACCTCAACATTACGGTCCGCAACGGTGACCCGGCCCAATCGCCCACGTTCAACATCAGAGGTTATGAATCGATCAACGGCGGGGCTCCGCTGATCCTGGTAGACAATGTACCGATGGATATCAACCGGATCAACCCCAACGACATCGAGAGCATCAGCGTGCTGAAAGACGCCTCCGCCGCGGCGATATACGGCGCCCGCGCTGCATTTGGGGTGGTGCTCGTGACCACTAAAAGCGGCAAGTCCGGGAAAGTGCTGGTGAACTTCGGCACCCAGTTTTCCCTGGCCAAACCGATCTTCAACATGGATGTGGTCACCGACCCCTACCAGTTCGTGCTGGCGCGCAATGCGGCCAACATCCGCACACTGGGCGCACCGAGCTATAACGACCAGTTCGTGACGGCCGTTAAGAAATACTCCGAAAACCCGATCCCCGAAAACGAATGGGGCGTGGTGGACGGCGCACTTCAATACTACGGCTACAACCGGTATCAGGAGAAAATCATGACCAACTACGCGCCTACCAACCAACAGGACTTGTCGATCTCCGGAGGCAGTGAGAAGTCGAAATTCTTCTTTTCGTTCGGGCGGTACAGTAAGGACGGTTACCTGCGCTACAACAATGAGAAGTTCAAGCGGTACAACATCCTGATGAAGGCGGATTTTCAGGTCAACAAATGGCTTAACCTCTCCGAAAAAGTAGTTTTCAACTCGCAAAACAGCAACAAACCCCACTTCTACAACTGGGACGTAAACATCAATTCGCTGGCGAGGGTGAACCCCTTGCAGGCGATACAATTTCCGGATTTGCCCTCCTATATGACACCCGGAGATCACGATAAATATGCGCCTTTGATAGGGAAGTACTTCGGCGGAACGAACTTTTTCCCGTACCTGCTCGATGGCGGACGCGAAACTTTCACCAAAAACGATCTGTGGCTATCGCAGGAAGCGGTGCTCACTCCCCTGCCCGGTTTGAAAATCACGGGTAATTTCTCTTACAACATCTACAACAATGTCTACCAGGATGTCCAGAGCAAGGTGGAGATCGTATCGCAGGATTTGAAAGAAGCTAATCCGATCAGCTACGGTTTTAGCGGCGACGACTGGATCAAGAACGTCAACGATTACAACCGGTATTATGTGCTCAATACATTTGCGGAATATACTTTTCAAAATCTGGGCAAACATCAGCTGATGGCGCTGGTGGGCTATAACCAGGAAATGGGCAACTACCAGTCTGCCACAGCACAGGCCCGGTCGCTGATCACCCCGCAGGTGCCCGACCTGAGCACGACCACCGGCACGCAGCAGACGCTGGGCGGCCGGTCGCAGGTAGCATTGCGGGGGGTATTCTACCGCGTGGCTTACAACTACGGCGATCGGTATCTGCTCGAATTCAATGGCCGCTACGACGGCACATCGCGCTTTCCTAAAAACGACCGGTTTGGCTTTTTCCCCTCCTTCTCGGCCGGCTGGCGGGTTAGTAACGAAAACTTTATGACCGCAACCAATAGTTGGCTCGATAACCTCAAACTGAGGGGCTCTTTCGGAACGCTCGGAAACCAGATCATCCAGAACCGCAGTACGGGCGCCCAAATCTACTACCCGTCGGTCTCGACGATGGGCTCCGGACAAGCTCCCTACATTTTCGCAGGCTCGCTGATCCCCTATGTTTCGGCAGCCGGCCTTGTGAGCCCGACGCTGACCTGGGAGTCGGTCACCTCCAAAAACATCGGCCTCGACCTGACGATCCTGAGAAGCCGGCTGGATATGTCATTCGACCTTTACACCCGCGACACCAAGAAAATGCTGATGAACGTGGCCTATCCGGACATTCTGGGCACGATAGCCCCTCAGGAAAATGCGGCTGACCTGCGCACCAAAGGCTGGGAACTATCCCTTACCTGGCGGGACAAGATCAAAACCGACTGGAATTACGATGTGACCCTGGCCCTTTCCGATGCCAGTGCAACCATCACCAAGTTCCGCAACCCCTCCGGCGCATTGCCCAATGAAGGCAGCGGGATTTATTACGAAGGCCAGAAACTGGGTGAAATATGGGGATACCAAACCGTGGGGATATTCCAGTCGGCCGACGCGGTGGCCGCTGCTCCCAACCAGTCGCGGCTGGGCAACAACTGGCGGGCAGGCGACATTCAATATGCCGATCTGAATGGCGACGGCATCATCAGCTCAGGCAATAATACCCTGGGCAACCCGGGTGACTACAAGATCATAGGCAACTCTTCGCCCCGGTACACCTACGGGATCAACGCGAGCATCGGCTACAAAGGGTTACGTCTTACCGCATTTTTCCAAGGTGTCGGAAAAGCGGATTACCTGCCCAATAACGGAAACTGGAACTGGTTTTATCCCTTCAACGCAGGGCACGTAGAGAAGTATTACCTCACCGACACGTGGTCAGAAACCAACCGGGATGCCTACTTCGCGGCCCCACACATTTCTACCAGTGACAAAAAGAACATTCTACCGCAATCCAGGTACGTTCAGAACGCCTCATACCTGCGCGCCAAGAATATCATGCTCAGCTACACTTTGCCGTACGACCTGACGGGCAGGATCGGGATTTCGCGCGCCCAGGTATTCGTGTCGGGAATGAACCTCTTCGAATTCTCGAAAATCCGCAAGCCCCTCGATCCTGAAACGATCCGGACCCCGACCATCGAATATCCCATGCAGCGTATCGGCACGATCGGTATTAACATATCCTTTTAAGCCGCCGGTAAATAGCGAATGATTCCATCGATTATTAAATCAAATCCTTATGAAAGATATATTCTTAAAATCCCTGACGGCCCTCGCGCTGCTGCTGCTGGCAGGCTGTAATGATGAATTTCTTGACCGGACGCCGATCGACAAAATTACCAATGCAACCTATTGGAATACCGAAAATGACCTGGCAGTTTACAACAACAGCCTTTACAATATCGCACGCAACGACTGGAAGATCCCCATTATGATGGGCCATACCGAGGGTTTCGATAGTCACTTTGGCAATATCTGGTCCATCGACGAGCTTTCTGATAATATGGCCCCGCGCGAGCCGAGACACAACTTTTTCCAGCAAATACGCGCCGGGAAATACAATGTACCTTCCAGCCCCGACTGGTTTGGTTACCAGGGCTGGGATTTCGTGAGGGCAATCAACGTAGGGCTTGCTAATTACGACCACGCCAAGGTGAGCCAGGCTGTGAAAGACAAATACATTGCCGAGGCACGGCTTTTCCGGGGGTGGTTCTACGCCGATAAGGTGCAGAAATACGGCGACGTACCCTTCGTCGAAAAAGAGCTTACGATCGATTCGGAGGAACTTTATGCCGCCCGCACGCCACGCGCGGAAGCCATGCAGAAGGTACTCGAAGACCTGAATTTCGCCAGTCAGAAGCTCCCTAACAATTGGGGTGACGGCAATGCGCCCGGCAGGATCAACCGCTGGGGAGCTTTGCTGGTCAAAGCGAGGGTGTGCCTCTACGAGGGAACCTTCAATAAATACCATGGAGCGGGTGATTCCAAAATGTGGCTCGAAGAAGCCGCCAAAGCAGCCGCGGAATTGATGGATACCGGCCCCTATCGCCTCTATAACACAGGCAAGCCCCAAAGCGACTACAATGCTTATCACCGGATACTGGACCTGGCCGGAAACTCCGAGGTGATTTATTGGAGAAAATATAAAACCGGGGTCATTAATAATCACGTCCAACAATATTTCAGCTACACCGGCGGCGCGACAAAGAGCCTGGTGGAAGACTATCTGTGTACGGACGGCCTGCCCATTACCCTATCGCCGCTGTACAAGGGCGACGAAACGATTGAAAGCACCTTTGAAAACCGCGATCCACGCCTCCGCCAGACAATTCTGCACCCGGAGGATACCGGGCTTTACAAATACCACCTGGCCGACGGACGCGCCTATCCCATGCTGGAAGGTATGCCGGGCGGAGGCTTTAAAACGACTACGGGTTACCACATTATCAAGCATTACAATGCCGATGATATGATTGGAAAGGCCTACAACACCGGCGAGTCACCGGCCATTACCCTTCGCCTGGGAGAAGCATTACTGATTTACGCGGAAGCGGCAGCCGAATTGGGCACCATTAGCCAGGCCGACCTTGACAAAACTATTAACAAGCTCCGCGACCGGGTAGGCATGCCGCACCTGCTGCTATCCAAGGTTCCGGTAGACCCGCGCTACACGAAAGACGGGATCTCACCGATCATCGCCGAAATCAGGCGCGAACGCCGGATCGAGCTTTTCATGGAGGGCCACCGCTACGCCGACCTGATCCGTTGGAAGCAGGGCAAAAAACTGGAAATACCCGCGATGGGTGTCCGCTGGAACGATGCGGCGAAAAAACGCTTCGCCGGCACCACCATGAAATCGGACGTAGACCCTGTTTCGGGCAAGGAGTATATTGCCGTGTACAAGGGCACCGACTACGAAATACCGGTTTTCGATGAAAAGAAGCATTATCTCTGGCCAATCCCGCTGAACACGCTCGCCCAGAACCCGAAAATCAAACAGAACCCCGGCTGGGAGTAACCTTTTAGCATAGTATCATCCGGCCGGCCGGCATACCGGCCGGATGTTTCTTAAATCAATACACTACATTCATTATGAAAAGAGCGCTGACAATACTGATCACCCTGCAACTATTTATGCTGATCCGGCTCGTCGCACAGCCCGCTGCGAACAGCATTCAGATACTCCAAACACGCCAAAAAGACCATCCCCGACTCCTACTTTTGAAGGGTGAGGAAAAGGCGCTGATGGCACAAATAGGAAAATACCCGCAATGGCAAACCGTGCACAAGGCAATGCTCGAAGAATGCGATCGCCTGCTGGACGCCGCGCCGGTGGAACGGATCAAGATCGGCAAACGCCTGCTGGACAAATCCCGGGAATGCCTCCGGCGCGTTTTCATGCTTTCCTATGCCTACCGTACCACCGGCGAACAAAAATACCTCAGCAGGGCCGAAAAGGAGCTGCTCGCAGTAGCCGCTTTCGAAGACTGGAACCCTACCCATTTTCTGGATGTAGCCGAAATGACCATGGCCGTGGCGATCGGCTACGACTGGCTGTTTGAGAAGCTGAGTGAATCTACACGTGCACGTCTGCGCGAAGCCATACTCGCAAAGGGCATTAATCCTTCGCTGGACAAAACTTACAACTGGTTTTTGTCCGCCGAGCACAACTGGAACCAGGTTTGTAACGCCGGGATCACTTTTGGGGCACTGGCGATCGCCGAGCATGAACCTGCCATTGCCGCACAGATCGTGAAAAGGGCCGTCGGATCCGTACCGAAGGCTATGCTCCACTCCTACAAACCCGACGGTGCCTACCCCGAGGGGTTCAGTTACTGGGGGTATGGGACGAGCTTCAATGTGCTGCTGATATCCGCATTGGAAAAGGCGCTGGGAACAGATTTCGGGCTTTCCGCTTCCGATGGATTTTTAAAAACCGGCTCATTCATGCAGCATTTGGTGGGGCCGACAGGCCTGGCCCATAACTGGGGCGACAGCGGCTTGAAAGAAGGCCTCACTCCTGCCTTGTTCTGGTTTGCTCAAAAAACCCAGGATCCTTCCCTGCTGTGGGGACAGAAAACGCTGCTTTCCGCACCCGGCCAGACAGAAGTCAAAAACCGTATCCTGCCTGCATTGCTGATCTGGGGCACGCAAACGGAGCTTTCGGCTGTGCATGCGCCGACCCGAACATTCTGGGCCGGCCAGGGCCCCTCACCGGTAGCGCTCATGCGAAGCTCCTGGGAAAATCCCAATGCCGTATTTCTCGGCGTGAAAGCAGGCTCGCCGGCCGTGAACCACGCGCATATGGACGTGGGATCGTTTGTAATGGACGCGCTGGGCGAGCGGTGGGCCATGGACTTCGGCATGCAGGACTACAACTCTCTCGAATCCAAAGGTGTGGACCTTTGGAACCGGTCGCAGAATTCGCAGCGATGGGAAGTGTTCCGCTTGAACAATTTCGCCCACAACGTGCTCTCATTTGACGGCCGGCTGACCAACGCAAAAGGTTACGCCAGGATCGACGGGGCCACCGAAGCAGGCCCGAATAAAATGGTGATCACTGATTTATCGGAAATGTACCAGGATCAGGCCAAAGGCGTCCGGCGCGGACTGGGGATTATCGACCAGCGGTACGCAGTAGTGCGGGACGAGATCGAATGCGGCCAAAAGGAAACTGTCATGCGCTGGAACATGCTCACCAGCGCCGACGTCCGCATTGTCGACGGGAAAACCGTGGAGCTTTCGCAGAATGGAAAGAAAATGTTACTCATTTTCGATACGCAAACTCCGATCAGTATCCGCACATGGCCTACCACACCCCCGCACGATTACGACGCGCCTAATCCGGGAACGACATTCGTGGGTTTCGAAGCAAAATTGGCTGCGGGCAGCCGTCATAGCTTTTCCGCGTACTTATCCGGGTCGCGTGATGTAGCGCCCACAAAAGCGCTGGCCGAATGGCCCGTAAAGCCATTGAACTGATTTCAGCATTCTCCTGCTGATGACACCTATTTGATCCACGACAGGGCGGATTCCAGCATTTCCTCGTGTCGAAGCCCGCATTGCACGCTCAACCCGGCCCCTTGTTTTTGCTTCAATGCCCGCTGGTAAATGGAATCCGCCCGCTGCTGGTTTACCTCCTTCCCGGCAGCGGTAATTGGGTTGATCAATAGTATACCTTTTCCGGAAAGCGTTTCCACCAGGTCCGGAAGATCATATTCGGCCAATGCGCCGGGCACGGCCGAAAGTGCGAAGCCGGGTTTGTAAAGCCTTTCCTCGACAATGGATTGGTACGATATCAGCGGCTGGACCAACACCAGTTTGTCGAAAGGATTTTGAATGTCGGCCGCGTGCAGTAAATCGGAGGTCAGCGTTCCCACCGCGGCCGCTGTCATAACGGCTCCTGCGGTGCCGTTTTTTCTGATAAATTCTGCGAGAACCATGATTTCCTCCGCACGGGTTGCCACCAGACTTTTGTGCGTTAGCATGCCAAAAAACCACAGATTCAGCGGAACACCTTCAATAACCGAATCGCCACCATTAATGAACCCGCTTCCGAGTTCGCCGATGCCGCTCAGATCCGGCATAACCACCTCATAACCCTGGCTCGCCAACCGGTCGGCCAGTTTGTCTTTCTGCGCCGCCTGCGCTTTGCCTTGATCATCCAGCAACAGGACGGTCTTCCCGGTACTTTGGGCAGGTTTCAGCCAGAGAACCGGGAGGTGGTAATCGCCGCCTCCTTTCACCAGGTATTTCTCGACGGCATAACCGGGGCGGTGCAGCCTGCCCGAGAAAATTACGTCTGTTTTACCCGCCGGCTTCGTAAATCCGGAAACAGCAATGATTTTCTTCCTTAGCTCATCGGAAAAATTCGCAGCCGGCTTTGCCTTGCTTCTCCTCTCCGCAAGCTCTTTTGCACGCTTTTCATTTAAGGAAAACATAGTTTCACCCCTCAGGGCACCGATGGCACGCCCGCCGGGCGTTGCATGCAACTCCTCGTCGGTTAGCAATTGCACCTCCAAATCGGCGGAACTGCCGGGATTATGAAGGTACTTTTGAAAAAATGCTTAGGAAGCCTCCCTGTTTCTAGGGGTAGAAGCATGGCCTGCATCATCTTCCGTCATTTGTATTTGCTCTGGTTTCCCGAAAGCCTTGTACGCCCTTTTGGCCTCATGATAACTATCTCTGGCCCCCTGAATAGCAAATATATCCCGGGTAGTGGCGACAATTAATGCGGGTTTTGGTGCACGCACTTCCAGGAAGTCGGCCATATCGATTCCCTCAGCCAGCCCATACATCAGGTTTTGCTCGGCGTCCTGCGGGCCATTCGAGCGGATCAGCTTGTCAAATGTGGTGATGTAGCATTCGGGAGCGGCCGCCGCGATCCGATCATCCATTGCCGCGATATACGCGCTTTGGGTTCCCCCGCCCGACCGCCCGGCTATGCCGATACGCGCGGGATCCACTTCCTTTCTTGTCAGTAAATAATCCACGCAGCGAATGCCATCCCAAATAAAATAGTTGGCCGGCGGAAGCCCGGATATAAATGACTGCACGCCGGCATAGGAATGCTCGCCTGTTGCACCCTTTTTCAACTCGTCAGGCTGGTACTGTATGCGTTCGCCCTGCCCGATCGGATCGAAAGCCAATACGATGAAGCCTTTTTTGACGTAATTCAGGATCAAACGCTGATAGGCTTCGCTGCGGAAACCATTTTCGCTGTGGCCGCTGCAAAAAATGATCGCTGGGCCTTTTTCCTGCCTTTTATCGGGCAGGAACATCGCGGCTGTGACGTGATAACCAGGGCGGGATTCGAAATACAGCTTTTCTACCGAAAAGCCTTCCTTTTTCAATTTCCCCGTGATGACCGGGTTCAATGGTGTTTTCTCAGGAAAGGGTCCGACGGCCCTTGCGAGCTTGGCGCGGACATCCGCCTGCCGTTTCCGCCACTGCTCTTTTGTGGTGAGGGATAAGACCGCGGCCTCACGTTTATCCAGCTGCGAAAACGCCCTTTCACTGAGTGATTTGTATAAAAGCTGATCCGCTACGGGTTGATGGTACTTCCAATAACCGTAAACCGAAAGGTCCTCCTGGGCAAAAAGGTCATTGGACAACCCCAAAAAACAGCAAGCAGCGACGATCAACGTGTTGTATTTCATGAGATGCAGGTTTAGGCAGGAAAATGGGCAGAAAGGAGCCATAATTGTTTTAAGTCACCTCCTGCGAAATGATACTGACTTTGCTGCCAGAGAATTGTGACAGCGTTTCGAATTTTAGGATCATCGATTGTAATTTTTACATGCATTCTGACGTTTGTAGCAGATCGGGATTTCTGCCCATTTTGCTCCCTGCCCGATCAATGAGGCGCTTGAAAATAAGGGAGGCATCAAGCGCAAGCGACAAATCATGTAACTAACTTAATTTTAACAACTTATGACACACTTACCAAATCAATTCAAACCCTTCTAAACAACCGCCCGAACGCCCTCACTTGGACTTCTTCCAATAAAATGATAGTTTTCAGCCTCAATTTGAAACTACCAGATTAATCGCTAAACACATGCTGATCACAGAGCCGCACAACTTAGTCTTTCGTCCGCTCGAAAAAAAAGATACCTACTCCGTTTGTTTGCTACTCGAACAATTGTCCGAATTCCCTGGTGGTGTGGACGCAATCGATATCGAAGATAGCTGGGAAAAGCTCGCTTCCTGTTCCAATGCGTATGCAGTTGTAGGCATTTCCGACAACAAAATCGTCTGCTACGGCAGTGTTATCATCGAATATAAAATCCGTGGAGGAAGATCCGGCCACATTGAAGATATCGTTGTGGATCAACAATATAGGCGAAAAGGATTTGGAGATTTGCTGATAACACATCTCACCGACTATTGCAAAACGGCCGGCTGCTACAAGGTAATTCTCGATTGCTATCAGGAGACAGTCCCGTTTTACAACAAGCTGCACTTTAAGGCCACTCATTTTGGAATGTCGAGATATTTGTGAGTCCACTCCGGATAAGCCTCCGCGTCATGTTGGCGATTTTTCGCCGATCTGAACAGAGTATGATTTTACCGTCCTCACCGTCACTGCATATGCAGGTGATTTCAAAAACCACAAACTTTAAAAAACGCCTCGCGGGGATTTAAGTCCATATTATGATGATTCCATTTAACAAACCATATCTGACAGGAAAAGAGGCTCATTACCTTTATCAGGCAGTTCTGTCCGGCAAAATCTCCGGTGACGGAATTTTCACAAAAAAGTGCCATTCCTGGTTTGAAGAACGGTACGGCTTTCAGAAATCTCTCCTGACAACCTCCTGTACCGACGCCCTGGAAATGGCCGCTATCCTGGTAAACATCGAGCCAGGCGACGAGGTTATCGCCCCTTCCTACACCTTTGTATCGACCGTCAATGCGTTCGTGCTAAGAGGGGCTAAAATTGTGTTCGTAGACTGCCTGCCTGATCATCCCAATATGGATGTATCGCAAATTGAAGCGCTGATTACCCAAAAGACCAAGGTGATCCTGCCGGTTCACTATGCGGGAATTGCCTGCGACATGGGGCCCATTATGGAGTTGGCCGCAAAATACGGCCTGTTTGTGATTGAAGATGCCGCTCAGGCCATCGATTCCTACTTCAATTCCCAACCGCTTGGCCGCATAGGCCACCTGGGAGGGTTTTCGTTCCATGAAACCAAGAATATCATTTCAGGCGAAGGCGGCATGCTCGCGGTCAATGAGCCCGGCATGATAGAGCGCGCAGAGATCATCAGGGAAAAAGGGACGAACCGGTCCCAATTTTTCAGGGGACAAGTCGATAAATACTCGTGGGTCGACATCGGGTCGTCGTTTCTGCCGTCGGATATCATAGCGGCATTTCTGTTCGCACAACTCGAACACCTGGATGACATTCAGGCCAAAAGAAAGGCAATTTGGGACCTCTACCACGAGAAGCTCGCCACGCTTGCCCATTACGGCGTGCAGCTGCCGTATATCCCCGCGTACGCAACCAACAATGCGCATATGTTTTACCTGGTCTGCAACTCGCTCGATGAACGGACCGCCCTGATCCAGCTATTGAAAGACAATGGGATCTTATCTGTTTTCCATTATTTATCATTGCACAAATCACAATTTTACGCAGATAAACATGACGGAAGGGCCCTGCCGCAAACCGACCGTTACGCCGATTGCCTGGTCCGCCTGCCGCTGTTCTACGAACTGGAAACAGCAGATGTACTCAAAATTGCTGACCTGATACTGGGCTTCTACCAAAATCGCTTTTCTGCATGATACTGCACTTGATGCACGACGAGAAGTTCTGTGACAATACCATTAAGAATTTCGAGAAAGTAAATCCCGGTAAGAATAAATACCTTGTGTTCAAGGCGGATAAGGATAAGGAGGGTTATCGGTTTATCAGTAATCCCGAACTTACCTGCAATTTTTTTTATGAACGTGAGAATTTAGACGATCATGTAACCAGCACACCGGGCGTCATGGGGATCATAGCTCATTCCGTTAGCTCGCTTTTCGCGTCCGCTATTCTCGGAATGAGCAAAAAAGTGAAGTTATATTGGGTCGTCTGGGGTTACGACATGTATATGCTGCCGAAAATTGAACCCGTATTGTACGCGCCGGAAACCCTGTCCTATTTGACCGGAAAAAATCGATGGTTAAGCCTTTCCTGGACTGTAAATAAATACAAACCGCTCCGGTTTCTTTTTTACACAACCCGCGGAAAAAAGAATGTCTGGAACCTGATCGAATCGGCACAACGGAAGGTAGATTACTTTGTAACCTACGTCCGGGAAGATTACGAACTATATAAAGAGAAATACCCCGAAACAAAGTGTGAGTTCTTCGATGCAGCCTTCTTCAATCTGAATCAATATGTCGGGGAAGCTTTTATGGACCAGAAAATTGCCGGCAAAAATATACTGATCGGCAACTCCAATTCCCCCGAGTCCAACCACCTCGACGTCATTCAGTTTCTGCAAAACGTGTCGTTAGACGAGGATACAAAGGTATACATTCCGCTTTCTTATGGTGATAACGACAGTTATAAACAAACTGTCATCCAAAGTGCCGGACACCTGTGGGGCTCACGCTCATTTCCACTGTTGGGCTTCATGCCACAGCAAGAATACCTTGACATATTATTAACGTGTGGAGTCGGCATCTTTTACCATTACCGGCAACAGGCAATGGGCAATATCATTGCGATGCTTTGGCTGGGAGCACGTGTTTACATGGCGGGAGCTAATCCCGCCTTCCGATTTTTCAAAAGACTGGGCATCCATGTGTTTGACTTACAACATGATTTCCAACATCATGGCCTGAACGCACTAACTGAAAACCAGGTTATCACGAATCGAACGATTCTGGCAAAAGCTTTCTCCGCGGAAAAAGTGGAGCAGGACTATCAGAACCTGGTCAGTAATATTTATGAAATTTAACAATCTTCCATGTCACTGAAACAAAAAGCATTTGGAGCGGCAAAATGGACGTCTTTTTCAGCCGTGGCAACTTCTCTGATGCAGCTGTTACAAATTGTCGTCCTCTCAAGATTTATCGATAAGGCGGATTTTGGTTTAATGGCGGTCGCTCTTTTTGTGATCGGACTTTCCCAGATATTTATGGATATGGGAATTTCAAATGCGATTATTCACAATCAAAAGGTCACTAAGGCTCAAATCAATACGCTGTTCTGGCTGAATATTTTTGCGGGCGTAGCCATTTATATCACGTTATATATTAGTACCCCATTCATTGCCGATTTTTATCACAGCCCCGAGCTGGTCAGCATTATCCGGTGGACATCCGCTACCTATTTGATTATCCCATTTGGCCAGCAATTCGAAACACTTCTGGTAAAAGAACTTAATTTCAAATCTTTATCAATCCGGGATGTAATCGGAAAGACAAGCGGCTTTTTTGCGTCTGTACTCCTGGCATTTTTACATTACGGCATTTATGCACTCGTTTACGCCAATTTAATCCAGGCCCTCGTTTCTACCTTGCTACTGATCGTTTACGGCTTGAGAATATTCAGGCCAAGGCTCGATTTTGACTGGCATAGTTTGAAAAGCGAAGGCTTCTTTTCGTTTGGACTCTTCCAAATGGGCGAAAAAACGGTGAACTACTTTAACTCTCAGTTTGACACGCTCCTCATCGGAAAATTGCTGGGTATGGAGGCGCTGGGGATCTATAACATTGCCAAAACCCTCGCATTCAGACCCTATCAAATCATTAACCCGATTGTGACCAAAGTCGCATTTCCTGTGCTGGCAAAAATCCAGGACGATATTGAAAAACTAAGACGGGCCTATATTCAGATTCTGCGCCTGCTCACCTATGCCAACGCGCCCATTTACGCCGCAATGATCTTACTCGCCAAACCGTTGATTATTCTGTTTTTCGGCGAGGCCTGGACCGAATCGATACCTTTCTTGCAAATTCTTGCCGTAACCGCGCTTTGCAACAGCATCGGTAACCCGGTCGGTGCCTTATTGCTGGCGAGGGGTCGGGCCGACTGGGGCTTCTACTGGAATGTGGGCATGCTGGCATTTATGCCGCTTTGCATTTGGATAGGCAGTTTCTGGGGACTGGAAGGGGTTGCCTGGGGACTGACGCTGTTCAAGGTCGCTGTGATGCTTCCCGCGTGGGGTTTGTTTGTGTATCCGCTCTGCAAAGCCAAGTTTCTGGAATATTTCGGTAGTATCGGCAAGCCTATTCTGCTTGCTGCGATCAGTTTTGCTGCGGCCTATTTCCTTTCCCCTACCGTAAGCAATAATTACTTTGCACTAGGCATAGGACTCCTGATACTCGGTTCCGTGTATGTCATTATTGGAATGCTGGCCACAAATGACAGGGAAAGGGCTTCCCTAATGCATTTTTTTGTCAACAAAGGGCAGGCCGGGCCAGAAAGTTAACCTGAGAGCACTAACCACCAGCAGGCGTTTTCCCACCGGTAGCTAGTTTTTGCTATCCGCCGGCATCAATCAACGATTGCGCCGCACGAGAGATTCACAACGGCCGCGGTGATGGCACCGGCACGATCCGAAGCCAGAAATGCCGCAGTTTCTGCCACCTCGGAGAGCGTCGGCAGGCGTTTTAGCAGGGTTCCCTGGGCCATCGGCGATCCGGGCAACCATTCCGCTACGGTCTGTTCGCCGCCCGTCTCTTTGTACGAGGCCTGTGTTTTGAAAATGTCTTTGGTATATGAATCCGCCGCAGGCGCGTCAGCGATCGCGTGCGGCCGTATACAAACGACCCGGATGTTTTCCGGCGCAAGTTCCGCCGCTAACACCCTTGAAAAGGCTTCCGTGCCGGCGCACGCTACACAGTGACCCAGCACGCCTGGCGCGGCCATCTTAGAGCCCGGGGTGGAGATGGTCAGTATAACGCCGGGACGCTCACCTCCCATGTGCGGGATAACCGCTTTGCTTGTGATAAAAAGCGTCCGCAGAAAACCGTCAACGGGTACCATAAAATCTTCCCATGCCAGGTCTTTCAACATTGTACCCTGGTCGTGCATCACGCTAACGGCATTGAATGCGATGTCGATCCCTCCGGCTTTGGCAACAATTGCATCAGCATGCGCCTGCACAGCTTGCTGGTCGAACGCATCGACCAACGCAGTTTCGACCACCCCACCCGCTGCAACGATGTCAGCGGCTACTATATCGAGTTTCGATTGCGTCCGGCCGCAAATGAATACGTTCGCACCTTCTCTTGCAAATACGCTTGCTATGGCCCCGCCAATAGCACCGCCGCCGCCATAAATTACGGCATTCTTGTTCCTTAGTAACATAGCTTCTTACTGGGTTTGATGATTGTCAATGAATTTGTCGTATGCCGTATAGTAATTCCCAATGCCCCTGTGGAAAGAACCGTCAATAAGGATAATCAGGCGTTCCTATGCCGGTAGTGATCAGGTTTTTCAGGCTGACCTGAACATACCCCGTCCAGCCCTTTGAGCAGCCTGCAAAGCACGAAAACCGTGGCACAAGGCCGAAATGGGTAAACTGTAATCGGGTGTGCGCGCCTTCCCGGGAGATTTCAAAACCAAGACTTGTACCTGTCCATTCGTGTTTGTTGCCGTTCCAGGGCATATAGCTGCCGGTAACCTGCCACACAACTTTTTCAGCAGGCACCGTTTCAATGATTCTGAGTGCCCACCAATGCCGGCCGAAATCAACCATAAATTCGTCGTGCAGCAGGACACTGTCCCCTTTCGCCGCTTTCGACCACCATGCCTGAACTTTATTGACGGCGTTAAACACCTCCACCGGTGACTCCGCCACCAGAATTGTCGTACTGAAGTTTTGCCCTTCCATCCTGTTTATTTTAAGTAGTTCACAAATGTAAGTGTGATCCGCCCCCCTGTGGTTGGGGAATTCAGACATTCTGACGGGTGGATATGGACAATTAAATCAGGTACCTTTGCTAAAAAAATCCGATGAAACATATCAGCATCATTGCCCCTGACGGGCAAACAAGCTTGTCTACGGTGGCTTGCATTGTAGGCGCGAACCAAATGTTTACCGAGGCCAGTGCCTATTATACTGCCGCGGGTCACAAACCGGCTTACCGGATCGAGATTGTGGGACTGGACAAGGAGGCAGACCTCGGCAACGGATTACTGACAATCAGAACACATACAACCATCCGGCAATTGGCTAAAACCGATCTGATCCTGATACCTGCGGTACCTGACAGTTTCGACAAGAACCTGGAAAAAAATAAGTTGCTAACCGAATGGATTGTGCAGCAATACAAAGAGGGTGCCGAAGTCGCTTCCATGTGTAGCGGCGCGTTTATGTTGGCATCAACCGGACTGCTCGACAGCAGGAAGTGCTCGACGCACTGGCGGTTTGCCGATACTTTCAAGGCCCAGTTCCCGAATGTGGACCTGCAAACCGACATGCTGATCACCGATGAGCACGGCATTTACACAAACGGTGGAGGCTATTCATTTCTGAACCTCGTGATTTTCCTGATCGAAAAATACTTTGACAGGCAGACCGCCATTTACTGCTCCAAAGTATTTCAGGTAGAGATCGACAGGCAAAGCCAATCCGCATTCAGCATCTTCAGCGGCCAGAAACTACACGGGGACGACGTTGTGCGGCAGGCTCAGGCCTATATCGAAAGCAAGCTGGATGAACGAATTTCCACGGAAGCGCTATCGGCCAGATTTGCGGTCGGCAGAAGGAATTTCGACCGGCGGTTTATCAAAGCAACAGGTAATACACCTACGGAATATGCTCAACGGGTCAAAATCGAGTCGGCCAAGAAGGCATTTGAAACAACCAGAAAGACTATCTATGAAGTAATGTACGAAGTCGGCTATTCCGATTTGAAAGCGTTCCGCGAGTTGTTCAGGCGGCTGACAGGGCTGTCCCCGCTGGAATACCGGACTAAATACAACAAGGAAGCGATGGCAGGGCTTGGCTAGCGAAGCCGTTTGCACAGCGAATAATTCTGCAATGAAACGGCGGGTGATCAGCGGCGGTTCCTTCCCAGAATGACCAGCGCAATGCCCCCCAGAACAGCAACCGATGCTATCATGAGGTTGAAGGTAAGGTTTTCACCTAAAATTAAAACCGCTGCCGAAGAAGCAATAACAGGCACTGTCAGCTGAACCGACGCCGCGTGAGTAGCTCTAAGGGAAGGCAAAATGCCGTACCAGATCGCATAGCCCACTCCCGAGGAGATAGCGCCCGACACTACTGCAAACATGGCTCCCTGCAAATCGACAGAACCCGCCAGTGGGATAAGCAACAGGGAAAACGGCGCGGCCCTGAGGAAGTTGCCAGCTGTGGCGGTGAGCGGGTCGCCTTGCTTTCTTCCAAGAAGCGAATAGATTCCCCACGCTATTCCCGCCGTGGCCATCAGTACTGCGCTGAGCGGGTCGGGCGCGTGAATGCCTGGCGCGACAAGGATAATGAGCCCGCCAAATGCAGTGAGCAGGCCGATCCATTGCACCAGGCGGAAATTTTCCCCCTGATACAATCCGGTAATAATCATGGTAGCCTGTACAGACCCGAAGAGGAGCAGCGCCCCGGTTCCCGCAGGTAATTTTACATAAGCAAAAGAAAATGCCACAGCGTACGTCAGGAGGCTGAATGCTCCCGGCCAACTGCCGCTGCTACGAAGCGTGCCCTTGCGCAGGAGAACGATCGTTCCCAGCGTTATGGCCCCTGCAAACATTCGGATCATGGTAAAACCCGCAGGATCTGTGTCAGTTTGGGTAAGTGCAATCCTGCACAACAACGAATTGGCCGCAAATGCAGCCATAGACAACGCTACTTGTGAAATGATTTGCACTGAAAGCGATCGGGGGCGCTGGGTCATGGGCTATGTGCGATATGATTGTTTCATGCCAATGAATGATCTTTCCGAGTACGCTCGGACGGAGCGGCGGCATGAGATACAAACTCACCCTTTTCCAAAGCGATCTGATTCCCCCAGGCGAGGATGGCATCCAGCACCGGCGTGAAGCTCTGCCCGAGCTCCGTGAGGCTGTACACCACCTTAATGGGTGGCTTCTCTCCGTAAACCTGCCTGAGAATCAAGCCATCTTCCTCCAACTGTTTTAATTGCAGGCTCAGCGTCATTTCGGTGATACCGGGCAGCTCCTTTCGGAGTTCGCTATACCGCTTGGCGGCATTCTTTAAATGATAAAGGATCACCACCTTCCACTTGCCGCCAACCAGGTCCATCGCCAGGCTGACCGTACAAGGGTACACCACATTATTGACCTTTATAAAATCCCCCTGACATTCGATTCCCATCCCCATTCGATTTTGGTATACCTATCCATTTGGATAGTTATTGCGAAGCTAATAACCTATCAATAGTTTTGCAACTATCATTTTTATAGTCCTAGAAATTTTCTCCACAATAAGTCATGAGCAAGGATAAACCATTGATAACCATCACGGGCGTATTGGGCAAACAGGGCCGCAGCGTCGCACACACGCTATTGACCAGCGGGCGCTACCGCGTACGTGGCATTACCCGCAGAATCGACTCACCTGAGGCGCTCCGCCTGGCTGCGCAAGGGATGGAGTTAGTGAGCATTCCGCTTGCCCCCGGAAATCAAAACGCGTTCCGCGATGCATTCCGCGGCTCGGAGGGAGTTTTCCTGCTGACGCCCAACATTGCTCCGCCGGCCAGCTACGAGTTCGAACTGGGGCGCGAAATGGCTGATGCGGCGGTCGATGCAGGCGTGCGTCACATCGTTTTCAGCAGCCTTGAAAACGTTGATCAAATCAGCGGCGGCAAATTATTTGCACCTCATTTCACCGACAAAGCGCGCATAGAAGCTTACATCCGCACGTTGCCGGTCGTCAGCTCATTCATTTACATGGCTTTCTTTTACACCAACCTGATTGAATTCTATATGCCTACCCTGCAAGACGATACGCTCGTGTTTCCGATTTATTTACCCGAAAATTTCCGTGCACCGTTTGTTGACCCGCTCACTGCTACCGGCCCGGCCGTTTTAGCACTGTTATCGAACCCCGAAATGTATGCGGGTAAGTCGCTGCCGGTCATCGGCGATATCATTTCCCCGCGGGAAATGGTGGACACATTCACGCGCGCCACCGGCCGGAAGGCGGCATACAGTTCCGCATTTTCGACAGACGAATTACTCGCGCATTTCCCGGGATTTGCGTCCAATGCGGAGCTCGTGCGGGAGATTTCAGGGATGGTTGCCTACGCCTTCGAGTACGGATACTATCGTGAAAACCGTGACCTGCAATGGAGCAGACAAATAGACCCGAATGCACTTACGTGGGAGCAGTTTCTGCGGGTTACGGGTTGGAATGGCGACAACAATGCGTTCTTAAATAACTGATTTTATATGATCGTACTCTCCGCACCGGCCGGCGAGTGACAGCTATGAAAGTTATTGAGACAGATCTGGCTTCCGTTTATACTTCCTGGGATAGACCCAGATAACCGGCCCGGATTTCCATTGGCTCAGATCGACAAACGCACCATCGGGTACGACCGGACCTCTCTCCCACACGCGCAGGAAGCCATAAGGCCTCTCCGTAAGGGATTCTTGTTCCTCATCTTCCGTGGAGTCGTAGCGCGGCGCGGTAGAAGTGGCTCTATTATAGAAACTAGTTGAATGCGTCCCGTCGGGATTTACGACGATTGATGTATTGCCATTGCGAAAAGCGGTGGAGTGCGTTCCATTTGGATTGACGATAATCGACGTGTTACCATTATGAAATGCAGTAGAATGCGTCCCGTTCGGATTGACGATAATCGACGTGTTACCATTATGAAATGCAGTAGAATGCGTCCCGTTCGGATTGACGATAATCGACGTGTTGCCATTATGAAATGCAGTAGAATGCGTTCCGTTGGAATTAACGATAATCGACGTGTTACCATTAGTCATAATATGCGAATGGCTTCCGTCCGGATTTACCATAACGCCTTGCGCAGTTGCAGCCAATGCCAGGCTCAATGACGCCAATGTTAGTCTGAACTTCATATCCAAAATGCTGATGAAATAGCTTCATCCAATTTAAGTATTTGAATTGATTTGGCTTTTCGATTCAAGTGATTTTCCTCAATAAAAATTCTCTAAAATTGAACTCTGTCCGTCACAGGCAATACTATTTATTAACAACCTGAAATCCGGGAAAATACGCGGTATAAAAAGAGGGTAACAAGCAGCAAAATATGCTGTTCGTTACCCTACCATTTACATTGACCGTTAATTAGCCCGACCGCTGTTTATTCATTTACAAATACTTCCATTTCGGCCAGGAATGTATGCACAGAGAGCCCTTCCAATGCTGTAAACTTCAGATACTGGTATCCCGTGGCTGATGAAACCGGAAAACTCTGCGGCGTAATGGTGGCCGGAACGAATTTGAATTCCCCGAGATTTGTCCATGTTTCGCCGTTGGCGCTTCCTTCCAGTTTGAATTTGGTGAAGCCATTCTTGTTGTTTTGCCGGGCGGTCAGATCTACCGAAATCATCTTGTTGGGCTTCTTCATATCCACGACAAACCAATGGGGAAATCCCGGATGGTCGGGGTCGTATTGGGTGTGCCATATGGTGTTCACATCGCCATCCAGCACCGCCGATGCTAAACCTGTATTTTCCGAGCCATCTCCCTGTTCGCTGGATACTGCCGTAATGGCCCAGCCTGAACGGTCGGCTTTGGCAGCCAGGGGGTAGTCGATCCTATCATCCGAGCAACCTGTAAAAGAAGCGGTTACCACCAACGCCATCATGAGTTGAAATATATTCTTTTTCATTCTTTCTCCATTTTTAAGGTAAACTTTCGATATCAACTTGCGGTTGCTGTCCTCCTGCCGGACGGGTGAAAGGAGTTCCCGCTTCCACATAAGTGTTAAAGAAACCGCCGTTCCGGAGGAAGAACCGGCCGTTCTCAACACCTCCTCCGAAATCCATTCTTTGTTTGTTTTTGCCTGTGGCATCCACACCCATCTTGAAGGCAGTCACTTCGGTCCATTTGCCATTTACGTCCCTCACCCACTGGTTACCCCAGGTCCCTTTGCGTTCCAGGTAACCTTGTTCAGGAATGAAATTTTCCAGGAATGAATGCATTCTGGCCAGATAAGTGGTCGTCAGCGGTCGCTTCCAGGTGGCCATAAATTGCCACTTGTCATGCTCCGGCCCACGAAACCATGCCGAATAGAGTGTGTTTCCATGACCATCCGGCTTGCCGTTGGTCAGGAATTTATAGGTATTACCGGCCTTCCAGTTATAGATGAAATAGCTTTGCCCTCCTTCACCTTCACCACCGAAACGTTTTGTTACCACACCTTCTCCCGATTTAACGGGCACGGTCGTTCCGCCATCCGGGTCCCAAACCGAAAACAAGACCCAGCGTTCCGTTTCTGATTTCACTTGTACGCCGAAATAGCCGTGCGCGAATCCATTGCACATGAAAAAGGAACCGATCTGATCCTGCTTCTCGGGCACGACCAATTCATTGTAAAAGTATTCGATATCGCCGGCAGGAACGGTATAATTGACGTGCGTCGACGGCCCTCGTCTTGACCAGTAAAAATTCTCAGGGTCGTTGGCATAAACCGCTCCATTAGCCGCCAGCCCGCCAATCTGAATATCCGACACATCACCAAACGAGGAGCCGGATTTGCTGACACCTTCCAGATCCACTTTCACATAACCTTCTGCCGCGACATTTACTTTCCCGACATAGTAGGTTTTTACTTCCGCGCCCGTTAAACCAACCGTAAAAGAAGCGCCGTTCACACTGATTTTCACCTTGCTGGTTCCACCACCGGCAATGCCGGCTTTCAGAAACACCGTGAGCTCTCCCGCCTGCGCCGCACGGAACCAGGTGCTGGTCAAAACGCCGGGCGTCGCCCAGTTGACGAGCCCCTTGCTGGTGATCTTTTCCGTTTGCCCCGCGGCACCTTTGGTGATATAGGCATTGCCAGCCAGGGGAATACTCACTTTGGGAGTGGGGTCAGGTAGTACCTCTTCTTTCGGGGCATCCTTAGCACCATCCGTGCACCCATAGCTGCACGTGAGCGTACATAAAAACAGGGCGGTAATCAAACACAATTTATTCATAGCATACAGGTATTGGCGTCCGCTTAAATAAGGCATGACAGTTACGGATTTTGGGTCAGTTTGCTGTTTTTGTCTATTTCTGACTGCGGTATAAAAAATATCACGCGGGCGTCGGTAGCCGGCACAGTCTGATTGACATTCGTCGTGGGGGTATTATTGAGCGAATGCGTTCCCGGATAATTCCGGATCATCGACCGGTTGTTACGGAAAAGATCGTACGAACGATGCCCTTCGAATGCCAATTCCATCCAACGCTCTTCCAATACTATATCGAGCGCCGTTTTACCCGCAGGGACTGAGGTGTAAAGCGCATCATCCAGTCCCGCCCTTGTCCGGATAATGTTCACATCCGCGAGCGCCGCGGCTGTTTTACCCAGTTTGGCATTGGCCTCGGCACGGTTCAGATACATTTCCGCGAGACGTAAATACACCGGCGAACTAAGGTTGATAATACTCTCCTGAAGATTGTATTTGTTGACATAATACATGGGCGTCTGCGGGGTGAGTTTCAGGTTCTTTTGCTGCACGCCATTTAATATATAAGGCGTGATAAAACTTTTTCGCAGGTCTTTGGGATGCAATGCATATTGGTTAACCAGCTTTTCGGAAGCATATATTTCTCCCCAGCCGCTGACGCCCTGCCCCGCCGGATTGCCGGCAACATCACCACTGAAATACATCGATCCAATCGCCGAAAAGTCCTGGTTTTGAACTTTGGTATGACGAATGCACATGATCGTTTCAGAATTTGTTTCAGGGTCCATCTTGAAATATCCCTGAAAATTGGCGCCGTCGAGTAGCGAATACCGCCCGGAGTTGATCACCAGGTCTGCGTATTTAACTGCATTCTCATTATCTTCCTTGTAGAGGTATACCCGCGACAAGAGCGCATAGGCCACCTCTTTGGAAGCGAAGGAATTGCCCTTCTCTACCGACATGAGATCAGCCGCTTTCAGAAGATCCGCGATCACAAAGTCGTATACCTCTTTCACAGAGCCTCTGGAAAGTCCTGTTGTTTCTTCATCGGAAAGGCCATCCCGCAATATAGGCACACCCGGCCCCGCGCCACTGCCCTGCGGGTACGGGCGCCCGAAAACGCGCACCAGATTATAGTGCATCATCGCACGCAGGTACAAATTCTCTCCTTTAAGCTGTTTCAGGTCGGCCGATGCGTCGTCTGGCACATAAGCGATGATCTTGTTCGCCGCGGCTATTACCTTATAGGCCTGCCCCCAGAAATTGGTACAGTGCGAGGAGGTGTTAATATGGGTATATCGGTAAGCACGGGTAAGGTCGTCGGAAGAGGACTGTCCCTGAGCCACCTCGTCGCTTGGGAACTCGGTCAGAAAATGGACGCTTCGCACATAGGACGGATTCCGCAGCACGGCATAGGTACCGATGGTTGCTGTTTCGACATCACCGGCGTTGGTCAGCGCGGAGGTCTCTTCGATGGCCGTAGAAGGAGCAAAAGTTTCTTCACAGGCCGATGCTCCTAAAATCAATACGCCTGACAGGATATATTTATAAAAATCGTTCGCTTTCATCGCCTATCTGATTTAGAATGAAATATTTACTCCGCACAGGAATTTCTTGCTGATCGGATATTTGAAACTGGAAACCCCGGAGCTGAGGTCGGTTTGGGTAAATGATACCTCCGGGTCCGGACCTGAGAATTTGGTGGCGGTCCAAAGGTTGTCCCCGCTCAGGAATATATTCAGATTAGAGATTCCACTTTTACCGAGCCAGGCTGCCGGCAAGGCATAGCTCAGTTTGATGTTTCTCAAACGGATGTAGCTTCCGTCTTCCAGGTATCTCGACGACGATTGGTTGGAGTCATGATTTCCGCCCACGATCGGTTTTGGATGCGTGGCGATATCGCCGGGTTTTTCCCATCTGCTCCACCCTTTGGCCAACACCATCGCATTGTAGCTCTCGTATAAACCGTCATTATCGAAATACGCCCGGCTGTTGTTATAAATCTCATTGCCGTATACGAAATTGAAGAATGTGCTCAGGGTTATGCCTTTGTAAGAAAAGGTGTTACTCAACCCGCCCGTGAATTTCGGGGCCGCCGAGGTCCCTGTGAATTGCCGCGATTGTGCCGTGGCCACCGAGCTGTAAGAGTTGGTCAGCACCTTGTATTTCGTGCCGTCGGCATCGGTCACTATTTTCTCCCACAACGGATCTCCATTCTGGGGGTCCACACCAGCCCAGATCGGCAGGTTCCATTCATCCATATTGTGTCCGACCGCGATCGGCTGACGTGCGCCAGAATTAAACACCGCCGCTCCGTCGCTGAGCTCTAACACCTTGTTGCGGTTAAATGACACATTGAGGTTCGTTTCCCAGTTAAAGACGCCGACGATGTTTTTCGAAGTGGCGCTGAACTCCATACCACGGTTTCTGACAGCCCCGGCATTCACCCAGCGATAGCTGTAACCGGTTGTGGCCTGCAAGGGTTGTTTGTACAAAAGCGCGCTTGATTTTTTCTCGTATGCATCGACGGTCAGGTCGAGTCGGTTGTTGAACAAACCGATTTCCGCACCAATATTGGCCGTTTTCATTTTCTCCCAAGACAAATCGGGGTTGCCCTTCTGCGAGGGGGCCGCTCCGGGAAGCCCGGCATAGCTGGCATCCTGCGATATGCTATATAGCCCTAATGCCGCGTAATTGGAGATACCATCGGCATTACCCACCGTTCCGTAGCTGGCGCGGAGTTTCAGGAAGCTGATGGTTTTCCATTCCTTCATGAAGTTTTCATTGCTGACGATCCAGGAACCGCCCAACTGGTAAAAGTTACCCGCCGGGTTATTGCTCCCGAATTTGGAGGAATACTCATGCACAAAAGACGCGATCGCGAAATAGCGGTTGTCGAAATTATAGTCGGCCTGCGCAAGGTATTTGCTGAAACTGTACTGGTCATTGCCACCCGTCGGGTTGTTGATGATATCCGTGGCTACGGACATCACATCTCTCCCCGGAGGAAGCCCTTTGCCCGAAAGCGACGCATCGTCATAGTAATTGCGCTCCGCTTCGCCCACTGCGAGCACAGCCAGGTTATGCAACCCAAAACTCTCCTCGTACCGTAACCTGTTCGAAGTGAGTATGCGGCTGGTATAAGAACGGGAATTGTACAATTCGCCACCATTCGCACCGCCCTGCTTGGTTCTTTTATCGTAATAACTGGCGTCGTTATAATCGAAAAAGCGCACGCGGTTATAGGTCGAGAATGTCAGCTTGGGTGTGATGGCATAATCCAGGTTGACGTCCGTATTGAGATTCAGGCTTCTTGCCTTCGAATAGTTGTATGGCAGGGAGTGCAGGAAGTTTTCGCGGTCCCTACCCTGCCAGTTGGTTGCAGTCCGGCCGTCAATAGGGCTTCCGTTGGCATCATATGCCGCGTCGAAAGGCATGTTTACGTAGGCATCGTAAAGCGTACCACTGTTTTCGTAATTGTCCTGCGTAAAAATACCGTTGAACAATACGCTCAATTTCAACTTTTTAGTCAATTGAGAAGTAATATTAGAGCGGAAATTATACCCGGTTTTATCGTTTTCCAAAACGGTACCCTGCTCCTTGTAATAGTTACCGGAGACGTAAAACTGGGTCTTTTCCGATCCTCCCGACGCCGATAACGTGTAGCTGTTCACAAAACCCTTTCTGAACGCCAGGTCCCACCAATTGGTATTGGTATTCACGATGGACGGGTCGCGGTCGTAAAATGTTTTCTGATAATCGTACAACTGCTGGGAATTCATCAGTTTGAACTTTCCGGTTGTGGCCTCGGCAAAGCCCAGGGTAGTACTGAAATCAATTTTGGTCTTACCCGCTTTTCCCATCTTGGTCGTTATGATGATCACCCCGTTCGCGGCGCGGGATCCGTACAAGCCGGTAGCGGCAGCATCTTTCAAAACAGTAACAGACTCTATATCAGTAGGATTGTAAGACCCCCCAATATTGCCGTCCACAATGATCAGAGGGGCTGTGCTGGCCGAAATGGTTCCTGCCCCGCGGATCAGGATATTCGACCCGCTGGTAGGATCTCCCGAACTGGTCGATACCACTACGCCGGGGGCTTTACCTTGCAAGAGGCTCGACAGCTCATTCGAAGTGACATCCCGCAATTTTTCATTGGGTATCACCGCGACTGAACTGGAAAGGTATTTCGCCTTTTTTGATCCGTAACCTGTTACAACCACCTGCTCCAACAGGTTTACCGACGGCTGTAAAGCAATGTCAAAAACCGTTTGCCCATTGGCCGGAACCTCTGTGGACTGGTATCCCACAAAACTAAAAACCAGTACGGCGGTACTCACATCCGTATCTGCCAAATTGAGCGAAAAACTCCCCGCCGCATCCGTAACCGTTCCCTGATTCGACCCTTTTACCATGATCGTCACGCCGGCCAGAAGGTCGCCTTTTTCGTCTTTCACGGTTCCTTTGATCTGCTTGTCCAACGATGTGGAGTTGTTTACCCCGTCGGCCGTCGGGTCGGACTCATTTTCCTCCTTTTTCAGAATCACTTGCTGGCCGTCTACCTGATAGCTCACCTCCAGTGGTGTAAGCAGCTCATCCAGAACCTCTCCCAGCGACTTGTTGGTTACCCGAACATTTACCCGATGCCGGGCCGGAAAAATCGACGGCGCATAGGTAAAATGTACGTCGCAAATTTTATCAAGTTCTTTCAGGACACTTTTAATTTCCTGATTTTTAACATGAATGGACACCTTTTGCTTCAAAAGCTCCTGCGCACCCGCGGTGTTCGCGAACGAAACCCCCGCGAACAAACCGGCCAGTAAAAGTTGGTAAAATGAAATTCTCATTGCTATCAGTAACAGCTGAGTTCTTTGTCGACGTTTTTTCATACTTTTGAATGATTTGTTCTTTTCAGAATCGGACAAATTGATCCCGTGTCCTTTTTGCGAAGGACGCTTGCACAGCTCCGGGAAAAATGGAAGTCAGTAGTGGGGCAAACACTGCTGGCTTTTTTTGTGAATGCGACTAATTCATAGGCAGGAAAGCGGTTTAGAGGTTACGATATAGTTAGGTAGTTGATTCACATTCTTATTTGCAACCTTTGGCTAAATGCACGGTAACTTTCTCACCCTTTACGCTATACGTCGCCCCGATTGCCGTGCAGGTTGCATGTAACCTTTGTTTCAAGCCTTCTTCCCTGAAAACGGTCGATACGATACAAGAAGACAGCCGGGCTTCATCATAATCAATTTCAATTCCGTATTTCTTTTCAATACTGTCGAACACCTCGGAAACAGGCCGTTCTTCAAAAACGACGTCCGAAACGTCCGGTAAGCTTTCGAGTATCGTCAGGTCGCGGATTGGCTCCTTTTCATTCTTTTTCGCCTTTGCATTAAAAACAACCCCTTCATTGGGTGTCAACACAACACTCGCGGCCGAGTCGGCGCCATCATTCCTGAACTCATTTTGATTGTATACCGACACTCTTCCGGTTTTCACCGCCACCAGCACACCGCCATCCTCTTTGTTGGTTCTAATCCGAAAGCTGGTGCCCAATACTTTGGTTACTGTTTGGCCTGCGAAGACCAGGAAGGGCTTTCGTGCATCCTTCGTCACATCAAAAAACGCATCCCCTTTTAAATACACCGCCCGGTTCCTTCCCGAAAAATCAGCAGGGTAGATCAATTCTCCCCCTTTTTCCAGCATCACGACGGAGCCGTCACTCAACAAAACCGTCAGTGTCTGATCGTCGCTGTTTGCTTTGGCAAGCCATTCGGTATTTTTCGAGCCCGTGTAAGTCTGTACGATAGCCGGCACTTCGGTCTTTTTCATGTGAGCATACCATAGCCCCAGGCTTCCCAGCAGGATGAACGACGCGGCAATCCGCCAGAAGTAACCTTTTCTCCAAATGCTGTGTGAACCGGGAATGGCGGAAGTCCGGGTGTTCCTGTCTTTCACGCCGTCGATCAACTTCCTGATATCCTGCTGTACTATTTTCTCATCGGTGATTTCTCCAAATTGTTCTTCCAGGGCCAGTACAAACCACCTGGCCTTTTCCACCACTTCGCGCCTGCTTTCGTCCTCTTTCATCCAGCCTTCCCAAAACGACGCAGAAGGATCTGCAGGGTTTAAAATCCACTTGCGGAATGCGTGGTTACCTGCTAACTCTTCAAATCCGATATTGCTTTTGTTGCTCATAAATGGTGACTGAAAGATTCCCTATGTGCACGAACACACTCTTTTGGTATGATTATCCGCGAATCACCGGTTTATCACCATTATTTTTCAAAAAAATTTCAAAAAGGCGATTTAAATGCTACCTAATGCCCTTTTAGCCAAAGAAAGCAGCAGCAAAGAGCCCAAATGTAGCCCCCCCATTGCTCGCGTATTTCACGCAGGGTTTTGGAGAGGAGATTGGCTACGCCGGGCTTGCCGATGTCCATAATTTCAGCAATTTCATCGTTGCCGAGTCCCTGGTAATAACGAAGATAGATAATCTCCCGCTGCCGTTTGGAAAGCCGGGAAAGGATCAGATTAAGCCGGTACAGTTCCCGGTTCTGTGCTTCATCTTCGATCAGACTGCTCTCAATAGTCCCGGAAGAATCCTCCGGTTCGAACAACAGTTCCGACGACTCGCCAAGGCGTTTCAGGCGAACACTTTCCTTGAAGATTTTATTACGTAACGATTTGAACAAGTACGGTTTCACCATGGTGTCCTCGGCAAGGAAAAGTTTTCTTTCCCATAACTGCAGGTACACGTCCTGGATACAATCACGGATAAATTCCAGATCACGGGAAAATTTGGTCCCGTAATTGAGCAGGCTCCGGTGATGGATATCTGCCAGCCGGCCCAAAGCATCAGGATTGCCGGCTTTGAATTGACTCCAAAGCTCATCACTAATCTCCCTTTCCTGTGTGGCGTAGATAAGATCCATTTGTAGGTGCCTCGTATCCTGGATAATCGTTAGGTGTCGAATTTTCTAATTTGAGCCACTCCGGGCTCATAAACGGGTTAGCTCAGTTTCCCGGCCATTCCCGATGTAAATTAACAAATTCTTTCGAGGCTGTCCGCGGCTGCGGATAAATCATTCCGTATGCTCGTCGGGCTGGAAGGCCGGTGTAAAACAAAAGCGGCAGACTTTCGCTAAAAATCTGCCGCTTCGTTTTGTGCAACACCAACAACCTCGCCCTATCGCACAACCAGGTGAAACCTGCGCCGGGTAGCGCGCTGCGACCGAACGTAGTGACCGTGAATCCATGTGCTGGGAAACAGTTCGCTAAATGTCCGGAAACGAACGACAAACCGTTCAGTTCCGAACAACGCCTTTCGCAAAATAGCCCTTCTCTGCATCGATTCCGGTTTTGATTGGGCGGCAGAGTATTTGTCAGACATTTATATAACTAATAGGAAAATATGAAAGGGACATACCTCGGCGAATTTGAAGAAGTCGTGCTGCTAGCTGTGGCGATTCGTACCGGAGACGCGTACGGGGCGACCGTGGTAGATGAGATTGAACAACAGATGGGCAGGGCGGTCAGCCTGGGATCCGTTCACACGGCCCTGCACCGACTTCAGGAAAAGGGTTTGGTCAAGTCGGAATTCGGCGGGGCAACCGGCGAGAGAGGCGGGCGCAGCAAGCGGTTGTATATAGTAACCTCGCCTGGACGCCGCGCGCTGGAAGATATCAGACAGATCCGAAATCAAATGTGGGAAACTATCCCCGAAATTGCCTGGTCATGAAACACCGCCGACGCAACCGTCCTATTCCGCCGGTTTGGGCAACGTTCCTGCTCCGGCTGCTCTGCGATGCATATTTAATTAATGAATTGGAAGACGATCTGAACCAGCTTTTCGAGCAGCGAGTCAAGTCGATGGGGCTGCGTAAGGCCCGGATGCGCTACATTCACGACGTGCTGAGCCTGATGCGCCCCTCTCTTTTGAAAGTAAAGTCCAATTCCTATCCAAACCCTGGCTACACCGGTATGTTAAAAAACTACATCAAAATCGCCTTTCGCAATCTGGCAAAAAACCGCACTTACTCGGCAATCAACATATTCGGATTGGCCGTTGGAATGACCACCGCAATTTTAATCGGCCTTTGGGTTTGGGACGAGGTTTCTTACAATAAATCTCACAAGCATTACGACCGCATCGCGCGCGTCATGCAGCATCAGACCTACAATGGTGTAACCAATACGACATTTGCCACCCCTTTGCCCATGCGGGCGGCGTTGCAAAGTGAGTACGCCAACGATTTCATGTACATCGCTTCCTCCTCGTGGACCAGAGACTACGTGCTGTCATTCGGAGACAAGAAGATTTCCAGAAAAGGGAATTGCGTCGAGCCGGATTTCCCTTTGATGTTTTCTCTTAAAATGCTTCGAGGTACTGCCAATAGTCTTGCAAGTCCAACGTCGGCATTGCTGTCGGAGTCCGTCGCCAGGGCCTTGTTCGGGGATGACGATCCCATCGATAAAATCATACGGGTGGATAACAAAAACCATTTTAAGGTGGCCGGCGTGTACGAGGATCTACCCCACTCCACCGAATTCCGGGATGTCTCGTTTTTACTTCCATGGCGTTTTTTCCTGGAAGAAGAGGCATGGGTAAAGCGGTCCGAAACCAATTGGGGGAACAACTCTTTCTTATTGCTGGTGCAAATCGCTCCAAACACGAGTTTTGAACAGGTAAGTGGCAAAATAGCGAATATCAAGGCCCGGCACGCCAAGGAAGAAGCTCGATTTAATCCGAAGGCTTTCCTTCATCCGATGAGTCGCTGGCATTTATATTCGGAATGGGAAAACGGCCGACCCGTGCGCGGACGGATCCAGTATGTATGGCTGTTTGGCATTATAGGTGCTTTTGTATTGCTATTAGCCTGTATTAATTTCATGAACCTGGCCACAGCCCGCTCGCAGAAGCGTGCCAAAGAGGTCGGCGTCCGCAAGGTCGTCGGATCCCGACAGAGCCAATTGATCACTCAATTTTTCTGCGAATCCATCTTAATGGCCACCATTTCATTCATTCTCGCATTCAGTCTGGTGCAGATATTATTGCCACTATTTAATCGAATCGCCGACAAACAAATCGTCTTCCCATGGTATAATGTTCAAAGCTGGCTACTAGGTGTCGGCTTTACCCTCGTCACCGGACTGCTCGCGGGCAGCTACCCGGCATTATACTTGTCGGGCTTCCGGCCGATCAGTGTACTTAAAGGCACTTTGCGTGCCGGCCGCTTTGCTGCCTTACCCCGCCAAACATTAGTCGTCTTTCAATTTACGGTATCGGTTATTCTGGTCATCGGTACGCTCGTTGTGCTCCGCCAGATCCGGCACGCCAAGGACAGGCCGATCGGCTTCGACCGATCGGGGTTATTGTCCGTGGCAATCAACACGGCAGACCTTCAAAATAACGCCGACGCGCTTTTCCAGGATTTACGGCAATCCGGGTTAGCAATGTATGTAAGCAAGTCTTCCAGCCCAACAACGGAGGTTTGGAGCAACGACGCCAGTTTCAGCTGGCCAGGAAAAGATCCGGATCAACTCGGCGACCTGGGAACAGTGGGCGTAACGCATGGATATGGGAAAACGGTAGGCTGGCAATTAAAACAGGGCCGTGACTTTTCGTCCGACTTCTCCACCGACCATCTTGGAATGGTAATCAACGAAAGCGCGGCTAAATTCATGGGTTTGAAAGACGCCGTGGGAAAAAGGATCGAATGGAATAACGAGCATTATACGATCATCGGGGTTATAAGCGACGTGATAACAGGTTCACCTTTCATGCCTATTCAACCGACCGTTTTCATGCTAAAAGAAGATTGGGCCTCGTTCATCCACATCAGGCTTAATCCAATGCTGAATTCCCAACAGGCAATCGGCAAGCTCGAAGGAATATTCAAAAAACATAACCCGGGCAGCCCGTTTGAATACAAGTTCGCCAGCCTGGAATATGATTTAAAGTTCAGTACCGAGGAACGGATAGGAACACTTTCAACAATGTTTTCTTCTCTGGCTATTTTTATCAGCTGCCTGGGGCTTTTCGGGCTGACATTATTTCTTGCCGAACAGCGGCAAAAAGAGATCGGCATACGCAAAGTTTTAGGCGCGTCAATCGGAAGTATATGGTCAATGCTTTCCCGCGATTTCGTGGTACTAACCTTGATCTCATGCGTTATCGCCATACCCATTGCATTTATTATCATGCGTGACTGGCTGGAACAATACACGTACCGGACCACACTCTCGTGGTCAATTTTTGCCACCGCCATCCTCGGCGCTTTGATTGTCACGCTGATTACCGTCAGCTTTCAGGCCATCAAAGCCTCGCTGCTAAATCCTGTAAAGACTTTACATGACACTTGAAAGGAGTTCCTGAAAAAGAACAAGTAATGTATACCACCTTTAATTTATCCTCTTCATGAAAAACACCCGACTTCTACGCAGGTGGCTCCTTTTGATAAATATTTTTCTCTATCTATTGCTGGGATGCGCTGTCATTACCATGTTTCTGATGATGGCAAGCCATGCGAATCTCCCTTTGCGGTCCTTTTATCCGATGATAACGTTCACGTTGGTTATTATTCTGATCTTGGTATTCTTGTCGGCATTCCGAAAAAAGCTCAAGACTTAGCTCATTCATGACATGAGGCCCGCACTGATCTGGCAAGCCATAACGGTCGGCGAGAACCGGGAGAAGTCTTCGCCGACTGATAATGTCCAATATTCATCACTCTTATTTAACATTGACAAACACATTGATTTTGCCGACACCGCCCCCATCGAAATTCTGTAAGGCTTTGCCCAGAACCTGACCAGCCTGTACCCTGCTCTTATCTGCTTTCATCGCAACGCCGGGAATCGATGAAGTGACCAGCAAATCGCCTCTCCGGATCACGCCACCTTCCCCGCATACCTTCGTCGGAATCACACCGACGACACCCATGGGCACTTTTCCGGTTAGATCGCTATCGATATTTTCCTCCGTCAGCAACACGCCCGGCTTGGTCGCATACACGCCCAGCACCAGATCAGAATAGGCACCGGCGCTCTTTTCAATGGTGCGATCCCTGGACGTGGCGATGCTTAAAACGTCGCCGGGCTCATAATCGGAAACTTCCCGCATCACATCGAATGATTCCGCGATATCAGCGCCGTTGTTTTGAATCCCTCCGTTAAAAAAGCCTGCTCCTGTTTTGCTGATGCGCACTACATTCACACCGGAGTTTTGGAAAATGGCATGGTTCGCCCCCGCTCCCGTATGGTCGGCATATATAGTCGCTCCTAAACCTGCGTTCGAAAGAGCAAGTACCGGGTTGGGAGTCGAAGTGTTGAAGTTGACAAACCTCGCGGCTCCCCCTATTCCGGAAAACGAATTATAACCAAAAATGGCATGGCCATTGCCGTACGCGGTGGCTGTTACTGCATTCCCGTGGCCAAGCGCATTTGCGATGATGCCGTCTCCCGTTCCTTCCGCGGTCGCGACCAAGGCGTGGCCAGCCCCCTGATTCTTCATTAAAAATAAGGGTTCCGAAGTATTCCCGGTCCCGGTGTAGGGTAAGGCGAGTGTCGCATTGTTGATCGCTACCCAGCCTGTCCCGCTTTTGAAATACCAAAAACCCTTCGCATTCGTATCATAAACCAGCAAACCGTCCGCGGGAGCCTGAATCGCTGTGCGCTGTACCGTTGTCAGGCGGGGAACCAAAACGCCTTTTTTGTCAGACTTCACGTCGAGCTGAGCGCTTGCCTCCGGCACAGTGGTTCCAATACCAACCTGGGCTTCGGCCACTATACCTATAAAGGCAAAAAGGGCGGTAAGTGGTACAGCATTCCATTTAGACCGGGAGGAAAAAACTTTGGAAACAGATATTACATTCATAAACATTAGGTAATTATTGCTCAATCTTAAAAATTAAGGATTTACCGCTAACGGCTTTTACAATGACAACTAATTTCAAACCAATCCAATATGATCGTCACAATATAGCGGTTCAAAGCCGGATAAATATCCCGGATATTTATATCAACTAAATTGGTTAATTTGCCCTCTGCCACTGAGCAACCTCCTACCTGGTCTTAAATGCCAATGACCCGATCACAACCTTTGAAAAAATGACGAAACTTATTTCTATACTTTTTTTGATGATTCTGTCAGCCGGGACCGTCGAATGTATCGCGCAAACTGCATCACCCAATCAACGCATATCCGGCAAGCAGCAAATTGTCACAGGTGCAGATCAGACTGAAAAGTATTTAAACATTCTAAAAGGCAAACGAATCGGCCTGGTGGCCAATCAGAGTTCCATCATCGGCATGAAGAGCAGTGTGGACAGCCTGCTGAGCCTGGGCGTCAGGATTGTTAAAGTATTTGGACCTGAACATGGTTTCCGGGGCAATGCCAGCAATGGAGCCGCAGTGAATAATGAGACGGATGCCAAAACCGGCATTCCAATTATTTCTTTATATGGTAAAAATCAGAAACCGACAAAAGAACAGCTGGCGGATATCGATCTTCTTGTATTCGATATTCAGGATGTCGGCTGTCGCTATTACACCAATATCAACACCCTTGAATATGTGATGGAAGCTTGCGGGGAAAATGATAAAGAACTGCTCATTCTTGACAGGCCAAATCCAAACGGCTATGTGGTAGACGGCCCCGTGATGACGGATGATCGATTCAAATCGGCCATCGGCATTCATTACACGCCCATGACACACGGCATGACAATCGGGGAGTTTGCCCAATACCTGAACGGTGAAGGATATCTGCCCAAAAAATGCAAAATAAAGATCATCAAGGTCGCTAATTATGACCATGATATGCCGTATGTATTGCCAATCCATCCCTCCCCCAATTTGAATACCCAGCAAGCTGTCATGCTTTTCCCCAGCTTATGTATGTTTGAAGGTACCGCCATTAACGAGGGCAGAGGAACCTATATGCCATTTACCATTCTGGGAGCGCCTGCATTGAAAGGCAAGTATACATTTTCTTATAAACCTGTCGGTATTCCCGGAATGAGTGAGCGGCCCAATCACAAAGACTCCGTTTGCTACGGGCTCGACCTTCGGGGATACGATATCGCCACGCTCCGCAAAAGCCGCCAGATCAATTTGGCGTGGCTCATCGAGCTATATAATGCATATCCGGATAAGGCCCATTTCTTTACCCCCGGAAGGGCCAACCAGGACATATCTGCGTTTGACCTGCGCATAGGGACTGATCAATTGAGAAAACAGATCATTGCCGGCGTATCGGAAGCGGACATCAGAAAAAGCTGGGAGCCCGGATTGCAGCAGTTTAAGGAAATCAGAAAGAAGTATCTCCTGTACCCGTGAGGGTGGAGCTGTTACCACATACTTCGGACCTCCGGGAGCCAATGATCCAGCAAGTCGCGGCAGTTGATCACTTTCTCGGCCAGGTCGTTACACACGTAGAAATAATGATTGGAAGCTTCGAATCCGAGCCGGCTGTCGCCGCCCTGCAATAGTGCCATTCGTTTGGCCAGGGAGATTTCGTCACGAAGGATCCTTTCGATCGCGGCGATAAGGTCCGTCGCACTTCCCTTGTCCTTTTCAACTGAGAGCTTATCCCGGGCCACCACAAACGACGCCTGGTTGGCGACACTACTATAATGTATGGCAATTGTTTCGGCTACTCCGCATTCATCTGTCAATGCTTTCCGGAGTTCTGCCGGTAATTTCAAGTCTGCCGTTTCACGTCTTAGCTCCGCCTGCGCTTGTTCGAAGCGACGCGCCACTTTTTGCATTTGGGAAATGAAAATTTCAACGGGATAATTCGCCCGCCAGCTATTCAAATCGTCATACGGCAGCCCCACCATACTCGCCTTGTAGCCCGTAGGTTTCGCCCATAACAAATTCGAAGGGCCGGCCTGCAATGGCGCAGAATAAACTACGCCGATATGGTAGGGAAATTCGCTGAATCCCTGACTGTACTGCTGCCATGCTTTTGTCACCGCATCGCCCGCCGCGCCATACCGGCGACTGGCGACTTTCTGCATGGCTTCCCTGCCCGTGATGGTTTTACTATGGCCCATTTCGGCCACCACTTCCAGATTGGGCGACGGATAACCACCCAGTGTCCAGCCCAGCATCAGGCCATCAACATGCGCGTTACGCAGGTTTTCGGCATGCCGTGCGACGTTATCCATCGCCGGAATGTACGGCACGGCCGCGATCTCCCAGGTACAACCAGCCTGGATCTTCGCAATCGTTTTCAGGCCGTTTTTTCGGGCGATAGCCCAATGTCTCGTTGCCCGTGGTCCCGGTCCTATGGATGAGATTGAATATTCGCCTACCTTGTTTTGCACCCCGCCCCTATTGATTTCCAGGTCCCATTCACTGACGCTCATCAGCGCAGCACTTTTGGGTAATGCGGGAATGATTTCCTCTGCCCAACCGTCTTTCCAGCCCCAATCCCAGGCGATCAGCCCGGGACCTTTTTCCACTTTGGCAGTGGCCACGCCCTGGCTTATACCATCCAGATAGAGCTGGTTCAGCTCGGCAATTACAGCCGACGCCCCCCTTTTGGAACAACGCGGACATTCAGCGCCTTTTCCATGCGACCAGCAATGCGTATGGTTTTCCGAGGCGGTTATTGAAAAGAAACCGGCCAGGCCGGGCACGCGCGAGGTGATCATCGCCATCGAGTCGACCAGGTATTTCTGCACGTCGGGGTGGCTGGTACACAACGCTGCCTGCTCGCCGATCTGCACGCCTTTCAGTTCGGGATGTTCTTGAAAGAACGCCAGGGGCATGAACCGTGGCTCATTGAGGTAGAGATAGATCCCTATCCCATGCTTTCCCGCCTTTTCAACCAGTTTTCCCAGATTTTCCAGCCGCTGCTCCCAATGTTCGCTTACAGACGGGTCCCAGGGGAAGGGAGTGAGCTTGGAGAGCACGATATGCAACCAGGTGCCATCCATTCCCGAGGCCGACATCTGAGCCAGATATCCATCGGGGTACGGGTCGATTCCGGACTGTAACAGCGGATCGCCGAAAAGAGCAAAGTACGCATAGCCGAATCTGGGCGAGAAACCGGACGAGCTCTGTCGTTCTGTTTTTTCCTGCGCTTTCGACAATTCCTTTACAAACTGGAAAAGCGGTTCGTCATGCCTCGGAAACCCCTCCACGAATTCCTCCCTGATGACGGTAGAAAGCCATTTCTCGCGCTTCCGCACCGTTTCCGAGGGAGCGCTGAACCTGATGGGCTCACATTCCGGCTTGATACTCCCCAGCTTGATGTAGAAAAAATCGTCCTCCTGCAATGTGAATGTCAGCTGCTCGTCGGTCCAGCCCAGCAGTTCAAGCATTTGTTCCCTGGGTAGCAGGTGCCAGTTTCGCCTGATCACCGTTAGATAACTCCGTTGCTTCTGATCGGGCGAGACCTCCTTTACCTCGGGGAGACCTATTGCAGCAGCCAGTTTGTATATATCCGCAGGCTTTGCTCCCGTTACTGCCGCAAGACGTTCGACAGACACTAATCCCCAGTTTCTCCATAAAAACGCATGTAGCCTGTCAGGAAAATGAGACAATGGAAGGGCCTGTTTTTCAATGGAGCGAAACGAGAAAGTCGAAGGCAGGGCAAGCAAACCAGCCGTAGCCAATGTGGCCGTTCTCAAAAATTCTTTTCGTGTGAAAGTCATTGATCCGATGAATTAACATTTGCGAGCCTTCCGGGAAGCTCAGATAACAATACTGAATTAGGGTTAAAAAGGGCTCTCCGGATCGCCGGTCGCGACGCATTTGCCGCCGATCTCTAATAAGGCCAATCAGGCCCCTGCCACGTTCCTTGACTGAGTGTCTGGCAATTGGCGTTCGGCTCGCAAGTCGGTTCCGGCACAAACGACAGTCTTGCCTCCTGAATGTCTCTTCCACGGTTATAGTTGTACGGCGCGCCAAACAGTTTGAGAGCCGTTGTGTTGTTTACGACTCCAATCACCATTTCTCCGCTATACACGCCGCCGAGCATCTCGTAATCAAAGCCGAGGGTAACGAGCAATTCGGCCGTTCGTGTTTCCCCCACGGGCATATCGAAGTTAACGGGCCTTTTTGCAGGAGAAAGTGGCAGGGTGTTACCAGCCGACTGCACAGCGCCCGGCGCATTAATGATATCGTCATAAACGGGAGGGTATCCCGGCACAATCGGAGCCATGCGGTAATAGACCAATTCGTAGCCGCCGACCGGCTGAGATGAAGCGGGCGCAATCCGTTTCACATGCACGCGCAACCGGTATTGCAAATAAACACTGGAATGCATCGAGAGCCAGAAATAGGCCTGTGACGCATTGATAGGCAATGCAACCGTAGTATCGCCAGGCAGAAAAGTGCTTACTACCTGGTTGGTGGTGCCACGAAGGAATTCCAGCTTTACAATCTCAAATTCACACGGAAAAGCGCGGGGGCTACCGTCTACCCGCTCGCAATGGGTGACGGGATTGGGAACGTGGTGATCCTGGCATGAAAAAGCCATAGCCGTTATCAATACGGCAGACATAGCTGCGATTTTAACAAGCGTACGAGTTTTCATTTTTACGGAGCAGTAAAGTTGATAGAAGTTACAAAGTATAAGTAACTGTGAGTCAAATACTACCCATATCTACATGCACCCTGCAATCCCCGGCGAAAAGGATTACTTGTTCATGTCGCAATTAAGGGCCGGTATCTCGCTGCGCCGCACGGCAGCTCACTTGATTAAGACTTTGGGCGTTTCTTGCGTTGCGATTTTGCCGCATAAGAACCTAATGACAGGCACAATAATTGTTAAGTCAGCGCCTTCACCAAACAATCATCAGCAATGAAGGCCTTAGTTTTTCATGGTAAGAAAGATGTCAGCGTGGACCAACTGGAAGATCCGCGCATTGAAAACCCGCGTGACACCATTTTACAGGTAACCTCCACAGCTATTTGTGGCTCGGACCTACATATCTATAATGGTTTGTTTCCCCAACCTACCGACATGGTACTGGGCCACGAGTTCATGGGCATAGTCCAGGAAGTGGGCGCTGGTGTAAGCAACCTCAAAAAGGGCGACCGGGTGGTTGTCCCATTCCCCATTGCCTGCGGACATTGTCATTTTTGCAGTATGGACTTACATACCCATTGTGAGCAATCTAATCCTGAGAACTACGGACCGGAAGGCGGGCTATTGAAAGGCAAGGGGGGCGGGCTTTTCGGATATACCGATTTATATGGCGGTTATAACGGAGGGCAGGCCGAATATGTGCGGGTACCTTACTCAGACGTCGGGCCCAGGGTTGTGCCGGAAAACCTGACCGACGACCAAGCGTTGTTTTTGACCGACATATTCCCCACAGGGTGGGCAGCAATAGACTGGGCCGGATTGAAAGGCGGTGAAGTCGTAGTCGTGTTCGGATGCGGTCCGGTGGGCATCATGGCCATGAAAGCCGCATGGATACAGGGAGCAAGCCGGGTGATTGGCGTCGATATCCTGGATTACCGCCTTGAAATGGCCAAAAAGGCGGCCAATGTCGAGACCATCAATAGTTCCAAAACAGACGCTGTTGATCAGATCCGCCAGATGACCGGTGGTTATGGGGCAGACGTGTGCGTGGATGCGGTGGGTATGGAGGCCGACCGGAACCTGATCGAAAAAGCACTTGGGGTTGTCAGGGCGGAAGTGGGCACGATGAAAACACTGGGATATTGCCTGGATGCCGTGCGCAGAGGAGGCGTGGTTACCGTGGTGGGCGTATACGGCACACCGTTTGACAATTTTCCGTTACATCAATGGTTTGACAAGGGTATCCAGATCAAAGGCGGACAGGCCACAGTCCATAAGTACATCGATCACCTGCTATCGCTTGTGCAGCAAGAAAAGGTGATTTTGCAGGATATTATTACCCATCAGGTACCGCTGGCAGAAGCCGCAAGGATGTATGAAATCTTCAATAACAAAGAAGAAGACTGCGTCAAAGTTGTGCTCAAGCCATAGTTGAAGTTGCCGGGCAAAACGCCCTGGCAGCTTTGTGTTTCATTAGTCCCGCTGGAACACTTTTTTACAAGCGCGCCAAAATTTTCACATTCACAATCAATTTATCAATCATGGAATCAAACAAAAATAAAAGCCATCAGGAAGGTGATATCGCGAAGGCCATCGAAGAGCAAACTGCCAAATTACCATCCGACGTATTTCTGTGGACGTCTGTTGCTTCAATGGGCGTATCACTGGCGTTCAAAATAGCCGGACACAAGCATACCGCCCTGTTCATAGGACAGTGGGCGGCGCCCCTTCTATTGTTGGGTATCTACAATAAAATTGTGAAGACCCAGGGACATGATTAGGTCGGCCAAAGTACGCCGTGCAGCCAACTATCTAAAGCCGGTTGAAAGGCCGGCTTTAGATAAAATGTCCCGTCTGTCTGCATGAACATGTCCGAATTCTCCGAAACATTGCGGCCGGTCGCACCCTACGGTACAAAACGGGATACTTAAACCTTATATTTGAACTTCAAAATCAGCATCGCAATATTGAGGCAAACTGTAAAAGTATTGGTAGCGATAATCGGAATGTCATTTTTTTCCGTGCCATAATAAACCCACAACGCGTTGCCTGCCAGCATCACAACAAACATCGCTGTTGATACCTGCGCGGCCTTTTTCTTCTTAATTGTGGTAATCAGTTGGGGCAGCACGGATGATGACGTGCATACCCCCGCCGCTAGTCCCACTATCTCAATCATTTCCATGCACCTGTTGAGTTTCCCCTTTGCGATCTCTTCCTATGCTGGTTACCTCAGTCATGCTTTTTCCGGGTCGAGTCACTATTCAGATTGGATTGATTCGACGGATAACCCAGCGAATCTTTCTGATTATCTTCTCCCAGGCCCATGTCTTTCCTGCTTTCCGAACCGCTGCTGTCATTAGGGGTCGTTTGGGATTTACTCCCCGCCTCATCGGTACTTTTTTCCTTATTGTTTATCGTATCGCAGCCAGTAAGCGCGGCCGTGGACAAAAGAACCATCATTGAAATTATCTTAAATGCCTTCATCATGATGCCAGTGATTTGATTTCGCGCTGTCTTTAAAAAAGATCATACCAGTCGCAGGCAAAATGACTCCTACGCGCCACCACAGCAACAACGCATTTACGATAATGACCGGAAGAATTTACTTTCAAGAGTCACTGGAATAATCTCCAAACCAATTTGACGGCAACTGTGCGGGAGCCGAATGTCGCGGTCCACCATTCCCACGGCAAGCGAATCTGCATTTTCGTTTGCCGAGGGAATGGCCAGCGGATGGAATTGAGTCTTTGGGCGGCGGCCGGGCGTATCAGGCAATATCGCAGATGGTAACACCCTGTTTCAGGGAGGCAAGATCATCGTTGCGACTCGGCATAAACTCCTGACCAACGAAGCCGGTATAACCCGTATCGGCAATGGCCTTCATGATAGCCGGATAATTGAGTTCCTGCGTTTCGTCGATTTCCCTTCTGCCCGGAACGCCGCCGGTGTGATAGTGCGCGATGTATCGGTGGTATTTCCGGATGGTGGCGATGACGTCACCATCCATGATTTGCATATGGTAAATGTCATAAAGCAGTTTGAATTTCTCGGAACCCACCATTTCACATAGCGCGGCGCCCCATTCCGTGCGGTCACACATGTAATCCCTGTGATCCACTTTGCTATTGAGCAGCTCCATTACCAGCGTAACGTTATGTTTTTCAGCGAGTGGCATCAATTTGCGCAATGCAGTGGCACAGTTGATCATACCGTCCGTGTCGCTCATACCCCTGCGGTTACCGGAAAAACAAATGACCTGCTTGTAGCCCGCAGCCTGTACTTTTGGAATGAGGTCGGTAAAACCTTTAATGAGCTCGTCATGGTTTTTAGGGTCATTAAAGCCCCTGTCCAGGCTCCTGGTGAGCCCTTCGCCCCACGGAAGCGCACAGGTGAGGCCGTGTTGTTTCAAAATGGGCCATTCCTCCTGTCCGCAAAGTTCTATGGAAGTCAGTCCTATTCTCTTCGCCTCCACTGCCAGCGTTTCCAGGGGAATTTTGCCGTAGCACCAGCGGCAAACCGAGTGATTGATTTTTCCGTTGAGTTTCGGGCCAAGCGCTTTTTGAGAAGCTGCCATGACGCCGTTCATCGACAGCGGCAGGCTCAAAGCTCCGGCAACGACATTTTTTAACGCGGTACGCCTGTTGGTTGTACTTTTCATTTTACTGTTTATTATTATGGTTAATCGGGTCATTTAATGTGTCACCATTTGCTCATTCTATCGCTACCTTGAACGTATAGGTCCCAAGTGTGATCAGGTATAGCCCCCTTGGCAAATGAGAAGTTTCGTAACTGGTCGCTGAAAAATCTGCTTTGTCGTCGACGACTACTCCGGCCATATTCCGGACGACCAACCGCCTTTTGGCAGGAGGCACATCAAAGTGCAATTTCCCTTTGACTGGATTGGGATAAACGATCAGCCTGATTCCGGATTCATTTTTCAGATTGATGCTTTTCGAAAACGTATGGCTCTGGTCAGAATCCAGCTGTTTCAACCGGTAATAAGCATTCAGAAGAGGCTGCTTATCGACAAACTGATAGTCGCTCCTGGCCGACGAAGTACCTTTGCCTGCTACGAAACCGATTTTTTCGAACGTCAGCCCATTTACGCTTCTTTCAACATCAAACCCTTCATTGTTAACTTCCTCCGCCGTGCTCCAAAGCAATATGTTCCCCTCCGATGATGCCTTTCCCGAAAAACTGATCAGGCTTACAGGCAGTGTAGTCTGGTTTGCCAGCAGGATGGCCGTCGTGGATAATGCGGGCACTGTGATGGTCAGCGAATTTGAGTTCACGGCTGTTGTGCCTTCCTGCAAGGCATTCTGGGTGTGCGACACAAACGTTTCGGTCGCCGGCAGAGAAGCCAATTGCAAGGTTTTGTAATTTCCGTCGCCAACGGTGAAGTTGCTCAGATTGATGGTGACCGTGCGGGAAGCGTTCATATCGCGGTTTACAAGCATTACCGTCAGAGAATCCGCACTTTCGCTCACCGAGGAATAGGCTGAAACCGTGTTTTCGAGGGAAGAAGTACTCGCTACGCTGTATTTTTTGGCATTGCGGCTAAACAAATGCAGTGTTTCCCACATGCCCACCGACCAGTTCCAGGGTGCAAACAACTCAACGCCGTAATTGGCGAAAGTGCCCAAATGCGAAGCGTAAATAACTGATTCCAGACTCGGGTTGCTGCCCGACATGGTTCCCCATTCGCTTACGCCGGTGGTGACGCCGTGGTTTGCTCCGAAATGCTCCGTCAGCCAGCCATCGATACGCTTGAAAATATATTGCTTTGTAATGGAGGTATCCCATCCGCCATTCATGGTCCTGATACCGTTCGAACCCGGGTAATCGTAGGTTTCGTCATAGTAGATACGGTGCCCCTGCAATGCGGCGGCATCATCCCCATTGTACCAGGGGTAGTTGTGAATATCCAGCACATCCACCAGTTTCATGCCGGTTGCCTTATACTCGTCACCAAGGCGTTTAATGAAATATTCCAGCCAGGGATAGTACCTTCCGTCGACCACGATACTTTCATTGGACCACCTGTACCATTGCCATTCGGAGGTGGTTACCGGGCCGCATATTTTCACATCCGGGTCTATCGCTTTCGCCTTCTTTGCCAGATCAATGAAGCGGTCCATAAATGCGGACGCAGATATCAAAGTAGGCATCGCCCAGTCGTGCGTTCCGTTCCAGATATCTACCTCGTTGTCCATACTCCAATAGCGGAACCGGTTTTTGTCGAGCCCCAGGCCATTGGTCCCAAACCAGTGATCCAGGATCGCCACCGAAGAGTCTGCCGGCCAGGGTTTGCTGAACAGATCGATGTTCCCGTCGACCAGCGCCTGGGTTCCGCCGGCCGGGTTCACTTGCCCGCCGCCGGCCAGGTTCTGGCCGACGCCCGACCAGTATTGCGCCTGATTATATTCCCAGTCATTAAAGTTGTTGCTGTTATTGGATGCCACCCTACCCAGCAACTGAAAGGCAAACATACCCTGCATGTTGGAAAAGTTGTTATTGACCTTTTGGGCCAATGCATCCCAGTCGGCAGGGTACACATTGTTGTACCAGTCGGGATGGACTGCCAGCTTTGCGCGCCAGTTATAGGCGGATGCATTGTTGCCTCCGTTCATGCGCGCGAAGCGCAGCCCCGCATCTTTGTAGAATTGATCTGATTTGTCAAGGAAATCATTTTTTCCGTATATGTTGGGGGAAATCAGGCGCTTGTCCTGCGTTGCATTCACTGAAATAGTTACATTCTGGGCAAAAGCCGTCGCCGAAATGTTGCACATTAAAGCCCCGGCCAGGCACTTTTTTGCCAGGCAAAGTAGTGGGTTTCTCATTTTGAAATTACTTTCGGATGTAGTTGTAAATTGCCATTTCTGATTTGACCGGGTCCCGGAAGCCGAGCTGCATCCTGTCCTCTTTGAGGCTGATCACATACGCCTTAGCATAAACCTGGTCCCTGCCCATATTTAGGGGCACCACATTTATAAATGACATGGTCTTTGTCTTAACATCAAAAAAGTAACTGCCCGAGAACGTCCCGCTTTTGCTTATCCCTTTCTGGATCACCTTCACCACGGGCTCGGCTGTTTCGCTCTTTAAACCGAGCGTCATGGTGCCGTAATCCTGCGCCGCGCCCATCCAGCTTTCATAGTTCGGATCGTACAGCCAGCAATCCCCTCCTGTTTTGCTGCATTGGTTATCCCAGCCGTAATCCACGCCCGAGAAATACAACGGACCTTTGAATTTGGTTGAAACACCTTTCGCATCCAGGTCAAGTACCCAGGTTCTTTCCTTGCCAATTCCGCCGGTGAGCAGTTTGAACACGGGATCTTTGTAATATTCCAGAATGGCGGGATCGAAAATCCGGATGGAATAATCAGTCGTGTCGACTGCCGTGCCATAAGTGATTTTGTTCGCCAGCAAAGGATCGGCCCCGGTAAAACTGCCGGGGACTTTCACGATCACACTCGAATCGGTGTAGATAACTCCCGCCAAACTGGCGTCCACACCCTGGAATGCTATTTTGGTCGCTTTTTTGAGATTATATCCAACGATATTGATCGTTTGGCCCGGAACAATGGTGTTGACGACCGTATCCTTCGGCGCGGCGGCATAATTTCTCACGTGCGAGATCATCGGCGCGCCGGTGATGTTGATGGTAAAAGAAGCCGAGCCGCTGCTGTTTACCACTGTAACGATGTTGACCTTGTCCCTGGCCACAGAATCGAACGGAATCGAGGGCACTTGCACCACAATGCTGCCGTCAGTCAGTAGCGTATGGTTGATCGTCGCCGGAATGCTGCCGAAATAGACCTGCGAAACATCTCCCAGGTTTTGTCCTACCACGACCACCCACTGTGCGGCCTGCAATGTTTGAACCACGGTATCAGCCGGCGATGCTGCATAATTGCGTATTTCAGTGATAACAGGTGGAGACAGTTCATCCTTTTCACAGGCAGACAGCAGCAGCGAAACCGTCGCCATGCAGTAAAACAGCGTCAAACATATTTTCGTATATAAAGTCTTTTTCATTTCTCTGGTTTTTAAAACGAGTAAGGCACCGGAGCTTCCAGCAGTTTGGGGTTAGCCGTTACTTCCGGCGAAGGGATCGGGAATTTGAATGTGGTCGTGTTGGCCGGTGTAATGGCTGCTAGCGCATCACCTTTCGTCACAACACCCTTGTCATCGTAGGTAAACAGGATCCGCTCCTGTTCGTTGAGCTTTTTGATGGCCTTGGGTTCGTTGTAATAGGAAAGCCTGACCAAGTCTTCCCAAAAATGCCCTTCGGCCGCTAATTCGACTCTTCTTTCTCTGAACAAGGTTTCTGCGTCAAGAGATGTCACCGGGGCAAGGCCCGCTCTTGTGCGCACTTTGTTGAAGTAAAGCAGCGCGTCGGCATTGGTCGTCGAGGAATTGTTGCCCATTACGGCTTCCGCGTAAATCAGGTACACCTCCGCGAGCCTTAGCAATGCATTATGTTCGATAGACGACGTCAATGACATCGTCGGGGCACTGTTATCTACCCTTGTGCCAATGATGTGTTTTTTCAAACCGGTGTTGCCGTTAAATTTATAACCGCCTCCTGCGGCATTCAACTCGGGATAGTAATCGCCTTTGAGCATGAAAGTGGCCTTCCGTCTCAGTGAGTCGCCTCCCTGGTATTGCTTATACAAATCGTAAGTGGGCGATATGGCAAACCAACCGGCCTGCCCCGCGGCTGAAATCTCAGCTCCCCCCGGTGAGTAGATTTGAAGCATATTCCCTTCCAGCCATCCGGCACCGGCGGCCCATTGCAAGGCAAATAAGGACTCCTGGTTATCGTTAAACTGCGTTTTGAAAAGGTCGGCATAGTTGGGCAGCAGCGATAGGCCGCTTTGCTTGCAGACATTGCCCGCGTGTAATTTGGCGCTATCCAGCAGCGCCTGGTTTCGCGGTCCGTTGCCCTTTGCGTCCAGCCCCGCCCAAGTCAGGTATACTTTGGCCAGCATGCCTTGTGCCGACCAGGTCGATACCCTGCCGGCATCTTTCACAGGGAGATGTTCCGCGGCAAAAAGCAGGTCATTCACCGCAAACCGGTAAACATCCTCGACATTATTGCGGTACACCAGGGGAGAATTGATCAGCTTGGTATTATCTTCTATAATAGGGACGTCCCTCCATTGCAGGGCCAGATTGTAATAGGCGTATGCACGTAAAAATTTTGCCTCGGCAATGGCCGCATTCCGGTCTTTTTCAGGAATGGAAGCCGGCGCTTTTTCCTGAATGGCTTTGATGGTAACATTGCAATGTGCAATGATCTTGTACATCGACTTCCAGCTGGCAATCATGATTTCGTTGCTTCCGCTGACGGAAAAAGTGTGCAGCTGCACCGCATCCCCCCAGTAATTCACGGCCATATTACCGCTCAAAACTTCGCCGATCGGCAGGTAGCACGTGTAATTCCACTCCGCCCACGGTTTGCCTCCGTAAAGGGCAGCCGTCGCCAGCCGTAGGTCACTGGTTGTTTGATAAAAGTTATCGGCACTGATCTGCGACAAAGGCGGACGGTCCAGAAAGCTATCGCTGCATCCGGCCATGCAGGCGCCGGCGAAAAGCAACGCCGTCGCCAGTTTATTCTTTATTTTCATTGCTTAATACTTTAAAATTCAAATCATTAAGAAGAATTGACCCAGGAAACGCTATTTGGTCAGCTGCAAACTTGCGCCTACGGTGAACACGCGCGGCTGGGGATAGAAACCGCTGTCATACCCTGCGTTGAGCGGGTTCCAGGAGCCAATTTCCGGGTCCATCCCCTTGTATTTGGTAATCAGGAAAGCGTTCGACACATTGACATACACCCGCAATGCGTGAATGTGCGCCTTTTCCAACAGGTTTTCGGGAAGCGTATAGCCTAGCGAAATCGTCTTGAACCGGATGAACGAACCGTCCTCGACATACTTGTCGGAAGCCCTGTTGTTGCCATTCGTATTGTCATTTCTAATGCCCGGAATGTCCGTATCAGGATTACTCACGTAAACATTATTGATATCGGTCGCGGGTTTGTCGGGATCGATCAAAGCGAGTTTGGCGTAATTGTTCAGCGCTTTGAGGTAGCCGAAACTCGTTCCGGGATATTCACCGGTCATGCGCATTTGGTTGAACACCTTATTACCATAGTTACCGGTCAGGAAGATGTTCAGGTCAAACTTCTTATAGGAGAAAGAGTTGTTAAGGCCGAATTGCAATTTCGGGATCGGCGATCCGAGGTAGGTCTGGTCCCGCTCGTCGATCGCTCCGTCACCATTAATGTCCTTGAATTTAAGGTCGCCATACCAGATACTACCTCCGGCCGAGCCGACGGGCAGGGGTGCTCCGTTCTTGGTAGGCAAGGCGTGGGTCTCAAAATCCTCCTTTTTGGCAAAAACGCCATCTATCTTGTACCCGTAGAACTCGCCGATCGAGTTGCCGACAATGGTCTGGCTATACGGCCACCCCACGAGCGACGCGCCATCGGTATTCAGTTTCAGCACCTTATTGATATTCCTGGAAACGGTCAGGTCGGTTTTCCAGGTAAATGCCTTTCCCTGAATATTGGTAGAGCTGATTTTAAAATCAAATCCCTTGTTGCTGATTGTACCTACGTTCACGTACGGCGCATCGAGTGCCCCGGGCGACCAGCCCACTGCGGTTCCGGAGTAGAAGGGCAGTGGAATTTGCATGAGCAGACCGTCGGTTTTCCGGTTGTATAAATCGACGGAGAAGTTGAGTCGCCAGGATAACAACGCGGCGTCGAGACCGACATTGGCATATTTCGTTTTCTCCCATTCCACATACGGGTTCCCGATATTCTCGGTGAGCTGCGATATCCCCGATAAACCGGTGGCGACCGTCGCTAACGTAGATGTATATGCGAAGTCTCTTACGTTCTGGTTATTGGTCAAACCATAGCCTACCCGAAGCTTCAATTCATTGATGTCTTTGAAATTTTTCAAAAAGCCCTCATTCTGCATTTTCCAGGCCAATGCACCCGAGTACGTGGTTACCCAGCGGTTTCCGGCAGCAAATCTGGAAGAGCCGTCCGCACGAACATTACCGGTTATGAGGTATTTATCAAACAACCCGAAGTTCAACCGGCCGAAGTATGATTCCTGCGCATTCTGCGTTTTCGAACCGGAATTGGTTGCTGAAGTAGGGTCGCCGCTGTTGATCACCTGCACATTATTGGACGGAAAATTATTACGCCCCGCACCTACATTTTCACCTTTACTCAACTGAGCCTCGTGTCCCACCATTACATTGGTATTATACCGGTCGTCGAACGAATGGGAATAGGTGAGGTAATTTCTGATGGTTGTATAAACGCTCTGGCTATAATTGTAGGAAGCACTGTTGCTGTTGTTCTTTACCAGCCCCATGGTGTAGCTTGGGTTGAATTTGTCCTCCGTCGCCATCGAGAAGCTTCCGGTAACTTCGTTTCGCAGCGTAAGCGATTTGCTGAAAGCGATCTCGGCATAGGCATTCCCAAACAGCTGGTTCCGGTTTACCTGGTCTTTGTTGATACTCGCGATGGCGTAAGGGTTTATGGTGCTATTCACCCAACCGTTAGGGTTATACGCACCGCCCCAGCTGCCGTCGGCATTGGTAACGGGAATGTCGGGCGTTTGGCTGAGTGCCGAATTAATGACATTCGAACTGGTCGTATTGACGTTCTCCTTGATATTGGCCAGTTGCAAGCTGGTACCGATTTTCAGCCAGTTCGTTGTCTTGTTGTCCAGATTCAATCTGACGGATATTCTTCTGAAATCCGAGCCCAAAGCAATACCGTCCTGCTTGAAATACGAGCCCGAAAGCAGGTATTGTGTTTTGACATCGCCTCCATTGACGGTAATGGTGTGGTTGGTCATCGGCGCGTTCCGGAACAGCTCCTTTTGCCAGTCGGTACCTTTGCCCAGGTACTGAGGATTCGCAAATTCGGGCCGGGTATCGAATCCCCAGCCCAAACCGGAATTTCGTTCGTTGATGAAGGTGGCGTACTCCCGCAAATTCATCGTAGGAATGCGCCTGGGCAATTGCTGAAAACCTGTGTAGACATCGTACGAGATGCGCGGCGGCGCCACTACCCCTCGTTTTGTGGTGACGATCACCACCCCATTCGTCGCTTGCGAGCCATAGATTGCCGTAGCCGACGCATCTTTCAGCACATCCACCGACTCGATTTCCGAAGGGTTGATCGCAGCCAGCGGGTTGGTACCAGCACCCATAGAAGCGGTAGAGCCTATGATTACGCCGTCAATCACATACAACGGGCCTCCGGACCCGAACGATGATATTCCCCTGATCTGCACCGAGACGCCTCCGCCAGGCTGGCCGGATGTTTGCTGCACCACCATACCCGCCACTTTTCCCTGTAATGCCTGATCAAAGGTTACCGGGTTCGTTTTACGGATTTCGGCACCGGTGACAGAGGATATCGAGCCGGTAACGTCTTTTCGTTTGGATTCACCGTAGCCGATCACCACAACTTCCGAAAGTGTGGCGATATCGGGCTGGATCGTAATATCGAAGGAAGTCTTGTTTCCTACCGGAATTTGCTCGGACAGATAGCCGATGAAGGAAATTTTAAGAACATCCTCCGGCATCGCCTGAATGGAAAACTTCCCCTCCGTATCCGTCGATACGCCCATCGTGGTTCCTTTCAGCAGGACGGTCACGCCCGGCATGGGACTACCGGTTTCACTTTTTACGATTCCCGACACCTGCCGTCGCTGCGCATGGGCCGCGATACACGAAAACAAAATAAGCACAGTAACACATAAGCACCTGTAAATTTTCCCCATCATTCGATTAGCCTTAAGTAATTACACCATATGTTTTGCAAATAGACCTAAAGATCACAGTCCGGAGCGCCCGGGCATACTACTCGTCGAACTGTAACAATAGAAGGAATTATTTGCACCAAAGGTAGAGTACTGCGTAAGTACTAAAGGGTATCGATTAGTCCGAATAAAGGGTATGAAAAGTCCAGAATGGCATTTAAAGACCAAAAAAAAGGGAAATAATTCAAAATACAGCGACTAGGGGCTACCCGCTTCCCGTTTGCCGCATGAATACTCGGAAGGCAAGACATGATAAACTTCCTTGAAATAGCGGGCGAAATATTTGGGATTGTTGAACCCCACCTGATAGGCAATTTCAGAAATGGAAAGCTGGCTTTTTTCCAGCAGTTGAGCAGCGTGTTGCAGCCTGATCTCCCGGATTACTTCAAGCGGAGATTTGCCGGTAACCGTTTGCACTCTTTTAAACAATTGCGAACGGCTCACGCCGAGTTCCCGGGCAAGGTCGACCACCGTAAATTCGGGATCGGAAATATGCCGCTCGATCGCCTGAATCATTTCATGAAGAAATTGCTGGTCCAGCGGCGTTACCTTGATTTCGCTTGCCCTGATCCCATTGCGGGTTACAAAAAGGCTTCGGAGTTTTTCCCGCGACGAAATCAGGTTCCGGATTCTTGATTCCAGCACCTGAAAATTGAATGGCTTGGCCATATAGTCATCTGCGCCGGCCTGGAACCCTTCGAGGAATTGTTCGTCGTCCGACCGGGCGGTGAGCAAAATTACCGGGGTCTGCGAGGCCTGCTCGTCGGCTTTGACCATTCTGCAAAGATCCAATCCATTCAGGTCGGGCATCATGATGTCCGAAACGATCAGGGCTGGACGGTGTTCCAGCACTTTATCCCAGCCCTCCCGGCCGGTCGAAGCCTCTATGACGGAATAAAACTGCTTTAAATTGTCTTTGAGATAAAACCGGAAATCTTCGTTGTCTTCCACGATCAGGATGCGCGGTTTACCCTCCGCATCCTGTTTTTCAGGGTCTCTTTCCGGGCGCAACGTGGCTTCGCCCGGCGTGTCGGGCAATCCGGCTGTAATTACTTCGGTACGCCTCTTCAAAGGCAGTTTCACCACAAAACAACTGCCCTCTCCCACTTCGCTCTCCACTCCCACAGACCCACCATGGATCCGGACAAATTCCCGCGTAATGGCCAGTCCGATACCGCTTCCCTGATTGATGATCGAATTGGGCAAGTCACTCTGAAAGTACCGCTCAAAAATCAGGTCATGTTTTTCGGGCGGTATTCCTATGCCGGTGTCTTTCACTTTGATCTCCACGAAATAGTCACCGCCCGCGTCCCGGGCATCGACGGTCACCGATACCTGGCCGGGGCCCAAAGTAAATTTAATGGCATTCGACAGCAGGTTGAATAGAATCTTTTCGAGCTTATCATGATCGAACGACGTTTCCAGCCCGGAGACATTGGAAGAAAACAGGAGCCGGATATCCTTTTTCTCCGAAAGATCGGAAAACGAATAGACGGTGTTCTTGACGAACCTGATTATATCTCCTTCCGTAGGATGAAACCGGATTTCATTTACTTCCAGCTTCCTGAAATCCAGCAGCTGATTGACCATGTTCAGCAGTCGCCGTGCATTGCGCTGGATCAGGTCCAGCTGTGTGCGGTCCTGAATGTCCACAGCCCTTTCGGTGAGCTTTTCAGCCGGTGCCAGTATCAGGGAAAGCGGGGTACGCAGCTCGTGACTTACATTGGTAAAGAACTTGGTCTTCAACATATCGAGCTCCTGCGAGCGCCTTGCCTCCTCGCGCGTCTGCACGATCGCAAATTTCATGCGTTCCCTCTCCTGTATGAGCTTCAATGCCGCGAGCAGCAATAAAGCTATTGCTATCACATACAGGACGTAGGCAATCGGCGACCGCCAGAACGGGGGCAGCACTTTGATATTGAGCGATATTCCCTGCTGATTCCACAGCCCGTCGTTGTTGGATGCGATCACACGAAAAACGTAGTCGCCGGCGTCGAGGTTAGTAAAGGTAACTTTCCTGTTGCCGGCGTCTGTAAGGAGCCAGTTATCATTAAAGCCTTCCATTTTATACTTGTATTGGCTTCCACCCGGCTGGATGAAGTTTAGCGCGGCGAATTCTATGGAGAAAACGTTGTCGCTCGCCTGTAATACGACAGAAGGATTTGTCGTGATCGACGAAGACAGCACGGGCTTTCCCCCAGCCCGGGCCCCTGGGCGGACACTGCGGTTGAATAGCTGAAAATCGGTAAATGCCAGCCGCGGCACCATTTTATTTTCTCCCAAATCGCCCGGTCTGAAAATATTGAACCCGTTGGCTCCTCCGAAAATCAATTCGCCGGCACGCGTCCTGAACGCGGCGTCTTCGGTAAATTGCCTCCCTTGCAGCCCGTCCATTTCCGAGTAATTCCGGAAGCTTACCTGCAAACGTCCCTTCCCAGAAGCAATCGTCGCACATGACAGGCCATTAGGCGTGCCCAGCCAGAGCCGGCCATCTTCGTCCTCGGCCATCGACAGGATCGCATTGTGCGGGAGCCCATGCTTTTCACCGTAGTTCATGAAAGTATTCGATTCCGGCACCCACATACTGAGCCCTCCCCGGGAGCCGACCCAAATCCGCCCTTTGGCATCTTCCAGTATACCAAAGATGTCGTTACTGGCGATGGAAGCCGGATCCCCCTTTTTTGTTTCAAAATGCACCAATGCACCCGATGTTTTTTTCAATACGTCGATCCCCGTTGAAGTACCGAACCACATATTTCCTTTGGAATCCTCGAAAATGGTGGGAACGTAGGGGGAGTAAAGCGCACGTTGGTCGGGATGCCGGTAGCGGGTAAAGTTTTTGTTTTCCTGGTCAAACAAGCACAGGCCGCCGTCGAGGGTGCCGATCCAAAGTCGTTGCTGTGAGTCTTCGAATATCTCCCATACACTTCTGCCCGAAAGACTTTGGGCCTTGGCAGGATCGTGCTGATACCGGATAAATTGGCGGCCATCGAAGCAGTTTAACCCACCCAGAAAAGTGCCTACCCACAATTGATTTTTATGATCCAGGCACAAACTGACGACCGCATCGCTGCTCAACGACCGCGGATTGCCCGGATCGTGGCGGTAAGTGGTGAATTTCCCCGTCTTCCTTTCAAAATAGATGAGTCCTCCTCCATTGGCTCCCAGCCAGAGGTTCCCTTTGCGGTCCTCGACAAACGCATTGATATCCTCAAAAGGCAGCCCGTAAGGCTTCGTTCGCCGGTTAACCAACGGAAACACGCGGATATTCTCATGAAAGTAATCGAGCCCGGCCTTGTAGGTCCCTACCCAGACCAGGCCGTCAGGATCTTTCAGCATAGCGGTGATTGCATTGTGGCTTAGCCCATTCGCATTCTCCGACGCATACCGCATATTGGTTACCGATCGTGACCTCTTGTCCAGAACATCGATGCCGTTTTGGCCATTAGATATCCAGATATTGCCCCTGTCATCCTCCACCACACCGGTAATCAAATCCGAACTGAGACGGGGACTTCCGAGGGTCTTGCCCAGATAGTTTATCTTTCCCAGCTGTTTGTCAAGATATGCTATGCCCAAATCAAAGTTAGTGGGGAACGCCCAAACGTCCCCGTCCCGGTCGGCGGTGAGGAGGCATCGCAGCTTATCATTTTTGCTCCGCCTGCGATCATAAAAGAAATTATGCCTTTTAATAACCCTAACAGCCTGCTTTTCGAGGACTATATTTTCGACCATTCCATTCGAATGCGCCAGCCAGTAGGTGCCATCGTTTCCCTGCACCATGGCCGTGACATCGTTGCTGGCAATGGAAGTAGTATCACTGCCCGAATGCTTGACAGAAAAGGCCTTTTTACTTTTTTCGTTATAGCAAATAATGCCGTCGTCCTCGATGAGAAACCAGTAATTACCTTTACTATCGGGCACGACCACTCTCAGCTTAGCCGGTTTACGGACCGAATAGGGTTGAAACCCCTGCAAGGGCCGCGAAAAGGTCTCCGACGCAGGGTCGTAGACGCAGGGGCCGAGACTGGTGATAACCCCCATTTTGCCCGACGGCATTTCAAACAATGCCGCGATATCGTCATCAAACAGCGATGCAGGATCTGACGCATCATTCCGAAAAACCTTGATCGCGTAACCGTCAAACCGGTTGAGGCCTGATTCCGTGCCAATCCACAGGAAACCGCTTTTGTCACGGTAAATGGCCTTGACATGAGCGTGGGAAAGGCCCTGGCGGGCATCAATATGAACAAAGCGGCGCTGCTGCCCGAATAATTGAAATGAGGCATGAATAAGCAGAAGCGCCATCACCAACACGCTGATCTTCCACGGACGTTGTCTTTTCACCACCAAAATTCAGATTAAGGTTTGTCATTCAAGTCCCTAAGGCGGTTCCGCGTATTTCAGCTTGTTCGATACCCGGATAAACGAAATTGGCCAAAGTGAATCCTTCGGCCAAAGTTAACTACCACATCTAAAAGAACCCAATGCAATGATCGGGTTCCCAGGTTATCTTATGCGCAGAGCGCGTGTATTGATGCTATTTAAAAAGCAGTTGGGCGAATCCAAACAGATCGTGCCTCCATACCGGCCATGTGTGCCCGCCGGGATATTCGCTGTATTGGTATTTAATGCCGAGCTCGTCATATTTGGCAAGCATAATCTTGCAGTTCTTGAAGGCAATGTCCTCAGGGCCGCCCATCGAGATCCAGAAGTTTTTCAGATTGCTGTTGATGGAGCTCGCATTGTTTTTGGCAAACTCGTAATGCGGACCCGACAATGCATTATTATTCCCGAACCAGCCCGAACTGAACACGCCAAGCGAGGAGAACATATCCGAGTTTTTCACGCCTGCATACAGTGTCTGGATCCCTCCCATCGAAAGGCCGGCCAGGGCACGGTTTGCCGCATTGGCTTCCACCCGGTAGGTACTTTCCACAAAAGGTATCGCGCCCGATTTCAATTCATTTTCGAATGCTTTCAGAAAACCGTCGCCGGCTGTGCCAAGGCTGCCCGGGCCAAGCGGGATTCCCGAATTTCCGTCCATCATCACGATCAGCATCGGTTTGGCTTTGCCCTCCGCAATCAGGTTATCCAGAATCAGGTTTGTCTTGCCCTGGGTAGCCCAACCCCGCTGGTCTTCACCGCCGCCATGCAGCAGATACAACACGGGATACTTTTGGGCCGAAGCGTCATAGCCCGGAGGCGTGTATACGTACATTTCCCGCCAGGAATTGCTGGCCTTCGACAGGTAGCGCTGGATCTGTACATTGCCGTGAGGTACCTCCTTCAAGGCATAGTAACCGCCCTTCCGGAAAGGTATTTCGATGCCGCTGGCCATTCTGCCCATTCCGTAAAAGGTCTCGCTGGCGGGGTCGGCCAGCGCCACGCCGTCGATGAGCAACGAATAGTAATGGAACCCCTCTCCGATCGAATCCGTGGTTACCGACCAAACGCCGGCGGTATCTTTCTGCATGTCGTATTTCTTACCCAGGTCCACCTGCACTTTCTGGGCGTTGGGTGCTTTCGTGCGGAATACCACCCGGTTGTCGGGCAGGATCTGAGGATATTTCGCCGACCGGACGTTTGTCGATGCGGGCGTGCCGAGGATCGTGTACTTCGAGAGTGATTGAACGTCCACCGGCTTAAACAGAAACTGTGAAAACATGTACAGCCCATTTTTCCAAACCTTGAAATCGTGCACACCAGGCTCGACATAATACACATGGGGAACGTCGTGCTCGAAGAGGTAATCGTGCGTGCGCTTGCTGAAAGTGATCAGCCGGTCGTCATCGCCGCAGGAAAGCCAGAGCAATTTCAGTTTGCTTTTGGCATTTTGCGGATCAGGCATCAGTTCTTCCGGCTTTTTGGTGTTAGGTGCAGACGAAAACCCGCCCACCCAGGCGAATTTGTCCAGATTGCCAAGCCCGAAATTGAGCGACTGCCCGCCGCCCATCGACAGGCCCGCAATTGCGCGGCTTTCCCTGTCGGAAAGCACCGGGTACTTCTTCTCGATGAACGGGATCAGGTCGGTGAGCAAATCTTGTTCGAATGTTGAGAAAGCAGCTACCTTGTCTGGTGCCATAATGTTTCCGGTCGCCCGGTCGTCTTTCATGGCGCGGCCGTTAGGCATGACCACGATCATCGGCTCGATCTTTTTTTCGGCATACAGGTTGTCCAGGATCAGTTGCGGATTACCGCCTTTCAGCCATTCTTTTTCGTCACCGCCAATGCCATGCAACAGGTACAGCACAGGATACTTTTTTTTCTTTGAAAACCCGGGCGGCGTGTAAACCAGCGCTTTCCGGCTATTGCCCACCGTCCTGGATTGGTATTGAAGCGTATCTATTTTCCCTGCCATCACACCCTCGCGCGCCGCATCGTATCCCGTGGGCATTTCCACCGGTTTATTTTGTGCAAGAGAGGCGGTAGCCAGCATAAGCAACCCCGCGAGTAGCGGTAAAGGTTTTAGCATAGTCATAAATGTTGTAACCGTTTTTTATTTAAATTGAATACCAACTATTTAAGGAATCCACAAATGGAGCTATTGAAAGTTTTCAAGTATTATTTGTCAAATTGACAATATATTTCCTGCACATACTACTTCTATATTGGCATTGCCAACTCATCATTTTTCCAACATTATATTTAATTTATTAAGGAGCAAATGTAGATAACCCTGGGCGTTTGTCATGAGTATATTTGTTAAAACTAATGCCACAAATGTTCAACGGGGGGCTGATGCGATGAAAAATAAACTATAAAACCGGACCATACTATGTCGGCGTTGCTGAAATTTCTGATCATCGTTTTAACCGGCCTTACGCTTGTGCAGCCGCACAGCTGCAATGCCGGCGGGAGCGATTTGCAGTTGAACTTTACCGCGATCACATCCCTGGACGGACTCTCGTCCAACACGGTCCATACGATTTTGAAGGATCACTATGGCCTGCTGTGGTTTGGTACCGACGACGGCCTGAATAAATACGATGGAACGGATTTTACCATTTACCGGCACGACAGGTCAAACCCGTCAAGTCTGGCCTCGAACGATATCTCGTCGCTCCACGAAGACAAAGCGGGCCGGATGTGGGTTGGCACGATCCAGGGATCCCTGCATTTGTATGACCGGAAGAAGGATGCCTTTGTGCGCGTGATGGGCAGCGAAAGTGTCACGGCAATCACGAGCGACCATACAGGCCAGTTATGGGTGGCTACCACCACCGGGCTCATCCTGGTCGACCCGGCAACATTCAAGGCCACACGGCTGAGCCAGCGCGCCGGCGTCCCCGATCCAATCCAAAACGGACTGGTACAGAGCTTTTTCGAAGATCAGCAAGGGCATATGTGGGTGGGCACCGAGACCGGCCTATTCCGGTTCGACTTTAAAACCAGCCGCTTCGCACGCGTCGTCTACGGCGCGAATGCGGTCGCCGCCAATGCCAATCAGGTAAAAACCATCAATGGCGACCAAATGGGCTACATCTGGGCAGGTACATTTAACGGCTTATACCAATTTTCGGCTGACGGCACCCTGCTTCAAAGCTTTAAATACCAGGCCAATGACCAACATTCGATTAGTAGCGACATGATCTACGCCGTCGCTCCGGAAAACCGCCAAACGCTCTGGATATGCACGGATAGCGGCCTGAACCTGATGAATATTAAAACCGGAAAAGTAACCCGCTATGCGCCGGATGCCCGCGCATCTTTCAGCCTGACGAACAAGTCGATACGGAGCATCCTTATCGACAAACAAGGCATTTTCTGGTTGGGGACTTACAAAGGAGGCGTCAACAAGTTTGATAAAAACCTGACCACCTTCGCTCTGAAACGCTCAAACCCTTATGATCCTCATGGGCTGAGCGCCCCATTTGTAACCTCTTTTGCTGAGAAAACAAACGGCGATCTTTTCGTAGGCACCGACGGCGGCGGCTTGAACCTTTACCACCGGAAGACAAACCTGTTTACCAAAATTCCGGTCTTGCCCCAAAATAAGCCCGGATGCTCGGGTTTGGCGATTATGTCGCTGGAACTATCCGGTGACAAGCTGTGGATCGGCAGCTTCCAGGACGGGCTTTTCGCATTTGACATCCACACGGGACAGTACCGGCAATACACGCAAGGCCCGAGTCCCTCATCGCTGAACAACGATGACATTTTCTCGTTGATGACCGACAAGCAGGGCAAACTCTGGGTGGGGACCAACGGCGGCGGCATCAATGTATTCGACCCTGAAAAACAGCAATTTGAACGCTATTTTGACGCCGGCATCCCCATAGCAAGACGAACGATTCCGCTGAATGGCTACATCCGGGATATTCTCCAAGACAAAAACGGCCGCATCTGGATCGCGTCGCACGGAACCGGCGTGGCCATATTTGATCCGGTTCAGAAAAAATCTGTACAGTACGACAAGCTAAACAGCAACCTCCCGGGAAACAATGTGCTTTCCCTGCATCAGGACAGTAAAGGCGCGGTCTGGGTCGGTACCGGCGGCGAAGGATTGGCCCGGTTCGACGCCGGAACACGCAGCTTCACAGTTTATGATCAAAAAGCGGGACTTGCCAGCGGGGTGATCAACAAAATTCTCGAAGACGCGCAGGGGCGTATCTGGGTGAGTACCGACCAGGGAGTTAGCTACCTCGACCAAACCACCAAAAAGTTTACCAACTACTCGCCGCACAACGGTTTGCAGAACAACACTTTTATCCTCGGCGCCGGCATCAGAACAAAGGATAACCTGTTGTTTTTCGGCGGCATTCAGGGCTTTAATTACCTGGATACCCGCACGCTCAGACAGAACAGCCACCCGATGCCGGTAATTTTGAAAGAGCTCAGAGTGGGTAACAAATCCATCACGCCCGCCGATTCCACAACGCTCAGCGAGCATATTTCAGTCGCGAAATCCATACATCTGGCTTACAAGCAAAACTTTACCCTCTCCTACGCGGCGCTCAATTATTCCGATCCGTCGCAGACCGTGTACCGCTACCGGCTGGATGGTTTCGACAGCGAATGGCAAGATGCAGGCACGTCTCAAACCGCCGGCTATACAAACCTGTCACCAGGTACCTATCGGTTTGAAGTACAAGCCAAAAATCACAACGGGAGCTGGAATAGCCGGGGAGCTGCCGTTGAAATCGTGGTGGAGCCGCCCTTCTACATGACCATTTACGCTTACGTTTTCTACGTGCTAAGTTTTGTCGGCTTAATGTATCTGATCAGACGCAGGGGTATTCAAAAGCTTGAAAACAAATTCAGGCAGGAACAGTTTGAGCGGGAAATCGAGCGAAAGAGGGAACTCGATGAAATGAAAATCAAGTTTCTGACCAATCTCAGTCACGAGTTCAGAACCCCTATTTCCCTGATACTGGCGCCGCTGGACCAGCTCCTCAACAGGGCGGCGCTGGCCGAAAACACACCGCATTTACAAGGTATCAAGCGCAACGCCAGACGGCTTCTCAACCTGGTCGATCAATTGCTTGACTTCAAGAATCTTCAGGAACACGAATCGAAGCTCGAAGCTTCGCGGGGCGAGATCGTCTCCTTTATTCAGGAAACTTCGGAATCATTCCGGTACTTATCCCAGACAAAGGGCATCGACTATGTTTTCGAAAGCCAGGTAAGCAGCCTGCATATGGATTTCGACGCTAACAAAATTGAACGCATTATCCTGAATCTGCTGTCCAATGCATTTAAATATACCCGAAGGGGCGGAAAAGTAACGCTATCGCTCTCGCAGACAGAAGATGCGGGACAATGGCTTCATATTAAAGTGTCGGATACCGGTGTGGGTATCCCCGCCGGGAAGCACGAAAAAATCTTTGACCGGTTTTTTCAGCATGATTCCGCGGTCTCGATTCTTAATCAGGGAAGTGGTATCGGCCTTTCGATCGTCAGGGAATTTGTCCAGATGCATTACGGGTCTATTCACGTGGATAGCGCTCCCGGAAAAGGAAGCACCTTTACGGTACTGCTGCCTTGCGGTATTTCTCCGGCTGATGTGGGAACAATACCCGCCATTGCCGTAATTTCTGATGATTACCGACCGCAGGACGCCCCGGCTTCCAAAACACCAGCGATGCCCCTGCACCCCGCTGAGGCGCCTGCCGAAATTCTGATCATAGAAGATAACGACGAATTCCGGCATTACCTCAAAAGCAGCCTGGAATGCCATTACAGGGTCATCGAAGCCTCAACCGGATCGGAAGGATGGCAGAAAGCCCTCGCCCAGCATCCGCAGATCATCATCAGCGACATTGCCATGCCTGAAATGGATGGTAACGAGCTGGCCCGGAAGATTAAATCGGATAAGCGCACGGCACATATTCCGATCATTCTGTTGACGGCTTCAACCGGCGAGGAACACGAACTGAACGGATTGAACTCCGGCGCTAACGACTACCTGACCAAGCCCTTCAACTTCGATATTTTAAATGCCAAGATCAACAATCTGTTGCTGCTCAACCGGCTCCTCAAAAATGCCTACACCCGGCAAATTGACGTTACACGGCCTGAACCTCAAATCATGTCGGGCAATGAAAAACTGATCAAGAACATTCTGGCCTACATCGATGAGCATATTAACAACAGTTCCCAGCTCAGCGTCGAAAAACTGAGCAAACAACTGGGAATGAGCCGCGGGACATTGTACAGCAAGCTACTGGAAATCACCGGGCAAACGCCCATCGAATTTATCAAGGCGATCAAACTGGAAAAGGCCGCGTTGCTACTCGAAAAAAGCGACCTGAACATTGCGCAGATTTCCTATGCCACCGGGTTTGCCGCACCCAACTATTTCACCAAATCTTTCAAAGCAAAATTCGGCGTACTCCCTTCCGAATACATACAGGCCCGCCGAAATTTTTTGTCTTTCCAAGGGTAAAAATGTTAGAATGAAGGGAACAAATGTTCAATTCAGTGGCCCGGATGCCGTAGCGGTTAAGTGTGGCGTTGACATTTCCTCAAATTTGCCCAACCTTTGATTGGTGCAAGTTTTTGTCATTTTAGTCCATATCTATCACGCTTATGAAAGACCTTCTACTAGAATTTCATTCGAAAAGGCCCAGGCAATGGTTGTTAACGATATTCATAGCCATCGCCTCGGCCAATCTGGTGCTGGCAAAGGTTGCCGACAAACAGGTAACCGGCCGGGTAACATCGGAAGACGGAGACGCGCTGCCGGGTGTAAACGTAACATTGAAGGGATCCAGCATCGGTACAAGCACCGATGCGAAAGGCGATTTCACGATCACCGTTCCCTCTGAAAGCAGCATATTGGTATTCAGCTTTATCGGATTTGGTAAGCAGGAAATCGAGGTTGGAACAAAAACACATATTGAAGTAAAGCTCGCCACCGAAAATCAGGCGCTGGAAGAGATGGTCGTGATCGGGTACGGCTCCCAAAAGAAATCTTCGCTGACAGGCGCGGTATCTTCCGTTTCCCCCAAAGAACTAACTGCCCTTCCGGTCGTGAGCGCAGAGCAGGCCCTTCAAGGGCGTGTGCCGGGCGTTCGTGTAGTAAATAACGGTAGCCCCGGCCAAACGCCGATCGTCCGTATTCGCGGGATCGGCTCGATCAACTATGCATCCGGACCGCTCTATGTGATCGACGGAATTCCTTCCGGCGACCTCAACAATCTGGACCCGAAGGATATTGAATCCATGGAAGTCCTCAAAGATGCCAGTTCGGCGGCGATCTACGGTTCACGTGCCTCCAACGGGGTGATCATCATTACCACCAAAAAAGGTTCGCAGGATGGCAAGCTGCATGTGAATGTAGACACCTATTTCGGCACGCAATCGGCCTGGAAAAAGCTGGACCTGCTCAATACCGACCAGTACATCCAATATGCTACCGCTTTGCTGGGCAATGCCGGTATAGCGATGCCGGGCAGACTTTCCGATCTGAATAAACCCATTTACGAAGGGGCGACCCAGACGTTTGCCCAGACGCACACCGACTGGCAGGACGTACTTTTCAGAAATGCGCCCGTTCAGCAGCATCAGTTTTCGGTCAGCGGAGGAAACAGTGTATCCCGCTTTTTTACCTCCGCAGGCTATTTCGACCAGGAAGGTATTCTGGTTGGCACGAACTACAAACGCGCCAATTTCCGGATCAATTCAGACCATCAGATCACCAAATTCCTGAAAATCGGCCAGACGCTCACCTTTTCCTATGACAAAAGCCGCGGAGAGCAAGGCTTTGGCGGCGGACGCACGCTGGTTATGCAGGCGATCCGCAACCTCCCCTACTGGCCCGTCACCGACCCTACCAAGCTGGGCGGATACAGCTCCCCGACAGCAGCCGACGGAAGCGACCCGGATAACCCTCTGCGGATCACGCAGATGGACGTCTCGCGCAGCCAGCGCATTAAAGTGCTCGGCTCGGTGTTCGCGGAACTAAACCTGACCAGTTTCCTCAAATACCGTTTCAGTTTCGGGGCCGACGTTGTGAGCGCATTGTCTAACGATCAGTTCCCGATCTATAACGACGGCTACAAGTCCCGAACCCAATTCGAGATCCGCAACGGCCGCACGGCCTACTACTCGCCGGTGATTACCAACCAGCTGACATTTGACAAGACATTCGGCAAGCATATGCTGAACGTCACGGCGATCGTCGACAAACAGACATTCCGCACCAACACGCTCAACGGCTCGGGTTACAGGCCCAACAACGATATTGACCAAATGCAGGGCATTTCCAATCCGAATGCCAACAGTTCACTGGATGAAAGCGCGCTCATTTCGTACGTCGGCAGGTTGAACTATGAATATGGCGGCAAATACCTGCTCAGCGGCTCGGTTCGCCGGGATGGTTCGTCACGGTTTGCACCCGGCAACAAATGGGGTACTTTCCCTTCCGTGTCCCTGGGCTGGCGTATCAGCGAGGAGGAATTTTTGAAAAGCGTTCCGGAAATCTCGGAACTTAAAATCCGCGCGAGCTATGGCCAGACCGGTTTCAACGGAATCGGAAGTTACGCGTGGCAGTCGCTGGTGCAGGCGGACAATTCCAACTACGTTTTCGGGGGAAGCAAGCTGCTGGGGTCCTACTTCAGTGCCCTGGGCAATACCCAGCTGAAATGGGAGAGCACTGCCATGACCAACGTGGGTATCGACCTGGCTTTATTCAACAACAGCCTCACATTTACCGCCGAGCGCTACAACCGCAATACCGACGGACTTCTGCTGGAAGTACCCATCCCTAATTCACTGGGTTACTCGTCCTCGCCATTGTCCAACATCGGAAAGATGAAGAACTGGGGATACGAGTTTCAATTGGGCTTTAACAAAAACGACGGTGATTTCAAGTGGAATGCTTCTGTAAATCTGGATATCACCAGAAATAAGGTGGTAAGTCTGGCCACTGAAAATGCTTCCATTTTCTCCGGAAAAAATGACGACTTCGGCGGCTTCGACATCACGAAAACGGAAGCGGGGCACCCGATCCAGTCGTTCTACGGATGGAAAGTCGACGGCATTTTCCAGAGCCAGGCCGAGATCGACCAGGCTAATGCCGCCGATGGCAACGACCAGACCAAGTATCAGCCGGCAGCGGCACCCGGCGATATCCGATTCAAAGACCTGAACGGTGACGGCATCATCGACGGAAACGACCGCCAGTACCTGGGCAGTTTTATTCCAAAATTCAGCTACGGCGGCAACTTCGGCGGCAGCTACAAGGGTTTCGATGTGACGCTCTATCTGCAGGGTGTTCAGGGTAATAAGATTTACAATGGTACCAAGGTGATCGAGCAGGGTATGCTGCGGCTCTTCAATGCAGGAACCGATGTGCTGAATGCGTGGACTCCCACCAATACCGACACCGACGTTCCCCGCGCCGTGAGCGGCGACCCGAACAACAACAGTAAAACGAGCGACCGATTCGTGGAGAACGGCTCCTACATGCGTATCAAAAATTTCAGCATCGGCTACACGATCCCTTCCAAAGGACTTTCCGCGCTGACCCGGAATACCATTACCAAAGCCCGGGTGTATGTTTCGGCAACCAACTTGCTCACGTTCACCAAGTACTCGGGCCTCGACCCGGAAATCGGCGCGAACGGTTCGTCGACGGCCACCGGCACACAGCTGATCAATGGGATTGACTACGGCATGTACCCGCAGCCGAGGACCTTACAGGTAGGATTGAGTTTTGGCTTCTAACCACATTTGAAAAAGCATTGCAATGAAAAGAAATATCATATTGGCGTCAACGCTTTTACTGGGCATGGTCCTTTCCTGTAACCAGGATGTGCTGGAAAAGACCAATCCAAACGGTGTTACTGTCGAGAATTACTATAAAAACGGCGCCGAACTGACCAGCGGCGTGACCAGCGTGTACTCCATGCTCAAAGCCAACAACCTCGTAGCACGCGAATGGTTCTTTCTGCACGATCTCCGGAGCGACGACATGGCAGCGGGCGGCGGGCAGCTGGAAACGCCCCGCAACCAGTTGCTGCTCGGCACGCACGATAGTGGCAACTCGGTGATGGGTACCGTATGGCTGGCCTATTACCGGCTGATCCACCGCGCCAACTCGGTGGTGGATAACTCCACGGCAGTCTCCGACATTCCGGCGGCCGATAAGGCCCGTTTGCTCGCCGAAGCCCGCTTCCTGCGGGCGTATGCCTATTACGAGCTGGTGAGCATGTGGGGCGGCGTGCCTTTGTATAAAAATTATGTCTTAACGGTCGACGGAAGCTTACCCAGATCTACCGACGCCGAAGTATACGCTTACGTCGTTGCCGAACTGAAAGAAATCCAGGACCAGCTTCCCGCAACCTATAATGCCGCAAACCAGGGAAGAGCGACCAAGGGAGCCGCACAAATGCTGCTGGCGCGGGTTTTCATGCAGCAGGGCGACTATGCAAATGCCAAAACGGAACTGTTGAAAGTGTACGATTCCAACCTGTACGCGTTAGTCGACAACTACAACGATAACTATCTGGAAGAAACCGAGTTTAACAAGGAATCCATTTTCGAAGTTAACTTCTATCCTTCCGGCGGGGTTTACAACTGGGACGGTGACGGAAACGGCGCCACGGCCGGCACCGAGACCGTTCGCACTCAAGAGTATTCAGCTATCGGCTGGCGTAATGTGATCCCTTCAAACGGTTTGCTCAATGAATTTGAAAAAACCACCAAAGGCGACGCCAAGACCGATCCGCGGTACGAGGACTCGTTTTATTTCACGGGAGAAAAGTACAATAACGGGATGTCGACGCTGACCGACGGCCAGCAGAACGGCAGTTCGTCAGTTGTGGATGGCGTTACCAAAAAAGTAAGCTGGCAAAAATATTCGCTGATGTACAAAATGAACGAGTCGTTTCTGACGGGTGGGATCAATCAGCGGATCATGCGGTTTGCCGAAACCATTCTTTCCCTGGCCGAAGTGGAAAACGAACTGGGCAATATCCCGCAGGCGATCAAATACCTGAATATGACACGTGCCCGGAAAAGCGTTTCAATGCCGGCCTACCCTACTGCGAAATACCCGGTTACGACCAAAGACCAGGTATTCGCCGCTATCATGCACGAGCGCCGCGTTGAGTTGAGCGGGGAGCAGATCCGCAATCGCGACATCCTGAGATGGCGTAAAAACGGTAAGCTCAAAACCGAGCCGATCGCCTATTTCCAGGCTAAAAAACATGAATTACTCCCTATCCCTCAACAGGAAGTAGATAACAATGCAAAGATTGACGCCAAAGATCAGAATCCGGGTTATTGATCCTGAAAATAACAGCGCAAATGCAAGACGGCACCGGTTTACGACCGGTGTCTTCTGCTTGCTATACCTATCGATCATCCATCTATTCGTTTCTTGCAAAAACAACAACGATACCCTGTTTCGGCTGCACTCGCCCGATGAAACACAGGTCAGCTTTGTCAACCGGCTCACACCCAACGATTCCATTAACCCATTCACTTTTACCAATTTTTACAACGGTGGCGGCGTCGGGATCGGGGATGTGAACAGGGACGGGAAACCCGACATTTTCTTCGGCGGTAACCAGGTCAGCAGCAAGCTTTATTTAAGCAGGATCGACACCATTTCTCAGAAATGGGCATTCGAAGACATCACCGAACAAGCGGGTGTAACCACTTCCCGGTGGTGCAGCGGTATTTCGATGGTAGATATCAACCAGGACGGGCTGCTCGACATTTACATCAGCGTAGCCAGCCATGTCAAAATGCAGGATTCGGAAAACCTGCTTTTTGTCAATCAGGGGAACGGAGCCGATGGCGTGCCCACGTTTAAAGAGCTCGCAAAAGCATACCGGTTGAATACCCGTGCATTCACCACCCAAACCGCCTTTTTCGATGCGGACCTGGATGGCGATCTCGACGCGTACATGATGAACACCGCTCCGGACCTGCAAAATCCCAACTTTATCCGCAAAACTTATCACGACGGCTCCTATCCCAGTACGGGCAGGTTTTACCTCAATGAAGGCTGGCAAACAAACGGGCTGCCCAGATACACCGACATTTCCAAAGACGCCGGCGTAAAATACGAAGGTCTTGGTCTGGGCCTGGCTGTGAGCGATATGAACAAGGACGGTTACCCGGACATTTATTGCTCTAACGACTTCATCAGCAGCGATATGCTCTACCTCAACGCGGGGAAGGGCGCTCAACCTCTTTTTAGTAATGTAATCAAGGAGGCAACGGCTCATACCAGCCTGTTCGGTATGGGTGTAGACATCGCCGACATCAACAATGATACGTATCCCGACATATTCCAGCTCGATATGCTGCCCGAAGACAACCTGAGGCAGAAAAAAATGCTGGCCGGCCAGGATTACGACCGGAAGGAAATGAGCATTTCAGACCAATACGGCTATCAATTGCAGTACATGCGGAATATGCTTCAATTGAACCTGGGCCCGCTTCATGAAAAAAATGGAAATGCCCCCGTCACGCCCAGGTTCGCCGAAATAGGGTTGTTGGCGGGTATTTCCAAAACAGATTGGAGCTGGGCACCGCTTATCGCCGACTATGACAATGACGGTCTGAAAGATATTTTCATTACAAATGGCTACCGGCGCGATGTGACCGACCGGGATTTTATTCAGTTCAAAGAAGATTTTTCAAACTTCGGCACCAACGATTTCAAGCAACAAAATGCGCTGGAATTGATTCAAAAGGTACCCGAAGTAAAAATCCGCAACTACGCCTATAAAAATGCGGGAAGTCTGACCTTTCAGAACACATCCAAAGAATGGGGCCTCGACGAATTATCGTATTCAAACGGCGCTGCCTACGCCGATCTGGACGGTGATGGCGACCTGGATCTGGTGGTCAACAATATCGATTCGGAGCCACTAATCTATCAGAACCAAAGCCGCGAGAAAGCGCGTGGCAACTTCCTTTCCGTCACTTTTAAAGGCGACAAGGGAAACCTGGACGGGATCGGCTGCAACGTCACAATATGGCAGGGCAAACAGGCACAGTACGCTGAAATGTATGTCGCGCGCGGCTTTATTTCATCGGTAGGCTCCGGCTTGCATTTCGGGCTGGGAAATAGCGGATTGGTTGATAGCCTGCTCGTAACATGGCCGGGCGGGATGACTCAAAAGCTTTATAAAGTTGCTGCGAACCAGCATTTGGAGTTCAGGAGAAAAGATGCCCGAAACATGCTTCCGACAGCCCCCAAGGCCCCCGAGCCATTTTTCCGGGATGTTACAGAAGACTTAAAGATCGATTTCGTACACAAAAAATCGGGCTACATCGACTTCAAACAAACCGCCGCATTGCACAAAATGCTTTCCAAAAGCGGGTTTGCCATTGCGGTAGGCGACGCGAACCAGGACGGCCTGGACGATTTCTTCGCCGGGGCAAGTTATCTGAATGGCAAGCCCTGCATCTACTTTCAGCAGGCGTCGGGCACTTTCGCCAAACGCGAAATCGCGCAGGATTCGCTGCATGAAAATATAGCTGCAACATTTTTCGATGCGGACGGGGATCAGGACCAGGATCTGGTTGTGGTCAATGGCGGTAGTGAAAGACCTGTGAGCGATCAGGCATTTTATCACGTACAGTTGTATTTAAACGACGGCAGAGGCAATTTCAAACTTGCACCTGCCGGGAATTTTCCCGCCATTTCACTAAGCGGCTCTTGCGTGGTAGCCCATGATTTTGACAAGGATGGCGACGCCGACCTGTTTATCGGCGGGCGAATGGTCCCGGGCAAATACCCGCTACCCGCGCGCAGTTACCTGCTTCGTAACGATTCGCATCACGGCAAACCGGCATTTACCGATATTACGGCTTCGCATTGCCCCGGGCTGCTTTCGGCAGGTATGGTGTGCGCCGCGATATGGGCCGATGCCGACAACGATGGTCTGGACGATCTGGTGATCGCCGGAGAATGGATGCCCGTACGCATATTCAAAAACCAGCAAACGAAATTCCTGGAAACCGAATCCATCCAAACGTCCCTGAGCCCCTATTCCGGCTGGTGGAATAGCCTGGCAGCAGGGGATTTCGATCACGACGGCGACGTCGACTTCATTGCCGGCAACGAGGGGATCAATACGTTTTACCGGGCGTCGGAACGTGAGCCTGTGACATTGGTGGCGAAGGATTTTAACAACGACGGTACTTTCGATCCATTGATGGGCTATTTTATCCAGGGAGTCTCCTACCCCAGCGTCCCCCGTGATGCGTTGAACCAGCAGGTTATTCAATTTCGCAGAAAATACCCGCATTATATCGATTATGCCAAAGCTACTTTTGACGATTTACTAAGCGCGGACGAGAAGAAAGGTGCATATGCAGTAAAGGCGGCTTTTTTACAAACCGCCTACATGGAGAATCAGGGTAATGGGCATTTCGCTGTAAAGGCATTACCGATAGAAGCGCAAATGGCGCCGGTGTTCGGGATTGTGGTGACTGACGTGAACGCGGATCATAATCCGGACGTGATCCTATCCGGCAACTTTTACCCCAACGAGGTCAATATGGGCAGACAGGACGCATCAACAGGTCTGTTACTGCTCGGCAATGGTAAAGGTGCATTTGCTCCGCAAAGTCCCGCGAAGAGCGGCCTGCTGCTCCAAGGTGATGCGCGTTCGAGCAGGCTGCTTCGCGGCCCGAAAAATCAACACCTGTTGTTGACAGCCATGCATTCGAAAGGCGTTACGGTCCACCGCATTTCGACTGCACTGTATAAGCAGGAGTAATGTATCTTTTATTCGACCAATCAACATACCTGACCTGATTGTGATTAAAGGGAATATTATTTTCCGGCATCTCAAGTAAATCGCACATAATCTCAAGGTTTACCGACAAGGCATTACGGCCAGGCCAATATACTTTTGCCTGGCCGGCAGCGACGCCATGCCAATGGATCCTGATGGATTTTCTAGCCAGGCGTAAGGCACCGGCTATGCTACCACGGAGTCGGCGAGGCCGCCTCAAACAACCCAAAATAGGAGTATGAAAAAAACGAAAATTAGCAGACAAGACGTTGTTGAGGCTGAAAACAAACTCTTTTCGGCTCAACTTGTGAGCGATGTGGAAGTTCTAGACCAACTGCTACACCATGATTTGATTGCGGTTTCGCCGACAGGACAAATCCTGACCAAACAAATGGACCTGGACGCACACCGGGCAAAAGCAATGCGTATTGACGACGCCTCAACAATCATTGATGAGATTAAAATAAATGGCGAGACCGCACTTTCGATTGTCACAATGACAGCGAAAGGAGAAATGATGGGCACACCATTAGAGGGAAAATTCAGGTATTTCAGAGTTTGGAAACGCTTTGGTGCAGAATTAAAAGTGATCGGCGCAAGTTTTATGCAGCTCCATTAGATTTACCTGCATCAGTTTGAGACTTCAGTTAAAAGTCTGACGGAATTCCACCGGAGAAAGATCAGTTTTTGTTTTAAAGAGCCTGCTGAATGACTGCGGATGCTCAAAGCCCAGTTCGTAAGCAATCTCGGAAATGGTCAATGTTGTTGAACACAGTTTTTCCTTAGCGGTTTCGATCAGTTTATTATGAATGTGCTGTTGCGCATTTTGTCCCGTCAGCGTCCGTAACATGTCGCTCAGGTAGCCTGGCGAAAAATGCAGTTGTTCTGCAAGATACTGAACGGTCGGGATTCCTTGCTCTGATAGTCTGCCGGTATTAAAGCAATCATTCAGGATCTCTTCCAGCTTTTGCAGCACGTCGTGGCCGGCAACTTTGCGGGTAATGAATTGCCGCCTGTAAAACCGGTTGCTGTAAGTCAGCAGCGATTCGATCTGTGATATGATCACGTCCTGGCTGAAATCATCTATCCGGCCCTGCAATTCTTCTTCTATGTTGTTGAAAATGGAAATGATAGTTTCCTTCTCCCTGGCCGAAAGATGCAGCGCTTCGTTGGCAGAATAGGAGAAAAACCCGTACTGCCTGATCTTTTTTGCCAGCGGGTACGATAAAAAGAAATCAGGGTGGACAATCAGGGTGTATCCCGAATGGTCCCCATTGTTATCGCCGTTTGCCGTCAGCTGATTAGGTGAAACAAAAAACATCCCGCCCTCATCAAAATCGTAATAATGCTGCCCATATCTTAGTTTTCCACTAAGGCTTTTTTTGTAAGAAATCTTGTAGAAAACGGAAGTGTGAGAGCTTGGAATTTTACTACCATCCAGACGGTCGCCGCCGTTGATTATCAGGCTGACCAGAGGATGCAGGGGCTTGGGAAGCCCGAGCATCCGGTGCAGGTCAGACAACGAATCGAAATGGTGAGGAATATCCCTGTCCTTTTTCATGCTGTGAATTTAACAAACTGATCGCTTACCACGGAATTTCGCCAGTTTCCGGATTATTGTCTTCACAGAAAAACTTGCCGGTTGGTCCGTCATTGCCGATCAGGGTGTATTTCAGAATATGTTGTGCTGCCACTTCAACCGTACCCGTGCCCAGGTGATGGTTGAAATCAGTGGCCGTAGAAGGCGGGCTCACCGCGTTAACTTTGAAATGGGTATCCCGCAGCTCAAAAGCCAGGTTAATGGTATACATGTTCAAAGCCGACTTCGATGATTGGTAAACAACACCTTTATTCCTGTAATATTTATAACCAGGATCGCTGTGCAGCGTAAGCGACCCCTGACTGGAACTCACATTCGTGATGCGGGGTTCAGCAGATCTTTCCAACAAGTCTAAAAATTCCTGGGTGACACGTATCACACCAAACACATTGACGTCGTATACTTCTTTGAACACATCAATGCCCGTACTTACCGCTTTATGCATGATCGGTGTGTTCCCGTCGAATACAATGCCGTTGATGCCTGCATTGTTAATCAGTATGTCCAGCACAGCTGTTCTTTTTCCTATTTCGGATCTGGCCGCGGCAACCGATTCCTGGTTGGTTACATCCAGTTGTATGGCTTCCACGTTTTCAAGTCCTTCCTCTTTTAGTTTTTGTACCGCATTCAGCCCGTTGGCAAGCTCCCGGCTACCTAAATAGACGTAGTAACCTTTTTCAACGAGTTGCCTCGTTAGTTCGAGCCCAATCCCTTTGTTGGCACCTGTTATCAATACCTTTTTCATTCTCTATTGGTTTAAATATTGAATGGTAAAGGTCGCCAGGCATTGGCTGCCGGACTTAACCCATTTGAGGATTCTTGTAACAAAAACGCGGATTGGCAGTAATTACCAATCAGTACAGGAAATGAACTTTTGTGACGCTGACACTTACAATTTGTCAGAAAAAAATGTCACAGTACTGAAATTTTTTCCGGGATTTAAATATTGGTACGCAGTTTGAATCAGACGTCCATGAAGGCTTAAAAGGCCTTTGTTTATTGATTGTTTAACTTTTTAAAAAGGAGGTTAATTATGTCACTCATCAAAAGGAACGGGCTTACGCCCACAACATTCCCAGCGCTGTTCGACGATTTCTTTGGCCGCGAACTTTTTAACTGGGGTAACAATAATTATTCAGCGACCAGCACAACTGTGCCCTCGGTCAATATCCGTGAAACCGGCGACAACTTCGAAGTGGAAATGGCCGCTCCGGGCATGGATAAGACTGACTTCAAAATAGAGCTGAATGGCAACACGCTCACCATCAGCTCTCAGAAAGAGCGTGAACAGGAAACCGATCATGAAGGGTACAGCCGCCGGGAGTTCAGCTATCAATCTTTCCAGCGCAGTTTCGTCCTTCCCAAGGATGTCGTTGATGTCGAGCACATCGCAGCAAGGTACGAGAATGGTTTGCTCCATCTAACCATTCCAAAACAAGAGCAAGCCAAACAAAAGGCCCCGCGCTTAATTGAGATAGCATAAAATAATAGGGCTTGCGAATGCAAGCCCTATTATTTTAACCTTTCTGATGGTAAACACCGCAATAACACCTGCATGATCGCCGGCGATGCTTTTAAGCACTTCAATCTTCGATAGCGCCGTGTAGTAATGCGACGCATTCATTTAACAAATAAGAGTTTGGGCTAATGAATCAGGTTTTAATTTCGCTCAGCGTTTTGAGTTTGCTGATCCTGCTGCTCGTCATTGTGCTTAAGAGGTTTCAGCAGCCTTACATGATCGCTTACATCATTGCAGGCTTCCTGATCGGTCCCTATGCCGCCAACATTTTTAAGGGTGCAGAGGACGTCGAGCCAGTCGCTGAGATCGGCATTCTGTTGCTTATGATTTTCTTGGGTATGGAAATCGACATCCCGGATAACAAGTCGCTGTTGTTTAAGCCATTGATAGCCCAAGGAATGAAGATCGTGCTGACTTTTGGTTTGGTGATGCCGATTTCATTTTTAGTGGGATGGCCATGGCTGACGGGTGCCATCATTTTCGTTTTACTGATCTTTAACAGCACGGCCGTTGTGAGCGAGTATCTGCGTAAAAACGGGGAGCTTAAAACAGAGTTTGGCGTGACTATATTAAATATTCTCTTATTGCAGGATTTAATGCTCGCACCCATACTGGGCGTCTTGCAGTTTGCAGGTTCGAAGCCCTTTTCCTGGTTGCATTTAGGGTTATCTGCCGTGGCGTCGGTACTGGTATTTGTCTTGTTACGCGCCATTCGGAATCGCGACCTGGTTCAGCTAAAGATCAAGTACATTTTTCGAGACGACCAAGAGCTTCAGATTTTCGCAGGTTGCCTGCTGTGCCTGGGGTTTGGCCTGCTTGCCGAACTGTCCGGGCTCAGTGGCGCACTCGGGAGTTTCGTAGCAGGCATTTTGATTGGCAAGCTGGATGCATTTAAATGGCTGGGCAGCGCGCTACACCCTTTTAAAGTATTTTTCGTCGCTTTATTTTTCGTTACGATCGGATTGCGCCTGGACGTGGATTATATGAAAAGTCACCTGCTCACCATAGGGATGGGTACCCTACTGCTGCTTGCAGTCAATAGCTGTTTGTCCGCGCTTATATTCAAAGGGCTAAAATACTCATGGGCCGACAGTCTTTACGCCGGGGCACTGTTGTCACAAATCGGGGAATTTGGAATCCTCGCTTGCTCGCTGGCTTACAAAATGGAAGTGATCGATCAGGACCTTTTTAAGACCGGCATCGCTGTTACGGCTCTGTCGCTCTTGTTGTCCACTATATGGATCACCGCACTCAGAAAATTCGCATTCAAGAACCCGAAGACACTAATTGAAAGGGAAAACAATCCAAACACTGCCACTTGATCTGAGATCGGGCTTACGCGCTTCTTTGAAAAGTGGCCAGGCAAAGTGCTTGCCTTCATTGATCATGCCCCATCGTCTTACACGATCCTGAAATGCCATCTCGCCAACGGCTAACGAACAATTAAAGCGGTGTTTTGCTCTGGAACAGTATTTTGACAAAGGCGCGGCATAAAACTCTTGATATGTATAGTCAGCAGCTATTTATGGGAACGAGTGGTTTGGTCTTGCCATTTAAGAACCGCAACGCGTACCCCCCGGAATTCGAAGGCCGAAGCCGCCTCCAGCTTTATGGCGCACTTTTTAATTCGATAGAAATCAATTCGATTTTCTATAAGCTGCCGCGCCCTTCGACGATCAATCAATGGGGCCAATCGGTTCCTGATAACTTCCGTTTCACCTTTAAGCTGTGGAAGCAAATTACCCATAACAAGGAACTGGCATTTGATCAGGCCGATATCGAAGCGTTCTTTAATGTGATTGCCGGAGCCGCGGACCGCAGTGGATGCATTCTGATCCAGTTTCCCGCCTCGGTCAAAGCCGTGTTGTTTAAAAAGCTAGAATTCCTGCTGCTCGGCATTCAGCAGGCAAATACGAGCGGCTGGCCGATAGCCGTAGAATTCAGAAGCCCGGAATGGTACAAGGAGCCGGTGTACGAGCTGCTCAATGCTTACGGCGCAGCTATGGTTTACCACGACAAAGCAGGCAGCACATCGCCTCATCCCCCATTGCAAGCAGCCCATATTTACCTGCGATTCCATGGACCTGGCGGAGATTATAAAGGTAGCTACGACCAGGGCCTACTCTACGAGTATGCCGGGTATATTGCCGAATGGTTAAGCGAGGGAAAATCAGTCTACGTTTATTTCAACAACACGATCGGTGCGGCAGTGGATAACTTGAAAACGTTAGAAAGGTTTCTGCAGGAGGATTACATAATGGGGTGACGCCCGTCAGTTAATGTTTAAGCCAACAGTGAGCCCGAGGTATGGCTTTCCCTGGTATATCCAGTACTTTTTATTGCTATCCAACAAATGGTCCATGCCTAATGCGAGCCCGAAATTAAGCTTCTCCACAGCCATCAGGATGCAAACCGCCTTCGACCAGATAAAGCCATCGTATTCCACATTAATGTTGTTGTCTGTAACCCACGGATTGAGCGGCGTTACGCCAATGCCCGTTGCCAGCCCCGCGGAAAAACCAAGATGCGTTACGCGCTGGTGCAGCTTGCCGATCGGGTTGCTTTTATAAGATAATTCATAGGTGTCGTTTCTGTATCCAACATACAATGCGCCATTCAAATGATTGCTGAGCTGCGGTGTAAAGGAGCTCGTAGAAGGCCTGTATTTAAAGGGTATAGTCAGTATATCCAGGTCAAAGCTATTTTTCCAATACCGGCTTGCAGCGATCTCCTTGTCTACACCACGTGGATAGATGGTTGGCTTCATTGCCTTGCCGCTGTAACTGTTTGTTTTCCAGCCTGGCTCTAATCGGTAGACCAGCATAGAGTCGTCTGCATTCTCCACATAAACCTGCGTTTTCTGCTCGCCGGTCTTCGTATTGTAGACACCGTCGGTCATTTTATACTTCGGACTGTTTTTCAGGACACCGCAGGAGAGCATCATCACGGATGCTGCAAAAACAAGTACAATTCTGGTCATAGAGCCACGCGATTGATTATGAATGGTTGAAATCAATGTGCCATTGAAGCGACATTTTTTCAAAACAACAGCTCGCCATTGTTTTAAAAAAGTATGCCCATGATAAGGTCCAAAAATCCTGCCCCGGCAAAACAACTGTAAAACACGATGCACATAGGTAAATCTTATCGATTGAGCGAATTTCTCATCTGGACGCGACGAAGTACGTTGGTGTTGGAAGCCAAGGCTACGAGTACGGGCGTGCCCACCATCAACTTCTTACCTTACCAGCATAGCACGTCCCATTTTGAATTTTTGAATAAAAATAAGATCGAGCTTTGCTTGCCTTCAAGTAGGACAACTAAATTTAAAAAAATAACAGACAGACTTGTCTGTCTAATTTTAACTGTATACATTTGTATCGCAATAACAACGAACATGAGCTCACCGAAAGAAAGAATACTTGAGACAGCATCGGGCTTGTTTCATCAGCAGGGCTACAATAGCACAGGTATTAATCAGATCATTAGTGAAGCCGCAGTAGCCAAAGCAAGTTTTTATAGTCACTTTAAGTCGAAGGATGATCTTTGCATTGCGTTCCTGAGTGCGAGACATGAATATTGGTTTTATGAACTGAACACATTTTGTTCAAAATCGACAGGAACTAAGCAACGCCTGTTAGCTGCATTTGACTTCATCATTTACATGAATGAAAAGGAAGATTTCCGGGGATGCAGTTTCCTGAATATTTTATCGGAAATATCACAAGATCAGGCTTCAATACTCTCCCTTATACAAGCACACAAGAAAGATCTGAGAAAATTTTTCAAAAACGAAGATATAAGCGAGTCGCTGTCCGACCACATATATTTATTATTTGAAAGCTCAATCATCGAAAGTCAACTATTTAAATCAAATGAGTTGGTCTATAAATCAAAAGAAATTGTAGATAGTTTAATATAATGTCCACCGTAATTCATAAAAAACATGGAACAGAAACTTCCTTTGCCTCCGTTCACATTAGAAACGGCACTACAAAAGATCCAGTTGGCGGAAGATGCCTGGAACAGCCAAAACCCGGAAAAAGTATCAATGGCTTACACCATCGACAGTGAATGGCGAAATAGAAATGTATTTGTTAATGGCCGGGACGAAATTGTAAAATTTTTGACCCAAAAATGGGAAAAGGAATTAAACTATAAGCTCAAAAAAGAATACTGGGCGCATACTGACAACAGAATTGCTGTGAGGTTTGAATATGAGTACAGGGACAAAGAAGGCAAATGGTTCAGAGCTTACGGTAACGAAAACTGGGAATTCGATGAAAATGGCCTGATGGCAAAACGGTATGCGAGTATCAATGATCTCGAAATCAACGAGACAGAAAGGCGCTTATAATCATTTTGAAGGCTTCCATTAAATTGCAAGCTTATTCACGGATAAACCATACCCCACGTCAAGTGAGCGATATGAATCCACTCTTCAACCGAACTCTCCAAGTCTTTGATGCACAAAGCTGCGTAAACTTAGCATGCATTACCCTGGGGGAAGTTTTCGAGCGCGACTTTCCGTCGGATCCGGCTCAAACTTTCGGGCTTCATACCCAGGAAAGATGCGATGTATTGGACCGGCACATTGTGCAGTATTTCCGGATGCGAGCCGATCAGCTTGCGGTACCGTTGCTCGGCGTTGAGCGTGGCAAGTTCCTTTGACCGATTTTCATTATAAGTAATGGAGTGCTGAAAGACGGATATGCTGAAATCCTTCATGGCGGGGCTGGAAGCGATCAGTTGGTCCAGTGCCGGTTTCGTAATTCTCAGGAGTTCGCATTCCGTAATGCATTCAACATTTTCGCCCGAGATGGTTTGGGTAATAAAATGGCCATAGGACGTAAAAAAACCGGGCGGGCAGTTAATGTGTGTCGTCACTTCGTCCCCGTTCTCATTATAGTGGAAGAGGCGCAAGAAGCCGGAAACGATGTAATACAAGTATTTAGGAACCGCCCCTTGCTCCTCAATGACCCGGTTCTTCGGAAAAAGCACAGGGTCAAACGCCTTCCGGATCAGCATTGCTTCTGGTTCCGGAAGAGCGTGGTCTTGCCTGATAAAATCGATGAGTTTGTTGTGCATTGACCGTCGCTTGATCGAGGCATTCAATATAAGCAAAACTATTGAAGCAGGTTCTGATGTTCCATCAGGTAGGCCAGTGCCGATGTAACGGCTTGTTCAGGTCTGCCGGGATTAAAACCAAGTTCCGTTCGCGCTTTTTCAATATCGAAATTTTGCTGCAGTCCCGAGAATATCTTTATGTCCTTTCGGGTCAGCAGGGGTGCCTTTCCTGAGAACTTCGCCGACAATTCCATCATTGCCGCCAGGCCCAGCAGCATAAATCCGGGCAAGGCTCCCGGCACTTTCAAATTCAGTTCGGGGTAAAGGCTGCTGGCCAACCGGGTTGTTTGGGTAATGCTCATACACTGCTCGTTGGCCAGGATATAGCGTTCCCCCGAAAGGCCCTTTTGGGCAGCCAGGTAACACCCTTGGGCCACATCCCTGACATCGATCCAGTTCAAGGTGATTTGGGTGTCGACAGGAATCTGCTTGTTCAGGATCAATTTCAAAACGCCGTAAGAAACATTTAACGGAAGCGTAGCGTCCCCTCCTATCATCGCCGAGGGCAATACGGCTACTAACTCAACGCCAAGCTCGTCGGCCAACCGAAATGCCAGCTGTTCGCCGTCATTTTTTGAGTTATAATACATGTCTCGTCTTTCGGGATTATAACCGTAGCTCTCCTTCGTGGGAAGTTTCGAATAATTAAGTGCGGCGACCGAGCTTACATACACGATTCGTTTGACCCCCATTTCAGCCGCGGCTTCAATCATGTTGCGCGTACCGTTCAGATTTACATCGTAGATCTCCTTTTGCGGATCTCTTGCCCAAAGCTTAAATGCCGCGCCTACCGCGTAAAACACCTCCACACCCTCGAGTGCTTTTAGAAGCGAGGCTTTATCGGTAATATCCGCTTGAACTACTTCACAATCCACCCCCGAAAGCGAGGCTTTGTTTTCAATATTGCGTATCGAAGCCCTCACCGGGATGCCCTTCGATACCAACAGTCGAACCAGGTTGTTGCCCAGATGTCCGTTTGCGCCGGAAACCAGCGCTAAATTCCTTTGTCCCATTGTTAATCTTTCTGATTGTTTGGGACAAAATTCAAGACTTCCGGGTCCCCGGCGCTTGACATTTGTTATTTAATCATCCGTATTATTCAAATACGGATGCATTGGAATATCCCGCTCGTGAAATGCACGCGTTACAGTAAACCTGTGCAAAATTTGCCCACTGCGCGATGGCTTGCATTCAATATATCCTGATCGCCCCTGGGGGCAGCTGCTCGACGTGCCTCAAAAATGCCGTAACACGGGCATCTTCCTCCATCAGATAAGCATATCCGTGCTTATCTGCCACCAGCGAGGCTACATTCCTGAACAAGTCGATCGTCGCATACACACAACGCCAGTTTTCCTCCCAATCCGCCGATGCATACGTAGCCAGAAATTGCGCATAGATCTCCGGTTCCAGGTAACGTTCGTAGTATTTGCCGAACTTACCGACATTTACCGCACCGTGACGGCTTTCTATATACCAGTCAATCATTTGCATGAGTGCTTCGTGAATGACCTTGTGGTAAAGTTCTTTCACCAACACCATTTCCTTGCGCCACAATCCTTTTGCCAGACCGGAATTGGTGTACCAAAACTCATTACAGCAATCGGTAAACGACCGGGCCGTGGGCGCTTTCACCAGATAGTCACGCTCGCTGGCCGGGGGAAGAGGTGTTGCCTCAAACAAACCATCCTTATCGAGCAATAGCTTGCAAAGGCTGTCTTCTGTAAATCGTTTGGAATGCTTCACCGGCACCAGCGTCAGATCGATGCGATTGCCGTCCATGAATTGCAGCAGGTACGAGAAGCCACCTTTCATACTTTCGTCAGGGGGGTATAATTCCATAGCCTCGGGCATCTGCATAATCATACGCTCGCCAAACACATCCACCCAACGATGGTCTTTGGTAAAAGGACGCAAATTTTTTACGATGTAGATAATATCAAAATCCTGGAAGATGTCTCCGGATACAGAGGGGTTCGAGCGCGACCCATCCTGTATTACCGCCCGAATCCAGGGATTGTTTCGGGCAACAGTAAGGATCAATTCCATCATTTGCCCGTCATTTCTGCTGGTCATGCCCTTGCTCATTTATACTTCGACGATTTTGTAACCGAATACCCTCAAAATGACAAGGTAGAGAAAACGGGCAAGCTTTCCATACACGTGTACATCATTGCTTTGCAAGGATTCCTACCGGTACGCAAAGCTTGTTGTCCTGGTGGTGTGTGCTGAGAAATAGCCCATAGCCCCCCCGCGTATATTTGTTTTCGGATTGGATATCACCGCTGAATTTTGCTTCAAAGCCTCGTCCAGGGAGTAGTAAAAGTCATACACGTCGGTATCGATGCATTGCAGCTCCACCGTAATGATATCGCCCGTTCTGATGTCTGCGTCATTATTTAAAACGTGCGTCACTCTTGCCCCGTTGTTGATTTTGTCGTTGTGCAGGTATATCTCTTGCGACGGCCGGTCCTGAACAGCAAGTACAAGGTGGTAAAAGTTTCTCCGCACGGCGGGATCGTTATATAAAGCGACAACATCGGTGCCATCCCCGAATGTAGCCGGCTGCGTATACAGGCTGTCCAGTGCAATGGGTGCCGGCATTGTAGAAACGGCGGAAAACATTTCATTTCCCAGCGTAACCACCAGTTTGTAGGTGTGCCTGGGAGCGCCCACTAAAACGTGCGTCAGGTACCGGCCCGGGGCCACCTCTGTCAACGTATCCGTCAATCCGACGTTCTGATCCGTAATGCAGACTTTGGCACCACTTACGACGGGGAAATTGTTATCCTGATCAAAGTTGATGGAGCTTGTTATTTTTACCTCATACGGGCCGGGCCGGTCTGTGACATTACCCGTGATGACATACCTGGGAGACGACGGATTGAGTTCGACCTCAATCACTTTTTGACAGGAATAAAAAGCGGTTGCGCAAAATGCGAGCATCCAAACCGATGTTTTCATCTTACTAAAATTTGAAATTGTAGGAAATAGAAGGTACCCATCGGAATAATGAGGTCTGGAGCGCCTGGGTCTTGGTTGGATCGTCGGGGTCGGTCTGGAAAGTGATAACGTAGGGGTTCTGCCTTCCATAGGCGTTGTAAATGCTGAAAGCAAGTTCGGAAGAGAAACGCTTACGTTCCTTTAATTTGAGAACAGCACCCACGTCCAGTCTGTGATAGGCCGGTCTTCTGTATTCATTTCGGCCCGTGTAGTATGGTATTGCCTGATCGTCGACCTCATATTTGCCGCTCGGGAAGGTAGCGGCATTACCGGTATAGTAAACGAAATCGGCCGACAAAGTCCATTTCTTCGATAATTTATACATGCCCACGACGGACAGGTCATGGGTACGGTCCTGAGTCGCGGGATACCATTTGTTGTCGTTTACGCTGTCGATCCGAAGTTCTGTTCGCGATAACGTGTAAGACAACCAGCCCGTTAACCGTCCTTCGTTCTTTTTCACACTGAATTCAATACCATACGCACGCCCCCGCCCGAATAAAAGCTGGGGCTCAATCGGTTCATTGCTGTTCAAAATCCGGGCATTGTCTTTGTAATCGGCCACATTATGCATCGCCTTGTAATACGCTTCCACACTGGATTCGTAAGTGTTTTCTTTCAGATTCCGGAAGAAGCCGAGCGATACCTGATCGGCGACCGTCGGCTTGATAATGTTATTCGTGGCCACCCATTTGTCGATCGGATTGCTCGTAATGAAATTGGAATACAGATGCAGGTACTGTGCGTTTCTCGCGTAAGCCGCCTTAATGAATGACGAATTGCCCAGTTGGTAGCTGGCAGATATCCTGGGTTCAAAATTGACATAGGTCTTAAATACATGGTTCGGCGGAAATTGAAGGGTATCGACGATTTGGCGGTTGTCATCGAGCGTATAGAACCTGGAATCGCCTCCCAGCACCACAAAAGCACTCAACCGCAGCCCGACGTCTATGTTAAGCCCCCTTGTTACCTTCCAGCTGTCGCTGACGTAAACCGCATTTTCCCACGTTCGTGAATTGGCCGTGTCCGGGACGGCCGGGCTGGCGGTAATAATTCCGGGTGTGATGGTATGGTGAATGGAATTGAATCCAAAATGCAGGGAATGGTTACTGTATGGATAGTAGTCCAGCCCCTCCTTGAAGTTCCAGTCTTTGATAGACGACAACATGTTGCCGTTTACGCCGGCGGTATTTACGTGGACTTTATACCGGTAATCGCTGTAAATAAGAGTGGTGTTTGAAAATAGTTTCGAGCTGAAAATATGATTCCATCGAAGGGTTGCCGTGGCATTGCCCCAGTCGATGCCCAAAACGTCTCCAAACGCCAGGACATCTTTGCCATAATAGCCGGAAAGATAAATCCGGTCCTTGTCGGTGATTTTGTAATTAAACTTGGCATTCAGATCGTAGAAATACAGCCGGTTGTTCCGTACCGTGGAATCCCCGGACAGCCCAAGGAACGCATCGGCATAGGTACGCCGTGCACTCACTAAAAATGACCCCTTGCCTTTTACGATCGGGCCCTCCGCATTTAACCGGGCGGCGATCAGGCCGATCCCGCCGCTTGCGTGATACGACTGATCGTTACCGTCATTCGTTTTCACATCCATGACCGACGACAAACGGCCGCCATACTGTGCCGGCTGGTTGCCCTTGTACAGCGTAAGGTTCTTGATCGCATCTGAATTGAAGACGGAGAAAAAACTCAGCAAGTGTGAGGGGTTATACACGATAGCCTCGTCCAGCAGAACCAGGTTCTGGTCGGCCGCGCCCCCCCTGACATAAAAGCCGGTGCTGCCTTCACCGGCGGCTTTCACGCCCGGCAAGAGCTGGACGATTTTCATCACATCTTTTTCACCGAATAATACCGGCAGCGAAGCCAATTGTTTCACATTCAGATTTTCCCGCCCCATCTGCGCCGAGGTCACCGCCTCGTTTTGGGCTTTATCACTTACGACTACCTCCTGTAATGTGCTGCCTTCGGCGGCCAATGTTACCTTTAATTTGTAATCCTGATTGAGCACCAGCTTTTCCGCATACCTTGTGTATCCGATATAGCTCGCATAGATCGTGTAAGAGGCTGCGGGAAGGGAGATGGAAAAAAAGCCGTATTCATTCGTAACCGTCCCTTCATGAGTGCCTTCCACGCTGACGGTCGCGCCAATCAGCGACTCACCCGTAGCTTTGTCGGTCACGGTGCCGCTAATTGTATATCTTTTCTGGGCAACGCTGCTTAAACTGGCAAAAAGCAACATGCCCAAGATGAGTAGTTTGTTCATAAAATAGGATTGAAGTCGAACAAAGCTACTTTTCTATGCCTCAGGGGCATTTGCGAATTATAGGAAGGAGCCTAACTTTTATACCAAAGGAGCAGGGCATTATAGAACCCCAACCCGCCTCGCGGCAATGGAAGTCAGGGAGATGGGTTGGTATAACAAACCAAGCCGTTTGTATAATTCAGCATTTGCGCAGCATTTAGATCGTTATCTTGGAGTTGCAAAAGTGAAGACTACCAGATGGAACCAGCCAGCGGACTTTCAGCCCGCAATACATACATGGAATTGCTGATTGCGCGAAAGTACCGGATATACCGGCACCTGGCACTGGTAGTCATGCTCGGTACTTTTGTGCTGAGCATGGATCCAGGCCACAGCGACACCTCCGAAGATCTGTTAAAACTGCGTTTCTTCATTTTTTTCGTGTTCCTTCTGTACACGAATATGTATTTGCTGGTCCCGCATTTTCTCTTCAAGAACAAACACGTCCGGTTTGTGGCGGCCATCGCGTTATTTATAACTATCGCCTATCCCCTGGTCTTTTTCAACTACAACGCCGATGGCTTTTCCACCACGCCGTACTGGGGAGTGGCGAAATATGTATTCATCTCCCTGGTGTGGGTTGCTGCCTCTTCGGCCATTAAGCTATTTCAGCGCTGGCTGATCGATTCCCAGCGTATCAGCGAGCTGGAACATCTGACGCAATCCGCCGAACTGGAACAGCTCAAAAACCAGATTAATCCCCATTTCCTGTTCAACATGCTCAATAATGTCAATGTACTTACGCAAAAGGACCCGGAAAAAGCATCCCAGGTACTCGAAAAGCTCAGCGATTTTTTGAGATACCAATTATACGACAGCGCCAGGCCCAAGGTATTGTTAACCTCCGAGATTCGCTTTATTCACGACCTGCTCAATATGGAGAAAATAAGGAGGGACAATTTTGAATTTACCATTTCAAACGAAGGGCAGCTCAGCGGTATTCAGGTCGCTCCCCTGCTGTTTATGACCTTTGTCGAGAATGCGGTGAAACACAGCCTGGATGCCGACAACGGGTCCTGGGTTCATATCTATTTCGGCGTACATAACGGTGAACTGAGTTTCAAATGCATCAACTCAAAACCTCCGCTGCAAGCAACGCTGCCAGGGCCCGGAGGCCTTGGACTGACAAACGTTAAACGCAGGATATCCTTGCTTTACCCCGGTCGGCACTTTTTGAAAGCGGAGGATTCCGCAAAAACCTATTCGCTAAGCTTAATCATAAAGTTATGAGATGTATCGTCGTCGATGATGAGCCTTTGGCCAGAGAGGGCATTGCGTCCCTGATAAGTAAAACGCCGGGCGTGGAACTGGTGGGTACTTACACCAGTGCGAATGCAGCAGCCAGGTTCCTGTCCGACGAGGCGGTGGATCTGCTCTTTCTGGACATTCAAATGCCGGGAATGAACGGCATCGATTTCGCCAAATCCGTACCGCCACTGACATTGGTGATTTTCACGACGGCGTACGCGGAATATGCTTTGGATAGTTACGAGGTGGAAGCAGTGGATTACCTGATTAAGCCGATCAGGATCGAGCGTTTTCACAAGGCCGTTCATAAGGCATCCAACTACCTGGACCTGTTGAAATCGAGCTCCATTTCGGCGAACAGCATACAACAGATCACAGACGGCTACTTCTTCGTAAAAGCCGAAAGACGCATTTTCAAGATACAGTTCAATGATATCCTTTTTATAGAAGGCTTGAAGGATTATGTAGTCATTCAGACCGTATCGCAGAAAGTAATCACCGCCATGAATATCAAAACCATCTACGACCAGCTCCCGCAAAATACGTTTGCGCGCGTGAGCAAGTCATACATTATCAATATGAGCCAGGTAACATCTTTTGATAACAATACCGCCTTTATAGACAAATATGAAATTCCGATTGGAGATGCTTACCGGACGCGGTTTTTTGATGATTTTGTAACAGGAAAATTATTGAGCCGAAACAGATAAAATGCCTGTTCCGGTGTTCGCTATCGTCCTGGACAGATCGAATCTTTCACATCTTCAAATGGGTCAAAAACGAAGCGGCACACCGGCTGTGGGCCCAGGCCGATATCCCGAACCGTCGGCTGTCGGGTAAGCACATTTCCCATTCTGGCTACACATCCCCGCATTCAGGCTACATATGCCCGCTCGCGGGTGATGACCTTTGAGGTATCATTAATATCCATCAACAGTTATGATACAACAAAGTAAAAATTCGCCCAAAGTATGGTTTATCACTGGTGCTTCCCGTGGATTCGGACGCGTTTGGACCGAAGCAGCCCTGAACCGGGGCGATAAGGTTGCCGCTACCGCCCGGAAACCGGAAAGTATTGCCGGATTAAAAGAAAAATACGGTGAAAATGTGCTGACGCTCGAACTCGACGTGACGAACGCAGCACAGGTCAAATTGGCCGTTCAGCAGGCCCATGCCCATTTCGGCCGCCTTGATATTGTCCTTAACAATGCCGGTTACTCCCTGGTTGGCACCATTGAAGAGGCCGGCGCAGACGAAATCCGGGCGCTTTATGAAACCAACATTCTCGGACCTGTGGCCGTCATCCAGGCTGCGTTGCCCCTGCTCCGGGCACAGGGTGGCGGGCATATCCTGGGAACATCGAGCAATCTCGGTCACGTGACGCTGCCGGTTATAGGCTATTACGCTTCTTCGAAATGGGCTTTCGAGGCCATTCATGAAAGTCTTGCAGAGGAAGTAAAAGCCTTCGGGATCAAGGTGACCATCATCGAGCCCGGCGCCTACGCCACCGAGTTTGGCAGCCAGGAATCGCTGAAATTTTCACCAGGTATGGATCTCTATGCTGCATTTAAACAGGAGTTTTTCGGGCACCTGGGCGATATGAAAAGGGGGGATCCCGATGCCACTTCCAATGCGATTTTCCGGATCGTGGATACCGACCAGCCGCCCTTGCGAATCTTCCTTGGCAATCAATGCCTGCCGTGGGTACGCCAGGCCTACGCGGAGCGCCTGGCCACGTGGGAAGCGTGGGAAGAAGTGTCCAATGCGGCGCAAACAACTCTGCCTGAGGAACTCGCCGACACCAAAAACGCTTAACAATGCAACCATGCCGACCGACGGCAAACGCCGTTGGTCGGCGTTAAAGATTTCGACCGATGAAAAAGGAAGATACCAGTCCAAAAAGAATAGCGTCGCTGGCCGATGCACACCGCGAATTCGGCCTGCTGAAACCACAGCACCCGCTGGTGAGCCTAATCAACGGCGCTTACACGCAGGTGCAGGAAAGCAACATTCCGCATTTCCATGTATTGAGTTTTTACAAAATCGCTTACAAGCCCAGGCTGAGCGGGAATTTGAAGTATGGGCAAAGCTACTACGATTTCGACGAAGGCGGGTTGCTGTTTGCCTCACCCGGCCAGGTGATCGGCAGCAATGATAATGACCTCAGCGTCTGTTCGGAGTACACCCTGCTTATCCACCCGGACTTTTTCCTCGGCTATCCCATTGCGAAGAACATCAAACAATATGGCTTCTTCTCCTACTCGACGCGCGAAACGTTGCATCTTTCCGAGGAGGAAAAAAGCACGATCTTCGAGCTCTTTCATATGATCGAAAAAGAGCTGTCCGGTCGGATCGACGATTTCAGCCAGGATGTGGTGATCTCGCAGATCGAACTGCTGCTCACCTATGCCAATCGTTTTTACAAACGGCAGTTCATCACCCGCAAGGCTGTCAATAATGATCTGTTGCAAAAACTGGAAGACGTCCTGGACGATTACTTTTCCGGCGAAATAGCGCTCGAACAAGGACTACCTTCCGTCGCATATCTTGCCGAAAAGGTTAATTTGTCGCCTAGTTACCTAAGCGACATGCTGCGGTCGCAGATCGGACAGAACGCACAGCAATATATTCATGATAAGCTCATTGAAAAAGCCAAGGAAACGCTCTCCACCACCAATCTGACCGTGCGGGAAGTGGCTTATGCCTTGGGTTTCGAACATTCGCAGTCATTCAGTAAACTTTTCAAGATCAAAACCAGCCTTTCACCGCTTGAATTCAGGAGGTCTTTTCATGCGTCATAGCAGACATTACATGAAAGACCTCACGGTAGAAGTCCGGGTGTGATTGCCAAGTTTGTCCTGTTATGATATTTCCGTCACGAACAGCCTGCCGGGTGGAATACGTGCCGCCCCCCATCTCAATTTCCGCACGCACATGTTCATAGGCCGTTAGTATTCGCTTATCGGCCAATCCTGCTGTTACCAAAATCTGGATACCGTGGCAGATGGCAAACACCCATTTACCTTGCCGGTCAAACTCCCGGACTATTTCCAACAGCGCTGCGTGGTTGCGCAGGTATTCAGGGGCGCGGCCGCCCAACAAGAGTATGGCATCATAGTCGCCTACCACCACTTCGTCAATCGTCAAATCGGCATCAAGACAATAGCCTGGTCGCTCAACATATGTATCCCAACCCGGTTCAAAATCGTGCATGACCAGGTTGAGACGGCGTCTGCTGGGCGCAGCTATTTTTACGATATCCCCCTCTTCCTGGAAGCGGTGCACGGCATAGAGTGTTTCATAACTTTCGCCGCCGTCGCCGGTGACGATCAATACTTTTCGATTCATTACAGTCAAGTTAAATTGGGAATGTTAATCTGGCCATCTTATTGACAAAAACTCAAAAGTTGAAACCAGGTACATCCTACCTGCTTTTACCGGGTTGTTTAATTTGACTACAGCTATTACTTCTAATCCTTCACAAATTTCGAAATCAAACCATTATCAGATACAATAACGTAGGCTCCCGCCGGCAGTCCACTGATCGGAATGGTCGTTTTCTCAGCATGGACTCTCATTTGCATTACCTTCCGACCTGAACTATGGAATATTTTGAAATATCCTGCTGCTTTCCCCGAGATGGTCACCGAACTGGTAGCCGGGTTAGGATAAATGCTCAAAGCAGGGCCCGGTTGTATATTGATCGGTTTGATCATTGAATAATCGACCTTTCCATTGAAGTCAACGATTTTGAGCCGGTAATAGGAAACACCTTCAAGCGGATTTGAGTCGGTGAATGCATAATTTTGCACGATGCTTACAGTTCCTGCCCCTTTGAGCCGGCCAATTGTAGTCCAGGCCCGCACGTCGGCCGAACGCTCCACTTCGAAATAATCATTGTCCGTTTCCGAAGCAGTGGCCCAGTCAAGTTTGACGGCCGCGCCTACATTTTTTGCATTAAAATGAATAAGTGAAACCTCCAGAGCTTCACACTCCACATCATCGCCAATCGTAATCGTCCAGCCTTTAGAATTGGTTAAAGTCTCCAGAGCTGTCGCCGCCTGACTGCCATAGCTAATGTTTTCCGCACCGAAAATAATGCTATCGGGTGTGGCGACATTGGCTGCCCACCCTTGCAATGTGAGGCCCATATTTACACAATCCATTTTGGTACCCAGCAACATCGATATCATGAAAGGCGCAGATGCGAGTGTCCATTTATTCAGTGGCTGATTAAAATTCGGGGCCATGGCAAACATGTAAACCATGTTCGTAACCTTGCTGACGTCCCAATTATTAACCGGCTGGTTGAAACTATTGGCAAATGCAAACATCAGATACATATCGGTCACCTTGCCTACATTCCACGAATCGACAGGCTGGTTGAACGAAGTTGCCTGATAGAACATATTGGGCATAGCTGTTACGTTGCTGACATCCCAGTTCGCCAGGGATTGATTGAAGGCTGTGGCCCCATTGAACATGGACGACATATCAGTTACTTTGCTGACGTCCCAATTTCCAATAGGCTGGTTGAACGCGACTGCCCCGTTGAACATTCCACCCATGTTCGTCACATTACCCACATCCCAGCCGCCGATAGCGCCATTGAACGCAGCTGCATCGTCAAACATATATTGCATGTCGGTAACCTCTCCTACCTGCCAGCTATCCAATGCCTGATTAAAGTTCGACGCACCACTAAACATACCTTGCATGGTGGTCACACTGCTTACATCCCACGAACCGATCGGCTGGTTGAAGTTACCTGCTTCTGAAAACATAAAAGGCATATCCGTCACCTTGCTGACGTCCCACGAACCGATCGGCTGGTTGAAGTTACGTGCTTGTGAAAACATAAAGGACATATCCGTCACCTTGCTCACGTCCCAATTTCCAATAGGTTGGTTGAAATCGGAGTTTGAGAACATTCCGTTCATATTAGTAACATTCCCTACGTCCCAATTTTCAAGGGGCTCATTCATTCTCGTATAGGAAAACAACCCTTGCATATTGGTTACCCCGCTCACATCCCAGCTGTTAATACCCGGAATTGATGTAACCCCGCTGCTGCTAAACATGTTACTCATTGAAGTAACATGTTGCAGGTTCGGGATATCGGTTGCCGTAATTATCATCTTATTGCAGAATAAATATGCGGTTTCCATGCTCTCCCATTGGATGTCGCCCCATTGTTTTAATTCAATCAGCTTGAATCTATCACTTTCACCGCCAAAGTTAATTTGTGTAAACGTTCCGCTGCCTGGTGAGATACTTACCTGGTAAATTCCCGGTGCAGGAAAGGTGAGCGTATAATGACCTGATGCCGTTGTAGCACCATTGTTCGTTGGATTGCCCACTTCCTCCCAGGCTACGCTGTAATCGGTGCCTGTTGCCGGAATGATGATCTGGTTGTTTGCACTTTCACCAATATTGTCTGTTTTCCAAACGGTGATATACTGGCCGCTCGCGTGGAGTGCAGATAGCAAAAACGCGAAAATGAACGTAAAGAGGTTTTTCATTAATCAGATAAAAGGTTAATGGAATGTCGATGTGTTACATGAATTACCGGAACCAGAACGCATGCGACTGATTACAGTTTAACAGTCGGAAAGGTAGCCAATGGTTACTCTCCGCTCGTACGACTAATTATGAACTGTTTGTAGTATTTACGCCACATCATTTTCAGACTGGGCATTGCGAAGATTATACCCATTGCAGTTCTGACCGACATGGCGGGAAGTTTCAAGGCAATCAGTGAGTCGGGCGGGTAAAAGTCACAGATTACGTATGCTCAAATTGCGCGCGATCCGGACGGAATGGTCACCGCCATCGAAAGTGGCAGCCGCATTTATGCTGAAACCTGACGCAGATCATCATACCACATAAGGCCGGTCAAGTTTTTTACTGAAACATAGCGCTTATTTTGAGGCAGTTAAATAAGTACAGCCATTTGGACAACCAGCATTATGGATTCAATCAAATTCTTTGACATGGTCTCCCGGGGCTTTTACGGTAGCTGCAACGTTCGCTGCGGTTTTCAATGCCTGCACTGCGCTGGATGCACCATGGACGTACATGCCGACCTAGCCGTAACCCGCTCAATGAAAGCCCGTATCCTATCATCCATTTAATAATCTTCCATATGAAAAACATTCGTTTGGTGATGGATGCAAGTCACCTGAATACCCATCACGTACAGTTCGCCTGCTATCTGGCCTCGCTGACCCGGTCAAGGCTCACCGGGATCTTTATGCAAAATGCACCCTACCAACAGATCCCTGAGATGAAAGTCCTATTAGGGACGCCCTTTGCAGAAACAATTACGATCAGCGACCTACCCCATTTTGCAGAAAAGCAGGCACTGCTCCGCGAAAACGAAAGCACTTTCCGTGCGATCTGTGAACGGCAGGGCGTACACGTAAGCGTGCATGAGAATCCGCACGAACCGCTTGAACAGATTCTGGCCGAAAGCCGTTACACCGATCTGATGATTATCGGCAGCGATCTGGCTTTCGAGCCGTGGGATGAGAAAAAGCCCAGCGCGTTTCTCAAAGATGTGCTTTGCGCCGTCGAATGTCCCGTAATGATAGCGCCCGATCTATTCGAAGGAATCGAGGAAATTGTCTTCGCCTACGATGGAAATGCCGCGGCTGTTCATGCCATCAAGCAGTTTTCCTATCTTTTGCCGGAGTTGGAAGATTGCCGGTTAACGATTGTGCGCGTGATGGATGAAGGCGCGCAGGACCACCCTGACGAGGGGAAACTCGCAAAGCTAGTCAGCGCCCACTACTCCAACGCGCATTTCAAGAGACTTTACGGCCAGCCCAATTCGGAGCTCTTCGCCTTTTTGATGAACAAGAAAAAAACGCTGGTTGTCATGGGATCCTATGGGCGCAGCACGTTTTCAAATATGGTCACACGGAGCACCGCCGATCCGCTGATCCATAGCCTGAACCTGCCTGTTTTTATCGCGCATCCCTAAAATACTTCCCACAAATAGCCATAAGCAGAATGATGTAAATCATATATGTTTCCGGCAGCCAGCAAGAAATTTGCTGGCGTGGAATCACCATGGTCTGCCACATATTGACTTGAAAAGCTCATGAAAAAAATCCTCGTACCCATCGATTTTTCAGAGAACGCCCAAAAAGCGCTCTCTTTCGTCGGTGGTGTCCCTGAGGGTATTCAAACATACTGCCACCAGGCACAGGTCGATATGCTGATCCTTTGCAGGCGCGACAAGAATTTACTGCAACTGTTGCTGAATGGCCCGGGCCTCGCCCGTAAGCTGGCACTTTCGACTGATGTTCCGCTGCTGGTATGTCACCTGAGAAACGATGAGTGATGCAAGCAAGTACAGCCCCGGCAAAACATGCGGTCCTGCCTGCGCTGGCCACCAGGCCCTGCTTGTTTATATCCTGACAACATTTTTATTTTCATGGAGTTTTTGGGCGCCACTGGCAATTGAGGCACTATTCAAGTTCAAAACTTGGCATTTTCCGGGCCAGTTTTTCTTCGCTTCATTCGGCCCTCTGGCTGGCGGCATTGCAGCAAGCTACTATCGGGGAGGCAGTTCGGCAGTTACCGCATGGTTGAGCAGCATCTTTTGTTTTCGGTTTGACCGCGAGCTGGTATACCTGACAGGCGCCATGTTGGCGGCTTATCTGGCTGTCGCAGCAATCACCACCTGGGTCGTAACCGGAGAAATTTCATCTCTGCGCCATTTGGGCCAGACCCAAAAACTGCCAGGCATGCCGCCGGTCGCAGTTTTATGCATATGGATGCTCACATTTGGTCTGGGTGAGGAATCCGGTTGGCGAGGCTGGTTCTACCCGACACTCCTCCAAAGAAATTCTCCGATTCGGGCAGCGGGCATCGTAACCGCCATATGGATGCTATGGCACTTGCCTGCATTTGCGTTCAACGAAAATTACCAGGAAATGGGTTGGGGAATAATCGGATGGGCAATCAGCCTTTTCTTCGGAGCAATTTTGCTCGGGTGGCTTTTTCAAAAGTCCGGGAGTATTATCCCGTTGATAATCTGGCACGGAACATTTGATCTTATCACCGCCAGTGAGTACCTGCCAGCCGAAGTTCCCATGATTGTCAGCGCCGTTGTAGTTCTTCAAGGGATATACCTGGCCACAAAAACAGTCAAAAAATAGCTTACTCTCCCATTTTCCATTTGGATAATTCGCCCGGCCCGATGCGATCGGATCGAAACAAGCCTGCTGACAACACTGTACCCGTGCTGATACGGCAAGCTCCTGGTGAGGTTTTTGAGGAGACAAACGTGGCTGTCACGGCTCAGTATCGAGTTTGATTTCCCGCGCTACCAATGGCTGCGTGGCAGCATATTTAAGAATCACAGCCATTTGACCACCGTGATGAGCGGTATGCGAGATAATTCTACCGAGCGATTCAGCCAGTGTCTTCCGACCGAATTCCCTGGTAACGACCTCTCGCTGCCAATCCTGGTCGGTCTGTTTGGAGATCACCGATTCAAGTGCCCCAACTGACTGGCTCACAAAAGACAGCAACGCATCCAGATCGGTCCATTCCCCGGTATCATGCTGCGCAATCAGGGTTTTGGCTTTCACCTCGACATGTTCACCGAAGACGTTCTTCACAAAAAGCATCTCAACTTCGCCGATATGCCTGATCAGAAAACCCACGCTATTTTGTGTTCCTGGCAACTTTTTTGTTAGATCCGCTTCTGTCAATGCTGGCAGCTGATCAGAAAATCGTGAGCGGGCCTGACGCCACAATGCCAATAAGGTCTGAGTTGTTGTAAAGAAAGCCATCAGATATTCGAATAAGTGTTTGAAGTAAACCGGAAGATCAATCCCGAAACATTACAGGCGCCTCTTTGACAAATAGCAGCACGAGTACGGTCAAAACGATCACCACATTAAGTATCGTCCCAAAACGAGCCTGCTCCCAGGCCGATGCGATAAGCACCTGCGAGCTTAAGGCAGCCAGAAGCGCTACCCAGGACCAGTGCTTTTCATGCAGGACCAGTAGCAAAGCACTGAGTCCAAACAGGGTCGAACAGACCGCCCAATAAATCCCGGGGGCTCTGTCAATCGCCATCACCCGCCCGGCGACCGGGGTAAAAAGGCCCGCCAGGTGAATAGCTCCATGAAGCATCAAAACGGCGAAAAGCAGATAGCGTAGCATGTTTTCATGTGATTGTTGCTACGCAAAGTTGCTCGTTATCACTTTGCCAAATTATGACCATAGTCATATCTAAACCAATTGGTTATCAATCACATATTCTAACCACACAAAGAACAATGAGACATCCTGGTGCACTGCAAGCCGGCCGGTGTAACTACTTAAAAGGTCCGGATATTTCTTGCATAGGCCCAACGCCTTTGGCCTGCTGCTTTCCAGAGCGGTGATAGTCCTGCCTTTCATTTCGATCAAAAGTTCGTCCTTAAAATCGGAGAACATACGGATCACCGTCTCGGTCGCCGTTCCCGACATTGAAGCAATATCTTCCCCGGAGATGGCGATTGAATCTACTCCGGGGCGGCGCTGCCACCAACTAGTTAAGCAGGCCCGCCGTCCATTGCACCGCGTACGCCGTTTTGAAAAATTTGGCTTTCAGCTCTATCAGTTTTTGCTGCGCTTCGAGCACTTTGTTTTCGCGGCTGTTGACGAGAAACAACGAGCTTTCGCCATTGTTCAGCCGCGTTTGCTCGGCTTCCAGCAGCTTTTGGTAGTTGGCATAGTTCATCGTTTGCAGGCCGATCTGCTCTTTCAGTATGGCATATTCATTGTGGTACTGCTTTATTTTTAATTGCAGATCGAGCTGCTTTTGGGCCTGGTCCAGGCGGGTTTCCATGATTTTCAGGCCGGCTTTCCGGTACTCGCCCCGCCCTGCGGACAACCGCAGCGGTATTTCAAATTTGAAACCATATTGGTAATTATTTCCCAGGAACGCCGATTCAGAAATGCCCGAAAATGCATTGTAACCTTTGCTGAGGTGGTTATACCGGAAATCGGCCTTCGGTAGCAATTCCTGGAATTTCAGTTTCTTTTCCACATCCAGGGCACGCAGCTTGTAGTCGTACACACGCAAAGCAGGGTGTGAATTTTCCACGATCGTCAGCAAGGCATTCAAGTCCAGCTCCATGTCTTTCAGCAGATTCGGGTCGTCCCAGGCAGCGGGTGGTGAAATGATTTCGGGGAGATTGTAGGGAGTCGCCGATTCGGTCCACAGAAAGCTGGAAAGCGCCAGACCGGCGTTCCGAAACTGCACGCGGTACTGCATCTCCTGGTATTGGAAACTTTGCAGCTGCGACAGCGCCTCCACGGTGTCGATGGCCGCGCGCTCCCCATTTTCGAATGCCTTCCGCACGAACTCCATCCTTTCCCCGTTGATGGCTACGGCCGTCCGCATTACCTGGTAGAGGTTATAGCTGCTCACCCAAGCCCAGTAGGCTTCCATGGCATCCATCAGCAAATCGTTGATGTAAAGCCGTTGCTCCGTTTCGGCCATGGAAGCGAAAATTTTGGCCTGTTTTAAATAGGCACGCCGCTTATCCATCAGCAGGTCTTTGCCCAGCGGAATGCTCGCCCCGATGAACGACGATTGCCCTTTGGACATGGTTGGGTCGAGACGCTCGCCGGTGTAGTTATCGATACCGCTGTACACTTCGATGCCGTACCAGGTTGGGATCACGATTTCCGGCGACGTGCGGTCGTAATATTCCACCCCGCCGAACCGCTTGCGGGCCACATAGGCGCCCACCACAGGATCGAAGCCACCGCGAGCTACGAGCAGCCCGGCCTGGGCCTTATCCACATGAATGCGCGCCTGCCGGGCCACGGGATGGTACCTACGCACCAACTCCAGCACCTGCGCGCCGCTTAGTGTCCGGGTCGAATCCTGGGCCGATGCCGAAGCGAAAAGCGCCGTAGCCACCAGCAAGGCCAGCTGTATTCCGATCGTTCTCATAGGCTGCCGCTTCATTTTTCTTTACTTTTTGCGGCCGGCTCTTTCAGCATGTAGTAGTCGGGCGGAAAGCCATTGATATTACGCCAGAGTTCGTACCATACCGGCACGTCTTTCAGCAAGGCAATGGCCTGCGCCCCGGTGCCGAGTTTCAACTGCTGCGGCCAGGGGCGGTCGGTAGTATCTTCGGCTACCAGTACCCTGAAAAGCCCGTTGGTGCTGATCGTATGCTCATAAGCAACGACTTTGCCCCCAAATGTACCATAGCTGTTTTCGGGCCAACCGCTGAAAATGATTGCCGGGAAGCCATCGAACATGAATCGCACTTTTTGTCCGACGCTGATCAGCGGCAGGTCCACCGGACGGACGAACATTTCCACCGCGTATTGCGTGCGCGTGGGCACGATCACCGTAATGCGTTCGCCGTCTTTGAGAATTTCCCCGATACCGGCCTTGTTAGCCTGTACGATCTGCCCGTCCTGCGGGGCGGTGATAATGTACATCCCATTACGGATCGTATAGTTGGTTACCTGGTTTTCCAGTTTCGCCATTTCGCCTTCGCCCGAAGCGATGTTGCTCAGGCTTTGCAGCCGGTCGCCCTCGGCCTTACTGATCTTTTCAGCATACTCCTGCTCCACCCCATTCTGCTCGATCTGCGTGATCAGGATTTCCTGTTTGGTCTGCGCTACCTTGTTTTCAGCCGTCACGCGCTTGGCCATAGCATTCCGGAATGCGGTATTGCGCTGTTGCAGCTGGGTTTTGGACACGAGCCCCTCCTGCTGCATTTTCTCCTGACGTTCGTACTGGTCTTTCGCCAGGTTGTACTCATTATTCACCGCTTCCAGCTCCGCCTGTTCGCTGGCCAATTTGCTGTCGAGTTGGCCGAGTTTATTTTTGAGCTGCTGGATTTTCAGTTTTTTGGATGCTTCCAATGCCTGTATCTGCGAGGCGGCCGTGGCTGCTTTGCCTTTGTAGTACCGGACGGAGCCCTTTTTCGCATCGAGCTGTCGCTGCGTACGGCCCACAAGGTTCGGGTCGAGATAATCTTCCTTGATCTCCGAAATCTGTGCGATCGTATCGCCTTTCTGCACAAAATCTCCCTCCTTCACATACCACTTGGCAATACGGCCTGGGATCGGAGAAACGATATCCTGGGGGCGCTGCTCCTGGTAAAGTGTCGTGATCGACCCGCGCGCCTTGATATTTTGCGTCCAGGGCAGGAAAAGCCCCAGCACAAGGATTAGCATGATTCCGTAGAACCAGTAGCGGACCTTGCTTTCGTGTTCGCGCATGTAAATCGTGTCGAACGATTTAAGAGGGATTTTATAGTTCGCCTGATCCATTTTCGATGTTCTCGGTTAGAGTTGCTGTACCGTTACTGAGCAAAATCTGATAATCGCATGCTTTCAGGAAGGCTGGTTCGCTGCCAGCCACGATGACCGTCGCATCGTTGGGCCTGCCCGTCAGGTATTGGGTAAGTTTCTGCCTTTCATGCCCTGCCAGCCCCTCCCATGGGTCTTCGAGCAGGAGCAGCCGGGGCTTATTGAGCAACGCCCTCAGAAGTGAAATGCGTTTGATATAATGTCCCGGAAGGTTTTTGCCATGCGGCGCCACCTGCGTTTGAAAGCCTTGCGGAAGCTGGTCGAGGAAGCCGGAGAGCCCACTTTGCTCGGCGAGGTCGATGATTTCCTCGGAGGTAATGTGGCTTCTGCCGTCGATAATGTTGTCCCAAACCGTACCGGTAAAAACTTCCCGCTGGTTCAGGTACAAGCCCATCTTCATCCGAAGCGCTGCAAGCCTGTAATTGCAAAGCGGCACTTTGTTGAACAGCAGGGAGCCCGAGAAGTCCTGGTAATGCCCCGCGAGGATTTTCAGGAAAGTTGATTTACCGAGGCGCCCCATGGTGGAAACACCCACCAGGCTGCCGGCCGGAATCTGCAAATTGATCCCGGAAAACACATTCCGGTTATCGGGAAAAGAAAACGAGAAGTTCTGCAATTCAATGGCTACACCCTTGCCGGCCGAGTCGACGGGAAGTGTACCGTCTTTCTCCGAGAGGTTTTCCGTCACCGACGCAAGCTTTTCGAGGCCGGTCACCACATCGTAAACGGTATCGAGGTTCACGATCAGCTTCTCCACTGCATTGATCACCGCAAGCACCACAATTTCAGCCGCGATGAACTCACCGATATTCAGCTGCTGGCGCAGCAAGAGGAAAGCACCTCCGGCCAGCATGGCAGTGGTGATCGCCACCTTCGTGAACACGAGCGTCTTGTATTGCAACAGCAGCACCGAAAAGTGCTCCGTGCGGCTGTTCAGGTATTCGTTTACATGGACGTCCGTGCGGGTGAGGTTGAAATGGGTGTCATAGCTGAGCTTGAACGGGTTGATAACCCGCGCCATTTCTTGCAGCCATGCCACTGTTTTATATTTATGGACGCTCTCTTCGAGGCTGGTGTCGAGGCCCTTCGTACCGGTCAGACGGAAAATAATGGTGAGGACGACGATGAGCGTAAGACCGAATACGATGAAGAAGGAGTGATAAAGTGCCAGCAGCATGAGGCCGAAGACGATCTGTATACTTGCCGCAGGGACGTCGAGCAGAAGCTTGGATAAACCTTTTTGGACATTGAGAACGTCAAAAAAACGGTTGACTTTCTCGGGGAGATAAAACTTGTCGGTTTTGATCAGGTCGAAGCGCGGTATTTTATCGGCGAACTCGAAGGCGTAGCGGGTGAAAATTTTCTGCTGGATCTTTTCAATGATCCTCATCTGATTGATTTGCATGAGCCCTACAACCACCACGCCGGTCACAACAAGGGTTATCAATACGTAAATGGAGGTCACCATGGAGGCTCCCAACACGAACCCGATGATTGCCTGAATGCCCAGGGGAAGACTTAAATTGACCAGGCCGCTTAGCATTGCGTAGAAGTACACCGCTATGATGTCCGACCGGTCAAGCAATATCAAATCCCATAATCGCTTGAAGGGGTTTACCTTTTTCATAGTTCTTAATTGGGTTTCACCGCAAATATAACTATGCTTACATCAATAATAGTATTACTACCTTACAATAAAGTGAAATTTTTATTCCGATATATTTACTGTCCATGACAGACATTTTACTATTTTAGTGCAATAATCGATGGTTGTATGGAATTTCATGTTAGTTTTCATTTGAATGAGAAGGTCTACTTAAAAGACCCTGAGAGCAGCGAGGTGGGTAAACAGCTCATCAAGACGGCCATTGAGCTCATTTACGAACTTGGCTTCGAGCACTTTACATTTAAGAAGTTGGCATTGCAGGTGAACACTACCGAAGCAACCGTTTACCGCTATTTCGAAAACAAACACCGGCTGTTGCTCTACATCCTGAACTGGTATTGGAGCTATATGGAGTTCCTTGTAATGTTCAAATTGCAGAACGTCGCGGACCCTGGGCAAAAACTGCATGTAATTATCGAGCTGCTCACGCAGGAATTACCTCAGAGCGCTGGAGCATTGAATTATAATGTGAAATTCCTGAACCAAATCATTATCAGTGAAAGCAGCAAGGTATACCTGGTCAAGGAGGTAGGGGAAATCAACAAATCTGAGGTCTTTAAACCCTATAAGGATCTTTGTGCCACAATCGCTCAGGTCATCACCGAATACAACCCCGCTTACCCTTATCCAAGATCGCTAAGCAGCACACTGATCGAAACCGCTCATTACCAACAGTTTTTTTGCAGCTACCTGCCAAGACTTACCGACAATAAAACCGGAGATGATCGCGCGTTTGTTGTAAGTTTTTTAACAGATCTGCTTTTTAGGAGCATTAGAAAGAGCGATTTGCAAGTTTGAGATCGCGCTTGAATTTTTAGTATGCCGAAATACAATAATACAAGAGCAATGCAGGCCGCTTTAAACGATCCGAATGCGGCGGCTCTGTTTCGAGATAAACAGGAGCCCTAAAATATCGGACACTTAATACAACTACCTGATCAAGCAAAATCAGCTGTTCATTATCGCCAGAAATAGCTTAGCTGCCAACTACCAGCTCGTCCAGCCGCCATCGACCAGCAGGTTGTGCCCGGTTATGAATGCCGATGCATCCGAGGCCATAAATACTACGGGCCCTTTGATATCCGCATCATCGGCGAACCGTCCTAACGGAGTAAGCCTTTTATAGTTTTCAATGAATTCCTCCTTGCCTTCCAGCTGTGCAACGCCGGGCCCGTATCCCCCCGGACTAATGCAATTGGCGCGGATGTTGTATCGACCGTAAAAATTGGCCAACCATTTGGTAAAGCCCACCATACCCCATTTGTCGTAGGTATAGTTGACCGGACTCGTCATCCCGGTCTGTCCGTAAACAGGGAAATGCGGCCCTACTGCGCCCTGGATCGACCCGATATTAATAATACTTCCCTTGCCGGCGGCCTTCATAGGTTCGATAACCGCCCGCGTCATCAGCACAAGTCCGGTGGCATTAACGCGCTGGGCAGCTTCCCAGCCTTCAATTTCTATTTCTTCCAGGTTTTGAAAACCCTGCCTCGAAACAGCATTATTGACGAGAATATCGATGCGGCCGAACATGGCCGTCACAGTTTCAACAAGCGCCCGGATTGAAGCCTCATTTTCCAGGTCCAGGAACATGGCCGTGGCAAGAAAGCCCCGGGACGACAACCCGGCCGCTAAAAGCTCCCCTGTGCTGACATTGCGTGAGGCGATAACTACACGAGCTCCCGCCTCCGCGAGGGCCGTAGATATAGGTGTACCAAAAAAACCGGCTCCGCCCGTTACGATCGCCACTTTGCCGGTCAAACTAAATAACTGGTTCATCGTCTGATTAAACTTTCCATCTTCCCGGCGTAAGAATTTCGTCGGGGACAGCTGTAAATACTTTGATAAATTCATCCCGAAGGGCCATTGGAATCTCCGGAGCGTCGAGCAACCTCACATTCTCTGCCAGCTGTGCCGAAGTAACTGCCCCCACGACGATACTATCGATCCCTGGAAGGTCCCTGACGTAAGAAAACGCCATGCCCGCTACATCAAGATGATATTCGCTGGCGAATGCATGAAGCTGCCTTAAAAACGGTATGGCTGGTTTAAGATTACCACTGATTTGACCGGGATCCATGAAAAACAATCCTTGCAGGAACACACTGCGGGCAAAAACCAGCTTTCGCGCCTGTGCAAGGCGCTGCAACGCGCCCGAAACGACCAGCCGCTGATCGAAAATGTTGACCGGTACCTGCACCGCTTCAATAAGAGACTCAGACAGGCAAAAAGCAACATCTGCCGGCTCATACACGGACACCCCGCCAACATCGATCAACTCCTGCTCCCTAAGCCGCGAAATGATCTCCGGCAGGACGCCCGCCACTGCTTCCATGGGCTCTTCTCCCTTGTGCAGCAGGCATACAGGCAGTTTACTGACTCCCAGGCATTCGATAGAGGCTCTGACACTGGTTTCTACTGATTTCCAGGCCCGCTCCAATGAAACGGCACCCTGCGGGCCAATCTTAAACTTGGAAACCATATTCAGGTTTTTTCCCTTATAGTCTGCTAAAAAGCGACCCAGGAGCGCCTCGGAAGCCCCATACTGCCGGGCGGTATCGAAAGTGGTAATCCCTGCACCCGCCGCCATGCGCAGCATGTCAAGCGCTTCCCGGTCGCCGGGCATGCCTTGTAAATTGGATATCCCGTAAGGCATACCCAACTGAACGGTCCCCAATGTGAGCTGGGAAAAACGGTATCCTTTAAATGTGATGGTTTTCATGGATCTGCCCTGCCAAAAGTCAATAAAATTCAATAAACCCCCGTAATAGCAGGCGTTCTGATGCCGGGTTTGATCTCCCCGCTAATGTAAAACCATTGATTTTGCCAATGTACTACCGGTAGCGTCACGCGGGCCGGAATACGCTGCTGCCGGCCCACAAACTCCCACGAATCGGTGTGGGGAAAGTAGTACAACAGATCGTTGGTAATCCCCGGGTGCGAGGAAGGCGTCTTATGCTGGGCGGTCACGGCATCGACCCCACCCCAGAACAAGAACCGGTCGCCCTTTAACACCGGTAGCGAAGAACCACCAGCGGACATACCCCTTGGCATCGCTGCAAGCTTTTCCCAATGCACGCTCCTCCGTCCGGCCAAATACTGGATGCTCAGCCGGTAACCGTCCTGATGAATCAACCTGTACGAGGTTCCTTTGGAGTTAACCGCCGTAGATTCACCGCTGAACATATAAAAAGCTCCCTCGAATGTCGCGCAAACCGGAAAGATACGCCCCGGACCAGGCCAGGGTTCCATTTCAGTCCAACCGGTTTGGACATCCTTCAAATCCAGCACCAGGCATTTAGCTAGCCCCGGACCGGTGGCCGAAACATTCCCCCCGACCACAATCAGAAGGTCTTCGAGTACGGCGCCTGACATATTGGCCAGGGAAAAGGGCAGCGAAGGATATTTATGCCGGACAAGCGCCTGGCCGTCCCATTCGTAGCCAATCACCCGGCTCAAATGCTCTCTGGCATTACTGCCGCCAACCAGAATTACTTGGTCCTGATAGGAAACCGAAACGCCATAACCGGCAGCGGTTTCCATTTTCTGTGGCAGCTTTTTCCAGCTACCGCCTTGTTCGAGCAAGTAAATCCCGTCATACCATTTCTTGACGCCGCCATCCCAGGGATAACCGTCGGGAAAATTCGCGCCGCCCAGGCAGAGCAACGCGCCATGGCTTACACCCGCAAACATGCCCGCAAACCCTCGGTCGTCTGGCAAATCGGGCAATGCATTCCATTTCAATGCGGTTTGACCAACAGCCGCTTCAACTACCATCATCATCACTATAATTGGAAAATATTTCATAGACGCTTTCATATCACATGTCGACGGTCATCAGCAACACCGCTCCCGGCCCGGGCTCCGCATACCCGCCGGTAATCAAAACCGATTTCCGATGCGGCTGGTCGGAGACAAAACATAGGTTACTGGTAAGCGGTAATGCAGTGTCCAAACTAGCCAGCAACGCCCCCTCAGCCGAAAATACCTGAACAGCCTGCATGCCATAATGGGCTACCCACACACGCCCCTGCGCATCGGTTGCCAGCCCGTCGGGCAGATTATCGACCGGCCTGCCTGAGCGATGCCCCGGCAACGTAGCCCAAACGAAGACCGGCGGAACCGGCTCCTCGCCCAGCGAAATGGCCAGTATCCTGTTCTGATAACTTTCTGCAACATAGAGCAACGCGTGGTTCGGCGACAGGGCAAGTCCATTCGGATAATCCAGGTTGTCGGCAATGCATTGTTGCGACCCGTCTTTTCTCACTTTGAAAACCCTTCCCTTTTCGCGTACCGAATCGGTAAAATATACATTACCCTCGCGGTCTTCGATCAGGTCGTTCGGGCAATGCACGGCATATCCTGCGCATTGCCCATTAACCAGCTCTCCCGTACGGATGCCTGCGCGATCGAATTGCACGATGGCCCTCTCTGCACTGTCGCACACCAGGTGGGTGCCCTCGCTCGTAATAACCTGGCCGTTCGGGCAGCCGGCTTCGGCCCATCTCACCGGGACTTCACCAGGCCGTGTCCGCATGAGCTGACCGCCGCTCAAAGTCGTAAAGAATAAATTCCCCACGTCGTCCACACAGGGCCCCTCCGTATAGAAGGGCAGATCCAGTAGTTTTACGGTAATGCTTTGCAGGTTCATAACTGTCAGACAGATTCTTCAAAAGGAAACAGGGGCGCCCTTCGGTTTTTGTACTCAAAAAGGGTCATATCGGCCTGGGTCACCCCGGGTGTATCGACCTGAACAATCGATGGACAAACGTCACCATATGCCGCAATAGGCGCATTGACCCCCTTGGCAATAATCCCCCGGAAGCTATGCGGATCGAGACCCAAAGCGGTTAGCTGCCGAAGGCTGTACGGTGGCGTGCGCCTGCTTGTGAGCATAACCGTGTTCCCGCCCATCGTGCGGACCACCGCCGTAGGGCCCATATCGTAATGGACAAATCCGCCATGCCGCGGAGCATCCTCCGTAAAGTGACCGTCGTACAATGCGAGGACTTCAACGCGGGTTTTCAAGCCCCTCTTTCCTCCCAGGAAAAGGGAGACATCCGCACCGACCTTTGCTTCTCCGCATTGCGCCACACTTTCCGGATCGTACAAGCAAATAAAGAAGTCCGAAAATCCGCCTGTTTCAAGATGTTCGAGGATCAACGTACTGTCGCCCGGCGCCCCGCCTCCGATGTTGTCGCCCATATCCAGCAGCAATACCGGTTCCGGGTGATTTTCAAAATCTCTCAATACGGCCTGTACACCCGACTTTTTTCCGTTGAATGCCTGCTTGTGCTCCATTAAAAAGGCTGAAAGTATAGATGCCGCTTCCTCTGCCTGGCTTATCGCAGCCGGCGACTGATTGCGATCCGCGATCACGATGAACCCCGACCCCATTTCATGTACATCCGCATAGGGAAAACCCAGCAATACGCTCATCGAAACCAGGGCGAAACGCTGTTCCAGCTCCTGCGCAAGCGCATAAAGCCCAAGGCAAGGCTGATTTGAAGTAAACTGCTGCTCGATACTGATGGCCACGGGCGGCTTGACCAGCAGCTGCACGGGAGAAACCTCACCACGCAAAGTATTCACCAGCAGGCGGGCAGCCTCTATACCGGTCTGCTTCTGATCAATGTGCGGATTGGTGGCATAGGCGATCAGGCCATCGGTTGCATCAATCATCGCCTGGCTGACATTGGCGTGCGGGTCCAGTGTACCGATGATCGGCACCCCAACTCCCAGTTTCTGTCTCAGGAGCGACAACCAATGCCCGTCCATATCCGGGTACCCCTCGGCCACACCAGCACCATGCGGCGCGACGAGGCAGGCATCCAATGGCCCCGCCTCGTCCAGAAGCTGCATCATACGATCCAGCAATGCCAGGTAGCAATCCCTCGTGATCAGTCCTCCGGGCGTAGCCATGGCGTAAAATATCGGCACCAGTTCCATATCCGGAGCCCCGTCTATCACCTCGATCAATCCGCTGATTTCATGGTTGGCTCCCTGATATTCGTCTCTGATCCGGCTCGTTTCCAGCCAATATCCATTCTGAAAATCAGCGAGCGTCGTTGCGGATTCGATGAATGTGTTGGTTTCATGGTAAATTCCTAGTAATCCAACCCGTTGGGGCGTTTGTCGACAATTGGGTCTCTGCGGCTCTGATTCAGTCATAATCGGATTACTTACCTAGATAAATGACGGCGTCGACTTCGAATTTGAGCAAATCCCCCAAACAGCCTATCAGCGTAGTGCGTGCAGGAAACGGCTCCCGGAAGTATTCCCGGTAAATGGCATTGAAACTGGCCAGATTCTGCTGGTGACCAACGTAATTTCTGACCTGCACGGCGTCGTCCAGCGTTGCCCCGGCGGCCTCGACAATCCTTTTCAAATTATCAAACGAACGGCGGCATTCGCCCTCAAAGGTGTCGTTGACGATCTGGCCTTGATCGTCGACACTTGCCTGTCCGGACACAAATAGGTATTCCCCCGAGACAATCCCCGGCGAAAAAGGCAAATGACTCTGCGGGACTGGCCCGGTAACAACCTGTTTTGTTCTCATAGTACACCAAATTTCTGATATGCCTCCATGGCCTTCATTCCGCTCCTGATCGCATCGCGCGTGACATTCTCTGCGGAAACTTTTTCGAGCGCCGCTGCTAGTACCTGTGCTTCCACCTGCTGCGGTACTACCACAATCCCATCCTGGTCGGCCATAACAAGGTCACCGGGCACAAATTTCACCCCGTCGATTTCCACGACCACATCCAGGTCGACCACCTTTTGGCGGTTCTGGCTGTCATAGGGGTTTTTACCGGTTGCAAATACTGGAAATTCCATGGCAGTCATTTTATCAATATCACGCACCGAACCATGCACCACTACGCCCACGCAGCCGGCATTGCGTGCCGCGGTAGAAAGCAGCTCGCCCCAGATACCCGACCGGTTGGAGCCGCCCGCCGCGCAGATCAGCACATCTCCGGGCTGGCATGAATCGACCGCTTTCAATTCGAGCTCATAAGGGTTGGGATCCTGATGGTACATATCCGCCCAAAGCGTAGTCTTGCAGCGGCCCATCAATTTATTGGTACCGGTGTAAGCAAAAAAAGGCGTTCGGGTAGCCTGTTGGGTTAACCCCAGCTGATCGAGCACGTCAGCAAGCACGGCCACATACAATTTGTCTTTTAGCTCTTCAATATTCATTTTTCTATTTGATTTAATACCTGATTCTCAACAGGCTCCGTCCTGATATATCTTAAAACCACCACGCAGACCAGCATCAAACCTGCCGCAACCTTGAACATGGCTGAAAGCGGTACATCGGCATCCCGGAGCATCCCTCCCGCATAGATTCCCAGCCCGCCGACAATGCAGCTGAACATATTGAGAATGCCATATGCCGTGGCCCGGTAGCGCGCATCGACGATCATGCTCAGAATGGGCATCATGTTCGCATCCGTGAAAGTGCGTGTGAGCGCATACAACATGAAACAGCCGACTGCCACCGAGAGTACCGCAGTATTGCTGGCCAGAAAGATCGCGGGCGCTCCGATCAGCAAACCATACAGGGGTACAAGCACCCGCGCGCGGGGGTTATGCCTACTCCACCGGTCGGCCAGAAAGCCGCCCAGCAATACGCCCGCCAGCGATGCGGTATGGAAATACCCGGTCGAATACACCCCGGCCATACTCTGCGACAAGGTAAAATGCTCCTTAAAATAGGTCGGCAGCCATGCCACCACCAACCAGCCAACAATGCTGATTAATCCCCAGTACAGAATCGCAAACAGGTAGGACGGCGTCCCGAGCAGCCTGCCGATCGCGCCCGCAAAACCCGCGGGCCTATTTACGTCCTTCCCTGATTGCTGAGTTACCATCCGGGGATCACGCAACGCGAGGGCCAGCAGCACTGCGTAAACGATGCCGAAACCTCCGAAAACCTTGAATGCGAAATTCCAGGAATGGTTTTCGGCAAGCCATCCACCGATAAAGCCCAGGCTCTGCCCGAACATCACACCACCCATGTGGATACCCGTGGCCAGCGATTTCGTCTTTTCCGGGTGATAATCCATGATCAGCGCCAGCGCGGCAGGAATGTAACATGCCTCGCTGATACCCATCAATGCCCTGGTCGCCAGCAGTTGCTCGAAGGTGACCGCCTGCGAGGTAAGCCAGGTTACGAGCGACCATACGAGCAGACTGATGATGATCACTTTGCTGCGACTGAACCGATCGGCCAGAAATCCCGCAACCGGGCTGAGCAGCCCATACACCCACAGGAAAACAGAGGTAAGCAGCCCGAACTGCGTCTCGGACATCGGGATCGCTGCCACAATCGAGCTGCGCATGGTGGTGATCATCATCCTGTCCAGGTAGTTGAGACAGCCTACCAGACAAAGCATAACAACCACCAGCCAGGCATACAAAGCTGGCTTGTCTTCCGGAAAGGGTTTTGCGATCTTCATGAACCGTGGGTTTGCAGTATATTCTTGATAAAATCAGGCGGTGACACTGCCTAATTAGCTGACGGGCGTATAGAAATTCTCTATTTCCTCCATCATGGCCATAATCTGATCGTCGGTCCATGGAAGGGCCTTCGCCAGCAATGGCGGCTTGGGCTCGCCAATGACGATATTGTAGCGTAAATACATTGCACGATTGAAAAAGGACCAGATAACCGGAATGATTGTCTCGATAAACTTCTGGAAAGTAAGCATATACTCCATGGCATGCATCGTTTCTCCGGCCAGGAACGACTCCCTGATGTATTTGCAGGTGGGGCCAAACAAATTGTAACTCGTGCCGATTGCCCCCACAGTGCCGCAAAGCGCAGCCTGGCACATCAACTCATCGGCTCCGCTGAACAGCTTCCATTGCTCTCCCGCCCTGTTTTTGATCGTACTGATTTCCAACATCTTGTCGGTCGTCAATTTCATCCCGTGTACCTGTGGCAGGGTCAGCAGCCGGTCGATCACCTGCATATTGGCCGCATTGCCGATCTGGTAAGGGAAAAAAGGTACGTCGGTTGCCTGCGCGATGCGCCGGTAGTGCTCAAAGGCCATGTCGGCCGAAGCACCGTAATAGATCGGGCCAACAGCCGAAATACCGTCGGCACCATGGTCGGCGGCGTGCCGTGCGAGGCGTATGGATTCTTCCGTATTGAGGGCCCCTACCTGCACCATCACCGGAATACGTTTCCCGGCTATTTCAAGTGTCAGACGGGTAATCTGTTTGCGCTCTTCTTCTGAAAACAGGAAGCCCTGGCCCGTCGAGCCCAGCAGGTATAGTCCGTCCACTTTTTGGGCGATCAACAGTTCGATGAGTTTTTCGAGCTCTTTGGGATTAAGGCTTCCGTCCGGGTTCACCGGTGTAAAAAGCGCCGGCCACAGGCCCTGGAAGATAGTATTTTGCTCACGCATAATCTTGATTAAAAAGAGTTTGAATTGTTTTTATCCATTGGTGTGACGGCATTGTATCCGTCGGAGGGAGTTGAAAACGCTGGTGGACCGCGTTCATATCTTTGAAGCCGCTGCCGGTTACCAGGCACACTACCGGGCGGCTTTTATCCAGTTCGTTTTGTTGGAGGGCATCTTCCAGTCCCGCCAGCGCTACCGCTCCGGCTGGCTCGCAGAAAATGCCCTCCTTTTGCGCCAATGTCCGTTGCCAGCCAAACACCCGCTCGTCGCTGACGCTGTACCCATTGCCGCCCGACCGCCGGCAATGCGCAATTACCGCATCGCCGTCGATAACGCTGGCTACCTGCAATCCGCTGACCGCCGTTGTGGACGCGTTCACAGGAACTGCCGTAGCTTCGCCGTTCCGCAGCGCGCCCGCGATCGTGTTGTTCCCCTCGGGTTGCACGCAATGCACCGTAAAACCCACGCCGGATTGCTCCGCTCCCCGGCATAGCGCTAGTGTGAGCCCACCGCCACCAGCTGGCACAAAAACCTGTACATCGGCCGGCAGTACCTCGGCTATTTCGGCGGCGATTGTTTCAACGCCCTTCATCGCAGACGGACAATACCGGTAGGCACTAATCGGCAGCGGAAGGTTATGCATGTGGCAAAGTGCTTCCAGCTGATCAAAAACGAAGGTGGTAATCTGCGGGTCTTTGCCAAAATCTTTCACCATCACCACTTCCGCCCCGTAAAGCTGCATTTGCTGTACCTTCTGAACCGGCGCCCCATCCACAGCGACGATCACGCAACGGATGCCTGCCGCCGCACAGTAAGCACTCAGCGCCGCGCCGGTGTTGCCGCTCGACGTGGCAATGCAAATTTTCTGTCCGCGCATATGCATTTCCGAAACAAGCACCGCCGCAAACCGGTCCTTGTACGAACCCGTCGGATTCAGGTTTTCCAGTTTGAAATACAATGCATCCAGGCCCAGCGCGGCTCCGATGCTCCGCGACCGAACCAACGGGGTCTCGGCTTCACCGAGTAAAACCCGGTTTTCCGCTGCCACCTGAGGCAACAGAGCTGAATGTCTCCAGATATTTTTCAAAATTGATCGGGGAATTGATTTCTTTTAACACTATACCCGCTGAAATTGGGCTTAAAACCGCCGTCAATAACCAATGTCGTCCCGGTAATGTATGAGGCTCCTTCCGAGGTCAGCCAGCATATTGCCGCAGCTATTTCCTCCGGGCTTGCCCCTCTTCCAAGCGGTACGTTGTCACTTACCGCGTCGATCAGCCGTGCACTAACATTATTTCCGTCGGCATCCTGGTAATCGCGGCTCAATGCGGTATCCACGTAACCCGGGCTCACGCCTACCACCCTGATCCCGCTACGCCCATAGGTGACAGCCAGTTCGGCAGTGAGGCTATTGAGTGCGCCCTTGGAGGCAATGTAGGCCGGGGACGTGCCGGCAGGCCGGTCGGCCATCATACTCGACACGTTCACAATCACAGCCGGTCGTCGCAATGCTTCCATTCGCTTTGCTACCGCTTGCGAGAGGAACGCCGGCGCGGTCAGGCAAATGCGCAGGGTTTTCTCCCATGTTTCAACCGGGATTGTCCGCATGGTTTCGATCGTCCGCCAGGCCGCATTGTTAACCAGGACATCGACAGTTCCCCATTTTGCAAAAGCATTAGCGATGAGTTCATCCCAAAAACCGGTCTCGCTCAAATCGCCCGGCAAGGAGATTATCGGCTGACAATGGTCTGCTTTCAACTCCTCTTCCAGTGCAGATAATGCCGATGGATCTGTGTCGGTTAACACCAGCTTGCAGCCCGCCGAGGCAAATGTCCGGGCTGTGGCGCGTCCAATGCCCCCGGTAGCCCCGGTAATCAATACCACCTGATCCCTATTCATAAATCGTATGTTTTCCTTTTTGCGTAATGGGCAGAATGCCCCCTAGTGCGTCGCCGGATTTCACTTTCGCGATAGCCCTTTTGAGAAAGACAATTCCAGCGACGTCTGCCGAAACCGAATGGCTGATGCCTGACACCGGATCAAAAATGCGTCCGAAATACTGGCCAGCACTGACTGTCTCCCCCAATGCAACCCCGGCTATCAGGATACCTTCGGCAGGCGAAGGCATTTTGCCCTGGAGATAGCCGCTGTCGGGACGGTGATCTTCCAGCCAATAGGGTTCGGGCGATCGACTCCCTTTCCCTTCAATCATCCCCAAAAACCTGAGCAGGTTGATCACCCCGGTCACATAAGTATCGACCACTTGGCGGCGAAATCCGGTCCCGCCGCCGAATTCGAGGTAAACAGCGGGAACCTGTGCGTCTCTTGCGACCGATAAAGTCCGCCCCTGCGGCCGGTAATCGGTACCCCAGATCACCGGCACATCGAAACACCGGGCCATTTGCCGCTGTATGTCCAGGATGCCTTCGTCGGGATGAAGCATATACCCTGCCAATGGGTGGATTTCGTAGGTCAACCCGCCGGTATGCATATCCACGTAATAATCAACCTGTTCTATCATCGAACTGATCCGGGCGGCATAGGCTTCGGAAACCGATCCACTATCGTTCCCAGGGCAAATCCGTGCGAGGTCCAGCCCGTCGCTCCCCTGCCGGGTCCCGTGCCCGTAGGCATCGGGATTTACGACCGTGACCACCGTGACCTGACCGTGCGCCAGCATCCCCGGTAAGACTGCCGCAAGCTCGGCTGCCGCAACCATGGGCTCATATTCGTCGCCATGCACACCGGCGGAAATCAGCACGGAAGGGCCTTGCCGCTTCGCTGCGATGACGGTGGTCAATTTGTTTTCAATGTTCTCCTTCATAGTAGGCTGCCCCGCAAGTAGGTTGGGCCGGGTCAAAAATGTTCAGCTTTTTAAAAAGAGCTTGGGCAAGCTGCCGGTGCCCGGTCTGATTGGGATGCAGCGGATCGTTCAGCCGCTCGCGACGAACTGCTTCGGCCGACCGGCTCGCCATCGCGGAATCCCACTCAGCATAATGATCCACCAGAATGGCATTTTCCCGCCCGGCCACCTTTCTGATAACCGCCACGTACTCTGGAAGCGACGCTCGCTCAGGGGCCTTTTCCGCGATAATCGGGTTGGGTGTATGCAGGATCGGCACGGCATTCATCGCACGGACTTGCGCTACGATCGAGGTCAGGTTAGCTTCAAAATCCGCCAGGGTTACCTGATTTCGCGCGCAATCATTCGTTCCCAGCATGACCGATACCACCCAGGGCCTGAATTGTCCGACACGCCAATCCATATCATTCAGAACGTGACGGGTTGTGTGCCCGCTCATACCTGTGTTGACGACGACGTCGCCTACCCGGGCCAGTTCCCACCGGAGGCGCTCCGCGAAAATTTCGGGATAACTCCGTTGGCCGTGGGTATGCTTCGCTCCCTGAGTAATGCTGTCCCCGGTAAAAACCCAAACCCCACGTGTTTTGCCGCTCAGCAAAGCCGCAATCTTTTCCAGGTCCCCCTCTGCCGAGCCTGCTTTCCTGCCGACGGATGCGGTCGCGGTCGCCCATGCGGGCAACAAGCCCGTGAACACGCCTGCCAGCGTACGCAGCAGAAAAAATCTTCGTGAGCTGTGATCACCGTCTTTCATATCACCGCCTATTGGTACAGCCATTTTTGCGAAAACCGCTTTACGTTAGTCACCGATAAATGCGTCTTTTTCGCCTGGCTTCCGGCACAATAGCCCAGCAGCACGTCTTTTTTGGTAAAATGGATCGCAATGTAACAGTACCAGCCATCCGGGTCGGTTTCTATGTTGCGGGTGTTGATCCAGGTTTTACCATCGTCTTTGGATATGGCTACCGTCAATGGCGTGCGCTTATCTTTCGTTTGGGGCTGGCTGCCGTCGTTGTTGTTCCATACCAGCAGCAGATCCGACGTGCCGGGAATTCTCTTGATAGAAGCCGGCGACAATGGCGAAGCAATGTTGCTCGGCTCGATATGCGACCAGCTGGCTCCCTTGTCCGACGAATAGGACAATTGCTGCACACCGCCACTGGCGCGAATGAACATCATAATCCGGCCGTCTTTCAATTCGATCAGCCCTGGTTCTTGAGTGATGATTTGAGAATTGTTAGGAATAGCCGAAGACGACTTCCAGCTGGCACCCTGGTCGTCGGAATAGTAGCTGTACAGCGTGGCCTGATTCTGCCATTTGCCGTCCACAGCCCGATGTAACGCAACAGCCATCATCAGGCGGCCATCCGACAGCTGGATCACCCGGCTGTTGTTCAGCACGAAATACCCTTTTTTATCGGTAATACACGGCACCGGCTCGCTCCACGTCTTGCCTTCGTCGGCCGAGGTCCTCATCTGAGGAATACAGTCGGTCTCCGAATTCTTTTTCAGGTAAAACAGGGCTATCTTCCCATTTTTCAAGCGGAGCAGCGACACCGACATCACGTTCATATCCCCTTCCCGCTCCACGATCAATCGGTCGGCAGAAGTCCATGTTTTACCACCGTCGCGGGACAGTCTTCCGGCCAGGTAGGCGGGCGCGTGATCGCTGGTGGAGCTACCCGTGTAGCGGCTGTATATAAAAAGGATGTTCCCGTTTTTGAGTGTAATAAAATCCCCTTCACTGTTTCGCGGATTGTCCGGGCCGGGATTGAGCTGCAATGCAAGCTGCGGTTCGCCGCCCGACGGCTTTTGGGCGTGTGTACAAATGCCGGATGTAACAGCCAGGAAGATAAAAGCAGTAAGAATTAATTGTTTCATGAGGTTAAGAGTTTAATTCTGTAAGGTCTGATCAATAGCCCGGGTTTTGTTTGACCTGCGGTTCGAGGCTTAATGTAGCTTCTGAAATCGGGAAAAGCAGTAGATAATCCTTACCGGCACGGTCCTTCAACGAGGGTATTTTTTCAAATGCTTTTCCAAAACGCACCAGGTCCCACCATCTTTTTCCTTCGAAAACGAGTTCGAAAAGACGCTCCTGAAGAATGGCTTCGTCGTTGGCTTGCTTGCTGCCGCTTACAAATACATGCTGCTTATACGCTGCGCCGTAGGCCCGCTCCCGCACCTTGTTGATCTCAGCGGCCGGATCCTGCCCCAATGCATTCTTTGCTTCGGCCTTCATCAGTAGCAGGTCCGCATACCGATAGAGGATCACATCATCCAGGAACAGCCTAATGCCGGAATTGACAAAACCATTGAACTTCACCGCCAGCGATCCGACAAATTTTTGTGTACCCGACGCTGAGGTGTATACTTCGATAAAAGAGGCATTCTTCCGGCTGTCGTCTGCCGTGAACTGGCTCCGGATCGTTGCGGAAGGTGCCCAGTAGTTCTGGCCGGCGGGCAGACCGATCGCCGCTTTGGTTGCCGCATCCAAGTCGGACGGTAAAAACGCCTGCGGGAAGTACATCAGGCTGTAATGGTTGTCGGTCACTTCGATATCCTTGAAACGCACCGCCATCAGAATCTCCTTATTGCCTTTGTTGGTATAGTCGAAAACATCCTCGAATTTGGGCAGGAGGCTCACATCCGCTTTCTCCGCCTCGGTAATGGCGGCCAGCGCGATGTTGAAATCGGCCTCGCCGCCACCAAGCCTTTTGCCAGTCCAGAGAAACACATCCGCTTTCAGGGCATTCAGAGCAGGTTTCGACCAGAACTGCCGCCCCTGCGCCAGGGCATTGGATTCACCAAAAAGCTGGGCTGCCCTGGCGATATCCTCCTTGATAAAAGAGAAAATCTCCTTCACCGGCGTGCGGGGTTTATGGATGGAGGCCGGGTCGTACCCCTCGGTCGGTTCCGTTACCAACGGCAGGTCTCCCCAGGTTTTGGCCATGGTGAAATACGTGAATGCCCGCATGGTGTACGCCTGGGCGAGGATATTGTTTTTAGTTGCCTCGGAGGTAAAGGTGATTTGCGGCACATATTTCAGGATCAGGTTGGCCTGATGGACAATGTAATACATACCCAGCCAGTTAGGTCCCGCTGTGGTCACATCCAGGCTGTTATCATGATACCGTTCCCGGCCGCCGGAGCCCTGCACGCCCAGCCCCATCACCTCGCTGCGGCCCTCGCCCCACAGGTACAGGTTTTCCGATGCCTGTCTTCTCAAAAGAACATACAGGCCGTTCAATGCGCCATTCGCGTCGTTTTCCGATTTCCAGTACGAGGCCTCTGTGATCACGCTCACAGGCGCGACATCGAGATTATCGGTGCAGGACTGGTTCACCCCGGCACACAACAATGCCAGGCAGGTCAGCATTTTATATTTGATCTTCATCTGAGTCGTCATGTTGGTTTTACAATGAAATATTCAAGCCCAGGATAATGGAGCGGGGTATCGGGTACCTTCCCCGGTCGACTCCCCCCTCCTCGGGGTTCAATCCCTTGTAACCGGTGAAGTAATGCAGGTTATTCGCCGTCACATTAAGCCGCAAACCGTTGATTTTCGCTCTGTTTAAGATGGATTTGGGTATGCTGTATGCCAGGGTAAGCTCCCGCACAGCCAGGTAATCGCCCTTTTCATAGTACATCGAGTTCCCTCCGCCGATACCACCACGGTACAAGTTGTTCTGCACCTGCTGATCGGCCCAGTAAAACCTGGGAATGTCAGTAATGTCGCCGGGTTTCTGCCAGGACCTTTTCACATCCGAAAGCAATCCTATTTCCCCCTGAAACTGGCCGATCATCTGTGCCCTCGGATAATTCTGAATCGTGTGACCGGTCGTGTAATCCATTCGCAGCAACAGGCTGATCCCTTTGTATTCCAATGAATTGGTAAAACCACCCGTCCAGACAGGATAGGGATTACCGACATACACCCTGTCCTTTTCGTCGATCACCTTGTTCTGATCCGCATCCATCCAGTTCACATCCCCGCCATATTTCGTCTTGTTGGCACCGGTTACCAGGTTGTCCACGGGACCAGCGGCGGCTTCCTCGTCGGTAGCATAAATGCTCAGCTGCTTGTAAGTATACATGTCGCCGATCCGGCCGCCCTCTTGCAAGCCGCCCATCCAGGCATAGCCGTTCGTAGCCGGGTTCCAGACGTACACCCCGCCGATCCGATTGTTTTCAATGCCGTTATAAGGCAGGCTGAGGATCTTATGCTTGGTCTGCGCCGCATTGAAGGAGACACTCCAATTGACGGCGCTGCTGGCCGGAAGCACGCGAGCGCTCAATTCAAGCTCCACGCCTTTGTTTTCCAGGCTTCCCAAATTCGTGAGTACGCTCGAAAACCCGGTCGACATAGGAAGGCTCAGCGAGGTCAGCAGGTTGTCGGTGACCCTGCGGTAATAGTCAAATAGCAAACTGATCCTGTTTCCGAACAAACCGACGTCGGCCCCTACATCAAATGTCTTCGAACGCTCCCATTTCAGATCCGAATTGGAGATGGTCGTATTGAGCACAGCGGCGTTGGTCGAATACTGATTACCGACGCTGTAATTCCCCTGGGCGGTGAAGTCGCCCAAGCCGCTGATGTTACCGTTCACGCCATAGCTTGCCCGCAATTTCACGCGCAGCAGATTTTCGGGGAGTCCCTTCCAGAATTCCTCCCGATGCAGGTTCCAGCCGACCGACACGCCCGGGAAAACGCCCCATTGGTTATTGCGCCCCAGGTTGGAGGCCCCGTCGTAGCGCGCGCTGAGCGATACCAGGTATTTTTGGTCGAAATCATAGTTGATTCGCGAAAAATAGCCGATCAAAACCTGGCTGCTCTCCGATCCGCCCACCGCTACCGGCTCCGCCGATGCATTCAGGGTAGGCACCAGATCAGACGCTGCCTTTCTGCCGGTCGCACTCAATGCGGTGTTGATCCGATTGAAATACGAAATCCCGGCCTTCACCTCCAGATTGTGTCTGCCGCCGAACGTTTTGGCATAGGTTAGCACACCATCCGCCTGATACTGCTCGGTTTTGTCAAAAGAACCGGTCGCATTACGCGTATCCACGTACAAGCCAGGCCCATTGTAAAATGCTTCCTGGAAAGATCGCGCCTCGAGCGTAGACTTGAACAGCGACAGCTGGGGATCGAAAGAGAGTCCCGGCAAAATATCCCAATGCGAGCCGATTGCCAGCGTCAGGTTATCGCGATTGTTCTTGGCTTTGATTTTATTGAGCTGATACACCGGGTTACCGATACTCTGGCCGGTGCCGGGGGCCAGGGTCCCGTCTTCGTAGGCATATTTGGCCGTCGGGGCCAGGCCGATGGAGCGCTCGAAAAGCGCATTGTCGGAAATGCCCTGGTTGTTGCCCGAGCTTGAAAACATCAGCCGGCTATAAAAACGGAGCTTGTTGCTCACGGTCAGATCACCATTCAGGTCAAAGTTCAGCCTACGGTACTTGGTGGTAATGGCGATCCCCTCGGCATCCATATAACCAAGCCCGGCGCTGTAAGTCGCCTTTTCCGTCCCGCCACTCACCGACACATGGTGATTTTGCGATAGCGCCGTCCTGAACAGAAGGTCCTGGTAGTCGGTACCTTTGAACAGCAGCGTCTTGCTCGGATCGACCGGATCGGGCATGCTTTCCCACCCTTCTTTGAGCTTGTACTCGTTGGCCGGCGTCAGATACTGAGTTGTGTAGGCGGTGTTGTTTGTCAGATCATTCCCGGTGCCGGAGCTGTTGGGTAATGTCAGCTTGTTGAGGTTGGCGGGGTTCTTTACCGACGAAGCCACCGTGCCGAGCCGCTGAAAATAAAGCCAGTCACGCGCGGATAACAGGTCATATCCCTTTGCCAGGCTCGATATCGTCGCGTCGTACTGATACGAGACCCGCACCTTGCCGGCCTTTCCCGAGCGTGTCGTGATGATCACCACCCCATTAGAGGCCCTGGCGCCATAAATGGCCGTTGCAGCAGCATCCTTCAACACCTGCATCGATTCGATTTCCTCCGAGCTGATGTCATTCATATTGGAACGGATCACACCATCTATAATGAAGAGCGGCGCCGAGCCGTCCGGATTGTTGATCGACGTCCCTCCCCGCAGGATAATGCGGGGTGCGTTACCGGGCAAACCGGACGTACTCTGCACGCGCAGACCGGCGATAGATCCCTGAAGAGCCGAAGCCGCATTGGCAAAGGGAACATTTTCAAGAACCTTGCTGTCGAGCTTGGAGATAGAAGAAGTGATATTTTCGCGTTCCTGCTTTCCATAACCCACTACTACCACCTCATTCAGGTTGTTCTGGTCGGGTTCCAGGGTCACATTCACCTCGCTCCTGCTTCCGACCCGTTCTTCATGCGTACGATAGCCTACGAAACTAAAGATCAAAATGCTTTCACTGGCTACGCTGATCTTGTATTTCCCTTCGGCGTCCGTGTTCACTCCCTGCTGACTGCCTTTTACTACGACAGTCACAAAGGGCAACGGCTGGTTGTCCTGCCCGGACTTTACCTGTCCGGAAACTACCAGATCTTGCGCATACACCGCCGAAACCGCAAAGCACAGCCCCGCGAGAATCATCAGTGTTTTGATCGTTTTGCTTTTAATGTAACGCATAAAATTTCAAATCATAAAGGTTTATATCGGGAATTGTCAGAAATGCGAAAGAATGATTGGTTGTTTATTTGTCCTACAAATGTAATTATAGGATTTTAATATAAAAGTGTTTGTATGAAAATATTATAAAACTTGTCGATGTAGCCATCTTTGAGTTACCTTTGCCCGCAAAAGGAAACTGAGATCAATGAAAGCGAGCGCACTAGGGCCTATGGAGAGCCTGTCGATGACCGACAGGGTGGAAAACATTCTGAGGGAATATCTGATGGACAATGGTTTCAAACCGGGCGATTCGTTGCCCAACGAAACCGAGATTGCACAAAAACTGAATGTAAGCCGGAATGTGGTCCGCGAAGCGCTGAGCCGGCTAAGGATGCTGGGCCTGATCGAAAGCCGCACACGGCGCGGGATGATCATGGCACAACCCGACCTGTTTGCGGGTATCGAAAAGGTAATGAGCCCGTCGATCCTGAGCCATGACAACCAGAAAGACCTTTTCGAGCTACGTCTGATCCTTGAAATGGGTATAGCCGAATTCTTGTTCGCCCGAAAGACCGATAAGGACCTGGAAGAACTCGAAGCGATTGTCAACAAACAGAAAGGGCTCAAATCGCTTTCGCGGGAAGACGAAATTGAGTTTCACGGTAAATTATACGAAATGACGGGCAACGATACATTCAGGCGTTTTCAAACGCTGTTGTTCCCGGTCTTCGACCATGTGTTCAAGGAGTATTTGGAGAAGGGCGTTCATATGGATTTACCCAATCCCGTTTCGCACGCCGATCTTTTCGAAGTCCTGAAAAACGGCACTGCGGGGCAATTCCGCAACGCGATGTATGTGCATTTGACTCCCTACTTTACAACAACACTTAAAAACGGGGTGCAAGCTCCGTCCTGACAACCCCAAAACATCAACCTGCTTACCCGACAATTTGATGACTTTTGACGTAAAAGCGTCCTTCATGTACCTATCAAACATCAGCCAAAACTTAAATTATTCGAGAAAGCTCGAATGACGACTCTGCTGGATCGGTTGATTGACCAAAACAACACTTCAATACGAGGGAAGGGATTTAACGGGTGCATAGTGGATAAATTTATCCCTATATGAATCGTAATTCCGTACTTGTCTAAACTTCCATTACATACCAATTTTGCCCTATCATCAATTCTATGAGAAGGACAAATACAATGGAACAGTTTAATTTCAACAATGAATTATCAGGCAAGATTGCCCTGGTAACCGGAGGTACAAAAGGAGCTGGAAGAGCAATTGCAGAAAGGCTTTTGCAAGCCGGCGCAACAGTTATAATTACCGCAAGGAACGCGCCGGAAGTAGAAAACGAGAAATTACATTTCATTTCCGCCGATTTAAGTAAGGCAGAGGAATCACAGCAGGTCGTAAGCGAGGTGCTGTCAACTTATGGAAAGCTGGATATCCTGGTAAACAACCTTGGGTCATCATCAACGCCTGCCGGTGGATTTTCTGTCTTGACCGACGACGATTGGGAATCAACCCTGCAGGCGAATTTGCTCGCTCCCGTCCGGCTGGACAGAGGATTTCTACCACAAATGATCGATCGAAGAAGCGGTGTGATCATTCACATAGCTTCCATACAAGGTAAGCTCCCTTTATACGATTCAACTTTGCCATACGCGGCGGCAAAAGCAGGTTTGAGAAACTACAGTAAAAGTTTATCGAATGAAGTTACCCCCAAGGGTGTTCGTGTGCTGACTGTCTCGCCAGGCTGGATCAATACTACCGCATCGGAAGCCTGGCTGGGCGAAATTGCAAGAAACGCGAATAGTACCATAGAAGAAGCGCAACAAGGTGTAATGGATGCGTTGGGCGGAATACCGTTCGGACGTCCGGCAGAACCCAAAGAGGTTGCAGAATTTGTCGGCTTTCTAGTTTCGCCAAGAGCTGGCTACCTCACCGGGACAGAATATGTCATTGACGGCGGAACTGTACCAACTATCTAGCACCTAAAAAAACAAAACAATGAATTTACCAAAAGTAGTATCGGATTTAATAGAAACGCAAAACAGCTTTGACAGCATTGCGTACGCCAATTGTTTTTCTGAAACAGCCGTAGTTTTCGATGAAGGAAAAACGCACAACGGAAAAAAGGAAATAGAGCATTGGATTGCCGATTCGAACGAGCGATACAAGGCCACAATAAAGCCTGTCGGCTTTGAAGAAAAAGAAACGAAAAGCCTTTTGATGGCAGAGACTTCAGGGAATTTTGAAGGAAGCCCTATTGTATTAACCTATCATTTAGAGATAGCCGATGGATTGATACAGTCATTAAAAGTTACGGGATAACAGAGATGGCTAACACATCTCAGTGTGGCTTTACGGATCGCCAAATGTGCATGCCGCTTCGACTTTTGTCCATTCTTTGCCGTATCTCTACCAGCCAATTTTGCATTCAGGTTAGCGCAGGTATTTCCCTGTGGCTAGCCCTCATCTAAATCAATGCAAAATGAAAAGAACACAGAACCGCACATTAGGTGCATTCGAAAAAACGTTTTGGCTGCTGGATCAAATCGATTCGAAAGATTTTTGCCTGGCTGCAGACATCTCCGGAATTCTGCCCGCTGAAGAATGGAGAAAGGCCATTGACATGGCACAACAACGACATCCGAATCTCTCCGTAAGGGTTGTGCTGGATGAATTGGCACGACCCACTTTACAGCATGCAGAGAACCTCCACATTCCGCTCCGGGTTGTTCATGCCGAGCAAAATTACCGGTGGGAACAGGAGGTCGAGAAGGAGCTTTCCGCCAGGTTCAATACTGCGAAAGGACCGCTTTTAAGGGTGGTATTGGTTCAAAAAACAGACAGCACCGTGCTGATACTGGCGGCAAACCACACCGTGGCCGACGGAACGTCATTAAGCTACCTGACACGGGACATATTGCTGGCTGTCACGGGAAATGAGCTCGAATTGCTGCAGCCGCAAGTGTCCAATGATCAAACCCTTGGTCTATCGGAAGATATGCCTGCACAAACGGCCGGGCGGGTGCTTGAACTGAAAATAAAGACGGATGTCGTCAGTCCATTGGTTTCATCGCACCGCTTTTCGGAAAGTACAACCCGAAAGGTTCTTGAACGCGCCAGACAGGAGAACACGAGCGTGCACGGCGCCATTTGCGCGGCGGTGCTAATAGCTTCCAGGAAGATGCGTCCGGAATGGGACCAGACCAGGATGGAGTTGGTTTCGCCCATTTGCACCAGAGGAGCGCTCAACCTAGACGATAACTTTGGCCTGAACATCACCACGCAATCTGTGTTCTTTGAAAACCAGCCGTACTTATCCTTCTGGGATCTGGCCAGACTTGCGAAGGTCGGGCTCACGGGCACCAGTTCTGTCGAATATACAACAGGCTATTTGTCCTTTTTCCGGGACATTGTCTTTGGTCACAACGACATGCAGCAAATGCTGGATGCACTCAAACAGGCATTTAACCATCACATTATGGTTACCAATTTGGTCAGGGTGAAATACAAAACTGACTTTGGTCCTTTAAAACTGGAAGCCGTGTATGGCCCGATGGTGCGCTCAGGGAAAGGAATAGAACAGACAATTGGGGCATTGACTACCAACGGTTCGCTTTGCCTGACCAACACGAGCGACACACCCATCCCTGGCTTGCTTGCAGAAATAGAGCAGATCCTTGAAAAAGCTTGTCGCGAAGACGCAGCTGCTAAGACTGAATGTTCTTTTCGATAAGCGTCCGTAAACGCTGATCGTGCAGGTCTCCCCACTGCCCGATGGTACTTATGACCGGGATGAGTGATTTCCCAAAATCGGTCAGATAGTACTCCACTTTGGGCGGGACAACAGGGTAAATGATTTTTCCCACCAGCTCGTGACTTTCGAGTTCTTTCAACTGCATATTCAACACCCGGCGGGACGCACCCGGAATTTTCCGTTGCAGCTCGCTGGGTCGTTGAAAGCCTTCATTGATAAACCACAAAAGCCGTATTTTCCATTTGCCATAAAGCACCTCGCCTACCAGGTCGAGCCCGCAGTTAAGGTCGGGCATTGTCTTTCTTTCGTACATGCAGCAAATATAAGTATATGCTTTGGGTGGTTCAATAGAGATAAATTTATCCCTATCTGAATCGTAAGCACCTGCCAGTCAACAGATATCACAGGGCTGGCATTTGTCCTAAACAAATCAGCACATTCATGGAATTACAAATTAAAAGTTTACTATTGATATTCCCCCCGGAATGTTTTAAACGTCATTTTCACGGAGCACTCCAGCGAATTTAGTCTCAGCTCAAAAATTGAAATCACTTATGATCAAAAGATTGCGGTTTAAATTGGCTATGTCTGCTGCGGCAATGTTATATTTCTCAGCTTTTGCATTTGCGCAAAAATCCAGCTTCCACCTCCATAGCGATCCTGAGCAACGGATACGAATCGCACCCGAAAGTGTGTTCAAAAGCTTCCGGGAGGCTGGTATGAAGCCAGCGGACCACCCATTGACATCCGTCGAAAAAGAAAAGGTTAAAAACGCCTTTGCCCATTTGACACCGCTGCATCAACGCATTCTGAAACAACATTTGCAAAGCATCAGCTTCATGGATAACATGCCCAACACGGCATTAACCTCGCCGGTAGATACAGGCGGTGCAGCAAAAATGTTCAACATTACTTTCCGCGCGAGCTTACTCAACGAAAACATCTCTCAATGGGCAACGTGGAAAGAAAACAGCTGTTTCAAGCAGGATGCCGATTCTGCGTACAGCGTGCGGGTGGAAGGCGGCAATCTGGATGCGATCATTTATGTGCTCATGCACGAGGCTACGCACATTGTGGATGCGGTGCAAGACATTAATCCGCATCCTGCACATGCCACTGACGTTGTCCCGTCGACACCGTTTACCAAAGGTATCTGGCTCAGGATGAATGTTCCTGCCGAGCCATACATCGACACTTTATTGGAACAAACCCGCTTTCGTAGTGGAAAGCAGGTGCCGATCAGCCAGGCACCGGAAGTTTATGCCAGACTGGCGAAGACCCCGTTTCCCTCCCTGTATGCCATGGCCGCCTGGTTTGAGGATGTTGCCGAGCTTACGACCATTTACCACCTCACAACTAAGATGAACCAGCCATTTTACATTGTCGTCACCAAAAACGATGTGGAGCAGACCCGGTTTGAACCGATGAAAAATGTACTGGTAAAGGAGCGACTGCGCCAACTTGCGGCCTTTTATGAGCCCTGATTTTTATCGCCCGGGAAAAATGTACATGGCGCATAGCCTTTTGTCCATTCTTCCGGGCGGTTGAACCTGCCACCTTTGTAATGTCAAAACACAACGACAATTTGCTAACGGTTAGCAGGTTAACTCAAAAAATCAAACTTACTACTCAGATGAAAACTATTGCCTTGACCATCGCATTCCTGTTCACTTTTATCCAAAGCCAGTCACTTTTTGCACAAACACGCAAGCCGGCGTCCCTGGGAAGAGAAGAATACATTGAAGTAGAGAAAAATGTGAAGCTCCATGTAATCGACCTTGGCGAAGGCCAACCCGTCGTGCTCATCCACGGATGGCCGCTGAACAATGAGATGTACGAGTATCAATACCAGTATCTGGTTGAAAAAGGGTTCAGAGTCATCGGTATTTCGCTCCGCGGTTTCGGAAAATCAGACAGGCCTTACGGCAAATACGATTTCGATACTTTTTCCGACGACATTAAGGTAGTGCTCGAAAAACTCAAAATTGAGAATGCCACGCTGGGCGGCTTTTCAATGGGGAGCGCGGTAACCCTGCACTTTGTGACCAAATACAACGGTGCACATATTAAGAAGCTGGTCTTGTTCGGCGCAACCGGCCCGTCATGGAAACAACGTGAAGGCTACCCTTATGGCGTCACCGACCAGGCCGCAAATGACCTGATCCAGCAGACTAAAACGAACAGGGAGCAACTGGTGGCTGGTTTTGGAAAAGCCTTTGAAGGCCGGGAAGGCAACCTTACACCGGAATCGATCAAATGGCTGGAAAACATCAACCTGAATGCCTCACCTTATGCTACCACTCAGTCTATCGCCGCATTGCGCGACCTGGACCTTCGTCCTGTGCTGTCCAAAATCAAAATGCCCGTCGCGATGTTCCATGCTGTAAACGACAAATTGTGTGACTTCTCACAGGCCGAACAGCTCAATAAAGCCATCAAAGGTTCTTACATCGTGAAATTTGAAAAAGGCGGACACGCGTTTTTCCTGGAAGAAATGGATAAATTCAACGCTGAGCTTGAAAAGTTTGCCAGAAACTAAATATCAAATAAAACCTGTGAAGCAAATCAATGCCTCACAGGTTTCTCGTCTCATTTAAAACATCGTAATCTCCGCCATTCACAAGCGTATATAGTCATGGGCACAACCGTTTTCAATAACAACTTAAAGACATTGGGATTGCTGCATGTAAGTCAGCAGCAAACGGACGCAATCAACGGACCAGCCTATAAAGAATACATCAAGATCCTCTATCTGCCCGCCGGCTACAAAATCAAAGTAGATTTTACCTGCTACGAAACAAAGCAACCGACATTGTTTTTTATCAGCCCCAACCAATATCTGGAATTGCAAGCTGCCGGTCGGGAAAGTGGGTACTTCATTTTTTACAACCGTGATTTCTACTGCATTCAAATCCATGACCAGGAAGTTGCGTGTGATGGTTTGCTCTTCAACAATATCCGTAACATGCCCAAAGTGGAGCTTTCCGAGGTCGAAAACGCTTTTCTGAGCGGCGTGTTCCAGGAAATGATCCAGGAGTTCAATCTGAACGACAGCTCGTTGGAAGAGATGGTCCGGACCTATCTCAAACAACTACTCATCCGCGCGACCCGTTCGTGGAAAAGACAGCACCTGAACGATGATGTGACCGATCAACAAAGCGATCTGGAATTTTTCCGCAAATTTACCCGGCTCGTGGAAGAGCATTATAAGTCCAAACACACCGTCGCCGACTACGCCGATTTCCTGTGCATGGCACCGAAAACCATCACCCACAAATTCAACCGCCTGCGGCTGCCCCAGCCTAATGAGGTAATCAAGAACCGGATCATATTGGAAGCAAAACGGCTCCTTGCACACACTTCCCTCACAGCAAAAGAAATCGCATACAACCTCGGTTACGACGACCCTGCCTATTTCAGCAGGTTATTTATAACCAAAACAGGCGAATCGCCGTCCAGCTTCCGGGCCAGTTTTTTGGGCACAACTCCTTTGAAAGAAATTGCAGAAGTCTATATCTAGATGAAAAGCATCAAACGGGTGTTAGCAGCTGTAACAGGTCACCGCACCCCTCTCGCACAGCTCCACAAATCATTCGAAAACATACGAGTTGTGATGCCAATATATTAGTTTTACAGAAAAGTAAATCCCCGCTATGTCTTTTGGAAACCTTACGCTTTATGTAGTACTATTAACAGGTTTGTTCCTGGCTTGTAGTAAAGATAAAAATCCGGTTGAACCAGTAAATTCTGGTGAGATAATATATAACAGCAAATATAAGGGCAGCCTTGACACAGGATCAGTCGGGCTCGCGAGAAACGCAAAAGGAGAGGTATATGCGCTTGATCTTCGCCTAATGGGCTCCGACAAACAAAATCGAAAGTCAATAATAATCTTTGAGTATGGCCTACCTCCCGAAACCAAAGAGGTTCCCGAGGGGCAGTTCACCTTCCGCGAAGGAGACACATTTAAGTATACGATCAATATGAGATCGCCTTCTACTTGGGACGTTTCCAGTTATAATCAAAGACAGATGACTTTTTCGCTGCACAAAATCGATGATTCCCGATATTCGATTGAATTCAATGGGATAGCTGACACACATCCTATGTCAGGAAAGTATTTAGGCCGACTTCGCCTGGAGCCTAAGTAAGAAGCTCAATGTAATGCCGGTCTGACATTGGCAAACCCATCGCCTTGGCTGGAATCAAGGCGATGGGTTTTACATTTTGTTATTTGGGCATCAGCACCGTATCAACTACGTGAATTACCCCGTTAGACTGAAAAACATCAGCAATGGTGACCATTGCTTTGTTGCCTTTGGCGTCGGTCAGAACGATTTTTTTACCCTTTTGCATCGCTGTAAGCTCTCCACCTGCCACAGTTTTCAACATGGCCTTGCCGCCTCCGTCCTTAATGGCCTTCATCAGGTCGGCAGCGCTCATATTGCCGGAAACGACGTGGTAGGTCAAAATGCCCGTTAGCATTGCTTTGTTTTCTGGCTTTACCAACATATCAACTGTTCCCTTCGGCAGTTTATCGAATGCCATATTGGTCGGAGCGAATACAGTGAACGGGCCAGGACCCGATAAGGTTTCGACCAGTCCGGCGGCTTTTACAGCTGCAACCAGTGTTGTATGGTCCTTTGAATTTACGGCATTTTCAATGATGTTTTTGGATGGATACATAGGCGCTCCACCGACGGTTACGGTTTTTTCTTGTGCGAACGAATGATTTCCAATCACTAACAAAGTGATCATTGCGAGAAAGAAATTTAGCTTTTTCATTGTGTAAGTCAGCTTGAAAAGTGAACAGTTAAGTGTGTGTGATCGATCAACACGACCAATCTACGTCAGCCAATCTGCTCTTGGATCATTCTGCAACCTTATTGACACTAAACGCAGGTAATTGATTCACACAAAACATTGATATACAAACAATTAAATCAATGTCAAATCACATACATATACGCCAGGAACGTATAGTACGCATGGACAAAACCAAGATTCTCTTAGAAAAAAAATTTTTTTTGGCCTTCGATCTTATTCTGTAAAGTCCGCGTAAGTCTCCCCGAAACTCATTCAAAATGAAAGGGAAATAAGCTCATTAACTTTTACTTACGAAGATCATGCACACAAACAAGAAGTACAGCTCCGACAAAGCAGAGGATGAAAGAGCATCACATGTCAACAGACGGTTGTTTTTAAGTTCGGCGGGACTGACCACCGCACTCGGGACGATTTTGATCGTAACGGGTTGTACCAAGGAAGACCACCAGATACCCGGCATGGGCGACGCGGTAGACCTTGGTTCGGGCGACATTGGCGTGCTCAACTATGCGTACGCACTCGAACAACTCGAAGCGGCATTTTACGCGAAGGTGATCGATTCGCCTTTTTCCGGCATGACCGACATGGAAAAAACGATCCTGACGGACATCCGTGACCACGAGATCGTTCACCGCGAATTTTTCAAGGCCGCATTGGCAGACAAGGCCATCAAAGGGCTGACTCCCAATTTTGACGGAATCGATTTTGGCAGCAGAACCGCTGTACTCGGTGCCGCCAAATTGTTTGAAGACACCGGTGTAGCCGCATATAACGGTGCGGGAAAGCTCATTAAGGACCCGAACTACCTGCTCCTGGCAGGAAAGATTGTTTCTGTCGAAGCGCGCCACGCGGCTGTTATCCGTGACTTGATCAACCCCAAATCTGCTGATTTTGCCGGTGACGACATTATCGATCTGAACGGAATGGACAAGGCCGTTGCGCCGGCTGACATTCTTGCGGCAGTGAAGGGTTACGTGAAAGACACGATTACTGGCGCCAACGTAGGTAAATAATCATTCACACTAAGAGGATCAGAGACAATGGATATTTTCAAAATTATAGATCAGTTTCAGCAAATCGACGGCGATGCTACGGGAAGACTCGAATATGCTTCACGCCGCTATTTTATGAATAAGGTGGGGAGTAAATTGGCTTCGGCAGCTATTCCGACTGCGTTTGCAGCGATTGTCAACAAGGCCTTCGCGCAATCTGCAGCGGCCGTCGACGTGCTTAACTATGCCCTGACGCTCGAATACCTGGAAGATGAGTTCTACAAAGGAGGGCTTGCAGCGGCAAATCTTATTCCTGCGTCGGATAAATCGATATTCATGCAGATTGGTAAGCACGAGTCGCAACACGTCGCATTTCTGGTGAAAGCACTAGGGGCGAAAGCCATTGCCAAACCGATGTTTGATTTTACTTATAAAGGTGCATTTGCCGATGTGTTCAGTAATTACAAGACGTTTGTAACGGTTTCCAGTGCGCTTGAAGATACAGGTGTGCGGGCTTACAAAGGTCAGGCAGGGGTGTTGATCGCGGACCCGCAAATTCTCGAATACGCTTTGCAGGTTCATTCAGTAGAAGCCCGCCATGCGGCTGTTGCCCGCAGGTTAGCTGCAACATTGCTTGGGGCGCCTGCCATGAAAGGTTGGATCACAGGTAAGGAAGGTGCAGTACCTGCTATTTACGCTGGTGAAGACAATATGACTCAGGGTGGAGTGAATATCAAAGGCCTGGCTTCAAAAACGGATGCGGCCGTCACGGAAGCATTCGACGAGCCGCTGACGAAAGACGCGGTACTGGCGATTGCCGGTCCATTCATAAAAGGTTGATTGAGTTGATAGTAAATCAAAATTGATTGTAGTTTTAAAATCCGTTGTTACAGACACAACGGATTTTTTCTTACCAGACTCCGGCCGATAAATCCAAAGCCTTGCCGGCGACGTAAATGGGTTATCAAACTACATAACTCAATCACGTTCCTATGAAATTACTCGACTTTCGCCTGAGGCCGGTAGTTGCTGCCCTTAGCTTTCTCCTTTCGCTCGCAATGTATTCTTGCGACGATCACCGTGTGCCGCCTGCCGGGCCGTCACTTCCAGACAGGATTTTCTATGCATTGTCGGATAACAACCAGTTGCACGAGATCAACATCCGGAACACCGCTACGCCATTGCGTACTTTTGCCGTAACCGGTCTTGAACAGGGCGATATGCTGAAAGGTATCGATTTCCGCCCGGCCACCGGGCAACTTTATGCGATCAGCTCGATGAATAACCTTTATCAGGTCAATATCAAGTCTGGCGACCAGGAGGGAAAGGCCACCCGCATTGGCTCTGCTCCCATTGCCGCCAGCTTGAACGGGCATATCGGTTTTGACTTCAATCCTACCGTCGACCGCATCCGGGTAGTGACCAGCTCGACCCAAAACCTGCGCCTGCACCCTGAAACCGGCGCAATTATTCCCGGTGACTCTCCCTTGAATGGCTACGCCAATCCGATGATCGGCGCGGTGGCCTACACCAACAGTCGCGCTGGCGTTACCGCCGCACCCGCAGGAGTAGGTACGACGCTTTACGACATCGACCCTTCGACGGACATGTTATACATTCAAAACCCTCCCAATCCCGGAGGTTTAGTGCCCGTAGGCTCACTCGGCCTGAATATCCAGGAGATAGGCGGTTTCGATATCTCCCCCGACATAAACCCTGCTGACATTTACCCTATTGCTTCTGTCAAATTCGGCGACAAATGGGAGCTGGATTTCGTGGACCTGGCTACGGGTAAACTCCAAAAGCTGGGTGATTTCCCTGCTAACGCGAATGTCATTGGCATTGCCATCCCCGCGCTCCCCGTCGCTTATGCTTTGACGGGCACCGGTATGTTGAAAATTTTCAACCCTGAAAACGGTATGGAATACGGCACCAAGTCGATCCCGGCCATTGCGGGTGTCTCTTTGCAGGGAATTGATATCCGTCCCGCTAACGGCAGGTTGTACGCACTGGGAGATAACAGCAAGGTCTACGGCATCGATCTTGGAAGCGGCGCTGCCACGGAACTGGCAAGCCTGAAACTGGCCGACAACACCCCCGTAATGCTCAGCGGAACTTATTTTGGTGTCGATTTCAATCCTGTGGCCGACCGCCTGCGTGTCGTAAGCGACAATGGGCAGAATCTCCGGATCAACGTAAATGACGGAGTTACTATCGTAGATCAGCCCCTTAAAATCGGGATGGCAGGCCCTACCCCATTCATTACCGGAGTTGCTTATACCAATAGCTACCCGGGCGCCGCTACTACGACGCTATTTGATATTGACAGTCAATCAAATACATTATACATACAAACGCCACCCAATAACGGCGTGATGGCCGATCCGAAACCGCTGGGCATCGATATAAACCCTGGCCTCGGCTTCGACATCGGTAATGTCTCCGGCAAAGGTTACGCCATTTTTACAGTAGGACTCAACACCAGCTTTTACTCCGTCGATCTGAGTACCGGCGCGACCACGCACAAATTTCCGTTCAGCGAACCTGTAAAAGGGCTCGCAGTTGGGTTCGGGTTGTAGATTTATATTTAAAAAAAAGCACCATTCCGGTCGGGCCGGATGGTGCTTTTTTTGTCAGTAACAGAACGCTGAACAATTCCTTTTCGAAGTACAGCTACATAAGAGAGCCCTACAATCCCTTTGGATTTTGAACCGCCACACTCCCATCGCCAGCCTTATTGTAGGCGAGCTCGTTGGCAGGCACGTCCCAGTAGTCCAGGAAGTTGTAATTAATGGTCGCATTCTTGCTAACCACACCCGCCTTGTCAACCACCACCGCGCCAGTTCTGCCTCCGCCTGTTGCAACGTCATCGATCACTCCCCAGCGTCTGGCATCGTAGAAGGCAAGACCGCGGAAAGGCAGAACCACCCTTCTCTCGCTTCTCAATTCTTCCCTGGCAGCTGCCAGGCTAAGCCCTTTACCTGCGACGGCGGCCAGACCGGCGCCCTGAAGTTTACGGATGGCATCAATGATTTTAAGACCACCCTCGATATCTCCTGTGTTGATAAGCGCCTCGGCCAATGTCAGCTGATTTTCTTCGTAAGTGGTGGCCATATAGAATTCATATTCCCCTACCTTTTTGTTTCCCAGCACAACCACACCCGCAAGCCCCTTTCCACCGTCGATCAAGCCATAACGGGTATTGAAAATGTTTCCACGGTCATTATTGCCGATCCATGGATTGGTTTCAATCGCGAAGTTGTTCTCAAGTCTTTTGTCACCCGGTCTGAAATCCTGTATAAGCCGTTCGCTGACTTTGAAACTACTGGTTTTGGTAGTCCCCGTAGTAAGGGCCGAAGGCGTGCTTCCGGTGGCGGAAATAAAATCGCTGGTCTCGTTCGATCTGGCCGTAAACACGTAGTCCGTTGCTGTAACTCCATCTTTGGCAAGGGCGATAATAGACGCCCATTGCTCCGCAGTCATCTTTTTTACGGTGGTGTTTACCAGTATGTTTCGTGCTTTCATAGCGTTGATGTTCCTCTTCCACATGTCAGGTGTAAGTATTCCACCTTTCCCAACCTGAAAAAATGCCGGGATAATTTTACCGATCACTGCCGAGTAATCGGCAACGCTGCCAACAGCGCTTAAAGCTGCCGCCGCTTTATCATAGTTGGCATTGGACTCGGTAATGATAGCTTCCTTACTCACAAAGGCATTATTGGTACCCACGGCCTGGTCGTTGATAATACCGGCATAGTAAAGTGAGCCGATACGGCCATAGGCGTAACCCTTCCACCAATATGCCCAGGCTTTGAGCGCGTTCTTTTTACTTTCGGCATCCCCGGTGAATGTGGTCTTATCTACCAGCGCCAACACGTTATTGGCTCCGGTGTTGAGACTGTACATATAGGCCCACTCGTAATATAGCGGGTTGTCGCTGGCGTTTGCATTGATATTTACCTGCCGCAGCATGTCCAGTTGACGGGCCGGAGAATTGGGGTTCATTACCTTGGTGCCGTTATCAAGGATTACGTAGTTGGCCACCCCGATTTCGTTCAGCCGCTGGTTGGCAGCTTCCACCCCGACCACGTCTCCCATAATATCGTGATAACTAAACGGATCTCCGAAAAATCCGCCATAAAAGCCACCATACTTCACAGTCAGGAAACCATTTACATAAATAGCGCCCTGCGCCAGGTTGATCAGACCGGATTCCGAATTAGCGCTTCCGGTTGTCGGCTGGTTCGGGTTCTTAACGTCTAATTGATCCTTACAGGAAAGAACAGACGTCAGAAGCACCAACATCGATAACAATTTTATTTTTTTCATGTTTTATCTTTTTAAGAATGCAATGAGTGTTTTCAGAAACCGAAGTTCAAACCGACCTGATAAGATCTGTAATTCGGCATACTGCTGTGGTCAGTTCCGCGGTCCCAGGCAGAGTTGTTGGCACCTGACACGATTTCAGGATCCATACCGGTGTATTTGGTTAACGTAACCAGGTTACGCCCCGAAAGCACCAGTTGCAGCCTTCTGAATCCTTTGATATGAGTCAGTTTGGCAAAATCCAAAGCAACAGAAATATTTCTCAGACGGAGAAAAGAGGCATCCTCATAGAAATAATCCTTGGTTCCGTTTCTCGTAACGGCCGCATACACACCCCTGTAAAACGCCGTCCATGCTCCGGTTTCTCCGTCGATCGTGAACGGTTTTGCGTAATCGGCATGGATTCCGTCGCGGTACATCCATTCCTTGGTTTGGTTGTAAAGATGGCTTCCCTGGATCCAATCCAATTGAACGTTGAAAGTCAGAAAGTTCTTGATCGTCAAGTCATTGATGAATGAAATGTTGAACTTCGGGTTAGGATCGCCGAAGCTGTATTTGTCAGGCGTTACGTAAGGGAATTTTGTGGCTTTGTTGACCACGTAGCCGTTGCTTGCCAGCGTGTAGTCGCCCTTTTCGGCCTCCGAAAGAAAGGGGGTGCCGTCCGGCTTTGTGGCATCCAGGCTATGGATCAACCTATGGCCATAAAGCTGTCCGATTTTTTCATCTTTGCGAAGCACATAATTGGTACTCCCCGCATTGGAGATAACAACAATCTCCTGATCGCCAACGACAGAATTGATTTTCGAAGCCTGTTTCGTAAAGTTGGTAGTCAGGTTCCAGCTGATATTCTTGCCCTGATATACAGATGCGTTCAATGAAGCCTGCAAACCATGGGAGCCCAATGAAAAAGCATTGGTTTTCAAAGTTCCCGAACCGGAAGTTGGCGCCACATCAATGCTCCATATCGCATTGTCCGTAGTCCGTTTCCAATAAGTGGCCGATAGGCGCACATCGTTCAGCCAGTCGGCGTTCGGCATCACATTCAATGTAAAATCCGTTCCGATTTCAAGCTCTTTGGATACTTCCACACCCAGATCAGGGTTATTCTGGTTTGGATCGAAATAGAAGGCGTTGCTTGCACCCAAAACCTTTGTGCTCAAAGTAACATAGCGGTCAAAAGGCTTAGGCTGAATACCCGCCTCTCCGTATGCTGCACGCAATTTAAATTCGGGAATACGGTCGGCTATGGCTCCTGATTCCCAAAAGCCCAGTGAGGACATTCTTAAATAAACATCACCTCTTGGAAAGGTAAACGGCTTTGAACCTCCTCCAAATGCGGATGAATAGTCACTCCTGAACCCGCCGGCAACACCGAATATATCCCCATATTCAATTTTTTGGTTGACAAGGTACCCGTAGGTAATAAACGGTTCCTTGTAATCCTGAATAACCTTGAAGGATGTACCCTGCGTGCTGTTAAACGGCGTGTAAGTCGGCAATCCGGCAGCCGCTGCTGCATACAAAGTCTGTTTCTGGTTGCGGTAATCAAAGGAGACCTGGGTAGATGTCGTAATCGGAACGTTCCAGTGAAAGTCGTCCTCGAAATTGGTGTAGATAAATGCAGTACCCAAAAAATTCTGGAATGTTCTTGCGTACGTGTATTTATCGATACCGCCTGTATTGTCCGGGCTGATCGCGGAGCCAACCCACGTCGAGGCAGCTACGGAATTGGCATTGTTTGACTGGTTTTGTGCCGTGTAGATGTAGTCTTCCCTATTATAGTTGAGCCCATACTTTGCGTCCAACTCCAGATACTTATTGACTTTATAGTTTAGGTTGAAATTTTGAATGATATCAACCTTTTTATCGTCGCTGTCTGAATAATACTGAGCGTAAATGGGGTTACTTCCGTTCACGCCCGCTGCATCCCCCAACTTGTTGATGGGACTTCCATCGGGTAATTTAAAATCGTAGTCCACAAAAGCACGGCTATTAAAAATCGAGTATATGTTGTTCCCGTTAACCGTGTTTTTGGTATAAACCAGCTGCGTGGTGCTGCGCAGCCTTAACCCCTTGGCGAGCTGAACACCAAGGTTGGTAACCAGGTTGCTCCGGTCATTATAGCCATTGTTAAGAAAATTGGATTTCTGGTGGTTATTGGATGCAGAAGCACTGAAATCGAACTTTTCGCTGCCTCCTGAGAGGGAAATGCTGTTGTTGATCGTGTTGGCGGGGACGAAAAATTGTTTGAAGTGATCATGATAGGCAAGATTGGCGTTGTAGGGCTTATCGGTCTTGTTAAGCGGGTCCGTACTGTTCCAGATTACGTTTTCGGTGTACAAGCCGGTCTGCGGGTCAATCGAAATCGGTGCGCCCGATGATCCGATGATATTATTGTTTGCGTCGGTATTGTATCCATGAAAACGGGATTTGGCCACTCCACCCACATTCAGATAGGTGTTGTTTGTGATCGCAGTCGAAATATCGATATTCAGCTGGCCGTTTTTTCCCCTTTTTGTAAAAAGCTGGATAACCCCGTTCGCGCCCTGGGCCCCATAAATGGAAGCAGAAGCGGCCCCTTGAACGACTTCCACCCGCTCGATTGAATTAAGGTCGATCGCGCTGAGATCCGTCGAAGCCATCTGAATACCGTCAATCAGGATCATTGGCGAAGTTCCCCGGTTCACAGAGTTAATACCTCTCAGCAAAATGTTGACTCCCGCGCCCGGCGTGCCGTTGCCGCTGGTAATCTGCGCTCCCGGAATTTTCCCAACCAGCGCCTGATCCACCGAAGCGGAGGGTGTCTGCGGCAGGCTTTTACCGGAAATCGTTTCGACCGATATCCCCAACTTGGCTTTGCTGGTAGCCACACCGCTACCGGTTACAACTACTTCGCTTAAAATCCTCGCGTCGGATACCAGTTTCACATCGATCACCGACAAGCCATCGAAAGTGATTTCCTGTGAGATCATTCCTACAAAACTAAAGGTCAATTTACCCTGATCGGGTACGGCGATTTTGTATTTGCCATCCATGTCCGTGATGACGCCGTTATGGGTGCCGGCAATCAGCACGTTCACTCCCGGGATTGGTGATTCGTCCTCCGCAGCGGTGACCACACCTGTTACAAACTTTTCCTGTGCCCATAGCAATGAGGAGCAGCAGCACACCAGCAGGGTGCCCAGCAGTAAAATCTTCTTCATAAGTAAACAATAGTTAGGTTGGTATCGAGACTTGTCTCAAAACAAAAATACCCTTTTGCATTTTCAATACAAACCAACTAACGCTTCACAAAACACATATATGATAGTTGTATATTCGATAAATAAACAAAATTATATTTTGTCTTTAATTTAAAATTTAAAATATAATTCCAAAGCAAATCGCCATACAATATCGACTCAAAATCATCATTCTGAGCAGCATCCCGACAGGGTCATTCATTTTTAAAAAATATTATAAAGTCGGCGGGCTAAAATTCTTGGTAATATTCTACAATTACATTTTAAAATGATCTCCCCAAAATGCGTTTTTCTACGCCTACCACACTCGATCCGAGAGATGTATCCGTCAATAAACTTATTATTAAACAATTAGTCGATCTGTCCTGGGAATTTTGGCGGCAGAACCACTAAAACAATTTATGTTAAAATATAACTTTTTCAATATATCGCGTATACCTTCACAAATTTTCCACCTGACTTTTGGCAAAAAAATATACACTATACCAATATACGTTTCCAATCAAAACACCCTCTTTGGGCAAAAATGAACCTATACCAATATACGTTTACTTGCGCAACATCAGTGCAACGGCATAAACAGTATGCCGGCAATGTGCTCGTAATAAGTCAGAGGAAAAAGAAGCATCGATAGCCGACACACGACCGCCCTGGATTCCGGCCGCTACGAACAAAGCGCCCCTGCATTGCCCCGACGCTCGCGGGAGAACAGAAAGCATTTCGTACGATCGCCGACCTGACCGATCTTCATGATCGCAGGTATGCGATGAACGAGCCTGGGTGGACGTGAGATCATGCCGGTATTTTATATTATTCTATTTTTTTTATAGAATTTTCGCGACAAAATGCATGCATCCTTTTTTTGGAAAGTGCGCCTGCGATGCGAAATGACACATTTCTAGCATGGCGAAAGGCAGTATTCAAACAAATACTACTAATATCGTATAGTATATCTACATAAATCATGTACCGCATCGAACTTATTTTATTGTATCATAAAGTCACATTATGTAGCTTCACTTGAAAATATTTCTATTAAGATTGCCTCCGGAACAGTCCTAAACCACAAGTATTCTTCAAGCACTACAAAATCGAAAAGTTAAGCCACCGGCTTGTGCCATTTCTATTCCTTTCACATAACCAGGCAGATAATATTATGGCAACTTCTACTTCAATCCCAACTGAGACCGATCATCTGACGTTCGCGTACGAAGGCGACAGAGCCCCACCATTGATGGACTGCGATAGAATGCAAGTCTATTGACCCCTTTTAGCCAAAGCACTTGCTGCACAAGTATACCCTTCACCAATAAGTATCTGTACGCCAAAACAATAGCTGGTTTGGGTCAGTGATTATATTGCCTCTAGAAAGGGAAGCCGACATTACATTCGGCCATCTCATCTCCTGGCGTTTTGCCCTACTCAGGCAACGGTACGAACTATTTCTACGTATACAAATAACCGTTAGTTCACCAAAGCAACTTTACTAAAACCGCTTTGCTTGCCGGCCTGCAAAAGGTTGGCAAGCTCTTACAATGGCCCTGAAAAATTCAGATGGTCGCATTCCATTATTCAATCCAACAAACGTTATGGAAAAAATGTCATCCCGACGCGCTCTCGGCAGAGCTGTCAAACAATCCGGCCTTGTTCTTTTATCAGTTAAGGTGCTTGTGCTATGGGCGTTTGCGACGCTCCCATTTCTCGCTATCGCACAGGTAGTTTCACCGGATACCTCATCATTGTCATGCAACACGCCAACTGCGCTCAATTTGCCGACGTACCACATGAGCATTGTCCCCAATGAATCCTGCGGAATCGGGTGTACAACCGTGTGGACGGGGCGCTATGGTATATCCCTGTCGGCGGTCAATAATGCGACCAATGCCATCAGTGCCAGCACGGCAGACTTTGCAAGCTTTGTCGCAGTGCTTACCGCCGTAGGCGGATTGCGCCTGACTGTACAAAGCGATAACGGATATTACCCTGCCGGGTATTTCGCCGGTTTTCAGATTCAGAACTCGGGCCTTGCAGGCGCCTCGCTGCTGGGGTCACTGACGGTGCGGACCTATCTGGGATCCACGTTGCAGGAGGAGTATACCGGCCCCGGCGGCTTGCTGACGGCAAACATTATCAATACCAGCGGCAGGACGACAGTTGGTTTTTTGACCACCAAGAACTTCGACCGGATCCAGATCGATCAGGCATCGTCGGCAAGCATTAGCCTGGGTACAACCGAGATCTACAACGCCGTAGTGACCAAATTTTGTGCCGAATCTACGCCCCGCCCTTGTAATCTCGTAGAGCAGTGGAATAACCCGACCTTTCCGGTATACGTGAACACGGACAGGACCGGTATCAGTACCAACGTCGCCTGCGTGAACTGCGCAGTGAGAAATACCAATAATCTGGTCAATTCGGATGCGACAGACTATGCAGAAATCGACCTGGTTGCCTCCGTGGCTTCAACAGGATCGGTTTCGATCAAAAATACCAAAACGGTATACCCGGCCGGAACATTCGCCGGCTTTGAGATAGAAGATCAGCGAACACTCGGCGTAGCATTCGCGGCAGGCCATACCGTTACCACTTACCTGAACGGTGTGCAGCAGGAAACGGTTTCGGACGGGGGGGCTTTGGGCAGCGCCGGTCTTTTCACTTCGACCGGACACGCCATTACCGGTTTCAAAACCAAATTGGCCTTTGACGAAATCCAGTTCAGCGTCTCTATGCTCGGTGCGGTGCAGGTCGCTCCGATCAGGGTATACGGGGCAGTAACCGAGCGCTTCTGCGAGGGCCCGGCATTGGTGTGTAATACCAACACCAAGCTGATCAAACCGGATTATCCTGTGTTTGTCGACACCCGCAATACAGGGATCGATGCCGCCGCCTGTCTGCAATGTAACATTGTAGCGTCCGGCAACGCGATTGACGCAGATCCGGACAATTATACCGAGCTCGTCGTTCCGGCCAATATCGGCACAACGGCCGCCTATGCGGTGACCGACGGGGCGAAAGTTTACCCCGCTAATACCTTCGCCGGTTTTGATATCGACAACCCGAACCTGATCGGCGCAGGAGCGCTTTCAGGAATTACCATCTCCACCACAGATCAATACGGGGCCGTGATCGAATCGTTTTCAGGCAACGCCGGATTGATATCTGCTAAAAGCTCGGTCCTTAACGGCGCCGGGCGGCAAACCATCGGCTTTTTGGCAATCCTTCCATTCAGCGGGGTTAAGATCACGGTCAGCTCTGTGATCAATGCCAACATAGGCACGACCCGTATCTACAACGCGGTGTTCAAGTCATTCTGCGCCAACGAACTGGCTTGTAATACACTGACAGCCGTTTCAAACCCCACTCACCCTGTCTACGTCAATGGTGTAAGGACTTCGATCGATGCAGTAGGATGCGTTGCCTGTCAGCTGAATAATTCGGAGAACATCGTAAACGGCGCGGCGATCCTGCCTGCCACACTGGTGATGGGTGCAAGCGTGGGCTCAAAAGCGACTGTCTCAGTTGCCAATGCCATTGAAACTTATCCGGCAGAGTCTTTTGCAGGCTTTGACATCGAGTCAGGTGCACTATTGTCAGCAAGCGCGCTGGGAAGCATGACCATCCATTTGTACAACAATGGTGTTCTTGTGCAAAGTGGCACGGGCAATTCGGTGGCCGCGGGTGTGAGCACTTCCCTCGTAACCGGAGGCGCCAACAGGCAAATCGTGGGCATCATCAGTAAAGTAGCTTTTGATGAAGCGCAGCTTGAAATCACCAACCTGGCAGGAGCGGACTTAGGCAATATTCTAATCTACCGGGCGTATATCCAGCGCAGTTGTGCTATTACCGTCGGCTGTGACTTCAATGTGACGTTGAGCGACCAGAACCACGGGGCAGTGATCGATGCCGGGCAAACCGGAACCAAAGGCATAGCATGTGCCGGCTGCGAAGTACAAGCACCCTGGAACGCAGTTTCAGCCTCCACCACAGACTTCGCCCGGATTTACAACCTTGCCAGCGGACTGGAAGTAAACTCCCTGGCCGTTGCAGTCCCTGCCACCACATTCCCTGCCGGTACTTTTGCAGGCTTCACCATCAAGAAGAACCCATTCCTGGTTTCAGCAGGGTTATTCACCCGCATTACCATCACGACCTACCTGAACGGGGTACAGCAGGAATCGAAAAGCGATGGGGCTTTGCTTGACCTCTCGGTTTTGAACCAATGGTTTGGTACCCCGACCAACTTTTACAACCCTGGGTTCTATACCACGGTGCCATTTGACGAAATCAAAATCTCGGTTGGCTCGCTTGCACAGGCTGTCGACCAGTATGTGGATGTGTATGGAGCCATCGTCGATACGCGTATGGCGACTGGCCTGAGCTGTAACCGGACAAACCCTGACATCAATGTAGCACTTGCCGGCATTGCCATTACCGGAAATGTTTCCACCAATGACGTTATCCTTCCGGGTACGACCTACGGAAGTGCAACAACAGTTCCAGGATTTTCAAACCCTGGTGGAGAACTTCCTGTCGTCAGCGCCGACGGCACTTATACATTCAGCTCCGCTACCCCGGGTGTGTACCGCTTCCTGGTACCGGTCTGCCCGCCTTCGGTGACGACAAACTGCCCGGTTGAATTGCTGGTGATCACCGTGTACGGCACTGGAACGAACAACCCGCCGATTGCGAACCTGGACATTGCATCCACTAAAATGAATACCGCCGTAAATATTAACACGCTGGTCAACGACGCCGCAGGAAACAAAGATGTGCAGTTGGTACCTGCCTCGGTTGTGCTGACAGACCTTAACGGGGGTAATCCGGGTAACACCCGCTTTGGTGGTACCGCGGTTGTAAACCCAGCGACGGGAGTAGTGAACTACACCCCTCCAACCGGGTTTGTGGGCAAAGACACGATCTTTTACACAGTCAGCGATAACAGGCCGGTTCCATTGAGCGCCTCTGCTTACCAGATCGTTACTATTTCGCTTACAGGAGCAACAAACAGCACGCTGGCAAGTGACGACTACGCGCTGCTGACTGCTGCCGGCGGGATCACCACCACCGCGGCAAACGGAGTGAAAGCGAACGACACGGATCCGGAGGGGGACACCCAGACAGTGACCGCGCAGGTGACCTCGGTACCTGGCAAGGGTACTTTGACGCTCCAATCCGACGGAAGCTACACCTTTGTTCCCGTTGCGGCTTTCAAAGGCAGCGTCGCCTTCCCGTACACCATCACCGACTCGCAGGGCGCTACCGCGAATGCGACGCTGTACATTTCGGGGGATGAGGCTGCATTGCCGGTGACGCTGGTCGAGTTCAAGGCAGTTCGGGAAGGCAGTCAGGCGCTACTTTCATGGATAACTACCTCGGAAACCAACAGCGATTACTTTGAGGTAGAACACAGCAAAGATGCCAGAAACTGGCGCGCTATCGGCAAGGTCGAATCCTTTGGAGAAAGTGCTATACGTCGCGCTTACACCTTCGTTCATGCCGCTATGGTTCCGGGAGAAAATTATTACCGCCTCAAAATGGTAGACAAGGATCAGACTTATGCATACAGTGGCATCAGGAATGTCGAATCCGGTATTACCAGCCTGACTACCTACCCCAACCCGGTATCCGAGAAGATCTTCCTCAGCGACCTGGCAGGACGGAAAATCTCCCGCGTAACGATAACCAACAGTAGCGGTACTGTCATTTACTCTGCCGGCAGCTTCCCATCCACAGGATTGCGGATAGCCGATTGGGTAACAGGGCTATATGTGATTGAGGTTACCGAGCAAAATGGCCTGACACACCATTTAAGGACTGTCATCCAAAAATAAGGCTTCTATGTAAGTGAAATGAAGGCCCTCTCCGACTGAGGGGGCTTTCACAATTTTACTGGCTATGCCGTTAAAGCCGCCGCCCCGGCTCTGCCACGCAATGGGTTGCCCAGTGATACGATATTTTCCAATAAACCCGGCAATTGACAATTGCCGGGTTCATCCCGTCTAAACAACCGGGAAGTTGCCGCCGTCGATGGCGATGGGCGGTTCTCGCTTCCTACGCCTCCCTGGCTCTGACATTTCTGCAAACACACACCATTGGACCGTCCTCTACCCACGATTGGAAATCTTAACCCAACGTTTCAATTTATTTTCCGCTTCACGACTCAGTTGTCCCGGCACCAAACGCCACGTCCAGTTAGCGTGATCAGAGCCTGGGTTGTTCATTTTAGACGATTCATCCAGATTAAGTAAATCCTGAACCGGTATAACCGCCATTCTGGCAACGGACAAATAAGCTAGCCGGGCCATTACCGAATGCACATTATCTTCATTTACAGAGCACCCCGTGTACGCTTCCAGCCTTTCTCGGGATGCTTCGTCGGTATCATTCTTAAACCATCCCTTAATCGTATTGTTGTCATGCGTGCCGGTGTAAGCCACAAAATTGGCGGTGTAGTTATGAGGAATGTAGTGGGACTCAGCCATATCTTCATCAAATGCGAATTGGAGCACTTTCATGCCCGGAAGGGCGAGCTCATCCCTTAGTTCAAACACGGACGGGCCTATTTCACCCAGATCTTCCGCTACAAAAGGTAATCCTCCCAGGGCATCCTCCACTACTCTGAAGAATTCCGAACCAGGACCGGGATTCCATTTCCCGTTCACCGCTGTCGTTTCGCCTCCCGGGACCACCCAGTACTCGGCAAACGCCCGGAAATGATCAAGGCGCGTCAAATCAAAAAGTTCGGTGTTTTTCCTAAGCCGGTTTATCCACCACTGATACCCCTGCTCCCTGTGTGCATCCCAGTTGAACACAGGCATGCCCCAAAGCTGGCCTTTCTCAGAAAATGAATCTGGTGGAACGCCGGCGACTCCGATCATGTTCCCATTTTCATCCAACATAAACAGATTCCGGTGTGCCCAGACATCGGCGGAATTGTAGCTCACATAAAATGGCATATCGCCCAGGAATTTGATGTTCCGTTCGCTGCAATATTCGCGAAGCGACTTCCATTGCTTATGAAAAACAAACTGTACCCACTTGTAGAACCGGATTCTGGCAGACTCCACTTCAATCAGCACATTCAATGCTTCCGGATTCCGAAGTCTCAGCCGCTCTTCCCACTCCGTCCACGGTTTCCCATCGTGCTTCTCCCTGATGACCATGTATAGGGCGAAGTCGTCCAGCCATTCCGCATTCTCCTCCAAGAACCGTTCAAATTCTGTCGCCGGAAACAGTTGAGGTTTTTGGCTAAATGTGGCGAACGCCTTTTCCAGCAACTCGCTTTTGATTCGCGTCGCTTTTTCGAAATCGACCTTCCCGTCCTGCGGGAGATGATATTCTGCAAGGTCCACGTTTTCGAGCAGGCCTTCCTGCTGCAGAAGGTCCGGACTGATGAATGCAGGATTACCAGCCCGGCTAGACAGTGCGCTGTAGGGCGAATTTCCCTGCGCGGCTTCGGTTGGGTTCAGGGGAAGCAACTGCCAGATCCGCTGATCACCGCGATATAGGAAATCGGCGAACGCAAATGCTTCGGAACCCATATCGCCAATTCCGAATGGCGATGCAAGAGAAGAAATGTGTAACAGAAGACCGGCACTCCGCTCGTTATCAACCCTGGTTCCTTGTAGAATCGCAAATGGCAGTTTATCAAATAGTCCTGCTGCGGACAGTTTGCTGTCGCACTCGGTTGCATTGCCTGTGAGGAGATGTTTCCATTCCAATGCAAATACAGGCGGGACGTCGATCGCGGTATCCTTCCAGTCAAAAGAAGGCAGCTCTTCCGCTTTACACATCATTGCCAGGTGCAATGGAACGGCCACGATCATTACGTCCTTCTTGTGGATACGAGCAAAGGCAAGAAGGTGATCCTTGAACCTGCCTTTTACCTGCAAGGGAACATAATCTCCTTCTGAAAAAAGCGCCGGATTTTGTTTTCGCAGTTCGAAGAGCTGCTGTGTGAGCCAGAGTTTGATCTGTGCATTACTGCGGTCATTCCACAGCTTTTCCAGTAGTAGGCCCCGTTCCGCTTCGTCAAACTCCCGAAGCCAGCTTTGTCTTTTTTCATAATCCACTTCCCTCCGGTTATCGGGGTCTACGAGGCTCAGGTCCCACAACTCACAGCCCTGATACACATCCGGGACACCCGGACACGTGAATTTCAAAATCAGCTGCGAAAGAGAATTGACCATGCCGAAATCCACGATTCTCTTTTGGAACGATACAAAATCCTCCCAGAAAGCCCCTTGCCGATCCAACAGTTCCCGGGCAAACTGTTGCACGCCGCTTTCGTAAGCTTCGTCAGGCTCGGCCCAGCTTGTCTTCCTTTTTGCCTCCCGCAACGCTTTTTGGAGATATTCATCCAATCGTGCCGGAAAGTCATCCTCATCCTTTCCCGGCATCGGGTAAGCGCCGGTCAACGTTTGATAAATCAGGTATTCGTCGTTCGCATCGGGCGCCGAGTATTTCCGCCTGAGCGGCGCATTGAGTTGCTGCCAGTGTTTTACCCGGGAAATCCATTCCTCGGGAACATCGGTAAGGACGTTCAGGCGCGCCCGAACGTCCTCGCCCCTTTTCGTGTCGTGAGTCGACGTGGTATTTAAAGAAAGTGGCCAGTTTTTATGGCGCTTTTTCATTTTGCCATGAAACTTAGTCAACGTTATTCCAAAGCATTCCACAGAGTCGCCAACATCATTATGCCCGATAAAGCGACCATAGGTATACATCAGCGTGTCTTCTCCTCCCTTGGCCATCAACGGCCCAGTAAACTGCATAGCCCTTTGGTAAAACTCCAGCGCCTTAGCGTTGTAATCTTCGTCACCTTCGGAAGGCTTTGTCAGCAATACGTTTTCGAGAAGTGCAACGGCCTGCACCAGTTCCGGATGAAAGCTTTTTACCTCATCGAATATCTTTTGAACCGCGGCCATTTCAGATGACTCCAAAGGCATTTGATTGCCATAATAGCGGTATACCGGACAATGGATCAGCAACTCCCCTATCGCCTTCCTGAGCTGCTCTTGACCAATCCGTTCCATATCTTGTCCGTCTGCCAAATTCAGCTCTGTCAGCAACCCGTACAGATTTTCCAGCTCGCCGCCCATATGCTCAAAAAGGATATGAGCCTTCTTTTCCAGCAAATGCTCCCGTATCGTTCCGCCGTCTCCCGCCAATTCCTGGTAAAAGCTTGTAAAGGTTTTCTCGGCATTTACATTGGTAAATACATTATTGACTGTCGCCAGAAATTCATAGCCTGTTGTACCCTGGACCGGCCAGTCTTCCGGCATGTCCTCATCCTGGCCCAGGATCTTCTCCACAACCACATAGGTGTCGTCCCCGACCAGCCGGCGAATATCTTTCAGGTACCGGCTCGGATCGTACAGGCCGTCGACATGGTCAATCCTTAGCCCCTGGAAAATGCCTTCCTCAACCAGTTGCTTCATCAGTGCGTGGTAGTTCAGGAATACATTTTCATCCTGAATATTGAGACAGATCAGTCCGTTCACGGTAAAAAACCGCCGAAAGTTGATATGTTGGTCTGTGTCCTGCCAACTACATAAAACATACGCTTGCTGATCGATAATTTGTTTCAATTTTTCGGGGTTGCTGTTGACCTCTTTCAACAGCCCCGTGATCAGCTCTTTCTCGTCCTGGTTTTTCATTAACGAGGAAAGCTGCAAGAGAAGCTCATTCCATTGTTCGGAAAAAACCGCCGGCTCTTCCACCCCGTTGATTTCTTTGCATTGCGTGCCGATCTGTACAAGCGCCTGATTGTGACGGGCCAGCTCCGAGTCGAAAAGTGTGGAATATGATCGGGGGCTAAGAGGGAAATTTGCACCTTCATAAGTCAGCATCAACCGGTTAGACTCGTACGAAATGAGCACATTCCCACTTTCAATTTCCTCATCGAGATCCGACCCGAGAAATGGCACCATCAGTTTGCCATGAAAAAGGCGGCTGTTCCAGGCAATGTCAAAAAAACCGGCATACATCGATTGTGTGCCTTTTTCAAGTACGTCCATCAGCCACGGATTCTCTGAGTGAAAGGCCATATGATTGGGCACAATGTCCTGCAACCATTGCATATGATTTTCTTTCAATATCGAACTGAGCGTTTTCAATTCTTCCATGCTACCGATTTCGGGGTCGATTTGATTGGGATCTACTCCGTCGTAGCCATGCATGCTTCCCGGCGTCGATTTAAACACAGGCGATGCATATATAGTACTTACTCCCAGCTGCCGCAAATAGGGGATCAGGTTTTCCAGATTCTTGAAAGTAAACTCCTTATGGAATTGCAAACGATAGGTAGCAATGGGGTTATTCATACTGATTTACATAAAGTGTGATTGATTCCGGAGATAGGGCCAATGCCGGTCCACTTGTAACCTGGACAGGCATTTCTCGCGAACCGCCCCATTTCGGATCTGACGATCCGAGCAGTTTGTACCAATGCGATGCACCCACCGGCATGTCCACTGACTGTTGCTGGCTGGAAAAATTCATCAGGCAAATGATTTCCTGTGTACCATGCCGGCGGCGAAGCACGATGACCTGACTTTCCGCATTGTACCCTACCGAAACTTCCTCGCGATCGAGTACACGCAGCGGCGAATGGCTTTTGCGGATGGATATCAACTTTTTATAGTAATTGAGCATCGTTTGATGAGGCTCCCGCTCAACCGATTCCCATCGAAGTTTGGAACGGTCAAAGGTTTCCTCCGATAACGGGTCCGGCGCCTCCCCTTCCAGGTGAAACGCTTCGAACTCCTTTTTCCGTCCTTTTCTCACTTTCTCCGCAAGTTCGGGATCAGTGTGACTGACAAAATACAGGAATGGGCTTTCCTCCCCATACTCTTCTCCCATGAAAAGCATCGGTAAATAAGGGCTCACCAACACTGCTCCTGCGAGCAGTTTCTGCATCTCAAAACTTACCAGCTGACTCGTGCGCTCGCCAAGCATGCGGTTTCCAACATGATCGTGATTCTGCGAAAAAACGACAAACTGCTCCCCCGCATTTTCAGTTTTCATGCCGAAAAACTTCTTGCGGTGCTCAGAGAACGCCCCATCGTATACGTAAGCATCCCTATAGGATTTGGCCAGCGATGGAACGCCATCGAAGTCGGAATAATAACCGGTTCTTTCCTGCCCGGAAGCGACGCGTAATGCGTGGTGGAATTCATCGATCCATTGCGCATCCATGCCGTAACCTGCCTTGCTCACCGGATTGATGAAACGGGTATCATTCAGATCCAACTCTACAATCAGATAATGCTTGCGGCCTGTTTGTTGCATCAACAGATCGACGTTCTGCCTGATCTCCTGCAAAATATGCATAGGATTGAAGTCCTTTATCGCGTGAACGGCGTCCATGCGAAGTGCATCGACATGAAAATCGCGTAACCACATCAAGGCGTTTTCAATAAAGAACCGCCGGGCCCCGTCACACCAGGCGTCATCGAAATTGATAGCATTCCCCCAGGGAGTATGGTATTTTCCGGTGAAATACGGGCCGAAAGCTTCCAGCTGACTTCCCTCAGGACCCACATGATTGTACACCACATCCAGTATAACCGCCAAGCCTTTGTTGTGACACGCATTGACCAGGCTCTGTAAGCCCCTCGCGCCTCCATAGGAATGTTGAACACAGAACGGATAAACACCGTCGTACCCCCAGTTCCGATTGCCTGGAAACTGCGCTACGGGCATGATCTCAATGGCCGTAACGCCAAGATCGATCAGGTAATCGAGCTTCTCCTCGGCGGCAGCGAACGTACCCTCAGGCGTGAAAGTGCCTATGTGAACTTCATAAATAATGTAGTCCTTTAAAGGGTATGGCTGCCAGCCGGCATCCTTCCACTCGAAGGAACTGAGATCGAGTGCCTGCGAGGCGCCGTGCACATCGTCAGGCTGCGAAAGCGATGCGGGATCAGGCAGTTGCTTCTTACTATCCAGTTCAAAATAATAAAGATCACCTGGCTGCAAGTCACGGGTTTCCACAGTCCAGTAACCCAGTTCCTGGCATACCAATGAAACGATTTTGTCTTTGCCCGGAATAAGTAGCTCCACCTGCTTGGCTTTCGGTGCCCACAACACCGCAGAGGCCGCGCCCGAAGCGTCAAAAGTAACTCCAATTCCCCGTTTGTTCGTGTTTAAACTAATCATTAATCCAGCTTTGTGTGTTGCGTTTTTGTCGCCGGCATTGCCATTAAATATTATGCCAGCAGCACATTGAAAATGTCCTACGGGCGCGTTCGGGATACTGCCCCCGGCAAGCGGCTGCAGTGGTTCACGTCGGGCGACGAGATGCTGGCTTTCATATGTGTAGCTGTTGAAGTAAGGCGCGTTCACCAGTAAAAACCATTTCCCTAGTGGAAACCTTTCGGTCTTGCCCGTTCGAGGCAGTTGATCCACAAGGTGGGGAAGTGATTCGAATACGTACCTCCGGGCTTGCGCCGCACGCTGGTACGCGCCTATTTAAGCGCGATGGTATATGAGCGCGATATCGAGGATCTGTAAACCGGTCGGCACAATTTTTCTCCATGTAGTGATCTTGGGCGATTCTGTCGCGGTCAGAGAAGTGTTTGATGGTAGCCTCGAAGAAGTAGTCCTGCTGACGGCAGATCCGGCAGCAAAAACCATCATAGAAGAGTTGAAACGGAAATCAGTATGACAAAAATCGATATAGGGTACCACGCTTCTCATGAACAGTTCAAACCCAGCGAATTGATCCGCTATGTAGCGCTTGCCCAACGTGCGGGATTCACAAGCATTCTCAACTCCGACCATTTTTTCCCGTGGGGGGAAACGCAGGGCGAAAGTGGCTTTGCGTGGAGCTGGCTCGGAGCCGCCATGCAGGTTACCAACCTCCATTTTGGAATTGTCAATGCGCCGGGTCAGCGCTACCATCCGGCGATCATAGCCCAGGCTGTGGCCACTATTTGCGAAATGTTTCCTGACCGCTTCTGGATTGCGGTGGGAAGCGGCCAGTTCCTGAACGAGCATATCACCGCTGAAAGATGGCCGTCTAAGGACGAGCGCAATCAGCGTGTAATCGAATGCGTCAAGGTAATGCGAGCACTATGGAAAGGTGAATCTGTTACGCACAATGGCCTTGTACAAGTGTACGACGCTAAGCTATATACGCTTCCAGGTTACACGCCAATGGTCGTAGGCGCGGCACTTACTGAGCAAACTGCCCGATGGGCCGGAGGCTGGGCCGACGCGATGATCACTACTTCCCGCCCACCGGACAAATTAAAAAAAATGATCGATGCCTTCCGGGAAGGAGGCGGTGAAGGCAAACCCGTTTATCTGAAAGTGCAATTGTCTTTCGATACGGATATGGCCCGTGCCACTCAAGGTGCCCACCAGCAATGGCGAAACAACATCTTTGCGTCATCGCTGCTGTCCGATATCCGTTCACCAGCCGGGTTCGATGCTGCCGGAGTGGTCGTCAGGCCAGAAGATATGAGCGCCGCGGTCAGAATTTCAGATAGCACCGACCAGCACCTGGAATGGTTGTCGGCCGACATCCAGGCGGGTGTGACACAACTCTATCTGCACAATGTCAATCTCAGTCAGCAAAACTTCATCGAGGTCTTCGGCGAAAAAGTGATCCCCTATTTGATTTAGTAGTGATGAAAAAGAAATATCCGTTAATCGTGCCACTCAGATCCAGACCATCAGTGCGATATCTGCTTCCCACCTGTGTGTTTCTCTGGCACAGTTTTTAACTATCCCGCAGACTTTTCCACTTTAACCAATCCATTTTTATGAAAGCGATTGTACTATCAATCTCAACGGTGCTGCTTGCTGCTGCATTGGCATTTTCAGACCGATTCAAAAACGACTCTGCCGACAAGGCGTTCGTGCTCGCCGCAGCAGATGGCGGAATGCTCGAAGTAATGCTGGGCAAGCTTGCCATCCAGCGGGCAACAATGCCTAAGTGCAAAGACTTTGGCAAGACTATGGTCACCGATCACACCAAAGTCAATGAAGAGCTGAAAGCACTGGCGGCTAAAAAACAAATCACAATACCGAATGAATTGAGCGCAGCCAAACAGCAAATGGTTGATAGCCTCTCTGCACTGAACGGAGAGCAGTTCGATATGCTGTATATGAACATGATGATTGCCTCACATGAGCAGACGATCGGGTTGTTCCAGACCGAGTCGAATAAAGGACAAGACCCTGATTTCCGCAAATGGGCCGACTCGAAGATACCTGCCCTTAAACATCATCTCAAAATGGCGCAAGCATTGTTTCCTGCCAAACTTCAGGGAGCCGGTAACTGAACGCCTATGCAACGCTGGCAAGGTTGTCCGACCAGCCCCATCTCTTAACATGACACCAATGACCATCAACTTACAAAAAGATCTGCTTTGTTTTTCCCATCTCCGATGGGATTTCGTCTTTCAGCGACCGCAGCACCTGATGACCCGATTTGCCCAAATAACCAATGTCTATTTTCTGGAAGAACCAGTCTTTGATTGCCCGGGGGAGCCTTGCCTTCAACAGGAAGAAAAGCAACCGGGGCTATTCGTATGCGTACCGCACCTGCCCGCCGGCAGTAGCGATGAAGAAGCTACGGATATGATTCGCACAATTCTCGAATCTTTCTTTGCAACAAGGGATTGCAGCAATTTCATCTTCTGGTATTATACTCCCATGGCTCTCCAATTTTCCAGCACGTTTGCACCCGCGATGACTGTCTACGACTGCATGGACGAATTGTCCGGATTCAAATTCGCACCTGCCAGGATCAAACACCTCGAACAGCAGCTACTCGAACGGGCGGACCTGGTTTTCACAGGGGGCGCAAGCTTGTACGAAGCCAAGAAAAGCAGTCATCACAACATCCATCCTTTTCCAAGCAGCATCGACAAAATGCACTTCGGAGCGGCACGTAAACTGCTTGCAGAGCCGGAAGACCAGGCTGCCATTGCAGGGATAAAACTGGGATTCTGCGGAGTAATCGATGAACGCTTTGACCAGGAACTAGTCCGGAAAATTGCCCTCAGGCGCCCGGACTGGCAGATCGTGTTGATAGGCCCGGTCGTCAAGATCGACCCCGCCGACTTGCCCCAAGCAGCTAACATACATTACATGGGGCCCAGAAGTTACCAGCTTCTACCCTCCTATTTGTCGGGCTGGGACGTAGCTCTAATTCCTTTTCTTCTCAATGATTCCACCCGTTTTATCAGCCCGACAAAAACACCTGAATATCTGGCAGCTGGTAAGCCGGTAGTTTCTTCCGCAATTAGAGACGTGGTGTCGCCTTATGGTGAAATGGGCCTGGTAAGCATCGGTAGAAACACTGAAACGTTTATTGCATCAATTGAAAGCGAATTGGCAAAATCAGCCGATCCGGCCTGGCTGCTCGCTGTGGATGAATTTCTTTCAGACAAGTCCTGGGAACATACTTTCAGCGCAATGGTAAGATTGATGTCGGCAATTCGTGAGAAGAAAGACCCGGTTGTTTTAGCCAGTGGACTAAAAAATGCCAGTTAAGCTACTATTAATTGTATGACAACAAACTTTAACACTTTCTGGATGGCTGGTTTTGAGTGTACCGACCAGCTGAATGCCAGCGGTGACAGGGTCGATATGCTGCAAATCACGGGCCATTTGGAACTGCTCAGGGAAGACTACGCACGCATTTGCTCACTGGGAATCCGCACGGTGCGGGAGGGGATACGGTGGAGTGTGGTGGAGTATCAACCCTACCACTATAATTTCGAGACTGTGCTGGAGATGATCAATGCTGCCAAATATTACAATGTACAACAGTTGTGGGATATCTGCCATTTCGGGTATCCAGCCGATTTGAGTCCGCTACATCCGCATTTCGCCGCCCGCTTTGTAGCGCTCTGTGAAGCCTTTGTTAATTTCCTGGTCAAACATAGGCCATTAGAAATCTTATATATCACCCCCATCAACGAAGTAAGCTTTATCTCGTGGCTGGGAGGTGAGGCCGGCGCAACGGTCCCCTATTGTACCAAAAATGGCTGGGAACTAAAATATGCGTTGATGGGGGCCTACATTGCGGCCGCAAAAGCCATGAAACGGATTAGCAAACTGGTGCGGATCCTTACGACCGAGCCGCTGGTCAACATGGTGCCGGATCTTAATCCAATCCCGGATGAAATGGCTAGTGCCGCTATTGAAAACGAACTCCAATTCCAGGCTGTTGACATGCTCTGTGGACGCATTTGTCCAGAATTGGGAGGAAGCGAAGATCTGCCGGACGTGCTGGGTTATAACTACTACTATAATAACCAATGGATTACCGGCAAATATCAATTTCTGGGGTGGAATGACCCCATCCCCGATCCCAGGTGGCGCCCGCTGGCCGATTTGCTGGAAAGTGCCTACCACAGATACCACAAACCAATCATCATATCCGAGACAAGTCATCCCAAAGAGGACCGGCCGATCTGGATACAAATGATAGCGTCAGAATGCACAAAGTTGATAAACCGGGACGTGCAGTTGCTGGGCGTCTGCCTTTACCCAATAATTGACCGGCCTGATTGGGATCATCCCGAGGTCTGGCACCAGTCAGGATTGTGGGATCATGATTCAACCGGCTACCATCGTCGGATTTTACATTTCCCTTCCGCGATGGCTCTCCTGGCAGGACAGCAACTCGTAGCGCATCAACTAAATCTTAGCAGTAAGCGTTGCCAGCCGTGATGCTATAAACGAAGACCGAATCCGGTGCCGGCCGTGTGATGGATAATTGGCATTTGCTACCACCTTTTCGTCGGCCGGGCGAAAGCAGCTTGCGTTCACGGCCACCCAGATTACGTATATTAATGACCGTAACACACCCTGACTTGCTATGTAAATAATGTCGCTTGGTTATATAACCTGCCTTGCTGTCAAGGCTGCTTCTTTACAGTCGCCTGAGGCTCCGCACCTCTATATTCCGGCCCTTCGAAAAGCAGCCATGGTAGATATTGCCCACTGCGCTTTCATTAGCCTTTGCTGATTTCAGTTACCGAAGGTCCAACCATATTACGCAAGACGGGCTGGCATGATTTTAAAAGGCGGTGCCTTCTTTCTTCGTAACACGCGACGGTTCGAACCACAACTGAACGTGATACCGGGAATTAACCATTCATCAAAAAGAAAGGAGACAACCTCATGCTAGCAATGAATTATCGCGGGCCTTACCGCGTCAGGGCAGATCGAAACAAACCGATGCCTCAAATTGAGCACTCCGGCGACGCCATCGTCAGGGTCACACGTTCCTGTATTTGTGGATCTGATCTTCACCTGTATCATGGCATGGTGCCCGACACCAGGATCGGAACCACCTTCGGTCATGAGTTTATTGGCGTCGTCGAAGAAATCGGTGATGCAGTCCGGAACCTGAAAGTGGGCGACAACGTGCTCGTCCCCTTCAACATTGCCTGTGGCAAGTGCATCTTCTGTGAGCAGCAGCTTTATGGAAACTGCCACGAATCTAATCCACAAGCTACCGCTGTCGGCGGAATTTTCGGATACTCCCATACCGCCGGCGGATTCGATGGCGGACAAGCAGAATATGTACGTGTACCGTACGCAGATGTAGGCCCGACTATTATTCCCGAGGATATGGATCACGATGACGCAGTACTGCTGACGGACGTGGTACCGACCGGCTATCAGGCCGCGGAAATGGGTGGCATTAAACCCGGGGACACGGTTGTTGTCTTCGGTGCTGGTCCGGTAGGCATCATGGCTGCAAAGTCAGCGTGGCTCTTTGGTGCCGGGCGCGTAATTGTGATCGACCACCTTGAATACCGGCTCGAATTCGTCAAAAATTACGCACAATGCGAAGCTTACAATTTCCGCTCACTGGAAGACCCGGTTCTGTTTATTAAGAAAACAACGGACTGGATCGGCGCTGACGTGTGCATCGACGCGGTGGGATGTGAAGCGGCCGGCGACGCATTACAAACCATTACCGGCAGGAAATTAATGTTGCAGGCCGGCTCGGCGACCGCATTGCACTGGGCGATCAATTCTGTCAAAAAAGGAGGTATTGTTTCGATTGTGGGTGTGTACGGGCCTACCGGAAACCTGATACCCATCGGTAATGTGGTTAATAAAGGCATCACTATCCGGGCAAACCAGGCCTCGGTCAAGCGCCTGCTGCCCCGGCTGATCGAGCACGTCCAGGCGGGACGGATTGATCCAAAAGCAATCATCACCCACCGGATTCCCCTGGAAGAAGTTGCAGATGCTTACCATATTTTCTCTGCCAAGCTCGACAATTGCATCAAGCCTATACTTATTCCACCATCAGCCAAAAAATAACCTTATTATGAAAAAGAAAGCCAACAATTACGAGCACATCCATGGATGGGGAATCGATGCCGACCCGCTGGACGTTCCATCTTATCCAATGAAACACAGGACGGAAAACGATAATAAGGGAATGATCTGGGAACGCCCCGCCCAGCAAGCCCAATTGGTCGAAATCCTTCATTCCAATGAGCGGCCAACCGCTTCCGCCGTCTTTGGATCGGCCAACCCGCCCGCCGGTCTGAGCGGCAAGCTGAGAAGGTTCGCATTCAAGTTCAGCGAATCCACCTGGACGCACTGGCTGGCACTTTTGGTCGCCGATCGGGTCAATATGATAGAAGGGATTGGCCAAGACCTGAAAAGCGGACACATTCCGGATCTTTTCACCGAGCACGGTGGTCGTTCAGAGCTAAAATATAACAAGGCCGGCTTGATTAAAAAGGTGGCTGCCGGCTTTGCTGTTGCAACGCTGGTAATAGTTTTTAACAAAATCCGTTCGCGGAAAAACTGAAAGCATATGTATTTACCTATTGGCATATTGATTTTGGTGGTCGCGGTCATACTCGTGCTCTATTTCAAAAAGAAGAGCGAGTAATGCGATCCATTCACGGACGACACATTAGCGCACTTACTCCTATTCCTCCTTGCCATGAAAAAGCAGGACATTATACCAGGCGACTGGTATCGCATTCTTTTCGGGGAAACTCCGGTTGTTTTCCTGGTTGAGATCCTGATCAGGACTTTTATCATGTACATTATACTGCTGGTGATCGTACGATTCATGGGCAAACGCATGGGCGGGCAGCTTACCATTTCGGAACTCGCGGTGATGATCACGCTGGGGGCCATCGTGTCGCCCGGTATGCAGATGCCGCAGACGGGAATTTTGCTTTGCATTATGATCCTGATTTGTGCATTGGTATTCCAGCGGGGCATTAACCTGCTGGAATACAAAAGCGAGCGCTTCGAGCGGGCGAGCCAGGGGACACTAAGCATTCTGGTCAAAAACGGGGTCATGCAAATGGATGAGCTGAAACAAACAAAAGTTTCCCGCCAGCAACTGTTTGCGGCCTTGCGCAACAAGGAGGTTTTCAATCTGGGCGACGTCGACCGCGTGTACCTTGAAGCCTGCGGGCTTTTCAGCATTTATACGAGTACCGGCCCGAGACCTGGCCTGTTGCTGTTCCCACCGGACGACCGGTCGATCGCCACTTATCAGCAAATAACCCTTGGCAACAAGATCGTTTGCGCTAACTGCGGCGCCGTACCCGATCGCCCCGACCGCGCACAACCATGTCCGGAATGCGGCGCCCGGCAATGGGGTTCGGCCAGTATTTCTAACCCCAATCAACCTATCGACAGCTCCTCATGAAAAAGGAAGATATTCACTTCGGGGACTGGCAACGGATGTTGCTGGGCGATGTCCCCGGCGGATTTTACTGGGAGGTGGTGCTCCGTATTGCGGTTATTTACCTGATCTTAATGGTATCCATGCGGCTCATGGGCAAGCGTATGGCTTCTCAATTGAGCCGCAACGAGATGATCGCGATGGTATCGCTCGCTGCGGCCATCGGCGTACCCTTACAGGCGCCCGACAGGGGCATACTCGCCGCGGTGATCATCGCGGCGGTGGTGATTTTTATCCAACAAACCATGGCTCGGCTCGCCACACGCAACCAGCGCCTGGAATCCATCACGCAGGGCAATCTCTCGATCTTGATCACCGACAGCAGGCTGGATCTTCCCCAAATGGAGATTACCGGCATTACCCGGGAAAAGGCGTTTTCCCAGCTGCGCAGCCATGGTATCCGGCATTTGGGAGAGGTAAAAAGGTTGTATTTCGAAGCCGACGGCTCGTTTACCCTGATCCTTAACAACGACGGCCGGCCGGGGCTGAGCATTTTACCGGAAGCCGATCCCGAGTTTATCAGGCAAAGCTGCCGGGCCAGCGAGCTATTGGTATGCAGGCGGTGCGGGCACCCGTTTGCCGTGACGGACTCGGCCTGCAGAAATTGCGGCAGCGACGAGCACATTCATGCCGTGCAGTAGTTACTCAAAAACACTTCGTTCATGAAAAGGACAGTTATCTACCTCTTACTGACCTTCCTACCCTGGCCGGCAACGGGGCAGGACAAGGTGGCACCACGAAAGATCAAAGAGAATTTCTGGTACAAAAACAGCATTATTTACAATCTCGAAATAGGTGTATTCAAAGACAGCGACGGCGACGGCCGGGGCGATATCAATGGTTTAATCCAAAAACTGGATTACCTGAAAATGCTCGGTGTGGACGTGATATGGCTCGCGCCGTTCCAACCTTCGCCAGGTGCCGACGATGGTTATGATGTGGCCGACTACTACGGGATAGACCCGAAACTGGGTACGCCCGGTGATTTCGCCGAGCTGATGCACCAGGTCAAAAAACGGGGCATGCGGGTGATCATGGACCTGGTGATCAACCATACTTCCGACCAGCACCCGTGGTTCCAGAATGCCCGCACTTCCAAAACTGCCCGCTACCGCGACTGGTACGTGTGGTCGCCTGCCAAACCGCGCGACGGCAACAAAGGCATGGTGTTTCCGGGTGTGCAAAAAACGGTGTGGACACTCGACACGACCACCCGCGAATACTACTATCACCGGTTTTACAAATTCCAGCCCGACCTCAATTTTATGAACCCCGAAGTAATGCAGGAAACGCAGCGCATTATCGGCTACTGGCTAAACCAGGGCATTTCGGGTTTCCGGCTGGATGCCGTTCCGTTCATCATCGAAGTACCCAAGACCGGTTCCGAAAAGCCAAAGCTCGATTTTTCGTTTCTGAACGACATCCGCCAGTTCACCCAGTCGCGCCAAGCCGATGCCGCCATTCTGGGGGAAGCGAATGTAGAGCCGAAGGAGAATGTCAACTATTTTGGAAAGAATGGCGAGGGCATTCAAATGATGTTTAACTTTTTTGCCAACCAACATCTGTTTTACGCATTTGCCACCGGCGATCTGGGGCCTTTCAAAAAAGCCATGGAGGAGACTTCCCAGATCCCGCAGAGCTCGCAGTGGGCCAACTTCCTGCGCAACCATGACGAGATCGACCTGGGCCGGTTGACCGACTCGCAACGCCGGAAAGTGTATGAAGCCATGGGCCCGGATACGAATATGCAGCTCTACGACCGTGGTATCCGCAGGCGCCTCGCGCCCATGATGGGCAATGACATCCGGCGCCTTGAAATGGCTTACAGTCTCCTTTTTTCGCTCCCCGGCGCCCCGGTGATCCGGTATGGCGAAGAGCTGGGAATGGGCGACGACCTGCGGCTGAAAGAGCGGCTTTCGGTACGCACGCCCATGCAATGGAACGGAACAAAAAACGCCGGTTTCACGGATGCCGACTCTGCCTTTCGTCCGGTAATCAGCACGGGAGAATATGGTTTTGAAAAAGTAAATGCCGAGCGGCAATGGCGCGACGAATCATCGCTGCTCGGCCGGATTACCGCTATCATTCAGATGCGCAAGGCCTGCCCCGAGGTCGGTTTGGGCGATGCAACCATTCTAGAAAGCGGCTCCGACGATGTATTGGCGATCCGGTACGACTATCAGAATCAGTCGCTGATTATTGTGCACAACTTCTCTGAGCAGCCCCGGAAAGTGACGCTGGCAGTTCCAGGTGCGGGCGTCAAGTTATATAGTCTCTTCGGAAGCGCAGCCGATGTAGAAGTGGGCAACGACCGCCTGGCCGTGCAACTTCCGGCATATGGATTCAGGTGGTACCGGGCGGGCCGACTGATACCGTAAGAAGCGAAACTGCCACCCAAAGTCCCAAAGTTGTTTCTCTAAGGTGATTTCACCGATTTTTGTAAAATGTAACGCGCCGCTGCTGCTTACCGCCGGTTCCGGGCTGGTTTTTCAAGTTCCTTCGTGACTTCCTCCATCGTTCCGCAAACGAAATGTTTACTACCATCTTTCAGTATGATCAAGCTAAATCTGAAATCTGCGTCAGGAATAATTTCCTGCACCTGTCTTTTTTCGATTTTCACGGTTTGCTCCGCATTTTCTTTCAGCTGAAATATCCCCTGGCCCATTCTCTATATTGTTTTGGTCTAAAAGAAATCACGCTAAAACCCATGCCAGGTCATCAATCCGATTGTTCCCTGGCCTAGCCCGCCAGTAATCCCACTAATGGGCGACTGGTGGCATGTTTTTTATTTCTCAATGAGTCCGAATATAAATTCGGTTGCTTCAAACCAGGATAGAGATGGAAGAAAAAAACTACACCGGCGCCGTGCCGGACAATTACAGAGGCGAATCAATCACTGCCCAGTCTGTTAGAAAATTTGGAGATACCAGCGCTGCAAAGACTTTTTTTGAAGAATCGGCGCTCAGACTGATCGATGTAAATCATTGGCATGAACTGGCAGCTAAACCGCTGGGGCGCTTCCTGATCTCGGACGTGGTCGGTAATCCGCTCAATCAGACCGCCAGAGAGGGTTTGTTGATTAAAATCGACATTCCAGGCCCTGCAAGTAGCTCGGGAAAAGGCTATGACTGGGTAAGGATTGAAGAGGTGTCGAAACTCGCTTCCGATGAAGTCGATAGCATTGCCATACGTGTCCGTCCGGTAGTCGCCCCCGGATCCAGCGACAAGGCACCTGCGCATTTTTATGACGAGAAATCCACCAGCACGTTTACCCTCACCCGGGAAAATACCGTTATCACAGCCGCAATCTATGACCGGAACATCGATAGTAACACGGCAATCAAATCCCAGGTAGATAAGTTAAGAAATGCCATCATAGGATTTGCCGGCAAACATCTATTTTCCAAAATCCAATGGCAGCTCCTCGTCGATGGGCTTTTGAAATGATACGAAACTTGCCGGCCTTAGCATCTTTTGCCCCGAGTTTTTGTATACAATATTTAGGTATAAATCCGAACGTACTGGTTACAAACGCTATTTGAAACCATCGCTACTACCTGCATCTCCCATACCAAATCAGGCGAAAAATAACCGCACATACGGCCATAGCCAATTAAAACAGTGCATATCTAAACATTTGCTTAGGTTTTGACGGCCAGAAAACAAAAAACAGCAAATTTTATTTTTGTATACAAAAATTCAATAGTTTTGTATTCAAGATACAATCACTTCGCCACGCACTGACATCAAGCTTGTTAATTTCCGATCACTAGTCCAATCAATCACTCATTTAACCAAGGTGGCATGAATTATTCGGTTTACCCCAGTTTTGCGCCCGCGGTCAGGCAGCTGTCCAAATCCAGGGAGCTCTTTGCCTTGATCATCTGCTTGCTATTATTGCTGCCATTCACCAACGCAACGGCAGGACCGGGCTCCCGCTCAAAACCAAGTGCATGGGCACTGGCAGAGATCAGGGGCACAGTTACCGACACCCTCGGCAGTCCTATCCCCGGAGTTATCGTGCGGGTAAAGAGTACCAACAATGCCACGATCACCGACGAAAAAGGGGCTTACAAGCTCGAAAATGTATCGGAAGGCGCCCTCCTCGTATTCAGTATGATCGGCTACCAGCCGCAGCAGGTCATAGCCACTTCCGGGCGGCTCGACATCAAACTCAGCGTGTCGGATGTTTCGCTGGAAGCGGTTACGATCACCAACGGCTACCGGGTCACGCATATCGCCGAGAATACCAGCTCCACCGGAACAGTTGGCGGCAAAGCATTGGAAAACAAGCCATTCTCTACCGTAATCAGCTCCATGCAGGGACAAGTAGCCGGATTCACCGCGCCGGTCACCAGCGGACAGCCTGGCGGGTTGGTCGACGTCCGCATTCGCGGTCTGGGCTCCCTTTCGCTGTCGTCCAGCCCGCTGTTCGTAATCGATGGAATGATTGTTAACTCCGGGAAGCTGGGCTATAACACCACCACGGCCGACGCCCTGGCCGGTCTGAACCAGAACGATATCGAGCGCATCGATGTCCTGAAAGACGCAGCCGCTACCGCACTGTACGGTGCACGCGGCAGCACGGGCGTGATCGTGATCACCACCAAAAGAGGAAGTGCGGGCCGGACGCAAGTGCGCCTGGACACCGAAATAGGAGTTTCGGCGGCTATGGACCCACCTAAGGCTGGCATGCCGCTCAATGCAAGCCAATATGCCGAATTGTTCAGAGAGACTCTTACAAACAGTAATTTTACACCTGAACAAGTCGAGACGCTGGCTGAAAGTTATGGTCTCAACAGCGGCAAAAGCAATAACTGGTATGACCTGGTAACCCGTACCGGCAAACAGAGCCAATATAATGTAAGCGTCAACGGCGGCAGTGAAAAATCCAAGTTCTTCGGATCTCTCGGATACTTCTCGCAGGAGGCCACCACGATCGGATCGGATTTCAGAAAGATATCCGCGTTGCTCAATATCGACCACAAAATCAATAGTAAAGTGGCGCTATCGGCAGGGTTCAACGTTTCGAATGTAAACCAGAATACGCCTTACAGCTCGCAGTTTTCGGGTAACCCGACCTGGGCCGCGCGGTCGCTGCGCCCATTCCAGCTTGCGTATAACGAGGATGGTTCCATGAATACGACCACGCCCGGCAACACCAATTTCCCGGGCATTTACAACCCGCTCTGGATCGCCGAAAAGGATAAGAAACTACTATCGGCGACCAAGATGCTCGGCAATCTGAAATTGAAGTGGGACATTGTGAAAAACCTGTCGTTTTCCACCTACACGAGCGTCGACTACAATGGGTTGGAAGAAACGCTGTTCCTTAACGCAACCATGGGAGACGGCGCCTCCCTCAAAGGGCGCAGCAAAAATTATTATACCCGGTATTTCAACTGGCTATCCAGAAACCAGTTCGACTACCGCTACGATATCCCCGGTTTCAACAACTTCTATGTGAGCGCTTCGGTGGGATATGAAGCCCAAAAATCGAAAGAATACCTTTTGGCGGCCGACGGCAGCGGTTTCCCTTCCGCACACGAAGACCTGACCGCACTTACCAATGCGGCCACGCCGCTGGGTACGTACGGCCAATACAGCAACTATGCATTCACCTCGCTTTACGCGATCGGAGAGGTCAATTTCAGAAACAAATATGCGATCAGCGGTTCTTTCCGGCGGGATGGCTCTTCGCGCTTTCCGAGGGCAAATCGCGAAGCCAATTTCTTCTCCATCGGTGGAACATGGAACGTGCATGAGGAAGCTTTCTTTGTGAAACAACGGGTGCTGTCGTCATTGAAAATCAGGTCGTCCTACGGAACCACGGGTAATGCCAATCTTGGAAACTACGCGTGGGTACCGCAGGCAAGTTACAGCACCGCTTACGGATATGCAGGATACAACGGACAGCAATATTCCAGCGTGGGTAACATTGCATTGAAATGGGAAACATCCAAAAAGTTTGATGCGGGCGTGGATATCGGCCTGGCCAACGACCGGTTCTCACTCACGGTCGATTACTACCGCAACAATATCGACGGGCTGATACGCTCCATTCCGACTTCTTACACCACGGGTTTTACAGCCGTGAGCCAGAACGTAGGTTCGATGCTGAACCACGGTTGGGAATTTACGGTGAGAGGCGATTTGCTCCGCATCAAGGATTTTACCTGGAACAGCAACTTCAACCTTTCGCTTAACCGCAACAAAATCACCAGCCTGCCGGCCGGTACCGCGGTGACGAACGGGCAGTATTATCTCAAAGAAGGTTACAGCTTCTACACCTACTACATGCGCGAGTTCGCGGGCGTGGATCCGGCCAATGGTAGCCCACTTTATTACACGAACGAGTCAAGAACGGAAAAGACGGCGAATATCGCCGACGCAAGCCTGATTGTCCAGAACAAGCAATCGAACCCGAAATACACGGGCGGATTCAACAACCTGTTCACCTACAAGGGCATCAACCTGGGTGTTGATTTCAATTTCAACCTCGGCTACTGGATCTACGGCGCTTCGGACCTTTACCAGACCTCCGGTACTTACTATACGTACAACAAGTACCGGTTCGTTTACGACCGACGCTGGACAACGCCGGGACAGGTTACCGACGTGCCTAGAATGTCTACGACAACAGACAACTCCGTCAGCACTTACCGCATTTACAAAGGCGACCATATCCGTTTCCGCAACCTGATGGTGGGATACGACTTCAAGAACCTGGGAATCTTTAAAAACCTGAAAGTAAGCAAGCTGCACCTCTATGGAAGAGCTACCAACCTGTTTACCAAAACATTTGACAAACGTTTACCATTTGACCCCGAGGTTGGCTTTTCAGGATTCGACTCGCAGGATATGCTGCAATACAGAACCTACACAGTTGGCGTGAACATCGGACTATAATCCTTACTGACATGAAGATCAATAACAAATATACTGCCCTGGCGCTAGCCATGCTCATGACCGCCTCTTCCTGCAGCGACAGTTTTCTGGACGAATCCCCTACCACGGCCATCTCGGTGGAGCACGCCATCAAAACCGACGGAGATATGATGGAGGCCACCGCAGGCATGTACCGGGTGCTGCAAGGCTACTACCTTTTCGGTCGGAACGCCACCGTTTTCGGCGATATGCTGGCGGACAACGTCTACCTGAGCAGTTCCAATTCCAACCGGCTCATCCCGCATAACAATTTCACGTTTGTCGCTGGAAATGCGGAAACCAGAATGCTCTGGCAACAGGCCTACTATGCTATTTTACAAGCCAACCGGATCATTGGCTCGGAGATTGCCGAAAATGACAATGTGAAATACCTAAAAGGCGAAGCCTATGCGGTCAGGGCGTTGTGTTATCTCAATCTGGTCAACTGGTTTGCCACCCCGCACACGGTAAACCCGTCCGCTCCGGGTGTACCCGTCGTGACCGTTTCGACCGACGTCGCGGGGCCGTTGACCCTGCCGGCACGAAACACGGTCGCAGAGGTATACGCCCAGATATTAAGCGACCTGCAAACCGCATTCGCGATGATGCCTGCCACCACTCCCACCATTCACATTAGCAATACCAATTTCTTCTCCAAATACGCGGTAAAAGCATTGGAAGCAAGGGCCCAACTCTACAAAGGCGACTATCAAAAAGCGAAGGACGCTGCACTGGAAGTTGTTCAGAATGGTGGTTACACCCTTTCAGCTACCAAAGCGGCATTCACCGCCTACTGGGCCGCCACCACTCCGCGCACCGACAAGCTCGAAACGTTGTTCGAACTGAACAACTCGGCCATTGCCAACAATGGCGTAGAGGGAATGGACTGGATGTATGCCAAAGGCGGACTTGGGGAATTGCTCGTGACCGATGACACCTACGCCCTTTACAGCCCGACAGACATGCGAAGGGAGCTGATCCTGGACGGCACCCGTGGAAATAATCAGGTATATTATGTGAACAAATACCAGAATACGGCCAATACCGATCGCGACGAAATCAAGATGCTGCGATACGCAGAAGTGATACTGACACTCGCGGAATCGTATGCAAGGCTGGCCGACAACACCAATGCCCTGCAATACCTGAATATGCTCGCACAAAACCGCGACCCCGAGCAAAAGGCATATACCTTGACGGGCAGCGAGTTGATCAACGCGATCCTGCTCGAACGCCGCAAGGAGCTCGCATTCGAAGGATTGAGATTCTTCGACCTGACGCGTACCAATGCCAGCTACACCCGGCAAAACATGGGAGCCAAGGCCGCTGCCATTTATCCGACGGTAACCACCACCGATTTCAGGAGGCTGCAACCTATTCCCGAACTGGAAATCGCAGCAAATCCTAACGTGAGCCAGAATCCGGGGTATTCCAATTAAATCTTACGGAAAAGGAAGACCGGAAACGCTGAATCCGGGGCTTCCTTTTCCTCTTTGCGATGAACGTAATTCAACACAACAACAAACGAATGACCGGCAAAACGCCGCGGGAAATGTGGCTGGTGCTGACGATCCTCGTTTGGGGGTTGCTCCCCTTTGGGACAAGGGCTCAGTCATATTACAACAACAATGGCGAGATCGTCCTGAAAATCACCGCGTCGGAAGGCCAAATCAATAAGGCGACGACAAAAATCGTCCGCACGGCCGGGGATGCGAGGTCGAAAACATGGCTTGCCCGAAAAAGTACCGGCCCCAGATCCCCCGCCGATTCGGTAGGAAAACCGGACGTGATTTTTAAGTTAAAACTCCCACACGCGGGCCTGTATTACCTGCGTACCTACGCGATCGAGACCGGGCAACCAACCGGCAAAACATCGCATATCGGCATTCAGATCGACCACCAGCGGGTAACGCGCCGGATTGTTTTCGATTCGTACCACGGCGCTGCCCAGGTAGCCGGGAAATTCCATTTCACCGGCCAGGATCAGGAGCTAAAACTCTGGCTTCCGCCCGGAATCCGGCTAGCGGTCGTCGAGTTTAAGGAGTTTATCCCTCCCGCAGTTCCCGAAGCCGTCAGGAACTACACACCGGGCATCACGCCACCCGCCAGCCGACCCCGACTTTGGGTTAACCACGAATCTTTGCCCGTCGTGCGCGGGCGGCTCACCCAGGGGGAAAACAAGCCGGAATGGGAGAAGGTAAAAGCGGCCGCGCTGGCGCCGTTCCGGTTCGACTTCCAGCCTGACCACGAGATTTTTTACCGGGAAGACGTCGAGAAAGCGGCCGATATCAAAGCATTTTATTACCTCATGACGGGTGATAAAAAAGTAGGTTCTGAAGCGGTGACGCTGATGCGCAACTACCTGTCGGTGCTGGAATTCGGCAACATCACCTACGGGGACATTACCCGCGAAGTCGGCAGGGCTATTTACACCACCGCGCTGGTGTACGACTGGTGCTACGATTTACTCGATGCCGCATCAAAAAAGGAGCTTTTCGACCAGATGCATAAACTGGCTATCGAAATGGAAATCGGCTGGCCTCCCTTCGACGAATCGCTGCTGAACGGGCATGGCAACGAGGCCCAGTTGAGCCGCGATCTCCTGGCCATGAGTATCGCCGTGTACGACGAAGACCCGGAACCCTACCGCTACACCTCCTACCGCATCCTGGAACAGCTGGTACCGATGCGCAAATTCGAATACCAATCGCCCAGGCACAACCAGGGCGTCGATTACGGCGCCTACCGCTTCGGCTGGGAAATGCATGGCGTGTGGCTGTTGTACCGCATGAGCGGCCGGACGAGCTTTGACGACAATATCAAAAACCTGCCCGATTACTGGCTTTACATGCGCCTGCCCGACGGCTATATGCTCCGCGACGGCGATATGTTCAGCATCAAGAACAAAGAGACGCAGCCCGTATACTGGAAACAACCCCAAACGATGCTCCTCTCCTACGCGTATTCCAACAATCCGCTCATTAAAGGCGAATTTGAGAGGCAGGGCGGGCTTCCCGACAACCCGGTACTGTACCTGTTGGTCAACGACCCGGCATTAAAAGCCAACCACGACCTCACAAAGCTGCCGCAAACCAAGGATTTTGGAAAAGTACTTGGCTCGATGGTTGCCCGCACAGGCTGGGACAACACCCCGAATAGCAACGACGTGATCGCGGAAATCAAAGGCGGCGGGTATAACTTCGGAAATCACCAGCATGCCGATGCCGGGGCCATGCAGATTTTCTACAAAGGCATTCAAATGGGCGATATCGGCTTGTACCTCTCCTACGGTCCTCCCTACGACATGGAGTTTAACAAGCGGTCCATTGCGCACAGTACGATGCTCGTGCTCGACCCGGACGAACAGTTGCTGTTTCGTACCAAAAAGCACGACGGAGGATCCAGGTTCAGCCAGCGGTTTCCGCTCTCGCCCCAGGAAACGATGAGCGATCCGTGGTACAATTACGGCTCGGTCCTTTCCTCGCATTTCGGCCCTGATGCTATCAAACCGTCGTTCAGCTATTTCAAGGCCGACCTTACGGCCGCCTATACCGGAAAGGTCAGTCACTTTACCCGCGAGTTCTGCTTTTTGGACTTGAATAGAAAGGATATCCCGGCGGTGATCATCCTCTCCGACGACATCGCAAGTTCTAATGCCGATTTCACCAAATACTGGCAGATTAATACGATCAATACCCCGGACACAACCGGCTCGGCTATTGCCCTGCACAACCAGCTGAATGGTGTTACGGGAAGAACGCATGTACGCATGCTCATACCAGCGCCCGCCGACCGAACGCTTGAAATCAAAAGCGGAAAGGAAGCGAACAGCACGTTTGGGCAGCAATTCGACGTCAAGTCCGACAAGCCGGAAGCCAGCGGGCACCGGATCATGGTTTCCCCCAAAGGAAAAAACAAGCAGGATCGCTTCCTGACGGTCTTTCAAATGCTTTCCGATAACACCCGGCCTTTGCCGGTACAATTCTCCGAAATCGACGGGCGCTACCTGCTGACCCTTGCCAACCGCGTGGTAAGTATGAATGCCTCGTCCGGCTTCGCCGCATCCGCTTTCAAAGTAAGCGTCCCCAACGACACGACCTACCAGGTGATACTCACCGGATTACAGCCCGGTTTCTGGTCTGTCAAGGCAAACAATGGCGCTGCGCCGACGAACCACGACGTCAAGCCTGGCGAGAACACGCTCTACTTTACCTCCGCCGGGGGACTCTTTGAAGTGACGCCCGGACGGGCCCGGGAACCGCGGGACGTACAACCTCCCGCCAGGCCCTGAAATCAAGCAAAAACAATCCATTTGAATAACAGTAACCAATACAATTTTAATTTAACCGAAGTGAAGGATATGAGCACGCTGAGCAAATCATCTGCAATTTTAAAACACAATGAAAATTACATTCCGGGAGGGGTTGTGTCACTCAACCGCAAGTCGGACCCGAATATATGTTTTACCAAAGGAAAAGGAAGCCGCGTATGGGATGTCGACGGCAACGAGTACATTGACTATCAGGCCGGCTTTGCTGCTTCCTTCCTGGGGCACAACGACCCTGATATTAACCGCGCCGTACGCGAAACGCTGGAACGCGACGCCGTACTGATGGGCGCCGGACCGACAGACCTGGAAGGCATTTTCGCCGAAATGTTCATCCAAAGTGTCCCTACCGCCGAAAGCCTGCAAATCACGACCACCGGCTCCGAAGCGACCTACCATGCGATCCGGATCTCCCGTGCGGTGACCCAAAAACAGCACGTGATCGTGATGCAGGGAGGCTATAACGGCTGGCACAACGATGTGGCCTGCAATGTGATCAGCAGCCTCGCCGACGTAGGCCCGCGCGTAAGCCCGGGAGAATACCCATTCGACTCGCTTTCGGCGGGTATCCCGGATGTCCACAAATCCCTGGTACACATCGTCAACTATAACGACCTGGCTTCGGTCGAATACATCATCAAACGGTATGAGGTGGCCTGTATCATCCTCGAACCGCTGCTGCAAAACATTGGGATCGTCAAACCGAAACCGGGCTACCTCGAAGGGTTGAGAAAACTAGCCGATGCGCACAACTTCCTGCTCATTTTTGATGAGGTAAAAACCGGGTTCCGCCATGCGCTGGGCGGCTACCAGAGCATTTGCGGTGTGACGCCCGATCTGAGCACTTTCGGAAAAGCCATTGCCAACGGGTTTCCGCTCGGTGTGATTGCCGGAAAGAAAAAGTATATGGATTATTTCGTTCACCCCGAAAAAGAAAACCGGGTGCTGATCGCGGGTACCTACAATGCATTTCCGCTGACGACCATGGCAGCCATTGCGACACTGAAAAAGCTCGCGTCTGCCGAACATGATGTGTACGGCCATGTGAACAGGCTCGGTGCGATGCTTGAAGACGGGCTGAACGCCATATTCTCCGAAACCGACCAGCCCTATTACCTCGCTCGCCAGGGCTCCGCATATTGCGTCTACCTGATGGATCACGCACCGGCGGACCTGCACGATATCCTGAACAACCATGATTTTGCACTCGACAAAGCCTATCGGCTCGCATTGATCGAAAAGGGCATTTACAATTTCCCGCTGCCGATCAAGCAGGGCAGCATTTCGTTCGCGCACACCGAAAAGGATATCGAGATCACCCTTGACAAAACCCGCGAAGTGGTGAGCAGCTTGTTCAAAGGGGTTGTCGCACAGTAAAATACAATCGATAGTTCAGATGAAAATCACCGCCATTGAAACCAAAGTTTGCCATGCCCGCATGCGCAACTGGATATTTGTTAAAATCATCACCGATCAGCCCGGCCTCTGGGGCTGGGGCGAAGCCACGCTCGAATGGCATACCCGCTCGGTAGTCGGCGCGATCGAAGACCTGTCGCAACTGCTCATCGGCGAAGATCCCCGCCGGATCGAGTACCTGTGGCAAATGATGTACCGCCAGCACTTCTGGCACGGCAATGGCGTCGTGCGGGGCACGGCGATCAGCGGCATCGATATCGCTTTGTGGGATATCCTGGGTAAGATACATGGCGTTCCCTGCCACGAACTGTGGGGCGGCCGCGTGAGGGATTATATCAGGCTGTATTGTCACCTGGGTGGCGGCAAAATGGAAGATTTCTACGAAACGCGGCGCGACGACGCCAAACGTTTTGGTGAGCTCGCCCAGAAGGCCGTCGAGGACGGATTTACGGCCTTCAAGTCGATGGCAGTGCCCGAAACGGCTCCTTTGGAAGGCTTGCAGCCCGTGCATTACGCGGAAGCATGCGTAGCCGCCATGCGCGAGGCGGTCGGCGATTCGATCGACATCATGGTCGACTGCCACGCACGTCCTTCCCCGCGCATGGGAATGCTCTTCGCAAAGGCCCTGGAACCCTATGGTCTGTACTTCTTTGAGGAGCCATGCTGGCCGGAAACCATGGAGGATATTGCGCTGATCCAGCGCGCGGTCAAAACGCCGATCGCCAGTGGAGAGCGGCTAACCGGCATCCACGCATTCAGGGATATGCTCGAAAAGCGTGCGGTAAGTGTGATCCAGCCGGACATTACCCATTGCGGGGGGTTGAGTGAAGTCCGCAAGATTGCCGCACTCGCCGATGCCTATCGGGTATCCATCGCGCCGCACAATCCGCAAGGGCCTGTGAGTACGGCGGCTTCGATAGAATTTGGATTTTCGGCGCCTTCGTACATCATTTGCGAAAGTGTTCACAACGATGTCGAATGGCGGCAGGACGTCGTACAGGAAGGATTTGTGGTGGAACAAAAAGGGCGCATCGTAAAACCGAACGCATTGCCGGGACTTGGAATCGAGATCGACGAAAAGGAAGTAGCCAGGCATCCGTTCCAGCAAGAGGTATTGCAGCGCAGTTTTTACACGGACGGAAGCGTAGGCGACTGGTAATAACCCGGCACCTTCAAAACAGCAGACTATCAATGAATAAAATCTTTCAAAAACAGGTGGTCCTGATCAGCGGCGGGCTGGGCGACATCGGCAGGGCCATTACCCTCGCGTTTGCTTCCGAAGGGGCGTCGGTCGCCATCGGGGATATCAGACCTGCGCAGGAAGCCGAAGCGTTGCTTGCAGAAATCACCTCGCAAGGCGTGCAGGCTCATTATCGGCAGGTAGATGTGGCGCGGCCGGAGGAGGTGGCCGGTTGGATTGGAGCGGTGGAAAACGCGCTGGGTACCCCGCAGATTGTCATTTCCAATGCCGCCACAGTCACCATAGCGGGAATCGAAACGGTGAGCGACCAGCAATGGGCGAACGAGATCGATATTAACCTCAACGGCTCTTTCTACCTGAGCCGCACCGCGGCTTCCCGCATGATTGCCGCGCAGATCCCGGGCAGGATCCTGTTTGTGGGCAGTTGGGCAGCCCATGCGGTACACCCTAACCTGCCCGCCTACTCGGTGTCCAAGGCCGGCGTGCGGATGCTGTGCAAATGCATGGCGCTGGAGCTGGCGCCGCACCAGATCCTGGTCAACGAGATCGCGCCCGGCTACGTGGAGGCCGGCCTGAGCGCTTCCATCTGGAAAACCGCGCCGGAACTCGCCGAACAAGCCCGGCAACGCGTACCTGTCAAAAAACTCATTACCACCCAGGAAGTAGCCCGGCAGGTGTTGCACCTATGCCACCCCGACAATGTCCACATGACCGGCAGCACCCTGCTTATGGATGGCGGCCTTTCCCTGTTAACCTGAGAACATCTATGTCCTACCCTATTGTAGCCAACCCTTCTTTTTCAGGACTGATCGGCGTTTCGCAGGCAGACATTACCCCTCCGGCGGGTATTTATGCCAAAAACTGGGGTGCCGCCACGCATGAAACTGCCGAAGGCGTGCACAAACCGCTGTACTTGACCTGTATCACATTCAGGGCGCCCGGAATGGCCGATCCGCTGGTGCTGATCGGGGCCGACCTGGGGTGGTGGAAAAGCGCCGATGACGAGAAGTTTCTGCGAAACGGGATATTGTCCGAAACAGGGTTTCCTGTTGAAAACCTGATGTTCTGTTTGTCGCACACGCATGCCGGCCCGAGCCTTTTCCGCGAGGATGCCGCCAAGCCCGGCGGGCACCTGATCGAACCCTACCTGGCCGAGGTTCGTGACAAATCCATCACGGCCATTCGCCAGGCGATTGCGGCCGAAACTACCGCAACACTGGCCTGGAACTACGGCAAATGCACGCTGGCCGTCAACCGCGATTTGCCGGAACAGGGAAAGGACCGCCTGGTGGTGGCGATGAACCCCGGCCAGCCTGCCGACGATACCTTACTGGTGGGAAGGATTACCGACTCGCAGCACCAGATTATCGCGTCGATCGTCAACTACGCGTGCCATCCCACCACCCTGGCCTGGGAAAACAAGCTGATATCGCCCGACTACATTGGCGCGATGCGTGAAATGGTGGAAACCGCCACCGGGGCCCCTACCTTGTTTCTGCAAGGCGCGTCGGGTGAGCTTTCCCCGAAAGACCAATATGTGGGAGACGCGGCCGTGGCCGACCGCTACGGCCGGCAGCTAGGCCATGCCGTGCTCTCGACGCTGGAAGATATGCTGCCCGCGGCCACCGGCCTCAGCTTTCAGGGAGCCGTGGAATCGGGAGCGCCGCTGGGCATTTGGGCCCAAAGCCCGGTATCGCCTCCCGGAACCGTCGCATATGCCCTGACCGACATCCCTTTTACCCTCAAAGAAATGCCCTCGCTGGCCGAAATTGAAGCGGAGTGGGCCGCCTGCACCGACGCCGTAACGCGGGAAAGGTTATGGCGAAAAAGGGGAATCAGAAAGACCGTTGGTGAAGGTAGCACCAGCCATATGCCGCTGTGGGCATGGCGCCTGGGCGACTCCCTGCTCGTGGGCCAACCCAACGAGGCCTATTCCGCTTTCCAGCAGCGGTTACGCGCCGAATTGGATGGAAAAGCAGTGGCCGTGATCAACATTGTGAACGGTTATGCGGGCTATCTGCCCCCTGAAAGTTTGTACGCCGAAGACTCCTACGCGGTATGGCAAACCCCATTCGAAGCAGCTTCCCTGGAACTGCTCATCGAAAAAACCATTGACATCGCTCAAAGAATCCTCCGAGAATGAATATAAACCTGACCCTGGCGGATGCCGTCATTTTTGGCCTATACATATTGAGTATTCTGCTGCTTGGCCTGTACGCCTCCCGAAAAGGAAAGCAGACCAAACGCGACTATTTCCTGGCCGGCGACAAGCTGCCGTGGTGGATGATCGGCGGGAGCATCATCGCTTCCAATATCAGCAGCCACCACCTGGTCGGCGCGATGGGCGCCGCCTACAACCGGGGCTTCGTCGTGATCGCGATGGAATGGGGCGCGATCCTCATCGGCTTCAACGCCCTGCTCTGGATTTTCCTGCCTTTCTACATCCGCAACGGGTTTTACACTATCCCGGAGTTTTTACACAAACGATTCGGCACCGCCGCCAGGAGTACGTATTCGGTCCTGATCCTGATGACTTACATTTTTGTGGAAATCGCTGCCGTACTTTACCTGGGAGCGCTTTCCCTGCACGCGCTGCTGGATATCCCGGTGATCGTCAGTATTGTTTTGCTGGCATTGCTCACGGGCCTGTACACCATTCTGGGGGGCTTGCGGGCGGTAATATGGACGGAAATGCTGCAATTGATCGTGCTCGTCGCGGGTGGCATTATTCTGACGATCGCTACGCTGAATGCCACCGGGGGCGTCGAGTCCGTGCTGGCAACCACCAAGGACTGGGAGCTGATACTACCTTCGGACGACCCGGATTTCCCATGGACGATGTACCTCGGCGGCCTGCTTTGTATCAGTATTTTCTATTGTGCCACCAACCAATTCATCGTGCAGCGCGTGCTGGCCGCCAAGAACGAATGGCATGCGCGGATGGGCGTCATTTTCGGGGATTATCTCAAATTCCTGGTGCCACTTATCATTACCATACCCGCGCTCGTCGCTCCCCGGCTGATCCCGCACCTGGATAACCCGGACCTGCTTTTCCCAATTCTGGTAGCCAAGCTACTACCTTCGGGGCTGGTGGGGCTGGTCATGGCCGGACTGATTTCCGCCGTTATGTCGCATTTGTCCGGCGCGATCAATTCCTGCACGACCATCTTGACCGTCGATGTATACCTGCCCCATTTCGCCAAAAATGCCTCCGACCGCCAGGCCGTCCGCTTCGGTCGTATAGCCGGGACGCTCATTGTGGTGGCGGGTATCCTCTGTACAGGACTGTTGATGAACTATTCCGACAAGCCGGTTTTCATTTACCTGATGAATGCGTATGGATTGTTCACCCCGGGAATCGCGACCATGTTCCTGATGGGAATTTTCTGGCAACGAACCACGCAGGCAGGCGCATTGACTGCCGGGGTTTTGACCATCCCGCTTTCGCTGCTGATTGAGTTTTCCTTCCCGCAGATGCCTTTTTTCAACAGAACGGGTATCGTGTTCTGGATATGTATGCTGCTGTGCTTGGTGGTAAGTATGATGACCAAGCCCAAGCCGGAAGGCGAGCTCTCCGGCTTGATCTGGAACCGCGAAAGCCTTCGCCTGCTGCCGGAAGAACGTGACCAGCAGCGCGGCATTCGCAACCCGTTTTACTGGTGGGCCCTTATTACAGCTGCCGTACTGTTTTTCTATATTCGTTTTGCCTGACCAATGAGGGCTGTGCCCCAATAGGTATTAACTGTATAAATTCGTTTATTTGAATTAATACTTTTTGTATACACAATGAAACAGGACTCACAGGCCAGCAAGGTATACGTTGAACTGAGGCGAAAAATCCTTTCCAACCAGCTTTCGGCGGGCAGCAGGCTGAAAGAAGATGCCTGGGCTAAAAAAATGGAAGTCAGCCGGATATCTGTCCGCGAAGCACTGACCCGGCTTTTAGGGGAAGAGCTCATCGTTTTCGGCGAGAAGGGCGGCTATTTCGTCAAATCGCTCACAGCTCAGGACGTCAAGGAAATACGCCAGATGCGGCAAATTTTCGAAATTGGCGCGCTCAGGCTGATCTTGCAGAACAGAGACCCGCAGGTGATCACCAAGCTCGAAGAAATCTGTGACGACTTTTCTACGATGATACAGCGCGGCTATCTTGGGGGCGCGTGCGAAGCAGACATTAAATTCCACGAGACGCTGATCGCCAGTGCCGGAAACGAGAAGTTAAAAATGTTGTATCAGGTTAGTAACATTCCCCTTTTTCATCAAAAGCTGGGACAAGCCCAGTCACACATGGATGACTACGAGCTCACCGACACGGAGCACCGGCAAATCCTGGAAGCTATCAAAGCCAACGACCTGGATTCGGCCGAAGCTTTATTAAACAAACATTTGCTTAGAGGCGAAGCTGCCGTGCTGGAAGGTGTTGATTGGTAATTACAGCACTGCAGAAGTCATCATATCAGCTTTTTTTGTTTACATTATTTGGTTATATTTGCATACAATAATTAAGTTTTACCTTCGATCAGTATCTACCCGGCGATCATGAATTGGGAAGTTGCGGGTAGTTTCCGCTGTCATTTAGGAGAGGGCCCGGTATGGGACGTGGCAAGTCAAAGCGTGTTATGGGTTGATGTCACCGAGGGCAATATTCATCAGTTCTGTGTTGATTCGGGTAGCCACTCCAAGTATTTCACAGGTCAACAAACAGGATCAATAGCGCTGGAAGAGACAGGCATGCTGGTAGCAGCCCTGCAAAACGGCTTTTTCCTGATCAATCTGCGGGACAAAACGCAAGTTCCACTCGCAGACCCTGAACGGCATTTACCCGGAAACCGTTTCAATGATGGCAAATGTGATCCTGCCGGACGTTTTTGGGCAGGCACCATGTCAGTTCAAAACGAGCCGGGTGCAGGTAAACTCTACTGTCTGGACAGAGACCGTTCGGTATCGGCAAAGATCTCGGGAGTCGGCTGCTCCAACGGGCTCGCATGGAGCCCGGACCAACAAACGTTCTACTTTATCGACTCGCTGGCCCAAAATGTGGTTGCTTATGACTACGATGTGACCACAGGCAAAATCTGCAACTCCCGTACAATTCTGGAAATACCACGCCAAAACGGCATTCCTGATGGCATGACGATCGACACGGAAGGTATGCTCTGGATTGCCTTGTGGGGTGGCGGCAAAGTTATCCGCGTCTCCCCCGAGACCGGCATCATCCTTGATCAAATAGCATTACCGGTAAGTCAGGTAAGCTCCTGCACATTTGGCGGGTCGGATTTACGTGACCTTTACATTACCTCGGCTAGCATCGGCCTGACTGGCAACGAACTCCAACAGCAGCCTCTGGCCGGTTCGCTTTTTGTTTGCAAAAACACTCCATTTCAGGGATACAGGCCCCATTATTTCGTCAGGTAAATGCGTGAAAATAGCTCGCTTTGAGCGCTATTTTTACTTCCTTGAAGCAAAAATTACTACATGAAGGATGTCTCGAAAGCCACTACGGCTTATAATGAAATTCGCAAACGCATATTGTCCAATCAGGTTGTGGCCGGTGCCCGGCTCCGCGAAGATGAATGGGCGAAAAAACTGGATGTCAACCGGGCAGCGGTTAGAGAAGCCCTCACCCGATTGTTAGGAGAACAGTTGGTGGTACCAGGCGAAAAAGGCGGCTATTTCGTCAAATCGTTTACTGACGAGAATGTGACCGAGATCCGGGAATTGCGGAAGGTTCTCGAACTGGGTGCGTTGGAAATCGCGATTGTCAAAATCAGCAAAGAGGATCTGGACGAGCTTTCCAAAATTTGCGACGAGTTTACCGCCATGGTAGAAAGGGGTTATTATGGCGGAGCCCTGGAAGCGGACATGAAATTTCACGAAACACTGATCGCGGCATCAGGCAATCAGAAGATCGCGGGTATCTACCATTCGAGTAACATTCCCTTGTTTCACCAAAAACTCGGCAAGATCAAGAGCCACCTGGACGACTACCTGCTGACCGATCAGGAACACCGGGAAATTTTAGCGGCTATTCGAAATGCAGACCTGGAAAAGGCCCGCGAAGCACTTTCCAGGCATTTGATGCGCGGGGAAGTATATTTGTAATGACCGCCCGGCAGATTTCCTATGGGTTGCTTAGTAGTTCGATGTCCGACAGCCTGATTTTGGAAATTTTCGCTTTCCCGAAATCGATAAAAGCATTGCTGCTCAACCCCTTGTAAATCGTCGAAACATTGCTGATGTGAAGCTCACGTACGTCCATCTTGTCGTCAAACCGCAACGTTGGTTCTGCATACCGGTGCTCGAGTCTGGCAACCCTGTCGATGACCAGCCTGTCAATTTCCGAGTTTTTGAATGTAATTGCCGCGTACGAGGCGTGTAAATCCGGATGCTCAGACCGGGAATAAACGTTGGTGCCTTCAATATGGGAAATGTTCACGTTGGAAAAATAGCCTTTCTGATCGAACAGGCTGTAAAACAACACCGAGGCCGCGGCCGTGTTGCCTTTGATATTGTCAATTGTGATGTTCGAAACGCGTGTGCGACCGAATGTGTAGAATGCAACGCCTTTCAATGCGGGAATGGAATCGTAAATGCTTTCCGGGAAGATATTGCGGACCGTTACATTTTCGTAGTTTCTGGCTGGAAACGGCGACATTTTACCCTGAAAACTGGCCCCGCCCGACGCGAATGCGATCAGGTCGTCGTTGGTAAAACCCGAAATATTCTCGATGAGCACGTTGTTCCCTCCTCCGGTCACGCCGTCGCCATTATGGTTCAATGCGCTGGTGAACCGGGCGTCGCGAAAGGGGTTTTGCTGAAACCTGATATCGTGGATATGCACGCTGTCGCATTCCATATAGGCAATCCCCCAACTGCGGGTACTGTCAATCTGCAACTTACCTACTTCCAGGTTTTTGACTTTATAAAAGAAAAATCCGAAACAGAAGTCCGAGTTTTCGACCTTGTCGCGAATCGTGCGCGTCTGCGTCCAGGCGTTGCCATTCCACTTCCCGCCAAAGACCTTAATATTTTCGTTGCCGTTAACAATGTCCTTGTTACGAAGCAAATACTGGTTCGACGACTTCTTTAATTCGAGATAAGCCCCTTTATCCGCGACGAGCGTGAAGTTGGAAGGGATCAGCAACGGAGCCGAGAGCAGGTAATGTCCGGCAGGAATTTCCAGGCGGTTGGTCCCCTTTTGAGCGGCACGGTCGATGGCCTTTTGCAAGGCCTTGGTATCGTCTTGCTGACCCATTGCGCAAAGTGCGGTGCCCAAGACCAAGAGAATCGCTAACAGGTGCTGGTATTTCACGGATTCGGGAAGTTAAAGATTGAGAAATCTGTAAAAATAAGGGTTTAGGTAGAGACTGCCCATAGCCGGTTGTTGCCGGCTATGGACGTCGAATTAACTGCTTAATATCCGTTGTTCTGCTTCAAACCGCTCGACAGGTCGATCTGCGCTTGCGGAATCGGGTATATTTTCATGAAATCCTTGGGCGCTAGATTCACTACCACGGGTGTTTTTGCCGCATAATTGTACAGGCGTTCTTCCTGCTTCATCACGGTCAGATACTTGCCGGTGCGCACCAGGTCGAACCAGCGCTCATGCTCGTAGGCGAGTTCCAGTTGCCGCTCGTTCAGGATCAGATCCATCAAATCGGCAACCTCGGTGCCTTTGTAGTTATGTGTTGCATTTCCGAAAGCGCGTTCCCTGACTTTATTAAGCTGAATCAATGCACCAGCCTTATCACCCGATTTGAAAAGTGCTTCGGAATACAGCAGCAAAATGTCGGCATACCGCAGCACAGGGATATCGATACCCGACGCGCCATAGGAATGCTTGACGGCATATTTACTCACATACGGGTAGTAAATCGGCTCAGCGTTGGGCTGTGCGGGCGAAGTCCACCATTCCTGAACCGTGGCCGCTTTACGCTTGTCGCCCGCTTCATATTTTTTCATCAGACTCCACGACGGCAGGGAGGTCTCCGCGCCGCGGTCGGCGATCCCGACAAGACCGCCGTTGGGCGTGTAGGATGTCGAAAGGCTCTGACCATTGGTTCCGTCCACATACTTGACTGTGAACAGTACCTCGTCATTGTCCTCCGATTCGAGCTTCCAGAGTGAGGCAAAATCGCTCACGAGTTTGTAGTCCTGTTCGTTCACAAGCTTTTCCAGTTGCGTTTTCGCGTTGACCCAATCCTGTCGGTACACATACACTTTGCCTAGCAACCCGGTAGCCGCGCCCTTGCTGGCCCGTCCGGTGGCGATGGACTTCCGTGCAGGAAGTTTAGCGATCGCGTCAGTCAGGTCCTCGATGATCAGCGAGTAAATCTCGTCCTCGGTCGATTTCGGCAATGCGGCCGCTTCCGGAATCGAAATTTTATCGACGACTTTGGGGACACCACCAAAAACCCGCACGAGGTCGAAATAAAGTAGCGCCCGCATAAACTTGGCTTCACCGATGTACTGGTCCTTCAATCCTGCTCCGTAGTTGGTAGGCGTGTCGATGTTGAGCAACACCGCATTAGCCCGGAAAATACCATTGTAGGTCGTGTTCCAGAATGCGGCTGTCAATGCATTGTCCGCATTCACAGTCAGGAAGTCGATGTCGTTGGATCCGGCGATAGTGGTGTTGGCCGACATGTACAGATTATCCGCCGGCACTTCCATCAGCAGGTAATCGGTCTGGCGGCGGGTTTGCAACGAGTTATACACGCCCAGTACAGCCTGGTTGATATCGTTGGCGGTTTTATAGAAGTTCGTCGGCGTGAGCACCGATTCCGGTGTGAGGTTCAGCAGCTTGTCTTCACAACTGGTCAGGCCCAATATCATCAGAGTCAGGCCGGTTTTAATATGTTTTGTGATTTTCATATTCCGATTTTCAAGCATTAAAAGTTGAAATTGAGACCCAGCGTATACACACGGTTGATCGGCGCCGCTCCATTGTTAAAGCCTGGCTTGCTGGCCGTGCCGGCAATTTCACCACCGGTGTAACCCTCCGGATTGTAGCCGTGAAAACCTTTTTTGGTAAACATGAACGGATTTGCAAGCGAGGCATACACGCGCAGACCCGACAAACGCAGCTTTTGCGAAACAGTGGAAGGCACCGTATAACCGAGGTTGATATTGCGGACGGCCAGGAATGAAGCGTCCTCGATATAGGCATCCGACGAGGACTGGTAAGTCAGCTTGCTCAACGAGCTAGCGGGAACCATGCCATTACCGGGCTCGGCTTCCGACCACCACTGCGTATCTACCAGCGAGCGGCGCATCGCGCCCAGCAATGCCCCCTGATAATATTCATTTTCAAAATTGTACATTTTGGCACCCACCGAAGCCTGCATGGCAATGCTCAGGTCAAATGCCTTGTAAGCGAAGTTGTTGATCAAACCGAAATAGGCCTTGGGCTGAAAGTTGCCCAAAATCACTTTATCCGCCGAGGTGATCTGGCCGTCGCCGTTCACATCCTGGAACTTGGGGTTACCCGGCACCGATCCGGCCAGGACCGGCGAGTTCTTCACATCCTCCGCATTTTGCAGCACGCCTACGATCTTGTAGCCATAATAGGAGAACATCGGCTGACCCAAACGCAGAATCCAGCCCATTCCATAAGTATCGGTGGTAATTCGCTCCTGCACGCCACCCAGGTCTTCGACTTTGTTCACGTTCCTGGCCATATTGAATGAAGTCTCCCATTTGAACTCCCCTACCAGGTTTTTTGTGGTCAGTTCAATTTCAAAACCTTTGTTGCTCACGCTGCCGACATTGGATAACGAGCTGGTAAAGCCGGTCACCGATGGGATCGACACATTGTAAAGCAGCCCACTCGTGCGTTTGTCATAATAATCCAGCACCAGGTTCACCCGGTTGCGAAACAGACCCAGTTCCAGCCCGAAGTCGTAGCTTTTGGTTTTCTCCCAGCTCAGGCTATTGTTACCGTAAGAGATTTGAGTCTGGCCTTTGGTGAGGGTATTGTTGGGCGAGTAGTATACATCGCCGATTTGTCCGAGGTATTCAAAATCGCCGATGTTGAAGTTACCGGTAGCTCCAAAGCTCGCGCGTAGTTTCAACTCGCTTACGGGGCGGACATTTTTCATGAAATCCTCCTGCGAAATGCGCCATGCCACGGAGGCCGACGGGAAGTACCCCCATTTGTTGTCGGGACCGAACCGCGAGCTGCCGTCCGTACGGATCGAGGCAGAAAGCAGATATTTGTCTTTAAATCCGTAATTCACCCGGCTGAAATAAGAAATCAATCCCCATTGCGACCTGGACGAGGCCGAAGCCGAAGGGTTGATGATCGCATTATTGAGCGTATGGATGATATCATTATTGAAAGAACCGTTCACCGCCGCCAGCGAGGAGCTGCTCGAATTATACTTCTGGTAGGAAGCACCGGCGATCGCACTCACATTGTGAATGCCTTTGAAAGTATTGGTGTAGCTCAAAACGTTCTCATTGGCAATGCTGGTAGTCGAGCTCAGCGCCTGCGAACCGGAGTTCAGGCCGGTACTGGTCGCCCAGGAGGCCTGGAAGCGATCGGTGGTGTTCGAGGCGAGGTTGGTGCTCAACGAAGACCGGAATGAAAGGCCTTTGGCCAGGTTCAGGTTGATAAACGCTTCGCCCAGGTTGTTAACGGTCGTACCGAAATAGTAGCTGCCGTCCAGCGTGGCCATCGGATTGGCCTGCCCGCTCACCACCGCGCCCCAATACGAACGCGCGTTCGGATAGGTACCGTCCGGATTTTGCACAGCCACGAAGCTGGGGAACTTCACATAGTTGTTAATGTCCGCAGATGCAAAGCGGCGTTTCGAATATGACGGGTTCAGCATGAAACCCAGGCTCACCACCGAATTGACGGTCACGTCCACATTTGCACGCAAGCCGTAGTTCTTGTACCAGGTGTTTTTCAAAGTCCCTTTCTCATCTTTCAGCGTACCCGATACGTAATACCGCACATGGTCGTTTCCTCCACCCACCGACAGGTTGTAGTTCTGAATGGCAGCGCTTTGCATGACTGCGTCTTCCCAAACCACATTGTTACCGTTTTTCAAAACGTCGCTCACCTGGTAGGCATTCGGCCGGCGGGAGTCTCCCCACACCGGGATACTGATGTCGCCGCCGATCCATTTGTACTCGCGGTTCTGGTAGCGCACCGCGTAGTCGTAATATTCCTGGCCTGTGATCCAGTCCTTATGCCCTTTGGCGTTGGCCACACCGGCGTATGCATTGAAATTGAATTTAGCCTTACCCGATTTGCCCTTTTTAGTGGTAACGATAATCACCCCGCCCGCGCCGCGTGAACCGTAGATGGCCGCCGCAGAAGCGTCCTTCAAAACCTCGATTGACTCAATGTCGTTGGTACTCACGCTGCCGAGGCTCCCACCGGGAAAGCCGTCAATTACGACCAACGGGTCGTTACCCGCGTCGATGGAGCTCGCACCGCGGATACGGATCAGCGGCGCGCTGCCCGGCGAGGTATTGTTTTGGGTTACGTTCACCCCGGCAAGCCGCCCCGCCAGTACCGATTCTGGCCTGCCGACGGGAATCTGATCAAGGACGGTGTTCTCGACCTTTGCCACAGATGCAGTCACCGAACTTTTCTTCACCGTACCATAACCAACTACCACCAACTCGTCTAGAACGGTATTGTCCTGCCGCAGCACCACCCTAATCACCGTTTGATTGCCCACCGGCACCTCGACTTTTTTGTAGCCGATGAACGAGAACGTAAGTACATCGCCTTGTGCAGCCTGAATCTGGAATTTACCATCCACATCCGTAGTAACACCTTTGCTGGTACCTTTGATAACCACGCTCACTCCGGGTAAAGTGGCGTTGCCAACGCTATCCACTACCGTTCCCGACACATTGCCGGCATCCTGGGCCCGTAACCGGCCCGACATACACAAGGCCAGCGTCAGCATCATCGCCAACAGCGGCCTTTTCAGGTAAAACTTCATTTGGATCATAGGGTATTTGGGTTTAACTAAATATACAATTGGTGACGTGCGCGTGCCCGAAACCGGGCAAATTGATTACTTGATCCGCATCTTGGCAACATCGCTGACACTGACGGGGTCGAGGTCCTGGTTGAAAGACTGCCGTACATAAGTCCCGATCTCGGCAATGGACTCATCGGGCAGAAAGCCCATCGCGGGCATATGCTGATCAAACTCTTCGCCTTGGACAGTTATCTTCCCCGAAAGGCCATTTAGCATAATTTGTACAAATTGGTCCTTATCTTTCACCTGCTGCGTGCCGTGCAGGGTCGGAAAAGTACCAGCGACGCCTTTACCGTCGGGCTTGTGGCACGATGCGCAGTATTGGCGATAAAGCCTGGCGCCATTCGAAACGTTATCAGTCACGGCCTGGCTTTGCGCTTTGCGGGCGAGCAGGTCCGCCTGTGTACCGCGCGTAATGCGCAGGATGCGGTCATCCTCTGGTTTGGGGAAACCGCTGCCGGGATTCCAGTCGCGGTTGCTGGTCGAAACGTAAATGCTGCCGTCGGGGGCCACGCACACCGCACGCAGGCGGCCATAGCTCGCATCCAGCGGAATACTTTCCGACACAATGCTTTCGCCTTTCGCGTCCGTTTTCAGCACCCGCAAATCGGCTTCCTTCAAAGTCGTGAGCAGGATCGCCCCTTTCCATTCAGGGAACAGCCTGCCCTCGTAAACAGCGATACCCGCCGGGGCGATCGTAGGGGTCCAGGCTTTGACGGGCTCCGTTATCCTCAGCGAATCACAGAATGCCTTTTCATAGGGCTGATCGCAAAAGCCTTCGACCTTCGGCCAGCCGTAGTTCCGGCCCTTACGGATGATATTCAGTTCGTCTTCGACCGCATCGCCGTGCTCTGAACTGTACAGGATACCGTTCCGCCCGTAGGCCAGCCCCTGGATGTTGCGGTGCCCCCAGGACCATACAAGGCTTTCCTTGATCGGGTTATCAGCCGGTATGCTTCCATCCAGATTCATTCTGAGCACTTTGCCATTCAGTGAGCCTGTATTTTGCGCGTTGGTGATGGTAACCGCGTCACCCGTGGCGAACATCAATTTCCGGTCGGGGGAAATCACGATCCGCGAGCCGTTATGACCCGTGTGCGCGGGGATTTCCAGCATCGTCAGCGGGTCGGCCAGGCGATTCTGCCGGTAAGTGAAACGGACCAACTTCGTTGTGATCGCCGAATCCTTCTTGCAGGTATAATCCACATATACATAGGGCTTCCGAGGAAAATCAGGATGCAAAGCCATTCCCAGCAGGCCTAGTGAGCGGTGGCGATACACCTCGTCGATTTTCACGAGCAGCTGCTTCTCTCCTGTCTTCGGATTGAGCCTGCTGATGCTGCCGCTCTGCTCGGTATACCAGATCCAGTTATCCGGTCCCCAGACCATCTCCCAAGGTACATTCAGGCCGGAAGCCACTACGTGCACGTGCACGGAAAGGGACAAAGAATCAGGTTCGACGGGGCGTTGCGGCGCTGTCGCATCGCGACCGCCTGTCACGAATACCGCCGCAAAGGCAGCTATCCAAACCGGTATGGAACGGAAGAAATCCATCAGATTACATTTACTTCATTTTCAAGAAAGCGGGCCACGAACACATCGTCGACGAGTTGCGGATAGGCGTCGATTACGCGCGTAATTTCTTCGGCCTGGCCCGGCGAAAGCGTTTCTTTGGGGTTCAGCGTCCAGATGCCATCCATCAGTCCCTGGCGGCGCAGTACCTCGTGCACGCCGGTAATGCA
>NZ_JAHXBN010000070.1 GCF_019924045.1 Dyadobacter fermentans | reverse complement strand
GCACCTGGCCCGATGGACACCCCGTTCTTTTACGGTCAGGAAAGCGACGATGCGGTTGCCTACCATAAATCGGCCGCCGCGCTCGGCGGATTGACCGACATCAGGGACATCGCTCCTTTGGTGGAGTTTCTGGTATCAGAGGGTTGGTGGATTACCGGTCAGACCATATTCGCTAACGGCGGATACACAACACGGTAGGAACAATGTGAGGCCGGATTCAGGGTGATCTGGCCGGTGAATATTGTGATAACAGGTGCCGGCAGGGTTCTTACTTTGCCGGCACACTTGTGGTTACCTTAATCAATATTCATATTCGTATATTGATATACGTTATCTGTGGCGGTTGACATTCATATTGGCATGTTATATCAGATGCTTACTTCTTTCAGCGCCTTTTGCATTACCTGTGCGAGGTCGATTACGTTGCTGACCTGTGTCTTTCTCAAAATATTGGATTTGATCGTGCTGATCGTAGATATTTTTCTGTCCATTTCTTTGGCGATACGCGATGGGCTTAGTCCTCTGACCAAGAGATTTGCAACCTTGGTTTCGGTCAGGGTTAGCACAGACTTCTTTTTGGATCGAACCGGCCGGGGAGTAATCATCAATTCAATGGCTATTTCCATGTTGATATAAATCCGGTTTGCTGCCAGAGCCGTCATACATTCCCTGAGTTCACTATCCGTGAAATTGTCAGGGAGGTACCCATTGATTTTTTCCTGAAAGAAGCCAATAATGTTGAGAATCGGTTGCTGGTAGCCATAAAGAACAATCTTGGACGTCTCTTGCAGCAACCTTAATTTTTTGATGTTGCTGATAATGGCTTTATCCGACATATTCTTGACGCTGATCATGATATAGGCAGAGCCGGCAGCCTGCCCATCCAATAGTAGGTCAGTACATGAATCGTGCTCCGAAAATCTGAACTCCGGCCTCATCAGTTCGACCCCCGCTTTAATGCCGGCTCTATACATCGGTCGGTTATCTACGATGGCCATTACATAGTCTTCCTGGATGTTATGATTTCTCATGTATGTGGTAGGTATTGTAGATTGAATTGTAAGATGATTTTTAAGTTGGTTGTGCCCGATCAGGGTTTTTGTTGGCCTAAATTGTCGCTTTATTTTTTAAGGTGGGGGAGATGAAATTGTCATTTTAGTGCGATTATTTTTCATTTCGATTGAAAAAATAAATCACATTAACAGTGACATATTTAAGGATATTTCGCCGGTTTGAGGGATGGTGAACTGCGGATAATTCAGTCTGCTTACGATGGTAGGAAATCTTACCTATTTGATGGGAATTTTGTGTTTATGCTCAGTTTATGTCTCTAACCCATTGGTAGCGAGTGGGCGTTGAACTATGTTTGTCCATCTTCATTAAAAGCCACATTTATCATTCTATTGATTGCTGGCCATTACAATAGGTGTTTATTATTTGTAGCCCACTTTTTATTTACAGTACAACTTATTACACATTGCAAGTGTTATGAATTCGGAAGATAGGAGACCGGTTCTGATTATTGACAAAAGTATTATTCGGAGTAGTTTAGGGAGTGAAGCGCTGGCTAAGAACTTCCAGCTGATGGAAAGTAATAGTGATCAAGAGGGCCTTGCGATGGCCAGAGAATTGAAGCCTGACGTGATGGTCTATGACATCTCCGATCCTTCGTACGGCGGATTGTCGGTATGTCGGCAAGTGAAATCTGACGCATATACAGGCCACGTATCTGTTATTTTGCTGGGGCCGATCGAGCAACGGACGGCGGGTTTACAAGCAGGGGCCGATGGCTATATTTCCGCTCCATACGACAGCCATGTGCTGACGTTGAAAATAGAAAACCTGGTGCGGTTACGGAATGCAATGCGTGGCAGACTTGCACAAGAAATGGCTGTTCAATCGGAAATGGATGAAATAAGTGACCGGTTTCTGGCCAAATTAGAACAGATGGTATTTGAAAATATCTCTGATCCCAATTTTGGTGTTAAAGATATGGCTTTTCGAATAGGTATAAGTGTTTCTGTTCTTTATCGTAAACTCAGATCCCTTAAAGGTACAACAGTAAATGAGTTTGTTAAGAAAATCAGAATGGAGAGGGCGATGAAGCTATTGGAGGCGGGAATTTATCCCGTGAATGAAGTGGCTGCGTCAATCGGTTATGAGGATAGCAAATATTTTAGCAGAGAATTTCGAAAATTCTTCGGTAAAACCCCAATGGAAGTCAAGCATCGTATTCACAGACAATGAAATAACGGTTTTGAGCCCGGGTGAAATAATTGTATAAGATATTGCCGATGGTCGGCATACGTTGAGTAAAAAAATCACCCTTCCGGATTTCCGGAAGGGTTGATTTGTAAACCTGGCTGCAAGTGAATGAATT
>NZ_JAHXBN010000069.1 GCF_019924045.1 Dyadobacter fermentans | reverse complement strand
TGGATATTCCTCTCCAAAGTACGCCACGATTCCTCCGAAAGTACGCCATTTATTCCTGGGCAAAGTACGCCACTAAGCTGGCGGTAAAGTAGCGGATTTTGGCGTGCTTAAATGTGAGTTTTCGGAATTCCGGATCCCTGGAAAAGGAAGATTCCTCTCCAAAGTACGCCACTTATTCCTGCTGAAAGTACGCCACTGAGCAGAGGGTTTAACCGCCCATTACCATATGTTTAGGAGTCACCTAAACCTTCATGGAATGGCAAATAGACCTCTGAGCATGCATAAATTACGTCAGATACTTATTTTCCTTGAACGAGGCGTATCTATTCGCAACATTGAAAAGCAAGTAAAAATATCCAGGAAGACCATCGGGTTGTATCAGCAGAAGCTGCTGCGCACCGGCCTTAGCTTCCAGGAACTTCTACTGGTGAGAGATCAGGACTTGGAGCGCCTGGTCAGCCTCGAAAAGGTAAGTCCGCCGGAGGACGCTGATCCCAGAAAAGCTCATTTTTACAGTCAGATCGACTACTTTACCTATGAGTTAAAGCATCGTACAGGTGTTACCCGGTTGGTCCTCTGGGAAGAATATATCAAAGAGAACCCCGACGGTCTGCAATACTCCAGGTTCTGTAAGCTTTTACAGGATCAGCTCAAAATTGCCCAGGCAACCATGCATTTTGAGCATCATCCGGCCAAGATGATGCAAGTCGATTTTGCTGGCGACCTGCTCTATTATGTCGATCCTTCAAGCGGTGAGCTGATCGCATGCCCTGTCTTTGTTGCGGTGCTCCCTTTTAGCGGCTACGGTTATGTGGAAGCGTTGCCCAATATGAAACTGGCACAAGTCGTAAAAGCGCTCAACAATGCACTAGCTTACTTTGGAGGCGTCCCGCTCGGGGTTAAATCCGACAACATGAAACAGTGGGTATCGCGAAGTTCTCGTTATGAACCCGCATTTACCGATATGCTCGAACAGTGGGCCAATCATAACCATATCGCCTTGTATGCTGCCCGGCCGCATAAGCCCAAGGACAAAGCAGCGGTTGAAAACTTCGTAAAAATCACTTACCGGCGCGTTTACGCCCAATTACGGAATGAGACCTTCCATAGTCTGGCTGCGCTAAATGCCGCCATTAAGGAGAAGCTGGCACTGCATCACCAGATGAACTTCCAGAAAAAGGCGTTCAGTCGCCTCGAGCTGTTCACAGACCAGGAAGCACCGCATCTTCAACCCTTGCCGGAATCACCCTACCGGGTGCGGCACTACACCAAAGCCAAAGTCCAAAAGAACTATCATGTGGTCATCGGTGAAGACTGGCACTTTTACAGCGTCCCGTTCCGATATATCGGCAAGGAGGTCAGGATCGCTTATTGCGAAGACACCGTGGAGATCTATCACGATAACCAGCGGATTGCTCTGCATAGCAGGAACTACCGCAGTCATGGATACACCACCTTGAAAGAGCACATGCCGCAAGCCCATCGGGTGGTGTCCAAACAACAAGGCTGGGACCCGGAATACTATCTGAGAAAAGCCAGTGAAAACGGCCCGTGTACCTATGAGCTTTTCAAAAAAGTCATGGACAGTAAACTGATCATCGATCAATCATATACGTCTTGTCTGGGCCTGCTCAGATTGATCAAGTCCTACGGGGCCATCCGGGTGGAAAATGCCTGTAAGCGCGCCTTGACAGGCTACAAGTTCAGTTACACCGCTGTGAAAAACATCCTGGACCATAACATGGACCGGCTTGAAGACATGGACAACAAAGAATACCGCATTCCCGATCACCCTAATGTGCGGGGCGCATCCGCTTATCAAGAATAATTGTTTTACAATAACCTGTTCAAAATGAATACTGAAAACACCCTGGACCTTTTAAGGTCACTTAAACTGTCTGGAATGGCCAGACGCTATGAGTCCGTTCTCTCACTGCCCGTCCATGAACTGGTCGATGTCCATTCCCTGGTTGCGATGATCACCCAGGCCGAAGTCGAATACCGGCAGCATGCAAAGACCTCCAAGTATCTTAAAGCCAGCAAACTCCGGTATCACGCCCTGCCGGAAGATATCCTGTGCACGCCCGAAAGAGGAATTACAAGGGAACAGGTGCTTAGGTTGTCCGACGGAATGTTCATCGAAAAGGGCGAGAATATCTTGATAACGGGTGCTACCGGCTGTGGTAAAAGCTTTTTAGCCTGCGCCTTAGGCCGGAGCGCTTGTCTGTTGGGAATACGCACCCAATACTTTGGCATGAACAAATTCCTGGACGCCCTGGCACAGGCCCGGCTCGACGGCACATACCTGAAATGGATCAGGGCTGTGTCGGCCAACAAACTGCTGATCCTGGATGACTTCGGGTTAAAACAACTCACCAATGACGCCAGAATCGCGTTGCTCGACATACTTGAAGACCGCTATGGGAATGGTTCGACGATTATCACCTCGCAGCTGCCGGTAGACAGTTGGTACAACTTCATTGACGAACCTACGCTGGCTGACGCCATTATGGACCGGCTCTCCGCATCCGCTCACAGAATCGCTTTAACTGGAAAATCGCTGAGAAAAAGAAAAAATCACTAAGTTTAATCATCACTCTCGCTCAGTGATGTCAAGCCACTTTCAGGTGGCGTACTTTGCCCAGGAATTTTTGGCGACCTTTGCTCAGGAACGCTGGCGTACTTTCGCAGGAATATCTAC
>NZ_JAHXBN010000068.1 GCF_019924045.1 Dyadobacter fermentans | reverse complement strand
GCGTTTCTACCAATATTACATGCCTGACGGCATTTGTTTCCCAATCAATAAAAACGAACCATACTTAATTATAACTACCGCCAAATGACCAACCCTGACCAGATTTAACCACACCTAACCACATCTGACAATTCCTGACAACCCGTCGTCAAGAATGGTAGGGCATTATCAAGGGTAGGCAGGCATTGTCAAGGGTAGCCAAAAGCAAGAGGCTAGACAATGTATCGACGTAAATATCTTGTCGCCAAAATCGCGTAGCGATGTAATATTGGTAGCAGATTCCGATGGTATTTCAGGAAATGCCGTCAGGCATGCAACAACAGCGCATCGTTGTTACATGCCTGACGGCATTGTTATGCAATCGGCCCATTTGCGTTTCTACCAATATTACATGCCTGACGGCATTTGTTTCCC
>NZ_JAHXBN010000067.1 GCF_019924045.1 Dyadobacter fermentans | reverse complement strand
CAGGATTATGCTAAAAAGCGATCTCAGGGGCAAGACGGCGTTAATCGCCGGTGGAGGAAAGAATCTGGGTGGCTTGCTCGCTCGCAACCTCGCCAGGAAGGGAGTTTCCAGGCTTGCCATTCATTACAACAGTGAAAGTTCCCGGCCAGAAGCGGAAGCCACACTGGCCGATGTGAAAGCCGCCGGGGCAGAGGGGTTTCTTTTTCAGGGGGATTTAACCCGAATTGACAATATCACCCGATTTTTTGATGAGGCCCTGGCCGCCTTCGGAGGAGTTGACATTGCGATCAATACGGTTGGGAAAGTGCTTAAAAAGCCGTTCGGCGATACCACCGAAGAGGAATACGACAGCATGGCCGACATCAATTC
>NZ_JAHXBN010000066.1 GCF_019924045.1 Dyadobacter fermentans | reverse complement strand
GGGAAGCTCATTGAGAAAGACAAAAACTAACTAATTTTAAACTCTTCCATACCAAGCGACCGCTGGCTCAAGTTCCGCGGAATGCTGGCTCTGTTTCGCCGGAATTTCCAGATAATGTCAGCCATCTTCGTGTGCTCGATTCCCTTCTGCATGTAATTGTCAAAGCAATGAGCTTTGTTCTCTTGGTTAAAAGAGTATTCGTCCCTCGCCGTGTAGGCCAAGATGGGCAAGTTACGACCGATCTCATGGGCCCGTAGAAGGTTGCAGACTTGATAGCCGTCCATCCCGGGCATATCAATGTCGAGGATGACAATGTCCGGGTTAGTGGATTCGACAAGTTCGAGGCATTTTCTACCATCATGGCAAAAGGCAACTTCAAATCCCAGAACCTTCAAAAGCAGGGAGGTGATAGCCGCTAGATCTTCATTGTCGTCAACCAATACGATTTTGTTTTTTTTATCTGAGCTACTATGGATATCATTCATAGTGAAAGAAGGGGTTAATCGATGTCCAGCAATTTGATCACTGATACGTCTGCAGCGGCGAAGAAAAAGGGACTCCGGGATGAGAAACAAATATTTACGGATAAAACGTAGGGTTGGATTATACCGATAAAGTGATTCTGGAAAACATTTTTGTTTCTTTTTGATAATCAACAAGGAACGATTCTTTTAATATATAGATTTTCCAACCCTCATAGCACATGAACAAAGGCGGCGTAGTTATTGTCATCGAGGACGATATGGATGATCAGTTTGTATTGGAAGAAGTTTTCAAGGAGCTCAATTTTCCCAATAAAAGGATTTATTTCCCCGATGGACATGCCGCACTGCTCTACCTCAACGGGCCCTCGGAGCCAGCTTTCCTAATTCTTTCGGATATAAATTTACCAAGACTCAATGGCTTAGAGCTGCGGGTTGAATTGAAGAAAAATGCAGATATAGCTTTGAAGTGTGTACCCTACCTGTATTTCACAACCTCAGTAAATCATCAGCATGTCATCGATGCTTACTGTGAATCAGCCCAAGGCTTTTTTGTTAAACCGTCTGAGTACCATGAAATCAAGGATCTTATCGAGCTGATCGTAAAATACTGGACTGCATCTACTGCGGTCAGAGCTGCGTGAACGTATAACCATAAGTGACATTTTGTGCAGCTTCGGCGTTGATCCAATGTCCCTCGTAACTGGGGGGCCTTGGAATGGTAGATGATTCAGTCCGATTTACAGTAACATTAGAATCTCGGCCAGTATTTAGATCAAAGAATTATTGTTGACGGGCGGGCAGAATTAGCAGCAGATAAGGTTATCATTGTTTTAGGCATGGTACTCTCAACTATGACCCGCGTTTTACGCATGTGCGGCCGGAATTTAATCCGACCGCACCTAATGATAATTTCTAACAAGCCTGTCGAAACTTACCGTTCTTGGTAAACAATTTCTTCCTTACGAGGGCAACGTTCGCGCTAATCCTTGACTTTCTCACTCGACAGTAGCGCATCGTTGTTCTGATGCTTCGATGCCCCAACATTTTGCTGACATCTTCCAGAGGAACGCCGTTGTTAAGCATCATATCAGCGAAGAAATGCCGGGCGTCATGCGTATCCAGCCGTCTGATGTTTCCACTAACATCCCGGATTTCACATAGCTGCGCAATGTCCTTCAAATACACGTTGTAGCGATAGTTACTGTTCACCGGGATTAACTTGCGGTTTGCAATGCAGTAAGGATGGTCTTGATATTTTAGTATTAGTTGATCCACGATTGGCAGAATGGGTACCATTTCGCCGACCTCTGTTTTACCTCTGTGCTTGACAAGCCAGCGTTCTTTTTTAGGCCCAACCAGGACGACGTTTTCGGGACTGAGGTCGTAAATATCCTGATATGCAAAGCCGGTGAAACACTGGAAAATGAATGCATCCCTAACCTCAGAAATCCTGTCCACCGTGAACTGCTTTTGCTGGATTTTCTCGACCTGCCAAAATTCTAGCGGGATTACTTCTACATCGCCACCTGAACACTTGAAGCCTTCCATGGGGTTGGAAGGGATAAATTTCTTTTTAACGCCAATTTTGACGATTTGACGCACCCATTTCACTTCTTTTCGGGCTGTTACCTCGGCCAGCGGTTTCGCAACGTGTAGCGTCAAATAGTCATAGAGGTCATCCGCAAAGGTGTCGCCAATGGAAGAAAAGTAAATGTCCTCGCGATCGAAGGTATATTTGATAAAACCGGCAACCTTCTTCTTGGTGCTACGCCAATGCTTCAATGTCTCGAAAGAAGCATTCTCCCGCTCAACCCGTCTTTCAAATTTAGCAATGAACTCGTCAAAGACTTCCAGTACAGTTTGCTCGTTCTTTGCAGCCGGTTTGGCAAGCTTAGGCTGCTCGACGGCGGGTTTGCCCAAGTAAACGTTTTTGACCATGGCCGGGGTCACCTCAGGGAACTGCGTTTGCAAACCGTTGAAGATCCGTTCGATGTCAGTTTGCAGTTGGGCCAGTTTCTGGTTCGCCAGTTTTACTTCCAGTCCTGAGCCAGTGACCTGTTTAGCATCCAAGTCCCAGGATGCCGGATTTACTTTCTTGCCTGTTGAAATTTCGGTGTACTTACCGTCGATTGTTATTCTGGCGTAAATAGGAGCTTTGCCATCTGCTTTCGCTTTTTGTCTGTACAGCCAGAAGAGTACAGTCAGGTTCTGTTTGAAATTCATCTTCCTCACAGTTTAAGGTTAGAAAAACATTGATGTTTGAGAAACCTTGGTCAAAATCGCCTCTGTCAAACATGTCCATTCGGTAACCTAATTTAGTAAGCAAAGCAGGTTACCGAATAGGTTACCGAATGCTTTGATCTGG
>NZ_JAHXBN010000065.1 GCF_019924045.1 Dyadobacter fermentans | reverse complement strand
CTTTGGAAGGAATGGCCACCCATTGGGTACCGTCCCATCCAACGATCGAGAGCTTGTTGAGCTGATTGGTGGTCAACGTGCCGATAGCACTTCCGGCGTCCCATGTCAAGGTCAGCGGTGTGGCATTCGATCCGTCAATATCCCAGTATTCGACGGTGCTCACCACGTCCACATTCGTTCCCATGTTGCTGGTCGGGAACGGACCGCCGGTAGGTAGCGGCGCATAGTTGGAGCCTGTGAACAAGTTGCTCGTCACGGCAGTGTTGGCATCGGCGTGGAAATACGCACCCATGACCCCATCGGCCGCCGCGGCGAACTGCCCTAAGAAACCATTGTCGCCCACCGGAAACACGAATGCGCCTGCCCCGTACTTGCGTACGTACCCATCCACATAGCCTGCGTCGGACGCGCCGGTGGATGTGAGATTATCGCCTGCGAAGTTGAGTACACCGAAATTCCCTGCCGCACGCTCGGTCAGGATTACGCCCGGCTGAGCACCTCCGCCCCCGGTCACGAAGTTGTGGTTACTGAAAAAAGTCATCTCGGCCCCCCCGAAAATCGTCGTATTCCCCTGGCTGCCTTCCTGCGCCTGGGATACGTGCCCGAATAGTAGCAGACCGGACAGCATGACCATACTGGCCCATTTCTTTTCCGGTGGATTGATATATTGTTGTTTCATTAGTCCGTCTGTTTAATGGCATTTGGGCCCCTGATAACCCGTTGCATTACGATTGAAAGAATCTTTGTCGAATACTAGTTTTTGTTGCAATCGACGCGAGTGCCTGAGAAGAAAATAGAAAGAACATCTACTGAATCAGGCTTCACCCCGCTAACATGACCGGAATCTATCTGGAACGTGACCTTATCGCCCGCGGTAAAATAATTGGCAGATGTTACTTCCTGCCAAGCACCCACTCCATAAGACAATTCCGACGAAACACTATAACTCAAAAGCCCCTTGGAAGTTGAAACCAATTGCAGGGTGGTGTTTCGGGTACCAGTAGTGCCGGCCGCAACATTATAAGTACCCGCCGAACCGTGAAAGAGGTAGAAGCCATTCTCAGGGATAGTGTATTCCCCGGTTGTGCTGTTGTAAGCCCCCGACGGCGAATAGGCAACACTATTGGCTATCAATTTAGTAGGCAAAAATACACCAACGTTATTTACAGGGGTGGTTGTATTAGCCCCGCTCGCATCAAAGCTGGCGCATCCAACCCCGCTCGTTTGCCAGCTGGCACCACCATTGGCGTCAGAAGTAAGTACCTTCCCTGCACCTTCCGTACCATCCGTAATGGTAACTTGTCCGGTCGTTTTGTTGATTGCGGTTTTTCTACCCGGCGTGGAGGCTTCCACTTCCAGGTTGTTATTGGGGTCAATTGTCGCAGGATTGCTTCCAATCTTAACCTGCGCGAATGAAACCGACGAAACAGTAAGGCTTAAAGCGAATATGAATGCGGAAAATAAAGTAGTTCTTTTCATAATGGATTGTGTTTCTGATATAAGTAGTTTGACAGGAATGATGTAAGCGAAGGCCCGGGTTACAAGCCATAACCCAGGCCCGCTCTGCTTTGCGCTACCTGGTAACGGCTACTTTGTGTGTGCTGATAGTGCCGTCAAACAGGGTCAGGATTACGATATAGACACCAGGCGTTAGTTTGCTGACATCGATTCCGTCGTTAGATACCTTTTGAACTGTCACGAGACTCTGCCCGGCCGTATTTTTGACCGATACTTCCTTCACTTTCGCGAAACTGCCGATCAGTAGCTTGTCCGACACAGGGTTAGGATAAGGCCGGATCGCCTCGCCCTTCACCTGCACGTTACGGATCGCGCTATACGCGTAGGTTTCGTCCTTATCCACCATTTTCAGGCGGTAAAGATTCTCGCCCGACAGCGGGGTGCCATCCGTA
>NZ_JAHXBN010000064.1 GCF_019924045.1 Dyadobacter fermentans | reverse complement strand
GCCTTTGTACAAGGCCCGGGAGGGGTTACCAATAAGCTTACGCATTGGTACAGAGCTGACTACAATGTGGAGTCGCTCGGTGACGGCACAGATGCATCTGAGTGGGCCGATTTTAACGGCGGTGTGATCTCTACCCAATTCGGAGATGCCAACATGCCTAAGTTCAAAGCAGGGGCAGCTGAATACTTCAACTTCAACCCCGGCATTAATTTTACGGCTACGGACCAGAAGTTGGGTAACATCACCGAAAGAACGCTCAGCTCGCTTGACTTCGATATTTTTACCGCAACAAAAGACGGACTGAGCGGTGGCCGGTTCTTCAACGTTGGTATGAACAACACCACGTTCAACGGCAC
>NZ_JAHXBN010000063.1 GCF_019924045.1 Dyadobacter fermentans | reverse complement strand
GGGAGGAAGGAGTATGGAGGAAGGGGATTCCCTTTCGTCCTTTGTCCTTTTATTCCATTCTCCTTTTCATGTCATATTGGAAGTAGAAGAGATGAAGATAAAGATTAAATGTGCAAGCTGTTGGGTAATTAGTACTGCTCAGCTGAGTGTATTTCGACACGTGTACCTGCAGCCTATCAACGTCGTAGTCTACAACGACCCTTATGTGGAAGATTCATCTTCGGGCTAGTTTCGCACTTAGATGCTTTCAGCGCT
>NZ_JAHXBN010000006.1 GCF_019924045.1 Dyadobacter fermentans | reverse complement strand
CTTCAATCTCGCGAACTACCTCTTGCTTAAAGCTCAGACTGTACTTAATTACTGGCCGACGTTCATGCATGTTCCTATGATTTGGGTCAACCTATTTCAGGACGCGACACCATCCTCCTTTTCTCCATTCTCCTTCCTCCATTTCTCCTTTCAACCAACCATCAGCTTAAAACCCTCCCCATGCAAGTTCATGATCTGGATCGAAGGGTCTTCACGGAGGTATTTGCGGAGCTTGGTAATGTAAACGTCCATGCTGCGTGCATTGAAATAGGAATCGTCGCCCCAGATGGTTTTCAATGCAAAACTGCGGCTGATAGGCTGGTTGAGATTCTGGCAGAATAGTCGGAGTAACTCCGATTCCTTGCTCGTAAGGCGTGCAGAAGTGTCACCGATAGCTAGTTGCTGGTGATTATAGTCAAAGGTATATTGGCCAATCTTGAATGTCTTGACCTCTTCCGGCTGGTCGGTCTGCCGGGTATAGCGCCTAAGAATAGCCTGGATCCGCATGAGTAGTTCTTCACGGTCGAAGGGCTTGGTAACGTAATCATCCGCCCCAACCCGGAAACCCTGCATCGTATCCTCCTTCATCGACTTCGCCGTTAGAAAAATAATAGGCACATCACGCCCACTCATACGTACCTCTTTTGCCAGCGAAAAGCCGTCTTTTTTGGGCATCATCACATCGAAAATGCACAAATCATATTCTTTATCCACAAAGTGCTGCCAGCCTTTTTGCCCATCAGTAGCAAGGTCGGTAGGAAAGCCTTTATCGGTCAGATATTCCTGAAGAAGCATTCCGAGGTTGGCGTCGTCTTCAACGAGTAAAAGATTGGGCATTTGGAAAAGAGGTAAATCGTTTAGGTTTGCAAGATACAACATCCCTGCCCGGGGTGGGTTGACCCATGAATAACAGAATTCAGGAAAAATTGCTGAATGGTTACATCCTGCGTAAATTAACCCGATAAAACTAGCGATCTTTCGTATCTGTGAAACCTTCTTAATTCATAAAAAATGTTAAAGTTCATCCTATGGGTCGCCGCGATCCTCGTGATCCTCGGTGTAGTGTACATTTCCGGGCCAAAAGTGCCGGAAGCACGCCTTACGCCTGTTTTACCAACCGTTACCAGCGATCTTATGAAGCTGGAAGAGGAGATAAACCGTACCGAAAAAGCCACGCCGCTTTTGAAGCCCGACAATGAGGCGAGGATCGTATGGGCGAACGATAGCCTGAAACAGAAGACGACTTACAGCATCGTGTACATTCATGGGTTCGGGGCGAGCTGGGCTGAGGGTGACCCCATTCACAAGGACCTGGCTAAAAAGTATGGGGCCAATCTCTACCTCTCGCGTATGCACGACGCCGGTATCGCCGATACCAACGCATTCGACGATCTCACTCCCGCCAATTTCCTGGCCGGAGCGAAGCGCGCGCTGGCGATCGGGAAGGTCCTGGGAGATACGGTTATCGTGATCGGTACTTCGGCGGGCGGACTGCTCTCCGTTTACCTGGCGGCCACCCATCCTGAAATCAAGGGATTGGTGCTTTACTCGCCGTGTATGGCCATTGCAAACCCGGCGATGAAGCTCGTGACCGGTCCGTGGGGCCAGCAAATACTGCATAAGGTGATGGGTACCCACAATATGGGTAAGGATTCCATTCCCGCGCAGGCGCAGTTTTGGTTGCAGGGCTACCATACCAATGGGCTCACGACGTTGCAGCAGATGATCGATGCCATTGCCAGGCCGGAGGTATTCGCCGAAGTCAAAATGCCGGTTTTTGTCGGGTATTATTATAAAGACGAAGAACACCAGGATAAAGTGGTGTCGGTGAAGGCGATCCGTAAAATGTTTGATGGCCTGGGCACGCCGGCGGACCTTAAAGAGGAAATGGCATTTCCGGAGACCGGCGACCATGTCATCGGCTCGCGGTTACGGTCGAAGGATGTAAAGAGCGTGTACGAGGCCACAGACCGGTTTTTTCAGGAAAAGCTGCATTTAAAACCAGTAGAAAAGCCTGTCGTCCAGCCTTGAACGGATACACGAAAGGCACTGTGGCGGCGGATATTGTGGTTAAAGCCGTTAAAAATGCTTTACTTTGCCGGCTTGAACGGACATCCTAATTAATCAACAATAAAAGGAAACATGGCTTACGGTTTATTAAAAGGAAAAAGAGGAATTATATCGGGGGCATTGGACGAAAACTCCATTGCCTGGAAAGTAGCGCTGAAAGCAAAGGAAGAAGGTGCCACGTTTGTACTCACCAACGCACCTATCGCCATGCGTATGGGGGCGATCAATGATCTGGCGAAACAATGCGACGCCGAGATTATCCCTGCTGATGCTACTTCCCTGGAAGATATCGAGAACCTCTTTACCAAATCGACCGAAATTCTCGGCGGCAAGATCGACTTCGTATTGCACTCGATCGGAATGTCGCTGAACGTACGCAAAGGCCGGTCCTATGGCGACCTGAACTACGAGTGGTTCCAGAAGGGCGTGGATATTTCGGCACTTTCGCTGCACAAATTCTTGCAGGTAGCTGAAAAGCTCGACGCGATCAACGATTGGGGATCGGTTGTGGCATTATCCTACATTGCTGCGCAACGTACCTATTCATTCTATAATGATATGGCCGAAGCCAAAGCCATGCTTGAAAGTATCGCGCGCAGCTATGGCTATCGCTATGGAAAAGCCAAAAATGTGCGTGTGAACACGATTTCGCAGTCGCCTACCAAAACCAAGGCCGGCTCGGGTATCGAAGGATTCGACGCATTCTACGATTTCGCAGAAAAAATGAGCCCGCTGGGCAATGCTTCGGCAGATGATTGCGCGAACTACGCGATCACCCTGTTCTCGGATCTCACCCGTTTCGTGACGATGCAGAACCTGTACCATGATGGCGGTTACTCTTCAACCGGTATCTCCGAAGAACTGGTAACGATGATCCAGCAACAGGCGGAGCAGCAACAGTAATATTCCAATTCGATTTTCTGAAAACCCTTCAAGGCACGTGTTTTGAAGGGTTTTCTTTTTGTATTAAAATAAATGCGTATACACACCGTTTCGCGTTGTGTAATGTTTGAAGAACCAATTAGTTTAGCCAAATAAAATCCATTTATGAATCAGCAGACCCATCACCCCTTTTTCAGCAAACTAATGGCACAGGCAAACCGCCTGTTGCTCGCAGCCACGTTCATTACATTGCTTTCATGCGGAGGCGAAAAAGAAGCTACCGAACAGCCGGCGGCCCCCGATGCGCCGGTTTACACACTGGTATTTCTGGATAAAACCCAAAGCGTGCATGTCGACAAACGCTATGTGAACGACAAGTACCGCCAGGCACTGACCGACATTATCGAGCAGAATATGAAGAACAAGGGCGATAAACTGGAAGTGTACTTCATTCACGAAAATACATCGAAAGCCCGTGCATTGTCCCTCACCGTTCGCAGCGAGCGGGACAATCTCGAAGGCGCGAATGCGACCGACCGTGAAGGCATCGAAACCGCATTCCAGCTGACGCTGCAAAAGGAAAAGAGCATTTACCTGCGACAGTTACTGGCAAAGCTCAATCAGCAGAATACAGGCGCCTCCAACTTGTCGACAGACATTTGGGCCAGCTTGCCTGTTATTGCCAAAGCCGGTGAAAGTGGCTCGGAAGTGAAGGTATATTATTTCAGTGATATGGTGGAAAGTGTGAAAGGCGCCGATCGCCGTGATTTTCATACCAACCCGCCTAAAAGCGATGCGGAGGCAGAAGCGGATGCCAAAGAAGATACCAAAAAACTGGAACGTTACGCGATTGGCTCACCGCAAGTTACGATCGTGTCTCCATTCGAACCAACGGCTTCCAGTAAAGAAAACAACCCGCACGTGACGCATTACTGGCAGACGCTCTTCCAGGAGCTGGGCGGGATAAGTGTAGAGGAACTTTGAGTAGGATACTATAAATTTTGAATGGCTTTCAGATACTCGGCATCGTCGAAAATGGCTATAATGGGAATTTGAAAGCCGTCTACTGCAAAGCTCTTAATATCGCCAGCGCCAGATTTAAGAATCAGTTGATACTCTTCGCCGAAAAGGTGGTACTGCTCCACTGTACGGCCCTCTGGGTCAATTATCCAATACTCCTCAATTTTATGCGCCTGATAATCTCTAAACTTTACGCCGCGGTCACGACCAGCGGTTGAAGGTGACAAAATTTCCACAACCAAATCAGGAGCGGGAAAGCGTACTTGCCTGTCGGTTGTCTCATCGGCTTTTTCTTTTCTGTAAAAACAAACATCGGGCTCGTAGTCATTGCGAGTGAGCGAGATCATATATTTTTCTCCTCCAACTAGGCCAAGGTCCTCCCTGACAACATAAAAATCGAGCAGATGGCCAAGGCGAAAGAATATCCGGCCATGCTGCTTCTGTGCCGGAGAGTGAACAATGATTTCTCCATTGATGAATTCTACCTTTTGTTCTCCGGTAATATCATTATAAAATTTCAACCGGCGCTTCCGTTCTTCATCAAGCGCTTTTTGTACCGCATCCAGGACCAGATAGGCATCCGGCACATTCATGATTTCCGAAACGATACGATTACTCATCTCTTTTGTCAATTGTAGTGTTTCCAAATTTAACAAAGTTTAAGGTGAAAAGATAGACTAGGCGTGTCGTCATCCAGCCCAATTCTCCCTGTCCAGACTCCGATACTGAATCGCTTCCGCCAAATGCTCGATCTTGATATCCTCGCTATCGGCAAGATCAGCGATGGTGCGGGATACTTTGAGGATACGGTCGTAGGCGCGCGCGGAGAGGCCGAGGCGTTCCATGGCTTTGCGGAGGAGCATTTTACCGCCTTCGTTGATAATGCAGATTTGTTTTACCATTTCCGGCGTCATCATCGCATTGGAATAGATTTCCTTATGATTTTGAAAGCGCTTGGTCTGGCGCTGGCGGGCTAGTATCACCCGTTCACGAATCTGCTCGCTGCTTTCCGATTTGCGGGTGGAGGAGATTTGCTCGAAGGAAACAGGTGTCACTTCTACGTGCAGGTCGATGCGGTCGAGTAACGGGCCGCTGATTTTGTTGAGGTATTTCTGAACGACGCCCGGGCCGCAAACGCAGTCTTTTTCAGGGTGGTTGTAATAACCGCAGGGGCAGGGGTTCATGCTCGCGATCAGCATGAAGTTGGCAGGATATTCAACAGCCATTTTGGCCCTCGAAATACTTACTCTTCTTTCTTCCAATGGCTGCCGCATGACTTCCAGTACCGAGCGTTTAAATTCCGGAAGTTCATCCAAAAACAGCACGCCATTGTGCGCCAGGGATATTTCTCCCGGTTGTGGATAACTCCCACCGCCTACCAATGCGACGTCGCTGATGGAATGGTGTGGTGAGCGGAAGGGGCGGCGCGATACCAGTGTAGCCTGCTTGCCCAGCCTCCCTGCTACGGAATGTATTTTGGTCGTTTCCAATGCCTCAGGCAGGCTCAGCGGTGGCAATATGCTCGGAATACGTTTGGCCAGCATAGTTTTGCCGGCTCCGGGCGGACCGATCATTATGGCATTATGTCCGCCCGCCGCGGTGATCTCTAACGCGCGCTTGATATTTTCCTGCCCTTGAACATGCTCGAAATCGGCTTCGTAGTCGTTTTGGGAAGTGAAAAAGAGGTCGCGGGTATCGACGAGGAGGGGCTCGATGTCTTTCGTTCCCTTGAAAAAGCCGATGGCGTCGTCCAGGGTTTCGACGGCGATCACATCGAGGTTGTTGACGATAGCGGCTTCGGACGCGTTTTCTGAAGGTAAAACTATGCCTTTGAAACCTTGTTTACGCGCTTCGATAGCGATGGGAAGTACGCCTTTGATAGGTCGGAGAATGCCGTCGAGCGAGAGCTCGCCGAGGATAATGTAGTCCTCGGGGTTGCGGGCGCAAACGAGCTGGTCGGAGCATTGTAATGTGCAAATGGCAATTGGCAGATCGTAAGCGGAGCCTTCTTTGCGGATATCGGCGGGCGCCAGGTTTACAACCAGTTTTTGTCTAGGCATTTTGTAGCCGAAGTGTTTCAGAGAGGCTTCTACCCGCTGCTGGCTTTCCTTCACAGCGCTGTCGGCCAGGCCGACCATATAAAACCCCAGCCCCTGGCCAACATTTACTTCAATGGTGATGATCGTCGCATCGACGCCGAAAACGGCGCTTCCGTAGGTTTTGGCAAGCATGAGTGTGTGCTTTGAGTAAATAGAAAAATTTTTGGTAAAAATAGCAGGAAAAAGGCGAAAGCAGGGAAACCGCATGCAAGGCTTGCGCAACCGGTTGATCATTCCTAATTTATGAATCCATTAAACTAAGCCCATGAATCGCATCTGTCTAACCCTGTTATTTTTCGTAGGTATCCTATCGTTTACCGTAGGGCAATCGAAACGAAAGCCTTTGAAAGGAAAAATCATTTGCATTGACCCTGGGCACGGGGGTACCGCGGCAACTGACAGTTATCGTGTGGGCCCGGGCGGTGAGCGCGAGGAGTGGGTAAACCTGCGGGTAGGACTGTTATTGCAAAAAATGCTCGAAAAGAAGGGAGCGAAAGTGGTGATGACAAGAGTTTCGGATGTTGAAGTACCGCTCGCCGACCGGGCGAAACTTGCCAAAGACCGTAAAGCCGATCTTTTCGTTTCGATCCATCACAATGCAACCGCCGATTCGTCGGTTAACTTTCCGATCATTTATTTTCATGGAAATATGTCGGAGAATGTAGCCAGTGTGGATTTTGGAAAAGAATTGGCTCATGCGTTGTTGAAATATCTGCATAAACCCCAGACCCCTGTGTCACTCGTTTCCGACTTTACAATATTCGCGGATGCCGGGGCTTCCGTACTCAGAAATACCTATGGAATGCCCGCACTACTCGCAGAGGCGTCATTTTTTACAAACCCTTCCGAAGAGCAGCGACTGAAACAGCCTGAACATAACCGGAAAGAAGCCGTTGCATATACCGAGGCCATAGTGGCGTTTTTTGCGAAGCCTGCGGCGCCCATTGTTGCTAAAAATTCGAAGGTCCCTGTGATACCCGCATTCAAAGTTTTCCAGGAGGCCGAACGCATGACCCCCATTGCAAAGCGCTGGCGGCAGGACTTCGAAGAAGGAAGAGTGTTTATGACGAAGCGTGATACTGCCTTGCTGCGCGAGTCGTACGAGCTTTTCACCCGCTCAGCTCGCTCTTTCCCTGACTCCTGGCTGGCCGGACAAAGCCACCAAAATCGCGCGGTACTTTTACGCAAACTAGGGAAGGGCGTCGAAGCTGGGCAGGAAGATCAACGTTCCCGTGAGTATTACGTGCCTGTTTCGGCTGTTCCTGCTGTCCGCTAATGAATTACAGCCGTCCGGTTACGGACAAAAAAGTCATTTTACTTTATATGTAATTAATTGATATATAAGTATCTTTCAAATTGGCATGATTATTTTATCTACAAAAGTGAAATATATAAAATAATGAAGCGGACCTACCTTGGAGAATTTGAAGAACTGGTGCTGCTAACCGTGGCTGTTCTTAAAGAGAAAGCCTACGGCGTGGCCATTGCTGATGAGCTGCAGGACCAGACGGGCCGCTCGGCTAATATCAGCGCTGTGCATGCTGCATTGCATCGCTTGGAAGAAAAAGGAATGCTTGCGTCGCACCTGGGGGAGGCTACGGCCGAGCGTGGCGGCAGGCGCAAGCGGCTGTTTGTTGTGACTGCATTGGGCGCCACGACATTATCGGAGATCAAGGAAATGCGAAACCGCCTTTGGAATGCAATAGGATCAGCCACATTGATACCCACCACGATATGAAGCCTCCCTGCCCTCCCCGCTGGGCCGACGCGCTGCTCAGGTTACTATGCACACCTCATTTGCTGGAAGAAGTGCAGGGCGATCTCTATGAGCGTTTTCAGGCCGATTACCTGGCTTTTGGGCAAAAAGAGGCGAGCCGTCGCTATTCTGTGAATGTAATAGGCTTCATCCGTCTGCGGTTCGGGTTCGAGCGGGCAGGCTGGTCGAACGCATTAAGGACCCGGACTAATTCGAACCATCAGACCCCATACCCGGCCATGTTCAACAATTACTTTAAAATCGCGCTGCGGAACCTTTGGCGCAATCGTACGACCAGCATTGTCAGCATCCTGGGCCTGTCGGTAGGGCTAGCGAGCGGACTGGTAATCTTCTTGCTTGTGGGTTACCTGTTCAGCTTTAACCGCTATCATACCAAATCGGAGCGCATTTATTGGGTTGTGACCGATATTTTAAATGATAAACCGCAGCCGACAGATGTGACGCCGAGGCCGCTCGGGCAGGTTCTCCGCGACGAATACCCGTTTGTGGAAAGTGCCGTGCGACTGAACAATGTATTCGGCGCATTGGTGGGCGTCCCGGACGGGAAGGGAGGCATGTCGAAGAAATTTGAAGAATCCCGGAATATCTGTTTTACAGAACCGGAGTATTTCAACGTCTTCGATTCCGAATGGGCGGCGGGTGACCAGCAGGCTGCATTAAGCGCTCCGAACACCGCGGTGCTATCGAGAGCGTATGCGCAAAAGTATTTTGGTACAGGCCAGGCCATTGGTAAAATATTGCGCCTGGATAACAAAACAGACCTTACGATAACTGGTATCATTGAAAACCCGCCTTCCAACACGCAGCTGCGGTACGATGTGCTCATTTCCTACTCTACATTGCCAGGCTTGTGGAATGACCCCGGCATGATGGAAACCTGGGGCGAGCCTATTACGATGTGCTGGGTTGCATTGAAAGAGGGCTCCGATGTGGCCCGGCTTGACCAGACACTGGCGGAAATTACACGGAAGCATTACAATGCAAAAGACGCTGGAACGTACAAAATGCGGACGATCCCGCTGCACGAAATGTTCCATATGCCCGGCTACGGTCCGGCGCCGCGCCCTATTTTATATGCATTGATCGTCGTCGGCGTATTTCTGGTCATTGCGGCCTGTGTGAACTTCATCAACTTATCCACAGCGCAGGCGATCAGGCGGTCGAAGGAAGTGGGGGTGCGCAAAACGATGGGCAGCTCGCGGGCGCAGCTGATCGGGCAGTTTATGCTGGAAACGGCGATCTTGTGCGGGGCGGCGTTGGTGATGGCGTTGCTGCTCGCCCAATTGAACTTGCCGATGCTGAACGGCGCATTGTGGATGCTTCGCGCAGACATTTCTGTACTGGATTTGTTGAATACCCATGCATTGTGGTGGTTTGGGTGCCTGGTAATGCTTGTGATCTTGCTGGCGGGACTTTATCCATCGGCTGTGCTGGCCCGCTTCAATCCGGTGGCCGCATTGAAAGGGAAGCCGGGTGGCCGGCGCGACGGGAAGTTTTCGGTGAGGAAAAGCCTGGTGGTTGTTCAGTTTTTTATCACGCAGCTTTTCATTATCGGGGTGATCGTGATGTCGGCGCAGGTGAAGCATTTGAAAACGGCCGATCCCGGATTTGATCGGGAAGCCATTCTGATGGTGGGCCTTCCAGGCGGTAATGCGGCGAAAACCGATGCCTGGATCAACCAACTTGGTACCATGCCGGGTGTGCAGGCAGTGGCGTTGGGCGGAGAGCCCCCTATGACCCAAATGGATACTGATGAGCCATTTACATTCGATCATCGTACGGAAAAGGAGCGATTCCAGGTGCGCGTACGGATCGGAGACGACCACTATGTGCCTGTCTTTGGATTAAAATTGCTGGCAGGAAGAAACCTCGAATCCAGGGATACTTCACGCCGGGAAGCGCTGGTAAACCAGGCAATGCTGAAACAACTGGGTATCGGGAATCCGGCCGACATTTTGAATAAGGACATTCGGCTTTGGGACCACGAGCGTACGGTTGTCGGGGTTATCAGGGATTTCAACCTGGACCCGCTGAGTAATTCCGCTCAGCCTGCGGTGGTGGTCAATGAGCCTACCGCTTATGCCATGACGGCCATTAAGCTTCAAACCGGCACGATGAATACGACCTTGCCCCGCATTGAAAAGGTCTGGAATGAATTGTTTCCGGAGAATGTTTACCACTCCGGTTTTCTGGAAGACAAGATCAACGATTTCTATTCTACCGAACAAATATTGTTGGGCCTTATCCGGGTATTTTCCGCCATCGCGATCCTGATCGGTTGCCTCGGGCTATACGGCCTCGTTACGTTCATGGCCGAATCGCGGTCGAAAGAGATCGGTGTGCGAAAAGTACTCGGCGCGACGGAGAACCAGGTGCTCTGGATATTCGGAAAGGATTTCGGGCGGTTACTGGTCACAGGTTTTGTACCTGCGGCGGCATTAGGCTGGTTTATGATGTCCAGCTGGCTGCAAAGGTATGCCTACCGCATCGATATCGGCTGGTGGATTTTCGCATTGACCATTGGCATAACAGCCTTGATCACGATACTCACTATTTCCATTCAATCGATGCGGGCGGCCAGAACCAATCCGGTCGTAAGCTTGCGGAGCGAGTAACGCTATTCAACCACCGCCGACACGCAAATGTAAGTCGGGATGATACCGGTCGCGCGGATACGCACCTCAGCGTCTTCGGCCTGCGTATTGCCTGTGAGCACCAGCGCGGTGTCGAGGCCGAATTTGTTACCGCCAAGAATGTCGGTATTTAGCGTGTCGCCTACCATGAGAATGTCTTTTTTGCTCACATTAGGATAGTTTTTAATGTGCTGGTAAGCAAAAATGAACATCTGCGGGTCGGGCTTACCGAAGCGGATAAACTCCCGGCCGATGGTGTTTTCGATCATCTTCGCCAATGCGCCGATAGCGAAGGAAACGCGGCTTTTTGAAGCTGGATAAGTCTTGTCCGTATTCGCCACGATTACCGGAATGTTGCGCTTACGCAGCAGGTTCAGCGTTTTGGTCAAATCCGTATTCCAGTCGAAACCTTCATCATCCAGAAATACCAGTGCATTGATATCGCCCACGTTGTTTAAATCCAGCTGGCGAATGGAAAGTGTTTTTAAATCCGAGGTCTCGATATAATGTGCCGAGTTTTCGGTGCCGAGGTAGGCAACGGTGCCTTTTCTTACTTTCAAATCGAGGTATTCGCGGGCGAGCATACCCGACGAAATAATGCGGTCGGGCGTGACATCGTTGATGCCCAGGTTCACGTAGCTCTGCGCCAGTTGCTCGGGGCTGCGGGAGGCATCATTGGTAACCACGTAAAAATCCTTTCCGCGCTCGCGCAGGTAGGCAAACGTGTTTTCAATGCCGGGGATCAACCCGTTGTACGTTTTGAGCACGCCGAATGCGTCGAAGAAAATAACGTCGTATTTCGAGATGACGGATTTAAAATTATCGAGTACCATACAGTTGGTTTCTTGGGAGTGAACGGGTGAAAGGAGGTTGCTAAATTTTCAGGGCACGGAGGATCTTGTCGGGATCGAAGCCGTCGATCGACGGGAAATACAGCTCATAGGCCTCGCGCTGCAACTTGGTGCAGTACGAGCGGTGGAAAAAGTATTTACCATATTTGATCACATAATTCAAAATAAAAAAGCGGTATGCTTCCTTCATGAAGCGGACTTCATTCTCGGTGAGCGGGTAAACTTTGTGGTATTCCTGCAAAAACATCAGGAACCGGTCTTCCATCAATGGCCCGATCAGGTAACTGAATACCGTGCGGTCGCCGACATTGGAACACACCCTGCTGAAAAAGTAGAAATCCATCACCCGCGACGAAACGCGGAACCAGTCGTAGTCCCAGCGTGAAAACAGTTTCAGATCGTCTGTAACCGAGAAATTTCCGATGTTCCAGTCCACGAAAACAGGCATGAGGTCGAATGAGCTCACATTCAGGCGCTGGATATTCTTCATGAAAATATCGCATTGCCTTTTCAGGATATGGATGTAGCCGCGGTGCTCATACTGGCCGGTATCCGTATCCAGGATTTCCAGCAGATGCTGAATATCGGTACGGAGGTTTTTGGACGATTTGGGGATAGACCGGCTAGCCCGGAAACACGCCTGGTGGAACTTGGCCGCCTCGGTGCCCAGCTTTCGGATATGCTCTTCGTCGAGCCGGCGCGGCAAGCGGTTCATGGCGCGGATCGGGTTGTAGAAAACCACCCAGGTATCTACAAAATCCTCCTGATAGCGGTAGGTATAAACCTGGTTGTTCTTCACCAGCGACTTCGCCAGGACATTCTCGAAAGGATAAAGCAGGTTATTGGAAAGGGCCTGGATAATCCGGTGGTCCTCCTTGAAATGTTCGTATTTCCCAAAATAAGAAAGCTTCGCAACCACTTTGTCGTCATTGTCAAGCGTGACGCGGAAAACGTGATTGGTCGAAACCTTGGCACTGATATCTTCTACAAATTTGACCCCGATCGAACTATCGAACCCTGCCCAGGCTTTCCGGATAATTTCGGGATAATCTTTTAAACGCATTCCAATCTCGCATTAGGCTTTACAGATGGCACCAAAGGTAGCAAACTCACCGGAGCAGAATACCCTGGCTGTTGGGATTGAATAAAAAAATAATCCCATAATTTTGCAAAAACTTACTTTTTGAACCTTGTTTTACTATTTCTCGCGTTTTCTGGTCCGTCTGGCATTGCCTATTTATCTGAGAAAGCTTTGCGTAGTCAATTTCGATAAATTACCCAAAGGGGCGCCGTTGCTGCTGGCCTCCAATCATCCCGATTCTTTTTTCGACGCCGTTGTGATCGGTTCCGTTTTGGAACAGCCGATTCACACGCTCACACGCGGGGACGTGTTCCGCAAAAAAGCGGCGGCATTCTGGCTGCGGCAGATCAACCTGATCCCGGTTTTTCGTGGCTCGGAAGGTCGGCAATATGTTAAAAATCATGACGTTACTGCGCAGGAAAGCCACGATGCATTAAAAAAAGGCGATGCCGTAGTTGTATTTTCGGAAGGTATTTGTGTAAACGAATGGCGCCTTCGGCCGCTCGGCAAAGGTACCGCGCGGATGGCCTATAAGATCTGGTACGGCGACGACGCGCTCCAAAGTATGAAAGTGATTCCTACCGGCTTGAATTATGAAAACTTCCGTGGTCCCGGCAAACGCGTTTCATTGAATTTCGGGGAAGCCATCGCCGCGGACGACATTCAAACCAGCCCGCAGGAATACGAAAAATGGCTGCGGGAATTCAACGAAATCCTCGACCGGAAGATGAATGCGGAGATCCTCACCGTCCCCGCCGATCTGCCCAAAGCGGAGCAGCAACGACAACTCAATGCATTTTTCGACCGATGTGCTACGCCGAAAGCGAAAGGCAATCCATTGCTGAGTGCCATCGGCTGGATTGGTCGCACTATTCATTTGCCGCTGTATTACTTCTTCGAGGGCAAAGCAGCGAAACTTACCGCGCGATCGGTTTTTTATGATTCGGTTTTGTTTGGAATGTTGCTGTATTTGTACCCGGTGGTCGTGGTGCTACTTTCGATCATCGTGGCTGCATTCGGCGGCTGGGAGGCTGGGCTCGGAACATTTATCGGGCTGCCGTTGCTGGCCTGGGTGGGGAGTAAGTATTAATTTACTCCGCAATTATTTTAAGTGTTTTCAAATGCGCGATAAGCTCATGGATGTTGCAATGTACCCATTGCGGACGTACAGCAACATTGCCGCCGTTTGGCGTCACCACATAATTGTTTATTGTTTTCAAATCCGCAACCGACTCGGTTGAGCCTCTTTTCAGTGCCGGTGTCAGGGATAGTTTTATCTCAATGGAAACCACCGGTGTAATGCCATCCACCAGCACCAGGTCCATCTCGGCGCCATTGGAAGTCCGATAGAAATACGGTCGGATCGCGGGATCGAGTAATGGAATGATTTGCTCGATTACATAACCTTCCCAGGATGCACCCGCAATAGGATGGGTAATAAGATCTTCATAGTGGCGAATGTTACTGAGGAAATGCAGATTCCCCGAATCGCAAATGTAGATTTTCGGACTTTTGACAATCCTCTTGCTTACGTTCACAAACCATGGTTCCAGCCTCCTTATCAAATAGGCTTGTTCGAGAATTTCGACATATCGCTTTACGGTAGCGTTAGCCATTCCCAGCGAATTACTTAATGTCGAGTAGTTAAGTAACGAGCCGTGGAGATGTGATATCATCCGCAGAAAGTTATTGAGCAAGGGGATAGTGGTTGAAATCCCCATGGCAGACAAATCCTGTTCCACGTAAGTTTTAATAAAATTCTGCTGCCATTGATACCAGTATCCACTATCGGGCGCAAGCAGCGCATCAGGGAAACCTCCACGGTGCCAATGCGTCGGTTGAGGTATAAATGCGGATTCCGCCTCTGATTTTAAAATGGGGGAAAGCTCGTGATAAGCAATCCTGCCTGCCAGCGATTCCGAGCCTTGTTGCAAAAAGTTTGGCGATGCGGAGCCAAGCAGTATAAATCGGGCTGCTTCGCGCTTGCGATCGATCAGGGCTCTGAGTTGTGGAAATAAAGGCAGATGCCGCTGTACCTCGTCAATTACAATCGTCTTATCGATGTTGTTTTCCAGAACCCAGGTTGTGTTCTGAGACAGCGTCTCAAAATCTTCGACCAGTTCCAGATCGTAGTAAATAGCAGGTTTGCTCAGCTTGTCGATCAGTTTGCGTGCCAGGGTGGTCTTTCCGACCTGACGAGGCCCTAAAATGCCGACAACAGGGAAGAAATTTAGCGACCGGAGAACGCTTCCTTCAATAGCTCGATCTATCATTAACCATGTAAATTTGAACTTAACTTGCAAATTTACATGGTTAATTTTAAATAATTGTATTTAAGTAAGAGAGATTTGGTACTATTTATCTTTTACCTTATTCAGCCCCATCGCCTTCAACATCCAGTTCGGCAAGGGCTTTCTCAACCCGCGTTTTTGCAAATCCAGGAACCAGCCGAGCTTTTTCAGGATCGGGACCTTATGCGTTTCGACGAGTTCGATCAAGGTTCCGTCCGGGTCTTCGAGGTAGGCGAAGCGGCCTGCGGCATTCTCCATGCCGAATGAGCTCTCGCTATCGATGGTGAATGGATAACCTTGGGCTTGCAATTTGGTTTTCAACGCATCCATATCCAGTGTATCGAAGCACAGGTGAATGTACCCGCAATCGCCCCAATAGCGGTTTTCGAATATCTTTTTAGGTGCGCGGTCGAGCGCTTGCACGAGTTCGATCTGCACGTCGCCGAGCAAGCGGCTGAATGCACCGTCGGGTGTGAAACTCTTACGAAGGAGCATTCTGCGGAAACGCTGGCCGGGAATGGACGTCGGTAAGTCTTCGAAAACACCCGTTTTGTCGTAAACGATATTCAGTGGTTGGAGCAGGTTTTGGTAAAAAACGGCTGCCTTATCGATGTCGGAAACGCCGACCACGACACCGGCAACGCCTCCTACGTTTTTGCCTTTGGTCTGGAACCAGGTTGCATCGCTGGTGATCTGAAATACATTACCGTATGGGTCGGTCCCCCAGAAACCTTCGCCTTCGGGCAGCTTAGAGAGTGGGCCGGTGGCTTCTTTGGAATGGCTTTTCACCCATTCGTGTGCTTTTTTGACGTCCGGGGCTTTGAAACGGATGGCGTTAATGCCCAGGTCGCCGATTTCCACTTTGAAATTCGCTGGCTGCGAAACGCGGCTCGTGAACGACCATATTTCCAGTCCGCCGCCGCCGGCCATATTGAGTACCAGCGCTGCCTGCCGCGATTGCACTTTACCGCCGGTGTAGGGCGTCATGAGCGGGGCGTCCGCTTTTTCATCGAATATGGGGACATCGAAACCCAGCACTTGCCGGTACCATTTCCAGGTTTCTGGCACGTTCTGGCAACCAATTCCTACCTGTTGAATTCCAGAGATCAGCGGAGCACTCATTTGTTGAGGTTATATGAGGATAAAGGTGGATAATCTGAACGAAGCGGCAATTTTACGAAATAAAAAGCAAACGAGCCGTGGCACAGGCATTTGAACTGAGAACGCGACCTGTGGAAAAATTTCTCGGGATACAAAATCTAAATGATTATTTGATAAGCATAATAATTGCTATCTTTAAAATGGTTTTCCAAAATTTTATTTTAAAAACCTGGAAATCAACGCATCCATTTGGTTGCACTCATCGTATCTGTGATGAGCCCGTCTCAATGATAGTCTAGAATGAACCAGTCAGTAGTAATTGCACCGATAGGCGAGAGTCTACCGGATTTTTTGAGTTCCAAACAGTATTCAAAAATTGTAGTAATAGCCGATAACAACACCAAAAGGCATTGTTATCCGATTTTGAAGGCGTTTTTGCCCAAACATAGTGTTGTAACCGTTCCCAGCGGCGAGGCGCACAAGACATTGGCGACTTGCGAGAAAATCTGGGAGGCCATGACCAAGGACGAACTCGACCGGCATGCATTGGTAGTCAATGTGGGTGGCGGGGTGATCGGCGACATGAGCGGTTTTTGCGCCGCGGTGTACAAGCGTGGAATAGATTTTATCCAGGTTCCGACGACCTTGCTTTCGCAGGTGGATGCGAGTGTAGGAGGAAAATTGGGGATTGATTTTCAGGGTTTTAAAAACCATCTTGGTGTTTTCAACATCCCGAAAAGCGTGCTCATCGACCCGGTGTTTTTGAACACTTTACCGGAGCGGGAGATACGGTCGGGATTTGCAGAGATTATCAAGCATTGCCTGATCGCCGACGGTGCGAAATGGGAGGAGATCCGGGCGAAGGATTTTGAAGCGCAGAACTGGCCGGACCTGATCGCGCATTCGGTGAAGATCAAGCAGCAGGTGGTGGACCAGGACCCCACAGAGAAAGGTTTGCGGAAGATCCTGAATTTCGGGCACACGCTCGGCCATGCGGTGGAGACGTGCTTTTTGAATAAGGGCCCCAGGGAGCGGCTTTTCCACGGGGAAGCCATTGCGGTGGGGATGATCATGGAAGCATACCTTTCGTTTGAGCGGAAAATGATCGACCAGCAGACGTTGACGGATATTGAAGAGTTCCTGTTCGCGACGTATGGGAAAGTGAAGATCAAGCCGGAGGATATCGAGGAGATCATTACGCTGACGCGGCAGGATAAGAAGAATAAGGGAAAGGAAATCAGGTTTTCATTGCTGAAAGGGGCCGGGCAATGTGCCTTTGATATTGTAGTAACGGCAACTGAAATGCGCAGATCAATAGCTTATTATTTGGGATAGATTTACAGTGCGGCATAAGCTATTGGTAGTGTAAGAGGAGTATTCAAAATACATTCTTGATATATCTTAATTCACAACCTGACAAATTTAAATGCTTATGCTGAGGTCTATTTCTATTTATGCTGCTTTACTGCTCGTAGTCGTGATTGCAGGGTGTTCCAGTGGCCGGAAAGTGTTTGTGGAGCATGATTACAGCTACGAAACCAATTTTAAAGATTACTCTTCTTATACGTTTCTGGAATGTGAGAGGGATACCAATAATCTTTGCACCGAAATTTATGAGGCGATCCGTCGCCAGATGCAGGTAAGAGGCTACAAGCTCACTGCCGAAAAGCCTACGCTGCTGGTGAATTATGGTATTTTCTACGATAACCTGCGCTACCAGGGCTATATGCAGCCGGTGATCAAGAACTGGGTGGATACGGAGAATGAGGGGTTCCGCTATGAACCGATTAAATACGCGCTCGACAAAGGGACGCTGATCGTTTCACTGATTGATGCGGAGAGCGACCAGGTGGTTTGGAGAGGTTATGCTTCGGGGATATTTAAAGGAACGGAAGGTTCCAATAACCATTACCGGAGCGTTGTAAGGCGCATTTTTGACCAATATCCGCTGTTCGCCAAAGGCTACGACCCGCGTCGTTACAGCGAGCAGGTCGGACGATAATTGCTGATCGGAGATCGGCGATATAGGTCGTGCCAGCCTCGCGGTTGGCACGAGCCGTCAATATAATTAGCCGATTCCACGTGCTCTGTCAGGGACACGCGGAATCGGCTTTTTTGTCGCTACTTCGTCAGGCCGGCGTCGTCGGACGCGCCCAGTGCCAATGCACCCCAGTCGAGGTTTTCGCGGCCTTTGGCGAGGCCGGAAATGAAGCGGTTTTTGATAATGTCCGCGAAAGGCATCGGTGCATTTACGTCCGAGGCCGTTTGCAGCGTCAGGTTAATATCTTTCAAACCGAGCGGATAGCGGAATGCAACAGGCTCGTAGGCGTGCTGAGCTACAATTTTACCGTAATTCTGGAAAATAGGCGCCGCGAACAAGGTCGATGTCAGCATTTCGTAAATGCTTTGTCTTGATATGCCATTCTTTTCAGCCATGGTGAATGCTTCGCCCATCATTTCGAGGCTGCACGCGATCATGAAGTTGCCGGCGAGCTTGATCACATTCGCTGCTCCGGGATCGTCGCCAAAATCAAAAACACCTTTTACGAAACTCTGGACAATAGGTTTAATGCGCTCCTTTGCGGATGCATTACCCGAAAGGCAGATGTTTCCCACCTTCGCGCGCACCGCTTCCGGACGGGCGAATATGGGCGCGCCCACGTAATGCGCGCCGTACCACTCGTGTACCTGTGCGAGCTGGCGCGAGGTCTCGGGCGAAATGGTGCTCATGGAAATGTGCACACCATCTTTTCCGAGCTTTTCGACGAGTTCCATAGAAAACAGCTCGTCCACAGCCGCGTCGTCGGCGAGTACAGAGAATACCAGCCCCCCCGGCGTAATCGCGTCGATCGCGTTTTCGACGACAGTTGCGCCGAGTTTGATCAATGGTTCTGCTTTGGAAGCCGTTCTATTCCAAACGACCAATTCATAACCTGCTTCAAGCAGGCTTTCAGCGATAGGAGTACCAAGGTTCCCGAGTCCGAGAAACGCTATTTTTTCAGACATAATAACAGGTTTAGATTACAATTAGACTTGAATGACCCCCACATTGAATGGCTTCTCAATGGGCGCCTGGTCGGCAGCCGTAATGCCCGCCGATATAATGCGCCGCGTCGCCACGGGATCGATAATGCCGTCGACCCAGAGACGCGCAGCGGCGTAGTAAGGGGATAATTCCTGGTTGTAGCGGTCGGTTATCTGGCTCAGCAATTCCTTTTCAGCCTCGGGAGTGATCGTCTGGCCTTTGGCTTTCAAAGTGGCCGTTTGTACTTGCAGCAATGTCCGTGCCGCAGTGGCGCCGCTCATCACCGCCATTTGGGCTGTTGGCCAGGCGAATATCAGCCGCGGATCGTAGGCTTTGCCGCACATGGCATAGTTTCCCGCGCCATAGGAGTTGCCTATAATAAATGTAAACTTCGGTACCACCGAATTTGCCACCGCATTTACCATCTTAGCGCCATCTTTGATAATGCCCCCCTGCTCCGCGCGACTGCCGACCATAAAGCCGGTCACATCGTGGAAGAAAACGAGCGGGATCTTTTTCTGGTTGCAATTCATGATAAATCGCGCGGCTTTATCGGCCGCTTCGGCGTAGATGACGCCGCCCATTTGCATTTCGCCTTTGCCCGACCGCACCATTTTTCGCTGGTTGGCCACAATGCCCACGGCCCAGCCGTCCACGCGTGCGTAGGCGCATATGAGGGTTTTGCCGTAATCGGGTTTATACTCATCGAGCTCGGAGTTATCCACAATGCATTCCAGAATGGGTAGTACATCATAGGGTTTTAACCTATCGGTAGGGAGAAGGTTGTATATCTCTTCCGGTTTACGCGACGGTGCTTGCGTAGTTTTTCGGTCGAAGCCGGCGGATTGGGGCTTTCCTATTTTATCAATATGCCTTTTGATAGCATCCAGGCACGATTTATCGTCGGGAAACTTGTTGTCGGTAACGCCGGAGATTTCGCAATGCATGGCGGCACCGCCGAGCGATTCCGCGTCAATATCTTCGCCAATGGATGATTTGACCAAATAAGGCCCGGCCAAAAACACTGAACCGGTGCCTTCCACAATGAATGCTTCGTCGGACATGATCGGCAAATAGGCCCCCCCTGCGACACAGGCACCCATGATGGCCGAAATCTGCACAATGCCCATGGCCGACATTTGCGCATTGTTTCTGAAAATGCGGCCGAAATGTTCCTTATCGGCAAATACTTCCGCCTGCATAGGCAGAAACACGCCTGCGCTGTCGACGAGGTAGATCACCGGCAGGCGGTTCTCCATCGCGATTTCCTGGGCACGCAAGTTCTTTTTGGCCGCAATCGGGAACCACGCACCGGCTTTCACCGTGGCATCGTTGGCGACGATCATGCATTGTTTTCCTGAAACATAACCAATGCCGGTCACTACGCCACCGGAAGGGCAGCCGCCTTCTTCTTCATACATTCCATCGCCCACAAATGCACCGATTTCTAGGAAATGAGAGCCCGGGTCGATCAGGTAATCGATCCTTTCGCGGGCCGTGAGTTTGCCCTTCTGATGCTGCGCTTCGATTTTTTTCTTCCCGCCGCCGAGCTTTACCTGCTCGTATTTCTGGTTGAGGATTTCGATGAGGTGTGGTAGGCTTTCCTGGCTGGTCATGATGATGAAGAATGGTGTGAGTAATTGAAATGGGCTTATTTCAAATGTAAAAAGTCGTTCACCGGTAAGCAAACGACTTTCATATTAATTTAAAATGCGAGGCCCTATTTAATGGTAGTGGCTGTATCCAGCGGAGACTCGGCAGGACCCTTATCTTTTTTGCCAAAAACAGAAACATGGATATAACGTTTCGGATGCTCGCGGAAGTTGGTAAGCAGTTTGTTCATGCTGATCATCGTGCGGTTGAGATTGTTGTACAACGTCTCGTCCTTCACGAGTTTGCCGGCAGTTCCTTTGCCCGACTCCACGCTTGCGAGTAAAGTGTGGAGTTCCTCAATGGTTTTACGTGCGCTTGTCACGGTTTCACCCAGCCGTAATGCATTCAGCGAGTCGGCCAGCGTGCCGGTTTTGGCGAGTAATGGCTTCAATTCCTTTTCCGTCTCCACAAGCGATGTCGTGAGTTTGTTCAGGTTCGAGGTCATCGCCAGCAGGTTTGCACGGTTTTCGGCTAAAAGGCCTTGCAGGCTGGTGCCTGTCTGGTTATAGTTTTTCAGAACCTGATTCAAAATCAAACCTGTCTCCTGGAAACCGCCCACCACGAGGTCGAGGTTCTTAATGAGTGAATCGGCGTGGGAGACGAGCGGCAATGCTTTTTCCTGCAAAACAGCGGATATACCCGACTCCTTTTTGGCAACAAGCGTGTCGCCGTCTTTCATCGGGGCGCCGGTTCCCATTGCGAGGTGGATCACCTTACCTCCGAGCAGCCCACCATCCGCGAGTACCGCGCCTGTTCCCTGGGGTAATAGAATGCCTTTTTGTACATCGATGGTTACCAGCAACTGGTTACCGCGGTTTTGGAGCAGTTTGATCTCCTGTACACGGCCCACGTTCAAGCCATTGAGCAAAACGGGGTTGGAAGCGGTTAGTCCGTCGATATTGTCGTAAACGACGTGGTATTTATATGTTCTGGAAAAAACGTCGGAGCCTTTGAGGATGTGGAAGCCGAAATACAGCATGATAATGGCAAAAAGTGCCATGGCTCCGACTTTTGCTTCTCTTGATATTTTCATGGACTATTGGTTTGTCCTGCTCACAGCAGCGGCAGGTTAAGCGGTATTAACACCAAAGTATCAAAAATTGTTTTGACAAATCAAAGCAATATGTGACCGTTGAGCTACCGGTCCATATCTTTTTTGTACGCCATAAATGCCGAATGAATGCATTTGGCGACTTCTTCCTGTCCGGCTTCGGAGCTCAGGTATTCCTCTTCATCCGGGGAGGAAAGGAAGCCGGTTTCGATCAGCACGCTGGGCATTGCGCAACGCCATAGCACGAGGAATCCCGCCTGTTTCACCCCGCGGCTGTCCCGCTCGGAGATCGACTGGAATTTTTTCTCGATCAGGTCGGCTAGCTTTAAGCTGCTGGAAATGAATGCACTCTGGTAATTCGCGAGCATAATGTGCGCGAGCGGCGAATCGGGGTCGAATCCTTTATATTTCTGTTTGTAGTTGGTTTCCTGCAAGATTACCGAGTTTTCGCGTTTCGCTACTTCCAGGTTACCCTCGGTTTTGTGCAAACCCATTACAAAGGTTTCAGTGCCTCTCACGCTTCTCGAACGGGGCGTGGCATTGCAATGGATGGAAATGAAAAGGTCGGCGTTGTTGCGGTTGGCGAATGCGGAACGCTCGCCGAGTTCGATGAACACATCGGTAGAGCGCGTGAAGAGGACTTTGACGTCGGGCGTTTCTTCCTTGATCTTCTTGCCGAGCTCCAATGCTACGGCCAGCGCCACATCTTTTTCCTTGGTGTATTTGCCCCTGGTGCCGGGGTCTTTGCCGCCGTGCCCGGCGTCGATTACAACTGTATTAACCTTGCTCCCCGATTTCGTAGTAACCGGTTCTTGCTGAAAAACAAAGGCGAGGCTCGCCAGCAGAAAACTTGCTACAATTACTAATTTAAGAAGTTTTAACATTATTTTTTAGTTGGGGCCTTACGCGAAAGGGGTTTCTCTGCTAATTTTGAAATTCGTTATGCAAAAATACGCTAATTGTTAGAACTGAAAAGAAAGGCGATTATTATATCGTCGGTAGTTGCGGCGTTTCTCCTGTTCAGCACTGTGGCATGTGTGCAGCAACGCTCCAAGGGTTCCGGGAAAAATCAGGGTAAGCTTAAAAGTTCGGCTTCTGCAAAGCAATCAGCGGATTCCCTTCTTACAGTGCAAAAGCAAGCAGGTGCGGATACTTCCCGCGCCGGTCAACCCGGTGCGTCCATTCCGAGAGGGGGTGTCGGGGGTGATAGTACCTTGACAGGCAAAGGGTTAGCTGCGGATTCCACAGCCGCCGATTCTCTCAAAAATCCCGACGATCTTGAAAATACCGTAGAATATACCGCCGAAGACTCTACCATTATGGACGCTGTTTTGAAGCAGGTCCATTTGTATGGCAATGCCGAAGTGAACTACGGGACCATCAATCTCAAAGCGAACTACATCCGTCTCAACTGGATTACGAACGAAGTTTACGCGATCGGGACTTATGATTCAACGGCGAAAAAAATGGCCGGTGAGCCGATCTTTCAGGATGGACCGGAGACGTATAATACCAAAGAGATACGCTACAATTTCAAATCCAAAAAGGCCCTGATCCAGGGGATCGTTACCCAGGAAGGCGATGGAAACATCCGTGGAGATAAGGTAAAGAAAGATACGGAGGGCAATTTCTACATCAGGCATTCCATTTATACAACCTGTAATCTCACTCACCCGCATTACTTCATTAATGCGCCGAAAATCAAGATGGTGAACAAGAAACAGGTGATTTCGGGGCCTTTTAATCTCGTCATCAGCGATGTGCCGTTGCCGATAGGCTTGCCGTTCGGCTTTTTCCCGTTCCCGAAAAAGAAGGAAAACGGAACGAGCGGCGTCATCATCCCGACGTATGGGGAAGAACCGAACGGTCGTGGTTTTTACCTGCGTGACGGCGGTTACTACTTCGCGATCAGCGAGTACGTCAATGCGATTGTCACCGGCCAGATTTACTCTAACAGCAGCTGGGGGTTGGGGCTTACGTCCAGTTATATCAAACGCTACCAGTACTCCGGTAACCTCTCTTTGCGTTTCAACCGAAACAAATCCAGTGACGAGGTCCAAAGATCTTTTGGCCTCGGGGTTACCAACGATTTCAGCATCGTATGGTCTCATGCGCCGAAGGCAAGGGGCAACTCGACGTTTTCGGCGAATGTGAACGTCAGCAGCAATACATATAACCAGCAGCAGGAATTTAATGTAAACAAATATACGTCCAACGTCGCCAGTTCTTCAGTGCAGTATAACCGCACCTTCGGGCAATATATGCGCGCTGCGGGATCGTTGCGCGTGAACCAGAACTTCGGACAGATAAACCCTACGACCCAGAAACGTGAAAACGGCAAGACCAACGTTTCTACCGATTTCAGTTTCGGGGTAAACCAGATCGCCCCGTTCGCATTGAAAGGCGGCCGCGGCCGCTGGTACGAGAGCTTCCGTCTGGGGCTGGATTTCAACGGTAATTATGCCCTTGCCAATGCACTGACGGCCATTGACACGTCTTACAGTAGCCTTGGCTTCGTGATCACGGATGCGAAAATTGACACGACCCGACTCAGGAAGACCAAAATCGTGGCATTTAACCTGGACAACCTGCCCGACATGCTTAAAGACGCGCAGTTCACAGGCCGGTATAGCCTTCCGATTTCCTTACCCAACTTCAAAGTCCTGCGCTTTGTGAATATCACACCCAGCATGTCGCTGTCGGGCGAGGTGTTTACCAAACAATACCGTTACACCAAAACAGGTCGCGATTCGATTCGGATCGACACCCTTAAAAAGGTCGGGACGGAGTATTCCTACAACTTCGGTGCGGGGATGAACACGCGTTTCTATGGAACGTTCTTCTTTGGCGGGAAGCGGTTGGAGGCGATCCGCCACACGGTAATTCCTTCGGTGTCCTTTACCTACACGCCTGATTTCTCGGGAGATGCATTCGGTTTTTACCAAAACATCCAGGTCGAAGACAAGAAGGGCAATGTGCGTGACCTTTCGTTGTCCAAATTCCGTGGGGTAGGGTCAGGTGTGAGTAACGGGCGGGCATCGAGTGTCATTTCATTTAGTTTAAACAACTCATTCGAAATGAAGCTCAAAAGCAAGAGCGATACCGCTGCCCAGCAATTCGAGAAAGTTTCGCTGCTGGATAACCTGAGTTTAGGAGGTAGCTATAACCTGCTGGCTGACTCACTGAATTTATCGAATATTACCATCAATGCCAACGCGCGGATCGGGCGGAACCTGAACCTGAACTTCAATATGAACCTCGACCCGTATACCTACGTGGCGAATCCAAATATCATTGGTAATCAGGTGGGTACAAAGGTCAATAAATATGCAATTACATCGGGGCAAGGTCTTGCCAATTTGCAAAGCCTCGGGTTCACATTGGGAACCAGTTTTTCACCCAAAAGCAGTTCTTCCAACACAAATAACAAGAATCCGCAGACTACCAATCCCAACGATCCCAATGCCAAAGCGAAAGAGGAAGCGAGGGAGTTTATCGCACAAAACCCCGAGTTGTACGTAGACTTCAATATCCCCTGGAACGTTTCGCTGAACTATAACTTCGGGCTTACGAAGCCGGGCTTGTCGAAGGCGACAATCATCCAGGCGATCCAGGCTACGGGCGATTTGAGCTTATCCAAAAACCTGAAAGTAACCCTCAGCACCGGTTTCGACTTCGTGGCATTCCAGCCTACCATCACACAGCTGGGCCTCACACGCGACCTGCATTGCTGGGATATGAGCTTCAACTGGACACCATTTGCCGGAAGTGCAGCGCGTGCGAGCAACTATTCCTTCACGTTGAAAGTGAAGTCGGCGATCCTGCAAGACCTGAAAGTGACCCGCCGCCGGTCATTCTACGACAGAGCGGCCTATTGATCAGTGGGTTTGTGTTAAAACAAAAATGGCCGTCCCATTGGAACGGCCACTGCAATGCTTGCGGATAATGCTTATTTGGAAGCAGGCTTAGCTGCCTTCGGAACCACTTCTCCGTTCAGGTAAAGGGTAATTGAACCACCTTCTGTGTTGCTGAAAACGGTTACAGGCTTGTTGAAAGGCCCAGCCGCAGCAGCGTTGAAAGTAGCTTTCACCGAACCGGTTTTACCTGGAAGAACAGGATCTTTGGACCATACAGGTGTAGTACATCCACATGAAACGGTTACGTTAGAAAGGATCACGGGATCGGAACCTGTATTGGTGAATACAAACTCGTGAGTAACGGGAGTGCCTTGTGGTACTTTACCGAATTTGTGTGTCTCTTCTTTGAATTTCAGAACACCTTTCTGTGCGAAACTTACGGTGGTCAGCCCGAGGATTAAAACCAGCGCTGAAAAGAATACTTTCATAGTTGTAACTATACTTTAAGTGGTGAAAAACTTACTGTTAAACAAGATTAACGCTTAAAAAGCTAAATATAATAATCATTAACCAATATTAACAATGCCCCAAAAGTAGGCGTTCCAGTGCCGCGGTTATTATTTTCCTGCCTAATTTTGGCTTGCATTCAAAAAAACGTAATTTAACTTACGGATTAAAACCCGTGATTTTTGCTTATGCTTCAAAATGATAGTTTGACCGGTTCCAGTGTTTTGACAAAGGAAGAGATTATCGACGATTACCGCCTCGCGTGCGAGAGTCGTCAGGTAAGTTTGCTGGGAAGGAAGGATACAATGGGCGGCCGTTCTAAATTCGGGATTTTTGGAGATGGTAAGGAAGTAGCGCAGATTGCACTTTCCAAAGTTTTTCAACCGGGTGATTTTCGCTCGGGATATTATCGGGACCAGACCATCGAGGCGGCTGTCGGGAACCTTACCTGGCAGCAATTTTTTGCCCAAATGTACGCCCACGCCGATCTCGAACACGAACCGAATACCGGAGGGCGCTCGATGAACGGCCACTTTTCAACACGCTGGGTCGATGAGAACGGTGACTGGCTCGATCAGACCAAATTGCACAATTCCGTTTGCGATATTTCATCTACCGCCGGGCAGATTCCCCGCTCGGTAGGCCTCGGATACGCTTCCAAACTATACCGCGAGAATGCCGACCTGCATGGTATGACCACGTTTTCCCATCATGGGAATGAGGTCGTATTTGCGACGATCGGAGATGCTTCTACTTCGCAGGGGATGTTTTGGGAGGCGATGAATGCGGCGGGTGTATTGCAGATACCGCTGATCGTTTCAGTTTGGGACGACGGCTACGGAATTTCGGTTCCTGTTGAGTATCAGACTACTAAAAGTAGTATTTCGAAAGCATTGGCCGGGTTGCAGCGCAATGAGGACGGCGACGGTATCGAAATCCTGGTCGTAAATGGATGGGACTATCCTGCATTGGTGGAGGCTTATCAGAAGGCCGCGAAGATCAGCAGGGAACAACATGTGCCGGTGCTGGTACATGTTACCGAACTCACTCAGCCACAAGGGCATTCCACGTCCGGCTCGCACGAGCGCTACAAGTCGAAGCAGCGGTTGGCGTGGGAGCGCGAGCACGATTGCAATGTGCGTTTCCGTGACTGGATATTGAAAAACGGCTACGCCACCGACGAGGAGCTGGAACAGATCGAAGCAGAGGCGAAAGAAAAGGCGCTCGGCGAACGTAACGAAGCCTGGCAAGCATACCGGAAGGAATTGGATAAGGAATATACCGAGACGATCCGGCTTTTGCAGGATGTAGCCAAGGCAAGTGTTTCTACTGCGGAAATAAACAATGCGATTCTCGAATTGCAAAAGACTTACCTGCCCGTTCGCCGCGATATGATCGCGACCGTGCGCAAGGTGCTGAGGCTTGTTGGTAGAGAAGAAAATGCAGAGAAATTGGCTTTGCAGACATTTCTGAGGGATAATTTGAATGCCAATAAAGAACGCTTCAATACCCATTTGTACAGCGACACACGCTACTCACCGATGCTCGTTGAGCCGGTAAGCCCCATGTATTCGGAGAACAGCCCAGTTGTTGACGGACGTGAGGTGATACGCACCTACTTCGATGCGCTGTTTGAAAAAGACCCGCGCGTGGTGGCATTGGGCGAGGACATTGGCTTTATCGGCGACGTGAATCAGGGCTTCGCCGGCTTACAGGAGAAGTACGGAGAGATTCGTATTACGGACACCGGGATCCGCGAAACGACGATCATTGGCCAGGGAATAGGCATGGCCATGCGCGGCCTGCGTCCGATTGTTGAAATTCAGTATTTCGACTACATCTATTATGCGTTGGCGACGCTTACGGACGACCTGGCGTCACTTCGGTATAGAACAGCCGGCGGCCAGCGTGCCCCGCTCATTATCCGCACCCGAGGACACCGTCTGGAAGGCATCTGGCACTCCGGTTCGCCAATGGGCACGATGCTGAGTAGCTTGCGTGGCTTGCACGTGGTAGTTCCGAGAAATTTTACGCAGGCGGCCGGTTTTTACAATACATTAATGAAAGGGGATGATCCTGCATTGATCGTCGAGCCGCTGAATTCGTATCGTCAGAAAGAGACTATGCCCGATAATTTGGGCGATTATTACATTCCGCTAGGCCAGCCTGAAATTTTAAGAGAAGGAAATGACCTCACTATTGTTACCTATGGCTCAATGTGTCGTATAGTAATGGAGGCCGCTTCTCAATTGCAAAGTTCAGGAATTGAAGTTGAAGTCATTGACGTGCAGACTTTGTTGCCATTCGATGTCGACAACCGGATAGTGGAGTCCATTAAAAAGACGAGCCGGGTTATTTTCGCGGACGAAGATCTTCCCGGAAGTGCGTCAGGTTTTATGATGCAGCAGGTTTTGGAAAGGCAGCAGGCTTACCGCTGGCTCGATTCGGCGCCGGTAACCATCGCAGCGAAAGACCACCGCCCACCTTATGGCTCAGACGGCGACTATTTCTCGAAACCGAATATGGACGACATTTTTGAAACAGTTTACAACATCATGCGCGAAGCGGCCCCAGATAAATATCCGGAGCTGTTTAACGTGTGATCTTATGTATCGTTCAAAAGGAAAAAGAATCTTGGACATTTTACTGGCGGCAATGGGGTTGATGACCTCGTTGCCGTTTTTTGTTGTGTTGCCGCCCGTATTGTGGGTGCTATTTAAAGGAAATCCGTTCTTTGTGCAAATCAGGCCGGGACTGCATGCGCGGTTATTCACAATCCTGAAATTCAGGACAATGCATGGCGATGGGAGACCGGCTACCGGGCTGGGGAAATTGCTCCGGAAAGCTTCCATCGACGAGTTGCCGCAGTTCTGGAACGTGCTGCGGGGCGATATGAGCATTGTAGGACCAAGACCATTGTTGCCTGAATACCTGCCGCTTTACAGTGCTGAACAACACTTGCGGCATGCCGTAAAACCTGGTATGACCGGCCTGGCGCAAATCAATGGAAGAAACAGGCTGAATTGGGACAAAAAGTTTGAATTCGACCTGCATTATGTGGATAACCTTTCCCTGATGCTCGATGTCAGGATTATTTTCGAGACAGCTGCGGAGATCTTCCTCGTGCGTAAAATTCCCGGTTCCGTGACCGATGCTTCACCATTCAAAGGCAATGCGGGATGCTGATCTACGGCGCAGGCGGGCATGCGAAGGTTGCAGCGAGTATACTTTCAGCATGCGGAAAACGGGTTGTGGGCCTGTTCGACGATTATTGGCAAGATGTGGAATGGACTGGTCCGTGCGTTCCGGTAGCTTATGACCCATTGCTGATGCAAAATGAAAAGTTGATTATCGCCATAGGCAACAACTCCGTGCGTCGGCAGATCGCCGGGAGGGTCGCGCATCCTTTTGGGACAGCCATTCATCCCACAGCGATAGTCGATCGTTCGGTACGTCTGGGACAAGGCGTCGTAGTGGTGCATAGGGCAGTCATACAAGTCGATTGTTGGATAGGAAACCACGTGATTGTCAACACCGCTGCTGTTGTAGATCATGAATGCATTGTCGGCGATTTTGCGCACGTGGGCCCGGGCGCTGTCTTGTGCGGGGGCGTGCGCGTAGGCGAATGCACGCAGGTAGGCGCGGGAAGCGTGGTACTACCTGGCGTGAAAATCGGCAGGGAATGCATGGTCGGCGCGGGGGCGGTGGTGGTGTCGGATGTTTCTGACTATGCGAAGGTGGCAGGTAACCCTGCGAGAATCATTGATTAATATAACACACTATGCCGTACAAAATATACCTGTCTCCCCCCCATATGAGCGGGCGTGAGATGAAATACATCCAGGAAGCATTTGATAGCAACTGGATCGCACCCATCGGGCCGAATATCGATGCATTTGAGGAAGAGCTATGTCAATATACCGGCAGCAGGCATGCATTGGCGGTGTCGTCGGGCACGGCGGCACTACACCTCGCATTGCTGGCAATTGGCGTTGGGCGGGGCGACATCGTCCTTTGTCAGTCGCTCACATTCGTAGCTACCGCAAACCCGATCATGTATGTAGGCGCAACGCCGGTTTTCATTGACAGTGAGCCCGTCACCTGGAATATGTGCCCTAATGCACTGGAAGACGCAATTATGCACTATTTAAGTATTGGCAAAAAACCGAAGGCGGTGATCGTCGTGCATTTGTACGGTATGCCGGCCATGCTTCGGGAGATTTTGTATTTGTGTGAAAAATATGGAATCCTTTTGATTGAGGACGCAGCGGAGGCTTTGGGCTCGGAATATCAGGGCCGGAAGGCAGGGACTTTCGGCAACATTGGGATACTGTCCTTTAATGGAAACAAAATTATTACCACATCAGGCGGCGGCGCAATATTGTCCGATAGTGCCGAGTACATTGAAAAGGCCCGGTTTCTGGCAACGCAGGCACGCGAGCCGGTACTGCATTACGAGCATCGGATGGTTGGCTACAACTATCGAATGAGCAACATTTGTGCGGGTATTGGGCGGGGGCAACTGGAAGTGGTTGATGATAGGGTTCGACAGCGTATAGCAAATTTCCAGTCGTATTCAGGACATTTGGCGAAGCTGCAAGAAATGAATTTTCAAAAAGAGCCGATTGGTGTGTTTAGTAATAGATGGCTGACGGCTTTGAAAATTAGTAAACCACCATCTTATCAAACAAGTGTAAACAATATCCTTAATGAATTGAATAAGAATGGAATTGAATCGAGGTCGATTTGGAAGCCAATGCATCTTCAACCTTTATATTGTGAACACCAATATTTCGGCAACAATATATCGAAGGAGCTGTTTGAGCAAGGTATATGCCTTCCTTCTGGTACTACCTTGCGGGAAGCTGATATAGATCATATATGTAAAATAATTGCAAACAGTTTAGTACGTTAATACGCACTATCTTAATTGATAAAATTCGAGGCAAGTTTAATTAAATCAGAATGAGCTTGCCTCGAATTGAAAATATTGATACCCGCTTACCGAAAAATAAAATTAATTCGTAACGACAAAGGTTGTAGTGGACGTGACGCTGTTTCCATTTTTATTAAAATCCGTTGCTGTTACGGGAATATTAAGATTTCGAATGTCGCAGGGAATGCCGTCGTATAAAACTTTGGCGAAGCTAGGTATTCCACTTTCTGTCCAAGTTCCTGAGTATGGATAATATGTTCCGAAATTTGCTAGACCATCGGATAATTCAAAAGACCAAGTTGTACTATACTGCTGTGGCGTGCGTTCTTCATCAGGGCCCCAACCTTTTTCTCTGTAATATTTTCCTGACACTTCGATCGCCATCATGCCCCGATCCATACCGGGAAACCAGGGATTAGGAATCCAATAATATCTGCAAACGAGCCAAGATTTAAGATAATAATCGCCATCCCAGCCTTTCATATCCCTAATGGCATTGCCACGCTGTTCTTTTTCCCACGGACCCACTTTTGCATTTCTGCCCGGTTTAAAGCCTTCTTCAACCGAGGAAAACTTGATGCTATTTGCTTCATATTCCTCCCGCTTGGAGGTCAGTAGTGTACTTGCCGCGTTTTGATCAATTCCTTTTATGCATTTTACTTCCGTTGAGGAGAATTGATAAGTGGCATTATTAATAATAACTAAGCCTTTTTCATTAGTAACTTTTGCATAGTTGGAGTTGACACTGTTTAACTCGTAAGCATTTGTTTTTTCATTAAGAGTAATGAGGTGGGGACGAGTTTCAGCTACTTGTTGTAACGAGGCATCGGGTGGCAATGATAAATACTCTGAATATAATGTCTTTACATCGTGAGATTTTTGCCAAAGTGAATATTCTTGGCTACTCATGGAGCCGATTTTTTTGACGGTAGTTTCAAATTCATCTACTGTCTCAAATGAGAAAGTGCCGTTGACAACTTTCAGGGAACTTTCATTTGCCTCCTGTTTGCTCTTGGGAGTTCCCGGATCCATAGATGATGGACTCTCACATGACAATGCAAATAGCATTAGAACTGAAAAAGATAATTTCTTCATAGAATGTGTTTGTTAATTGTTTTGTAACCAAAAGTATATAAAAGACAATTGCATTACAATTAATTTTACAAACTTCGAATTATTTCTTTTTCTAATAGCTAAATAATAGGATAGTTGCGTAGTTTATTCGAAGTATATGGTATGATTTGGCAATAAAAAAGGATCGCCCGAAAGAGACGACCCTTTTTACGTGATTTCGTATTGATTATTGAATCTCAACTTCAAATTGAAGCGGAGAATATGGTAGAATAGACTTGGTCCAGTTTTTACCGTAACCTAGTTTGGAAGGGAATATAATGACTGCTTTTTCACCCTTTTTCATTTTTCTGATCGCCCTATCGAATCCAGGAATCGTATTTGGGCTACCTGTGATGAAACTGCTTGTATTTTCATCGAACTTTGTGTCGTCGAGCAGCCTTCCCACATATTTTACATTCACCGATTTTCCTATGCCGATTGTGTCGCCAGTCACAGTGTTGGCTCTGACAATCACAAGGTTGTCCGGAGTTCTTTCCGATACTGTGTACCCTTTCTTCGTAATAAAGTCGTCAATCTGCTGCAATTCGGTACGAGTTTTAATAAATTCAACTTCGAGGCGAATGGGTGTATAGGCAGGGATATTCACCCTATCCACGGCGCCCGATGCCAGGTAGAACGGCAGATACAGCGTCGCCTGTTCGCCTGTTTTCAATTTGAAAATTCCCAACTCAATGCCTGGCCAATATACACCACCATTAACAGGGAAAGAGAATTCTGTCTTGTTGTCCTCCGTAGAAGAGATGACTTTTGTCCCATTCAGCGTATATCCGGTGTATTTGATCGTTGCTGCGTCGCCGATCTGCGCTTTTAGACCGCTTGGGTTAGACTTTCTGATAATATAGTAATAGCCGGTAGAGTCCCTCACCGCCTTTGAGCCCAGGCTGTCGGCCTGCAATGCTGCTTGGATAGCTGCCTCATTTTCGGCGATTTTCTCTTCGTCCCTGCTCGATACATCTTTCATACAAGATGAGACCCCGATCGCCATCGTCAGTAGTACACACCATACCAAATTGATACGCTTCATTTCTTTTCTAAGTAATTAATGGGATTGTTTTAGTTTTCAGGGAGACCCTGTCATAGGGCAATTGGTTGTAATCACGAGTGAAAAACATCGATTTTTACATTTTTTTCAAAGTATTTGCAAAACGGAGACAGCGGGCACTGGAAGCATTGCGGGTTGCGCGCGGTACACACGTAGCGCCCGTGCAAGATCAGCCAGTGATGGGCTTTGTGAATCAAATGCTTTGGAATATGGCTCACGAGCTCCTTCTCCACTGCCAACGGCGTCTTGGCCGTAAGCGGTACCAGGCCCAGCCGGCGCGACACCCTGAACACATGCGTATCAACCGCCATTGCCGGCATGCTGAAAATCACTGATGCGATCACGTTCGCTGTTTTGCGGCCAACGCCGGGTAACTTTTGCAAGTCTTCCACGGTAGATGGCACCTCCGAGTGAAACTTTTCGACAAGCATCCGTCCCAGGCCTACCAGGTGCTTGGCTTTGTTATTGGGATATGAAATGGACCTGATATAAGTGAATACTTCCTCAGAATCGGACGCGGCGAGCGACTCAGGATCCGGGAAGCGCTCGAAAAGCTTTGGTGTGACCATATTCACACGCTTGTCGGTACATTGCGCAGACAGCACCACCGCCACTAACAGCTCATACGGATTGGAATAATGCAGTTCGGTTTCTGGCTCCGGGAAATTCTGGGTGAAATAATCCAGGAAATGTTTATAACGTTCTTTTTTTTGCATAACAAGGTCATGGTCCTATGAAGGAAGGAGCTCCCACACAGAAATCTACTGAGAACGGGAGCCGAGTAAGGGGGCTCCGTTCTGAATCTTAAAAATAATGACAATTTCCAGCTACCGCACCGATAGCTGGAAACAAAAAATCTGCCGACTCGTCCTAGTACAAGAGCGCAGCAGATCTTTTAGAAGAGAATTGTCGCGAGTATCTGAAAACTTCTGAAATCACGTTCTCGGAAGGAGTCCGAGTGATCCTGTTCATCTGATTCTGGATTTCCAGCGAATCGAGATAAAAGTTCATCAAGTTGTCGTCAAGAGCGAGCGCCTCAACAATCTGTTCATTTTCATTCTCAGTTGTTTCGGCATATAAATACCTTACAACATCATCGTAGGTAAAGGTTTTTGTCATACTGTGGGGCACGTTGGTTAAATTGCTTACGCAGGTTTATCAACGCGTAACGCATTCTACCCAATGCCGTATTAATACTCACACCCGTGGCGTCTGCAATTTCCTGAAAACTCATGTCCTCGTAGTGGCGCATGATCAGAACTTGCTTCTGCACGTCGGGCAACCGCTGGATCATCTCCCGCAGCTGCTCATGTGTTTCCTGACGAATCTGGATCGACTCAACGGAATCTTCCGAAAAATCCAGCGTGTTGAAAACACTGCTCCCATCTTCGAACACTACATTGGGGTAGCGTTTATCGCGTCTGAAATAATCAATGGCGAGGTTGTGTGCGATACGTATAATCCATGGTAGGAACTTACCTTCGTCGTTATATCTACCACCTTTAATTGTGTCAACAGCTTTTATAAATGTATCCTGTAATAAATCTTCGGCTACATATTGATCCTTGACAATCAGATAAATAGTGGTGTATATTCTCGACTTATGGCGTTGAACAAGCTTTTCGAAAGCCTTCTCATTGCCCCGGATATACAATGTTACCAACTCACTGTCGCTAACTTGGACTTTCTCCATTTTACTATTCGATTTAGTTAACGTAGAGCAGTTGATCGATATTGTTTCTCCTTTCTGGTTTGGTGAAAAATTGGATGTGACTTTTCGGTATTTCGAATTATACGAATCAAAGAAATGGATTTGGAAAACAATTTGCAAATGTTTGAGTTTCTTTTTGCGGAAAAATTATTTCCCGTTAACAGATGTTAACAAGTTGTGCATGTTTTAGATGCATTGCGTTCGTTGTCACCAGGCCGTAGACATATTAGAATAAATAATAGTATTTAATAAATAATCTACGATGTGCGTGTCGAGTTAGATCGATTTTCGTATGCCGGACTCTACATTTTTCGGCCGGACATCGTAATTTCACTTTTCTTATAAAAATTGAATTTTTACCAGATATGAAATACAAGCATATCTTCTTCGATTTGGATCACACACTTTGGGATTTTGAGAAAAATTCGTCCGAATCCCTGGAAGAAATTTTCCACCATCACCAGCTAACCCGCTACGGGATTCCGTCGCTGGAAGAATTTGTGTGCTCCTTTCTTAAAATTAATACGGCTTTGTGGGATGCGTTCGATAGAGGGCAGCTGCACCATAGCTATATACGTGAGAATCGTTTCAGGATGGTTTTCGAAGAGCTCGGCGCAGAATGCCCGCCCGAGCATACCGAAATCGGTGAGTTATATCTTACTTCACTGCCTACCAAAAAGCATTTGCTGGAAGGTGCGCTCGATTTGCTGAACTACGTTTCGGCGGCCGGCTATGGAATGCACATTATCACAAATGGCTTCAACGAAATCCAGGCGAGGAAGATCGCCAGCTCAGAGATCGGCCATTTCTTCAATCATGTAGTGACTTTCGAAACGGCCAGCGCCAAAAAGCCGGATCGCCGCATTTTCGAATTCGCGTTGGACCTGGCACAAACCACTGCGGAGGAAAGTCTGATGGTAGGCGATAACTGGATCGCGGATATTCTCGGCGCAAAGCAGGTCGGGATGGATACGGTGTATCTCAATCCGGCGGGTTTGCAGTTCGACGAATCGCCCACCTATGATATTAAAAGACTGGAAGAGCTTATGCTTGTCCTGTAATGATGCGGATGTCAGGCCGGATCTGCTTCGTAGTAGCGGATGTGTTTTTCTTTTAAGAACTGCTTGATCACATCCACGTGCACGCATTGGCCGACGTTCAGGAACGGATAGTTGGAAACCCGCTTGCGGTGTCCGTCGATGGTTACCTCGCGATTGACCTGGTCGAAGCCGAGGTGCAGGTGGCGCGTGGAGCTTTGCATTCCATAAATGATGCCGTTCTGATCAAACAACGGGCCGCCACTTTGGCCGCGTAGTCCCGGTGTGCTCATTTCGATGCCGACAATCTCGCTGTTGTCGCCGATATGGCGGGTAATAATGCCGTCGATTGGAAAGCTGGGAGTCTTGATCTTCCCTTCGGTTGTCCATTCAATATCACCCGTATGCTTATTGTACCGGTAATTGGTGAACTCGGGGAACGGGTAACCCAGCCGGCACAAATAGCGACCCTGTTTCACCATCCTCGGATCTTTCAGGAATTGGGCGTGAGACTGGTACTGCTTCGATTCGTAATTCCGGAATTGGATGATCGCCAGATCCTGCGTGGGATGCAGATGGATCGTGAGCCCTTTGTATGCAGACACGCAATGGATGAAATTGAAAAGTATGCGGATCGGGCTATCCGGCGCGATTTTGTATTTCGTTTCCAGCAAACTGCGCTGTGTGGCGAGGCCGGGGTCTTTCTCGAATTTGCGAAGCTCCCCCTTGAATTTCAGATAGTTTTCGTAAACACTGTTGGCATGAAGGATTTGCCGTGCGACATGCCTGCACGTGACGGCGAAACCGTCTTCATTTACAAAAAACAATGTGGCAGTACCCGGAACAATGTCGCTCCCTGCGTAATAACGGATGATAAAGTGAACCGGACGGGTATACTGATCTATTTTTTCAATAGCATCAACAAACATAAAAAACTGGCCGAAGCCGTATCGAACTAAGGGTGGGTAAAGGGAACTAGTGCCTCGGTCTGATCCCAGCTCAGGACCATGTTGGCACCATTGGGGATTTCTTCAAAATAGATCTGGAAAACTTCCTGGACCGACGGACGGATCCGGATCGGAACTTCTACATTCATGACATTCTTGCCATCGTTGTAATCTGTGCCCCATTGCCCGGTCTCAGAGTTTAGGATGATCTTCCAGGTACTCTGCCCGGGAACTGAAAAAAGTGAATAGGTGCCGGCCTTTACCGGTTTTCCGCCCATTAAGATATCTTTTTCGAATTCAATCAATGTCGCTTCATTGGCACCGGTACGCCATACTTTGCCGTAGGGCAGCAATGCTTTGTCCTGCTCCCTACCGAAAATCATCCGACCTTTTTTACTGGGCTGTCCGTAAGAGATTTTGACTTTAACCCCATTCAGACTGGTTTCTGCCACTGCCTCGGGACTGAACGATTTGGTGTATTTTCTGACTCCCCAAAAGCCTGCGAATGCAACGATGATCAAGGCAAAGACAATCAGTAGAATTCTTTTCATAAATCAGGGACAGAAGATTTTATAGAAGGTATAGCTGACGGACAGACGCACGTAAAAGTAGGTATCTTTTACGGAAGGATCGCCCTGTTGCAGTTTGTCGGTGGACGTAGGATCACCTCCGAGGTTGTCGAGGTAATCTGTGAAAGTTTTCCGTGTGCCGTATTCGAGTCCGATGTTCCACGGGCGGCGGATCTGGTATTTTATCCCGACGCCATAAGGGAGCACCAGGCCGGAGGTTTTGTAGGAACCGGTCTGAACATTCGGATTAAACTTGTTGAAACCGAGCCCTCCGAAAACATAGGGACTCCAATTGACCGCAAACCGGCGATCCTGGAAATTGAGGAAGTTGTATTCTGCGACGGCGCTACCTTCGATTATCGTGGTGCGAAACGACATATTCCTGGCTTGCTGAAATGGATCGTCACTTTTTTTATCATCAGCACCGATAAGTCCTCCGGCAACTTCGGCGCGAAGTGACAATGCCTGGTTCGGATTGAACCGGAAGAAGAGGCTTCCGCCCGGTTTGAAAAAACGGAACCGAAAAGTAGGCGAGATATCTCCCCGGTAGTTGAATCCTCCAATACCTGCCCCGAGCTCGATCCGCTGCGCTTGTACCTGTGCGGTTGTCAGAAAAAAACAAATACCTGCCAGCATCATAGCCGGCAAGCATTTCCGCAATGGCGGCCGTTCATTCAAATTTTTGAAAATGTATTTCAACGGGGTAAGTCTTATCTCAGTGGAGGACATTTAACCTGCGAAGGCAGCATATAATGGACAGTAATCATACCAAAAAGATATGCATCCTTCTGCGTTGGACTGTTGCCGCGTTCCGTGCCGGGAGCTCCAAATCCCGTAGTGGGCAGTTTAGCAAATGGATCTTCCCCGCCAGCTAAAACACCCGGATAGTTGGCATCCATGAATTTTCTCACATCGTTGGTTCTGTCGGTCCCCTTGCGAGCGGCGAATTGCTCGGTAGTACGGTTTGCTACTAATGCAGCTGTCGGATTATCCGCAAAAAGCGCTGGGTCGGCGTATGCACCATGGGCGTCGTCCAGATAATCTGTGAATGTTTTACGGTAGCCTAGCTCAGCCGAAATGTCGAATTTAGAATTAATTTTATAGCGAACACCAATACCGAGGGGGATCGCAAATTGAACCAGCGAATAGGGCTTGGCGTACCCCTCGTTACCCTGGCCTTCCGTGCCAAGTGGTTGCAGTTTCACCCAGTCGCCATTAAGTGAATCGAGTGCTTTCGGGTTGTGTGCGGTAAGCGCGACACCCGCGAACAGGTACCAGCCCAATTGCGGGCGGCGATCATAGCTGCGGTTATCGGGTGTCAGCTTATAAATACCCTGAACTGAAAATTCTTTAAGGTCGTTGCGGAAATGCAGGTTCCGTGCATAGTAAATACTGGTGACGTGTTTCGAGTCGCGGTTCATGATGTAATCGTCACCGGCGATTCTGGCGTAAATGAAGCTTGCGCGTGCGGCAAGCCGTGGTGTAAAGTGGCGTGTGTAGTTCCCGCCGACGCTCCAGCGGATCATTTTGAAGGTAGAGGCCAGCGGGCGACGGTATGGCGCAAGATCGCCATAGTAGCTCGAAGTACCAATACCAAAACCTGCCGTAGAATAGGGAACGAAGAAACCTCTGTTCTGTGCTTTTACGTCTTTGCCAGACAGTAATAGCCCCAAGATCAAGGTTAAAGCCAACGCTCCGGATACTCTTCTCAAGTCGAAATTTCTACGCATTTTCAGATCGATTTTTTTGCAAAAATAGAATAGTTGTTGGTTTTCTTCAGGATGCAACACCATTTCAACGACAAATCTTCCTTATCATTGTGTACTCAAAAAGCGCCACAGAAAATGATTTCGAGTAACCAGCTACGGTTTTCTTATTCTGCTCAGAAAAAATTCAGCTTCCCCGATATTCATTGCAATGATAAGGAAACGCTCCTGATCCTCGGTCAGTCGGGCAAGGGCAAAACTACATTGCTGCATTTGCTGGCGCTGCTGCTGACGCCGGAGTCAGGTGATGTTGTCATCGCGGGCAAATCCATTAAAAACCTGACACCCCAGGAAATTACCGTCACACGCGCCAAAAACATTGGTATTATCTATCAGCGGCCGCATTTTGTGAGCTCGCTTTCAGTAATGGACAACATTTTGCTGTCCAATTACCTGGCCAATCAGAAGGAAGATCGCCTAAAAGCCCGTCACCTCGCCGAGCAGCTGGGTTTTGCGGATCATTTATCCAAAAAAACGAATCAGCTCAGTCAGGGCGAGCAGCAGCGTGTAAGCATAGCGCGGTCGTTGATGAACAACCCGAATATCATCCTCGCCGATGAACCCACGTCCAACCTCGACGACGATAATTGCCGGCGCGTGATCCAGCTTCTGAAAAAGCAGTCGGCACAGATCGGTGCAAGCCTGGTGGTGGTTACCCATGACCAGCGCCTCAAAGACGAGTTTTCTAACCAGGTTTTTCTGTAAAACAATCCCAATGAACCTATTCAAGATCAGCATTGCCAATCTCCGGGAAAAGAAGCTCAACAGCTTTTTGAGCGCATTGTTGCTGACCCTCGGTATCGGCATGATCTCCCTGCTTTTGCTGCTGAATAAACAGCTCGACGAACAGTTTAAGCGCAACCTGAAAGGCATCGACATGGTGGTAGGGGCCAAAGGAAGCCCATTGCAGGTGATCCTTTCGAGCATTTACCAGATCGACGCGCCTACCGGCAACATCCCGTTGGCCGAGGTGAATGCATTGCGTAAAAACCCTTTTGTGAAAACCGTTATACCGCTTTCGATGGGCGACAACTATCAGGGTTTCCGCATTCTGGGCACGACGCCGAAGTATGTCGAGCATTTTAACGCCAAACTCGCCGAAGGACATTTATATAATGCCTCCATGGAAGTGACGATCGGCAGCAAGGTGGCGCGGGATTCCAGGCTGAAAATCGGAGACCAGTTTTCGGGATCGCACGGCCTGGATTCGGAAGGGGAGAAACATGAGGATAAGAAATACAAGGTTGTAGGCATTTTTCAGCCCAGCGGCACGGTGGTGGACCAACTGATTATCACCCGGCTATCAAGCGTTTGGGACATTCACGAGCATTCCGAAGGAGCAGAAGCACCGGCGGTCGGGGAAGTGGAGCATACCGACGGACAGGCACACACTGACCCCGAACCCGACGAAGAAGGAAAGGACGTAACCAGCGCATTAATCCAGTTCCGTAACCCAATGGGACTGATGACCATTCCCCGGCAAATCAACGACAATACTTCCATGCAAGCCGCACTGCCCAGTATCGAGATTAACCGGTTGTTCTCATTGCTGGGAGTAGGAATCGAAACATTACGGACTCTGGCCCTGATCATTATTTCCATTGCGGGCGTCAGTGTTTTTATTTCTTTATATAACTCATTAAAAGACAGGAAATACGAAATGGCCCTGATGCTTTCCATGGGGGCCACGCGTACGAGGCTGTTTTTGATGTTGCTGATTGAGGGATTATCTCTGGCCGTTATCGGTTTTTTTGTCGGTATCATCGCCAGCCGCATTGGTTTGTGGGTGTTTTCCAAATCGGCGGAGCAGGACTTCCATTACTCGCTGGGTAAATTTGCTTTGCTGCCGGAAGAAGTTTACCTGTTTTTCGGTGCGCTGGCGATTGGCGTAGTAGCGGCTGCGTTACCGTCGCTCGGTATTTACCGGTTGAATATCTCGCGGACACTGGCGGAGGAATAATAATGTGTGTAAATTTGTAAACCGGTACAAATCATTGTAATACAAAATTGGAATACTGATGAAATCTGTCAAAATCAGCATATTGTTCTTCTGCATCGTTTCATTGTTCGCTTTCAAACCGGCGGTTGAACCGGTGAAACTGACCTGGGAAACGCTGCGGGACGTTACTTTTAAGAAGAAATGGTATGCCGAAGAGTCGATCTACATGCTGCACCCGACATTCGGACCGAGCGTGCAGAAGCTGAAAAATCAGCAGGTTTCGATTACAGGTTACATCCTTCCGGTTGATTTGGAAGCCAATTTGTACGTGCTTTCCGCATTTCCGTTCAGCGCGTGCTTTTTCTGCGGAGGAGCGGGGCCGGAAACGGTCATGACCCTGAATTTCAAGAAGAAGGACGGGAAGAAGTTCAAAACCGACGAGCGCCTTACTTTCACCGGCACATTGAAACTCAATGCCGATGATATTTACCAGATGAACTACATTCTGGACGGTGCGGAGATCGTCAAATGATCAGACGCCGATCAGGCGCCAAACTCCTGATATAAAGAATAATACGAGTCCTACCGGCGTGAGTACCTTCCAGCCGAGGTACATAAGTTGGTCTACGCGGAGGCGTGGGAGCGTCCAGCGTGCCCACATCTGAATCAGAATGCCGAACAATGCTTTCGATAGCAACCAGAAAATACCGGTAACATAGCCAAAGAAGGTTCCCGGCGCCCCACTGGTCCAGTCGGCCAGCTTCAAAGGCCCGATATTAGGCAGCGGCGTGTTCCAACTTCCCAAGAAAAGAATAGCACCCAGTAACGACACCAGCAGCATCATACCATATTCCGACAGCATGAACAGCGCCCAGCGCATCCCGGAATATTCGGTGTGAAAACCGGCCACCAGCTCCGATTCGCCTTCCGGGAGGTCGAAAGGTGCACGATTACATTCGGCCAGCGAAGCAATGAAGAAAACCACATAGGCAATCAGCAGGAATGGATTGCGCACAATATTCCAGGTTAGGAACCCGCCCACACCACTCACATCGATTCCGAAATCGCGCATGCCAAAAAGGTATATGGTATCCGGTGTGTAAATGCCTTGCTGGTAGCTGATAACCTGTAAATCGAGCGTCTGCGTGAGCATCACCACACAGAGAATGGAAAGACCCAGCGGGATTTCGTAGGAGACGATCTGCGCTACCGCGCGCATGGCGCCATATAATGCAAATTTGTTATTGGAACCCCACCCGGCCATGAGCAGCCCGATTACGTCCACAGAAACGATCGTGAGCAGAAAAAACACCCCCACGGCCGCACCCGATCCCGCGAGCTCAGGCGCTAGCGGCACCACGGCGAATCCTGCAAAAACAGATATGAAAATGACGAACGGAGCGATCAGAAATAGTCTCCGGTCGGCGGCTTTGGGTACAATGTCCTCTTTTTGAAGCAGTTTGAGCAAATCGGCGAAGAGCTGCAATAAACCCCATTTCCCAACTTCCATAGGCCCGAGGCGGTCCTGAATAAAGGCGGAAACCTTCCGTTCCAGATACACACCGATCACGACAAAGCCGGGAACAAGCAGGAGGAAAATGATGAGCGTAAAAGGCATTAAATGCTATCTGAACAATGGTTTGACGCAAAAGTAAGTAAAAAACTTACTCATCTTCGTCTGTCTGCCCCTTATATCCCGATTCCTGCAAAATTCGGCCGGCATTATCAATCGCCATGAGATCAGTGAGCTTTGTGTCGGGATTTTCGGCCAAAAACCGGCTCACGATTCGCCAGCCTACCCATCGGCCGATGGCGCCTGGTACCTTGTTGCCAATTTCGGTAGTGAATGGGCGGTCGTCGATGAACTTGCGCTTTTTCAGGTCGCTTTTTTCGTAGAGCAGCTTGCTGGAAATGAAATAAGCCCAAATGTCGGTTTGGCTATTGTAGGTTTTTCTCAAATCCTCCTCCGAATAACCAATAATGAGGCTGTCGGGTGTTTGCGGCATGATCTGCTTCACAAACTCATAGCCTTTGCCATAACCTATCATATCGGATAGCAGTGTCTGGTCGCCGACATTCATGAAATTGAACTGATTGGATTCAAAGAAAACGATCGACGGCACAATGTACTCGCGCTGGTAACGGCGAAGCTGGTAATCATATACGTTGGGCCGGTAACGCGCAGCCGGGCCGCCAAAATAGTCGAGGCCGATAACGATCAGCGAATCGGAAATATAAAGGTCGTTGCCGGTGAAGCCGGTAACGATAAAATCTACCTCAGGGATTCTGAATTGGGGGTAATGGTATTTAATTTGCCTGAATGCGTTGGTCAGCGGGTTCAGGATACGGGTTTTGCGGTCGCCGATAATCGAGTCGAGTTGCGCGCGGAATGCCTGTAAGTCGGGATTTTGCAGGATTGTAAACAAATGCGCTGCCAGTTTCGCAGGCTCCACGGGGGCATCCGTAAAATAGGCTTTGGCAAGATAGGGATGGCTGTCGAGGAACTTTTGTACATCTTCCACCGATTTGCAGGAAAACAGTTCCTCGTCGAGATTTTTGGAAACCAGTTCAACCTGGATATTGCTGGTGTCCGCCTCCTTGCGCTGGTCGGTTTTACACGAGAATTGGAGGAAAGCTACAAACAGAATGCACAATAAGGACCTGAAATAAACCATTTGGCGGAGAGAATATATGTCGGAACAAGTTTCAAAAGTAGAAAAAAAACGCATAAGCATCCTGGGCTGCGGCTGGCTCGGGTTTTCATTAGCTAAACGGTTACTGGGCAGCGGTATTACATCCGTGGTGAAAGGGAGTACCACATCGGAGACCAAACTGGACATTTTTGCAGGAGTTGGTGTTGACGGCTACTTGCTACCGTTGAACCCCGATGCCGGCCTTGATGCCGACATTTCAGGGTCGTTTTTCGATGCGGATATTGTGGTAATCGCTGTTCCGCCCCGCATGTCGCAAAACGTAGCGGGAAACTATACTGCCCAAATGCAGATGGTCGCCGAAGCGATCAGGCAGTCTCCGGCGAAAGAAGTGGTTTTTGTAAGCTCCACCGGGGTTTACCGTGACCTGAGCCAAACAGCCGTAGAACCGGACGTACAACTGCCCGAACATTCAGCCCAGCCCGAGATGGTAGCAGCGGAGAATGCAATAGCTGCATTAAGGCCGGGAAAAACCGTAACGATTCTTAGATTGAGCGGGCTGCTGGGTTACAACCGCATTCCCGGAAAGTATGTAAAAGGACAGAAGGACATGACTACCGGAGATATCCCAGTCAATTACATTCACCGTGATGATGCTGTCGGCATTATCACGGCCGTTGTCCGGCAAGGATTACAAAACGAGACGTTCAATATCACGGCCCCGTTTCACCCGACACGCAGCGAAGTGTACGTCGATTCCTGCGCGCAATTCGGATGGGAGGCACCCACATTCAGGAAGCCGGAGGTACCGCCTTCATTTAAAGTGATTTCAGGGGATAAATTCGGAAAAGCGTACCGGTATGATTTCAAATATCCCGACCCGCTACTGTTTCATTACCAGCTCGACGAGGGTTTATGAGTCCAAAGTTCATGAGTTAAGAGAGTACTTTAAATTCATGAACTTTTAAAAACGCAAAAAATCCGCAGGATCAACTCTGCGGATTTTATTATTTATAAACCAAAAAGTGTATTACTGAGCTCCCAGCAGCTCGGTCAGCTTGGTTTCAAGCGCCGCACCGCGGAGGTTTTTTGCAATGATCTTGCCTTCTTTATCGAGCAGGAATGTAGCCGGAATCGCATTCACGCCGTAAGTCTGTGCGACGCCGGAATTCCATTTCTTCAATTCAGAACCGTGCAGCCAGGTCAGCTTATCACGCTCGATGGCTGTTTTCCATGCTTTTTCGTTATCGTCCAGCGATACGCCGAAGATATCGAAGCCTTTGTCCTTGAATTTGCCGTACATGCGGACTACATTCGGGTTCTCCATCCGGCAAGGTCCGCACCACGATGCCCAGAAGTCGATCAGTACATATTTGCCGCGCAACGACGACAATGCGATCTGTTTGCCTTCGGGGCTGTTGAGTGTGAAATCGGGAGCTACTTCACCAACTGCCAATCCTGCCATTCTTTTAACAGAACCAATAAAACCTTTTGCAAGCGTAGGCACGGGTTCTACTTTGGAATAATCATCAGCCAGCTTTTTCAGCACATCCAGGTCGTTTTCAGGCGTGAGGAAGTTGTTCGCGGCAAAAAGTGCGATCAGTGATGTGCCCATTTCCGGGATCATCTGGCGCAATGCAGTTACTCTTTCCTTTTCTGCCGCTTGGTAAGCCTGTTGTATCTCCTGAATTTTTTTAGCGTCTTTTTTCTCTTCTGCCGCGGCATATTGTTCATTCCAGCCGGTTACTTTCGCTGAGAACGCCTGCATTAGCTGGTCGATTTTGGCGTAGTACTCCATGTTTTTGGAACCGGTGATGGCTACCTTTCCGCCATTGCCTTTATCGTCGCGCGGGGTGCCGTCGGCGGTGATATTGAATGTTTCCTCGCCTTCCACGAGTAAGGGGAATTTCTGCCGGTCGGCGATATTGACTGTAAAAAAGCTGCCACGGTCCTTATCTACACCTTTCAGTGTAAAGCTGCCGTCGGCGCCTAGTAATGTGGAATCGAGTTTAACAGAAGATCCGGCTGCGGTGGACAGCGACAGAATGACTTTCTCGCCTTTTGAACCGCTTTTAACCTTCCCGTTAATGGTAAAGCCTTTCGGTTCGATCTGCGCCAGGGCCTGGAAGCTCAGTAACGCGGCGCCCAAAACCCCTGCACTCTGTTTGATAAATGCCTTCATGATCTTCTATAACTGATTGTCGAATGTGTGATCTATAACTTTTGCGCCAGCAGCTGGTTCACAAGCTTGGGATCGGCGGCTCCATTTGATTTTTTCATTACTTCGCCGACGAACAATCCCATCAATCCTTTTTTCCCTTTTCTATAAGCGGCAACCTTGTCGGGCATTGCGCCGATTACCTCATCTACCAACGTTTCAAGCTCGTTCGTATTGCTGTTTTGCAGCCAGTTATTTGAAGACGCGATCTCCGACGGCTCGCGATCAGGCTCTTCCAGCATTACCGGGAAAACCTTCTGCGCAGCCACGGAATGGCTTACTGCACCCGATTCGTTCAGCTCGATCAGTGCCGCAAGGTTTCCCGCACTGATCGGGAAATGCGCGATGTCGCCATGGTGATCGTTCAGATACGATTTCACAGGGCCCATCAGCCAGTTGGATGCGGCTTTGAAATGCGTTGTTTTGGCACAAACTGCCTCGAAATACTCGGCCAGCTCGCGGGTATCGGTCAGTACCGCGGCGTCGTAGGCCGGGATACCATATTGGTTCACAAATTTCTCGCGAAGCTCGTGCGGCAACGCAGGCATACTTGCCTTGATGCTTTCCAGCCATTCGTCCGAAACCACTACCGGGCTCAGATCGGGATCCGGGAAGTAGCGGTAATCGTTCATTGTTTCCTTTACGCGCATTCCGTAAGTCTGTCCCGTTTCCACGTCAAACATCCGCGTTTCCTGCTGGATCACCTCGCCGTTTTCGAGCATGGCTGCCTGGCGACGTTCCTCATAAGCAATGGCACGCATCATATTGCGGATCGAGTTCATGTTTTTGATCTCGACCTTCGTCCCATATTCCAGAGCGCCTTTCTTGCGCAGCGATACGTTCACGTCCGCACGCAGGGAACCTTCTTCCATATTACCGTCGCTGATGCCGAGGTAGCGCACCAGGCGGCGGATTTCTGTCACAAATGCGCCCGTTTCCTCTGCCGAGCGCAAATCCGGCTCGGAAACCATCTCTACCAGCGGAGTTCCGGCGCGGTTGTAATCCAGCATTGTCTCGGCATGGCTGCCGTCGTGCACCGATTTCCCTGCGTCTTCTTCCAAATGGATATGGTGGAAACGGATCGTTTTCTCGGTGAACTTGCCGTCGTGTTTGAACGAAATATGCACGCCACCTTGCTCGCAGATCGGTTTTTTGTCCTGCGAGATCTGGTAACCTTTCGGAAGATCGGGGTAGAAATAATTTTTGCGGTCGAAAATAGTCCTTTTACTAATGGAGCATCCGCAGGCTATACCGAGGCGGATGGCGTATTCGACGGCTTTTTTATTGACTTTCGGCAGAGTCCCGGGCAAAGCGATCGTCAGCGGACCGATATTGGTGTTGGGCTCTGTACCGAAAATGTTGAAATCGCGGGTAAACAGCTTGGATTCCGTCAGAAGCTGGCAATGTACTTCGAGCCCGATTACGGTTTCGTAAGCGGCGAGAAGTTCATCGGTAACGTCAGCGGGGTGAATTGCGGTTTGACTCATATTATATTACTAATGCTTTCGCAAAGATACAAATACGGGCCGTCCATAGCATGAACGACCCGTATTTTATGGAATATAGCCGGTTTTGCCAGGGATCAGAGCGAGTTGATCCAATTGGCGATTACGATAATGTCAGCTTTTGGAACGTGTGCCAAGGGAGCCATCGGAGGATAGCCAGGCCAGTGTTCCGGTTTTGGATTGTGAACCAGGTCTACGATCTGGTCAGCAGTATATTTTTTCTTGGCAACTTCTGCGTAAGCCGGGCCGATTACCTTATCGTAAGCCTGGTGGCAAGCAAGACAGGCGTGTTTGTTCAGCAATGCAGAAACTTCGGCAGGAACAGGTTTACGTTTTGCAGGCGCCGCCGGTGCATCGGCTGCGGGAGCCGCTGCGGCCGATGTGTCACCGCCGGCTGCCGGGGCCGCCGCGGGCGCCGCTGCTTTTTCTGCCGCCGCTGCGGTAGCCTGTTCAGCCGCCGCTTTTCTATCGGCTTGAAGCTTTACGAGGGCAGATTCTTCCCGCGCCTTGCTTCCTGAACCATACCATTGATCATATTTGTCACGGTCTTCTTTGGATGAACAACCGATGAAGAAAGAAACTGCCAGGGCCATCAGAGCCAAAGAAGCGCTTTTTTTGAGTGTCATTGTGTTAATTTTTAAGAATTTTCGCCAGATTAAGGTTGCGATACCAAATCGACCACGAAGAAAGCAAGTTTGCGTTAGATTTCCGTCATGCACCGGACATAAATTCGGACGAATATTGAAATCACCGAATTCTATTCGCTTGTCCGACAATTCATTATCGGTGGGCGGCTTTGACTAAATTCAGGAAAATTTCTTGTTTATTTGTCTGTAATTGTTGCGATTAATGCAAAATGTCTTTACTTTTGCACTCCTATTTGTAAAACGATGTAAAGCAATGGCTAAGAAAGGTAATAGAGTACAGGTCATTTTGGAATGCACTGAACAAAAAGAAAGCGGTGTTCCAGGCATGTCACGTTACGTGACCACAAAAAATCGGAAGAATACGCCAGGCCGTATGGAATTGAAGAAATTCAACTCTTTCCTGAGACGTTACACAGTCCACAAAGAAATTAAGTAAGTTCGTCTTGTTACCCGTTAACTGTCACGTGAAGCTGAACAATAACTGGGTAAGCGCGGAACAGTTAATCATTAACAAAATAACTTCTAACTGATATACAGACATGGCAAAGAAAGTAGTTGCTACCCTGAAAAAAGAAGGCGGTAAAGCATTCGCGAAAGTGATTAAAGCCGTAAAATCTCCTAAAACAGGAGCTTATACCTTCAAAGAAGAAATCGTTCCCCTGGACGGTGTACAGGGCGCATTGAAAAACTAAGGTTATCCTCGGTTTTGATATTGAGTTTGTAAAAAGTCCCTTTCCGGGACTTTTTTGTTTTATTTTTGGGCCATTAATGTAATCAGCACTATGGGTTTATTTGGCTTTTTTTCAAAGGAGAAAAAAGAAACATTAGATAAGGGCCTCGAAAAAACCAAGGACAGCTTCTTTGGCAAGCTCTCGCGGGCGATCGTGGGTAAGACCACCATCGACGAGGACGTTCTCGATGAACTGGAAGATATCCTGGTAAGCTCCGATGTGGGCGTGGAAACGACCGTCAAGGTCATCAAACGCATTGAAGAGCGCGTAGCCAGGGATAAATATGCATCTACCGCCGAGCTCGACAGCATCCTGCGGGAGGAAATCGCTGCATTGCTGACCGAGAATAAATCGGTCGACATTACCGACAGCTTCGAAACCGAGCATTTGCCGAAGCCCTACGTGATTATGGTGGTGGGTGTGAATGGGGTCGGTAAAACGACCACGATCGGCAAGCTGGCGCACCAGTTTCACCAGCGGGGGCACAAAGTGGTGCTCGGCGCCGCGGATACCTTCCGTGCGGCGGCCGTAGACCAGCTGAAACTCTGGGGCCAGCGCGTGAATGTGCCGGTAATCGACCACGGGATGAACACCGACCCGTCGGCCGTGGCATTCGACGCATTGAAAAAAGGTACCGAAACCGGCGCGGACGTGATTATCATCGACACCGCAGGCCGTCTGCATACGAAAGTGAACCTGATGAACGAGCTTTCGAAGATCAAGCGCGTAATGCAGAAGATCATCCCCGACGCTCCACACGAAGTGTTGCTCGTCCTGGACGGCAGCACGGGCCAGAACGCCGTGATCCAGGCCCGCGAGTTCACCAAAGTAACCGACATTACCGCACTAGCCATTACCAAACTCGACGGTACCGCGAAAGGCGGCGTCGTGATCGGTATTTCGGACGAATTCAAAATCCCCGTCAAATACATTGGCGTAGGTGAGAAAATGGACGATTTGCAGGTATTCGACCGCGCGGAGTTTGTGGATTCGCTGTTTAAGAAAATAGGATAACAGCCGCTGATCGGGGTAAGTAACCGTTTGCCTATTGCTGTTTTAGATAAAGTTTGAAAAAGGTATCTTGATGACATTCTCGTCTCAGGATACCTTTTTTCATGGAAACGCTGATTGTATTTCTGATAGTTTTTGTGCCTTTCGGCTGGTTTATGTGGACGACGCTCCGGTTTACCAGGGATACGATTGGGGAGAATTCGCCGGTTAAGGTCAACAGGATCTACTACATCACAGAATGGCAGTATTTTGTCAATTTCAATAACCTGCTGCTGTATTTTATGATGGGAATAGGGGTGATTCTGCTGAGACTTTCCTTCACGATGTACATTTCATACACGGAATCCAATCCATTGCTGGCGCGTTTTGTGGTGTTTTTTCTCGCTGTTGAGATTCTTGTGTTATCAATTTACCTGATCACCATTGACATAAACCACTGGAAATACATCCAGGGAGTTGTGATTGAAACCGTACCCGAGGAACATGCGCTGGAGTTGACTTTTACGGACGTAGCCTATCGGGTTCGCCCGGGCGACATTGTGAGAGCCGCAATCATTTCAAACGGCAATCGCAGTCATATCGGGTATGCTATCTATTATTTTTCAAACGGCGACTACTTCATTATTCCGGACGGAATGCCTGGTAGTTGGGTGATTCGTGAGTATTTCAAAGATATTCCACTCAAACACATCCGGCAGCGTTTTCCTTTCATCCGATAGTACTTCCTATTCATTTTTTCACGAACTTTGCACCCCATTTCGCCGTTCATTATCAGTCACTTTGACGCAGATAGGCGATTAATCAATTCAAAAGCATACAGCTTATGGCTTAAAGCCTACGGCCAATTTCAATGAAAACCAAAGGAATAGTTAAGAATAAAGTCAATATCGTGACGCTGGGTTGTTCCAAAAACCTGGTCGACTCGGAGGTGCTGTACACGCAGCTCAAAGGCAACGGGTTCGCGGTGGACCATGAGTCTAAAAAGGATGATTCGCAGATTGTGGTGATCAACACCTGCGGGTTCATTGACAATGCGAAAGAGGAATCGATCAACACAATTCTGCGCTATGCCGACGCCAAAGCGGCCGGGATGGTAGACAAAGTGTATGTGACAGGCTGCCTCTCGCACCGGTATAAGGATGAGCTGGCGGTTGAAATACCGACAGTGGATGCCTGGTTCGGGACTAATGAGCTGCCCCGCCTGCTGAAAACCCTGAAAGCCGATTACAAACACGAACTCGTGGGCGAGCGCCTGCTCACTACGCCCGCGCATTACGCGTACCTGAAAATCGCCGAAGGTTGCGACCGCCCGTGCTCGTTCTGCGCAATTCCGCTTATGCGCGGAGGCCATGTTTCGAGGCCGATCGACGAGCTGGTAAAAGAAGCGAAATCGCTCGCCAAGCGCGGTACCAAGGAGCTGATCCTCATTGCCCAGGACCTGACTTACTACGGCCTGGATATCTACAAGAAAAGAAACCTTTCGGACCTGCTCCGTAACCTTTCCGATGTGGAAGGTATCGATTGGATCCGCCTGCAATATGCCTACCCGGCGGGCTTCCCGATGGACGTGCTGGATGTGATGAACGAGCGCAGCAACATCGCCAAATACCTCGATATGCCGCTGCAATCGGGTTCGACGGAAATGTTGAAACTCATGCGCCGTGGCATTACCCGCGAAAAAACCGAAGCGCTTATCCATTCGATCCGCGACAAAGTACCTGATATCGCATTGCGCACCACGCTGATCGTCGGTCACCCGGGCGAGACGGAAGAGCTGTTCGACGAGACCTACGAATTCGTAGAAAAAATGCGTTTCGACCGCCTGGGGGCATTCCAGTACTCGCACGAGGGCAATACGCATTCGTTCACGATGGAGGACGATATCGATCCGGAAGTGAAACAAGAGCGCGCCGACGCCATTATGGAGTTACAGCAAGGCATTTCGGCAGAGCTTAACCAGGAGAAAATCGGTAAGACATTTAAAGTACTCTTCGACCGTAAGGAAGGCGGCTACTTCATCGGTCGTACCGAATACGATTCACCGGAAGTGGACAACGAAGTGCTCGTGCCTGCGAGCCAGTATGTGCGGTTGGGTGATTTCGCGCAGGTGAAAGTGACTTCCGCGGAGGAATTTGACCTGTACGGCGAAGTGATTTCCTGATGCGATTTCCGGCAAATGGCGTCTTTGCCTAAATTTGCCATTCAATTTGAAAAGAACAACTCTTAAAAAAAGCATGTTACAACGTATTCAAACTATCTTCCTGGCAATGGTCGTCATCGGAATGGGAATTTTTCTCGCCTTCCCGATCTGGTCGAAAGTAGCATTAACGGGAGGACAAAGTGCCGATCTGACGGCCCTGAGGCTGCATCACCAGATCAACGAAGTGCAATCCAATGTTCAGCCGGTGTATTACCTCGTCGCGCTGGCCATTCTCACAGCCGGTGTGGCTGCCTATGCGATTTTCCAGTTCAAAAACCGCATTCTGCAATCGGCCTTGTGCGCGGTTAACTCTATATTGATGACCGTGACGATGGGTCTGGTGATCTATTTCACTTTTTACAAAACAGCCAAGCTTTTCGATCCGGAACTGACGGGCAAATACGATATCGGTTTCTACGGACTCGTAGGCGCCATGCTCGCGAATGTGTTCGCCAACCGCTTCATCCGCAAGGACGAGCGCGAGGTGCAGCAGTCCAAGCGCTTCAGATAGGCAGCACCGTAACCCAGGCCTTAAGGCCTGGGTTACGGGCCTGGGCTATACCAACCCCTCCCGCAGCAGATCGTGCAAATGCACGAAACCCAGCGCCTTTCCGTCTTCCACCACAACCACCTGCGTAATGCTCTTTGACTGCATTACCTCCAAGGCATTCACCGCATATTCGTCAGGCGAAACCGTAATCGGAGATTGGGTCATAATATCCTTCGCGTGCAGGTCGAGTAAACCGGCGGCGCCATAAGTTTTCAGCATTCTGCGCAAATCCCCATCGGTAATAATACCGGCCATTTGGCCATTTTCGCCTACTACCGCCGTAGCTCCCAGCCGTTTTGAAGTCATTTCCAGAATTACTTCCTGTAAAGTAGCCTGCTCATTCACCGTCGGCAATGCATTATGCGGGTAAATGTCGCATACTTTGAGGTAAAGCCGCTTGCCCAATGAGCCGCCGGGATGGTATCGGGCGAAATCATCATGCGTGAAGCCGCGCGCTTCGAGCAGGCATATCGCGAGCGCGTCGCCGAGCGCCATGGTTACGGATGTGCTCGTGGTAGGAGCGAGGTTGAGCGGGTCTGCCTCCGCTGGTGCGTGCGCGTGAAGTGTGAGAATGCAGTTTTTGGCCAGGTAGGAGTCCCTGTTGCTCACCATGGCGATCATCTGCACGCCGGTACGTTTCAGCAGCGGCACAAGCACTTTAATTTCCGGCGTATCGCCGCTTTTGGAGATCACAATCACCACATCGTTGTCCTGGATCATGCCCAAATCGCCGTGAATAGCGTCGGCCGCGTGCATAAACAGCGCGGGAGTGCCGGTGGAGTTCAGGGTGGCTACAATCTTCTGTCCTACAATGGCGCTTTTACCCACACCAGAGACCACAACGCGCCCTCCGGAGTGTAAAATGGCATATACGCATTTTTCAAATTCATCATCAATCAATTCAATCAGATTACGTACAGCTTCTGCTTCCTGACGTAATACTTCTTTTGCGGTTGACTGAATATTTTTTATTAATTTCAAATCTGAAACACAGTTTAGAGAGACAAAAACGTCATTATTTATTTCAAAGCGCAAAGATAGGGAAGTTTGGAATAACCATTTTGTGAACAGAGTATGGTACAGCAGGTTGATAAAGTCGTAACAGACACATTAAAAGGGAAGCTTAAAGAAATATTTGGATACAGTCAATTCCGCGGAGATCAGGAAGTTATCATACAAAATATCCTTTTAGGTAAAAATACATTCGTCATTATGCCCACGGGCGCAGGTAAGTCACTCTGCTACCAGCTTCCTGCCCTTGTCAGCGACGGACTGACGATCGTGATTTCCCCGCTGATCGCCTTGATGAAAAACCAGGTCGACCAGCTTACTGCGTTCGGTATCAATGCTCAATTCCTGAATTCCACGCTTACCAAAGCCGAAATGACGCGCGTCAAAACGGATGCGCTCGACGGAAGCCTCAAACTGCTTTACATTGCCCCTGAATCGCTCACCAAAGAAGATAACCTCGATTTTCTCAAAAAAGTAAAGATCTCGTTCGTAGCCATCGACGAGGCCCACTGTATTTCGGAATGGGGCCACGATTTCCGTCCGGAATACCGCCGTATTTACGGGATTATCGAGAATATCGGCAAGCTGCCCATTATCGCGCTAACGGCCACTGCCACTCCGAAAGTGCAGCAGGATATCCGTAAAAACCTGCAAATGGAGGAAGCCGAGACGTTTAAATCTTCTTTTAACCGCAAAAACCTTTACTACGAAATCCGGCCGAAGAAGGATATTAAAAAGCAGCTTATCCGCTATATCCGCAACAACAAAGGCAAATCGGGCATTGTATATTGCCTGAGCCGCAAGACGGTGGAAGAAGTTGCGGAGCTTTTGAATGTCAACGACGTACGTGCATTACCGTATCATGCCGGCCTCGACGCCAACACGCGCATGGCGAATCAGGACGCCTTCCTGAACGAGGAATGCGATGTGATCGTGGCGACGATCGCATTCGGGATGGGAATTGACAAGCCGGATGTGCGCTTCGTGATCCACTACGACGTGCCGAAGTCGCTTGAAGGTTATTACCAGGAAACGGGCCGCGCGGGCCGCGATGGGCTGGAAGGCAACTGCCTGATGTTTTACAGCTACGACGACATCCAGAAGCTCGAAAAGTTCAACAAGGACAAAACCGTTACCGAACGCGATAATGCCCGTCATTTGCTGAATGAGATGGTAGCTTATTCGACGTTGGGCGTATGCCGGAGGCGGCAGCTGCTGAGCTATTTCGGGGAATATCTTGAAAAAGATTGCGGGTACTGCGACAACTGTAACAAGCCGACCGAGAAGATCAAGGTGCAGGACGACGTGATCCTGATCCTCAAATCGGTAGCGCTTACCGAGCAGCGTTTCGACGCCGACCATATCGCCGATTTGCTCACCGCCACCGACAACCAGTACGTAAAAAGCTACGAGCACGATCAGCTGGAAGTATTTGGCAAAGGGTTGGAATTGAATGAGTCGCGTGACTACTGGGTATCGGCCATTCGCCAGCTCGTGATCCTGAACTACCTCGAGAAGGATATCGAGAACTACGGCGTGATCAGGCTGGGTGAAAAAGGGGCCAAATACCTGAACGATCCTTATCCGATCACACTTCAGAAGGATCACAACTTCGATGAGGAAGAAGTGAAGACAGAGGACGACGATAAGGACGCCGTGAATGGCAACGGAAGCGCACATGCTTACGACGAAGCACTGCTCGGAATGCTCAAAGCATTGCGAAAAAAGGTGGCGAAGGAGAAAAACCTGCCGCCGTATGTGATCTTCCAGGACCCTTCGATGGAAGAAATGGCCACTACTTATCCTACCACCCAGCAGGAGATGGCGCAGATCAACGGCGTTGGGATGGGTAAAGTACAGAAGTTCGGCCGGCCGTTTATCGAGCTCATTTCACGATACGTGGAAGAAAACGAGATCGAGACGGCAAAGGATGTGGTGATCAAATCCACGGTTAACAAATCCAAAATCAAGATTTTCATCATCCAGCAGGTCGACAGGAAGGTAAGTCTCGACGAGATTGCCGAAGTTAAGGACCTGGCATTGGCTGATGTGATCGAAGAAGTGGAACACATTTGCTACTCGGGCACGAAGCTCAACCTGGATTATTACATCAACCAGGTGATCGACCGTGAACGGCAGCAGGATATTTACGATTATTTTATGACCGCCGAAACCGACAATATCGCCACCGCGTTGAACGAATTCGAGGGCGAGGAGGTCAGTGAAGAAGAATTGCGGCTGATGCGGATCAAGTTTTTGTCGGAACTAGCCAACTAGCACCCCGGAGTACTTGCCGGACAATCAGTATATTTTGAATTTTTAAAACCAGTTATGAACATACTCATCTTGGGATCGGGCGGAAGAGAACACGCTTTTGCCTGGAAAATAGCCCAAAGCCCTCTTTGCGATACCTTATTTATGGCTCCCGGAAACGCCGGGACAGCAGGTATAGCAACGAACCTATCCATTTCTTACAACGATTTTGACTCCATTGCCAACGCGGTAATTGAAAATAATATCGAACTCGTGATCGTAGGTCCCGAAGAACCGCTGGTAAACGGGGTTGTAGATTATTTCAATGCGCGGGAAGACCTTTCCAAGGTGCGGATTATCGGCCCTGACAAAGCCGGTGCGCAACTTGAAGGAAGCAAAGACTTCTCGAAGCAGTTTATGGATAAATACGGCATTCCAACCGCCGCTTCGCGCACATTTACCGCCGAAGACCTGGAAGTAGGGCTGGAGTACCTCGAAAACCATTCGCTGCCGATCGTGCTCAAAGCCGACGGCCTCGCGGCCGGCAAAGGCGTGATCATCGCGGAGAAGCATTCCGACGCCGTACAGGCGTTCCGCGAAATGCTGCTGGACGGTAAATTCGGTAAGGCGGGTAACAAAGTTGTGATCGAACAATTCCTGAAAGGGATAGAATTGTCGGTTTTTGTGCTTACTGATGGTGAGCATTACAAAATCCTCCCGGAAGCGAAGGATTACAAACGTATCGGCGAAAATGATACGGGCCTGAATACGGGCGGAATGGGCGCGGTGTCGCCCGTCGTGTTCGCGGATGCGAACTTTATCAGAAAGGTGGAGGAAAAGGTGGTGAAACCTACCTTGCACGGTCTTCAAAGCGAAGGAATCAAATATGTAGGCTTTATCTTCATCGGTCTGATGAACATCAAGGGCGAGCCTTATGTGATTGAATACAACGTCCGAATGGGCGATCCCGAAACCGAAGTAGTAGTCCCGCGTATCCAGTCGGATTTTGCGATGCTCATGGCATCGACGGCCAAAGGTACCCTGCAAGATTTCGAATTGCAGATCTCACCGCAGGTGGCCGTAACGACGGTGGTGGTGTCGGGTGGTTATCCCGAAGATTACGAAAAAGGAAAAGTGATTTCGGGAACAGACAAAGTGGATGATGTGCATGTATTCCATGCGGGGACCACTTTTAATGCAAACGCCGAGGTCGTGACGAACGGAGGACGGGTGATGGCCCTTACAGGCCTGGCCAATTCCCTCGAAAACGCGGTGCACAAGTCACAGCGGGCTGCGCAGGCAGTGCAATATGAAGGGAAGTATTTCCGGCACGATATTGGCGTGGATTTAATTCGTTATAACGATTGATGAAGCGGAGTAATTATGGGATGTGGATCATGTTCATCCGGGGGCTGCGGTACTAACGGTACGGCCGTCGCCGGGTGTGGAAGTAAAGGAAGCTGCGGAACAGGCGGATGCAATAAAATGAATGTGTTCGATTGGCTCAGTCACATGGACGTGCCGACGGGACAGCGTTTTGATGTAATTGAAGTCAAGTTCAAAGGAGGCAGAAAGGAATATTTCCGGAATATAAATCAGCTGGAATTCATCACAGGCGACTATGTGGTGTGTGAAATGGCTTCCGGCCAGCATATTGGAACGGTATCGTTGCAGGGAGAACTCGTGCGCCTTCAAATGAAGCGCAAGAATGTCCAGATCAACGACGACCTGCACGTGATCTACCGCATTGCGACGGAAAAAGATCTCGACAAGTTCACGCAGGCGATGGCGCGTGAAATGCCCACGCTCTATCGTACGCGCGAGATTATCCGGGAAATGAAGCTCAATATGAAGCTTTCGGACGTGGAATACCAGTCGGACAATACCAAAACGACTTTCTACTATTCGTCGGAAGAGCGGGTGGATTTCCGGGAGCTGATCAAAATGCTGGCTTCGGAATTCAAAGTGCGGATCGAAATGCGGCAGATCAGCCTCAGGCAGGAAGCGAGCCGGCTTGGCGGACTAGGCTCCTGCGGGCGCGAACTTTGCTGCTCGACCTGGCTGACCGATTTCAAGAATATTTCAACCGCAGCGGCGCGTTATCAGAACCTTTCATTGAACCCTGCAAAATTGTCGGGCCAATGCGGAAGGCTGAAATGCTGCCTCAACTACGAGCTAGAAACGTACATCGATGCATTGCGGGATATCCCGACGGTGGATGCGCCATTGAAGACCAAAAAGGGGGTCGCCACCTTGCAGAAGACGGATATCTTCAAGAAAATCATGTGGTTCGGGTTCGATAAGGACACAAACTGGTATCCTGTGCCTATCGACAAGGTTTTGGAAATCATTGAGTTGAATAAAAAGGATATTATCCCTGAATCGCTCGAAATCCTGACACCGGAACCTGAAAAAGGTGCGGACAAGTTGGCGGGCAAGCTCAATAGCGACCTGGAAAACCTTGACAAGAAGTACAGCGACGAGCAGAAGAAAAAGAAAAAGAAGAAGAACCGTTCGGGCAAAAACCGCGGAAACGCCCCTGAAAACAGCGCTGGCGAGAGCGGAGGCAATGAGGCTGGAAACAGCATTGCTGCGGAAAATACCGGGAATGCGCCTCAGAATAAAGGGAATAACCAGAATCAAGGCCAGCGAAACCGGGGTAATAACCAGGGGAACGAGGCCAGGAACCGCGGTAACAACCCGGGAGAGGAACGTCAGAACAAAGGCAACAACCAAGGAGAAGAGCCTCGTAACAGAGGTAATAACCCGAACGAAGGCCAGCGTAATAGGGGCAATAACAATCCCGGCAACGAACCGAGAAACAAAGGTAACAACAGTAACCCCGGCGGTGAGCCCCGCAACAAGGGCAATAACGAAGGAGGTAACAGAAATAACAACGAAGGAGGAAACAGGAACAACCGAAACCGTAACAGAGGGCAGAAGCCTTCGGGTGGCGGACCGAAGCCGGAGGGAACACCGCCGGCAGCGGAAAACAACGGGTAACCGCGTTTCCAACGAATCCAAACGGGCCAGCTCATTCAAAGGCTGGCCCGTTTTTTAGCAATACCATCTGTGAAAGAACACGTTGAAAAGCTGTACGCGCTGAGCCGCAAGCCGTCGCGCAGGATTATCGGGCTGATGTCGGGTACTTCGCTCGATGGGCTGGATGTGGCACTTTGCCGCGCGAAAGGTAGCGGACCGGAGACGCATTTGAGCGTCGAGCATTTCAAAACGGTGCCTTATGAAGAGGATTTCAGGAATGCCGTGCGCGAGATTTTCGCTAAAAGGCAGATCGATTTTCAGCAACTGGTTTTGCTCAATCCATTCATCGGACTGCAACATGGCCGGATGATCCTCGAATGCCTGGCCGAATGGGGTATCGACGCTTCGGAGGTGGATTTGATCGCCAGCCATGGACAAACCGTTTTCCACGCACCGCAAAAGCAGCACGGTATAGCAGGCTTTCCCAATGCGACCTTGCAAATCGGCGACGGCGACCATATTGCCGTCAAAACCGGCATCATTACGATCAGTGATTTCAGGCAAAAACACATTGCAGCAGGAGGCGAAGGCGCACCGCTGGCGGTTTACGGCGATTATTTCCTGTTTTCCAAAAAAGGGGAGAACCGGATATTGCTGAATATGGGCGGTATCGCCAACTTCACATTCCTGCCTGGAAACCTCGATGCATCATTGGTTTTTACAACCGATACCGGCCCCGGAAATACATTGATCGACGCATTTACACGCCTGCATTTCGGGAAGCCTTTCGATGAAAGCGGCAGCATTGCTGCAAGTGGTACCATCGATGAAGCATTGTTGAAAGCGCTCAAAGAATCGCCGTTTTTTGAACAACCATTTCCAAAAACTACGGGTCCTGAAGTGTTCAGCGTCGATTATGTGAAGAACGCATTGCAGCTTTCGGGTCGGAATACAGTCGAACCGAAAGATTTGATTGCCGCATTAACCCGGTTCAGTGCGGAGACTATCTCGGAGGCGATTCGCAACGCCATGCCTCCCGGCGAAGTATTTGAAGTGTATGCGAGCGGCGGCGGCGCACATAATCCCGTGCTGATGGGCGCGATAAACAGGTTACTGGGGCAAAATATTCGTCTGGTCGATGAGCTTGGCGTAGCCGGTGATGCAAAGGAGGCTGTACTGTTCGCGGTACTGGCTAACGAGGCGGTAGCGGGCGAGGCGGTGTATTTCGGGGAAAAGAAAGGTGTACCGGGCGTATCGATGGGGAAAATATCCTTCCCCGGTTAAGTAAGGAAATAGTATTAGCAATATATGTACGACATTACCATCATAGGCGGCGGCATCGTAGGCCTCGCAACAGCCCTCCGTATCAAGGAGCAGAAGCCGGCATTGAAAGTGCTGCTGCTCGAAAAGGAAAATGAAGTAGCCAGGCATCAGACAGGCCACAACAGCGGCGTGATCCACTCGGGATTGTATTACAAACCGGGAAGTTTGAAGGCAACGAACTGCATACGAGGCTACCAGATGCTCATTGATTTCTGCGAGAAGGAAGGTGTTGCATATGATTTGTGCGGAAAAATAGTGGTAGCCACTACCGAGGAGCAGCGTCCATTGCTGCGTAACCTCTTCGAGCGGGGAAACCAGAACGGGTTAACCCGGAACCGCATGATCTCGGAAGGCGAAATGAGGGAAATCGAGCCGCATGTGAAGGGGCTCGAAGGCATTTGGGTTCCCTACACCGGCATTATCGACTATAAAACGGTTTGTGAAAAATACGCGGAGAGTTTCCGGAAACTGGACGGCGAAGTACGTTTCGGCGAAAAGGTGACCGACGTGAAAAACCGCAATACGCACTCGGAAGTGGTAACCGCTACCGGGAAAGTATTTGAAACCAAACTCGTCGTAAACTGCGCCGGGTTGTATTCGGATAAGGTGGCTCAGCTTACGCAGCCCGAGAATATCAACGTCCGCATTATCCCGTTCCGCGGGGAATATTACAAGATCCGCCCGGAGAAGCATTACCTGGTCAAAAACCTCATTTATCCGGTTCCCGATCCCAATTTCCCGTTCCTGGGCGTGCATTTCACGCGTATGATCGAGGGCGGTATAGAAGCCGGGCCGAATGCAGTGTTTGCATTCAAGAGGGAAGGTTACAAGAAGCTGGACATTAATGTGACGGAAATGCTCGAATCGCTCTCATGGCCGGGTTTCCAGAAAGTGGTGATGAAGTACTGGCGCACCGGCCTGGGGGAGTATTACCGCTCGTTCTCCAAAGCCGCATTCACCAAAGCATTGCAAGGCCTTATCCCCGAAATCCAGAGCGACGACCTTATTCCCGGCGGCTCTGGCGTCCGCGCGCAGGCATGCGACTACGACGGCGGGTTGCTGGATGATTTCTCCATTATCGAAAACAAAACGGCCATTAACGTCTGCAATGCGCCTTCGCCTGCTGCCACGTCATCGCTTTCCATCGGACAGACGGTTTCCGAAAAAGTGCTGTCGAGGTTTTAATATTAATTATCTATAAACAATAATAGGCCATCCCGCAACGGAATGGCCTGTTATTGTTTTGATACATTTTCTTTTGTCCTTCCTCCCTTTTCCCCTTCTAATTACGCCTTCTTGGTCTGCGTCATACCGAAAGTCACAAGGTGAATTGCGGCAAAGATTAGCGAGAAGTAGTAAATGCCGGTGTCGGTACCGTCGGTTTGTACGTGGTGGAAATAGGCTATCGCGGCCAGCAGTACAGCCAGCACGATTCCCACGATTCCAACGGTTTTGCCACCAGCCACAATGGAAGCTGGGAGCTTGTTCGACAGGAAGCTGTTTTTAATACCATAATACAAATACACATCGAAACCGATAATCATCCACACGAACAGACGGATCCAGGTATCGAGTGGGAGGAACGCCATCATGAAGAAACAGGTGGCCACACCGAGGATCGGCACCAATGGCACCAGCGGTGTTTTGAATGCACGCGGTGCGTCCGGCATTTGCTTGCGCATTACGATGATACCGATACAAACGAGGATAAACGCAAACAATGTACCGATACTGGTCATTTCACCTACGACACGCGCAGGTACGAATGCCGCGAAAAGGCTCACGAAGACCAGGAACATGGTGTTGTTCTTCACCGGCGTTTGGAATTTAGGATGCACCGCTGAGAATACGCGTGGCAGCAATCCGTCTTTACTCATGCTGAAAAATACGCGGCTCTGGCCCAAAAGCATTACCAGGATCACCGAAGCATAACCCGCGAGGATCGCCACGATGATCGCGCGGTTCAACCACGGATAATCGGGGTGGATAGCACCGCTGGCATCAGGTGTACCCATGGATTCGATCGCTACTGCAACCGGCGCGATACCGTCCTGACCTTTGAATGTGGTGTAGTTGGTTACACCGGTCATTACGTGAGCAAAAAGAATATATAGAATGGTGCAGATCACCAGTGAGCCGAGAATACCGATCGGCATGTCTTTCTTAGGGTTTTTGGCCTCCTGCGCCGCAGTACTTACAGCGTCGAAACCAATGTAGGCAAAGAACACGATCGCCGCGGCACGTATGATCCCGCTGAAACCGTATTCACCGAATTTGCCCGTGTTGTCGGGGATATAAGGTACGTAGTTAGATTCGTTGATGTATTTCCAGCCCAGGACGATGAAGATGATCACAACAGCTACTTTTAAGCCTACGATGATACCGTTCACCAATGCACTTTCCTGGGTTCCTTTCATGAGCAGCAAGCTCATCAGGATTACGATGAAAATAGCGGGGAGGTTGATCACACCGCCGTCCCACGGGCCTACTGTGAGTGCCGCGGGTAAATGGACGTCAAACCCCTCGCAGAACTTGACTAAATACCGGCTCCAGCTGATACTTACCGTGGCGGCACCTACTGCATATTCCAATACAAGGTCCCAGCCGATGATCCATGCGATGAACTCGCCCATGGTGGCATAGGAATAGGTGTAGGCACTACCCGCAACCGGGATCATGGAAGCGAATTCGGCATAACAAAGACCGGCAAATGCACAGCCCAATGCCGCTACGATAAAGGAGATGGTGATAGCAGGGCCGGCCTGGTTGGCAGCCGCTCCACCCGTGATGGAGAATAGACCCGCGCCGATGATCGCTCCGATTCCCAGTGCCACAAGGCTTCCCGGGCCCAGCGTGCGTTTCAGCTGGTTACCTTCTCCGGTAGATTCGTGTAATAGTTTTTCAAGTGGTTTTTTAATCCAGAGTTGACTTGCCATATATTAGGTTCGTTGTTGTAGAAATGATGGTCTGATAAAGCTAAAAGAAAATTTGCTAACTACGTATAGACACCAAAGAAAAAGAGGGTAAGTGCAATACTTACCCTCTTTTATTCTTTTATTTTAGGCCTTTGCTTTTTTGGTTGCCGCTGCCGCCGTAGCGTCTGCCACTACTGCCGGCGCAGGCTCATTCTTCTTCGAACGTTGCAGCAGGTCAACCACGATAGGTGCCGCTACGAAGAGTGAAGAATAAGTACCCACGATTACCCCGAGCAACATACAGAAGGTAAATCCGCGGATAACCGCTCCACCAAAGATCATCAGAACGATCAACACGAGGATCACCGAGATACCGGTTACCGCCGTACGGCTCAAAGTACTGTTCAACGCGTTGTTGATAACGGTCGAGAGGTTTTGTCCGCGTGACTTTTCGTCGGCGAGGTAATCACGGATACGGTCGTAAATTACGACGGTATCGTTCATCGAGTAACCGATCATGGTCAGGATCGCACCGATGAATGCCTGGTCGATATCGAGTGACCATGGCAACCAGCCGTTGAACAACGAGAAGATCGCGAGGATAATCACCACGTCATGCGCGAGAGAGAATACCGCACCGTACGAGAACGCTACGCGCTTGAATCGGATGAGGATATACACGAAGTTGGCCGCCAATGCAAGCAATACCGCGTATACCGCGCTCCAAAGGGTGTCTTTCGCCATAGTAGGTCCAACCTTGTTCGAGCTGACGATCTTGGCAGGGTTGTTGGCAATTTTCTTGGTTGCTTCCAGGATTTTCGCTTCCGCTTTCTGATCAGCTTCCGGCGTAACGTCTTCGATGAGGTAAGGAGTCGTAACTTTCACCTGATCCTGTCCTCCGAAAGTTTTCACTTCGGTAGTAGAACCGAGTACTTCGTCCATGTTGGTACGAAGCGCATCCGCATCCACATTGTTTTCAAAACGAATTACATAAGAGCGGCCACCTTTGAAGTCGATACCCAGACCGAAACCTTTAAAGATGAATGAACCCACACCAATCGCGATGATGATCGATGAAATGATGTAGAAACGACGGCGTTGCGAAACGAAGTCGAAGTGGTTATCCTGGAACCAGCTTTTGGTCAGCGTATTGGTGAACGCAAAAGTTTTACCGTTTTTGAGCTTTTGTTCAAGCAACAGGCGGGTAATGAAGATCGCACTGAAGAGGGAAGTCAAAAGACCCAAAACGAGGGTTGTTGCAAAACCCAATACCAGACCTGTACCGAATGTGTAAAGGATGATACCGGTCAAAAGCGTTGTAACGTTGGAGTCAATGATCGCTGTGAGAGAGTGTTTGAAACCGTCACGGATCGATTGCGCAAATGGCTTTCCTTCCGCCAGCTCGGCCTTGATACTTTCGTAAATCAGTACGTTGGCATCCACCGCCATACCGATCGATAGCACGATACCCGCGATACCCGAGAGCGTCAGTACAGCTCCGAGAGAAGCCATTACACCTAGCAGGAAGAACAAGTTGATCAAAAGTGCAATGTCGGCAATCCAGCCAGCCTGGTTGTAGTAAGCCACCATGAATACGAGTACGATCAAAAGACCTACGGCCGAAGACCACAAACCGTCGTTGATTGCCTCAGCACCAAGAGAAGAACCTACGACCGCTTCTTCCACGATGTGTGTAGGAGCAGGCAGTTTACCTGCTTTCAATACGTTTGCCATATCCTTGGTCTCTTCCACTGTGAAGCTACCGGTGATGGACGAGTTACCGTTAGGAATCTCGCCTTGTACGGTAGGAGCTGTGTAAACCAGGCCGTCGATGATGATCGCAACCGGGCGGCCTACGCTGCGGGCAGTCAGTGAGCGCCATTTGCGGGCACCTTCACCGTTCATCTGCATGGTTACTTCCGGACGGCCGCGGTCGTCGTAATCATGGTTTGCATTCACGATCACATCACCTTCCATAGCTGCTTCGCCATTGGTTTTCTTAATGAAATACAAAGGCAAAATCAGCTGGTTACCGCCTGCTTCTGTTCCTTTGCGGTCCCACATGAACACGAGATCCGAAGGGAAAAGCGAGCGTACTTCCGGGCGGCGCAGGATTTCGCTGGCACGCGCAGTGTCTTTCAGGTATACACCAAGGCCTTGTGGCATCGGTACGAACAGGCTGGTCAATGCAGCGCTTTGAGCCGCCAATGCAGCCGAGTCAGTTGCAGTAGAATCTGCTTTTTTCTCCAACTGCGCAGCCAGGCCGCCCTCAGTTGATTTTTTGGTAGTATCGGTAGAAGCAGTTGCAGCAGCAGTTGCGGCACCTCCCTGTGCGGCAGTTTTCTTAGCAGCTTTTTCGATTTCAGCCTGCTGGGTCAGGTAACGGCCCAGGCCTTCGAGGCCGGCTCCGAGCTCCTGCGTCAGGTATACTTCTGCAAATTCCAGTTTCGCAGCACCGGAAAGGAGGCGGCGAACACGCTCAGGGTTATCCACACCGGGAAGCTCCACCAAAACGCGGTTCTGGCCCGGGAGGCGCTGGATGTTCGGGTTAGTTACCCCGAATTTGTCGATACGTGCCTGGGTGATCTGGAATGCACGGTCGATAGAACCGTCGATTTCCGTTTTCAGCATTTTGATCACGTCCGAATCCGACGAGTTGCTGTTGATCTTGCCGCGGTTGGCGCTGGTAGCGAATACGGAAGCGAGGCTGGTGTTCGGAGCAGCTTCTTTATAAGCGCTTACAAAACGGTTGATAAATGTGCTGTTATTGGCCGATTTATCTTCACCTGCTTTTTTCAACGCATTCTGGAATGCTGCACTGCGGGCGTTACCGCCAGCCATTCCTTTAAGGATGTCGGCAGGAGCTACTTCCAATACCACGTGCATACCACCTTGCAAATCAAGGCCGAGGTTGAGTTCACGCTCGGTAACTTCCTGCAAAGTGTGGCCGAGGTATACCTCTTCACGCCACAGCGAGTCGATGTAATGCTGTTTTTTGGTCACGTCAACCTCTCCCTTCGCGTCGGTCGCATAGGCGATTGCCTTGCTTTTGAAATTGCGCGACACAAAAGTGAAGGACAGGTTATAGACGCTAATAAGGGCGATGACGATCGTCAACGCGATTATCCCGTTCTTGTTGGTCATTTTGAAATGAAAAATTTAATTGAAATCCTTGAAATACAACTGAAAACAGCCCGGCTGGAAATGCAAAATGGCGCAGGCTTTCTGAGAAAATGCGGACATGCGGGCCTGCTGGGCCCGCTCGCACGTTACGGAGCGTTGGTGACGATAAATCGGCCGAAAACCCGCTGGAAATGAGAAACCAGGTACACCGGCTCGCTGAATGCAGTCCGGAAGACCAGTTTTTTGGCTACGAAATGCCAGACGGGTTGGGGTAAAAAATACAGGTATTGATAAAAATCGAAGGAAATGGCGGGCGTAATGACCGCATTCAGATTCAGCGCGCTTACCTCGGGTTGTTCCGACTGACCTGATTGCGTATTGGCCTTCTTAGCCAGATCTTTGGCGATCGCCTCGGTCTTTGCTCCGTGAAAAGCGCCCCGATCCGTATGATCCGACCACGACCGCGCTCCCGCCACCGTCAATAACATGACGGCAAGCATTAAGCTGATGGCCTGGTTAATCACTCGTACAGTCTTCACTTTCAGATTCGGGATTTCAATGAAACCGCAAATTTGATTCGAAAAAATCAGAATCGCAAGATAAATTTCCTGCAACCCGATATTACTATTCTGCTAATTACTTGTGTTTTGTGTGTTTTTTTAGTGGAAATGTCTATTCCGGACGACTTTCTATAAGAGAATGAGAATCAGACGAGTAAAATGAATTTGTGGTAATAGGGTTACTTAGGCTGCATCGTTGTCGACATACGGCTCCGTAGTGCGGCATTGCAGCCTCGCTTTTATGTATTTTATTTGGAGTTCAACTACTCCCTATCATTTATGTACAGTAAGTTTGCCGTTTTTACGTTTTTACTCCTATCCTTTCACTTTTCCAAAGCTCAAAAGCCATTTGAACCGGGCTACATCGTAATTGCTCCAAATGATACAGTCAGGGGGTACATTGATTACAAGAGCTGGTCACGCAATCCGGAGACGATTAACTTCAAGGCCCTAATTGGTGAGAAAACCGAAACTTACGGGCTTAGCGATATGGAAGGCTTCGGGGTGCACGGAGAAAACTACGTCAAAGCGCATGTAGAGGTCAACATAAGCGCGACCGAAATTGACAATTTAGCTTCCTCACCGGTACCGGAAGTCGTAAAGACAGTCGCCTTTTTGCTGGTAGTGAATAACGGTCCGAAGGGCCTGTTTTACCTGAAAGATAAAGATGGGAAAGTTCAGCTCTACATCAGGGATAAGGATGGACCCTACCAATTGCTGATTAATCACCGCTATCTTGCGGCCAACGGGCAGGTGGTCAATGTTACCTACTACCGCGAGCAGTTGAAAAATTTCTTTGCCGATTGCCCGGGGCTCATTGCCGACCAGCGGATGTTGCCCTATTCTCAGCAATCGATAGGCAAAGTGTTCGACCGGTTTTACGAAAAATGTTCCTCTCAAAAGGCACCGGTTGCTTCGTATAAGCCTTCCAGTTCCTTAATCCAGGTAGGTGTGGTGGCCGGTTTATCCAGCTCGAAGCCAAGTTTCAAAGGAATTGTAGAGCCGGAACTTGTTAATGGAAACTTTCCCTTGTCCAACCGGGTCTCGGGCGGCGTGTTTCTCAATTATGTGTTCCCGCGGTTGAAGCAACGGGCTTCGTTGTACAATGAGTTGGCATTTACTTCGTACAAGTCGAGGATCGGTAGTCAGACTACGTATTCAGATAATAGTTATAGAAAGGTTAGTACAACATTTGGCTTTGGGCACATTAAGCTAATCAACATGGCCAGGTACCAGATCCCGGTTGGCGGCGTTAAACTGTTTCTAAACGGAGGGGTAACAAGCGGCAGGGCCGTTTCAGTTATCAATGAACGAATTACTGAGGAAAGGTTTCAGAATTCGGATCCGGTGGTAACCAGGGAAAAGGCGATTGAGAGCGCCCGGAAATATGAATTCGGATTTATCTTTGGGTTGGGTGTTAATTACAAAAAATTAGGCTTGGAGCTGCGTCACGAAATCTCAGAGGGGATGACTGTTTATATTAACCTGAGGTCTAACGTCAAGCGTAACTACTTCCTGCTGTCCTATCGCTTTCTGGAAAAGTAGGTATGGTACCAGCATGGTGAGTTTGTCCGCATTTAAACAGCCATAAGCGTTGCATACCCCAGCGGAACCGACGGCCCGTCATCGGAAGCGAGTGTGAATGCGGACGCTCCCGCGGGGAGTGTGAGCGATACCGCAAAATCGTATTCCACAGGGATAAACCAGCCGAGTAGCCAGTTTACCAGGGTGTCGAAGCTCTTATTGTGCAGGTATTGGTCCAGCGCGGCAGGGTCGGGGACTTCTATGCCGACGTTGATCAGCGGCAAATAGGTATCCAGCTCGCCGCCCAGTGCGGTGTCCGCGCCAAGCAGGGCGTCGCCCATGTTCGCTTCGGATTCAAAGTGATATTTCAAACCGAAAATGGTTTGTATTTCAACGGGCAATCGCAATGCAACCGTCATGATTTCAGCGGCTTTGCCGAGATTGCCGCGATTTTCGGAGACGAGCGGAAGGAGCGGCAATAGCTGCACGAACACGCTTTCGTCGAGGGAAGGAGGTGCCTGCCAGAATGCTTTCAACGCTTCCAGTAACCCCGACTCCGGCCCAAGTTCCCATGCGCATTGTTCCAGGCGGGCCAAACTCACGCGGTTAAGAAAGAATTCCTGTTCCAACGGGAGAAAAAACAGCCGGGATTGCTGTTCTTTCTCCCGTTGGAGGCGGATTTCATCGACCTTCTTTTTAGTAGAATTCAAATTCGTAGACGACGGCAAATGGAATAGCTGCTCGGGCAAATGGTCGTAAATACCGCTTCGGTTCGAGTCAATTACCTGACCTTTGAAATTGCCTATTTCCAGCTCCCCCGTGTTTTCGATATCACGATGGCTGCGCCGTTTGAAATCTCCCAGCGGGCGGAAAAGGATCTGCCGGGCAGGAATGTCGTTTTCGAGCCATGAACTGGCGATGAATTCGGCTCTAAGGTCGGGGTAGGGTTCCATTTTTCTGGCGGATGCGGTTAGAATAGTCAGGAGTAGTCAGGAATGGTCAGGAGTTGTCACGGGTTGTCAGAAGTTGTCGGGAATGGTCAGGAGTTGCCGGGTAGCGTTACTACCTGGATGGGGTACATCCCTGTGGAAAGCCGGCTTACTTTCAGCTGTAATAGTTCGCATTCGCGTGCCCAATCGTCGCTCCCTCGGGCGGGTGAGGCGGGCGTGAGGCCTATCTGCAGACAGCGGACGAAACCCTGACCGGGCATTTTACCAGGCATAAAATGCGGCTTCACCTGCACTTTTCGCAGCCGGTCGCCGAGCTCGGCGGTGCAGAATGCCCGCATATCCTCCAACGTTACGAGCCTATTGCGGGTGACGATGTTCTTCCGAAGCTGGTTCACATAATCGCCTTCATCCGGCCTGGATTTTCCTCCGGAGGAGCGCGTAAGCATGGTAATGTCCGTGCCGCTCACGCCCGAGGCCGCATACGATTGCAACCGTGTACCCGCCGGAATGCCATTGGCCTGCTCGGCCAGCGTGCTCCAATAGGAAATGAAAAGCACGTCGGGTGTTTTATCACCGCGAATGACCAGGAATGGCTGAGCGGTGGTTTCACTGGCTTTTTTAGTTCCCAGCTTCTGCTCGATCCGTGCCATGTTCTGCGCAATTTCGCGGAGGATGGAGGCCAGGAAATCTTCACCGATCGCATTGAAAGCCGTCACTTCGTCGCGCAGCAGTTCCAGGAGCTGGTACAACACTGCCCGCGCATCGCGCTTGTCGAAACGACCGATTCCTTGCCTGCGGAGCGTGTACACGCGCGCTGCGCCAGCGGGCGACCCGCCCAATTGCGACGTACCGGCATTGGAAGGCGTTTCTTCGTCGGTATAAAGGCTCTTTTCGGATGCAGCATAAGCCTGATTCTTTTGATTAACCACACTTTGAATACCCATAAATGCGTCGCCGCTGGGCAATGCAATGCCGTTCAGGCCGGTTTGCAGGCGATAGGTGATTTTGTTGAGCTGCTTGTTCTGCACGGGAAATGCATTTAGCGAAACGTTCATTTGTTCAAACCCCGCCGCCGGAAATATGGCCGGCCATGTGATTTGGATCCATGTCAAAGGCTTTTTCAGCGATTGCAACGTCCGGGTATCGAACATGTTTTCAAATGCATCGGGATAGGGCTCTGCTTTCAGTTTGCCTTTCTCCCAGGAATCGTCGCTGTTTAAGCGAACGAAGCTGTTGTGATAGATCAAAATGGAGTCGTCTACGGCATTGTCCTGTAAGCCATGCAGTACGGGAAGCGTTTTATTGTTCCATTGCCAGTTCGTCGCTTGGAGGAACTCGCGGTATTGGTATTCTGCGGGGGCTCCTGCCCAGTCGAAATAGAACCGGAAGCCCTCCCAGGAAGTAATGCCCGGCTCGGCTTCCAGCCCGAGCCAAATGCTTTGTTCGCCGCCTGGTTGGGGTAGTGTTTTGGCTGTCAATGTTTTAGGGCCTTTTTCGACAACGAACAGCCCTTGCGGCGTCGCGTATTGGGCAATGGTCGCATTCACGAGCGGGTAGCGATCGGCCGGAGCGAAATGGACTTCGGTGGTTTCTCCCTTCCGCGCATTGGTACGCTTACCAGTCAGCTGGTTCTCCGGCTCTATCCAGCCCCTAGGTTCCTGCGGGCGTGCCTGTACGATGGCCGTGGCGGGTTGGGGTGCATTATGGGTTTCGGGGGAAAGGATTTCGGCCAGACGCGTCATCAGCCGGAGTTCGGTATGCTCTATTTCCTGCCCCACCTTTTCAAACTCCACCGAACATGCCTCGACGAGCAGCCGTACCAGCGGATCGAAATGGTCGGTCTGGGCGTCGTCGATGCCCCACAGCTCGGCACAGCGCCTGATCAGCTGGCGGGAGATGTTCTCTTTGGTATAACTTATCGTTTCGGGCATATTATTCGATGGATAAAGGGGATATGAAAATGCGCTCGAAGAACACAAACGGTTCATTGGTGCGCCGGATGGTGGCTTTGATCTCAATGCCCACGCGTTTGCGGATATAGTTGTTGGTTTTGCTCAAAACCTCAAATTCCTCCATTTCAACCCTGATTTTGACATTGGTAAGCCTCGGTTCGTAGGTATTCACCGCTTCTTCGAGTGATTCGCGGATGAGGTCTTTCCATTTGATCTGCGACAAAACTGAAAAGTCATGCTCCCAGAGCGCGCAGCCATAGCGGCTATCGAAACGATTTTCGTCGAAGTGGGTTACCATTAACAGGTATAAATGCTGATGGATGGCCTCTCTGTCAGGACATTTCGGATGCGGCAGGCCTGCTACGATGCGGTCGAGCGCGAGAGGCAAAGAATAGTTTTGATCTTCCATCCGGCGTTTAATAAATTGTGGTTGTATTAATGAAAGTCTCGCTTATTTTTGTTTGTTCACCAAACTACGCACGTCCCCGATGAACCTTCCGTTTGTTAAAACTATCACGCAACGTCTTCAACTATTGTATGCAGTCGTTCTGATAGCCGTGCTGACATTGGTAGGGGCACTGGGTTTCTGGGTGACCGATTACCACGACGCCTATCCGATGGCGATGGCGTGTTTCCTGGTTTTCGGGATTCTGCACGTTTACCTGCTTTCACAATGGTTTGACATTCTTTTCGAGAACCGTTCTGCCAGGGCGATCGGTTTTACGCTGCTGATCACGCTGCTGACGGCATTAGTGGTTATTTTTCTTTACCATAAACTGGCAGATGAGCTTTCAAAAGGCCTGGGCATGGCCACGGCGCTGGTGGGTTTTCTGTTTCCGGTTTTTGTAGCACGGGTTTATCAGAATTACCTCGAAATACCCCTCAAAGAATACAAAAAGTGGCATTATCCCGTGGGCCAGCCATTGCCGGATATGGACCTTCTCGACCTCTCCCGTGTGCTGGTGATCCAGTTTGAGTTTACCAAAAAGGCCGATGAAGCCGCATTTACGAACTTCCGGGCCAAAGCGCCGCATTCAATGCTCTTCGGCGAGCTGTTTTTTATCTTTCTGAACGACTACAACGACCGCAACCCCGGCAGCCCGGTGGAATACCTCGCGCCAGACGGTGCGCCTTATGGCTGGCTTTTCTATAAAAAACAGCCCTGGTACAAACGTCGCATTTATATGGATCCGGATCTTACATTTCAGGCCAATCACATTGTCGATAATGAGACGATCGTAGCTGTAAGAGCATAGCATTTAAAGATTGTCAGAAGGAGGCGGGCGCATATCCCGCCTCTTTTTACTTACCAGCGGTTGGTGTGCGGGGTGCCAAACAGTTTGATTTCCCGTGCCGACAGCGTAATGCTCGTGGTCATCGGCATGGAGCCGGTTTCGACGAAGCTTTCGGCGTACTGCACGCAGTACACATCGGTGAGCTCGAGCTCCTTTTGGGTTTGCTCTTCGTCTACATTCTTGAAAGTAATCTTTGCGGACGATTTCTTTCCGTCCGGATCTACCATCCACTCCCAGAGGCTCTTGCTGTCGTCGGCACTGGAAGAGTCAACTTGTATAAAGACATTTCCGCCGTACACTTTGGAAGAAACACGTCCTTTATCGTCGGTGGATTGCGACAGGGAATAGCTGCATGAGATCACGGCGATGCCGTCGCCCGACGGGCCGCCATCCCAGGTGAAATAAGCGTCAAAGCTTGAAGCTGGCATAGTTGTAAGTGTTTAAAAGTGAATGAACTGTTTACGGATATATTGACTTAATTAAGGGTAATAAGCGAGCCTTGAACGACCGTGGTGCCACTGCTTTTCAGCTCGGCCATGGCGTCGGCTTCGAGGCTGAGCTGCGCTCCTTTCATTTTCGCACTTGCCGAACCTTCGGTATCCAGTTCGGTGCCCGCCTTGATTTTGGTATCGGTGCCGCTTTCGATTTTGATGCTCTGATCGGCCTTCATCGCGATTTCGCCGGCATGCAAATCGAATTTCCCGCCCGCACTGATGGTAATGTCTTCGGTCGCCTCGATGGTAATTTCTTTGGTTTTGACTTCCAGGAGCCCATTTTCAACATGCAGGCTGATCTTGCCGTCGTCTTTGAATGCGAATTCGAGGAATGTGTCGGTCTTCTCCCGGTTGCTGATCTGGATTTTGGCGTCGCCATCCTCGTCGATGAATATGACCATATTGCCGGAGCGCGTCGCTATGACCTTGATATCGTTGTTATCCGATGTGTAGTTGATGTCCTCTTCCGGTTTGGGATAAAGACAGGTCATCACAAACGGGTTTTCCGCCAGATTACCTTCATAGCCTATCATTACCATCGCCCCTACCTCGGGGACGAAGTTGACACCCCGGCCCGTGGAGTTGTGCATCGTCCCTACCCGCATCCAGATCGATTCCTGGTCCTGCTGGCGGCTTTGGCTCCAAAAAAACTTCACACGAATGCGCCCGAGACTTTCGCTATCATCATTGGCGATCACCTCCGCCTGTTCCGTTTCACCCAATGGGTTACGCACATGAGGGTTGTTAGGCGGGTGCTGCGCCGATTCCGGTACTGCATTGAATGTATTCTGATAGCTCCCGGCCGTATTCACCTCATGCCGGATGTGCACGACGCGGTATTTGCCGAAATTCTCTTCATATTCCTCGCCGCGCTCGTTCAATCGCTGGCCTTTAACCGCCAGCACAGTCCCGACGCTCATGGTAGGCGTTTCGCCCGAGCCCCGGAAGTCGACCATGGAGGTAACCCTTGCCGAGCGTTCCATTTTGGTGAGCTCGTCGATTTCGCCCTGGCCACCTACGATCTCCGGCGACGGCAGGAGGGAAGTCTGGGCAAAAAGGCTGTCCGACTGCTCCAATGCGAATTCGCTAAGCGACGTCAGTCCATCCACATTCTGCTGCGACGATTGCCCGGTGAATACTTCGGGAATGGTATAATTATAGCCTTCATAGCTGAATGCGGCCGGTTGCAGCTGCAATGCCACATCGAAGTTTTGCAAACCGTCCACCAGAAAATCCACTTCCTCCTGGCTGTTGTTGCCCAGCACGAGCTCCCGGCCATTGTAATAGAACCACTCGCAGCAACGGTCGGCTACCCGGCAGAGAAACTTGTAATTACTTTCATTGTATTGGGTAAATGGCACCTGCCTGCCTCCGTTTTCAGGGTTGAGCTGTTTTCTGAGCAGATTTTGCGGGTAGGGTTGAAGTACCGTATTGAAAATGTCCTGGACCGTCCCGCGCAGGAAGGAGCGCCGCTGCACGGAATCTTCCAGCACGATCGTCGGGCTGTACCCCTTCAGTACGAACGCGCTGCTCATATCGCTCAGGCTGCGGAGGCGGATCTCGGTCACGATGCCCTGAAATACGAAGTCGAAGGAATCGGAACCGAGGCGCGGGCTGAACGAGAACGTGATTTTCTTGCCCATGACCGCTCGGTGCGAGCGATTGAAGAAATGTTCTCCCTCGTCTTCCAGCTGATCGAACGGCACCAGCAGCTCAAACCAATGATGGGCGAACAAATCCTGCTCGATCACCAGTCCGAGGTGCCGGGTAATCTCGACACCGCCTTCGATTTCAATGCTCGTATTAACCTGTCGTGCCATTTAACTGCTTATTTCAACCTGACCGATTATGACTTTCTGGGGCAAGATCACCAGCTCGTAAACCAATGCGAGACTGCTGTCACGCAGGAAATAATCCTTACCCCGGTGCTGTGGCAAATAGCCTTTGGTATCCGGCACATGCGCGAGCTTGTTGCCGCGGATCGTCGACTGCTTCGCCCGGAACGACTCCCGGAAACCCACGCAATAGGCCTCTTCAAATTCCATTTTGCGTAGTATCTGCGAATCGTTATCGTATTTGAACTCCACCTGCCCGCTGAGCTGCCGGTCGTTTTTGAATGCCCAGTCGTAGAGCAATGCGAAATCGTCGTTCTTCGTCGGCGAAATGGTCATGCGTATCAGTCGCGCTTTGGGCGAGTCCGTCGGGCTCCCGCGCTCGTCCGCATTGCGATTGCACCCGTAGGCGATCTTTTTGACCATAAACTCCTTCCCATCCAGGGTAAGGTGCGCCTCTACTCCGATACTGGCGTCCTGTTCGGGCATAGCTAAAAATTTTCGAGTTTCGCTTCGTTGATTTCCACGTTGCCGGCCGTCACGGTGATGCAGGTGATAAAATTCTGCAACCGGTTGGAAAGCGCCTTGTCGAGGTCGTCGGTACCGTCGTCAAACATTTCTACGAATTCAATGCAAACCGCCTCCTTGAAACTCAGCGTTTTGAAAGAGCCGGTCTCGCCGAACTGCTCCACCGTGAGATCGTATTTTTGCGAGGGCTTGTTGGCCCATTCCACGAGGAAATCGTCGAGGACCATTTCCAGCTCCATATATAAATGCGCCCACTGGATCGGCGAGGTAATGGACATCGCGTCGTCCACCGTCTGGTGCAACTCAAATTGCATGAACATGACGCTGTATTCATGTTCGCCGTCGATTTTTACATTGGCGCTGTATGGCATAGTTTATGAGTAGATGAGTTTAAAGTTTATGAGTTCGTGAGTTAGAGTGATTGACTCATAAACTCTTAACTCATGAACTCACAGTCATTGCTGCGCATACTCCGCCGCCCAGGCAGCTGCGTCCAGATCGTCGCCTTTCTGGCCGGTTAGGGCTATCATGAAGTTCTTCGCAGGGAAATAGGGCACCATGTGGATGTCGAGGTAAACCTTGTCCTTCTGGTCCTTATCCTGCTCGAAACGCATCACACTGAATTTCTCGATGAGCTTGCCGGGGCCGGTAACGCTGTCGAGGAACTTGATGATCTGCTTTTTCAGATCATTTTTGGTGTTATAATCGAAGTTTTCGAATGCGCGGCGGTTCAGGAAGTCAATCAGCACTTTGGTGATATAGTCGAAAACGCGGACTACCGAATAGGTCTGCAAACCGACATTGTCTCCATTGAAGAGCGTTTTGGCTGAGAAAGCCATTACCTTGCTGTATTCGTTCACCATCGGGATCAGCCCCATTTTTTCGAGGTCGGCGATCTCCGATTTTTTCAGCGGGAACCGAACGCCGTCCACTTCGCTGAGCGTACCGTGTTTTTTACCGGCAGCTACCTGCGACATCAGGGTTTTATATACATTACCGGCCAATGCCGTCGATGGCGGAATGTATAGATCATCCTCTTCGCCCAGGTCGTCGTGTTTCGCGCGGCCTACCAGCCAGTTACAGGTCATCATCACATTCGACAAATGCGCCGCGCCGCCGGTCAGGTTAGCCGATTCGAAAAGTTCCATCACATCTTCGGGTGCATCCAGGTGCATGAAGTCGGTTAATAGCATAACCTTATTCTTATGCGCCATTTTCGCCCATTTGTCCACTACTTTCCCGGAGCCCAGGTAGCCCGGCACATTCAGGATCGAGTAGTTTTCGCGCAAATCGAGGCGGTCGTATTTCGAAGCAAGTTCCTCGCCCACAGCATCGATGAATGTGGTCACATCCAGATCCTGCAATTGATCAGCCGCTGCGTTCAGGAATGTGACGTTTTTGACCTTATCCTGCTCCGTGTTTTTGAAAAACATCGCTACCGAACGGTATGACTGTTCCAGTGGGCGGACTTGCTCCACGGCCTTGCCCAGGTTTTCTTTCAACAATTCAAATGCAGCGTCTGCCTGTTTCTGGCCCGCTTCGATCATATCCGGCACGCTTTCCGCGCTGCTTAGCAGCTCCGACCACAATTCCAGGCGCTTTTTCAATTGCTGGCGCTCTTTCTTTTTGTCGGCTTCGGTGAGGAAAATCTTCTTCCGGGCCTTTTTCTCCGGGTTAATATTCGCAGCGCCTTCGATAATCGTTTCCACGAGATCAAAGCTGCCATATTTGGCGAGCTGCGGGAGGCCGGTTTCCAGCGGAACGGCTACGCGTTCTTTGAGCGCCGGTGCGGCTTCTTGGGATGTTTTTGTATCGTCTGCCATGTTAATGATTGAATGATCGAATGACTGAATGATCGAATGACTGAATGATTGAATGACTGAATGATTGAATACTGCATATTGAATTTTGATTGAATGGGCGTTTCCGATTATTGAATTACCATTATAGTTCAACCGGAGGTATTCGGTCATTCAATCATCGCTCCGGCGACCCGGTCGATCATTCAATCATTAATTTGTACGTCGCTACCCTGCTTCCTCCAACTCGTTAATAAGCGTCTGGAACACGCCGAGCAATGCGGCTTTGGCTTCGGGCTTTTCCAATGCGGCTTTCAGGATTTTGTTCACTTTGAGATGCCTTACTACCTGCTGGTAGGCTTCATTGCGTGCATCGAGATCTTGCAGGAAAGCGCTTTGAGCGATAATTCCTTTTTTACTAAAATCCCCGAGATTCCTGAAGCGCAGATTTTCATTGATAAAACTGCCGTCGGAAGTGATGAACTCTACTTCCGCTTCGGGCTGATAATGCGCGAAAACTTCTTCGGTGGTTTTGAGATCGTAAACCATTTCCGGCCGGGGCGATGGGTCGCCCGTCAGCTGTGTGGCGAAAAGGGTGCGGTTTTGAGGAATGTCAGCAATCCCTTCACTGGACTGGTCGATCTTGCGTTCGTTACCGCCTATTCCGTAGTTGAACATAGTTGTATAGGATTAAGTAAATACTGTTGTTGCTAACCGATCAAAACCGTGGGACAGCCTGCTACGATGCTGCCGCCGTGGGCGGTTGAATCTCCAAGGCGTGCTGCGGGTTTTCCGCCGATGAGTACCGACGTGGAACCTATGACAATGGAGTCGGGAGGGCCGGTACACACGCACATGTCGCCTACACAAGCGGCCGGCTGCCCGCCGATGAGCACAGTGGGGGTGCCTGGGGGCAGCACGGGTCCGCCTACATGGGGTACCGGAGGCGTTCCGGGCGTAACCATCGGGCATACGTGCATATCGCCTATTCTTGCTGCGGGTTGGGACATTGATCTTCGTGTTTTCGGCTTTCGGCTTTCAGCTGTCGGCGGTCAGCCGTCGGCCGTCAGCGGTCAACCTGGTGAATGTTGCTAAATCTACCAAACGCGCCGGGCCTACTGCGACAGCTGCTTGGCGCGTTTGAAATCGAACAGCGACGTAAGCGATACGCCGAGTCCGACTGCTGCTGCGCCTACGGAGACATAAATGCCGGGCTTGGCATAGCTGGTGAGTCCTTCCGGGTTGTCTATCAGCTTCTTGTATTCTTTATAATCTTTATTAAGCATGCTGTATGTCACCGCACCGAACGCGAGCGCTGCCACGCCGGCTCCGAGTTTGATCGCTCCCCATTTGCGGGCGTTGGCGGCTGCTTCGGCATTGGGTTTGTTGAGTTCTTTGAAAACCCGCTCGCCCTCCTTGGCATCCTCAGGTTTGGCAACCGGCGGCCGGTCGGATGCTTTGCTTACTACCGGCTCTTTTTTGCGTTGGAGTGAATCGTACGTAGCGGAAGGTTTCGGTGTTACCGGTACCGATTTGGCGCTTTCGGCAGAATTGAATGCAACGCGCGTCAGGAACACGATCCAGTCATTACCTGATTTGTCGGCCCGGAGCTCGGCTACTCTTGCAATGGGTGTGTAAGGGGTATTATCCTTGGTGCTTTTGCCTTTGAACTGCTGGGTGTAAAACACCTTTACAAACGGGTATTTATCGACCTTGACGTCGGAAACGACCAGGCTGGTGAATTCGATCGTATTGGTTTCCGATTTGGTATAAAACAGGTCAAAATTGCTCAGATACTTCTCAATGGGGGTGTCGAGTCCGGGTGCGCTGCCTTTGTGTTTCGGATCTACATCGTCCTCCACAATTACACCGTCGTTGATGAAAATCTGATCGTTGCTCGGCATATAGCTGTTCATCATCAGATAGCGGCGCTCGTAGTTGCTGAGGTCCTCGTTGGCAATCGCATTGAGCAGATCATTGAGGCCTTTCACCTTTTCGCGCGCCAGTACGCGTATCTCGTCCGCGTCCCTGCGAGTGAGCGCCTGCGCGTCCACCTGCAAAGCGGCGCCCACGATGCCCAGTGTCAGGAGGGCCACCAGCCATTTAAAATTGTTCATTCCCGTTTTCATATTTTAGTTGTTTTTTGGATCTAAGTCAATGATCTGCACCTCTACACGGCGGTTCATGCGCCGGTTCTCCTCACTGTCGTTGGGGCGGGCCGGAAACTTGCTGCCGACGCCCACCGCCGCGATCACCCCTTCGGGCACGCCTTTGCCGATGAGGTACCGCGAGATCACCCGCACGCGGTATTCCGAGAGCGTGATGTTCAGGCCCGGGTTGCCTACATTGTCGGTATGGCCGGTAATGCGCAGGCCTTTCTTTTTGTTTTCAAGAATATACATCGCTACCGAATCGAGGTAGGTCCGGGATTGCAGCGGCAGCTTGTAGTCGCTTCTCGGGAAATAAAGTGTCTTGTTCGAAGCGGTAATGCCGCTTGCAGCCAGTGTTTCTACCGGCTCCCGGCGCTCCGCCGCCCGCTCTGCCACACGCAGAGTTTTCAGAGTAATACCCTCCTTCACCGATGCCATGGCTGTAACCAGTTCTTGCTGGCTGGATGCGGGAGTAATACCGAATTTATAGTTGCGGCCCGGTACGAGGTCGGCGAAATAGTGGCTGTCGTTCACCCGGTTCAGGGCAATATCGGACTGGCCGTCGCTCCATAACCGGCACAGCATTCCCTGCCGGGCTTGCAGGATGTTGACGGACAGGATGGTCCGCTGGCGGTTCAGTTTGATGATATAAGTCCGGGGCTCCTGGTCGGTTTTGTCGAGAATCAGGTTTCCGTTATAAGCCTGGTACCCGCCCGATTTCACTTCGATGGCCACAATATCCTTCTCGGTGAATACGATTTCGGCCCTTGGGCGGTCGGTTGTCAGCGAAAAGCAGTCCTTTTTCTGTTTTTGGGTATAATAAAGACAAATCTCAGCCGGAAGCCGCTGGTCGGATAATGCGTCCCTCACCTCGATCCGTCGCACAATGGAAACCGCTTTCAGCGAATCTTTCAATTCGAAATGCTTTTGCTCCGATTGTGCATACGGCTCGTCGCTGGTTTGTTTACCCAGGGGCATCATGGCTAATGAGATGAAAAACGTGCCTTCGGTTTTGCCGTCGATATTCACGGGGATATGCTGCGTTTGGAACTGCGGGCATTCGATGGTGAGCTCGACGATATGGCAGGGCATTTCCACATTGAACACGCCCAGGCTGTCGGACTTGCCGAGCCGCAGTTTGCCCTGCTCGGTTTTGGCGGACAGGCTGGCGACTAGCGGCATCGCGCCCGAAATATCGGTGATCTTGCCGGCCAGGTAACCGCATTGCGCATACAGCGGAGCGGCGGTGGCCTGAAACAAAAGCAGGATGATGTATAGCCTGGTTTTCATTGTCCCTCGTTGGTTTCGACCCCTATATTTCCCAATAAAACTTCCCAGTTCACCGTATCCTTACCGTCGATGGTTTTCTGATACGATTCGAGCTTTACGCGGATATTCTTGCGGGTAATATCGCCGTAGGCAACCTTTCCATTCGCAGAATAGCCCTCGAAGACCTGCTGCCCGGCGATCGTACCGTAGTAGTTGCCGTCAGCCTCCTGTTTCAGCTCACTCACATATTTGACCTCGTTCCACGTAATATTGATTTTGGCATAGGGCAGGAGTTTCAGGCGGTTGAGGTACTCCTTCACCGGGTATTTCTTCACCCCTTTTGCGGAACTCACGGCTACGGTTGCCTGTGGTTCGAACAGGCTTAATGCTTGCTGCACAGCCTTATTCTTATCTTCCGACTTCATGCTTTTATCGCCGATGATGCGCAGGTAGGAGGTGAATTCATCCACCCTACGGATTCCTTTCGCACTGTATTCCTTGTATTCTGTGTCTGTCAGAACCGGTTTTACCTGTTCTTTGGGTGGGGGCGGAACGTCTTTCTTAGCAACAGGTTGGTTTTGGGCGGAATCCGGTTCTTTTCTGACAATTTCTCTTTCCTTTTTCTCAATTTCCTTATGTGCCAATGCCAGCAATGGTGCCACATCGACTACATCCCGCAGGATTTCGTGCCGGCCGTCGCGGTAAATCACTGTGGCCACCTCCTCTTTGTTGATTGACGCCGCATTGCCTTCCATCGTGAGGTAGTTGATCACGTCGTCACTTTCGTAGGAAATGTTGCCGGTTATAACGGTCAGCGGGACGCTTTTGATGATTATGTCCTGGTTCACGTTCCGAGGAGGCGCCTTGTAAAATGCTTCGATTTGCGTCTGAGCCTTGTTCGGGCTTTCGTTCAGCTCGGAAATCACCATAAATTGTCCGGCCGACCCAAAAATGACCAGGAAGCGTTTCCGGTGATAGACCCGCGGAATGCCGTCCGAAGCGATCCATTCCAGTTTGCTGTCCATGGCTCGGCTCAGTTTGGCTTGCACGGGATTGCCGTTATCGAGCCATATCCGGTCCTGGGCCAGCCCCTGAACAGCGAGGAACATCATCAAAAATGTAAAGAATTTCTTCATCATGCCATTAGTTTTCATAAGTGATGAGGCTCATCGTGATGTCGTTGGCTGTCACGTCTTCGATCCGCCATTTCCCGAACCGGCCTTCCCCTGTTTTGAATGCGATCACGGTATTGTCCGTTAGGTTACTGAATACGTAGGTAATGCTCATGCTGCCGTAGTTCGTGAGGCGTACAAGGTCCAGATAGGTGAGCTTGTCATAGTCGGCGAGGTCCAGGTTCGCGAATTGCAGCTTATTAGCGGTATTGATTTCGAGCACTGTGCCCCGGGCAGATATGACAAAGAAATCGATCGTAATGTCCTTTTTCGGGTCGTCCGCGGTGAGCAGCGGGGTGCCGGTGTCCAGATCGTACCAAAGCGCTTTGGTTCTGGCAACCTTCACGGAGTTGCGTGTCACCACGGCAGGTGGTATAAGCGTTGTTTTGATGTCCAGTACCTCTCCGTAGGCGATTCCGCCGCCCTCATTTCGGGCATAGAGCGCGATGTAATAGCGCGTATCGGACATGAGCCCTGCTATTTTCTGGTTCTGGATTAAAACCGGGGTCTGCCCGGGTGTTTCGCCAAGTTTGATCACCTTGTCCTTCTGCACATCGAGGGCCGACGCAGTACCATATACCAGACCATATTCCTTAATGACGCCGCTCTTTTTCTCCTGGCGGTCGTTCTTGCTATCCGGATTGCCGACCGTGCCACTCACGGTGATCTCGGTGCGTTTGATATCCACCACTTCCAGTTTCGATAGCACAGGTGGAAGCGGATCGACGGGCGCAAAGAGGTTACACGACTGAAACAGCACAGCCGATACGAAGGCCACTAATATGAACAGCCAATTTTTCATGCGTTTTTCTAAATAATTAACCTTACGGTTACGTGTATACGCCTAAGGCTTGTCGTAGGTCAGGATCGTCACTTCCATATCGCCGCCGCTTGCTGAGCCAGGCCGGCGGTTTTCGCCGTGGGCATCGACACGCAGCTTGCCATACCTGCCCTGGTTCGTCATAAATGCGATCACAGTACCGTTCTGCAACTGGTTTGCCATTACATCGGTATAGCTGCCGTTGATGAAGCCGGTACTAAGATTGGCCCGGGTGAGATCGCTGTATTTCACCTGGTCGAAATTCAGGGCGCCTAAAACTGCGAACTTCGCCCCGTTCCTCGGGTAAATGCCTGGCTTGTCGTTATAGGGGTACCAGTTTAAGTCTTCCGAGCCCACTTGCGACACCAATGCCCCCTGATCGAGGTCGTAAGGGTTGGAATAGTACATGGTGAATGATTTTTTGGGTGTAAAAACAGCGGGTTCGCCGAGTGAGAAGCCGGTTGTCGCATCACTGTAAATGATGCCGCCCAAAGTGATCGCAAATGCCCGTGCATAATAGGTGGTTCCGGCGGCTAGTCCGCCTATATTGACGGTGAAACTGCCCTTAGCCGCTTTGCCGGTGGCTGTCGCCCGACTGTCCTTTGTGGTAGGCTCATTGTTGGTGGACGAATAACAGACGCCGAAGGACGAGATTTCAGCATTGCCCAGGGACAATATATTAACCACGACGTCAGCCGATACCTTGGATGTAGTGGTTATCTTACCTAGTGAAAGCTCTGCAAAAACATAATCGTCTGTTTTGAATGTCGCCACGGGCCCGTATCCCACGCCGCCGCCCTGGTTTCGGGCATAGGTGCGCACGTAATAGGTGGTAAGCACGGAGAGCCGGTTGATTTCCCGAACGAATTCAAATGGGGTCGGAGGATTGTCTTCCCCCACCTTGATCACCGTTCCGGCTTCGAGCGTAGGTTGGTTCTGGGTGCCCCAAACGAAGCCATATTCAAGGATTTTCCCGCTTTTCTTTTCCTGGCGGTCGTTTTTAGGATCGAGGTTATCGATTTTTCCCCTCACGGTTGCACCCGATGTCCACACCTGCTCCACACTCACCTCCGAGGCCGCGGGTGCCAGCGGGTCCACCGGTGCGAACATATTACATGCTTCGGTGAAGAGGGTAATTCCTGTAATAATCAGTATGCTGGTTAACTTTTGCATGGCTTTAATCGCTGCGTTCAGCGGATTTGTTCATTCATATTTTCAGGAAGCTGCAGGTGCGGCTGGACGCCAGTCGTTATCCCAATATTCGATCAGCTGCGGGCTTGCAACCCTTCCACGGAAGGAAACGGTGGTATCGTAATGCGTCTGCGGGATCAGGTGGTTACGCAGGCGCGTGATCCATGGCTGCGCGTGACGCGGCGTGAGCAATCCGCCCATACCCATCTGGTTTTCGCGTTCGGACAATGTCACACCATAATTGGCATCGCTGTTACCTACCCCTTTCACGTGGTTTAGCCCGAGTGTGTGGCCAAATTCGTGGTTGATCGTGGTTTGCAAAAACGACACATTATGGTTTTCCGAGCCAATGCGGGTAAGGCGGTCGTTCCAGTGAGGTTCCAGGTCGTTGTGAGTGAACACGCCGGTTCGATTGAACTCTTCCACATAAGATCTGAACGTGCTTTCGCGCGGGTGGATGATCCGGTAGGTCTGATGCGCCTGAGAGGAGTTGTCGACGAGCTGGATCGACAATCCGCATTGAATGGTGGCCGAGTTGCGCGGGGATGTGGTGCGGGGGACATGCCAATCCTTATTCGGATCGAGGATGAATTTATCGCTCCAGTGCCTTTGCACTACGTTGACGAACCGGTCTTTGTAATCTTCCCATTCGTGGTCGTCCCACCGATCGAGGTGAAAATGGCCGTAGGTGTCGTGCAGCATTCCGTTGCCGGTTGCGTAGGTTTCACCCATGAAAAAGCGGGTATTGGGCTCAACACGCACCAAGCGCACTTTGAATTGCAGGATCATCCCGAACGTCGTATCGTCGATCGGAATAAGGCACGAATCCCACCGCCTCGCATTTCTGAATAGATGAATGTGCATAATGTTTCAGGTTTTCGGATGGATAACTTCTCGGTGCGGAGGGTCAGGTGGTTGGCCGTGCCTGCGGTCGGTAGAACCACATTTGCCCGGAGACGGTCACGCTTCCGCCGCTCATCGCGCCGGTACGGAGGTACAGGCGGTTTTGCTGTACATTTTTGCTGCCATTGACATTGCATTCATATACTTCCACGACGCCGGAGGTATCGACAGACATAACGATCGCGGTATGGTGGGGGCGGGATTCTGTCCGCCAGGCGCCATCCGAGCTGTCGAACCGGAACGTGTAATTGCGGAACTGGATAATATCGCCCGCTTCGAGGTTGGCCGCGGTAATGGCGGTACCCCACACATAGTTGTCGTTCGGGCCTACGTTGCCCATGATTTCGGTGGAAGTTCTGGCACCGGCACTTTGCAGCGCGCGTTCTGCCAGTGTCCAGCATTCTCCGTTCCCTACCTGGCTGGCCAGGTTCGTTTGCGCGAACTGCGCGACTGCATTTCCAAGTACACTCATTGTTCGATTCAGGAAGGTGTGGATAGTTTATCAAATGGGTGCTATTCTAATATGCTTTCGGCTTGGTGAACATTCCAGATGACCTCTCCATGGTCGTCGGTGCTGAGGTCGATCACCGATCCCTTCACGGCCTGGCCGGAGATGATCATCCGGCTTACCGGCCGCCGCAGCAGGTTCCGGATGACGCCTTTCAGTGGCCTCACGCCGTATCTTGGTGTAAAACCTTGCATTGCGATGCTTTTCCGTGCTTCGGGGGTAAGGTTGAGGCTGATACCCTGCTTGTCGAGCAAGTCGGTAAGGCTACGCAAATGGATATCAAATATTTTAACCACATTATCCTCCGAAATCGGCGCAAAAGGGACTATTTCGGTTAGTCGCGCCAGAAACTCGGGTCGGAAATATTTGGCCATAATCTCCATCAGGTCGGACGACTGCGGAACACCACCTTTGCCGAACTCCTGGATAATATGCTCCTGCCCGATGTTGGAAGTAAAGAGGATGACAGCATTCGAAAAATCACCTTCTTTACCCAGCCTGTCGTGCAATTTGCCCTCATCAAGGATTTGAAGGAAAAGATCGAAAACTGAGGGGTGCGCCTTTTCTATTTCGTCAAAAAGGACCACCGAATAGGGTTTTTGGCGGATTTTGTTCACGAGCAACCCACCTTCTTCATAACCCACATACCCCGGAGGCGCCCCGTAGAGCAATGCCGCCGAATGCTCTTCTTTGAATTCCGACATGTCGAACCGGATCAGGAATGATTCATCGTTGAAAAGAAAGTCTGCCAGTGCTTTCGCGATCTCGGTTTTCCCGGTCCCGGTCGGTCCCAGCAGAAAGAACGAACCAATGGGTTGGCCGGCCTTGATGAGGCCTGAGCGCGATTCCAGAATGGCTTCGCTCAATGCCTTCACGGCCTGATCCTGACCTACCACCCTTTTCTTCAGTACTTCGTCAATTCCCAGCAGCCTGTCACGTTCGGAGCTTTGGAGCTTACCGAGCGGTATGCCCGTTTTGTGGGAGATAATGGCGGCCACGTCATTTTTGCCGATCGAATCGGAGCGCCGCGTGGCCAGGTTACGCAATGCGGAAAGTTTGGTACTTAATTGATTATGAATTCCCTCTGGTGTTTCCAGGTCGGAATCTTCGTTTGCGTCCAGCTGGCCGGTGAGCAGGGGGCTAAGCCGATTAGGCAGTTGCCGGGCAAACCACTTGAGTTCATGCAGCCTTTCCGCTTCATCCACCGCCATCAGCGTGTCGAGGTCTGTTTGTAATGTATTTAGTTCATTTTCAGACACTTCGTCCATTAAGCGCATCGCGGCCATAGTGCGGTCGAGCAGGTCTAGGGCAACATCGGGCAGGCGGCGGTCTTTGACATACCTTTTTGCCAGTTTCACAGCCTCAGCTGCGGTACCTTCGGACACTTTCAGGCCATGGTGGGCTTCGTACACCGGCAGCATATGCTCGATCATGCGTGTGGCAGTAGCTTCGTCGGGCTCTTCCACATGCAGTATTTCGAACCGCCGGGAGAATGCTTCGTCTTTTTCAATGTATTTCCGGTATTCCTCCGGCGTAGTCGCACCGATCAATGTAAGCTCACCGCGGGCCAGTTCGGGTTTCAGTAATTGAGCTACTCCCGCACCGATCGAACCTTTGGGGTCGAGCAGCATGTGGATTTCGTCGATGAACAGAATCGCTTTGTCAAATCCTTTCAATTCATTTAAAATACCCTTCAACCGCTCTTCGATTTCGCCTTTATAAGATGCTCCGGCCACCAGCGTACCGGTGTCCAGTTCCAGCAAACGGGCATTTTGCAACAGCTGGGGGACTTTTTTCTCCGCTATGAGTTTGGAAAAGCCTTCCACCAGCGCGGACTTGCCGACACCCGGTTCGCCGGTCAACATCACGTTAGGCTTGCTTCTGCGGCCCAGTATTTCCGCCATTTGCCGGATCTCCCGATCGCGGCCGATAATGTCGTCGGTTTTGCCCTCGGCTGCACGCTGTGTTTTGTCAGACGTGTATTTATCCAGATAACCGGTGCCTTTTGCTGTCGGCGGTGCAGCGGGTCTTGCAGCGTCATTTTCGCCATTACCTGTAACAGGCGGAGCATTATGAAGTGCTAATGCTTCTTTTTGAGTAATAGGAAGGGATTTCAACTGATCGGAAGAAAACCCTACCCCGGGTTTGAGTAAAGCGGCTAATGTACAAAGCGGGTCGGTATCGATATTGAATTGCAATGCAATGAGTTCTGCAAGTTCCAGCGCGGAAGTGGCCTGGTTGTCGGGCTGCGGAAGCTCCGGCACGCGCACTGATTTGGCGCTTTCTTCCAGTCGCACCTCGGCCCAGTCGCGCAGGTATGCAAGGTCTTTGCCGGCCATTACGAGTTCGGAAGCCAGGCCGACGTCATTATGCAGCAGGCCCATAAGCAAATGCGCGGGACCAAACCGCTCCTGCCGGTATTCGCGCGCAAGCGACTGTGCGATCGTGATCGCGTATCTGAGTGCTTCGGTTTGCATGGATCAATAGGATAGATTTGGAACGCTGTTTTTCAGGGCTGATTTTTTTGTAATGCCAATAACCGCTCGGTCGCTTTGGCTTTCATGTCTTTGTTCGCTGTCGAAACCTGTAAACCGTCGAATATCTGCTTCGCCTGGTCGTAATACACTTTCCGGTCGTTTTTACGCAGGTTTCCTTGCGTGAGCAATTGGTAGTAACCCTCGGCTTCCGAATAGCGGAGCCATTCGCGGTAAGTGACGGCCGTGCCATTTTTGGCTGCGAGACATTCATCGAGCTGCCTTTGAATGGCGGCGATGTCCCCGCCACCCGATTTGGAACTCCTGCAATTGTCGAGATCGCGTTGCAACGCGGCCATCTTGGCTTGCAATTCCTTGTCGGGGCCTCCTCCGCCACCACCACCTGCTGCGGCAGTCAACAACTGACGTTCCATTCCTTTGATTTCCAGGTCTTTCATATTGATCTGGTTGCGGAGGTCATTCACCATTTGCATATCAATGCCTTTACTGTCCAGCGTGCGCCTAAGCTCAGCGATGGTCTGGCGGTAGGTAACCAATGCCTCCGTTAGCTTGGCAATGCCGGTCGACAGGCGTTTGTTCTGCTCGTGCGCCGCGGCTGCCGCCAGGTTGTTGAAATGGCTCATAATGCTGTTGACGCGACTTTCAATGTCAACTAACTGCGTTCTCGCGGTGGCTTTGGCCATTTCGTCGGTGGCGCTGCTGTAAACGCCGTCGAGCTGGATGAGCCTGCGCGATATCTGGCTGAGCGTATCGGTATCGACCAGCATCGGGTCCTGTTCCTCGACGATCTCACGGTACCGGCGGGTCTCCGAAGCGGATACCGAGTCGGGCACCCGCATGAGCAGGTACACTGCCGCAAGAGGGAACGTGAGAGATAGCACGTACATGCCTACGAACCTGCCAATCGCTGTTTTTCTCTGGGTTTTGTTAGTTGGTTCCATCGTTATGCTACATGCTAGTGCAGTTTAGGCGTATGGCAACGTGCCGTCTGGGGGCCCAGGGTTGAAACCCTGGGTTTGGGGTATCTCAGGTAGCGCCAGAGGCGCGGTACATTTTGTATCCAGGGATTTAAATCCCTGGGAACGGGACATAGTGGGTCGTTATAATGGACTCCATCTCGACTTTGATTTCTCCGGTTGTACAGGCGGCTCGTGTACTGGGCTTTCAATGATAAATACCTGCTGTCCTTTACGCTTGCCGATAAATTCGAGTTGGCTCAGTTTCAGGAATAGGGCTGTCCACATACTGTAAAAACCATCGATGACCCGCAGACCGGGCAACATGTCATTTTGATTAAACGGCGCTTGTATCACGGCTAACAGCTGCTTTTCAATGCTTCCGGGCGAGTCGTCGGCCCATTCGCCGAGATAACCCAGTAGTTCTTCTTTCTCTCTGTCGGTGAGGCATTCCATTGCGACGCGAATCGCCTGAGCCGTCTGGATCATCGATGTTACCATTTGTACCGGCGGTTCGAAGGGAATTATTCGCTGGAAACTGACATTCACCATCGTCATTATGCCGACAAGCCCTTCCACCATCATTTGTACACTATCCGCGAGCGTACTTTTCTGGCTTTTGGTTTTGATCTTCTGCAAAATCCGGAACGAGTACATTTCGATGTCATTCAAATAACCCGTCCACCGACTGTGCCATTCGCGCAGGTTTTTGTGGCTGCGTACCGCCCGGCTGGCCGGTACGAAATCGTGCAAAACGCGCAATTCGGAGTTGCTGTACGCCAGCTTACCGATGATCAGCCCCGGACCGCCCCATTGATCGATATTAATGAGCTCCGAAGGTACCAGGCTCACGCGTGAGAGCGCCAGCGTGTAAGGATGCCGCACCGGAATTTCTGATTCCGAAGGCGTTCCGGTCGGCTGTCGTTCGAACATGCCTACGCTGAGTACCATATATATTTCCACATTCTGCGTCATCGGAAGCCGGTACTGTTCCAGGATTCCGGCCAGCGACGTGTCGAGTTTCAATTCGTCCGTTTCTTCGACGTCGAGCAGGCTGCCGTCGGGTGCTATCGCCTGGCAGCGGCTCACTTTTACCCTGATCTGATTTCCCGCATCGCCCAATACCTGTATTTCGAGCGGGTCGTTCCCGTCTTTGGGAAGCAGCAGGCCAAAGTTTAATGGAGTGAGTAATGCGGCGGTGGCACGTCGAACCTGATCGGTGTGGTAATGATCTGTTTCGATAAAATGTTGCCGCGAGATTTTCATCCCGTCGACCCAGTTGACGGCCATGCGACGGATATCTGCCATACCAGTTTGTAATTACGAGTACTACATTTTCATGGCTGCTTTTACCAGCCCTATCACCGAACGTACACCGAATTTTCTGAACAGACTTCGCCGGTAGGCTTCCACGGTGGAAATGCTCACTTGCAGCCTTTCAGCGATCTCCTTGGAGCTCATTTCGTCCATGATCAGATCCAGGATTTCCTTTTCGCGCTTTGTCAGTTCCATAATTAAAACACTTAGACAAAGTTGTTGCGGCGCAAGCGCTATTTCAATCGGCAGATACCCTGAATTTTTCGGATTTTTACCCTGATTTTACTAATGGTTTTGACTATTGTTTTTAAGGGTTTTCCACTATGAAAACCGGTGAAAAACTACACCACGCCCATTCGGACAGCTATTTTGGTGAGGCCAACCGAGTTTCTGACACCCAGTTTCTGAAAGAGGTTACGGCGGTGGGTTTCGACAGTTTTGTCGCTGATGCACAGTTCGCTGGCGATCTTGTTGGTAGAGTATTCGCTGGCGACGAGCCGGAGGATTTCTACTTCTCTTTTGCTTAAAAAATCACGGGTGGATGGTGCCGGGTCCTGGATATATTTGTCCATGGAAGTCTCGGCGAGTTTGAGCATTACTTCTTGCCCATAGTACACTTTCCCGTCCGAAACGGCCCGTATGGCGCGTTCCCATTCATCGAGTTCGGCTTCGAAAACAATGTAGCCGCTTACACCAGACCGCACTACCTCACGGACCGATTCGGCCGATGGGCTGGGTGCGAGCAACAGGAATTTCAGTTTGGGGTAGAGTTTTCTGATCTTTAAAATCTGGTCTGCCGTCTTTTCGGCATGATGAGCGAATACAACTACGATATCAATTTCTTTCAGGTAGGGTAACTGGGTGATTTGTTCAAGATTATTACACTTACCAACCAGCTCGATGTAAGACCTCCTCCTCAGCCATTCTGCAACCGCCTCGCACTCTAAGGGATGCGGATGGACGAGGCATGCGTGTGTAATAGAATGTTCCATACTTTTCGGGGTTGAGTACTAGAATTTATGCATCAAAATTAATTCTAAGCGACAGGTCCGGTCAATACGGGAAAGTACAGGAAAAGCCAGGTAAGATTACCCGGTTTCGTAAAGGGTTGAAAATTAAGCTTTTTCAGCGAAAATCCTAACTAATTGTTTGCATTGGCTAAAAATATAAGGGATTCCCTTAGGGGTATTCACTGACTGTTTACTATATACGTCGAACTATTTCTCAGGTTATTCCTTGATCCGACCGTATTTGCGCATGATTTCCAGTACTTTGTCCTTTGGAAGCTCCTCTACTTTGTGGCCCTGAGTACCTTCGGAAGTCCTCGCCATGAAAAGCGAATTGATGATGGCTTCCTCGGTAGCCTCCATGGCGGCCATAAATAGCGGTGAGACGTAATCGTTGTGCAGGAATGCCGAGCTGAAAACCGCTTCGGATGTTTCGTGCAGTACTTTGTTGGCTGTCGAGAAGGCGATCACAAAGTCGCCGCTGCCGTTTGCGGCGATGCCGCCCGTTTGGGCCATACCGAGCATAACGCGCTTGGCAAGCCTTTTCAGGTTGCGGGCGTCCAGTGGTGCATCCGTGGCGAGCACCATCATGCAGGAGCCGTCCGACGACTTGTCGAGCGATTCTTTGAAGGCATATTTTCCCAGTTCCTGGCCTACCGGCACGCCGTTCACCTTCAAAACGCCTCCGAAGTTGGTTTGAACCAGCACACCCACTGTATAGTTACCCAACTTTTCGGGCAGTTTCCGCGAAGCTGTGCCGATGCCGCCTTTCCAGCCAAAGCAAACCGTGCCGGTGCCCGCCCCTACATTACCCTCCGCGACCGGGCCGCTTTCGGCCTGGGCCAGTGCATTGAGTACATGATCTTTCCGTACGTGGCGTCCCCGGATGTCGTTCAGGAAACCGTCGTTCGTTTCGCCGATAACCGGGTTTACCGATCTTACATTTTCGTTGCCTTTCTGGCCCAATGTCCAGTCGATCACCGCGTCGGCGGCTGTGGGTACGCTCAATGTGTTGGTTAAAACAATGGGAGATTCAATCGTACCAAGTTCCTCGACCTGCGAATAGCCCGTCATTTTACCAAAACCATTGCCGATGTACATCGCCGCCTGGACCTTTTGCTGGAACATGTTGCCATCGTGCGGGAGAATGGCCGTCACACCTGTGCGTATATCCGCGCCTTCCGTGAGCGTCACCTGGCCTACCTTCACGCCCGTCACATCGGTGATCGCATTCAATGCGCCTGTGGGCAGCACGCCTATTTTGATACCCAGATCTCGGGGGCGTTTCTGGGCGGCAAGCGTGATCGGGAGCATGAGCAGGAGTGGGAGGAGGCGCTTCATAGGTTAGTTTGATTCAGGATGAAATATAATAAAAAATCCACTGGGAACCGGGGTTCTCCAGTGGATACATCTGCTGTTGAAGTGTAATTTTTAATCGTTGTCGGGGCGGGCTTTTTCCGGGTCAATCACCGTTTCCATGCGACTCACGGCCGATGTGCTGAAAAATCCGAGCGCTTTGGGGCCCTTGGGATCCGCATTGATGATATTAGACCGGACGTTGGCGATCGGGGTAGCGAACAACCCGCCATTCGTACCTTGCTCGTTCACTTGTTTGAGGAACTCGAATGCCTCGTAGGTAATGCTGTGCAGCTCGACACCTATTTGCGCTCCTGCCGAATACAATGAGTCGGTGGTGATCGATTCGCGTAACGGAAGGATGAATATCAGCCCGTCGGATGGCGCGCCGGCACCGAATGCAGCGTCGTAGGCAATGGAAATATTGGCTGCCTTGTCTACCACTGCTTTTCCGCGGATTACCGGTTTGATCCAGTAAGTATCGCCTACGCCTTCCAGATCCCGGGCGTAGAATGACGCCACAAAACCTTCGCGAGGCCCTTTATCGGGCTCGAAAGGCCATTTTTCATGGCGATATACCACCGAATCCACAGTTGGTACGCGTTTCAGTTCGGACTCGGCGGTGAAGGTGTCGGTGCCGTTCACGACTTTGAGGGAGTAGGTGCTTCCTACGTGTCCGAGGGTGTCGGTAGTGGTTTTACCCCAGGTATACTTGCCGTCGCCGTCGGTGTCCTCGAATTTGTAAACCTTACCTTTGTCGTCGGTAACGGTTACTTGTGCGCCCAGCACTGGTTTGGGGGTATTATTGTCGAAATAAGCTTGCGACCAAGACAATTTAATAGCTTGCTCACCGGGTTGGTTGGTAAGCCAGGCGTCTACCACGAGCTGAGAAGGGCCGTTCGCCGTATCGAGGTCTATCACATCCTCGCAGCTTGTGAGGGACATCAATGCAAGCGCGAACAATGCAGGGTATTTGATATATTTTAATGTTTTCATCATTGCAGTTTTTCTGGCGTGATTTCAGTTTGCTGGTGTCAGAATTTGAAGTTATAAGTCACCGAAGGAATGAAGTTTCCGATCACCGAATAACGTACGGCCTCTGTTTTGAGCGGGTTATCCTCGTTGACTCTCGTGTAGACCGAAAACGGGTTGCGACGGTTGTAAACATTATACACCGAGAATACCCATTCGCCCTCGCCTACTTTAAACAGTTTCTTTTTCGCTTTCAATGTCGCAGCCAAATCCAGGCGGTGGTAAGCCGGAATGCGGCTGTTGTTGCGCAAGCCATTGTAATTGTTACCAATCTCAAAGCCGCCGGTGCTATAACGGTTGGTCGGGAAAGTTGCCGGCGTACCGCTTTGAATGGTGAAGTTGGACGAAAGTGACAGACGCTTGTTCAGTTCGTAGATAGCTACCGCGGTAATGTTATGCGGTTTGTCGAAGCGGGCAGGGAACCAATCATCATTATTGATGGATTCTACCAAACGCTCAGTTCTCGACAATGTGTAGCTCACCCAGCCGGTCAGTCTGCCTTTGTTTTTCTTCAGATAAAATTCTGCCCCGTAAGCGCGGCCTTTGCCAAACAGCAGGTCGCCGGTGAAATATTCGTTCAGAAGCAGGTCAGAAGCCGGCACATAATCGATCTGGTTGTACAATTTTTTGTAATACACCTCCACAGAAGCCTCGTAGGTATTATCCTTGAAGTTCTGGAACCAGCCTAATGCAACCTGATCGGCCTTTTCGGGCTTGATATTGATGCCGCTCAAAGTCCAGACATCGAGTGGCGAGCTGGCCGCTGTGTTGGAGAGCAAGTGCAAGTATTGAGACGTGCGGTTATAGCTGGCTTTAATGGACGCATTGCTGGTGATACCGATGTTCAATGCCGCACGCGGTTCCAGGTTGCCATAGCTCTTGATCACATCACCTCTTTTGTATTCTGTACCCGGGAAAATCGGATCTCTGCGGACACCCTTGCCCTTGTCGGCGTACTCGTATTCCGTGGCTGGCCCGAGGCTGCGGAAGTAGGAATACCGCGCGCCATACTGCAATGAAATGCGGTCGCCGAATTTCAATTCATTACCTATATATAAAGCAGATTCGTCGGCATAGCGCGGTTCAAGGCTGATGTCTTGCATATCGCCTTCCGAAACGAACGTCGCTTTTCCGGGGCGTGTATCATAATAAATGTACTGGCCGCCGAAGGTCAACTGGTTGTTGGGGGTGATGTAAAATGTAAAATCAGGCTTGATACTCGTGCTGATGATCTTGGATTTCCAGTCGAATTTATCTTTCGCGTCGGGTTTGTTCTGGTTCTGGCCGAGGTTATAGTCGTAGTTGCTGTAATAACCAGTCAGGTTCATGAAGAGCTTATTGGAAAAAATGTGGTTCCAGCGGGCTGTGGCCGTTTTGTTGCCCCATCCGAAGCCGAAATCACCACCGCCGAATACGTCTTTTCCAAAATAACCCGAGGCATAGAAGGTATCCTTGTTACCCAATTGGTAATTCACCTTCGCCGTCAGATCATAGAAATAGAATTTCGAATCTTTCAAATCCGAGTTCAGGAAAGGTTTCGCCAGAATATCAATGTATGAACGACGACCTGCCACGATGAAAGACCCTTTTCCTTTTGCAAAAGGCTGCTCGTAAGTCAGGCGGGAGAATATCGAACCGATACCGCCGTTGATTTCGCGCTTCTTGGCATTACCTTCCTTCATACGCACATCTAGAATGGAGGAAATACGACCGCCATATTGCGAGGGAATACCGCCCTTGATGAGCTTCACATCCTTCACCGCATCCGGGTTGAATACCGAGAAAAAGCCGAACAAGTGGGAAGAGTTGTAAACCGGCGCCTCATCGAGCAATACCAGGTTTTGAGAAACATCTCCTCCACGCACGTTGAAGCCCGAAGCGCCTTCACCGACGGTCGTCACGCCGGGAAGCAGCTGAATACTGCGGATCAAATCTACCTCGCCGAGCAATGCAGGCATTTTGCGAATGGTTTTCATTTCCACCTTGTTCACCGACATTTCGATGCTCCGCACGTTCTCATCCTCTTTTTGTGTTGAAATCGTCACTTCCGCTAGCTGGTTGCTTTCGTCGGCCATTTCAATGCTTACGGTCTTGTCACCATCGAGTACCACTTCGCGGGTCACTTTCTGGTAGCCGATATAGGTAAATACCAGCGTGTACTTGCCGTCGGGGAGGGTTAGTGAATAAAACCCATATGGGTTCGTAACAACGCCGGTTTCGGCTTCGCGGACGTAAACGGATACGCCGATAAGTCCTTCACCATTCGAGTTGTCTTTCACATAACCACTCACCGAGTGCCGGTTCTGTGCGAGAGCCGGCAGGCTGATCAAGGCTAATAGAAGGCATTTGAGTATTCTGTTTTTCATGGACTGGATTTGTTTACTATCAAATTGGTTTATGTTGCTGTCGACGGAGGCAGTCATTGTTACAGACGATCAAATTGAATTTTTCCTTTTCTCCTTGACAACTCAATGTGGATATACCCCTTCCAATGACTAAAAAATATTTCGACATTTTTTGAGAGGTCCGACAAAGCACGTGTTAATCAGCCTAAAAAGACAGCAAAAAATGATGAACTGATAAAAAACCTGAATAAATGGCTTTACACCGGAAATGAAACACTGAAACCGCTTATAGTACTATTTCAAGGTATTTTTGACACGGCGGATGTGTCGGCGCATTGCTCCAGTAATTGGGAGGAGGTTTTTTGAAAAAGGGGATGAATAAAATCGGGTGCGATCTCAGCCAGCGGCGCCAATACAAAACGGCGGTCCTGAATGCGTGGGTGCGGTAAGGTAAGCCGGGCGGAATCCATGACGGTTTGCCCGAAATACAAAATGTCGATATCGATCACACGTGCGCCCCAGCGCTCGTAACGTACGCGCCCGAGGTCGTGCTCGATGTTGAGAATGATCCTGAGCAAATCCTCAGGCAGGAGGGAGGTGGTAATTTCGAGTACCTGGTTAAGGAATCCCGGCTGATCGGTAATGCCCCAGGGAGCGGTTTCGTAGATCGCCGACTGACAGGTGATGCTTCCGGCCTGTTCGGCAATGGCTTTACGTGCGGCTGCGAGCACCTGCGGGCGATCGCCGAGGTTGGAGCCTAACAACAGAAAGACCTGGCCGGTTGCTGCCATCACGGAATTTGTCTGGAATAATCAATCCACGAAAAAAAGGACTTCCCGATCGGAGGAAAGTCCTTTTCCAAATAAATTCGTAAAATTCCTTTTAGAACGTAAGCGTTCCTTTGTCGTATGCTTTTTGTATAGTTGCTTCGATACCGTTTTTGTTGATGGTACGAAGAGCAGAAGCTGCTACTTTCAACGTAACCCATTCTCCTGATGAAGGAAGGAAGAAACGTTTCTTTTGCAAATTCGGGAAGAATTTACGTTTTGTTTTATTGTTAGCGTGGGAAACGTTATTTCCGACGCGAGTTCTTTTACCTGTTATTTGACAAACCTTAGCCATGACTTACAATTTTTCCAAATGAGGGTGCAAAGATGCGTAATTAATTTTTGTTGAGCAAGTAACGGCAAAACAAATTTTCAAAAAAACTCCATTTTACCATCTCATCCTGAAACCCACACCGTGCACATTATCAATGCGAATATCCGGGTCGCCCGAAAGATATTTGCGTAATCTCGAAATAAAAACATCGAGGCTACGGCCCATAAAATAGTCGTCGTCGCCCCAGATGGCCTTCAAAAGCTCGTCGCGGCGGATCACCTGATCGGTGCGTTCGGCCATGAATTTCAGTACTTCGGCTTCGCGGAATGTGAGGCTTTGCGATTTGCCGTCGAGTGTCAATGTCAGTTTCTGAAAATCAAATACATATTTCCCGATCTGTTTGCTGCCGGGTTTTACGACGAGTATCGAATCGGCTTTGCTGCGGCGGAGGAACACGTCGATCCGGAGTTTGAGCTCCTCGATACTGAATGGTTTGGTAACATAATCGTCGGCGCCGAGTTTAAGGCCTTTGATCTTGTCCTCCTGCATCGATCGCGCGGAAAGGAACAGAATAGGCACCTGGCTGTCGGAGGCGCGAATTTTCTCCGCCAATGTAAAGCCATCCATTTTGGGCAGCATGATGTCGAGCACGCAAATGTCGAAATGTTCTTTTCCGAAAAATTCCAGCGCTTCGGCGCCGTCCGTCGCGTGTACGACTTCGTAATCGTATTGTTCGAGGTTATCCTTGGTAGCAAATGCCAGATTGGGGTCGTCTTCGACGTACAGGATTCTCTTTTTCATCAAGCGTGTTTCTGCGGAATAGTGATTTTAAATGTACTGCCTTTGCCCAGGGCGCTTTCCAGTCCGAGGTGCCAGCGGTGTGCGCGGACGATCTGTTTGACATAACTCAAACCGATCCCGAAGCCTTTCACATTATGCACATCGCCGTAAGGGATGCGAAAAAACTGGTTGAAAACCTTCTTCTGGTATTCGGGCGCGATGCCAATACCCTGGTCGCGGACAGCTATAACGAGGTTATTGCCTTTATTGTATGTCTCCACCACCACATCCGGCACATCATCGGAATATTTCAATGCATTATCGACGAGGTTGCTGATCAGGCAGCGGAGGTGGAACGGGTCGGCGTCGATCATACTGTTAGTTGCATTGGCCTGGAAACGCACCTTTTCTTCATACGGCAGCAGAATCGATTCGATCATCTGCCGGGCGTCGAGCCGTTCTTTTTGCAAATGCAGTGCATCGCGTTCGGCTTTGGCCATGGATAGTACCATTTCCACCTGGCCCTGCAAGCGGAGGATCTCGTCCTGAACGATCTGCACATAGCGCTTATGCCGCACGGGTTGGGATACGATATTGTCGGAATTCAGCACGTCGGCCGCAATGCGGATAGTCGAAATAGGCGTTTGCAGCTCGTGAGTCATATTATTGACAAAATCCCGCTGCACTTCCGACAGCTGTTTTTGCCTCAAAATCACAAACAATGCATAGGCAAAGAACGACACCGCCACCATGACCAGCGCCGATGACCAGATGGCCCCATTGATACTGCCCGCGAAATAGGTTTCTTGCTCGGGGAAGCGCACGCCGAAGTAGTAGGGGTATTTGTCGGTTTTAACCCAGTTGGTCGTTTTGGCGGGAATTTTATCGTTATTCTTCGTACTCAACGACATGGCGTAACGAATGCGGTTGGTCGTACAATCGTAAATCCCGATCTCGAAATTGGTGATCAGGTTATGTTTCTGAAAACTGTCCTTGATAAAATGTTCCAGCATTTCGGGCTGGGTGGTGGCATTGGTATTCACCAGGAAATACTCCGGTGAAAGCTGCTCCACGGGATTGGTGGTTTGCATTACCCCGCACACGTGGGCAAGTTTTCCGGCTACATCCTGCAAGGCTATATGGGCATTCTGGTTGAACTGCCGGTGCCGGAGGTCGAGCGCCTGTTTTACCCAGTAAATCTGCGTGATAACGACGCCGATAATGAGCAATGCAGAAAAAACCGTGAGGGATTGAATGGTACGTCTTGACATAACTAACTCGAAATGACCAATAAATATACGGCCATTCGTTCAATTAAACAGCCGTGCCAGCCTTAACATGACCGGCGTTGCGCTGTTTAACATTTCATTAACTTTTTAAGCTTTCAAATCGGTGAGATGGTAACCGATCAACCCTTCCAAAGGCGATTTCAAAATGCGGCCGGCTTTCAAACCATTATTTTCCAGCACCATCCGAAGAATATCCTGGTAATAATAGGCGATCGAACCGGTGAAATGCACGGGATACTGTGCCGCATGCGCATGTTTCAAAACGTATTTTTTTACAAATAACCCGAATGCATTACTGAGCAAATCCCGAATGAATTCATGGGTACGATTTTCAGCAATGAATTTGGAATACGAAGCAAAGTACCGGTTCGGATAAGGCTTTTTGTAGGCATGATCGAGCACGGTAAGGCGGTCGAGGCCGGGATATTCCCTGGTAAAACTTTCGTGAAGATCCTCCGGCAGCTCGTTTTGAAGGTAATGCACGACCAACGTCTTACCCAGGTAGGAGCCGCTACCCTCGTCGCCCAGCCAGAAACCCAGCGAGCCGATCGAATGCGTGATACGGCTGCCATCGAAAAACGCATTGTTCGCGCCTGTGCCTAATATGCACGCAAGCCCGGGTTCATGCCCGCATAGCCCGCGAGCGGCGCCAAGCATGTCCGAAGCCACTTCCACAGCCTTGGCGGAGCGAAAACAATGCTTCAAGGCATTGGTAACAGGCAAACTGGACTGCTCGTTGGCACACCCGGCACCGTAAAAATGGATTTCCTCAATATCTCCGCCGATGCCGGGCACGACCTCGCTTTGCAGGACGGGGATAATCTCCTCCGTGGTCTGATAAAAGGGATTAATGCCCGCGGACTGCACCGTTTGATAATTGCCGGTTTCCATTTGAATGTAAGCCCAGTCTGTTTTGGTAGAACCGCTGTCGGCAATGAGGATATATTTGGAAGACATATGGGAATCTTTCAATTGGGTTATTCGGATAATTGCAGCTTGCCGATGATATTGAACCGCTCAAAAACGCGTTCGGTATGGGGGGCGTCGCCGAGTTCTTTGGTGAGGTCCTGGCCTGCCCAGTGCTCGTAATGGTGGCCATTACGCCAGAGCCGCGAGGAGCTTACATCATAAATCATTCCTTTATATGCACACCATATTTCTTCCCGGTCCTGCCCATTGCGAAGCGCCAGTTGTGCCCTGGTATATACTTTCATTATATTGTTTTAGCGCGCAATTTAGCGATAAGGGTATTCCGTTGGAAAATTTAGAAAACGATCTGCGATGAATATTTTGATTATAAGACTAAAAAGTAAGAACTTGGCGTTTTGAAAAGACATTCACGAAAAATAAAATATGAGAAAAAGTTACGCTCTTCTTTGGTGTTCAGTGATGATTCTGGGGCTGTTGGCTGCCGGCTGCAAAAAGAAAGTTGCGCCTGTATCTGAAAGGATCGCAAAGGCTTGGACGGCAGAATCTGTTAAGCACGGTGCGACGGTGGTTTATACCCGTGGCGGTTCCGGCAACATCGAAGCTGCTTACTCCGGCTTCCGGCTGACGCTTACCAACACCGGCGGTACCAAAACAGTGAGCCTGACCGATGTTGACGGAAAAACCTTCACAGGGAACTGGGATCTGGAAGGCGATACCAAACTGGTGCTCACCAACCTGACGCCGCAACCAACCGGTTCGGGAGGTAAGCTGGAATTCACGATCAGCGGGTTGGAAGATTCGCGGGTAGTGCTCACACGCCTCACGGCAAGTCCTAAAACGGGAAATACCATTAATGAATACACATTGACCAACCCGTAAGCGGAAAGTCAATATTGCATATCGATCGCGAAGCCATTTCCAATGCGGGAATGGCTTCGCTTTTTTGTCTAATTTTGCGGCATGGAAACAAGAACTGAAATAAGCAGCCTGGGGGAATTCGGGCTGATTCAAAGAATAAATAAAGGAATAAGGACTACATTGCCCGATACCGTGAGGGGCATTGGCGATGATGCGGCGGTGATCGATCTGGGCGAAGAATTCGGATTGCTAACCACAGATATGTTTCTCGAAGGCATCCATTTCGACCTTACGTTTTTCCCGCTCAAACATCTTGGGTATAAAATCATCGCAGCCGGTATTTCCGATATTGCCGCTATGAACGGTATTCCGCGGCAGGTTACGGTCAATCTCGCATTAAGCAATCGCTTTTCGGTAGAAGCAGTGGATGAGCTTTATGAGGGAATGAAGCTGGCCTGCAAGGATTTTAATGTAGATCTCGTAGGCGGTGACACTACTTCCTCGCGTTCGGGGCTTATCATATCCGTGAGTGTTTTTGGTAAGGTTAAAAAAGATAAAATCGCATACAGGAATACAGCAAAGCCGAACGACCTGCTTTGCGTGACGGGTGACCTGGGCGGAGCCTATATGGGCCTGCAATTGCTCGAAAGAGAAAAACAGGTGTTCCTGGCAAACCCGAATATGCAACCGGAACTCGAAGGAAAAGATTACGTGATCCAGCGTCAGCTGCGTCCCGAAGCGAGAATGGACGTAGTTTACGAACTCGACGAAGCCGGGGTGATACCGACTTCGATGATTGACTTATCGGACGGGCTCGCTTCCGATCTCCTGCATATATGCGCGCAATCGGGCGTGGGCGCGGTGATTTTCGAAGAGCGGCTGCCGATCGACGAACAGACCTACCTGGCGGCTTCCGAACTGAACATCGGTGCGGCGACCGCAGCATTGAATGGCGGCGAAGATTACGAGCTGCTTTTCACGGTTTCGCAATCGGCTTACGAGCAGATCAAGAATAATCCCAAGATTACGTTTGTCGGTTATATCACCGATAAAAAGGGCGAAGTGGAGCTTCACACCAAGGGCGATTCCCGCGTGCCGCTTACGGCGCAGGGCTGGACTGCCTGATTTGTTGCTCGTCATAAAGGCTTCAAAGCATAACCTTCACCGGTTATGCTTTTTTTGTTTTAATCCATACACGCAACCATCGGAAAGGTTTGGTCGTAATCGCGACGTATCCAATTCATCTCTAACAAATCATAATTAAATCCGATGAAGATCTTTTCAACTTCCAGAATGCTGGTTGTATTGGGACTGTTAATGGCCGTCAGTTTTTCGTGCTCGGACGATGACAAAACCGATCCTACTCCAACCCCCACCAACGATGTTCAATTGAAAGACAATGCGACGCTGGGCAAAATCCTGACTGACAGCAAAGGCAGAACACTGTATTACTTTTCAAAGGATGCGTCCGGCGCCTCGGCTTGCTCGGGAAACTGTCTTATCAACTGGCCAATCTATTCGGCAGGAGATCTGACGGCGATTAAGCTGGATGCCGGCCTGGATAAGGCCGATTTCGGCACGATTACTACCAACGGTCAGTCGCAAACCACTTACAAAGGTTGGCCGCTTTATTATTACAAAGACGATGCGGTTGCGGGAGATGTGAAAGGAGAGAATGTAGGAACGGTTTGGTTTGTTGCCAAAACCGATTACACCATTATGATCGCGAGCGGTCAGCTGGTGGGCCACGATGGGAAATCCTACAAATCGGATTACACAGAGGGTACCGGTGCCACCCAGTTCTTCACCGACGGCAAGGGGCGGACTCTGTATGCGTTTGTCAATGATAAAAACAACAAGAATAACTATACCAAGCCCGATTTTTCGAACGACGGTGCGTGGCCTATTTATACCGCAGACCTCAAATCATTGCCGACGGGTGTGGATAAAGCATTGTTCAGCACGATCGATGTATTTGGGAAAAAACAGCTAACCTATAAAGGCTGGCCGCTGTATTATTTCGGTCAGGATGGAGCCGGCCGGGGTACTACTAAGGGGGTCAGCTTTCCCAAACCGGGCATCTGGCCGATCGTTAATTTGCAATCACCGACTGCGCCTAACTAAATAAGTACTTATTACCTAGTGTAGTGAAAAGTGGCTTTCCCGCGCGGGATCGCCACTTTTTTGTTATTTGTCATGCATCGGAATGTTGCTGATGGCGGTTTATTTGCCCCAGCGTGTCACGAGTTCTTCGAATTTCCGCTGCAAATGCAATGTCCGGGCACCGGCCTGCCCATTTCCAACGGGTTGGTCGCCGATCTGCACCACGGGCATAACCCATTTGGTGGTGCTGGTAGTGAACACTTCATCGGCGGTAATCACTTCTTTGTAGGTTACCAGGCGTATTTCTACCTCAAAATCTGCCTTGGCAAGCTCGATCACCACACGACGCGTCACGCCGTTGAGGACATTACGGTCAGAGGTAATGAGCTTATCGCCCTGGAATGCGAACAGGTTGCTTCGCGTGAGTTCGCTTACTTCACCGTCTTTATGGAAAAGCAAATCCGCGGCCTGCTGGCGTTTCATTTCGTCGGCCATGAGCACCATATGCACATAATTGGTGCTTTTGATCTCCGGTAAATCGCGAACATATTCATAAGGTAGCACTTTAATACCTTTCAAACGGCCGGCCGGGTTATCCTGGGGCAGCGCTTCGGTGCGGATCAGCAGATTGGGCTGTACCACGTGTACGCCATCCGGCGCATAACCGCCCGTAAGTACAAACCGGAATGCTACTTCGGCCTCCCCGGACATGGAATGCAGATCGGCCAGGATCTTTTCCGTCTCTTGTTGCGTCACCGGAAGCGGCAGTTTCAGCAACCGCGCCGAATTCTCGAAACGCTGCCAGTAATCGTCCCACCGGAACGGAACGCCATTATAGGTCCTGAAAAAATCGAATAATCCGTAGCCCCGCAGTAAGCCGAGGTCGCTGGTCTGGAAAACGGGCTGGTCGAGCGGACAGACTTCGCCGTTAAAATATTGGAAGAAAGGCATTGAAAGCAGATTTTGTTGATTGGGGTAAAGTTATTGATAAAGGCTTTTTAAATACTGCTTTTGTAAATGTAAATGCCAGTTTTTAGGTTTTATCTTTGCGGTTCACATAACCCGTAGGGCCATCCATGGGCCCCGCAACATTACGCTTCGCATGATCCAACCCACATCATTACTTGAAAGACTTCAGATTGAATTTGACCGGCATTCCTATGGCGATGCGCCTGTGGAGCTTTATGAGCCGATAACCTATATTATGTCGCTGGGCGGGAAGCGTTTCCGGCCGTTGCTGACGCTGCTTGCAGCTTCTATTTTTGATACGGATATCGAAAAGGCCCTGAAACCGGCTATGGCGGTGGAGGTGTTCCACAATTTCACGCTCATGCACGACGATATCATGGACCGCGCGCCCTTGCGCAGGGGTATGCCTACCGTGCACGAGAAATGGAATGCGAATACGGCCATTCTGTCGGGAGATGTAATGTTGATCCGCGCCTATGACCTACTGCTGGATGTAGATAAAGACAAATTGCGCGCAGTTCTGAGCCGGTTTAATCAAACCGCCGCGGAAGTGTGCGAAGGCCAGCAGCTCGATATGAATTTCGAAACACGCTGGGATGTAACGGAGGAAGAGTACATTGGTATGATCCGCCTGAAAACGTCGGTATTGCTCGGTTTTGCGCTGGAATTGGGCGGGATGATCGCCGGAGCGGATCAGGAGACGGCAAGACTTTTATACTCGGCGGGTGAGAATATGGGTATCGGTTTCCAGCTGAAAGACGATTTGCTGGACGTTTACGGCGATCCCGCGAAGTTTGGAAAACAGGTAGGCGGCGATATTATTGCCAATAAAAAGACATTCCTGCTGATTGAAGCATTGTCCAAAGCAGAAGGCGGTTTGAAAACCGAGCTCGACCACTGGATTAGCCTTGATACCTTCCATAATGCGGAGAAAGTGGCGGCCGTGACCGGGATTTACGATGCGCTGGACATTCGCGCATTTACCGAACATAAAATAAATGAATATTTCTCGCGCGGAATGGCTAGTTTACAGCAACTGCGCACAGACAGCGTTCAGAAAGAAGTGCTCTTGCAGTTTGTGGAGCAGCTTGTGGCGCGGGAAAAGTAATCTTATCAACAAATAACCCATTATATGTCGATTACCCTCATTTTAGTGATCATAACTTCGGGGATCAGCTATTACGCGTTCAACAATTACAGCTTAATGGATAAGCTGATCCTGAACCCATACCGCGTGACGCAACGCAACGAATATTACCGGTTTGTGACCTCGGGTTTTGTGCACGCAGATTTTGGCCACCTGATTTTCAATATGCTCAGTTTGTGGTTTGTAGGAGAGAGCATCGAGCGGCTTTTTTCAATGCTCTTCGGGCCGAGCGGAACGTATTATTATTTGTTCCTGTACCTGGTTGGCATTATCGTGTCGGACATTCCTACATTTCTGAAACACCGGAAAAATTCGAAGTATAATTCTCTCGGGGCTTCGGGCGGTGTTTCGGCAGTACTTTTCGCGGCGATCCTTTTTGCTCCGTTGATGCAGATCTGCCTTTATTTCTTCATTTGCATGCCCGGTTTCATATTCGGCCTGCTTTTCCTCGGGTATTCTTTTTACGAGGCACGGCGTGGCACGAGCTATGTGAACCACAGCGCGCATATGTACGGGGCGATTTTCGGGATGGTTTTTATGGCTGTGGTGTATCCGAATGCGGTACCACAGTTTTTTGAGCAAATCCTGAGCTGGCGCTTATTTTAATGTGGCAAGCACCGTGACGCTACCTACCGTTTTGTCTTGAAGATTGACATTGATTTCGGCGTCCAGAGGAATGTAAAGATCGACTCTGGACCCGAATTTGATAAAGCCCATTTCGGTGCTTTGTTCCACTTTATCGCCTTCTTTCACATACCAGCGTATACGACGTGCGGCCGCGCCTGCGATCTGGCGAAATAGTACTTCGATACCTTCCTTATTACGGATTACAACCGTCGTACGTTCGTTTTCGGTACTGGATTTCGGGTGCCAGGCTACGAGGTACAAGCCGGGGTGGTATTTAAAATATTGAATCACCCCACTGATAGGGTTCCAGTTCACGTGTACATTCAGCGGCGACATGAAAATGCTGATCTGTCGGCGCGGTCCTTTGAAGTATTCTGTTTCCACCACTTCTTCAATCACAACAACCTTACCATCGCAGGGAGCTACGATTTCGCGGTCGCTTTGGCGTACCACACGTGTGGGGACGCGGAAAAACTGCACGACAAGGAAGAAAATGACGATACTGGCGATCAGCGTAAGGCGGGGTATCCAGTAGCCGTCGGGAAGGAGATAGTTGATCCCTAAATTGATCATGATCAGCACAATGGCCGTTACAGCCATGATCGTATATCCTTCTCTATGCAGTTTCATGCAAGCGTGTTTTTTGTTAATGATGGTCTCCGAAATGCAAATATCGCATAAATCCTGATTTTCCGGCAACGAAAAAGCCCCGACGGTATGCGTCAGGGCTGTATTTTACGGACAGCTTTTGTCAAGTGTGGTCATTTTTAGGCATGTATTGTAGGGAGGTCATTTTTTGTTGTCAAGAGTAGTCATTTGTAGTCAGGTCTTGTCATTATTGTTTTGAGAAATTATTCTTCTCCCGCATTACTATCAATGTCAACAATTGACTATAAGTGACTACTCTTGACTAAAATAACAATTCTTGACTACTAATGACCACACCTGACCATAAATGACTACTCCTCGTGCACGTCCACCACGACACAATCGCCGTTTTTCACCTCGTGCTCTACTTTTTTGAACTTCACATCACGGACAATGCGGCCGTCGCGGTACTGAACCGAAACGCGCTGGTTACGATCAGCGATTTTAATGGTACGTACAGGCTGCGCTTTGGTAGTAGATTCCTGTGAATGGAATGTATCGGTTTCTACGTCGTAGTCTTCCTCACGGTTGGTGTGTAGCTCAGGCGTGGGCTCCGGTCTGCGGACCTGCTGCGCTACGGCAGTTGGCGGCGCAGCTTCTTCCTGTGGAATATCAGCCTTCATCAGGAAGGAGATCATATCAAAGTTTACCTTGCTCAGGAAGCGTTTGAAGAGCTCCACCGATTCGAATTTGTAAATCAGCAATGGATCTTTCTGTTCGAATACGGCATTTTGAACCGACTGCTTCAAATCGTCCATTTCACGCAAATGCTCTTTCCATTCCTGGTCGATGAGCGAAAGTACGATCGCCTTCTCCATTTCGCGGGTAATGTCCTTGCCTTCGCTTTCGATGGCTTTTTGGAGGCCTACTACCACGCCTGCCTGACGGATACCATCCGTGAACGGGATCATGATTTCGGAAATCACCGCACCACGTTCCGCGTAAATCGAGCGGAGTACCGGCAATGCTTTGCCTGAAATGCTGTCGTTTTTGTCCTGATATTGCTTTTCGGCAGCGTCGTACAGTTTCTGCGAGCGGTCGGCAGGTTTCATCGCACCATATTCGGCTTCACTGAAAGGAACTTCCATGCCCAATGTGGTAATGGCTGCTAGTTCGAGTTCTGCGTAGCTTCCTGCGGTAGTCGCGATTTCGTCGCACACATCGAATAACGTGTTGGCAATATCCACCGCCAGACGATCCCCGAACAATGCATTGCGACGGCGCGTGTAAATCGCGTCACGCTGATAGTTCATTACGTCATCATATTCGAGCAAGCGCTTCCGCATTCCGAAGTTGTTCTCTTCTACTTTCTTCTGTGCGCGCTCGATCGACTTCGTGATCATACTGCTCTGGATCACTTCACCTTCTTCAAGGCCCATGCGGTCCATCACTTTCGCCATACGGTCGGAACCGAATAGACGCATGAGGTTATCTTCCAAAGACACAAAGAACTGAGACGAACCCGGGTCACCCTGACGTCCCGAACGACCACGCAGCTGGCGGTCGACGCGACGGCTTTCGTGGCGCTCCGTACCGATGATCGCCAAACCGCCTGCGGCTTTCGCTTCCGGCGTCAGCTTAATATCGGTACCACGACCCGCCATGTTGGTAGCGATCGTCACAGTGCCTGGCTTACCCGCTTCCGCAACGACCTCCGCCTCGCGTTGGTGTTGTTTCGCGTTCAACACCTGGTGCGGTATCTTGCGGAGCGTAAGCATCCGGCTGATGATCTCCGAGTTTTCAACCGAAGTTGTACCTACGAGTACCGGGCGGCCGGCTTCCACCAGTTCCACGATTTCGTCGGTTACCGCATTGTATTTCTCGCGAACCGAGCGGTAAACTTTATCTTCCTGGTCTTTACGAACGATTCCTCTGTTGGTAGGGATTGAAACGACGTCGAGTTTGTAGATTTCCCAGAACTCGCCCGCTTCGGTTTCCGCGGTACCGGTCATACCAGCCAGTTTGTGGTACATCCGGAAGTAGTTTTGAAGGGTAATCGTCGCGTAAGTCTGCGTAGCATCTTCCACGCGTACACTTTCTTTTGCTTCTATCGCCTGGTGCAAGCCGTCGGAATAGCGGCGGCCTTCCATGATACGGCCGGTCTGCTCATCGACGATCTTCACCTTTCCGTCCATGATCACGTATTCCACATCTTTTTCAAACAATGTAAATGCTTTCAAAAGCTGGTTTACCGTATGAATACGGGCTGTTTTAACGGAATAATCGCGAATCAATGCTTCTTTCGCTATTACGCGGTCGTGCTCGCTGAGCGAGGTATCTTTTTCAATTGCATCGAGATCAACTGCGATATCCGGGAGAATGAAGAAGTTGGATTCTTCCGATTCGCCTGTGAGGAAGTCGATCCCTTTCTCGGTCAGTTCGATGCTGTTATGACGCTCGTCTATTGTGAAATAGAGCGGTGCATCGGCCTGCGGCATCAGTTTCTGGTTTTCTGCGAGGTAAATCGATTCCGATTCCTGCATAATGGCTTTCACGCCGCCTTCGCTGAGGTATTTGATCAAAGGCTTGTACTTCGGCATACCGCGGTGTGCGCGGAACAACGCCAGACCGCCTTCTTTTTTGTCGCCTGCCTGTATTTTCTTTTTGGCATCATTGAGGAAGTCCATCGCGAGGCGTTTTTGTGCCTCTACGATCCTCGCAACACGAGGTTTTAATTCCAAAAACTCCTGCTCATCGCCACGTGGCACCGGGCCGCTGATGATCAATGGCGTACGCGCATCGTCGATCAAAACGGAGTCGACCTCATCCACCATCGCGAAATGGTGCTTGCGCTGAACGAGCTCTTCCGGCGTCCGTGACATATTGTCACGCAGGTAGTCGAAGCCGAATTCGTTGTTGGTACCGTAAGTAAGGTCTGCTTTATAGGCATTGCGGCGTGCAATGGTGTTCGGCTGGTGACGGTCGATACAGTCGACGCTCATGCCGTGGAACTCGAAAAGTGGTGCATTCCACTCGGCATCGCGTTTCGCGAGGTAGTCGTTCACGGTTACAATGTGAACGCCTTGTCCTGCGAGCGCATTCAGGAATGAAGGAAGGGTAGCCACGAGGGTTTTACCTTCACCGGTCGCCATTTCAGAAATCTTGCCCTGGTGTAACACCACACCACCGATCAGCTGCACATCATAATGGACCATGTTCCATTTGATAGGCTGGCCGATCACGTCCCAGGTTGTATTCCAAAATGCCTTATCGCCGCTAATGGTCACATTCGACTTTTTAGAAGCGATCTCACGGTCAAAAAAGTTGGCGGTTACTTCCAGTTTATCATTTTCTGTAAAACGGCGCGCCGTGTCTTTCACAATCGCAAATGCTTTTGGAAGAATATCCAGCAACACCTTTTCCAGTTCTTTATTTCTTTCCAGTTCGAGCGCGTCTATTTTCTTGAAGATCGCCTCTTTGCTGTCCACATTCGGTTCGTCGGCTGCCTGCTGTCTCAACGCTGCGATTTGCTCATCGACGGATTTCAGTTGATCGGCAATATGTTGTTTCAAGTTCGCGGACTGTGCCCGGAGCTCGTCGTTCGACAGGGAGGCTAGCAATGCATATTCGGCATTTACCTTTTCAACGTACGGGGTCAGTTCTTTGAGGTCCCGTTCCGATTTCGTGCCAAATAGCTTGGAAAATATTTTAAACATGATGTGATGTATGTTTTTTAACCGGTTTTTCCTTATAAAATATTGAGCCTGCCACAAATCGCGTGTCACATTGTCAGCAAAACCCGCATTTACAATCCCAAAGGTAATTCATTGCCAATAGTATTACGCAACATCCGGCAGAATCCTAATGCATATCTAATCTTTTCACAGCCATTAATCTATCCTTAAAAATCACCCGTGCCCATGATGTAGAACCGTTTGTACAGATTTAAAACCACTACTGGGTAATGCATAGTACCTTTGAAACATCAAAACGATTTAAACAGATATAGCCATGAACCACAATAGATTGTTCCGTAACACCAGTAACAAAATGATCGGCGGTGTAGCCTCAGGGTTAGCCGATTACTTCGAAATCGACGCCACTATTATCCGTGTGTTGTTCGTCCTCGCAGTCTTCATTCCGGTGACATTCCCTGTCATTTTGTTTTACATCATCCTTTGGATCGTCATGCCCGACATCGCAAAACGTCCCAAAGAGCTGGAACAAGGGCATATCCCTTCTTAAAATAAAGACTTCCATCAGCAAAGACTTGGTAGTTGCAAACCGCCGGAAAACAAACTCCGGCGGTTTGTTGTTTTAGGATTAATACCTATTTTTACGAATGGTATGCAGGCATACTAAATAGAAAAACCTGCTAGAACTGATTTCAAAAACAGATCCAATATGAACGCATACATTGTTGCGGGCTATCGCACCGCGGTGGGTAAGGCGCCGAGAGGCGGGTTCCGGTTTACACGTCCCGACGACCTCGGTGCAACGGTGATCAAGCATTTGCTGGAACAAACCCCGCAGCTCGACCCGACCCGTGTGGATGATGTGATTGTGGGTAATGCGGTGCCTGAGGCCGAGCAGGGCATGCAAATGGGCCGGTATGTGGCATTGCTTTCGTTGCCTAAGAATGTGTCCGGGATTACGATCAATCGGTATTGCGGTTCGGGTGTGGAGGCGATCGCCATGGCGTCGGCGAAAATTCACGCCGGAATGGCCGAATGCATTATCGCGGGAGGTACGGAGTCGATGTCGCTGGTGCCTACAATGGGCTGGAAAACCGCATTGAACTACGAAATAGCCCATACCAATCCCGATTACTACCTCAGCATGGGCCTCACCGCTGAGCAGGTAGCGAAGGATTTCAACATCAGTCGCGAAGCGCAGGATGAATTTTCATTCCAATCACACCAAAAAGCGCTCCGTGCACAGAGGGAAGGCTGGTTTGCGGACGGCATTGTGCCGGTAACCGTGAAAGAAACGTATTTCGACCAGGCTTCCGGCAAGAAAAAAACGAAGGAAACGGTGATCAGCCAGGACGAAGGCCCACGTGCGGATACGACTGTGGATGCATTGAATAAACTGAAACCCGTTTTTGCTGCGGGGGGCTCGGTAACGGCCGGGAACTCTTCCCAAACTTCGGATGGCGCCGCATTTGTGCTGGTTATGTCGGAAAGACTGGTGAATGAGCTGGGCCTGAAACCCATCGCGCGCATGATGTCGTACGCGACTGCGGGCGTGGACCCCCGCATTATGGGCATCGGTCCCGTAGCCGCTGTACCGCTTGCCTTGAAACAAGCCGGTTTGAAACTTGGGGACATCCAGCAAGTGGAATTGAATGAGGCTTTTGCGGCGCAATCGTTGGCGGTGATCCAGGAACTGGGCATCGACCCCGCGATCGTGAACCCGAACGGCGGCGCCATTGCATTAGGGCACGCATTAGGCTCGACGGGCGCCAGGCTTTCGGTGCAACTTTTCAACGAAATGAAGCGCCGCGACCAGAAATATGGCATGGTAACGGCTTGTGTAGGAGGCGGCCAGGGTGTTGCAGGCATTTATGAAAGGCTGAATTAGGCCGTAGACTAACAATCGACTTGATTTTAAAGGTCTCCCCGGAATGGTTACCCATCTTCCGGGGAGATTTTTTATTTTTGCCCTTTCATCATGCACGCCCGCTTTCATGGATGTATCCATTATTATCATTAATTACAGGACGCCTCAACTCATTATCAATTGCTTAGATTCGATCAAACGGTTTACTTCCGGAGTAACCTTCGAGGTAATAGTAGTAGACAATGATCCGGTAAATGGCGGTGGTGCGTTGGTGAGGGAGGCTCATCCCGAAGTGCGGTGGATCGATATGGAGTACAATGCGGGTTTTGGTATCGCCAACAACCGCGGGATGGAAATCGCCAGAGGGAAATACCTGCTGCTATTGAACGCCGATACACTGCTGACCGACAATGTGATCGGACGGTGCTTTCATCGGATGAACGAGCGGCTCGATATTATCGCTTGCGGCGCATTGCAATATTACCCCGATGGCACCCCGATGCCCTTCTACCGGAGCTTCAACGAATTCCGGAAGACGTTTTTCATACTTCCTCCAAGCGGTCTGGTAGATAAGGTCGTTAACAAACTTTATCCAGAGCCGGTCTACTCGGACCCCGATCAGCATGATTGGCTCGTAGGGGCATTTATGTTTGTAAGAAGGGAAGGTTTCGAAAAGACAGGTGGTTTCAGCAAGGAGTTTTTCATGTACGGCGAAGATGTGGAATGGTCGGGCAGGTTGGGAAAGCTCGGGAAGCTGTGTTATTTTCAGGATTGTACTTTTATCCACTTGGAAAACAACAATCCGTTCCGGCGGACGCATATTTCGTGGATCAACCGGTTCAGTACCCAAATGCAGGTGTCCAATTTCCTTTGGGTAAGGAAGCAGTACGGCATTTTGCAGTACGTCATGCTCATCCTGCATTACATTATCATGGTGCCGGTGGTTTACGGATGGAAAATGCTGTTTAATTTAAGAAAAAGCGGAAATCCGTTCTCGGAACTTCGCACGCAACATATATATGTAAGGAAGACACGCGTTCTTTTAAAATATTTCTGGAAAACGCTGTTCCTCCGGGAGGGGTTGTACAAAATCAAGCCCCAGGAGAACATCGACCTCTTAACTGCCTCTGCATGAATCAATCCAAGAAGAGAATCCTCTTTTTTACGCCCTATGCCACACGGACAGGATCGGAAATGATGCTGTTGTACATTTTGAAAAAAATAGACCGCTCGCGGTTCGACGTCGGTATCGTCAGTTTCGCGAATGGTGAGCTGCTTGCCGAGTTTCCCCAGGACATTCCCGTTCATATTGCCCCGCGCAAATTCAATACAATCGAGAAAATTTCCTTCCACCTCGGCATTAATCCAACGCTGAGGGCATTAAGAAAACTGGCCAAAAGTTTCCAGGCGGATTTCTGGTATGTGAATACGACGATGATCCCCGAGACAATCGTAGTGGCAAAGGAATTTGGAATAAAAGTGATTACCCATTTCCACGAAATGCCGCTCACATACGCGTACTTGAGTGCGCCCGATTTTAAGAGCATTGTAGATTACTCGGAGCTGCTCATAGGCTGCTCGCAAACTACTTGCGATTCATTGAAAGACGCCGGTGGGAAAAACGTAGGGCTGCTTTACTCATTTATTGACCCTTCCCTGGTAAAAAAAGACGATAACCGTTCCGCCGAACTACGGAAAAAGCTCGGCATCCCGGCCGATGCTTTTGTTTGGATATTGTCGGGAATGACCTCGGAGCGCAAGGGTTTCGATATGCTGCCCGATATTGCCGCGGAAGTGAATGACCCGCGGGTGCATCTGGTGTGGGTAGGTGCAACGATCGACGACGGATTGGTGTATTACACCGAACAACGCTGCGCTAACAACACGTCGGCAACCAAAATTCACCTGACCGGGAAGCAGAAAGAAGATTATTATGCCTATCTTAATATGGGAAATGGTTTTCTGCTTACCTCACGGCAGGACCCTTTTCCACTGGTGATGATAGAAGCTGCGTTGCTGGGTAAGCCTATTGTTGCATTTCCTTCCGGGGGTGTTTCCGAGTTTGTCAAGGATGGCATGGGTGTCGTTACGGAGGATCTGAGCGTCAGACAAATGGTCGCAGCCATGCGGTCGTTGATGAATGGTGAAATCAAAACTGACAGTGCCCGGAGCATCGAAGTAGCGAGCCGGTTCAATGTGGAAAACGGATATAATGAGTGGATCGAATTAATTGACAAAACCCGTTAGTATGCTCAATTCTACGTGCGCGTGTAAGTTTTTGACCCGTATTGCCTTGTTGCTGGCCGTCTTCGCATGGGCCGGTCCTGTATCGGCACAAAGTCCGCAAAGAACTACCGAAACAGATAACCAGCGCTATCTTGCGCTGATGCTCCTGAACCTCACCAACCCGGACGATATTGGTCCGGAGCCGGATCTGATCCGATCGGCAAAGAGTTACGGGCTCAATGCGGTGTACATTACTATTCCCTGGGACAAAATCTATCTGAATTCGCCTACCGATAAACCGCAATGGGCCAAGTACGATCAGCAAATCAAAATTGCGACGGATCTGGGCATGAAGGTGGCATTGCGCATTCACCTTGGCCGGCACAGCACGCGCATCAAAGGTTTCTGGGATGTTTCCGACAGCCAGTTCAGCCATTCGGGCAAGCCCCTGCTCAGTGGTTACGAGGATACTTTTTTTGGATTTGATAACCAACCTATTCTGGATAAGGGAGTTGCCTTCGTGAAAGAGGTAATGAACCATTACAAGTATTTGCAGACAGAGAAGAAGTTGCTGTACGTGTCGGTGACCTGCACGGGTACGCAGGAAGGCGAGTATGGCGGCGGTTTGATTGAAAACGGTAAGGAAAACGCGGCTGTTTACGACTATTCTCCTTCCATGGTGAAGGGTTTTAAGGAATTTGTTAAAGGAAAATACAAAAAGATAGAGCGGATCAATTACCTGTGGGGGATGACTTTCAAGTCGTTCGATGAGGCTAATCCACCGGCAACTGCGTGGGAGCCCAACCTTTCGTTCCGCCAGCGTTATGGAAAGGACTGGTATATCTATCGCCATATGATGCTCAAAAGGTTTACCGAGCAAATGGTGGCGGCAGTCAAAGGCGTCGATCCGGGCATTAAATATGTGTCGGATTACGGTTCGGTATTCGATGGGCAGTCAGCCACGCGGGGTACATTGGGTTTTCGCGATCTCAACGAAAAAACGGACGGTATCAAGGTTAACGACAACCTGGCCGCGCACGATCACCGGTGGTCGGTGGATATTCTGAAAAGTGACGCACCTGCGGGTTTTATCACGGCCAATGAGCTCTTTGTGAGCTCGTACCTTGATAATGCCGCCCATATGAAGCAAATCAACGAGAACTTCGAGCACGGAGCGAATGTGGTGGCCGCGGTGATTTCGACAAAAGACCAGATGGCCAGAGCCGAAGGCTTTTTGAGGCAGGGCGCAGTTACCTGGTTGAACAAACCCATGACGCCTATCGTGTACGCCGATTCAGTGTCGTACCGCTTGTCGGCAGCGACCGAAAAAGGCGGCGCACAAGGGGTGATTTACGATGAATGGGCCAAACGTGCCTATGCCGATCCGGCGAAACCGCGTCCTATCCGGATTCGTTTGATCGAGGATATTTTATCGCCCAGCTATTGGGATGACGCGTCCAACAACATGCCTTACGTTTTCAGGCCGGTGCCGATGCAGATCATTCCGGTCAACAAAGATTTCGAATACCGGCTTCCTATCGATACCTTCTCGGATGTGGATGGCAAGATCGTTCGTGTGGACGTGGGCGCGTTACCCGCCTGGCTGCGCTACGAGAACGGCGTCTTGAGGGGAAGGCCCACGACGCTCGGCGACTACCGCATTTCAGTAAAGGGGATCGACGACGAGGGCGGTTCGGCGGAAGCTTTTTTTACGATTCGCGTGGATACCCGCGAGAATGCGAACAAACCGCCGACCGTCGATAGCAATTTCTCGAACCAGTTGGTGGCGGTGGATAAGCCGTTTACCATTACCATTCCCAAAACCGCATTTGTCGATCCGGATGGAAGCATTACCAAAGTAGAGGCCAGCGAACTGCCATCCTGGCTGACGTTTTCGAATGGAGTATTAAGCGGCACGCCTACCAAACTGGGCGACTACCGTATTATCCTCAAAGCATATGACGATCTGAATGCGTTTGTGGAAACCTATTTTACGGTTAAAGTCGTGGAGCCGCAGTTTTTGAACTCACCGCCATTCGCTACGAGCGGTTTGCCTACAAAATATGCGCAGATCAACATGCCGTTCAACTACATTCTGCCCACCAACATTTTCGGTGACGCGGATGGCTACATTTCGTCGGTTACCGTACAAAACCGGCCTTCATGGCTTACGTTTGCCCTCAATGAATTTTCGGGAACACCCACCGAAGAGGGGGAGTACCGGCTGATCATCCGCGCGTACGACAACGCGGGCGCCTACGTGGAAATCCCGCTGGTATTGCTGGTACAAACCCCTGAGCTCCGTTTTGAACTTGTACAGGGCGGCAGTAAAGTGGATCAGCGCGTGATCAGGAAATTGTCAGGGGATGATGTGATCCCATACGATTCCCTGCCTTCGAAATTGAATATGTATGCTTACGGAAATTTCGAGTACGACAAAGTTTCCTTTGACCTTAATGGTCCTTTCCGCAGAAAAGCGACGACGGCGATTTTCCCATACGCCTTGTATGAAGATGCTTCCGGCTTTGCCCCTTATGTGGGAAGGTATACGCTGACGGTTACCGCATTTAAGGAGGACTCCGCCGTGGTGACGAATTCCATCGAGTTCGGTATTTCGGCCGGAGATAAGGTCAATATCAGCAAAAACATGGAAGACTGGGCGTTTTATCCGAACCCGGTGGAAAGCATTGTCAATATCAAACTCCCCGAATACCAGCCGGGCGACAACCTGAGTTGGGAGATTGTCACGGTAGCGGGCAAGCGAAAGCCTATTCCCGGGTCGCTCGTAAAGGTGTCCGACGAGCTCGCAAACCTGGACCTGGATGCGATCGGGTTGTCCTCAGGGATCTATTTTATCAGAGTAGAAAACAACGGAGAGCTGGTGAAACAATTCAGGATTTTCAAGAAGTAGCAGATACTTACACTGCACCATGAATGACCGTCCGTGGAGGGCGGTCATTTTCATTTATTTTGACAATAGTATGCTTGCATAATAATTTTTATGGGCTATATTTGCATCAATCGCTAATAGTATGCAAGCATACTCAATACTTTTCCGACTAACCCGCATTCAGATATGTCCGTTGCAGCAGTAAACCAGACGTCCATCAAAGGAGGTGAATTTCTGATCAAGGAAACCCTGGCGAACCAGATTTTTATCCCGGAAGAATTCAATGAAGAGCAGCGCATGATCGCTGACACGTGCCGTGATTTCCTTTCGAAGGAAGTTTGGCCGCATCTGGATGAAATCGACCAGGCCAAAAGTCCTGCATTGATTTCGGGATTGATGGATAAAGCAGGTGAGTTAGGTTTGTTGGGAACGGCGGTTCCGGAAGAGTTCGGAGGTTTTGGAATGAATTTCAATACTTCCATGCTGGTAGCGGAAGCGACCGGAGCAGGCAATTCGTTTTCGGTGGCGCTTTCAGCGCACACGGGCATCGGGACACTCCCTATTCTCTATTATGGCAATGAAGCGCAGAAATCCCAATATCTGCCGAAACTCGCCTCCGGCGAATGGAAAGCGGCGTATTGCCTCACCGAGCCTGATTCGGGTTCGGACGCCAACTCAGGTAAAACAAAAGCCAAACTGAGCGCTGACGGACAGCATTATGTGATCAATGGTCAGAAGATGTGGATCACGAATGGTGGTTTTGCGGATATTTTTATTGTTTTTGCCAAAATCGAAGAAAATGGCGAGACGGATAAAAACCTCACGGCATTCATCATCGAGAAGTCATTCGGCGGCATTACCATGAACGAGCCCGAGCACAAAATGGGCATCAAGGGCTCGGATACGCGTCAGTTGTTCTTTAACGATTGCCTGGTACCGGTTGAAAATATGCTTTCCGAACGCGGTAACGGGTTTAAAATAGCGGTTAATATCCTCAATATCGGCCGCATTAAGCTGGCTGCGGCAGCTCTGGGGGGCTCCAAACGGGTGGCTTCGCAGGCCATACAATATGCCAACGAGCGCAAGCAGTTCGGTACCGCAATCGCCAATTTCGGCGCTATCAAGCACAAACTCGCTGAAATGGCGGTCGGAATGTTCGCGACGGAATCGGCGGCTTACCGGGTAGGGCAAAATATAGATGACCTCATCCAGGCCTTCAAGGACAAGGGGATGAACGATGCCGAGGCGAAATTGAAGGCCCTGGAAGAATTTGCGATTGAGTGTGCGATCATGAAGGTGCATGGGTCGGAAGTGCTGGATTTTGTGGTGGACGAAGGTGTACAGGTATATGGAGGGATGGGTTTCTCGGCCGATGCTCCCATGGATCGCGCCTATCGCGATAGCCGGATCAACCGGATTTTTGAAGGTACCAATGAGATTAACCGCCTGTTGGTGGTGGATATGCTGCTGAAACGCGCAATGAAAGGCCAGCTCGACCTGATGGGGCCGGCCATGGCAGTGGGTAAGGAAATTTTATCGATTCCCGATTTTAGTTCCGATGAGGACGAAACGTTGTTTGCTGCGGAGAAAAAAGCGATCAAAAACCTGAAAAAGGCCGCGTTGATGGTTGCCGGTGCAGCGGTACAGAAGTTTATGATGAAACTTTCTGAGGAACAGGAGATTATCATGAACCTCGCGGATATGGTAATTGAAATTTATGTGGCCGAATCGGTGTTATTGCGGGTGGAGAAACGAATCGGTCTGCTGGGCGAAGAGGCGAATGCATTGCAGAAGGATATAGCGCTTATTTACCTGAACCGCGCCGTCGAAAAAGCGAATAATGCCGGTCGTTCTGCCATTACCAGCTTTGCCGAGAGCGATGAGCTCCGTGTAATGCTGATGGGACTGAAAAGATTTACGAAGATCGAACCAATGAACCTCAAAGACGCACGCCGCCGCATTGCCGACGAGCTGATAGCCAAAAATGACTATGTCTTTTAAAAAACCATAAATATCTCAGGCGAATAACCTGCTACAACTGAAAACCAAAATGTACACGTTTGAAAGCCGTATCTGACTCAGATGCGGCTTTTTTGTATCTTGGCAAAAGGTTTTCGATTATCGGTCAAAATGCGCAATTTTGGGAAACCAAAAACGGCGCCTTTCTCGTTAGATAGTAGGTTTCTTTTTTGAGTCAAATAGCAAAAATAAATACGTTGGATTCTCTACTAGCTACTGAAAAACCACCTTTCATGACTTTGCATTCCGTGGATCTGCGTACCACAGGCCAGTTTCCTGCATTACTACTCGATTACCTCGATCAGAAACCTACGCTTGAATCTTTTTACAGCATCTTCCCGACACTGGAGAATGCGGAAAAGGCTATTTTGAATAAAAAAGGCTTCTCTGTCGACAAGCGCAAAACGCTGGTGGATGTGCTCACCAAGCAATACCGCGGCCTGCCTTACCTGCCCGATTTTTCGGTTTTACTACAAGAGAATACATTTACTGTAACGACCGGCCACCAGCTGAATATCTTCACTGGCCCGCTGTATATAATCTATAAGATCGTCACGATCATCAAACTTGCGGAGGCATTAAAGGCGAAGTATCCGGAGTACAATTTCGTGCCGCTTTATTGGATGGCTACGGAAGACCATGATTTTGAAGAAATCGCTTCATTCCATCTTTTCGGGCAGACGCACAAGTGGACTGGCGAACATAAAGGAGCCGTAGGGAAGCTGAATCCCAGGGAATTGGCAGGTATTTTGAAGCAGTTGCCGGATAAACCGCTGCTTTTTGCTAAGGCTTATCTGGAAAACAATACATTAGCCGACGCCGTGCGATGTTATATGCACGAGCTCTTCGGACGTTACGGGCTGGTCAGCCTCGATGCCGACCATGCAGATTTGAAACGGCACTTCCTGCCGGTCATTCAGGAAGAACTGAAAGACTCCATTTCGGAGAAGATCGTTACAGAAACCACTTCCCGGTTGAATGCGCTCGGCTACCACACTCCCCTGCACGCGCGCGAAATCAATTTCTTCTACCTCGACGACAACCTGCGTGAACGCATTGTGCGCGAGGGAGAGGTGTTTAAGGTGCTCAATACCGAGCTGGAATTCAGTGAAGCGGAACTACTGGCGCTGGCAGAAACCAATCCGGAGCGTTTCAGTCCGAATGTAATCTTGCGGCCATTGTATGAAGAAGTGATTTTACCCAACCTTGCGTATATAGGCGGGCCGTCAGAAGTGCCCTATTGGATGCAGCTGAAAGGCGTCTTCGATCATTTCGGTGTGCCTTACCCGATGCTGATGCCTCGGAATTTTGCATTGTACATGAACGGTCATCAGTACAAGAAGGCGCAGAAGCTGAAAATCGATTACAAAGATCTGTTCCTGGACGAAATCGCATTGCGTAAGACATTCATCGAACGCAATACCGAGCACGAGTTGAACCTGGACGAGCAGAAAGACGCATTCAACGCCATTTTTGACCAGATTCTCGCCAAAGCAACGGAGGTGGACCAAACCATGCACGGTGCTGTAAAAGCCGAGCAGACACGCCTTTTGAATTCATTGAAGCACCTCGAAAAACGCATTATCCGCGCTGAGGAACGTAATCACGAATCGGAGATCGAGCAATTACTGACGCTTAAAAACAAACTGTTCCCGAACGGAATCGCCCAGGAACGGTATGATAATCTGCTGAATTTTTATATTAATGACCCTCAGTTCATTCAGAAGCTGGTTAATGCCTTCGATCCGCTGGATTTCAGGTATAATGTACTTCTCGAAGAATAGGGGAGGGTTTAATTCTTCATTTTTACGTCACCGAAGACCGAGGTAACAGTAATCTTGGCCCCTCCGCCGGAACCTACCTTTCCCTGATAATGCTTCATTTTGTCGGGGCGACCATCTTTGTCCGGTTGCATCGAGAAATTGACGTTCTCCGTCGGGTAACTGAATTTACCATACGTTACACTTACATTGAACTGATTAGACTCGGCCGGCAGCACAATCGAAGAGTACTGTGCCTGGATATCCACATTCTGAGCTGAATGCATCAGCTCGTCAATTTTGAAATTACCCGAATAGTTGAGCTTGATTTTACCGGTACCACGGATCGTACCGATTTTAGCGCCTGAGTAATCGATCGCGGCATCCAGATTTACGACATCTCCGATCATCAGTTCGCCGAATTTGTTACTCAGCCATACTTTCTTGGCCTGGTCGAGTTTTACGTTGGCATACTGGCAATCCAGCTTTCCGCCATCCATTTTGCCGATTTTGGCGCTTCCAAACTGGATATCGATCACATTGTCCGGGTTTTCGAGGAGCATGGCCATAAAATTACCGTGCTTGGAATCGACGGTCAGCGGGGCGTAGAACGAAGGGATATCGGTATTCCCGAATTTGTTGCGAACGGTCAGCGAATTCTCCTTCGGCATGTAGATCGTGTAATCGATCTGGATGAAATTCTTATCACCCTTGCCCTTGTTCCAGCCATTGTTGCCGAATTGGTTGCGATCAATGCGGGTAGTGAGGCTGATGACGTTCTTGACGCGTTTTTCGTCGACATTCACCGAGCTCAGGTATTCGGCGGCGCGGCTGTCGGAGGGCGCGTTGGCGGTAACGACGATCTCCACTTTAATCTCTTCCTTGGCCCACAGATTCACTTTTACGAGGCCGAATTGATTATCTACTTCGAGCGCGTCGCTCTTTTTGACGTCGAACACTTTTACAATATTCCTTCGCTTCTCTATCAGTCCATTCTGTTCGGAATCGTCGGGATCGAGGGCTGCGCTGGCTACCTGTGGGAGTGCAGCAATCACACTAAATAACAGGAGCTGGGCTATTTTCTTTATCGTTATCATTTTTCACTTTGTTAATGCGTTGCAAAATTTCCAGTTGTTGGTTCAGCAGATTCACCTGTAATTGCAGGTTCTGAACCATTGCTTCGAGCAGTGCTTCCTGGTTAGGGGCGTTCGACAAGTTGGATCGAAGGTTTTTATAGTTCGATTCCAGACTTTCCAAATCAGCGGAGAAATCCTTGTAGAGCTCCGGATTGTTCCGGGCCAGCTTGATGATCTCCTCCCTTTTTTGGTCTATTGCAACATTGTATTGATTGAATTCGCGGGCATATGCGGGAACTTTCAGGGCCACGTTCGGATCACGGGTGATGCCATACTCGTTATTGAGGTAAACCAGAAACCCGATCCCGAGCGCCAGGAATACCCCCGCGGCAATGCGCCAGTCGAAATAGGGGTTACTCAGACGCCTGATTTTTTTTTTCGATTTCTCAGGTACTATCGGAATCTCGTTGTGTAATTGGCTCTCAATCTGGCTCCATAAAGAATCCTGCGGTAAGAAAGTATCAAATCCATCCCTGTTATCACGCACAAACCGCTCCAATCGATCCTTTTTATCAGAAGAATTTTTCATAGATTAATTAACTTGTCAAGTGTAAATAATAGTCTCAAATCCGTAAGAGTTTTAGGTAAGTATCGTAATTCCTGTTTTGCAAAATTTAATTTGTTGTCAGGTATTGTCATGTTTTGCGGTCCGCCGCGCGGTCAAGCATTGTCATTTGTTGTTTCTCTCTCATTTGACTATCCCCGACCACACCTGACTATTTCCTGACCATACATGACTACTTCCTGACTACACATGACCACAACCGACGGCTCCATTACCGAACCAGCATCTCGGTCAGCTTACGCTTGGCCCTCATATATTGTGTCCGGGAGGTGGTTTCGCTGATCCCCAGCACTTCGCCGATTTCTTCGTGATCGTAGCCTTCGAACAAATACAGGCTAAGCACCACCCGGTAACCATCCGGCAATTTCTGTACCGCGTTGCGGACCCTTTCTATTTCGAGCGTCGTGTCGCTCTCATCCAGTCCGAAAGAATCCTCATTCCGGTCACTTTGCTCTAATGTCTCGTGGAATTCGTCGATTTCCACCCATTTTACCTTCCTGCTCCGCATGTGGTTGATAGCCTTATTGACCACGATTTGCTTCAACCATGCCCCAAACGTCGACTGCTGCCTGAACTGGTGGAGGTTCGTGAATGCATCCACGAAAGCCTCCTGCAAAGCGTCCTCAGCCTCTCCCAAGTGGTTCAGTATCCGCATGCAGATGTTGAACATGGCTTTTGAGTAATGTTTATAAAGCTCGTATTGCGCTTTGCGCTCTCCGAGTTTACAACGCTCTACCAGTTCGACGTGCCGGTCGGGGTAAATTTGTGTTTTCAAGCAGAAGGTTTATATTTTGAACGTTCTGAATCAAAGACAACCGATTCTTCGGCATGTTGCACTTCATTTTAAAAATATTTTCAAAATGCCGCATATCGAACAAAGGGGGACACCGTGTTGTTCTTAGAAAAGGCAGGTATATCTTTGCACTGCCTAATGCAATCTACCGATTTTAGTACATGAAAACTTTCAATATCCCCGATTTTTACCGGAGCCGCATTATCACGCCAATCAAGGAATTCCGCCGTAAGAACGATAAGCTGAAAAGGGATTATTCCCCCACCGTGCTTGACTTCGGACCGGTACAATTTCTCATTGCGCGTCATTTCGGTTTTTGTTACGGGGTAGAGAATGCGATCGATATTGCCTACAAGGCCATTGCCGAAAACCCGGGCAAGCGGATCTTCCTTCTGAGTGAGATGATCCATAACCCGGATGTGAATAGAGATCTCGTCGAGCGCGGCGTGCAGTTCATCATGGATACCAAAGGCAACCAGCTGATCGGCTGGGAGGCGCTTACCGCGGAAGATATTGTGATCGTTCCCGCATTTGGCACCACCGTGGAGAATCAGCAAAAACTATCGGAACTGGGCGTAAATGCGTATGTCTATGACACGACGTGCCCTTTCGTGGAAAAGGTATGGAACCGAGCGGCACAGATCGGCGAGAAGGATTACACCATTGTAGTCCATGGCAAGCCCAACCACGAAGAAACCCGTGCAACATTTTCGCATAGCAAGCAAAATGCGCCGACGGTCGTGGTGGAGAATATGAAGCAAGCGCAGATCTTGGCAGAATATATGACCGGGACCAGGCCGGCTTCACAGTTTTTTGAGGATTTTAAAAATCAATATTCCGAAGGTTTCGATCCTGCAAAAGATTTGCGGCGGATCGGTGTTGTGAACCAGACGACTATGCTGGCCTCCGACACGCAAGGCATTGCCGATTACCTCAAAAATGTGATGATCCGGCATTACAGCCTGCGCCCCGAGCAGGTGGAAGACCGCTTCGCGAACACGCGCGACACATTATGCTACGCGACGAACGATAACCAGGACGCTACTTACGCATTGCTCACGCACGATGCCGACCTGGTGGTGGTGGCAGGCGGCTATAACAGTTCCAATACTTCACATTTGGTCGAGCTGTGTGAACAGAAGTTCCCGACCTATTTCATCGAATCGGTTAACAAGATTCTTGACAGGCAGCTGATCCGCCATTTTGACCTCCATAAAAAGGAGGAAATCGTGACGGAAAACTACATTCCGGAAAAAACTCCTGTGCGTATCATGCTCACGTGCGGGGCGTCGTGCCCGGATGCGGTGGTAGAAGGAATTCTCCTGCGGTTGCTTTCATTTTTCGAAGGGGCAAGGCCGATCGAAGAGGTAATGCAGGCATTTTGAAGCAACGGTTACCGCTAAATTTGGCAGGAGCACCGTTGAATCATTTGAAAGAGGTTATTAAGAGCGAATTAACTTGTATAGTTTAATTTAGGCGGATGGTTTTGGTTACAAAAATCATCCGTTTTTTATATCTGCTTTCCTATGAAAAAGACTGCCATCCTAAGTTCTTTTTGCTTCCTCTTTTTTGTCTGGGTTTTCAGTAGCTGTTCTTCCTTCAATGAAGTCCGCGTGGCGGGTACCAACTTCACTGAGGAGGTAGGACAATCGCAAAACCTGGTATTCACTTTCAACAAGGACCTCGTTTCGACGGCCGAGCTGAACAACTGGGATTCTACACAATATGTGACGTTCGAGCCGGCTGTTCGTGGGAAATTTAAATGGACCGCGCCGAACGAGCTCGTGTTCTCGCCCGTCGCAGGGTTTGGAGCGGCTACATCCTACAAGGCGCAGCTGACGGAACTGATCACTGAAAAGACGGATAAGGATAAGAAATATAAGCTTTCCCAGGATCCGATTGCTTTTCACACACCTTATTTACAGCTGGTAGAAACCGAAAGCTGGTGGACATTGTCACAGGAATCGGGGCGGCAGGAAGCGCGGCTGAGATTGCATTTCAATTACCCTGTAAATGGGCAGAATGTGGCCGAGAAGTTGAAGGTTTTGTCAGGAAGTCAGGCATTGGAATACAGGGTTTTGCCTTCACAAGAGGAGTCATCGGTTACATTGGCATTTGCAAAGGTTGGAACAGCAGATAACAATGAAACGCCGGTCAATATCGCGATCGAGAAGGGCGTAAAGGTACAGAACACTTCATACAGCAGCCAGGAGCCATTGTCGAGAACAGTAAGCGTTCCGTCGCCATTACACCTGGAAGTGGTGGATATTAAAACCGGTTTTGAAAACAATGCGGGCTACGCGCGGATCGTGACCACGCAGGAGCTCGACAAGGAGAGCATTGCCAATAGCTTTACGATCAACCCCGAAGCGGCGGCAGAAACTGAAATAACCGAGAATGGTTTTATCATTCGTGGCGCTTTTAACGAGACGGAAACGTATGTATTACAGCTCAAACAATCGCTGAAAGGGATCCTGGGGCAGAATTTGGAAGAAGAGACCTCGCGCGACCTGTTTTTTGGCAAAATGCCCGCGGCAATCTCGTTCGCGAATAAAAAGGGGCTGTACTTGTCGTCCAAAAGCTCGCGCAATATCGGGGTGAATATCGTGAACGTACCGAAAGTTCAGGTCCGCATTTCGAAGCTTTATGCCAATAATATCCTGCATTACATCCATAACAACCGTTGGAGCGACTATGCGTACGTGGGTGACGACTGGCAGCCGACCGGCAATTTCAATTACAGCGACGACCGCGAAAGTCAGTTGAGCGATGTGATTGTCAATAAGACGGTTGAAACTGAAAATCTATCCAAAAACAAGGGCATATCGGCTTTGAATATCGCATTGCCGGACGACAACAAACGGCAGGGAGTATACCTGGTGGCCGTGAATTCCGAGGAGGAAGCATACCTCGGTGCTACCAAGCTGGTTTCCATTTCGGATATCGGCCTCATCGCCAAGCAGGGCAAGGATGAGCTCTGGGTTTTTGCCAATTCCATTAAAACCAATGACCCGATCAAAGACCTTGAATTGACGCTCGTCAGCTCGAATAATCAGACGGTACATACGGTTAAAACCGATGGCGAGGGCATTGCGCATGTCGATAAGCTAAGCGAAAAGGCGCCGGGATTCAAGATTGCAATGATTACGGCGAGCTCGGAGGATGATTTTAATTACCTGTTACTCGAAGATACACAGGTGCTTACCTCACGGTTTGATGTGGAAGGCTTGCGGGATAATGTATCGGGTTATCAGGTTTTCATCTACGGGCAGCGCGATATTTACCGGCCGGGTGAAACCCTGCATTTCAACACCGTGCTGCGGACGCAGGATTGGAAGACCGCAGGCAAAGTGCCTCTGAAACTGCGTTTGCTCACTCCGAATGGCCGTGAATTCCGCACATGGCGTAAGACGACCAATGACCAGGGTGCCGTAGAATCGGAAATCCCGCTCGATGCCGGTGTACTCACAGGTACTTACATCCTGGAAGTGTACAATGCCAACGAAGTGCTGCTCGGTTCCCAGGCCGTGAGCGTGGAGGAGTTTATGCCCGATCGCATTAAAGTGGATCTCAGCGGTGCTGCCAAAGATTACGTTTCAGGTCAGAAAGTGGCGCTTACCGCCACCGCTACCAATTTGTTTGGCCCGCCAGCAAGCAATCGCACCTATGAAATGGATTTCCAGTTGCAGCGGAAAGGCTTTTCGGCCAAAGGTTTCCCGGAATACACATTCGATATCCCCGCCGAGACTACTTTCGAGCGCGATAGCCGCCAGGGTACGACTAATGAGCAAGGGCAGGCGAATGAGCAGTTTACATTGTTATCCGGCTTACAGGATATCGGCGTGCTCGAAGGCAAGATTTACGTAACGGTTTTCGATGAAAACGGACGGCCTGTCAACAGGTTACAGCGTTTCGACGTGTACACGCAGCCGGTATTTTACGGTATCCGTCTGCCGGATGCTTATGTCGGCACCAATGCGCCGGTTCCGGTGGATATCGTGGGCGTAGGCAAGAGCGGTGCATTGCAGAATGGTGCCGTGGCAAGCATCGAAGTGGTGCGGCTGGAATACCAGACTGTCGTGGAGAAGAAATATGACCGTTTGCAATACACCTCGCGCAAGAGTGAGAAGTTGGTATATTCCAACAAACTGACGCTATCCGGCGGGAAAGGCACATTCCGATATGTGCCCACGGTTTCGGGCGAGTATGAGGTGCGCGTGCGACGCCCTGGCGCGGCGCATTACACGCTCGCGAATTTCTATGCTTACGGCTACGGTTATACCCAGTATTCGTCTTTTGAAGTAAGCAATGAAGGCCGGGTGTTGATGGAAACCGACAAGGATCAGTACAAAACCGGTGAGTCGGCAAAGGTATTGTTCAAAACCCCGTTTGACGGACGGCTACTCGTAACCGTGGAGCGCAACAATGTGCTCGAACAGCATATTCTGGCGACCGAGAAAAAGGCAGCCGAACTGACATTCAAAATCAAAGAAGAGCATTTGCCCAATGTATTCGTAACGGCGACGCTCATCCGGCCGCTGGACGCGTCGGATATGCCCTTGACGGTCGCGCACGGTTTCCAGGCTATTTTGGTCGAAGATCCCGATAGGAAACTGAACGTCGCTATCGCTGCCGTTGAAAAATCGCGCTCGAAAATGAAGCAGCAGATCCGGATCAAAACCGAACCGAATGCGGAAGTGACGCTGGCCGTGGTCGATGAAGGTATTTTGCAGATCAAAAACTCCAAAACGCCGGATATTCACGGGCATTTTTATCAAAAACGGGCGTTGGAAGTTTCCAGTCACGATTTGTACGCCCAACTTTTTCCTGAACTGACGATTTCCGGTACATCGAGCTCCGGCGGTGATGGTTATGACCTCGAAAGGCGAATCAATCCGCTGAGTAATGGCCGTACGGAGCTGGTATCGTTTTGGAGCGGCCAGCTAAAAGCGAATGGCAGCGGCGACGTGACTTTCGATGTCAATATCCCGCAGTTCAGCGGAGACCTGCGCATTATGGCTGTCGCTTATAAGGATAATGCATTCGGTTCGGCTACCAAAAATATGAAAGTTGCAGACCCGATCGTGATCAGCGCCGGTCTGCCGCGTTTCCTGAGCCCGGGAGACGAATTGGTACTACCTGTCAATATCAGCAACACCGAAGCCAAAGCGACTACGGCGACTGTTTCTATCCAGCTATCCGGCCCGCTTGCGGCAGGTGCTGCACCGGTTACTCAAAACATTAATATACCCGCAGGAAAAGAAAGTCGCGCGATGTTTGCCGTGAAAGCTGCTACGGCCATCGGTATCGGAAAGGTAGTGGTGAAAGTGAATGCGTTTAAAGAAACATTCGTCAATCAGACCGAAATTACGGTTCGTCCGGCATCGCCATTGCTGAAAACCAGTACATCGGGCCTTATTGCTGGCGATAAACAAGGGCTGATCGACCTTAAATCGTCGTTTATCCCTGCCACAAGCAGCAGTCAGATCGTATTGAGCCGCTCGCCGTTGGTACAAGGTGGCGGAAAGGCATTATCAACATTGCTCGGCTATCCTTATGGTTGCCTGGAACAGACCGTTTCCAAGGCATTCCCTCAGATTTATTTCGCGGACCTTACCAAGGCAATGGCTGCACCGGTTTATACGGTCAGAGGGGGAGAAAGTGATTTTAATCCGATGACCAATGTGCAGCAAGCCATTCGTAAAGTGGAATCGCAGCAGCTTTTCAACGGAGGTATGGGCATGTGGCCGGGGGCGCAGCTGGAAGACTGGTGGGCTACTGCCTACGCGGTGCATTTTCTGGAAGAAGCGCGGCGGGCAGGTTTTGAGGTCAATGCCAAAACGCTGAGTCGCGCGGTGGAATATCTGACAGCGCAAAGCGGCTCGACGGCCAATAAGGAAGTCGTGATCGCGAGTACGAACAACGGATTGGCGTACGAGGGACAGCCGAAAGGTACGCAGACGAAAAAGACCGTTGCGCGTCGTGAAGCCATTTATTCGCTTTATGTGCTTGCATTAAACGGCCATCCGAACCGCGCTTCGATGAATTATTACAAACAAAACCCGCATTTGCTCACGCAGGATTCCCAATATCTGCTCGCAGGAGCATTTCAGCTCGCGGGCGATGCGCGGAGTTTTAATGCACTGCTGCCTAAAAAATATGTGGCCGAGAATGCGGGACATTATTACGATAACAGCTATTCATCCCCGTTGCGGAATATGTCTTTGGTTTTGAATACATTAATAGAATCCGACCCTTCCAATGCCCAAATCCCGGTGTTGGGCCGACAGCTTTCTCTGGCCATTCAATCGGCTTCGTATTTGAATACACAGGAAGCGGCATTTGCGGTGCTGGCTTTGGGTAAACTGGCCAAAAAGACTTCCAATTCGACGGTAACAGCTTCTGTTTCCGCAAATGGCAAGTCGCTCGGTCAGTTTTCGGGTAAGGAATTGAAGATCTCAAAAGGCATTTTGAACCAGAAACTGGTGGTCAAAACGCAAGGTAAAGGCGATCTGTATTGGTTCGCGCAGACGGACGGTATGTCGGCCACGGGTAGTTATGTGGAGGAAGACCAGGGCATCAGCATTCGCCGCCAGTTCCTGACACGCAATGGAGCGCCGGTGCAAACTTTCCATCAGAACGACCTCGTGGTGGTGAAACTGACGCTTAACAGCAACAACGGGTTGCCGGTGGAAGACGTAGTCGTTACCGACCTGCTGCCCGCTGGCTTCGAGATAGAAAACCCAAGGATCACTGAGCCGCGTGACATGCCATGGATTACGAATGCAGCCGTTCCGGAATATTACGACATCCGCGACGACCGCATTCATTTCTTCACCAATGCCGATGGCCAGCCGAGGACATTCTACTATCAGGTGAGAATCGTAGCCAAAGGCACATTTACAATCGGGCCGGCCGCTGCCGACGCGATGTACCGGGGTGAATACCGCAGCTACTCGGGCGGCGGCAAAATCACGGTAGAATAGATTAAAAAGAGAAGCTACGCAGAATCAGTCCACCGATGATGGCTCCCGCGATGGGGGCCACAACGGGGATCCAGCCGTAACCCCAATCGGAGCTTCCTTTGTTTGGAATGGGCAGGATAGCGTGCGCAATGCGCGGGCCGAGGTCGCGTACGGGGTTGATCGCATAGCCGGTAGTACCGCCGAGCGATAGGCCGATGCTCCAAACCAGCATACCCACCAGATAAGGTGCTACTCCCGAGGGAATGCCGCCTTTTTCGGGATCGGAGGTACCGGCGTAGCCGATAGCTACAATGCCGACGATCAATATCATAGTCGCGATAAATTCACTCAGAAAATTAGCCCCGGTACTTTTAATAGCCGGTCCGGTTGAAAAACAGGCCAGTTTAGATCCGCCGTCTTCGGTAGCGCCCCAATGCGGCAGATATTGCAGCCAAACCAGCACAGCCCCCAGGAATGCACCAAGCAGCTGAGCGGGGATGAAAGTCGAGATAAGGCTGTAATCATTTTGAAGTACCGCAAAGCCCACGGTTACCGCGGGGTTCAAATGTGCTGCCGCGCTGCCGAATGCATTGGCTGTGAACACCCCGAACATCACCGCAAACGCCCATCCTGCTGTGATGACGATCCAGCCACCGCTTTCGCCTTTGGTTTTTTTCAATACGACATTGGCGACGACGCCGTTGCCTAACAAAATAAGGACCATTGTTCCGACTAATTCTCCAATGAAAGGCGAAGGCTGCATGTGCTTTGTATAATCAAGGTTAGTAAACGAATATGCGAATAGTTTTATAATTTCTATTTCCAATCCCAAAAAGAATTTTTCATTCCTGTTTTACCATTTTAGGACCGTGAATTCTGCTAACTTTGCCTGATAATCAATTTTTGTATTGAAAATCATGTCATTAAATCAGCTTACGGCGATCTCTCCGGTTGATGGCCGTTATTACAAACAAGTATCTGAACTTTCGGCTTATTTCTCGGAATATGCCCTGATTTACTACCGGGTGTATGTGGAAATCGAGTATTTCATTGCACTCTGCGAAATTCCCCTCCCTCAGCTATCAGAATTTGACAAGAAAAAATACGCGTCACTGCGCAAAATCTATGAGGATTTCAGCGAGGCAGACGCGCTGCATATAAAGGACATCGAAAAGGTGACCAACCACGATGTGAAGGCTGTCGAGTACTTCATTAAGGAGCAATTCGAGAAGCTGGGCATCGAATCTTACCAGGAATTTATCCACTTCGGTCTCACTTCCCAGGATATTAACAACACGGCGATCCCGCTTTCGCTCAAAGACGCGATGGAGCGGCAGATCAAGCCATTGTTCCGTCAGGTGCTTTTTGTGTTGAAACGCATGTCGATTGAATGGAAAAACGTGCCGATGCTCGCGTTCACGCACGGGCAACCTGCGTCGCCTACACGCGTAGGTAAAGAATTTCTGGTTTTTGTGGAGCGCCTGGAACGCCAGCTCGAAATGCTCGATAAAATCCCGCATTCGGCGAAATTCGGTGGGGCTACCGGTAACTTCAACGCGCACCACGTTGCTTATCCGAAACAGGACTGGATGGCATTCGGCCACCATTTTGTGGAAGGATTAGGACTGAAAAGAAGCCGCCACACGACACAGATTGAGCACTACGATAACCTGGCTGCTACTTTCGACTGCCTGAAACGCCTCAATACGATCCTCACAGATCTTAACCGTGACATGTGGACGTACATTTCAATGGGTTATTTCAAACAGAAGATCAAAGCCGGCGAAGTTGGTTCATCGGCCATGCCGCACAAGGTGAACCCGATCGACTTCGAAAACTCGGAAGGTAACCTCGGTCTTGCATCCGCATTGTTCGAGCATTTTGCTTCCAAACTGCCCATTTCCCGCCTGCAACGTGACCTTACCGACTCTACGGTGTTGCGTAACATCGGTGTGCCTATCGCGCATTTGGCCATCGCGCTGAACTCCCTGTTGAAAGGCTTGGGCAAAGTGGAATTGAACGGCGAGGTATTGAAAGCGGAGCTGGAAGAGAACTGGGCGGTTGTATCCGAAGCAATCCAGACGATCCTCCGCCGCGAAAGCTATCCGAAGCCTTACGAGGCATTGAAAGAGCTGACACGTACCAACGAAAAAATCACCCACGATTCGATCTCGCGTTTCATCGAAACACTGGACGTGTCTGAAAAAATACGGGAAGAGCTTCGCGCATTGAGCCCATTTAACTACCTGGGCGTTGTAGAAGATACTTTTTAAGGAAGTTATACTCCCAATTCATCCCTGATCTTCTCCTGCCAGTCGCGCGGGAGAAGATCCAGCAAACTCACTTCACATAGCGTCGCTATGCGGCAGTAATGCTCCATTTCAATTTTGGTGGTGCCGGTTTCCCATTTGTGATAACCTACCTGCGAAACGCCGAGTAAATCGGACATTTGTTTCTGAGAAAGCGCATTATCTCTGCGGTACCTGATCAGGATTTGCGAAATAACCATGGTGTCGGTTTAAAGCGTGAATGCTTTGAACCGGGCAGGCAAGTGGGTAAATGAGGAGCTTGAGTATAGTAAGTTCTGAATGACTGAATGATTGAATGACCGAATAGTTGTCTATTCAATCATTCAATCATTCAAAATTAAAAAATTATCCGCATTTCGACGAGCCGCAATCCTTGCACGTCAAACACCCTTCCTGGTACAGCAAATTTGTCGAGCCGCAGTTTTGGCATTTTTGCTTCGCTGCTTCGGTACCGTCCGGAATGTAACGTTTCAATGCGCGCGCAACGCCGGCTTTCCAGGTGTTGATCGCCTCGTCGAGTTGTAGGCTGCTGATCAGGTCTACCACTTTTTCGATCGGCATTCCGTGGCGCAATGTGCTGGAAATGAGCTTCGCGTAGTTCCAGTATTCAGGATTGAATTTGTAGGATAGCCCTTCGATCGTCGTTTTATAGCCGCGCGTATTTTTGTATTGAAAATCATAGCGAGAGCTGCCGTCGGCTTCCCGGTTTTTGATAATCAAACCTTCATTGACCCAGCGAGGGATCAGGATACCATCTTCGTCGTCCGCAAAACCGGTGAAAATCTCGTATGGCCGCCCGTCGATCAGACCGATAAATGCAATCCATTTATCCTTTTTGTTCTGAAAACGTACCACATCCGCTTCCAGCGTTTGCGGGCGCTCGGTCGGGAATGGCATCGGGCTGCCGTCTTTCGGTTCTTCTTTTTTCTCCGTATTGGCGATCAAAACGCCTGAACGTGAGCCGTCGCGATACACCGTAACGCCTTTGCAGCCCGCTTTCCAGGCCTCCATGTAGCATTCGCCTACGAGCTCTTCGGTCACGTCGTTAGGCATGTTGATGGTCACGCTGATCGAGTGGTCGACCCACTGCTGGATTGCGCCCTGCATTTTTACCTTTTTCAGGTAATCCACATCGTTGGAAGTGGCTTTGTAGTAAGGCGATTTTTTAACCAGCTCGTCGAGGTCCTTTTGCGCGTAATTTTTGGTGGTATCGAGGCCATTCACCTCCATCCATTCCTTAAAACGGTGATGGAAAACCACATATTCTTCCCACGAATCGCCTACCTCGTCGACAAAGTCCACGCGAACGTCCTTGTCGTTCGGGTTTACCTTTCTTCTTCTTTTATAAACAGGAAGGAAAACCGGCTCGATACCTGAGGTGGTTTGCGACATCAAGCTCGTTGTGCCTGTTGGTGCGATCGTCAGCAATGCAATATTCCGGCGGCCGTATTCCAGCATTTCGTAATAAAGCTGTGCGTCGGCTTCTTTCAGGCGGTTGATAAACGGGTTGTTTTTCTCCCTTTCCGAGTCGAAAATGGTGAATGGGCCGCGTTCTTTGGCGGTGTGAACCGATCCGCGGTAAGCTTCCAGCGCAACCGTTTTATGGATTTCCACGGCAAATGCATTGCCTTCGTCGCTGCCGTAGCGTAGGCCCAATGCAGCCAGCATGTCACCTTCGGCAGTAATACCAATGCCGGTGCGGCGACCTTCTTTGGCTTTTGTCTGGATATTCAGCCAAAGATTGCGCTCTACCCTCTTCACTTCGGCGTCTTCCGGGTCTTCATCAATTTTTTGCAGAATTGCATCGATCTTTTCGAGTTCGAGGTCGATAATGTCGTCCATCATGCGCTGCGCCGCTGCAATATGTTTTTTGAACAGCTCCCAATTGAATTTTGCCTTGGGAGTGAATGCATCCTCAACGTACGAGAAGAGGTTAATGGCTAGCAAGCGGCAGGAATCGTAGGCGCAAAGCGGGATTTCTCCGCACGGGTTGGTCGAAATGGTCTGGTAACCAAGATCGGCGTAGCAATCGGGTACCGATTCGCGGATGATTGTGTCCCAGAAGAGGATGCCCGGCTCGGCCGACTGCCATGCATTATGCACGATTTTCTTCCAGAGCGCCGTCGCGTCGATGTCTTTGATATGCGAAGGACTATCGCTTTTGACGGGATATTGCTGGCGGTAAGCGGTTCCTGCGTCGACTGCTTTCATGAACTCATCGTCGATCCGCACCGAAACGTTGGCGCCGGTAACCTTTCCTTGCTCCATTTTGGCGTCGATGAAGCTTTCGGAATCGGGATGCTTGATGGAAACCGAGAGCATCAATGCGCCCCTGCGGCCATCCTGCGCCACTTCGCGGGTGGAGTTGGAGAAGCGCTCCATAAACGGCACAATGCCCGTCGATGTAAGTGCGGAGTTCTTCACAGGCGAGCCTTTCGGGCGAATGTGGGATAGGTCGTGCCCTACGCCACCGCGGCGTTTCATGAGCTGCACCTGCTCCTGGTCGGTCTTCATGATGCCGCCATAGGAGTCTGAGACGCCATTGTTGCCGATTACAAAGCAATTGGAAAGCGAGGCGATCTGATAAGGGTTACCAATGCCCGTCATAGGGCTGCCTTGCGGGATAATGTATTTGAAATCTTTGATCAGATCGAAAATCTCGGCTTCGCTCAGCGGATTTGGATAGCGCTGCTCGATGCGCGCGATCTCCGACGCAATGCGGCGGTGCATGTCGTTAGGTGTCGCTTCATAGATGGCTCCGAACGAATCTTTCAATGCATATTTATTCACCCAAACGCGGGCCGCAAGATCGTCGCCCCTGAAATATTCCAGCGAAGCCTGAAAGGCTTCCTCACTGGTGTAGGTTCTTTCTGATTGTGAAGATTTTATGGATTCCATTAGGTGGTATCAGAATGTTTTGAGAGGAAAAATGAGTATTTCAAAGATACGTATTGTAGATTTTAAGTAAAAAAGTTTGCAAATTAAAATGTATAATTTGTTGAAAATGAAATATTTAAAAATTTGTAGTTTTGAGAAAGTTTGCAAAATTTAATTTTTCTTGAAAAGTGATTTGAAAATTCATGACAAAAAAATACCGGCTCACTAATGAAGCCGGCAATTTCTGATTACTATGGCGAAATTTAATCTTAATATGCTTGTACAAATGCTTTTGGTCAAAATTTGATCGAATGCTGCTCGATCAGCGCAGGCCATTCGGCCAGTTCAGGGATTCCCGGCTTACGCTTGCCGAAGAACTGGTTGAACATCACCCCATCCTTATCGATGAGCTCGATGCCGGTCACGATGCCGTCTTCGGTAGGCTTCCGTACCACCCAGGCTTCGTCGATGGCATCCTCCCGCAAATGCAGATTGAACTCCGGATCCATTACATTCAACCATGGGCCCATCACGAAGATCTTTTTGATCGGGCCAGTATGGATCTGAATGCAGTTCGGGTTCGAAACAAACACCATAATGGGCAGTCCGGTCTCCGAAATCGCGTCGAAGAGCAGCTTCATGCTCTCCGGCTTAATGCGGTGGGCATAGCCTTCGGGTGCATTGCGCAACGCCTGCTTTCTCGAAAGTTTGTGCTTCCGCAGCAGCGTGAAAAAGTCGTGGGTATCTTTCAATGCAAGCCATTCCTGCTGGAATGCGGCTTGATCGAAGTCTGTGGCCTCGTCGGGCTCGGCTACTTTCTCTTTCTTCTCGCTGACAAACAGGTTTACGTCCTGATCGGCTGCGAGGTATTTGGTCACCAGCGCGTCGTAGGCCTTTTTGTCGCTCTTTTCTGTCAGGTAAATTTTATGCGCCGCCTCGCCGAAGCTGTTGAAGAATTGCAGGCTGTAACGCTCGTTTTCGGACACCGCGAAGCCGAATTTCCAATCGCCCAGGAACAGGCGCAGGTCGATATCCTCGCCCAGCACGAGGCCCACGTGGTTATTGAACGATATTTTCTCGTACACACCCTTGCGCTCGTGCACGACGTGGTCGTTACGCGTGAGCGCCATCACGTGCCCGAGCGAGCCCATTTCCTTGATCAGCTCCCTGAAATCGCCGTCGAGGAGCTGCACATGAGTGCCGAGGCCGGTAGCAAGGAGTTCGGCTTCCGAGGTGCCCAGCGCTTTGGCGTCGTCACGGATGCGTGATTTGGGATTGGCGAGCTTGTATTCTGCCCAGCGTTCTTTCAATTCAGTTCTGTCCGGTGAAAGGGTTGACTTCATCTTTGGGTATTTTAATAGTTATTAATCAGGGTAAATGGTACGAAACAGGTGCCACCTGGGGCACGATGACAGGGTAGGGCGTCATTTCCGGCTGGATAATTTGTACCGGTAATCCGAAGGCTTCCTGGATGGCTTGTTCAGTCAATACGTTTTCGGGCAGGCCAATGGCATGCATATGCCCATTTTTGAGCATCAGTACGCGGTCGGCGTATTGCAAAGCCTGGTTCAGGTCATGAATCACGGCAATTACCGCGAAGTTTTTACGGGTAAGCTCCTTCGCCAGTTGGAATGTCTCGTATTGATGCAAAAGGTCCATTCCGGTAGTAGGCTCGTCGAGCAGGAGCAGGCCGCTGTCGATCTCCCACACTTGGGCCAGCGCACGGGCGAGTTGTACGCGCTGCTGTTCCCCGCCGGATAATGTCGGGTAAAGGCGGTCTTTCAGATAGCCGATACCCACTTTTTTCAGGCACATATCGACGATCGCCAGGTCGCGCTGCGTAGGATCGGCGTCGTAAAATGGATAGCGGCCCATCAATACAATTTCCTGCGTGGTGAACGAGAGTGTGATATTATTTTTCTGGGCTAGCACCGCCCGTTTTCGGGCCAGTTCTTTCAGCTTGTATTGCCGAAGGTCGCGGTCGTGGAAATGTACTGCGCCCGACGTGACATCGTGCTCCGCCGAAAGCAGTTTGATCAATGTCGATTTTCCGGCACCATTAGCGCCCACGATCGCCCAGAACTCACCGGGTTTGACCGAAAAGCTGACATTTTCAAGCAGTTTCCGGCCCCTTACCTCAAATCCCGCATTCCTGACCTCGATCATAGCCGCTTGCGTTTTTGTTCCCACAAAATATAAATGAAGAACGGCGTGCCCAGCATGGCCGTGAGAATGCCGATCGGGAGCTCCGACGGCGCTACGATGGTGCGGGAGAGGGTGTCGGCCAGCGTGAGCACAATAGCACCCGACAATGCCGATCCGATAATTAACGTCCGGTGGTTTGGCCCGAACAGTGTGCGTATAATATGTGGTACTACCAATCCGACAAAGCCGATCGTTCCCGCAACAGCCACAGATGCGCCTACGCCCATCGTTGCGAGGATAATCACCTTTTGCTTCAATGTCTTCATATTCACACCGAGGCTGGCGGCCTGGCTTTCGCCCAGCACGAGCAGGTTCAATGCTTTGGAAAGATAAGGCATGAAAAAAATCGAAATCGCTACAAACGGTCCTACGGCCATAACCGACGTCCAGTTGGCGCCGCCGAGGCTGCCGAGGTTCCAGAAGGTAATGCTCCGTAGCTGCGCGTCGTCGGCGAGGTAGGTCATCAGGCCTGTCATCGCTCCCACGAATGCGTTGATCGCGATCCCGCAAAGCAGCAATGTGGTGACGCCGCCGTCGCCGGTGAGTTTTGAAAGCTGGTACACGAGTAATGTTGTGCAGGCCGCACCGACGAAGGCGACAAACGAAATGCTGTATGCGCCGGCGAGCTCGTTCAACATTCCGAAGTATTTAACGTTGAGTATAATGACAAACACGGCGAAAAGCGATGCGCCGGAAGTGACACCAATGAGTGTGGCGTCGGCGATCGGATTGCGGAAAAGCCCTTGCAGCGACGCGCCCGCAATACCCAGCCCAGCGCCTATCAGCACTGCCAGGCATACCCGCGGCAAGCGGATGATCCAGAAAACGATTGATTTTTGTTCTTCCACCTGCATTTCGGAAATCCAGCCGAGTTTGAATGCGACGATCCGCCATAACTCGCTTACGGAAATGGATAATGCGCCGGTACAGGCCGCGAAAATCGTGCATGCCAGCAGGATTGAGCCCAGTATCCATACCATTTTGCCCGTCGAAGAAGGCAGAATGTGCTTTTGGAATGTCTCCGTTTTCGTTATTTCCCGCTCGTTTACCGTTTCTGTCAGCATGGCCTGTTATTTCACTTTTTGAGAAAGTTCAATGGCTGCCTTGCCGACACGCGGCCCGAAGCCGGTGAGGAGCTGGCCGTCCATGGTTACGATCCTACGGTTTTTGCCCGCATTGGTGTTGGCAACGCCGGGTACTTTCAGCAGGCCGTCCATGCCTTCCAGGCTTTCGAGTCCGCTGGAAAACAGCACCAGTACGTCGGGGTTAGCCGCGATGAGCGACTCGGCGGTCAACGGTTTGAAATCGGTGAAACCACTTACCGCGTTCTTATGTCCGGCCAGTGCGAACATTTTGTCCAGCGATGTGCCCGTGCCAGAAACCATTAATGTCCCCGCTCCGCGGGCGTAGATGAAGAGTAATTTTTTGGGACTGGCCGGGGCTGGGATCTTCGCCAGATCGGATTGCAATACCTTAATCATTTTTTCGGCCTGTGCATTCGCATTGAAATAGGTGCCCACTTCGCGGATCAGCTTGATTGCGCCTTCTTTCGAATACTCATGCTTGAATTCGACGAGTTTTTTGCCGCTGCTGTTCAGTTGTCTCACCACCGCCGGCGATAGCATGCTCTGATTGGTGTAAATGATTACGTCGGGATTCAATGCAAGGATGCCCTCGGCGGCAATGGTGCGGTTATGGCCGATTTTCGGAAGTTTTTCAAGAGAAGTGGGGAAGGTGCTCGTCACGTCCACGCCGACGATCTGTTTTTCCAAACCAAGTCCTACGAGGATTTCACTCAGGGTCCCGTTCGCCGAAACGATCCGGAGCGCTTTCGCATGACCGGAGCCCGCCGTCGACAGGATTAGTATCAAACAAATAAAGAATCTCGAAACTGGCGTCATTTCAGGGGTTACTTTTTATAGGAAAATATTTTATCCACTTCCAGCACCAGCAGTGCTTCCTGGAACATTGTGCGAATCTCTTCGAGCTCGGTATCGTCGAAAGAGAGCATGAAATTCGGGATGGGCGACGGTAACAAATGGGTTTTGCCGTGCGGAAGTGCTTCACCGATGCTTTGCAGGTGGTATTGGTCGTACAAAATGGATTGAAAGCCCCGCAAGCCGTCCTCTGTGAACACAAACAGCACATTGCCGTAGGCGAAATTGAAATGCGTGCAGCAATGGCACTGTCCGATGTACCCCTTGCCGGTGTGGCTCAAAATCCGTAGCGAATTGTATGTATGCGAATCCTCCTGCATAGCCTGTCGATGATCATGGATGTGAATGCCTGGCATTTGTCTGTGGCAAATATATGGTATTAATTTAGACCAAGTATAAATAATTGATAAAAATTTACTTCCGCCTTCCCGGAATCGTCTGGCAGACTTCTTATTATTGTAAATTGATAAGTTGCCCGATTGCTGTGGGCGACGCCCGACACGATCTGTTTCATTCCTGTTACCCGAACGCCTTTGAAAAAGCTTGTTACCAACCTGACCTTCTGGGTCCTTACCGCCATTACTGCCGGTGCCTTGCTCGGCCACTATCTCCCCGAAAAGGCGGTCGAAATGAAGATCCTCGGCGAAGGTTTCATTTCGGTGGTGAAGCTTTTTATTAACCCGATCATTTTCCTGACCATCACTTTGGGCATTGTGGGTATGGGCGACTTGAAAAAGGTGGGAAAAGTGGGTGCCAAAGCATTGCTCTACTTTGAAGTAGTAACGACCCTCGCGCTTGTCGTAGGTATTATCGTCGCTAATATCATCCGCCCCGGTCACGGAGTAGTTACTGATTCACTCGAAAAGGGGGATATTTCCAAATATGCCGGTAAAGCACACGATTTCAGCTGGCTTCAATTTTTCTTCGATAATGTGACTTTGCAGGTTTTGCTTTTCGCATTGCTTTTTGGGTCGGTACTGAGCCGTATTGAAGCAAAGCAGCGCATTGTCGAAGGCCTGAATTTTGTGTCCAAATACGTCTTCAAGGCATTACATCTCGTGATGATTTTCGCGCCGATCGGTGCATTCGGAGGAATGGCGTTCACGATCGGGAAATACGGCATTCACACGCTGCTGCCGCTCGCCAAGCTTATGGGGACGGTTTATGCCACGATGGCTGTCTTCATTTTCGGGGTTTTGGGGTTGATTTTAAGAACTTACAAAATCAGCCTGTGGCGTTTTTTGAAATACATAAGGGAAGAGCTGCTGATCGTACTCGGTACTTCTTCTTCCGAAGCGGGCTTGCCTTCCCTAATGGCCAAGTTGGAACGAATGGGGTGTTCGAAACCGGTGGTAGGACTTGTCGTACCCGCAGGATATTCCTTTAATCTCGACGGAACAACCATTTACCTTTCCATGGCGACGATTTTCCTCGCGCAGGTTTTCAACGTGCATTTGAATATGGGGCAGATACTATCGCTGATCGGCATTTTGATGGTGACCTCGAAAGGCGCCGCAGGTGTAACCGGCAGCGGTTTTGTGGTTCTCGCCTCCACTTTGACGGCCATTAAAGTAATCCCTGTCGAAGGGTTGGCACTTCTGCTGGGCGTCGACCGTTTCATGTCGGAGGCCCGCGCCATTACCAACTTCATCGGTAACGGCGTAGCCACCATCTGGCTCGCCAATGATGAAAAAGAGTTCGACCGCAGCAAAATGGAATATGCGTTTAACAATATCCAGGAGACGGAGAATGTTGTTACCGATAATTTGAGCGACGTAACGCAGCCGGAACAGACGAAGTTGTAGTATTCAGAAGCTATTCTTAAAATGAAGCGTCAAGAATGTATTATCTCTGATCCGGGCGTCATGCTGGGAAAACCGGTGATTAAAGGAACCCGATTAACAGTTGAATTGATTCAAAAAAAGCTGCGGGAGGGTGCGACGTATTCAGACTTAATGACGATGTATCCTAGCTTTAGTCGTGAATGCATTCAAGCTGCATTAACCTTTCAATTATAAATTTGCGTTTTTAAACAAAGTACCTTTTATATGTCCAATCAGGAAACACTTCATATACCAACCCGGGCGAAACGGCCTTTTATTGGGGAAGAATTTGATTTGAAGAAATGGGATGATGTTCAGCCGTTCTTCGAGAATTTGAAAAACAGGGAAATCAACTCTCTGGAAGATTTGAAACAATGGTTTTCGGACCGGAGCGAAATTGAATCATACCTCTCCGAAAATTTCGCATGGCGCTACATCCGCCAGACTTGCGATACGGCCAATACCGGCCTCATTAATGCATTGCAGTTCTTTATCACCGAAATTCAGCCGAAACTGGCGGAATACGGCAATGCACTCGACAAGAAGATCGTCGATAACCCATTCTTGAGTGAGCTGACCGAGCCCGGCTTCGCGATCACGTTGCGGGGGATGAAGAAGGCGATCGAGATTTTCCGCGAAGAGAATATCCCGGTTATCACCGAAATGCAGACCGAAGAGCGCAAGTATGGCGCTATTGCCGGTGCGATGACCGTTACCCTCGATGGGGAGGAAATGACCCTGCAACGCGCCGCCGACCGTTTGCAATCTACCGACCGCCATGTGCGCGAGGAGGCATGGCGCGCGATCAGCGGGCGCCGGTATGAGGATCACGACAAGCTGGATGAATTGCTGAACAAGCTCGTAACCCTGCGTGACACTGTGGGCCGTAATGCCGGTTTCAGCAACTATCGTGACTATATGTTCGCCGCAATGGGCCGGTTCGATTATACGCCCCAGGATTGCTTCAACTTCCACGGCTCGGTGAAGAAGGCTGTCGTGCCGATTTTGAATGAGATGGCAGCAGAGCGCAAAGCTGCATTGCAGTTGGATGTGCTCCGTCCGTGGGATACGAAGGTTGATCCGAAAGGGTTACCGCCGTTGAAGCCATTTGAAACGGGTGAAGAGCTTTTGGATAAAACGATCCGCGCGTTCTCGCGCCTCGATCCGTTCCTGGGAGACTGCCTGCGCATTATGAAAACCATGAAGCACCTCGACCTCGAATCGCGGAAGGGCAAGGCGCCGGGCGGTTATAACTATCCGCTCGATGAAATTGGTGTGCCGTTTATCTTCATGAATGCGACTTCTAACCTGCGCGATATGGTTACGCTCCTGCATGAGGGGGGGCACGCGGTGCATTCGCTCGTGACGCGTGACCTGGCCTTGAATTCCTTCAAACACACGCCTTCGGAAGTGGCTGAGCTGGCCTCGATGTCGATGGAGCTGATCACGATGGATTTCTGGGACGAATTTTTCGAGAATGAGGAAGATCTTAAACGTGCGAAAATCACGCATTTGGAGTCTATTATCGAAACATTGCCCTGGGTAGCGACAGTGGATAAGTTTCAACACTGGATGTACGAGAACCCGCAGCACACGCCGGAGCAGCGTACCGAGGCGTGGGTGCGCATTTACGAAGAGTTTACGGATACGGTGATGGACTGGTCGGGATTGGAAAACTTCAAAAAATACCTTTGGCAGCGCCAGCTGCACATTTATGAAGTGCCATTCTATTACATTGAGTACGGCATTGCGCAACTCGGGGCGATTGGCGTTTGGAAAAACTACCGGGAGGACGCCGCGAAAGGTTTGAAGGGCTACCTCGACGCATTGAAGCTGGGTTACACCGCTACGATCGGTGAAATTTACCAGGCGGCCAATATTCCGTTCGATTTCTCGGAGCGGCATATCGCTGAGCTGATGCAGTTTGTGCGCGACGAATTGGCCGAGTTAAAAAAATAATATTTCAGCCGCCCGCAATTTGGTGGTTATGAAATTGGCGGTTATTTTTGCGCACAATACTATGAACGATCAAAGAAATGAAATTCAATAAAATAGTTGCTTTTGCTGCGTGTGTGGTGCTTCTTTCTTCTTGCGAATACCAAAAGTATAACCACAAGGACCAGAAAGATGTGAACGCCGGTAATGAGTGGGTGTACGGTGTAAGCCCTGATTCCCTGCCGCGTCAGATGTCATTCAAGTATGATGCGAAGCCTGAGCTCGACGCCCGCGTAAACGACATCCGCGCGAAACTTTACGGTGGTAAAATTCCTAGCTCGCTGGTGAAAGAATAGCAACCATTCATTGAGAAAATATACGAGATATCCCCACGAAATGGGGATATCTTTTTTTTGCCCTATTTTTTTAGTTATTGAACAATTTTAATATTGCATTACGCGTATTATCCTTCTGGATTCTGCCCATTGACTAAGTGAAGTTGTGACGATTGAACATTTTTAATTTACTTTACGTATTCGAGGCAGGGCGAAGCCGAAATTTTAGAAAGAAATAAGCGATTAAAAAGTATTCAAAACATGAACATAGCTTTGGTCACCGGCTCCGCCGGACTAATTGGAAGTGAGTCAGTTGCTTTTTTGGCTGGCAAGTTTGATCTGGTCATCGGAGTTGATAACAACCTTCGTCAGTACTTCTTCGGTGCGGATGGAAACACCGAATGGAACCGTAACCGTATCGAAGAGGCTTTCGGGAACTACAAGCACTATGCTGCGGATATTCGCGAGGTAAGCCAACTGGAACCTATTTTCAAGGAGTACGGAACGGACATTAAGATGATCGTTCACGCGGCAGCGCAGCCAAGCCACGACTGGGCGGCCCGCGAGCCGTTCACCGATTTCGGTGTGAATGCGGTAGGTACATTGAACATGCTTGAAATGACCCGCCTGCATGCACCTGAGGCAGTGTTTATTTTCACGTCTACCAACAAGGTTTATGGGGATAATCCTAACTACCTGCCATTGGTAGAGCTCGAAACTCGTTGGGAAATCGATGAGAACCACCCGTATTTCGAGAACGGTATCGACGAAAACCATAGCATCGACCACACGAAGCACTCCATTTTCGGGGCTTCCAAAGTAGCTGCCGATATTATGGTACAGGAATACGGCCGTTATTTCGGCATGAAAACGGCTGTTTTCCGCGGAGGATGCCTCACAGGTCCTAACCACTCGGGCGCACAGCTGCACGGCTTCCTGGCTTACCTGATGAAATGTGCCATTACCGGAACGCATTACACGATTTTCGGATACAAAGGCAAGCAGGTACGCGACAATATCCATAGCCACGACCTGGTGAACATGTTCTGGCATTATTACCAAAACCCGCGCCCGGGCGAAGTTTATAACGCCGGTGGTGGTCGTTTTGCCAACTGCTCGATGCTTGAAGCGATCGCGTTGTGCGAGCAGATTACGGGAAACAAACTTTCTTATTCTTACTCAGAGACTAACCGTATCGGAGACCATATCTGGTATGTGAGTGACCTTTCGAAATTCAAATCGCATTACCCGGACTGGAACTGGGAATACGGCCTGGTGGAAACACTCACCCAGATCCACGACGGAATCTCGTCGCGATTGGGCGTAAAAACGGTTTAAATCACACTTAAAGCCTCCGGAATTCTTTCCGGGGGCTTTCGTAACTCTCTCCCATGCCAGAAAATTACGTCATTATTATCCCCCAATTCAATGACTGGGAGGCACTTAATCTGCTGATTCAAAAGATTAATGCGGATTTAAATACCCCGCTTCTTCAAAATACTACACTGCTCATCGTCGACGATTGCTCTTCGCGCGCGAGAACAGCGCCGTTTGCGGCTTTCGGTGGAAAGGAGCTGAAAGTGTTGCGGCTATACCGCAACCTCGGCCACCAGAAAGCGATTGCGATCGGGTTGTCGTATGCCGCCGAAAATATGAAGGCAGATAAGGTGATCGTGATGGATGCGGATGGAGAGGATGCGCCGGGTGATATTAACAAGCTGGCGGAAAGGTCGGTAGAGGAGCCAGACAAGATCATTTTTGCGGAGCGCAACAAGCGCACCGAAGGCTTTCTGTTCCGTTTTTTCTATGTGATTTACAAATATGTTTTCAAGTTGCTGACGGGCAAGGTGATCACTTTCGGCAATTTCAGCCTGGTGCCACAAAGCCGTTTGCAGAACCTCGTTCGTGTTTCCGAAATCTGGAACAACTATCCGGGAGGCGTGATCAAATCGCGTATTCCTTACGATTCGGTGCTCACCAACCGCGCCAAGAGGCTGGCCGGCGAGAGTAAAATGAATTTCGTGTCACTTGTACTGCACGGTCTGAGTGCCATCTCGGTCATGGTCGACACCACCGCGGTGCGCATTCTGATCTTCTCGATCTTCATGTCTGCCGTCGCCATTGGGTTTATATTCTTCATTCTTTTCCTGAAACTGATCGGGAATGCTACGCCCGGTTGGGCATCGACGTTAGGTAGTACGCTCATGATCCTCATGCTGCAATCCTTCCTTATTTCGCTGTTTCTGGTGTTTATGGTGTTGCAGTACCGATCGCAGCAGCATTTTATTCCCGCCGTTCACTACCGCGATTTTGTCGAGAAAGTAGAGTCTTTTAGCTAATCGTATGTTGAGCTTCGACAATTCTCCGCCCGTTTATTGGTTCCTGGGCTATTTATTGGCAGGCGTTGTCATTTTTGCCTCACAAAATAAGTCACTCTCCAACCGGGCGTACCTGTCATTAGGAGTGGTGTTGCTTGTGATGATGCGGTTGCCGGTGATCGTTTTCAACCGTGAGCTCAACCAGGACGAGAGCCAGATGCTTAGCCACGCGATTACGCTTTTGCAGGATCCGGTGTATTGGCGGTCGGTTGATGGCACGACCATCGGCCCGCTGGATAACTATCTGCTCGTACTTCCCAAACTACTGGGTTTCCGGATCGATTATACTGCCGCCCGTTTGATGGGCTTGCTTTGCGTTGCAGGAGCGTGGCTTTTGCTGTTTTCTGCATTGAAAAACTGGTTTGGCGGAACCATAGCGCGCGGCGTTTCCATCGTTCCGCTGCTCTTCGTGGCCTTTACGCAGGAAATCGATTTTGTACATTATTCGAGTGAACAGCTTCCGGTACTGCTGCTCGCATTTTGTCTGTACCAACTCTCGCGCCTCGATCCGAAAACGGCGCCTTCGACGGGCGGGCTTTATCTGCTTGGGTTGGCGGCGGGAGCGGTTCCTTTCGGGAAATTGCAAGCTGTACCGATAGTGGCTGTGATCGTCTTGTCGGCATTCTGGGTATTGTTCGGCCGTTTTCAAAGATATGGTGAGTTCAAACCTGCCGGCGCATTGATTTTAGGAGGGCTTACCGTACCGCTTTTTTTTCTCGCATTCACCCTGGCGTTCGGTGTTTTCGACGATCTCATCGATTTTTATGTACTGGGAAATGCGATTTACGCCGGCGGGAGCACTTTCACAGAAATTCCCGCTCAGTTCTATAAAATCGTTTCCTTATCGACGGATTTTCAATTTTTCAGCCTAGCATTGACCGTTCCGATCGTGATCGGGTTGATCAGGATCGTGCGGCTTTACGTGCCCGGGAAAATGGATTTCCATGTGCCGTTCACCATTTTGTCCCTTGTTCTGGCGAGCATTTACGCCGCTACCAAGTCGGGTAACGATTTTATCCATTACCTCAATTTCTGCATTATTCCCTGGACATTGCTGGCTGCCTACGGCTTTTCGGCTGTTGAAAGCTGGTCACTTGCATTTCCAGCGATCATTGTGCTGTGGTTTGGCGGCTATGACGCGCTGCATTTTGTGAAAGAGCGCCGGTTGAATGCATTCGATTCGGTAGGCAAAACGACATTGCAGCAAAGCCCGGTGGTAACCCAAATCCTGAAACGGAAGAAAGAAGGCGACTATATGGTCGTTTGGGGCTGGAATTGCTCTTATTATGTAGAAGCCCAGCTAGCGCAGGGAACGGCCGAGAACCACTCCGAACGGTCGATTTTTGAGCATCCGATGCGGGATACCTATCGTAAGCGCTACATGGCGGACCTGGAAAGGACCAAACCGGCATTTGTCGTCGACGCGGTGGGCAAGAACAGCCATTGGGTACAGGACAAAAAAACTCAGGGCATCGAAAGCTACCCTGAGTTAAACCAATATATCCGTAATCACTACACTTTGCTGGGCGAATATGACGATGTGCGGCTTTACATCCGCAACGATCGGCGGGCGACTCCGCATGGCGCGGGCCAGCAGTCGGCCGCCTTACGATAGAATGTCGGTTGACGCGGCGTTTTCAGCCTGCAACAGGTCATTCAGCGTTGTTTTGTCCAAAACAGCCAGGTTGGCATCTCTCCATCTTTCGAGAACGGTGCGCAAGCTGCATGTTTCTTCATCCTTGCAGTCATCGCATTTGCCATAAAAGAACATGGAAACGCACAGCGCAGGGGCGATAGGGCCGTCGATGATCCGCAACACCTTCGAGAAATTAACTTCCCCGGGAGGTACACGAAGCAGATAACCGCCGCCTTTTCCTTTTTGGCTTTGCAGTACGCCGTTGTTCCGCAAGTCGAGCAGGATCGCTTCCAGGAATTTTTTCGGAATCTTCTCTTTTTCAGCAATGTAAGAGATCAATACCGGTCCTTTTCCATATTGTTCCGCCAGAACTTTGAGGGCCTTGAGCGCGTATTTAGCTTTTTTCGAAATCATTGTTGATCAATGTACTTTTGGGTCAGCAACCGTAAAGATGAAACATAATTTGGTGAAACAATAATTCCCGATCAGTTTCTGGGCGGTTTTCCACCGTTAAGGAGCCCCTGCATTCTTTCCAGTGTCTTTTTCTCCCCGCACAAGGAAAGAAAGGCTTCGCGTTCAAGGTCGATCAGGTATTGTTCCGAAACCAGCTGCGGGTAGCTCAAATCACCACCGTTGATCACATACGCCAGTTTACCCGCGATTTTAGCGTCGTGGTCGGTGATGTAATTCGCGAGGCGCATTTGGGTAATGCCCGCCAGGAACAATGCAATGCCCGTTTTTCCCTGTACTTTGATGTCGTGGCGTGGTTTGGGTTGGGTATAGCCGTTTTCTGCCAAATCAATCGCCGCCTGTTTCGCTTCTGCGATCAACCGGGAGCGGTTGAGCACGATCTGGTCCTTGTCCTGCAAGTAATTCATCGCTTTCGCCTCATGCGCGGACGTGGATACTTTCGCCTGCGCAATGTTCATAAATGCATTTTGCAGGATATTCAATTCAGGGTCGCCTGCCTGGTACATATCCGAGCAGCGCAACGCCATTTCCTTGGTACCACCGCCGGCGGGGATTAATCCCACACCAAACTCGACGAGACCAATGTAGGTTTCCGCGTGAGCGACCACCTTGTCCGCGTGTAATGTAAGCTCGCAACCGCCCCCGAGCGCAAGCGTGTGAGGCGCCACCACTACGGGCACCGATGAGTACCGCGCCCGCATCATGGTTTGCTGGAACTGTGAAATTACGAGGTTGATTTCGTCAAATTCCTGCTCGACGGCGTACATAAACAACATCGCCAGGTTCGCTCCCGCAGAAAATGCTTCCACCGCCTCATTCCCGATCACCAATCCACGAAAATCCTTTTCCGCGAGACCGATGCCTTTCTGAATGCCTTCGATCACTTCCGAGCCCATGGTATTCATTTTGGACTTGAATTCGAGGTTCAGGATGCCGTCGCCGATGTCGTAGAGGTTCGCGCCGGCGTTTTTCCAAACTATATTGTTGGAAAGATTGCTCAGCAAAATGAAGCTGTCCTGTCCCGGAATGCGTTTGTAGGATCTCGAAGGAATATCATAATACAGCCGCTTGCCATGCTCGACTTTATAGAACGACTCATTCCCTGCCGCGAGCATTTCGTAAACCCAGGCAGCGGGTTTCAAATCCAGCGATTCCATGATCGCCAGCATATTTTTCACACCGATGGCGTCCCAGGTTTCGAAAAGGCCATATTGCCAGCCAAATCCGGCGGTAATGGCCTGGTCGATGCGGAATATTTCGTCGGAGATTTCAGGAATGCGGAATGTGGCGTATTTGAACACATCGGCGAATGTCTTTCTGTAAAACTCACCTGCCTTGTCTTTACCCGCTACCAGCGCACCGAAGCGTTTATACACGTCGCTGATATTCTTGGTGCCTTCCAGTGTTTCGAATTTCACCTTGCCCGACGGCACGTATTCCAAAGTTTTAAAATCCAGCGCCAGGATCACCGACTTGCCTTTTTCGTCTTTGATCTTTTTATAGAAACCTTGCCCCGTTTTATCACCGAGCCATTTGTTATCAAACACCTTTTGCATGATCTCCGGCAGTACAAACGCATCGCGCGATTCATCCTTACCCTCACCGGACGCATAGAGGTTATTGGCCACATGTACCGTCGTATCGAGTCCTACGACATCCGAAAGCCGGTAAGTACCCGATTTCGGCCTTCCGGCAACGGGGCCGGTCAGTTTATCCACTTCATCCACGCTAAGCCCCATTTCTTCGGCCACGCGAATGGTTTGTATTAATGCGTAAATGCCCAACCGGTTGGCAATGAAGCCCGGCGTGTCTTTGCAGAGCACCGTCGTTTTTCCCAGAAAAAGCTCACCGTAATGCATCAGGAAATCCACCACGCTTGGGTCGGTGTCGGCCGTGGGAATGATTTCCAGCAGGCGCAGGTAGCGCGGCGGGTTGAAGAAGTGCGTTCCGGCGAAATTCTTGCGAAAATCCTCGCTCCGGCCTTCCGCCATTAAATGAATGGGAATCCCCGAAGTATTGGAAGTAACGAGCGTACCGGGCTTGCGGAGCGCGTCTACCTTTTCATAAAGGCTTTTCTTGATATCCAGCCTTTCTACCACCACCTCTATTACCCAATCGTAATTTTTGATATCGGCCAGGTTATCATCAAAGTTGCCGAGCTTGATCCTCGACGCGAATGCGGGGCTGTACAACGACGCCGGTGTGGCCTTGAGCGTCGCCTGGAACGAATCATTCACGATCCGGTTCCGAAACGCGGGATGGTCTGTCGTGATGCCTTTCGCTTTTTCGGCATCGGTAAGGTCTTTCGGAACGATGTCCAGCAGGAGTACTTCAACGCCTATATTGGCAAAATGGCACGCAATGCGCGAGCCCATAATGCCTGAACCAAGAACAGCTACTTTACGAATGGAACGATTCATTTTTACTCAGGTTGGTTTTCAGGATGGGATTGATGGCTATTCCAGATCTTCGGTGACCTCACCGGCTTTGAGTTTCTGGTTCTCTTCTTCCACCAATCGGTTTATATCTTTAATGACGTCAAAAAACACGACCAGCTTATCCAGCGGTATTTTATCGCGGATCATCGTGTTGAACGAAATCACGCCCTCGCGTGCGAGCTCGCGTTTCTCTTTGCCGAGCTCGGTGAGCACAATGCGGACGAAACGCTTGTCGTCTTTACTCACTTCCCGGCGAATGAGGCCCTTTTCTTCAAGGTTTTTCAGCATCCGCACCAGGCTGCGCGGCTCCATACCTAGCAAAGGAGCTATTTTAGTCGCCGGCGTGCCGTTTTCGATGTCGATATTCAGCAGGACATACCCGACGGCCATCGTCGTGTCAAAACGGGCGGCATAGGCGTTGTACATCCGTGATATGGAATGCCAGGCCCATTTGATCTGGAAATCGATTGTTTTTTCCTTGCGCATCGTTTCAAAAAGCTATTGGTATCAGGTAATGCCCTTATCACAAATGTAAGCAATGTGCTTACTATTATGCAAGCATACTAATTTGCGGTCAATAAAAAACACACCGCCTCGCAATGTGACGGTGTGCCTCTCTTGTTTTGCCTGTTATTTCTCGCTGATAAGCTTATCCATTAAGGTGTTGAAATCAGTCACGAACTCGTCGTAATAATGGCCGGTACCCGGACCGTTGAAGCCGGTATGTATCTCGCGCACTTTACCGTGCTTGTCGATGAAAATTGTGGTCGGGTAGGACATTACTTTGTTCAGCATCGGCAATGCTTTCGCCGTGGAAGCATCGGAGCTGGTACCTGCAAGTACTACCGGGTAGTCGATGCCGAAGCGGTTCACCATCTTGTCGATTTTAGGATTGGCGATCTCGGGCTTGTCATTGCGCTCGAAAGATAGTCCGATAATCTCAACGCCACGATTCTTGTTCTTTTTGTACCATGGAGCGAGGTAATTGGTTTCGTCCATACAGTTGGGGCACCATGAGCCCATGATCTGGATAATGACCGGCTTACCGGCGAAACGCGGATCTTTCAATGTCCACGTTTTGCCTTTGGTATCTTTTAACTCAAAATCCACGCTTTCGAAGCCTGGTTTGAGAAATGTCATTTTAGTAGCGTCGGGCAGTTTCGCGTTTGGGTCCGGCTTGGCTGTCCAGGTTTTGAATGCTTTTACACCCGACCACTGGTTGCCGCTCAGGGAGCCGTCGGGCTGGAAGCCTGCTTTGAAAAGCATGGCAAATGAACCGTCGAATGTGGATAAATAAAGGCTGTCGCCATTTACGCTGCCGGTCAGGAAGCGGTAGTCGCCTGTTGGCGTCAGAAACGAGCCGGTTACGTCGGTACCTTGCTGGGTGAAATTTCCTACTGCAAACGATTCGTCGCCGGTAGCGGGGTTCTTAAAGGTGGTGGCCCATTTGCCGCTTACATTACGGCTGCTTTTGGCTTCGCCTTTTTTGAAAAACTTATAATTTTCGCCCTGCTCGGCTTCGAAGGGCAATGACCCAGCCACCGCGCCGTTGGCATAGCGGTAATAGGTGCCTTTCAGCTCGTCGCCGGTGGATTTGGCGATAATCTTGGCGTCGAACATCATCATCGGGATCACCAGGGAGTCGTTCTGGAAATAGCTGCTGTCCATTTTGAGCTTTTCCGTTCCGTTGATAATGTGCACAGTGAGCGTTTTGCCGTCGGGATTCTGCGAAATATCGAGTATCAGGGGCAGCTTTTGCTTGTCTCGTGTGAGCGTGGCCCGCCAGATGCCCGATTTTACGGGAGTGTCGGAGAATGCTGGAAAACTCGTTGAGATGATAAAAGATGAAAGTATTCCAAACAATAACAGGAGTCTCATATTCAATTAAATGGTGTTTAAAGACATTAGTGGTGCTAAAATTAATTCCCCGCGCGGGCGTGATTCCTACGCTTGAAAATTGCTAAGTTTGTAACTGCCGGATTGCCGGAAATAGTTCCTCAGTACATTGCTTTTAACAAATGGATTCGCCTAGTACCTACCACGTTCCCGTCATGTTGTCCGAGTGTCTGGAAGGCCTTCAAATACAGCCTGATGGCATTTATGTCGACGTTACTTTCGGTGGCGGCGGGCATTCGCGGGCCATTTTGGAAAGACTTACTACCGGCCGCCTGCTGGTTTTCGATCAGGACCCCGATGCGGTTGCCAATGCGCTGGAGTTCAAGGATGATGAGCGGTTTACATTCATCCCGGCGAATTTCCGGCACCTCAAACGGTATTTGAAACTGAACAAAGCACCCCAGGTGAACGGGATCCTGGCCGATCTGGGTGTTTCGTCGCACCAGATCAACACGCCCGAGCGGGGGTTTTCTACCCGTTTTGACGCCGACCTGGACATGCGGATGAACCCTAATACCGAAAAAACGGCCCGTGAAGTGCTTAAAACACGTTCGGCAGGAGAATTGCAACGGATTTTGGGGATGTACGGAGAAGTGACCAATGCCCGCACCGCCGCAGAGGCGATCATTGCCGCCAGATACAATACGCCCATCGAAACCGTTAACGACCTGAAAAGTATTCTCATGCGCTATGCGCCCAAGCACCGTGAAAACAAGTACTTCGCGCAGGTGTTCCAGGCATTGCGGATCGAGGTGAACGATGAGTTGGCAGTACTGGAAGAGTTCCTCACGCAGGTACCCGAGGTGCTCGCGCCCGACGGCAGGCTGGTGGTGATGTCGTACCATTCGCTGGAAGACAGGCTGGTGAAAAATTATATTCAGAAAGGGAAGTTTTACGGAGAAGTAGAAAAGGACTTTTATGGGAACGAGATCAAACCGTTGAAAAGCGTCACTCGCAAGCCCATTGAAGCAACTGCCGAGGAGGTAGCCGTAAACCCGCGCGCCCGGAGCGCGAAGTTGCGGATCGCGACCAAGGCATGATGGTACCGGATTGCGGAGGGGTCAGGTATTGTCAAGTATAGTCAGTTATGGTCAAGTGTAGTCATTGATAGTCAGGTGTTGCGGTCCACCGCGCGGTCAGGTATGGCCATTTATAGTCAAGATTAGACAGCGGTAGTTAATAATATTTAAGAGAGAATATTTTACAATTCCTGACCACAAATGACAACCTCCTGACCGCACATGACTAAATGCAATCCGACCAATACTTAATGTAACGTCGAACAAAACATGGCTGAAAATAGAAAACGCCCAAAGCCGGTACCGCCAAAACCGCCCAAACGGAAGCGGGAATATTCGCTGTTCAACTGGCTGAATAAGTTTTTGCCACTCGATAAAGTGTTTGGCGAGAAGCTGCCGGGGCAGGAAGAGCGTTTGCCGGTGAAGTACTTTTACTATTTCGGCTGGGTGATCATATTGCTCGTCGCTTACGAGCGGATCGGGTTCCAGTCGGAGGATTATGTGCGGAAAAGCATTAAGCTCAAAAAGGAGGTCGACGACCTGAAAGCGGAGTATACCTCCATTCATGCCGAGTATGAGCGGGCGGGGAAGCAATCGGTGGTGGTGGAGAAAGTACAGGCCGAAGGATTGGTGGAGAACCTTACCCCGCCCAAGAAAATCATTTTAAAAGAAGACGAAGAATAAGCCGTTTTTTTCTCAACGCCTCATGAAAAACGAAGTCGAAAGCGGTCAGAACAATAAAAAAGCGCTGATCAACCGAGCCCGTTTGGTCGGCTGGTTGCTGTTTGTATTGGCGATCATGGTTTTCGTGAAGCTGATACGGGTACAGTATTACGATACTTTCAAGGGGAAAACCTGGGCAGAGTATTCAGAAAAGAACGACCTGAAACTGGACACGATCCCGGCCATGCGCGGGAACATCTACGCGAGCGACAATAGCTTGCTCGCTACCTCGTTGCCCTATTATTATGTCGGTTTTGATACAAAGGTGGCGGACTCTGCCTATTTCTATAACCACATCGACGAGCTGGCGTCGCTGCTTGCCAAAAACTTCAAGGAAAACACCGCCGAAGGTTACAAGAGTAAGATCATGCGTTATCGCGTGAGCAAAAGCAAGCGGTACCTGCGCCTGAAAAGCAAGGAAATCACGCATTTGGAGCGCGAGCGGCTTAAAAAGTGGCCGTTTTTTGCCAAGGACCGTAAAGGCGGCGGCGGCAAGTTCGAGACGATTTATAAGCGCTACAAGCCGTTCAGCCCGATGGCTGACCGGACCATTGGGGGGATCGATCCGAAAAGTGGACGCGGGTATATCGGCCTGGAAGCAAGTTTTGACAAGCAGCTCGAAGGGCGCCCGGGTATCGGCTGGGTGGAGAAGGTCGAAGGTGGCCTGAAAATCCCGGTAGGAGATGCATTGAATGTGCAGCCCGCAGCCGGAAGGGACATTTACACCACGCTCGATATGAACTACCAGGAGCGTACGGAGATCGCACTGCGCCGGAAGCTGCTCGAAATGGACGCGGATTTCGGTTCGGTGATCATTATGGAGGTGGCTACGGGTGAAATTAAAGCCATGGCCAACCTTACCAAGCGCGGTCCGGGTAAATATGAGGAGGTCTTTAATTACGCTTTGGCAGGCAGCAACGACCCTGGCTCGACTTTCAAGCTGGCGACGATGATGGCCTTGCTGGAAGAAACCCACATGGACCCCGATCAGGTGACGGTGAATACCGGCGATGGCGCCATGAAATTCCGCAACCATATTATCCGCGACGCGCACCGAGGAGGCTTTGGCACCATCACCGCCTCGCAGGTTTTGGAAAAATCTTCGAACATTGGCATTGTGCAGCTTATGCAACGGTATTTTGCCAATAAGCCCGACAAATACCTGAGCTACCTTAAACAATTCCACCTCACCCAGCCCACCGGCATTCATATGAAGGGCGAAAAGCCGCCGTTGATCCGCGACCGCAAGTCGAAGCAATGGAGCAGTTATTCGATGTACTTCATGGCGCATGGCTATGAAATGCAAATGACGCCTCTGCAAACGCTCGCATTCTACAATGCCGTGGCGAACAATGGTTATTGGGTGCGGCCGATGATTGTGCGCGAGATCCGGAATGCGGAGGAAATAGAAGACAAAATCCCGCCTTATGTGGAGGAAAAGCCGATCGCATCACCTGAGACTATTCGAAAAGTGAAGAAGATGCTCGAAGGCGTCGTGAACGCAGGTTTGGCAAAGCACATCAAAAGTGATTTGTACCAGATTGCCGGGAAAACAGGTACCGCACGGAAGCTGATCAACGGGGTTTATACCGAGGGTAAGAACTATACCTCATTTGCAGGCTACTTCCCGGCCGATAAGCCCAAATACAGTTGCATCGTAATCATCGATAACCCCAAAAGCACCGGCGCCGATTACACCCGTTACGCTGGAAGTGTGGCTGCGCCTGTGTTTAAGGAAGTGGCCGACCGCATTTATGCCTACGACGTGGCCATTCAGAAACCGGTAAGGGATTCGGTTCCTGAGAAATCGGAGGATGTGAAATGGGCGGGCATTACCAGCGACCTGAATGTGATCAGCAAATCACTGAACATGACGCCGGCACCGGAAGAAAGCGAATATGCGGCGGCATCGCTCTATAAAAAGGGTAAAACCAAATGGAACCCGCGCGAAGTCGACTCGCGCGATGTGCCCAACCTGCAAGGCATGTCGATGCGGGATGCTCTGTATTTATTGGAAAACAAGGGTTTCAGGGTAACATTCAAAGGCTCGGGCAAGGTGGTGGAGCAATCGCTACCGCCGGGCAGCAATAAATCAGGAAGCAAGACAATCCTGCTTACATTACAATAATCCTTCATGGAAAACGAACAAGTGCTGAGCAGCCTGCTCGGCGAAGTTAAAGGCGCTATTATTCATGGCTATGCCGACGTCAAGGTCAAGAATATCATTCTGGATTCCAGAAGAGTAATGCCGGGAAGCCTTTTTGTGGCATTGCGCGGCACACAGGTAGACGGTCACCAGTTTATCCACACAGCCGCCGAGCTCGGCGCAACGGCCATCCTGTGCGAGGAGCTGCCTGAAAATGTAAGGGAAGATGTAACCTATATTCAGGTGGAGGATTCTGCCGCGGCCATGGGACTGATGGCCGCCGCATTCTACGGGTATCCTTCCAAAAAAGTGAAACTCGTGGGGGTAACCGGTACCAACGGGAAAACTTCCGTAGCCACATTCCTGTTCCAGCTTTTTCGGGCATTGGGCTACCGCTGCGGATTGCTGTCGACGGTCCAGAACCAGATCGAAGACGAGGTTATCCCTTCTACACACACCACGCCTGACGCCGTTGCGTTGAATGCGTTACTGGCGCAAATGGCAGCCAGGAATTGCAGCCACGTGTTTATGGAGGTGAGCTCGCATTCGGTGGCGCAGCACCGCATTACCGGGCTGCATTTCGCGGGTGGGATTTTTACCAATATTACGCACGACCACCTCGACTTTCACAAAACTTTCGATAACTATATCAAAGCCAAGAAGGGCTTTTTCGATGCATTGCCTAAATCCGCATTTGCATTAATTAACATCGATGACCGCCGTGGAAATGTGATGGTGCAAAACACCAAAGCGCGTATCGAAACGTATTCTCTCCAAACGCTCGCGACTTTTAAAGGTAAAATCATCTCGGATACGCTCGCAGGGATGCATATGGAGATTAATAACCAGGAAGTCTGGTTTCGCGTGATCGGCCGTTTCAATGCTTACAACCTGCTTGCAGTATATGGTGCAGCGGTGCTTTTGGGCGAGAAAGAAGAGGCCGTTTTAACCGAACTTTCCAACCTGAAAAGCCCTCCGGGACGCTTCGAGCAATTCCATTCCGCAGATCATATCGTAGGCATTGTAGATTACGCCCACACACCCGATGCCTTGGAAAACGTGCTCGAAACGATCACGCATTTGCGGCAGGGTAACGAGCAAGTGATAACAGTGGTGGGCTGCGGCGGTAACCGCGATGCAGAGAAACGTCCCAAAATGGCAGAAATCGCCTGTCGGTACAGCAACCGCGTAATCCTGACATCGGATAACCCACGTTTTGAAGACCCGATGGACATCCTCGACCAGATGCGGAAAGGCGTGCCACCATTGGATTACAAAAAAACGACGGTAATCGAAGACCGCCACGAGGCTATTCTCAAAGCAGGGCTCGAAGCGGCGCAGGGCGACATTATTCTCATCGCCGGTAAAGGACACGAGAATTACCAGGACGTGAAAGGCGTTAAACACCATTTTGATGACAAAGAAGTGCTGATGGAAGTGTTCGCAAAACGGGCGGGCAATTAAAAATCACTATGCTTTTGGCGTAGTCTATTAAAAAAACCAATTTTGCAGCCGTCATCCCAACACGCTTTTTCATGCTCTATTATCTCTTCGATTATTTAGACAAACAATTCAACATTCCCGGGGCCGGGGTATTCCAGTATATCTCGTTCAGGGCGTTGGGCGCGACGGTTTTGTCGCTGTTTATCGCTGCTGCCTACGGAAAGTCGATTATTAATCTGCTTCGGAGAAAGCAAATGGGCGAGTCGATCCGTGACCTTGGGCTGGCAGGCCAGATGGAGAAAGCGGGAACGCCTACCATGGGTGGGTTCATTATCCTGGCGTCGTTGCTGATCCCCGTTTTGCTGTTTGCAAAATTGAGCAATGTATACATCGTTCTGTTGCTCATTACGGCTGTCTGGACAGGAGGTATCGGGTTTTTGGACGATTATCTCAAAAAATTCAGGAATAACAAAGATGGACTCGCAGGACGTTTCAAGATCGTCGGCCAGGTGGGCTTGGGTCTGATCGTCGGTATTACACTTTCTTTTAATGATAATGTCAAAATCCGCGTGTACGACCAGCCCGTGCTCAGTTCCAGTCTGGGCGAGGTGCAGCGCTACCGCGACATTATCCACCCGACGGTAACCACCATTCCTTTCATCAAGAACAATGAATTCGACTACAAGGCGCTGCTTTTCGGCTGGCTGCCCGAAGAATATACCTGGGTTATCTACACCATTATCGCGATTTTTATCATCACCGCGATTTCCAATGGCGCTAACATTACCGACGGTATCGACGGTCTTGCGGCAGGTGTGTCGGGCATTATCGCATTGACGCTCGGTGTGCTGGCGTATTTGTCGGGTAACACCAAATTCTCGCAATACCTGAACATCATGTACATCCCCAATTCGGGAGAGCTGGTAATATTCTGTGCGGCGTTCATAGGGGCCTGTGTCGGGTTTTTATGGTACAATGCGTACCCTGCACAGGTATTTATGGGTGATACGGGTAGTTTGATGCTCGGCGGGGTGATTGCCGTGGTAGCGCTGGCGATCCGTAAAGAGTGGCTGATCCCGGTTATGTGCGGGATTTTCATTGTCGAGAATGCGTCGGTGATATTACAGGTCAGTTATTTTAAATACACGAAAAAGAAATACGGCGAAGGGCGAAGGATATTCCTGATGTCGCCGCTGCACCACCATTACCAGAAAAAAGGCATTCACGAAGCGAAAATCGTAACGCGCTTCTGGATTGTCGGTATCATCCTGGCGATTTTGACGCTTGCTACGTTAAAGTTACGGTAGAAGGGAGAAAGGGAGGAAAAGGGAGGATGGAGGAAGGGGAGGAAAGGGATTCTTATAGTCAGTCCTTTCTTTTTTCCTTCCTCCTTCCTCCCTTTTCTCCTTCCTCCCTTCAACCAAAAAGCTCCAATTCATGCGAATCGGAGCTTTTTGCGGTTTTTAGTCTGATGATATCGGGGTAATTTATTCTCTTAGTTCCATCAACATTTCTTCGGTGATGTTGTTCTTGCTTCTGAAATCGGCTACCGTTTCTGTGAACGAGTTTTGAAGGTTTTCCACATTCTGGAGATTTTTATAGACACCGTCGTAAATCTCGTTCAGTGATTTGTCGAGGTTCTGGACGTTGACGTTCATGTTTTCTGTTTCAATCTGACCAATCTTCTTGATCACGGCAGTTTCGCTGTTTTTCAAATCCTCGATCTCGCGCAGGATTTTCTCCATGGTCTTAAACTTCTCGATCTTATCCATAAGTCTTTTTCAAGATTGTTTTCAGGATAAATATTTAAAATATCATACCAAAGCAGATGCGCCTCCCGGTAAAATGGGCCGCATGCGTGCTTTTGAAGGCTATGAACACGAAAAGCTTCGCATGGAACCTGCTGGCCGTATTGGTACTGTCGGCGGCCTATATTTCAGCCCAAACCCCCGAAAAAACGAGTCAGTGGAAAGGTTTTGAAAAAGTAGAATTCACATTTCAGGACCGCAATGCGTGGTATGTAAAACCTAAAAAGGCGATCGACGGCAACCCGTGGGTATGGCGGGCACATTTCCCCACATGGCACACCGATATGGACAGTATTTTGCTCTCACGCGGGTTTCATGTGGCGTACGTCAACACCAACGATATGTTTGCGCATCCCAAAGCCATGCAGGTTTGGGACGGATTTTATGATTACCTCGTAAAGGAAAAGCATTTCGCCCCGAAAGTGGCATTGGAAGGCGTAAGCCGCGGCGGGTTGTATGTGTACGGCTGGGCGAAGCGGAATCCTGATAAAGTAAGCTGCATTTACGCCGAGGCACCCGTTGCCGATCCGAAAAGCTGGCCCGGCGGCAATGGAAAAGGCAAAGGCTCGCCCAAAGACTGGGAGGCCTGGAAGCAAATTTTTAACATGAACGAAGAGCAGGCCGCCAGTTTTACCGACATCCCGCTGAACGACCTGGCCGGGTTAGCATCCTACAAAGTGCCAATCGTCCATGTGGTAGGATTAAAAGACGAACATGCGCCGGTTGCTGAAAATACGGATCTGCTCGTCAGAAATTACCTCGCATTGGGCGGGCCTGTAAGCGTGTACCCGATGACGCGCGGTGAGCAGACGCTGGAAGGCCATCACTTCCCGATCGAGCATCCCGAATTCTTCGCCAATTTTATCGAAGAGAATAGCGTGCCGGTTCAAAAACCGCTGTTGCATACACCTTATATTACTTTGAATAAAGGCCTGGGCAATGCATTTGAGAAGTTCAGGACTACGAGAAAAGGGACTGTCGCATTCCTCGGCGGCTCCATCACCCACAACCCGGGCTGGCGCGATAAAACCTCTCAATATTTGCAGGAGCATTTTCCCGACACTGAATTCACATTCATCGCTGCCGGCATTCCATCGCTGGGCAGCACGCCGCATTCCATGCGTTTCAGCCGCGACGTGCTCGCGAAAGGAACGCCCGACTTACTTTTTGTAGAGGCAGCCGTAAACGACCGAGGGAACGGTTTCAGCGAAAAAGCGCAGGTAAGGGCATTGGACGGTATTTTGAGACAGATGTATGCAGCCAATCCGACAGCGAATGTGGTGATGATGGCTTTTGCAGAGCCTAAAAAGAATGACGACTATGAAGCCGGCAAGGAACCTGTGGAGGTAGGTGTGCACGAGCGCGTGGCAAAATATTATGGGGCCGTTTACATTAACCTCGCCAGAGAGGTGTACGACCGTATTAAGGCTGGTGAATTCACCTGGAAATATGATTTCAAAGACCTGCACCCGTCGCCGTATGGCCAGGAAATTTATGCTCAAACCATCAAGGAAATGCTGAAAATGGAATCTCCTGCCACTGGTGCAATAAAGCTTCCTGCTGCGATGGACCGTTTTAGCTACGAGAAAGGGAGCTACCATAGGCTGGAAGAAGCTAAAAATCTCAAAGGCTTCACGCTCGATCCCGACTGGAAACCGAAGGTGAAGTTCTCGACCAGGCCCGGATTTGTGAATGTACCGATGCTGGTCAGCGAAACGGCCGGTTCGTCGCTGGATTTCGAGTTCAAAGGGCGCGGCGTCGGTATCGCTATCATTTCAGGACCCGACGCCGGCAAAATCACCTACACCATCGACGGCAAAAAGCCGCAAACGCTCGATACTTACACGCCTTGGAGCAACCAGCTGCATTTACCCTGGTATCTCATGCTGGCCGATGAACTATCAGCAGGTAAGCACAAGTTGCATTTGACGATTTCAACGGAGAAAAATGAGAAGAGTGAAGGGAATGCGCTCCGGGTTGTGCATTTGCTTGTTAATGAGTAAATAGCATTTAGTTTTCACACACTACTTGCTTCGTAAACAGCTAAGGATAATGGAAGGCTGCGAAAGATCAGGCCACTGCAATAATGAATCCGAGAATTAAAGAAATATTGTCAATCGAGCCGTTTGTAATCAAGGCACTCTGGACTGATGGAATCGTCAGATCGGTCGATTTCGGCAGTTTTCTTCAAGAATATGCTGAAAAAGAAGGAAGCATTTTCAAGAAAATTCTCGATAGGAATACTTTCAAGCAGGCTCAAACCGACGGGCGTACGATCTACTGGGATGGATTAGCAGAAATGGTCGATTATGATGGCAAGATCATTCCTGCGCCGCTCGATTTCTGCCCGGACGTCCTTTTCCAAAACTCAACTCCGGCCTAACGCCCCGTCTGCGTAGTATAAGTACTCTCAAAAATTTTATCCGCATTACCTGCCTCAAAGCCATCCCGGCGGTGTTTTCTCTTGATTTCACCCGCTGGAAGATCGACGAACTTCGGCAACACTTTCCTTTCGGCAAATTCTACATATGAGCCGGAAATACGCAGCTTTTCACCATTGGCAAACTCCGCATCCAGCATTTCCGCAACCGTAGCGCTTTGCAATAACCCGCCATCGGGGCTTACTTTAATTTTACCGCCAGAAGTATTCAGCTTAATGCCGTGTTTTTCCAAAAACTCATTGAATCGGGCAACGGTATTGAAGCCTTCGGGTAAGTTATGGACGCTGATCGTAAAATGGTTGAGGTAATAGCGGTTGTAGATCACCCAGGCGGCGTATTCACTTTCTTTGAGCAGCGATTGGTAGTCGGAAACCGTCGGCGTGCGCCATAATGGCTGGTGCAGGAATGCGTCTACGGCTTCGCCATCATCGAGGTCGAGGGAATCGGCGGGATCAGTGGTAACTTCGTCAGTGTAGCTGCGGATAATGCGTTGGCTTTCCTCCGAGAGGTCGCCGACGCGGAGCTCGCTCACGAAAATGCGCGGGTCGGTTTCGCGGGGCGGGGCATACCACCAGGCGTCGAGCTTTTTGCCTTCGAAAAAGTAATGGTCGCGCTTTTCATAGCCGTAATGCAGGAAAATTTTCTCGAAAGATCGCACGCCCAGCTGCGGCACCCCCATTGTGCGGAATGCGATATGGTCGTTCTCGATGGCATCGGCGCTTTGAACGACGCCATCGGTGACCATCGCGTCAAGAATAATGCCCACATCGGGCACACGCTCTTTGTAACGGCGCATTAATCCATTCAGAACGATGTCGAGAGTAGCGAGTTTACTGGCTGACGTTCCCATATTTTTCAAAGTTTGATGATTGTGAAGTGTCGCTCGCGCGGACGCACAATTGTATGCGCCCGCGCGAGGCTTTTTATCCTTTCGACAATTCCGTCGACCGCACCTGCGCGGCGAAAATGCCTTTTTCAAGTGTCTTATCAAGTTCACCGGCTTCAAACTGGCGCAATGCAGCCTCGGTAGTACCACCTTTGGAAGCAACCGCCTTGATCAGATCATCGAGCGACTTATCGGCCGTGTTGATCAGGTGGTAGGAGCCCAGCATGGTCTGTTTCACGAGCAATGCGGCCACGTTTTCTTCAAAGCCCATTTGCTTGCCGGCTTCGATCATTGCCTTTACCACGTAAAAAAAGTAAGCCGGGCCGCTGCCGCTCAATGCCGTCACGGCATTCAATTGTTCCTCGTCTTCGAGGAATACCGACCGGCCGGTTGCATTGATGAGGTTTTCTATCTTACGCAATTGATGCATATCTACTTCGGGCGATGCCGAATAAGCCGTGATGCCCATTCCAAGCATTGCGGGAGTGTTCGGCATCGCACGGATCACCGCTTTATGGTCCAGCGCATGCTGAATGCCTTCGATGGTAACACCGGCCATAATCGACAATACTACCTGGCTGGGTTTGATGACTTCTTTGAGCGCGCCGGCTACCGAAAGAAAATCCTGCGGCTTCACTGAAAGGATGATGAGGTCGTATTCGCCGATCTGCGGGCCGATAATGCCCGTGATTACGCCCGGTTGGAAGCTCGTGAGGCTGTCCATGCGGTCTGCGCTTTTTTCAACCAGTAAAAAGTCCTGGTTTTTGACAAGGTCAAATTTCAGGAAGGCGCGGGCGAAGGCCATACCCATGTTGCCGCAGCCGATGATAGCAATTTTCATTTTGGACTAAACTATGGTATCGTAAGGATTTTGGCGAATGTCGTAACTTTTAAGGAATTATCAGTCCCGGACGGACGGGTATGATTATTGGCCTGGAAGAAAATTTTGTTTCATTCATTTGCATCAATCTTATATTTTGAAAAATAAGCGTAAAGCATTTGTTTAGGGTAATGTATTTTCCATCGCGCCAAATTATATGATTTTATAATAATACTCCTATTATGGCTATAAAAGTTGCTATTTCGCACAAAACAAGATATAAGTTCGACCGGAGTGTTTCACTTTCACCGCATATTTTCAGGTTGCGCCCCGCGCCGCATTCACGTACGCCGATCGAGGGCTATTCCCTGAAAATTACGCCTGAAAACCATTTCATCAACTGGCAGCAGGACCCATTCGGAAATTACCAGGCGCGGGTGGTGTTCCCGGAAAAGGCAACCGAGCTGGGCATCGACGTGGAGGTAATCGCCAAAATGCAGGTGATTAATCCATTCGACTTTTTTGTGGAGGACTACGCGGATAAATATCCTTTCAAATACGAGGAAACCCTGGAAAAGGAGCTGGGGCCTTACCTCGAACCGCGCGAAGCAGGGCCGCTTTTGATGGATTTTATTCAAAAACTGAGTATTCAGCAGGATATTAAGACGGTCGATTTTCTGGTATACCTCAATCAGGAGCTTTACAAGGCTATTAACTACAATATCCGCATGGAAGCGGGGGTGCAGACCTGCGAACAGACGCTCACGATCCAAAGTGGCTCCTGCCGCGATTCGGCGTGGCTGCTGGTGCAGATCCTGCGGCACCTGGGCATCGCGGCACGGTTTGTGTCGGGCTACCTGGTGCAGCTTACTTCCGATATCAAGTCGCTCGACGGGCCTTCCGGGCCTGAGGCCGATTTTACCGACCTGCACGCATGGACGGAGGCATACGTACCCGGCGCGGGATGGATCGGTCTGGACCCTACTTCCGGACTTTTTGCCAGCGAAGGCCACATACCGCTCTGCTGCACGCCTGATTACGCCAGTGCAGCTCCGGTTTCGGGGGCTACGGATGTTGCCGAAGTGACTTTTGAATTTGACAACAAGGTTTTCCGCATTCATGAAGACCCGCGCGTCACCAAGCCCTATTCCGAAGAGCAATGGGCGCAGGTGATGCAGGCAGGCTATGATGTGGAAAAGGATTTGCAGGAAAACGACGTGCGTCTCACGATGGGCGGGGAGCCCACCTTCATTTCCATAGATGACTACGAATCGGCCGAATGGAATACGGCTGCGGATGGGCCGTTGAAGCGGCAACTGGCTTATGATCTTTCATTAAGACTTAAAAACCGCTTTGCCCATGGCGGGCTGTTGCATTTCGGTCAGGGTAAATGGTATCCGGGCGAATTGTTCCCGCGCTGGCAATATGCGTTGTACTGGCGGAATGATGGTATTCCGATGTGGAAAAACGATGATCTGGTAGCCAAGGAAGGGCAGACGAAATTCACGTTCGGAGATGCGGAGGTTTTTACTAATGAATTAACCAAATACCTCGGCCTCGATACCAACAACATTACCCCGGCCTACGAGGATCCTATCTACTGGGCGATGGAAGAGGGTAAACTACCGGTGAATGTTGATCCTTTGAAAGTGAATTTGAAGGATTCGGTGGAGCGTAGAACGCTGGCCAAATTGCTCGAAAAGGGGCTGAATAACCCCGCGGGATTTGTGATACCTGTCAGATGGAACGGGATGCATTGGACGAGTACGGCCTGGCAGTTCCGCCGTGGCAACTGCTTCCTGATTCCCGGTAATTCGGCAATGGGTTACCGGCTGCCATTGAACTCGCTGCCCGAAATCGCCAAGGAGCGGCGAGAGCAACCTGTGGAGCGCAGCCCGTTTGAGGATTTGCCAGCATTGGCCGATTACCAGCCCATTGTGCAGGCGCGCTACGGTTCGGTGGCACCCGCATATGAATTGCCTTTGAATGTGCAGCAGGCTGATGAGGAAGAAGATTCGAAGAAAAAGCAGGAAGGAGAGGCGGAGGATAATCTGCTTTTCAACGTGCCGGTGATTAAAACGGCGATTTGCGTGGAAGAACGTGACGGCATTATCTACATATTCCTGCCGCCTACCGATTATCTGGAACATTACCTCGATCTGATGGCATCCATTGAAGCCACTGCCGAGAAGCTGAAAATGCCGGTGCGGATCGAAGGCTATCCGGCGCCGTCGGATTATCGGGTGCAGAAACTGATCGTTACGCCCGATCCCGGGGTGATCGAGGTGAATATCCATCCGGCGAAAAATTGGCAGGAGCTGGTCGATAACATCAGCGCATTGTATGAAGAGGCGTTCTTCTCGCGGCTCGGGACGGATAAATTCATGGTCGATGGCCGTCATACTGGCACCGGCGGCGGTAACCACGTGACCATCGGTGGCGCCAAACCGGCCGACAGCCCGATACTACGTCGCCCCGACTTGCTGCGCAGCCTTTTGACCTACTGGCAGCATCACCCCGCATTGAGTTACCTTTTCGCGGGCCCGTTCATCGGCCCCACCAGCCAGGCGCCACGTATCGACGAAGGGCGCGACGAGCGATTGTATGAAGTAGAAATCGCATTTGACCAGATTCCGGAGCATGGCGAAGTGCCGTTCTGGATGGTCGACCGCATTTTCAGGAATTTATTGGTTGATATCACGGGCAATACCCACCGCTCGGAGTTTTGTATGGATAAACTGTATTCGCCCGATTCATCGAGTGGACGGCTGGGTATTCTTGAATTCCGGGCATTTGATATGCCGCCGCACAAGCATATGAACCTCGTGCAGACGCTGCTCATACGCGCGCTCATCGCGAAGTTCTGGAAAGAACCTTACAAACATAAACTCATCCGCTGGGGTACCGAGCTCCACGACCGCTTCCTGCTGCCGCATTTCGCCTACCTGGATATGGTGGATGTAGTGAATGACCTGAAAGCGGCGGGTTACAACTTCGATATTTCTTGGTTCGACCCATTCTTCGAGTTCCGCTTCCCGCATTACGGCGGCATCACGGTCGACAATATTCAGCTTGAATTGCGCCTGGGCATTGAGCCCTGGCATGTTTTAGGAGAAGAATTGTCGAATGCGGGTACCGCGCGGTTTGTGGATTCCTCGCTTGAGAGGTTGCAGGTAAAAGTGAGCGGTTTTGTGGAAGGAAGGCATATTCTGGTCTGCAATGGCTGCCGCGTGCCGCTCCGGAGCGCGGGAATTAAAGGGGAATATGTGGCGGGTATCCGCTACAAAGCCTGGAACCCGCCGTCGGCATTGCACCCGACGATCGGGGCCGACGCGCCACTGGTTTTCGATATTGTGGATACCTGGAATAACCGTATATTGGGCGGCTGTACCTATTTCGTTTCACACCCTGGAGGGCGTAGTTTTGATACTTATCCGGTCAATAGTTTCGAGGCCGAATCACGCAAAATCAGCTTGTTCCAGGGGTTCGGGCATACGCCGTCGGCTACCCGCGAGGTGCCGGTTATCGAGAAAACGGCCTCGGGTGTTTCCCGGTTTGTAGCCGAAACGAAAAAGGAAATGCGCGGCGACACCCCGATCGAACTGATCAATCCGGAGTATCCCAATACCCTGGATTTACGCAAATTCTGGAAATCGCGATAGATTTGCAGTATAACCCTGATTTTGAATATGCTTACCGAGGCTTCCGTGAACCTGTTACAATCCTATCAAGCCGGCCTGACTTCCTACGATGAGGTGCTGGACCCCAACGGAAAATTGAAGCCACATTGGCAGGCGCTTTTCGCCACGCTGGAAAAGCTGGGCATCCGGGAGCTCCAAAACCGTAATCAGGAGATTATCAGCAAACTGCGGGAGAATGGTGTGACTTACAACGTCTACGGCAGCCCCGACGGCATGAACCGCCCCTGGCAGCTCGACCCGATCCCTTTCCTGATAGAACATCGTGAATGGGAGAAGATTTCGAAAGGTTTACAGCAGCGGGCCCTATTACTCGACCTTCTTTTGAAAGATATATACGGGCCCAGAAACCTGGTGAAGGACGCCGTCATCCCGGCGGAGCTCGTTTTTGAGAACACAGGATTTTTACGGCCTTGCATTGATATCAAAGTCCCCGGCCCGCGGCAGCTGACGTTGTTCGCGGCTGACATGGCGCGGGGCCCGGACGGGCAAATGTGGGTGCTCGACAGCCGCACGCAGGCGCCCTCGGGATCGGGCTACACGCTCGAAAACCGCATTGTAATGAGCAAGCTACTGCCCGAGCTGGCCGACGGCATGTATGTAAGCAAGCTCTCGCCTTTTTTTAATAGCATTCAAAACACGGTACTCAGGCTGGCGGACAAAACCCGCGACGCGCCCAATATCGTGTACCTCACCCCGGGGCCGGGCAATGAGGCCTATTTCGAACATGCCTACCTGGCCTCGTACCTGGGCTACACGCTCGCGCAGGGCGATGACCTGCTCGTACGTAATGGGAGTGTATGGCTGAAATCCATCGATGGCTTGCAAAAAGTGGACGTGATCGTCCGCCGGGTCGACGACGAATGGTGCGACCCGCTGGAATTGCGGGAGGACTCCCGGCTGGGTGTACCGGGGCTTTTGCAGGCGATCCGCCTCGGCAACGTGCAGGTGATGAACCCGCCGGGATCGAGCGTGCTTGAAAATCATGCTTTTCTGGCATTCATGGAAAATATATGCCAGTATTTTCTCGGCGAAAAGTTGATTATGCCTAATGTGGCCACCTGGTGGTGCGGGCATCAGAAAGAATTGGCTTACGTACTCGACAATATCGATGAGCTGATCATCAAGAAGGCGAACCGCAAATCCAAATTCGCCTCGATTTATGGGCGGACCCAGAGCAAGGAGGAAAAAGAGAAGTTGAAAGAGATGATTATCCAGCGACCGCACGACTTTATCGCGCAGCAGGAGGTAAGCCTTTCCACAACGCCTTCATTGATCAACGGCGTGATAGAGCCGCGCTATGCTGCGCTGCGGGCGTTTATGGTGGCCGACGAAAATGGTTACCACGTAATGCAGGGCGGACTTACGCGAAGCTCGGCGGTGAAGGACCGGTTTGTGATTTCCAACCAGCAGGGTGGTTTTTCCAAAGATACCTGGATCGTTTCCGACAAATCCGACGAGCCGCAGGAGCGCATTGTACTGAACACCCCTGCGGCGGTGAATAAGCACGTTTCGCTTCCGAGCCGTAGCGCCGAAAACCTTTTCTGGGTAGGACGCTACTGCGAGCGGGCAATGGCCGTGATCAAGTTCATGAACGTTACGATCAATGTGCTCAACCTCGATCGCAACTTCGGCGGGTCGGCGAAGCAGGAGCATATCAAAGTGCTTTTACAGTCGCTGACGCACGTTTCATCCACCTATCCCGGGTTTCTGGATGGGGATGAAAAACTGAATGACCCTTACAAGGAAATCATCGCATTGATTTCCGATAACTGCCGCGCAGGAACCGTCGCGTCGAATATCGGCTCGTTCCTGAATGCTGTGGGTGCGGTACGGAACCAATGGGAATTGGAAATATGGCGGATCGTGGATTTGATCGACAACGGTTACCATGAAATCCGGAACGCTTCGCACATGAACAGCACCAACATCCAGCGCACGCTCGACGGGTTGTTCAACAACATGTTTACGTTCCTCGGCGTGATTGCCGAAAGTATGCCGAGGGATAACAGCTATTTGTTGCTGGAAACGGGGAAACTGATTGAGCGGATATTGTCGAGAATCAGCGTGATCCAGTCGAATTTTGGCGTGGGGCGCACGGCTGCGGTGGAGAATGAGCTGATTGAAGCGACGCTGATCAACCATCATATGCTGGTGAATTACCGGCAGATCTATAAATCGCATTTGAGTGTGGAGGCTATGCTGGACATGATTTTGCTTGAACCGCGCTTGCCCTATTCATTAACCTATATGCTCGATGAGCTGGGTAAAAACCTGGCGGAATTGCCCGCTACCGCGCATGGGGAAAGGCTGAACGAGGCGGAAAAGCTTGCATTGAAAGCATCAACGCTGATTAAACTTTCGAACATCCAGGATTTGTGCAAATGCAACGCCGACGACGAGCGGGACGAGCTCTTCACCCTGCTCGGAGAGGTGGCAAGGCTGGTGAGCTCTGTATCCATTTACCTCACCAACCAGTATTTCAGCCACACATTGATACACCACTCTTTCGAACCGATGGACTACGATACGGATGAAGTATAGGCTGATCCATAAAACCGAATATAAGTACGCCGAGGCCGTGAACAATTACCACAGCCTCGTGTGCCTCACCCCGCGCACGCTACCCGACCAGCTTTGCCAGGATTTCAGCATTAAGATCACCCCTGAACCGGCGCAGATCAGCGAGCGGGTCGATTTTTACGGAAATACCACGCATTATTTTTCCCTGCATTCGCCGCACAAAACGCTGACGGTGCTGACAACGGCCATCGTCGAACGTTTGAAAGAGCGTACGGGCTCGCTGTTCATTCCGTCGTCGGTAACGAGTGGAGAGGCCAGGGAGCGGCTCACGGGCGACCGCGCGACGAAGATTTCCGTTTTGGAATACACATTACCCAGCCCGCTTGTGAAATGGGATGCGGAGATAAAGGCATTTGCGGCCGACTGTTTTGATGATCATGTGCCATTATACGAGTGCATTGCGAAACTGAGCAAGAAGATTTACACTGAATTCAGGTTCATGCCTGATTTCTCGACCGTGAATACGCCCATTAAGGAGGTATTGGCTGCTAAAAAGGGTGTTTGTCAGGATTTTTCGCACCTCGCCATTGCTTGTATCCGCAGTTTTGGTTTCGCGGCGCGGTATGTGAGCGGGTATCTCGAAACGCTGCCTCCGCCGGGAAAACCCAAATTGCAGGGCTCCGACGCTTCGCATGCCTGGATCTCGGTTTTTATCCCCGATTATGGCTGGTGCGACTTTGATCCGACGAACAATGTCGTGCCCGGCGAGCGCCATATCGTTACAGCCTGGGGTCGCGATTACAGCGATGTACCGCCCCTGAAAGGCATTATTTTCAGCTATGGAAAACACACACTTTCGGTAGAAGTGGACGTGATCCCGATTTAATACCGGAATGCGCCGCATTTACCCCATTTTTTAACAGAATGGTTCCGGTAAAGAATTTGAGAATTGGCCAGTGTTGCCTAATTTTACCAGATCATTTTGAAATAAGTGTACAAAACCTCTTTTAATGTAACCGCGCAGGTCGGTCTGGATCAGATGCAATGATGCTGCGGTGGTTTCTTCTAAGAATTAATAATTATCAGAATTACGAATGAAAGAAATAGCATTTAGAGATGCCATTCGCGACGCTATGTCGGAAGAGATGCGCCTTGACAAGAGTATTTTTTTGATGGGGGAAGAGGTTGCGGAATACAACGGTGCTTATAAGGCGAGTCAGGGGATGCTCGATGAGTTCGGCCCTGAGCGCGTGATCGATACGCCTATCGCGGAGCTTGGCTTTGCGGGGATTGCGGTAGGTGCTGCCGGAAACGGCCTGCGCCCGATCGTCGAGTTCATGACGTTCAACTTCTCGCTCGTGGCGATCGACCAGATCATCAACAGTGCGGCGAAAATTCTTTCGATGTCAGGCGGCCAGTATGGTTGCCCGATCGTGTTCCGCGGACCTACCGGTAATGCAGGTCAGCTGGGTGCACAGCACTCCCAGAACTTCGAAAACTGGTTTGCCAACACCCCCGGTCTGAAAGTGGTCGTTCCTTCGAACCCTTACGACGCGAAAGGTCTTTTGAAATCATCCATCCGCGACAACAACCCCGTGATTTTCATGGAATCGGAGGTGATGTACGGTGATAAAATGGCGGTACCTGAGGAAGAATACCTCATTCCACTGGGCAAAGCCGATATCAAACGCCAGGGTAAAGATGTTACCATCGTTTCTTTCGGTAAAATGATACCCCGCGTGGTCATGCCGGCGGTGCTTCAACTGGAAAAAGAAGGTATCGACGTAGAAGTGGTTGATTTGCGCACTGTTCGCCCGATCGACTACGCTACCGTGATCGAGTCAGTTAAGAAAACCAACCGCTGTGTGGTAGTGGAAGAAGCCTGGCCGTTGGCTGCTATTTCTTCGGAACTCGCTTACCATATTCAACGCCATGCATTTGATTATATGGATGCGCCGGTGATCCGCGTGAACAGCCGCGACGTGCCTCTGCCTTATGCGCCTACGTTGATCGAAGAGATCCTGCCGAGCGTGAAGCGCACAGTGGAGGCCGTAAAATCGGTGCTTTATAAATAATCTTCAGAGATTCTCAGCAAAGCCATTACCGACCCAGGTTTTGGCTTTGTTGATTATAGCCCCTGATGTCAGTGTTAGTAAGTTTCTCATTTGAAAGTGGTTATTAATTAAATACTATTCCGAAATAGGCAGAATACTAGTACTTTTGTGCTTTGAACGCTCCTTGATGTAGACTAACAAATCAATTCAGATTATGCAAGAAGAACGAACAAGATATTCAGAGGAAGAATTAAAGGAGTTTGAAGAGCTGATACGTGGGAAGCTGGAAGCGACAAGAAGTGAGCTCGAATACATCAAAACAGGATTGAGCAAAAAGAACGATAGTGGCACGGACGTAACAGCCGGAGCAGCCAAATTAGTGGAGGATGGGGCAGATGCCAGTGAACGTGAGAATTTGAGCCAATTGGCCGCGCGTCTTCAAAAATATTCGGTACAGCTCGAAAATGCGCTGATCCGCATCAAAAACGGTACCTACGGCATTTGCATCGACACCGGCAAACTGATCCCAAAAGAGCGTCTGCGCATCGTGCCGCATACACAGCAAACCATTGAAGCGAAGCTGAAAAGAGCTAGCTGATATTCATCAAGACCAAATAGGACAGAAAGCGGGTTATTCCAAAAGGAGTAACCCGCTTTTTTGTGCGACGATGCAAAGCTCCACGCTTTGCACACGCTATTCGTAGGCCTCCGGCCGGTCATTTGTGCAAAAGCGTCTTCGGTATGGGCCGGCCGGAGGCCTGCGAATAGTAGGCACGAAGGAGACCTTCGCGCCATTGCTACATGCTCTTGCTACTCCGCTTCGCTGCCCAGCACTTCGCGAAAAACCTCCATTAAGCCCTCGGAGGGCTCCTGGCCCTTATTTTTGCTTTTGAAATACTCTTGAAATAACTTCTCCATACTCAGCGAAAGATCAACTTCCGCCGACGTATCTGCCACCTCGCTCTTTTTAATCTGAGGAATAATCTGAATAATACCCGAATGCGCTTCCATTAACCGCTTTTTGTCGGATGCTTCCAGATAATTGTCAGAAATGATAGTCAGTTCAATCAAATCTTCTGAATGCTCGCCAAGCCATTCGATGGCCTCATCAATGCTATGAAAACTCTTCCGGCGCAGCTTTTTGCCTTTCAAAAGCTCAATAGGCGTATAACCGACCAGCTTTCCGGCTTCCGCTTCAATCAATATCACATACTTGTTCTGATTCGCTTCCGAGAAACTGTATGCTAGCGGGCTGCTGGAATATACGGATGGCGCCGGCATCTTATCGACCTGATGAAACCGGTGCAGATGCCCTAATGCAATATAATGCACCTGTTTCGGGAAGTTCTCGGTGTAAATGGCCTGGGCGCCGCCGATGTGCAGGATCGGACGCTCGTCGTCGGGCTCTTCGGGCATGGGGCCGCCCTTTTGCATGACGAACAAATGCGTTGCCAGCAGGTTAAAGCCTTGATCATCGAGATATTGATCGGCCAGGTTTTGCCAATGTTCCTGCAAATGAATACGTAATGCTTCTTCCGATTCTTCCACGCCGAGGAATGTTTTCAAACGCTGCTCGTTCGCGTAGGGCGTGTGCAGTACGCGCAAGGGGAAGGGGGCATTAGGTAGTTTGATTTCAATAAATCCCGGTGCCGTTTTGACTATATCCACTTTGCCCTGTGTGCAGAACGGCTTGACTTCCGTATTAGGAAAGCCGACGAACAGAATGCCGCAAACCTTCGCAAGCGCGTCGGGTACCTGTATGCGCTCGGGGGAATCGTGGTTGCCGGCGATGGCGATCACCGCGCGGGTACCGTTGGCCGAAAGGCGGTGTAATGTACTGTACAAAAGCTCGGTCGCTTCGGACGATGGGTTGAAGTTGTCGAACAAGTCACCGGCGATGATGATCGCGTCGACGGCCTCACGTTCGGCGATTTCGCAGATTTCTTCGAGGACGAGGCGCTGTTCGTCGAGGCGGGAAAAGTTATCGAGCTTTTTGCCGATATGCCAGTCGGCGGTGTGGAGTATTTTCATCCGTGTCATTAATTTAGCGAAAATAACAGATCATTTCCGAAGTTTTGAAATACACTCAAACGTCTTCCAATGCACCGAATGGGTTGCGGGGGCTACTGCTCTTCGTGCTGGCGAGCGCATTCTGGGGCTGCGGAAGCCCATCCGGAAAGCCTGGCGCGGGCGGCATTGCCATCTCATTCGACGACCATTTCATCAAAGAATGGTACCAACTCAGGCCATTGTTCCAGAAATATAATGCCAAAGCGACCTTCTTCATTACTTGCCCCGATAGTCTGAATACGGAAGAAGTGGCGATGCTGAAACAGCTTGAAAAAGAGGGTCACGAAATAGGTTTCCATGGAACAGTCCACGCTAAATCTACTGAATTAATGGCTGCCGGCGGACCGAAAGGGTATATTGAAGCCGAGCTCGAACCGGGTCTTCGCCACATGAATGCGGCAGGTTTTAAACCAACTTCCTATGCGCACCCCGGTGGGAACCACAACGATCTTGTGGATTCTGTGCTTTTGGCAAAGGGTTTTACGATTCTGCGGGATGTTGCTATTTCGAGGAGGAAGTATAAGGGCTTTCAGCTTTACACCTGGCCACCCCGGTGGATGAATGCAATCTACTACGCGTTCGACGGTGAGCAAAAAGTGGCTGCGCTCATGATCGACTATGACGAGGTAACCGAAGAGGAAATCGTGGAGGCGATTCAGGAAGCAAAAGAAAATGGCACTGCGCTGATGGTTTTCGGGCATGAGCCGCTATACAACGAGCCTGAGAATGGCAAATATGGTTTTAACGTAAGTTTTCTGGCTGCGGTTTTGCGCGAGGCGGACAAGCAGCATTTGAAATTCTACACGATGTCGGAACTGCCGAAAGTGAAATAACTAGCGGCCGAACTTGCGGTCCTTGTATGCAAGGAGTGGTTTTTCAATATAATTAAAAGAAAAAGTAGCCACCGCGACAGAGCCGGCGAAGCTCAGTATATAAAGGACTGCCTGGTAAACCAATCCTTCCCATTTCGGCGAATACATCGTCAGAAGGTTAATGATTACCACGATCACCGCTACGTGGTAAATGTAAAGCCCGTAGGAAATCTTGCCCAGATGATCCATCACCGGATGCCCCAAATGCACAATTGTATTCGGATTGCAAGAGACATTCAGTACAAAAAATGCGAAGAAAAGCGCATATACTTCGAGGAATCCAAAGAAATGCACGCCGGAAAAGAACAATGCAAGCAGGGTTGTGTATGCGATGATCTGCACGTCTTTCCGGAAAATGAAACCGAGGAATTTCAATTTATCATTATAAACCAGCCAAGCGCATACCCCGCCCAGCGCCATCGTCTGAATGCGGAACTGGCCGAGGAATGTGGTGATCATCGATTTGCGGGTTTCTTCCGACGGGTCGACCATTTCCAGTCCGAGGTAAAGCAGGCCAGCCGTTAATGCGAGGAAGAAAATGAATATCGGGATCCGCTTTTTAGGATATTTGATCAGCCACGGCCAGAGGTAATAAAATTGCTCTTCCACGCCGATGGACCACGTTTGCGCGCACCAGTAGGGCAGATCGTACAGAACAAATGCGAAGTTGGGCAGTACCAAAAGCAGCAACGTGAGCCGCTCGGGCAGGTTTACGGTCAGCTTTTCTTCAATGCCCGGGTAATCGAATATCGGAATGTGGGGAAAAACGAAGAATGATAACCCTATGATGAGAAAGTAAATAGGCCATATGCGGAATACGCGGCGCAGATAGAACTTTTTGGCGTCAACATCCCCGAACCGCCCACGCTCTTCGAGCAGCAAATAGGTGATCAGAAAACCACTCAATACGAAGAACAACCCCACACCAAGCCTTCCTGCATGCTGGATAATGGGCATATCGTACACGTTGGCGATGCCCAATGCGTGCTTGGCCTGTTCGAGGTGGTGAAATACCACCAGCGATGCGGCAATGGCACGGATACCGTTCAGATTCGGGAAATAGCGCTTTTTCTTGTCCACCACCAAGCTTTTTATTCAAACCAGGCCATCCATTTCCCCTGCACTTTCATAACCTGTTCGATCAGGTCGCGAACGGCGCCGCGGCCGCCGTTTTTTGGGGAAATATAATCAGCGATAGCAAGGATTTCGTCGGCGGAATCGGCGGGGCACGCGCCCATTACGCTCGTGCGCATGACCTCATAATCGGGCAAGTCGTCGCCCATGAATACGATTTCGTCTTCGGTAAGGCCGGTTTCGGCCAGGTATTTTTTGAAAACCGGGAGTTTGCCGTCCGGTGATGTGCCGATGAAGATATCGGAAACACCCAGGTATTCGAGGCGTTTCCGAACGCCTACCTGGCTCTGCGCGGAGATGATCGCCACGCGGTAACCCATTCTGATCGCCCGGTTGATGCCGTAGCCATCTCGCACGTTGAAAATGCGGGGCTGCTCGCCGGTTTCCAGGGCAATGACGCTGCCGTCGGTCATGACGCCGTCGATATCAAAAATGAAGGTAGTAATGCGCTTGAAACGTTCCGTTAAAGTCGAATCCATGAATAGCAGAATTGTGAATCCTGCAAATATAGCCTAACTTTTTTCGTGACGGTGCGGCTACTTATTATTTTGAAATGTAGAGGTTGCGGATCTTGTCGGTAAGCAGGCGGTATATTTCCGTATAATCCTCGTTGGTCTCCTGTAAATATTCGAGGTGGCGTGCGGTGGTTTTCCAGTCACCTCGCCGTGCCGGGCCGGTTTGGCCGATCGAGGGGTCTTCGGAAGCCAGCGCTTTGTAAATAGTGGTTTGAATGAGTGGTTTCAGCAGATCGAAGTTGAGTTGCTCCCGTTCGAGCAGGTCGTGGGAGATGGTGAGCATGTAATTGGTGAAATTACTCGCAAAAACAGCTGCTACATGCAGAATGAAGCGTTCGTCGGAATCCATCCGGGTTACATTATTGCTCACACTCGACGCCAACTGCATTAGCTTTCCTTCAATGAGCTCATTCCGCGATTCGATGCAGAACGGGAGCTCGCTGTAATCCATTTCGACGTCCTTTGTGAATGTCTGCAAAGGATAGAACACGCCCGTGTGGACATATACGTCGCTGTAAATCTCCACAAGTTTCTGAAATTCAGCCAGAGAGCGTGTGCCGGAAGTGTGCACGAGTATGACGCCTTCGGGCAACACAATGCGCTGGATCACGCTCTCGATGGCGTCATCCGTGACGGCGATTACGATCACTTCGGCTTCGCTTTCCGAGAAATTGAGATCGGGCTGGATATTGGTATCATATAAAGAAGAAGCCAGCTGACGCGCTTTCTGCGTGTCGCGGCTGTACACCTCGCAAATCCAATGCCCCGCGTCCTCAAACGCCTGCGCCAGATGCCAGGCGACGTTACCAGCGCCTATGAAGGAGATTTTCATGTCAACAGATTGAAATCTTCAACAAGATATTCGGAGAAAGGCAACTTCCCAAATCAATGCACCACCGGTGCCACTTGCTCCGGCGTAGTAATCCCGCCCGGCAATTCCATGATCCGCATGTTCCGGAAATGGATTTCGGCGCCTTCGGCTTCGAGGCAGATGTAGCCTTTCTTGCGCTCGGAGGCACGGAGGCCGTTCACGAATTTGCCATTGACGGACAGTTTTACGGTACCATCCACGGCTACAACCACATATTTGTTCCATTCGCCTTTGCCTTTGCAGCGCTTTTCCAGGGATTTGCTGCGGATGCCGCGCGGATTGTCGGGGATGGCGGTCATACCCATGGTCGGAAAGAGCTCGCCGTGCACGTAGTCTTCGGTAGCATTATGTTGCGGGGCATATTCGAGTTCGAGCATTTGCACTTCGATGGCCTTGGTGAGCGGGTCGTGTTCCTGTGGAGTACCCTCGCTCCAAATGAATACGCCCGAGTTGCCACCGGCTTCCATATGTTTCCACTCTACTTCGAGGATGAAGTTTTCATATTGCCGGTCGGAGCGCATGACGCCAATCGGTTTGCCGGAGCATATTAATGTCCCGTTTTTGACTTTCCAGGTTTCTTTGGAGGTGTTCACGTCAACCCATCCGTTCAGGTTTTTACCGTTGAAAAGCGGCACAAATCCCAGCTGATCGGAGCTTTGCGCGAGCAAATTGCCCCCGGATAATCCGCAGAGTAGCAATATAACCGCTTGCAAACGGATAACCCGCAATTTCTTTCGGGTATGAGTTATTATTGTAGCATTCATCATCTAACTATGGGTTCAGCAATGAAAATTTTAAAAGGACTACTGATCATTTTATTACTGAATGCCACTTCCACACACGCACAATATACTTCCCCGATTGCTGCCGGTGTGGATGTCGGTGCCAGCTTAGGGAGCAACTCGTGGGCACCCTCTGTCATGTATCACGAGGAAATAGGTTCGCAGCGGTTACCGTGGCTGCGGATTGGTGTCGGTTTCAGGGCATGGGGGCTCTACGACGGTAGGACAAACCTCTACACCGAGCGCATGGCAGGCATCAAGGATTATCTGGAATACCGGGACGTTTCTGTCAATGGGCTCAGCTTTGTCGCAGGTGTGAACGTGAGCTTCTGGAAACTCGATATCGGTGTGAATACCGACCTGCTTGGACTGACTTACGGCTCGAAGAGGCATGGGTACTATGAGAAGAATGTTCCCACAAACGGTACCGGTGCACCCAATTATAATCAGTGGCTGGCCAGCAAACCTACGCTCTTCAATGCATTGCCGTTAGCCCTGCGCAGGAACACCGGGCAGTCGGAAGCATTTGTGCGTTTTATGGCAACCCGGAGAGTGGGCGTGAAGCTCGGTTACGCTTATACCCGGCTTACCTACACCACGAAAAAAAGCGACGGTTTCAACGTTTACCTCGATAACAACCAGCGACATGTGTCCAAACTTTACGGCCTTCCGTACGTCGCATTGGCCTTTGGATTAGGGAATTGACAAATGAATTTCACAAACATACTTGTAATTCAATTTGTTAAACTCTATATTTGCACTCCCATTTTGCGATGGACTGTCTTGTTACAGTGTAAATTATTGAAAATCAATTTAATTTTTTGTTAATCGTGGATACGTTAAGCTACAAAACCATCTCGGCGAACAAAAACACAGTAAACAAGGAGTGGATTGTTGTGGATGCTGAAAATGCAGTTCTTGGTCGTCTGGCCAGCGAAGTTGCTAAAATTATCAGAGGCAAACACAAAGCAAGCTACACTCCTCACGTGGATTGTGGTGATAACGTTATCGTTATCAACGCCGATAAGATCAAGTTGACAGGTAAGAAAATGACGGACAAGGTTTATGTTCGCCACACAGGTTACCCAGGAGGTCAACGTTTTCAAACTCCTCGCGAGTTGCTCGAAAAACACCCTGAGCGTGTGATCGAGAAAGCCGTGAAAGGCATGCTTCCAAAGAACCGTTTGGGACGTCGTTTATTTACAAACCTGTTTGTTTACGCTGCCGCAGAACACCCGCACAGCGCACAGCAACCAAAGCAAATCCAATTGTAATTCATGGAAGTGATCAACACAATAGGTAGAAGAAAAACAGCCGTTGCTCGTATTTACCTTACACCCGGTAAAGGCGACATTAAAGTAAACGGTCGTGATTACAAAGAATATTTCCCATTTGAAGTACACCAGATCGTGTTGCAACAACCGTTCGCGACAATCTCAGGTGGAAATGGTTACGATATCAAAGTAAACGTAAGAGGTGGTGGAATCTCAGGCCAGGCGGAAGCTATCCGTATGGCGGTTTCACGTGCACTGGTTCAATACAACGGCGAATTCCGTGGCGCATTGAAAAAAGAAGGATTCCTTACCCGTGACCCACGTATGGTTGAGCGTAAGAAATACGGACGCGCTAAGGCTCGCAGAAGATTCCAGTTCTCGAAACGTTAATATCAATTGGTCATGTGTGGTCAGAAATGGCCATGCGGTGGTCAGAAGAGTCAAGTGTAGTCATTTATAGTCAAGAATGGTCATTCGTTGTTTTCTGGTTTATTAGAACAATACCTGACTACAAATGACAACAAATGACAGAAAAATTGTCCAGACGTCGCTTATCGTGCCCGATGCTTCGTGCTGCGTAACAAGTCTAAAAATATTTTAAATCAAATTTGGCAATGGCACAAATAGAATATAAAGAACTATTGGATGCAGGTGTCCACTTTGGTCACCTTACCCGCAAGTGGGATCCACGGATGGCTCCGTATATCTTCATGGAGAAGAACGGGATCCACATCATTGACCTGAACAAAACTTTGAGCTGCTTGAACGAAGCGGAAGCTGCGTTGAAACAGATCGTTCGTTCAGGACGTAAGATCATGTTTGTTGCTACTAAAAAACAAGCGCAGGAAATCGTAACGGAAGAGGCGAAACGCCTTAAAATGCCTTACGTAACCGATCGCTGGTTGGGTGGTATGCTGACAAACTTTGGCACGATTCGCAAGTCTTTGAAAAAAATGCAGACTCTCGAGAAGATGCTGAAAGACGAAGCCACGGTTAGCAATATTGCGAAAAGAGAACGCCTGATGCTTACACGTGAAAAGGAGAAACTGGAAAGAGTACTAGGTGGTGTAGCGGACCTTACTCGCCTTCCAGCGGCACTTTTCATCGTTGATGTAAAACGCGAGCACATTGCGGTTGCAGAAGCAAAAAGATTGAACATCCCTATTTTTGCGATCTGCGATACCAACTCAAACCCTGAATTGGTTGACTTCCCTATCCCATCTAACGACGATGCTTACAAAGCAATCTCGTTGATCACGCTGGCGATCGGTAAGGCTATCGAAGAAGGTTTGATGGAACGCAAACAAGACAAAGACGATCAGCGCCTGGTAGAGGAAGAAGAAGCGAAACGCGCAGCTGACAAAGGTGAAGAGGCAGCCCCTCGCGCCGAAGTTGCCGCAGAAGCAGAAGTTGCTGAATCCGACGAAGAGTAAAAGGGCAATATGGCGTAAATTTCAAATGACCCGCCATACTTGACATATACGGTAGCCCATAGCCTCTTGCTATGGGCTACATTTTTTTAAAATTCTCCGAAATGCGATTCCTTAACCAATTGATAATCTCCGGTTAAAGGTCATTTCAATACAAAACATTAATACAAAATTCTTATCAGATCATGGCAATTACCGCACAAGATGTAAACAAACTCCGCCAGATGACCGGCGCGGGCATGATGGATTGTAAAAAAGCCCTGCAGGAAGCAGATGGCGATTTCGACAAAGCCGTTGATATTCTCCGTAAACAAGGACAGAAAGTTGCTGCAAAACGTGCCGACAATGCGGTATCAGAAGGAACTGTGCTGATCAACATCAGCGAAGACGGTACCAATGGTAAACTCGTTGCTTTGGCTTGTGAAACCGAGCCCGTATCGAACGTGGAAGATTTCAAAAACCTTGCGCAATCTATCCTTGACAAAGCAGTAGCCGATAACATCGCTGACAAAGATGCCCTTTTGGCTGCAACTTTGGCTGACGGTCGTCCTGTGTCAGAGCACATGGTTGAACTGACAGGTAAACTGGGAGAGAAACTGGAAATCAGCGCTTACGAGAACGTAACAGCTGACAAAGTTGTCCCTTACATCCACTCAAACGGTAAATTGGGTGTGTTGGTAGCATTCGCCGGCGTAAACGGAACGGATGTTGCAGAACTTGGTAAAGACGTAGCAATGCAGATTGCCGCTATGAAGCCGGTTGCGCTTGACAAAGACGGTATCGACGCTGCTACTATCGAGCGCGAAATCGAAGTGGGTAAAGAGCAGGCTCGTGCGGAAGGTAAGCCTGAGGCAATGCTTGAGAAAATCGCTCAGGGTAAACTTCAGAAGTTTTACAAAGACAGCACCCTGTTGAACCAGGAGTTCGTGAAGGATTCTTCACTGACTATCCGTCAGCTGCTTGAGAAAACTTCAAAAGGTTTGTCTGTAACCTCATTCAAACGTGTAGCGATCGGCGGATAAGCCTTTTCAGCAGCAAAATATATTGACAACGCCTGGTATCTAATTTGTATACCAGGCGTTGTTTTTTCATATTTACAGAAAGTTAAATGCAATTTAATTTTCTACACACGCTATCGGCGGCATTTCATCAGGCAGAATGGTTGATTTACGGAGCAATTCCTGTTCGGAGCATAATTCGACAGATGAAGAATTAGTTAGACTCTTCCTCGAATCAAGGGATAATCGTCATTTCCAGAAACTTTACGAGCGTTATGCCGTCAAGGTCTATCAGAAATGTGTCACACTCACCAGAGACGCGACCCGCGCCGAAGACATTATGCACGACGTCTTTCTTAAACTCATCCATAAAATGGGCTCTTTTAGGACCGGCGCCAAATTCTCCACCTGGCTTTTTACCATTACTCATAACCATTGTATGGACCTCGCGCGCGGAAACAAGCGCAGGGTTATACTCGTGCACGAGGCGGAAACGCCCGAATGCGTCGGAAAAGAAGACCTTTGCCTGCAAGGCCTGTTTGAGGAAGAACTGAACCTGATGATGCTGAAAGAAGCGCTCGATTTGCTCGGGCTGGAAGACAAGGCGATGATCTACCTCCGGTATCTCGACGACCGCAGTATCCGCGACATTGCAAGCCTGTTCAAGATCACCGAAAGTGCGGTTAAAATGCGTCTGATGCGGTCGCGCAGGAAGCTTCGCAAGTGGTATCATAACCTTTCAGAAGGCGGTAAATTTTTTTGAAAGCGTCAGAAATTGCTTTACTTTGGCCGTAAACCTCCTCATTTGTTAGTTGTAAACCGTGGAAATTTAATGAGTATGGTCCCACTAAACACATTGACTATGAGCCAAAAACTTCAACGCACATCCTTTATTGCCCTAACTTTACTTGCACTTCTCACATTCCCTGCCGTTTCCCAAAATAAAGTTGATCTCTCCAATTCGATCAATTCCGGCCGTTTGAAAACCGCTAATGACACCGCCTGGCACAAAATCGAATTCGGCGCCAACCTGAACCAGGGCTCTTTCAGTTCCAACTGGACGGGTGGTGGTGTAAACTCCATTGCGCTGGGACTTTTCCTGAATGCATTGAACGAGAAAAAAGTAGGTAAGAATTCTTGGCGGAATGACTTCCAGGGACAGTATGGTGTCGTTCGTAACAAGGGCCAGCAAAGCCGTAAAAACGTCGACCGGATATTCTTCGATACCAAGTATAACCGCGAACTGACCTCCAAATGGAGCCTTTTCGCCAATGTTAACTTCCTTTCGCAGTTTGGTAACGGTTATGAATATTCAGACACCAGCGATGTCAAGAAAAAAGTATCAGGCATTTTAGCCCCCGCTTATCTGACCGAGGCGATTGGTATCGAATACCGCCCCGTTCCCTATTTCTTTGTGGACCTCGCGCCCGGGGCACTGCGGCAGACCATCGTTGTCGACAAGGAGCTATATGTGAATACCCCCGACCAGAAGAACTATGGCGTGCCTATCGGCAAGCGCGTGCGTACGGAAGCCGCATTGATCCAGCTGGTAGCCAATTTTGACAAGGATATAGCGAAGGACGTCAACCTGAAATTCCGGTACCTGATGTTTTCGAGTTTCAAGCACCCCCTGAATATAGATAACCGTTTGGACGCCCAGCTGACAGCGAAGATCAACAAGTATGTCAATGTCAACCTCGGTGCCATTATGGTTTACGACGAAGACCAGAGCAACAAGATACAGTTTGCTCAGGCCCTCAGCATAGGCTTTTTGTTCGCTTTTTAATCTAATCAACTAACCTCATCTTGTTATGCTAAAGGAGTTCAAAACGTTTATTGCACAAGGGAATGTGCTCGACCTCGCTGTCGGTGTCGTGATCGGTGCCGCATTTGGAAAAATCACTACTTCGCTGGTGGAAGACATTTTAAACCCGATCCTGGGGCTCATCCTCGGTGGAGTGGATTTTACACAACTTAAGGTGGTGCTGAAAGAAGCTGTCGGCGAAACGCCGGAAGTAGCGATCCGATACGGAAACTTTATCCAGACACTCATCCAATTTCTGCTCATTGCCTGGGTGATATTCCTGATCGTAAAAGCGGCCAACAGGTTGAAATTATCGCAATCATTGAAGAAGGAGTAGAACTAGTTAAAGTTCATAAATAGTAAAAGAGAGGCATATTTCGTGTGCCTCTTTTTTTATCCATGTTATTGGGAGGGCATTAAAAGAAGTTTTCGGCAAAAGATTTACCTTCGTGGTTATTGCAGATTGTTCAACGTTTTAATTCGATTCTTGTGCAAAAAAAGGTGACGATTCTGGGTGGCGGGGAAAGCGGCGCCGGTGCCGCGATTCTTGCGAAATCCAAAGGTTTTGAAGTTTTTTTATCGGATAAGGGCCAGTTGCATCAGAAATACGCTGACATTCTGAACAGTGAAAATATTCCGTTTGAACAAGGACAGCATTCGGAGGAACGCATCCTGGAAAGTGACCTCGTGGTGAAAAGCCCGGGTATTCCGGATAAGGCGCCTCTCATCGTCGCATTGAAAGAAAAGGGCATTCCGGTGATCTCTGAAATCGAATTTGCCTCGCGCTACACGGATGCGAAGCTGATCGCGATCACGGGCAGTAACGGCAAGACTACCACTACATTACTTACCTATCATTTGCTCAAAACCGCAGGGCTCAATGTGGGCCTCGCAGGCAATATCGGAGACAGTTTCGCGTGGGCAGTTGCTGAAAAGCATTTTGATTATTATGTATTGGAAATCAGTAGCTTCCAGCTCGACAACATTGTCGATTTCCATCCTTATATTTCTCTCCTCCTGAATATCACTCCCGATCACCTGGATCGTTATGGGTATGATTTTCAGAATTATGTAAATTCCAAGTTTAATATTATCCGTAACCAAACCGCCTCGGACTATTTCATTTATTATAAAGAAAGTGAAGTGATTGGAAAGGAGCTCGAAAAGAGAAACCCGGCGGTTGGGAAAGTACAGGTTTCGCTGGAAAATGTATCGGGATCGGGCTCGTACCTTGAAAACGGTCAGCTGATTTCCAATGTCAATGGCCGTGCATTTGAGCAGGCATTTAACGAGCTACCGATCAAAGGCCCGCACAATGCGATCAATGCGCTGGCAGCAATTTCGGTCGCGCAGCTGCTCGGGATCGATGCGGAAAAGATCAGCGAAGGCTTGAAATCATTCACCAATGCACCCCATCGTCTGGAGCAGGTGGAAGTGATCGATGATGTGACGTACATTAATGATTCCAAGGCTACCAACGTCGATTCCGTATTCTATGCGTTGGGTAGTTTCGACCAGCCGGTGATCCTGATTGCCGGTGGTGTGGATAAAGGGAATGATTATTCACAAATCGACGAACTGGTAAAGGAAAAAGTAAAAGGACTGATTGTGCTGGGAAAAGATCCGGCGAAGCTGGAAAATTACTTTTCAGGCAAAGTCCCGCAAATATATGCGACCGAGGACGTCCAGGACGCCGTCAATAAAGGACGGGAATGGGGCGTACCGGGGGATATCGTTCTGCTTTCGCCCGCTTGCGCGAGTTTTGACTTGTTCAAAAACTACGAAGACCGGGGCGATCAATTTAAAGCTGCTGTCAGAAAGCTCATCCAATGACCATCCCTGACAATAATTGACCATTCCCGACTATACCTGACAACAAATTTAGCCGCCAAACGACATGGATTTCCTGAACAAAACAAGGGAAGATACCCAGGCATGGTTTAGCAAAAACCTCAAAGGCGATCCCTGGATATGGGGGATATGCATTATTATGCTGATGTGGAGCATTGTGGTGGTGTACAGCGCCTCTGTCAAGGACGCTTACAGCCAGATGGACGGTAATACCGAATATTACCTCTATAAACATGCATTGTTGTGCGTACTATCGCTCGGTGTGATGTATTTCGTCCACCGCGTTCCTTACATCAAATTTGTGTATGTGACGCGGCTTGCCGTTTGGAGCTCCATCCTGCTTTTGATATTCACGATGTTTTTTGGGCGATCGGTGAACGACGCGGCCCGCTGGATCGAGATTCCGGTGATCGGCCAACGCTTTCAGCCTTCCGAATGGGCCAAAGTGGCATTGGTAGCACACTTGTCGCTGATACTGGCGCGGCATATCAAAGGCGGCTGGAATACCCGCGAGCTCTTTATGGAGCCGCTCGCGCTCGTAGGCGTTGTGTGTGGGTTGATCTTCGTGAGTAACGTATCGACGGCCGTGATGCTGGCGGGCATTTGTTTTTTGCTGATGTTCGTGGGCAAAGTTCCGCTGCATTACCTGGCATTTACTGCGCTCGGTCTGGTGTTCTTCGCGACGATCGCCATTTTGCTCAACTCCACGCAGCGTTCCGGAACAGCGCAAAGCCGGATTTCTACTTTTTTTGATAAGGACGTGGTCGTGTACCAATCCCAGCAATCCTACATGGCTATGGCGCGCGGCGGGTTATATGGAGAGGGTGTTTCCAAAAGCCGCCAGCGCCGCTTCCTGCCGGAGCCTCAAAAAGACTTCATTTTCGCGGTGGCGGTAGAGGAATACGGCACACTGGGCGGAACAGCGTTGATTATCCTTTACCTGATCCTATTATACCGCGGCCTGAAGGCGATCGAGGCGACCAAACGGCCATTCGGTGGGCTGCTCTCCGCCGGGCTTACATTCATCGTGGTGAGCCAGGCCTTTTCGGCGATGGCCGTAACGGTCGGATTAGTGCCGGTGACGGGACAAACGCTGCCTTTTTTTAGTCAGGGGGGAACGTCGCTGCTATTTACGGGTATTGCAATGGGCATGATCCTCAGCGTGAGCCGGGGCGAAATCGTGGAGGAAAAACGCATCTAACATGGCAAAAAGAATCATTATCAGCGGGGGGGGCACCGGCGGGCATATTTATCCGGCTATCGCCATTGCCAATGCATTGCAGCACCGGGAGCCGGACACGGAAATCCTGTTTGTGGGCGCTTTGGGCAAAATGGAGATGGAAAAAGTCCCCCGGGCAGGTTATAAAATTGTGGGGCTTCCCATTGCGGGTATTAAAAGAAGTCTTTCGCTGGAAAACCTCACACTCCCGTTCAAGATGCTTCGAAGCCTGATGAAGGCCCGGGCGGTGATCAAAGACTTCAAACCTGATGTAGCCGTGGGCGTAGGCGGCTTCGCAAGCGGGCCATTGCTCATGATGGCGTCCATGGCGGGCATTCCCACCTTGATCCAGGAACAGAATTCCTATGCAGGCGTTACCAACAAAATGCTTGCTAAACGAGCCGCCAAAATATGCGTGGCTTACCCCGGTATGGACGCGTTTTTTCCGAAGGAGAAAATCACCATGCTCGGTAATCCCGTTCGGAGCGACATTACTTATGTGCATTTAAAGCGCGCTGCCGCTTTGGAGCATTTTGAATTGAATGAGGGCGCAAAAACACTGTTCGTGATGGGTGGTAGTCTCGGCGCGCGTTCCATCAATGAAAGTATTGCCGAAGGACTGGGCCGCTTGGTCGAGGCCGGGTATCAGGTATTATGGCAAACCGGCAAGAATGATATCGACAAGGCCAAAGCCGCTATCGAAAAGTTGGGAACCGACCGGGTGAAAGCATTTGACTTTATCTACACGATGGATCTCGCCTATGCCGTGGCCGACGTGGTGGTATCACGCGCCGGTGCGTTGTCGGTTTCGGAGTTGTGCCTTGCTGCGAAGCCGGCCATCCTCGTGCCGTTCCCGTATGCCTCGGAAGACCATCAAACCAAGAATGCGATGAACCTTGTCGATAGCAATGCAGCTATTTTGGTGAAGGACTCCGAAGCACGCACGAGACTGGTGGATCAGGCATTGGCATTGCTCGATGATGTGACGCGCCAACGCGAATTACAGACGAATATCAACAAACTGGCCCGCCCGAGCGCAGCCGACGATATTGCCGCGGAAGTTTTTAATTTGATTCAATAACCCAAGACTTGAATATGATGTCATCCTCTGTGACAAACTGGAAATATATCTATTTTGTAGGAATAGGCGGGATCGGAATGAGCGCGCTGGCCCGTTGGTTTAAGGCTAATGGCTTTGAAGTGGCCGGCTATGACAAAACGATGACGCCGCTGGTGGGCAAGCTCATTGAGGAAGGCATTCCGGTGACGCTTGAAGATGAAATATCGACGATTCCGGCGGATTTTAAAGCCGATCCGCACCAAACGCTCGTCGTGTACACACCCGCTGTGCCTGTGCAGCACAAGCAAATGCTTTATTTCAGGGATGAGAATTTCATGATCCTGAAACGCTCTCAGGTTTTAGGCATTTTAACTAAAAACCTGAGAACGATCGGCGTCGCGGGTACGCACGGGAAAACGACCACGTCCTCGCTCGTAGCGCATATCCTGCGTCACGCGCATGTGAATAGCACGGCGTTTTTGGGAGGTATCACCCAAAACTACGGCACGAACCTGCTGCTCAATGAACCTACCGACAAGCTGGAAGAGATTTTTTGTGTAGTAGAAGCCGACGAATTCGACCGCTCTTTCCTCACATTATTCCCGGAAATCGCGATTGTAACATCCACCGACGCCGACCACCTCGATATTTACGGCAAGCACGAAGCCGTGCTCGAATCGTTCCGCGATTATGTGAGCCAGATCGACGAGAATGGCGCATTGTTCATGCGGGAAGGACTGGAAATCGCAGACAGCTGCAAGGCGAAGGTGTTTACCTATTCCTTAAATAGCGGTCCATACCATTCGGAGAATATCCGCATCGAGAATGCGCGGTTCGTGTTCGACTTGATCTACCCCGGCGGTGTGATCGAAGGCATTGCGATGAAAATCCCTGGTTACCATAACATCGAAAATTCGATCGCGGCGAGTGCCGTCGCATTGTATGTGGGTGTGGAGCCGGCGAAAATCAAGGAAGCGCTGGAAAGTTACGGTGGCGTGAAGCGCCGTTTTGAATACCAGGTAGAGGAAGAAGGGAATGTATATATTGACGACTATGCCCACCATCCGACGGAAATCGAGGCATTCCTGTCGTCGGTGAAGGGCCTGTACCCCGGGCGCCATGTGACGGCGATTTTTCAGCCGCACCTGTTCACCCGTACGCGCGACTTTGCCGACGGCTTTGCAGAAAGTTTATCGCTGGCGGACCGGCTTTTGCTACTTGATATTTATCCTGCGCGCGAGCTCCCGATTGAGGGCGTCAATTCGGAAATGATCCTGGACAAAGTGACCTCGAATGATAAACAACTGGTTGCAAAAGAAGAAGTTTTACAACTTTTAAAAGAATTAAATACGGATATTGTGGTCACGATAGGCGCCGGGGACATCGATACTTTGGTGGGCCCGATACGCGATTTGCTGCAAAATCCAGTTGCGAATAATTAGTCAAAGCATTTTTAATATTACTAAGATGTTACGTAAATTTGACTATTCATGGACTTTGTTGAAGCGTAGTTTGTGGCTTATTCTGCCAATTGCCGGCATCGGTATGGCGGAAAGCAAGCTGGGCCAACAGCGTTGTACAAATCTCGTAATATCGATCCAGGGCGATTCGGGTACAAGATTCCTGAACCAAATGGATGTACAAATGCTGCTGACCGAGAACGGCGGCGATCCGTTGATCGGGGCCAGGCTCAGTGATGTGGCCCTGCATGATCTGGAAAACCGTGTCAGCCGCAACAAATTGATCAAGAAATGTCAGGTTTTTCGTGATCTCAGGGGCAATATAGTAGTCGAAGTAGAGCAGGAGAAACCGCTTGCGCGCTGGATTAACACGTCGGATAATGGAGAAATGCGGAACACCTCGGGATACTATATCAACCATGAAGGCGTTTTTTTTCCTCTATCAGATAGTTATTCAGCAAGAACGTTACTGGTTTCAGGGGCGTATTTCCAGAACCCTCAAAAACTGAGGTCCGAAAAGGGCGCTCAGGTTTTGGAGTTATTGCGTTTTCTGAACACGGACCCGTTCTGGAAAGCGCAGGTTACGCAAATGAATGTGGATAAGGATGGTGAGATAGACCTTACGACATTACTGGGCGACCAACGGATCGAACTGGGGATGGCGGAGGATTTCGAGTCCAAATTCAAAAAGCTGCGCATCTTTTATGATAAGGTGCTTAGCAAGGATTGGGGCAGGTATAAGAGGATTAGTGTTAAGTTTCAAGATCAAATAGTTTGTGAATAATAATTCACCATCAGCATGGCACACGATAAGATTGTAGTTGGGGTAGATATTGGAAGTACTAAAATAACGGTGGTGGCTGCGCAAGGCTCGGCGACACGCCGGAACAATATCGAGATTTTGGGCTTCAGCGAAGTCCCTGTGCCGTCGGGAGCAGTGGTAAACGGCTCCGTTGAAAACATTAAACAGGTTGGCAGCGCGATCAAGGAAGCATTGGCAGAAGCCGGTTCACGGTCCGATCTCGATATAGGAATAGTCAATGTGAGCTTTGGCGGCACGCACGTGAAAGTGAGCGCGCAGAGCGACGGCGTGATCCGCCCGTCGGCATCGTCGGGCGAGGAAGTAACGCAGCGGGATGTAGACCAGCTGGTCGACGATATGTACCGCGCGAAAATCGAACCGAATTTCGATGTGCTGCATGTGCTGCCGATGGATTTCACCGTCGATAACTCGACAGGCGTACGTGAGCCGGTAGGCCGCACAGGCATTAAGCTGGGAGGCAACTTCCTGGTGGTATCTGCCAACAGCCAGTCGGTATTGCGTACTAAGAAAAGCCTCGCGGAAGCGGATCAGGCGTTGAAATGCGATAAGCTGGTATTGGCCCCATTGGCAACCAGCCTGGCCGTGTTGACCGACAACGAAATGAAAGCCGGCATTGCGATGGTGGATATCGGCGACCATACTACGGACGTGATCATTTACCACGATCGTATTGTGCGTCATATTGCCTCGTTCCCGATCGGTGGACGGCACATCACCTCCGACCTCGAAGTCGGCTGTGGGATTCAGTTTGAGAATGCGGAGCATTTGAAAAAGGAATATGGCGTGGCAGTGTCCGCAGACGTCCCTTTGAATGTAGAAATCCTGATCAATTACCTGGCAGGCCGCCAGCCGAAGCCGGTTTTGAAAAAGAATGTAGCATTGATTATCGAGGAGCGTTTGAAAGAAATCGCGGCGATGGTGTATGCGGAGATCATCAAGTCGGGGTATGCCGACAGACTGATCGGCGGACTCGTCCTTACCGGCGGCTCGGCGAATATTCCGGAGATCGAGGCATTGTTCGAAAGGGTTACGGATATGTCGGTGCGCGTGGGCTATCCCGAAAACCTGGAACGGACGGCGAAGGCGGATGCGGTAAGCAACGCTTCGTTTAATACCGCTATCGGACTGGCCTGGGCTGGATTGAAATCAGTGGATCCACGGGTGAAATCGGTGTGCAAGCCCGCATCGGCATTCAATACGGGCAACGTCGTTCAGAAAGAGCCTGTGAAGGAGGTTAAAGAACAACCAAAACGTAATGGAACGTTTTGGGATAACATTACCGGCATTATTGGTAAAAAAGACGAGAGTCTGGGAGACTATTAACAGGATATCATCACGCATACTCAACCCCGGAAAGAATTATGAATAATAGCTTGTTGCACGCATTAGACCAGGACTATATAGTGAACGAAATCATCAAAGACCCGAACGGAGAAGGCCACGGTGAACCGGCTATCATCAAGGTGATTGGTGTGGGCGGCGGTGGTAGCAATGCTGTGAACTACATGTTTGAGAAAAAGATCAAGGATGTAGAATTTGCAGTTTGTAATACCGACAGACAAGCGCTTGCCAACAGCCCGGTACCAGTCAAAATCCAGTTGGGTGCCACTTTGACACAAGGCCTGGGAGCCGGTACCGACGCCACGAAAGGCAAGGAAGCGGCTTTGGAAACCATCGAGGAGATCAAAGGTCTTCTGGGAGGCTCTACACAAATGGTATTTATCACCGCCGGTATGGGTGGTGGAACAGGAACCGGTGCCGCACCCGTAATCGCGCAGTTGGCCAAGGAAATGGGCAAGCTGACGGTAGCCGTGGTAACCGCGCCATATACCTGGGAGGGACTTGACAAGAAAGAACAGGCGCTCGAAGGGATCGAGCAGCTGAAAGAATATAGCGACACCGTTCTCGTGGTGCTCAACGACAAGCTCGAAGAATTGTACGAGGACATGACGTTGACGCAGGCATTTGCGGAAGCGGACGGTATCTTGCTCAATGCCGTGAAAAGTATCTCCGAGATCATAACCACCAACGGTAATATCAACACCGACTTCAAAGATGTGGAGAAAGTGTTGAAAAGCGCGGGGCAGTCGGTAATGGGTACTTCGGAATCGACCGGAGCCGACCGCGCGCAGAACGCGATCAAGGAAGCGCTCGATTCGCCGCTATTGAACGACCGCGATATTCGTGGCGCGAAGAGAATCCTCGTAACGCTTGCTACCAGCAAGAAGAAGGAGGCTACCATGCGCGAGCAACGCGAAATCTGGCAATATGTGCTCTCACAAGTGGGTGGCGAAGCTCGTATGTTTAAGCTGGGTACGATCACCGACGATTCGCTGGGCGACAAGCTCCGGGTTACCGTCGTGGCGGCTGGTTTCGACAGTATCGAATCGCCGATTCCGGGCATTCAGCTCAAAGGCGTGAAAGGACAGCCTGAGCCGACTCCCGTAGTTGTGGAAGAGCCAAAAGAAGAGCTTCCTCCCGTTGTTGTTGAAGAAGAAGAATTGGTATTGACAGGCGAACTGGAAGAAAATACACCAACCAGCTCGATCGACCTCGTTCTGGAAGATGAAAGAGTAACGCATGGCTTTGATCCGATCAACATTTCGCTGACGGAAATTGAACCGGCGAACGACTGGACGGACGAAGATGCCCTGAAAATGGAAATGATGGTCAAATCGTTCCGCGACGGACTTGTAAAGTACTCTGATCTGGAAGGTCCGGCTTATCGTCGCAGCCGGGTAGAGCTCTGGAAGCGGCCTACGATTCCGGCACATGAAATGGAACAGCACTGGCTGAAATAGTAAAAAGGGAGCGATGAGCTCCCTTTTTTAATGCATTTAAGTGTCCTAGAAATGGATGATTTGCCCTGCCTGTATTTCGAGCAGTTCTTTATACAATGAGTTTGACATTACATTTTCATTGTAATGCGAACGGATCTGCGCGAGCTTCACACGTAGCGCGAGCGTATTCATGCCCAGGTAGCTGAAAACGTCGTTCAAGTGGCTCAACGCAATGGCTGCGCCTTGCATGTTGGATGACAATCCTACCAACGCGGCCTTTTTGTTGGAAAAACTGTTGGGATAAGGAAGTCCGTCTATAAACGCTTTGAGGACACCCGGGTAGGAGCCATTGTACTCAGGCACGATGAAAACGAATTTGTCGGTCTGTTCCAACAATGATTTCAGGTTGTTGAATGATTCGTTCTTGCCGCTATTGGCATATAATGCGGATACCGTAAAATCGTCGGGCAGGTTCACCAGATCAAGGATAATGCTGGGTGCGTGCAGTTGTTGTAGAATTCCCTGGTAATATTCCGCTATTTTCCTGGACATCGAATTGGGCCGGTTGGTGCCAACGATAATCACAATAGGCGATGTGGATGCAGTCATGTGCCGGTTAATGTTCTTGTCACTAGTAACAAATTATGTTTGAAATTGTTCTAACGACGCCGTTACTGATGGCAAATCTAATCGCCAAACCGACACGTTACCAGGCTGGTTTTCATGATACACAACAATTATTGTTATATTTGAGCCCGTTATTCATCATGAAATTTTAATAATTATCTGGCTTTCAGATTGTTATATATAAATCAACCCACATAAAATATGTCCTGGTTTATTCGCAAAGAAAAAGGTATCAATACACCGACTGAAATGAAGCGCGAAGCGCCGGACGGTTTGTGGTATCAATGTCCTAATTGCAAAAAAATCACCCCTACCAGGGAACATAAGCAGAATGCTTTTACCTGTCCTCATTGCAACTATCACGAGAAGGTGGGTTCGGATGTGTATTTCAACTTGCTTTTCGACGACAACGAGTTCATCGAGCTCGACGCTAACCTGATCTCCGGCGACCCACTCGGTTTTGTGGATACCAAAGCTTATCCGGATCGCATCAAATCAACCATGAAGAAAACCGGGTTGAAGGACGCGGTTCGTACCGGTCATGGTAAAATGAATGGCCTGGACCTCGTGATCGCTTGTATGGATTTTAGTTTCATCGGCGGTTCGATGGGTTCGGTGGTAGGTGAGAAAATCGCCCGCGCGATTTCTTATTCACTCGAAAAGAAGATTCCGTTCCTGATGATTTCGAAGTCGGGCGGAGCGCGTATGATGGAGGCAGGATTTTCACTGATGCAGATGGCTAAGACCTCGGCGCGCCTGGCGCAATTGTCAGAGGCCAAAGTGCCCTATATTTCGCTGTTGACGGATCCTACAACCGGCGGTGTCACAGCGTCTTACGCAATGCTAGGCGACTTCAATATTTCAGAACCCGAAGCACTGATCGGTTTCGCCGGTCCGCGTGTAATCCGCGAGACGATCGGTAAGGACCTACCGAAAGGCTTCCAAAGCGCAGAATTCGTTTTGGAACACGGTTTCCTAGACTTCATCGTCGATCGTAAGGATTTGAAAGATAAATTGACAAGCCTGCTTAATATGCTTAAATAAGCAATAGCATTGAGCGAAGCGGCCCGTCAGGTTATCTGGCGGGCCGCTTCGTATTTATAATACTAAATGCATTGATCAGGGGCAAGCGTCTTTCCGGCGGGTGTCGGTAATGTCGTTGATCTTCCAACCGGTGCTGGTTTTGATGAGGTTAAAAACATTGACGCCGCAATGCGAGAACTTTTCGCCGAGGTAAAACTTGTAAGGTGCCCAAACGACCGCCATCGGCCCGTCGACAGAGATTTTGACGTCGTAAATGCGCTCGTCCCATTGTTCCTTGTGTGGTGTGCCCACGGCTTTCACGAAGCCATCGACGCTTCCTTTGTGCGTTACGACCGAGTCGGCGGCGTTTTTGGAAATGGAGGTTAATGCGGCGGTTTTGGTAAATATGCTTCTGACAGCAGTGGAATCGCCGGTGCGCATGCCGGTGAACAGCTTATCGACCACCTGCCGGGCATCCGTTTCGTCGGATGGTGGCGTGGCGCCGCTTGCGGCGCAGGTGAATGCATTTGCGAGTAATGCAAGTGTCAGGAAATGGCTAATAGGTTTCATTGGTATAGTTTTAACAAAAACTTAATTTTGAGCCCCTTTGTAAAATTTTGGGAATCGATATGTCGGAAAAAATAGTTAAAAAAGTAGATATAAGGAACAGGCGGGCTTCATTCGAGTACTTCTTTCTGGAAGAGTTCACGACCGGTATGGTGCTCACAGGCACGGAAATCAAGTCGATCAGGCAGGGTAAGGTCAATTTTCAGGATGCTTACTGTCTTTTTATGGATGGAGAACTCTTCATTCGCAGCCTGCACATTTCGCCTTACACGGAAGGTACGCATTACAACCACGAGCCCATGCGTGATCGCAAGCTCTTGATTACCAAGCGTGAGCGGAAGAGATTGATCGAGGGTTTGAAGGACGTCGGCCTGACGATTATACCTGTACGGTTGTTTACCAGTGAGCGTGGATTAGCGAAGCTGCATATTGCATTGGCCAAGGGGAAGAAGCTTTATGATAAGCGAGATAGTATAAAGGAGCGGGACGTGAAACGCGAGAACGACAGGGCAGGTTACTGAGCAGCCGGCAGCTTTGGCATACAAAATGCGCTAATCCAGTGATCCTCGGGACTTTCTGTTAAATTCTTTCAACAATATTTGAAAATACCGGAGCGTTTTTTCTGGTGAAATATTCTTATATTGTGGGAATTAACTCACACAGGGCTCATGGGTAAAGTACTGGTTCTGAATCAAGATTATAGCGCACTAAGTGTTTGCACAGTTCCGAAGGCGTTTCTGCTGGTTTATATGAAAAAAGCGGAAATGCTCGCAGAGTCTCAGCAGGAGCATCTCAGGACTGTCAACGACAGGTATCCCATGCCCGTCGTGATACGTCTCCATCGTTACATACATATACCGTACAGGGGCGTAGTCATGACCAGGCAAAACCTCTTCAAGCGGGACGGCAACAGGTGCCAGTATTGCGGAACCCACGATAATCTGACCCTGGACCATGTGATGCCGAAAAGTAGGGGAGGGAAAACCACCTGGGATAATTTGGCCACCGCATGTAAAAGATGCAACTCCCGCAAAGGAGACCATACGCCGGAAGAGGTTGACATGCCGTTAAAGCAGCGACCGTTCCGGCCTTCTTTTTTAATGTTCATTCGTGATTTTTCAGGCATGGCCGATGATGAGTGGCTGCCTTACCTCGGGTCGAAAGAACGTTCGTGCTAATCGGCATCTTCTTCGCTTATTGTCATGCATTGTCACCTTTAGTCAGGTGTTGTCAAGAATAGTCAGGAGGTTGACTACAAATGACTATTTCCTGACCATTTCTGACCTTTTAGGTGCCCGGATGGGGCCTATCTCCCTCACTGCCAAATTAAATTCGCCAACCCTTCGGATTTTCGCGGGGATTGCGTAATTTTGCGTCCTGATTTTTCAAAAAATACTTGTTGAACTAATTTTCAGCCGATTAGCCCGGCGGCTGATGTATCGAAGGGCCATTATTCCTATTTATGTCTAAGGAAAAACAAAATCAACCGCTTCCCGAATTCGATTGGGATAAAGCATCAGACAAAGGTTTCGGAACCGCTTATTCATCTGCTGACCGTACCCGTCTGGAACAAATGTATGAAACTACCCTTTCTCCTGTTTCGGAAAAAGAAGTAGTTAAAGGTGTTGTAGTAGGTATTACAGACCGCGAGGTGATCCTGAACATCGGTTTCAAATCTGATGGTATCGTTTCATCCAATGAATTCCGCGACCTGCCAGGTTTGAAAATCGGCGACGAAGTGGAAGTTTACGTAGAGAACCAGGAAGACGCACAAGGTCAGCTGGTACTTTCACGCAAAAAAGCGAAAGTGATCACTGCATGGGATAACATCCAGAAATCATTCGACGAGGATGTTGTGATCGATGCAAATGTGAAGAGAAGAACCAAAGGTGGTTTGATCGTTGATATTTTCGGCATTGAAGCCTTCTTGCCAGGTTCACAAATCGATGTGAAACCAATCCGCGACTTCGACGTTTTCGTAGGAAAGCGTATGGAAGTAAAAGTTGTGAAAATCAACTACGCTAACGATAACGTAGTAGTATCTCACAAAATCCTGATCGAGAAAGACCTTGAAGCACAGCGTCAGCAAATCCTGAACAACCTTGAAAAAGGTCAGGTACTGGAAGGTGTGATCAAAAACATGACCAACTTCGGTGTGTTCATCGACTTGGGTGGTGTTGACGGTCTGTTGCACATCACGGATATCTCTTGGGGCCGTATCAACCACCCATCTGACCTCCTTTCACTGGATCAGAAACTGAACGTGGTTGTTCTCGACTTCGACGAAGAGAAAAAACGCATTTCTTTGGGTCTGAAACAACTTCAGTCTCACCCATGGGATTCTCTGGACGAATCAATCCAGGTTGGATCGAAAGTTACAGGTCGCATCGTGAACGTTGCTGACTACGGCGCTTTCCTTGAAATCAAACCAGGTGTTGAAGGTCTGATTCACGTTTCTGAAATGTCATGGTCACAGCACCTGCGCAATCCACAGGAGTTCATGAACGTGAACGACGAGATCAGCGCGGTTGTATTGACACTCGACCGTCAGGAGCGCAAAATGTCTTTGGGTATCAAACAACTTACCGAAGATCCTTGGACTCAAGGTTCATTGAAAGAGAAATATGCGATCGGTACCCGTCACAAAGGTGTTGTTCGGAACCTGACCAACTTCGGTCTCTTCATCGAGCTTGAAGAAGGTATCGACGGTCTGGTACACGTTTCCGACCTTTCATGGACTAAGAAAATCAAGCATCCTTCCGACTTCGTGAAAGTAAACGACGAGCTGGAAGTAGTTGTGTTGGAACTCGACGCGGAAAACCGTCGTCTGGCTCTGGGCCACAAGCAGCTTGAAGAAAACCCATGGGATACTTTCGAAAGCATTTTCGAAGTAGGTTCAGTACACAAATCTACGATCGTTGCCAAAGGTGATAAATTCGCTACCCTCGAACTTCCTTACGGAATCGAAGGTGTTGCTTCTATCAAAAACCTTGCGAAGGAAGACGGAACATTTGCAGAGGTAGGTGAGAGCCTTGACTTCACTGTTCTTGAATTCCTGAAAGACGAGAAGAAGATCGTTCTGACTCACTCTAAAGTAAAAGGTGTTCCTGCTGAGGAAAAGAAAGAAACAAAAGCTGCCAAAGCTCCTGCTGCTGAATCAGTGAACAAAGAAGTGGAAAAATCTACTTTCGGAGACCTTAGCGTTCTGTCTGCTTTGAAAGAGCAGTTGGAAGAGAGCGAGAAGAAAGGAAAAAAGTAAAATAAAATATGGTGTAGAAGAATTTTTTAATACTTTTGCACCCGGATTAGCTGTCAGCTTCACGCGGGCAGCTAATCTTTAAAAATGGTTCCGTGGCCGAGTGGCTAGGCAGAGGTCTGCAAAACCTCGTACAGCGGTTCGAATCCGCTCGGAACCTCTCCTTGAATTGTGGTCATTTTCCCCAGATTTTGGACACAATTAAAAGCCTGAAAAATACCATTTGGACACCGCTTTTGAAACGAGCTCCAAATGGTATTTTTTTTGCTAGTTGGCTGAAAATCAGCCTCTATGAATTTTGTAACCATCGTTAATTTAGTCTAGCAAATTAGACAAATTATAAATAAGAAGGTGGGGTAAAATATCCCTGAAATACTTTTGTGGATAAAAAATCGTAAGCTAGTTTTGTCTGTTGAAGAATAATGAATAGTTGATTATGAATATACCATTCCGAATGGACGCTAAGTTTTGTTCCTTCTTTAATTACTCAAAAACCTTTGTAGCTATCCTCTTAGCTATCTTATTAAGCGTACCCACTTTAGTATCTGCTCAGGATAGCACTGCTGCTGCGGGCGCTGCTGCACCTGCTGGAGGTGGCGATGCTGCGAAAGGTGAGTCGATCTTCAAAAACAACTGCGCCCAGTGTCACGCTCCAACAGATGAGCGTGTGGTTGGTCCAGGTTTGAAAGGGGCAAGCTCCCGCCACGATTTTGCATGGCTTTCCAAATGGGTACGTAACTCTTCGGCGATGATCGCTTCCGGCGATGAATACGCTGTGAAGATCTACAACGAGTACTCGAAAGCTCAGATGACGAGCTTCCCGAACCTTTCGGATGATGACATCAAAGCGATCTTCGCTTATGTAGACCAGGCGTCTGCTGCTCCTGCTGCTGCGGCGGCTGGTGCTGCTCCTGCTGGCGGCGCTGCTGCTGCGGGTGATGCCAAAGGCGGTGCCCCTTCCGATCTGTTCGTGATTGTTCTGGTTGCGTTGGTGGTAGTAATGGTACTGGTACTCGGTGTTCTGCTCGTAATCGTATCACTTCTGTCGAAAGCTGTTAAAGGTGGCGGCGCTGAAACTGAGGCTGCTGCCGGTGAAGGTTTCGGTGGATTGCTGAAAAGAATCACTGTTGATCCCGCCATTCGTTCTGCGACACTCTGGATTTTCGTCCTCCTGGTATTGAAATCTACTTTGGACGGAGCGTTTAATGTAGGCGTTCAGCAAGGATATGCTCCTAAGCAGCCTATTTCATTCTCTCACAAATTGCACGCAGGCGAGTACAAAATCGACTGTAACTACTGCCACACCGGCGTTAACCGCGGTAAGTCGGCGCACATACCTTCTGCTAACATCTGTATGAACTGCCACGGTGTTATCAAAAAGGAATCTCCTGAAATTCAAAAGATTTATACTTCTATCGAGAACAACCAGCCTATCGAATGGGTGCGCGTTCACAACTTGCCTGACCTGGCTTACTTCAACCACGCACAGCACGTGAACGTGGGTGGCCTGGAATGCCAGAACTGCCACGGCGAAGTGGAGAAAATGGAAGTAATACAGCAACGTTCGTCACTGACGATGGGATGGTGTATTGATTGTCACCGTAAAACTGAGGTAAATACCAAGGACAATCAGTACTACGATAAGCTGGTACAGTTGCACGCTTCTGAAAGCAAAGAGGCTTTGAAAGTAGCGGATATTGGTGGTCTGGAATGTTCTAAGTGCCACTACTAATCAAGAAATTAATACCGGATACAACTCATTGTATTGAATAGTTTTATGGAAAATACTAATAAAAGATACTGGCGGGGACTTGAAGAGTTGAGGAATGACGAAAAGTTTGTCAAAGATGCAAGTTCTGAGTTCCCAAGCGCTCCGACCGAAAGTCAGTATGAAAGCCTGGTGGATGGCGTAGGAACCCATCGTCGTGATTTCCTTAAAGTACTGGGTTTTGGAATGGCAGCCGTATCTCTCGCAGCTTGCGAAGCACCGGTTAAGAAGGCCATCCCTTACGTAAACAAGCCCGAAGGCGAATTCCCTACTATCTCTAACTGGTATGCATCCACTTACGCAGAAGGTGGAGATTACGCGAGTATCCTGGTCAAAACCCGTGAGGGCCGACCAATTAAAATAGAAAGCAATTCCCTTTCAAAAGTTTCCTGGGGTGTGAGCTCCCGTGCACACGCTTCGTTGCTCGGCCTGTACGACAATGAGAAACTGAAAGGTCCTAAAAAAGGAGAAGATACCAAAGTAAGCTGGGAAACTGTTGACAAGGAGATCGCTGATCAGCTTGGACAAATCGCAGCAAAAGGCGGAGCGATCCGTATCCTTACTTCTACTGTGTTGAGCCCGTCGACCAAGGCGGTAATCGCAGACTTCACCGCAAAATATCCAACCACTACTCACGTGGTTTACGATGCCAACTCTTCTTACGCTATCGTAAAAGGCAATGAGTTGTCATTCGGTAAAGCCGTTATCCCTTCTTACGATTTCAGCAAAGCGAAAGTAATCGTAGGCATCGACGGCGATTTCCTCGGAACATGGCTTGCACCTGATACCTTCTCGAAGCAATTCGCAGACACCCGTCGCGTGAGCAGCGAGAAAGAAGGTAAGAAGGAAATGTCCCGTTTGTACCAATTCGAATCAACACTTTCACTGACCGGTGCCAATGCGGATTACCGTACTGCGGTAAAGCCTTCGCAGATTGGTCTGGTTGCAGCTGCACTATACAATAAAGTGGCAGCAAAATTGGGCGGGGCTCCCGTTGCTACACCTTCATTGACTATCGATAACCTGGACAAAGCTGCTGCTGAACTCGTTGCGGCGAAAGGGCAGGCATTGGTAGTATCCGGTGTAAATGATCCTTCCGTGCAAGTGATCGTGAATGCGCTGAACAGCTTGCTGGGTAGCTACGGTTCTACTATCAATCTTGACAAACCTGCAAACTACCGCCAGGGTAACGATATCGCTACCAACCAACTGATCGATGAGATCAAAGGCGGTAAAGTTTCTGCATTGATTTTGTGGGGTGCTAATCCGGTTTACGATCACCCGCGTGGTGCGGAACTGGCGTCGGCATTGCCGCAAGTTTCATTGAGCGTGTCTTTCAACGACCGCGCTGATGAAACATCATCTCTTTTGAAATACATCCTTCCTGCACCGCACTACCTCGAATCATGGGGTGATGCAGAACCTGTTGCAGGATCATACAGCTTAATGCAGCCGGCGATCAGCCTGATTTTCAGCACTCGCCAGGCGCAATCTTCGCTTCTGAAATGGGCTGGAGCATCTGCTGACTACCACGAGTATGTAAAAGCATACTGGAGAAAGAACATTTTCCCGCAAGCGGGAGGTGGTGACTTCGAGAAATTCTGGGTTAAATCCCTGCACGACGGTGTATTCGATGTAGCTTCGGCATCGGCCGCCGCGGCTTCGACGGGCGCTGGTGCCGCATTCTCAGGAAATCTTCCTGCTGCTGCTGCTGCGATTGCAAAAAGATACAAAGCGTCTTCATCAGGCTTGGAGCTGGCGATTTTCGAAAACGTAGGCATGGGTACCGGTTTTGCCGCGAACAACCCATGGTTGCAGGAAAATCCTGATCCGATCACAAAGGCTTGCTGGGATAACCACGCGGGTCTTTCACAGAAAACTGCAAAGGAACTCGGCCTGGCGCAGGGGGATGTAGTAAAAGTGGATGTGAAAGGTAAATCCGTTGAATTGCCGGTGATCATTCAGCCAGGTCTTGCGCAGGGAACCGTTGCGGTTGCGATTGGTTTCGGTCGTGAGAAGGCAGGTAAATCTGCTAATGGTGTAGGTAAAAACGTATTCCCGTTTGCAACATTCACCGACGGCTTCCTGAACTTCACTCCGGGCGAAGTAACTGTTTCAAAAACAGGTGAAACCCGCGAGATCGCTCAGACTCAGACGCACAATACCGTAATGAACCGTAAGTCGGTTCTGCAAGAGACTGTACTCGCTCACTTCCAGAAGGACCCGATGGCCGGACGTTTCGTTCCGAAAATCCAGACTTCCGAAGGTGAAGTTGACGCAACTGACTTGTCGCTTTGGAACGGACACAAATACAAAAACCACTCGTGGGGCATGGTGATCGACCTGAACACCTGCTTCGGTTGCGGATCTTGCGTGATCAGCTGCCAGAACGAGAACAACATTCCGGTGGTTGGCCGTCAGGAAATCATCAATGCCCGTGAAATGCACTGGCTGCGTATCGACCGCTATTACAGCAGCGACGCAGATGTAGAAGACCTGAGAGGATTGGAAATCGCTTCTGAAAATCCGGAAGTTACATTCCAGCCAATGCTTTGCCAGCACTGTAACAATGCTCCTTGCGAGACGGTATGTCCGGTATTGGCTACCACCCACAGCTCCGAGGGCTTGAACCAAATGACTTATAACCGTTGCGTTGGTACAAGATATTGTGCAAACAACTGTCCATATAAAGTACGTCGCTTCAACTGGTTCAAATATTTTGATAACGACAACTTCGATTACGCATTCAACAATGACCTTGGTAAAATGGTCATTAACCCTGATGTAACAGTACGTTCAAGAGGGGTTATCGAGAAATGCTCGATGTGTGTTCACAGAATTCAGGAAGCTAAGCTTACTGCGAAGAAAGAAAGAAGACGCATCGTCGACGGTGAAGTAAACGTAGCTTGTGCATCTTCATGCCCTACCGACGCGATTACTTTTGGAGATATGAACGATCCGGAAAGCCGCATTTCGAAATTGCTCGAAGTCGAAAGAGAAGGACGTGCATTCCACATGCTGGAAGAAATCAACGTTCGTCCGCAAATCTCTTACCTCACCAAAGTGCGTAACAAGGACGCAGCAGCTGCCAAAGCTGAGAAGGTTGAGAAAGAGCACGCTTAATATCAGAGTTTAGAATTATTGACGATCCAATCATTATAAATAAATAGTAGTATGCATGTTACTTCACCTGTAAGAGAACCGCTGATCCAAGGTGGGAAAACGTACGCGGACGTAACGGAAGACATATGCCGCCACGTGGAGGCGACTCCAACGAAAGAATGGAAGATTGCTTTCGGTCTTTCGCTTATCGTGCTGGCATACGGTTCTGCGTGTCTTGCCTGGACTTGGTGGGAAGGCCTCGGAGTTTGGGGTTTGAATAAAACAGTAGGTTGGGCCTGGGACATCACCAACTTCGTATGGTGGGTAGGTATTGGTCACGCGGGAACGCTGATCTCCGCAATCCTCCTGCTCTTCCGCCAGAAATGGAGAACTTCCATCAACCGTGCAGCGGAAGCGATGACGATCTTCGCCGTTATTTGTGCTGCTTCTTTTATTTTGATGCACATGGGTCGTCCGTGGATGGCTTACTGGGCTCTTCCATTGCCAAACGCATTCGGTTCACTTTGGGTTAACTTCAACTCGCCACTCGTTTGGGACGTATTCGCGATCAGTACTTACTTCTCCGTATCGTTGGTATTCTGGTATATCGGTCTGATTCCTGACCTTGCTACCATCCGCGACCGCGCTACCAGCAAAGTTTCGAAATTCATGTACGGAACATTTGCAATGGGCTGGGACGGTTCAGCTAAAACCTGGGCACGTTATGAATACATCTCTTTGATCCTTGCGGGTCTTTCTACGCCACTTGTACTTTCGGTACACACCATTGTAAGTATGGACTTTGCTACCTCGGTCATCCCGGGATGGCACACGACGATCTTCCCTCCGTACTTCGTTGCGGGTGCGATCTTCTCCGGATTCGCGATGGTACAAAACCTGATGTTGATCACCCGTGTAGTTTACAAACTGGAAGACTACATTACGCTTGAGCACATCGAGACCATGAACAAGGTAATCACGCTTACCGGTTCGGTAGTAGGTGTGGCTTATATTACGGAGTTCTTCATTGCATGGTACGGTGGTGTTGAGTACGAATACTATGCATTCTTCAACCGTATGACTGGTCCTTACTGGTGGGCATACTGGGCGATGATGACGTGTAACGTAATCTCTCCACAGCTTTTCTGGTCAAGAAAACTGCGTCGCAACATCACTTTTACATTCTTCATCTCTGTGGTTGTAAACATCGGTATGTGGTTCGAGCGTTTCGTAATTATCGTAACCTCTCTGCACCGTGACTACGTTCCTTCAAGCTGGTCGATGTTCTCGCCAACGAGATACGATATCGGGGATTACATTTTCTCCTTCGGTTTGTTCTTCACATTGTTCCTCCTGTTCTCGAAATATCTGCCGGTAGTAAACATGGCGGAAGTAAAAGCGGTATTGCGCTCAACTTCTGCACAGCTTCCAGCTAAGATCGCCGGAGTTGCGAAAGTAAGACAACGCGGAACTGCTGAGCCGGTTTACAATAAGGATCAGGAATAAAAGCATTGCGAAAAAGCGAATTATAGAGATTATAATTAAGTAATAGTATGGCAGAATTATCTGGTAAATATTTGGTCGGAGTTTACGACGATGACGATACTGTTCTTCACGCGGTTCCTAAGTTGAGAAAGGCCGGTGTGAAAATTAAAGAAGTATACTCTCCATTCCCTATCCACGGGTTGGATGAAGCACTGGGCCACCCAAGAACACGTATCGGTATCGCTGCCTTTATGTTTGGGGTGACAGGCTGCTGCTGCGTGCTGACACTGATGATCTGGACAATGGGTTTTGACTGGCCGATGATCATCGGTGGTAAAGATCCGATCTCGATTCCTAACTATATCCCCATTACATTTGAAGGGACAGTACTTTTTACTGCATTCGGTATGGTGATCACGTTCTTCATTTCGAATGGACTCGGACCTGGTACGCATTTCCACCCAAGATTCGACGTACGCGCCACTGACAACAAGTTTGTGATGGCGATCGAGATGAGCAGAAACTCAATGAGCGAAGAAGAGATATCGAGAGCGTTGAAAGACAGCGGCGCAGAAGAAGTCAACATTAAGCAATTCTAATGGCGTTTAAAGCAATGAAATTGAAAAGTTTATATAGATCTCTATTGGTTGCTGCCGTATTGCTTACTGCCGCTGCTGGTTGTAAAAAAGATCCCAACAATCCGGGGAAGGAATATGCACCAAACATGTACCTGCCGGTAGGTTATGAACCATACAAGCAGGAAAAAGCCAACCCGATCAACCCGCAGGGATTGACCATGCGTTTGCCGGTGGCTGGTACTGTTGCCCGTCGTAACTACCACACAAGCTTCGGATCTTCGGATTCGGCAGTGGTTGACCTGATGGTTTACAACATTCCCGCCGATAGCATCGAGATTTCAGAAAGAGTACTTAAAAATCCGGTTCCTCTGAACGAGAAAACGCTGGCAGAAGGAAAAGTACTTTACGACAGATATTGCCAGCATTGCCACGGCGCTTCCGGTGCCGGTGACGGAAAAGTGGGAGCGATGTATAAAGGTGTTCCTAACTACGCGAGCGATGCTTACAAGAACCTGAATGAAGGACATATTTTCCACGTGATCACACACGGGAAAGCGCGCATGTGGCCTCACGGATCCCAGATCAACCCTGAGGAACGCTGGAAGATCGTACACTACGTACAGAAATTGCAGAAAGGGGCTTAAGTACAATTTTGAAAACAGAGAAATATTTTAAATAATGGCATCAGGACATTCGATTCCTTCTATTGAAGAACGGTTTGAATTTACATCGGGAGCTAAGAGAAGTTTGCTCATTGGTGGCGGTGTAGGACTGGCTCTTGTACTATTAGGAGCATACCTCGCAGCCAATGGCGGTGGTGGTCATGAAGTGGCTGCGCACGGAGCAGAACATGCTGCGGCAGCAGGCCACGCTGCGGCTGAGCACGGAGCGGCAGCTGCGGCACACGGCGCGGACGCTCACGGCGCTGCAGCAGAAGGCGGTCACCACGCGAAAAGCTGGGTGGCTCGTATTTGGGCAAACCTTTGGGTAAATGGTGTATATTTTACCGGAATGTCCGTTATCGGGATGTTCTTCCTTTCTTATAACTACCTGGCACAAGCTGGCTGGTCGGCGGTATTCAAAAGAGTACCTGAGGCGCTGCCTGCATTCCTTCCTGTAACAGGCGTAGTACTGATCGCTACTTTCCTCCTTGGCGGACATGACTTGTTCCACTGGACGCACGAAGGTCTTTACGAAGTGGGTGGTCCTGAATATGACAAGATCATCGCCGGTAAGCGCGGATATTTGAACACTCCTTTCTTCCTGGCGCGTCTGGTTGCGTACTTTGCAATCTGGTACTACCTGTGGAAAGTGATTCGTAACCTGTCATTGCAGGAGGACGAAATCGGTGGAACTGAATTCTATGAAAAATCTATCCGCATCGGAACTGCGTTCCTCGTGGTGTTCGGTGTTACATCTTCTACATCTGCCTGGGATTTCGTGATGTCAATCGACACACACTGGTTCAGCACCATGTTTGGCTGGTACACTTTGGCTAGCTGGCACGTAGCTGGTCTGGCGGTGATCACTCTGACAATCGTAATGCTTCGCGAAAGAGGTTATCTGAGAGCGGTTAACACCAGTCACCTGCGCGATCTTGGCAAGTTTGTATTTGCGTTCAGTATTTTCTGGACATATGTGTGGTTCGCACAATTCCTTTTGATCTACTATGCTAACCTTCCGGAAGAAACGATCTATTTCATCGAGCGTTTCCGCGGACACGGAGGATTCTTCAAGGCGCCTTTCTTCATCACGTTGTTCATGAACTTCTTCTTTCCGTTCCTGGTGTTGATGACCCGCGACGCGAAGGGTACGCATTCGATTTTGAAAGTGGCTTGCTGGAGTGTGATCGTCGGACACTGGTTCGATTTCTACACGAACATTATGCCGGGAACGGTTGGTGCTAGCGCTTCGCTTGGACCTTTGGAGTGGGGCTTTTTCCTGATCTTCCTTTGTGCCTTTGCATATTCAATCGCAAACCAGTTGACCAAGGCAAATCTGATCCCGAGAAATCACCCGATGTTGGAGGAATCACTGCATCACGATATCGCCTAATTGCAAAACCAGTAAATCATCATGTATATTATTATCGCATTAGTTGCTCTTGTATTTATTGTCCTCACCGGGGTTGTGATATCCAGGCTGCAGGGTGTTTTGAAGAGTATCAACAAAACCGATTCAGAGGAGGTTGAAACTTCTGGTAATAAATTCAATGGTGCCATGTTTATCGTGATCCTGATTGGAGGCGCTGTTTCCATTACCTGGTCATACCTGCATGCACGTGAATTCTTCCTTCCCGAAGCATCTTCGATACACGGTAGAAGAACCGATGACTTGTTCTGGTTCTCGATGGGAATCCTTACCATTCCTTTCATTATCGTAAACTTCCTGGTGTTTTTCTTCGCCTGGAAATATCAACACAAAAAAGGACATAGAGCTACATTCTATCCTGAGAACCACAAGCTTGAACTGATCTGGACTATCATCCCTGCTATCGTAATGGCATTGCTGGTATTCACAGGCTGGAAAGCATGGTCGGATATCACAGCAGAAGCACCACGCGACGCGGAAGTGATCGAGATCACCGGTAAGCAGTTCAACTGGATCGCTCGTTACGGCGGTGTAGATAATAACAAGCTTGGTGATTACAACTACAAACTGATTGATGCACAAAACGAAGTGGGTATCGATTTGTCGGACGAAAATTCATTTGACGACTTTACCAACCCTTCGGAAATGCACATCCCGGTGGGCCGTCCGGTACTTTTGAAAATCCGCGCTCGCGACGTGTTGCACAGCGTGTTCATTCCCCACATGCGTGTGAAAATGGATGCTGTTCCAGGTATGCCAACCAAATTCTGGTTCGTACCGGACAAGACAACCGCTGATATGCGCGCCGAAACCGGTAACCCGAAATTTGACTACGAGATTGCTTGTACGGAGGTATGTGGACAAGGTCACTTTTCGATGAAAATGAGATTGATCGTAGACGACGAGGCTACATACAAAAAATGGGTATCGGAGCAGGCTACTTTCCTGTCGACTTACCCAGAATATCTTGCGAAAGTTCCTGAGAACCTGAAAGCAAAGGCGATGAAATATGTGCCTGCCGAAGCAGCTACTCCTGCTGCTGATAGCTCAGCAACATCAGCTGGCGGTGCCGGTGCAAGTTCTAGTCTACGATAATTCTATTAATTAAATTACAATAAAAGTATATGTCAGCTATTGAAGGATTGGAAACAGCTCACCACCACGCAGACGAGCATGACCACCACCACGAAGCACAAAGCTTTTGGCAGAAATATATATTTTGTGAAGATCACAAGGTAATTGCCAAGCAGTATCTGATCACGGGTATTTTGTGGGCTGTTATCGGGATTACCATGTCGGTGATCTTCCGTATCCAGCTCGGTTTGCCCGATTCTAACCTGTCATGGTTGAAGCCTGTCCTTGGTGGCTGGATCAGCGACGCAGGTAAGCTGGACCCTAACTTCTACCTGGCTTTGGTTACAATGCACGGTACCATTATGGTATTCTTTGTATTGACGGCGGGTTTGAGCGGTACTTTCAGTAACTTCCTGATCCCGCTTCAAATCGGAGCGCGCGATATGGCGTCAGGTTTTATGAACATGCTATCTTACTGGTTCTTCTTCCTGGCCAGCATTATCATGTTCGCTTCGTTGTTCCTGCAACAAGGACCTGCGGCAGGTGGCTGGGTAATTTACCCTCCATTGAGCGCATTGCCACAGGCGCACCCAGGCTCGGGCATGGGTATGACGTTGTGGTTGGCTAGTATGGCGTTCTTTATCGTATCGCAGCTGTTGGGTGGTATCAACTACATTACCACGGTTATCAACCTGCGTACAAGAGGTATGTCTTTCGATCGCCTGCCTCTGACGATCTGGTCGTTCCTGATCACTGCGGTTCTGGGTCTGATCTCATTCCCTGTATTGCTTTCGTCTGTATTGCTGCTGATCTTCGACCGTCACTTCGGTACCAGCTTCTATCTTTCCGACATTTACATCAATGGTGAAGCGCTGCCAAACGTGGGTGGTAGCCCGATCCTGTTCCAGCACTTGTTCTGGTTCCTAGGTCACCCTGAGGTATACATCGTATTGCTTCCTGCTTTGGGTATTACATCCGAGGTAATCGCGACGAACTCACGCAAGCCGATCTTCGGTTACCGTGCGATGATCGCATCCATGCTGGGTATTGCATTCCTTGCATTTATCGTATGGGCGCACCACATGTTCGTAACAGGTATGAACCCATTCCTCGGATCGGTCTTCATGTTCCTGACATTGATTATCGCGGTACCTTCTGCGGTGAAAGGTTTTAACTACATTACAACACTCTGGAAAGGTAATATCGTGTTTACCCCGGGTATGTTGTTCTCAATCGGTCTGGTTTCCCTGTTCGTATCAGGTGGTTTGACTGGTATCATTCTGGGTAACAGTGCATTGGATATTCAGTTGCACGATACTTACTTCGTAGTAGCTCACTTCCACTTGGTAATGGGTGCTGCGTCGGCCTTCGGTCTCTTTGCGGGGGTTTACCACTGGTTCCCTAAGATGTTTGGCCGCATGATGAACACTTCATTGGGTCAGGCGCACTTCTGGTTGACTTTCATCGGAATTTACCTGGTATTTATTCCAATGCACTACGTTGGTATCGCGGGTTTCCCTCGTCGTTACTACCAGTTCACCAGCTACGACTTTACGCATAAGTTCATGGATATGAACATGTTTATCTCTATCGCAGCGATATTCACGTTCCTTGCACAGTTCATATTCCTGTGGAACTTCTTTTACAGCATTTTCAAAGGAAGAAAAGCTCCGCAAAACCCATGGCGTTCAAACACGCTCGAATGGACTGCTCCTATTATTCCGGGTCACGGAAACTGGGAAGGCGAAATTCCTGCGGTATATCGTTGGTCATATGATTACAGCAAACCGGGTGCGAAAGAGGACTTCATCCCTCAGAACATCCCGTATTCTCAAACACCTGAATCGAACTTCCCTCATGAGAATGAGCTGATCGCGACAGAAAAGGTGATTGAGTCACAAAACTTCAATGACCAGTTCAAAACACATCATTGATCTTAAAGCGAATCGCCGGTTCCGGCGATTCGCTTTAAATACACTCATTTCGCTGTACCTGGTAGTCATAGCAGGCGGCGTGGTGAGAAGCACAGGCTCAGGAATGGGCTGTCCCGACTGGCCTAAATGCTTCGGCAGATGGGTCCCTCCTACCGAAGCATCACAACTTCCTCCCAATTACAAGGAGATTTACGGTGCGAAGCTGAAAGGAGAAGTCGAGTTTAATGCGACGAAAACCTGGACAGAGTACGTAAACAGGCTTGTAGGAGCGCTCACAGGTGTCATCATTTTTCTGATGCTGCTGGCCTCCATTCCTTTTCTGAAATCCGGAAACAAGCAAGTATTCTTTTGGAGCCTCACTGCATTTTTGCTCACCGGCTTCCAGGGTTGGTTAGGTGCGAAAGTAGTTTCTTTCGAGTTGCACCCGCTGATCGTCACAGTGCACATGCTGCTCGCCATAGTGATCATTTTCATCGTGCTTTACGTATTTACGTGGGCAGGCTATGTCGAGAAAGTGCTTACGCTGCGGGAAGGCAGCGAGAAAGTACTCAGCGGAATTGGGATCGCAGTAATGGCGCTCTCGTTGTTGCAGATTCTGCTCGGAACGCAAGTTCGTGAAGCGATGGATGTAGTGATCATGCGGCTGGGTTACGGAGCCCGGTCACAATGGATCGATGAATTAGGCGCTAATTTTTACATACACCGGTCATTTTCAATTCTGGTCTTTGTTGTGAATGCAATCTGGATCAACAAAGTTTTGAAAACCGGAAACCAGGGAACGGTAGCTGGCAAAATTGCCAAAGCCTGCTTCTGGATACTGATAGCGGAGATCGCAACGGGTGTAATCATGGCGTATTTCGGAGTTCCCGCATTTGCGCAGCCTGTTCACCTTACATTCGCCATCCTTTTGATCGGCTTGCAGTTCATCGTATGGCTGGTTGTGAATGGTAAGAAGTATTTAAAATATGAAGGCGTGGCCGGGACGGCTGGTAGCCAGTTTTAGCATTATCAATTTCTGTAATAATGATTTCAGTAGAGGAAAGTGTAAGCGGGGTTGGGAAGATCAGAGAGAGATTAGGAGTTTTATTTGAATTACTCAAATTCCGGTTGGCGTCGTTGATCGCGTTCTCCGGGGCAATGGGCTATTGCCTGGGCGCGAAAGAAGTGAAAACCTCCGATGTGGTGCTTTTCATCCTCGCGTCGATTGGTATTACCGGTGCTGCGAACATTATCAACCAGATTCTGGAAAAGGATCTGGACAAAATGATGAAGAGAACGGCTTCACGGCCGTTGCCAAGCGGAAGAATTACGGTGGAGCAAGCTGCTGTCTGGGCAGTAATCCTTGGGGTAGCTTCGTTGGTGATATTTGTGATGGTTTTTAACCTGACAACCGGGCTTATTTCCCTGCTGTCGCTGGTGCTTTACGGTTTCGTTTACACGCCGTTGAAGCGCGTCGGTCCGATCGCGGTGTTCGTGGGAGCATTCCCGGGGGCATTTCCTCCGATGATCGGTTGGGTAGCGGCAACCAACCACTTTGGTCTGGAACCTGGTATCCTGTTTGCGATCCAGTTCTTCTGGCAGTTCCCGCATTTCTGGGCCATTGCATGGGTACTGGATGAAGATTACAAAAGAGCAGGTTTCAAATTGTTGCCGGCCAACGGTTTGAAAGACTCTGATACGACTTTGCAAATTATGATCTATACGCTGTTCCTGCTTCCAATCGGCTGGTTGCCGTACGAACTGGGAATGACTGGCATCAATTCCGCATTCATTGCGACAGTTTTCGGGGTGTTGTTCCTCGCGCAGACGTTCCACCTTATGCGTACCTGCACAGACAAGACCGCGAAGCAGCTGATGTTCGGATCGTTCATTTACCTGCCTATCGTACAGATTGCTTTTTTGTTGGATAAATTGTGATATTGAATTGAGAGAAAATGGAAAACGTTCAGCAATATAAATTGGAAAGAGAGCCACAAGAGACGTTGGCGATGGACCCGAAGAAGTTTATTCTATGGCTGTTCCTCGTAACGATTATCATGCTTTTCGCCTCTCAGAGCAGCGCCTACCTCGTGCGTCGCGCGGAAGGTAACTGGCTCGAATTTGAAATGCCGCAGATCTTCTGGTACAGCACCGTGGTGCTCATAATGAGTAGCGTAGCGATGCAATGGGCCTATTTCTCGGCAAAAAAAGATCAGTTCCAACAATTGAAAATAGCAATTTCTATTACTTTTGTACTCGGCCTGATCTTCCTTTATATGCAATTTCAGGGCTGGAAAGAGCTGGTGGCGATGAATGTCTATTTTGTAGGAAATCCGTCCGGCTCGTTCTTTTACGTGTTTACCGGGCTTCACGGTTTCCACATCATTACCGGCCTGATTGTTTTGGTATTTGCGCTGTTTTCGGCATTCAAGCTGAATGTGCATTCCAAAAATCTGAGAAGAATACAGATCAGTGCTACTTACTGGCACTTTTTGGATATACTCTGGTTATACCTTTTTGTTTTTTTATTGACCTTTAATTAATAATTTTTTATCAATGGCGGCACATGTAACAACACCCGGCGCGGTAGAACCCAAAATGTGGTTGGGGGGTATTGAGCCTATGAAAGCAAGTTACGGTAAACTGATGATGTGGTTCTTCCTCATCTCGGATACCTTTACTTTCTCTGCCTTGCTGGTGGCATATGGTACAGCCCGGTTTAGTTTCCCTGCATTCACCGGAAAACACGAAGATTTTACCTTCTCCAACATGTACTGGCCGGTACCTGAAAGGGTTTACGAAGCCGTTCCATTCCTGCACGGTGTTTCGCTGCCGCTGGTATTCGTTGGTATCATGACATTCATCCTCATCGCGAGCTCCGTTACAATGGTACTCGCCGTGGAAGCAGGTCACCGCATGGACCGCGCGAATGTTGAAAAATATATGCTTTGGACCATTCTTGGCGGTTTTACCTTCCTTGGTTGCCAGGCTTGGGAATGGAGCCACTTCATCCATGGAACCGATGCTGGTACGGTGATGAAAGTGATCGAAAACGGCACCTGGGTTGAGAAAACGATTTTTGGTGCTAACCTGACAGAGAACCAATACGGCCCTCCTGCATTTGCCGATTTCTTCTTCTTCATCACCGGCTTCCACGGAACGCACGTATTCTCGGGTGTGATCCTGAACATTCTGATCTTCTTCCGTGCCGCAACAGGTTTCTACGACAAGAGAGGAAGCTACGAGATGGTGGAGAAGGTAGGTCTCTACTGGCACTTTGTGGATCTGGTTTGGGTGTTTGTATTTACATTCTTCTACCTGGTTTAATTTATAGGACAATATTTAAAATTGAAGTAAAATGGCGGAAGTACATCATCACCACGTGCATAACCAGGATCCCGAAGCAGGAGCAGAGCAGCGTAAAGCGATCTGGAAAACCTTTTGGATTCTCTTGATCATCACCTCACTCGAGTTCTTGATTGCATTTACAATTCCCCATGGCGTTCTTAAAGTTTCGATCTTTATCGTCATGACGATCGTGAAGGCATTCTACATCGTTGGGGAATTCATGCACTTGAAACATGAAACAAAAACGCTGATCTGGTCGATACTCGTGCCGGTCATATTCGTAGCCTGGTTGATCCTGGCGCTCCTGCTCGAAGGAAATGCGATTTTCGAAGCGATTTTCGGATAATAAATTAGAATGAAAAAATTTCCCAAAGCCGGATTACTGATCGTCACATTAGTAATACCGGCTTTGATTTTTGCTTTACTGAAACTGTTCGGGACGAACCATTACGACCTGCCATACTTCGTTGCGCAACTCGATGGTAACGGCTCGATCGTCGTGCAAAATGGCGATACGGTGTTTCATCAGGTCTCGGCAGATTGCGGCGTGTTCGGCGGCGTAAACCTGGACGGACGGTTGACTGTCGTAAGCCGGATGCCCTCGGAATGCGGAGAGCCTTGTGATAGGGCGGTCGATGAAATAGCCCGCATTGCGGCATTGAAAGCTGCGATCCCGGAATTGCAGGTGTTGGTGATTGCGACCGATACTGTAAGACGTGGAGAATGGCAATCGGTAAAGGCGGATAGTGTGACGATTGCAAACTGTTTTTCGAAGGAATTAACAGATGCAGCCAAGGGAAGCGACGCTCTGAATGGTCGGGCAGGTCAGATTGTGCTGATTGACCGTAACAGGCAGGTGAGAGGCTTTTATAAGGCAGGAGATGGAGAGGAGACCGACCGGCTAATGGCCGAGATCAAGATCCTTGATTATGAAAAGAAGAATGAGAAATAGGTAGGTATGGCTACATTAACAATCGAAAGAAAACCAAAATACGAGCGTATCATCAATGTTCTGGCAATCGTCATCCCGGTGGTGGTTGCCTTGTTGCTGGGAATCCGGCAGAAGATTGATCTCGGGGCGTGGACGAAAGTACTCCCGCACGTGATTGGCGTAATTAACACCGTGACAGCGATGTTGCTGATCATGGGCTATTATTTTATCAAACAGAAAAATGTTATAGCACACCGGCAGACGATGACCGCGGCATTCGCGCTAGGTTCTGTGTTTTTGGTATGCTATGTGCTTTACCACATTTCCAATGAGGCCACACCATTCGGGGGAACCGGATTTGTACGGCCCGTGTATTACTTTTTACTGATTTCGCATATCGTGTTGTCGATTGGGGTCGTTTGGTTTGTATTACGGGCGGTGTATTTCGGATATACCAACCAGATTCCCGAACACCGGAAAGCTGTGAAATGGGCCATGCCGATCTGGCTTTATGTGAGTGTTACCGGTGTAATCGTTTACTTGATGATTAGTCCTTATTACGTATGAAAAAGTTTTTGGCAATATCCGGATTGGTGATTATGTTCGTCCTGAACAGCGCAGGCGTGTTTGCGCAATGCGCGATGTGCCGCGGATCAGTGGAGAGCTCGATGGGGAACGGGCGCAACAATGTAGGTGTTGGATTGAACACCGGTATTATGTTCCTCTTTGTGATCCCCTACATCCTCGTAGCGGTGATCGGCTACCTCTGGTACCGCAATTCCAAGCGGGCACAAGCCGAGCGTCAATTCGTAGCGGCGCGCGTGCGATCCGCATACGAGAACTGATTTGCAAAAGAAGATATTCAAGGGCAGGGCCATGCGGTTCTGCCCTTTTTTGTGCATGAGGTTTTTGGCAAAATATTTCCTTGTAGTGGCGTAGATAATGCATTGCGCGTCTTTAAAGAAAAACATCGTCCTGTTATGCTACGGATTATACTCGCAGCCCTTCTGATATTCGCCCAGTTTGCCCAGAGCAATGCCCAAAAATTGTCGACCTCCAAACCCTGGACGTATTGGTGGTGGATGGGTAGTGCAGTTACCAAGGCGGATATAACGGCTCAGCTCGAATATTTCAGTAAGTCGGGGCTCGGCGGCGTGCATATTATTCCGATTTACGGAGTGAAGGGGTACGAAAAAGCGGCAATTCCTTTTCTGGGGGACCAATGGCTGGAAGTCATGGAGCACACCGTGCGCGAGGGTGGGCGACTCGGATTGGGCGTGGACATGACCACAGGTACCGGATGGCCGTTCGGCGGCCCGAATGTGACGATTGCCTCTGCGGCGCAAGGCATGACCGTCGTAGAGGGGAAGCCGGTGGTAAAGCCAACAGGGCAAAAAGTAAAACGAGCCGCTCCGGGCGGAGAAGGATTAGTTTTGGATCCATTCAATGCAAATGGGATGTCACAATATCTCTCCCGGTTTGATTCGGCATTCAGCAAGGCTTCCGCTAAGCCCAGAGCGATGTACAATGACTCCTATGAAGCATACGGAGCCAACTGGACAGACGATTTTGCACAACAATTCCAATTCCGCAGGAAATATGATTTGCTGGGCAAACTAATATTACTCAGCGACTCGACGGGAAATCCCGAGGCTACATTGGTTAAAATAGATTATCACCAGACATTGGCGGAGCTGCTACTGGAACGGTACGCAAAGCCCTGGACGGCGTGGAGCCGTGAGCACGGATTCGTAACGCGTTACCAGGCACATGGGTCGCCGGGTAACCTGCTCGATCTTTACGAAGCTGCGGATATCCCGGAAACGGAATCATTCGGTACCAGTCGTTTCAATATTCCCGGCCTGCGCGTCGATCCCGATTATTCGATCGATCAGTTCGGGACGCCGAATCCGCTGGCGATGAAGTTTGCTTCTTCTGCCGCGAACTTGTCGGGCAAGAAATTGGTGAGTTCTGAAACCGGTACCTGGCTGGCGAATCATTTCAAAGTTTCGCTATCTCAGATCAAACCGCAAATCGACGAGCTTTTTACGGCGGGTATTAACCACGTTTTTTATCATGGCACTACCTATTCTCCGGAAAATGAAGGCTTTCCCGGCTGGCTGTTTTACGCATCTACCAATTTTGGAAAAACATCCCATTTCGCCGAGCATTTCCCGCTGCTGAACCGATACGTAGACCTTTGCCAGCGACAATTGCAGAATAGCCAGCCTGATAATGATGTGCTAGTCTATTTCCCGATTCACGATTTGTGGGCTACCAAGGCTAAATCGGGTGGAGGCGTACATTTGCTCGAAGTCCATCATGTAGACCGCTGGTTGCTGGACTTGCCGTTTGGAAAACTGTCGGAAAGGCTTTGGAAGGAAGGTTACGCGTTCGATTTTGTGTCGGATTTGCAGTTAAAGAAGTTTAATGTCGGGGCAAACGGTGTGCTGAATTCCGGTAATGCTTCTTACAAGACCTTAGTGATTCCTTCGGCTACCTATTTGCCGGAGGAGACGTTGGCTGAGCTTCTCAGGCTCGCGAATGCAGGAGCTAATATTATTTTCGATCAAAAACTGCCGTCGACGGTAACAGGAAATGCCAGGCATGACGAGCGGCAAGAGGCATTTGATGAAACATTAAGACGATTGTCAAGTGTCCAGAATGTGAAGGTTTCAAAAAACCTGTATGCAGACATGTCTAACAATGGCGTGGTTAAGGAGCAATTGGCAGAAAAGGGGCTGACATTTATCCGTAAGAAATCACCGAACGGCCTGCCATTGTATTTTGTGGCGAATCTTGGTAATACATTTCAAAGTGGATGGGTAAGGATTGGGAAGGGCGAAACGATGTCGCGAAATACACCGACAAGGGGTGAATCTCTCTTACATACGCGTACGGTAGGCGGTCGTGAAGAAATATTTCTGAATCTGCCGCCCGGGGAATCGTGTTTTCTGGAGGGTGCCGCGGACGGTTCGGATTTCCCGTTTGTAAGCGGCACATCGAAAGAATGGGAGCTAAAAGGTCAATGGGAAGTATCATTTCTTAATGGCAAACATTCAACGCCGGCTCCCGCAAAACTTACCACATTGAAATCCTGGACGACATTACCCGATTCCGCCGAGTACTTTTCTGGAAAGGCTCGCTATCGGATAGTCTTCGATCTGAAAGGGCCATTGAAACAATATGCGGACGCAGGCATTAGCCTGGGCGATGTCCGCGAAGTGGCGAGCGTCAAATTGAATGGGAAAGATCTGGGCACCGCATGGCATATTCCTTTTCAGCTCTATGCCGGTCATGCATTGAAATCCAAAGGCAATGTCCTCGAAATTGAAGTGACAAACCTCTCAGCCAACTACATGCGCCTCCGCGACCAGCAGCAGCCCGACTGGAAGAAATTTTATGATATCAATATTGTGGATATCACATACAAGAAATTTGACGCGACACGCTGGCAGCCGATGCCCTCAGGCTTGCTTGGGCCTGTGAAGTTGATCTACTAATGCATTACTCCCAAAGCGGGTAATGCTCCAGCTGAATTTGCCGACCGAAGAATATGTTGGTGGATTGCTCAAATGATAAGGTATAATCCGACACATAGAACTGACGCTTGCCTTCCCCTTTCTCGTTGATCAGGTAATGCTGTTCGAGCCAGGCTTTCAGCGAGCGCGCGACGATTTCCGAGGTGTCGAGGGTCTCTACCGTATCGCCGTAGAATTTACGGATCTGTGTTTTGATCAGCGGATAATGCGTGCAACCGAGGATCAATGCTTCAATGCCATTCAGAGACGGATCGGAGAGGTAATTGGCAATCACACTTTCACTGATATTATTGTCGAAAAAACCTTCCTCGATCATCGGTGCGAGTAGTGGCGTAGCGAGCGATTTCAGATGGATGTTGCGGTCGAGCGCATCTACTTTCTTTTTATACACATTGGACAGGACCGTCTGCTTGGTACCGATCAGGCCGATTGTTTTTCCTTCATAATGCTCCTTCACATAATCTACCACAGGATCAATCACATTCAGCACCTTCGCTTTGCTCCCCACATACTCGCGCACGAGCTCGTAGGCGGCCGCGGACGCGGAGTTGCAGGCAATGAGGATCAGCTTACAGTTTTGCTGTAAAAGCATATTGCAAATTTTGATCGAATAGGCCTGGATGGCAGCCGTGGATTTATCGCCATAAGGCAAATGCGCTGTGTCGCCGAAATAGATGGTGTTTTCCTGTGGAAGCAACCGGGTTACGGCACTGGCGACGGTCATACCGCCGATTCCGCTGTCAAAAATTCCGATAGGCGCAGAGGAGTCGAGCATTGGAGAAAAGTCCTTTTGGTGATCAATGAGTGATATTCGCATCAAAGCTAAAAAATATATCAAAAAACTTTTCCGGCACATGCAACCTCACGCGGAGGAATGCGCATCTTGCTGTCGAAACCACCAATTAGAATGGGTCGAATTTTAGCACTATTTAGCCAGGAAGCACAGCTCATCAAAGCCCTCAGGAAAGAAGATCCCAAGGCGCAGCGACAGCTCTACGACAAGTACAGCCATAGAATGCTGGCTTTGTGCTTCCGCTATGTATGCGACGAAATGGCGGCCGAGGATGTGATGGTGGAGGGTTTTTTGAAGGTTTTTGAAAAAATAGACCAGTTTAACAGCGAAGGAAGTTTCGAAGGGTGGATCAGGCGGATCATGGTGAACGAGGCGCTGGGTTATTTGCGGAAACAAAAACGGATTCTGGAAGATAACCTGTCAGATGAGGCCAATAACATTCCCGATTACATCCACGCCGACCAGAACCTGGAAACCGAAGAGCTGATGGCATTGATCGAGGGGTTGCCGGTAGGTTATCGGACGGTTTTTAACCTGTACGCCATTGAAGGCTACGCACACATTGAAATTGCCCAGATGCTGGGTATTACCGAAAGTACGTCGAAATCACAATTGCACCGAGCCCGCGCATTGTTGCAGAAGATGGTGGCGGAATGGCAGAATGATTATAAAAAAAAAGTAGACTATGAAAAAGCATCCTGTTGATGATCTTTTCAAGCGTAAACTCGAAGGATTGGAAAGAACGCCTTCGGAAAATGCGTGGCTGAAAATTCAGGAAAAGCAGCCGGCAAAATCGCGTCCGGTTCTGTGGGGTTGGTATGCTGCGGCCGGTGTGGCTGCGGCGGTGATGGGAGGATACCTGGTTTGGCAAAATCAGCAGGGTGTTTCGCCGGGGGGGATCCAACCACAACAGACCCTTGCGTCGGCTAAGCCTGCACCAGTCGATTCGGCGATTTATACGGTTGAAAAATTAAATGCTCCTGTTGAACAACTGACGGCAGCGGAGACAGAAGGTAATGCCGAAGTTGATCACCCCGGGAAGATTTTGAAACCTGCTCACAAAGCAACTGATAATGGAGAAACACAAATAGCCAAAGCGCAAGACGGTAAGACGCCAAATGCGAAAGCACCGCGCATTCAAACACCCGATATTCAGCCCGAACCTGTTCCAAATACCCCAGTTGTGGCTATGGCGGAAAAACCTTCGGTTCCGATGAATGCGATGCAAGCGGAACCCATAAAAAGTCCTGTTGCACAGGATGTCAAGACTTTGCCCGATGAGCCAGCTGTTAGCCGGGTAAGCAAGCCGGAGCCTGAACCGACAAGAACGATTGTCGTGGCGGTAGAGACCGGTACCAATGAAGCGGAAGAAAAGCCACGTAACACCCGGTTTGCAAGGGTTTTCCGTCAGCTCAAAAATGCAAGAGCGGGCGAGAAGGTCGACTGGGATGAAGTGGGTTTTAATCCAAAAAACCTTGTAGCTCGTGTGGACGATCGCCTGCGTAACAAGGAAGACAGAAGTTCAGAAAAAGACCACCCTAAAGACAAGACAAAACTGTAATCTATTGTGCCATGAAAAGTAAAATATATGCAATGGCGGTGCTGTTTGTATTGGCAGCCATTGGCACGCGCGCTGGCTCGCTGAAATCCTCCGACGAAAAGCATTGGCGCCCCGGTATCCAGGACAAGGACTCGATTATCGTGACTTTCGGAGACAAAACGCGACTGATTATTTACGGTGAAAACCGGACGGAGCTTGAAAAGATCATGAAGTACGACCTTAATGCGCTTTTGAAGGACCTGAAAATGAGATTGGACAGTACAAAAGCGGATACGACGTTCCTGCGGGAGGAATTCAATGGGAACAAATATTTGAAAGACGCGGATCAGGCGGCGGACAAGGATTACGTAAGGATCGGCCTTCGTGGTATTCACATCAAGGACGGGGACACAAAGGTTTCCATTGACGGCTCCGGTGTGGAGGTAAGGGAAGGTGACGAGGTGGTCGGGTCGGATTCGACTTACCGGCGAATAGGGAAGCGGTTTCAGCGGAAATCGTGGGGCGGGTCGAGTCCGCGGAAAGGCTTTAATGTCGCATTGGGGTTAAACACCTATGGTACGAATGAGGCTACCGCCGGTTTCAATAAATCGGATTACGACCTGAAACCATTCGGATCGCGTTATGTGAGCCTCGGCTATGTGGCGAGTGCGAGAGTAATTCGCGGCGAGAATGCAAAGTTGCATCTGGATTTCGGTATCGACTTTTCGTGGTACAACCTGATGTACGATGGGAATAACACGATTGCCAAGACGGATGACGGGGTTGAGTTCCGGGATGTAGTGGACGACCAGGGCAAACCGGTGGAAGTAAGGAAATCGAAACTTGTAGTGCCGTACGTCAACCTGTCGGTGATGCCTACGCTAAGCTTTTCACACTCATTCATATCGTACATCAGCGCGGGTGCTTACGGCGGTTATCGGATCGGTAGTTATACGAAGGTCCGGAAGGTAGGTACGAAGGATGTGGACCACGACCGGCGTAACTTTTATATCGAAGATTTGCGCTATGGTTTAGCTGCCGAAATTGGTATCCGTAACTTTCCTGACTTCTTTGTGAACTATGACTTGAACTATCTTTTCGAAGCCAATCGGGGGCCATCGGTCCGGATGCTGAGTTTTGGGGTAAGATTATTTTAAGTCAAAAAAGTGCCCATGCGGCCTGGAATCGATGTTTTTGATTTCAGGCCGCATTTTTTTTTAATTTTTTTTCAAAAGAATTTGAGAATCTAAAAAATGGGTATAATTTTGCGACTCCAAATTGTGAAACAAACGGTTTTCACGCTTGTGTTGAAATGTTGTCTGGGGGTGTACCAGAGTGGCCAAATGGGGCAGACTGTAAATCTGCTGACTTATGTCTTCGGTGGTTCGAATCCATCCGCCCCCACAGTTTGAGTCTGAGTAAATGCTTCAATTAGGGCCAGTTTTTGAGGTAAAGACGAAAACAAATGCGGAAGTAGCTCAGCTGGTAGAGCGATAGCCTTCCAAGCTATAGGTCGCGAGTTCGAACCTCGTCTTCCGCTCAATTAGAAGCATCATCGAAGCGATTAGCGAAAACATTCAATAGATAACTTTCGCTAATCGCTTTTTGGTTCTAAGAACAATGCTTTTAGTAGCAATGCTTTTGTAGGTCAGGGCGGTCCGCCGATGCGGTAGAGCACTTCCTTGGGACGATGAAAGAAAAAGAAGTAACAATGCTTTTGTAGCTCAGGGGTAGAGCACTTCCTTGGTAAGGAAGAGGTCAGGGGTTCAAATCCCCTCAAAAGCTCAGAGATTTTTGAGTACTTCCTTGGTAAGGAAGAGGTCAGGGCCGGGCGGCCGGTGCCGTTCAAATCCCCTCAAAAGCTCACAGTATTTTGAGTTTGGTGTTTCGCCGCTCAGAAAGCAGGAAGAGTCCCTGCATTGGTTTTGATCCTGGTTTGGTAACGTTTGCGGTGTTTGATTGCAGGAAGCCAGCAGGATCAATTAGTAGTGTATAATAAATTCGTAATAACTTTTAATTTTAAGCGTACTTAAGTCATGGCAAAAGAGACGTTTGACCGCTCGAAACCCCACGTAAATATTGGTACTATCGGGCACGTTGACCACGGTAAAACTACCCTTACAGCGGCGATTACAACTGTGTTGGCTGATAAAGGTTTTGCACAGAAACGCGACTTCTCATCAATCGACAATGCTCCTGAAGAGAAAGAGCGCGGTATCACAATCAACACTTCTCACGTAGAATACCAGACAGCCAACCGTCACTATGCGCACGTTGACTGCCCAGGTCACGCTGACTACGTGAAGAACATGGTAACTGGTGCTGCTCAGATGGACGGCGCAATCATCGTGGTTGCTGCTACTGACGGTCCAATGCCACAAACTCGTGAGCACATCCTTCTTGCTCGTCAGGTAGGTGTTCCTCAGCTTGTTGTGTTCATGAACAAAGTGGACATGGTTGATGATCCGGAATTGCTTGAACTCGTTGAGATGGAAATCCGCGAGCTTCTGAGCTTCTATGAATTCGATGGCGATAACATTCCTGTAATCCAGGGATCTGCTTTGGGTGGTCTTAACGGCGAGCCGAAATGGGTTAAAACTATCGAAGATCTGATGGAAGCTGTTGATACTTGGATTCCAATTCCTCCACGTATGACCGATCTTCCATTCTTGATGCCTGTTGAAGACGTATTCTCGATCACTGGTCGTGGTACTGTTGCAACTGGTCGTATCGAGCGTGGTGTAATCAACTCTGGTGATCCTGTTGATATCCTCGGTATGGGTGCAGAAGGTCTCAAATCAACCGTAACGGGTGTTGAGATGTTCCGTAAGATCCTTGACCGCGGTGAAGCTGGTGACAACGTAGGTTTGTTGCTTCGCGGTATCGACAAAGAAGAGATCCGTCGTGGTATGGTAATCTGTAAGCCAGGTTCAGTTAAGCCTCACCTGCACTTCAAAGGTGAAGTTTACGTTCTGTCGAAAGAAGAAGGTGGACGTCACACTCCATTCTTTAACAAATACCGTCCTCAGTTCTACTTCCGTACCACTGACGTGACAGGTGAAATCTCACTTCCAGCAGGTGTTGAAATGGTTATGCCAGGTGACAACATCACTATCGAAGTGAAACTGATCAACAAAATCGCTATGGAAAAAGGTCTTCGTTTCGCGATCCGTGAAGGTGGACGTACCGTAGGTGCTGGTCAGGTAACTGAAATTCTTGACTAATCAAGATAGCAATATTAAAACAAGTGCATTTCTTTTGGAATGCACTTGTTTTTTATAAAAAAGTCGTATCTTTGCAGCCCCGAATGGGCAATTGCACGATAAACGGGTGTAGTTCAAGGGTAGAATAGCGGTCTCCAAAACCGTTGATGGGAGTTCGAATCTCTCCACCCGTGCATAAATCGAAAAGGTGAAATGGAAAAATTTACTTCTTTTTTGAAAGCGTCCTGGGAAGAAATGACCCAACATGTGACATGGCCGCCTTTCAACGAGCTGCAAGCCAATACCACACTGGTGCTTGTAGGTTCGCTCATTTTTGCCTTCGTGGTAGGTGTAATGGATCTCGTTTTTGAGAACGCACTGAAACTGTTTTACCAGTCTTTCTAAGGCTATTTTAGTAAAGATAACCCCCTGAAAGGTATGAGTAGTCTAAATTGGTTTGTATTAAGGGCAGTGTCTGGGCAAGAGAAAAAAATCAAGTCCTACATTGAAAATGAAATAACACGCCAGAAGCTAAACGAATTCGTTCCGCAAATCCTGATCCCTTCCGAGAAGATCTACGAAATGCGTAACGGTAAAAAGCGTGTACGGGAGAAGAACTTCTTTCCCGGCTATATTATCATTTCGGCCGATCTGTCAAAAGGAGAGGTGCTGCACATTATTACAAGTATCCCCGGCGTAATTGGTTTCCTGGGCAATGCCGAAGGAAATTCCAAAGTGCCTGTTCCCCTTCGCCAGTCTGAAATTAACCGGATCCTCGGTAAGGTCGACGAAGCAGAGCAGCACGAAGAAGCGCCAAGCATGTCTTTCATTAAAGGTGAGACTGTGAAAGTCGTAGATGGTCCGTTCAGCGGATTTATCGGTCTGGTGGAAGAAGTATTCGATGAGAAGAAAAAACTCAATGTAGTTGTAAAAATATTCGGGCGTAATACACCCGTGGAACTCAGTTACGCACAAGTAGAAAAGGATAGTTGAGCGAATAGCGGGCAGGTAGGCTTCCAACTGCATGTGAGCCGCTAGTCAATCGATGAACCGACAAATTCCAAAACAATGGCAAAAGAAATAGGTGGATACGTCAAACTGCAGGTGAAAGGTGGCCAAGCCAACCCATCACCTCCAATTGGTCCTGCATTAGGATCGAAGGGTTTGAATATCATGGAGTTTTGCAAGCAGTTCAATGGCCGTACCCAGGATAAAATGGGTGTGGTATTGCCGGTAGTTATTACATACTACAAAGACAAGTCTTTCGACTTCGTCATCAAAACCCCCCCGGCCGCTATTCTTCTTCTGGAAGCCTCAAAAGTAAAGACAGGTTCGGCTCAGCCAAACCGTGTAAAGGTAGGATCAGTTTCATGGGATCAAGTTAAGACGATCGCTGAAACTAAAATGCCCGACCTGAACTGCTTCACCGTAGAGTCTGCTATGAAAATGATCGCGGGAACGGCTCGTAGTATGGGTATCACCGTGGCTGGCAAGGCCCCATGGGAAGAAAACAACTGAGCGTAGATTTATAGATACGCCAAAGAAACAAAGAACATGGGAAAATTGACCAAAAAGCAAAAAGAAGCTCTTTCAAAATACGACGCAACCCAGGCTTATACCCTGGAAGCAGCTGCGGATGTTCTGAAAACGATTTCCTATACCAAATTTGATGCTTCCGTAGATATCGACGTTCGTTTGGGCGTAGATCCTCGTAAAGCTGACCAAATGGTGCGTGGCGTGGTAACATTGCCACACGGAACCGGAAAAGAAGTTCGTGTATTGGTGCTGTGTACTCCCGACAAGGAGGCAGAAGCGAAAGAGGCAGGAGCGGATTATGTTGGTCTTGACGAATACATTACAAAAATCGAGCAAGGCTGGACAGACATCGACGTGATTATTACAATGCCGAGTGTAATGGCAAAAGTAGGTAGACTTGGTAAAGTGTTGGGTCCTCGCGGTCTGATGCCAAACCCTAAGTCAGGAACTGTAACTCCGGATGTAGCGAAAGCGGTGAAAGAGGTGAAAGCTGGTAAAATTGACTTCAAGGTTGACAAAACAGGTATCATCCACACGAGCATTGGTAAAGTTTCTTTCGGAGCTGACCAGCTTGCACAAAACGCAACGGAAGTTATCAATACTTTGGTTCGCCTTAAGCCTTCATCGGCCAAAGGAACTTACGTAAAAAGCATTCACTTGTCAAGCACGATGAGCCCGGGTGTTATTATTGACAAAAACACGATTCCAGGATTGTAATATGACACGGGAAGAAAAAGCAGTAATTATTGACGAATTAAGTCAGAAATTCGCCAGCACGCCATACTTCTACATTACCAACGCTACCGGTATGACCGTGAGCGAGGTAAATACCCTCAGAGGCCTTTGCTTCGAGCGTGGTGTTGAGTATCGTGTTGTGAAGAATACATTGATTAAAAAAGCGCTCGAGACATTAGATACAGACTATTCTTCTTTCGACGAAGTGTTGAAAGGATTTTCTGGAGTAATGTTTCACCCGGAGTCAGGTAAAGTTCCTGCGCAACTGATCAAGGATTTCAAAAAGAAATCAGGCAGCGACAAATTGAAGTTCAAAGGAGCTTCCGTTGATACTGCCCTGTTTGTTGGAGAAAGCCAGCTGGACGTTCTGATTTCTCTGAAATCGAAACAAGAACTGATCGGCGAAGTGATCGGATTGTTGCAATCACCTGCCAAAAATGTTATCGGCGCTCTTACAAGCGGCGGACAGAACCTGGCTGGTATCTTGAAAACTTTGTCTGAAAAAGAAGACTAATTAAATAGCCAGGCTTTGCTCCCCGGGTTTATAATTAAAGGAGCCTTTTTAAATCATCTTATTGTATAATCAAAAAAATCAAAATAAAAATGGCAGATTTGAAAGCTTTCGCAGAACAGCTTGTTAACCTTACGGTTAAAGAAGTGAACGAATTGGCTGCAATTCTTAAAGACGAGTACGGTATTGAGCCAGCAGCAGCTGGTGCAGTAATGGTAGCAGGTCCTGGCGCTGGCGCTGGTGCTGATGCTCCTGCGGTTGAAGAGAAAACATCTTTCGATGTAATCTTGAAATCGGCTGGTGCTGGTAAATTGGCTGTTGTGAAATTGGTTAAAGACCTGACTGGTCTTGGCCTGAAAGAAGCGAAAGAACTCGTTGACGGCGCTCCAAAACCTGTAAAAGAAGGTGTTGCTAAGGACGAAGCTGACGCTCTGAAAAAGCAACTTGAAGAAGCTGGTGCAGAAGTTGAAGTGAAGTAATTTGCTCCACAGCATTAGAAGATAAATTCATAGGAAATAGGCCTGACAACCGTCAGGTCTTTTCCTGTTTTTGTATACAAACCAAACGAAAAGTACTTTTTTGTCGTTCTGGTTAGAGGCGGTGACGAGATCACTTCCAAAATCCCCTTCCGGTTCACTTTGTCCGAAACACTTCCTTACTCGTAGAATGGAAGAACAGGGACGGTTAACCTTTCTCTACGAGGCAATAGATTAGGTTAAAACTAATTAGTTTTTCTGCTAACCCAAATCACACATAGCCTTGGCTACTATTAATCCAAAAACACCAAGAAAGAATTTCTCTCGGATTAATCAGATTATCGATTATCCCGATCTTTTGGGAATCCAGGTACAATCGTTCCGTGATTTCTTTAGTCTGGATACATCGGTTGAAGACCGCTCCGGAGAAGGACTTTACAAAGTTTTCGCTGAAAACTTCCCCATCGCCGACTCACGCGAAAACTTCGTTCTCGAGTTCATCGATTATCTCCTTGAACCACCGAAGTATTCTGTCGACGAATCCATCGATCGCGGTCTGACTTACGCAGTGCCTCTGAAGGCGAAGCTGCGTTTGATCTGTAACGACGCCGATCATGAAGAATTTGAAACCATTGAGCAGGAAGTATTCCTCGGAAACATTCCTTACATGACCGAACGCGGTTCGTTCGTGATCAATGGTGCTGAGCGTGTAATCGTCTCTCAGCTTCACCGTTCACCAGGCGTGTTCTTCTCGATGAGCAAGCACACCAATGGTTCTAAACTATATTCTGCGCGGATTATTCCATTCAAAGGTTCCTGGATCGAATTCTCTACGGACGTGAACAACGTGATGTATGCGTACATCGACCGTAAGAAGAAATTCCCGGTAACCACCCTTCTGAGAGCGATCGGTTTTGGATCTGATAAAGACATCCTCGACCTGTTCGGCCTTTCTGAGGAAATCAGTGCAACACCTGCTAACCTGAAAAAGGCAGTAGGACGCCGGTTGGCAGCAAGGGTTCTCCGTACATGGACTGAGGACTTCGTGGATGAGGATACCGGTGAGGTAGTATCCATCCAGCGCAACGAAGTGTTGCTGGAACGTGATTCTTCCATTTCAGCAGATGATATCGATGTGATCCTGGAATCAGGTCAGAAGTCGATCATCATGCACAAAGAGGATATGAACGTAGCGGATTATAACATCATTTATAACACGCTTCAAAAAGATAGCTCAAACTCCGACAAGGAAGCTGTTGAGCAAATTTACCGTCAGCTGCGTAATGCAGAAGCTCCTGATGAGCAAACTGCACGTGACGTGATCCAAAGCTTGTTCTTCTCGGATAAGCGTTACGACCTGGGTGACGTGGGCCGTTACCGGATCAACAAGAAATTGGGATCGGATACCAGCCTCGACGTGCGCGTTCTGACAACCGGTGATATCGTTTCCATCGTGAAATACCTGATCGGTCTGATCAATGCGAAAGCGGTAGTCGATGATATCGACCACTTGTCAAACCGTCGTGTACGTACCGTAGGCGAGCAGCTTTATGCACAGTTCGGCGTAGGTCTTGCACGTATGGCTCGTACCATCAAGGAGCGTATGAACGTACGTGACAACGAAGATTTCAAACCGGTTGATTTGATCAATGCGAGAACATTGTCATCGGTAATCAACTCGTTCTTCGGTACCAACCAGCTTTCTCAGTTTATGGACCAAACAAACCCATTGGCTGAGATTACGCACAAACGCCGTATGTCGGCACTCGGGCCAGGTGGTCTTTCCCGTGAAAGAGCAGGTTTCGAGGTTCGTGACGTTCACTACACCCACTACGGGCGTCTGTGTACGATCGAAACGCCGGAAGGTCCTAACATCGGTTTGATCTCGTCACTTTGCGTATTCGCGAAAGTGAATGGCATGGGCTTCATCGAAACACCTTACCGTGTGATCGACAGCGCAGGTAAACTGACCGACGAGCTGATTTACATGACGGCGGAAGAAGAAGATTCCAAATACATCGCACAAGCAAATGCTTCTGTCGATAAAGAAGGAAACTTCACCGTTGATAAAATCAAAACGCGTTTCGAAGGTGACTTCCCGATGGTGGATCCTTCGCAGGCATCTTACATGGACGTTGCTGCCAACCAGATTGTATCGGTAGCGGCTTCATTGATTCCGTTCCTGGAACACGATGATGCCAACCGTGCCTTGATGGGATCTAACATGCAGCGCCAGGGTGTGCCTCTGTTGCGTCCGCAGGCTCCTATCGTAGGAACTGGTCTGGAACGCCGCGTGGCAATGGACTCCCGTGCATTGGTAGTAGCGGAGGGAGACGGCGAAATCGAATTCGTAGATGCGAAGAAGATTGTTGTGAAATACGACCGTACGGACGAAGATCGTTTGGTGAGCTTCATCGACGACAGCGTTTCTTACGACCTCGTGAAATTCCGCCGTACCAACCAGGACACTTGTTTGAACCTTCAACCAATGGTGTTGAAAGGCCAGAAAGTGAAAAAAGGCGAACCGCTTTGCCAGGGTTATGGTACAGAAGGTGGTGAATTGGCATTGGGCCGTAACCTTTTGGTTGCATTCATGCCTTGGCAAGGATACAACTTCGAGGATGCGATCGTAATCTCCGAGAAAGTAGTACGCGACGATATCTTTACTTCAATCCACATTGAAGAATTCGAACTCGAAGTGCGTGATACCAAACGCGGAGAAGAAGAACTGACGGCTGAGATCCCGAACGTAAGCGAGGAAACTGTAAAGAATCTCGACGAAAACGGTATCGTACAAGTTGGTACAGAAGTAAAAGAAGGCGATATCCTGATCGGTAAGATCACTCCAAAAGGAGAATCTGACCCGACTCCGGAAGAAAAACTCCTTCGTGCGATCTTCGGTGATAAGGCTGGTGATGTGAAGGATGCTTCGAAAAAAGCGCCGCCATCGATGAAAGGTGTGGTAATCGATACCAAACTTTTCTCCCGCCCAACTAAAGAAGAGCGTGCAAAACATAAAGACGAGTTGCGTCTGTTGATGAAAAAATACAGCCGCGACCTGACTGCATTGCGCGGTCGTGTGATCGACAAACTGGTGACGCTGACAGACGGCAAAACCAGCTCGGGTGTAAAACACAAATTCGGCGACGAGCTGATCAGCAAAGGAATGAAGTTCAATGTGAGAAATATCTCCGAGAACCTGTTCCCTGCCAACAACCCGTACCGCGACGAAAGCCAATACGCAGTACCGGAAGAGGTAAACCTCATCGGTGACGTATTGACCGACTCTTGGAGCGACGACCCTGACACTAACCGTCAGATCTCGCTGGTGTTGAAAAACTACCTCAATGCCCGCAGCGAAGTAATGGGCCGCTTCAAACGCGATCGTTTCGCATTGGAAGTAGGTGATGAATTGCCTGCCGGGATCGTGAAACTTGCCAAAGTTTACATCGCTAAGAAGCGTAAGCTGAAAGTGGGTGATAAAATGGCGGGTCGCCACGGTAATAAAGGGGTTGTGGCACGTATCGTTCGTGATGAAGATATGCCATTCCTGGAAGACGGAACGCCGGTAAACATCGTGTTGAACCCACTTGGGGTACCTTCACGTATGAACATCGGTCAGATCTATGAAACGATTCTGGCATGGGCTGGTCTGAAACTCGGCCGTCGTTATGCGACACCGATCTTCGATGGTGCAACAGAGGCGGAAGTAGCAGCTGAATTGAAAGAGGCGGGTCTGCCGGCTTGGGGACGTACTTACCTGTACAATGGTCTCACAGGAGAGCAGTTCGACCAGCCGGTAACAGTCGGTCTGATGTACATGATGAAACTGGGCCACTTGGTTGACGATAAAATGCACGCGCGTTCTATCGGGCCATACTCGCTTATTACCCAGCAACCATTGGGTGGTAAAGCGCAGTTCGGTGGACAGCGTTTCGGTGAAATGGAAGTGTGGGCGCTTGAAGCGTTCGGTGCATCGCACATTCTTCAGGAGATCCTTACGGTGAAATCCGATGATGTGGTGGGCCGTGCCAAAGCGTACGAAGCGATCGTGAAAGGTGAAAACCTTCCGAAACCAAATATCCCAGAGTCATTCAACGTACTTGTTCACGAGCTTCGCGGACTAGCATTGGAGATTACACTGGACTAATTTCTAGTCGTTGGCGCGGGCAACCGCGCCATAGAAATGCAATTGAATTAGTTTCGACTAACAGACAAACGACTCTTTATTATGTCTTTCAAAAAGAATAAAAAATTAAACAGCGACTTTTCCAGAATGACGATCAGTCTGGCGTCACCGGAGTCTATCCTAGAAAGCTCCTTCGGTGAAGTAACCCAGCCTGAGACCATCAACTACCGGACTTACAAGCCGGAGATGGGCGGTCTGTTCTGTGAGCGCATTTTCGGTCCTGTAAAAGACTGGGAATGTCACTGCGGGAAATATAAGCGCATTCGCTATAAAGGAATCATCTGCGACCGTTGCGGTGTGGAGGTAACCGAGAAAAAGGTTCGCCGCGAGCGCATGGGTCACATTGAATTGGTGGTTCCCGTTGCACATATCTGGTACTTCCGCAGCTTGCCGAACAAAATCGGTTACCTGCTGGGTCTTTCTACCAAGAAACTCGACCAGATCATTTATTACGAGCGGTACGCGGTTGTTCAGCCAGGTATCAAAGAAGAGGACGGCGTTGGCTACCTCGACTTCCTGACCGAAGATGAGTACCTCGATATCATCGATAAGCTCCCACGCGAGAACCAGTTGCTTCCTGACACGGATCCCAACAAATTCATCGCGAAAATGGGTGCCGATGCATTGGAAATGCTGTTGAGCCGCATTAAGCTCGACGAACTTTCTTACGAGCTCCGTCACCAGGCAGCTACCGATACCTCTCAACAACGTAAAGCGGAAGCTTTGAAGCGTCTGAAAGTGGTAGAAGCATTCCGTGACGCGAATACCCGTATCGAAAACCGCCCTGAATGGATGGTGATCAAAATGGTACCGGTTATTCCACCAGAATTGCGCCCATTGGTACCTCTGGATGGTGGCCGTTTCGCGACTTCGGATTTGAACGACCTCTACCGTCGTGTAATCATCCGTAACAACCGTCTGAAACGTCTCATCGAGATCAAGGCACCAGAGGTGATCTTGCGTAACGAAAAACGTATGTTGCAGGAAGCGGTTGATTCCCTTTTCGACAACAGCCGTAAAGTGAATGCGGTACGTTCGGAAGGTAACCGTGCTTTGAAATCACTTTCAGACATGCTGAAAGGTAAGCAAGGCCGTTTCCGTCAGAACTTGCTCGGTAAGCGTGTCGACTACTCTGGTCGTTCGGTTATCGTCGTAGGTCCTGAATTGAAACTGCACGAATGCGGTCTGCCTAAGGATATGGCTGCCGAGCTCTTCAAGCCGTTTATTATCCGTAAGCTCATCGAGCGGGGTATTGTTAAAACTGTAAAATCAGCGAAGAAGATCGTAGACCGCAAGGACCCTGTGATCTGGGATATTCTCGAAAACGTACTGAAAGGTCACCCGGTATTGCTTAACCGTGCTCCGACACTTCACCGTTTGGGTATCCAGGCATTCCAGCCTAAACTGATCGAAGGTAAGGCGATCCAGCTTCACCCATTGGTGTGTACGGCATTCAACGCCGACTTTGACGGTGACCAGATGGCGGTACACGTACCACTGGGTCAGGAAGCCGTATTGGAAGCTTCAATGCTGATGCTTTCTTCGCATAACATCTTGAACCCTGCCAACGGTGCGCCGATCACGGTACCATCTCAGGACATGGTTTTGGGTCTGTATTATGTAACAAAAGGTCGCGTAAGCACCGAGCAATATCCTATTCAAGGTGAAGGCAAAATCTTCTACGGTCCGGATGAAGTTATCATCGCGATCAACGAAGGCAAGCTCTCGAAACATGCGAATATCAAATGCCGCGTTCGCGTTCGTAACGAGGACGGCACATTTGAAATTAAGCTGATCGATACCGTTGCAGGTCGTCTCCTGTTCAACCAGGCTGTTCCTGAGGAAGTAGGCTATATCAACGAATTGTTGACTAAAAAGAAACTTCAGCAGATCATCGGTTTGGTATTCAAACAGGCGGGTGTGGCCCGTACGGCACAATTCCTCGACGAAATCAAAGAACTTGGTTTCCAAATGGCCTTCAAAGGCGGTTTGTCAATGGGATTGGACGATGTAATGGTTCCAAGTGAAAAAGAAAAACTCATCGAGCAGGCGAAAGGCGATGTTGAAAACGTCTGGAACAACTACCTGATGGGTCTTATCACCGAGAACGAACGTTACAACCAGGTAATCGATATCTGGACGCGCGTTAACTCACGCATTACAGAGACGTTGATGAAGCAGCTGGAGACAGACAAAGGCGGATTCAACTCAATTTATATGATGATGCACTCCGGAGCCCGCGGTTCCCGCGAGCAGATCCGTCAGTTGGGTGGTATGAGGGGTCTAATGGCCAAGCCTCAGAAAAACATCGCTGGTGGCGCGGGTGAAATCATCGAAAACCCGATTCTTTCTAACTTTAAAGAAGGTCTCGACGTTTTGGAATACTTTATCTCTACCCACGGTGCGCGTAAAGGTCTTGCGGATACCGCTTTGAAAACGGCGGATGCGGGTTACCTGACCCGTCGTTTGCACGACGTTGCGCAAGACGTGGTAGTAGTAGAAGAAGACTGCGGCTCGCTCCGTGGTATCGCGATCTCCGCATTGAAAGACAACGAGGATATCGTAGAGCCATTGTCGGAGCGTATCCTCGGCCGTGTGAGCGTTCACGATGTGTTCGATCCGTTGACCAACGAATTGATTCTTACATCCGGACAGGAAATCACGGAAGAGATCGCAGCCTACATTGATGAAACAAGCCTTGAAACAGTCGAAATCCGTTCGGTACTGACTTGCGAAACCCGTGACGGTGTTTGTGCGAAATGTTATGGACGCAGCTTGGCATCCGCTCAGATGGTAAACATCGGTGAAGCAGTAGGTGTAATCGCTTCCCAGTCAATCGGTGAGCCGGGTACACAGCTGACACTCCGTACATTCCACGTGGGTGGTACGGCTTCCAACATCTCTGTTGAAGCCAACATCAAAGCGAAATTCGACGGTTTGATCCAGTTCGAGGACCTTCGTCTGGTACAATCTGTTAACTCAGAAGGCGACGAAGTAACCGTAGTAATGGGCCGTTCAGGTGAGGTGAAAATCGTTCACCCTGAAACGAAACAACTGCTGATCTCGAACAACGTACCTTACGGTGCGCATTTGCAAGTGAAAGAAGGCGATACCGTATTCAAAGGACAGGAACTTTGTACCTGGGACCCTTATCACGCGGTAATCCTTTCCGAATTCACAGGAACTGTATCTTTCGACGCGATCGAAGAAGGTATCACATTCCGTGAAGAATTTGACGAACAAACAGGCTTCCAGGAGTCGGTGATCATTGAAACACGTGATAAAACCAAAAACCCGGCTATCGTGGTGAAAGGGAAGTCTACCTTGTTGAAAGATCAGACTGAAAAAGGCTATAACCTTCCTGTTGGAGCGCGTCTGGTTGTGAAAGCCGGCGCGAGTATCAAGGCTGGTCAGCCGCTGGCGAAAATCCCACGTGTTGTTGGTAAAACACGCGATATCACGGGAGGTCTGCCACGTGTGACCGAATTGTTCGAAGCGCGTAACCCGTCCAACCCTGCAACGGTATCTGAAATCGACGGTGTGGTATCTTACGGTGGCGTGAAACGCGGTAACCGTGAAATCCATATCGAATCGAAAGATGGAACACAACGCCGTTACATGGTACCTCTTTCGAAACACATCCTCGTTCAGGATGGTGACTTCGTAAGGGCCGGTGACCCACTTTCCGACGGTGCTATTACCCCTGCGGATATCCTTTCTATCAAAGGACCAACCGCGGTGCAGGAGTACCTCGTGAACGAGATTCAGGAAGTATACCGTCTGCAAGGTGTGAAGATCAACGACAAGCACATCGAGTGTATCGTACGCCAGATGATGCAGAAAGTAGATATCCTGGACGCTGGGGATACCAACTTCCTCGAAATGCAGGCTGTCGACCGCGTGGTATTCCGCGAGGAAAACGACAAGATCCTCGACATGAAAGTGGTTGAAGACGCTGGTAGCTCTGAAACATTGAAGCCAGGTATGATCATTTCAGTACGTCGTTTGCGCGATGAAAATTCAAGCTTGAAACGTCGTGACCTGAAACTGGTTACAGCGCGTGATGCACAGGCCGCGGTTGCAAGACCAACGTTGATGGGTATCACACAGGCTTCTTTGGGTACTGAAAGCTTTGTTTCTGCGGCTTCATTCCAGGAAACAACCAAAGTATTGAGCGAAGCGGCTGTTCGTGGTAAACGCGATGAACTGAAAGGCTTGAAGGAGAACGTGATCGTAGGTCACTTGATCCCGGCCGGTACAGGTATGCGTGTATACGAAAACCTGATCGTTGGATCGAAAGAAGAATACGATGCGCTGTCAGATTCTCGCGAGAGACAATCACGCAAGAAAAAAGAGTTGGCGTAATCCAGCTGAATATGAGTAAACAAAGAGCCGGCCTGCATTAGCGGGACCGGCTCTTTACTTTTCCAAGCCCGGTATTTTTAGTAATTTCCCCATCCAAAGTAAATTCGATAGCGCAGCTATTTAAAACCAATGAAAGAAGAAAACAAGGAGAACGAACAACAGATCAATGTGGAACTGTCGGAGGAAATGGCAGAAGGTGTCTATTCCAACCTGGCGATGATCGCCCATTCCAACAGCGAATTTATTCTTGACTTCATCCGCCTCATGCCCGGCGTGCCGCGCGCTAAGGTAAAGGCCCGCATAATCGTAACGCCCGAGCACGCAAAGCGCCTCGTAGCCGCATTACGCGACAATATCCAGAAATACGAAGACCAGTACGGCCCCATTCAGAATTCGCAGGATAGCGAGCCTACATTCAATTTTCCGATCAGTTTCGGAGGACCGGGAGGCGAGGCTTAATTAGTTCTTAACAATTTTCCAGGACCGTTTATTGCCATTGTGGACGGTCCATAAAATATAGCTCCCCGCGTTGAGGTTGCTGATATCCCATTTAATAAGCTTATCGCTGGATTGTTTCGAGTCCACGATGACGCCTTTCGGATCAGAGAGATGGTAAACGACCGATTTGCCGTTTTGCTGCTCATGTTCGATCACAACTTCTCCTAAACTAGGGTTAGGATAAACACTCACTTTTGGCCACTGCGATTCCGGCACGCCGGTAATTTGCATTGCGATAACCCGGATCGTATTGCCGGCTTCCTGGGTTGCGCAATTCTTATCAGCGAGGCGGGGCACATATAAGTCGAAATCGGCCTGCTTAGTCAGCACAAATGGCGCAGTATAACGGGATAATTCGGTGAAAATGCTGTCCGACGGTGTCAAAAAGAAGGTCCAGGGCTTTTCTCCTGTGAGATCAACTGTGATGGTTGCGGTGTCGATCAACGGGATTAGCTCCGATTTACTAATGGAGATCTTAGCCGTAGGCAGCTCGTGAATGTTGATGCGCAGCGAAGTGGGTGCGTACATTTCCGGGGCGACGGTTTTTAATTGGAGTTCGATGCCTTTTCCTGTAAACGTACCTGGTGCCTTGAATGTGATCTGACCATTTCTTAGACTCAGATTAGTAACCGAAATGCTTGCTCCATCGGATTTTTTTAACACGGCGGCGAATACCTTGTCTGCTATTGTTTTGCGGGTGGCATTGACCGTTACGGTAATGCTGTCATTGGCGCAATAGTCGTTCCTGCCAGCTGCGACAAGGTCGAACTGCGGGATTGTCAACCTCGCGATTCCAAACTGGCCGGTAAGCCAAATGTGGTCGTTTACGTCCACCGCGATGTTGTTGGCAAGGTTGCGCAGCAGAATGTCTTTGGTCAGCGGCTCCCAAACATTTCCATCATACTTCAAAATGCGGGTTTGCTCGCCGGAAACCATTGCGTAGAATTCGCCGGCTGGCGAGCTCGCGATCGCCTGAATCAGGCCGCCAGCAACCTGTGGATTCCACCGATCCAATACGGTCCAGTGGTTTTTGTCCCACAGCGAAATGCGGTAAGAGTAGTTGTTCTGGTCGTATTGCATGATCATCATTTTCCCGTCAGGGCTGATGACAAACTGTTCCATCGTTGTAAGTAGGTCGGGATGGGTATCGGAACTGATCTTTTCCAGTTCAGTGCCTTCCATATCCATCACTATGACTTCACCATTGCCCCAATTACCGAGCACAAGGGCCCATATTTTGCCAGCCATCACAACGACCTTTCTGATGACCCAATCCCCATTGAAAGTTTTGATGGGAGAAAGCCCGGTATTGTTTTCTTTGTATATCACCTTTTGGCTCCAATAGATATTGCTGGTTGGATCGTAGTCGGAGAGATAGTCGCCAAAATAAAAATTCCTGACCAGGGCAGGCTCGGACGGATTGTCGTTCGGTAACTCGACCCTGCGGAAGTACGTGTTGGTCTGGCTGCTCATAATATGAATTTTCAGGCTGTCGTCCACTTGCAGGGTAGGAGATATCCATGTGAGACCAATCAGCCCGTTGGTTTTCTGCCTGTCAAAGACTTCATAGGACAGATCGTTCTGGTTTACCCTCACAAACCCCTTGGCAGGGGATGTGGTCCAGAGATTTTGGGAGGTCAGTGCGATTCGGGAAAAAGGCTGATTAAATACATCTGGTTCCAGTCCGGAGAGAAATGTGAGGTTCGAAGGAGGTGCGCTACCACCCGTGTTAAAGGAAAATGTATGGTCGATTAGTTTAACCTTCGGATACTCGGCCATACTTTCATTCCATTCTTCAACCCTGAAAAAGAGCTTGCTGTTGGGGGGTAATTGTGAAACCACATCAAGTACTCCTCCGTACTCTTTATATTCTCTTGTAAAAAGGGGATTTGTGAGTTCGGGGTTATCGGCTACGCTTATTCTAATTTTCGGGAATGCGGTCTGTGCGCCATATGCAAATGGAAATGTGGTCGGGGCATCGCCGTTAAAGGGCAGGGTGAGCCCATATCCCGCCGTGGCATTGATAGAGAAAAAGCCTGTTTCCGACCATTTCCCGGGTCCTTGCGCATTAATCGCCCTCACTCGCCACTTTACCATACCGGCATAAGTCGGGTTGTATTGGACTTCGGAAGTGTTGGAAACTATGCTGACATACAGATTTTGGAAGAACAGATCTATCGGATGAGCAACCTGGACCTCATAGCTTGTCGCGCCGGGTACCGCGGGATAGGACAAAGTAACAGGAACGTTCACAGGGAAAATCGGCGGTGTTTCCGCTATCGCTATTTCGGGAGGGGGTAATTGTCCCGCAGTTATTCTGACGGTCGCGGATTCGGACCATTCCGATGCTCCGAAACCGTTGATAGCCCTTATCCTCATAAACAAATCACTACCCGTTTCGAAACCCCTCATCAAGAGCCCATTGAACGGCACAGACACAGTCTTGCTGCCGGTGAAATCGGGCCTGGACGAATACATGATCTCGTAGGAGAGCGCTGCAGTGGATGGTGTCCAGAAAAGAAAATCTCCTTTTGAAACCTGTATTTCGCGGGCAGGCTGGGGCGTATTTGGTACGCCTGTCATTTTTGTGAAAACAGCATTGGCATGGTCTCGCATCACTGCCTGGCAAAGCGGGTGAAATGTAGGCTGGCCAGCGCAATAGCTCATAATCGTAGCCGAGCGATTCGAAAGCGCTTCTAGCGATTTATCATAGCACGAACCTTCAATGCTGCTGCAATAGTCGATCGGACCACCCGGCCACCCGCAATTGTGCGTGTGCGGCGATCCAAAGTTGTGCCCAAACTCATGCATCATTAGCTGAGGGTAACCCAGTGCCGAAACGCTCGTCGCCCCTGAGATATATGCCACGCCAGCCGCGCCGGTTACGGGTTTGGTATAAAAATAAGCCCGCTTGTCAAACTCCCGGGTTGCCGTAGGCATATTGGTCAATATGCTGAGGAGCGAAAAGATATTGTCCGTTTCTCCGTACGGGTCCGTGCCGGCATTCTTGAATATGCGGACATTGCTAACCACCATGCGTGTATTGATCTCCCGCTCATATACTTCCGATACTTTTTGAATATCCTCCATCACTTTTCGTGTGATCAGGTTCGTATCACCGTCGTATTTCAGGTAGGTCTGATAGTCGATATCGATCGCAATGCGACATATGTACATTTCCCCGGCGGCGAGCCGTGCGTTTTGTTGCTGTAACAAAAGCGGAGCCTGTGCCATCTTATCAAGAATAGCTTTTGGCAATGCTTCATCAGACGTTCCACAACTAACCTGCGCTTGTTGTGCGAAGGCGTGCGAAAGCGAGCAGAGAAGCAGAAAGGCGATGTAGAAAGAACGCATATGTATAGGGAGGTTGACGAATGTTAGTTTAAGTAACCAATTTGGATCGTAATGTAAAACTCCTTGGTTTTTACTAAGACACATCAATTCCACCTAAGCGTTGTAGCGGCGGATTTGTGATAGTGAAATTTGACACGGAGTTTGAAAGCGAAATGTAAGGGTGGCTATATCGCTATTAATCAACTACTTCGCGAATAAGTAGTTTGGCTCCCTATATGATTTTTTGTAACTTTTGCCAAACTCTTAATCACCATGGCATTATTCAAACTTTCAATCAACAACCGTGCATACAGCGCAGACGTGGAGGGCGATACCCCGCTACTGTGGGTATTGCGCGATAATCTGGGCCTTGTAGGCACCAAGTACGGGTGCGGAATCGCGCAATGCGGCGCCTGTACCGTTCACCTGGATGGCAAAGCCGTCCGCTCCTGTGTATTGCCGGTGTCGGCAGTAGGCAAAGCAAAGGTGACTACGATCGAAGGGTTGTCGGAAAAAGGAGATCACCCGGTTCAGAAAGCTTGGGACGAAGTGGATGTGGCGCAATGCGGATATTGTCAGGCAGGCCAGATTATGACGGCCGCTGCATTCCTCAAAGAAAAGCCCAAACCAACCGAAGAGGAGATCGTCGGAGCGATGAGCGGCAACCTTTGCCGTTGCGGAACCTACCACCGCATTCGCGAGGCCGTAAAAGTTGCAGCTTCTAAAACCAACTAACCATGAGCACGTTAAATCAGACATCGCGTCGCGACTTCATGAAGATCGCGGCTGCGGCCGGTGGCGGCTTGTTCCTGGGATTCAACTGGTCGGACACGACAGCGGCACCCGTTGTGGTGGATGCGAAGCAAATCGCTGCGGGATCCGTAAAGTTCAATAGCTACCTGTCCATCGGTTCGGACAACATTATAACCATTGTTTCTCCTAACCCCGAAATAGGCCAGGGTATCAAAACTGCATTTCCCATGGTGGTAGCCGAAGAGCTGGACGCCGATTGGAAACTCGTGAAAACCGTGCAGGGTAAACTGGACAATGCCGCGTTCGAGCGGCAGGTGACGGGTGGTAGCGGCGCTGTTCCGCATTCGTGGGAGCGCTTGCGCAAAGCTGGCGCGACGGCACGGTATCTGCTTGTGAACGCAGCGGCGGCCAAATGGGGCGTACCTGCGGCCGAAATCACGACTGCGGATAGCAAATTGTTCCATAAAGCATCCGGTAAATCTGCTGGTTATGGAGAGTTCGCGGAGGCGGCAGGCAAGCTCACGGCTCCGACCGACATTAAATTAAAAGATGAAAAGTCGTTCAAACTGATCGGACAATCGGTCAGGAATGTCGACAACAAGAATATCGCGACCGGTAAGCCGCTTTTCGGGCTGGATTTTTACCGTGAGGGAATGCTTTTCGCGATTATCCAGCGTCCCAAGGCATTTGGGTTTAAATTGAAATCCGTTGACTCGGCGGCGGCCAAAGCAATGCCCGGTATCGTGGATGTCGTTACTTTCGAAAACAGCGTGGCGGTAGTCGGTAAATCGACCTGGCAATGCAAAAAAGCACGCGAGGTTCTCAAAATTGAATATGAAAAGGCGGCCGACCTCGAAAGCTCGGAAGATCATAATCGCATTTTCTCCAACCTGATGGACAATGGCGAGGCCACCGTTCGCAGGAAGAATGGTGACGTCGAGGCTGCATTCAAGGGCGCAGCGAAAGTGATTAAAGCCGAATACCAATGCCCGTTCCTGCCGCACAGCCCGCTGGAACCCATGAACTTTTTCGCACACGTACGCGAGGATGGCGTGGAGCTCGTAGGCCCGACGCAAACGCCCGACCGCGCACGCGAGGCAGCGGCAAAAATTACCGGCTTCCCGACTGAAAAAATTACCGTGGAAATCACGAGACAGGGAGGCGGTTTCGGACGCCGGCTTTCGGCAGACTTCGCCATTGAAGCAGTACACGTTTCCAAACTGGTGAAAGCGCCGGTGAAGGTGATATGGACGCGCGAAGACGACATGACCGGCGGAACCTACCGACCGGCTGTGCGCTACCGGTTCGAGGCCGCATTGGATAAAAATGGTGAAATGATCGGCTACAAGCTGCGTGGTGTGGGTATCAACTCGGGTAATCCTACCCGCGAAGATAATTTCCCTTCCGGCTCTGTGGATAACCTGCTGATCGATTCGGTGGAGCACAAATCGGCTATTACCACCGGTCCATGGCGTGCGCCTATCACCAACTTCCTGGCTTATGCCGAGCAGTCGTTTATTGACGAAGTGGCCGAGGCGGCCGGTAAGGATCCGGTACAGTTCCGCCTCGCCCTTTTGGAAAAAGCGAAAAAATCACCGGCTGGCGAAGTGAAATATGATGTCGACCGGATGATCGCGGTGATTAAACTGGCGGCGGAGAAAAGTAACTGGGGTAAGAAAAAAGGCGTTCACCAGGGTTTCAGCGTTTACTTTTCACACCGGTCGTACGTGGCCCAGGTAGGGGAAGTAGTCGTTGAAAAAGGTAAGCCTACATTGAAAAACATCATTGCGGCAGTCGATTGCGGCATTGTGATCAACAAAAGCGGCTCATTGCAGCAGGTACGCGGCGGGGTTGTCGACGGGGTGGGCCATGCGATGTTCGGGAATATGACTTTCAAAGCGGGTACTCCTGACCAGAGCAACTTCAACGGATTCCGTTTGATCCGCATGAACGAGATTCCCGAGGTCGATGTGCATTTCGTAGACAACGGCATTTCTCCAACCGGCCTGGGTGAGCCTGCGTTGCCGCCGGCGGGAGGAGCAGTGGCCAATGCGTTTTATAAAGCGACCAAGCAGCGCCTGAGGAACCAGCCTTTTATTAATGAGGAAGCTTTCAAAGGCATTTCGTAGGTATTAAATCATGCAAATTGTAAGGCAGTAAGGTGAAAATGTGATACCGCATTTTTATCTTACTGCCTTTATTTATGGCGGCTTCGAAGTGTTATCTGTCCGGTCCGTTTTTCTTCCTAAACCATTGCATTCAAATGAAAAAGATCTTTATCCTGTTTTCTGCATTGATATGCCTCGCTATCACTGCATTTACCATCGCAGAGTTTCCACAAACCGACATTTCAAACGGAGTGATCAAGGCAAAACTGTATTTACCTGATCGAAACGAAGGGTATTATAGGGGCGTCCGCTTCGACTGGGCGGGTGTGGTGCCGAGTTTGGAATACAAAGGGCATACCTACTTCGGCACGTGGAATCAGGCGCCTTATGATCCCAAATTGCACGACGCGATCATGGGACCCGTGGAAGAATTCACACCCCTCAATTTCGATGAAGCAAAGCCGGGAGAGCAGTTTGTCAAGATCGGTGTAGGCGTTCTGACCAAGCCCGACGATAAAAAGTACTCTTTCGCAACCAATTATGCGATTAAAAACCCAGGTAAGTGGTCGGTAACGAAGGGTAAGGACCAGGTCGCATTTGCCCATGAATTGAAGGACGAAACCGGCTACGGCTACGATTACCATAAGACATTGAAATTGGTAAAAGGGAAGCCGCAGCTCGTTTTGGAACATACATTGAAAAACACAGGCTCCAAACCGATCGTGGCGAGTAATTATAACCACAATTTTTTCATGATCGACAACGAGCCGTCGAATGAGAATATCCGCATTGTGTTCCCTTTTGAAGTGAAGGGAGAAGGCAAAGGTTTCGGGAGCATTATCAATGCAAATGGTAAAATGCTGAACTATTCAAGAGAGGTGGTTAAAGGCGACCAGGTTTTCAGCGCCGGTCTGCAAGGATTCGGACCTACGGCAAAGGATTATGATATCCGGATTGAAAATACCAAAACAAAGGCGGGCGTGAGGATTACCTGCGATCAGCCGCTGGAAAAGCTGGTTTACTGGGCCTGCCCAACCACTTCCTGCCCCGAACCTTACATAAAGATCGCCGCTCAGCCGGGCCAGGAGATCAAATGGAAGGTGACATACGAGTTTTATACCTTTTAACGAAGAGCAGCCGGATTTTTCTAAATTCGCACCGCATTTCAACAGACTAACGAATGGGTTCGCATAAACACCTGGATAAAGCATCGGCCGCCGGGCTTCTGGTCGCATTAGGGATTATTTACGGAGATATCGGAACATCGCCGCTCTACGTAATGCAGGCGGTAATCGGTACCAACAAGATTACGAATGATGTCGTTTACGGGGCCGTGTCCTGCATTTTCTGGACGCTTACGTTGCAAACGACCATCAAGTATGTGATCCTCATTCTCAGGGCCGATAACAAAGGCGAAGGTGGTATCCTGGCATTGTTCGCCCTCGTACGCAGGCGCGCAGCCTGGCTGACGGTCCCGGCCATTATCGGGGCGAGTACCCTGTTAGCCGATGGAATCATTACGCCACCCATTTCGGTGTCGTCCGCGGTGGAAGGTTTGCGTATACTTTATCCCGATATTCAGACGATCCCGATTGTGATCGGCATCCTCACGCTGCTGTTCATTATTCAGGTTTTTGGAACGACGATCGTCGGCCGCGCATTTGGTCCGGTGATGATGATTTGGTTCCTCATGCTGGCTGTGCTGGGCGTTGCACAGGTGATCGACCATCCCGAGATCATGAAATCGCTGAGCCCGGTATATGCCTACCGGCTCCTTGCCAACCATCACGGAGGGTTCTGGATGCTTGGCGCTGTTTTCCTGTGTACCACAGGTGCAGAAGCCTTGTACAGCGATCTGGGACATTGCGGGCGCGGAAACATCCGTATCAGCTGGGTTTTTGTAAAGACCTGTTTGATCCTGAACTATTTCGGCCAGGGTGCTTGGCTGATCGTGCATTCGGGCGATCTGCTGAACGGCCGCAAGCCGTTTTACGAAATCATGCCCGACTGGTGGTTGCTGCCAGGGATCGGCATTGCTACTACTGCCGCTATCATTGCCAGCCAGGCGCTGATCAGCGGCTCGTTTACCCTTATCTCGGAGGCGATCCGGCTTAACTTCTGGCCGAAAGTAAGGCTGGTATACCCGAGCGATCAGAAGGGGCAGCTTTATGTACCGAGCGTGAACTGGCTGCTTTGGGCGGGTTGTATCGGTATTGTGCTGTATTTCAAGGAGTCATCGCATATGGAGGCGGCGTACGGGCTCGCGATCACGCTTACGATGATCATGACCACGATCCTCATGTCGGTATACCTCTATGTGAAACGGGTAAGTAAGTCGATTGTGATTGTTTTCCTGGTCATTTACCTGGCTATTGAAGGCTCTTTCCTGGCGGCGAACCTGTTGAAATTCACGCACGGCGGTTGGGTTTCGCTGGTACTGGCCACGGTTATCGGCCTGGTAATTACCGTTTGGCTGAAAGCATATTATATCAAAATGCGACTGACGGAGTTCGAAAGCCTGGAAAAGTATATCGGTCCGTTGAAGGAGCTGAGCAACGACATCAGTATTCCCAAATACTCGACGCACCTGATATTCATGTCTAATGCCTCGCGGGAGAGCGAAATCGAGAACAAGATCATCTATTCGATCTTCTATAAACGACCGAAGCGCGCCGATATCTACTGGTTTGTGCACGTGGAAACCACCGATGAGCCATATACCATGGATTATCATGTGAATACCCTTGCGGAGGACGATGTGATCAAAGTAACGTTCCGTTTAGGCTTCCGGATCGAGCAACGCATTAACCTTTTCTTCCGTAAAGTGGTGGAAGATATGGTGCTTAACAAAGAGGTGGATATTACGAGCCGCTACGAGTCGCTGAGCCGGCAGAATATCACCGGCGACTTCCGTTTTATTGTGCTCGAACGCTACCTGTCGCTTGAAAACAACTTGCCGTTCATGGAGGAACTGATCATGAAGATTTATTTCGGGATCAAAAGCATTACTACGTCGGAGGATAAATGGTTTGGGCTCGATAGCAGCTCTGTGAAAGTGGAAAAAGTGCCGCTGGTGTTAACCCCGAGCGAGAAGATTCGCATGAAAAGGGTGTACAGCTAGTAAAAAGTCTACGAAGTATTTCGAGGTAGAAGGCAAGTTTTTAAAACAACATTTATCCAAAGATGCGTCGCCCATTTTGGGTATATCGCTACGCATTTTGTGGTCTACGCATTTGGAACCGCTTTCGAAGTATGCCCTTGAAGGCCTGGGAGCGCCGTGGGGTTCTGGAATGCTTTTAGTGCAAAAAGCCGCCATAGTAGAGGTAGTTTTTGTTCACTAAACCAGCATGGACCATGAAATACCTTGCATACATGTTCATGATGCTCCTGGGAATCGCAGGGGCATTTGCACAGAATCCGGTAACGCCGGAACCGTCTGTGCCACAGCCAGTACCGCAAAGTCCTGTTCCGACAACAGCACCTGAAACGAAGCCTGAATTCAATTCGCCGCAATCACCTGCCCGACCTGCTCAGATACCCTCAGAGGATACGCTCATTAAGGGACAAAAAAGCTCGGGAGCCGTGATTCACGATACGCTGATGCCTACCGATGATAAGCGTAAAGAGCGTTCGGAACGGCGTAAAAACCGCAAAGGAACGGCTGAGACCGATGACACGACTTCGTCGAAACCGCAAACTGATCCCGCAGGAAAGCCCTGACAACGGAGAGATCCGAAACTGAAAAGCCCGGGAGAGATTCCGGGCTTTGGTGTTTAGTTTCGAGAAGAGAATAGGTTTTCGTGAACTAGTGTGCGTGATTAAGGGGTGAGTGGATGTACTGGTCGTTCTGCCGGTGCGTAGCAGGCTCCAGATCGTCTTCCCAAAACGGTTGTGTGATCACCGCTTTGTTTTTGTTGACCCAGGTACACCAAACCTTCCCGCTGAACACCCGTCTGGTGACGGGATATGTGGCTGATCCATTATGATTAACCACGGTCTCGACGATCTGGTATTCGTCGACCTGCATGAGCTGGTCTCCGCCTTTTTCCTTCACCCAATCGTCTTTCATAAACTTAAAAGTGTCCATTGGTCATGAGTTGATTTATGCAGGAACATCAAAATCAAATCCTGTGCCAGAAATTATACATTTTCAAGAGCGGCATGGGGGTAGTATGTCTATCGAATCGACGGGTAGAAATATTTCAACAAAGCTACGACAAAGGCGGAGTGCTGGCGAAAGCCTGTTGCTAATCCATCTATCACGCTGGCTGGAAGGAAGCTGATGAAATCGTCAGGTAATGTTTTATTGAGGATTCATCAGACATTCCTGAATATATGCGGTACTTCATAAGGCAGGCGCTACTGGTTGTGGCTTTGCTGATCGGCTATCAATTACAAGCCCAGTGGACGGCACCCTATGCCAACAACTGGATCGACTACAATAAGCCTTACGTCAAAATCGGGATATTGAAAAAGGGTTTGCACCGGATTGCATTCTCATCCTTACCGAAAGGTTTTCCTACTAATTCTCCCGAAAAATTGCAGTTGTGGAGGCGCGGCAAAGAGGTGTCCATCATCAGCACGTCGAACCAGGAAATTATTTTTTATGCTGTTCCGAACGACGGCGCAAGCGATTCGCTGCTTTACCGGCCCATGAGCTCACGTGTGAACCCGTATTTCAGCATGTACGGGGATGAAGGTGCGTATTTTCTGACGGTGGGTGATAAGCCGGGCAAGAGGGCTCGGGAAATCAATCAGCCAGCCGATCAAAAATTGTCGCCATTATCATCACATGTTGAAAAAAACACGACCAGCTTAAAGGATGAATATTCGCTTACGACGCTGGTTTTCAACCGGCCCAAATTCTTTAACAGCTATTTTGAGTGGGGTGCAAGCCGCACGGGCAAAGTCGTTTATCCGGACTCATTGTGCATCCGGAATTTTAGCCTGAAGTACAGGGCGAAAGGAGCAAGTAAAGCTTATTTGAACCTGTTGTTACACGGAAGGAGTGGCACTGATCGTAAGGTCGAAGTTTACGTCGGGAAAACGGTGAAGAGTTTGAGGTTGGCGGCAACGCTTACCATCGTTGGTTTCAATTTCGTGAAATGCACCGTGGAAGTTCAACCCGGGGACCTGGACACCGGGCAGAATGGTGTTTTGAGGTTGAAATCAACGAGTACCGACAGTGACAGTGGTTTTTCACTCACTTACTATACCCTGGAATATGCACAGGAATTCCGTATGGATGGACAATCGAGCAAGGAGTTCAGGCTGGAACCCTCAAAGGAGCCTTGGAGCAGAGTTGTGTTCACAGCCGTGCCTGCTCAGGCGATGTTCCTGGATATTTCAGATGAAAATAGCCCGGTAATCATCGAATCGAAACCGGAAAATCTAATGGTGCAAAGGCATGCGGGCAAACGCCAGGTTTTGCTTGTTACCAATGAAATTACAAAGGTGGACGCGTCGAGGATACAGGAAGTGAAATTCAAGAAATACCCGGCCAAAGAGCCCAATTATATCGTGATTACGACCGGGCGGTTGTTGAACGCAGTCAAATATTTGGCAGCATATCGTGCCTCGGAAGCAGGCGGGAATTATACACCGTTGATAGTAGACATCAAGGATTTGTATAATCAATTCAACTACGGAGAGCCGAGTCCGGTTGCGATCAAGCAATTCATGGCTTACATGCTTACGGAGGGAGGGACTGATAAGATGCTGTTTCTCATTGGGCATTCAATCAGCCAAAACGAAAAAATGAAGCGCGAGTTACCCGACGAGGTTCCGACGATTGGCTATCCCGCATCGGATCTGCTCCTGGTAGAGGGGATCGCGGGAGCGGGCAGAGACGTCCCTGCGATACCAGTGGGGCGGCTCTCTGCATTTACAGAACAACAAGTGCTTGACTACCTTCAAAAAATAAAAGACTACGAGCACAACAGCGCGGGCAACTACCGATGGAGAAAAAATATGCTGCATGTGAGTGGAGGAGGAGACATTACGGAGATAACGCAATTCAGGGATATGTTGAAGGCGTTGGGGCCGTTGGCCCGGAATGGGATTGCTGGCGGGCATGTGGTGCAATACGTAAAGCAGCAAGCTATGAAGGAGGTTGAACGGGTGAACATTACCACGGATGTAAATTCGGGTTGCGGATTGATCACATTTTTTGGTCATGGTTCACCTCTGGAATCTGACCCGGATATTGGGTATGCGACCGATGCAGCCCGGGGATATAGTAATCTCAATCGTTATCCGATGATGTATTTCAATGGCTGCGGAGTCGGAAACATTTTTAGCGGCCGTTCTAATCCGACCCCAAAAACTCCCAGGGCCAGTGACAGGCTCCCGCTGTCACTGGATTGGTTGCTGGCTGCCAGGCGCGGCGCCATTGCGATTGTTGCCAACTCATTTGAGAGCTTCGTCGGCCCGGCATCGGGTTACCTTGCCAAATTGTACCAATATATGTTTTCCAATCCCGCTACGGAAGATCTGCCGGTCGGGAAAATCCAATGGGCTGTTGCGAAAGATATTATTCTGAAAAGCGATGCGTACGGCATTGCCAATGCGCACCAGTCGATCCTGCAAGGAGACCCTGCATTGAAAGTGATTACGATTGACAGACCTGATTATGCCCTTGATCCCGACAACAGTATCACGTTGCTTTCTCAATCGCCGGGTCAAACCATGGAGGATTCCGACTCTCTGCGCGTGCGGATAGCGATGGGAAATTATGGTAGATTCAGAACCGGCGAGGAGATTTCTGTTAGGATAACCTGGCATGGAAAGCAGGGCGAAACAATCAAGCAGGAATCTGTAAAGTCTTTCCCCTATGAAGATACCCTCACCGTCGCGTTCCGTAATTCAAAAGACATTCAGAACATCCGGGTAAAACTGGATCCTGGGGAAGCGGTAACTGAGCTCGACGAAAAAAACAATGTCGCTGAACTGGATGTGGATTGGGAAGTGGTGAAGCAGGAGGCATCATTTTCTGGCGGGCATGTCAAGGACATCGTGGCGCCGCTGATCAGTGTAAAATTGAATGAGCGGATTCTTAAAAGAGATGAAGCAGTCGATCCGGCGCCCGTACTGACGATCATGGTATCCGACGACAGACCGCTGAACCCCGATGCGGCGCTGGTGGATGTATTCCTCAAACGTTGCCCTGGCGAACAATGCAATTTCGAAAAGTTGAGCTATCCGGAAGGTAGACTCACCTTGGAGGCGGATGGCCCGAAATCGTTTCGCTTGCGCTATGACACGGATTGGGCCCCCGGGTCGTATGAAATATTGATCAATGCGAAAGACCGCTCGGGCAATTCATCCGCAACCTCATATCGGATGCCTTTCAAAATCGGAGATCAGAAAAACGGATCTTCTGAACTGATTGTGAGTCCCAATCCAGTCGGTTCGTATCTGCGATTCGAATTGAGACAGGCAAAAGATGCCGGCATTTCAACGGTTCGCTATCAAATTTACAGTCAGCAGGGGACACTGGTGGAAGACAAAGTCCTTGCAATGGACTCTTTGTCCTCTATTACCGAATGGTATTGGCAATCTACCCACGCATCACATGGCCTCTATGTATATAAAGTAATGCTGCTCGGCGTTGGGCAGGAGGTAGTTCAGACTTTTAATGGGAAAGTAATAATGATGAAATGAGAATGCGATTGCGTCAGATTGTCAAACCCTTCCAGCCCGGTTAGCGCTTAAATACCTCCTCACCGGAATGTCATAAATCACCATGACCAAGTATGCCGCCACCGTCAGAGCCATCACTCCGGCGACGATAATGAGAGTCAACTGCATACCATCCGGCTTGTGGCTGGTGTAGTAATTTCCGAACATCCATAGTGCCGCATAATGCGTCATGTATAAGGGGTAGGAGATTTTGCCGGAGAATCGGGAAAGTGCTTTTAAGCGAGGCGAAGGCGTGGTTCCTGCACCCAAAGCGATTAGTAAAGGGAAATAAAATAACACTACCAAGGGCTCAGATAGCCAGTTCCATTGAGAAATAGGCATCAGGAAAGCAAGCAATAGCAACGCCGCCATTCCCATAAATCCAAGCTTATTTTGGATGATCCAGTTGGAACGGTAAATAAGCAATCCTGCCAAAAAAGAATATGAAACGCGGGCGCACCCATCCCAAAATGTGGGGCCGCTCCAACCGCCGAGCAGGTTGCCCGATTGGTAAGCTACAAAGCAGACAGCCAGACCGGAAAGGATCGTCAGCAGGAACAAATAGCTGCGGGCAATCCGGTAAAGCACCAATGCGTAAGCAATATTGGCTACATATTCCCAGAACAACGACCATGCAGGTGCGTTGAAGCTGAACAGGTTGAATGCGCGATCGGCGATTGTGGGAAAGGGAATGAGAAATATCGAACAAAGAAATGTGAGAATGACTTTACCGGTGCTGTACAGTTCGGGATGCCCGCCAAATGGGTCGAATAAGAACGCCAGCAGGCCCAATATCGATCCTGCGATAACGAGCGGATGGAGCCGGATGATCCGTGATATGAAAAAATGGCGGAGGCCCATTTTGCCGATCCGGTCGTCGTAGGCGTAGCCGATCACAAATCCTGAAAGGCAGAAAAAGAAGTCGACAGCGAGGAAGCCGTGGCCGATGAAGTTTTGGGAGGGATCGGTATAAACCCATTCCATAAAGTGAAATACAACAACGGCTAATGCGGCAACGCCTCTGAGTCCGTCGAGAATTTCGAAATGCTGTTTGGTTGGTGGAAGTGTGGAGGTGGTATTGTTCGTGCTCAAAACTAGGATCTAAAAAGAAACTCAAATAACCCGACTTTGCTCCGGTTATGCAAGGACATGGACCTTTGATAACAAAGTTCCATGTCCTGAAAAAGCATAGCCCAAGTGGTATCTTATTCCCAGCCTTTGGGTTGTTTCAAATTTTTGTTGAGAATCGTTTGTTCGAGCGGAATCGGGAAATAGTAATATTTCGCTTCGTTGAAACTTCTCGGCTGCTGCTTGTCCCTGCCGAACATGATATTGCCGGATGTTTCATTCGAAAGGTAAAAGCTGCCGTCGGACAGATAGTATTTCACCACTTTCGATTTAACTTCTTCGGGAAGTCCGGCGATCGGAGCCTCTTCGCCTACTGCTTTCAGGATGGCGATGTCGGCAACGCCGTCGCCCGTCACATCCAGTCCGCCTAATCCAGGCACGTACATACCTTTGGAATCCTGCCCGAGCAATGCACCGCTTTTCCAGCGATAAAGATCGTCGAAGCGTAAGCCCTCACAAGCCATTTCGGTGCGGCGTTCTCGACGGATTTCGAGAATAACGCCCTTTGACGCGCCGGTTACCGCCGGGTACCGCGCTGCCAGATAAGGATCCGGGGATGAATTTGCCGCTGATAGACTGAGGTCGGGCATTTTTACACGCCGCCTTAAAAGGTTTACCGTTTTGTCCAGATCGCCTTGTGTAATTGTTCCGAGTTCAGCTTTTGCTTCGGCATTGATCAGCAAAATTTCCGCATATCGGAAAATAGGAAGGTCTGTATAATTCAGTGCCCAACCTCCTCTCAAAGCGGGATCACGGGGATAAAATTTGAGTTGCAGATAACCGCCGAAGCTCGGTTTGATAACGTATGGATTATTGGTCGCCGGAACGGTCGAAAATCCCGGAGGCATGATCGTCTCGGCCATTCTTGGGTCGCGATCACGGAAAATCTCGGCAAACGTTTTCTTATCATAACCGGGCAGCGAGGTAAATGCCGTTCCGTCTTTCATGAGGAATTCATTGGCCAGGCTGCCACTCAGAGCCCATTGCCAGTCGAGTACCACGTGGGTATTGTTGGCAACGCCTTCTTCCTTGCTGTTCTTTTGGAGGAATATCACCTCCTTGTTGGCAGAAAGGTTATTGCTCGAAAACAATGCACGGAAATCGGCAGCTCCCGCCCCGGTATTATAAATCTCGAACCCACCTTTCTCCATAAGCTCCTGCGAGGCAGAGGCTGCCCGTTGGAGGAATTGGGGGGCAGAAGCCTTTAACCCAAGCTCGTCATGATAGGCCCTGAAAGTTCCTTCGTGTAAAGCTATTTTGGAAAGAAGCGCCAGTGCCGCCCAGCGGGTCACCAAAGTGTTGTTGGTACGGGAAGGCAGTACGTTTGCAGCAGCAAATTCCAGATCGCTCATAACGGAGTCGACCACGACAGTTCTCGGGTCTTTTGCTTTATAAAGCATTTCCTCGTCGTTGGTACCCATTACGTGGGAGTACCAGGGCACATCCCCGTATCTTTTCACCATGCGGTAGTAAATCAGCGCCCTGAAAAAACGGGCAACCCCCACATAATGGTTGATGAGCGAAGCGTCACCGGTAGTTTTGGACGTATTGTCCAGCATATAGTTGATACTGCGAAGCTGGGCCCATGAATTCCATCCGCCTACCGTAGCGGGCGTCACACCGCCGCGAATCAGATTGTCCGTTTCATTTCCACCTGTGTAGATGGAAATGTTGTCGGAATAGATGTCGTCCCAGCTCGCGCCCAGGTTCCCGTAAAGGCCATTGGTATAGGTTTCCAGGTCGCGGGGGGAGTTGAAGAAATCTTCTTTGGTAATCGCCGTCTGCGGCGTTCTCTGGAGAAAGTCGTCGTCGCAGGACGCAAGGAGGAAAATGCCTGCGAGAGTTAGTATATATTGAAAGAGTCTCATGTCAGTAAGAAATTTTATTCCTAAAAATTGAAGTTCAACCCGCATGAATAGGTGCGTTGGAAAGGATAAGCTGCCTTTCCGAATGATTCCGGATCGATATTGACTTTGATATGCGAGATCTCAAAGAGGTTTTCTCCGCTGATATAGAAACGTACTTTTTCCAGACCCACCTTTTTGAGGATCGATCGTGGCAGCGTATAGCCCAGCGTAATGTTTTTCACGCGCATGTAGGCCGCATTTTGCAGATATCTTTTGTTGGGTATTCCCAATTGCTCCATATTATCCTCAGCAGTGTAGGCACGGATCGCGGGGAAATAGGCATCCCTGTTGTCCGGGGTCCAGCTATCGAGGTTCTGCACGGTAACATTGGTCCATGGCTGGGCATAAACACCCCAGAAATAAACATTTGAGGCACCAGGGTACCAGTCGCGTTTGCCGACTCCCTGTAAGAAAGCCCGCAAATCGAATCCTTTCCATCCGCCCGAAAGATCGAGGCCGTAGGCCAGGCGCGGGGTAGAGTTCCCGATTTTGTACAAATCCCCGGGATTATCAACCGTGCTGTTTCCTTTGTCGACAATGCCGTCGTTGTTGCGGTCTTTGAATTTCGGATCGCCTACAAAAAACTGGTAGGACTGATCGTCGGTACCCATAGCCCGCTGGTTAGGGTGGCTCTTAAGTTCGTCCTCATTTTGAAAGAAACCTTCGATTTCCGCTCCCCAGATCTCGCCGATCTGCTGTCCGACATAGTAGTTGCTGAGGAGTTTGGTAGGATTGTCGAATCGGGTAATGGTGGTCCGGTTGTCGGCCAGGGAGAAATTGATATTGTAGAAAAACGGCGAGCCGGCAAGTTCTCCTTTATCTCTCCAGTTCAGCCGCAATTCCCATCCGCTGGTCTTGAGGTCACCGGCATTCACGCGCGGTACCGACGTCCCGAAAACAGCAGGCAGGGTTTTTCCCGCAATCAGCATGTCACGCGTGTAACGGGTGTACTTGTCGAAATTGAATTCAAGCCTGTTGGAGAAAAAGCCTAAATCAAGGCCAAAATTGAGCGTCGAAACGGTTTCCCAGCTAAAATTGTCGGAAACTGCGCCGGGAGCATTTACCGTCATCGGACGCCCGGTTCCCAATATCTGACCAACCTGGGCGCTGCTCATCGTAGGAATGTAATCGTAGTTTCCCACTGCACTTTGGTTACCCAGCGAGCCGTATGACCCTCGAACTTTCAGCAATGTGAGGCCAATGGCACTCTTGACAGGCGCCATGAACTGCTCTTCGGACAACAGCCAACCCGCAGATGCCGAAGGGAAGAATCCCCAGCGCTTGTTTTGAGGAAATCGGGAAGAACCGTCATATCTTCCGTTCAATTCGAGCAAATAGCGGTTTTTGTAATTGTAGGCAAGCCGGTAAAACAATCCTCGCAACGCATAATCTCCGATATTTTCCGATTCCACCATGGAGCCGGTGCTCAATCCGATGGAAGGGAGTGTGTTGGCGATCAGGTTGTTGCGCCGCGCAGTGTACGTCTTTGCAATCCGGTATTCCTGATTGTAGCCGACGAGTCCTTGCACAAAATGGCTGCCTATGTTTTTATGAAAATCCGTATAAAGGTTGAGTACCGTGTAGTTGGTGTTGGTGCTGCCGTTTTGCGCCCAGGTATTGGTAGAGCCGGCATAGCCGATCGGGTTGTTCGGTCCGGTTTTATAGCCAATCGGGATATCGAACGACTTCACAAACGTCGCGCCGCGTCTGACGGTAGCTTCTCCCTTTACATCCCAGACATCCTTCACTAATGCCGCATTGAATGAAAATGTGGTCTGGAAATCGTTGGTGCGGCTGTCGGCGCGGCCACCTTCCTGTAACCTGCCCAGGAGGCTGGCTCCGGCAGAGGTCCAGCTTCCATCGGGATTCTTGGGTACGTCAAGGGAACTGGTCCTGTTGACATTCCAGAAAAAATCGCCGTCGATAAACACCGGCGAATCATATTTATTGCCTGTAAGCAGCGTATTGTTGGAGAATGTAAGCCAGTGCGTTGCGTTCAGGTCAACCTTGCCGCGGACGTTGTAGCGGTTGTAAATATCATTTCCGAACCGCAGCATTCCATCCTGGCGATAGTAATCTCCTGAAAAATAATAGCTCAGCTTCTCCGATTTTTTTGACAAACTAATATTGGTATTGTACGTCGGTGCGCCCTTTTCATAGGCTTCCTTGATCCAATCCGTGGAACCATAATAGGCCCAGTTGGCCGTGTTGGTCGGATTGGTGATGACGGCCGGCAAGGAAGGGTTTTCCGATCGTTCCTTCGCGTACACGCGCGCCGCATCGGGAAACAAGTTGTAGAGAGGGATGGCCGCGTCATGCTTGTACTTCATTACCAGGTATGGGTCTGTTACGAGTTCCGGCAACTTGCCCACAGTCCTGAAAGCCATATTCGCATTCACACTGACATTCATTTTGTTTCCCTTCGCCGATTTGGTTGTGATCAGCACAACGCCGAAAGCGGCACGGGAACCGTAGATAGCAGAAGCTGCCGCATCTTTCAAAACCGACACCGTTTCAATGTCATTAGGATTGAACATGGCTACTTCGGCCATCGTAAAAGGCACATTGTCCACGAGGATCAGCGGCTCTCCGCCATTGATGCTCGTGAAACCGCGAATATTGAAATTGGCCGCAGTGGTAGCGCGTCCGTTATCCAGGGTGATATTCAGGTTTGGGATGAGCCCTTGGAGCCCTCCACCCAGGCCGGATAACGGGCGACTTTCCAGTTGCTGGGAGGTCACCACATCCACGGCGCCCGTGAGATTTGCTTTTTTCTGCACACCAAAGCCCACCACAACGACCTCATTCAGGTTTTTATCGCCGGGCACGAGATTGACCCGTATGTAACCGCTGTCAGGCGCATTGATTTCCTGGGTAATGTAGCCGATGAACGAGATAATTAAAGTAGTGTTCTCAGTGACTTCGATCGAAAACCGGCCATTTGCGTCGGAAGTCGCCCCCGACCTGCTTCCTTTGATCTGGATGTTTGCTCCCGGAAGCGGTTCGCCGCTTTCATCCCTGACTTCCCCGTTCAATATCCGGACGGCCGGCCCGGTCGCCACCGAGGTAATTACCACCAGATTGTTGTTCAGGATTTTGTATTGCAGGGAGCTGTTTCTCAGGGCGTTGTCCAGGACTCCCTGAATGGATTCATTTTCCACATCAACGTCAAATCGCGCATTTTTGGGCAGTTGCGAGTCTTCATACAGAAAACGGTAGCTGGTCTGCTTTTGAAGCTTGGTGAACAAATGTTTCAGCGCAATGTCTTTGACCTTGATGCTGATCTTATTTTGTCCATAGCCTATCGCAGAAACATGCAAACACACTACAATGCACAGGATTGCAGTCAATTTCATGATTAAGAACAGTTTGCGGAATTTGGCAAGGGTATCCCATGATGATTGGGATACAATCATTTTTTTCATAAATTTGAAGACCTGAAGGTTGAAAAAATGATACAGACGTCCGCTCAAAGAAGTATGTATCGTTTTGAAATCGGGTAAACTCAAAGAGATGTTAGCGCATCTCTTTTTGTTTATGGGGATGGTTGAGGTTATGCCATAGAGGTTGGTTTAGGTTATCTAATAATTATCGTTTTTCCATGCTGCTCATATTGCAGCGGTATGATGATTTGAAGGGCTTCAACGGCTTGTACGATATTCTCATCCTTGAAAACGCCTGAAAACCTCCGCGACATCAATTCCTCATTCTGCACTTGAATGTCGACGTTATACCATTTCTCCATTTTGTCGATCACTTCGCCGAAAGGCTCGTTGTCAAACAGAAGTACATTCTTCACCCACGAAACTTCGGGGATCATATTGGCCACCGAACTTTCCTTAAGGCCCTCGATATGATATTTCACTGAGGATACTCCGTTGCGTTCCGTTGTTTTGCCAATTGGAAGTACTTCGCGGGAGGATGCCGGCGCAGGATCGTCGATATCGATGGTGATTTTTTCATTGGGTTTCAATTTGACCACCTGCTCAGGCTGGCTTTGGCGCGAAACCTCCACCGATCCGCGCAGCAGGGCTGTCTCCACTTTATTGTTTCCGGAGTAACTCTTTACGTTAAACGCAGTGCCGGTAACGAGGATATTTACATCCTTCGCATGAACAGTCAATGGAACGCTGGCATTATGCGCTACGTCAAAGAATGCTTCGCCTACGAGGGTGATATCGCGTTTGCTTTTGCCGAAATCGCTATTGTAGGAAAGGTAGCTGTCTCCATTGAGCCATACCTTGGTGCCGTCGGGTAACACCTTGCTAAGCCGTGTTCCCTTTTCCGTTTTTAATTCAATAAATGCTTTTTTGCTAATGGCCAGAGAAGCAGATATGTTGTGCCGGTTACGCCAGCCAGAATAAAAGACTGCCAATGAAACAATGAGCAGCACGCTCGCAGCGGCTGCTATCCAACTTCTGTATTGGATAAAAATGGCAGGTCTGATGGATTTGGAGGCGAGCGATTTAACAGGATATTCATCCGGAAACTCGCCATTCAGCTTCGACCGAAGATTTTCCCAGGCGCGGGATTTTTCGTCGGTATCCGTTTTAACAGGTGCTGGCTGATAGAAATAAAGATCAAGTAGTTCGGCCTGATGGGCAAGTTCGGGCTCGTTTTTCAGGTGAAGATCCAATGCCTTCAGCTCATCCGGAGTGGCCTCTCCCGAGAGTTTTCTGGCAATCAGTTCGTATACTTGATCGTTGGTCATGCTTCTGGTTCATTAGGACTTCTGAACCAAGGATCCCGAAATCAGCGGAATCACCTAAGCGCGGGGAAAGTTTTTTTAAATTTTAATGATTCATCAGAAAACCGATGGATTCCGTGATTTTTCTTGTGGCGATCGCCATCTGAGCGTCGATCGTCTTAACGGAGATGTTCAGCATTTCTGCTATTTCCTTGTATTTAAGTCCGTCCTCTTTTACCATTTTGAAAATCTCCTTGCACCTGGGTGGTAGGGATTCTATTGCGGCTTCAATTTGTCTGACGGTCTGATTGGAGATCAGCATTTCCTCCGGCGACAGCGATGCTCCGGTTTGTGCGTCGGTAGGCAAGTCGTGCCAGCTGATTTCCTTCATACGGCTGGTACGGGCAAGGCATTTCAGCGAGTCATTCTTGACGCAAACATACAGGTAAACGCGAAGATTGAGGATTTCCGACACCCTGCCACGGTCACGCCATAGTTTGATAAACACATCAGATACAATCTCTTCGGCAGTCTCCCTGTTTTTGAGAATGGCGTATGAACATCCCACCAGGGGATCGTACAGATGAAAAAACAAATTTTCATAGGCCGATTGATCGCTGTAAAGAGCTATTCTTTCGGCCCAATATGGAACTTGGTCTTTCATTGACAACGCAGATTATTCACGAGCTTAAATTAACTCGAAAGGTAATCATTTTTACGGCGTCCGTCACGGCTGTTCATGACCATTATGTTAAATTTATGAGGCTCTTCCGCGCCAGATAATCAGCAGGTCGAAAGTCACCTTTGGTGTATTAGGAAGTGTTTCATTATTCAGAGAGGATGACGAGACTTGACATTGAGACTCCCGGCATCCGCTGATGTTTACTGTATTTTTCTGAGAAATTTTATAAAGTAAAACGGTTGTAAAATCCTCTGAATGAGGGTTTTGAGTCATTGGTGAGAATGATCCAGAGCATTCGCCCATGAAACCTGATATCGCTTACACAGGAAATTTTAACTAGCTGAAATACAACGAAAATCCAAGTCGGAAGCGGTTGCCTCTGCCCATTTCATTTATTTCCGAATCGGCAATTCTTCGTTGAATGTCGCTTTTACTTTTGTCCTGTGATGTTGCCCCCAGTCAGCCATTTCCCACAGGATAGGCCTTAGGGTCTCACCATAAGCGGTAAGCGCGTATTCCACCGTGACCGGTTTGGTTGGCTGCACCGTGCGACTGATCAAACCGTTGATCTCCAACTCATGTAACTCCTTGGATAGCATTTTGGAGCCAATTCCTTTTACTTCCCGCATTAAGTCCATGAAACGTTTGTCGCCGAATGCAAGGCACCCAATGATAGTGATTTTCCATTTGCCGCTTAAAATATCCATCGTATCATGGATAGCCCTGAGCTGACTTGGACAGTGCAGGGGCTTTTGATCAATAAATACTTTCTTTTTCATCTGTCTTGGCGCAACTTAGTTTCTTGAAGGAAACTACTTTCTAAAGGGAAACTCATTCCCGGGGTAAAGTTCGTTCATTTAGCTTTGTCAAAAAAAGATATCATGAAAATAGATTTGACGCAGAAGATTGCCATCGTTACCGGCAGCTCAAAGGGTATCGGCGCTGCCATCGCCAGGGAACTTGCCGCCTGCGGCGCGATTGTCATTGTTACCTATCACTCGGCGGCAAGTGACGCGGAAGGCGTGGTTACCGCCATCCGGGAGACAGGCGGGCAGGCCATTGCCCTTCAGGCCGATATTATTGATTTGTTAAAACAAGTAAAGGAGCGGTTTGGCAAGCTGGATGTGCTGGTGAATAACGCTGGTATCGCCCGATTCGGCCCTATCGAAGCCGTTACGGAGGAGGATTTTCTGGAACAGTACCGGGTCAATGTATTAGGTCCCATGCTGACGATCCAGGAGTCTTTGAAGTATTTTCCCCCAACAGGAGGTAGCATTATCAATATCAGTTCAGTAGGCGGACAAAATCCAGGGCCGTACACCAGCATTTATACGTCATCAAAGGCGGCCCTGAACGCCTTAACCGTTTCTTTATCAAGAGAACTGGTGAACAGGCGCATCCGGGTCAATACAGTGGCACCGGGTCCAACTGATACCGAAGGGTCAAAGGCGATGGGCCTGGCAGGTAGCGCCATCGAAAAGGGCATGATTGCCGCGATACCGATGGGCAGATTCGGCAAACCAAATGAAGTAGCCCCGGCAGTCGCTTTCCTGGCTTCGGATAATGCGGGCTGGATCACTGGTGAAAAATTAGCTGTTTCGGGAGGAATGCGCTAGAACGCATGGTAATCTGGCGAGCAGCTGTTACAACCCTGAGGCCTCACTTGGAAATGACTGTCTGAGAAACGGGTTACTTACAGGGTTTCAGCTAGCTCCCTGGCTTTGCACAAGAGGCGGGACTTTTGAATCAGATTTGGAGCATTGCTCCGGCTGTAAAACCTTTGAAAGAAAATTCTAACCGATGGAAAGATCTCTTTGTATGTTAAGAGCTCAAACATCGGGAGGAATGATCATTTACAGAGCTGTTCTAGGGAGCATTATTATTGTATTTTCGTTTTTTGCCATTTACGGAAGTTTGGGGGAAAATAGTGCTGTAACGTTTTTTCCATTCTTAGTGGTGGTGATCGCGAGCTTGGTTTTATACCAGAGCTTTGATCGGCAGGTGCCTCGAACAGCAATAGGAATAATAGCTTTTTTCATTGGAAGGTTATTGTTTGTCGGACTTGTACTATACGTTAACTATCTGATATTTAACTTTATTAAATCGAGTTATATTCACCGGGGAGGTGTAAAAACGTATGGAATAGTGACAGGGATTTCGAGTAGATATTATAGAGGGAGTTGGCATCATTCTCGGAATTTCACATATGTTGCCAATGGGAAGGTACGCCAGGGAAAGGTTGGATTCAATTATGAACTAAGCAGGGGCGATACAATATATTTAAGGTATTCAAGAAGTAATCCATATTTGTTTGAATTTGAAGATAATGATCAAAATCGTAAGTATGGAATAGTTAGGTAGCAATTTATTTTCAATCACTATGTCAACGAAATGCCGGATTTTTGCAACGTCGCGCGTTAGCTTTAAAGTCGGCTAACCTACTCCGGTTTTGAATAGTGAATGATTCAGGATAAAGGGCTATTTGTGCTGGCAGCTTGGTGCTTATATAAACGCTCGGATAAGTCTTTTCCTTTCGGTTACGATCGTCGCGACTGATTCAGGGCATCATGTGCATGAAGTGGCTGTCTCACGTTCGCGGTGTTTCTAACCTCTCGCCGAAAATGATACCTTACGATTTGTTATGAGACATATTGCGCATGTAAGCCTCGTTGTACACGATTATGACGAAGCAATCGATTTTTACACTCAAAAACTTGGGTTCGATTTGATTGAAGACACTCGGTTAAGCGACGAAAAGCGTTGGGTTCTGGTCATGCCCAAAGGATCTGCATGCAGTTTATTACTGGCCAAGGCAGCAACAAATGAGCAGAGAGCTGTGGTAGGAAGCCAAACTGGGGGACGAGTGTTTCTTTTTTTATATACGGACGATTTTTGGACAGACTATACGTCTTTACTCAAAAAAGGTGTCTCTTTTGTCAGGCCACTGATGGAACATAGTTATGGCTTAGTAGCAGTCTTCACTGATTTGTACGGTAATTTGTGGGACCTGCTACAACCTGCTAACGGTAGTATCGGAGTGGAGTCTCGCGAAGTGTTCGACCTATGTTAGACCCAATGAAAAAGCCACTCACAACATTAAGTCGTAAGTGGCTGATTTTCAATGTCGGGATGACAAGATTCGAACTTGCGACCCCTAGCACCCCATGCTAGTGCGCTACCGGGCTGCGCTACATCCCGAACTTCTAAGAATGCCTTACGGCTGCTCTTTGGGGTTGCAAATCTAAGAATGTTTTGGATTATTGTTCATTTCAGGTTGAAAAAAATTGATTTAACCTGAAACGAACAATTAATGCCTGGTTAACTAGATGCTTTCGTTCTGCCAGTTCGGGTTCACGACATCCACCTTGCCTTTCCGGAACCATTTGTCGCGGATGCGCTCGTTGACGTAATACATACATGGTACCATGATGAGCGTCAATAGGGTAGAGAATGTCAGACCGAAAATGATCGTCCAGGCCAGGATGTTCCAGAACACCGAGCTCGGGCCTCCGACGATCAGGTGAGGTTCGAGATCGCGGAAGAGGCCGACGAAATCGACTGTGATACCCAATGCGAGTGGTACGAGACCAAGTACGGCCGCAGAAGCTGTGAGTAATACCGGGGTCAGACGGATCGCGCCGCCTTCAATGATGGCCTCGCGCATCGGGTACCCACGCCCGCGGAGCTCTTCGATGAACTCGATGAGGAGAATACCGTTTTTCACCACAATACCAGCCAACGCGATGATACCCACACCGGACATGATGATTGAGAAGTCTTTGTTGAAGATCACAAAGCCCAGCAATACCCCGATCAGCGATAACACGATCGTGAAGAAGATAATGAACGGCTTGATCACGGAGTTGAACTGCGTCGCGAGGATCAGGTAAATGAGCATGATCGCCGCACCGAATGCAGTTCCGAGGAACGACATGGATTCGGCCTGCTCTTCCTGCTCTCCACCCATTTTAATAATATAGCCGTTAGGCACCTCCATATCCTGGATCAGCGTCTGGATCTGTGCCACGATCTCGTTGGCATTGTAGCCCGGCAATACGTCGGAGCCTAATGTTACGATACGGCGCTGATCCTGTCGGTTGATCTGGCTGAAAGTCGTTGAATAGTGGATATTGGCAACGGAAGTAATCGGTACCTGGCGCAATGCACCGCCCATATTCATGTCGCGGTAAACCACATTCAGGCTCAATAGCTTCTCGATCTGCTCGCGGTCGTCTTTTTCCAATCTTACCATGATCGGATATTCGTCTTTGTCATCCCGGAATTTCGAAACTTCCAGACCGAATAATGCCGTACGAACTGCCAGGGCGATCTGCTGCGAGCTGATACCTTCACGTTGCGCCTTCTCGCGGTCGATGTCGATCACGATCTCTGGCTTGTTGGTTACAAGGTCGGAGCGGAGCTGGTCGATACCTTCAATACCTGAATCCTGCACTTTTTTCAGAACATCTTTTTCCAGTTTTTGAAGCACTTCAAATTCATCACCGGAAATTTCGATCGAGATAGGTTTGCCGGTCGGCGGTCCAACTGCTTCACGTTCTACGGAGATTTCAGCGCCCGGAATGCCTGATACGGCGTCGCGGATTTTGCGCAGGATCAATTCGGAAGATCTGCCGCCGCGCTCTGTACCATATACAAATGCAACGGTCACCTTCGACTTGTGCGGCGTGGCCGAGCGGTCCGGGTTGTATGGGTCACCCGCGTTCTTGCCGACGTTGGCAATCACCGAGTTGACCATATCCATGGCTTTTTCCTTTTCTAAAACATCAAAAACACGTTTTTCGATGATCTTGGTTACGGAGTCGGTTACGCGCGCGTCTGTTCCGATGGGTAACTTGTTATATACATACACGTAGTCGGGATCTCCGCTGGGGAAGAACAACACTTTGGGTTGCGCGATGCCGGTAATGATAAAGGTCGCAATCAACAGGATGAACACACCCACAATCGCTACCACCGGACGCCATCCTCTAAGCAGCCAGTCGATGAGCTTGCGATAGCCGTTTTTCAATGCAGGAAGCAAGTTGTCCTGGAATGGGACCAGAATGCGCGGTGTCAGAATATAGTGGTTGAAAATCCAGAGTATCAATATAAATACAAAGAAATTACCCACACCGCGGTCGATCAGATAGCCGATTGCTGCGGCTACTGCAAGGATAATTACCGGTCGGCGGATCGCTTTGAAACTGGTGTCATGCGCTTCTTTCTCATCATCATGGCGGCCCATGAACGACACCGCAAATACCGGGTTCATCACATAAGCCACAAAAAGCGATGCGCCCAGCGTGATAATGAGCGTGAGCGGCATGAATTTCATGAATTCCCCGACGATACCGGACCAGAAAAGCAACGGGAAGAACGGCGCGATGGTTGTAAGCGTACCGGAAAGTACGGGAATGAATACTTCGCCGGCCGCCGCTTTCACTGCCTGCTGAATCGTCCAATCCTTATGCATGTTGAACAGGCGGTGTGTATTCTCGATAACTACAATCGCGTCATCCACTACCAGACCGATACCCAGCAGGAATGCGAAGAGTACGATGGTGTTCAATGTAAATTCGGTGCCTACCATCGGGCCGATGATCGGCATTAATACAAATGCTACCAGCGCTGATAACGGTACGGAGAGCCCGACAAAAATCGCGTCGCGCACACCCATGAAGAACATCAGTACGAGTACCACGAAAATGAAGCCAAGTACAACGGTGTTGATCAGGTCGTGCAGGTCGGCGCGGGTCTGGATCGACTGGTCGGCGGTAATTTTAATATCCAGACCGGCAGGAAAGCGATTCTCTTTATAATCCGCGATGACATTTTCAATTTTGTCGGCAGCATCGACCAGGTTCTCTCCCGAACGCTTGATCACGTTTAGCGTAATTACTGATTTGTTGGCCAGACGGGCGAAATCCTGTTGTTCTTCAAAGCTATCGACCACTTCGGCGATGTCGCCCAGGCGGACGGTTGCGCCCGTTGACGTGCGGATGCGGATGTTCGCCATGTCGTTCACGTTGGTGTACTCGCCTTTCACGCGCAGCGTACGACGAACGCCCTGTACATTCAGTTCGCCACCAGAAACGTTGATATTTTCACTCTGGATCGCCGTTTGAACGTCGTAGAATGTCAAACCCGTCGATTTCATGCGGTCCAGGTTCACGTTGATCTGGATCTCGCGGTTCAATGCACCCAGGATATCAACGCGGGTGATTTCAGGTAATGCTTCGATTCCGTCCTGCAAGTCTTCGGCGTACTCTTTCAGTTGTTTCAAAGAATAGTTACCGGCTATGTTGACGTTCATGATCGGGAACTCCGAGAAGTTCACGTCCTGGGCTGTCGGGCCGGAGTCGAGATTCTGGGGCAAGTCGGTTTTGGCTTTATCCACGGCATCCCGCACCCTTTGCAAAGCCACTTCCACAGCTACATCCGGCGTAAATTCTACGAGGATTACCGAAACATCCTGCAATGCATTGGACTTAATCTTCTTGACCCCGTTGAGGGATTTGAGCTGCTTCTCGATCGGCTTGTTGATCGTGTTCTCGATATCGGCCGGCGCGGTCCCGAAATACACCGTATTAATGTAGATCTGCGGGATTTTGATGTCCGGGAACTGCTCTTTCGGCAGGTTATTGTATACCATGAACCCCGCCAGCGTGATGATGAACGTAAAGATGTAGATCGTCGTCCTGTTCTCTACGCACCAGTTGGTGAAGCCTAAGGTTTTATATTCGCTAAATTTCATAATGTTGAATGAGAGAATGAGTGAATGACTGAATGATTGAATGAGTGGTTGACCGAATAATGGACAATACCTGACTCACTGACTCTTACTGACCTTTTACGGCCGTCACTCTTATTCGTATTAGTAGCTAATCGGCTGGCCGTCGGAAACTTCCTGGTAACCGAGGGTAATCAGTTGATCTCCTGCCGAAAGGCCCGAAAGGATCTCGACTTTGCCATTGTAGCTCAGGCCGGTCTTCACTTCTTTCGCTTTGGCTACTTTTTTGTTGCCTTCGGTCACAGCTACATACACCACATTTCCTTTCTCCGTGCTCTGGACGTAGTTCTGATCAATCGCCAACGCATTTTTGCTGGTAGCGTCGTTGATCTGTACCTGCGCCATCATATTGGGCTTGATGTCGCGGTCGGAAGGCAGGTTGGCCTCAATGGTGAATGTTCTCGACAATGGATCAACTGCAGTGCTTACGAATGAGATTCGCGCTTTGAATTCCTTTTTCAGATCCGGGAATTTGACGATCACTTCATCACCTTTTTTCACGCTGGCAGCATAAACGTCCGATACTTTGGCCAAAACTTTGAGGTTGGCGAGGTTCACTACACGTACTACGCCCACACCCGGAGAAGCCATTTCACCTACTTTAACATTCACAAGGTCGACCACGCCTGCCATTGGCGATACGATATTCGTCTGCGAAAGCTGGGTATTCAGTGTGACCAGTTTCTTTTCGAGCGATTCCTTGTTGTTTTTCGCCTGCAGGTATTGCAGCTCAGTACCGATCTTCTGGTCCCAGAGATTTTTCTGCTTTTCGTAAAGCGTATTGGCGAGGCTCAGCGAAGTTTTCAGTTCCTCGATGGATTCGGTCAGAATGCTGTTGTCGATCTTCCCGATCACGCTTCCTGCTTTCACCGCGTCACCTTCCCTGACATACATTGCCACGATCACACCGCCTGTTTTGGGCGTAACCATTACGTTGTTTTTCGCGTCGACGGTGCCTTGCAGCTCTACATAGTGCTTGAACGTCTCGGCATTCAACGTCGTGATCGAAACCGGCTTCACCTTGGCTTCCGTCGTTTTCTTCGGATCCAGCTTGGCGATCTCGATTTCCAGCTCCTTGATCTTCTTGGCAGTCTCAACTTGCCCCGCTTTCAGCGCGGCAAGTTCTTCTTTTTTACCTTCCAGGCCTTCTTTCTTGGCAGAGCAGGAGGCCAGAATGGTGGCAATAGCGGTTATAATCAGAATATTGCTTTTCATGGTATTGGTAAGTAGCTGTTTCAAATTTCGTTAAGTGTTAATGGTATTATTCGGAATAAAGCTCGCCTTTGGCCTTGCTGAGATCCACTTTGGCGATCATCAGGTCGTACAACGCGGTGAAGTAGTTCGTCTGTGCTTCCTTCAAAGAAGATTCGGCATTGACCACCTCGATGTTCGAGCCTACCCCTTCTTTATATTTGATTTTCGAAACGCGCACAATCTCCTCGGCAAGCGTCAGGTTCCGTTTCTGGGTTTCCAGCGTGGCAAATGCATTCTTGATATTAATACTCGCCTGATTGTTTTCCAGATCGATCGACTGTTTCAGCAGGGTCTGGTTGTTCTTAACCTTATCGATCGCGATCTTTTTCTGGTTGATCTGGTATTTCTTGGTGAAACCGTCGAAAATCGGGATGTTCAGGTTTACTGTCAATACCATATTATTGAACCACTGGTTGGTAAACAGCTGGGAGAATTTGTCCATACCCGCATTATAACCATAGCCAAGCGAACCCGATAGGCTGGGCAAATAGCCGCTCCTCACATTGCGCAGGTCGAGCATAGCCAATTTTTCCTGTGTATTTAATAAAGAATACTCGATTCGTTTCTCATAGCTCACATCCAGGCTCGAAGACTCCGACCGGAGCTCGGCCACATTTACTGCATTGATGTCGTCCGTCAACTTAATAGGCTCGTTGGCCGGCATGCCCATCTGGAAACGCAGCAACGCATAGCTCAACTCGATCAGGTTCTGCACCTTCTGGCGCTCGGTTTGCAGGTTGTTGATCTGTACTTCGAGGCGGTTTACATCGAGGAGTTCTACAAAACCGCTTGCATTCATCGCCTTCGTCTCGCGCATAGAAGAGTCCACGCGTGCGATGTTCAGGTCGAGCAGTTTGGCGCGCTCTTCGGCAACCTGAGCTGAGTAGTAGGCCTTGGTAACCGCTTCGGCGACCGTCACTTTGGAAGAAGTAGTGGTTTTTTGTGCCAGCTCGCGATAGGTTGCTGCGGCTTTTAATCCAATAAAATAAGACCCATTGAAAATCAGCTGGTTCAAAGTTGCAGAAGCCGAACCCTGCCATGGAATACCGAATTCAACCGGCGTAGGCGGTGCATCGTCGGGTGCGGTCGGATCGAAAGTCTTAGCCGGGAAGAAAAATTTCGGAATAATAATGTTGTTGGTCAATGACACGGCTCCGGTAATCTGCGGTAATCCGGCTGCACGGATTTCGCCAATGCGCGCCTCGGCCGAAACGGCGTCGAGCTGTGCATTCTTGACATTCAGATTGTGCTTGATCGCGTAATCGACGGCTTCTTTTAATGAGTAGCCGGTTTGTGCATGAAGTGGTACAAAATAGATCAGTGCCGCGAGCAGCATCAAAGTGCTACGTATTGTTCTGGCATTTTTCATGGATATTGAGTTCAGTTGCTGGTTTATCTTTTATGGTGTTGTAGTATTCAAAGCCCTTTTCCGAAAGTATTCCCCTCAAAAAATGCCCGAGAAACTGGGTTTGCACGTGCATGATATTGAATTTCTTGGCGGGGTAAACCGTCGGGTCGAATGCGAGCACGATTTGCTCCACGCGCAGGAGCGAGAGCACATCTACGTCGATATCAGCGCGGTAGAGGCCCATTTCAATGCCTTTCACCAGGTTGTCGCGGATATTACGGATGATGTACTCGTGCTTGTAGGTCTGAAACAGCTCCCAGGCGTTGGGATAGTACTTTTTCAGATCGTACAAAAGCGTGGGATTCATGTCGGCCAGCGTTTCCTGCATTTGCACCGTGGCGTACATCACTTCCTCGATCGGGTTCTCGGCGAGCTCTTCCAGTTTCTCCATTTCGCATTTCTGCGTCCGGATCTCTTCCTGTATCACCAGGGCGAGAATGGCCTCCTTGTCGGAGTAATGCTGGTAAATGGTACGCTTCGAAATCCCCAGGTCGCGGGCAATGTCGTCCATCGTGACGCTACGGATGCCGTAACGCCAGAAAAGGTTCAGTGCCGATTTGATAATTCGCTCTTTCACAGCGACAAATTTGAAATTTTCGAATGACAAAAACTAAGAAAACTCTGAGAATGTTTAAAGTTTTCTGCGCATTAGTAGTCAATTGTTGGCAAATAGGGCACAAGGCGAGCTGGTGAAAGCCTTTAAACGCTGATAATTAGCGGTTTTGACGGTGTTTAGGCCGTTTGCAAAGCGCGGCCATTTTGAGGGAGATCATAGAAATGGTTTTTAGCTGTTGAGAAATGTATAAATTTTAAATAGGATTATATTTAGAATAAATAGTCTGATATAAAACGCTGTGAATGAGTCGGGAAGTGGAAAACTTGGAGGTGATTCCGGAATTTCCGGCCTGAAAATAGGTAGCATGGGGCCGGTTCGTCAATTAAAAAATTATTAAGCGGGTAATTTCAGGTATGAACTTGGCAAATAGAGCGATAAATTGCCTTTCAATGGGAATGATTTGACAGTGATCCGTGTTTGGAAATGACACATATTCTGCCCAATTTTCGGGTCATTTTCGTTCCTATTTTTTAACACCCAATTCACTAATTGCCATCGCGACAAACAAATCAATGAAAAGCTACATTGACCTGATTCAGCAGACGTTCGAGTTTCCCACCATGGAGTTCAACGTTGATAATAATGAATTGCTGTTCAACAATGTACCTCTGATGGATATCATCAAGGAACATGGTACGCCGTTAAAGATCAATTATCTGCCCAAGATCGGAGAACACATCGAGAATGCCAACATGTTCTTCCGGAATGCCTTCAAAAGACATAATTACAAAGGCACTTATACCTATTGTTACTGCACGAAATCGTCGCATTTCAGCTTCGTGCTGGAAGAGGCACTGAAGCATAACATCCATATCGAGACGTCTTCCGCTTTCGATATCCCCATTATCCGGGAGCTTTACCGTCGTGGCAAGGTCAATAAGAGTACGTACATTCTGGCGAATGGTTACAAGCTGCCGCGCTACACGCAATACCTGAGCGAGCTGATCAACGAAGGTTTCAACGTGGTGCCTATTCTGGATAACCTCAAAGAAATCGAATCGTACGAGCAGCAGGTGACGGCCGACTCGGTGCATTTCGGGATGCGCATTGCAACGGACGAGGAACCGAACTTTGCATTTTATACCTCACGTCTGGGGATCCGTTATAATGATGTACAGCAGCTGTATAAGGAGAAGATCGAGCCAAACCCTCGTTTCAAGCTCAAAATGCTGCACTTCTTCATTAATACTGGCATCAAAGACAGTGCCTACTATTGGAGTGAATTGACCCGCTTCATGTTCAAATACTGCGAAATGAAGAAGATCTGCCCGGATCTCGATTCGATCGACATCGGCGGCGGCCTTCCGATCCAGACTTCGCTGCAATCGAACTATGATTACCAGCAGATGATCGACGAGATCATCGAGAACATCCAGTGGATCTGCAACAAGAACAATGTTCCTGTTCCGCACATTTTCACGGAGTTCGGAAGCTACACAGTGGGAGAGAGTGGCGCGGTGATTTATGAAATCATTGATAAAAAGCTGCAAAACGACAAGGAGCTTTGGTATATGATCAACGGATCGTTCATTACCCAGCTTCCCGATTCGTGGGGCATGAACCAGAAGTACATTATGCTGCCGATTAATAACTGGGATAATCCTTATCAAAAGGTAAATCTTGGTGGATTGACGTGCGATTCGCAGGATTTCTATAACAGTGAAATGCACAGCGCAGATTTGTACATGCCTATTTTTGAAGATAACGAGCCGCAATACATCGGTTTCTTCCATACCGGAGCTTATCAGGAGTCACTCGGCGGTTATGGCGGCATTCAGCACTGCCTGATCCCTGCGCCGAAGCACGTGCTGATCGATCGTGACGAGGAAGGCCGTTTGACGACCCGCGTTTTTGCCGAGGAACAAAACAGCGACTCGATGTTGAGGGTGTTAGGTTTCAGAGAAGAGCCATTCGGCCCTCAGGACCGTGCCCCGCAGGACCGTCAGCCGCAGAAGGATACCAAAACGGTGGAGCCCATAGAGGAGCTGGCAGAAACAAAAATCTGATACCGTATATAAAGTTCTTTGGATGAGTTCGTTATTAGTTAGGCTAAAACGCTCATCCAAAGAACTTAATTTGATATTTTTGTAGTGACAAAAACTTATACGAACTGGAAAATGAAAAAGATCTTACTTCTCCTGGCTGTTTGCGGAACATTGGCGGTGGCATCATCTTGCACCAAACATGCCTGCCCTGCATACGGATCGGTACAGAAAACCCAGCCTGCGCCGGTAGCAAAAGCTTAATTTTACTGCTGTAATATCAGCCTGGCTGCTTCCAGCAAATTCACAGCGGCATAATCACCCGTCGATTCTTCTGCATTCGGGATGATGTGAACCGTTTTCAAACCCACATTTTTTCCTGCTTCCATATCACGGTCCCGGTCGCCAATCATCCACGATTGTGCCGGATCGATATCGTATTTGGCTATGGCCTTCTCGATCAGCAACGAACCCGGCTTCCGCGACAATGAATTGCCGGAATACGACGGGTGGTAAGGCGAGAAATACAGGTCGTCCAATGCATTATCAGACACTTGTTGCATGGCCTCGTGAATGGCATACACATTATCCGCCGTGTAAAGACCTTTGGCAATCCCTGCCTGGTTGGTAATCACAATGAGCAGATAACCAGCCTCTTTCAGCATTTTGAGCGCTTCTGCAACACCTTCCGGTATCACGAGATCTTCCAGTTTATACAAATAATCCGGGCAATCCTCGTTCAGTACTCCGTCACGGTCGAGGAATACGCATTTATTTTGATGCAAAGCCATATTTAAAGGGAAGAATACTCTTTGACCGCCTCGATGAAGCACCTTACTTTATCAGGATCGGTGTCGGGATAAACGCCGTGGCCCAGGTTGGCAATGTACCGTTGTGTGCCAAACTGGTCCACCATTTTCTTCACTTCCGCCCTGATCTGGTCGAAAGAGGAATACAGCACGCATGGGTCCAAATTTCCTTGTAGTGTCTTGTTCGGGATCAGCTCGCGCGACTCTGTGATGTCCATATTCCAGTCAAGCCCCACTACCGAGCAGCTCAGTTCCCCGATTTCCTTTCTGGCGAAGAATGCACCTTTGGCAAAAACAGTCACCGGTACTTCGGTGATCGCATCGCAAATCTGCTTGATATAAGGCAGAGAGAACACGCGGTATTGCTCAGGCGACAAAATACCGGCCCAGGAGTCGAAAAGTTGTACAATATCGGCACCTGCCGCGATCTGCGCTTTCAGATAAGCGATCGTGCTGTCCGTAATTTGTTGTAATAATGTATGTGAAAACTCGGGATCGGCATACAAGTGCTTTTTCGCAACCGAGAAGGTTTTGGAGCCTTTACCTTCCGTCATGTAACAGAAGATCGTGAAAGGCGCGCCGGCAAAACCAATCAGCGGAACGCGGCCTGCGAGACCTTCTTTCGTGATTTTAATGGCGTCCAGCACATATTTGAGGTCCGTTTCCGGCTCGGCGATGTGCAGTTTTTGCAGGTCGGCCAATGAATGTACTGTGCTTGGAAACACCGGCCCACGTTGTTCCACCATTTCGTAAGGCAGCCCCATTGCTTCGGGGATTACCAGGATGTCGGAAAATATAATGGCAGCATCCACGCCCAGCAAGTCGACAGGTTGCAGGGTCACTTCTGCTGCCATTTCAGGTGTAGTGGCCAAATTGATAAAACTTCCGGCTTTCTCGCGAACGGCCCGGTATTCTGCAAGGATGCGTCCGGCCTGGCGCATCATCCAAACAGGCGTGCGTTCGGTTTTCTCCCCCCGCGCCGCCCGAAGCAAAAGGTCATTTTTCAGATTCATGCGGCAAAGGTAGGGAGAAAGTGGTTATGGAAAAGAGCCGATGGCGATTTATAGTCGCTCAAAGTCAGTACTTCGAGAGGTGCATCGGAAGGCAAACGGTCGTTGGCTTTTGCAATGCTTTTTGATGTCACGCCAACGTTTGATGATCTGTTCGACCATCTCCCAATATTGATAACCCGTTTTGGAAGGCGGACTTAGGAAGAAAACGCCGACATTATACTGGCGGTAGAGCGACCTCTGGCAGTGGTTTTTGTGAATGTTAATGTCTTGAGTAATGACAACTGCATTTTCCTGTCCGACTTTGGGAATCCATTCTTCATCTGGAGTGCCTCTCCCAAATACGGACCTGATAGATAGAACTTCAAATCCCTCGCGATTGGGGGCTTCAAGTATATTTAGACCTTCTGCAATGTTGGGCGACAGATTCTCATCGAGGTAGATTTTTGTCATGCCGCCCTGTGATAATAATTGATAGCATCATTTACCTGATCCTCTGTAAGGTCATATAGGCCAGAGAGCATTTCTACCGACTCTCCTCCACGGTGCAGATTGTAGACAGTTTCGGCCAGTACGTTGGTATCCCCAATCACCGGTTGGCCAAACTGGCGTTTAGGGTCAACAACAATGCTGTGATCTTTACCCATGGGATAAAAGCATTTCACGATATGATCTTCATTGAAATCTACCTTTTTGCAAAATGGTTCAATTGCTTCTCTGATTTTGAATTGGAGCGTTTCGTCAGCCTGAATAATTTCTCCTGCGTCACCATTGAACAGAACCTGTTCGCCATCAGTCAGAATACTGGATTTGGCGAATGGATGTTTAGTGCCAAAAGTTTTTGCTAAAGCGATATGCGCTTTCACGATTTTCTGCGCACTAACTCCCTCCTGCCGAAGCTGGTAGAAGGTAAAGAATTCAATTAATGTGAGGAAGTTGGTAACAAGCTCTTTGCCCGTCCCATAAGAAAACTCTGATTGGTCTGCTGAACTAAAGCGTAATTGCCAATACTCACGCATCCACCTTCGAACCTTCGAAGCAGGAAGATGCAAAATACTCGCAATGTCGGGCAAGGTGTAGATGCCAGTGCCGATTCCAATTACATTTTGGGTGTCGAAGGGCTTCATAGCTGCTAGTATGTGAATAGTTTAATAAAGGTGCCAAGTAAGAAATAAAAAACGGTTCCGGCAAGTGCTGCCGGAACCGTTAGAAAAGTGATAAATCGGTTTGCTCAAAACCTGAAATTCACCCCGATCAGGAAATTTCGCCCCGCTTGCGGGAAGTAGAAATTCTCCTGCGTGAGCGCGCCGCCGGCAATATAACCGTAGGTATAACCATTGGATTCATACTTCTCGTCCAGGATATTATTGACCAGCAAATTGAATGCGATTTCATTGGCCCAAGATGGTTTGATTGTCCATGACAAACGAATGTCGTTGGTGAGATAAGCGTCCAGCTTGCGCGTTTCGGTTGAGGTGTTGTCCAGGTATTGCTTGCCCACATACTTGGTCAGCAATGCCAGTTCCAGGTTTTTACGGAGCGAGTAAGTGAACTGGCTTCCGACGATCACATTCGGAGAGAATGAAATATCCGATTTGCCGTGATCGACGGTTTTATAACCTCCATTATCATAATCAACAATGTATTCCGTAAAGTTTTTGATTTTATTCTGGCTGAAAGTCGCATTCGCATTCCATTTCAAATGGCTGTTGAAAACCACAGCGCCTTCCAATTCGATACCGGTGCGGTAGCTTTTCGGCACGTTTACGCGCACCGAGCCGCCCACATCGTTGATCTGGCCGGTAAGCACGAGCTGGTTTTTATAACTCATCAGATAGTAATTCGCCGCAAATGCCCATTTGCCCTGCTGCGTACGGAAACCGGCTTCTACGTTCTGCAAACGCTCGCTTTTGGGGAAAAGATTAGCAGTTGAGGAGGTGAAATCGTCGCGGTTTGGCTCGCGGTTACCGATGCTGTATGAGGCGTAAACAGAGCTTTGCTCCGCCAATTGGTAAGTAAGACCAGCCTTTGGATTAAAGAATGAATACGACTGATCAAATGCTAGTTGAACCAGGTCATTATCTGTTCCGTGAATGGCATGGCTTACGCGACGGTACTGCAAATCCGCAAAAGCAGTCAGCCGATCCGTGAATGCATAATAAACCTTGCCATACAGGTTGAAATCTTTCTTTTTACCCGTGCTGAAATAGTATTGATGCTCGTTCTCGATGTTTCCGGCATTGCGTGCCCAGATAATCTGGCCATAGTGGTCGCCGTCGTACTGATTCCAGCCACCACCGAAACTCGCTGTCAGTTTTTTGAAACTGTTATAATCGAAGGAGAAGGTACTTCCGTAAAAGTAGTTATCCAGCCAGCGGCGACGGATGAAATCGGTGCTGCTGAGCGTGTCCTTTCCTACGATTACATTGGGAAGATTGTATTTGGCGTAATCATCACCGGAACGATATTGCTCATAGTAACCCAGTCCCCGGACGAGGAATGCATTGAGGTTGAACGTCAGTTTATTACTCAGGTTATGGGAGGAAACAATCTGGTAATGGTCCTGGCGATAGTTATCCACCTCGTTTTTATAAGTATAGGAATTATAAGTCCGATTATCTGAATTGAGCAGGTTTTGCGCGTCTTTTTCTCCTAAATAATTTCTGTCGATATAAGCCAGAATGCCCTCGCGATCGCCGCGCAATTTGGCCTCCGGCACACCGTTCCACGACTGGTAAGTGCGCTCTTTTCCCGAAAATACATTCACCCGTACAAAGCTCTTCTTGCCAAAATATCCGCCTGAGAGGTAATAGGAATGCAACTCCGAAGAAGCGCGGTCCACAAAGCCATCCGAAGAAACGCGCGACAGCCGCGCATCGAATGTAAACTTATCCTTAATCAGACCTGAGCCTACTTTCAATGTGTTCTTGAAAGTGTTGAACGAGCCGTAAGAGTTGTTCAGCTCCGCATACGCCGTCTCACGGAATGCATTGGTGTTGATATTCACCGAAGCGCCGAATGCGCCGGCGCCGTTGGTGGAAGTTCCTACGCCACGCTGGATCTGTATGCTGCTCACCGACGAAGCAAAATCGGGCATATTTACCCAGAAAACTCCCTGGCTTTCAGCATCATTATAAGGAATGCCATTCACGGTGACATTGATGCGCGTTGCGTCGGAGCCTCGTATGCGTATACCCGTGTAACCCACGCCGCCGCCCGCGTCGCTCGTGCTCACGAGGGAAGGCGAGAAGTTGAGGAGCACCGGCAGGTCCTGACCCATGTTCTGTTTGTCAATCTGCGCGGCAGTCACATTGGTGTACGCCATCCCCGTTTTGTCGTTCACACGGGTGGCGTTGATGATCACTTCATCAGCCTGGTAAGTACTTTTGTTGAGCTTGATTTCCAGTTGATTCGCAGCGCCAATGGCGACTTTCGAAGTTTGGTAGCCGATGTAGGAAATGTCGAGGGCATCGATATTTTCGGAGATGTTTTTCAATGTGAAATGGCCATCCTTGTCGGTGCTCGTACCGCGGATTTCGCCGGCTTTGATAGTTGCACCGGGGAGCGGTTTGCCGTCTTCGGCATCGGTCACACGGCCGGAAACGCTTTTTTGTGCAAAAGTGAGGAGTGAGGTAGTGCTGAGCACGAGTGCCAGCAGATAGGTAGTAATTTTTCGCATTGCGATCAATAATTACAACAGGCAGGGGCCACCTATCAGAAAGTTCGATAAAATGTTAACAGAAAACAGCCGATCCGGCTTTCTCTCCCTACGCCGGCATTACCCGGATCAGGTTAAATGGGTATGATCTCAGCCCGTTCGGTGGGGCACCCCTTGAGATTATGCTGCAAAATTAAGGGTTGGAAGTGGAAGATGCTAGGAATGGGCTGCTATTGTTCGTCTTGTTATTATCGCGGATCCAACTACCAGGATATTAAGACGCTTTTTGTACTTTTACATATTTCAATGCCAACTTATTAACTTCCTGAATTACAATGCCAAACTATACAGACACAACCGATATATCACCTTCCCAGCATGCCATCGACCTGGAATACCGCTACGGCGCGCACAACTACAAGCCCATGCCGGTAGTGATCCAGCGGGGCGAAGGAGTTTTTTTGTGGGATGTGGAAGGAAAGCAGTATTTCGATTTTCTCTCGGCATACAGCGCGGTGAGCCAGGGGCATTGCCATCCGAAGATCGTGGATGCGATGGTCCAACAGGCACAAAAGCTGACGCTCACGTCCCGTGCTTTTTACAACGACCGCCTCGGCGAATGCGAGAAATTTCTTTGCGATTATTTCGGGTATGATAAAGTCCTGATGATGAATTCGGGCGTGGAAGGCGGCGAAACTGCACTGAAACTGACCCGGAAATGGGCGTATAAAGTAAAAGGTGTCGAGCCGGGTAAGGCGAAAACAGTGTATGCGGCCGGTAATTTCTGGGGCAGGACGCTGGCGGCGATATCCTCTTCCACAGACCCTTCGTCGACCAACGATTACGGCCCGTTCCTGCCCGGCTACGAAATCATTCCCTATAATGACCTTGCCGCACTCGAAAACTTGCTGAAAAGTGATCCGAACATCGCCGGTTTCATGGTGGAGCCCATCCAGGGCGAAGCCGGAGTGGTGGTGCCTGAGGAAGGGTACCTGAAAGGCGTGCGCGATTTGTGTACTAAATACAATGTCCTTTTCATCGCGGATGAAGTGCAAACCGGCATCGGTCGTACAGGAAAACGTCTGGCGTGCGACTGGGAAGGGGTGAAGCCTGATATCCTGGTTCTCGGAAAAGCATTGTCGGGCGGCACAATGCCGGTTTCGGCTGCATTTGCGGATGATGAGATCATGCTGACGATCGCGCCTGGTGAGCACGGCTCTACCTATGGCGGCAATCCTTTGGCATGCGCGGTGACGATAGCCGCATTACAGGTGGTTCAGGACGAAAACCTGGCTGAAAATGCCGAACAAATGGGCCGGATCTTCCGCTGGAGAATGCTAGCGCTACAAAAGCAATGTTCTCTGATCGAAAGCGTTAGAGGAAAAGGGTTGCTGAATGCGATCGTGATCAACGATTCCGAGGATAGCAGCACGGCCATGGACCTTTGTTATAAAATGATGGAAAAAGGGCTGTTGTGCAAGCCTACACACGGCAACAAAATTCGTTTTGCACCGCCATTGGTGATCAATGAGTCGCAGATGGATGCAGCTTGCCGCATTATTGAAGAGGTATTTTTAGAAATGAACGGAAATCTATGAAACTGAGACTTCTCCTGCCTGTCATTTTACTAGCCGTTTGTCTTTTTTCTTGCAAGGAAAAAAACGCCGATCCCAAGAATGATACCGAGACCAACGAGTGGATATATACCAACATGAAATATTGGTATTACTGGACGGACCACATCACGGCATCGCCCGATTACAGCAAAACGCCGAGTGATTTTTTCAGCTCCCTCCTTTATAAGTATGATGCGACGGCGCGCCCCGACGGCGACCGGTTTTCATGGATGCAGGAAAGTGCGAAGGAGTTGGAAGCGTCTTTGGGAGGCGAATCCAAAACCAGCGGCATGGAGTATAAACTGGTGTATTTCCCTGCTAATACCAGCAATGTTGTAGGTATTGTGCTTTACGTGATCCCGGATTCGCCCGCCGCCAAGGCCGGTTTTGTGCGGGGCGATGTTTTCAGCAGCGTGAATGGCCAGAAAATGACGGACTCGAACTACTCGAAGCTGCTGAATACCCAGGATAAGACCACTTATACCCTGGCGGACATTAAGGACGGCGCATTGAAGGAAACCACGACCACGCGCGAAGTGACGCCCATCGTATTGCAGGAAGATCCGGTGTTCTTCGATTCTGTTTATACAATCGGAGCGAGCAAAATCGGTTATGTGGTTTATCACCAGTTCATTCCAGAGCCTTACCAAACCAGTAACAAGGCGTATGACAAGAAACTGGATGCGATTTTCTCGGAGTTCAAAAACAGCAGTATCAATGCATTAGTCCTCGACCTGCGCTATAACCCGGGAGGTTACGTAAGTTCTGCAACCAACCTGGCGAGCCTTATGGGCAAGGTGACGGCCAACGACGTATTTTATTACAAAGAATACAACAAGCAGGTAACCGAAACGAGCCTCAAAAAATACGGTGAAAGCTACTTCTACGACAAGTTTGTATCCAAAAGCCAGAATGTAGGCAGCGACCTGAAACACCTCGTGATACTGGTGTCGTCGCGGACCGCATCCGCGAGCGAGTTGGTGATCAATGGGTTGAAGCCTTTTATGACGGTAACATTGGTTGGAGGCAAAACAGTGGGTAAGAATGTAGGGTCGGTCACGATCAGCGACGAGAAGAATGGTATTAAGGTGGGATTACAGCCGATTGTGTCCAAATCATTGAATAAGGACAAAAAGTCGGACTACCATGTTGGTTTTGAGCCTGATGTGAAGGTGAGTGAGGGTAATATCCTTTACCCGTATGGTGATCCCCGAGACCCTTTGCTGGGCGAGGCGCTCTTCCAGATCACAGGTACGCACGTGACGCGCCAACTCCGGAGTGCACGCGTGCTGGCGGAGGAAGCAAATGCGGAACTGTCGTCGTCGATCAGCCAAAAGGCAGGCGGCAGCAATATGTTCTTCGACAGATAACGGCGCGCCGCTAAAATTTTCCGAATGGTGAGAGAACAGCTTGCAACTGTTCTCTCACCATTTTTTATTGCTATTTTTACAAACTTGCGTATTTCTAACTAATTGACCTTTATGAAGCTGGTAAATGATATGACTGTCTGGTTTATGAAGCGGCGCTTCGAACGGATCGAGCAGTTTATGAAGTACCCCATTGAAACCCAGCAGCGTATATTTTTCGAATTGATCGAAACCGCCCGTTACACCGAATGGGGCAGCCGCTATAATTACGGTCAGATCAAATCGGTCAAGGAATTTCAGGAGCAGGTGCCCGTTTCCGCATATGAGCAACTTTACCCCTACATCGAGCGGGTCCTGAAAGGCGAGCCCAATGTACTGTGGCCATCGCAGATCGAATGGTTTTCCAAATCGTCGGGCACGACGAACGCGAGGAGCAAGTTCCTGCCCGTTTCGCCGGAAGCGTTGGAAGAATGCCATTACGAAGGCGGAAAGGACATGATGACCCTGCTGATCAACAACCGGCCTGATACCCGCGTTTTCGACGGAAAGGGCCTTTCCATCGGCGGCACTTTGCATGCTAATCCTTTTGACGATTATACCCAGATCGGCGACGTGTCGGCGGTGATTATGCAAAACCTGCCTTCCTGGGCGGAGTTTATGCGCACCCCGCCGCTGGAAGTTGCGTTGATGGACCACTGGGAAAGCAAGCTGGATAAGATGGCGTCGATATGCTCGCAGGAGAATGTGACCAGCATTCTCGGCGTGCCTACCTGGACGATCGTACTCCTCGACCAGATACTCGAACGTACTGGCAAGAAGAATATGCTTGAAATCTGGCCGGATTTTGAGGTTTTCGTGCACGGAGCGGTGTCATTCGAACCATACCGCGATTTGTTCATGACTAAATATTTCCCTTCCGACCAGGTGCTGTACCTTGAAACATACAGTGCATCGGAAGGCTTTTTCGCGATCCAGGACGATATTAATAGGGTAGGAGAAATGCTGCTAATGCTCGATTATGGCATTTTTTATGAATTTATACCCATTGAAGAACTCGGTAAGGAACATCCCAAAGCATTGTTGCTGGATGAAGTGGAAGTAGGGAAGAACTACGCCATGGTGATCTCGACCAATGCCGGGCTCTGGCGCTACCTGATCGGCGACACCGTGAAATTTACTTCTACTTACCCGTTCCGCGTGAAGGTGAGCGGGCGAACGAAGCATTTTATCAATGCATTTGGTGAGGAAGTGATCGTGGAAAATGCCGACCATGCCATTAAAGTGGCCGCGCATCAGACGGACGCCCTGGTTGCGAACTATACCGCCGGACCCGTGTACATGGGCGATGGCTCGCGCGGCTGCCATGAATGGATCATCGAATTCACCAAAGAACCGGAAGACCGCGACGCATTTGTGCAGGCGCTGGACGCCGCATTACGCGAAGTCAACTCCGATTATGACGCCAAACGATACAAAGATATGGCCCTCACACGCCCGCAAGTGCATTTTGCGCCCGCAGGTACCTTCTACGCCTGGCTCGGCAAGCAGCACAAGCTCGGCGGCCAGAACAAGGTGCCGAGGCTGAGCAATACGCGGGAGTATCTGGATGATTTGCTCGCTGCTTTGTCGGCGGCTGGCGCCGCCGACCATGGACGATAGACCATCGACCATATTTGTTACTAATCTGACAATAACTGACCAAACTTGATAATAGCTAACGGCATTTAAAGCATTCAACGGAGCCCATGGTCCATGGTCGGCGGTCCATGGTCAACATTCCCGATGCCACCACATACCGCAACACCGCATGATCCCCAAACGCTTAAAAATCAAAGGACTATATTCTTACCAAACCGAGCAGGAAATTGATTTCGATCCGTTGACGGACGCGTCGTTGTTCGGTATTTTCGGGGCTGTGGGGAGCGGGAAATCCTCTATTCTGGAAGCGATCACATTTGCATTATACGGGGACACGGAGCGGCTCAACAAGTCGGGCGACGATCGTACTTATAATATGATGAACCTGCGGTCGGACGATCTGCTAATCGATTTTGAATGCATTGCAGGCAAAAATGGCGAGCGTTACCGGTTCACCGTGCGCGGAAAACGGAATAGCAAGAACTTCAAGGATGTAAAAACCTTTGAACGGAAAGGCTACGTCTGGCAGGAGAACGACTGGGTCCCTTTGGCAGAAAGCGAATCGACCGAAAGCATTATCGGCCTCAGCTATGACAATTTCCGTCGGACGATCATCATACCGCAGGGGCGTTTTCAGGAGTTTATCGAACTGAAAGACGCCGAACGCACCCGGATGATGAAAGAGCTCTTTCAGCTAGAAAAGTATGACCTCAGCCGCAATGTAGGCTCGCTAAGTAAGCAGAACGACCTCGTGTTATCGAACGTCGATGGTCAATTGCTGGGTCTTGGAGAGGTGACAAAGGAAATGCTCGCAGAGGGCGAGCAGCAGTTGGAGCACCTTCGCCTGCAAATTCAGCAGATTTCGAACGAGCTGGTGGTTCAAACCGAACTTGAAAGCAATTTTCAGAAACTCAAACTTGCCGCAGAGAAGATCCAGATGCTGCGAAGCCGCCTGGCGGCACTTGATTCCCAGCGCACTGGCATGCAGGAGCGCGAGGCGACATTAAAGACTTTTGAAACCTGCTCGCTGCATTTCAAATCCATTTTTGACCAAAAAGGTAAACTACTGACCGACATAGCGCGGGACGAGCGTATTTCGGTGACGAACCAGGTCAAGCTTACCGAGCTGGCCGCATTACTTGGCAAGCAGCAGGAAACATTGCAAATACTTAAACCGCGTTACGAAAAACGCGAAGAACTGCTCGCAACGGCGGAGGAGCTCGAAAAAGTTATACGGATTATTGAGCATTCGCAGGCGGTTATCAAACGGAAAGATGCATTAACACGTGGCGAAGAGCAGTTGAAGGATAAGGAAAATGGCATTGAAATACAAAAACAACAAAAACAGGAGCTGGAAACTGCCAACGAGCAGCGCAAAGCAGGTCTGGGCGATGTGCTCGAATTGGGGCTCGTCAAATCCTGGTTCGTGAAAGTCGATGACCTCGCAGCGGATCGCCAGGCGATCAAAGTAGAGGCCGAAGCCCTGGCTGCGGAGATCAAAACCCTTGCCGACGGCCTCGCGCAGCGCTTGCATGAGATTACGGGCGATTTCGGCATTCAGTTTGGCGAGGAGCATTCATTGGAGGCATTTCAAAAAGGCATTACCGCATACCTGGATGGGGGAGAAAATAGCCGAAAGGAGCTGAACCGCCAGTTACTGCACATCAACACGCGGGTCGCATTGCATCAGTATGCGGGTAATCTTGAAGACGGAGAGCCCTGCCCGCTTTGTGGCTCGCTGCACCATCCCGAAGTGTTAACTGCCGATGGCGCATTGTCCGCAGAAATAGCGGCGATTGAAAAGCAGTTGAATGCATTGGATGAGAAGGAAAGGCTGTTGAGGCGTCTGCAATCTCCGATAGAGCGCGTTTTTAACCAGATAGAAAACCTTGAAAAGCAAAAAGGCTCGATCAAACAGCGTTACACCGAGGCACAAGGGCGGTTGAAAGCGCACGATGAAGCTTTTATTTGGCCGGCATTCAATAAAACGGACAGGGAAAGTTTCGAAAGGCGATTTGCGGAAAGCAGCCGTTTGCAGGCTGAAATCAAAGCCGGCGAAGCAACTCTGAAAATACTGGCGGAACAAATCGAGGTGGCCATCAAAGAGAAAACAGAGAGGATCGAGAAGCCGCTGCAAGTATTGAGGGACGAGATTTTGAGGTTTGAAAACACGGTTCAGACGCTTTCAGAACAGCTTTCAAGGGTGAATCTGGCGGATTTTGAAACAGTTGAAAAAACTATTATTACGGAGAAAATAGCTACCCTCAAAGCCGATTACCAGCAGCTTTCCAACGCGTTCACAGAGGCTGAAAAGCAAGTGGATGCATTGGAAAAAGAACAAAACACACTTTCCGGAAGCCAGGCTACCTTGCTGGCCGCCCTGGAAGGAAGCAGGCGGGAACTCGTGATCGTTCAGGAAAAGATCGATAGCGAATTAGTCGCTTATGCATTCGAATCGGAAGCGCAGGTGGCGGAAATCCTGCAACGGCCAATCCGCATCGACACCGAGCGGAAGGCGATCGAGGAGTTCAAACTGGCATTGGAAACAACCGGTGCCGAGCTGAAAAACTTGCTGCAAGACCACGCCGGCGAGCAATATGATGCCGCAAAACACGAAGAAGTAACGGCATTAAAAAATACGCTGACCGAAAACCTCAATGCCCAGCGGAAAGAGGAAGGAAATATCGGCGGGCGACTGAAACAAATGGCGGAAGATTTGGCCAAAAGAGCTACGCTATTGACAGAGAAAGGCCGTTTGCAGCTTCGGAAAGAACATCTCGACGACCTGGCGAAACTGTTCCGGTCGAGCGGGTTTGTGGATTACGCGTCGAGCATTTACCTGCAAAACCTGATCCAGGCGGCCAATCACCGGTTCCACCAGATGACCCACCAGCAGCTACACCTAGAATTGGGAGAAGGAAACAGTTTCTGGGTGAGGGATTTGCTCAATGGCGGGCATATGCGGCTGTTGAAAACACTCTCAGGCGGGCAGAAATTTCAGGCGGCATTGTCGCTGGCGTTGGCGCTGGCCGATCATATTCACGTCAGGAATGAATCGAAACACAACTTTTTCTTCCTCGACGAAGGTTTTGGTTCCCTCGATAAAAATGCATTACAAACGGTCTTTGAAACGTTAAAATCATTGAGAAAGGAGAACCGGATCGTGGGTATTATTAGTCACGTGGAGGACCTGCAACAGGAAATCCAGACCTACCTGCGCATTACCGAAAGCGAAGAAGGCAGCCGGATCGTACCGAGCTGGAAATGAGTATTGCACATTAAATGTATATTTGAGCCTATTTGGCCAAGCCGTCCTATGCTTTTGGAAAACTTTTACGGGTCGTCGCTCCTTTGGATTGAAGCACAGTTGTCTGGAAAGAACTGGTTGTGGAAGCTCACTTTTTTTGCTGTCGCACTATCGCTTTTTCTTGCATTTCCACCCTATTCGCTCTTGCTTGACCATTTAAGAAGCAATGGAGTGAGCCTCGACGCCTGGGTTTTTATTCACAATCAGGCGCAGGACATCCTGCATCCGAAGGACATGGATTACGACGTTCGCCGGGAGAATATGATCTTCCGCTGGACATTGCCCGCCCTTTCATTTCTAACAGGCCATAATGTGCTGTTAATCCTGATTGTTCAGGCAGTTCTGGGGGTGTTGTTCCTTTATAAAACAGCTGGTTATATCTTTTCGGTGTCGGGCGATAAAGTAATCACCGCGCTGTTTGTGACGGCCATTGCCAACATCTTCGTGAGCGTGTGGGCTTTCGCGGATGTGCACGGGTACGGCGACGAGTTTGCCTTTTTCTTTCTCCTGCTGGCATTATTAAGCAGAAACTCGCTGGTAATATTCCTCTCGCTGCTGATCGCATTCTTCACCGACGAGCGGGCTGTGGTCGCTGGGGGCTATTTGCTGCTCTGGTGGATGGGAACAAAGGCTTACCGGAATAATAATTTTGGCGTTCCCGGCTTGATCAGATCGGCTTTTACGGGGGAGAGCCTGGTCGTGTGGGTAGCGTGGGCGATCTATTTCACCATCCGTGAATACGTGCAGACTACCTATTTCCCACACCATTCCTACTCTACGATCGGAACGCCTGTATTGCTGGCAAATGCCCACCGCAATGGGCTGGGGAGCAGTATCTGGGGTGCATTTGAAGGTACGTGGCTGATCCTGATCGCCGCTTTTGCCGTACTATGCCTCACGAGGCGTTACTGGCTCCTGCTGGCACTCATGGTCGGTTTCGCGGTACTGGTGGCTACCGGGATCTACGTCCACGATATCGACCGGGCATTGTCATACGGTTTTCCGTTTATTCTGCTCGCCGTTTTTATATTAATCGAAACCTCCTCTACATCGTCTGTCCGGCTTATCCTGTTTTTTACGATGGTCGTCTGCGTGGCCCATCCACAGGTTTTTTACATGGGTTATAATAAAATACTCTGGCTGGAACCGCTGCCTGTGAAAATCTTCATGCTGATCGACCACCGTTTGCAATGGGGCCTGTTTAGTTAGGGATGCGGGTAGGGCCGCCTGGGTAGGGCCACCCGGGTAGGGGTAGTGCCGATTATTTTCGTCCTTTCCCAACCAATACCCGATAACATTGGTCAACGCGAGAGTGGCAGCACTTCTTGTCGGCTCGCATTAAATGATCATTAAGCCTTGCCTCAGGATAATCGATTTTTTTATGTGGAAGGTATTTTTGTATTTTAAAGGAAAAAATGTCTGACATTTATTAATAGGTTACTTTTGAAGCAGATCGTGTATTTGAAAGAGTTTGACCACACCCTAACAACCTAGAAATTTCCATATGCCGCTTTTAGTACAGCTGGATACATTTAACACCGGATCGGGCAATCTCACAGTCTTTGAAAAAATCATCCCCGGTACAATTAAACGCGTGTTTTACATTTACGGCGCGGGTGAGACGCAGCGAGGTGGCCACAGGCATCACAAAACGTGGAATGCCCTGGTTTGTATTCACGGAAGTTGTCGTATATACTCCAACGACGGCGAGAAAGAGGAAATCTTCATTCTCGATAATCCTGTGTCCTGCCTGATCCTTGAACCGAAAGACTGGCACATCATGGACTCTTTCTCGGACGATGCGATCCTGTTGGTATTGTCCAACGAATATTATGACAAAGCCGATTACATCGACGATCCTTATCCCCTGAATCAGCTAATCCAGACAGTATCTCAATGATCCCATTTCTGGATTTAAATCAGGTAAATGCCCCTTATCTGCAAGCGATCGAAGATGCTTCGCTCCGTGTGATCCGCTCGGGGTGGTATATTCTGGGCAATGAGTTGAAAGCATTCGAAAACGCATTTGCCGCGTATTGCGAAGCGGAGCATTGTGTAGGGACCGCCAATGGGCTCGATGCAATTACGCTGATATTGCTGGCAATGGACCTGCCCAAGGATAGCGAGATCATCGTTCCCGCCAATACGTATATTGCCTCGGTGCTGCCGGTGAGTTACCTGCACCTGAAGCCCATTTTTGTGGAGCCGGACCCGCATACGATGCTGATCGATCCCGCGCTGATCGAACAGGCCATTACGCCGCGTACGAAGGCCATTATCACGGTCGACCTTTACGGGCGGAGCTGCGAAATTGCACAAATCCTGGATCTTGCCCGTAAGCACGATCTCAAAGTGATCACCGACGCCGCGCAGGCGCACGGAGCCACGCATGCAGGCCGGAAAGTAGGAGCATGGGCGGACGCGACGGCATTCAGTTTTTACCCTACCAAAAACCTGGGGGCCTTAGGCGACGCCGGTGCCATTACGACCAACGACGCAGCATTGGCCGAAAAGATCCGTTACTTGCGCAATTACGGCTCGGTAATTCGCTATCAGAACGAATACCAGGGTGTAAACAGCCGCCTGGACGAAATGCAGGCTGCAATACTCAGCGTCAAGCTGCCTTACCTCGATCCGGAAAATGTCCGCAGGAGGGAGATCGCCCACCAGTATTTGCAGGAATTGAAATGCAGCGAGCTGATTTTACCTCCCGCCGACCGGATTTCGGAAGACGCGTGGCACCTCTTTGTAGTACGGCATCCCCGCCGTGCAGAGTTGATCGCTTTCCTGGATGCGCATGGCGTGCAGACGAACGTTCATTACCCAAAGCCTATCCATAAACAATTGGCTTACCAAGAATTTAAAGATTTACATTTGCCTTTGACAGAGCAGATCCACCAGCAGGTGATCAGCTTGCCGCTTAACCCGGTTTTGACGGACGATGAGGTGGCCTATATCATACAAACCGTCAATCAATTCGATCGTCAATGAAGCTATCGGTCATTATCCCGGTTTACAACAGCGAAAAAACCATCCGGCCGCTGATCGAAAAGCTACAAGCCACTTTATCAGAAATATCATTCGAGATCGTGATGGTCAACGACGGCAGCCGCGACCGGTCCGAGCAGGTATGCCGCGAGTTGTCCGATGCCTATGCCAATGTGCGGTTTATTTCACTGCGCCGGAATTACGGGGAGTTTAATGCGGTTATGTGCGGCCTCAACTGGGCATACGGTAACTACTGCGTGATGATCGACGATGATTTTCAGAACCCGCCGGAGGAGATATTGAAACTGGTGGAAACCGCAGAATCGGGGGATTACGACGTTGTTTACACCTATTATGCCAAAAAGCAGCATTCTGTTGGCCGCAATATGGGCAGCAAGTTTGTCAACTGGCTTACCAGCTATCTTTTAAATAAACCCAAGGATCTGTATTTGTCGAGTTTCAAGTTGATCCGGCAGGAAGTGGTGCAGGAAATTATCAAATACCACGGGCCCTACCCTTATATCGACGGGCTGATATTCCGGATGACGCGGAACATCGGTACCGTGCAGGTAGCGCACCAGAAGCGCGAAGAAGGGGCTTCCAATTATACGTTTCATAAGTTAATATCGCTCTTTCTCAATATCCTTTTCTGTTACTCGTCCCTTCCGATTCGCTTTTTTGTGCCTATTGGCGTGGGATTGTTCAGTTTAGGCTTTTTGCTTTTGCTTTTCCTGACCATCCAATGGATCATCGGTCCGGACCCGAAGGGCTGGCAGGTAGTGACGGCGACCATCATTTTCATCGGAGGTATTCAATGCATGCTGCTGAGCGTTTTGGGGGAATACATCGGTAAGAGTTTTATGGCACAGAGCGGTCAGCCGCAGTATGTGATCAAATATAACAGCTCCGAACACGTATGATCGACAATCGGCTCGAATACCAGCGTATGTACGAAACCGAGCGCAAACTGTGGTGGTATCAGATCCTCCATGGTAAGGTTTTGGGCCAGATCCGCAAGCATTTCAGGGCCATGGATCCCGATCTCAAAATCCTCGATGCTGCCTGCGGTACGGGCGGGTTAATGTCGTTTTTAAAGGAGAATGGTTATTCCAATCTGCGGGGCTTCGATTATTCACAACATGCGATCGATTTCTCGAACGAGCGCGGCCTGAATGTCGTTTTCGGTGATCTCCGGAATGTGGAAGCATTCGAGCCGGGCGAGACTTTCGATATCATCACCTGCAACGACGCGCTCTATTTCCTGACCGACGACGAGATCATCCGCGCACTCACTGCATTTAAAAATCGCCTGAACCGCAACGGGCTGATCATCATTAATATTCACGCATTCGAAGCCTTCTCGGGCACGCACGACCTCGCGGTAGGAAGCTCGCGGCGTTTCAAATTGGAGCAATTTCAGGCATTTGGCCAAGCTGCCGGGCTGCGCATGGGCTATAACACTTACTGGCCCTTTGCACTGTCCCTACCTATTTTGCTCGTACGGCAATGGCAGAATTACCAGATCCGCAAGAAGAAAATCAATATCGATCACCTCGACTCGGATGTCGAATACCCGGGCGACACGGTCAACGCAGTTTTAAAAGCCATTACTAAAACCGAATCCGCCATTCTGGGCAAAGCACCTTTCGGTAGTTCCCTTTTCATGACCTTCCAGTCAGTCTGACTACTTTTTGGAATACCCGGAGGAATTCACCGCATCAAACAGCGCCCTGGTTTTCCCAATTCCATCCTCCCCATTGATCGTGAAATACCAGAATGTTTCCAAATCGCCCCGGTGCATGGCCTGATTCATATCGCCGCTTTGAGACTTGTGCGCCGCTTTTACCCAGTCTGCAACGATCATATAGCTGTGTTTTTTGTCCTCTCCGAAACTGTGAGACCGGTCAAATTCGAATACAGGCGCAATTTTAAGAATATCGGTCTCCGGATAGCCGGTAAGTCCCGCGAATGAGAAAGTATAACCCTTGTTTTGTGACTGTCCGCCTAATACAATCGGCTTTTTTGCGCCTTTAAAGCGCTGCACGGCCCGTATCGCGCTGATGGACGCGGTTTTGTGGTGCGCATGCTGGCCTTCGTGCGGAATGAGGCAGAATACGAAGTCATAGTTGCCATTGACCAGGATATTGTCCAGCTTTTTCTCCACGAAGGCAATGTCCCAGTTCTTTCCTTGTAAGTAGGGTTTCTCGTCGCGGTTGTAGTAATCGTCGAGCTGGTCGAGGAAGAAGAAATTGCCGATTCCCATCACCTCTCCGGAGGCCATGAGCTCTTTTTTACGGATCAAGGGTAAATGTTTCCTGCCCGTTGCAGAATCCACGAGGTTCAGGCCGTAATAGCTGGATGCTACCAGGCCATTGTACCCGCCCGAGGCGTCGGTAATCAATGCGAGATCGGCAGAGCCTTTCAGTTCGTGGGTAATTTTAAAAACAGTCACTGGAAACATGGTTTCGTCGTCCGGATGAGCCGTAACGATCAGAACACGCGGCCCTTGCGCGTACAGGCATGTAGGAAGCAGCAATAGTAGCAAAAGATAAATGTGTCTCATGCGATCATTTTGTTAGGTGATGTGTTATAAAATTATAGATTCTTCAACCATTCATCACGCTCTTATTATCAAAGTTTTATGGATTTGAAACTCAACGGGAAAACCGCATTCGTCAGCGGTTCTACACAAGGTATAGGCTTCGCCATTGCACAAGGTTTATTGAAAGAAGGTGCGCATGTGATCATTAACGGCCGCTCGGAAAGTAAAATCGCGGAAGCAGTGCAGAAATTGAAAGAATCAACACCAGGGGCGGATGTGAGCGGCATTGCGGCGGATTTCTCAAAGGTGGAGGAAGTGAATGCATTGTTGCAACAGCTGCCGGATATCGATATCCTGGTTAACAATGCCGGTATTTTCGAACCGAAGCAATTTACCGAGATTTCGGACGATGAATGGTTCCGCTTTTTTGAAGTGAATGTGCTGAGCGGCGTGCGCCTGGCAAGACATTTCTTTCCGAAAATGATCGCCAAAGACTGGGGCAGGATCATCTTCATTTCCAGCGAATCGGGCGTGAATATCCCCGAGGAAATGATTCACTACGGCACTACCAAAACTGCCCAGCTCGCTGTGAGCCGAGGGTTGGCCGAACTAACCAAGGGCACGAACGTTACTGTGAACACCGTCATGCCCGGTCCGACCAAATCCGAAGGCGTCGCCGATTTTGTCAAACAGCTGGGGGAAGCCAACAACATGTCTGCGGAACAAGCTGAAAAGGACTTCTTTAAAAATGCACGGCCAACTTCGCTGCTGCAGCGTTTTGCGTCGGTAGAGGAAATAGCTAACCTGGTCACTTACGTGGCAAGCCCGCTTTCATCAGCTACCAATGGCGCTGCCCTGAAAGTGGACGGTGGCGTAGCCAAGTTCATTATCTGATACGCTGCGCGGCGGGTGTTTTAAATGTGTGATTGGAATATTTGCCAATTCTGGAACGTTCGTTCTGAAATAATTGTCTGATAGTCATGGCACGCAATAAAGCATTCGAACCGGAAGAGAGGCTGGAAAAGGCAAAATGCCTTTTCTGGCAAAAGGGCTACAACGCCACCTCTATGCAAGACCTTGTCGATACGATGGGGTTGAACCGCGGAAGTATTTACGACACTTACGGCGACAAGCACAGCTTGTTCCTTCAATGTCTCAGAAGTTATACCGAAGGGATGTTTGAAGATTATCGGAAAGTAGCGGAGGAAACGAAGTCGCCGATAAAGGCCATCGAAAAGATCATCAAAAAGGCGGCGATCAGGACGGTGGAGGAGGAAAGGACCTGCATGGGTGTGAAATCGACCTTCGAGCTGGGTTCGGTGGATGAAGAAGTGCATGCTTTGTTAAAACAAAACACCAGCAATCTGACGGCCTTGCTGAAAGACCTTTTAAAAAAGGCTCAGAAAGCGGAGGAAATCAGCAATAAAAGAGATCCGGCTATGCTTGCAAACTTCGTCGTATCGAATTTTACCGGCTTCTGGCAGACTTTCCTGGTGTATGGTGATGGGGAACTGGTGCAGCAGCAAGCCGAATTTTTAATAAAATCTATCAAGAAATAATTTGTCCAATGATGGAACAAGCATTCCATAATGACAATGCTTACGGACATGTCAGGGTTAATTACAGCAACAGCAAATAAATCAGGTATAGTAAAAATCTACAAGCAAGGAGTGCCTTCGGTGCTGGGTTACGAACGGGAGACTATCACGGAGCCGGGCCCCGGACAAGTACGAGTGCGGCAGGAAGCCATAGGGCTGAATTTTGTAGACACCTATTACCGCGACGGGAAGTTTCCCGTCAAATCGTTTCCCTATACGCCGGGCGTAGAGGCCGCGGGCGTGATCGAGGCGGTGGGGCCTTGGGTGACGGAATTCAATGTGGGCGACCGCGTGGGTTACCACTTTATCCCCGGAGCATATGCGGAAAGCCGCGTGGTATCGACGCAGCAATTAATTCATATTCCGGACAGTATCACATCGGAAGAAGCCGCGGCGATGCTCGTGAAGGGCTTTACCGCCAGGATGCTTCTGAAAACAGTGAACCCCATTAAGCCGGGTGACGTGGTGCTCGTGCATGCGGCGGCCGGTGGCGTCGGTACCCTGGTTACCAAATGGGCCAAGGCACTCGGCGCGACGGTCATCGGCACGACGGGCTCGGAAGAGAAGAAAGAAGTGGTGTTGGCGAATGGGGCCGATCACGTTTTTCTGGCGGAATGCCGGGAGTTTGTACACTCGGTGCTCGAAATCACGGAGGGCCGTGGTGTGGATGTCGTGTTCGACGGGGTAGGGAAAGATACATTCAGCTATTCGCTGGATGTGATCCGGAAGGGCGGTAAAATCGTGCTCTATGGATCGTCGTCGGGCCAACCCGAGCACATCGATCATGCATTGCTGCGTGAAAGATCCATCGTGATGGCAACTCCCACGCTCAGCGCGTACATCACCGATCGGGAGACGCTGGAAGAATATGCAGCCGATACTTTCGATGCATTCAGCAGCGGAATCTTCGGAGAGCTCGCTATTACAAGGTACCCATTATCGAAAGCATATCAGGCGCAGGCCGATCTCGAAGCGCGGAAAACAATAGGTTCCGTAATTTTGGTACCGTAAGTTTTTTGCATCAATTCCCTATTATGTCCAAAGTCCTAATCCAGTTTGCCCATCCCACTCACAGTAAATCCAATGTACAAAAGACGTTGGAAAAATATGCCCGCAAGGTAAAAGGAGTGACTTTTAATGATCTGTATGAACATTATCCGGATCTTTTCATAGATATCAAAAGGGAGCAGCAGTTGCTGGCAAAGCACGATATCATCATATTTCAGCATCCTTTCTACTGGTACAGCAGTCCTCCGATCCTGAAACAGTGGCAGGACCTTGTGCTGGAATATAACTGGGCCTACGGGCCGAAAGGACATGCATTGAACGGCAAGAAGATATTCAATGCGGTGTCGTGCGGGGGTGGGCGCGATGCCTACACGGCGTCGGGGTACAATCGCTTTCCCGTAGGGCAGTATTTGCTGCCATTCAACCAGACGGCCTATTTATGCCGGATGGACTATCTGCCACCCTTTGTGGTGCATGAAACTTATACGATTGAAGACTACACGCTGAAAGCCTACGGCGAGCAATATGCCGAGTTGCTGGATGCGCTTGTAAACGATCGCATCGATCCTGCGGAGTTAGCACGCGTCGAGTATCTGAACGAACTTTTTCCACACTGAACCATGCAACAATCCTTCTTTTTTCAGGCAATGATATACCTCGCGTCTGCGGTGGTAATGGTCCCTATTGCCAAACGGCTGGGGTTGGGATCGGTGCTGGGTTACCTGGTCGCCGGGGTGATTATCGGTCCGGCGGGCCTGAAATTCATTGGAATGGAAGGCCAGGATATTATGCATTTTGCCGAATTCGGCGTGGTGATGATGCTCTTTGTCATCGGTCTTGAACTTGAACCCTCGCGCTTGTGGCGTATGCGCAAGAGCATTGCCGGGCTTGGCGGGTTGCAGGTAGGCGTTACGACCGTCCTTGTGGCCGGAGTTGCAATGCTGTTCGGCATCGGTTGGAAGGAGGCACTCGCGCTGGGGATGATCATTGCGATGTCGTCCACGGCGATTGTCATGCAGACGCTGAATGAAAAGGGCTGGCTGAAAACCGTTGCCGGTCAGAGCTCGTTCGCGGTACTTCTGTTCCAGGACCTCGCGATCATCCCGATGCTCGCGTTGTTTCCGCTACTCGCTGACCACGCTGGATTGCCCGACGGGCACGCCGGCGGGTCGCTCGTAAGTGCATTGCCCGCCTGGCAGCAGGCTATTGTGGTATTGCTGTCGGTTTCGGCGATTGTACTGACCGGGAAGTACCTGCTGCGGCCGGTTTTCCGTATGATGGCCCGTACCGCATTGCGCGAAATGTTTACGGCCACTGCATTGCTGCTCGTGGTGGGTATTGCCGTGCTCATGACGTCGGTAGGGCTTAGCCCCGCGCTGGGCGCATTTCTGGCTGGGGTAGTACTCGCCAACAGCGAATATCGCCACGAGCTGGAAAGTTCTATCGATCCTTTCAAGGGCCTATTGCTGGGCTTATTCTTCATTTCGGTCGGCTCTTCCATTGATTTTTCACTGGTGATTTCCAAGCCGCTGCTGATTATCGGACTAGTAGCCGGATTGATGCTGCTGAAAATGGCTATTCTCTTCGTTTTAGGTAAAATATTCGAAGTACGGAATGCGCAGAATTTCATATTCAGCATCGGTTTGAGCCAGATCGGCGAATTTGCATTTGTATTGCTCAGTTTTTCGGTTCAGGAAGGTGTTTTGGGTAAAGAAGTTTCGGATACGATGACAGCCGTAGTGGCGATCAGCATGGCCATGACGCCGTTGGCGATGATGGTGAATGAGAAATTTATCCTGACGCGATTCTGCCTGGTAAGCGCAGGGCTGCAAACGGCGCAGCGCCCAAGTGATGTGGAAGAGGAGGATAACCCGGTGATCATAGCAGGTTACGGGCACTTTGGAAATATCGTGGGCCGCTTTTTGCGGGCGAACGGCGTGGAGGCGACAGTATTGGACAATGATAGTGACAACGTCGATTTCCTCCGCCGGATAGGGCTCAAAGTGTATTATGGCGATGCTACCCGCTATGAATTACTGGATATTGCCGGAGCGGGCCGCGCGCAGATGATCATCATCGCGATCAGCGACGAAGAAAAGAGGCTGGAATTAATTGAAACAGTCAAAAAACATTTCCCTCACTTGCATATGCTCGTGCGCTCGACCAACCGGAATGATGCGTACGACCTCATGAATGCGGGGATGATGCACATTTACCGGGAGACGTTCGATACGAGCCTTCGCTTGGGCGTGGATGCATTGAAATTGCTCGGGCATCGCGCACACGAAGCGACGCGCATGGCCAAGACATTCTTTGTCCACGACGAACGGACTTTGAAGCATTTGTCGAGCATCCGGAACGACGAGGAATATATCCACGCCGCACGGCAGCATATGGAAGAGCTGGAAATGATTATGCAAGCCGACAGGGAAGCGGTGAATTTGAATGCGCTAGCCGGCTGGGATCGCAAAGCGGAAGCCGAAACAGCCTGATTCCCTCAGGATACACGCGATGGTCCAGCGTCCGGCGACCGGCGGATTTTTTCCCAAATCCAACCCGCTATCATGCCCAGAAAGCTCGCGAGCAGACCGTAGACTAGGGCCGGGTATTCGGTTTCGATGAAAACGCAAAACAGCCACACCGCCAGCCCGATGACCATCGAGAGCATACAACCGAGGGGGGTGCTGGATTTCCAGTAAAGTCCCGCGGCCAATGGAACAAATAACGATACAAGACTGAATGCAGAGGATTCCGCGACGAGCTCGAAAATACTTTCGCGGGTTGCTGCCATGAAAATGCACACCAGCGTGATGCCGATGATGCCAGCACGAATGATTTTCAGCAGTTCTTTATCGTCGAGATCTGGCTTGAAGTATTTGAAAATATTCTCTCCTAATACAACTGCCGGAGCCATAATTGCACTACTCGTCGTGCTGAGGATCGCGGAGACCAGCGCGCCGAAAAATAGGATTTGAAGCGGCAGGTTCATATGTTTCAGCACCATATTGGGGATGATCATTTGCCCGTCCTTTTCTTCACCGGGGTACAGATGGTGCCCGCAAAGCCCAATGAACAGCGGCAGCAGGGCAATCGTGAGGTACATGAACGATGAAAGCAGCGTCGACTGCACCGATACACGGGCCGATTTGGCGGACATAACCCTTTGAAAAACATCCTGCTGCGGAATCGAACCGAGTCCGATGGTGATCCACGCCGCGAAGTATTCGAGGTGGCCTTTGAGTGTATTTTCGGGAAAAAAGCGGAAAAATCCTTTCGGGGCAGCGTCAAGCAACGGCTGAAAACCGCCTACTTCCTGGTACAACACCGCGGCCACAATGAGCAGGCCGACGATGATCATGACCGTCTGAATGAAATCGGTGATCGATATCGACCACATACCACCCCAGATCGTGTAGAGGATCACGACGAACGAACTTGCGAGAATGCACGTAAGCAGCGACCAGCCCAGCACGACTTTCAATACAATGCCCATGGCCAGCAACTGGGCGGCTATCCAGCTGAAATAGGACGGAATGATAAGAATGGCGGAGAGCAATTCGGCATTCCGCCCGTAACGGATCCTGAAAAAATCACAAAATGTGATAATATTCATTTTGTAGAACCGCCGGGCGAAGAACAACCCTACCAGAAAGAGGCACAGCGAAGCACCAAAGGGGTCCTCGATGATACCTAATACGCCATGCTCGATAAACTCGGTGGGCGCGCCCATGATAGTTTCCGATCCGAACCACGTTGCAAATGTTGCGGAAGCGGCGAGGATCAGCGGTAGCTGGCGGCCTGCAAGCACGAAATCCTGGGTAGTAGTGATTCTTTTGGAGGCCCAGAGGCCTATTCCAAGGTTTGCCAGCAGGTATGCCAGGATGGAAAAGGCCAGCATGGTTTCAGGCTTCCTGGTGTTCTACAATCCATTGGGTGGTAGCATTGATAGTACCCATTTCCCAGAAAATGGATGGGCTTAACTCGATCCCGAGCCATTCCTGTAACTCGGTTGTAATGTCGACCATAAGAAGGGAATCCAATCGGTAATCGATGATTTCGGCGTCCAGATCTACTTCGGAGGGATCTATTTCCGCATGGTGAGCAATGCGCTCAACTATCCAGCCGGAAATTTCGGTAAATGTTTTACTCATTTAGTTGAAGTTTGTAACAAGCACTGTATGCTACGTGAAAATAGTACTTTTGCAGGTTTTTTAAAAATTAGGGGTCTTTTTAAGTAACCGATATTAGTCTACAATACTCTTTTTGGCGAACAATTCACGAGCCTTGAGGCGCTGAATCTTTCCGCTCGATGTCTTGGGCAATTTGCCTGGCTGGATCAGCACGATTTCGTGGGGAATAAGCCCGAATGCCAATCCGACGCTCTGTGCCATCTTGTTTTTGATGATCTTCTCATCGTCCGGCGTTTGTGTCACTCTCCGTACTTCGCTCACAATCATCAGTGCTTCGCCCTGGTCTGTCTCTACGGAGAATGCCGCCGCCGCGTTGGGCTGGATATCCGGGTGGCTTTCGCTTACAACCTCTTCAATGTCCTGCGGATAATAATTGACTCCTCGGATGATGATCAGCTCTTTAGTACGGCCCGTAATAAAAAGAAGACCATTCTCCATAAAACCTAAATCGCCCGTCCGCAAATAGGGTCCTTCACCGCTGCTGGTGTAAGCCTGGAAAGTAGCTTTGGTTGCGTCTGGTTTTTCCCAGTAACCTCCCGCTATGCCGTCGTTTTTTACCCATATTTCCCCCTCTTTCCCGTCCGGTAAACTTAGGTTGCTCACAGGGTCCACGATCGACACCTCGGTAAATTCTACGGGAGGGCCGCAAGCGACAACTTCCTTGGTATCCGTCAGTTTGCGATAGGTAGTGGGCGTGCCGTTCAAATGCAGGCTCACGGCCAGTGTGGCTTCGGCGAGGCCATAGGATGGGACAAGGCTGTTTTTTCTAAACCCGGCGGCTTGCGTCGCAGCAGCGAATCTTTCGAGGGTCGAGATCCGGATCGGTTCTGCGCCTACGTAGAGGACGCGGAGGGAGCTAAGGTCCAGGGCATCCAGCTGTTCCTGAGGGATGCGCGCAAGGCAATGGTCAAGGCCGAAGCCAGGTCCACCGCAAAATCCGGCGTGGTAGGTGCTGATTGTTTGCAACAGCAACGCCGGCTTGGTGATAAACAGTAGCGGAGAGATCACAAAGCCGATACCGCCGGTAAAAAGCGGGGAAAGCAGGCCGTCCACCAAGCCCATATCATGGTAATGCGGTAGCCAGGTAACCGACGTATCCTCAGCGGTGCGTCCGAAGCAATTGTTGATCGCCCGCAGATTAGCCGTCAGGTTGCTATGGCTGATCATCACCCCTTTAGGTTGGCTGGTAGAGCCAGAAGTATATTGCAAATAGGCTGTTTCGATGGATTCTTTATGTCGGCGAATAGCGCCCGATGCGACTGGCGCGGCCATCAGATCATCCGTAAAAATCCATTCGGCGTCGTATTCCTGTAATGCGGAAGAAGCATCGTTTTTCCGCTGAAACAGCATTTTGTAGGTTTTGGCATTGGTAATAATCCCCGAAGCTGCGCAGTCACGCATAATGCTCAGAATGCGGTTTATTCCCGGCTCGGAATAGCTGATGGGCGTTGGAACCGCGATAATACCCGCATGCAGAGCGCCGAGGAACGAACATACAAAAGCCGCTTCTGCGGGCAGGAGGAGGATCACCCTGGCGTTGACGGGGAACTTGGAGCTCAGCAGATGGGATGCCGCTAGTACATGCTGATGAAGTTCATGATAATGAAGTTGCTCGGTGATTTCGCCTTCTTTGCCAATATAACCATAGGCAAGTTTGTCGGGATGTAATCCGGCATTGGTTTTTAGTACATCAAGTATATCCATAAACTGCAAAATAAAAAGAAAAGGCCAGATAAAAGTGGCTTAATGCACAGTATCGGGCCTTTTTTATCGAAAGGTATGTCAAAATTATCGTCTGTGCCCGCGATGGCGGCCATTGTTTCCGTAATGGTCGTTGTGACGGTATTGCTTACGGTAAGCACGGTTATCATGACGGCGGTACTTGTAGCGGTCGGCATGTATGACTCGCGGCGGTGGCGTCACCACTACCACACGCGGTGGTGGCGGAGGAGCGTGATAGTGCCTGTAACCATGCCGGTAGCCATAATCATAGCCCGGTTCGTAGGAACGATAGGTACAGGATGAAATCGAAATAGCTGCGATCAGCGTAATGATGACCGACAGCAAGACACTGTTCTTTTTCACGGTTCTAGTTCGTTTTGTACTGGTTCTAGAACGAATTGGATAGAAGGATAGTGCCGAAGAAGGAGAAATTACAGGCGGTGGAAAAAGTTATCCACAGTGTGGATAATGCCTAAATGTAGGCTAAATGCCTGATAATCTGTGTTATCGAAAGTTGTTAACAAGTTATGCACATTTTCGGTGTGGATAACTTGTTAACAAATATTAGGCTTTATGCCTCAACATCGTAGATCACGACCTTCTCCCAAAGATGTGCGCATTCTTCCACGAATTTTTTGTGCAAAGGGTGAACCTGGTAAACGTCGTGCGCAGCCTCATCCTTGAAAATCAGAATCTCTGCGAAATCGTAAGTGGCGTCGATAACCGGTCTGCGGGTGGCGGCAGGAGGGCCGATGTACGCAGATTCGATAGACTCGATCGCTTCAAGTGATTTGATACCTGCAAGCAGGGCGGCTCTGGCCTCTTCGTTGTCCTTCTCTTTCAACCAGAAGAATACGTTGTGGATAAACATGGATAATGGTTTATGGTGTTAGAAATTGATTATGGATTCAATTGATTGACGACATCGTCCGTTTTTGTTTCCGGCAACTGCTGGTGATACGCTTTTTCGAGCTTGAAAGAAAACGTTGTCCCCTTGTCCGGCTTCGACATCACAGCGATTTTCGTGTCGTGGGCGTTCAATATATGCTTAACAATGGCAAGTCCCAAACCGGTGCCGCCGATTTCTTTGCTGCGGCTCTTGTCGATGCGGTAAAAACGCTCGAAGATACGGTTCAAATGCTCGTGCGGAATGCCCGGACCATTGTCTTTTACCTCCACTTCAATGTATTTTTTGCTCTCGCTGAAATGGACGATCACCTTGCCATTCTCGTTACCATATTTAATCGCATTCTCGATCAGATTCAGCATTACCTGCTCCATCCGGTCGGCATCGGCTTTTATCCACACTTCTGGCATGTCGTCCGGTTTGACTTTCAAGGTCACGTTGCGGTTCTTGGCAATGTGTTCGAGACGGCTGAAAATGCTGAGGGTAAGCTTGCGGAGGTCGGTGGGGACGATATTCATTTTAATATCTCCGGTTTCCATCTGCGATAATACGAGAAGGTCCTTCACGAGCACGTCGAGGCTGTCGAGGTTGTTGGCAGCTTTGCGTAAAAAGCGTTCACGTACATTTTCATCGTCCATCGCACCGTCCAGGAGCGTGTGGATAAATCCCTGTGCGGCGAAGATCGGTGTTTTGAACTCGTGCGATACGTCGGCGAGGAATTCCCGACGGAACAATTCGAGCTTTTTCAGCTCATCGATTTCCTTCTGTTTTTTGGTTACATAAACAAAAATCTCGTCATTGATCGTTTTCAGCGGGTTGGATTCCCTGATCAGTTTTTTGCGTGGGGCCATATTGAAATCCCGCATTTTCAGCTTGTGGATAGTCCGGTACATTTTGTTCACCTCGCGGAAAACCAGAATGTCGACGGCATAAAGCACGAGGAAAAAGGAAGAAATGAAGGAGGAAATAGCCGAAACGAACAGCATCCCTTTTGAAACCCCATCCACAAATGCGAGGAACGTGGTGGTAATGAGGGATATCAGGAACGCCAGAATGACGGCAATGAAACGGGGACTTAACGACATGTTACTTTAAAGCTTGCTTTCACGCGGAAGCACTTTCTCCCGCGTGAAGCGAATCTGTTGAAATTTTAGCCTTAAAGTTAACACTTTGAAACCGGTTTAGATTCGGTTTCGCCTCGGAAGTGGCTTGTTAAGAAATTGTTAACCGATTGGGGATCTGTGCCGTCGGTGTCGTCAAGAGTTGTCATTTGTGGTCAGGTGTATTGTCAAGCATAGTGGTGCGTAGTTGTATGCACAGCTTTTGATCGGAGGTAAATGCCGTCAGGCATATAACATTGGTAGAAAAAGCAATCCGCCCAATTGTGAAAAAATGCCGTCAGGCATACAACAACAATGCTCGGTTGTTACATGCCTGACGGCATTTGCCGGAATACAGCATCCGGTTCGGCAGCTACCAATGTTTCATCGCTATGCGATTTCGGCGGAGCTCAAGGAGTAACGATAAATGACAATACCTGCCTTCTAACGACTATTCCTGACTACCAATGACCACACTTGACCATTCCTGTGACTATCAATGACCAACCGTGACCACACCTGACCTTAAAACCCCCCGCGATACTTGTACGTACTCGCAACCTTGTCGATCGCCACGATGTACGCCGCAATGCGGAGCGATACTTTGTATTTCAGCGATGTTTCATACACTTTGTCGAATGCATCCTTCATAATGCGGTCCGTACGACGATTGATGCGTTCCAGCGTCCATTTATAGCCGATCCGGTTTTGTACCCATTCGAAATAGGAAACCGTCACACCTCCCGCGTTCGCCAGAATGTCGGGTACCACCATAATGCCCTTTTCATTGATAATGTCGTCGGCCTTGGCGGAAGTGGGGCCGTTGGCACCTTCCACAATCATGCGTGCCTGAATACTGGATACGTTTTTGCGGGTGATCACGTCCTCTTTCGCGGCGGGCACTAATACATCTACGGGCAAGCTGAAAAGATCGTCACCGGAAATGAGTTCCGCTTTGGCATAACCTTCCAATGAGCCTTTGTTCGTATCGCGGTAGGCAATGGCATCCGCCACGTCGATTCCCTTATCATTATAATATGCGCCGGAAATATCGCTGATCGCGTGGATGGCGGTGCCGCGCTCACGCAGGAGCAGGGCCGCGTGCGAACCGACATTACCAAAGCCCTGAACCGCCGCCGTAGCACGGTAGGGATTAATGCGCAACTTTTCCATACCCGCCAATGCAGATACCATCACCCCGCGGCCCGTGGCTTCGGTACGGCCAAGCGAGCCGCCGAGTACGAGTGGTTTACCAGTCACCACAGCGGGAATCGTCATACCTTTTGATTTGGAATATTCATCCATCAGCCACGCCATTTCGCGGGGGCCGGTACCCATATCCGGTGCGGGAATGTCCTGGTCCGGTCCGAAAACGTCCAGCAATGCCGTCGTGTACGCACGCATGAGGCGTTCGATCTCGCCCGGGGACATTTCGCGCGGGTTGCAGGCCACTCCGCCTTTGGCACCACCGTAAGGAATATCCACCACAGCGCATTTCCAGGTCATCCATGCTGCCAATGCGCGCACTTCGTCGAGGTTCACATCGGGATCGAAGCGGATGCCGCCTTTGCTGGGGCCGAGGATGGTGGAGTGGATCACACGATAACCTTCGAAAGTCCGGATCTCGCCGGAGTCCATGGTTACCGGCAGGCCGACTGTCACCTGTTTACGGGGCACTTTGAGGATATAATACATTTCTTCGGATATCCCGAGGAGGTCTACGGCTTTATCAAATCGTTGCATCATTGACTCCAACGGATTGTCTTTATCCTTAATCGGAGCCGGTTCTATGTAAGACATCATTTGATCTTTAAGGTGTTGATATTAAAATAGTTAGCTCAAATTGGGTGAGCCGACGATACAAACTACGCTATTTGTTATTATAAAAGCAAAAAACTAAAATTTCTTGAAATAGTAATAAAATATGACAGGAGTAGAATGTTTCAGGGGAGTGACAAACATTAAAATTATACCACAGGTTTTGGCGGGAATCCCAAATTTTCTGGCGGGATCGGGGGAAATATTGAAATGCAGGAAAAATAAAAAAAGGAGGCAAAATTTTGCCTCCTTTTCGGGTTTGGAATATCGGGCTTTGGATTAAGCCATTTCCAGTTTGGACGCGTAGCGCTTGCGCTCGTTCTCGTCCAGGTATATTTTCCGCATACGCATGTTTTGCGGCGTCACTTCGAGGTATTCGTCTTTCTGGATGTATTCCATCGATTCTTCCAGAGAGAAATTGATTTTCGGAGCGATACGCAGGCCGTCGTCCGAGCCGGAAGCACGCATGTTGGTCAGTTTTTTCGCTTCTTGCAGGTTTACCACGATGTCGTTAGGACGGTTGTGCTCACCTACTACTTGTCCACCGTAAATTTCATCGCCCGGATCAACGAAGAAGCGTCCGCGATCTTGCAGTTTATCAAGGGTATAACCCGTTGCAGGACCTGTGTTTTTCGAAATGATCGATCCGTTCTGACGGCCCGGGATTGGTCCGCGGAATGGCTCGAAGCTTTTGAAACGGTGCGTCATAACAGCCTCTCCCTGGGTTGCGGTCAGTACGTTCGAGCGCAAACCGATCAATCCGCGTGAAGGGATTTCGAATTCAAGGTGTTGCAAATCGCCTTTCGGCTCCATGATCAACAGCTCGCCTTTACGCTGCGTAGCCAATTCGATCACTTTTCCGGCAGTTTCTTCCGGTACATCTACTACCAATGTCTCGATTGGTTCAAGGCGCTGGCCGTTTTCGTCTTCTTTGTATAATACCTGTGGCTGACCTACCTGCAATTCGTAACCTTCGCGACGCATGGTTTCGATCAATACTGACAAGTGGAGGATACCACGGCCATAAACCAGGAATTTGTCCTCAGTATCAGTAGGTTCTACGCGCAATGCAAGGTTTTTCTCAGTTTCTTTCAACAACCTGTCGCGGATGTGGCGTGAGGTAACGAATTTACCCTCCTTACCAAAGAACGGAGAGTTGTTGATCGTGAAGAGCATGTTCATCGTAGGCTCATCCACCGCGATACGTGGCAATGCCTCAGGGTTTTCAGCATCAGCGATCGTATCACCGATTTCGAAATCTTCGATCCCCGTTACGGCGCAAATATCACCAGCGCTTACTTCGCTTACTTTGGATTTACCCAAACCTTCGAACAGCTGAACTTCTTTGATTTTTACTTTCTTCATCACACCGCCTGCTTTGCAAAGCGTCACGGTCGATCCTTCCTTGATCGTTCCTCTTTTCACGCGACCGATGGCGATACGGCCAACGAATGCATTGTAGTCGAGAGAAGTGATCTGCATTTGCGTATTTCCTTCTTCGATTACCGGAGCAGGGATTTGCTCGATGATCGTGTCCAAAAGGAAAGTAATATCTTCGGTTGGCTTCTGCCAATCCGGGCCCATCCAGCCTTGTTTCGACGATCCGTACACGGTTACGAAGTCGAGCTGGTCTTCGGTAGCGCCAAGGTTGAACATCAGGTCGAATACGTTTTCCTGAACTTCTTCCGGGCGGCAGTTTTCTTTATCTACTTTGTTGACAACCACGATAGGCTTCAGGCCAAGACCAATGGCTTTACCCAATACGAAACGGGTTTGTGGCATCGGACCTTCGAATGCATCGACCAGCAACAATACGCCATCCGCCATTTTAAGTACGCGTTCCACCTCACCACCGAAGTCTGCGTGACCTGGTGTATCAATTACATTGATTTTCACATCTTTGTAACGCACCGATACGTTTTTGGAAACAATTGTAATCCCACGCTCACGTTCCAGATCGTTGTTGTCGAGGATCAGGTCGTCGAACTCCTGATTGTCGCGAAACAGCTTTGACGCGTGGATGATTTTGTCGACCAAAGTCGTTTTACCGTGGTCAACGTGCGCAATAATTGCGATGTTACGAATGGCTTGCATTGTTTTATAGATCAGATGTTTACGGCACTGCCACGAAATCCTCTCGACTGCGTGTCACGACCGATTTGGCTTTTGTCTGGATGTAAGTTGGCCAAACAGGGTGCAAAGGTACGTACTTTTCCTCTGAATAACAGTATTTTACAATTAATTTATTGTTATCCCGTGAAAAACAGCCTTTAAACTAAAAGAAGTGCAAAAAGGGGCGTGGAATGTCAGTGGGTTGGGATTTCTTTTTGCGACATCTTGCCGATGCAGCAAAGCCCATGCCTGAACCTGCTTCAACTGTTTTGGAGGAAGAGTCCCGTCCAGCAGCCTTACATTTTGTATATCGATAATAGCCCGGTGCGCCTGAAATTCTGCATGAAAATGCGGTGGATTATGGTCATCAAAGAACATTCGGATAACGATACCGAAGAAGCGGATAATTTCAGGCATGATATAGTGTGTAAGTTGTTAAATCAAAGATACGAAGAATCGGGGTAACAAGCGGTTTTGCATTCGCCGGCACGTTTCGTTAATTTGTAAGGATTGAAATACCATTAAACCTCATGATGAACAAGAACCTACTGGCTGGATTATTCCTCTCTATCAGCACTTTGGCATTGGCGCAGGATCGCCTGCCGCAGGACCGCCTGCCGCAGGACGATGCAGCCAAATATGCGGCAAGCATAACGCCCTCCGATCTCAAAAAGCACCTCGTCATTATCGCTTCCGATAGTCTGGAAGGCCGTGATACCGGTTCGCCGGGCCAGAAAAAGGCGGCAGAATACGTTTCGAAATACTACAAACAATATGGGTTGCAGCCGATTGCAGTCGATGCTGACGGCTCCAAAAGTTATTTGCAGAAGTATAAATTGTACAAAAGGAGCTGGGGCGAAGTATATGTGTCGGCGCACGGCAAGAAATATGAATTCAATAAGGACTTCTATCTGAATGGATTACTGGATATCCCCGAGGAGGTTACTACCGACCTGGTGTCGGTAGGTTATGGCATCGAGGATGGAAGTTATAGTGATTATGCCGGTATCAATATAAAGGGCCAATCCGTGATCATGTTCGATGGCGAGCCTCAAACTCCCGGCGGCAAATATCTGATCAGCGGCAATTCGGAGAAAAGTAAATGGAGCGGCCCTGTTTCGTGGCAGGCGAAAGCGAAACTGGCGAAGGAAAAAGGTGCCAAATACGTATTCATCATCACCGACAAAACCGGTGAGGATTTGGATAAAGAGATCCGTCAGCGTGCGGTAATGGCCCGGCGGTTCAGTGCGCCCACGTTGAAACCGGTACAAGAAAATCCTTCGGGAACTGCTGCATTCGTGTTTTCAGCGAAAGGGGCGGCAGAAATGCTGGGCACTTCGGTTGCGAAGCTCATGAAATTGAAGTCCCAGATCGATAAGTCGGGTAAGCCTGTTTTGGAAAACTTCGCGAATACGGTTTCGTTGAAAGTCGGCCGTGTGAGCGAAACGATCGATACCGAGAATGTGGCGGCATTTATGGAGGGTTCCGACAAGAAGGACGAAGTGCTGGTGATCAGCGCGCATCTGGACCATATCGGTATTTCGGAGAATGGAGAAATCAATAACGGCGCAGACGACGACGGTTCAGGAACGGTATCATTGCTCGAATTGGCGGAAGCATTCAGCAAAGCGAAAGCCGAAGGTAAAGGACCAAGAAGAAGCATTCTCTTTTTGAATGTGACGGGAGAGGAAAAAGGACTTTTTGGCTCGGAGTATTATTCCGAACACCCCTTGCTACCACTCAAAAACACAATCGCCGACTTGAATATCGATATGATCGGCCGTGTGGACGAGGCGCATAAGAATGATCCTAAATATGTATATCTGATTGGCTCCGATAAACTTTCTTCCAAACTGCATGAGATCAGCGAGGAGGCCAACAAGAAATATGTCAACTTCAAGCTCGATTATACTTTCAACGACCCGAAAGATCCCAACCGCTTCTACTACCGCTCCGATCACTATAATTTTGCCAAAATGGGCGTTCCGGTGATTTTCTATTTCACGGGTGTTCACGAAGACTATCACCGTCCGGGCGACGACGTGGAGAAAATCCTTTTCGACAAGCAATCGGAGATCGTAAAACTGGTGTTTTACACGGCGTGGGAACTGGTGAACCGCGATGAGCGCATTGTGGTGGATAGTCATAAGGAGTAAGTTTTTGGGGTGAAGGGGGGGAAGGGAGAATGGAGGAAAGGGAGGAAGGAAGAAAGGGAGAATGGAAGAAAGGGAGAATGCAGGAAAGGGAGGAAGGGGGAAAGGGAGGAAGGAGGAAAGGGTGTCGCGTCCTGAAATAGGTTGACCCAAATCATAGGAACATGCATGAACGTCGGCCAGTAATTAAGTACAGTCTGAGCTTTAAACAAGAGGTAGTTCGCGAGATTGAAGA
>NZ_JAHXBN010000062.1 GCF_019924045.1 Dyadobacter fermentans | reverse complement strand
AGCACCATTACATACGCTTACCCAAATCCCGCTGCCGACGAATTGACCATAGACGGATTAAATGGATCAGAGGAGATTAAAGTTCTGGATATTTCCGGGCGCACATTGATTGAAGGCCGCAACAGTGATGGCAAAAACAAAAAGACACTTAACATCCGACCTCTTCCGAATGGAGTATACCTGATCAAGATCCAAATGCCGGATGGCTCGTCTGTTTCGCAAAAAGTGATTAAGAAAAAATAGCGTTCGAACCTGATGGATTAGTCGCGGGATGTAATTCATTCACTTGCAGCCAGGTTTACAAATCAACCCTTCCGGAAATCCGGAAGGGTGATTTTTTTACTCAACGTATGCCGACCATCGGCAATATCTTATAC
>NZ_JAHXBN010000061.1 GCF_019924045.1 Dyadobacter fermentans | reverse complement strand
GCCTTTGTACAAGGCCCGGGAGGGGTTACCAATAAGCTTACGCATTGGTACAGAGCTGACTACAATGTGGAGTCGCTCGGTGACGGCACAGATGCATCTGAGTGGGCCGACTTTAACGGCGGTGTGATCTCTACCCAATTGGGAGATGCCAACATGCCTAAGTTCAAAGCAGGGGCAGCTGAATACTTCAACTTTAACCCCGGCATTAATTTTACGGCTACGGACCAGAAATTGGGTAATATCACTGAAAGAACGCTCAGCTCGCTTGACTTCGATATTTTTACCGCAACAAAAGACGGACTGAGCGGTGGCCGGTTCTTCAACGTTGGTATGAACAACACCACGTTCAACGGCAC
>NZ_JAHXBN010000060.1 GCF_019924045.1 Dyadobacter fermentans | reverse complement strand
TACCAATGCGTAAGCTTATTGGTAACCCCTCCCGGGCCTTGTACAAAGGCTGCGAAAGTAAAATAGCTGCCGTTTGCAAGTGTTACGTCGGCATAAGCATATTCTTTACCACCAATGGTTACAGTAGAAGACATCTCCGTAACTGCATCCGACAGGTCGATCACGTCATCGCTACTCTGAACCAGTTTCAGGTTAGCATATCCTTTCGCCCAGGCCACGCGAACGGTCCCCACCGATGCGGTATTCTGAACTTTCCAAATGGCAGAGAAACGGTTGTAAGGTAGACCTGCAATTGTACCGAATGAGACACCCGGTGCTTTGGCCAGGCCGTTATCCCCCCAAACAAGGAACTGCTGATCGTTGAGCATGGCCGCATTGCTTGCATTATCGTCGGCCAGGCCGGTGGTGCTGATCAATACCTCCTTCGACGTATTGATACTCCACGACTGCTTCTGGTTCAATGAACCCTGGTCATCTCTGGCAATACCTGCAATGTTATTGTTATAACCGGTATTGGCCGTCTGATCCCAGAATGTGGTAGTACCATTGGCAGCGATGTAATTGTGTGGTAATGTAATACCATATTTGATCGCTACGTAGCTGCGCACGCGTTGCTTCTCAGGCTCGGTCAGATCGCGCTCGTAGGCGATCGCCTCTCCTATCAAACCATTTCTCACTTCTCCCTGAGATCCCAATACACTACCATTATTGTGTAGCGAGTTCCCTGCCGCGAAATTGGTATTAACCGTGTTGGTTGTACCATTCTGGCCATACTTGATCCCGCCCGACCCGATTGTAAAAGATACGTCGTTAAGGTACAGTTTGTTGGATTGTACTGTCACTCCCGGATTGGAATACGGGTACAAAATCGGGTTGGCGCCCAAGGTCGTATACACCGGGCTGTTGGCCTGTGTAAGACCTGCCCCCGTAGTCGTACCTCCAAAACCGATAACGTCTGCATAACCACTCACCGAACGGTTGACAAATGCAGTAAACAAAGTACTGGCGGTACCATTGGCTGTATATGGCTTACCAGTCGGCAGCACCATAAAGCGTCCGTCTGCACCGGTTGTTCCAAAATCCACTGCCGGATTGAAGTTGTATAATTTGCTGGCTACAAACGGCTGGCGGTCGTTGTTGGTCTGGGTGTAGTTGTTGGCATTACCCGACAAGTCAGCCCATTCCCCCGGCGCAAACCCTGCGTCCGAGCGCAACCATACGCGCAGGTTCAATGCAACTCCGCCCGGTCCGTTCAATTGTGTGGCGAATGTGAAGTACTGTCC
>NZ_JAHXBN010000059.1 GCF_019924045.1 Dyadobacter fermentans | reverse complement strand
TCAAAGCGGTCCGAATTTACTTCCTCGGTGGTAGACCAGGTAAGCAGTGCTGTGTTCCCTTCTTTTCTGGCATCAAAGGCTACCAGTGTTACAGGCATCGGGCAATCTACGATGATAGTTAATGTAGCGATCGATTCCAGGCCATTGCCATCGGTTACCACGTAATCGATTGATATGGTATCGCGCAGGCCCTCGACCGGAGTAAATGTGATCGCACCCGTCACAGTATTCACATTGTATTCGCCCTGGTCAGTGACAGTCAGGGTCGTCACCCGGGCAAGCGTGCCTGGCGTCAACAGTTTCACACTGGAAGGGACCAGCGGCGCACTGCCCGCCACGTCATTGGCCAGCACATCGACCGTAGCTGCGTTGCAAGTAGTGGTACCGTCGTCGTCCACAGCCACTGGCGGATCATTCACAATTGCGCTTGGGCAGCGCGCACCATCACCCGGCGTTACGCCCGATGCCGTCGAAAACAGGGAGGCAGTAAGGTTTGTAAGCGGCGCACTGATCTTGAAAATGGCCCCGCTGCCGTTATTACCTACATACATGTCGCCATCCGTATCAAAGAATGCAGTGCCAAAAGCGCCGGTGTAGGTAGATGTTTCAATGCCTGC
>NZ_JAHXBN010000057.1 GCF_019924045.1 Dyadobacter fermentans | reverse complement strand
CTGAAAGCATACGTACCGTCCAAATCGACCATTCTCAGGCGGTATAGATTTTCACCTTTTTCCGGCGAATCGTCGGTATAAGTGTAGTTTCTCAAAACACTGCTTTCCCCGTTTGACCGAACCTTGCCGATTGTCGACCAACCTTTGCCATTGAGGCTGCGTTCTATTTCAAAGCGGTCCGAATTTACTTCCTCGGTGGTAGACCAGGTAAGCAGTGCTGT
>NZ_JAHXBN010000056.1 GCF_019924045.1 Dyadobacter fermentans | reverse complement strand
TGTTTTGAGAAACTACACTTATACCGACGATTCGCCGGAAAAAGGTGAAAATCTATACCGCCTGAGAATGGTCGATTTGGACGGTACGTATGCTTTCAGCGCTATCAAAGTGGTGTTTGTTGAAAATGGCACGGAGCGGATATCTGTCTATCCTAACCCGGTTGTGAATGGCAAGTTGACGATCACTATACCAGGGGCCGAGCGGTATCGTGCCGAGTTAACGACTCTGACGGGGAATCTGGTGCTGCAACAGAGCCTGGCCAAAACCCAGGAATTGAATCTGCATGGACTTGCCTCAGGCATGTAT
>NZ_JAHXBN010000005.1 GCF_019924045.1 Dyadobacter fermentans | reverse complement strand
CTTCAATCTCGCGAACTACCTCTTGCTTAAAGCTCAGACTGTACTTAATTACTGGCCGACGTTCATGCATGTTCCTATGATTTGGGTCAACCTATTTCAGGACGCGACACTCCATTTCCTCCCTCTCCTCCCTCTCCTCCTTTCCTCCTTTCCTCCCTTTCCCCCCCTTTCCCCCCTTTCCTCCCTTTCCTCCTTCATTCCTTTCCCCCTTCATTCCGCTTCCCCTGGCACATTTTTAGTGAAACGTGCGAAAAAAAGCGCCATGCCCGAAGGACCATCCATTGTTATTTTGAGAGAAGCTGTTGAACAACTGGGGCTGAAAGGAAAGGCTATCCGCCATGTGGAGGGGAACTCCAAGGTTGATAAAGACCGGCTCATCGGTGAGACAGTCACTGATTTCAGGTCTTGGGGAAAGCATTTCCTGATCTGCTTCAAGGATTTTACCATCCGCATTCACTTCCTGCTCTTTGGTTCATATCTCATTGACGAGCAAAAGAAAACCCCGCCGCGGTTAAGCCTTATCTTTGACAACCACGAACTGAATTTTTATACGTCATCCGTTCAGCTCATTGATGCTCCCGCCGATGAAATCTACGATTGGTCTGTCGACATTATGTCCAGGAGCTGGAAGCCCGCTGCTGCGCTTAGCAAGTTGAAGGAAAAACCAGACATGCTTGCCTGTGACGCGCTTTTGAACCAGGATATCTTCGCCGGCAGCGGCAACATCATCAAAAACGAGGTACTCTTCCGCATTCAGTTGCACCCGCTTAGCAAGCTTGGCAAAATCCCCGACGCCAAATTGAAGCAGATGGTAAAGGAAACCCGGGCCTACTCGTTCGATTTTCTGGAATGGAAAAGAGAGTTTACTTTAAAGAAACACTGGCTCGCACACACGAAGAAAATCTGTCCCCGCTGTAACATCCCTTTCCATAAGGAGTATCTGGGACGAACGAAGCGGCGGAGCTATTTTTGCGAGAATTGCCAGCGATTGTACTAACCTACGCCAGCCGCTGGTAGCGGATGTATTCCGGGTGATAAACGAATGTGTAAAGTCCTTCATCAGTCTCCGTTAATGTCCCGGCCAATGCCCGATCGTAGTATATCGACGCGCTTCTCATTTAATTTTCTTCAATGGATTTCATCGCCACAGGTCCTAATTCATGACCAAACATCCTAAGTACCTGATTTACCTTATCCAGATTCAGGTTTTCCTTTCCCTGTTCAATTTTGCGAACGACTGTCAGCGCCACACCAGCTTTTTCGGCGAATTTTTCTTGCGTCAGTTTTACGTTCTTTCGGCGTGATTTTACAAATTGAGCCAGCGTCTCCATTATATGCTTTGAAATATAATTATCTCAAGTACAACCTATATTATAGTCAATTACATATAATTTGTATCAAACCATCTAGAATTATATTCACAAGCATATAAAAACGCTATATAATCGAAAATTTATATGCATTTAAATATAAAAATCGGATAGCCAGGCACATGACTATCCGATTAACCAGGATGCAACTCCTTCCCTTTCTTCCCTTCTCCCTTTCCTCCTTTTAACCTACCAACCCGGATTCTGGTCCAGCTTGGGGTTCAGCGCGATTTCGTTGATCGGCAAAGGCCACAGGTAATCTTTTGCAGGATCGAATTTGCGGAAGCTGGCGGCTTGTACCAGGATAATGTTATCGGGTGTAAGATTCACCGTGGCAGCCGCAAACTCGCTTTTGAAATAGAAATTACCCAAAACCGGCTTCACGAGCTCCGTCTCTGCCGTTTTCCAGCGAATAATGTCCCAGTACCGGAAACCCTCCTGCGCAAGCTCCACCCGGCGCTCGCGTCTAATTTCCTCACGCATATCCAGTCCATTAGCTTTGGCGAACGCATTGGTCAGCTTCGCGATCTGGCCACGCTCGCGCAGGAGGTTTACCGACATATCCAATTCAGCATCCGTGATTGCATTGTTGAGCTCGTAAGATGCCTCGGCAAATGTCAGCAGCACCTCGGCATAACGCAGTAGTGGACGGTCGATGGTCGATGCCTGGCTGTTCCAATCATCGATATTGGCAAATTTGCGGAACATGTAGCCGGTTTTGTTGAAAACCAGGTTAGCGATATCAAAAATCGGCTTGGTAGTCATCATCGCGTCGCCACGCTTCATGAACGTCGCACTCATACGTGCATCGCGGTTTCTGAAAACCTTGTGCGAGGAATCGGGCATTACCCAAAGCGGCGATTTCGAAATGGGCAAGCCATCTTTCATCAGGTATGAATCCGCGAGCGATTTAGTAGGATTCAGGTTGCCGGTTTCCAGGGAGCCGCGGTAAAAGTTGTGCGTAACCACACGCTCCGTATTGGAGACGCCATATTGCTTTACAATGATATTCTCCTTGTTTTGGCGGCCTTCCCCTGCCATTTGAAACAAATCGAAGTAGTTACCGAACAATGCGTGCTCTTTGCTGTCGATAACCGCTTTGCTGGAAGCCAGAGCCAGCGTCAAATGCTTCACAGCGTCGCCTTTGGAATGGAATTTCGCATACGTTCCTTCAAACAACGCCACCCTTGCCCTGAATGCATATGCAGCTGTTTTGGAAATGCGGCCGTAGTCGGCTGTTCCCAGCGTTGTGATAGTAGGCAGATTGACGATCGCGAAGTCGAGATCCGCGTAAATCTGGTCCACGATCGCCTCACGCGCGGCGGCAGGTGCAACGAGCTCGGGGCTATTCTCATCAAGTGTTTTTAGGATCAAGGGCACGCTTCCATACTTCTGCACCAGCGAAAAATATGCCCAAGCCCTGAAGAAACGCGCTTCGGCAAGATAGCGATTCAAAACGGTGGCGGATACTTCCGCCCGTGGTGCCTTTTCCAGGACGTTATTAGCGGCCCGGATCAGGTTATAAGGCGAATTGTAATCTCCCGCAGTGGCAGGTGCCAGCCGCGAACCGTCGCTGATAGAGTTCGCAGAAAGGCCAAATGCATCGTCCGACCAAATGTCTTCATTGTTAAACCCGGGCAAAAACGTATACAGGTAATTGTTGGCCGTTTTAATGTCCGATTCCGTTTTCCAGAAGTTAAGGTCGCTGATATTCGTTTCCGGCAGGCGTTCCACGTCACAGGACGAAACAGCCGTTAGCAACGCAAAGGCCAGCAATGTATGTTTCAATGTGTTTTTCATAAAATAATAGGTTGAAAGCTGGATCAGAATGAAAGGTTTAGACCAAAAGCCGCCGTAGCGAAGAACGGATAGTCGTTCTCGACGCCATCCCGGGTCTCAGGATCGAAATACCCTTTAAAACCACCCATTCCCGAAAACGTAAGGATATCCTGGCCGGAGAAAAACACCCGTGCGCGCGAAATCCGGACTTTGTCGGTGATCCGGGCAGGAATAGTGTAGCCTAGCTGGATGTTTTTCAGCCTTACATAACTTGCATTCAGTGTCCATTTATCCGAAGTCAGGTAATTGTGTGTGCCGGTCGTATAGGGACGCGGAAACAATGCATCGGTATTTTCGGGTGTCCAGTAGTCTCGGTGAATGCCCATGGCCTGTTTCCAGGTAACGAGCAGCGGTGCGATCGATTCCGCGGTAGCGCGGTAATGACGTTTGCCTACCCCCTGGAAGAACGCGGAGAAGTCAAATCCTTTCCAGCTGGCGCCGAGTGTTACACCAAACAGATAGCGCGGAGAAGTGCTTCCGAGCATTACCAGGTCACCATGATTTTCTACGGTACCTTTGCCCACGGAAATGCGCTTGTCACCATCATGGTCGATGTATTTCACGTCGCCTGTCCCGGTGCGGTTGTCTTGAAATGCCCATTGTTTCACCTCGTCCTCAGCATTGAAATAGCCTGCCGTTTCATAACCCCAGATGGTGTTCAAAGGAAACCCTTCGATCAGACCGTTGGTACCCGCTCCCACCACATTGCGGTTTGAAAAGCTGATCAGGCGGTTGTTGTTGTCCGAAAAGTTAATAGCAAATGAATAATTGAAATCCTTCCCGATCTGATCACGGAAGCGCAGCTCCGTTTCCCAACCCCACGATTTAAGCTCGCCAGTGTTTTTACGCGGCGTGCCGATCCCGATCGTCCCGGGTAGCTGCTGGGCAGTGAGCATATTCCGGTTGTATTTCACATAATAATCCCCTGTGAATTGCAGCCTGTTTTGCAGTAAACCAATATCGATACCACCGTTGGTTGTTTCAATGGTTTCCCACGAAAGATTTGCCGACGGAATTGAGCCTTGAAAAATGTAGGAAGTACGCGAGTCGCCCAACACCAGTGCATTTCCACGACTGAGCTGGCTCAGATAGTCGTAGTTGCCAATAACGTCACCAAGTGCACCACCCAGACGTCCCCATGAAGCCCGGAGTTTAAACTCTGAGAAAAATGAAAGCGTACTGGCAAACCAGTTTTCCTGATGCATATTCCAGCCCGCAGAAGCCGAAGGGAATGCTTTGCGGCGGCCTTCCGGTGCCAGTTTGGAGCTTTCGTCGAATCGGATGGTCGCTTCGAAAAGGTACTTGTTGTTAAAGTTGTAATTAAAACGGCCGAATACCGACTGGAATGCCCGCGTAGCGATAGCCTGGCTGTTGGTCCTGGTCTTGTCATCACCCAGGTTCAGCGTCGGCAAATCATTGCTGACCAGGTTCGTAGCACCGGCGGAATTGAAGTCTTCACGGTAATCTTCCCACTGATACCCTGCAAAAAGTCCGAAATTGTGCTTTTCCGCGATCTTGAAATCATAGTTGACCAATGCCTGTAAGTTGGTATTTTTCGTAAGCTCGTTGATCACATTGTAGGAATTCACCTGGTTCACCCATCCTGCAATTTTTGACTTGCTCCAAAGGGGCACCGTACGGTTAAATACGCGCCGGTCGCCTCTGCGGTATTGCGTACCGGCCACCGCGCGGATCTGCAAACCCTTTACAAAGTTGGCGGCTGTCAAAGTAAATACCCCATCGAAGTAGTTCCGTTTGTAATCGTTATAGCCCCCTTCTTTGAGTTGCGCATAGGTACTGTTGGCCGAGTTATAGCGCCCCTCGGGCGTAAATGCCGGGTTTCTGGTCCGGAAACGGTAAACCTGGTAAATCAATCCGCCACCGTTTGCCTCTGCGTATGAAGCTTTCGTACGGTCGTTAGTGAAAGACAAACGGCTGTCGAGCGAAAGGTATTTGTTCAGTTCCGCGCCGAGGTTCATGCGGGCGTTGTAGCGGTCGTAGCTGTCGGGGCCTACTTTGAACACCCCTTGCTTATTATAGTACCCGCCCGAAATCAGGAAGTTCAGTTTGTCGCTTCCTCCACGTACGGTCAGGTTATGCGTGCTCATAGAAGTATGTTTCCTCAAAAGCTGATTCGCAATGGGCTCCTGGTTATAATAAAGGTAGGACGACGTATCAGCCGGGTTCACAACATAAGGCACGCCGTCGCGGATGCGCTGGATCTCCTCGTCGGTATACTCCGGCGCACTACCCGAATTCTTGCGGGCCAGGTTCGAAAACAGGGCTTCTTCGAGCAGGGACATCCTGTCGGGCACATTCGTAGACCAATCGATCCCCTGCTGTCCCGAATAATCGAATGCGACTTTTCCAGCCTTTCCCTTTTTGGTGGTGATCAAAATCACACCACCTGCTGCCTGCGCACCATAAATCGCCGCCGCGGCAGCGTCTTTGAGCACGCTGATGCTCTCCACGTCGTTGGGGTTCATCGTCTGCATCGTACTGATGGGCACGCTCACCCCATCGAGCAACACCAGCGGGTTAACGTTTCCGTTTGCCGAAGTCGCCCCACGTATTTGGATAGCAATGTTCTCGCGGCCGGGCTGGCCTGTCTGACGCGTAATGATCAACCCCGGTGTCACCCCCTGCAAACCAGTCGCCAGGTTGCTCGACGGGCGGTTTTCAATGGCCTTCGAATCGACCGTCGAAACCGCTCCCGTTAAATTGGCTTTCTTTTGAACACCATAACCTACCACGACTACTTCCTCCAAAGCTTTGTCGTCGGCAGCAAGCTTCACATTCAGTACCGATTGCGTCCCTACCGCGATTTCCTGTGAAATGTATCCGACAAAACTGAAAACAAGCACCGCACTACGGTCGGCCACATCGAGCCGGAATTTACCGGCTCCGTCGGTGGTGGTACCCGTTTGCGTTCCTTTGACCAGAATGCTAACACCCGGCAAGCCCATACCATCGGTGTCCGTCACCGTTCCCGTAAGGTTGATTTCCGCCGCCGGCGCATCGGGAGTCGGCAAAATCTGAGGCTCGGCCTCCGATGTATTCAATTGTCTTTTAAGGATGATCTTATCGCCCGACACCTCGTATTTCAGCTTCAACGGCTGCAAAATGCCTTCCAGCACCGACGACAATGGCTGATTTTCGGCGGTAAAACTGATTTTTCTTTTCGATTGGATAATCTCCCTGCTATAAAGGAAGCGGACATTGGCCGACTTTTCGAGCCGGCTGATAACCGATTCGATCCGTTCGTTTTCCACCGAGATGGTTACCCGTTGATTGAGCATTTCCTGGGCACTTCCGCTCTTCGCCCAGCTGAATTGCATGAACAGGAGCATGAGCAAAGTTTGCAGGTACAATAGCCCGCGGGCAGACCGGACAATGCCTGGGTTAGCCACTTTAATACGTAGATTTTTCTTCATAATTGGTTAAAGTTCAGAAACATGAGATAGTAGTTCTTATCTCCCATAGGAGAGATAGTCAAAAGGGTGCAGTGCGGCTGGTGTTTTTCATGCGGTAAGAGTTAGGTGAGAATTTTATGAGGGGTTGGGGTGACTAGGGACAGCCGGCTCCGGAAATGGTCACTTCGTCGCCATTTACGACAAAGGATGCTTCCGTTGCGAGGCATATCAACCGCACTTTTTCAAGAAACGGCTCATCTTTCAGCGATGCGGTCACGGTGCAATTGTTCATCCTTTCCTGATCAAAATGGATTTTCACTGCATAATGCGTTTCGAGCGTTTTGAATGCCTCGGAAATCGGTGTAAACTCAAAATCAAAGGATTCGGTCTCAATTGGCGTGGTCGTTTCATTGCGGGCAGGCCCGGTGACTGAACTGATAAACTTGTCATTTTTTCGAATGAGGCTCACGCGCTGGTTGGGATAGAGCATCAGCGGCTCGGCGGCATCGTTGCCATCCGCGACCACCGCCACCTTACCCGTTTTTACTGCGACCTCGGCATCAGCCTGGCCAGGGAACGACTTCACACGGAAACTTGTGCCCAAAACCCGGGTGGTAAGCTTGTCGGTATGTACAAGAAACGGCTTCGCAGGATTTTTGACCACTTCAAAAAAGCCCTCGCCATCAAGGAAAACATCGCGCTCGGCATCGTTCATTTCCTTTCCGAAACGAATGCTGCTGCCTTTGCTGAGCAATACCGACGATCCGTCGGGCAAATTCACCAGCATTACTGCCCGCGACTGGTTCTCGCGAACGATCCATTTGCTTTGCGCCGGTTGGCCTGCTTGCACAACGCCATTTGCAGTAATCCCTGCCTGACGCGCTCCCCTGCTCCACCAGAATCCCAACCCGATCACCAGCACGGCAGCCGCCGACCAGCGCAGCCAGCGCCATAATGGCAAAGGCTGGTCACGATTTACTTCAGTGTGGCTGGCGACGGTACTCAGCATTTCACGAAGCCTGCCGGCCCCCTCACCCGCTTCCGATGCCTGCTCATTGCCGAATATCACCAGCAGCATTGCTACCGCTCTTTCATAAACGGGACGTTTTTCGGGATAAGTGTTGAGAAAATCTTCCCAAAATACCCTGTCTTCCGGCAGCCGGTACTTCACCCAATCGCGAAACCGGTCATTTTGCAGAAAATCTTCGGGAGTATTCAAATCGTAGTCTGGCCTGTCCATTCTTCATTTTTCAAATGATTTCTATGATATTATGAATGGCGGGAACCGATATACCCTCGGATGAAGAAAAAAATTTAAAAAAAGAATAGGTTTAGTACCATCGTCACAAACCACTTGGCGCGGATGCGGGTGATGCCTTTTTGAAGAAAGTTGGAAACCGACTGCCGGTTGACGCCCATCAATCCGGAAATATCAGCCACACTCATGTTCTCATAGTAGCGCAGGTACAGCGCCTCGCGTTCGCGCTTGGGCAGCGTCTCCATGTGCGCATGCATCTGCGCCACGAGGCTATTCAAAGTCTCCTGCTCAATCAGCAGCGATTCCGCATTGAAATTTTCGGGTAATGAAGTGTCCCAATCCAGCGACTCCTCATTTGTGAACCGCTGCTGGTAGCGCATATGGCCCAGAATGCTGTGCCGGATGGCTTTGAAAAGGTAAAACTTCACCGACGGCGTCTGACTGATCCGCTCGCGGTTCTGCCAGAGATCCAAAAACAGGTCCTGGATACAATCCTCGACAATGCTTTCATCCACATAAAACTTCATACCGTACCGCCGCAACGCGCCATAGTAACGCTCGGCGAGCACGCCCAACGCCTCATTGTCGCCATTGCGGTAAGCCAGCCAAAGCGCGCTGTCGTCCGCTGTCCTTTCCAAATTTCCCAAAAGATTGAATACGCAGTGATTGATTAACAGGCATAGACGAGGAATCCGGCGGCCAACCCGACACCGTTCCCGGGAATTTTATCAAAATTTGATCAGGAATGGTCAGAACATGATCAGTTCATGGCAGTCGAATGTTGATTATACACCAGGTACAAGACATTATCGCTGCCCGGATGGTAGAATACGTCCACCTGGCTTCCGGCGTTAAGCGTGTTATACCAATCCTCCGAAATTTCCACCGGCACCACTTTTCCGCTCACCGGATTTCCGACATACACATAAAACGCCTTCGACGTTTTGGTTGCTCCCCTACTTCTTGGCAGTTTAGTCACCTCTTTGGATTGAACGGTGGCATATCCGCGTAGGCGCATAGATGCCTTTGGAAAAACCCAGTTTTTCCGCACGAAAAATGCTATCGATGGTCCTACGTTCGCCAGGAATACCAACGCAAAAATCCCGAACATACGCTCCTGGGAATAGGGCTCTTCAAAAAACCATTTCGCAAACCTTCCGCCAAATTGATCCATTAACGCGCCTGTATCTTCCTTTTTCAAAACCAACCCCAGCCAGACTGTCGCAAACACGGCGGCAATCGTAAAAAAGAGGATCCTGTCCCACCATTTTTTAGCCAGAGCGAGGCGGTGCGAAAGGCGATCGGCGTAGAATTCGTTGGGGGCGTAATTTTGAAGCATTGGGTCGGGAGGAATGTTTAGTATGTATTTGGCAGTGGTCTTAACCTTTCACAGCACGAAAACGACAAATTACATATTTACGGATAAAGTATAGTGGTATCCGTAATATCTCCGATTGATCATTTAAATCACCTCTTTGATCATTTTTTAGCAGTAGTAAAGCAGCGTTTACTCAGTTTCAAGCTCTAAATGCACATTTCTCTGAATTCCAGGACTTGTTATGTTGAATAACAATTTGTAAATTTGATATAGGCCCAAATGAACCTCTTCGAACTGAGAATGCTGAGAGCAGCATTGAAACAAGCCCTGAGAGATCAAGGTGAAATGTTGACTCCCCGGCAAATTGACGAAATACTGGAACAAATATCCCGGTTGACCAAAGTGATTGACAAATTAGAAAAACGGCCATAAACTACGATGGAAACACGAGAAGAATTTCAAGCCCGGATTCAGGATTTAATGAAGCAGGCCGACAAGGCGATCAAGAAGGCAAACGACTATCTGATCCGGCAAGGAGTCGTAGTCGATCTAACCGAATGGGTAACCATCAAGGAATATTGCCGACGGTTTGGTATCAAAAACACCGAAACCGTCAGCAACTGGATCAAGTGCGGCATTGTGCCAGAAGACGATACTCTTATTATCGAAGAATTTAACAATATCAGAATGATCCGGGCCAAGTCTTACCGGACCAACAGCAAACTTAATGTGGAGAGCCTCCCAGACTAGAACAAACTGATTTGCTCTCCTGCTCCATTCTGTCCCAGCAAGGGAATCGTATCAATCACATCATACTGCCGACGCTTCTCGTTATATTTCCGGATCGCGAACGATTCACAGAGAAACCCGGCTTCATATTCCGTAAACAGTGAATAGGCCAATGCAATCCACTCGCGCGTAAGCCTGCGCCCTATGGACACGTGGGGGTTCTTCGACTCGTCGGCCCATTTCTGCATGTACTTCTTTTTGAATTTCTTATCGAAACTCTTCATGACTGCCTGCGTACGCTCGCGGATCGCATCGGAAGATTCTTCTGTGGGCTTGATGTAGAATGCTGAGAAATTGGCCCGGTCGAAGTCGCCGAAGCCTGAGAAGTTGAGTTGAAATGGGGTTAATGGGGCTATTAATCGGGTGTATTCGGCGAGAATTAACGGATAATCCGCTTCTGCCGCGTCGAACCCATCCAGGGAAATATGGCCGTCGGCGTTAGCGCTGCCGTAGCTTTTGCCGATGGCATTGCGGAAATCTAATTTCAGTCCACGCACGTCGTCAGCGATGGGCGGCGGAGGCATAATAGCAAGGGAATATGAGCAAAGATTTGACATAAAGGGCAACTTTTTTTACAAAATTAAATAATCATACTTCTTAAATTTCTTCCATTTACCATCCGCCTGCTTTTGATATACGATCGTCACGGAGCCGAAATCGTCAAACGTTCTTCCACCGATTTCAATATGGCCTTTGAGAAAAACCAGCAGTTCGATAAATGCGTACTGGCCGTCCGAAGTAAAAAGAGGCTCGGTAGAGGATACGTAAAAACCTTTGATATCTCTGGTCGATGATACCGTTCGATAGCCAACTCCTTTTAAGGCTATTTTCTTGGCTGTTGCCGGCTTCAAAGTTCGTTTTCGAAGCGATTTACGCTCGGTAGTACTTATAGCTTTCAGCATTTGCGGGTCACGGAAGAGGTATTCCGGGTCGTAGGATTCGTGACGACTCGTCTTCGTTTCTGTTTCAATCTGCTCCTGAGTTTCCCCACCCACAAACCCATTCCAGAAAACGGTATAATCCCAGGCATCCGTCACATTTGAGATCAGAATGGTCTTCGGCTGTTTGTGCGACAGACTATTCATAATGTCAAAGTTAGTCGCCTCGCTGAATGTAAGCCGGTAAATTTCATCGGTCTGGGCTGCCGCAGCCGTTACAAGAGCGAAGACAAACGCCAATGTCAGTTTGAAGATCATCATGAGGATGAAGTGTTTTCGAAAACTCTAATATAACCACTGACCCTGAAACTATTTGCGAAAAACAGCCCGAAACAGAGTATCGCGAGCGCCAAATCCAGTCTTTCCAAAAAGACCTTTTCAAAAACAATGCGCACCAGACTTCTAACACTCCTCCTATTCCTCGGCTTCGCCGCAGGCAGCTACGCCCAGCAAACCACCAACAAACCCGAACGCGTCAAATGGTTCCAGGACTTGGGTTTCGGAATGTTCATTCACTGGAATGTGGATGTTTCGCTCGGGACGGTGATCAGCCATTCGCTCGCCGGGGCTTCCGAAGATTATGTGAACCGGTACATGAAAGAGCTGCCGACGTTCTTCAACCCCAAAAAGTTCGATCCCGACGAATGGGCCACGATGGCGCGGCTTGCGGGGATGAAGTATGTCGTCTTCACGACCAAGCACCATGCCGGTTTCTGCATGTTCGATACCAAAACGACGACTTTCAATGTGATGAACACACCTTTCAAACGGGACGTGACGAAGGAGATCATCGAAGCATTCCGTAAGCAAGGCATTGCCATCGGGCTGTATTTTTCGCCGGAAGATTTCCTGTTTTTCCACCAGAACGGCATCCCGCTCGGCCGCTTGCAAGACAAGCGCCAGTTTCCGATGAACAACCCCAAACTGATGGAATACGACAAGGCGCAGATCAAAGAGCTCCTCACCAATTACGGTAAAATCGACATCATGTTTTTCGACGGCCCGGGCGACGGCCTGCGCGAGTACGCGTGGAACCTGCAACCCGAGCTCGTGATCACGCGCGACGCCATGAACACGCCCGAGCAGAACATTCCTGACAAAGCCTCGCCCCGCCCGTGGGAAGCCTGCTACACGATGGGCACCGACTGGCAATACAAACCCACCAACGACCCGCACAAATCGGGCACCGAGATCATCAACATGCTCATCGAAATTCGCGCCAAGGGCGGTAACTTCCTGTTGAACGTCGGCCCGAAACCGAACGGCGAGATCCAGATCGAACAGGAAGCCCTGCTCCGCGAAATTGCGCTCTGGAACTTCGCGAACGGAGAATCTATATACGCCGTGAAGCCACTACCCCTCATCCGCGACAAGGACATCTGGTTCACGCAATCCAATGACGACAAAGCCATTTACGCATTCGTCACCAAAAAGCGTGACGACGAATGGAAATATGGCCAGCGCCGGGAGTTCCTCTTTCCGATGATCGAAGGTACCGCCTCCACCAAAGTCGAGGTACTGGGTTACGGCAGCGAACTGGTAGAATATGTGAACAATTTCGACGCTTCGATCCGCTCCGCTTCTACCCCGCTGGGGCTCGCGGTAAGTGCCGTGAATGGTCAGCGATTTTACACGAACCGGACCTGGCCTAATGCGGTGGTTTTGAAGATTTCCAATGCGAAGTTTAAGGCTCCTGAGGAGAAGAAGACTTCGAAATCAGGGATCGACGGGGCGCAATAGCGCGCATTGCTTTGATGCGATTGAATGGAGGCTGCCTGGGTGGTCTCCATTTATTGTTTGAAGTAATAGGGAACGTGAGTGATTACGAATGTGCAAAAAGGCTGCATTAATTATCCATTGGTCCTACGCTGCCTTTCGTTCTTCAAGCTTTTGAAAGAAAAAAATCAGCTCGCGGAACGTGCAGAACAGGTCGCTTGCTCTTGGGTTGTGGCCCAGCTCTCCCTGCGCAATCATAAAGCCGGTGTAGATCGTCCAGAGGTCTTCGACCCATTCTGCGGGTGCGTTCATGGTTAGGAGGTCTTTTACGTGCCCGGCATAGGCGAGCGTGGTCGAATCCGGGGATTCGGGAATTAATTTTGTTTCCATAATACACGTATTTATTGGGATGAAATGTAAAAAATGCCCTGTCTTAGGTGTCCCGCGCTCGTGTAAGCGCCTTGGGGCTTTCACCTGATCCACACCATAACAGGGCAATACTTCTGAGATTTTTCATTTTACACGTATTTGTTGGGAGGGGGAATATTCGGAAGTTTTGTTGAATAAAGCAAATTTGGGGTGAAACCTGTATTTCTTGTGGTTTTAGTTATTTAAACCACATAAACTAGTTCGTAATTTGCGACGTTGGTTGGTTAAGTCCGCAGTACAGTGTTTGAGTTACTTCACCTTAGGTTGAAGATACCCTATCAAATGTGATAGGTGGTACTTATATCATTCGGGTTCCACGTTGGAGCGCCCATTATGAAATAAAGTGAAACGGTTATCATGGTGCTCAGGTTGATCTGGGTGTTCATATGTGTAACAAAGTTCATGTTCCAAAAGACGTGCCCTTCATGGGCGTTATGACACGAACTGGCTGCATTCAGATCATGAATAAAGGATAGCGTCGCTTTTAACCAACCAACACTTTTATTCTAGCAAATGAATTATGAAAGATTGGCTACGCCTAAGACCCTATATTCATATTTCACCGAGACTGGGTTGCAAATCAAAAAAGAGAACCAAACACTATGTTACAACCTATGTCAATGACAGTGAAAATCTTGCAATTCACCGCTTCTCTCCGTTACTTCACTATAAAATAGTTGATCACCGTTATAAGCGTGATGGCTCTAAAAAGCTAGAAAGCGGTAAAATTGGAAGGGCTTATAAAGTCAAAATTAGGCCTATTTATTACGCAAACCATTTGGATGCACAGATTTTCGCCTTTTACGCGGACAAAATAAATAAACGGTTGCAAGAAATTTATGAATCGGACATAAATCTCAGCAACTCAGTGATCGGCTATCGTGCAATTCAGTCCAACGCCCGTCGCAATAAATGCACAATCGATTTCGCGAGAGAGGTTTTCGAGTTTATTTCGAATCATAAGGAACATCACATCTCTGTGGTGTGTCTTGATATAGCGAGTTTCTTTGATAATCTTAATCATTCTGTTCTAAAATCAGCTTGGGGTCGGTTGTTCGAGCAGGTTCTACTTTCGAAAGAAGATTACCAGGTTTTTAAAGCGATTACTAGGCCATATTACATAGATTTAGAAGAACTCATCCCGTTATTACCTGATTTTGATAAGCGAAGTTTGAATTTAGTCAACAAGTCAAAAAGGGCATCTCTATTTGACTCTTTCCAACAATTTAGGTCAATAGTATACTCGAACAAATTACTACGAAAATATGGGGGATCAAACAATGGCGAGAAAGGGATTCCTCAGGGAACTCCAATAAGCGCAGTCTTATCCAATTTATATTTTCTGCAATCGGACATCGAAATCCTTAAAATTACCTCTCCCTTGGAAGGTCTATATCGTCGCTATTCTGACGATATTTTACTTATTTGTCCAACAGATCAAGTTGAGAACGTTATAAAAACAGTCAAAGATATTATTGAAAGGCAGTTAAGCTTAAAAATACAGGATGACAAGACTATCATAGCTAATCTTACCCGTAGTTCACCGACCGACAGTTGGACTATAAACGCTACAAATTCGAAGGGGCAAACCGTAGGACAATCCATTGGCTATCTTGGCTTTGAGTTTGACGGGAGTCGCATTAGAATTAGAAATAGCAGTATCTCGAAATATTATCGAGGTCTCAAACGAGCGATTCGTCGCAGAGCATTCTATGCAAAAGTGCAGCTAGAAAAGAATAAGCTTTCAAACGTCAAAGAGGATGACTGGATATTTAGGGCAGGAATATTTAGAAAAAAGACTCATTTAGGTGCTAAGAGAAAGAAAATTGATGGAAGAGTATTTTGGGGAAATTACATATCGTACGTAAAAAATGCTGGTCACGTGATGGGAGATACCCATATGAAATCCATTAATAGGCAGGTACGGAATCACTGGAAAATAGTAGCAAATGAGATTGAAAGGCATGAAAAACGATACGGATTGCCAAAAGCTCCGAAGTCGAAAAACAGCTAATGGATTTGTGGAGTATCGTACTTTAAGTTAGTGGATGGCCAAAGCAGGTGACTGTTTTCAACATATATATTTGTAACCATTGGGCTGTCTTACTTGTACAAATTTGAGTATATTTGAACTATGAAACTATTCGAAAAATATGCCAAACTACGGCATAAAACCTATGTTACCTCTGTGATCACCAAATCAGTAGTAGGCAGCATGGCGTTGGAAAACCAACAGGTTCCAAAGGCGCAGGTCAATGCGATCGTAGCCTCGCTCTTGCAGGAAGCGGAATTGCGAGGGCGTCCGTTCGAATCGTGATCCATGGTTATTAGCTTCAATTAACAATTTCGTACCGCTTCAATAACTTTCTCTAAAACCTCTCGATACCGATTTGGCATTTTATTCCTACGCGACCCTAACAACGTCCTGGGATGCTTAGTCTGAAAAGTAAGCCTCGGCAGAGCCCCATCGCCTGTTGAAAGCTGGTATAAATATCCATCAGACAATAAAGTTTCCCGCATAGGACTGAACACCCTATTAATGCGTTCGTCATATTTCGAACCGGTCAGAAACACGACGATATCAGGTTTTAAAATGGCGATCTCACTTTTCAGCAATTCGAACCCTTCCTTGTTTCGCTCTTGCAAATCATGTGAAGGCGTTGTGCTGTTGCAGTCAAACTTGGAAATGTTCGTCCAAAGGAAACCGTTCGTATTTCGGGTCACGGAGGGGTTATCGCAATTGCAATTATAGAATACGGATCGGTTGAAATTCCAGAATGGGCTCCGCAAATAGCGTAAAGGCTTGCCATCGCGATAGTCGGCGGCCTTACCGAGGTTGAACCGCCGATACGTGGTCATCAACTTTTCCACCGTCGGTTTCAAATTCATCTGTCCCCAGCTATGCGTCTCCTGGCCGACGAAAAGAATCTTTCGGGCCATCGTCACGTACTCGTCATACACATGCATGAGCAGGGGCGCGGAAACATTGTCTTCCCATTCCCGGGCATAAATGGATTGCGTGTAAGTCTGATAACATTGCGCGAGCTGCGCATTGAGAGATTCGGCTGTCATGATTAAAGGAGGTTACGACGCTAATTAGAAATAATTCGGATTGAAGTAAAACCGTTGAATAAGTTTCGACTCGGACGAAGTGGAGCCGTTTTGAGAGAGTATATGATAGAGTAAATGAGGGTGTATATGAGGGAACAAACGAGGGAGCAAATGAGGGAGTAACCGCAAAAGCCAGTATATTGGCTTCCTTAACTTTGAAGCCTAGATACAATGACTACCGAAATCCATCAACAACTCACCCGCCTGGAAACCCAACACAACATCCAAATCCTCTACGCCGTCGAGAGCGGCAGCCGGGCTTGGGGGTTTGCTTCGGTGAATAGCGATTGGGATGTGCGGTATATTTATGTGCACCGGCCGGAGTGGTATTTGCAGATCGACGATAAGAAGGACAGCCAGGAGGAGATGTTGCCCAACGACCTCGACTTCGCCGGATGGGAGTTGCGGAAGGCGTTGCGGCTTTTCAGGAAATCGAACCCGTCGATGCTGGAATGGCTCGATAGTCCGATCGTCTACCGGGAGGGGTTTACAACTGCCGGTAGACTGCGGGAGCTGCAAAAGCAGTATTTCAATCCCCGCGCCTGCCTGCACCATTACCTGAGCATGGCAGAGGCCAACTACAACGATTACCTGCTTAAAGACATGGTGCGTACGAAAAAGTATTTCTATGCGCTGCGGCCCATTCTCGCATGCGAATGGATACGCACGACGGACACGATGGCGCCTACGGAGTTCGTCAAACTGCTCGACAGCCAAGTGCAAAACGATGCACTGCGACACGAAATCGACGCCCTGCTCGTTCGCAAATCCAGCGGCGAAGAACTCGCTGAGGAGCCGCGCATTCCGCTGCTGCACGATTTCCTGGCCGAAAAAGTCGCGTTTTACAAAGAATATACAAAACAACTCCCACCCATGACGATGCCCGCCACCGACGCATTAAATGTACTTTTCAGGGAAACACTGGCGGAGGTCTGGACGTAAATGTAACCGTTTGATCATCGGTCAACCGATCGGACATTCTACTACTACATTCGCTTGCCTTTGCCGTTCAAATTACCTTTTATTGCACCACACCCGACGAACAGTAACTCGATTCGTCAAAACTCAACATTTCTTCTAGGACTTCAACCTTCGAAAACGGGCGTACAAATCGGCTTCCATCGTGGCCGTATGCGCTTGCTTCGGCTCCGTGTTCGATTTCAGTCCATTTGTGCAGCATGTTTCATTTTTAAACAAACCAGCTATGAAGAAAATGTTGTTTCTACTCGCTTTGATCGCCTGCAACCAACCCAGTGACGGCTGGCCCGACCCCGTTCCCGGCCTGCCATTCGAGGTCGCAACGGCCGAAGATTCGGCCCGGACGAACGGGCCCTTTATGCGCATTCACCCGATGGGGCACTATCCGGAGATGATTCATGACAATATCGAGCGGCAGCCGACACTCAGAATAGAGGAATGGCTGTCTGCACCGACGCAGCTGGCTGATTTCGGGCGTATTCTCAAACCGGGGCAAGAGATGGAAATGGTCGCCTTCGGAGGGGGCCTGACGGCCGGTGTGATGAACGGCGGCATTACCCGGGAAAGTCAGCAGACCAATTACACCAATTTGCTGGCGCATCAAATGGGTATCAAGAATTTTGAAATGCCGCTTTTTGATAAGGAACATTTCAATGGGACCGGTTATTACGTATATCGTGATACGGAAAGCGGGTATCCGCAGTGGGACCGGGTGGTGAACAATACCATTTCGCTTTTGCCGGGCGATCCGCCGACGATGCCTGAGTATCTTGGTAAGATCTCGAATTATGGGTTGCCGGACGGCAACGCCGAATGGTATGTACATGGCGCCGATTGTGAGAGTTGTGGCTTGAATAAGCTCGTTCTCACTCGTATCAAACGCTATATACCCCGGTACCCCTCCCAAGCCTTTCGCAAGATCAGGGAGGATGTACCTTACAATTTTGTCGTTATTGAGGAATTTTTCGATTGGTGGATGCGAGCAATTCGAATGACGGGCCAAATCGGTGTTTATGACTTCAACGGCTCAATTTTAAACTCCGGCAGAATTACTGATTACGCACTCAATGGCATTTTGGCAGCCCGTCCGAAAGGGGTAATCTTCACCATTCCACGGTATCAGGATTTACCGTACATGGAATGGTATTCCCGCTATAAGCTAATCAAAAGAGGATGGGGACTCTACATCAGCTTTAATCGCAACGGCATCGCCGATCAGATCGTAGACGCCTCACGACCATTTTCGATGATCCCATCAGCTAAACTGCATCACCTCTTCGAAAATTTCAGCCGCGGAGGAGAATTCCGGGTCAATTTCGAAGATTTCGAAGTAATAGACGAGGGCGAAACCTTCATGTCCGATCCGCAGCAACATTATAATGGAAAGATTAGGGAATATGCGGCGGAAAAAGACCTCGCTGTGGTAGATCTCTTCGACCTCTATCAGCGCATTCACCAGGGAGGGTACAAAACAGATGATGGTATTGAAGTGGATGGAACCGCTTCCGGTAACTTTTTTTCGTCCGACGGCATCTATCCCACGCCGTTCGGACAAGCCATTATTGCCAATGAAGTCATCAAGGCGATTAATAAGCATTACGGCTCGAAGATTCCTTTGATCGACATTGCCGGCTTTGTGAGGACGACAGGGTTTGAAAAAAGTCAATTACACATTTAACCTAATAAAACAAGCTATGAAAAAGATGTTATTCCTGCTCGCTCTTATCGGATGCAATCAGCCTGGCAATGGCTGGCCCGACCCCGTTCCCTTAAAGCCTGTTTACATACCCACGGCCGAAGATTCGGCCAAGATACTTGGTCCTTTCTCTCGCATCCATCCGATGGGCAAATATCCGGAGATGATTAAGGACAACGTCAACAGGCAACCGGAACTTAAAATAGAAGAATGGCTGTCTACACCTGTCTCGCTGGCCGATTTCGGGCGGGCCCTGAAACCCGGACAAGCAATGGAAATGGCGGCATTCGGCGGAGGATTGACGGCCGGGGTTATGAATGGCGGTATAACTCGACAAAGTCAGCAAACCAATTATACTAATTTACTCGCCCATCAGATGGGTATTACCAATTTTGCGATGCCGCTTTTTGATAAAGAGCATTTCAATGGGACGGGTTATTACATATATCGCGACACGGAGAGCGGTTATCCGAATTGGGACCGCGTTATAAACAATACCATTTCCGTTACTACTGAGATCCCGTCAACGATACCGCTTTACCAAGGAAAAATTTCAAACTACGGACTATTTGAAGGAAGCACGGAGTGGTATGTTCCAGGCTGGGGATGTGAAAACTGCGACTTACCCACGCTTCTTGCCTCAAGATTCAAGGGACGCTCGCCGGATGAGCTGCCTTATAACTTTATAGTTATTGAGGAATTTTTTGACCGCTGGATGTTTGGGATTCAAACTACGCGTCAAATCGGAGGTTTCGACTATTCTTTTAACGGCTCGATCATGGATTCCGGTAGAATCACTGATTATTCCATCAATTATCATCTGAGGGGTAAAAAGGGCGTGATTTTCACCATTCCCCGCTACCAGGATTTGCCTTACATGAATTGGTATTCGATGAAAGAGTTTCAAAATGCATACATCACTTTTGACAGAAATGGTACTGCGGATGGGGTCATAGACTTTTTAAAGCCATTTTCGATGATTCCCACAGCCAAACTTCATGCACTTTGTGAAAGATTTAAAGGTCGCGCGTTCTCCGCTAATTTCGATGATATTGAGGTAATTGACTATGGAGAAACCTATGAAAGCGATCCTCAGCTCTTTTACAATGCGAAAATCAGGGAGTACGCCACAGAAAAGGACCTTGCGGTAGTTGACCTTTTTGACCTCTATCAACGCATTCATCAGGGCGGATATAGAACAGATGACGGCATATTAATCGATGGAACTGCGCATGGCAATTTTTTCTCCTCTGATGGAATCTATCCCACGGCGCTCGGACAGGCCGTTATTGCAAATGAGGTCATCAAAGCGATCAACAGGCATTACGACGCCAACATTCCACTGATCGACATTGCCGGATTTGTCAACACTGTTGAACCGAAAAAGTAGTCCCGGAACAATCATTACACACATTCACTTTCTTCATTATGAAAATTTATATCGAATACATATTGATATACGCTTGCCTCCTGACAAACACTAGCAACGCACAAACTGTGTCGCTGTCTTATCCGATCAACAATTCCGTACTGCAACGTGGCACATTTAATGATGCGGTAGTCACTTTTGCAGGTCAGCTCGTTCACAATACTCTCGCGGTAACGTTGACTTACAGGATCAGGCCGGTGAGCGCAACCGGCGTTGTGGGCGTGCCAGGAGCCACCACCAATTTGAATATAGCGAGCAATGGTATGTTCTATACTACTCAGGCGATAAACAGAGGCTGGTATCTCGTTGAAGTTCTCTTGAATGGAATGGTATATGCAACGGCTAAATTTGGCATTGGCGATGTGTTTATTATCGCGGGTCAGTCTAACGCGCAAGGAATTGGAAATCTCGCATACCCGATACCGAGCAGTGCAGGCATCCCTGAATGGATTGTAGGCACTTCGGAAGATGGTACCTGCACGAAAACTCTTCCGGCATCTTTCACAAAAATGTTTTCAATGAATACCCCTGACGAAGCGAAACGGCACGGGAGATTAGGGCCGTCTGGCAATGGAATTTGGGCTTATGCCACATTGGGGAAATTGATCTCCGACTCAAACGGAGGGATGCCGGTAGCATTTTTCAATGCGGCCACAGCAGGATCAAGCATCACCGAATGGAAACAGGGCGCCGATGGTGTAGAGGCCAAACACCCCTACACAGGTGCGCAGGTCTGTTTGGGTTACCAGGGAGGATCCGCAAATCCTTCGGACTACTATGGCCTACCCTACACAACCCTGAAAAATGCATTGAACTATTATGGGTCGCTATTCGGCGTCCGGGCCGTACTATGGCATCAGGGAGAAGCCGACGCGGATGTAAACGTCAACTCAATATACAAAGCCACCAGCTCGGCAGATTATCAGGCTAAATTACAAGCTGTGATTGCCAAATCACGAGCTGATTTCGGAGCGCCCAATCTAACCTGGTATATATCCAAAGCGTCTTTTAGCAAGTTCGGGCCCATTAATGCAACGGTTAGAACCGGGCAGGGTAATGTCGCCACGGGTTCACCCAACCTCAATGGCCCTGATACGGACTTCGTAACGGGAAGCGCCGGCGCTACTACTGGCACCGTCGGCGCCGACAGATACCGCATCGACACTACGCATTTTTACGAGGGCCCCGGGCAAATCAAAGGGTTAACCTGGCTAGCCGGCAAATGGTTTACTACCATAGGAAGTCTGGGCACACCAATTGCGGCCAGTTGGGTACCGCAACTGACCTACTCGATGAATGCCGGGACACGGACGCTTACCGTCTTCGGCAATGCAGTTCAGTACTCGTGGAGTAAAATTGGTATCAACAGTCCTCCCGAACCAGGCGGAAGCGGAAATACATTCACAACCCAGGACAAGTACCTCGGTATTAGGTGCTATTTGAAAGATGCGACGGGGAACTGGCATATTTCACAATCCCTGAACGTCGGGAAGTATGATAACCAGCGGGAAGGGGTCGATGTTTTGAATGAAAAAGAAGAACAACCCGGCTTCGAACTAAACGCCTACCCCAACCCATTCACGCAAAGCTTCACCGTCGCGTTTGATGTGCCTGACGATAATAGTTATGTCAAACTGGAAATAGTAAATACGCAGGGAAGTGTTGTAAAAACTGTGGTAAACAATCCGCACGCGAAGGGAAAATGGCAGTACACGGTGAAAGAGCTGCCTGACAACCCGGATGGGTTATTGTTTTGCAGGCTGAAGGTAAATGAAAGCTATACCATCAAAAAATTGGCGCGTATGAGTAATTAAATATAAAAGGCCCGTCACGATCATCGCGACGGGCAAAATTCTAGAAGCTCCTTCCTCCATCGTCCCTTCTTCCCTTTCTTCCTCAGATATTACTTATTCCGCTCCTCAATCCACGTCCGGGCATTCACGAATGCTTCCATCCACGGCGAAACTTCGTCTTTGCGCCCTTCCGGATAGTGTGCCCAGTGCCACTGGAATAGCGAACGTTCGATATGCGGCATGGTTACCAAATGGCGGCCGGTGTTATCGCAAAGAATGGCAGTGTTATAATCCGAACCATTCGGATTGGCAGGATATGTCTCGTAACCATATTTGGAAACGATATTGTATTCGCTTTCGGCCAGCGGAAGTTGGAAACGACCTTCTCCGTGTGAAACCCATACGCCCAGCGTGCTACCTGCAAGCGAAGACAGCATCACCGAGTTATTCGGCTGAACAGTCATGGAAGTAAAAATACTTTCGTGCTTATGGCTCGCATTATGCAGCATCTTCGGCTTCTCTTCGTGATCCGGATTGATCAGGCCAAGCTCGATGAAAAGCTGGCAGCCATTACAGATACCGACAGAAAGCGTGTCTTCCCGTTTGAAGAAGTTCTCTAGTGCGATTTTAGCTTTTTCGTTGTACAGGAATGCTCCTGCCCAGCCTTTGGCGGAACCCAACACGTCAGAGTTCGAGAAACCGCCCACAGCACCGATGAACTGAATGTCTTCCAAAGTCTCACGGCCAGAAATAAGGTCGGTCATATGGACGTCCTTGACGTCGAAGCCCGCCAGGTACATGGCATTGGCCAGTTCGCGTTCAGAGTTGCTACCCTTTTCGCGGAGTACTGCGGCCTTGGGACGTGGTTTCGAAGCGTCGATTGCCGGCTTTTTACCGTCAAACTGTGCCGGGAATTTATAACGCAGCACGTGGTGCTTGTAGTTATCAAAACGCTCTTTCGCCAGACCGTTACCGGTTTGTTTCTGATCCAACAAATAAGAAGTTTTGAACCAAACATCACGCAGGTGGTCGATATCAAAATCCCATTTGCCGGTCGCATCTTTCACGGTCAGTGTAGAAGCGAGGTTCACAGTTCCGATTTTATGGAATACAATGCCGTTTCCTTCGAGTACAGCCTCTACTGATTCCTCAGCCTGGAATACTATACCGATATTTTCGGAGAACAGTTTCTCGATAATATCCTGATCGCCAAGCACCGACAAGTCAATGGAAGCACCCAAATCGCGGTCAGCGAAACACATTTCGAGCAATGTGGTAATCAGACCACCGCTGCCTATATCGTGGCCAGCCTGGATTTTACCGGCTTTAATCAGTTGCTGAATCGCATTGAATGTCGCCTTAAACTGCGCTGCATCCTGGATATCCGGCGTCTCGGAACCAACCTTGTTCAGGATTTGTGCAAATGACGATCCGCCGAGTTTGAAACGGTCTCCCGAGAGGTTGATATAGTAGATAGAACCGCCTGACTTCCGCAGTACCGGCTCTACAACGGCAGTAATGTCGTCGCAATGCCCGCCTGCCGAAATGATGACAGTACCCGGCGCGATTACATCACCGTCTTTATATTTCTGTTTCATCGACAGGGAATCTTTTCCTGTCGGGATGTTGATGCCCAGGCTAATCGCGAAGTCGGAGCAGGCTTGTACCGCTTTGTACAAACGAGCGTCCTCGCCTTCGTTTTTACAGGCCCACATCCAGTTGGCGGAAAGCGAAACTGTTGCGAGTCCGTCTTTCAATGGTGCCCAAACGATGTTGGACAGCGCTTCTGCTACCGCATTGCGGCTACCGGCTGCCGGATCGATCAATGCCGAAAGCGGCGCGTGACCTATCGAAGTTGCGATACCGTCCTTGCCCTGGAAATCGAGGGCCATTACACCAACGTTGTTCAAAGGCAATTGCAGCGGTCCCGCAGTTTGCTGCTTGGCTACATGGCCGCCCACGCAACGGTCAACTTTGTTAGTCAACCAGTCCTTCGACGCAACGGCTTCGAGTTGCAGCATTTGTTCAAGGTACTCGTGCAGTTTCGCTGCATCGTACTGAACCGCCTCATAAGTGCGCTCCACGGTTTTATCGCGCATGTAAGTCTTGGGCGAGCTTCCAAACATTTCGTCCATCGCCAGGTCCATCGGTTTGGCACCGCTTGTCGAGGATTCGAATGTGAAACGATGGTCACCGGTTACCTCTCCTACCGTGTACATCGGCGCGCGCTCGCGGTCGGCAATGCGTTGGAGAAAGTCGATATCGTCCTGGCTGATCACGAGGCCCATTCTTTCCTGGGACTCGTTACCAATGATTTCTTTGGCCGAAAGTGTAGGGTCGCCTACCGGCAGCTTGTCGAGGTCGATCTTGCCGCCTGTTTCTTCCACCAGCTCAGACAAGCAGTTCAAGTGTCCACCTGCACCGTGGTCGTGGATGGAAACGATGGTATTGTTACCGCTTTCCACCATCCCGCGCACGGCATTAGCCACACGTTTCTGCATTTCAGGGTTGGAGCGCTGAATCGCATTCAATTCGATACCCGAACCAAATGCACCGGTATCCGCTGACGAAACAGCCGCGCCGCCCATCCCGATCCGGTAGTTTTCACCACCCATTACTACCACTTTGTCGCCAGTGGCCGGCGTGTGTTTTTTGGCTTGATCGGCCTTTCCGTAACCGATACCGCCAGCCTGCATGATCACTTTGTCGTAACCCAGCTTGCGGCCGTCCTCTTCGTGCTCGAATGTCAACACAGAACCGACGATCAGCGGCTGACCAAATTTGTTACCAAAATCGGTAGCACCATTGGAAGCCTTGATCAGGATGTCCATCGGTGTTTGGTACAACCATTGGCGTTCCTCGACGCCTTTCTCCCAGGGACGATTTTCTTCCAGGCGCGAGAGCGCGGTCATATATACTGCCGTACCTGCGAGCGGGATCGCGCCCTGCCCGCCTGCGAGGCGGTCGCGGATCTCACCACCCGACCCGGTTGCAGCCCCATTAAATGGCTCCACAGTGGTCGGGAAGTTGTGTGTTTCTGCTTTCAATGAAAGTACGGATTCAAAATCCTTGATTTCGTAGTATTCAGGAACATCCGGGCGCTTGGGCGCAAACTGCTGCACGACCGGGCCTTTCAGAAATGCTACGTTGTCTTTATAGGCCGAAACGATCGAGTTCGGGTTCGTTTCCGAAGTTTTGCGGATCAGCTTGAAAAGTGAAACCGGCTGTTCCTGGCCGTCAATCACGAAAACCCCGTTGAAGATCTTGTGACGACAATGTTCGGAGTTCACTTGTGAGAAACCGAATACCTCGGAGTCGGTCAGTTTACGGCCGAGCTTTTCGGCGAGGCCATTAAGATAGTCAACCTCCTCGTCGCTCAATGCGAGGCCTTCCTGTTTGTTATAGGCAGCAATATCGTCGATTTCCTGAATGGGTTCAGGTTTGATATTGATGGTGTAAATTTCCTGGTTCAGTTCGCTGTATTTCTGCGAAAGCATCGGATCGAAATCCGTGAAATCAGCACTTACTTTCTTGAATTCCTCGATGCGAACAATGCCTTCCAGGCCCATATTCTGGGTGATTTCGACGGCATTGGTGCTCCACGGCGTGATCATAGCAGCGCGCGGCCCGACGAAAAAGTCTGTGAGAACGGTCTCCTTCCGGAGTTCTGCGCCGCCGAAAAGCCAGCTTAATTTAGAGGAATCGGAGGCAGTGAGCGTTCGCTCGGTTTGTAGTGCAAAGACGGTTTCGTCTCCGCCAGTGAAGAAGTAAATCATGATGTCCAATTAAGGCGCAAAGGTACGTCTTTTTTACTTTTTAAACCAGACAATGAATGCCCTGGTCAAAAAAATCGGTCGTACTTCCGGCACTTGCAGATGACAAGTCCGGAGGCACGACCGATACTCCAGCCAGGGATTTAAATCCCTGAAAAAGGAATCAGAGGGGCGCATGAAAAAGATATTGTTCCTGGAATTCGACGCCGTTTTTTACGAGCATTTCCAGATATTCTTCGGGAAAGGAAATTCCATAATGATGCTCTTCCTGATTCTCAATGTATTTGTAAAGCCGCTTCATTAATGAGATTGCCGATAACCCCAAACAGCTCATATCTCCACGGCTTCCGCAGCAGGGCCGCACGGTATTTCACTGCAAAAACACACTGAATAAAGATTTGAGAATAGCTGTTGCCCATCGGTCGGGAATTTACGTTCAGCAAAAAGCTAATGACGTAAGTCCGAACATTAAAATACAATGAGCGAACGGCGACGGCTCAATAAGCCAGCAACCTCCCGCAAGCCACCACCGCTACCCAAACCACAATGGAAATACCCGCACACAACCGTGCCATCCCAGGCAAATCTCCACGCGCCCCGTGCCGCTTGAACGGCTCATAAACAAACCGATGAAATACAAATACATTTAGCGCGGCAACCAGGATCAAGCCGACTTTCGTCCAGAAAACCGGGTCGACGCCCAAAGCCTGTGCATTCGTCAAAAATAATAAGACGCCTGAGGGGACGATCAAGATCAGTCCGCGGCGCGACCAGGGAAGTAAATGCTTTGAAAGCGCAGTAACAGGCAGGTTAGGCGAAAAGCCCAACAGGCGCAGGTCAAAGAGGAAAGCTGCACCTACCAGGAGCACAATACCTAAAATATGAACTATTTCAAGGCCCGGATACAGCCACAAAGACTGCCGGATCCCCACGGCCCATGCCGACTTTTCGAGCCATTCAAGCCATTGATAATACGCTGGCACACCTAACGAAGCTCGTACTTGTCATTCCCAACAAAAATGCGTTCGGCACGCATTTCGTTTTTCTCGGTCTTGTGCGGATAAGCCACAAACCGAATCATTGTGCCCTTTTTAATCATGTCCGCATTTAATCCGCGCGACTCCATGCGGGTAACGGGCGCGAGATACACAGTCGTAAGCTCCTTATTGTACTTGACTTTCGCGAGTACATGCGGGTTTTCGTAGGTGAGGTCCTCGATTTTGGCCTTAAAATCGGCCGGTTTGGTCTGGTCATAATCAGCCCAGCCGTGGTGCAGTACAGTAAACGAAGCACAAATAAGCAGCGCAATCGCAAGCGAAACGTTTTTGAATCTAGCCATAACCTATTGAGTTTAGTGCAGTTAAAAGTAACCAATTCATCACTTTTTAAAAAACCGGGCCAAATACAAAGTCGCCGAAAGCACCGCCAAAATGTTTTCCGCTATATTTGCCCGGTCACCAATTCAACACTTTGTCTTGAAACATTTGCTTCTTTGCGCGCTGCTCGCAGCGGCGACCCACACTTTCGCACAGGATGGCAAACTGCCACTCGATTCGAAAAACAACATTAGCTATACCGATTCCGGGCACCCCAGGTTGACCAAGACGGAACTCCACCAGAAAGTCAGGGCGTGGGTCGACAGGAAGTTTGGAAATGCGCAAAATGCGATCACCAGCGACGACACCCAGGCAGGCATCATACTCATCACCAGCTACATTCCGGTCATCCATTCGGACTACCAGTATATCCGGTTCGATCTCGGTATTCAGTACAAGGATAATCAGTATGACGCCCGCATTACAACGCTCGATGGCGTCTCCGCAGAGCACAGCCCCATCCGTTTGAGCTCAAAGGAAAATGACAATATCACCGCCAAAGAGCAGATCATTAAAACTGAAAGCAGCCGCAAAAAACGCAAGGATGCAGAATTAGCGCTGCAAACCGCGAAAGCAGACAATGATGGCATCAATGCATCACTATATAATCTGCTTGGCGACCTCAAAACCTATATTACCAACCCCAAAGCGGACTAACAATGGGGGCATTATTTCAGCCCCTTCCACTTTTTGATCAGCATTTCAGCAATTACCTCATACCCCTTATCGGATGGATGCAGGCCGTCGTAGGTCATATCGATGGATTGCTCCGGGTATGGATACTCGTCTGTCTCCGGATTGAAAGGAACGTCAATGTAGTCAGGGTACTTAAAATCCTTGTAGCTGCCGCTTTGCGGGTCTTTCAGGCGTTTGAAACGGACCATGTTGTCCAAATTAATACCGCTGTCATGATATAGATCCACCACCGGCATCTTTCCTTTCTTCCCTATTTCCACCACCGCATTCGCAAACTGCTCCAAAGTCTGGTCCTTTTTAGGTTTGTAGGATCCGAATGCATTGTTTTTATAGCTATTGATATACACGAAATCCCCGCGCTGCATGGGCGTAATAAGGATAATCCTGGCTTTTTTATTGAGTTGATTCAATTTGTCGGTTATGACCCTGAACGCTCCATACACCGTTCCACTTCCTTTCCCCTGCTCATAATCCGCGATCGTGCCCAGCGGTTTTCCCTGCCACCAGTCGTTCGTCCCCAGAAATACCGTGTAAACATCCGCCTTCACAAGCCCGAGCGACTCGATTTTATCGGCAATGTTCACCGACGTCCAGCCATTATGACCCTGATTGACGTAGGTAACTTGCGAAAATTTCTCAGAAATCAACGTCAGATAACCCCTTGTGACCCGGTTCCCGGTTTCATTCTGGTGGTCGTTGAGATAAGTAATGGAATCACCGATGGCCACCCAGGTGATTTTGCGCGGTTTGGAAGCCACAAAGGCGATCGTAAGGACGAGCAGGAGCAAAAATCTTTTCATCAATTGAAAGGGATTTGGAATTTTCCTGAAAGTTAAGTCACGCATTCAGACGTTGCAAATTTACCATTCCCCCTAAAAAAGTCCGGAGCATCCCCTGGTCATTGTGGCATAAATCGCGCAAGAAGGTCAAATTTAATTCATAGTAGATAAATTTATTCTACAAAAATCCGGCACTATTTTACAACTTCAACTTTTTCAATAAAAAACAACATCCGACCCTAATTAATTACAATTCACTTATAATCAATTAATTAAAAAATACTCTTGTTGTAGAAGTCTATTTATGACTGAGTCGCCGAACAACACGCACAAATCAACAAGATCAAATCCAGCAGTAGCAGAACGTTAAACTATCGAATTTGCTTTTAATACAGTGTCGGATTAATATTACAACATCTTGCAAGGTGTGGGACAGCCGAAAACCACTGGAATCGAGTAGGCAACAAAAACATTAACCTCATCAATATCATGGTAGGAATTGGACTTTCTCTTACTCAGCTTCTTTTGTGGCTTGATTCTATTCTTCCTAATGTTTCTGTTATCCTTACCTGGTAATAGATTAAGACATTAAAAAGACTAGGCCGTACTCCTCAGGAGACGGCCTAGTTTCTTTTGATACGATAACAAAAATTTCTTCCTGCGTTTAGGCAAAAAAGCTTGGACGCTGCAGATGTTCGGGATGCCAGCTCGCATCACGGCGGCGCAAGGCACGCGCGATGGTCAGAATAGCCTCCTCGCGGTCGCGCTGATGCGCATCGGAATCACGGGCAGCGAGATACTCTCCTACAATCTCCCATTCGAAAGAATCTGTACGCGAGTCATAAATCCCCACCGGAACACGGTTTTCATCCGTCAGCATCAGGCCTTGCACCAACTGCGCTTCTTCCTGCGTCGGGCAACCAACATGCTGATACTGCTCATTCAAAGTATATAGGACCGAGTACCGGTTTGCTGCATAACCTTCTTCTTGTAGTGGTGTGTGGTCCGCGAAAAACTGACCGAAAAATGCCCGGAAACCTACCGGCGCATGATTGCTTTTACTCTTTTTTACTTGTTTCATGGTATTGAATTTTACTGAACGCCCTCAGGGCAACATTTTCAGGAGGTTTTTAGTCAATTTTTAAGACAATCCTACATAATGGTAAAGTACTAAATAACATTAGTTAGCCACATTACATTAACGGAATCACCTTTCACATCATTTCCCTAAACTACTATTGTATATCAATAGTTTACAAATTTAAAGATTCCTTTTTCATTTACTTAAAATTCTTTCTATTGACATTTCAATTTATTGAAATAATCCTATTATTGCAATTTCCCGGCATACCAGCGACCAGCGACAGCACAAAAAAATCGCTGACGGGGGCTATACGCTTCCGCCAGCGATTAATCACTGTTGGGTACAGGTCGATGCTGCATACAGTGATGCAGCGTTCCGGCTTATGCCTCCTGCATATATGCTTCTTCGATGAGCCTTTTTATATCCTCTTCGCATTCCTTCACACGAAGGGAAATACTGGTAGCAAGCCAGATCGTGCTCCCATGGCTATACCCCATGTAGTACAGAATCTTCTCCACACTTACGTTCAGGCTTTCGTCGAATTCGCCGGTAACTTTAATGAATGGCATCATGGTCTGAGGATTTTTGATTTACTTAAATATAATCAATTCACTTCGATTACACCTATTTTTTATCAAATAATTCCTATAAAATTTTCGCTTGAAGGCGGCACACCAGCTGGGTAATATCGGAACGTTGAGTGGGGATCAGGCTCTTTCAAGCAGCTCTTTCAAGACCAGCGCCTGATTGCGGTCTTCTGTTTTCGCGGCAAAAAGAAGGGTAGTAACTTCATGATCTGAAACAATTTCGCGCAACGTAGTCAATGCGTCGGAATCTTTCAGTTCAGCCTTGTAGCGGGCACTGAACTCATCCCATTCGTCCATATGGGCGTGAAACCACGTTCGCAACTCGTTGGACGGCGCCACTTCTTTCATCCAGCGGTCAATGCCGGCCGCTTCCTTCGTAAGTCCGCGCGGCCACAGTCGATCTACCAGTACACGGTAGCCATCAGTGGCCGTTGCGGGTTCGTAAATGCGTTTTGTTTTGATAGTCATAGGCTGTCGATTAAAGGTATCACAACCTATAAAGTTAGCCATTCGTCAGTTCAAATTCCTGAATGCGCTGGGCGATTTACCGGTTTTGGTCTTAAAGATTTTGGTAAAATGAGAAGGATGCTCAAAACCCAGATCATAGGCTATTTCGCTGATCGACTGCTCAGTCCCCCACAGAAGTGATTTCGCTTTATCGATCAGCCGTAAATGAATGTGCTCCTGGGTAGTTTTGCCGGTAAAGCGGTTGAGCAGGTCGGACAGGTAGTTGGGCGAAAGGTTCAGCTCGGAGGCAAAGTACCTAACACTGGGCAAGCCCGTCTCGATCAATGTGTCCTTGGCAAAATAGTCGTTCAGCAATCGCTCAAAATGCTGTACAAGATCATTGCTCACCTTCGCACGGGTGTAAAACTGGCGGTCGTAGAACCGTTCGCAGTAATTGAGGAGCAGCTCGATATTACCTGTAATGAGCCGTAGCGTATGCTTGTCGATATTCTGGGAATACTCCCGTTCGATTTTGTCCACACAGTCGCGGATCACCTGCTTTTCGTCCTCGGAAATATGCAATGCTTCATTGACATCGTAGTTAAAAAACGAATATTGATGCATCTTTTTCCCAAGTTCGGTTGCATTAAGCAAATCGGGGTGGATAAAAAGCGCCCACCCCTCCTCGACGCCGGTTTCTTCGATGCTGCCTGTTATGACCTGCCAGGGCGCGGTGAACATCAGAGAGCCCTCACTGAAATCGTAATGCCCTTTCCCATACTTCAAAACACCGTGAATACGCTTGCAGGAGATCGTATAGAACCCGAACCGAAAGGCCGTCAGCGCGCGAGGGCATTGCGCGTAGAATCGGGTATTGTCAATCAGGCTGATCAGCGGGTGCCTGGGCCCGGGTGCACCTACGTAATTGTGCAGGCCGCTGATGGTTTCGATATCGAGGTACTGGCTGGTCATAACAGGGAAACAGTTGAATGTTTAATGCTAAATATGGCCGGCGATCAGGTTTTTGATCGCGAGATCATCCATGTCTTTCCGGGCTTGAAGCAACTGCACCGCATCTGCGCCTACCGGGTAACGCAACTGCTGCGAACCGTCGCTGGCCGCTTCAAAAATAGCTTCCGCTACCTCCCACACCCGCTCGGACATCGGCCAGTTGTCAACCTGCCCGGCAAAAGCGTCGTAGGCCGGCAGGTAGTCCAACAAATCGCCAGCGCCAAAAGTTGCCAGCGACCGGCCTGCGAAATCCGTCTTATAGCCGCCCGGCTCCACGATTTTCACCCGGATACCCAGTGGTTCGAGCTCGTATTGCAGCGACTCCGAAAGTCCCTCCACCGCATATTTGGTAGCATGATATAATGTTGAGAACGGAAAGGCGATCCGGCCGCCCATCGACGCCACATTGATGATCACGCCGCTCTTGTTTCTGCGCATATGCGGCAGCACCGCTTTGATCACCCCGATCACACCAAACACGTTCACATCGAATTGCTGCCGCACCACTTCCACGGGAGCCGCTTCCAGCACGCCCAGTGAGCCAAATCCTGCATTGTTGACCAGCACGTCAATACTCCCGAAGCGCGCAATCCCTTCTTCCACTGCTTTTTGTATACTTGCGCTGTCTGTCACGTCCAGGCGCACCAGCGCCACGCGGTCAAGCCCGCCCAATTCCGTCTCTTTTTCCGGTGAACGCATGGAAGCGATTACATTCCATCCGTTTTTTTGAAACAACCTTACCGCATCCTTCCCAAATCCCGAAGAAGCACCTGTAATCAAAACTGTCTTTGTCATCATTTTGGTTTGTTTAATTGACTGATGCAAAGTTGGCAGGTGCAGGGCCGGCGGGCTTATAGATTTCTATGCAAGACTTATACTTTTCAACGCACCTTGTCAATCAATTCTTCAATCGGATTTCCGATGTTGCCATTCGGCTCCAAAATGCTCAGCAGGGCCGCGAGCGTCGGTGAAGTATCCGCTACCGAGGTTCTGCGGAAAGTTTCACCCGGTTTTATTCCCCAGCCATAAAACAAAAGCGGGATATGCGTATCGTTGTTGTAAGGCGATCCGTGGTTTGCTGCAATAGGGCCGGCCATCCAGCCCGGCTCGACGACGATCTGAATATCCCCGCTTCGCTTCCGGTTGTAGTTATTTTTGAATAAAGTGGTTTGGAACTCGTTCAGTCCCGATTTATATAGCTCCGGCAGGTTGAGAATGTCCGCCACACCTTCAAAATGGCCGAGCGCCTGACGGATGGTCTGAAAAACGGCTTCGGTCGCAATGCCCCTTTCTGCGAGCAACCGATGATTGAGGTATAGCTGAAAATTCTCACTTGCTGCGATAAAATCCCCTTCTCCGAACCTGGCTTTCAAGGCCGCCTTTACGGTTGCATTCATTTGTACATAATCTAAGCGGCCGGCAGGCAGTTTGTGCTCCTTCCAGAAATCCGCCACATCCATAATACCGTGATCGGCGGTGAGAAAAAACAGGTAGTTTCCCTTTCCAAGCTTGCTGTCCAGCTTGCTGAGCATTTCGGCAATATCCCTGTCCAGCCTAAGGTAAATATCTTCCGCCTCCACCGAATTTGGGCCAAAACCATGACCTACATAATCCGGGGATGAAAAGCTGACCGCCAGAAAATCGGTAAAATCTCCCGTACCCAACTTTTCATTTTCCAAAGCTTCGAATGCCATCTCCTTGGTCAGCGTGTTCCCGTGGGGTGTGGAGGAAAGTATGCCAAAAGCGTCTCCCGCCGTTCCTGCAAGCTCGTACGGGAACACCGATTTCCTGGCCGGCCCCATTTTGGCTTCATAGAGCTGATCGTCGGCTGTACTCTCCGCATATTCATCAACAGGCAGCAACGTCGCCCAGCCTTCGGTGATAAGTTGAGAGGCCCGCTTCCGGGCATTGTATTGGCGTACCCAGCCGGGCAGTTCCCGTGTGTAGAAACTGCTGGTAATCCAGTTCCCGGTCTTGCTATCGAACCAGTAGGCACCGTTGGCCGTATGGCCGGCCGGAAGAATCGCGCCCCGGTCTTTGAGCGCAATACCAATTACTTTTGACCGGAAATTGGTCGCCAGCCGCAGTTGATCGGTAATGGTACTTACCAGCAGGTTTTTGGGCGACATTTTACCTGCAACCGGGTTGGAACTTCCGACCGTTTCGACGCTGCTGTCACCAACGCAATACGTTTTCTTACCGGCATGGGCGTCATACCAGTCGTTGCCGACGATGCCATGAACAGCAGGCGCCGAACCGGTATACACCGAGGCATGACCGGCCGCAGTTACCGTAAGCGCGTAGTGGTAATGGTGATTGCGGCAATTGAAACCCTCTCCAAGGATTCTCTTGAAACCGCCCGCAGAATACTTATCGTAATATCTGTACAAGTAGTCATAGCGCATTTGATCCACGACAATCCCCACCACCAGCCGGGGGCGTTTGAGTGTATTTCCCTGATCAGGCTGGCCGGCCTTGCCTGTTATGGTGCAAAACAGTCCGGCAATCGCGAAAGCGAAGGTTACATATTTCATAGCGAATCGCTGAAATTAAAAACAAGTATTTTCTGAAAGCAGAAGCCAGCCGGAAAGGGCTTTCCCGACTGCGCCTGCATTGAAATGAAAGATTTAGAAAGAAATGGTCAGGGCAGTCCAGAAGCTTCTTGGCAAAATAACCCGGCCAATTTGCAGGGAGCCCTTTTCGAAAGCGCCATTGGCCAGAAACTGATCCCCACGGATATTACCTTCGGTAAGACCACGGCTATTGGCCAGGTTGTCGGCCCAGACCCGCAAACCAATCGCCTTGGTGATCTTGCAGTCCAGTCCCGCCGAAATTTCATTGTAGCCATTCAGACGGTACACATTGCTGGGCGATGTATAGCGCTTTCCGATCTGGCGGAAGCTCAGGAATGCATCGAAGACCTTGTAAGTGTAACTGGCCGAAAGCTCGATAATGTAGCTCGGTATACGCTCGGCATTGTTCCCCGACCAGATGTACGGCTTCCCGGCCAGGTCCTCGCGGGCATTCTCGGGAGCAGTAACCTCGTATTTGGTATACTTGCTGTTCTGGAAGGTGGTCGTCAATCTGAAATTCAGCATTTTGGAGGGGGTGTAAATCGCTTCAATTTCCGCACTCAGGTTACGGCTTGAAGCAAATGTTCCGATATTGATAAAACCGGCTGTCGTATTCGGGATCGCCATCGTGGAGGCGATGTTGGTCAATCTTGCATAAATCAGCGAGCTGAACAGCGCAAACCGGGAGGTATTGACTTTGTACCCGCCTTCCGCCATAAAAACACCACGGTCCTTTACAGTTTCAGGATTGAAATTAAAGTTAGAGTAATCGTTGATATTCAATGCGCTGTAAGTTTTGGTAGCTCTTGCAAACAGCGCGTGCTCATCGTTAACCTTGTAATTGAGACCTAATGAACCGGTGAAGTAGGTATTACTTTCATCAAAAGCTGTGACATTCGTAAATGGAGCTACATTTTGCAAACGATTACCCTTCACATGAAAGCGGTCAACCCGCAAACCCAGATCCGTCGTTAATTTGCCCAGATTGATTTCGTCACTCACTGTCACCGAAGATATCGTCGTCAATCCATCCCGATAGTTGGCGATATTCACGCCGCTATAACCATTTCCCTTGTTATCGCCAATCAGCAGGGTATGCGGCTTGTCTTTAATTTCGGTGTAGAAAGTCGCGCCGAGCGTATACGTGTTTACGTCATAGGAATGGAATGCTCCGCCAAAAGACAAGGAATGCCGGCCGATTTGCTTACCGATGTCCAGGATATCTACAAACTGGTTGTCTCTGGTGGTTGTACCCGTGAAATTTTGCCCGGTATAATATCCGGTTGGGTTCACCAGTTCCTGCCCACCGGGGTAATAGTATTTCACCGAACTCTTGTAGGTCGATGGCGAGGTCACAACAGCGCCTACAAAACCGCCTTTCGTGCTTTGGTAGCGCATACTGTTTTTAAATGTCCATTCACCGCTTGTGGTATGCTTGAACTCCATGCCGCCTGAAACCGATTTCAGATGAACGCCATCGGCAAAATCATAGCTGCGCTTTTTCCCGTCGGGACCAGTCAGGTCTACTTTCGTGTCCCTGGTTGCCAGGATTTCCGTCAGTGGATCGAATCCTGGTAAAGCTCTTCCTTGTCCTGAGCCATCGTAGCTATAATAAGCCGGCACAAGCCAGGTAGTTTTGTCGTTCAGGTACTTGCCGTAAAAACGAATGTAGCTGTTGGGTTTGATTTGATAAGTCAGGTTCATTTTCAGCTGTCCGCCTTCATTGGCCCGGTACGACGGCGGCCGAATCCCGGCATCGCCGCGGTAAAACCCTCCTACATTGAATTTTACCTTAGAACTAAGCGGCCCGCCCAGATTCAAATCCACCCGGTTTGCATTCTGGGAAAGGCCGCGTGTATATTTCACCTTACCGCCAAACGTCTCTCCGCCTGTATTGGACAGCACGTTGATCAGCGCGCCGGGCGTATTCGCCAGAATCACCGACGCATTGCCTCCCCGAACAGCCTCCACATTCTTGACGGTCAAGTCGACCTTGTAGTATTGGTCAGCCGACGGGCTGGTAGTAAATCCGGTAGGGAGCACAGGCAGCCCGTCTTCCATGACGCCCATGAACACATATCCGCCTCCGGGCAAACCGCGCACGCGCACGCTACCCGGGCCGTCGCCCCCGCTGCTTTCCACCGAAAGGCCGGGAATGGCTTTGAGCATATCCGTACTGTTCAACGGCGGTCTTTGCGTAAGTTGTTTGGCACTGATGGTAGTCACCGCAACGCTCGATTCGATCTTTTTCTTAGGGGAACCGCCCGAGGTCACCACTACCTGATCCAGCTGCAAATTATCTTCCATCATCACAATGTCAAGCCTTAAATCACCTCCTTTTACATCTATTTCCTTTTTGAGGCTTTTGAATCCGACGCTGGTAAACTGGATCGTATACTTGCCGTCGAGCACGTTATTGAAAACAAACATTCCCTCCTGGTCAACGATCTGGTTCCGGGTCTGATTCAAGAACACGGTGGTACCGATCAATAACTCGCCCTTCACGTCGGTTACCTTACCACGGACCGTGCTTCCCTCTATCATTGGCCGGGGCAGCACCAGGGTTGTGGGCAGGCTTATGACGTTTTTTTTAAGAACAATATATTTCCCGGATACCTCATAGCTGATTTTGAGCGGCGACAACACCTCGTCCAGCACGCTTTCAAGTGTCTCACCCTGAGCCGAAACAGATACTTTTTCATGGACTGAAATCAGTTGCGGCACGAAGGAAAATTTGACATCCGCCGTTTTTTCAATCCTGGACAAAACGTTCCGGAACTCTTCGTTGCTGACATCGATACTCATTCGTCTTTTCAATAACTCCTGGCTATATACGTCCTTAGCCACACCCAGACTGAAAGTGAGCAAAACAATGAACAATGGCGGCCCGGCGATCTTCATAACTGTCAACAGGGTAGAGAAAAATTGTCGATGTTTTTCCATAAATTTGAACTGGTTTTGTTAATTAATTAAGAAACGATTGACGAACTACACCTTTCCTATCCTTGCGAGGGAGCAGGAAAGGGCCTTATGACCGGAAATGTTGCGAGCATTTCCGGTTTTTTTACACCTGTATTTATTACTGTTTACATCCTTTACCTTCAATCAGAATTTCGCTACCCATTACCCTATACGTAGCATTCAGCGTTTTGCAAATGACGCGGAGCTTGTCGTAGAGGCTCTCGTCTTCCAGCGCCACAATCAGCGAGCAGCCCTGGAAGGTTGCGCTATCGTACACCAGGTTAATCCCATATGCTTTCGACAAAACAGCAAACACCTCATTGACCGGCGTGTTTTCAAAAGTGAAGTGATCGGGCACGAGCGACTTGTCAACCACGACAGGGTTTTCAACCAATGTTTTGGCCAAATGCGCGCTTTCGCGGGAGTAGACAGCCTTTTGATTGGGGGTCAGCACAAGTCCCGAAAGTTGGGTGCTTTGCTTTTCGGGCAGGGCTTCGAACCTGTCCTGCGGGACCACGGCCACTTTGCCGGTCACTACCGACACCGTCACATCCTCCTCGTCCTCATTCGCTGCGATCGCAAAGCTGGTCCCCAGAACCTTGGTAACCAGCCCATTGGAATGAATGATAAAGGGTTTCTGAGCATTCTTTGCGACATCGAAAAATGCCTTTCCACGGAGGAAAACAGTCCTGGTAACTGCATTAAAATCCTTGTCGTATTTCAGAACGGTATTGTTTTCCAGCGTGATAACGCTCCCGTCGGGTAACTTGATGTCTCTTGGTTTCCCCGAAGTATTGCTTTCCTCCGTCATATCCGACAGGGCTGCAATGCGGTCCTGCCATCCGAACCCTGGTTCCTTCCTGCCGCCAAAGTGGTATCCGCTCCAACAAATCAGCAATACCGCGGCCGCGGCTGCAACCCTCCAAAACACGGGCCTGAAAATCACAGTCCGCGACTTGCGGGCCTTGCCTGTTTGAATGTTTTCCCAAATCGTTTCGATTACCTGGTCATCCTCGCGGCTGTGCTGCGAAGCTCTTAACGACAAAAGCAACAGCCTGGCCTCTTCGACCACCGGCTGTTGCGCAGGATATTGTATCCAATAACTATCCCAGAAATTCGAACTAGCCATTCCCAAGGCCCATTCCTTGAAAGAATCGTCGGCGATAAAATCGTTGAGTTTATATGAAGAGCGATCTCCTTCCATCAGGTCATGTGTTTTTTAACACCTAATGGAGAAAACAGCCTTTTTTAGTCCATTTTATTTAAAAAATAATTACAAAAATTTTTCAACTACCTCAGCAAGAGCATAATGAATGTAAATAATTTCACATTTTCTTTAAGAAATTTAAGTCCGCTATAAATGAGCTTGCATGCCGACTGGTAATTCAAACCCATGATCTCGGCTATTTCGTCATTGCTGAAATCGTGAAAATACCGGAGGTTTATAGCCTCCTGCTGTCGTCGGGACAGTTTCAAAATAGTTTTCTGCAACCGCTCTATCCGCTCCGCTTCAATTTCATGATCGAAAAAGTAGAAGGTGACCGACGGGTCTGATAACGTCTCGTAGGCGTTATCGAGGGGAAACGAATGATCGGGTTTCGACAGCTTGCTCAGCTTGTTACGCAATGACCTGAACAGATAGAATTTAATGGAGGTCGTATCCTTCAACCGTTCCCGGCTGTTCCACAACTCGATAAACAGATCCTGAACGCTATCCTGCACCTGCTGCCTATCCGGGTTGATCTTATTTCCGTAGTTCAGCAGCGCCTGCACTTGGGCCCGGTATATTTCCCCGAAAGCTGCCTCATCTCCCGACTTGAATGCCCTCCAAATCAGCAGCTCATCCGTAGCCTGGTCGTTAAATGGTTCCATTGTGCAAACTGTAATCGCACAAAGTAATTCATTTCAGCCATACCAAACAAAAATTATCAACAATTCAAGATTAAATGAAACAAAATGAATTTATGGTTACTTTTATCAAGTGCTCGCACACGCACAAGGCAAGGATACTACACTCGTTATCAATAAATTAAAACAATATTTAGGAAATTTACCGAAAGACTATTTAACCTTTTTACTCCTCAAATAATGACTGTTTCCTAAATTTGGTAAATCAACTTCGACTTGATGACAGATACAATTTTACACTTCAAAGCAACCAGCCGACAAGCATTCTCCCAGTTCATAGAGTTGCTGAGGCAGGATTTAGCCCAAAACCCCCAGAACTGGGAGAATAAAACGCTGGACGACTTCCTAGCAGCCGAAAGCTCTTACACTGAAGATATTCAAGGCTACTATGATAATACTTCGGCGGGCGCAAATGCAGATCTCGCTGATTGGCAAATCTTTGCCGACATCTTTAAGGGAGCAACTATCTATGAATAACAAAGAGCCGTTATTGCTTACCAGAGATCATTTTACTGAACATTCTTCATTTACGGAAGTTGATCTCCGGGAAATGGCCAGCCTTGCCTTAAAACTCGATGAGCATTTGAGCGTGCTATTGCACTATGAACTTCAGCCGGAGTCTCACCGGATTTCCCATTTGATTTTCCCTCCGAACGGGTCGGTATTTACCACATACTTACTACCCTTTTTCGTGAGGATGAGCTCCTGCGCGTGCTCCTGGCCAGGCAGAAAAAGTTGCACGCTGGCCGTGGCGCCGCCGCCATAGATCGCCAATGTGATGTGTGACCAGTCGATATCACCCGTGGACTGTGCTACGCTAACGTGCGGGAGCACTGCTCGTTCGCGCACCATGATCACCACGTCCAGATTCCCGGCTGCGATTTCGTGCCAGCCGCTTCCGTAGATTTTGCCGGTTTGGTAGTCGGTCCATTTGCCTTTGGGCAGATAAACGCTGCGGGTTTTGCCGTTTTCGAAAAGTGGCGCAACAAGCAGGTCTGAACCCAGCATATATTGATTATCCACCAGCCATGCTCCGGCGTCGTCGGGGAACTCTACCAGCAATGCGCGCACCATCGGCAACCCTTTTTCCGACGCGAGTTTCGATTGGGTGTAAATGTAGGGCATGAGCTTGTACTTCATCTCTACGGCCTTTCGGAAATAATTCTGAAAGGCCTCTCCATACTCCCAGGGCTCCTTGGGCGCCTGCCCGTGCGTACGGGAATGCGAGGCGAGCAGTCCCATCGGCAGCCAGCGGCGGTACAGATCTTCCGGGGTTTTCATGGTAAACCCGCCGATATCATGGCTCCAAAACGTAAAACCCGACAACCCCAGCGACAAACCACCGCGCAGCTGCGCTTCCATGCCTTTGTTGGTCGTTTCGGCGTCACCTCCCCAGTGGATCGGGTAGCGCTGGCTGCCGGCCCAGGTGCTGCGGGCCCAGATAATGTTGTCGCCGGTCATTTGGCGGGTCAGCTCGGAGACGATTTTGTTGTAACGCAGCGGATAGAGATTATGCTCGTAAAAACCGGTTCGCCCGGACGCGTAAATGCCGGATAATGGCGCTGCCTCCCCGAAATCGACCTTAATGGCCGAAACACCGAGTTTGAGCAATCCCGCGATTTTATCTTCATACCATTTAACCGTATTCGGGTTCGAAAAGTCGAGCACGGCGTCCTCATAAGGAAGGGTGCCGTTGGCATTTTTAACTGCCAAACCATTTGTCACAATTTCGGAATACAACTCATTTTTAGGCACAAAATAAGGAAGCTGCCATAGCGAGGTACGGAAACCCTGCTTTTTCAGATCGGCGATCATGCCCTCAGGGTCCTTGAAACGGCTTGGTGCGAAGCGGTAATCGCAACGCCAATCCGTTTCAAACCAGCCGGTATCGAAATGGATCACGTCGGAAGGAATACGGTTCTGGCGAAGTTTGGCGGCTACATTCCGGCCATCCTCTTCGGAGAAATAGGTAATGCGGCTCATCCACAGCCCGAACGACCACAATGGCGGCATGGAAGCCTTTCCGGTAAGGTCGGTGTAGGCATCCAGGATGTCTTTGGGTTGCCCCAGGAATACGAACAGGTCCAGGTTTTCATCGCCGATCTGCATCGCATTCGACTCACCATAAGTAGCCCCGAAATCGCAAGTAATGGGCGATGTGGTATGCATGAACATACCGTAACCGCGCGAGCTCATGTAAAACGGAATGGGTTTATACATCGTCTGGGTTTCGACGCCGTTCGGGTCGTGGGTCCAGAGCACCAGTTTCTGCCCGTTTTTGTCCAGGCGGGTAAATGACTCACCGCAGCCGAAAATCTTCTCATCGGGCGAAATAGAAAACACCGCCGCTACGCTGCGCGAATAGTCGGATGCCCGACGAACGAACGAAAAGGGTAATGTAGGTGTGTACGAAGCCTTGCCGTCAGCCTGGCTGCGGGTTTGGGTCAATACCTTGCCGCTCGCATCGCGAATCACAATCTTCCACGGGTTTTCATAAATGGTCACCGAACCGTAGGCCCCGGTATACTGATGCCCCCCGCTGATACGGCTGTATCTCCACGAAGCATCCTTCCCGGGCTCGCCGGTAAGCATGAGCGACGCACCCGACGCAGGCCCCTGCGCGCCCGTGTTCGCACGGATACGCACCGTCCGCGGAGAAGTGAATTCGATGGAAAATGGCAAAACAGGATCCTGGGCATATTCAATCGCCGGGAACTCGTTACTGAACGAGCGCTTGTAGCTCAGCATCGAGTTATTGAAGTTATGGGCCGAAAACGGCTCATTTCTTTTCCATTTGATTTTCCCCGCACCGGTAGCCGGGTCGAATGCGGCGAGGCTGTCTGCAAAGAAAATAGTGTTGGAAAAATCGCGGAAATCACCGCTGATGTCGACCGGCTCGTTAACGAGTTTACTATGCTGGGCGCCGGCTTGGAAACTGACTAGTAGCGTTAGTAAGAGGCTGAAAGCAATAAGTTGTAAGGTGTAAGCGATACGCTTTAAGCTATAAGCATCAGGCTGTAAACTGTAAGGTATCTGGTGGGTTGGACGCTTTAAGTAGAACATGGAGTGCTTTTCAAATGTGATACCTGTATTTGTCCGGCCACCGGAGGGCAACCCGGCAATAGTGTTGCGAGCGCCCAACCGATGGCGGATAATGTATTTTTCGGCATCGTACCTATTTTTTCACGATCCGGAAATTGTCCACGCTACCGTTGAAGGAAGCAATAGCCACGTCGGGCGAACCGAACGACACTTTCAGGTCGGTGATTTTGGAAACGTCGGCAATGGTGGATCCCGAAGCACTTTTAAACTCGGAGAGCTCGATAACGGCGGTCTTCCATCCGTTGGTCAGGTAGCCCGCCGAAGCGTATTCGGTGGAGTTCCAGGGCTGGAATGAATAGACGTACTCGGTACCCCCGGCGCCAATGGTAATCTCGTACCTTCCTGCTTTCCAGGGCTCCGCAATGTTATGTTCGAATTTGAATTGGCGTGTCGAAGCATCTCCGGCCGCTAATTTGAAGTCGAAATAGCAGGTCGAGAATACCCAGCCGTCATTATAACCTGCCGCGGGCAGTTTGGTTTGCTTAATCCTGGAAAACTTGCCCGAAATGGCTTGCGCGTCGGTAGCTGCCACGATGGGCGCACCGCCCCAGCACACTGCCGCATCCCAGGTGGTGGCAGGCACATCGAAATTAACCATGTTTCCTGTAACCAGGTCGTTCATTTTGAAGGTCGTTTTGGCAGTACCAAACTCTCCTTCCACGGTGATAATGTCCGTAGCAGTGGTGGCAGGCATTTTAGCGGTAATCTGCTTCACCGTCGCGCCCACGACCTGCAAACTGGTGCTGCCCAGCTTCACCGATTTGATATTATAGAAGTAATCACCATTGATCACCACCGTCCCGTTGGCCTTTACAAACTCGGAATACAAGCCCGAAATGACGGGTACCGGAGCTGTCAGCACGAAATCGTAAGTAGCCTCTCCGCCCTTGGTAACGACTTTGATCTTGTTGGGCACAGCCGCGTCCACGGCTTTTGTAGGCGCATTGGCAGGAATGGTAATGACAATATTCGAGCTGCTGCCCAATGCCGAGTTGAAGTTCGCCTCGAAATCATTGAAATACACTTTCAGCACGCTGCCCAGGTTCTGCCCCTGGATCACGATCAGACTGCCCGGCTCGGCCGCAGTCAGCGAGCTGTCGGCTTTCGTCGGGTCGAGCAGCCGCACATTGCTGATAGACGGCGCACCGTCGATATCATCGTCATTACAGCTCTGGAACGACAGCAGCATACCTGCTGCCAGGAGAAGTCCCAGCCCTGTTTTGCATATATTTTTAAAATTCATCGTGATTACAGATTTGGGTTAATCGACTAGTTTGCTGAAATCAAAAGCGACCGGTTCGTTCTTCAAAGTAGGCGCATTTACGATCTCACTTTCAGGGAACGGCAGGTACAGCGTGGCGTCGGTCAGCGGGTAATACTCTGCCGGAGAATAGGTCACATTGTACTTCTTGGGATTGATAGAGCCCGCCGTATAGGTCATCGTGTAGTTTTCCTTATGCTGCGCAGCCGTGTAAGCGATCGCTTTGGCAGGATTGAAGTAATACCAGCGCACGATTTCGTTCCACGAATTACCCTCAAACACAGTTTCCACCCTTCTTTCCCGGAAGATATCCTCGAAAGTGAGCGAAGTTTTCGCAGGCATACCCGCCCGTTTACGCACGGCATTAAAATACTCCAGTGCTTTCGCATCGGCTGTGGTTGCGTTGTTGCCCAACACCGCGTCGGCGTAGATCAGGTACACCTCCGCCAGACGCAGCATGTAGGAGTTGATGTACGCCGCCATGAAGCCGCCGAGGCCACCATTATCCGCCGGTGAGCCGATAATGTACTTCTTAATGGCCGACAATGCACCAGGACGGTTGTATTTCAATCCGCCGGTCGCCTTTTGAATGTTAGGATAAACATCGGTATCAAACATCGCGATTGCCTTCCTGCGCAATGAATCGGCCGGATTTTCGGTAAAATACTTCACGAGGTCGGCCGAGAGCCCCTGTGCCGCGCCCCAGCCGTCGCCCTGACCGGTAATGTTGGCGTCGTAGGCGAAATACGCCTGGAACGAGTTGTTCACGCCCCACGGGCTGCTTACCGGCATCCATTGCAGGGAGAAAAGGCTTTCCGGATTGTTTTTCGATGCATTGTGGTTGGCGCTCTCGAACAGCTCCGCATACGTAGGAGCGAGCGCAAGGCCGCTTTTGGTGATCACGCTTTCCGCATAGAACTTCGCACTGTCCAGGTCCGACTGGTTGCGGGTGCCTTTCTGGTTCAGGCCCGAGCGCATCAGATACATGCGTGCAAGCATTCCTTCCGCCGAGTATTTGGTAAGGCGGCCCTGCACCGCCGTTACCGGCAAATTTTCGGCAGCAAAGCGGTAGTCACTGATGACCAGTTTCCAGACATCCTCGATCCGATTACGGACGGGCGGCGTGTTGAGCTGCGCCACATTGTCGTACACGATGGGCACGGCTCCCCAGGAGGTTACCAGGTAATAATAGGCCGTAGCGCGCATGAAGCGGCATTCGCCCAGGCCCTGCGCTTTTACAGCTGCCGAAGCGGTGCTGCCCTGGGCCTCCTTAATGGCTTTGTAGGCATTGTTGCTTTGGGCGATGATCTTGTAAAACGACTTGTACCCCGGCAGCAGCGTATTCACGTCAGTCGACGGAATGGCGTGCTTAATGTAGGCCGTGCGGTCATTGGAATTGAGGTTACCGGCACGCGCTTCCTGAAACGCCATATTGGCCTTATCATTGAAGTCGAACCAAACGATATTGTAGAGCGGCGCTGTTCCGGCCAGTATCTCGTCGTCGGTTTTGTAAAAGTTACCCGACGTCATCGCGTCCAGCGGCGGGTGGTTGAGGAACTCCTCGCCGCATCCCTGCAAGAGCATCATTGCCGCGATAGCCGCTATGAATCTGAATTTGAATTGCATATGAATATCTTTTTGAAATAAATGTTGGACCTGACGGCTTAGAAATCAGCCAGCAAACCGAATGAATACATGCGCACCGAGGGGTAACGGCCCGTATCGATGCCGGCCATCACGGTACCGCCATAGTTCACCATCCCGATCTCCGGGTCGTAGCCTTTATATTTCGTGATCGTGAACAGGTTCTGCGCTCCCACAGACGCCCGCAAACCTCTGATGAAGAAGTCTTTCAGCATGGATTTCGGGAAGTTGTAGCTGATCGTGATGTTTTTCAGGCGTACATAGGTGCCGTCCTCGATGAAATTAGTATTCATACGATTGTTGGCGTTCGGATCACCCGGCGCGATGCGCGGAATGGCGTAACCCGGGTTGGTGAGCGTCACCGTCTCCGCATCGGCCGCATTGTAGCTGCTTGGCCTGGCGTAGTTCGCCACCGATTTCCACTGGTTGCCGAACACCCCGCCGTTGCCAGGTATTTCGGCCCGGTAGCGCGGATAGTTGAGAATATCGTTTTTAAAACTTCCGGTCAGGAAGGCATTCAGTTCGAAATTCTTGTAGGTCAAGTTGTTATTGAAACCGAGGGTAAATTTCGGCCAGGGGTTACCGATCACGGTACGGTCTTCGGCGTCGATCACGCCATCGCCGTTCAGGTCGCGGAACTTGGTATCTCCTACCCAGCTGCCGGTTGCCGGGTTGATCGTCAATTGACCATTCGAGGTCTGTATGGCGTGGTTCTTGATATCATTGGCATCCTGGAAAAGACCGTCGGCAATGTAGCCGGTAATCATGCTGGCGGGCTGACCAACCTCTGTTTTGAAACCTACCGATGTGGCATTCCAGATCGGTGTAATCGGGTTCAGGAGCGAAGTTACCTTATTGCGGTCAAAGGAGAGATTAATCCCCGTTTTCCAGTAAAAACCGCCCTTATCGATATTCACGGTGTTCAACGTGAAGCCGATACCGCGGTTTTTCATCGAACCTGCATTCACTGCCGGCCAGCTCAGGTAGCCGGGCGAGTAAGCGATGTCGCCGCCGTAGGTAAATGGATAGGAGTTGACGGTAATGAGGCTGGTAATGTTCTTGATGTACGCATCTACGATCAGCTCCACGCGGTTGCCGAACATGTGCAGGTCGAGCCCGCCGTTGATCACATCGTCCTTTTCCCAGGTCAGAAACTGGTTGGCGAAATTGGAGGCCAGGAAGCCCGTTCCCCAGCCGGTAGGCACAGTTTGCAAAGTCGAGTAAATCGCATTGCCGCCGCTGCCCTGGTTACCCGAGCGACCTACCTCAAAACGCAGTTTCAGATCATTAATCTCTTTCACATTTTTCAGGAAAGGCTCCTCCGACACGCGCCACGCCACCGATACCGCCGGGAAATTACCCCAGCGACGGCCTTCACGGAATGAGGAGGAACCATCCATCCGGTAAGTTCCCTGCAAGAAATAGCGTTCGTTGAAGCTGTAATTCACACGGGCGAAATACGATTCGCGCGAGCCGCCACCCTTGCCGCTATTGTTGCTCACATTGGAAATCACCGAAGCATCACCGCCGGAAAGCTCTTCGATGGTATTGGTAATAAACTTCTTACGCGTGCCCGAGAGCGACTCGTAAGCAAACTCCTGCGCCTCGTGACCTGCCATAAGGTTGATTCCATGGCGGCCGAGTTTCAAATCATAGGTTAATCGGCTATGCAAGCTCCACCAGGTATTGGTATTCACTGAGCGGGTCGAGGTGGCCGCATCCTGTGACACCACGTAACCGCCAATGGTATACGACGGGTGAAATGAATAGTATTTCAAAAATTCGGCGCTACCGTTCGCTTCGGTGTGCCAGGTAAGGTTTTTGGCCAGCTTCACATCGGCAAAAAGGCTTCCCAGGATCGACGTACGGCGGTTGTAATCGTTGTAAATCTTTGAGATCATCACCGGGTTCGAAAACTGGAATTGCGTGGAAGTAGGTCCTCCCCAGCTCCCGTCGGGATTGGTAACGGGCACGCTTGGGTTCTGGTCCAGAGCCAGCTGGATAATGCCGCCGTTGTTGGTATTCACTTTTTCCTCGGTGATACCCACACTCATATTCGCACCGATTTTCAGCCAGCTGCGGGTCTGGTTTTCAAGGTTCAAACGGCTGTTGTAGCGTTTGAAACCCGAACCTTCCACGATCCCTTTCTGATTGAAATATTCCCCCGACAGATAATAGGTCGATTTTTCGGTACCGCCGCTGAGTCCCAACGAGTATTTTTGAAGGGTCGTAGGCCGGAAAAGCGCGCTCTGCCAGTCGGTACCATCGCCCAGCACCGATGGATCGGCAAACTGCGGCTCGCTCGCCGTGCTGCCTACCGCCGCAGCTTCGTTTCTGAACTGCGCATATTCGCGCAGGTTCATCACATTGATATGCTTAGGCTCCGCCTGCACGGTCACCAGTGAATTGAAGGTGATCTTCGCCTCGCCTGCCTTACCACGCTTGGTGGTGATCATCACAACACCGTTCGCACCTACTGCACCGTAAATGGCGGTGGCGGAAGGGCCCTGCAAAACGTTGATGGTCTCGATATCGTCGGGGTTAATGCTCGAAAGAATGTTCGAAAAGCCTGTCGGACGGTTGTTGGGATCGTCCTTCATGTTATCAGGCTTGATCTGCACACCATCAATCACATATAGTGGCTGCGTGGTACCGGTGAGCGAGCTCAACCCGCGGATCAGTACCGACGGTGCCGCCCCGGGCTGGCCGGAGTTCTGCTGCACGAGCACGTTCGCTGCGCGGCCCTGCAAGCCTTGTTCGAGCGAGGTATTGATGGTTTTGCTCAAATCCTTACCCGATACCGTGACCTGTGAGCTGGAAACGTCCGTCTTTTTCATTTCCCCGTACCCTACTACCACCACTTCTTCCAGCGAGGAAATGCTTTCTTTCAGTTTAATGTCGATTTTGGTTTTGTTTCCGATCGCCACCTCCTGCGTCTCATACCCGATGAAGGAAAACACGAGCGTGCCGCCCGACGCCGCTTCAATCGAAAACGCCCCATTGGTATTGGTTGTCGTACCGTTGGACGTGCCCTTTACCACCACACTCACGCCGGGGATTTCATCACCTCGTTCCAGGGCAACGACCGTCCCCGTAATAACTCTTTTAGTTTCCGACTGCGCAAATGCGCCGACGGCTGTACTCATGATCCCGAGTGACAGAAGGAGAGGTCGCAGCAACCCGGCCAGAAAGCGCAAACGCCGCTTTGCCCGCCTTGTTTCGTACAAATTTTGTTGCATGTTGTTTTGTTTTAAAAAGTGACTATCGCTTCATCCCGATTTAGACATTTCCGATATCCCGGGGTTGCGCACCGGACAATGGGATCAATCGAATGAATAGTTGGACAAATGTGTCCTTTAAAACCATGCGGCAAGGGATCCAAATGTTTACAAATAGGGCATCATTTGTAAACCAGCGCGAAAAATCGGGCTATTTTTTCACCCTTTATTCCAGTTTGAGCATGTACAAACGGCACGAATAGGTGAGCAAGTAATGAGCATGCGTTAGCGAACGGCAATAAGAGTATCAGAATAGCATGTTGCACTATTCCAATATCAATCACCAAAAGGCCTGAGAAATTACTGTTCTGCAAATTGGAGTTTTCCGGCCGCTCCGGAACAGGCACTACGCCTCTGCGCCTTGCTTTTTGCGGTACTCGGTCGGCAGCATCTGATATTCCTCCTTGAAGAGCTTAGCGAAGTACTTGGGATTGTTGAAGCCTACCTGGTAAGCGATCTCAGAGACCGTCAGCTGGCTTTTTTCCAGCAAACCGGCTGCCCTGCGGATGCGGATAATGCGGATGAACTCGACCGGTGTTTTACCCGTGAGTGAAAGTATTTTTTTATACAAATAAACCCGGCTCATCGACATCGCCTCGCTTAGCTGTTCCACGGTGTATTCGGCATTAGCGAGGTTGTCCTCCACTACTTTTACGGCGCTATTAACAAATTGCTCGTCCATCGACCGCACGGCCACTTCATTCGGGCGAATCTGCACGTGCTGCTGGAACTGCTTCTGCAACTGCTCGCGCTGCATGATCAGGTTCGAGATCCTGACCAGCAAAATATCCAGCCTGAACGGCTTGGTCACGTAGGCATCGGCGCCGGTTTGATATCCCTGCAATTGCTGCTCGTCCTCTGCGCGCGCAGTGAGTAACACCACCGGAATGTGGGACACACGCCGGTCGGTTTTAATGATCCGGCAGAGCTCGATCCCATCCATTTCCGGCATCATCACATCACTCACGATCAGGTCAGGGATGTGTTCAAGGGTCATGTCCAGGCCTGCGCGGCCATTAGCGGCTTGCAGGATGCGGTACTTTTTCCGGAACACTTCATGGAGATACTCCCGGAACTCGTCGTTGTCTTCCACGAGCAGGATCAGGGGCTTTTCTTTACTTGCTTTTTCCTCGGTAAGATCAATTTCGATGCGCTCCGCGTCCACGGGGGCTGCCTCCGTTATGTGCGCAGGGAACTCCCGCGCAAGGCTTTCGCGCAGGGGCAATGTGATGATGAACGTGCTGCCCTTGCCTACTTCACTTTCCAGGTCAATGGTTCCGCCATGCATTTTCACAAATTCCCCGGCGATGGAAAGGCCGATACCGCTGCCCTGGTTCATGATATGGCCGGGCATCGGGTGCTGGTAAAAACGGTCGAAAACTTTCTGCTGCGCGTCGGGCGGGATTCCGATGCCGGAGTCTTCGACGCTGATTTCCAGAGCCTCTCTGCCCTCCTGCTCCGCCGTCCGCAGCCGCACGGTCACCTGGCCGTTTTCGGGCGTGAATTTGAATGCATTCGACAGCAGGTTATACATCACTTTCGAGAGTTTATCCTGGTCAAAATCGGCATAGCGCGATTCGAGGTCGCTTTCGAACCGGTACCGGATATGCTTGTGCTCTGAAAGGTCGGAGAACGTCTGCGTGATTTGCCTTATAAACTGCACGATATCTCCGCGCTCGGGCATGAAACGGGTCTCTTCGACTTCGAGCTTTTTAAAATCGAGCATCTGCGTTACCAGATTGAGCAGCCGCTGCGCATTGCGGTGTATGAGCGAGAGCTGCCGGTGTACGGTATGGTCCGAACGGATACCGCGCAACAGATTTTCGAGCGGCGTGAGCATAAGCGTCAGCGGCGTCCGGAACTCGTGGCTTACATTGGTAAAAAACTTGATTTTCATCAAATCCAGCTCATGCATTTGCTGGGCATAGCGCCGCTCCTGTTCGAGCTTGAAATTCATCCGTTCCCGCTCGATCAGTATCCAGCGGGCGATCATCAATGCGCCCGCGATCAGCAAGAAATACAGTAAATAGGCCCAGGGCGTCCGCCAGAACGGCGGCAATACCCTGATTTCCAGCCGGCGTTCAGTCACTGCGCCGCCTTCTTTCGTTTTAACCTTGAATACATAATTGCCCGGGTCAAGGTTGGTGTAGGTGACGCGACGGGTGTTATCGGCCTCAAACCACTGGTCATTAAAGCCCTGTAAAGTATAGAGATAATGATTTTTCTCGGAATGAAGGAAATTCAGCGCTGCAAATTCAATGGTGAATACATTCTGGCTGTGTTCCAGCACGATGCGTTCCGTTGTTGAAATGGATTTTTCAAGAACCCTGCTGCCGTCCGCGAGCATTCCGGGATGAATGCTTTTATTGAAAATCTGAAAATCGGTCAGCATCACTTTCGCAGCGGCGCGCTCATCCGTCACGCGTGCGGGATCAAAAATCGAAAAGCCGTTGGCCCCGCCGAAAACCAACTCGCCCGAACGCAACCGGAGTGCCGCATTCTCGTTGAACCCGCGGCCCTGCAAACCATCGACCTCATTATAGGTGCGTACCTGTTTGCCTGCGCGGAAATTCACTACGCCTTTCGGAGTACCAAGCCATAATTGCCCACGCGCGTCAATCACTACGGTCAATATGGAATTGTCGGGCAGTCCGTGACGGGTATCATAAGTTACAAATGCATTTCGTGCGGCATCGAACCGGTTGAGGCCTTCGGAGGTCCCTACCCAGATCGTACCGGCATTATCCTGCGCCAGCGAGGTCACCGCGTCGCTGCTGAGGCTGTTAGCATCGCCGTCGGTATGCTTATAATGTACAAAACGTCCAGTCTGACGCATCAGCACATCGATCCCATTCGCGGTTCCGATCCAGAGATTGCCCTGCTTGTCTTCCAGCATGGCCGAAATGTAATCAGAGCTTACGGAATTGGGCGCCAGGTTGCGGTAATGCCTGAATACCTTCGATGACCGGTCGAACAAATCTAGCCCATCGGCCATGGTACCTACCCACAATCGCCGCTGCGAATCTTCGAACAGCTCCCAAACCCGGTCGTCGATCAGGCTGGTCGAATCGGCCGGATCGTGCAGGTAGCGGGTAAATTTCTGTCCGTCGAAACTGTTGAGTCCCCCAAAGTAAGTCCCGATCCAAAGCACATCCTGCCGGTCGAGAAACAGGCTCACGATCACGTCGTTACTAAGGCTACCGGCATCTCCTGGCTTGTTCCGGTACTGCCGGAAGCTGTTGTTGCCGCGGTCATAGTAAATCAGCCCGCCTCCATTGGTGCCGACCCAGAGATTCCCCTTACGGTCTTCTGCAAACACATTCACGTCATCGAATGGCAAGCTGCCCGCATCGCCGGGCAGATGACGTACAAGCGAAAAACGGAAGAGATGCTGGTGGTAATTACAAAAGCCCTGCTTGAACGTACCCGCCCAGATCATGCCGGTAGCGTCCTTGTACAAAGCCTGAATGCTGTTCTGGCTAATTGTCCGGGGATCACCGGGATTGGAGCGAAGCGTGGAGACCCTGCCTGTTTGCTTGTCGAGGATATTGATGCCTCCGTGGTCGGTACCGATCCAGATCCGACCGTCGGGACCGGAAATCATCGCGCTTACAGCATTGTTACTGAGCTTAAAATCGGGCCCGGCCGTTCCAGCAATGCGTAGCGTATTCTTTTTAAAATCGAAATTAAATGCCCCGACAGCCGCTTTGACGATGTACACCCAGGGCTCGCCCTGTTCATCTACAAAGACCTTGTGATTGGATAGCTTACCCAGGTTACGGCGCTGCAACAATGCGCTTCGGATGTCGACCACCTGCGTGCGGGCATTTACCCGGGCGAGGAAACCGTCGTCGCATACGACCCAGAGATTCCCCTGTGCGTCCTCGTCGAAATCCGAAATCGTACGCGTCCCCGGCACATCCTGTGTAGGCCCGAACCTGACCTTGATGAGCTGCTTCGAAGCTGTACGATATTTCAGCAAGCCCAATTTGTTGTGACTGATCCAATAATCACCCGAACGGGTCTTGATAATGCGGTTGAAATCGGCGTCCGGCAGTCCGAAACGCTTTGCAGCGCGGTTCGCATTGCGATCGATCGTTTCGGTAACCGGGTCGTAGATATTGAAGCCGAACAGGGTCCTTATCCAGATATAACCTTCCGGATCTTCAAACAATGCATTCACCTGGTGGTCTGAAATGCTGGCGGAATCGGCCGGCTCACGGTTGAATACCCTAAAAGAATAGCCGTCGAAGCGGTTGAGCCCATTGGCCGTGCCTATCCACACGAATCCACGGCTGTCTTTCAAAAAACAATTGACCTGATTATGAGAAAGTCCTTTTTCGGTGTTGTAGCGAACAAATTGATAGTCCGCCGGCCGCGACGCGTCAGGCTGGGCAGCACCACTTCTCACCCAACCAACAATCCCTATCAGGATCAGCCACCAATTGATTACCCACCGATTCATCACCGTGAAGGTAGCATCGTTTTCTTGATTTTCCCGCCACATTTCACCTTGGCAATCCCTGGATCTGCTTGGTCCACATCCGAGCGTTGAGCCTAACGATTCATAAGGTGATTTCAACGACACTTTTAGCCTCTCGGCCGATCCTGCATTGTCGGTTGCAGCTACACCTTCTACATTCGTTTCGTTCGGTTCCCACCGAAGTAACGCAAGATCTATTCAATCAAAATTTGAAATCATGAAAACGAAATTCATTTTCTCCGCAGCGATGGCAGCTTTGGGCATCGGTATTCTGCAAACAGGATGTGAAAGCAGAAAAAAAGCCGAAGCCAAATACGAGGCCGACTCGCTAAAAGACGACAAAGTCGCCTACGATACTACCTACAAGAGCGAAGAAATCGCTGAACCTGTGTTGGCAGCATCAGAAAAGCATTTTGACGCGGCTGTAAAATACCTGGATGGTAAAGAATACAAACAAGCAGCCACGGAAATCGGCGAAGGCATTACGGCTATCCGAACCGAAGGAGCCCTGGACAAAGGAGAGCTGAAAACCGAATTTTCCAAATCTGTCAAACACCTTGAACAGCTGCAAAAGCTTGCCGGGGAAGGAAAATTAACGTCTGCCGAGCTCAAAAAAGGTTTTTGGCCGGCCGAAATGATGGTGACGCACTACGCGATCGAAAAATGGGAAAGCCTGCCCGAGTTTGAAGTCAAATCCAATGACCACCTGCGGGTAACGCTCGACGGCCTGGAAAGAAAAACGGCCTACAGCGAAGCGTCCGTAAAGCAAGAAGGCAAAAAGCTCGTCAGCGAAACGCGGGCCCTTCTACAAACAGCAGAGCACGGCGCAGGGGCAGATGTCCAAAAAGCCAAACAGGATTTGAAACACCAAACCGCAAAGCTGAAAGCTTATATCAAAAAGAACATCTGACCGCGCAAAGCACTTCCATTTCAAACTTTAAACCAACATTGTTATGAAAACCGGCATCCACGCATTGCTAGTTACTACGCTGTTTGCCCTGGCCAGCTGCGCCTCGGTGAAAGTAGATCAGGTCGATTCGGCCCATCTTGCCAACTATAAAAAATACACCTGGGTAAAACCCGAAGAAAAAACTTCGCAGCTTCCCCAGCTATCCAATACAATCACCGAAGAAAACATCCATTCGGCAGTGAAAAACGAGTTTGCAAAAAAAGGCATCGTCGAAGATGACCAGCATCCTGACCTGCTTCTGATGTACCACATTTTCACCACCCAAAAAACCGAAAATGTCCCCAACCCGCCCGTCTATCCCTATTATGGCTATGGCTTCGGCCCTCGCGCTTACTACTTTCATGGTCAGTTGATACCGATAGCCTACGCGGGCTATTACAACCCCTGGAACACCGGCTATCATCAGGAACACTATACCGACGGCACGCTGATGATCGATGTCATAGACGCCAAAAACAACGAGCTGCTCTGGCGCGGATCCATGGAGAACCCTGTGAACGATGCGGGCAGTCTCAGCAGACAATTTGCGAAAGAGGCGATGCAAATCCTGGGAAAATATCCGGATGCGAAATAAGGCAGATCCGGAAATAATTTCAGCGGAGAGCGTATCTGACGCCGGATCAGCTCCGCTGCATCATTCAACCAAAAACCGGTTTGAATTTCTTAATGTTTGGTTTGATTGTCTTTATCCGGTTCGTTCCAGCTACGGGTATCTTTGTCACCAGGTTGCGTTCCCGGCAACCTGGTGACATTCGCCGTTTACATTGAAAAATTAAATTCATTTAATAAATAATTATATTAAGGCCAATATCAGATGGTTTGCCTTTGTTGAAATAGGACAAACCCATCTTTTGTAACCCCTAATAGTTTATCATATGGCGAACTATTCAATTTCTGTTAATGGAAAACAACACATGGTAGAGGCGCTGGAAGATATGCCGCTGCTGTGGGTGCTGCGGGACCTGATCGGACTAAAGGGCACCAAATTCGGCTGCGGCGTTGCCCAGTGCGGCGCGTGCACCGTTCACCTGAATGACACGGCCGTCCGCTCGTGCAGCGTCCCGGTTTCCGCAGTTGGGGAGAACAAGATCACCACCATTGAAGGCCTCTCCGAACACGGCGACCATCCTTTGCAGCTCGCCTGGCAAAAGCACCTCGTACCGCAATGCGGCTATTGCCAGACAGGACAAATCATGAATGCAGCCGCGCTGCTAAAATCTAATCCCAAACCCTCCGAAGACGAAATCGAGCAGACGATGGCAGGGAATCTGTGTCGCTGCGGCACCTACAACCGTATCAAGGCTGCGATACTGACCGCTTCTTCGGGTTTAAAGTCTTAACTTCTCAATAAGCAATCCTATGAAATATTTGGCTTTTCCAAAAAAGAAACAGCAGCGGGTAGCTTCGGAAGTTTTCAAGGCCACCAGAAGGGATTTTTTAAAGGCAGGCGGCATGCTCGCCGGAGGCTTTGTACTGGGTGTTAGCCTTTTTAGCTGTGATAATAAAGGCAACAAGAAAGGCCCATTCGCCCCGAACGTTTATCTGAAAATTTCCGATTCCGGTGAAGTCATCATTATCGCCCACCGGTCTGAAATGGGCCAGGGTATCCGCACATCGCTACCCCTTGTGGTGGCCGACGAGTTAGGCGCCGACTGGGGCAAGGTGCAAATCGTGCAAGCCGAGGGGGATGAGAAAAAGTACGGCAACCAGAACACGGACGGTTCATTCTCTATCCGGATGTTTTACAAACCTATGCGCGAGGCTGGTGCCGTCGCCAAACAGTTGCTCATACAGGTAGCTGCGAAACGATGGGACGTGCCTGTCTCCGAATGCGACACGGAAAGCAGCCAGGTCATTCATAAAACATCCGCCCGGAAGATAGGCTTCGGAGAACTGGCAGGAGAAGCCGCTGAACTGCCCGTTCCCGCCGCAAAGGACATCAAGCTCAAAAGCCGCGCGCAGTTCAGTATGATTGGCAAAGCCACTTCCATCATCGACTTACCCGCAATCACCAGCGGCCAGGCGGTTTTCGGCATCGATGCAGCAGTTGAGGGTATGAAGGTGGCTGTCATCAAGCGCTGCCCGGTCGTGGGAGGATCGGTCAAGTCTTTTACCGATGAAAAAACACGGGCTATTCCCGGCGTACTCCAGGTGGTTTCCATCAAAGGCGCAGGCCTGCCTGCGACGCTGAACAAGCCTTTGGCCGGCGTGGCCGTGATCGCGGAAAACACTTGGGCCGCCATTAAGGGCCGCGATCTGCTGGAAGTAACTTGGGACCTGGGCCCGAACGCGTCTTACGATTCCAATCAGCAAATTAAGGAACTGGTCCAAAAGGTGTCGGGCGGAGAAGGTACCCCGCGTCGTAACCGCGGAGATTTCAAATCCGCCAGGGCCAACGCCAGGAAAACCATCGAACGAACTTACATCGCCCCTCACCTGGCGCATGCCACAATGGAACCACCCTGTGCATTGGCGGTAGTCAAGGATGGCTTTTGTGAAATCTGGGCCTGCACCCAGAATCCACAGGGCGCCCGCGATGTGGTAGCGGAAGTACTGGGATTTCCCGTCGAGAAGGTAAAAGTCAATGTGACCTTGCTTGGCGGTGGGTTTGGCCGTAAATCCAAACCTGATTTTATTGTAGAAGCTGCGATGCTGGCCAAACAGACCGGCCTACCTATTAAAGTACAATGGACCAGAGAGGACGATATCCATCACGACTACTTCCACGCATTGAGCGTACAGCATGTGGTAGCCACCATTGACAAGGACAACAAGCTATCGGGCTGGAACCACCATATTGCATATCCATCCATTTCAGCCACCTCCGACATCTCCGTCATGCAACCCGACGATGGCGAAATGATGCTCGGCGCGGTTGACTTTCCCTATGATGTACCGGCTATCCGTATTGAGACCCATGACGCCAAAACGCAGCTCCGTGTGGGCTGGCTAAGATCGGTCAGGAATATCCCGCAGGTTTTCGCGATCGCTACCATGCTCGACGAGGTTGCCGAAGCCAGGGGCATGGACCCGGTTGCGCATGCACTGGATTTACTTGGCCCGGACCGGAATATCACCTTCAATGAAGAAATAGTCAAAGGTACCTACCCAAATTACGGCGAGGACATTGCCAACTATCCGTGGGAGACGCGGCGTATGAAAGCCGTCATCGAGCGCGTCGCCAAAGAATCAGGATGGGGTAAAAAGCTTCCCAAAGGCTCGGGACTTGGTTTTGCCGCGCATAAAAGCTTTCTGACTTATGTCGCATGCGTTGTACGAGTCACAGTAGACGCATCCGGCAAGATTTCCATTCCTCACGTTCACTACGCGGTTGATTGCGGGACGGCAGTCAACATCGACCGGATCAAATCCCAGTTTGAAGGCGGGGCACAGTTTGCAGCAAGTTTTGCACTAAAAAGCGCGATCACATTCAAGAACGGCCGCGTAGAGCAGAACAACTTTGATGGTTACGAAATCATCCGCATGCCCGACTCGCCCAAAGAGATTCATGTGCACATTATCGACAGCGAAGACAAGCCGACAGGCGTGGGTGAACCGCCCGTTCCGCCCTTCGCCCCGGCACTTTGCAACGCTGTCTACGCCGCGACCGGAAAACGGGTGTATCAGCTTCCGATCAGGTTAAATGGATGATGCGATTTCTCAGCGTCCATGCAGAGGCACCAGTGTTCCCATTGGTGCCCCTGCAAGTAATAAAAGCCGGAACTACATTAGTACATATATTCCCAATGAAAAGTAAGTTGTTGCAGCACCTCTCCATTATGGGCCCCCGAAACCCGCACCAACTTTGCGTTCAGCGTGTCCGGTAAATCCGCAGTAAAGAAATGGCTATCGTCTTTATAGCCAGCATACCAGGTATCAAGCCTTCCCGTACCTTTTACATTGCCTTTATTGGTTGAGAAATACAGCCCCGAAATTTTATTCCATGCAAACCCATAGACCGAGCTGATATACTCTCCTGCGCCTAATTCCAAGGTTGTTTCGGCATTTCCTCTACTACCCTTCAACCCCTCGGAGGCCCGGTCGTAAAAGACCTCTATTCCACAAATTTTCCCGTCGTTCGAGAAGAATTTAACTGAGGTAATTGGTTTGTCCTCAACACCCTCAAATGATGTATTGGCGTCCATCCCGCCAAACTTGCCGACAGATTTCGATATTTTAACTTCCTGATAGCGAGGTACCGAAGAATCAAAATATTTCCAGAACCTGGCTGCCGAAAGGAACTCATCAAGCTCGGCACTATACTGGACTTCCACCTGTTTCCTGCGTTGCTTCAAGGCGAAATCCGCGCGCTCTTTGTGGTCGGTAAAAACGTAGGGGTGCTCTTTGGACCAGTACCGGTCCCAATACAGTTGCCACCCATCGTAATAATCATCAGCCCTCGACCAATCACGCGCATTGGGTTGCGCGGTGTCGCCGGTCCTGATAATTTCACCGGTTTCATCTGAAAAGAACTGTCCGGCTGTCTGGCCTTCGGAATCGTTGAGCAGCGGGCACTCCCTGTTTTCAAAGTCCGCTATTTCCCTTTGAATAGTATCATTGTCTTCCCATCGCATTTTACCCCTGGAATCATTGTCGTTCCCTGCCCTAAATAAAGACACCTCCGGAATCTTCTCCATGCGGAGTGCCATAATACGGGTCCTGTTTTCCTCGACTTTCGTGGAATAGTAGCTGATTTTTTCTAACAGCTTTTTGAGGTTTTCCTCCTTTTCGTCCTCAGTCGGCTTCCGATGGTAAAGCGTTTCGAACTCTGTCGCTATCGTATGGCACAGCGTAATTACGATCGTTCCAAATCCGACCAGGTAAGGCAATACTTCGTGCGATTGGTTAACATAACGCGGCTCCATTTCGATTAAACGGTCAAGGACGCCCATCAACCTGATACCCTTGTCAGTACTTTTTGATTCGTGGATCTGTTTGATGGAATTGATTTTTCCAACCAGTTCTTCGCCCATGGATTTGAGCTTGTCGGCCATGATAAATTCAACAATCCGGTTGTCAACATAGCTCTTCATCTGTTCCCAAATGGCGGCCAGTTTATTTTCTTCCTTCCAGAAATAACCTACAATAAACTTTAATCCTGCACCTACCTCGGGGACAAGTCCTATGACGCCCAGCACGCCGGTCCGCAAAAGCTCGTTGGATTCCTTAAATGAGACGGGACTTGCACCAACGGGCTGGTTCGCCACCAGAACAGGCTTGAATAGCTGGTTATCCGATCCCATCAGCCGGTGCTGCACCAAAACACCCTTTTCTGTTTTCTCAGCGCCGTAAACATCCATGTATTTCCGGCTGTGTCTGGCCATGATACGGTAATAGCCGTCTCCGGCCGGGACAAGCTCGAACATTTGATTCTGGCCTCTTGGAAACCACGCCCATGCTACAACATCGGCACCATCTGCCTGAGATTCGGAAGCCACGTCCATGTAGAGATCATAGGCAGGCAGCTTGATCCAGCAAAAGCCGGGCGACCTGTCGAATCTGAATTTCTGTTTAGCCGATTCAGGATTGAATTTTTTCAGCCGCAACCGTGTGCCACGGTCGCCGTTGTCGATGCCAAGCGCCATTACTTCCTTCTCTTTTTCACTGTGTTTAGGAATAAGATAGTACTGCTGATCTGGTCTGGGTTTGAAAGCCATTGGAGAAAATTTAGAGTGAAGGTTAGATGTAGTTTCATTTTTTAATCAAACTACTTGTACATTCACAAGGTATCGTTTTTGGCGATTAACACTTAAGGTAACTTATTGACCGGCGTTTACTTGAAGCATACTGACTGGCGAAGGATGTATCGATGCTCAATCTGCTACGGGAGACTTCGAAGCTACTCAGGCAGGCTCCATATAACTACACATTGTACAGGGATATCGCCGAAGCAAAGCTGCTGTTTCACCCTAAAATCATCCCATCCACCGATCCATTCTGACCGGAGGATTCAACTAGTACCGGCCCGTTAGCAGTCCCGCCCGCGAAGGCGAACAGATGGGCGCCGTTACGTAGGCCTGGTTGAACAATGCCCCTTCACGCGATAATGCGGTGATATGCGGCGCTTCTACGACGGTATTACCGTAAATGGGAAGGTCGGTTTTACCAAGATCGTCGGCCACCAGGACGATGATATTGGGCTTTCTGAAAGCGGAGTCACGCACAGGTTCATTCAGGAAAGCCTCCTTGCGGTCGACCGCATTTTTGTCCTGCGGAATCAGGAAGCTGTCGCTGTCCAATGGCCAGAACGCCCACAAAGCCAGGGCTGCAACGAGTAAAAGAGAGATGAAAATCGGTTTACGAATGCGGGTTTTGGATGCCACTTTTCTGGGAGAGTTAATAGGTAAAGAGAATCAATCAAAATCACTAAAAACTATTCGGCAAAACTCGACCGCAACTTCACCGCCCAGCGGCCCGCTTCCCTTGTCAACACGTACAGGCTCTCATAGGACGCTACCACGCTGCCATCTTTGCGGTATCGCGTGAACCTGGTATCAACATGTACTTTGTTTTCGGAAGCCTGGATAACATTGCGGTGGTCCCATTTACTGTAATCCCAGCCGGCCTTGATCAGCGGACCGAAAACATTGGCAGAATCCCGCAAGCCGGCTTTTTCCAGCACCGACATTTTACCGCTGGCGAGCCGGTAATGCGGGAAATGATAAGTCCCCTCCCAGCCTTTCAGATCCCTGGCATTGAAGGTATTCAGATAAGCATCCAGGACAGCGTTGATTTGAACCTGATCGTCTTTGGAAATTTGGTGCGAGCCGTCGCCTTGAGCATACGTTACGGTCAGCACGGATAGTGAAAAAATGATACTGAGGTAAATGTTTTGGGCTTTCATAACAAGATGGTGTTGTTCCTTGTGCAAATATGAATCGAGACCGGCCTCAAAGAAAATCAAAAATATTATTAATCCATAGACTTTATAGATTACATTGCAGGCCGATTAGCAGCATGCCTTTTTTTGATCCATGATCGAGCTTAAAAACGTTACCAAAATTTTCAAACAGAAAGACCGGGATGTAACCGCCCTTGCCGGCGTGTCGCTGAAAGTGGAGCGGGGTAAGATTTTCGGGGTGATCGGGCAGTCGGGCGCGGGCAAAAGTACGCTCATCCGCTGTGTGAACCTGCTGGAAAAACCTACGAGTGGGGATGTGATCATCGACGGAAAAAGCCTTACCACGCTCTCCGATCGCGAGCTGGCTCTGGAACGCCGGCAGATCGGAATGATATTCCAGCATTTCAACCTGCTTGCTTCGCGGACGGTTTTCGACAATGTGGCATTCCCGCTCGAACTGGACAACCGCCCCAGGCACGAAATTAAAGAGCGTGTCTCGGAACTGTTGCGGCTCGTGGGTTTACAGGATAAGGCGGGCGATTATCCGGCGGCACTTTCGGGCGGACAAAAACAGCGTGTAGCCATTGCCCGTACCTTGGCCAATAACCCGAAAATACTCCTGTGCGACGAAGCCACCAGCGCCCTCGACCCGGGCACGACGGCCTCCATTCTTGCGCTCTTGAAAGACATTAACCGCCGTTTGAAAATTACCATCCTGCTCATTACCCACGAAATGAATGTCGTGAAATCGATTTGCCACGATGTGGCCGTAATCAGTCATGGCAAGCTGGTGGAGAAAGGTGCAGTGCATGCGGTTTTCTCCAATCCCAGGACGGAACTCGCGCGGTCGTTTATCAGTGCGTCCCTGCACGTGGAGATTCCCGAGCATTACCGGCAACGCGTGACGGCCATTAACGAAGGAGGCATGTCGCCCCTGCTACGGCTGCAATTGACCGGAGACACGGCCGACCAGCCATTACTTTCGCAGGCCGCGCGGCTGTTCGAGATCGATACGAAGATCATCAGCGCGCAAATGGACCACATCGGCGACAAGCATTTCGGCGTGATACTTGCCGCGCTTTCCGGCCGGTCCGAAAACTATCAGAAAGCGATCGATTTCTTCATTTACCATCATATTAAAGTTGAATTGCTAGGCTATGTCTGACCCTGTCGTGTCGCTGCTGCTTTCGGGCCTGGGCGAAACCGTATTTATGACTATTACCGCTGGCATTTTCGGGTTTATCCTCGGTCTGCCGACCGGCATTATCCTTTTTCTGACGCGCCAGGGGCAGGTCTTGGAAAACCGCACCCTCAACGGCGTGATTTCCGTTGTGATCAACGTTTTCAGGGCCATTCCATTTATCATCCTCATTGTATGGATGATACCATTCACGCGGGCCGTGGTAGGTACCTCTATCGGCGTGAGTGCGGCATTGGTGCCATTGAGCGTGGGCGCGGCGCCATTTATCGCGCGCATGGTCGAAAACAGCCTGATCGAAGTCCCCGGCGGACTCGTGGAAGCCGCGCGGGCCATGGGTGCTACGCCATTTCAGATCGTGTACAAGGTGCTGCTACCGGAGGCGTTTCCTTCGCTGGTGAATGTCGCCACCATTACCCTTATTACCCTCGTGGGTTACTCGGCCATGGGCGGCGCAGTGGGCGCGGGAGGTTTAGGTCAAATCGGCTACCAGTATGGTTATATTGGTTATGATGCAGTGATCATGAATATCGTGCTCGTGCTGCTGATCGGACTTGTATTTGTGATCCAATTTTTAGGCGACCGGCTTTCCAAGCGGGTTGACCATCGGTAAGCATATTAAATTAAACATAAAGCAATATGAATTACGGTAAAAATATTCTCCTGTTACTCACACTCGGAACCGCTCTACTGACCGGCTGCAAGAAGAAAGCGGCGCAGGACCAGGACCCGAACCACATTAAGGTAGGCATCGCCGTCGGTCCTGAGTACGACGTGGCGGTGGCCGCGCAGAAAGTCGCGAAGGATAAGTATGGTCTCGATGTGGAGCTGATCACGTTCAACGACTACGTGGTGCCCAACGAAGCCCTGAGCCACGGCGACGTGGACGTGAATGCATTCCAGCATAAACCCTACCTCGACGAGCAGGTGAAGCAGCGCGGCTATAAGCTCGCCATCGTGGGCAACACATTTGTGTATCCGATTGCCGGTTATTCTAGGAAAATCAAGAGCCTTGAAGCCCTCAAACCCGGCGACACGGTCGTAATCCCTAACGACCCGACCAACGGAGGCCGTTCCTTGCTGCTGCTTCAAAAATACGGCCTCATCAAGCTCAAAGAAGGTGTAGGCCTACTTCCCAAAGTGATAGACATTGTAGAAAACCCCAAAAACCTCAAAATTCTGGAACTCGAAGCACCACAACTCCCCCGCACCCTCGACGATGCCAATGTGACGCTGGCCATCATCAACAATAACTTCGCAGGCAAAGCCGGCCTGATCTCCACCCGCGACGGCTTGCTTATCGAGGACAAAGACTCGCCATACGTGAACCTGATCGTGGCGCGGGAGGATAACAAGGACGAACAGAAGGTAAAAAATTATGTAAAAGCGTATCAGTCAAAAGAAGTGGAAGCAGCAGCTGCCGCGGTTTTCCAGGGCGGCGCGATCAAAGGCTGGTAATTTCCTTCCACTGAATCAATGCGCTATTTTTTCAATTCACCAATCGCAATGCCATACGAACGTTATCAATCATTTTGGCCGGAAAATCAGAAATCTAAGGCAGCAACGCCGGCATGCTATCTGCATTGTAACGCAGCTCAAATTCACGCACGCTGAATTTCCAAACCCCGTCACGGCTGGTAACTACATCCCGGTATACACCTACTGCCTACAATCCTTTACCAGTTTGAAGAAATGCCCCTAACTCGCTCAGGTGCGAGCGCACTTTCGCGCTAAACCCATTGTCCAGTTCGATCACGACGCCCGTCGCAAACTGCACCAGAAAACTGGTTCTGCTAACACTTGCCGGTATGCCTTCGCGGATCGCAGCAAGACCGGCAAGCTGCATGTCAACAGGTTTCAATGCCTGCCAAATCGCATCCTCCCAAAACAGTTCCGGCAATGCTTCCCAATCCCGCCGGTTGATGACATCAGTGTAGCGCTGCAAAAGCTGATGGATGGCGATGAATGCTGCCGGGTCCTGCTGAATGCTTATTTTTGAATGTGCTGCTTTCATCGTTTCTTTTTTGGCAAGAATACGATGAAAAAAGGCACTATCATTAAACGGTATCCTTGGGGATACCTAACTTTTAAAAACATGTCTGACCAAACGCATCAATCACCCATCCCGTACGCTCACACGCGAGCTCCGCGAACTTGAAATGAATAAAATCATTATTCGCAAGCCGCATGCCGAAGGTTTTGCCGCTATGGAATATGAGGTGCAAGAATACTGCCATTCGTTTGAACCTGTGATTAGCGCCATGATCGAATGGGGAAAGCAGCACCGAAAGGTTATTTGAGCAAGCTTGTGTGCGGGCCGGGTTTATGGGCTTAATAGATTATATTGCATTATGAAAAGCTACTCCTACTACGTGCTCGATGTTTTTTCAGATGTGAGATACAAGGGTAACCCACTGGCGGTGGTGCTGACCGATTCAGACTTGCTAGTTGAAAATTACGCGGATATTGCCCGCGAGTTTGGCTACTCGGAAACGTCTTTCATTTATTATTCGCAAAAAGAAAATGCGCTAAAAGTACGCTCGTTTACCCCCACCGGATTCGAAGTCGGCGGTGCAGGTCACAACCTGCTCGGTGCGGTGGCCGCAGCTCTGCTTACCGGCATGGACATTTTTTCACAGCAACAGGGAAAACAATATGTCGTTATGAAGGACGATATTATTGCTTTGCATGTTGACCAATCCAGCCCTGCCTCCCCCATCATTGGTATGCGGCAGATTCCGGCTGTGATTGAAGCTCAGGTATCCAGGGAAGATGTTGCGCGCGCCCTTTCTCTTAACACCGAACAGGTTTTATTCCAGCAGCTGTCCCCGACAGTGGTTTCCACCGAAGCTACTCATCTAATGGTGCCATTGAAAGACGCTGCTGCGCTTAGAGATGCAAGGGTGGAGAAAAAACTTTTGATTCAGATCGCAGAACAGTATGGCTTTGAGGGATTTTATTGTTTCACCATCCCGAATAACGATCCTGAATACCTTGCCCATGCACGATTTTTCAATCCAGGCATCGGAATCGATGAGGACCCGGCAACCGGAAGCGCCGCCGGACCGCTGGCCGGCTATCTGTTACAAAAAGGGTATGTGAGATCAGAGACTGACTACAAAGTACTACAAGGTGCCCAAATCGGACGACCATCGGTTATTCACTTCAACGCCACCTCCGAAGGCATTTGGATCAGCGGATCGGCCGTCATTGTTATGGAAGGTAAAATTCGCATTTAACCCATGTCTCAGCCTTTCCAAATCCAGCCCTTTTCTTTTGATGAGCGAGATAATCAAGCCCAGGAAGTGAAATTTTGTTGAACGGATTTTTGAAAAATTCACTCATTTTTTATTTTCGCGGCAATTAGGGTGCATAGGCCGAACGAGGCTTTGCAATCATTCTTTAATAAATGAAACTTAGTGATAACTTTTGTTTGTTAGATTATGTCTCTTTTTTGTCCACTTATCAAAACGTACAACGCTTATTCTATTTGCGGTTTTCTTTTCTTAGCCGCACTTTCGGTAAATTCACAAGCGCAGCCTTCGGGTAAACCAAGCGGAGGCCCTACCTTTCAAACCAACTTATTTAACCTGCAAGCCAGCGCCAACGAGCCATTCCGTTATTCTGCAACGCTTAAAAACGGGTCTGGCCAGGCAAAGGTTTATGCGTTGGATGCGAAAGTACCCGCCGGCTGGTTGGTATCCTTTCGCACCATGGGCAGTCCGGTCACCTCAGTCCGTGTCGAACCAGGCGCGGCACAGGAAGTATCCGTAGAATTCACCGCAAATCCCTATTCCAAGCCGGGGAAGTATGCGATTCCGGTAACAGCCGTTTCGCCGGTTGACACGCTTAGACTCAATCTTGAAGCAGTTCTCAAAGGTGCTTACAAGATTGAATTGACAACTCCTTCCGGACGGCTTAGTGAAAATGTCACCGAAGGCAGTGTGAAGCAAATCGTGTGCACAGTCAAGAACACGGGAACCCTGCCGCTCGCTGATGTGGAGCTGACAGCCCAGACACCCCCCAAATGGCAGGTTACCTTTGAGCCGGCCAAAGTAGAGCGTATAGACCCCTCCGGTTTTATCGAGGTAACAGCCAAGGTACATGTGCCCGACAAAACAATAGCGGGGGATTACGTTTCCACGTTGACGGCCAAGAGCCCGAATGCCAACGCTGATGCTGCTTTCCGTATCACCGTTAAAACTTCCCCACTATCCGGTTGGCTCGGCATTCTCGTGATTTTACTTGCCATCGGATTAATATTCAAGCTAATCAGAAAATACGGTAGACGATAAGCAGCATGGAAAATCCTGTCATTGATTTGAAGGGGTTGACTAAATGTTATGGTTCTCTGAAGGCAGTCGATGATCTGAACCTGAAAATCGAAAAAGGCGAAATATTCGGTTTGCTAGGCCCGAACGGAGCAGGGAAGACTACGACCATCCTGATGATGCTGGGGCTTACCGAACCCACGTCGGGCAACGCGCTGGTCTGCGGAATCGATGCGACGACCCATCCCATTCTGGTAAAACGTAAGGTAGGTTACATGCCCGACAGTATCGGTTTTTACGAAAGCATGACGGCCCTAGAGAACCTGATATATACCGGAAAACTAAACGGCATCCCTGAAAATGAGGCACACCAACGTGCACTGGATCTGATGGATCTGGTCGGCCTGGACGATTCGGCCAACAAAAGAACGTCCGTCTTTTCCCGCGGTATGAAACAAAGGCTCGGTCTGGCGGAAGTTTTAATCAAGCGGCCGGAAGTAATTATCCTCGACGAGCCCACGCTCGGCATCGACCCCGCAGGCGTTAAAGAGTTCCTCAGTCTGATACGCCAGCTGAGCAGGGAACAGGGATTGACCGTCTTATTATCTTCCCACCATTTGCATCAGGTGCAGATGGTTTGTGACCGTGTCGGTATTTTCGCTGCTGGTAAAATGCAGATGGAAGGAAATATACATGAGCTTTCACGGACCCTTTTTGACGAAGATTCCTATTCGGTGAGTGTCACAGTGAGAGAACCTTTACCAGCCTGCTGGGAGTATAGTGATGAACTACGGAATATCCGTGATGTGCGAGAATTGCACATTACCGAAAACCTTGTGCGGATCGCGTGCGCCTCGGATGTTACGCCCGACATTGTACGTTTCTTCGTCGCCAAAGGGCTTGACGTAATGGGTGTCCATAAGAAGGAATTCGGACTTGATGAAATTTATCAAAAGTATTTTGATAACCATTTAATCGAAAACAATACCAATGAAAAGTCTCGCAGTATTTTCAAAAGGTACTTCAATAAAAAGTAAACCCACCGCGGCTACCGCATTCCGGGTGATGGTCGATAAAGAAGTGGCGGACCACATCCGGAGCTGGCGACTTATCCTGCTGCTGGTCTTGCTGGTACTCACATTTTTGGGGGCTTTGTATGTATCGCTAAGCAACATCAGGGTTGCAGTTTCAAATACGCAGGATCCGGATAGCACGTTTCTTTATCTGAAACTGCTTACCACCACAGACGGTACGATGCCGACGTTTCATGTCTTTCTGAATTTTCTCGGTCCATTGCTCGGAATAGCGCTGGGCTTTGATGCGATCAATTCCGAACAGAATAACGGCACCTTGATTCGACTGATGGCTCAGCCCATATATCGCGACAATCTGATCCTGGCAAAATTCGCGAGTGCATTAATTCTTGTAGGCGCCCTGTTTTTTACCCTCGTCTTGCTTATGATTGGAGCAGGCTTGTGTATTACTGGTGTCTGGATCGAGCCGGTCGAAGTGCTCCGGATCTTCACTTTCGCCGTCCTGACTGTGGTTTATGTCGGGTTTTGGCTGAGCTTGTCGATACTGTTTTCCATAGCGTTCAAACAAACGGCAACTTCGGCACTTGCAGCGATCGGCGTATGGTTATTTTTTACGGTATTCTATCAGATTGTTGTCAATTTGGTGATCGGCGCGCTCGTTCCCAGACAGGCAATCCTGACCGAGGCCGACATCGTCGGATACAACGAAATGGTGCTGAATATACTCCGCCTGGCACCAAGCCAGCTGTTTTCCGATGCGACGACCACTCTGCTGATGCCATCGGTCCGAAGCCTGGGTCCTATGACGATGGAGCAAATGGCAGGGGCTATTCCCGCACCACTTCCATTTACGGAGAGCCTGATGGTGGTCTGGCCTCAATTGTCCGGATTATTAGCCGCAACTTTTCTTTGTTTTGCATATTCTTATTACTTATTCATGCGAAGAGAGATCAGAAGCTAGAAATACTTCACTAGAACCTAGCAATTTGCAATGACATTGAAGAATCCGATGGTCAATGCGACCAAATCCCCATGCTGGTAATCCTCCTTTCAACTACAACCTCGCGACTTTTGGATACATCTGCCAATTGACATTGGCTGAACTTTGCATCAACAACAGCGAGAAAAATATGGACTTAAAGAACAGCACCATCCTTATCACTGGTGGAACCAGCGGTATAGGGCTGGAACTTGTCAAGCAACTTACCCAGCAAGGATCAACAATCATCGTGACGGGTCGTAAACAAAAGGCCTTAAACGATACTAAAAAGCGTTTCCCTAAAATACACGTCTTTCAGAGCGATGTAAGCGATCCGCAAGCCATTAAGCGCCTGTATAAAGATGTGACACAACAATTCCCCGATCTGAATATGATCGTTAACAATGCAGGTGAAATGCGGTTGCTTGACATTCAGGACGCCAGCCAGGATCTGGAAAACATCACCCGTGAGATCGATATCAATCTGGCAGGAACGATCCGGATGGTCCATCAATTTTTACCGCATTTGATAAGGATGCCTTCTGCGGCAATTGTGAACGTGTCCTCGGCGATTGCTTTTATGCCTTATTCCACCGCTCCGGTTTACAGCGCTTCAAAAGCAGGGGTTCATGCTTACACGCTGGCCCTGCGCCTGCAATTAAACAAAACCAGTGTCAGGGTATTCGAACTGGTCCCCCCGGGGGTGAATACCAATCTCCAGAATGATTGGGTGATGCCTCCAAATCCAGGCCAAATGATGGATGTAGATAAACTGGTCAAGGTAGCCATCAAAGGACTCCTGAACGACACACCCGAGATCAAGCCATTCCTGGTGAACGTGATCAAATTTTTAAGCCGCTTGATGCCTAATCAATTGATGAAAGTGGGGCATAGGGAATTTGAGAAATTCAAAAAACTGAATAATCGCCAATAAAATTGGGTATGAAGAAATCAAGGTTTGTCCTTAATAAATCATCATGAAAAACATCATTTCCGTTGTGCTGCTACTTATTTCGGTAGCACTCAGCTTCAAACATGCCTGGGATACCCTACATTACAAAGACAATCCGGAGTCCGTTAAGATGATGGAAAGTTTAGGGATCAGCGAAATGTTCATTCCCTATCTGGCTGGTATAGCCATAGCGGTTGGCGTACTTTTGCTCATTCCTGGTACCTTTTTCCTGGGCAATATGCTCAATGCGGTCCTGATTGTTATCATCATGGGGCTGGCGCTGCGAGCGGGAAATTACCGTATGGCATTGATGGAGATCCCATTTCTAGTCATACCATTGGTCATGATATGGCTCAAATATCCGTTTAAATTTAAGTAACCGGCAGCATGGCAAACAGCAAACCTTACCGGATCGGCTCCATCACGGAGATACACCGTTTGATGGGGCTCCCCAAACCCCATCACCCGCTGATCAGCATCGTTGACCTGAAAGGCCTGAAAAACGATACGGGCATAGAGGCGGTCATTTTCGATTTATATGTGATATCGATGAAGAGAGGATGTGACGGCTTACACTACGGGCAGCAGAAATACGACTTTGACGAAGGGCTGATGGCCTTTTTGTCTCCCGGCCAGATCTTGCGCGGCGAAGAGAACGGTGTGCCTGAGGGGCTGGCGGGTTGGATGCTGTTCGTGCACCCTGATTTTCTTTGGAACACATCGCTTGCTACCAAAATCAAGCGATACGAATACTTTAGCTATGCTACCCATGAAGCGCTGTTCCTATCGGACAAGGAAGAAATTGTAATCAACGACCTGGTCAACAATATTAAAGCTGAATATTATTCCAATATGGATAAGTTCAGCCAGGATATTATTGTCTCGCACCTGGAAACCTTGCTAAAATATGCCGAACGTTTCTACCAGCGTCAGTTCATCACCCGAAAAATCACTAACCACCAGATCCTAAACCAGGTGGAAGAGATCTTAGCTACCTATTTAAACGATGAAGACCTGCTTTCTGAAGGGCTGCCAACCGTAGCATACTTTGCCGACACGCTGAACATCTCCTCCAAATATTTAACTAGCCTGTTAAAACAACTCACCGGCCAGACGATGCAACAGATCATTCACGAGAAACTGATCGAGAAGGCAAAAGAAAAATTATCTACGACCACGTTGTCCGTCAGTGAGATCGCCTATCAACTGGGCTTCGTACATCCTCAGTCTTTCAACAAGTTATTTAAAAACAAGACCCAACAAAGCCCACTGGATTTCCGGCAGTCCTTCAACTGACGCCTTCAAGAATCCGGTGAGGGGTCTGAGAAGCGAATAAAGATCAGGGGGAAATGATCATTATACCGCAGTTTCCGTCTCATTCATTTGTGGAAAACTGCGGTGTAACATGCCTTCACAAGGCCCAGAGTGCCTTTTCCGGGCAAGGGTTGATTTTTTCGATAAAAATATTTATAATAAGTCTAAATAAACTATTTTTGCAGAAATTTCTATTTATTCCCAACATCAATGCACTCGAGAGTTATACTAGTTTTTCTACTATTCATTTTTGTATTATCCCAAAATCTCTTAGCTCAAACAGAAAAAGGAACGGTAAAGGGCATCGTTAAAAATTCGTTCAACCAACCCGTCCCGTCAGCCCATGTTCTGATTAAAGGAAGCGGCGTAGGCGCTCAGACCGATGAAAATGGGTCTTTTGTCGTAACGGACCTCGCTCCCGGCGCCGTGGTCTTCACAGTATCCTCGCTGGGCTTTGCTCCGCAGGAGAAAAAAGTCCGGGTCGGCTCAGGAGAGGTCACGACCATCGAATTCAATCTCGAACAAAACACATCCCAACTGGACGAGATAATCGTCTCGGCCAGCCGAAGGGTTGAATCACTCTCTGAAACACCATCCTCTGTGACGGTAATCAGCCCCAGGGAAATCGATGCTCTTTCTACGGTCAGCCCCAATATTGCCAACATCGTAGGATATGCCGTTCCAGGGTTGGGCTCCCCGACCAATCAAACCGGTAATTACGGCCAAACCCTTCGTGGAAGGAATCTGCTTGTGCTAATCGACGGCATCCCGCAATCCACACCGCTTCGCGCAGGCGGAAGGGACATTCGCTCGATTGATCCTTCTGTGATTGAACGGGTTGAAGTAATAAAAGGGGCGACGGCCATATACGGAAACGGGGCCGATGGAGGATTGATAAACTACATCACCAAAGTACCCAGAGGCGGCAGTAAAATCGGTGGGCTTTCTCAAGTCGGCTTGACCGGAAATACCAAAGGGGATAGCACAATCGGATTTCGCGTGTCCCAGCAACTTTTCGGGCAGCTCAACAAATTCGATTATGTGGTCAGTGGCATGTATGAAAAAACGGGCGTTTATCGTGATGCCGAAGGGCAGGTGATTTCGCCTGAATATGGCCTTGGCGAAACGAAAATATACAATGCCTTTACAAAGCTGGCCTACAATTTTTCGCAAAATCAGAGATTGGAGCTGATGTACAACTTTTACAGCTCAAATCAGCATTCAGCTTTTGTTTTGAAAAACGGCGTGTTTGGGAAAAGCCCTGCCATCGGGGTTCTTGGAAAGAGGGTCGGGATCGATGAAGGCACAAGGCATAACCACAATCTTAACCTTCAATATACCAGCAAAGAAATCTTTGGCAAAACAAGCCTGACTGCCAACGTTTACTTGCAGGATTTCTGGACTGTATACTCCAATTCCGCCTCCTTCTACGGCAGCGGCCAGTCTGAAATTGTTTCCAACAAAAAAGGCCTGAGAGTTAATTTAAATACTCCCCTGCGATTGACCGACAAAATTTCGGGTGATGTGACTTATGGTTTTGACCTTTTGAATGACAAAACGGCTCAGAGCCTTGTAGACGGAAGGGTGTGGGTCCCCAAAATCGATATGCGTAACCTAGCGCCCTATGCGCAGCTTTCAGTCCAATGGTTTGATCACCTGAATTTGAAAGCCGGAGCCAGGGCGGAAAACATAAGAATCCAAATTAACGATTATAACACACTGGCCACCGGTGCAAACGGAGCAGGCAGCATAGCAGTGAAAGGCGGGACGCTCAATTATAATGCGCTCGTATTCAATGCCGGGGCCCGGTATTCGAAGTTTCGCCTCTTCAACCCGTTTGTGAGCTACTCGCAATCCTTCTCCATTTTTGACTTGGGCAGGGTACTCCGTGCGGCCAGAGAAAGTACCATATCCAAGCTGGAAACAAAACCTATTATCGTTAACAACTACGAAGGTGGTTTCAGTAGCCAGCTGGGTAAACTCAACTTAACAGCCGCCTACTATTACAGTACGTCAAAACTCGGATCCAATCTGCTGGAAGTAGATGGCGTGTACATTGCTGAGCGTATGCCCGAGCGCGTATGGGGATATGAAGTCCAGGTAGATTATCGCGTGCTTTCCGGGCTGACCCTTGGAGGCAACTATGCTTATGTGGAAGGCAAAGGAGACAAGGATCAGGACGGATCTTTTGGCGGAGAAAAAGACATTTACCTGAATTCCAACCGGATTACACCGGCCAAGATTACCGCATATGCAAAGTTCAGTCACAAGAATCTTAATATAGACCTTAACTGGATGTACGTTGGAAATCGCAACAGGTTCAAACCAAACGAAAAAGGTATTTATGCGCTTGGGGAAGCTCCTATTGAATCTTTCAACCTCTGGAACCTGGCGGCTGCGTACAAAATCACCAAACAGTTAAAACTTAGCCTGGGAGTGGAGAACTTGCTTAACACGGCCTACTATCCTACAATTGCACAGTTTTACGGTAACGATTCAAACTATACGCGAGGAAACGGCCGTCGGTTCAACCTGGTTCTCGGCTACGCATTTTAAAGAGGGGCGGAATCTTACAGTCCTTTTGTGGGCAATGATGCGTAAAACACACCATTGCCCATAATTTTCAGGTCCGGAGCGGAGCTACGGGCCGTTTCGTCCAGGAAATATAACTTACCGCTTTTCACTGAAATAGTTATAAAACACCTCCCCAAGATCTTTCCCCAGTGAAATCCAGTCCTCAGCCAGGGGAGCTTTGTTCAATCCGGCGATCCATTCGTAGTTCAGTTCATAAACGGCGGCGTGGATACCGAAGCGCTCCATAAAACCTTCGCCGAGCGTGCCCGGGTTGCGGAAACTGGGTTTGGTAGAGCCGGCCGTGAACCAGGTGTGTTTGCGCAGCAGCATTTCCAGCTTTTCCATGTTGGAAAGATAGGCGCTGATGTCGCCCTCGGGGCGGCTGATGTGCAGGTAGCCGCCGGCATCGTTATGGATGTCGAGGGCCAGATCTGGCCTTTTATTGGCCTTGATCATGCGGTGCAGCCATTGTTCGAGATAGTAGTTCTCCGGGGCAATGAGCGAATCGGCGGGAACGTCCCATTTGCGGTTCAGATCGTAGCCGTTCGCGTTGAAACGCGTTTTGCCGCGTGCCACGCCGTCTTTGTTGGCCATGGGAAGAATGTACACGCAATAGGTTTTAAGGTAACGTTTGGCCACCTCGTCGTTGCTGAGCAATTTTTGCACCAGCCCTTCCACGGTCCAGTTCCCGCCTGCCTCGAAGGCATGCGCGCGGGCCCGCAGGAAGAGCCGTTTCGGCGCATTCTCGTTGCCGATGCGCACGATTTCCAGCGAGCGCCCTTCGGATGTTTTCCCGATGGTGGTCACACTGGCATGCTTGTCCTGTCTGACGCGCGCCAGCATTTTGTCCAGGTCGCTGATCCGGTATGGCTCCACGCTTGCAACGTAGGCATGCGGCGACTCCATTTTGAATTTGATAAACACCCTGCGGCCCGGCAGCGGGATCACCGAGCGGCTCTCCCACTTCTTATTATCAAAAGAAACCACATACCGCGACTTCTCCGAAAGGTCGCTGGCGAGCCTGCCGTTCCAGATATTGTCAAAATTTTCGAGGATCAAAGTCACCTCCGTGCCCACAGCCGCTTCCACCCTGAAATGGTAATGGTTCACGGCCCGGTTCGGCGAAAAGCGCTCATGGTCGTACACCATCTGGCCGATCACCCGCCCCGCCGAATCAATACGCCAGTTCATAGGCGAGGCATTTTCGAAGCCGGTATTGATGAAAATTCTGGGGATCACGATGCTGTCGGCGGTCGCGCGGCGATACGAGCCCTCCCGTGCGCCAAATGCCGCCCCTACCAGGTGTGACAGAACGAAGATGAAAAATGCAACTTGCTTCATATTAATAATGATTGAATGACTGAATGATTGAATGATTGAATGACTGAATGACTGAATGATTGAATGAACCGCCGTGGAACGGGGAATGAGTGAATTTTGAATGAGTGAATGAGCGAATGAGTCGCCGTGGAACGGGGAATGGGTGATCAGATTTATTAAAAAGATTCTCAACGACAATGCCATAACGCCCCCTGACTATTCCTGACTACACCTGACTATTCAGTCATTCAATCATTCAATCATTAAAAACTATACCCCGGGTTCTGCTTGATTCCGTTCGGATTGATATCGATCTGCGTCTGCGGGATGGGAAAAACGGCGTTGAAATCCTGCACGACCGTAGCTTTGAAATGCGCATTCATCACCGCCACCTCCCGTCCGGTGCGCACCAGGTCGAACCAGCGGTGGCCTTCGAATGCCAGCTCCACCTGACGCTCGTGCTCGATGGCCAGTGCAAATGCCGCTTTGGACAAGCCTGCGGGTAATGCGGCCAATTTCGCCCGCTTCCGTACCACATTAATGGCCTCGTAGGCCGCCCCAGAAGGGCCGTCGGTTGCATTCACGGCCTCGGCGTACATGAGCAGCACATCGGCATAGCGCAATACGGGCCAATTGTTGTCGGCGTCGCCATCGGTGAACGGCGTATCCTGAAATTTAAGCGTGTAAGGATCAGCCACATATTTACCGGTCACATTATCGGTATAACCCAATGATAGTGAAACATTCTTGCGATAATCGCCTGCTTCGTAGGCTGCAATAAGGTCGGTAGTAGGCAAATGCCGCCCGCCGGCAAAACCGACTTTAATCACCGAACTACCTGAATTGCGCGGGGCGAAATTGTTGTAAAAACTACTACCGGTACCTGTCCCGCCTTTTTTGAATTGTACTTCAAAGAGGGACTCCGCATTGTTCGCATTGGCAACGGGCCAGAGCGCGGCATAGTCGTCGAGCAGCTTATAGGTTCCCGCGTCGATCACTTCTTGGAGCTTAGTCTTTGCCCTGGCAAAATCGCCGGTGGTGAGGTACACCTTGCCGAGCAACGCCCTGGCCGCGCCGCGCGTGGCCCGGCCGATGTCGTTGCCAGCATAGGATACGGGCAACTTTTGCTCAGCGTCGGTCAGATCGGCTATGATCTGCGTGTACACTTCCGCTTTCGGCACGCGGGGCTGGCTGTAACCTTCGTCTACCGATTTGGTTTCGGACAGCACCAGCGGCACATCGCCGAATGTACGCACGAGGTTGAAATACTGCAATGCACGCAGGAAACGCGCCTCGCCGATAAACCGCTGCCGCAGCGCCTCATCCATCTGCGCACCGCCGATATGGTCGAGCACGGTGTTCGCGGCGAGGATACCCCGGTAGGTATCCACCCACATCACACGGATGATCTCGTTGGTCGAAGCCATTTTGAACTGATCCAGCTCGGCGTCTGGCAGGTTACCTCCGCCTTCCCAGTTCATAGTGTTATCCGAGCGCACTTCGGCCACATTGTAGTAGGCATAACCGTACTCACCGGCATTGGCGAGCATTCCGTAGGCGGCCGTGATGGCGGCCTGCATGTCGGAGGCGTTTTTGTAAAAGTTGTTCACATTGGTGGCGTCGATGGGCGCGAGTTCCAGGAAACCCGAGCAGCCCGAGGCCACCAAACATAAGGAGCCGAAAATGATGGTATTGAGTTTCATAAGTTCAAGTCGGGTTTAGAATGTCAGGTTCAATGCGAGGGTGAATGTGCGGGCGAGCGGATAGCCGTTAAAATCGACGCCCGGTGTGAGCGAGCTGCTGCCATTGAGGCTCTGCTCGGGGTTATAGCCGCGGTAAGGCGTGAATGTGAGCGCATTTTGCACCGAAAGCGTCACCGCCGCATTTTGCAGATACACCGATTTCGAAACGCTTTCGGGAAGGTTGTATCTCAGATTGATATTCCTGATCCTGAAAAACGAGGCATTCTCAACCAGCAAACTGGACACGTAACTCACGTTCCCGCCCGTAGGCGCTACGTTCGCGCGCGGTGTGTGCCCGTCGCCCGGTTGCGAGGGCGACTGCCAGCGGCCGAGTACGTCTTTGCGGGCATAGCTGCCATTCACAAGCCCGATATTCCGGCGGGAACCATTCAGAAGCTGGATACCCTGCACGCCATCGCCCAATATGCTGAGGCTGAACCGGCCGTAAGAGAAATTGTTGGTAATGCCGAAAAAGAAATCGGGGCTATTGTCGCCGATGATAGTAACGTCGCTGGGAGTAATGGCGCCGTCGCCGTCGATATCGCGGAATTTGAGGTCGCCCGGGCGGGAGCCGTTAGCCCCTCCTACCCTCGGGCTGTTGTCCACATCTTCCTGCGACTGGTAGACACCGATCGCATCATAACCCCAGAAGCTGCCGATCGGCGAACCGATTTTGGTAATGTGCGTATTCGGGCTGAATGAAGGGCTTTTCGAAATGATCGGGTTACCGGAAGGTCCCAGTTTAACCACTTTATTTTTATTGAAAGAAATATTAAATGCCGTCGACCATTTGAAAGCACCCGTCAGGTTTTTGGAATGAATACTAAACTCCCAGCCGCGGTTGTTGAGCTTGCCGATGTTTTGCAGGGCAGTTTCGTAGCCGGTAGAGGCCGGTACGGGTACATTCAACAGCAGGTCGGTGGTGTTTTTGTTGTAAAAATCAATGGTGAAACTAAGCCGGTTACGCAGCAATGCAAAATCGACGCCAACGTCGAACTGGTGCATCATTTCCCATCCCAGCTGTTCATTACTGATAGAGCTCGGATAAAGCCCGTACACCAGCGAGCCCGTCCCTGCCCCGAAACTGTAACGGCGGTTGGAAAGCAACCCAATGTGATTGTAGTTCCCGATCGTATTGTTACCGGCCAGACCGTAGCTCGCCCGCAATTTCAGGTCGGTTACCACGTTCTGCGATTTCATAAAATTCTCCTCCGAAAGGTACCAACCCACGGAAGCCGAAGGGAATGTGCCCCATTTGTTGCGCGCCCCGAAGCGCGACGAACCATCGCGCCGCATGGTAGCCGAAACGAGGTATTTTCCTGCATAAGTATAATTCACCCGAGCCAGCATCGACAGTAGCGACCATTCCGACGCATAGGTACCGCCGCCTGTCACCTGACCGCCATTCAAGGTCGGAATAAGGTCGGTGGGGAAGTTGGTGGCATTCAACGCTGCGGATTCTCCGTGTGCTTTTTGGGAAGTAAAGCCTGCGAGTAAATCCAGTTCATGTTTGGTATTGAATATCTTCTTGTAGCTCAAAATATTCTCATTCAGCCAGTTCAGCTCGCGTCCGGTAGAAGCTATGGCCCTGGCCTGGACCGGCGCAGGAACGCCATTCCAGCCTAAATCAGAGGGATAATAGGCATTTTCACGCGCATCGGAATAGTCCAGGCCAAACGAGGTTCGGAATTTGAGGCCGTCGAGCAGTTTCACTTCGGCGTACACATTACCCAATGTGCGGAAGACGGTGCGCTTGTCCTTGATCTTGCTGGCAATAGCCACCGGGTTGTCGATCACGCCGATGTTGTACGGCGACGGGCCGAGCAGCGTCGTAAACGAGCCGTCGGGATTGTAGACCGGCACTGTAGGCGGCAGCGATAGCGCCGAGCCGAGGATACCGCCGGTGAATACCTGGTCTTCCACAGGCAAAATACGGCTCGTCGCAAACGAAGGCGAGAGGTTCATGCCCACACTCAAATCTTTGGAAATATGGTGGTCGAGATTCACCCGTGCCGAATAGCGCTCGAAACCGGTTTTCATTACAATACCGTCCTGCTTGAAATAGGCCCCGGACATAAAAAAGGTCGTTTTATCATTCCCGCCCGAAACCGAGAGCTGGTGGTTTTGAATGGCGGCAGTCCGGAAAACCGCGTCCTGCCAGTCGGTACCTTTGCCGAGCGACTGCCGGTTCATGAACATTTCGGGGATTTGCAATGCCGCGGGCCGTACTTCGTTCGGATCGGTGGCCTTACCGCCTTTGTCGACCCAGGCATTATTGCGGGCTTCGGTGTTGTACTCGGCATATTCCCGCGCATTGAGCATATCTATTTTATTCGCCACTTGCTGGAAGCCATAATAAGTATCGAGCTGCACCATCGATTTGCCCGACTTCCCGTGTTTGGTGGTCACCAGCACCACCCCATTGCTCCCCCGCGAGCCATAAATGGCCGCCGCGGAGGCGTCTTTGAGTATTTCAATGGATTCGATGTCATTAGGATTAATGGACGAAAGCGGATTGAAATTGCTGTTGAAATCGCTCGAAACCGGGAAACCGTCGATTACGTACAAAGGCTCGTTGCCCGCGCCAATGGAGCCCGTCCCACGTACGCGCACGGACACACCCCCGCCCGGCGCGCCTTTCGTCTGCGCCACGTTCACGCCCGCGACCTGCCCGCCCAGCGCCTGGTCAAGGCTCGTGAGTGGCTGACTGGCCACATTTTTCATGGGTAACGAGGCCACCGAGCCGGTAATGCTGCTTTGCTTCTGAGTACCGTAGCCCACTACCACCACGTCGTTCAGCGCCTTAGTGTCGACGGTCATGCCAAAGTTCAGTTCCGCATTGTTGCCCACCACAATCTCATGATTTTTATATCCCACAAAACTCGCCACGATCACCAGCTCGCCCTGCCCCACCAGCGACTCGGGAATACTCAGGCGGAACTGGCCGTTGGAATCGGTAGCCGTGCCTGTCTGCGAGTTTTTGACGATAATGCTCACCCCTGGGAACGGGCTGCCGTTTTCGTCGGTCACACGGCCCCGCACAATGCGATCGGCGCTGACGGGCAACGGCTCGATACTCCGTTGGTTGAGCTGGATCACCGGCTGCGTTTCGGGAATGCGGCCGGGAAGCACCATTTCCAATGCAGGCGTTTTTACAGTCTTTTTCAGGACAATATTCCGCTGGAAGATTTTGTAAGAAAGCGGCATATCCTTGAAAACAGCATTCAGAAGCGCTTCGATCGACCCGTTTTTCAGCTTCACCGACACTTTCCTCGAAGCCGGCAAATCAAGCTCGTCGTACAGGAACAGGTATCCCGTCTGCTGCTCGATGCTTCGCATAGCGGTTTGCAGCGGGACGTTTTTGGCTTGAAAGGAAATCTTTTGACTAAACCCGTCCGCGGTTACGTGGGAAAGGGTTACGATAAGCAAAAGCATGATCCTGGTCATAGTCATCAGTGTTTGGGCGACAATATGCGCCCTGCCGCCCGCCGGAAAGCGGAGCAGAAGGTTAATTTTCATAACTTTGTTAAAGTTTAGGAATGGCAAAATGACTTTTTCAGAGAAGCCCGGTTGCGCCTGAACTACGGGGAAAATGTTAGCGCATTTTCCCTTTTGTTTTGGCACCGGCGTTTCAGGGCGGAACGTGCAGCTTGTTTAGCATGGGGTTTATGAGTTTAGGGTTTATGAGTTTAGGGTTTATGAGTTTATGAGTTGAGAGTTGAGGGTTGAGGGTTGAGGGTTGATGAGTTGAGGATTAAAGTCGGGGGCTGAACTTTGAACTTTAAACTTTAAACTCTAAACTTTAAACTCATCAACTTTAAACCCTAATCACTATACGTAAACTACGGTTCGACTATAATCGTATTACTTTCCACACTGCATTTTACGCCGGCATACCGCAGCATTCCCACAATCCCGGAAAGGTTCACATTGCGCGATACCCTGCCTGTAAACTGCCGCACGGGCACCTCGCCGCGGTAGCTCACCTCCACGTCGTACCAGCGCGAGAGCTGCCGCATGACGTCCTTCACACCCGCATTTTTGAAATAAAACATACCTTCCTTCCATGCCACGGCCTCGTCCACCGGCTTGAAGGCCGTCTCGATGCGCCCACCGGGCATTAGTGCAGCCTGCTGGCCGGGCCGCAGCAAGGCACGCTCACCTTTGTTACGGATGGCTACCGAACCTTCTACCAGCGTTGTTTTCGACACCCGTTCATCGGCATAGGCCATCACATTGAAACTCGTACCCAGCACCTGTACTTCCGAGCCATTGAAACGAACCGTGAATGGCCTGGCTTTGTCTTTGGTCACTTCAAAATAGACCTCGCCGGTAATTTCCACCCGGCGTTCCGAAGCCGGAAAAACGGATGGGAAGCGAATGGACGAGGATGCATTGAGCCACACCTTGCTGCCATCCGGCAGCTGCACCTTATATTGCCCGCCCCGAGGCGTGGTTACCTTGTTGAAACCGTTCGACGCGACTGATGCCGAACGACTGTTATACACCACGAGCCCATCCTCCTGTTTCGTGATTTCGGTATTCCCTTGCCGGGCAACCAGTCCGCTTCCGATGCGGTCCAGCTCAATGCCTTTTCCGTCCGCAAGCGTAAGCAATGCTTTGTTACCACCGGGGGCTACATCCTGGTTTTGAATAACTTCCGTTGCCACGGACTTTTCCGACGTAGTTTTTCTCATCACCCATAATCCAGCCACCACTGCAAATACGGCCGCCACCGCGGCATACCTCAACCAAATGTCCACGCGCCAATGCCTGCGTTCCCTACCCGCGGCAAGAATGGAGCCTAGCATATCCCGGCTGTGCGACGCACCGAAAAATGGCTGCGCACCGGCTGGTTGAAGCCAGTTGCGCTTCATGGCATCTTCTATCGCCACGTCTTGCTGCCCCGACCGGATGTGTCGCATTAATTCTTCCTCCTCTTCGGGCGTGGCCTGGCCTGCGTAATAGCGGTCGAAAAGCTGTTGCAGCCTTTTTGGGTCGTCCTGGTTCATGGATTTAAATCAATTTTCAACCACAGGACAACGGGACCTCCCAAAAAGGGGCTATTGGATTGGAAAATTTTTAAAAGAAAATTTTCAGCACCAGAATCGGGCTCATTTTGGCATTTTTTCCGATGTAGGAAATGATGGAGGCCGTAGCGATTTGAAGGTACTTTTTGACCGTCTCTTTCGAAAGTCCCATTTGTAATGCGATTGCATGATAAGACAGCCGCTCGTGCCTGCTGAGCAGATACACCTGCCGCTGCTGGTGCGGGAGCTGGTCAATCGCTTCGTCGATCAATGCGTAACGGTAGTCGTCCGACTGCTCGGCCTCTCCTTCCGCGGCATCGTCGAGTCCGGTAAATTTCACGCGCTCGGCCGCGATCTTTTTCAGGGCGTTCAATGCCGCATTTTTGGATATTACAAAAAGGTAAACCGGGAAGTTTTCGACCTCCACGAGCAGCTCGCGGTTTCGCCAGATTTTGAGAAAAACGTCGTGAACCAGCTCTTCGGCTACTGATTCGGAGCGGGTAATGCGGTAAATGTGCATCCCCAGTCGCTGGTGATAATGGTCGAAAACCCGTGTAAAAGCCCGCTCGTTCCCTGCGGCGACTTGTCGCAGGAGCTCTTTTTCATCATTCAATGCAGACCGGTACATGCGAAAGTTCGGCAAAATGGGCTCGGCTATAACTGGTGTACCACTCAAAGCGGGGCCACGCTTAAATCTAATTACCTCCGGTGCAGCAAGCTTGCCTTGATGTGTATCCTTTCGTCACAAACTATTTGTGCCGTACGTCAGATTGCCGGACATTCGACTGGTGCGAAGTCCGCTTTATATATAAAAAACTTCGATGCCTTGTCCAGCAGTGAAGCTCGTGATTACCTGCATTTATCTCGGCTTGCCAAGAATATGGCAAAAACTCCGGCCCGAATGGGCCAACCCACGGGACAAACTTACGCGCGACTTGATTAATTTAGCCTGGGAAAAACGCCACCTGACGCGGCAGAATGAATTTGAGCGAGCTTCTAGCCAGTCAAAGCAAATACCGTAGAGGTTTGATTGTTTCAGTTATCGGGCCTGTTCCCGCCATTGAGGACCCAGGTCATGGTCGGATCAATTCGGTTCACGTTGCGAAACTCCCTGTGGTTGATATTGCTCGCTTCCCGGACCGTTCCTCACCAACCACCTCCAACGTTTCTCTGTGAGTTGTTGGTAACAACTCCATCGCTTGGCAGGTCATGATAGATCGTTTCGGTAATGGTCTGGGTAATATTGCACTGATTAACACAAAAGTAGGGCGTAGGTGGATTAGATACATAACAGGCCTGCCACTGATAATAATTACAGATTACCGTGGAGGTGCCCAAAATGGAATTAGGTGGTCAGTTTCACCGTAATTTCCACTGATGGAAATGTTTGAGCTCATGAACGTGCTTACAATGCGTCCAGCAAAATGAGTTCAAATTGTTATTCACAAGTTACAAAACTGCAATATTTTGTAATTTAAAAATAACAACTTCGCCCGCCGGGGACCGGCAGTATTTTCCAAATGACAGTTTTCCCAGCGAGTCAATCAAAGCAGGCTATCTTAATTAGTAGCCTATTGGCCTAACGACCCAAAGATTGTGGTTCCCCAGGAGTCCGAAGTAGTTAATCCTATTTTGTATTTCCGTCAAAGCCATTCCAGTTGCTCACCAGAAACAACGACCTTGTAATAGTCTCCTTCGCGTATAAAATCATGTATCCTCTGCCGCATTACCTTGATAAGAGCATCCATTAAGCGCAGGGCGTGGTCCATAAATCCCGGCGACATACTTATGAATTCGGTAAAAAGTATACAACAATCGTGGATTTGTTTTGAGCCCGGCCCACTGCGTTATCGCAACTTTGCAGTATCAATAATTTAAAAAGCAAATGAAAAAAGTGATCTTAATAACCGGTGCGAGTTCTGGAATGGGCAAAGAAACCGCTAAAAAATTAATACACGAGGGTCATATCGTTTATACCGTAGCACGCCGGATCGACCAGATGCAGGATCTTTTGGAAATGGGTGGTCACCCTATTAAAATGGATGTAACCATAGAGGCTGATATTGATAGTGTCATCGCCACAATTTTGAAAGAACAGGGCAGAATCGACGTGCTTTGGAACAATGCAGGTTATGGCTTATACGGTTCGGTAGAGGACGTGCCTTTGGACCAAGCCCGCAATCAGTTCGAGGTAAACGTTTTTGGCATGGCCGCTATGACGCAAAAAGTCGTGCCGATCATGCGCAAAGCAAAATCCGGGACTATCATCAACACCTCGTCTATGGGCGGTAAAATGTACTTCCCGATGGGCGCGTGGTACCATGCCAGCAAACACGCCGTAGAAGGCCTGAGCGACTGTTTACGCCTGGAACTTAAGCCATTCAATATCCACGTGGTGGTATTGGAGCCCGGTTTTATTGCCACAGAATTCGGCTCAGTGCTGCTCAACCAGTTTGAAAACATCAACAAGGATAGTGCTTACAGGAATATGATGGATAAAATCATTGAAGGCACTAAAAAATCGGAGCAGCCCGGAGGCAGTTCGGATCCCAAGGTCATTTCCGATGCTATTTCCAAAATCGTTAATAGCAACAAGCCCAAAACAAGATACAAGGTGGGCAAATTTTCTAAAATGATGCCCTGGATGCGTGTTTACCTCGGCGATGCAGCATTTGACAGCATCGTAATGAGCCAGATGTAAGCCCCGAAATAATCAGCTTCTTAGTACAAAAACTTAAATCATGAAAGTAAAAATCATGGTAATGGGATTGCTATTGGCTTTCGTTACCAAAATCCATGCACAGACAAGCAACAAACAAGTAGTCATAGTGACGGGTTCTGCATCCGGTATCGGGAAAGCAACCTGCGAGCGGCTTATAAAAGAAGGATACATCGTTTACGGCGGCGACATTCAGGTTGATAATAACAAATACCTGGATTCACTGGGTGGGCACGCTATGCTCCTGGACGTCACCCGGGACGACCAAGTAAAAACAGCGGTGGAAAGAGTCATAAAGGAGCAGGGGAAAATTGACATTCTCTTCAACAATGCCGGCTTTGGTGTGATGGGCACCAACGAAGAGACGAGCATGGAAGATGCCCAAAAAGTAATGGATGTGAATTTCTATGGTTACGTACGGATGATAAAAGCGGTGCTGCCCCAGATGAGAACCCAAAAGTCGGGGCGCATCATCAATACCACGTCCATGGGCGGAAAAATCTATTTCCCGCTCGCCGGGATCTACCATGCTTCGAAACATGCCCTGGAAGGATGGTTGGATGTGCTCCGGTTGGAAGTGAAAGAGTTTGGCATCAAGGTCGTCATCATCGAACCCGGATTTATCAACACCAATTTCTACAACGTTTCCGGCGCCTACGGGAAAAAATATGGAGCGAACACCGCTTACAGACACATCTTCGAACCTATTGCCAAGGCGCCGCTGCCCAAAATGTCGGAACCCGAAGTTATTGCCAAGGCAGTCGATAAGGCCATCACCCGAAAAAACCCGAAAACCAGATATGTCAAGGGCAAGAATGCGAAAATGCTTATGTGGATGAGAAGAACCTTCGGGGATAAAATGTATGACCGTATTGTGATGAGCCGGTTGAAGTAATTCTTCAATAGGTGGCGGATTAGAATTATGAAAACACTAAAGCTCGTACTAGCCAGGTTTGCTGTGATATTGTTTGCCTCTCTGGCCGTGTTTATCACGGTCATAAAATTGTTGTACGGCTCGGGGAAGACCTACCCCGACATCGGACAGAAAACGGGTGTTGCCCGTTCTGAGAAACTGATCGGCCTTGACTTTCCACCGGGAAATATTGCCGTCGCTGCCAACGGGAATGTATACTTTAATTACCATCCGCTCGCAAGGCCAGGCAGATTTTCGGAAAATACCGTTTTCGAGTGGATCAACGGACACGTAACGCCTTTCCCTTCACCGGAAATGCAAAAGCGATTCCGCGGAACATTCGGCATGGCCATAGATAAACAAAACCGTATATGGCTGATAGAACCGGCAGCCCTCGATTTTGAAAAAACCCGGATATGGGCTTTCGATCTGGTAACCAGACAAAAGGTTCATTACTACGAGTTTCCAAAAGGAGAAGCAAAGTATTCCCAGGATCTGCGCATTACCCCTGATGGCAAACACGTCCTGCTGGCAAATCCCGGTGTGTTCCGGTTCACCAATTCCACTTTGCTCGTCTATTCCCTGAAAGACCCTAGCTTACGCACAGTATTGGAAGGCGGGAAAATGAACGCCGAAAACTGGCTGATGACGACCAATAAAGGCAAGGCTTACCGCGTTTTCTTTGGACTGCTTAATTTTGCGGGAGGATTGGACGGTATAGAAATAAGTCAAGACGGCAAATGGGTATACCTGGCACCTATGTCTGGATCACGTTTGTATCGTATATCATTGGCTTCGGTACTGGATGAAAGCCTTACACCAAGGGAAGCATCAAAACAATTGGAAGATACAGGCGCAAAACCGTTGAGTGATGGCATTACGGTAGACAAAAACGGCAATGTCATTCTAACAGATGTTGAGCATGGAGGCTTGATCTTAGCAGATCCCGCCACAAAAAAGCTAACGACCCTTATCCGTTCCGGGGATATTCTGTGGGCGGATGGCGTAGCCACCGGCCCTGACGGCGCGCTATATTTTACAGACAGCTATATCCCGGCCTACCTTGGCCAGTTTGCCGCAGCACCGAAGAAGAAGGTTATTACCCGGCATAAGCCGTATTTTATTTACAAAGTGAACGTAAAATAGGCTTACCCATAAATTTTAGATAGAATGAAACCGATCCTTCAGGTAAAGACTATTTCGGAGATCAATAATTTCGTAAAGGGTGTAACTAAACATCCTTTGGTAGCTGTCGTTGATTTCAGTAAGGTAGATGAGCTTATAGAGGAAGATGTGAAGATTAGTTGCGATTTCTACTGCATTATGTTCAAAAACTATTGCGCCAATAATATGAGGTACGGCAGGCAGCAATACGATTTCCAGGATGGAAGCCTGATCTGTATAGCGCCCAGGCAGATACTGACAATGGACAGCGAAATAGACAAGAAGGAAGATATGATGGGGTGGGGATTGTTCTTCCACCCCGACCTTGTGAGAGGTACAACCCTGGGATCGAAAATGAAGGAGTATACCTTCTTTTCCTATGAAACAGCCGAAGCGCTTCATTTATCCGAGAAGGAAAAGCAGATACTCTACGACTGTGTCCAGAAGATAGAAAACGAGCTGAATGAGAATATCGACAATCACAGCCAAAACCTGATTGTTTCCAATATAGAGCTGCTGCTAAATTATTGCAGCCGTTATTACGGCAGGCAGTTTATCACCCGGAAACATTCAAACAGGGATGTGGTCTCGCGGGTAGAGCAGGTATTGCGAGCGTATTTTTCTTCCGAAGTGCTCAAAGAGAAGGGATTGCCATCAGTGACGTATCTGGCCGGTGAGGTGAATCTGTCGCCCAACTATATGAGTGATCTGCTCAAAAAAGAAACCGGAATGAATGCCAAAGACAGGATTCACCACTTCCTGATCGAAGAAGCAAAGAATATATTGCTGGGAAGCAATAAAAGCATTAGTGAAATCGCATATGAGCTCGGCTTCGAATATCCGCAGTATTTCAGTAAGCTGTTTAAACAAAAAACCGGCAATACGCCACAAGAATTCAGAAACCTGAATTGATATTCCGGCTCACATGAAGAAATGTGTAAATGGGCGGAGTCCTTCGTTACAAGGCTCGCCAGCCTGTCCAAAAAGGATGCGCACGAAATTGACCGGGCAGCTCAATTACTTATCCACAGCACCGACCCTGTTTCGATGGATTGGCTGGCCGGGCAGTCCTGCTTATCTCCGGAGCGGAAGTTCAAAGAGCGGATGGGCGCGCCCGCTCCCCTATTAGTAGCAAAACATTGATATCACACTAGCAGGAAAGCGTCTGAAAATTCGAACCAAATTTCAAGTTTTCAGACGCTTGTATATTATTATCTATTGTTGTTTTACGAAAATCACTTGCCGATACAAAACTTCGAAAATATATTATCCAGCAAATCATCCGTCACAATAGTCCCCGTAATCTCCCCCAAATGATGCAGCGCCAGCCGGATATCCTGCGCCAAAAAATCCCCGGTAACGCCCAAGGACAGCCCATTCAAAACATCTGTCAAAGAATCCGAAGTCTTCAACAAATGCTCATAATGCCGCAAATTGGTCACGACGGTATCCCCAGCCGCCTGCCCGTGCACGAGCGAAACGAGTTTCGAGGTTAATGCGGGTAAATTCTGCTGCGTATGCGCGGAAATAGGGATAACATCCAAAACATCAGCAGCCAGTTCTTTGGCAAGCGAAGGATTAATATCCGTCTTATTCAAAACAAATAGTACTTCCTTACTAACAGGCAACAACGCCGCCAGCGCACGGTTCTCTGCCAGCGTCTCCGGGCTATCGAAGAGGAAAATCACAATATCCGCCTTATCCATCGCGGCTTTCGAGCGCTCGATACCGATGGATTCGACCACGTCGGTCGTTTCGCGAATGCCGGCGGTGTCGATAAAGCGGAATTTAAGACCTTCGAGCACTATGGTATCTTCGATCACGTCGCGGGTGGTGCCGGCGATGCTGGTGACGATGGCCTTCTCTTCATTTAATAGTGCGTTCAGCAATGTGGACTTGCCCACGTTGGGCGAGCCGATGATGGCTACCGGGACGCCTTCCTTAATGGCATTACCGAAGTCGAATGAGCTGATGAGTGGCTCTATGGTCGAAAGCAATGCGTTGATGAGGCGGCGGAGATCATCGCGCTGGGCAAATTCCACGTCTTCTTCCCCAAAATCGAGTTCGAGCTCGATCATCGAGGCGAAATGAATGAGCTCGGAACGCAACGAGGCGAGCTTCTTAGAAAATCCTCCGCGGAGCTGATTCAATGCAGTTTTATGGCTGGCCTGCGAGTCGGCAGCGATCAGGTCGGCGACGGCCTCGGCTTGCACGAGGTCGAACTGGCCGTTTAAGAAAGCACGCTGAGTGAATTCCCCGGGTTTGGCGATGCGGGCGCCTTTGGTGATGAGCAGCTTTAATATCTGGCGGATAATATAGTCGGAGCCGTGGCAGGAAATCTCGACAGAATCTTCTTTGGTAAACGAGCGCGGCGTTTTAAAAACGGACACGAGCACTTCGTCGATGATTTCATCTCCGGCGTTAATGGTACCGAAATGGACGGTGTGAGATTCGGCGTTTTTGAGGTTTTTACCTTTGAAAACGCTGTTGACCATGCTGATCGCGCCCAGGCCCGACACGCGTATAACACCGATCGCGCCCACGCCTGAGGGCGTCGCGAGCGCGCAAATCACTTCCTGCTGATGGATTGCTTCTGTATTCATAATTGCAAAGATGCTACTTTTAAAGAGAACCATTAACCGTAACAGGAAGTTTGAATTTTGTACCTTTACGGGATTTTTACGGCGCTCCGGCGTGTTACACTTTTTTCAACATTCAATATTTCAAGACTTTGCTTACCGAAACTTTGCCCATCGTTACCTCTCAACTTCCGGTGATGGAAGCCTTTTACACCTTGCAGGGTGAAGGCCAGCACAGCGGTCGTGCCGCATATTTCATCCGCCTCGGCGGTTGCGATGTAGGCTGCCATTGGTGCGATGTAAAAGAGTCGTGGGATGCGAGTATTCATCCCAAATCCGACATTAATGCGATTGTGGACGGCGCTTTGCAGTTCCCCGGTCGATTGGCAGTAATTACCGGTGGGGAGCCATTAATGTACAATCTCGACGAGCTCACCGGGGCTTTGCAATCCGCGGGCTTCAAAACTAATATCGAAACCTCGGGCGTGTACCCCTTCACGGGACATTGGGACTGGGTTTGTTTCTCTCCCAAAAAGTTTAAAACGCCTCACCCGGACATCTACACGAACGCCGATGAGCTGAAAGCAATCATTTATAATAAAAGTGATTTCGAGTTCGCAGAGGAACATGCCGCCAAAGTTTCGCCTGATTGCACATTGCTTCTCCAACCGGAATGGAGTAAGCAGGACGTGATGCTGCCTTTGATAATTGACTATATCAAAGACAATCCCAAATGGAAAATGTCGTTACAAACTCACAAGTTTATGAACATTCCATAATGCACCGGGTTCTTCTTTTCTGTTTCGCGCTCGCCACTATCACCCTCCAAAACGCTTCCGCTCAGGACGTTACACTATCCAGAAAAGCGAGAGAAGTATACGACAAGGCACAAAAGGCATGGCAGGACAGGAAGCTACCCGAGGCCACAGAGTTGTTCGAAAAAGTACTCGAAATTGAACCGAACAGCTACGATACGCATTTGCGCCTGGCGCAGGTATACGAACTGCAACGGAAGCCCGACTTGGTCCGCAAGCATTACTACAAGGCTGTCAATCTCAAACCGGACGCACCGCAATCCGCAGCGGCTTTTCAATGGATAGGCCGTGATCATTTCAATGTGCAGCGGTACGACTCGGCCCAGTTTTATTTCGAAAAGGCATTCGCGTTGTTCCCTGCCCGGTCGAGCCTGGGAAGGTTAGCCGAAAAATCTGTCGCATCGGCCCGTTTCGCGCAGCAGGCTGTCAAAAACCCGCTTTCTATTGAGAAAAAGTCAATGGGAGATACGGTAAACTTTCTGGGAACGCAGTATTTCCCGGTAATGACGGCCGACGATGAGACGTTGATTTTCACAGGTCTGACGGCAAACCGTGACGAAAATATCTACTTCACGCGCCGCATCAAGGGTGACCGTTGGGATGTGCCTGAGGAAATTTCGAAAACCATCAACACACCCAACAACGAAGGCACCTGTACGGTTTCTGCCGACGGTCGTACACTTGTTTTCACAGCCTGCAACCGCCCCGACGGCCTGGGCAGCTGCGATTTGTACATTTCCCATAAAGTCGGAAAGGAATGGAGCCAACCGGTAAATCTGGGACACGAGGTCAACTCCCGTGAATGGGAGTCGCAGCCCTCGCTTTCGGCGGATGGGCATACGCTCTATTTCGCATCCGACCGTAAAGGCGGCGTCGGTAAGCGCGACATCTGGATGACGCACCTGGACGACAAGAAACAATGGACAGCTCCCAAAAACCTCGGCCCGGCCATCAACACGCCCGACGACGAGAATGCGCCGTTCATTCATGCCAATGGCCGCACGCTGTTTTATTCCTCCAACGGCCTGCCGGGAATGGGTGGATTTGATATTTTCATTACTCAAAAAACAGACACGGTATGGGCAGCGCCGGCCAACATTGGCTACCCTATCAACACGGTTTCCGACCAGGTGGGGCTTTTCATTGCCTCTAATGGTGAGAATGCCTATTATACCGACGATAATACGGAAAAAGGTGGAGGCCGCTCGCTGCTGTACACCTTCAAGGTCCCCGAGTCGCTGCAAAAGATCATCACGCCTACGCGCTATGCGAAGGGGAAGGTGTTTGATAAAAAAACGGGAACAGTACTGGCTTCCGATATCGACCTTTTTGACCTGAAAACCCAGACCAAAGTAGGCTCCTTTACCTCCGACAGCCAGAACGGCTCCTTTCTGGCGGTTTTAAATAGCGGTGGCGAGTATGCATTCTACGTCTCCAAACCCGGGTATCTGTTCAAAAGCCTTTCATTTTCGGTCAATAACGATCAATCGTTTGTAGATCTGGAAATTCCGCTGGAAGCGATCGAGAAGGATCGGGCGGAGGTTTTGAACAATATCTTCTTTAAGACAGGAGAATACATTCTCGACGATAAATCGAAGGTGGAGCTCGACAAGCTGACCGACTTTCTGAACAAGAATAAAACCATCAAAATTGAAATATCCGGCCATACCGACGACGTAGGTTCTGACACCGAGAACATGGCACTCTCGCAACGCAGAGCGCAGTCGGTACAATATTACCTGCAACAGTCGGGAATTGCGGCCGACCGGATTTTGGCCAAAGGTTATGGTGAGACAAAACCCGTGGCGCCCAATGATTCCGATGAAAACAGGCAGAAAAACCGAAGAATCGAGTGGCGCATCCTTTAAGTGCATTTGCATAACGGGCTGAAATTTTGCACTTTTGTCAGTCAGCCTGTGTTGTACCAACAGGTACAATAAGGCGAAATCAAGTCTCACACACGAAGAAAAGCCTTCCTTGGCGCCGCTGGAATTTCCAGTCAAAACGTAGAACATTCGTCATTAACAGTAGTTTTATATTAACATGTCATCCGAGAAAGTCTCTTGCTTAATTATCGGCTCCGGCCCTGCCGGTTACACCGCCGCCATATATGCATCCCGCGCGGGATTGAATCCTGTACTTTACCAAGGTGCCCAGCCGGGCGGCCAGCTGACGATCACCACAGAAGTTGATAACTACCCGGGCTATCCCGACGGCATTACCGGCCCCGAAATGATGATCAATTTCGAAAAACAGGCCAAACGTTTCGGCACCGACGTCCGTTACGGCCTTGCTACCTCGGTTGATTTCACGGGTTACCCGCACAAAGTGATCATCGACAACAAACACGAGATCATCGCCGATGCGGTCATTATTTCAACGGGTGCTTCGGCCAAATGGCTTGGATTGGAAGGCGAAGAACGTCTGAACGGACGCGGCGTATCTGCCTGCGCGGTCTGTGATGGTTTCTTCTTCCGTAACCAGGATGTGGTAGTGGTAGGCGCCGGTGACACAGCTGCCGAAGAAGCCAGTTATCTGGCAAAACTTTGCCGCAAAGTATACCTGCTTGTTCGCCGCGACGAAATGCGCGCGTCGAAAATCATGCAGAAGCGTTTGGAAACACTACCTAATATCGAAATTCTCTGGAACACCGAAACAGTGAAACTGAACGGCGAAGAAGGGCTTGAATCGGTGTTGGTTAAAAATAATAAAACAGGCGAGGAGCAACTTTTGGAAGCAACGGGTTTCTTTGTTGCGATTGGCCACAAACCCAACACGGATATTTTCAAAGGTTATGTCAATATGGACGAAACCGGATATATCCAGACCATCAAAGGAAGCTCCTGCACCAATATCAAAGGCGTATTCGCCTGCGGTGATGCACAGGACAATGTTTACCGCCAGGCGATCACCGCTGCGGGAACAGGCTGTATGGCTGCGCTGGATGCTGAGCGATTCCTGGTAGAGCGGGAAGTGGACGTTATTATCGAAGAAGAAACAGCTTAAAAATCAATCGCACAACCCCTAAAAGGATCAGGCTACGCTGAATAATAAGCACCAGCGTAGTCTGATTTGGTATTATACTTATGAAAGTAAAGCTTATTGTCTGTTTGCTAATGGCCGTGTGTCTGATCTCCTGGAACACGCAAGCGCAAGAGCGAGGAAAATTCCGAAGAAATCCCAAGATCAACCAGTCGGGCAATAATGCCAACGAAGGCCCGACCACCAAAGCTACACCTCAGCCTGAGGACGAATACGAGGTAGAAACCTCCAACCTGAAATTTCAAAGCCAGTTCGAGCCGGTCAAGCCGCTGAACCCCGTCGTGAATGAAGATACCACCACCATTGACGAAGGGGAAACCGAAGTAGTGATCGCCGAAGATTCTGTGCTTGTTGCGGATGAATGGGTAAAGGCTGCCGAGTATTACGTGATCTGGGATGCCCGCACAATCAACCCCTACGGCCTCAAAGCAGAAGATTTCGATGAGCCGGTCGACCTCAAACTATACGACCAGGCGGCCAACCGCATGTGGTCGGCGCCGATGGACCGTACGCCTGTAACTTCCCATTTTGCCTACCGCTGGGGCCGCTGGCATAACGGCACCGACCTCGACCTGGAAACAGGTGACTCGGTAAGAAGCACTTACGACGGAATGGTCCGTATTGTAGCCTGGGATGGCAGCGGATATGGCCGTTTTGTGGTGGTAAGGCATTATAATGGATTGGAAACACTGTATGGTCACCTCTCCAAACAAATGGTAGAATCGGGCCAGCTGGTAAAAGCCGGTGAAGTGATCGGTTTGGGGGGAAACACAGGCCGTAGCTCCGGTTCACATTTGCATTACGAGAACCGCTACGAAGGTAACCCGTTCGATCCCGAGCATATATTCGATTGGCCAAGTGCTGCCATCAAGTCGGACCACTTCCTGCTCACCAGCGCGGCTTGGAGCCATATTCGCGGCAAATCGACAAAAAGTGAATTTGAAGCCGGCGATGCGCCCAAGGCCTATTCCCGTTCTATTTTGCACAAAGTACGCTCGGGCGATACCCTGGGCTCTATCGCCTCACGTTATGGCGTGAGCATTTCATCCATTGCCCGCAAAAACCGTATGTCAACCCGTACCACGTTGCGGATCGGACAGAAATTGCGTATTAAATAATCCGAATCTATCATGAAATTAGATATCCTTGCCATCACAGCCCACCCCGACGACGTGGAACTGTGCTGCGCCGGTACATTGCTCGTGCAAATCGCACTGGGCAAAAAAGTTGGTATTGTTGATCTGACGCGAGGCGAACTGGGTACCCGCGGCACACCCGAGGGCCGCATTCAGGAAGGTCTCGATGCCGCCCGCATTCTCGGCGTGGAAGTCCGTGAAAACGTAGGTCTGGCTGACGGTTTCTTCAAAAACGACGAAGCGCACCAGAAAGCAATCATCCCATTCATCCGCAAATACCGCCCTGAAATCGTCATCACTAATGCCATAGATGACCGCCATCCCGACCACGGGCGCGGCGGGGCACTTGTGGCCGAAGCCAGCTTTTACTCAGGCTTGCGTATGGTCAAAACGTACGACGAGCAGGGTAATGAGCAGGAGGCGTGGCGCCCGAAACAGGTGTTCCATTCCATCCAGGACCGGTATATCACCCCCGATTTCATCGTCGACATCACCGATTTTCACGATAAAAAGATCGAGGCTGTCAAGGCGTTCAAAAGCCAGTTCCACGTGCCTGAATACAAAGGAGAGGGCGAGCCGCAGAGCTACATTTCGTCTCCCGAGTTTCTGGAATTCATCATCGCACGTGCACAGGAAATGGGCCACGCGATCGGCGTGAAATATGGCGAAGGTTTCACAACCGCCCGCAAGCTGGGCGTGCGCGACCTGTCGGTGTTCATCTGACCCACATTGTGATACTTTTGTTATAAAATTCGGGGAATTTGTTTGACCTGTGCGAGCGTTTTAATCGTATATCTTGAAAAAACAGATCATAAGCGCATGAAAAACTTCATTATGGCCGCGATTGCCGGAGTTCTTGCCCTCACGCTGCAAAGCTGCTACGGGCAATCCTCTGCCGACCAGGGCAAACCGGCCGCAAAAGCACCCGAATATTCGCATACCGAGACGGCACCCGTCAAAAAAAGCAATGACGATTGGCAGAAAGTCCTTTCGCCGGAAGTGTACCGCGTAGCACGCCTGAAAGGTACAGAGCGGCCGTTCACGAGCGAATACGAGCATTCAAAGGAGATCGGTACATTCTACTGCGCCGTTTGCGGCAATCCCCTTTTCAAAAGCGACGCTAAATACGAGAGCGGATGCGGATGGCCTAGTTTCTTTGAGCCTATCAGCAAGAAATCCATTGTCGAGGCTGCGGACAATAGCCTCGGAATGCACCGTATCGAAGTCATGTGCGGCCGCTGCAAGTCGCACCTGGGGCACGTTTTCGACGACGGCCCGCCTCCTACCGGCCTGCGGTATTGCATCAACGGCGTAGTGCTGGATTTTGAAAAAGCGAAAACCGCCGAAAAGAAATTCAACAGCAAAAAGAAAGCGGAAAGCGGCAGCTAACACCTCCGCTTCACGTAGATCACAAACTGCACTTGCAAGAGCGCCCCAAAAGGGCGCTTTTTCATTTAGAAAAGTTGGTTAAGGGCAAGCCATACGCTGATTGAACTCATCTCGGTCTTCGAAAATAAAGCCAAGAAAGAAATCCATATCCAAAATGCCACATGCATTGTGTATTGCTTTTGAAGGTACCCATGGCCTTTTGAAGGGCATTTTCAGAGAGCTCCCTGGGGACAACTCCTGCATTTTCTAATTCAAAGGCGATCGCCGTCGTCATCATGATCTTATGTGAGATTTGTGCTGACGATAAATGACTTCATATAAGTAGGTTTTCCGTACGACCACTTTTAACCGGTGGCAAGCTCACTTGTGATTTTCCATGTTGAATAATAATGAGCATTATATTTTAAACAGGCATTTTAATAAAAAGCAAATGAAGAAACATTGTTTGACTTTTATTCTGACAGCTTCTTTAACCGCAGGGGCCGCTTGGGCGCAGGTGGAAAAGGCCGCTATCATAGACGACTTTAAGCCTTCTGAACTTAATCAGCCCGGTCAGGAATATCCTCAGGTGAATTCTCAGGGATATGTCCGTTTCCGGATCAAGGCGCCACAGGCAGATAGTGTAAGGGTAAGCCTTGGACTTGGCGGAAGGGGCGGAACCAAACTCACTAAAAATCCGGAAGGTTTTTTTATAGGGACCACCGAAGGGCCCATGGACGAGGGCTTTCATTATTACCATCTCAATGTAGATGGAGGAACCTTTAACGATCCGGGTACACTGAACTATTACGGCTCCATTCGCTGGGAAAGTGGTATTGAAATCCCGGCTCACGATCAGGACTTTTATCGGCTTAAGAATGTACCTCACGGCCATGTGCAACAAATATTGTTCCCGTCTAAAAGCACAGGTACTTCCCGCCGTGCATTTGTTTATACCCCTCCCGGATATGAAAAGGGGAACAAACGTTATCCGGTACTGTACCTGCAGCACGGATGGGGGGAAGACGAAACTGCCTGGAGTAACCAGGGCCGTGCAAACCTGATTATGGACAATCTGATTGCAGATGGCAGAATTGAGCCGTTCATTATTGTGATGACCTATGGGATGACTAACGAGGTTAAAATGGGAAAGATAAGGGAATTCAAGATCGAACCTTTCCAGACCGTACTGGTTGATGAGCTTATCCCGTATGTGGACGCTACTTTCAAAACATTAGCTAGCCGCGAGAAACGCGCCATGGCAGGCCTTTCGATGGGAGGAATGGAAACACGGATGATTACGCTGAACAAGCCAGACGTTTTCGGCTACTATGCACTGCTCAGCGGAGGTGTGTACTTACCCGAGGATCTGAAAGACAAAACCAAACCCAGGCTCGTTTTCCTCAGTGCAGGTAGTAAAGAAAAACCCGACGGCGTGAGAAATGCGGCTTCTGCGCTGAAAACGGCCGGATATAATTCAGTTTCATACGTTTCAGAGGGGACAGCGCATGAGTTTCTTACCTGGCGCCGCAGCCTGTATCAGTTGGCACCGCTTTTGTTTAAATAAAAACAACCTTGTGAATCAGCTGTAATCCATTTCGGCTACAACATTTTCCACATCCGCTACAACCGCCAGCCGCGCGCGGAGGAAATTTGTCTTACGAAAATAACAAGTGAGACAAATGACAAAGACAATTTTTATTACCGGTGCCTCGACCGGGATTGGCAGGGCAACGGCCAAATTGTTTGCCTCCAAAGGCTGGAAGGTGATCGCGACCATGCGCAAGCCTGAAAATGAGACGGAACTCAATGCACTGGATAACATTACTGTGCTGCCACTCGATGTGACCAATACCTCGCAAATCCGCGATACAACGCAACAGGCGCTGGCTTTGGGTGATATCGATGTGGTATTCAACAATGCGGGTTATGGATTGTTCGGCGCATTGGAAGCTATGACCGACGAGCAGCTGGTACAGCAAATGGAAACCAATTTTTTCGGTGTCGTGCGGGTGACGCAGGCCTTTATCCCCTATTTCCGTGAGCGAAAAGCGGGACTTTTTATCACTACCGGCTCATCGGCAGGGCTGATGGCTTTCCCGGTAAGCTCGATGTACGACGCCAGTAAATTTGCGCTGGAAGGATGGGCGGAGAGCTTGTCTTATGAGCTGAACGAGTTTGGCATTAGGATTAAAACCATCGAACCCGGATTGGTGACGACTGAAATCGGCGCGAAATCTGTTTTTGCAACGCACCCGGCATATGAAGCGTTGACAAGCAAATTCACGGCGATGTTGGCGCCCGAAAAAGCCGCGACGACGTCCGAACAAATCGCAGAAGTGGTGTACGGCGCGGCTACCGATGGTACCGACACATTAAGATACGTCTGTGGCGACGATGCCAAAGAATGGTATGCGATGCGCCTGACTAATGGCGACGAGGCTTTTCGGGATGGGATTAAACAATTGTTGGCCGCTGTGTAAAATCAAATGGTCTGCCGGCGCGGGCTGGAACGATTTGCGCCGGCAGCCAATTATGTGATTATGAAAAGGGGATATCTCAAACCGCGCGTGTACCACTCCATTGCCGAAATGCAGCGTGCATTCGGCCTGCCGCAACCTCTGCACCCACTGATCAGCCTGCTCGATTTCGATAAGGTGCGGATCACGGCCGAAATGCTGGCCGATACTTTCGCCATGGATTTTTATAACATCACCTACAACGAATCGGCGGGCTGCCGGATGCGATATGGGCAAACAACCTACGATTTTCAGGTAGGCGGAATGTTTTTTTCCTCTCCAGGCCAGCCGCTGACGGGCATTCAAGTGGCCGAATCGACCCGGGGATTTACCTTACTTGTCCATCCTGATTTTCTGAGAAACTATCCACTGGACGCCAAAATCAAGCATTATGGCTTTTTCTCCTACTCGGTGACCGAGTCGCTGCATTTGTCGGACAAAGAAAAGTCGATCATCGAGGGCATTGCCGGCAACATCGGCGACGAGCTCGAAACGGCGATCGACGACCTGAGCCAGGATGTGCTGATTTCGCAATTGGAGCTAATGCTGAATTACAGTCAGCGCTTTTACAAACGCCAGTTTATCACCCGTAAGACGATCAACAATGCATTGCTGGAAAAGTTTGATCAATTGCTGAACAAGTATTTCGATGATGAAACCGCCCTGCTGAAAGGGTTGCCGAGTGTTCAGTATCTTTCCGACGAATTAAACGTTTCGCCCCGCTACCTGGGCGACATGCTGCGCGCGCTGACCGGCCAGAATACGCAGCAGCACATTCACAACAAGCTGATCGACAAAGCCAAAGAAGTACTGACATTCAGTGACCTGACAGTAGGAGAAATCGCCTACCAGCTCGGTTTCGAGCACCCGCAGTCCTTTAATAAGTTATTCAAGTCAAAGACAAACTTTTCCCCGCTGGAATTCAGGGCAAGCTTTAACTGAGGCTCTAAAAGTTGTTGCGGATGAAGTCCCGCAACTTGCTAAACCGGCATGGCGCGGGACTTCCTTTCAAACGATGCGCTATTGTCGAACGCGCGTTAATTTTGTAATTGTGACAATACTTCCGGCAGCGAAGTGATTCCCCAATGCTCGAAGTATCTGCCATCCTTTACCCTGACAATATCAATCACATCGATATCGACTACTCGCCCTGTTGCCGGAATACCTAACAGGACTCCGGTTTGAGTTCCGCTAATTGTATTTCGCGTCGTAACTAGATCGCCTTCTGAAACCTGCTGGTGGATTGTGACATGAATGTCAGGCATTGCAGGGCGAAGTATTTCGTTGAAAAAGTAAAGCATGCCTGCCGCACCGTTATCCATGCTCTCAGGCGCAGAGCGGTTCACAAATTGCTCGTCCATAAGCTCCTTGAAGCTTTCAAGATTACCTTCTGCGATTACTTCCTGATTGAATCGGCGCACTACGGCTTTGTTGTTTTCGGCCATCGTTTTCATAAATTGTTATGTTTATTTGATGATCCAAAAGTACAGGCGCGCCCGGCGCTACAGTTAGGGATAAACGGTCAAGAACTACGGCGTAACGTTCAAATGCTTTTGCTGGAAATCGCTCGGCGTACTTCCGAAGTGATTCCGGAATGCTTCTGAAAAACTGGAATGGTTCTGATAGCCCACCTTCATGTAAATGCCTGAGGGGCTTTCGTTATACGATTTGAGCAGATCCGCGGCTAATTCGAGTCTGCGGGCGAGCAGCCATTTCTGCGGGGAGGTATGATAAATCTCACTGAACTTTCTTTTGAATGTGGAAGTGCTCATGTGGCAGAGAAACGCCAGGTCGTCCACGGTAGTCGGCTGACCAATCTGGCTTTCGACAACTTTCTTAATCTGCAATTGCTGCTTGTCCCGGGTCAGGATTTCTATTGCGTGAAACCTTTCCGGATCGGACCAAAAAAGGTATAACAACAGTTCTTCAATTCGAAGCGACCGGATTTCTGCCGGTAAATTCCCTCCATTGCTCAGTACCGTTTGCAAGGAGGCGACAAAGTGCTTAATGAAACTGTCTTGTCTGAAAATCAAAAAGGACTGCTTATCGCCCTTCGGAGTATTTTGTTTGAGCAGATGCTCGTACTTGATCAAAAACCGGTTGAACACCTCATTACTAAAATAAAAAAGGACGCTTGTAAACCGATCCGTACCAGCAAGCAGCTCGGAGGTAAGCACGTTACCGGTTGATAGTACGACAAGCTCGCCTGCATTCACTACCGCCGTCGCATCGGGATAGATAATGGTTTTCCTTCCACTCACGAGTAGATTGATCATGTTTTGATTCAACACGATCCTGTTTTTTACCGAATCCTGATCCGAATTGTAATACCGTATGACAACCTCGTCAGGCCGCGCCCCAGAATGGCCCAAAAGATCATCAGGCAAATAGTAGGTATTCATTTTTCAAAGTTAGAAACCACTCGATGAAGAAAGGGGTAACGTTAAAAATACGCCAACAATTTTTTCCATGATCGTCTATGCATCCGCTAAAATTTACCAGCTTGAAGTCCGCTTGACGTATGGACGTATACAAGACAAACCGGAAGAAACCATTACGGAAATGCAAAAATTAAAACAAAGTTTATAGATTAATCACAACTAAATTAATATAAATACCACTATGGCAGAATATCAAGCAAAATCAATCAGTTCCCTATCTTTTGATGTCAGATGGGTCGCTGAGGCCTCCGCCCACTGTTTTAATTCCTGCGATATTCTATGATTTTTCATTTCAGGGAACAATTCCCGCAGCTAAATGTCTACTGGGAAAAATACCTTCCGCATATGCAGCGGCAGGAAGTACCTGCCAAGACCACATTGCTAAAAGAGGGACAAGTATCACAAAATTACATCCTGATAGAGAAAGGTTGTGTCAGGGCATATTTTGATAAAGACGGCGTCGACAAAACAGTCCAGTTTTTCTTTGAGAATTCAGGTTTGTCCTCTTTCGACAGCTTCGTCAACGAATTGCCCAGCCCATTTACGATTGAAACGATAGAACCGTCGGTCGTCTACCTGCTTTCCAGGACACATGTGCTAGAGTTGATGGACGAGCTAAGCCGCGAGCCAAGCTTTATCCAGATCATCTTGGGTATAACCGCCGCCCGCCATAAACGCTACAATGATGAGCTGGTTTCTTTTATCCGCGATACGCCGGAAGAACGCTACCTGCGTTTGCTTATCCAGCGCCCGCATATCGTCAAGCGGGTGCAGCAGCATTACATTGCTTCCTATCTGGGTGTGAGTTCAGTTCATTTAAGCCGGATTAAAAACAAACTGGCGAAGGGAAGGGAGCATTTCTGATTTAGTAACATATGTTATCGTCACGGCGCTGCTGCCCGTTCTAATTTTGGCGTAAGCTAAAACAAACAGAAAATGAAAGCAGCAGTGATATATCCAGATAGCGAATCTCCCCGGTATGCAGAGGTCGCCGAACCCCAGGTTCAAAATGAAAACGAAGTATTGGTTACAGTAAAGGCAGTAGCTGTCAAGCACCTGGACAAGGGCATCGCCTCCGGCAAACATTACAGCAGCGTGAGCCAGCCGGCAACACCCCGGATACCTGGTGTCGACGGCGTGTGCCTGCTTGACGATGGCAGGCGGGTGTATGGCATGGGCGTCAGCGGCATGATGGCCGAAAAAGCAACCATTCACAAAGACCGCATGGTCCCAATACCCGACGGCCTGGACGATGCCATAGCGGCGGCATTGCCTAATGCTGTGATTGGGGCAGCGATGGCACTGAAATTCAAAGCGAAAATCCAGGCCGGTGACGTCGTGCTCATCAATGGGGCGACTGGTGTTACCGGACGAATGGCCGTACAGTTGGCCAGATATTATGGGGCAAAAAAGATAATCGGAACCGGCCGAAATCAGCAGTCGCTTTCCGAGCTGCCGGCATTGGGCGCTGATGAAACGATTGTCATCACCGGAGACGACGTTGGTTTCGTTGCACAGCTGGAAGCCTTGCACAAGACCACTCCGATTAGCATTGTGATCGATTACCTATGGGGCCGTACCGCCGAACTTATCCTGTCTGTCCTGAAAGGCAATGGTATGTTCACCAATCCTGTCAGCTATGTATCCGTAGGCAGCATGTCGGGAGACTTGATACAGCTTTCGGCTGCTATCGTGCGCAGCGTGGATTTACAGCTGACCGGATCAGGGATGGGTTCATGGCCGAAGGAACACGTTGCGAAGGCTCTCACTGAAATTCTGCCCGCAGCTTTCCGTCTGGCGGACGAAGGGAAATTGAAATTGGAAACTACCACAGCAAAGCTGTCCGACATTTCCGGCGTGTGGGAACGCAATGTCCCGGCTGGCAACCGTCTGGTGGTAATGGTTTAAATTTTTAAGCATTCTTAGCCGCCCTGAGGGGCAAATCGTAGTCTTGATCAAAAAGGAAACCGCTGAGATTCCTTTTTGATCGTTGATTTCCAGTTTTGGCGATTAACGCAGAAGTTAGTAGAGGAATGTCCCTTTTTCTTGCTAGCCTGAAAATCTTTTTTCATACTCTTTGTTTTATAATTTGTTCCAATTCTAAATAATACATATGTTTGCCGGGATTTATAATTGATCTAAATAAACCACCTGGTTACATCCCCAACAAAAAACGCTTACTGGATAAATGCTACACTACAATTTTAAGTTGCGGGCTATATTGTTCGCCTCTGTCGCTGCATTCGGACTTGTTTCCTGCTCAGATGACGACGAGCCCACACCTCCCGCGCAACAGGACCTTCGCACCAAGATCGATTACGCGAAAGTAACAGCTACTACACCCTATAAAAGCCTTTTTATCGACACCAAGGGCGATACGACTGCTGATCTGAAATCAGGTACCGACCGTTACAGGATGTTCCAGGCATTGAACTACTACATCGGTAGTGCGGTGCGTGACTCGGCAACGCTGGATGCCGCTGTCATGAAAAATCTGTTTGCGAATAGTGGTAACCCGTTCAAGGATATTAAATCAGGAGCCGTTATCGTGAATGGTGCCGACCTGAATGCATCCGGCGTTCAACTTCGCAACGTGACCGCTTCATCGAAAGCATCGGCGGAAGCAGAGGCAAACCGCACAGCACTTGAAGGCTATTTTGGCGAGATGGCGGAATCCAGCAAGGCGGTGAAGGTAAAAGCGGCAAAAGGTGTGGCTGGCAAATTGGGCAACTACCTGGTGACGTCTAAGGGCATTGAAATGGCCCAGATCATTCAGAAAGGCCTCATCGGTGCGTTGCAGCTCGATTACATCAGCAATGTGCTGCTGGACAAAGGATTGGAAGCAGATAACAAAACATTGGTTTCAGGCAAAAAATACACGGCATTGGAACACAACTGGGATGAAGCGTTCGGCTTGCTTACCCCCAACCCGATCCTGCTCGAAGGCGCAACCGACGGTGTAAAGGGCGCGAAAGCAACCGAGCAGTTTTTAGGTTCATACCTTTGGGAATATAACAAGGACGACTACGCGAAAGTCCATACTGCATTTTTAAAAGGCCGTGTTGCGATCGTCAACAACGATAAAACCGAGCTGAAAACACAGGCGACTTTCATCCGCACAGCGCTGGAAAAGGCCGTCGCGAAAGCTGCTAACGGCTACCTCGGCAAATGGAAAACAGGCACCGACGACGCTGCACGTGCGCATGCTATCGGAGAAGGTCTTGGCTTCATTTACTCGCTGCGTTACTGCGCGATCAATGGCGCGGATTCGAATTACTCCGATGGTATCCTGTTGGGGCTGATCGGCCCGGCTTCGCCAAATGGGTTCTGGGATCTGACCAATGACAAGATTAACGCGGCTTCGGAGGCCATTACCAAGAAATTCAAGCTGTAACAGCACATTTTACCTCTTTTCAAGTGGGTGGATCGGCATTTTGCCGGTCCACCATTTGTCGTTTTAAATCTAACCTCTGATAAGAATGAAAAAGTACTTCGCGCTCCTGCTGACAATGCTTTTCCTTGGCTGTTCGGGCGGAAGCGATAAGCCCGATCCACAGCCTACGGACGAAGGAAAAGACCGGTCGGTGATGCTCAAAGCCCTAGCCGAAAATGTGATCGTTCCTTCCTACGATCAGTTCAAAACCAAATTTGATCTGATGGCGGCAAAGTCCAAAGCATTTACGGCTAAGCCCGATGTGCAAACTTTGACCGAATTCCGCGCCGCGTGGGCGGATGCTTATGTAGCATGGGAGCGCGTAGAATTGTTCGATTTCGGTCCGGGCGAGAAACAGACTATCCGTAACTTTTTCAACATCTATCCCGCCAGCGAGGCAGGTATTGCCGCCAATATCGCCGACCCGGCATCAAACCTTGAAGTGCCTGCATCCTACCCTACCCAGGGTTTCCCGGCGCTCGATTACCTCGTCAACGGCCTCGGAGGGAACGATACTACCATTCTCGCACAATACACGACTGACAAGGACGCAGCCAAGAGACTCGCATACATTACCCGTATAGTCACACGTATGGAATCACTATTGGGTAAGGTTATTGCCGATTGGAAGGGCGAGTACCTCAACACATTTATCAGCAAAACCGGCCTTGACATCGGCTCATCGACTTCGTTGATGGTCAATGCTACCGTGCTGCATTATGAGCGCTACATCCGCTCGGGCAAGTTCGGGATTCCTTCGGGCGCTATGGCCAACGGTATTCCGGCAGCCGAAAAAGTGGAGGCGTTTTACAAAAAAGACATTTCCAAGACTCTCGCCCAAACGGCACATAAAGCCTACGTCGATTTCTTCAATGGAAGGCACGCTGTCACAGGAGAAGCCGGCCCAGGACTTAAATCCTACCTGGATGCATTGGGCGCCAAAGATAGCGGCACAGGCAAATTGCTGAGCGAGACGATCAACACGCAATTCCAGGCAGCGACCACCAAGCTCGACGCATTGAAACCCAATTTGTACGAAGAGGCTAAAACCAATAACCAGGTGATGAAAGACACCTACAACGAAATGCAAAAGGCCGTACGGATGCTGAAAGTGGATATGACCTCCGCCATGAGCATCACCATTACCTATACCGACAACGACGGGGATTAGTACACCATGCGGGCATATCTGCAAAAACACACCTCGGCGGCTCCCCTGGCCGTATTCAGAGCCATTTTCGGACTGATGCTGGTGATCAGCACGGTCCGTTTTGTTGCTTTGGGCTGGGTCAGGGAGCTATATATCAGCCCGCAGTTCTTTTTCTCTTTTTATGGTTTCGGGTTTGTCAAACCACTTGGCGAATGGACCTACCTGCTTTTCGCAGTATGCGGCATTTCGGCATTGCTGCTGGCTATCGGCTGGTATTACCGGCTGGCGTCCATCGCGCTTTTCCTGAGCTTCACCTACATTGAGCTCATGGACAAAAGCACTTATCTGAACCATTACTATTTTGTGAGCCTGATTTGCTTTATGCTCATCTTCCTACCTGCCCATGCGATGTTTTCGGTTGATGCGCGCCATAATGAAGCCATTCGCGCCGGAGAAATCCCCGCATGGTGCATCGACTGCATTCGTGTGCTCGTTTGCATGCTGTACTTCTATGCAGGCATAGCAAAGCTCAACAGCGACTGGCTTTTTGAAGCATTGCCATTGAAAATATGGTTGCCCGCCAAAAACGACACCCCGCTGATCGGCAAGCTATTCAATCACAGCGAAACGGCCTATGTTTTCAGCTGGATAGGCTGCATTTATGATCTGAGCGTCGGGTTTCTGCTCTGGAACCGCCGCACCCGGCCGTTTGCCTACTTATCGGTCATAGTGTTCCATTTGCTTACTTCGCTGCTTTTCCCGATCGGCATGTTTCCCTACATCATGATCGTCACCGCGCTCATATTCTTCCCGGCCCCATTTCATCAGAAGCTTATCAGCTATGCCGGGAGTCTGCTGCGACTACCAACGATCGCTAAAAAACCCACCGGACGTTACCGGTTTCCCGCATTGGTGCAACCCGCGGTGCAAGCAGTTTTCGTAGTGTTTTTTGTATTCCAAATCATTTTCCCCTTCCGGTACCTGCTTTATCCCGATGAGCTCTTCTGGACCGAGGAAGGTTACCGGTTCTCATGGAGAGTGATGCTCATGGAGAAAGCGGGATATACCCAGTTTACCGTCACGGACGCTAATGGAAAGCGACAGACCGTCAACAACAATGATTTTCTCACGCGCTTGCAGGAAAAAATGATGTCGACCCAACCCGATATGATCCTGCAATACGCGCATATGCTTCGCGACTATTACGCGGCGCGTGGCTTCGTGCAGCCACATGTGTACGTAGATTCGTACGTGGCCCTGAATGGGCGCACGGGCAAGCCATTAATCGCACCCGACGTGGACCTGGCTCAGCAATGCGACTCGTTCCAACACAAATCCTGGATTACCCCATCTGACAATGAAATTAAAGGTCTTTAAATTTTTACCCCTCCTGCTGCTGATCAGTGGCATTACCATGGCCCAAACCAGGCTGTCGGGCCACATTTTTTCCAAATCCGACAGCGCTGCCATCAAAGGCTGCACCATCTTTCTGAATGAAAACCTGACGGCCATCACCGACGAGGAAGGTCAATTTGTTTTCGAATCTGTCCCGAACGGAAACTATACGCTGCAAACGACGCTATCGGGATACCGTATCGAGAAAAAGCAATTCCATGCCCGCGGAAAGGACCTGCATTTCAAGCTCTACCTGGCCTCTTCTGAGCAAAATCTTGACGAGCTTACGGTGAGGGAAAAAGCCGCTGACTTCGGGTTCTCCCGACTTCGCGGCGTGGAGAGTATGGGTATTTATGAAGGTAAAAAATCAGAAGTGATTACGCCGGAGCAGCTGGTCGCTAATTTATCGACCAACAATGCACGGCAGGTTTATTCGCGCGTGGCCGGGCTCAATATCTGGGAAAACGAGGGCGGTGGTTTGCAGCTCAATATCGGCGGCCGCGGCCTGGACCCGAACCGGACGGCTAATTTCAATGTGCGGCAAAACGGCCACGACATCAGCGCCGATGCCCTGGGCTACCCCGAAAGTTACTATACGCCCCCTATCGAGGCCGTTGGCAAGATCCAGATCGTGCGTGGCGCGGCCTCGCTCCAATATGGCACGCAGTTCGGCGGGCTAATCAATTTTGTGATGAGAAAACCGGTGCAAGACAAGAAGATCGAGGTAGTCGCGAGGCAAAGTGTGGGTTCATTCGGGTTTTACAATGCTTTTACGAGCGCGAGCGGGACTGTGGGAAAGTTGAGCTATTATACCTTTTTCCAATACAAAAGAGCCGACGGCTGGCGTGCAAACTCGCGTTTTAATAATTATACTTTTTATACCGACCTGGATTACAAGATTTCCGATAAGACTACAATCGGCCTCGATATCACACACATGCATTACCTGGCCAAGCAGCCCGGCGGGCTTTCGGATGCGATGTTTGCCAATAACCCCCGCCAGACAAACCGCGAACGCAACTGGTTTAATGTCAACTGGAATATGGCTGCCGTGCATTTCGATCACCGTTTTAATGCGGGCAACGAGTTCAACCTGCGCATTTTCGGACTGGCCGCTAACCGCTACTCGCTCGGTTTCAGGCCCAACCGCGTGGCGACCATCGACGACAACAGTGAACGCGATCTGATCAAAGGCGATTTCACCAACTGGGGAGCCGAGGCCCGCTATCTGAAAAGGTATTCGGTTGCCAAGAAAATGTCGGTATTACTGCTCGGCGGGCGCTATTATTATGGCTACAACCACAACTTGCAGGGGTTGGGCAGCAAGGGCAAGGATGCTGACTTTACTTTCGTAGAACCCGACAGGTTCGTTACCTACGACTACCGGTTCCCCAACCGCAACGTGGCCCTTTTTGCAGAAAACATCTTCTATCTCAACGACAAGCTATCGATTACGCCCGGCCTGCGTTTTGAATACATTAAAACCACCGCTGATGGCTACTATGGCAACATCGCACGCGACCTGGCGGGTAATGTGATCAACATCTCACGGACTGACGAGTACCGCACCAATGGCCGCCATTTCCTGCTAGCCGGCATAGGAATTGGCTATAAGCCGGTCGAAAAGGTTGAGCTCTATGGCAACATTTCTCAAAACTACCGCTCGATTACGTTCAGCGATATGCGCATTGCTAACCCATCCTCGGTTATCGACCCTAATTTAAAGGACGAGAAAGGCTACTCGATCGACCTTGGCGTGCGTAGTCATCAAACCTCGCTGTTCAATTATGATGTGAGCCTGTTTTACCTGAACTATGATAACCGGATTGGTGAGGTGCAGTTCTATGACGAAAGCAACCGTGTGCTGCGCCTGAGAAGCAATGTAGGTCAGGCGATTATCATGGGAATTGAATCTTATGCAGAGGCTGATTTCCTCAGGCTGGCAAGGCCGGAGCAAGCCGATTGGAGCGGTGTCCTGTTCGGAAACTTTGCACTCATCAAATCAGAATACAAACACAGTGAAATCCCGGGCGTGCAGGGTAATCAGGTAGAGTTTGTACCTAAAATCAACCTGAAAACCGGTTTGCGACTGAGCTATAAAAAGTTGAAAGGTTCTTTCCAGCTCACGCATCTTAGCAACCAGTTTTCCGAGGCTACCAATGCCGTGGACGGCGGTGTGTCGTCGGTAGTAGGACTTATCCCTTCCTATAAAATCATGGATGTGAGCTTGTCCTATGAATGGAAGCGGTTTCGGGTAGAGGGCAGTATCAACAACCTGACCAACCAGATGTATTTCACCCGCCGGGCAACAGGCTATCCCGGTCCAGGTATCCTGCCATCCGACGGGCGGGGCTTTTACCTGACATTGCAGGTCAAAATCTAAATTTAGGCAACCGGCGCCGAGTGCAGGGCAATGCGGTTTCCTTCCGAATCGATGAATGCAGCCATATAGCCGTATTCGGGGCTGATCTGTGTTTTGGGAACGATTACTCTGCCGCCGGCATCTGGTACCCGATCCAGTACGATTTGGACATCCGGATTCGCATTGAGATAGATCAATGGTCCTTCGGTAGCGGAAGGCTTGTGGAACCCACCGCTATATACGAGTGCCCCGCCTACCCCGGTAGCCATGTTGTCCACAGGGAACATGCGCATTTTAAGGTTCGGGGTGTCGAGCGGAATGAATTTGATCTGAAAAATCGATTCGTAGAACGCGGTGGCGCGATCAAGGTCTGTGGTTGGTATTTCAAACCAGCTAATGGCATTATCCATGTTGTCCGATGTTTAGGGATTGAATGGTAATGTAGTTAATCCCTTCGATATTTACCTAAAACAATGCCCAAATGGAAGCCCATCACGGCACTGGCGATAAAGTCGTTTTTATTGGGACTTATATATTCCCAATGATCGTAAACACTGCGGATTTCCGAATCAGCCATACCCGATGAATGGGATGTGGCAAAAATATGACGAAACCCGATGCCCGTAAAAACGTCGAAAACAAACCGGCCGGGGGTTATAAACTGCCATCCGAAACGCGCGTGCCCTGCGACGACATTCTTATCAATCCTTACCTGCTGATTCTGAGAAAAACTACATGGCCCCCATGGTGAATCACAATCCTTACCCGTCCATTGGCTTTCACGGTAGATTACTTTCTTAAACAAAACCTCCGGACCTACGTAAGCGCGCATCCTGCGTCTCTCCATAAAATACCATCTGAAATGCGTCCGGCTTTTGAAAATCTCCTTATCGGGCCGCCGGCTATCATTGTGGTACCAGCCGTTGAACGAGGAGTTTCCATAGCCTAAATCCTGCTGCAATGCAAAGTTCCCTTTTTCCAAAGGTATTTCGACCCCGAATTGAACCGTGTTATCGAAATCAAACATCGGCAGTGGCGAGTATTTGACGATCACATGCCGTTTGGCAGTTTCCACATCGAACTGGGCAAAGCTGTAAAATGAAGACAGGAAAGCAAAAATCGTAAACAGTGTGCTTTTCATAGAACGGGGATCTTGCTGAGGTATTCAAGGCTGTCTGAATCTCCGTATTTGTACTGATAGAGGCCTCCCTTACCAGTGACGATCAGTTGATTGTTCCGCACGATCACATCGTAGGCAGGGACTTCATGGAAGAAATGCTTTTGAATCGGGACCTTAGGATCACTGATATCCATCATCCGAAAGCCCTTATCGCCCTCACAGACAAACAGCTTGTTACCCGAAACGCCCAATCCGTAAGGCGAATCCATACGATGGCTACCCACTAATTGCGGCTTGGCTGGATCGCCAATATCGACCACATCCAGCGAGCTGAACGCGGTACCGGTCCGGCAGGTCACCCCAGCGCGCAAAGTCACGTAGGCATACCGTCCCTGCACCACCACCGGATCGCAGGAAAACACGTGGGTATATTTAGACAATAAAACAGGGGCATTGGGTTTGGTATTGTCATAAATGTACATGCCGTCCATCGCCCCGATGAACAGGTTTTTCTGATAGGGAAAAATCGTTTCGATGCCGAAGCCCATGTTCTTCGTTACTGCCTTCGTTGGGTTTGCAGCGTCATTGATGTCGTAAACTTCAAGCGATTGTTTTGAGACGATATACAATGAGTTCTCGGCAATAGCGAACCTGGCCATTGAGCCGCCGGCTCCCGTCTGTGGGCTGGGGCCCGAGTCGGCCTTACCATCATCGCATGCATTTAGCAGCAGCATCAGGCCAATCGCCGCTAGGCCAAGGAATAAAAGGGGTATCAACTTTTTCATAGCTAAATCAATATCTGTCAGTGATTACCGGTAACATTTAGGTTGCTTGGCCATATCCACTTTTTCCCAATCCACTACCACGCCCTTTTTCTCGTCGGCGCATTCGAAATAGATGCCCTGCAAAGGCGGGTAGTTATGAACCGGAATGGCATTGGGGATACTTTTCACAACTTTCGGAACCTTAGGATTGGCAATGTCTATCACCAGCAGGTTGGAGAAATTATCGGCATACAGCCAGTTGTCCTTCACGGCGATGTCGTAATTGCCCAGGATCGATACAAACGAGAGGTTTTCAGGCTTTTTAGGATCCGTATTATCGATGATGTGAATGCCTTTACCGAGCTCGTTGATGAACAGATACCGGTCGAAAGTATAGATTTTCCCAGGTGTTTTAAGCGCCTGGGCCGCCTGGACTTCCACCTTGGATATCTCATCGGGATTTTTATAAACCGGCCGGTAGCCCGTGCCGTCGAATTTCACATTGCCTACAAAGGGCTCTGAGTCCCTGGGATAACATGAGAGCATCAGCAATGTGAGGCAGCTTGCAAGCAAAGTTCTTTTCATGGCAATGACCGGATTGAATTTTGCATTTTAGACACCATGTTGCATTTAAACGTTGCAACCGCCCGCCTCAACTTTCGCTAAATAACTAAGTGTTTGAGCTTTACGGGAATTATTGTACCTTTTGTTTAATCCTCATATTCACCATCTTCTGTCACCCCTCTTTTATGAAAAAGCTCCTTAAAATCGTGGGCATTCTCCTTGTGGTGCTCGTTCTGGCCGCTGCGGCCGCTGCTACCTATGTAAAAACTGCCCTTCCGGATGTCGGCGAAGCTCCTGTACTTTCGGTGGAACGAACTCCCGAACGGATCGAGCGTGGGAAGTACCTTGCCAATCACGTCGCGGTTTGTGTGGATTGCCACAGTACCCGTGACTGGACGTTGTTTTCGGCCCCGCTGGCTGCCGGCAATTTCGGCGGCGGAGGCGAGCTGTTCAGCCGCGATATGGGTTTTCCCGGCGTGTTTTATGCCAGAAACATCACTCCGTACGGAATCGGTAAATGGACCGACGGCGAGGTGTTCCGCGCCATCACCACCGGCACAAGCAGGGATGGCCGGGCGCTGTTCCCGATTATGCCCTACCGTAATTACGGCCAGCTCGACGAGGAGGATATTTACAGCCTTATCGCATACGTGCGTACGCTCGCGCCCGTAAAGCACGACATAGCGGCTCCCCAGTATGACTTCCCCGTCAATATCCTGATCAACACAATGCCTACCAAAGCCAATCTTACCAAACGCCCGTCCGAGACCGATCAAATTGCATATGGTCGCTATGTGGCCACCGCGGCAAGCTGCGTCGAGTGCCATAGCAAGCGCGAGAAAGGCGAAAAAGTAGCGGGAACGGAATTCGGAGGCGGTATGGAATTCATTATGCCCAACGGCATTACCACCTCGGCAAACATCTCACCCGACAAAGTCAACGGCATCGGGACCTGGACGGCCGATGCGTTCGTACAGCGCTTTAAGCCTTACGCCGATTCGAGCTATAAACCTTATAAGCCGGCTCCTAATGAAATGAACACCCCTATGCCCTGGACGATGTACGCCGGTATGAAGGAAAGTGATCTCCGGGCTATTTTTGCGTATTTGCAAAGTGTGAAGCCGCAGAGCAATAAGGTAATTAAGTTCAGACCGAAACTGGCCAGTGCAGACTAAAACAAAAACGGGGATCTGCATTCCGCAAGATCCCCTTCATTATATCGTTGAGTAAAATCGAAAGCAAAATAGTAACCTAATTCGAAGGTCAATGCTAATTCCTTTGACATTCTACAACATAATTACCTACCGGTTGGGGCTGTAAAAGTCTTTCAAAACGCCTCCACACCTGCAATTCACCAGAATTGTTTGCTCGTAGAATTAATATTACTCATCTACTATATCTCGTAATTAATAACCGGTTACAAATACTACATAATCACGCTTTACCGCCTAATCGCCCCATCAATCTACGTATATACAATAACGTATCGATTTGTATTATTCCAATCGAAGTTAATCTACCCCTATCGTATTCAATATCAAGACGTCAGACATAAATAACTCGAATTCAATTCATTGGAGCACTTAGGAGTGCACTCTAATATAAAAATTAAACTATCTTATTTATTAATATAAATATTTAAATAATTAGTCTAATTAAAACGATATACGTTGATCTGAGATTTGTGATAGTAAACTTTGTTGCATAGTTTCAGGCTCATTATTCTACGCGGGCGCGTAGCCCCAGCTTATTCACGCACTAAAATCCGGCCTCAGCTTTCTGCAATCTTGAAACGATCAGAGATCGTTTATCGCGGAATACCCCTGGTGCGGTATAGTCATGAAGTAATATTTTATTCAACGTTAATTATAGAAAGATGTCACCAGCAACGATTCTCACAACCGGCCCACGCGGTCGGGCTTCATGGCAGATCATACCAAGATCATCCGCCACTGCCACATTGATTAGCCGGTCAATCCGGGGAGAAGCACATTGCCAGCGCTGATCGCCCGGCTGATCCCGCTTATTTTCACCGTATCACACCAGAAAGCTGCTGCCCGACAGGTAGCCGGTAGATCTCTATAACAGCTATCACCCGGTAAACTCTGCCTGGCTTCAAGCGGGTATGTATTCATCTGCCCTTGGTTGAACGCTTCCTATCAAAACCTATTAACTAACCACTTGATAAGCAATGCAAAGCACGGCCTATCAACAATCCCTCCAATGATGAGAATAGCACTAATTGATAGCCATCAGATCTTCACCGAAGCCCTCAGAATGAATCTGATCAACTCGCTGCCTGCCATAGAATCGATCGACCATTACAGTTCGATCCAGGCTTTTACCGCGGAGAGCCGCGATACACCTCCAACTCTTGTGATCACCGAACTTTGCTTTAACGGCAAATACGACAAAGGTGTGGACGCCGTCTTTCGCCTTACTGACAAAAGCACCAAAATAATCGTGTTGACGTCCCTGAATGACGACTGGCTGATCAGAAGCTACATGCGGCTGGGTGCTAAGGCATTTCTAACCAAAACCTGCTTGTCCCAGGAGCTTTTTACAGCGATTGCCCAGGTCCAGAAAGGTAATTTGTTTCTCTCGGAAGATGTTCAGAACATACTCTCGGCCGGCATAGCCACCGGCGCGCCGTCCGTGGATTACCTGTCGAGTATCGAACGCGCCATCCTGGAAGCGTTATCAAGGGAAGAGTCGCCCAAAGCGATCGCCACTCAGCTGAAAATATCGATGATCGAGCTCAAATACCACCGCAGGATGCTGATGGAGCGGTTTAACATGAAGCATTTTGCAGATTTAATTGATCTAACCAGAAAGCCCGGGTTTCTTAAATCAGAAACGGCGGAGAATAGGCCCGACACCGGCGCGCGCGGAGGGAAGCCTGTTATCAGATTTCCGCATAAGGAGGTCGCTATGCGTGTTTGATGGTCATTCCAACGACAAAATCTTCCGCATTCGTGAAAACTCAGCCGGAAAAGGTGCCTGAATAGCCACCCTTTCTTTTGTAAAAGGATGCACAAATTCCAACTCTACCGCATGCAGCATCATCTGCGTCATGCCCAGATGCTCCTTGAAATACCGGTTCTGCTTGTTACACCCGTGCGGGCGGTCGCCGATGATCGGGTGCAGGATGTGCGCCATGTGTTTGCGAAGCTGGTGCATGCGTCCGGTGGCGGGATTTAGCTTCACGAGCGAGTAACGGGATGTAGGGTGTTTCCCGAGCGCGAACGGCACTTCGCTGCGCATTAATGTCTCGAAATGAGTTATAGCGTCCTGCATTACGCCGTCGTCACGTTTCAAGGGGTAGTCGATCGTGCCGTTGTCGGGGGTGTAGCCACGGACAATGGCGTGGTAAGTCTTGCTGACTTCGCCGTCCATGAATTTGCGCTGCATTTCGCTGTTGGTGGCATCGTCCAGGGCAAATAGCAACACGCCGGAGGTTTTGCGGTCGAGACGGTGGACGGGGTATACTTTCCTGCCCAGCTGATCGCGCAGGAGCTGAACTGCGAAAACATCGGCATCGCTGGCAATCGGCGACCGATGTACAAGCAGGCCGTTGGGCTTATTAATAGCTACCAGGCGCTCGCACTGAAATAAAATTTCTAACGGGTCCATTCTGTAATGTGAAGTCGGGGAATTTTATCCCAAACGAGGCGGTCAATGTGTCGAAAGTAGCCCACGACTAGATTAGCGGTTCAGCGGTTTGTATTCCCGCTTAGTATTGGCTTAATGGGAGTCAGGGTTCTTTCTGGAATGCCGGATGCGGAAACGGATCACCCCCCACAATACCAGGTACAATATCCCGAGCAGCATCCCGATCTCCATCGCGAACACCCAGGCGGTGCGATCCAGCAGACTTGCGAAAAGGTTATTGATAATGGCCCCTGGCTCGTGAATAATATCCCAGCTGTTCATCCGGCGCACACGGCCGAGGTACACCCCAAAGCCGGCCAGCGGAAGGCTTAGTAGAAGCAACGTATTGGCAGGCTTCCTGTCGAACACCCTGCGCCAGGAACGGTGGATCCAGTAAAGCGACACCAGACCATTAAAAAGGCTTACTTCTGCGTAGGAAAACAGCATGATGATGTCGTGCCAGGTCAAATCCCGCTGGTAATCCACGGTCAGGTGCGCCAGGTCGGTGATCATATAGGGCGCATTCGGAAAGAATGAGAGCCAGGCAATACTAAGAATCCCTAAAACAAATGGAATGTGTCCGAAACGCTTGGTAAGATTATCTGCCATAAAGGCGATAATGAGCGGTATCCAACTCAGAAACAGGTTCCAATCGAGCGAAAAATCAACCGGCGAGTTGAAAAGGATGCGGACAAGGTGGAAAAATACCGCAAGTAAGCTCAGAAGCAAAAGCAGCAGCAGCGAAAACAAGCCTTCCATCGTAATGATGGGAGGATCGGATACGCTGAATTTATAATTCCTTATCCAATCTATCAAACGGTCCAAGTGTACGTAATTTAAGTTCTTTCATGACGAATAAGCAAGACAAACAAATGCTCACGCCTGACCAACTCTGATTAAGAGGCCTGTGCCTCAGTAGGGTTTACGATTTTCGGCTGATCCTTTTTAGGTCTCCTCCGCTTGTTCCTGCGCTTGGGCTTACCACCCGCAGTTGGTGCTCCGACCGTCGCTACATCAGCCGCCAAGGCGACGGGTTCAGCGCTGGCGGTATTCTCGGGTTTCGCTTCGCGGTGTGGTTTCCTCGCAGCTGGCGCTCCCGAGCCGGCTTTTTTCTTATTCTTTCTATTGTTGCTATTACGCCCTCCGGTACGAAAACGTGGCGGCTCGAATACGGGAGCCTCGCCCAGTCCCAGCTCTGCCGTGACGGACTTTTTCTCCAACTCCTTTTCAAAAAGCCTTTCGATCTTCAATACATATTTCTGATCGTGCTCATTGATGAAGGTCATCGCCGTGCCTTTTGACTCGGCGCGTGCCGTACGCCCTATACGGTGTACGTAATCCTCGGGGTCGCGGGGAACATCGTAGTTCACAACATGGCTAAGATTATCAATATCTATGCCGCGGGATAATACGTCGGTTGCAACCAGGATCGGGAACTGCCGGTTTTTGAAATCACGCAGTACGATTTCTCTCTCCCCCTGCTCCGAATCCGACGAAATGCCATGGGCCCCCAGTCCCAATTTACGCAGTGCGCGTACGATCGGCTCGACGTTGGATTTGCGGGAGGTGAACAGTACCATACTGATATTTTCAACGCCTTTCAGCAAATGCATCAGCAACGGCAGCTTCTGCTCGTCTTTGGCCAGGTAAAATTGCTGGTCAATCCGGTCAGCCGGGCGGGAAACCGCCAGCCTGATCTCCTCGGGATCTTTCAAAATGCGTTTGGCCAAATCACCGATCTTAGGTGGCATAGTGGCCGAAAACATCAATGTCTGCCGCTCATTGGGCAGGTAGCTCATTATTTTCAGGATATCACCCAGAAAACCCATATCCAGCATACGGTCGGCCTCGTCGAGAACCAGATGCCGCAAGTCACGGAAATGAACGTAGCCCAGCTGCAAATGCGCAATGAGCCGACCCGGCGTGGCAATGATAATATCCGCGCCCTGGGTTAATGCTTTTTTCTGCTGGTCCCATTCCGGGCCCTTGTTGCCGCCATACACGGCAATACTGGTAGCACCCACAAAATAACCCAAACCCTGGATCTGCTGGTCGATTTGTACCGCAAGCTCACGGGTAGGAACCAGAATCAGTGCTCCGGTATGCGCATTGGCCTCGTGGGCGACTTTGTCGAGAATGGGAATCAGGTACGCGGCGGTTTTGCCGGTTCCCGTTTGAGCGCAGGCAAGCAGGTCCTTGCCGCTGAGAATGTGTGGTATAGCCTGCTCCTGGATAGGCGTCGCCTGTTGGTAGTTCATGGAATCCACGGCGTTCAGAACGTCTTCGTGGAGTTCAAATTCGTTGAAATTCAAAATTCAGCTTTTAATATCCGTAAATCCGTTGATTTCCAGATGTGTTATACATATAGCTGACCTTGATTTTCCCAGTCAGCAAACCGCTCGATTTGAACAAATATAACCAATAAGTGCTAAAACGACAAGAAAGGTGCGAACCACCGTGTAAAAGATTCACTACACGACTGGGTCAGGGGTGGTCATTCGTGGTCAGGTTTTGTCATTTGTAGTCAGGTGTGTTCAGACATAGCCAGGTGTAGCCAGGTATAGTCATCGAGGGAAAAACAATCCCCGACAACGACTACATCCGACTACACCTGACTATAAATGACTACACTTGACTAAACCTGACCACACCCGACTACACCCGAATATAACTTCTTGCAACAATACAGTTTTCAGAGGTTGACTACCCTCAGATCACTGGCTTCTTCGGGCGTGTAAAGTCTTGAACGGGTGATAAACCGTACACCCAGCGGTATCTCCAACGAGAAACTTGCGCCCCTACCGGACACAACATCGATCGTCAATTGCGTATGCTGCCAGTATTCGAACTGGTCGCGGCTCATAAAAAATTCACAGCCCGCTATCTCCCCCAACAGCACATCACTTTCCGACACGCGGAACTCCCCTTTTGGAAAACACATGGGCTGAGAGCCATCACAACATCCCCCACTCTGATGAAACATCAGCTCTCCATGCAACTCCCGAAGCTGGTCGGCAACCTTCTTAGCTTCGGGAGTAATCAGAACGCGCTCGGTCATAACATCCTCAGAAAAATCCCAGCTTGTTCTTGTCGTACGAAATCAGCATGTTCTTCGTCTGGCGATAGTAACCCAGCATCATCTTGTGATTTTCCCGGCCAAAACCCGATTTTTTGTAACCACCGAACGGAGCGTGGGCGGGATAGGCGTGGTAGTTATTCACCCACACCCTACCCGCCAGGATCGCCCGTGGTACCTGGTAAAGCTCGTGCGCGTCGCGCGTCCATACGCCCGCGCCCAACCCATATAATGTATCATTGGCTATGGCGATCGCCTCCTCGGTAGTTTTGAAAGTGGTTACGCACACCACCGGACCAAATATCTCTTCCTGGAAAATCCGCATTTTATTATGGCCTTTGAAAATCGTTGGCTGGATGTAGTACCCGCCTGAAATACCATTCTCAAATCTTTGCGCGTCGCCGCCGGTAAGCACTTCCGCGCCTTCCTCCTTGCCTATTTTCAGGTAAGACAAAATCTTCTCGTACTGATCGTTCGAAGCCTGCGCACCCATCATCGTGGTACCGTCTAGCGGGTGGCCCATTTTGATCGCCTTCGTTCGCTGGATGACCCTTTCAATGAATTTGTCATAGATACTCTCATGCACCAGCATCCGCGACGGGCAGGTACAAACCTCGCCCTGGTTCAATGCAAACAGCACCGCACCTTCGATGGCTTTGTCCAGGAATGCATCATCCTCGTCCATTACTGATGGGAAGAAAATATTCGGCGATTTACCACCCAGCTCCATCGTAACCGGTACGAGGTTATCAGAAGCGTACTGCATAATAAGTCGCCCTGTGGTGGTTTCACCCGTAAATGCGACTTTGGCCACGCGCGGTGAAGATGCGAGCGGTTTACCGGCTTCTACACCGAAGCCAGTAACGATATTGAGCACCCCGGCAGGCAAAATATCGCCGATCAACTCCATGAGTATCATAATAGAAGTAGGCGTCTGCTCGGCAGGTTTCACCACCACGCAGTTACCCGCAGCCAGCGCAGGGGCGATTTTCCAGGTTGCCATCAAAAGCGGGAAGTTCCATGGGATAATCTGCGCCACCACGCCCAGCGGCTCGTGCAGGTTAATGCAAACCGTATTTTCGTCATGCTCGGAAACGCTGCCTTCCTCGGCGCGGATCACGCCGGCAAAGTAGCGGAAATGGTCAACGCAAAGCGGGAGATCGGCAGCGCGCGTTTCGCGGATTGCTTTTCCGTTATCAATGGTTTCAACGATTGCCAGGTATTCGAGGTTGTCTTCTATCACCTGCGCGATTTTCAGCAGCAGATTACTACGGTTGGTAGCCGAAGTTTTGCTCCAGGCGGGAAATGCAGCATGCGCCGCATCGAGTGCCGCCTCGACGTCCTCTTTGGTCGAACGGGCGGCTTTGGTGAACACCTGCCCGTCAATAGGTGAAATATTTTCGAAGTACTCGCCTTTGGCTGGCGCTACAAACCGGCCGTTGATATAGTTATCATATTTATCTTTAAAATCAGGCCGTTTAGCCAGATTTTCACTGCTGTACGTCTTGCCCTCAACTGCCTTGTTTTCGATGATCGTATCCATGATTAAAGGTTATTTTTAGAAATGATTGATAATACAAACCTAGCCTTACCAGGCGTTAATCATTGGTACGATCGTGTCAAGTGTTAGGATAATTATCTCATTTTTTCAGAAAAGAGTTATATTTAAATGGATTAGTGGGAGGAGGTAGGAAAGGGACGAAGGAGGAAGGGCGGCCCGCGTAGGGAGGATTTGATTTCTAGTCAGGTGTAGTCATTTGTGGTCAGGTATAGTCGGAAATTACCAGGTATGGTCAGCTGTTATCTGAGATAGCATGGAAAAGCGATTTTGATTTAAAATAAAGTAAAACAATGGCGGCAGGTTTCAGATTGGATCAGGTGGCGGTTTCCGGGGAGAAATCGTTGAAGACATTGGTGGAGAACCGGAGGGCATTCACGCTGGAAAACTGCGAACTGAATTTGTTCGAAACTTTGCAGCCATCGGCACTCGTGCCGCTAACATTCCCTGATTTCGTGGTGACAAGCATGCTGCGGGGCAAAAAAGTGATGCATTTGTTCGACCAGCCGGGCTTTGACTACCTACCCGGCGAAACGGTGTTGGTTCCTGCGAATGTGACGATGAAAATTGATTTTCCAGAAGCCCAGCGCGACAACCCCACCCAATGCATTGCCCTGGCGATCGATCAGATGAAAATTCAGCAGATCGTCGACCGCCTTAGCGAAATGTATCCGCGCGAGGGCCGGCAGCAGTTTTGGTCGTTGCAGCACAGCCAGTACCATTTCCTGAACAACATTGAACTCGCACAGACCCTAAACAAGCTTATTAAAATCTGCTCGGGTTCCGCATTGGGTAAAGACATTCTCGCAGATCTCACCTTGCAGGAGCTCATTGTACATATTATCCAGACGCAGCATCTTGCCGCCACCGACGATGCCTCCTATCTGCACGAGGACAACCCGCTGGCCTTTGTCGTGAATTACATCAAGGCCAATATCAACGAAAAGATCCAGGTAGAAGACCTCAGCGAGAAGGCATGCATGAGCCGCGCGTCATTCTATCGCGCATTCAAGCGCGAGTTCAGCATCAGCCCGCTGGATTTCATATTGAGGGAAAAGATCAAGAAAGCCAAGCAGCTTCTGTCGCATACGAAAGACAGCATTTCCGACATCTGCTACCAGCTCGGTTTCTCCGATTTAAATTACTTCGGACGACAGTTCCGCAAATCAGAGGGCATCTCGCCGAGTCAATACCGCAATGTCACAAATCGCGACGAATGACACTCCGGTCAGGTGTAGTCATGTACTGTCATTTATAGTCATACATCGTCGTTAGTAGTCAAGTGTTGTCATTAGTAGTCAGGAATAGTCATGCATTGAGAGGAAAACAATACCTGACCACAAATGACCATTCATGACAATACATGACAATACATGACTACACTTGACAATACTTGACAATACTTGACATTCCTGACTACTAATGACAATACATGACTACACTTGACCACATCTGAAACTTCGTTACCCAATACGTCCAGCTTTAAGCCTGTCGGTCATCATAATAGAGCGGTCGATACGCACCTGGATCGATTTGGCGCTGGCGATATAATGGATAATGGCGCGTTGGTTCACGGGTTTGGCATTTTCAAACAGCCGCTTCGCTTCTTCATCCTGCGCCAGCAGTTCCTGCAACTCCTCGGGCATATCCCGGCCGTATTCGCTGTCGTCTTTGCGGACGGTGGCGTGCAGCTTTTGGCCTAATACCAGCTTCCCTTGCTGGCGAAGCGGTGTGGCTACGTTAATATAAAAGCCTCCCCCACCCTTGGGCCGGATCGCGCACTGGAAATGCACCTGGCCGTTGATCACGCATCGCACACGGGCAGGCTTGCGACCTTCGACGAACTGCGCGGCCACCTCGTCGGGTACCATCATATAAAATTCGCCTCCCTTTTTGGGGAGGCGTTCCAATATCGATTCGAAATAAACTTCTTCTTCTTCCATCGGAAGCAATGCGGTTATTCTGTTAACGGTCTTACCTGGATGTCTTTATAATACACAACACTTTTGGGGTCGTGTGCCTGTAAGGCAAATGTACCTTGTTTCAGGAATCTGTTTTTCATTTCTCCCTCGCGTTTGTCAACGCCGGTTTCTTCGTAGTCGACCACCACCTTGTCGTTGATTTTGATGGTAATGTGCTTGCCTTCCACTTTAATGTACTCGGTGTACCATTCATTATCTTTCACGTAGGTATCTTTCACGTCGATCACATTGTAAAGGCTACCGGTGCGTTTGTAATCGGTATGCGACTGGTTGACCTGCACTTCGTAGCCTACCGCCGGCCAGCCGTCTTCCTGGTAAGTGGTATGGATGAAAATACCAGAGTTCGAGCCCGGCGTGGTCTTTACTTGCGCCCGAAATTCGAAGTTTTTGAACATATGGTTTTTAACAGGACCTTCATAAAACAGGTGCGCTCTTGGTCCAGCCACTTTAATGGTACCATCCTCGATCGTAAAAGAGCTCGCATTCGCACCGATTTTCCAACCGGTAAAGTCCTTTCCATTGAACAGGCTGATCCAGCCGTCCTGTGCGTGTGCAGAAATTCCAAGGGCAATGCTCAGCAAAACGGCGCTGCAAAAAACATGCATTAGTCTTTTCATAAAATTCCGGTTTGGTAGTTCAAAAAGGTTGGTTTATCAAAATCGGTCAACGTGTAACTAAACCGCAAACTCCTAAAAACTACTGATGCTTTACACAAAGTTTACCGACCGGGAGGCAACCTTCGAATGCATTTTGTGGTTTGTAGTGAGCCGGGGGCGATCGATCACTCCCCAACCACCGATTTTCGCATGAGGAATCCCTATTTGTCCCTGCTGGCTACGGCCTGGCGCTATGCCCGGCAGCAACGCGGCCGCTACCTGCTCGTATATGGAATGTTTGTGATGGCCAACCTCGTACTGGCGGCACATCCGCTGCTTTACGGCTGGTTTATCCAGTCCATTCAAAAGGATGCGGAGGGCACTCTGCATAACGTGTGGGTGTACGGGGGCGCATACCTGGGCCTGATCCTGCTCGAATGGGCATTTCACGGGCCTGCCCGGGTGATGGAGCGGAAACTGGCCTTCGACCTCAGCCGCAACTTCCTGGACGAATTGTACCATCAGGCATTGCATTTACCCATTCGCTGGCACCAGGACCACCATAGCGGCGCGACGATCAACCGCATCCGTAAAGCTTATGAAGCATTGAAGGACTTCTTTCAGAACGGCTTCATGTTTTTGCACGCATTTGCCAAATTCATCTTCTCTTTTGTCGCGATTATCTGGTTTTCGCCCCTTTTCGGAGCTATCGGCGTGCTGATCGGAATTATCAATGTGTATGTGATTTTTAAGTTTGATAAACCCTTCATTAAAGCGCTCGACGAATCAAACGAGAAGGAACACATAGTTTCCTCTACTTTGTTTGACAGCCTGTCCAACATCATCACCGTCATCACACTTAGGCTGGAAAAACGAATGAAAATCAGCCTGATGGGTAAGGTGGCGGACGTATTCCCTCCTTTCCGGCGATCGGTCTCCATTAATGAATGGAAGTGGTTTGTGGCAAGCGTGTTTATTGCCATTATTTATATTGTAGTCACGATCGGCTATGTATATCAGCATTATGTGCCGGGAGAAGTATTCCTGGTCGGCGGACTGGTTACACTGCTGAGCTATGTCAACCAGTTCACCAGCGTGTTCCAGGACATTGCCTGGCAATACACCGAGATCATCCGCTACAACACCGAAGTACAAACCGCGCGAGCCATCGGCGAGGCTTACCACGAGCATCACCGGGTCGACGAGGCGGGTGAGCTCCCGGAAAACTGGCAGGAAATCCATATCAGCAACCTCAATTTCTCGCACGGCGAAGTATACGATGCAGAGAAACAGGCCCATAGTCTGCACCGCCTCGATATCCGCATCCGCCGCGGCCAGCGCATTGCCTTTATCGGCGAAAGTGGAAGCGGTAAAAGCACACTCCTTGCTTTGCTAAGAGGTTTGTACCAACCCGAAAAGGATGTGAAAGTAACAGTCGACGGCCGTCAAGAAGCCGCTATTGAAATGCTTGCCGACCAGGTTACGCTGTTTCCGCAGGATCCGGAGATTTTTGAAAACACCATTGCCTACAACATTACCCTCGGCCTGCCATTCGAGGAAAGCGACATTATGCAGGTTTGTGAAACCGCCCATTTCGCGGAAGTAGTGGACAAACTACCCAAACGCCTCGAATCCAGCATTCAGGAAAAAGGCGTGAATCTGTCGGGTGGCCAGAAGCAACGCCTCGCGCTCGCGCGCGGAATACTCGCCGCCCGCACGAGCGATATTGTGCTGCTCGATGAACCGACCAGCAGCATTGATCCTAAGACCGAGGCGGCGATTTATGATAAGATGTTTGTGGAATTCAGTGGCAAAGCCGTGGTGTCTACGCTCCACCGCCTGCACTTGCTCACTAAGTTCGATTACGTATATATTCTCCGCGACGGTTACCTGATCGACGAAGGCACCTTTGATCATCTTCGCCGGAACAGCGCCGTATTTCAGGACTTGTGGCGGCATCAGGAGACGCTCGCAGGACGATAAGTCACCCGCCGTGAACTATATTATCATTAAGTAAAATCCTTTATAAAATTAGTTTGATCCGCCATTGAAATGTAGCGTTGTTCCCTATATTTGGTTAAGCTCAACGTTATATGCATGAAAATAAGCCTATTACTATTTCTTTTTGTATTATTCTCCCATTTTGCCCTTGCGCAAGGATCACTATTTAAATTGAACCTTGAAGCGCAGGGATCGGTCAGCACAGGCGATGTGGTACCATTCTGGATGCGGAGCAATCAATACGGAAGTATTCCCTTGGAGGGCGGCTCGGCCAGCTTCATCGTCAGGTCCGAAAAATCATTTGCCCCTTCGCGGGACAAGTTCTTCGACTGGGGCGCAGGATTGGAGGGGCGGCTGAATGCGGGCAGTAGCGTGAAAGCACTACTCATACAGGGCTACGGAAAAGTACGGCTTGGCGCCTTTCAGATCCGCGGCGGCCGTTTTCGGGAAAGCATCGGGCTTACCGACACCTTGCTCACTTCCGGCAGCTTTTCGGTCTCAGGCAATGCCCTGGGAGTACCCAAAATAGAGCTCTCTGTTCCCGAATTTTACGCCATACCGATACTCAAAAAGTTTATCGCCGTCAAGGGAAGCTACGCACATGGCTGGATGGGCACCCTTGCGATCCAGTTTCCGTACCGCCAGGTAGACGAAGCCCAAACATACCTGCATCAAAAATCCTTTTACCTGCGTTTCGGTACCCCGTCGTCAAAGCTCAAAGTTTTTGCGGGGCTGAACGACAACGTGCAATGGGGAAACAACAAGTCTATATTCTCAAAAAATGAGTTTACCCTTTCCCCCTGGCAAGAGTACAGCTATGTCGTACTCAGCAAGCGTTTTGAATATTCTCAGGTCGGAAACCACCTGGGCTCCGTAGATCTCGGCATAACTTATGACACGCCCTCATTGACCATTATGCTCTACCGTCAGAGCTTTTACGACAAAGACGGCCTCAAACACCTCGCCAATGCAGCTGACGGGCTGAACGGGATCAGCTTTACCACCAAAGCACCTGTTGATGAGCAGTTTCGGCTGAAAAAGGTGACATTTGAAACGGTTTACACCAAAAATCAGGCAGCAGATGCCGTGAAGCGGCTTGGGTTGCTGGGTTACGAGGATTATTATAATAATTATATATACAGCAAAGGCTGGTCTTACTACGGTAACGCTCTCGGAACTCCCCTGATCACCACCACTTTGGATGGAAAGAGCGATCTGCCCGGAAATGAGCGGGAATATTTCATCAATAACCGGCTGGTAGCATTTCACAGCGCGGCATCGGCAAGCTCCAAATCTTGGTCGGCCCTTCTTAAACTAACATACTCAACGAATTACGGCACATTTTCAACCGCGAAGGCCTTCGGTAAACGATCGCAATTTTCCGGTTACCTGGAAGCCCGCAAAGCGTTCAGGCACGATTTTAGTTTAGGATTGGCGGCGGCTCTTGACGCCGGCGATGTATTACCATCCTCTTTGGGAGTAATCACAAAACTGGCAAAATCATTTTGACGCCAAACGAATTGTTCAAGGAATAATTCAAACTGCATTCTCTCAATGATTGGATAATTGATCGGAGTCAGTAACTTTGCTTGTACTCAACGTAAAACATGAAAAGAATACTTCTGGCACTTTTGTGCTTAACACCCCTCCTTAACGCCCAGGCTCAGTTTCCCTACGTTCGATTTGGTCTGGAAGGTCAGGCCGGCTTTACTTCCAATGATCAGGTTCCTTTCTGGATGCGCTCCAATCAATTCGGAAGTGTCCCGCTATCAGGACCTTCGGCAAGTCTGATCGGCAGTGCGCGGGTGGACTACGACACCTCCAAAACCAAACTCGTCGACTGGGGAGCATCTCTACAAGTCCGTGGGAACGCCGGAAAAGGCTCCAACCTGACACTCATCGAAGGCTACGGTAAGCTGCGCGTTGGCATATTTCAGCTGCAAGGCGGCCGTATCAAGGAGGTAATGGGATTATCCGACACGTTATTAACGTCAGGAAACTATGCGATATCCGGCAATGCGCTGGGCATCCCGAAGATTCAAATTTCGATACCCGAATATTACCCGATCCCATTTTTGGGACGTTTTGTGGCATTTAAGGGCAACTTCGCTCACGGCTGGGTCGGGAAAACGCCGGTGCAGTACGGAGACACGAACATGACCACCACGCAATTTCACCAGAAGTCACTTTACGTACGACTGGGCAAGCCCACAGCCAAACTGAAATTGTACGGAGGATTCAATCATCAGGTGTTTTTTGGGGATGAGAAGTATGTTTGGTCGGAAAGGGGAAATCCCTGGAAGCCCTATAATTTAAGTGCGTGGGATACGTACCAACGTGTCGTATTAGGGAGGGTATGGAATTTCAGCAAAATCGGCAATCATCTGGGGTCTATCGACTTCGGTGCCGATTATCGTTTCAACAAAATAGATGTGCTTCTGTACCATCAGTTTTTTTATGAAGTTGGAGGCCTTGCACATTTATCGAATATTACTGACGGTTTAACCGGTTTGAGTATTCGCAATAAACGGGAAAAAACATCGAATTACCACTGGAACAAATTATTAGTTGAGTTCCTGTTCACCAGAAATCAGGGCGGAGAAAGCTGGTCTAAAATTTCCCCGTCGGGTGATGAGGACTATTATAATAATTACCTTTACGCAAAGGGTTGGTCTTATTACGGAGCAGGCTTGGGCACGCCTTTCATTACACCAAAAACATTAAGCAGAGATGGGCTGCCGCAGTTTCCGAGTGACTACTTTATAAACAACCGTGTTGTGATGGTTCATCTGGGTGCAGAGCTCGGTTTAGGTAAATGGAAACTATTGACGAAGTTGTCGTATTCGCGGAATTACGGCACCTTCGGAACCAGTCCAAATGGACACACAACGGGGACGATTCATACCCCTGCCATTTACGGCATTTTCCCAAAACTCAACCAGTTCTCCGGGTATGCCGAAGCAACTAGATCTATTGGGAAAAACACCGAACTGGGGTTTGTAGGCGCATTGGATCAGGGGAAATTATTAAGCAACTCAGGCGGCTTGACGGTAAGAGTCGCCAAGTATTTCTAAGAGCATGTTGAATTGGTTGTTTGGAAAAGGGGATTCCAAGAAAAAGGAACTGGATCTTCTACATATCGGGGTTGATATTCATTCTCATCTCATTCCCGGGATAGACGATGGGGTGCAAAGCGTTGAAGAATCGCTCACAATGATCAAAAAAATGATCGAGCTAGGTATAAATCAAATCTATACCACCCCGCACGTGATTTGGGATTGTTACAGGAATACCCCCGACACCATCTTGTCCGGTTTAGAAATGATTAGAAATGCAGTTGTTGAAGCACAACTACCCGTTTCAATAAATGCCGCGGCTGAATACTTCATTGACGAACACTTCATTCAAATGATGCAAACCGGCGAGCGCTTACTCACCTTGCCGGGAAATCGGTTATTGGTGGAGCTACCTTACTCTACGCCGCTAATGAATACATCCGAAACGCTTTTTATGATCGTTGAAAAGGGTTACCAGCCTGTACTAGCACACCCTGAGCGCTACGCGTATTTTCACAATGATCTCTCCGTTTATAGAAAACTTGTAGATGGTGGCTGCGAGTTGCAACTCAACGTTCTGTCACTTAGCGGTCACTATGGCCCTGGCGTCACACGTACCGCGGAGTGGCTCCTTGAAAATCACCTAATCACATTCCTGGGCACGGATGCCCATAAAATGGCCCATCTGGACTCAATTCAAAAATCCAACAGGCACGGGTGGCTGTTAAAATATCCGTTTCAGAATGAAAAACTTGCTTTCATTCGTCATAAATAATTGAATTTATTCTATATTTGTAGTAGCGCACTCAAATTTGCGGGTTGCACATTACCAAGAAGTAAAGGATATCGAAGAGTGTAGCATAGGTCAAAAGCTTATACAAAAATAGAAATACTGACATTTGCAAGAAAACAAGCAAACGAGGACAAGCAATTAATATCCAATATCTTAGCAAAGCTTAAATACTCATCGTTATATAGTTATGAATTTAAATCACATCCAAAAGACCCCCATTTTTGTTTTTTTGCTCATAAGCGTAGTCGCGATAATCGGAGGAGTGACTTCCTGTGTATCTCCAAGATCCATTGTATATTTCCAAGGTGACAGTTTGCGCTATACCACTCAAGAAATTACACAAAAGTATGTTCCAACAATTCAACCCAATGACCTACTTTCCATCGTTGTCGGTAGTTTGAATGCGGAGGCAAATGAGGTTTTTAACACGCCGAACGTATTCACTACTGCCAGTACCAACTATTCTACCGCTGCTGGTGGCGCAAGAGTCCAGCCGCTGGGCTACTTGGTTGATGCAGATGGCTCTGTGGAAATTCCCCTTGTCGGCAAGCTAAAATTAGCTGGTTTGCGTACCACCGATGCAGCAGATACTATCCGCACGAGGCTTCTGAATTTCTTGAAAGAACCCTCAGTCATTGTAAGGAATTTGAACTTTAAAGTCTCAGTTTTGGGAGAAGTCAATCGTCCTTCAGTCTACGTAATTCCGGACGAAAAAATCTCTCTACCCGAAGTTCTAAGCTTGGCTGGCGATTTGACTATTTATGGGAAACGCGACAACATTATGGTTATTCGTGAAGAAAACGGGAAAAGAGAATATGCAAAAATTGACCTTACTTCAAGAGAAGTATTTACATCCCCTTTTTATTACATCCATAAAAACGACGTTATCTACGTCGAACCCATAAAAACTCGCATCAATGCGACAGATAGAAATGTACAGTTGGTTCCAATCATCACTTCCATTGTCGCAGCAATCGGAACACTTGGAATTCTTATTCTTAACATCGTTAAGTAAATCCAGGCCGTGAATTAGCGGCATCTGTAAAACATTATCTTACTCAACGTTATGAACAATCAAATCAACAGCCTGGAATTGGTCGAGACAGAAGACGAATTCAATTTGAGTGAATATATCCGCAAGTACTTCAGGTACTGGTATTTATTCCCAATCTTCTTGTTTCTGTCGCTGATCGGTGCATTCTTTTATCTTCAGATTACACCTCCTATTTACAGCACCAAAACTTCAATCCTTATAAAAGACGAAAATAAGGGATTGAGTGGCTCGCAGGGCGATATTCTTTCTGAATTGAGCTCTCAATTCGGCGGAAACAAGCTTGTTGAAAACGAGCTCGAGATTATCAAATCACAAACGCTTATGGAGCAGGTGATCAAAGAACTTAGCCTCGACGTTTCATATCAAACAAGGGACGGTCTCCGTAGAGTGGATCTTTACAAACAGAGTCCGGTCATAGTTAAACCTGAGGTAATTACCCCACTGGGCTATAAGGAGGAAATGGTGATTCATGTCTTAGATAGCACGCACTTCCGGTTCAATGATGAGGACAAACAGTTCACATTTAACCAACGGTTCAACAATGCTTGGGGCGCTTTCGTAGTCACTAAGGGTGAGAAGTCTCAATTCAGCGAAGTAAGGGTCAATTTCACAGAAGTGAAAAATCTAGCCGAATCTATGTTGAAATCCTTATCTGTCGAGCAGCCCAACGTAAAAAGTACCGTGTTGGAACTGACTTATGAGGACTCCGATGTCCAACGGTCCAAGGATGTTCTGAACAAACTTCTGGACGTGTATGTGCAATCATCTCTCAGCGACAAAAATAGCGAAGCAAGTAACACGCTCAAATTCATCGAGAACCGCCTGGGACTTATCACTGGCGAGTTGGGCGATGTGGAAAAAGACGTGGAGTCCTATAAGACCAACCAGGGCATCACCGATATCAGTGCAGAGTCGCAACTATTTCTGGAAAATATAAAGGAAAATGATTCCAAACTTAATGAGGTGAATACAAAAATCAGTATCCTCGAAAGTGTGGACAATTATATCCAAAATGCAGGTGAAGGAGCAGTGGCCCCGGCCACTTATATGATCGATGATCCGGTCCTTGTATCACTTTTGACGAAATTCAACGAACTTGAACTGCAAAGAGAGCGATATGCGAGAACTACATCTCCAAACAACCCCTTGCTGGAAACGATTAACACACAGCTTGCAGGTACGCGTCAATCCATTCGTGAGAACGTTCAAAATCTTAAACGAGGAATGGCGGTTACTAAAAGAAATCTGGAAGGGATTAACACCAGATTCTCGGCTGGTTTAAGAAGTATCCCAAAGAAAGAACGCGAATTTGTAGGAATTAAACGCCAGCAGTCTATCAAAGAGGAACTGTATCTGTATCTGCTTCAAAAAAGGGAAGAAACCGCACTGGCATATGCATCAACAGTAACCGACAGCCGATTGATCGATGCACCGATTGCGACGTTCAATCCTATTAAACCCAAAAAAGCGTTGATATGGCTGGGGGCCGGCGTCGCGGGTTTTGTGATACCTATCTTATTGATCAATATCCTCTTCCTTCTGAATAATACGGTACAAAGTCGCGAAGATATTGAAAAAGTGACTCATTCAGCTGTACTGGGAGAAATTGGCCAGATGAAGACCGCAGCCAACGGGATACCTGGCGAAGAGTCCATTATCAAAATGACAAGCCGTAGTGCCGTTGCCGAACAATTTAGGGCGTTGCGAACAAATCTTCAATATCTGGGTGATGGTACATGTCGGGTACTCATGCTTACCTCCTCGATAGGAGGAGAAGGTAAGAGCTTTGTAAGCATAAATCTCGCTGCCAGTTTGGCATACTCAGACAAAAGGGTACTTCTCATAGGTCTTGATTTGCGGAAACCGACATTGCACGATCGACTGATGGTACCCAATAAATTCGGCATTTCGAACTGTCTGATCGGCCAAGGACATTACAGCGACTTTATCCAATCCACCGGAGTGCATCCCAAGTTCGATGTTCTGACGAGCGGACCTATACCACCGAACCCATCAGAGCTGTTAAGTAACGGCAAATTACCGCTACTGCTCGCCGAGCTTCGCCAGCAGTACGACTACATCCTGGTCGATTCGCCACCTTATGGCCTGGTTACCGATTCGGCTCTGATTGCCGAGCATGTAGACGCGACTTTGTACATTGTGCGCTTCAACTATACAATTCTCGATCATCTTAGACGAATCGGCGAACTTCAGAGAAACAAAAGATTCGCAAATCTCTCTGTTATCTTCAACGGTGTTAATTACGGCGCCGGCTACGGGTACGGATATGGATATGGTGGCTACGGGTACGGATATTATTCTGACGAAGATTCCCCTAAATCCAACGGTGTTGGCGACAAGTTCAAAAAACTTGTAAAAATGAGCTGAGAAAACCTATTCATAGGTTTTCCATGGAGTACAAGTTATTAACTAGTCCGGCATCGATATGGCTTCCAAACTGTCAAAAATCTGCCGCGTAATACTTCCACTGGTGCTCGCTGCCCTTTGTTCCGCGAGCACCGGGACAGTTACCACTGACCTCTACGTAGTGGTCCGTGGTAAATTTGATGGCCAAAAAGTAGATCGCATATTTTCTTATAGTTGTGTAAAGGGCATCACATATTATTTGGGGTGGTCGAGAGTCAATCCATCACGGGATCGATATGATTTCAGCGATATTGAAAAGGCTATTGCTAATGCCGCACAAAACAATAAAAAGCTCAACATCGCTATTCTCCCAGGAAGATGGACACCCGAATGGGTTTTTCGAAGTCGGGTTAAAACCATTTCCTGGGTGCATCAGGATGACTATGTGGAGGATGGCAGCAAATATGCCGCCCAATCACCGGTTCCCTGGGACAGCTTGTATCTGACAGAATACTTCAAGATGCTGAGGAAGCTTGCTGTCGTAGTCAATAAGAATAAACACCATATTAATTCAGTGGCAATCACCGGTGGCAGCAATACTAACGGAATTGAAACGAATATGATCGGTGGCGATTCTGAACTGAGGCGGGTGGGCTTTACCGGTGCAACATATACAAACAACTGGAAGAGGCTGATGGATGAGTTCCATACCGATTTCCCGGATATCATGTTGACGCTGTCAGTTCACAACATGTACGGATCTAAACGGACAGACGCTATATCAAAGGATTTGATCAATTATGCCCGCGACCAGTACAAAGGACAGATTAAGTTCGCAGCCCTGGCATTTACCGACGAACGATGGTTTAATAAGGGAAACCAGTATGCCGACCTGGTTTTAGAGTTACCTAAGCAGGATATAATATTACAATCCATCAAAATCTATTCAAAAAAAAGCGATCAGCAAGGTTTTAACAAGCTTTTGAACAAATGCGCAACGATTGGCCCTGCGTGGCTGGAAATATGGGACGAAGATATGGATCACGAAATGATAAAATGTAAATAGCGATGGGACTTATCATTTTCAGTTTACTATTATATCTTTTCACCTTACTCCGGGGGAGCAATAAAGATTTTTTCCAGCCGGAAATCTTCTTGAATATTTATTTCATCATCCTTATTGGATTAGGGCCAATTGCATTATACTTCTATTCCGAGAACATGTATCTCTCCGGAAATTATCAGAATGTAATACAGATGGTATTGATTGGCTATGTTTGTATTAATCTCGGCTACTTCCTGGCCTCCAAGCAGACCAGGAACGTATTTACGAACAAAACATACCTATCTCCTCCCGGCGGGTATTCCTCTTCCTTTAAATCTAAATTGCGGATTTCGGCTTACGTTTTTTTTACCATTGGTATCCTCGCGTCCCTTCTCTTTTTTGCACGTACGGGGAACATTCCCATTTTGGCCGCCAACAAGGAAGCGGCCAGGGTAGCGGCATTGGCCGTTGGAGGAAATGGTTATGTATTATACCTGATGAGCATGGGTATGTACGGTGTCGCGCTTTACGCAATTTATGCATATGGTTACAACAAGGACAAAACACAACTGTTCTTGTTATTTGCCATAATGGGATTGGCGATGACCGGAACTGGTTCCAGGCGGTATATTCTCTGGGTATGCCTCTATCTGCTTATTGCCAAACATTACCTTTCCTCGCCTATTCCCAAAACGCGGATGTTGGTTTACACATTTCTGGGCTTGCTCTTTGTCAACCTATTTGAAATGTTCAGGAACCCGGATAGCATGACAACAACCAGCTTATCCACCACTTTTTCTTACCGGTTTATCATATACATTTCAAATCTTGAAAAAGTATTAACCTACTTTATGTCCCGGGATGAATACGAATACGGCGGCACATTCTTTATGGACATACTCACAGCGCTTCCAGGTAAACAGATAGATTACCAGTCGTGGCTGAAAAAGGTGACGAACCTTGAATTTGAGGGCTTTGGGATTCCCCCTACGCTAATGGGTGATTTGTATGTCAACTTCGGATACGTTGGTGTAGTTTTGGGATGTACCCTTTTTGGCTTTATGGTCCGTAATATTTACAACAGTTTGATTTTAAAGCGCGGAAGTTTCTACAACTTGTTTCTGTATATGGCAGTCTTGGAAATCTCTTCCAAAATAATCACATCGGGTATTTCCGCTCAGGCAATCAGCATTTTGTGGCTGGCAATATTCGTAGGTCTTTACAAGGTCCTCTTCAAACATCTTGCCTTATTTGGCGGGTATAGAAACGCGATAAACTGATATGCAACCGGGAAAAATCTTAAAAATCTTGATGAGTGGTTTCGGAGCGGCAGGCACTACGTTTCTGCTCCAAGTCGTGCTAAGCCACAGCCTTTCCATCGAGTCGTTCGGTTTCTATGCCGCCTCTAATTCGCTTTTGTCCATTATAGGTCCGCTGGCGAGCGTTGGTATTTCAGGATTATTCTTAAGGCGCGCATGCGTGACTCCGGAGGAAACCGATTCGTATCTCATCACTGCATTAAGATCGCTGGTCATTACCACTATACTATCTTTTGCCATTACCTCCGTATTGTTATCCAGGAGCAACGGGAACAGTGTCGTTGCAACATGTCTTGCCTCATTCTATTTTCCAACTGCGGGTCAGTACCTGCTCATCGCCTATTTCCAGGCCAAGGAAAGATTTAATCTGGTTTCGATTTTTCAGAGCGTTTTACCGGTGGGCCGCCTGCTCGCTGTTCTTGTATTTCTGATATTTACTTCGACAATGCAATCCGTAGCATTTGCATTATTAATGGCCCATGTGCTAACGTTGGGGATTATTTTTATTATAGGCAAAAAATACATTGTTCTGCCGTCGTTTAACCTTTTCAGCGGGTTTGGAAATACATTTAAATTCATCCGGGAATCCGTTTATTATTCCTTGAATGGCACACTGAATGTTGCCCAAATACAGATCTCGACCATTGTATCTATTTTACTATTCGGATCAGCCAGCTCTGCAATGTATTCGTCGGCGAATACGCTTTTAGCGGCGTGCTATATTTTACCAAATCTTATTTTTGGAACCTACTTTCTCCCCAAGTATCACAAACTTGACGCTCAGGGTGCCCTGGATAAACTTCCCATTAAGCACGGAGCAATCGCATTTGTAATGGGAATTGTACTGGCTGCAATTGTAATAGGCGGCGCGGACATTCTAGTATCATACATTTACCCGGATTCGTTTACGGAATCTACATACCTTTTACAAGTACTGAGTGTCAGCCTCCCCTTCCGGTTTTTCTCTACTGCACTCGGAGCTTCAATTTTGTCAGAAATAAATATCAGGAAGAAATTGATCGCGTCGGTTACGGCGATAACTTTTCAGATCGGTGCTGTATTCATTTTCAGTAGTTACGGAATCCGGTTTCTTGCCGTTAGCTATGTTGCCAGCGAGTTTGTCATCGCGATTTTATATTACGCGATATTCTCATCCCAATACAACAAGATTAAACTTAGACCTTTATCAGAATGAAACTTTCTTTAATCGGCTATTACGGGGGAAATTTCGGGGATTTGCTGATGCTTGATACGCTTATTAGCTATTACAAGCGGAAGTTTAGCAGCATTTCGATATTCACTTACGGCGACAAGGATATTTTAGATCAGGCCATTAGCCTTCACAAGAGAGATGTTGAAATCGAAACAGTACCTTTAAATTTAATTTCTGTCGCGGTATTTCTCGAAAAAGTAAAAGGTTCATCCGCGCTTGCATGGGGAGGTGGAACATGTTTTATGGATCAGGGTGGTACAGGGGGACTTAAATATATGGCGCTGGCACGATCTCAGGGTATTCCGATATATTACCTTGGCATCGGAATGGACAGCATTACAAAATCGAAAACAAAATTGATCGTCAAAGCTGCCGGATTCTTATCCAGGAAAATTTTTCTTCGCGACAATAAATCCCTTGCAACGGCAAAAAAATTGGGAATAGATAATACCAAACTCAGTTTTGTACCCGATCTTGCACTCCTCCATAAATTAGATCCGGCAGCATCCGGAGGAACGCAACAGTATGTCGTATTTAGCTGCCGGGATTTGACCGAGTACAACGGACTAGACAACCATAAAGTCAACCGCGATCTCGCATTACTAGTTGTCAGGCTTTGTGCTAAATTGGGTGTAAACAGAGTAGTCAATTTGATATGCGATTCCGAAACGGACCTTTCACAGGCTCAGTTATGCAATGAAGTTTTTCAGGAAAACGGCATTTTGACTGAGATTGTAATGGGCCATCAGATTGAATCTGCAATCAATGCGATTCAACGAGCTTCATTCGTCGTTTCGGCGAGGCTTCATCCGGCAGTGTTGGCTCACGCCAGTGGCATACGGTTCGCCATTTACAACTATTCTGATAAAAATCTAAAATTCACTGAAGAAGAGCATCAAACATCCAGGCTCATCGACCGCTTTCAGATTGAAAATTATACTTTTGACCTGAACCCTATTCCCAACATCGCCCACATTGAAAAAGAAAAGCTGATTATTCAGGCCTTGGACGCAGTGCTCTGATTACCAGAAGTGCGCTCAAAATTGAGGTAATACAAACTGTAAACCATCAGTGTACTCAACGTTATGAAAGAAAGTGTGATCTACCGAGAGCAATCGGCAACAAAATCTCAATATCGGGAACAATCATTTAGCCGTGCACCAGTTGCGCTCATCGAGCCGGTCGGAGGGCATGGAGGAATGGATTACTACGATTACGGATTAGCTTATGGGCTAGGTAGTCATGGTGTAAAAACACTTTATTACACCTGTGACGTAACCAAGAAACGGAATTTCGAGAATGTAGAAACTTTTTTCAGCTTTACCCGTCTTTGGTCCCGAAACGTCTTATCTAAGGCATCGGAATATATCAAAGGTCATGCTGTTGCCTTTCGGGACGCTAAAAGTAAAGGTGCCCGTATCGCTCATCTCCATTTCTTTACCTTTCGCGGCATCGATCTGATAGTCTTATCCATAGGTAAGCTGTTAGGTTTCAAATGCATTGGTACCATTCACGATGTAAACTCTTTTACGAAGCAAGCTAACCACTATATTGAATTGGCTTGCTACAAATTGATGGATGGAGTTGTCGTGCACAACCAGTCTTCTCTTAACTTTCTAACTGAAAAGAGACTTACCAATAACCCGGTCGCCGTTATTCCGCATGGCAACTATCTTCCGTTTATATCCACATCCTCTTCGAAAAAAAGTGTCGGCCCGGAACTACGCATTCTCTTCTTCGGTCAGATAAAACAAGTAAAGGGATTGGATATTCTCCTGGAGGCAATCGCGAAAGTAGGTACGAGAGGTAGGAAAATACATCTGACCATAGCAGGCAAGGCTTGGAAAAGCGATCTGGATTATTACAAAAACCTGATCACAAGTCTCGGAATCACGAATGTTGTCAGAACAGATTTCAGGTACATTCCCGACGAGGAAGTTGCCGGTTTCTATGACAACGCCGACCTGGTTGTTTTACCCTACCGGGAGATTTATCAAAGTGGCGTGCTTCTACTGAGCCTCAGCTACGGGAAGCCTGTCCTGTGCTCTGATCTCAAACCTTTTATGGAGATTATCAGGGATAATGAAACCGGATTCCTGTTTGAAAGCGAGAACGCTGAAGATTTAGCCGGAAAGATCATGGAAATAGCTGATAATCCTGATCGGTTATCAACTGTGACAAAAATGTCCAATCGCCTCATCAGGGAGGATTACGACTGGGCGAACATCGGTGCACTGACAACAGATTTTTACAAAAAAGTTATTGAAGGCTAGAAAACTCAACGATATTTCATGAAAATAGCTATCATAGGCACACGCGGAATTCCCAATCACTATGGCGGGTTCGAGCAATTTGCGGAATACCTAGCCAAGGGGCTGGTGGAACGAGGACACGATATCACCGTTTATAACTCACATTCTCACCCCTACCAGCAATCGGAATGGAACGGGGTAAAACTGGTGCACTGTAACGATCCCGAAGATAAATGGGGAACTGCAGGACAGTTCGTGTATGATCTTAACTGCATCCTACATGCGCGCAAGCAAACGTATGATATCATTTTACAGCTCGGTTATACCAGTAGCACGGTGTGGGGATGGTTGCTTCCGCGCAAGAACTGTATCATCACCACCAACATGGATGGTTTAGAATGGAAGCGCACCAAATATTCGAAGCCAGTAAGGAACTTCCTCAAGTGGGCAGAATACCTGGGAACGGTATATAGCGATCACTGGATTGCCGACTCACTGGGAATTCAGGACTATTTGGCAAAAAAATATAAAATACCCTCTACGTATATTCCATACGGTGCCTTTCCGTTTGAGGATCCCAGCACAAACGTTCTGAATCAATATGGGTTAGAAGCGTACGGTTACAATATGCTCATTGCACGACTGGAGCCTGAAAATAACGTCGACACTATTCTCGAAGGGATTTCAAAATCCAATGGGAGAGCACCTTTTCTAGTTGTAGGTAAGCATGCGACGAAGTATGGAGAATACCTGAAAAGCAAATACGCTGCCTTTGAGCAAATCCGGTTTATCGGGGGCATTTACGATATTAATGCATTGAATAACTTGCGGTACTATTCTAATGTCTACTTCCATGGGCATTCGGTAGGAGGTACAAATCCATCATTGCTGGAAGCTATGGCATCGCAAGCGCTTATCTGTGCCAACCAGAACGAGTTTAACGCAACGATCCTTGAGAAAGACGCACTCTATTTCCAGAATGCCAACGAGGTTAAACAGACGATCGAAACTGTCAAAAAGGAGAAATACAGCTCCTTTGTAGCAAACAACCTACACAAAATCAAGCATATATACGAGTGGAATAACATAATTGAACAATACGAAAACCATTTTCGAACCATTTACTCAACGCAACATGAAATTCAGTCAAACATCCCTTCCTGACGTCTGGATAATTACGCCGGCCGTATTCAGCGACGATCGGGGGCATTTCTTCGAGTCGTTCAATGACGAAGCCTGGAAAGCGCAGGGCTTTACCGAAACGTTTGTACAAGACAACCAATCCTTCTCCAGGAAAGGAGTCATTCGCGGCCTTCATTTCCAACGTGCGCCCCACGCACAGGGCAAACTGGTACGCGTGATTTCCGGCAGGGTGCTCGACGTCGCTGTCGATCTTCGTTCGGAATCGCCTGCGTTCGGAAAATTCGAATTGTTCGAACTCAGTGCAGAAAATAGAAGAATGGTGTATATCCCGGAGGGCTTTGCCCATGGTTTCGCAGCGCTTGAAGACAGCGTGTTTCAATATAAGTGCACAAACATGTATAACAAGACATCGGAAGGCGGGCTACGCTGGAACGACCCCTATTTCAATATTTCCTGGGGTGTCGAAAATCCTATTGTCTCCGAAAAGGATCAGATATTACCAACCTTCGAGGAAATCTTCAAAGCAATTCCCAATACCTGAAGAACATAAAACTAAGACATGAGCAATTCAAACAAAATATTGATTACCGGCGGGGCCGGTTTTATAGGATCGCACGTAGTTAGACGGTTTGTAACAACTTATCCCGACTACCAGGTCTTCAACCTTGATGCATTGACTTACGCTGGTAATCTTGAAAACCTCAGCGATCTGGAAGCGTTTCCAAATTACACTTTTGTAAAAGGAGACATTACAGATTCAGGGTTTGTGGAAGATCTTTTCATTGAGCATGATTTCAAGGGCGTAATCCATCTTGCCGCAGAATCCCACGTGGACCGATCGATTTCTGATCCGATGGCATTTGTAATGACCAACGTAGTTGGAACGGTGAATCTACTTAACGCAGCAAGAAGAGCCTGGAGGAATGACATAGACAAACACTTGTTCTATCATATATCGACCGACGAAGTTTACGGTGAGCTGCACAATCCGGAGGAGTTGTTCCTGGAAACAACAAAATACGATCCACGCTCGCCATACAGCGCTTCAAAAGCCTCTTCCGATCACTTTGTAAGGGCTTATCATAACACTTATGGAATGCCGGTTGTCATTTCTAATTGCTCAAATAACTATGGGCCCAATCACTTCCCGGAAAAGCTGATTCCGTTAATGATTCACAATGTCCTCAATGACAAACCACTGCCGGTATATGGAAAGGGAGAAAACATCCGCGACTGGCTCTTTGTGGAAGATCATGCAAGAGCGATCGATGTGATATTCCATAAAGGCAAAAATGGTGAAACCTACAACATTGGTGGCCACAACGAATGGAAAAATATCGACCTGGTCAAGCTGCTCTGCAAGATCATGGACGAAAAACTGGGGCGAGAAGAAAACACCTCCGAAGGACTGATTCAGTATGTTACAGACAGGGCCGGACACGACTTGCGCTATGCAATTGACGCTACAAAACTCAAAAAAGAGCTAGGGTGGGTTCCTTCGCTGCAATTCAGTGAGGGCCTTACGAAGACCGTCGAGTGGTACCTGAGCAACACCGAGTGGTTGAACAATGTCACGTCCGGAGCTTACAAACATTATTACGAGGAAATGTATGATCGCCGCTAATCTCAGCGCGACAGTTGCACATATTTTGATAACTCAACGAATCGTTAAATTATGAAAGGAATTATTCTTGCGGGTGGATCAGGAACGCGTTTACATCCACTCACCCTTGCTGTCAGTAAGCAGCTTATGCCTGTCTATGACAAGCCGATGATTTACTACCCGCTGTCTATTTTGATGCTCGCCGGTATTAGGGAGATATTAGTCATCTCAACTCCGCACGACATGCCTCATTTCCAAAAATTGCTGGGTGATGGAACTAGGATCGGCTGTAAGTTTAACTATGCGGTCCAACCAAGCCCGGACGGCTTAGCCCAGGCCTTCGTGATCGGTGAGGAATTTATTGGGACTGACAAAGTTGCGTTGATATTAGGAGATAATATTTTTTATGGTTCAGGCCTGTCAAAGCTTCTTCAGGCCAATGCCGATCCTCAGGGCGGTGTCATTTTCGCGTATCAGGTACATGATCCCGAACGCTATGGAGTAGTAGAGTTTGACGAGTCGTTCAATGCACTTTCCATTGAAGAAAAGCCACTGGAACCTAAATCGAACTATGCAGTACCGGGACTTTACTTCTACGACAACGACGTAGTCGATATCGCAAAATCAATTGCACCGTCGCCCAGAGGCGAATACGAGATTACCGATGTAAATAAGGTTTATCTTGAATCTGGCAGACTAAAAGTTGGTGTACTGGACCGAGGAACTGCCTGGCTCGACACCGGCACTTTCGAATCCCTGATGCAGGCAGGCCAGTTTGTGCAAGTTATTGAGGAACGCCAGGGACTTAAAATAGGCTGCGTTGAAGAAGTGGCATATCGTATGGGTTTTATAAATGAAGAAGAATTAAACGATATCGCTCAACCGCTCGTTAAAAGCGGTTATGGCAGATATCTTCAGAAATTACTACCTCATCCCAGAGTAGTCAGTTAACGGCCATTCTCCCGTTCGGCGATACAATTGCAGAATAAATTCTACAATATTTCTCAAACTATTTTCTAAAATAGTTGACATGTAGTACCTTTGTTATAATGATGCTAGTCCTTAAAAACGCCACGCATCATTATAACGAGACGAGGGGAAAGAACATGCCATACCTGGACACTTATCAACCACTATTAGATGCACGCAGTGCTTCGCACCTATTAAGGCGCACAACATTCGGTCCAACAAATCAGGAAATTAGCGCCTTTACCGGCCTGTCACCATTGCAGGCCATTGATCAACTTATCGCGAATTCGAGCCTCCATGCGTCGCCGCCCGTGCCGATAGATCTTGATGAGACTAAGGCTACCGCCGGACAGCCCTTTCTGAATGTTCCTTTCAATAAGGATCGGCGGAGTGACTGGTGTTACTACGTCAGATATTGGTGGGCGGGGCTAATGGCCGATCAAGGTAAGCCACCCTCCATCCTTGAAAAACTTACCGCTTTTTGGCAGAATCATTTTGTTGTTCCGCAAGGTGTCGTGTTCGACTATCGTCTTACCCACCAAAATTTGCAGCTTTTGCGCAACCTCGCCTTGGGCAGTTTCAAGACGTTGGCCGTAGAAGTTACAAAGGACCCAGGAATGCTCATTTTTCAAAATGGCAATGAGAATACCAAAGGTAGGCCCAACGAAAATTACGCCCGGGAGTTGCAGGAGCTCTTTGTGGTTGGTCAAGCTGATTTTTATGGAAAGCCTAATTACACGGAGGATGATGTCAAAGCGGCTGCAAAAGTTCTCACCGGCTGGCAAGTGAGGAATTATCTGATTGAAAACTCCACCTTTTGTGATGCTGTTTTTACGCCCGACCGACACGATACCGGCAATAAAACTTTTTCGAGCTACTACAATAACACCCAAATAACGGGAAGATCCGACTTCGAGGCAGGAAGCCAAGAAATAGATGACCTGATCAGTATGCTTTTGCGCCATCCGCACACTCCAAGATTTATATGCCGAAAGCTTTACAAGTGGTATGTAAATCCAGAGGTTACAGCGTCGATCGAGGAAAATGTAATTGCACCGCTGGCGACATTTTTCGCAAGCCCGGAAAACAATTTTAGTATCGCCCCGGTCATAAGAAAACTCCTTTCAAGCGACATTTTCTTTGCGACACAAAACCGGGCTGCCATCATGAAATCGCCGATGGAACTCGTTATCGGTATGCTTCGATTTTACAACGTAAAGCCGCCAGATCCACAATCTAATCTGGCCGCATTCAGGAGATATTCGAAATTCGCTTATGAGAATATGTCCAATCTGCAGTTACGTTTACTCGACCAACCGTCAGTTTTCGGATATCCACCTTATTACCAGACAGGACTATCCAAAAATTGGATCACAGGCGCCCTGATAGGTATGCGCAACAGGGTCACGGACCAATTTATTATCGCTTCTCCCACTCAAGACATCGTACCGGGAGGAGTGCTGATTGACCTCGTGGGAATGGTGAAGTCTATACAACCCAATTTTTCCGACGTAGCAGGTACGCCATCTGTCACGGTCGAGGCAGTTTTACAGGAATTTACCCGAAATCTATTGGCTATCGATTTGACTGAAGGTCAAAAAAATTTTTTGATCGATACCATCATGATGAAAGGACTCTCTAGAAGAAATTGGGTTACTGAATGGAATGCCTACCGAGAATTGCCTACAAAACCCGAAAGGTATGATGTAGTCATGAGGAGATGCAGATCTTTGGTAAGGTACATTTTTCACATGGCAGAGTTTCACCTATTCTAAGCACTTCACCATGAACCGTAGAAATTTTCTTGCATTAGCGTCGTCGATGGCGCTACCGATAAAACTATCTGGATTCTCGCTGACTGCTCACAATGAGCAGTCTCCTCTGCTTCGGTCTGCACTCGCAAGCGCACCAACTGCCGAAGGGAGGGTTTTGGTTATCATATATCTAAATGGAGGCAACGACGGGCTCAATACTGTTATACCGCTTGATTTCTATCCGAAATACTATAATCTCCGAAGCAACATTGCGATCCCAGAAAACAAAGTCCTGAAGTTAAACTCTTTTTCCGAGACAGGCCTCCATCCGTCAATGCCGGGCCTTCAGAATCTTTTTAATGAAGGCAAGTTGGGCATCGTCCATTCTGTCTCTTATCCCTATCCAAATCAGTCGCATTACCGCTCGACCGATATTTGGATGACCGCCGTCGATTCGGACAAATATTCACAAAGTGGATGGGCAGGCAGATATCTGAATTCGAAATATCCGGGCTACCCGTTGGGTTACCCCAATACACAAATGAAGGATCCATTGGCGATTCAAATTGGCTATAATAACACAACAACTTTGTTGGGAACAGATCAGCCAATGAATATATCCCTGCAAGACCCAACCAGTTTCTATCAACTTTTAGGCACGGTGGAGGGAACATCCAGCGACGATTTACCCTGCTGTGACGCCGGAGAGCTGATTAAGCACTACCGTGAGCAGGAGATGTTGTCAGTAGGGTATTCACAAGAAATAAAAACAGCGGGAGACGCCGGGAAAAACATGGTTACTTATCCCGGCGCAGTGGGTGTAAACAATCTTGGTGAGCAGCTGAAAATTGTAGCGAGACTAATTCACGGTGGACTATCGACCAAGGTGTATTGCGTTGAACTCAGAGGCTTTGACACGCATGCGTCACAGGTTAGCACGTCAAGCACGATCGAAGGTGAGCATGCGTCGCTGCTAAAACAGTTATCGGAGGCCATCACGGCTTTTCAAAACGACCTTCAATTACAAGGTACCCAAGACAGGGTGGTTGGAATGACATTTTCCGATTTCGGTCGCAGGGCTAATTCAAGCGCGTCGAAAGGTACCGACCACGGCGTCGCAGCACCCATGTTTATATTCGGCTCCGGTATTAAAAGGCAAATGATAGGAACTAACCCTAACCTGGATGTAGATCTTATTCCCATTACACCTTCACAATATAATAACAACCAGGATATCAAAATGCAAGTCGACTTTCGCCGCGTCTACCGCGATCTGCTCGTTGATTGGCTCGGTGCTACCGAAACTACTTCAAACAGTATTCTTTATAAGAATTTTACAACGACTTCCCTCTTCTCAGACACCGTCCAGTCCCTCGGCTCGGGAATGTGGCCCGACCGGGCAATTTGGTCCACCGGCCGAATGCCCGGGCCGAATGATATCGTCGTCATCAACAGCGGACACACCATCTCTGTCGGCCAGGATATCACCGTTAAACAGGTTCACGTTGAAGGTAATGGAGAGTTGAATCTTCTGGGCAACTATAAAATCACCACCACCTGATATACTACAAAAATTAATTCTACGAATTTTACGATAGTAGATTAAAATGTCAAAATAGGACAATATCCAGCATCCGCAAAATAATTGTATAATTTTTAGAACATAATCTATTAATTATCAATAAAATACAACATTTAGGCAATTGCTCTGTTTTGAATTAAGAAAGAAATGCCTTAAACTTGTTACATACCATTGAATGCATCCGGACGGGTTGGTAGATCAAAACTGAAATCTGAACACTAACAGATTTCCCGAATTGATAGCCTATAAAAGCCCCAACAGATTTGGTACCTGAAAGGCATTTATACTCAACGTTATAGAACTTATGAAAAATCACTATCCTGGGCTACTGCCTAAGGCTCACCTCTGGACGGACGTCGCGCTCCTAAATCTATCGTTCTTCTTTGCTTACATCTTTCGTTTTGATAACGGGATCACCACGCTTTTCGAGAATCAGTACGTAAACCTGTTGCTGGTTGCAAACCTGGTGTGGATTTTCACGATCTACGTTTTTAAAACTTACCGCTTCACCCGGCTATCCTATCACTTCAATACACAGCTCGCGAGCTTTTTGAAAGCAGTGACGGTACATGGAGCGGTAATGATGGCGTTTCTTTACCTCAGCAAGCAAGGCGAGGAGTATTCGCGCTACCAGTTCCTGATGACCTACATCATGTTCATTTCGCTGTCCTCGGCCTCAAGAGCAGGAGCTGTGCTTTTTCTCAAAATTTACCGCCAGGCTGGTTACAACTACAATCGGTACGGGATCGTAGGTAAGGGCGACCTTGCGACACTGATCCGCGAGTTTTATGCCGAACGTAAAGAGCTTGGTTACCGCTTCTCCGGGGCAATCGATCCTTCTTCGGAAACAAATCCAATCGAAAAACTGGAAGCGATGGTCAAAGAAAAGCAACTGGATTACCTGTATTGCTGCCTTTCGGAAATGAACGACGAGCAGGTGAAAGAAGTGATCCGCATGGGCGAGCGCCAGCGCACGCATATTCGCCTGGTACCAGACTTCCGCGGCTTCATGACCAATATGGCGTCGATCGAGTACCACGATATGTATCCGATCATCGAGATTAATACCAAACCGTTTTCAAGCCTGAACGAGCAGACTGTTAAACGTGCATTCGACCTGATATTTTCCGCCATTGTGATGATCCTGGGCGCGCCGGTGTTTTTCCTGGTGTGGGCAGCGATCAAAATCACATCACCGGGCCCTGTATTCTTCAAACAGCAACGTTCGGGACGTTGGGGGGAACCTTTCTACATCTACAAGTTCCGCAGTATGCGTGTTGATGCGGATAAAATGGGTCTGCAACATTCCCAAGGTGATAACGATCCACGCATTACACCAATAGGCCGTATTCTGCGCAAATCTCGCCTCGACGAGTTGCCGCAGTTCATCAATGTACTGAAAGGAGAAATGTCGGTGGTAGGTCCGCGCCCATTGTACAAATATGACGTGGACATGCTTATGGAAGCAGCTCCGCATGACTTCCAGCGCCTACTGACAGTTAAACCAGGCATTACGTCGATCGGACAGATCAACGTTGGCTATGCCGATACGGTTGCCAAGAATGTTGAGCGCCTCAAATATGATCTTCAATATCTGAAATCTTATAGTGTTTTTGACGACGTTCAACTGATTTTCAGAACTGTACAAGTAATGGTTCTTGGACGCGGTCAGTAGTATTTATCTTACAGTATCCACAACTTTAAAGTATCACAAAAGGCGCCGATGGCGCCTTTTGTATTTTCCGCGCTTTCCTTCCATCATTTTTCCCGAGGCACACTTTTTTATATGTAGTAGAACTTCTATTTTTACATCACAAAAAGTGTTACTTACATTTAGAATTTATAAAGGAAACGATGAGAAGGGTTTTACGTATTTTAGCACTCCTTTGCGTGCTTCTGACCGGAATGGACAGCCTGCACGCGCAGAGACGGCGGATATTTACCGACCGCAAGGCATTCGGGAAAGTTACCTATCCCAGTACTGCCAACGTCACATTCAACATGGTCGACGGCTACGTGAAAGTTACCGGCAGCAATCGCTTTGTCTTTCCCACCAGCGATAATTCGGTGTACCGCCCATTTGCGGCCACCGCAGATGGTACGACAGGCGCCTATTTTTCGGCTAATCCGGCCGTTGCCATTACATCAAGCCACAAGGGCGGTAATTATCCGCCCCTGCCAACAGGCGCACCGTTTTCCGCTACAAGCAAGGACGCCAACATCGGCAAAGTTTCCGGCCAGGAATATTGGGATATCAACGGCGCAACTGCCACGAAAATCACCCTATCGTGGCACCTTGAAAGCGCTATGTCGTCCCTGGCCCCTGGCGGGAACCTGAGCAAGGTTTACATTATCGGCTGGAATGGTTCAAAATGGGTAAAAATCCCGTCCACAGTCGACGCGGTATCATTGTTTGGAAGCGCCAGTAACACCAGCTCGGGTTCGATGACAACCAACGCGGCGATCGTCCCCAACACTTACCTGGCTTACACATTCGGAGCCGACCTTTCCTCGGCCCGCGAAATGGCACCCCGCGCCGATATCGCGCTGGTCGCAGCAGACGGAACGGAAATACTGAAACCTGAAAACAGTTCGCTGGACGAAGTGAATGCGGCGGTATATCCGAACCCTGCGCGTGACAGGATCTTCATCCGCAACAGCAAAAGCATTAAGCAAGTATCGGTAGTCGACATGAGCGGCCGGAGCATAATATCAGTCAACCGGAACTACGAGCATGGCATCGACGTGAACAACCTACCCGCTGGCATTTATCTGGTGAATGTGCAGGACGATAAAGGAAAAACTACTTCCCGCAAAATAATAATCAACAAATAATAGCTCCTTCCCTGAGGCATTCTTTAAATTTGCAAAGAACGCATTTCAACAAATACTCAATGAGAATAGTCGTATTAGGAGCCTCAGGTCAGCTGGGAAGCTGCCTTAAAAAAAACTCAACGGAACGTAACATTACTGACATCTCCTTCCCTTCGGAAGAAAGCGCCAACATCCTCGACAAAGAACTGCTCGACAAGCTCTTTACAGCTGAAAAGCCGCAGTTCGTCATTAACTGCGCTGCCTATACGGCCGTAGACAAAGCCGAAGATGATGTGGACACCTGCCGGAAAGTCAATCGCGACGGTGCTGCGTATATTGCCGAAGTATGTAAAAAACACCAGGCAACGCTGATTCACATTTCAACGGACTTCGTTTTCAAAGGTGACATTCCCCAACTGCTCTCGGAAACCGATCCGGCCGAGCCTGAAAATATCTACGGACTGACCAAGCTGGAAGGCGAGGCAGCTATAAGCGAGATTTTGCCTGAGCATTTCACGATCCGCACAAGCTGGCTGTATTCTGAATTCGGCAACAACTTTGTCAAAACCATGTTGCGCCTTGGCCGCGAACGCGAGCAGCTGGGTGTGATCATCGATCAGGTGGGCTCTCCTACCTACGCGATCGATCTGGCGAATGTGATCCTAGACATTACTGAATCCGACAGCACCGCCTACGGTATTTACCATTACAGCAACGAAGGCGTTACTTCGTGGTATGATTTTGCCAAAGCCGTTTTCGACCTGAGTGAAACGACCGTGAAACTCAATCCGGTTAAAACGTCGGAATATGTGACACGTGCGGTTCGCCCGGCCTATTCGGTCATGGACAAGTCGAAAATCAAAGCGACGTTCGACATCACGATTCCTTATTGGCGTGACAGTCTCCGCGTGTGCATCGATCGCCTGATAAACGAAACGGTAAGTTAACTACGCTATTTGCTCACGGTAAACTCATACCTGCCCGAGCCGGCCTCGACAACAACGTAGCTATCTTCTTTCCCAAGGCTTTTTACCAAAGTGAAGGAAGATAGCTGCTTCCCATTCAGAAGTACCTTCGCATCTGCGCCCGCAGGTACATATATGTGAGCGAGCGTGTTCACGGGCACGGTCACCTTCATTGTCAGTTTGCCGCCAGTCTTGCTCCATTCAGAGGTAATGATACCGTTGATCGTACGCACCGAGGCTTTCAGGTGATTAACACCATTGCTGCCCATTCCATCGGGCGCAATTTCAGGGCGGATGTCAAAAGTCTCAAAACCAGGTTTGGTCATTACAATTCCCGCTGCATTGCCAAACATCCATTCGCACACAGCCCCGAATGCATAGTGGCTGAACGAGTTCATAGCCGCATTGTATTTAAAGCCGTCCTCTTTGGTGAAGCTATCCCAACGCTCCCAGATCGTCGTAGAGCCGTTTTCGACCTCAAATCCCCAGGAAGGAAACTCTTTGCTCAAAAACAGTTTGTAGGCAAGATCTGAATGGCCGGTGGCCGAAAGCGCGGGAAGCAGCGGCTTGGCACCCAGAAAGCCGGTCCCGAGCTTACCACCATTCTCTTTCAAGAGCTCGGCCAGATAGGCTCCTGCTTTTACGCGGTCGGCAGGCGGAATAATATCCATATAAATAGCGTTGGCGTAAGCAGTCTGAGTATGCCCGGTAAAACCCAAGGCTCCGTCCACGTAACCCGCTCCATTGCCATAAGCCTTATCGTCGCATTTGAAACGGCCCTGCTGATCGACATAATGGCTGCGGATTGCTTCCCGCACTTTCCTGCCTGTTTCTGAAAACCGCTGTTGGTCTTGTGCATTCCCGGTGGCTGCCGCCATTTCAGCCATCAGATCGGCGCAATAGGCGTAGTAGAAAGAGGCGAGCATATCCGGCGGGGTTTTCTTGCCAAATGAAAGCCAATCCCCGAAGCCTCCTTTCGGATCGATGTCGGCAAATGCATTCTCTTTGAAAAGATAGGTCCCCTTGCTTCTTACATCCAGAAAATCCATGAACTGTACCATGTCAGCCCAGCCGTCGCGGATCATGCGGGTATCGCCGTATGAGCGGTAAATCTGGTAAGGACAGATGATACCTGCTTCCATCCAGCCGGGCGAAAAAGTGTCGGTTTTGCGCAGGTTCGGGCGCGGCGCGTACAGCGGGTAAGCGCCGTTTTCGTATTGACCGTCGTTCAGATCGACCACCCATTTGGTAAAAAATGAGGCGACGTCCCTGTTAAAGGTCGCCGACTTCACATACACCTGCGCGTCGCCCGTCCAGCCGATCCGCTCATCGCGCTGCGGGCAGTCGGTGGGAATATCCACGTAATTGGCACGCTGCGTCCAGTCGATATTGCTGTAAAGTTGGTTGACCATTGCATTGTCCGTTTCAAATACGCCGACTTTTGGCGTGTCCGAGCCGATGGCTAGGCCCGTTAACGTCTCGTCTGTCGGCGCATTTCTCAACCCTGTCACCTCCACGTACTGAAACCCATGAAATGTGAATTTAGGCTCCCAGATTTCACCCGCAGGATCACCTTTTAATATGTAAGTATCCGTAGCACGGGCCATTCTCAGGTTTTCGGTCATCAACCTGCCGTCGGGATGCAACTTTTCTCCAAAACGAAGACGAATCGTATCACCTGCCAGGCCCTTTACGCGCAGGCTGACAATGCCCGCATAGTTTTGGCCCATATCAAAAATATAAGTGCCATTACCGCTGTCCTTTCGGCTCACCACTTTTAACGTCTGGGTGATTTTCACGGGCGGGGCGGGGTATACTTGCATTTTACGCTCCGTTTTATCGGGAAAAACCTGTGGGTTCTTCCAACGGCTATCGTCAAAACCAGTCATATCCCAGCCGGTTTGCTCCAAACGTGCATCATAAGTTTCTCCATTGAGCAAATCCGATTCCAGTAGCGCTCCCTGGCTTGCCTTCCAGGTCTGGTCAGTCACGAAAGTTTCTGTTTTCCCATCCGCATACTCTACTTCCAACTGCGCTTTCAAGAGTGGCACTTTCCCGTAAAACCCGCGCACTACCGGATTTTTGACTAGTAATGAATAACCCAGATAACCCGCATACCAGCCGTAGGAGAGCTGCGAGGCCAATGCGTTTTTACCGGCTCTCAAATCAGCGGTTACATCGTAGGTCTGGTAATAAACGCGCTTATCGTAATCTGTCCAACCAGGGGTGAGAAACGCATCGCCCGCCTTTCTTCCATTAATACTAAACTCGTATAAGCCCAATGCCGTCACATACAGCCGGGCTTTCTTGAAACCGTTCCGGATCGTTACCTCCTTACGCAGATAAGGAGCTGGCGGCAAGTGGTACACTTTACCTTTGCCCTGGCGATCCAGGTCCAGCCCGATCCATTGCCCTTTCCACTCGGATTTATCGAGCAACCCCATTTCCCACTGCGAGGGCCTGCTCCACTGGCCAGCTATACCATTCTTATCCCAGCTCCTGACGATCCAGTAGCAAACCTTACGCGACGTGAGCGGTTTTCCTGCATATTCTATCTGAGCGGTGCTCCTACCAGCCGTTTTTCCGGAATTCCATAAATCAGCGTGGGTCTCGGTGAGGTTTTCGACCGAAGACGCGACCAGGATCTGGTAGGCAGTTTGCACCTGATTGTTTTCAGCCGCCGACAGCTCCCAGCTCAGGCGCGGGTGACGGGCGTCGGTCACCGGTGATTCTTTGTATTCGCAGCGAAGGTAAGCAGGCACCAGCCCCTTCGCATTCGCCCAAATAGTACCCAATGCCAGCATGACCGACAACATATATTTTTCCATAAGATAATGAGTTAGACCTTAACGCAATACTTTAACACCCTTGGGCGCGTCGATTTTGGACTTGACAGTCCCATCAGCCTGCTTTTCATGCCGGATCTTGACCACGCCCATCGGTGTCGGGTAAGTGCCTTCCACCCATTGCAAATCGCCCAGGTTTGGCTCAATGCGGATCGTTTTGCAGCCCGGTTCGACAATGCTTACGCCCAGCACGTGCTCCGAAAGCCAGGAAGTAGGGCCCGAAGCCCATCCGTGGCAAAGGCTGTGACGGAGCTTTTTGTAGCAATACGCGCCAAAATCCCCGTGAATATCATCTTTTCCGTCCGGCACGAGCTCGTCGATCGGTGCGGCGTTTTTGGTCCAGGCCAGATCGAAATCCTCCCAAAACGTGGTAGCACCCATGTCGAGCATGCCGCCCCAGTAACTACGGATGCAGTTCAATGCGCCGGTATAGTCCTTCGCTTTGGCTTTGGCCTGTAACATATAGTAGCCATAGAACGTAGAAAAACGCTCGCAGTCGCCTACGGCAATCACATCTGCATTGGCTTTCTCGGCAGGCATGAGCCCGGCCAGGGCCATAAGTGCAGCCGCTTGTTTGGAACCATTCGCGTCGGGGGCGTACATTTTCATCTGCGTTGCCATCGTTTTGCAGCGCGTGGCCTGCGCGGGCTCGTCCAGGATTTGGCAAAGCTCGGCGCCGGCTTCCAGTGTCATGATCATCATCGCGTGCAGGCCGGCATGAATGCCTTTCGGGTTTTCGCTCGATGGCCAGTCCAGAAAACGCGTACCATCCAGGTTTTCCTTATTGTCTTTGGTTTTCTCCATGAGCTGGTCGAGCAGCGCGACAAGGTATTTTTGCTGCTTGCGCAGGTATTCCAAATCGCCCTGGTTTTTGTATAAATCCCGGTGAATGAGCACCCACCACATGGAATAGGCGCTAATGCCGTTCATCCAGCCCGGGAGCGGTGTGATATCGCGGGCCTGGTCAAGGCTTTTGGCCACGACTTCATTTTTGCCAAAAACAGCGTTAATCGTCATCAACTCGGGATGCATATCCCCTACCCACACCAGACGGTCGCGCTTGATACCGTCCCAGAGGTATTCCTGCATATTCAAATGCACCGTGTAGGCGCCGGTATTCCAAATGGTGTTCAGGCGCTCGTCGCTGCTCTTAAACGAACCCAGATAAGGAATGTCGCGGTACTCGAAAATGGCACGTACTTCTTTCAGTTGCAGCTCGCGATCAGCGTCCACCAGGTCGATCCTGGCGAAGCGGAAACCGGAGTTACCTACCTGCATGACGCCCAGCCAGGGCACCTGAATCGTGAAATCGCGCATGGCGTGGTCGTTGGTCGCGCCCTGAATCGTATCGATATCGGACATCGCCTCGCTGACGGATTCACCCAGGCGAATGCGGATGCGGATTGGTTTCTGGTTGGCGGGCTGATCGGTCACGATCTGAATACCTCCCTGTATCTCTTTTCCAAAATCAAACAACACCCCCGGAGTTTCTCCCTCTTTGCTGATCAGCTTGGCGAAGCTCGTGTGGACCAGATCGGCCTGTCCGGTACCTTTCCTGAGCAGGTTGGAAGCATCTACTACACTGGCTCCACTACGGTCGGACATCCACACAATGCGTTTGGGAGAAAGATACTGCCGAATCCGCGAATCCTTCTGAGCATCATAGCTGTTGTCGAAAATGGGTGGAAGCCCTCTGTCGTATAATCCAGAGCTTGACAGCTCTTGCGCGACAGCTTTGCCTGCGAGCACGCATAGAAAAAGTAAAAGGAAGGCCAGGTAGTTTTTCACAAGTAGATAGTTTTGGTGTTCAGGATTGTAATATTGCGGGAAAATAAATAATTATAAACTTGTCAACTAGCCTGTTCTGTCCTGCTGGCTAAGTGACGGATATAGCTACCGTTAACGCTTCGTTAACATTTTTACATGCTAAAAGTCTGTCAAAACCGTTCTACTTTTGCTTGTGGTACGATACCCGGCCATTTTCAGTACTAAACCTTTCGACCCGAACGATGATCATAAAAGAAAATAGCTCGCAGGACCGCGACGGGCTGCCCCCATTTGTCAATAGCTGGAAACAGCTGTACATTCTGCTGATTGGCATGCTCGCATTGCAAATTGTCCTCTTCTATTTATTTATGACCCGTTTTCAATGAGCACACTCGACTGGATTGTTCTTTCGCTTACCCTCCTATTTGTAGTACTTTACGGGATCTACCGCAGCCGTGAAAAGCATACGATGGATTCGTTCCTGCTGGCCGGCCAGTCGATGCCCTGGTACCATGTGACACTATCGCTGATGGCCACCCAGGCCAGCGCCATCACCTTCCTTTCCGCACCCGGACAGGCCTATACCGACGGTATGCGATTCGTACAGTTCTACTTCGGACTGCCACTGGCAATGGTGGTACTTTGCGTGACATTCGTTCCCAAGTTCGGCAAGCTCAAAATATTCACCGCCTATGAATTCCTCGAAGGCCGTTTTGACCTGCGCACACGCGCGCTCACCGCATTTCTCTTCCTTTTGCAACGCGGTTTGTCCACAGGACTTTCCATTTATGCCCCGTCGCTGATCCTTTCGGCTATTCTGGGATGGGACATTACCTGGACCAACATCATTTCGGGCGGAGTCGTAATCCTTTACACCACGCTGGGCGGCTCGCGGGCGGTTTCACATACGCATTTGCAGCAAATGGGCATTATCACGATCGGCATGGTCGTGGCGGGCGTCATGGTGGTAAAGTTCCTGCCCGAGCAGGTCTCGTTTACCGATGCGTTGCACGTAGCGGGCAAAATGGGTAAGGTAAACCTGATTGACTTTACCTTCGATTTGAATAACCGGTACAATGTATGGTCTGGGCTGATCGGCGGGTTCTTTTTGCAACTCTCCTATTTTGGTACCGATCAGTCGCAGGTAGGCCGTTTCCTGACCGGCAGCTCACAGGGTCAAAGCAAGCTCGGACTTGCAATGAATGGCCTGTTGAAAATTCCGATGCAGTTCCTGATCCTTTTGGTAGGAGTACTTGTGTTTGCATTCTACCAGTTTACCACGCCGCCGCTTTTCTTCAATCAAACGGCTGTCGACCGTGTCAAATCCAGTCCTTACGCGGCCGAATATGCGTCCCTGGAAAAGCAGCATGATCAGATCCAGTCGGTGAAGCGCCCACAGGTAATGGCGCTTACAGAGGCGATTCGCAAGGACGATCAGCAAGCGATTGCCGCTTCCCGCAACGCTCTGGCAGGCCTGGAAAGCAAGGTGAAGGATGTCCGTAAGGAGGCCGCAGCAGTGCTCTCCAAAGCCAATGGCGGCGATACCAACGATGTGAACTACATTTTCCTCCGCTTTGTGATCGACTACCTGCCTGCGGGGATGGTGGGGCTGCTCATCGCGGTGATACTGCTGGCGTCGATGGGCTCAGTGGCCGCGGCCTATAACTCTCTGGCTTCCTGCACAATTGTCGATATTTATAAACGGATCGTGCGCAAAGACGAGAATGGCCGTAATTACGTGGCCGCCTCACGCTGGGCGACGTTTTTCTGGGGCGTGTTCTGTATTGCCGTCGCGCAATATGCTTCCCGGCTGGGAAGTATGATCGAAGCTGTTAATATCCTCGGCTCGCTGTTTTACGGGACTATCCTGGGTATATTCCTGGTTGCATTTTATTTCAAGAATATCGGTAGCCGGGCGGTTTTCTGGGGGGCTATTATCGGTGAAATATTCGTGATCGTTAGTTACATGATCGATCTGACGGCATTTCTCTGGCTGAATTTAATTGGCTGCGTGCTGGTGATCATCTTCGCAGCGCTGATCGAAAAGATCTGGCCGCAGCATGAAACACGCATGGAAGAAAACTCTAATGCGTAGTTTTTACGCATAACAAAAGCCTTTGAAATGTCCTAGTGCGGCATAATTCTGCTTTAAAATTACACATTTTGAAGAATTCATGGTGCGCTACCCATTTTTTTCCAAGAGATAGGAAACTATTCCCTCGTTTTAATCCTTAATAAGTACAATCGGACAACGGGGAAGCTTATACGCAGCCCACCAATGTCACCGATTGTTTACAAAAACGTTCTCTAAACCTGCTGGCCATGCTAACGCCAATCCATCCTTTCTTTTCGGGGGTCAAAATCCTGTTCCTAGCCACGGATAGCTGATCCTCTCACGTTTTTTTCCAATTATCAAACCTGTTCATCACCAGACAGTACCACTTAATTTCTATCCAAAATTCTAATTAAAAACCTACATGAAGTATTGGTCTAAGCCACAAAAAACGACGCGTTTGGCGCTTAGCTCGGCATTCCTCTTATTAAATTTGCTCAGTACCGCCCTGGCTCAGGGCATCCAGGAAACCAGCCGGGAAGCGCTGGTCTTGGAGCAGGCAACTTTACAGGAAGTGGTTGCGTACGCTATCAAAAACCAGCCAGCGATCCAGCAATCGCTGATCGACGAGCAGATTACGGCCAATCAAGTCCGCGCCAAACTGGCCGACTGGTACCCGCAAATCGGCTTTAACTACAATTTGCAGCACAATTTTATTGTTCAGACCAGCATTATCGCCGGTAACCCGGTGAAACTGGGGGTTAACAACGTTTCGGCTACACAGTTCACGCTTTCACAGCAGATCTTCAACCGTGACGTGCTACTAGCCAAACGCACCCGCGGCGATGTGCTTTTCGCGGCAAGCCAGAATACGGTCAACAACAAAACCGACCTGGCAGTGAGTGTTTCCAAGGCATTCTACGATGTACTGGCCACCACCCAGCAGATCCGCGTAGCCGAAGAGGACATCCTGCGCCTGGAACGCAGCCTGAAAGATGCCCAGAACCAGTACAAATCGGGCATAACCGACAAGATCGACTACAAACGGGCGACAATTTCCCTCAACAATACCCGCGCCAACAAGAAAAGCAACGAGGAAGTCTTGAAAGCAAAAGTGGAATACCTGAAAACATTGATGGGTTATCCGCTTAACAAAGCGTTGCAGATCAGCTATGATACTTTGCAAATGGAGCGAGAAATTGCCCTGGACACCTTGCAGAATGTGGACCTGAACGGCCGGATCGAGTACCAGATCCTGGCAACGCAGAAGAAACTGGCCGAAGCGAACTTGCAGTACAACAAATGGAGCTATTTGCCTAACCTGTCGCTGAACGGAGCATATAACCTCAACTTTCAGAACAACCATTTCTCAGACCTTTATAACAAGAACTATCCCAACTCGTTCGGCCTATTGACCCTTTCGCTGCCTATTTACCAGGGCGGTAAAAGAAAAGCGAACACCAAACAGGCCGAGTGGCAGCTCAAACGCCTGGACTGGGACTTGAAAGGCCTTCAAAACAATGTGAACTCTGAATACGCCAGCGCATTGGCCAATTACAAAGGCAACCTGACCAACCTTTTGGCCCAGAAAGAGAATGTAGAGCTCGCACGTGAGGTGTATGATGTGATCCAGCTGCAATACAAATCGGGCATCAAAACCTACCTCGAGGTGGTTACTTCCGAAACCGATCTTCGCCTGGCGCGCATCAACTATTACAATGCATTGTACCTGGTGCTGGCGAGCAAGATCGACGTTCAGAAAGCGCTAGGACAGATCAACATTCAATAACAGGCCCTGCTGCCAACCCATTTAACACCAGCTTCCATTAGAAAATACTTGAATGATATGTATTTAAATACCACAAAATATTACCCCGCTGCCCTGCTTGCATTGACCATCTTCTCATGCGGCAAAAAAGACCAGCAACAGGCGCCCACCGCTCCTCCGGCCGTACAGGTAACCCTGGCAGAAGTAACTTCCTCAGAGGCCTCCTACTATGATGAGTACCCAGCAACGGTGGTACCTTTGAACGAAGTGGAACTGCGCCCGCAGGTTACCGGCTTTGTAACCGGCATCCATTTCACCGACGGGGCCCGCGTACGCAAAGGCCAGCTGCTGTACACGATCGATGCCCAGCTTTACGACGCCAACTACGATCAGGCCGTAGCCACCCTGAATGTGCAGGAAGCCAACCTTGCCCGCGCGCAGAAAGATGCCGACCGCTACCATGAGCTCGAAAAGAACGACGCGGTTGCCAAGCAGCTCGTCGATAATGCCGATGCCGCCCTCGAAGTAGCCAAAAGACAAGTAGACGCTGCCAAGGCAAGCATCAAGGCGAGCCAGACCAGCGTGCGTTATACGAAAGTAGTCGCGCCATTTGACGGTCTTATCGGGATATCGGCAGTGAAAGTAGGCGCGCCTGTTTCAGCCGGCCAAACGGTGCTGAACAAGGTTTCGACCGACAATCAGTTGGCGGTCGATTTCAACGTGGACCAGAAAGAAATTTACCGTTTCACCACATTGATGAAGTCTCAAAAGGCGAGCGATTCGACATTCTCGATCAAATTCGGAACGGATGTTTACCCCGCCCACGGTAAGATCGCATTGCTTGACCGCGCGGTGGATCCCCAAACCGGTAGCATTAAGGCCCGTCTGGTATTTCCCAACAAGGACAATCAACTCCGCGCAGGTATGAGCGGCACTGTGATGGTGCTCAACAATGCAGCGGCCAAATCCATTGTCATTCCATACAAAGCCGTTACCGAGCAGCTGGGCGAGTTCTTTGTGTACGTCGCAGGCGACAGCAGCAAGGTAACCCAACGCAAAGTGGTGCTTGGGACTGCCATCGGCGCGAATATCATCGTCAAAGACGGACTTAAAGAAGGCGAGAAAATCGCGGTGGAAGGTGTGCAGAACCTTCGCGAAGGAGCAGTTGTACAGGAAGGCGCACCAGCTCAGGCCCAGGGTGCCGCTCCTAAGAAATAAGCAGCCGGTCCCTTTTACTATTTCATAAACCAGTACGAAATGATTGCAGATGTTTTTATAAAAAGGCCGGTCACCGCGATAGTATCCTCGGTGGTAATAGTGTTGGTGGGGCTCATTGCCTTGACCACCCTGCCGGTGGCCCAATATCCCGACGTTACCCCTCCTACCGTAACCGTTAGCGGTAACTTCACCGGGGCCGACGCTCAGACGGTCGAGCAGACGACAACGACCCCCATTGAAACGCAGATCAACGGCGTGCCCGGCATGACCTACATGTCCAGTAACAGTACCAGCAGCGGGCAAAGCAGCATCAACGTCACATTTGACGTGGGTACGGACGTAAATATCGCGGCTCTTGACGTTCAGAACCGCGTAAGCGTAGCTGAACCGACCCTACCCGATGCGGTGAAACGCCTGGGCTTGACGGTACGTAAACGCCAGCCAAGTATTATGATCGCCCTGGCATTGTATTCGCCCAACGGCTCGCACGATGCGCAGTTCATTGGTAACTATGCCAACATTTACATCAAGGACGCCCTTCAACGCGTGAAAGGTGTGGGTGATATCGTGTCCCGTGCGGACGACTTCGGGATGCGTATCTGGTTGAATCCGGAGAAACTGGCCAACCTGAGAATGACGCCGTCGGACATCTCGGCGGCATTGGCAGAGCAAAACTTGCAGATCGCGGCAGGTACCGTGGGTGGTACCCCGCAGCCCGGTGCGCAGGCATTCGAATACAGCGTGCTGACCAACAGCCGCCTGAATACCAAGGAGCAGTTTGAAAACATCATCGTGCGCTCTGCGCCCGAGCAGGGTAGCGTGGTATACCTGCGCGACGTCGCACGCGTAGAGCTGGGCAAGTTCGACTACGGCGTGAATGCATTCGTAAGCGGCAAGCCTGCGGCATTTGTGCTTATTTACCAGGCACCGGGTGCCAATGCGCTCGACACCTACGAAGGTGTAATGAAAGCTTTGACGGAAATGAAGAAAACCTTCCCCAAAGACATCGACTACGTGATCCCGGTTGAAACCGCATCGGTTGTGAAAGTATCGATCGAGGAAGTACTTCACACGTTCGGCGAGGCGATGATCCTTGTGGTGATCGTCGTGTTCTTGTTCCTTCAAAACTGGCGCGCGACCCTGATTCCGATCCTGGCGATCCCGGTTTCGTTGATCGGTACATTTATATTCTTTATTCCTTTCGGATTTACGATCAACACACTGACGCTTTTTGCATTCGTACTCGCGATCGGTATTGTCGTCGACGACGCGATTGTGGTGGTGGAAGCGGTGCAGCATTATATTGATGAAAAGAAAATGTCGCCCCGCGCTGCTACCGAACAGGCCATGAAGGATATTTCCGGCCCTGTAATTGCGATTGCATTGATCCTTGCGGCGGTATTCGTGCCGGTAGGTTTTGTGCCGGGTATTGTAGGGCGGCTTTATCAGCAATTTGCGATCACGATCGCTGTTTCGGTGTTGCTTTCGGCATTTGTAGCCCTTTCGCTCACGCCCGCGCTTTGCTCGATCATGCTTCGCCCATCCAAAGGTGCAGACGAGAAAAAGAACCTTTTAGAGCAGTTCTTCGACCGTTTCAACCGCTGGTTTGACAAAGTTTCGCGCTCGTACACAAGAGGTGTTTCCAAATGGATCAAAGCCACACCATTGGTGCTGGTGATGATGGTCTGTCTGTTTGTCGGATTGTTCTTCCTATTCAAAAACAAACCATCCGGCTTTATCCCGGTAGAAGACGAAGGCCGTCTGTTTGTAACCTACGAAATGCAGGAAGCCACTTCAACGACCCGCAACGTGGCGATGATTAAAGACATTATGGCGCGGGTATCCTCCATCCCGGAAGTGAAAGTGGTGGGTGGTCTGGCCGGATTGAACGTGATCAGCTTCTCGAACAAATCCAACGTGGGTACGATGTTCGTTAGCTTGCACCCGTGGGCAGACCGTAAAGGCGCAGAGCACCACGTGCAGGCGGTGATCAAGGAAATACAGAAGCGCACGGCCGACATTAAGGAAGCGCGCGTGCTGGCAATCGCCCCTCCTGCGATCCCGGGTCTGGGCGCGACCTCAGGTTTTACGTTCCAGCTGCAACAGTCGACCAGCACCGACAACATCCAGCAGTTTGAAGGCGTGGCCCGCGAGTTTTTGGGCCGGGTTAACAAACGTCCTGAAATAGCGATGGCTTATACCTTCTTCAACGCAAGAACCCCAAGCTACCAGATCGACGTCGACCGTGAGAAGACCAAGAAATTGGGGGTGCAGGTGAATGATGTGTTCAACTCACTATCGACATTACTGGGTAGTTCCTACGTCAACGACTTCAACCTCTATGGCCGCAACTTCCGCGTGATGGTGCAGGCCGACAGCAGTTTCCGCTCTTCGCTCGACAAGATCCAGAAGTTCTACGTTCGAAACAAGGCAGGCAATATGGTGCCGCTGAGCGCGCTGGTGACCTCCAGAGTCGTAGAGAACCCCGCATTGATTTCGCACTACAACATTTACCGTTCCGTAGAGATCAACGGTACACCCAAACCCGGTTTCAGTAGTGGTCAGGCGATTACCGCATTGCGCGAAGAAGCGGCCAAGCTTCCTGCCGGTTACAGCTACGAATTCTCGGGTATGAGTAGTGAAGAGATTAAAGCGGGAGATAGTACTACCACTATTTTCGCGATCTCTATCGTCTTCGTGTTCCTGTTCCTGGCTGCGCTTTACGAGAGCTGGTCGATTCCATTCTCTGTACTGTTCGCCGTACCAATCGGCGCGTTCGGCTCGATTTTGACCCTTACGCTGCTGCCGAATTTGTCGAACAACATTTATGCGCAGATCGGTTTGATTACGCTGATCGGTCTTGCGGCCAAGAACGCGATCCTGATCGTCGAATTCGCCAAAGAGCGGGTAGATAACGGAATGGAGCTCGTAAAAGCAACGCTCGAAGCGGTGCAGCTGCGTTTACGGCCTATCATCATGACCTCGCTCGCATTTATCCTGGGGGTACTTCCCCTCGCGTTTGCAAGCGGCGCGGCGGCCGAGTCCCGGAAAACCATCGGCTGGACGGTATTCGGCGGTATGCTCGCAGCTACGTCCCTGGCGATTTTCGTGGTGCCTGTCTTGTTTGTGGCCATCGAAAAGCTGGCAACCGGGAAAAAAGGCAACCAGCCAACCAAACCCGGCAACATAGCCGACGCTGCTGCACATTAACAGGATATTGTTTTTATTTCAAAAAGCGGATTATAGGTGTCACTATGGTCCGCTTTTTTCTATTTTGGCGAAGAACTTATTATGATCACATATGTACGTCAAAGAGGTCTTTTCGATCTGGCGCCTGCTCAAAGGCATTTGGGTGGGCGTCGTTGCGGTTACTGCTTACGCAACACTGGTATTTTATCTTTTCAGTTATCAAAACTGGCATTTCCTCTCCTTCCCTATTTCGATCACTACCATTCTCGGCACGGCGCTTTCACTGCTGCTTGGTTTCAGGACTAACTCGGCCTATGACCGCTGGTGGGAAGCGCGCAAATCCTGGGGAGAAATCGTCAACGACAGCCGGACGCTCGTACGCCAGGCCGTCGCATTTACCGAAGCTCCGGCCAAAGAAAAAGACGAGCTGGTCTCCAATATAGCCCACTTACAGATTGCCTGGTGCTACGCCCTGGCTAATTCTCTCCGTCGCACACAGGTACTCGTGTACGCCGATCTGCACCTGACGACCGAAGAGCGCGAATATGTAAGCGCGCAAGACAATATTCCCAACGCCATCCTGAACCTGATCCAGTTCAAAGTTGCCGCATTACATGATTCAGGGAAAATCAAGACATTGCTCTATCAGAATATCGACGATACCCTTCGAAGGCTTTGTGACGCGATGGGCAAATGTGAACGGATTAAGAATACGGTCTTCCCTACGCAATACGCGTTTTTCGTGCATCTGGTAATATTCATTTTCACCCTGGTACTGCCTATGGGCCTTGTCGAGAGCATCGGCCGCATTGCCATCCCGATTACATTCACGATTTCGTTCCTGTTCTTTTATGTCGAATGGATTGCCTACATCATGCAAAACCCTTTTGAAAACGGGCCTAATGATATTCCGATGACTTCCATGTCGCGCAATATCGAGATCAACCTGCTGCAACTAATCGGGGCCGAGAAGGTTCCCGAGAAAATACTGCCGAAAAATGGCGTGGTGATGTAAAATAGAGAGGGGTAAGCGCTCGCGCATACCCCTCTTTGCTGTATTGGTCTATGTTTTATTACTTCGACTTTACTGTCGTATAATAAAGTTCGAGCTCTACACCTTTGTCTGCATTCTGCTGATCACCAACTACCAGGCGATCAACGGTCATGGAGAACTGACTGCCGGCTTCACGGAAAGTGCCGCTCGAACCGAACGGGCTGCTACGGATTACAAATCCGCCGACATCGTTGGATTCCGAAACCATTATTTCTGTCGCGAAAGAGCTGATGTCAAAACGGTAATAACGCTCGTTCTTAATCAGGTCGTTAAAATAGACGCTGCTTACGCCTCCTCCGGTACCCAGCAACGTCACAGCCAGAGGCGCACCGTTGGCATCGGTGTAAAACTGGTTATTCTTATCGACCCGGTAGAGATACAAGACCGGAGGAACCCTAAATGCGTTGCTAATCGAAGCCTTTAGCGGCTTGACTCGCAGATATGCCTTATTGATGGCAGTGTATTGTGCAAATTTAAAATTACTTAAATAAGGCAAATCTACGCGCAGCATCACGCCCGCTCCCGCCTGCATGAATGCTTGGTTACCAGATTGCGAGGATGGCAAGGAAACGCGTGTGTTCTCGGGCAGTTTCGCCAGCTGCGTTCCTGCATGATCCCCCAGTGTTTGATTGTAGCTCGCAGTAACTCTAAACACCGTCGAATCCTTCTTGAACTCACTCGCCAGAGGTGTATGATAGTGAAGTTGAACGGATGTGGTATCAGCCACTGGGGGGCCCCACTTGAAGCCGACGACCGGACCATTATCGGTCGCCGCAGGCACGACAACCAAGCCTTTCACCAGGTTAATCCAATCCGCGTTCGAAGTGAGCTGATTATTTTTAGCCATTTCGAAAATCTGCTTCCCTAGTACATCTGACAATCTTATTTTCAACAACGAAGTAGTCGTCGGCCTGGGAACTATGGTCACCTTTCCGATTGGTGTCGGGTCATAGGCGGTCGAATTGTGATTCCAATAGGCACTTTTATCAAGGATATCGGTAAGCAGTCTGTGAACTGTAAGGTTCATTGGCTTGGTTGTATCGCCGTAGCTGTAAGAATTGTCGTATCTCAGCGATAGTATGAGCGAATCATATTCTGCCTCCTGCACCACCGACGCACTGCTTGCCAGCGTAGGCTGAAAAAAGCTCATGGTTCGTACCTTTCCGAAATAGGGGTCTTTGTAATTGCCCAGCAGCATACGTGAGGCAGCGCCGGTCATCAGCGAGTCTGTGCCGATTGTTGAGAGCTTGATCGTGACGGTATCGGTACTTAGCACTGCGAAGTCATCCGGATTTGGCTGAGCGAGGGATTCTATCTGATCCCCCCACTCACAAGCCGTGAGCGAAAACGCAAATGCAACTATGATCAGAAGCTTATGAACTATGGACGACTTCCCTAAGGAATAAGACTTAAATTTCATTTAGAGCAAGAACAGTAAAAAGTGCAAAAATATCAGTTGCATTCTTAATTACAACATGATTCAACGATTTCAGACAAATAAGAAAGTAAAATCCGGTTTGCAACAAAAAACGGAATGCATACGTAAGAGTTAAACAGAGGCTTTTGAACCGTTACGCTGCAAGTATTGCAATAGTGGCAAACAAGGTAAGAAACGTAAAAGATGCAGGACTATTTTAAACCATTCGGGGTTGGAATGCATCCCAAGACTGACCGACAGCCACAGCGGCGCAACATTGTAACCCGATACGCGTTGAAAGTAACTGACAGATTAAAGTTTTGGACAAAAAATTTCCGATTATTTTACTTAGCAGTATCAAGATGTTATGTTTGCAAAAAATTTAGGTTACCGGTGAACTTGTCATACCATATGCAAGCAAGCGGCCAGTTGAAATATTCAATAATTCTCATTACTCATTTGTAACAATTCGTCAAACAATAATTTCATGTTTAATACCTTAAAAAAGACTTCGTTAGCCCTTCTAGTCGCTTCTACCGCGTTGGTGCAAATGAGCTGCAGCAACAAGGATGATGAAGAAAAACGCGGAAACTGGTTCAGAAAGGATCTGCCAAACTTCGGAGGATCGATCCGGACCAACGCGGTGAGTTTTGTGATTGGTAACGTAGGTTACATTGGTACTGGTTATACAAACGAAACAGTTGCGCGGGTAAAAGATTTTTGGGCTTACAACGCCGAAAGACAAACCTGGACACAAATAACTCCATTCCCCGGAACCGGTCGCAACAACGCTACGGCGTTCGTTCTGAAAGGCAAAGCCTATGTAGGCGGCGGCTATGACGGCGTGCTTGCCGTCGACAACGGGTACAAAAAAGATTTCTACGAATACGATCCTGCTACCAACAAATGGGACGCAATCGCTGATTTCGGTGGCGGAACCCGCCAGTTTGCCACTTCTTTCGTTGTGAACGACAGAGCGTACGTAGGTCTTGGTTTCAACGCCAGCAACTACTACCAGGATTTTTACGAATATAATCCTACTACCGATAAATGGACCGAGATGGCTACCTTCAAAGGTGGTAAGAGAAGCGGCTCAATTGCATTCACCATTGGCACAAAGGCATATGTTGGATTCGGCAAAAGCAATGCTAACACATCTTACAAAGATATGTATAGCTTCGATCCGGCAGGTAACGGCGGCGCGGGTAACTGGACCCGCATCGATTTCGCTGACGGATTCGATCAGGATGCTTTCCCGGCACGTGCTTATGGGTCGTCTTTCGTGATCGATGGCAAAGCTTTTGTTGTCGGTGGCGAAGGCAGGTCTGACGTATGGGAGTACGATCCGGGCGCGAACAGCTGGGTCGAAAGAGCTCCTTTCCCAACTCAAAGAGGGTTTGCAGGCTCATTCGTAATAGGCAAAATCGGTTACCTCGGAACAGGTAGCGCCGCTGGCCAAGGTAACGGAGCCGACGATTTCTGGGGCTTTGATCCTTCTCAACCCATCAACACCGACGACGATCTGTGATTCGCAGAAACAGCAGAATCCTGATTATAGGTATACTGGCCTTTGCCGCCGCGATCTACTTTTTGTTCCTGAAAGGACAAGATGTAAATCAGGGCGGCGAAGGCCTTTCCCGTTTCAAGGTTGAAACAATCAGGGGCGAGCATGGCTGGGGTTACAATATCCGTCAGGATACTACCCTGGTAATCGAGCAGAAGGTAATTCCCGGAGTTCCTGGCATGAATGGTTTTGCGACCGAGCAGGAGGCCGCCAAAACAGGAGGATTCGTCAAGCATAAGCTCGACAGGGGTATTTTCCCGCCTACGGTCTCGACACATGAGCTTGACAGTCTCGGCATTCAATATCAGTAAACAGGCTCTTTGGAGCCTGTTTTTATTTAAAGCGGTAGGTACCCATAATCGGATAATGATCCGAGTATTTTATTTTGGAGTACGTAGTGAAGTCCAGCACCGATAGTTTGCTATCATCATAGAACTGATGATCAATCCTGATAAAATAAGGCAAGTGGTTATAAGAAAAGCCAAACCCATGCCCCTTCTCTTCAAAACTATTTTTGAGTGATTTCCGCAGCTTTCCGTAGATGTAGCTATATGGTACTTCATTGAAATCCCCGCATACCAGTACCGGGTAAGGAGATGCTTTGATCCAGTCCTGCAAAACCGTAAACTCTTCGGCCCTTTGCGTGAAGCCATTCTTCATTTTGCGAAGTGTAATCCGGCCCTCGGCCTTCACGCCGTCCATTTCCTTCTGATGCACCAGTTTACTGAGGCCCAATGTCATAGAGTACAAATGCAGGCCTATAACCCGCACGGTATCGCGGCCTACTTTGATGTCGGCCTGGATCATGCCGTTTTGCGCCACAAAAATCGTGTCACGGGATGCTACAATGGGATATTTAGAAAGTATTGCCAATCCCCAATACGACTTTCCATATTTCCGGCGGTAGAAATGTGCAGAATGCTTGTAGCCCTTTTTCCGCAGGTAATTCCCCGAATCGAAAATGGTTTCATCCTCGTCGTAATACTCGGGCATACAAAGCACATCCGCGCCGCTATCCCCTATCCAGGCTTTCATTTTTTTGATTTCCTTTCGGGTGCTTTCCAGACGCCATTCCGAAAAACGCTGAAAAACGTGGACATTATAACTCATCACAGAGAAGTTGCCCTTATCGCCTTTCTCAACCGGCGCATCATCCGAACTTCCCAACTGATATGTCCTGGAAAGAAATAAACCGGCTGCAATGAACATAATCAGCGGCAAAATGGCCTTTTTCTTCTCGACAACGAACCAAACAGGCACCGAAATCAAGTGAACGAGTACCACTGCCGGAAACGACATCATCATAAACCCTGCTAACCAGCCGTCGGACGGCACCCACAGTATCAGTATGTAAATCAGCAGGGTATAGCAAGCAAAGCATTGATACAAAAACCACAGTAACTTCTTGATCCCCTTCATTGATTCAGAATAGCATTTTTTGCAAAAATAGGCGACGGAAACGGATTTGGAAGACATCCCCGAATGTTTGTAGAAATGATAAAATAATTTTATATTTGCATCCAATTCTATTTTGATCGATTGATTGAGGGGGTCTAAATCCCCTTTTTTATTTGTATAGCTTATACATGACCGTAAAGGAACATTTAGAAGTTTTGCTGGCCCCTCTTCTGGAAGATGGCGATTGTTTTCTGATAGACATCGTTATGAAACCTTCTAAGGCAAGTCAGAAAGTTACCATCCTTGTCGACAGCGACGAGGGCATTACCATTCAGCAATGCACCTCCATCAGCCGCAGGCTCGCCAAGCAGCTTGAAGAGCTGGAAATATTCACAGACGCGTACACGCTGGAAGTTTCTTCCCCTGGCCTGGACCAGCCGTTAGTGCTGCCACGCCAGTACAAGAAAAATGTGGGCCGGAATTTGAAGATTACCTTGAAAACCGGTGAAGCCCTGCTGGGAAACCTGACCGAAGCAGGTGACGAAAGCATTACCATACAGCTGCCCGCTCCCAAGAAAAAACCGAAAACACCCGTCGACGAGGCGTCGCTGGTGCGGACGATCCGCCTGGATGAAATCTCCAAGGCACTGATCGAAATCTCGTTTAAATAGACCCACAACGCCGGAATCGCTTATTCTGGTTGGGATCAATTATATAATATGTCTAACTTAGTATCAGCAAATATTCTTTAACATACCCATGGATAGCGGAATATTAATTGAATCATTCGCGGAGTTCGCAAGCTCCAAGAACATCGATCGTCCTACGATGATCAGTGTTTTGGAAGAGGTATTTCGTACTATGATTCGTAAGAAATATGGCACCGACGATAATTTTGATGTGATCATCAACCCGGAAAGCGGTGACCTTGAAATGTGGCGTACCCGCGAAATCGTGGACGACAACTCCGAAGATATCTGGGAATATAACAAAATACCTCTTGCAGAAGCACGCAAGATCCAGAGTGACTTCGAAGTAGGCGAAGAAGTTGCCGAAGAAGTAAAACTGGTGGAATTCGGCCGTCGTCTTGTACAGACTGCCCGCCAGACCCTGATCCAGAAGATCAAAGACATGGAGAAGGAGATCATGTATGAAAAATACAAGGATCAGGTGGGTGAAATGATCACCGGGGAGGTGTACCAAACTTTGAGACACGAGGTAATCATCGTGGATTCGGAAGGTAATGAGCTTTCGCTGCCACGTACCGAACAGATATCCAAAGACCGTTTCCGCAAAGGAGAATCCGTGAAATCGGTGATTCATAAAGTGGAAATGAACAACGGATCGCCCAAGATCACATTGTCCAGAACATCGCCGGTATTCCTGGAAAGATTGTTCGAAGTGGAGATTCCCGAGATCTACGATGGAATCATTTCGGTACGGAAAGTTGTTCGTGAACCAGGGGAACGTGCCAAAGTTGCCGTTGAATCATACGACGACCGGATCGATCCGGTGGGCGCATGCGTAGGTATGAAAGGCTCACGTATCCATTCCATTGTTCGTGAATTGGGTAACGAAAACATCGACGTTATCAACTACACCGACAACCTCGAACTACTCATCAGCCGCGCATTGAGCCCTGCGAAAGTAAGCTCCATGCAAATTGACCGCGACGCCAAACGCGTATCGGTTTTCCTCAAACCAGACCAGGTATCACTGGCAATCGGTAAAGGCGGACAGAATATCAAGCTGGCCGGCAAACTGGTGGGAATGGAAATCGACGTATTCCGCGATATCGAAGAACAAAATGATGAAGACGTTGATTTGACCGAATTCTCGGATGAAATCGACGAATGGATCATCGACGAATTGCACAAAATCGGTCTGGATACAGCCAAGAGCGTACTGGCCCTGAGCAAGGAGGAACTTGTAAGAAGAACCGACCTGGAAGAAGCGACTGTCGAGGACGTGCTCGATATTCTGCGGAAAGAATTTGAATAATATTAACCCGTGGGGCTGTGCAAAACAGCCCTGCAATCAATGCAAAACCTTATTCTACTAAATTGCTAATATGGCAGAAGATAAAATGATGCGCCTTAGCCAAGTGGCACGGATCCTGAACGTGGGTATTACTACGATCGTGGATCATCTGTCTGCCAAGGGGTATAAGGTGGAAACTAATCCGAATACCAAAATTAATGCCGATCAAATTGAGTTTCTTGCGAAGGACTTCAAATCGAATGAACTGAGAACTTCCCTGACGCAAAAACCGGCTGCTCCTCCTGTGGAAGCGCCGATTGAGGTGAAGGAAGACAAAGTAAAAAGCGATGTTGAGGGAATTCTTTATTTCCGAAATACACCGAAAGCCGAGGAAAAGCCAGTTGTAGAAGAGAAACCTGCTGCAACCGAGCCACAGCCTGCTTTTGAAAATAAACTTCCCGGTATCAAGGTAGTTGGCAAGATCGACCTGGATGCAAAACGACCGGTAGTACAACAGCCTGCACCTGAGGAGCAACCAAAGCCGGAAGCTCCCAAAGAGGTAGTTGCGGAAACACCGAAACCTGCTCCTGCACCGGTTGAGAAAGAAGAAATCAAACCGATAGCGGCCCAGCCTGAGCCTGTGAAGCAAACTCCGGCAGAGGCTCCTGTGAAAGAAACTCCTGCTGCGCCAGCGGCACCAGCTGCGACAACACCGGCCGCCGGATCGCCGGTCGCCGGATCGCCGGCCGCAGAAGCGCCAGTTAAAGAAGAGCCACGTCCCGCAGCACCTACCGAAGCCCAACCAGCACCTGCGCCGGTTGAGCCGAAAGAAGCAGCACCAGTTGCTGAAAAAGCGGCACCAGCAGCCCCTGCTGCACCGGAACCGTCCAATACGAGCGAGGAGCAGCCGGCAGGCGGATCAGAGCTGATTGAGGCGCGCGGTGAACAACTCAGAGGATTACGGGTGGTTGGAAAAATAGAACTGCCTTCCAATAAAAAGAAAGATCCGGTTGCTTCCAGCGACAATGCAGCTGATAAGAAACGCCGCAGAAAAAGAAAGAGAATCCGTGACGGCGCAGCAGCCCCTGGTGAAAACCGGCCTGCCGATGCGAATGCAGCCACTTCGGGTAATAATACTAATGCCAATACTGGTGGCACCGACGCCAACCGCAACCGTCCTAACACGCCGGGCAACACCTCTCAGGGTGGCGGCCAGCAAGGCGGCGGACAACGTCCGGCGCAAGGCGGGCAGGGCAACCGCGGCGGTAACAACAGCAACAACAACCGCAGAGGTGGCCGCCGCGAGGAGGTTTCCGATAAGGAAGTTGCCAGCAATATCAAAGCTACAATGGCCCGTATGGGTGGTGGTAGCGCCAAAGGTCCGGCCAGAGGAAAAGGCCGTCGCCGCGACCGCGGAGATCAGAACGATCCGAACGGCTTCGACGATGAAGAAACAAAAGTATTGCGCGTAACCGAGTTCGTTTCTGCAAACGACCTTGCGTCCCTGATGGACGTGACCGTACAGGAGGTAATCTCAGTGTGTATGAGCATGGGTATGTTCGTTTCGATCAACCAGCGCCTGGATGCAGAAGCCATTACTTTTATTGCCGACGAATTCGGATTTGAGGTAGCCTTTATTTCTGCCGAAGAAGAAGTACAGAACGACGTTCAGGAAGAGGTCGACGACGAAGCAAGCCTGAAAGAAAGAGCACCGATCGTAACGATCATGGGTCACGTTGACCACGGTAAAACATCGCTTCTTGACTACATTCGTCAGGAAAACGTAGCAAGCGGCGAGGCCGGAGGTATTACCCAGCACATTGGTGCATATAGCGTTAAAACAAAAACCGGCAAACCGGTAACATTCCTCGATACGCCGGGTCACGAGGCATTTACCGCGATGCGTGCACGTGGTGCGAAAATCACCGACGTGGTAATCATCGTAATCGCAGCGGACGACAGCGTCATGCCGCAAACACGCGAGGCGATCAACCACGCACAGGTAGCCGGTGTACCTATCGTGTTTGCATTCAGTAAAGTGGATAAGCCAGGTGCCAACACCGAGAAGATCCGCGAAGAGTTGGCGAATATGAACCTTTTGGTGGAAGAATGGGGTGGTAAATACCAAACCCAGGAAATCTCTTCCAAATCGGGATTGGGTATCGATGAGTTGCTTGAAAAAGTATTGCTCGAAGCGGAATTGCTCGAACTGAAAGCCAATCCGGACCGCCGTGCGGCAGGAACCGTTGTGGAAGCCTCGCTCGACAAGGGCCGCGGCTATGTGACGACGATCCTTGTTCAAACCGGTACTTTGAAAGTAGGAGATGTGGTATTGGCCGGAGCGCACTTCGGTAAAGTAAAAGCAATGACGGATTACCTTGGAAAAAGGCTCAAAACAGCGGGCCCATCCATGCCGGTACAGTTGCTCGGTCTTAACGGAGCTCCACAGGCAGGTGATCGTTTCAACGTATTCGAAAACGAGCGTGACGCGCGTGACATTGCTACCAAGCGCGAGCAAATCCAGCGCGAGCAATCGATCCGTACCCGTAAGCACATTACCCTTGAAGAAATCGGCCGTCGTAAGGCGATCGGTACTTTCCGCGAGCTGAACCTGATCGTAAAAGGCGACGTGGATGGTTCGGTAGAAGCACTCTCGGATTCATTGCTGCAACTTTCGACTTCCGAAGTTCAGGTAAATATCATTCACAAGGCAGTAGGTCAGATTTCCGAATCCGACGTCAACCTTGCGATTGCTTCCGATGCGATCATCGTCGGATTCCAGGTTCGCCCGTCTTCGAATGCGAAGAAAATGGCTGAGCAGGATCAGATCGAAATCCGCCACTACTCGGTAATTTACCAGGCGATCGAAGAAATCAAAGACGCGATGACGGGTATGTTGGCTCCGACGATCGAAGAGATCATCACCGGAAACATCGAAATCCGCGAAGTATTCAAGATCAGCCGCATTGGTACGATTGCAGGTTGCTACGTTACGGATGGTTATGTGAAGCGTAACAACAAGATCCGCGTGATCCGCGACGGTATCGTACTTTACACAGGTGAAATCGACTCGCTGAAACGTTACAAAGACGACGTTCAGGAGGTAAGAAACGGTTACGAATGTGGTTTGAGTGTCAAAAACTACAACGACATCGAAATCGGCGATATCATCGAAAGTTTCGAGCTACGCGAAGTAAAACGGACGCTTTAATCAGCTCCCGATATAATAAAAGCCTGCTTCACACAAAGAAGCAGGCTTTTTAATGCATTTCCGGATCCATATTAATTCTGGTCTAAACCCAGTTTCCCTTTTACCTCCGTCAGGAGCTCGCAGCACGCCGCATAAAGCCCTGGATCTCCCATATTGATCTTCCACAAATAGCTATCTACCTCGCGCGCGTACACCCGCGCAAAGCCCGGATCATGCTCGGCCAGGGAAAGCATATTATCGATAATATCCGCATACTTGACCGTCTGGGCAACCGGCCGCGATGTTACTATCCTTGCGCTTTCGAGCTCCTTTCGCTGCGCCCTGTTGAGCGACGGGTATTTCTCGGTGGTGTATTTATCGGTAAGGTCATCCACGCAAGCAAGGATCACCTCATCTTCTTCGATATTATATCCGATACTCATCAGTTTGTAGGACAAATCGGCCAACGAGCATTCCGTATCCTCTATCAGATCGTGGCAAAGCGCTATTTCAGTTTCATAACCATTCTGCACATATTGCTCCACGCGGTCGGCAACACTCAGCAAATGCGTGTAATACGGCGCACCGGTGTATTTACGCTTCTGCCCGCCGTGCATTTCCTTCACATAATCAAACAACGCCCATTGGCGCTCGGTCAATTCCAGCATAGTTTTCAATACAATAGAGAATTCCAGGTACTAGTCAATTTTGTCTTTTTAAAGTAATAATAAAACTCTGGTTATTAAAATTATTACTTGCACCATGCAACTCAACGGGCGGGTATTTGGCTCTATGTAGCTACAATTGCTTCACCCCATCTGATTTAGAATTACATCTTCCCCCAATCTTTATTTGATCATGAGATATGTTTGCCTTTTCATTTTGTGCTTAGGATTATGGCAATGTAAAAATCCACACACCCATGAACCTGCCCCGGTTCCGGAGAATCCCGGGAAAGGAGATACAATTGGAATCATAACCCCGCCCATCATTATTACCGCATCAAATGCTATTGGTTATGACATTGCATTGGACGCGGCCAACAACATCTATGTGACCGGCTCATTTTCTGGAACGACGCTCTTCGACAGTATCACCATCAACGCAGCAGGAAATACCGATGTATTTATCGCGAAGTATTATCCAACGGGGAAACTCGAATGGGTGCGGCCCATCGGAGGCGCCGGAAACGACGAGGGACACGGCATCGCCGTAGACGCCAGTGGTAATGCATACATCACCGGCCACTATTACGAAACCGTTTCTGCCGGTGATTTCTCGATCACATCAGCGGGCAGCGCCGACGTGTTCATTGCAAAATACGACACCCATGGCCATCCGCAGTGGATCCGCACCGCTGGAAGTGACGGCGGAGAGCGCAGCTATGACGTGGCCCTCGATAATGCGGCTAACGTATATCTGACCGGAGAATTTCAGGGCACCGGTTTCTTTGGAGGCGTCCGCAAACAGTCTGTCGGAGAGTTTGATCTGTTTGTTGCCAAGTACAATACCGACGGTGAATTTTTGTGGGTACAATCAGCCGGGGGGAGTGAGCGCGAAACCGGGTACGGGATCGTAACCGACCCGGACGGCGATGTCTATGTGACGGGCGCGTTTTTCGGCACCACGGCCTTCGGCAATACCAGCACGGCCTCGGTGGGATATGCCGATGCGTTTGTTGCCAAATATGATAAGGATGGCTCGTTTAAATGGATGCAGTCATTGGGAAAGCCGTACTCCGATTCTGGCAGAGGTATCGCGCTGGACCTGCTTGGTAATGTATTCGTGACGGGGCAACACCAAGCCAATGCCAGCGGCTTCCTGGCAAAATATAGCCCCGATGGTAGCCCGATATGGAACATGCCGCTTGATAAGACCACTCAGGGATCGGGTGTAGCCACCGACAAGTCCGGCAATGCGTACGTGATAAGCGATGCCTCGACCCTGCTAAAATATGGCCCCGATGGTACGCTTCAGCGAGTGGAATTTCCGCGTAGTGACGATACTGTTGTCGGCACAGGCATAGCGGTCGGGAGTAATGACAAACCCCATCTGTCAGGATTTTACAAAGGGAATCTCACATTCGGCGGCAGCTCCAAAATTTCAGCCGGTTTTCTTGATATGTTTGTGATCGCATATCAAATATAAGCGACAAATAAAAAGTCGTCAGGGGTAATACGACAAAGGCTTGCATATCATATTGATATACAAGCCTTTCTTTGTAGGACGTAGCGGGTTCGAACCGCTGACCTCCGCCCTGTCAAGGCGGCGCTCTGAACCAGCTGAGCTAACATCCTGCATTTTCGTGCCGCGATATTAGCTCAATTTTTATTACGATCCAATTCGAAGCTGTAAACTTTCCTCGAAGGAATACGGTACAGCAGCAGCAGTCCGATCACAAAAATAATCAGCAGCGCCAGTATGCTGTTGCGCATGCTGCCGGTAATGTGCTCGACTGTACCATATATAAATGTACCGATCACAATCGCGAGCTTTTCCGTCACATCATAGAAACTAAAATAGGATGCGGTGTCCGTAATGTTCTCCGGGATCAGTTTCGAGTAAGTGGAGCGGGAAAGTGATTGAATGCCGCCCATCACCATTCCTACCGTGCAGGCGATCACGTAAAATTCCATGGCTTCGGTGGTATAATAAGCCCCCGTGCAGATGCCGATCCAGATAGCTACACCGATCATCAAAGCATAGATATTACCGATCTTGCCCGAGAGCCACGCAAATGTGTACGAGCCTGCAATCCCGACAAGTTGTATCAGCAGCACGGTGATGATCAGACTTTGGGAAGGTAATTTCAGCTCGTTTGCACCGAAGATCGTCGCCACGTACATAACCGTGCGCAGGCCCATGGTATAAATGAAAAATGCGCTCAGGAACTTGGCCAGGTATGGCTGCTCGCGCAGGCGTCCGTACACCTTTTTTAGTTCTTTAAACCCGTGAAATATCCAGTTTCCGCTCTTTTCCTTATCGGCATTGCCCGATGGCAGATAATAAAAAGGAATTTGGGCGAACAATATCCACCACAATCCCACAGTAAAAAACGAAATGCGGGCAGGAAGCGATTTTTGGGTAATGCCGTAGAATTGCGGCGCAAGGATCATGCTCAAATTGAACAGCAACAGCAGCACGCTGCCCAGGTAACCCAATGAAAAACCACGCGCGCTGTATTGATCGAAACGGTCTTCTGTCGCAATTTCCGGCAAGTACGAGTCGTAAAAAACGATGCTGCCGCTCCATCCGATCAGGCTCAAACCAAAAAGGAACACTCCGGAAAGCATGGTTTCCTTCGTAAAAAAGTACAGCAGCATACAGCTCAATGCGCCGGTGTAGCAGAAGAACTGCATAAAACGCTTTTTCTTGCCGGTAAAATCAGCGATGGCCGTGCAAATCGGGATCAGCAGCGCCGTGATCAGGAACGAAACCGAGACCGTGTAGGAGAAAAGCACCGAGCTTTTGATCTGCGCACCAAAAAAATTAACCTCGGGCGTACCCGACGCACTTAATGCTGTCGCGCTGAAATAGACGGGAAAAATGCTGGAAACGATCACCAATGCGTGCACCGAATTGGCCCAATCGTACATGCACCACGCGTTGATGATGGAGGGTACGTTCTTTTTCATTCAAAAAAATTTGTACAAAATAAGAAAAGCGGCAGATTTTATCCGCCGCTTTTCACTATAAATTGTATACTGCACCACCGGTTATTTGATAACAGGCTGGAAGACCATGATCGCCTCCTGCTCTACCCCGTTAACCGGCATTTTGCTTTTCAGTCTCATTTTACTGCTGGTCAGCTCTTCCAATCCGAACTCACCGGAGAATCCGACGATCTTGATATCCAGCGCCTTCTCCTCATTGATCAGATACCAGGTCCCGCCATTGAGTACCTGGCTCGAACCTTGATCCAATGCTTTCACAGTCGCATTTGATTGAAACTGGATGTCCATTTTCAAAATGAATTTTGTATCCGTCCCCCATTGGGTATCCGGAATGGCCTTTCCAGACAAATCTGTCACGGCAGACATTCTCCAAGGATAATTGACCAGTATTTTACTCTTTGCTGTTGGCTCAGGCGTTTGGTCCTTATCTTTGTCTCCGCAGCTAATCAGCAAAAGCGAGAAAAACAGGACTGGAACAAAAAGGAGTAATCGTTTCATGTTAATTGTATTTTACGTTTCAAGGCAATTTCTTTTTTGCTGAATTAATTGGCGTGCCGTGGTTCGCGTCCCGGACTATGCGTCGCGGACTACGCGTCGCGGACTTCGCGTCCCGGAAAAATGAAATTGGCGACATTGCAAAAGTAACGAATTTGTCTGGTCAAATCTTATGACATACTATACAAACATCTATTCAAAGGCATTTTTCAGCGTATTTCTGAGTGTGATGCTGTTTATACCCAAAGCGCATAGCCAGAATTGCCAGCCCGGTTATGTGCTAAACCCCGTCACAACCAACAATCGCATCGAATGGAGCAAATTCCCCGAATTTTCGCTTCCATTCAAAATCATTTACAGCGGGCCGCGCTTCGGAGACACACAGTCACAGCCATTAAAACATGGTTTCAGCCATATTTCTGCGTTTAGCGGATCGGAACCCGGGTCGCTGGCGCAGGGCCAGCGCGCGATGCTCTGGTATGGCGTGGCCACGTCCAGCGGTAACCAGCCGTGGGCTGATAACGCATTAAAAAGCCCGTGGGGTAATGATACGGCCGCTTACCGGAGCTATTGGGATAATTACGCAAGCACCGTTACCAGCACCGACGTCGTGTGCCTTGACATCGAGCGCATGCAGCGCGAGGACCGCGATATTCTCGCATTAAAAACCAACGCTCAGATACCTCAAAATTACCGCAACCTGTCCGACGCGGATTTTCTGGCCACTTACAAGCGTGATATGCGCTGGTGGTACACCGAAGCCGCTAACCGCCTGCGCGCGAAGGGTGTTAAAGCGTCACTGACCAGTTACAGCGATGTGCCTATCCGGAATACCTGGCTGAATATCACTGCCAACAGCTGGCAGGACTGGACTACCAACCTGGCACGCACACATTACCTGATGCAGGACAATGCGGGCAAGATCGGCGGCAGTTTTTATAATGCCATGGATTTTCTGTCACCCTCGCCCTACTATTATTATGGTTACGATCACCCCATCGGCAAGGATTACCTTTCCTATCTGCTATTCAGCATTGAAGCGAATGCGGCGTGGAGCACCAAACCGATCATCCCCTTCGTGTGGCTGCGCGTGCACGACAGTTATGACCCGAACATCCCGCTGATCACCGATTTCATGGCGGAAGCCACCGCCATTTTCCCGTTCTTTTCCGGCGCAAAAGGCCTCTGGCTTTGGGAAAACCCGTTTTTGTCGGCTGACAGGCAGGAAAATTATGCGCCCTACGAGCATTTCATTTACGGGCTGTACCGGCTCTCGCAATTCAAGGATATGCTCGAAGGAAATTATCAGCTGGTGATCCCGATGTCCGCACGGGACAATATGGAACAGCAAAATCCGGTTTGGCGGGGCATTGTAAAAGGCCAGAATATCCTGATCGCCGCCCAAAATCCCTATGCAGCCGACAATGCCACTACTTCGATCACTGTCTCCTATCAAAACTGGGCGCGCAACATTACCCTGAAAGGAAAGGAGGTTTTCCTCTGCAAATTTGATTTGAACGACTCGGTTAACGGTGTTGAACCCTCGCTGGAAATGGTGAATGTTTATCCAAACCCGGCTGCACAGCAGCTCAACGTTTCGCTCTCGGGTATCAATGGGGTTACAGAAGTCGAATTTGCATTGACCAACACCAAAGGGCAGACGTTCCTGCAACAAAAACTGAAAGCATTCGCCGGTGAAACCAGGACGACGATCACGCTCCCCAAACTATCGTCTGGCATGTATTTTGCCCGTTTCACCACCAATAACCGAACTGTCATTAAAAAGGTAGTGATCCTGCCATAATCGCTGCCTGCACTCATATGAACCGACTCAGCCAAGAAACCAGCCCGTATCTACTTCAACACGCCCACAATCCGGTAGATTGGTATCCCTGGGGCGAGGAAGCGTTGTCCAAAGCCAAAAGTGAAAACAAGCCCATCCTGGTCAGCATCGGCTATTCGGCATGCCACTGGTGCCATGTTATGGAGCGGGAATGCTTTGAAAAAGAGCCCATCGCCCAGGTAATGAATCAGTATTTCGTGTGCATCAAAGTCGACCGGGAAGAGCGCCCCGACGTGGATGCGGTGTACATGGACGCCGTGCAGGCGATGGGCGTGCGAGGGGGCTGGCCGCTGAACGTGTTTCTGCTGCCCGATACGAAGCCATTTTACGGGGTTACCTACCTGCCGCCGCAAAACTGGGTACAGCTTCTGAAAAGCATTAACCAGGCATTCACCAATCACTACGACGAGCTTGCAAGCTCCGCGGAAGGCTTTGTCGAAAACATGGTGGCTTCCGAAAGCCAGAAGTACGGCCTGGCCAATGCTACCGTCCAGTTCAATAGCAGCGATGCGGACGCGATGTTCGAGCAGATCCAGCGCCATTTCGACACTGAGAAAGGCGGTATGGACCGCGCGCCGAAATTCATGATGCCCTCGATCTATAAATTTTTGCTGCGCTATTTTGATATCAGCCAAAATCCCGAAGCACTTGCTCAGGTAGAACTTTCCCTGAACCGCATAGCCCTGGGCGGCATTTACGATCACGTCGGCGGCGGTTGGGCACGCTATTCGGTGGACGAAGATTGGTTTATCCCGCATTTCGAGAAAATGCTCTACGATAACGGGCAGTTACTGAGCATTTATGCAGAAGCCTATTCACTGACACAGAACCCGCTTTACGCAAACCGCATCCAGCAAACCATCCAATGGCTTTCCCATGAAATGCGCAGCCCGGAAGGCGGTTTTTTCTCCGCATTGGACGCCGATAGCGAAGGCATCGAAGGCAAATTCTATATCTGGACCGAGGAGGAGCTTAAAGCAGCATTGGGTGAGGATTTCAGCTGGTTTTCAAAACTGTATAAAATATCCAGGCAGGGAAACTGGGAACACGGTTATAATCACCTGCATTTGACCGAGCCCGTAGAATATGCTGCAAAAACTGCTGGCATTCGGGCCGATGACTTTCCTGCATTGTATGAAAATGCACTAGCCAAACTAGCCGAAAAGCGTCGGTCGAAAATCCGGCCGGGGCTGGATGACAAAATACTGGCTTCGTGGAATGGCCTGTTAATCAAAGGCCTGACCGACTCTTACCGCGCCTTGGGAGATGAACAAATCCGCGATCTGGCCGTCGCAACCGGGCATTTTATTGCTTCGAAAATGACGACGGAAAACCGTTTGAAACACAGCTATAAGAACGGCGTAGCCACTGTGACAGCCTTTCTGGAAGATTATGCCGCAGTGATCGAGGGGTATCTGGGGCTTTATCAGGTCACATTTGAGGAAGACTGGCTGCAAAAAGCCCAAGTGCTGGCCGACTACACAATAAGCAATTTCTACGACCAGTCGGAAGGATTCTTCCATTTCACAGACGCCTACGGCGAAACGCTCATCGCGCGCAAAAAAGAGCTTTTCGACAACGTGATCCCGGCCTCCAACTCAATGATGGCCCATAATCTTTACACATTAGGCAAAATGCTGGATCGCGACGATTACCTGGAAATCGCCGACAATATGCTTTCCAAAATGACTAAGTTGCTGCTCGCTGATGTGCAATGGGTGACCAACTGGGCGGCCTTGTATTGCCAGCGCGCTGTGCCTACCGCCGAAATCGCGATCATAGGCGGCGATGCCGATGCCATGCGCAAGGATTTCGACCGGTTCTTCATCCCCAACAAAATCGTGATGGGAACAAGCACTTCCTCCACGCTGCCACTGCTGCAAAACAGGACCGAAATAAATGCCAAAACAGCTATTTATGTCTGTTTCGATAAGACCTGCCAGTTGCCGGTAACCAAAGTGGAAGAAGCGCTCGAACAGCTCGCTGGCGTTTAAAGCAGCGGGAAGTAGCGGTTGCGGATCACATTCATGTGATGCACCGGATGCCCGAGAATCACAAAACCCAAAGCCAGGGCTGTAATCTCTGTCTGATTGGCATTGCCCACGCGCGTGAGCATGGCTCTGTCCATGTTTTTGAACAAGGTGATCGTGCTTTGGCGAAGCTCTTTCCATTCCTGCATCAAATCGGCGACGGTACGGTGACCAGCAACGGTATTCGCTGCGAGAATGGCTTCGTCGTAGCCCGGAAGCTGAGTTTTATCATTTCTCGAAAAACGTAGCGCGCGGTAGGACATGATCCTTTCATTGTCGATCACATGCTGTAGAATGTCTTTGATGGTCCATTTATCTTCCGCGTATACGCGGTCTCCGAGCGCAATCAGCTTTTCAGTTTCGGCAAAAACATGCTCCGGCGTGAGTTTTGAGAAGCCATCGAAAAGGTCGATATCGTCAACAAGGTTAATATATCTGTCAAAAAACGGGGGCATTGGTACGATCTCTGATCTTTTCATGGTGTTATGGATAGTTTAATGAATTCTACGGTAGGGGTAATCGACCCTGCGCTGCCTGGATTGTACTTCGCCCTCGATATGGGCATAAAGCGAATCGCTTGACCGGAAATCGTAGACAATCCGCTTGGGGAAATCGTGTTGCAGGTTCTCGAACACGAACCGGTTGCCTTCGATGGTTTTTAGTTTAAACAAAACCTCTTTTTCATCATTTTGCCCTGCGGCTACCGGCGCATACACAATCTCGCCTCCCTGAATATAAAGGCGGACCTTTTCAAGAGGCGTAGTATCACCAGCCGTAGCACCGGCGCCCGCCAGCGTATAGCTCATTCCGGCAAACTCCTTTTCGCTCTTTCGGGTCCAGGTTTCATAAATGTCGCCCCTTGAACGTTTATTGAGCCAGGTTCCCACGATAGGTTTCAGTTTTTCAAAATCCTTTTGGGTGAATATGGTTTCCGGCACAAATGCACACCACGCCAGAAACAACAGCATTACCGCGCGCTTACAAAGCTCAGACAAAGACGGATAGGTTCGCATGGCTTTCAGGGATATGTTGATGGCTTCAAGATAGCAAATTTTGACAGTCGTTGGGCCAGGCTTTCAATACATACCTCTGAAATCCAAATAAATAACCTATTCATTCTATAATTAATAACCGCCGGTTACTACATTTAGCAGTAAATGAGCCAGTTAATGATTTATCCGGGCCCTTGTTTATATGTAGCTAAAATGATTACATTTGGTTATAAATCCTCTTTAAGAATTGAGAAGACTGGCGTCGATAGGGTTACTGGTGTTGCTGCTCTACAACATGTTTGGGCTAAGCTTTGCTGTTCTTTTCTTTGAAAAAGACTATCAGATAGCTACTTCCGGCGAAACGGGCCAGTCGCTGGTTCGTAAAATGTACCTTCCATCGCTACCCTATTCCGGCGATCTTGAAATCCCCGACAACATTGAGGGCCTGGTTCGGCAGGACGGGCAGTTCTACAATCCAACACACGTCCTGCACCAGAACGACACGCTTTATGTGACACTGCAATCCAACGAAGCGGCCCGCGACCATTTTTTTGAACTGGCCAACGCGATCCAGGTCCTGAGTGATCCTCAGACGGACGGCCCACAGAGCCCGTATGGCAAGGCGATCAAGCTGTTAAGCAATCTTGTAAAAATCTACATTCCTAACACACAGCAGTTTCCGGATCACTCCGAAGCCACTGCATTGGAAATTCGTTTGTCGGTTAACACTCATTATGTGGCGGCGCACTACCCGTCACACCATACCTCACTGGCATCTCCCCCGCCCGAATATTGCTAGCATTTCTTTCTAAATCATAACGCATTACCGTCAGAAATCCTGAACGGCAAGTGGTATGCTACATTATTTGCACCCATCCAGGTGTGCACCACATATTAATTTCTGATCTATGATAAGTTCTTTACATCAAAAAGGGCTGCGCCTGCTTGGCATATTGCTGACGATCGCCGGCCCCATATCCTCCGCCTACGCGCAGATGCCCAACGACGCCATTTACATGGGTAAAAAAACGGCCTGTCTGGCAGTTTCCTACACGCACAGCTCATGGGACCAGTATTGGGAAAATAGTTTGAAGCGTGAAAACCTCAATATCGGCACCCACACGACACAAAGCGTCATGCCGATGCTCGCCGTCGGTATTACCAAAAACCTCAACGCCATTGTGGCATTGCCTTACGTGTGGACGCAAACCAGCGCGGGTAACCTCAAATGGCAGAAAGGCTTTCAGGATGCTTCCCTCTGGTTGAAATACCGCTTCCTGAACAAATCGGGATTCTCGCTGCACGCCATCGGGGGCGCATCGATTCCGACAACGAACTACATACCTGATTTTCTGCCGATGTCCATCGGCTTGCAATGCAAAACCGCCACTGCGCGGTTGCTGGCTAGTTACCGGCATCAAAGCGGCATTTACCTGACCGCTTCGGCCTCCTATATTTTCAGAAGCAAAATCACCATCGACCGCGATTCTTACCAAGCCGATGGCAAGCTCTATAATACCAACGAAGTATCCGTACCCAATGCCTACGACGCTTCGGCAAGATTGGGTTACCTCAAAAAGGCCATCCAGGCTGAAGGCTTCATCGAGTACGGGGCGTGTGACGGCGGAGACAACATTCGCCGGAACGATATGCCCTTCCCTACCAATAATATGAAAGCGACCTTGGTGGGGGTGTATGCCAAATTCCAGCCTAAAAATATCGGTGTGAATGCGCGCGCATCACATGTGATCTCCGGGCGGAACATGGGCCAGAGCACTGCCTTCTCCGTAGGCGTACTTTACCAATTCCGTTACGCCAAAGAAGCTAAAAACTAATATTCCAGATAGAAAACAATGAAAATTAACCATATCTCCTTTCGGCATTCCATTACGCGCCTGGCCATACCGGCCATCGCGATAATGATGCTATGGTCCTGTTCGAAAACCGTCGATGAACCAACAGCAGGTATCAACACACCTTCCAGCCTGGACGAAAAAGCCGGCACCTGGAAGCCTTACGTACTGGCCTCATCAGACGCCATCGCAGTCGCTGAACCCAAAGAGGCAACCTCCGCTGACTACAAAGCTGAGCTTCAAAAACTGAAAACAGCAACCGAGGCGGTTACTCCGCAGCAACGCGAGCAAATCAACTACTGGGGAGCGGGTGCGGTCTACCGTTGGAACGAAATAGCGCGCGAGCTGGCTGCCCGCTACAACAGTCCTCCGGCTTCCAACGCCGACGGCAAATACCCCGTGCCCGACGCGAGCAAACCTTTGGACGACCCAAAATTCCCCTTCGCCAACCCGCCTTACACGGCGCGCGCGCTTGCATATCTGAGCGTCGCGCAATATGATGCGCTGGTAGCGGCCTGGAACTACAAATTCAAATACAACCGCAAAGCCCCTTCGAAAAACGACACCTCGATCAAAACGCTGCTGCCGGTGAGCGATCTTCCATCGTACCCTTCGGAAGATGCGGTGGTTGCAGAAGCTTCCTGCGTTGTTCTGAAAGCGATGTTCCCCGGGGAAGTACCATTCCTGGAAGCTAAACTGGCTGAGCATAAACAAAGCAGACTATCGGCGGGAATGAATGTTGAAAGCGATATCCTGGCCGGCTCCGAACTGGGCAAAGCTGTGGGTGCAAAAATCATGGCACGTGCCAAAACCGACAAAATGAGCGGCGCAAACAACCAGGCCCAAACAGCCTCTATGATTGCGAATGCACGCAAAATTGGCGTTACCGAGCCCTGGGTGAGCCAGGAATTTCCTCCCCGCCCGCCTATGCTTCCAACTTATGGCTTCGTAACACCCTGGAACTTCGACTCTGCGACGGTGGTAGCGCTCCGTCCCGAAGCACCGCCAATTATCGGCAGCCCGGCGTACCAAAAGGACCTGGATGAGCTGCTCAATATCGCCAAAAACCAGACACGTGAGCAAGCACGTATCGCCAGCTTCTGGTCCGACGGCGTCGGCAGTTATACCCCTCCGGGTCACTGGCACAGAAAGGGAGCTGAGTTGTGCCACGAAAACAAATACAGCGAAGTGCGCACCGCACGTACGCTTGCTCTGCTGGGCACCACTATGCAAGACGCAGGTATTTGCTGCTGGGATGTGAAGTACTGGTATTACTATCCACGGCCAAACCAAATGAGCAGCAAGATCAAAACGTCTGTCGGGTTGCCTAACTTCCCATCCTACACCTCTGGTCACTCCACATTCTCAGGAGCTGCCGCCGAGATATTGGCCCACATTTTCCCTGATAAAAAGAAGGAAGTCGACGATATGGCCTCCGAAGCGTCGGTATCGCGCATTTACGGCATGATCCACTACCGCTTCGACTGTGAAGTCGGCCTGTCATCCGGCCACAAGATCGGGAGCTATGCTGTTCAGCGGGCTAAGACGGATGGTGCTGAGTAATTACTCCCGAGGGAAAATTCGCAATTCGACAGGATAATCGGAAAATTTCCGATTATCCTGTCGAATTTATGCATAGCGCCAAGCGCTAATCCTACTCCCCCTTATGGAGAGAATTTCCTTCTCAAAGTTGGCGATAAGCCTATCGTAACATTTTACCGATTAGGTTTGGTTAAAGCGATGTTTCTATCATTTGATGAAAAATACGTATTATATTACCGATTCAGAACAATAACCTACAAATGGAACGTTATATTCCCACAAATCAGTAACATAATACCGATGAATAGAGAGGAATTAGGAAGTTTTCTTGCCATTCGTCGCCAGGATTTGGGCCTGAGGCAGGAGGATGTTGCCCAGATGGCAGGTATCACTTCCAAGACATTGTATACGATCGAACGTGGCAAGGGTAACCCCTCGCTTGGTTCGTTTGAAAGGCTGCTGGAAGTACTCGGGCTGAGCATTAACCTGACCATTAAAATGACGGGCAATGAAAGGACTAGTATATAATAACGGAGAGCTAGCAGGCTACCTGCAAAAGGATTCGGACGGTCAGTACAAGTTCGTGTACGAAGAGCTGTATTTTGCAGACCCGCAAAAGAAAGCAATAAGCCTCAGCCTTCCTAAAAGCCAGCGTGCGCATCTTTCAAAGGAGTTATTCGGTTTCTTTTTCGGGCTTTTGTCAGAGGGAATAAACAAAGACATACAATGCCGTGCCCTGAAAATTGACGAAAACGATCATTTCCGTCGACTGCTGGCGACGGCAGGCGAAGACACTATCGGCGCGATCACAGTAAAACCTGAATAATATGCAATGTTCAGCCTGCTACCGGGGGACCAAACAAGACTTCTGTTCAAAGTGCAGCAATGAGCTTTTTGATGGAGAAAAAGTCTCTGCCGTCCTGGATTTTCCTAGTCCCAAGGCTGATAATCTTGCTGAATTTCAAAAACACACAACCCGATTGTCCATCTCGGGCGTCCAGCTCAAATACTCGCTGCGCCGTGAAAACAAAGAACTGGTAATGACCCAAACGGCAGGCGAGTATATTATAAAACCTGCTCTTGCTTCCACCCAGCTTGCTGCAATCAAAGATTCACCAGAAAACGAGCACCTGACAATGCAGATTGCCCGGCAGCTATTCCGCATACGTACCGCGGCAAACGGGATAATCCATTTCAGTGACGGTGAGCCGGCCTACATTACCCGAAGGTTTGATTTAAAGTCCGATCAAACCAAGTATCAACAGGAGGATTTCGCACAACTCTTAAACCGGACCAGCGTCTCACACGGGCAAAATTACAAGTACGATGCCACCTATGAAGAAATAGGTACGCTAATCAAAATGTACGTTCCGGCAGCAATTCCCGCGCTTGAAGAACTTTTTAGGCTGGTAGTCTTCAATTATGTGGTCGGCAACGGCGATGCTCATCTCAGGAATTTCTCACTGATACAGCTTCAAACAGGAGAATATCGGCTAACGCCGGCTTATGATCTGATGAGCACGAAATTGCATACACCGTATGAAAACGATATAGCCTTAGAGCTCTACGAGGGCTGCCTGGAAGCGCCATTTTATTCCGCTTACGGTTACTACGGAAGGCCTGATTTCATCGAATTTGCAAAGCGCCTGGCAATTACTGAAAAAAGAGCTTCCGGGATACTTGACAATTATATCAATGCCCAAGAAAAGATGACAGAGATAATCCAAAAGTCAGGTTTATCACCGGAAAGCAAAAACAGCTACATTTCAACTGTGAAAGACCGGCTTTTTCGGATCATCGATATGACGAAGAAAAGCCAGGCGAACAAAAAATAAGCAAGACTGATGCGAAACTAAGCTAAATCGGCTGATCGCCCGTTAAACGCCTGCCTTGCAGCAGCATGTCGATCATTTTGGCGATGCGGGCTACTTTCGTTTCATCCTTTTTAGCGGAATAGACCCAGTCGCGGTATTCTTTTTGGGCACCTTCGCCAAGTTTCAAAAAGTTGGCATAGGCTTTGGGCTCATCTTTAAGGCAGTCGATCAGTTCTTCCGGAATAGCTAATGCGGAATTGTCGGCATACAGCTCGATGCTCACCCAGTCCCCTTCCTTCTTGCCGATCTTCTTGCGGATTTCTGCTTTCACAGGAAGAAACAATTGTCCGGTGCCCATGGGCATCAGATTGTAGCCCATTAATTCATAATCATCAATGCGACCCTTGACCTTCACCATTCCGAACTTCCGTTTGATACTTTGCGGGATTTCGGGCAGGATCACATAAGTCCAACCGCCTTTTCCAGGAAACTTTTCCAGCTGATACTTTTGGTTAATCAACAGTTCCTCCATTACTTTTTCTTTTTGGATGACTTGGCCAGCTTGTTAAAGCTAAGGCATTTATTCACCCATGACTCGAAGGCTCCCCAGGTAGCATACCCTTCCGGGCTTACAAATACATACCCCTTCATCGACCGTCCATTGTGGATCATAGGTTCCACGCCGTTAACTTCCAGCGCGGCTTCGTACTCATCGGGGCCAATGCGGCATAGGAGCACATCGTTACGGACACAAATGCACATCTTGTCGTCGACCATAAAAGCCAACCCCTGGAAGAGGATTTTCTCCTCCACCAGGGGTTGATTAGCCAATGCCTCACGAATGCGGTTGGCTACTCGTTCATCATAGGCCATGCTATCAGGCAATATTGTTAATATCAAAAGGCAATTTTCTCAGGCGCTTGCCGGTAGCTGCGAATATTGCATTACCCAACGCCGGAGCGATCGGCGGAAGGCCGGGTTCTCCTACCCCACCAGGAACCGCGCCGCTATCGACAATATGGATTTCCATCGGCGGTGCCTCGTTCATGCGCATAACATTGAACTGGTGATAGTTGGTCTGATCGCAAATGCCGTTCGTGAATGTAATCCCGTCCTTGATCGCCGCGGTGATACCCATTACGATATTACCCTCCGTCTGCGCCTTTACGTTATCGGGATTTACATAGTAACCACAGTCGATCACCGAGACCACTTTATCGATTTTCACCCCATTATCCTTTTTGGAAACGGTAATGCAGCAGGCCGAAATACTACCAAATGATTTGAAAACCGCAATTCCCTTACCACTCCCTTCGGGAAGTTTCTCATTCCAATTCGCTTTTTCGGCCAGCGTTTCAAGTACTTTTTTGAAGCGCTCGTCCGGCAGAATTTCAAGGCGTGCTTTGAGCGGGTCTTTCTTGGCCAGATGCGCCAGCTCATCTACGAAGCATTCCTGTCCCCAGCCGAAGTTGGAAGCATACACCGATCTCCACCAAACAACGGGGATGTCGGTTTTTACATTCGTCCAGCTCACTTTTGAGGCTGTACCAAACTGATACTTGTTATTCCCTGTGCTGATTTCCTCGCTCAGCCACGGGTCGGCTTCGTCGTCTTTGAGCCCTTTGAAGACCTGGCCGACAATGGACTCCCCGATGGCATGATGGTGAAAACCGGTGATCTTACCGTCTTCCACAAATCCCTGCATGTGGCTCAGCATACCCGGGCGGTACGGTCCCTGGGTAATATCGTCTTCCCGCGTCCAGATCACTTTAACAGGCTTTTTCAGCTCCTTGGAAATATGGCACGCTTCGAGCAGAAAGTCATGGTATGCCTTGCGGCCGAACGCGCCCCCCAGCAAGGTTACATTAATTTTAACCTGCTCAGGTTTTACCTTCAAATAGCCACAAACATCCCGTAATGCCCAGTCAGGTCCCTGGATCGGCGCCCATATCTCTACATTTCCATCATCCTTCACATGCACGACCGCATTCTCGGGCTCAATAGGTGCATGTGCTAAGAAGGGCGTCTCATAATGTGATTCGAGCTTATCTTTTGCATTCGCATATTTCACTCCGAAATCACCTTTTTCTTCAAAATTCACACCTTCCTTTTTCGCAGCTTCGTAAGTGGCCGCAAAATAGCTCGCAGTATCCACCGTTTTGGCAGAATCACCATTATCCCAATTCACCTTCAAAGCGCGTTTGCCCTTCAATGCGGCCCACCAATTGGTGGCAACAACCGCTACGGCCTCCGATGTACGGTGCGGCATGGTGCGCTCGGTTTTGATCACCTGCAAAACGCCTTTCACTTTTTTGGTATCCGAGTCGTCGATGGACGCTACTTTGCCGTGGATCATCGGTGAGTGTACGATGGCGGCATACACCATGCCCGGCACGTCCACGTCCAGGCCGTAAACAGCCTTTCCCGTCACACGCTCAGGCACATCCAGGCGCTTGTTGTACTTTCCGATTATCTTGAAATCCTTGGGATCTTTCAGTTTTGGCTCCTTGGGAATTTCCAGTTTGGAGGCATCGTCGGCCAGCTCTCCGTAAGGAAGGCTCTTTCCGCTGGCCTTGTGCCAGATTTTACCGTCTTCGGCTACGCATTCAGAGACAGGCAGGTTCCATCTTTTGGCGGCGGTAATAGTCAGCATTTCCCGCGCCGCTGCGCCGGCTTTTCGGATCGGCATCCATAGCTCGCGTACAGAGCTGCTTCCCCCGGACGTCTGGCTGCCATATTTGCCCTTGCCGTCGCTTTGCACAATAAGCACTTTTTCCAGGCTCACTTCCAGTTCTTCGGCCAGCAGCGAAGGCACGGCCTGCGTGGAGCCCTGGCCCATATCCGGGCGCGGGTTTACCAGCGTAATATTGCCCGTCGTATCGATGATAATGAATGGATTGATTTCCAGCTTCAATACAGCCGGGGCGATTTTTTTCAGCGAAGCGTCCCTGGTAAAGCCCGAGATACCGACAGCCAGTCCGAGTGATGTAAATCCGGCGGCTTTCAAAAAGTCACGCCGTGATGTTTGTATATTTTCCAATGTTTTCTGTGGCTAAGGTTGATGAATTGGCATTAGCGCTGGCCGATCCCTTTTTCGGCAACTTTCATTTCGTCCGACGCGCGGTGGATCGCCTTTCTGATCCTGTCGTAAGTACCGCAGCGGCACAAGTTTCCGCTCATAGCCGCGTCAATATCCGCATCCGTCGGTGATGGGTTGGATTTCAGCAGTGCCGCCGCCGACATGATCTGACCCGATTGGCAATAGCCACATTGCGGGACCTGCTCTTCAATCCAGGCTTTCTGGATAATGCTCAGTTTACCTTCGCCGATACCTTCGATGGTCGTGATTTTATCGTTTTTCCCGACGCTCGAAACCGGTGTCTGGCATGCCCGTGCCGGCTGACCGTTCAGGTGGATGGTGCAAGCGCCGCAAAGCGCCATCCCGCACCCAAATTTGGTCCCTTTCAAATCGGCAAAGTCGCGTATTACCCAAAGCAAAGGCATATCGGGTTCCACATCGACTTTCACCTTTTTGCCATTTAATGATAGGTTATATACAGCCATGATGGTGAGTGATGAAGATTTTGTGAGAGTGGTGAACAATCCTGTAAAATATTACAAAATTGCTGACTTTTACAACTGTTGCCCGGCGATGTCAGGCTTTTAAAAAAATAAGTTGCCCCAGGTGATAAGCCTGATGATTAGTCCTGTTAATCAATATATTGAGCTTATTCCGGTGTGGTTCGCGCCCGAAGTCTTCGTCGGAGATCGCATTGTGTTTGCTGAACCACTCATCAGCGTCCAGCTCTGCGAAATAGCGGGTCAATACCGCATTCAGATTAGTCCATTTTTCTTTCAGCTCAGTTACCGTTGGAATTTCCTCGAAGCTGCGGTCGGGATTTTTGACAAAAGGCTCGTCGAGCTCCGGATACAGGCGCTCGCCCAACCCAAGCAATGCGATCATTCCGTCATTGACTGCCACCAGATGGCCCAGCAGGTAAACCGCCCTGTTTTTGCCTTCGGCAACGGGCTCCAACAAACGTTCGTCGGATAATTTGGCCAGCCAGCCATTCAGGCGCTGGTTTTGCAGCTCCCAATTGGAGACTACCATTTTAACAAATAATTCTTTACTGGTTTTGAGCGCGGTGGTTTCGTTCTGTGTACTCATGGTGAAGGTTTTGGATGATTGATGGTTAAAAAAACGGATTAGCTCCATTTCCGACAACAACATCCGCGCTACCAAGGATCGCTATATACAGAATTTATTTTTAGTGGCCATCATAAGCCGGTCGCCTACCGGCTTTTGAGAAAAAACAGGGGACGATTAATTTATGGTCGTTGCCTGTTGAGATAGTTTATATGATACTGTCGTAGTTTCTGGTCGAGCTGGTAACCGGTGCGGTACCGCTCACCGATTCTGAAACCCCGGGTATAGCTGTATTCCCAGCGGAATTCGTCAGTCGTCCGCAGCCGGACTTTCTTACCCTGGGCAATTTTCCCTGGCGGGATCGGGACGGCAAAGTTGAATCCGGCAGTCGTGCCGTTGTTGGTTTTCATAACATACAAGCCTACCTCGACATTGGTAAACTGGCGTATCAAATCAAACCGACCTCCCTCATCGCCGGCAAGATACCTGCCCCCAGAAAGTTTCAGTGTCAGCTCGGGTCGCGGCAGCCGGTAGGCAGCATCGGCTACAAGCAGTAGATGATCCATTTTCTCATAATAAATGCCCTTTCTGGTATAGTAGTATAAACCAGTAAGCCCGCTTTCGATGCCAAACGACCAGGGGCCGCTTAGATCATGATGACGGTATTGCAAATTTACGCCGTATTGATCATTGTAGAAGTAGCCAGCCGAAGCACTGACAAAATGCTTACCTAAGCTCAGAAACTGGTTTAGAAAAATTGGCGCGGGACGGACTATCTTCGGGCGGTCATCCATGTCATTGGTGATCGGCAAGAGAAGTCCTGCATTCAACGCCATTCCCTTCCAAAGGTAAAGTTGGGTTTGCAGCAGCACACTCGTATTACTTTGCAATGTCTTTTCGCGGTAGCCAAAATTGGCGGCAAAGACAGGTTGAAGCCAAAAATCCAGCTTATATCTTTTTTGCAAAAAACCGCGCGCTTCCTTTTCGTCTTTTGCCAAGGCCCGATAGCTGATCCGCTTACCCATCCGGTAGGCGCCTATGGGCACCCCCTGGAACATCGGCACTAGTTCAGTAACACCAGAATCGGGTAATGCGGTCTGTACTTCGAACATCCCTACATAAGGGTTGCGATATATCCGCTGCTCGTAAGCTATCTTTCCCGATGTCGTATCAATGCTTAAATTTTCAAAATTGTTAAGCAGCTTAGTTCTTTTTTCAAGGCTGGTTGGTGTATGTCTTTCAGCATTCTGATGGGCCCGAAGCCGTTTGGGAAGCGTAATCATATTCACTGCATACGATGTTCCGAAAGTTACCTGGTCGAAATTCAAAATGGCTGCCTGGACGGTCCATCGCCTAAAAAGGGTGGCATAAAGCCCGGTATTAAAATGCTGGCTGTCCCACTCGGCCATTAAACCAACCTTATTGTCTAAACGCAGGTTGAAGCCACCAAATGGTCCTGACAAGTACCGGTAGCCCAATTTCTTTTTCGATACGATTTCCAGATTCTCAAAGATGTCGTAATTGCTCTTTTCGGATTCGTCACGTTTGATATAGACCGGGCTTCCGAACCCCGCAGTGAGCTCGGCATACAGGTTCCCCCCCAAACGCAGCGTTTTACTTGCCATCACCGCATTCGTAGATAACGAGTTATCGATCCCGAAAGGTGCTGAAAGCACAACGGCCACCGAAGGGCGTTTAGCGGTCTCTTTCAACAGCAAGTATTTAATATCAAGTTGCCGGTCGCCGATTCCCTTTTGTCCTTTTTTTAATTCATTATTGATGCGTAGCAGGTTGATATTAATTTCAAGTCTTGGCAGGATCGTCAGATTGGCAAAATAAATACCCTCCGAATTTTGGCGGTTAAACCTAAACCCATACTTGATCGGGTTGTAATGGTAACCAAACTGGAACGCACCGTCTTCGGTCATCCGGGCAGAAGGGATGTAAATCAACCCGGGTTTGCCGGAAATATTGGTTTGAGCTTGCAAGGGAGCGCTCATAAAAAAGGTAAGCAGGATGGAAATCAGCAGGTACCTTGAAGTAAACTCCCAGAACCTCGTAGACTGGCTTCGAAACGATAGAAGCCTCAGATAGTAATTTTCGATCATGCTTACGTTGAGTAGTTATCTTGCAGACGCAGTTCCGTTTAAAATGAAGTCCGCTTCGATCTTGTGGACACTATTTTATTTAACAATCATGTCAAATAAAATCTACAACAAGTTTAAAAGATTCGACTCCGATTTCAAAACAAAAATATCTCTACAATAAAATAACTGTCTAAAAATCAACTACATAAAGAAATGGATGCATAAATATCAAAACTTATTCTTATAAAAATTACAAGTTTCACAGCCGCTCGCCATCAACTAACATACCTTCCGGTAGGTAGTCTATCTCCTACCGATCCTTAATCCTGATCACCAGCTTCAAAGCCGACCAAACTGCGTCCACCGCACATACTTTCACATCTACCAGACCGGTCGACAATGCAAGATTACGGATCACGTCCTCCGTAACGTCGGTTGGTACTTTGGAAGCCTTTTTTGGCCAGGAAATCCAGATGGTGCCGTTCGGAACGATCTCTTGTTTCAATGCCGGTAAATCTCTTTCCAGACTGGCGGCTTGTTTGGTGAAGTAATGCACGAAGTCCAGACCAGACACTGGATCTTCAAAAACATCAATGTCAGCAGGTAGCCCTTCCAACAAGTCGAAGTAATGCTCCGGCGGATCTACGAACCTGATTTTAAAGCCGGGTTTGATGCCCAGTTTTTTGACAAGACTTGTATTGGAATAACCTGCCTGCATGGCCATGATATAAGTAAATGATACATTAGAAGTAAGTTACAAACCCGCAATTTCACACACAAGCCGCCGTATGCAAAAGCGCTAAAAGAATGCATTTCCGGCACTTTTCAGCTATTTTTAGCCATTCACTTTTCCCTTACCTGTAATTCTGACGCATGATTACCAACGACGCCGTCGTTCTCGGCCTGTTAATGTTGATACTGGCCGGCATTTTCTACACGGCTGCGCAGCCTAGCTGGAAGCGGTTTTACACCGTTATACCTCCCCTATTGCTATGCTATTTCATACCTGGTTTGCTCAACTCGTTCGGGGTGGTTAATGGCGCCACATCGCAGCTGTATCCGGTCGTTTCTAAATACTTCCTGCCGGCTTGTCTCGTACTTTTCACCGTCGGAATGGATTGGAAGTCGCTGACGCGGCTTGGGCCAAAGGCATTGGCGGCCATGCTGATCGGCACCGCAGGCATTATGATAGGCGGCCCGGTTGCATTGTGGATCGTCGGCAGCATCAGCCCGGCCACCGTTGCCGGCGAAGGCGCCGACGCCGTCTGGCGCGGATTGGCGACGATCGCCGGTAGCTGGATTGGCGGCGGGGCCAACCAGACCGCATTGCGCGAGGTGTTCCACCCCAGCGACGCGCTTTTCTCCCAAATGGTGGCCGTCGACGTGCTCATCGCCGAGCTATGGATGGCCGCATTGATTTATGGTGCCGGTATCGCATCCCGCGTGGACGCATTTCTGGGCGCAGACAGCCGCGCGGTGCAGGAGGTCAAAGAACACCTGGATTCGGATCAAAAGGCCAACGAAAAGAACCCTATGCTGCGCGACTATATTTTCCTGGCAGCAGCAGGTTTCGGGGCAACGGGCCTCGCGCACGGACTGGCCGAGATTATCACTCCTTATCTTGCCTCGAATTATCCGGCGCTCGAAAAATACAGCCTTACATCCAACTTCTTCTGGGTTATCAGCATTGCTACCCTGATCGGCATTTTGCTTTCGCTCACGCCCGTGCGCAAGCTGGAATATTATGGCGCTTCGCGGCTGGGCTCGGTGTTCCTGTACGTGCTGGTGGCTACAATCGGGATGCAAATGGACCTGGGAGCGGTGGCGGGTAACCCCGGCCTATTCGCGATCGGGCTGATATGGATTTCGATTCACGGCATTATCCTTATTATCGCGTGCAGATGGCTTAAAATCCCCTTCTTTTTTCTCGCCGTCGGTAGCCAGGCCAATGTGGGCGGATCGGCTTCGGCTTCGGTCGTTGCAGCGGCATTTCACCCGTCGCTGGCGCCCGTGGGTGTGCTGCTGGCAATTTTAGGTTACGCCATCGGAACTTATGGAGGGTATTTGACTGCTTTAATGATGCAATGGATCAGCACCTAAACATCGACTGACATGGAAGACAGCAGCAAACTCGATAAAATCATTGAAGCGCGGATGAAGCTCAAAGCCCGCTTCGAACAGCAAATGGCCGGGACTCCTTCCGTTTCTGATACCCGGCCCATGGGAAGCGGTGCGCCCAACCGCCACGGAATGCCCCAGCTGCCCATTGGTCAGACCAAGACCGTCAAATGGCCAGTGCTCGACCTGGGTTTCAAGCCGGACGTGCCGCTTAGCAAATGGAAGCTGGTGGTCGATGGCGAGGTGGAATCGCCTGTCACGCTCAGTTGGGAAGATTTCATGGCATTACCCCAAACCAACGACGTAAGCGATTTTCACTGCGTTACCACCTGGTCACGCATGGATGTGCCTTGGGTGGGCGTACGCCTGGTTGATATTGCCGCATTGGTCATGCCCAAACCGACCGCTACTCACGTGCTCTGCCATGGTTACGACCAATACACGACCAATCTTTCACTCGAAGAGGCATTGAAAGAAGACGTCCTGCTCGTGCACACTGCCGATGGGAAACCGCTCGAACGCGACCACGGTGGCCCAGTACGGATGATCACCCCGCAGCTTTATGCATGGAAAGGCAGCAAATGGATCAGCCGCATCCAGTTTTTACCTAAAAACCAGCTGGGATTCTGGGAATTGAGAGGATATTCCAATACGGCTTATCCTTGGAGAAACGATCGCTACAGCTAATTCCGAAATTTACCTAAGCTTATATCACATATCCAGCACCAGCCCATCGTACGCCAGATGCACATGCGGAGGAAGTTCGCTTTCTACGACAGCGTGCAGGCCCAGCTTATGGCTCATATGTGTCAGATAAGCCTGGGGAACATTGAGCTTGTCGATCAGATCGAGCGCTTGCGAAAGTGTGAAATGCGAAAGATGCGGCTCTTTTTGCAATGTATCGAGCACCAGCACCTGCGAGCCTTTAATTTTCTGCTGCTCTTCTTCGGAAATGTAGTTACAGTCTGTAATGTAGGTAAAATCGCCGATCCGATAGCCGAAAACGGGTAGCTTATGATGCATTACCTCAATGGGAATCACCTTCACGCCTTCTATCTCAAACGGCTCGTTTTCAATAGGATGCAGCGAGAAATGCGGAACGCCGGGGTAGCGCTTTTCGGCAAATGCGTAGGCAAATTCCGTTTTGATCTGGTTCAAAACTTCCTGCCTGCCGTAAAGGGGGATATCCATTTGCTGGCGGTGGTTGAACGCGCGGATGTCGTCCAGGCCGGCGGTATGGTCCTTGTGTTGGTGGGTGAAAATAGCCGCGTCCAGGTCCTTCACCTTAGCGCCGAGCATTTGCTGGCGGAAGTCGGGGCCGGTATCGATTACAAACGATTTTCCGTGGGCCTGAATCCACACGGAAGTCCTTAAACGCTTGTCATGCTGGTCATTAGAACGGCAAACGACACAATCGCAGGCAATAACCGGTATTCCCTGCGATGTGCCGGTTCCTAAAAATGTAATCCTCATCAGGTATTTATTCGGTCAGATGCGCCACCACTTCAACCAGGCGGTCGAAATTCAACGGCTTCATCAGCGCATCGTCAAATCCTGCTTCTTTGAAATCTTCGTCTGAATAATTTTTGGCATTGCCCGTAATCGCTACGATCGGCGTTTTGGCCTTCTTCTCGTCAGGCAATTTGCGGATGCTTCTCGCACATTCCATTCCATCCATCACTGGCATATTGATGTCCAAAAGAATGATATCAAAATCCTCCTTTTCAAGCAATTGCAGCACTTGCTCGCCGTTTTTCACGGAAGTGATTTCATAATGCTGAAATTCCAGAATCTTCCTTGCCAGGTTTTGAATAACTGAACTGTCTTCGGCAATGAGTACTCGTTTTGTGTATGACATACAATGGGGCAGGTATTGTGTTTAAAGTTTTTTCCCAGGTCAATTTAGATATATTTCAACCAACATCGCAAACCCGATGGTCGCGAAGTTTCAAAATTATTCCAAAAAAGTAAATAAACCTTCCATACTTTTTCAAAGCGCGCGATCGGGTGTAAGTTTGCAGTCCGATTACCCTATAATCCTTATTATGTTCAAAAATAAAGTGATCCGATACAGCACGATCGCCATGTTCATTGCGATCCTTGCGTACTTCATTATTGAAAACATGGGCGGCACCAGCAGCTCCGATGATGCCATCGTGGCCAACCCGGCGGCCTACAAAACCAAAATCCTTGAAGAGCGTGCCGCCAAAGATGAGCAGTTCAAGTCCGGCGACGACTCCCCCATTAAGGATAAAGAAAGCTTTCATGGCCTGCATTATTTCGAACCGAGCCTCGCATTCCGTGTGAAAGCCAACATCTCTCCCTACATGCAAGACGATAAGGAGGTAATCGTAAAATATACTGACGGGACCACCGAGAAATATGAAAAATACGGCTATGCTAATTTCAATATCGAAGGCCAGCCGCAAAAACTGCTGCTTTTAAAGAACGAGGGCACTATTTCGGTGCTTTTCCGCGACGGCACCAGCGGCAAGGAAACCTATGGTGGCGGCCGTTACCTGGATTACCCGGTGGATCAGATCAAGAACAACACCATAGTGCTGGACTTCAACAAGGCGTATAACCCTTATTGCGCCTACCAGGAGAGCTACGCCTGCCCGGTACCGCCTGCCGAAAATACATTGACAGTCGCCATTCACGCGGGCGAAGTGACCGAGGAAGCCACGCATGCAGAATGATGGCCTGATAAAAAACAAGCAAGTGGCACGATATCGCCGAATGCCGTTCAAACTAAATCATTAATTTTGCAAACAGGCCGCATTTGCTGCGCCTGAATTTTTATTGTTATTAAAGCATTCTAGATGAAGATCTCTTATAAGTGGCTTAAAGATTTAATTGAAATTACTGAAACACCCGAGGAAATCGACCGTTTGCTAACGGGCACCGGGCTGGAAGTCGAAGGTATTGAAGAGATCGAATCGATAAAAGGCGGCTTGCAGGGCGTGGTGATCGGCGAAGTACTGACGCGCGAAAAGCACCCGGAAGCCGACCGTCTGAGCCTGACGACCGTGGACGTAGGCGGCGAAACGCCCCTTTCCATCGTTTGCGGCGCGCCGAACGTGGCTGCGGGGCAAAAAGTGATCGTGGCGACTGTGGGCGCTACATTGTATCCGACCGGCAGCGACCAGCCGCTGGTTTTGAAAAAATCCAAAATCCGCGGCGCGTTGTCAGAAGGGATGATCTGCGCCGAAGACGAGCTGGGCGTGGGCACTTCGCACGACGGCATTCTCGTTCTCGATACCCAATTACCCAACGGCACGCCTGCCGCCGAATATTTCGGCATTTCTTCCGATTACCTGATCGAAATCGGCCTCACACCTAACCGCGCGGACGCGGCTTCGCATTACGGCGTCGCGCGTGATTTGAAAGCAGTTTTGAAGCGTGAGATCACCTTGCCTTCGGTGGATGCATTCAAAGTAGATAACCAAAATCTGCCGATTCCGGTAGAGGTTCGCAATGCGGAGGCTTGTCCTCGCTATACCGGCCTCACGATTTCGGGCATTACCGTGGCCGAATCGCCGGAATGGCTCAAACAACGCCTGCAAACGATCGGTATCCGTGCGATCAACAACATTGTCGACATTACCAATTACGTTTGCCACGAGCTCGGCCAGCCGATGCATGCATTCGATGCGGATAAGGTTTTGGGCAAAAAAGTGATTGTGACCACCGTTGCCGAAAACACGCCATTTGTGACTCTGGACGGTGTAGAGCGTAAAATCTCCGGCAATGACCTCATGATTTGCAATGAAGGCATCGATGGCAATCCCGAGCCTATGTGTATTGCCGGGGTTTTCGGCGGACTTACTTCCGGCGTGACCGACGGCACTACTTCTATTTTCCTTGAATCGGCTTACTTCTCGCCTGTGTGGGTGCGCAGGACCGCGCAGCGTTTCTCGCTCAAAACTGATTCATCGTTCCGTTTCGAGCGCGGTACCGACCCGAATATGCCGCTTTTCGCATTGAAACGGGCCGCGTTGCTGATCCAGGAAATAGCCGGGGGAAGCGTTTCATCCGACATTATCGACATTTACCCTGAGCCCATTGAGGATTTTAAGGTGAATATCAAATACAAAAACATCGACCGGCTGATCGGCAAGTCTCTGGAAAAAGCGCTTATCAAAGACATTCTCGAATCGCTCGATATCCGCGTTACCGACGAGACAGAGACCGGTTTCACGGCGATTGTACCGCCTTACCGTGTAGACGTGCAGCGCGAGGCGGATGTAATCGAAGAAATTCTCCGCATTTACGGTTTCGGCCAGGTAGAACTTTCGGATGCTTTGAGCTCGGACTACCTTTCGGATTTCCCGGTGAATGATCCGGAAAAGCTCAAACTGCGTGTGGCAGAGCTTTTGGTAGGCAATGGTTTCAATGAAATGATCAACAACTCGTTGACCAAACCTGAGTACCAGGCGATTTTGGGCGAGAGCCTTGCGGGTAATCCGGTAAAAATCCTGAATTACCTCAGCGAAGATCTCTCGGTCATGCGCCAGACGCTGCTTTTCTCCGGCCTGGAAGTGATCGCTTACAACAGCAACCGCCGTCAGAAGGATTTGAAAGTGTTTGAATTTGGCAAAACCTACCATGAAATCGACGGTAAATTCACCGAAAAAGAACGCCTTTCAATTTTCCTGACAGGCAATATCAGTCAGGAAAGCTGGTTTGAGAAATCGCGCGAGGTCGTTTTCCATGACCTGGCCGCATTTGTGAACCAGGTTCTGACCTCGATGAAAATCCGTGAAGTGCAAAAGCAGGAAGCCGACAGCGCCATTTTCAAAAGCGGCCTTACCTTGCTGGCCGGTAAGAAACCAGTGGTATCCTTTGGTTTGCTGAATGCGGCCGTTGCCAAGAAGCTGGACATTAAAGCGCCGGTTTACTATGCCGATTTCGACTGGGAATATCTGCTTCGTCAATACAATGCTGCGGTAGAATACGCAGAAGTACCCAAGTTCCCCGAAGTTCGCCGCGACCTTTCAGTGGTGCTCAACAAGAAAGTAACTTTCGAAGAACTGCGCCAGGCGGCTTACAAAACCGAGCGCAATCTGTTGCGCGCCGTGAACGTGTTCGACGTGTACGAGGGCGCGAACCTGGAAGGCAAAAAATCGTATTCGATCAGCTTCATTTTGCAGGATGAGCAGCAGACGCTCACCGACAAGGTGATCGACAAAACGATGCAGCGCCTGATCGCAACCTACGAAAGGGAATTTGAAGCGGTGATCAGAAAGTAAACCACAGTTTTTTCATTGTCGGATTTTTTCAGTTGAGGAAAATGGAGAGGACTACCGAACGTATTATCGAACACAAACTGTCCGACGTCGAGAAAAAACTCGAAATCCTGATCAATCATAAAGAGAAGTTAAACTGGTCGATCTCAGAGCTCCAGCGTGAAAACGCGGAGCTCCGGGCCGCCAATGCGAAGCTCACGGAAGAATCGAAAGAAATAAGGAAAAAATACACCTCTTTGGAAAAAGACTTTAATAAGTCTAAAAGTTTCGCTAAACTTGTCACTAGTAAACTGACACCAACAGGCGCAATTGCCGAACTGAAAGAATCAGTTGAAAAATATATCCAGGAGATCGATAAGTGCATCGAATTGCTTGAAGATACCTTATGAAAAAAAATAGCATACCTAATCCAGACGTTTCTGTCTTTATAAAACTGCTGGACAGAGGTTTCAAACTGAGCGTTCCGGCGGATCAGGAGAAATTCTACAGGGATGGGTATGAGGTGTTCATGCAGCGTGTGCAACAGCATAAATTAAAAGGGAAAGTATACGGTGATATAGAGGCTATTGCATTAACCTCTATTGAATGCCTGGTGGCATTACAACGGAACCAGGAAGAAATGGACGACCTGGTAGCGGCTTTTAAGAGCAGAGTTGAAAAACTGGACGAAACGCTCGCCAGTGCTATCGAGAGCTGACACCCATACCTGACCCTTTGATTTTAGAGTATCTGCGAAATATACTTTCAATTTCTTCCATCTTCGGCATTTCAACGCGGGTGTAGTCGGTAAAACCAACTATATATAACCATTATTGAAATGTCTAATTCATTGTATTTCATCGTTATCCTGTCCGATATCATCGCCATAGGTGTGGGTATTTTTGCAGGAAAGTACATCTTTCAGCGATCGTTTGACGCCAAGGAAAAAGAAGCCCAGGACCGTGCCGCTGAAATTCTCCGGAATGCCGAGGTAGCAGCCGAAAACATCAAAAAAGACCGCATTCTCGAAGCGAAAGAAAAGTACCTCCGTTTGAAATCGGAATTCGAAGAAGACGCCAATAAAAAGCGTAGCATCCTGCAAAGCAACGAGCAGAAGCTCAAACAACGCGAGCAAAGCCTGAACCAGAGCATGGAACAAACCAAGCGTAAGGAAAGCGAGCTCGATAACCTGAAAAACAACCTCAACCAACAGCTCGAAACGGCAACAAAACGCCGCGAGGAAGCTGAAAAATCCCTGCAACAACAGGTTGCCCAGCTCGAAAAAATAGCCAACCTGACCGCCGAACAGGCACGCGAGCAATTGGTAGACGCCTTGAAAGCGGAAGCCGAAACCCGCGCGGGATCCTACATCAAAAGTGCGATGGAAGAAGCGCGTCTTACAGCGACGAAAGAAGCTAAAAAGATCGTTATCGAAACCATCCAACGCACTGCCGCCGAGCACGCGATCGAGAACTGCGTGTCGGTATTCAACATTGAAAACGACGACATTAAAGGTAAAATCATCGGCCGAGAAGGACGGAATATCCGCGCGCTGGAAGCAGCGACCGGTGTGGAAATTATTGTGGACGATACCCCGGAAGCGATTGTTATCTCCGGCTTCGACCCTGTAAGAAGGGAAATCGCACGCCTTTCATTGCACCGTTTGGTTCAGGACGGTCGCATCCACCCTGCCCGCATCGAGGAAGTGGTTGCCAAAACGCGGAAGAATATCGAAGATGAAATCGTCGAAATCGGTGAAAGAACCGTGATCGACATGGGTATCCACGGCTTGCACCCCGAGTTGGTGAAAATGATCGGCCGGATGCGTTTCCGCTCTTCATACGGACAAAACCTGCTGCAACACTCCCGCGAAGTAGCCAAATTGTGTGCTACCATGGCGGCTGAACTTGGCTTGAACACCAAACTGGCCAAACGCGCCGGTCTGCTCCACGATATTGGTAAAGTATGGCCTGAGGAATCGGATCTGCCGCACGCAATCCTGGGGATGGAACTGGCCAAGAAATACAAAGAGAACCCTGAGGTTTGCAATGCGATCGGAGCGCACCACGACGAGATCGAAATGACCTCTATCCTCTCGCCGATCATCCAGGTTTGTGACGCCATTTCAGGCTCACGCCCGGGCGCACGCCGCGAAATGATGGAATCGTACATCCAGCGCCTGCGCGACCTGGAAAACCTCGCCCTTTCATTCGACGGCGTGGAGAAATGCTACGCGATCCAGGCGGGCCGCGAGCTACGCGTGATCATCGACGCCGACAATGTTTCCGACGAAAAAGCGGGCTTGCTGTCGTTTGATATCTCGCAAAAAATTGAAAAAGAAATGCAGTACCCCGGCCAGATCAAGATCACGGTGATCCGTGAAATGCGCTCGGTGGCGTACGCGCGTTAACCCACAATTTCATACATGACTTACTCAAAGCTGACAAGCACAGAACTACTGGGAATCCGAACGCTCGGAGAACTAAAAAAAGCAGGTTATCAGTCGCGTTCTATCAAGCAGGAGCTGAGAGATAACCTGATTGAAAAGATCAGGAACAAGGAGAATATCTTCCCGGGAATCTGGGGTTATGAAGAAACGGTCATTCCCGACGTGGAAAGAGCCATTCTGTCGATGCATAACATCAACTTCCTGGGCCTTCGCGGGCAGGCCAAGACGCGCATCGCACGCATGATGGTCAGCCTGCTCGACGAATATATCCCTTACATTAAAAATTCGGAGCTGCACGACGACCCGTTCGCTCCGCTTTCCCGCTACGCCAAAGACATTTTGGCCGCGGAAGGCAACGATACGGAAATCGAATGGCTGCACCGCGACGAGCGCTATACCGAGAAACTGGCAACACCGGACGTTTCGGTTGCGGATTTAATTGGCGATGTCGACCCTATTAAGGCGGCCACATTGAAATTACCGTATTCGGACGAACGAGTGATCCATTTCGGATTGATCCCGCGCTCCCACCGCGGCATTTTCGTAATTAACGAATTGCCCGATTTGCAGGCGCGTATCCAGGTAGCATTGTTCAATATTTTGCAGGAAGGCGATATTCAGATCCGTGGTTTCAAACTGCGGTTACCATTGGATATACAGTTCGTGTTCACTGCTAACCCCGAGGATTATACCAACCGCGGAAGCATTGTTACACCGCTCAAAGACCGGATCGAGAGCCAGATCGTGACGCACTATCCGAAAACGATCGAGACCGGCAAGCGCATTACCGAACAGGAAGCAGTGGTAAAACCTGAGCAGAAGAGCACCGTGCGCGTCAATGAGCTGGTAAAAACACTCATCGAGCAAATTGCATTTGAAGCCCGCGAGAGTGAATATGTCGATAGCAAAAGCGGCGTTTCCGCCCGTCTGACGATTTCGGCTTATGAGAGCCTGTTGAGCACCGCCGAAAGAAGAGCGCTGATCAACGGCGAAAGCTCGACTTACGTGCGCATTTCGGACCTCTACGGGGTCGTTTCGGCGATTTGTGGTAAGGTGGAATTGGTTTATGAAGGTGAAGTGGAAGGCCCGGTAATCGTGGCGCAAAACCTGATCGGGAAAGCGATCCGTACGCAGTTCCTGAATTTTTTCCCGGATCCCGAAAAGAGCAAAAAAAGCAAGATCAATCCTTACGCTAAAGTGGTCGAATGGTTTGGCGCGGGCAACGAAATGGAAATGCCCGCCGACATGACCGATCGCGAGTACATCGCACGGCTGAAAACCATCGATGGTCTGGATGATTTCGTGGATATGCTTTCAGCCTATGCAGATGCCGAAGAAAAGCTCTTCATGATGGAATTCGCATTACATGGCATGGCCGAATTCTCGCTCGTGGGCAAACAGGCACTTGACCAGGGCATGAAGTTCCAGGATTTGGTAAGCAGCATGTTCTCCGGCCCGGGAGAAGACGATTACGACTTTGAAGATGACGACGATGATGACCGAAAGCCTTTCTGAAAGGCCTGGGTTAATCCAGTAGCTTATAAACAAAAATGCCCTGCTCGAAACAGGGCATTTTTTATGACTTATCTTGAATGCTTATTCAGGAGAACCCTCGTCGGCAACATTAGGCTCGCTGGTGTCGATCAATGAGTCCGGATCGGTATTCACCTGGCCACGAATTTTGCCTTCCAACTCGTCCATCAGTTCAGGATTGTCTTTGATCAGCGCTTTTACCGCGTCACGGCCCTGTCCGAGGCGGTTGCCTTCGTAGCTGAACCATGAGCCAGATTTCTTCACGATATCCAACTCCACCGCAAGGTCGATGATCTCCCCTACTTTGGAAACTCCTTCTCCATACATGATATCGAACTCAACCACTTTAAACGGAGGGGCGACCTTGTTTTTAACCACTTTCACGCGGGTCCGGTTACCCAGGATCGCGTCGGCGCTTTCCTTGATCTGACCTACACGACGGATATCCAAACGCACGGATGCGTAGTATTTCAATGCATTACCACCGGTAGTGGTCTCAGGGTTACCAAACATCACACCGATCTTCTCGCGAAGCTGGTTGATGAAGATGCAGCAGCATCCTGTTTTGTTGATCACACCTGTGAGCTTACGCAGCGCTTGCGACATCAGACGTGCCTGCAAACCCATTTTGCTATCTCCCATTTCACCTTCGAGCTCGGCCCGTGGTACCAATGCCGCCACCGAGTCGATTACGATAATATCCACCGCTCCCGAGCTGATCAGGTGCTCGGCGATTTCGAGCGCCTGCTCACCGCTATCGGGCTGCGAAATAAGCAGGTTACTAGTGTCGATACCGAGCTTTTCAGCGTAGGTACGGTCAAATGCGTGTTCCGCATCGATGAACGCCGCCAGGCCGCCCTTTTTTTGCGCCTCGGCAATGCAGTGCATCGACAAGGTGGTTTTACCTGATGATTCAGGTCCGTAGATCTCCACAATACGGCCGCGGGGAACACCACCTACGCCCAGCGCAAGGTCAAGTCCCAGTGAACCGGTCGAAATCACCGGAATATCTAATACTTTGGTGTCACTCAGACGCATCACAGTACCTTTTCCGTAAGTCTTGTCGAGCTTTTCGAGCGTGGTCTGTAACGCTTTTAGTTTGTTGTCTTTATCTGTTGTTGCTTGTGCCATAGAAATGGTAACAGTAATTTGGTTGGTACATAAAAAAGCGGCTTTTGCAGGACAAAAACCGCTCGTAAATGGGTCTTTATTGTTTTGTAAAAATAGCTAATTTTCACTAAAACAACAACCCGAATTTTGCCTTAAAACTTAATTTTTCCCGAAATTTTCGCATTTTACGGCGTTTGTAACGCAGGTATGAAAACGGCGATATGCAAGCGGGGACAACAGATTATCAAACGGTGAAGAAGCTGGGTTCCCGATATTTAAATGTCTGCCGATTGGCTAATTTTGTAAGCAACAACAGCGCGCTCCGGCAAGCCGGTTACCGCTACACGAAGGCCGGCCCACGGCCATCCGCATTCATTTTAACATTGAAATTGTGATCAAGAAAATATTGCTTGCCCTTCTGGCCGTCGTGGTATTGCTCGGTATTTGGCAAAGGGATGTGCTTACTTACGCATTTTTGCAGGCCAAAGGACAAATTGGCATACTCATGCAGGTAGAAGACGTTGAAGATGTACTTGCCAGTAAAACGTTTCCCGATTCCCTCAAAGCCAGGATCCGCCTCATTCAGGAGATCAAGCAATTCGGTGTGGACTCGCTCGGGCTGACGCCGTCTGATAATTATACTACCTTCTACAATCAGCATGGCCGACCGCTGATTTGGCTCATTACAGCTTCTGAAAGGTATAAAATAGAGCCATACCAATGGCATTTCCCGATCGTCGGTACATTCCCCTACAAAGGCTATTTCGATTCGACCCGCGCCGTTTCCGAAGAAAAAACCCTGATTGACAATGGGTTGGACACCGATATCGGTGAAGTATCGGCCTGGTCGACGCTAGGTTACCTGAAAGATCCCATCCTTTCGAGCATGCTCGTCCGACGCGTTGGCAGCCTCACCAATCTGATATTGCACGAGCTCACACATGGTACGCTTTTTGTAAAAAACAATCTGGAACTCAATGAAAACCTGGCCAGTTTTGTAGGTGACCAGGGCACGATACGTTTTTTAAAATACAAATACGGCGCAGATTCAGAACAAATGCGGCAATATGAGTATTCCAAGCGGTATAATGATGCCTATTCGCGGCACATGCTTAGGGGTGCGGGCCGTTTGGATAGTCTTTATAAGACATTCGGCACGAATCCAACCCCGAGCCCTGAAAAGGACTCATTGAAGATGAAACTGATCACTGATATCGTCAACGAGACGGATACACTTCTTTCAGGCAAGCGTACGTTAACAAACAAAAACCGCTGGCCCGACGGAAAACTTCCCAATAATGCTTACTTTATCAGCTATCTGACCTACAAGTCGAAACAGGACAGTTTCAGGCAGGAATTTGAAAAGAAATTTGAAGGGGATTTAAAGAAATACCTGAACCATTTAAAGGGCAAATACCCTTCCCTGTAATGTTATCATGAGCATGAAAAGATCGTACGCATTACTATTAGCCATATCGACATTTACATTGCTGTTCTCTTTCCGCCAGTTCGACGAGAGCGCGGAAATGGACCGGGTAGTTCACAACAAAAGTTTCGGAACCGGCGAACGGGTTGAATACCGCGTGCATTATGGCTTTATCAATGCCGCCGAGGCGAAAGTGGAGGTGAGCAAAGCGGTTTCGATGATCAATAACCGGCCCTGCTACCGGGTTAATGTGATCGGACGGACAGTCGGCGCATTCGACCTGATCTCCCGCGTGCGCGACACGTGGCGTTCGTACATCGACACCACCGCCATTCTGCCTCACATGTTCGAGCGTCAAATCCAGGAAAACAAATACCGCAAGGAGGAAACCGTGTTTTTCAATCACAGCAAAGATCAGGCGGTTTCCAATGTGAAGGACGAAAGCAAGACTTACAATGTCCCCAACAACATCCACGATATCATCAGCGGTTATTTTTTCCTGCGTACCATCAATTTCGACAAGGTGCGCGAAGGCGAGATCATCGAAGTACCAACCTTCTTTGACGGCGAAGTTTACAAACTGCGCGTTCGATATGTGGGCAGGGATGTGATCAAAACCAAGTTTGGCAAAAGCAAAGTATTGAGACTCTCGCCCCAAATCCCCTCTAACAAATTCTTTAAAGGCGAGGAACCTATGGCGCTCTGGGTTTCCGACGATTCGAACAAGATTCCATTGAAAGCCGAGGTCGATCTTAAAATCGGTTCCCTTGAAATGGATTTGAAATCCTACAAAGGCCTGAAAAGAGATATTGCCTGGTTCTAAGCAGCAGCCATTTCCGCAGATTTTGCATTTGCATGAATGGAAAGGATAATGCGTTTCGTTTAACGCCGTAAAAAGGCGTTGCAACTGCCCCGAAACCTGCATAATAATCTGCAATGGATCCTTTCGGCGGACTCTCAAAATCGAAAATCATTTCTGTACCCGCATTTTCGCGAAAATAGGCGTCGAGCATCAGCGCCCTGGCATTTCCCCTGCGGCCTGCACGATCGGCTGCATTGAAAAGGTAAATCGTCTGTTCGCGGTAACGCGCTAGGAATACGCCAGCCTGCATGTGCTCATCTGCCTGCGCATACATGAGGCGTCCGTGGGCTTTTTCAATGCACTGCATTCCAAGCCTTGTCAGCATTGCATACGCATCGGCTTTGATTCTACCGATGCCCCGGGCATGGTTTTCAGCAAACAGCGCTAATAGCGGCACAAAATTTTCCGATTCAACAATCTCCCACGATGTTTTGCTGCCTCTTTTCAGATTTGCCTTCCGGTCCTTCGCATAACCGGCATAAAGCTCAGCATAAGATTGATTCAAATGCAGCCAATGCGTTTGAAATACCTCCATCTCAAAACCATTCGGACGAAGTCTATCAATGACGGAAAAATTACCGGGATTGAATGCATAATGGGAAATGTAGGGAAATCGCGCTCTCAAAGCTTCAAGAAATGCATCGCAATGCGCCGCACTCAATTCTTGTTTTGAAAACATGCCAAGATACTGGCAAAACAGCGGCTGATATAAAACGCGTTTGACCCATTTCCATTTTACCGGCAGCGGCATGGTAATCGAGAAATCAGCGGCAGAAGGCCAGACAAACGCCTCCCACTGCTCGCATATGATGTCGAGATACCAGCTTAAAGCGTAAATCACGCCTTGCCGGCTGTTGTGAATGTGGTTGTCCCAGGTTTGAGCGTCGATCTGCTCCCTGGAAAGAAGAATAGGTTTTGGTACCATACTGTTCAGGTGTTTTCCTGAACATTGATACGTCAAAACCTACTTGAAGTAACTGCGAAGCTTCTGCAAAGTTTCTTCCACGTCCGGAGTCTCGTCCATCAGCAGATTAATGCTCTGGATCGAGTGGATCACCGTACTGTGGTCGCGGCCCCCGAAGTGGTAGCCGATCGACTTAAGCGGCAGATCGGTGTATTCTTTGGCCAGGTACATCGCTAGCTGGCGCGGGTATACAACCTCCTTTTTGCGGCTCTTGCTTTTCAGATCGGCAATGGAAACCTGGAAGTAATCGGCGATAATTTCCTGAATGGTGTCAATCGTAACCTCCTTGTCCTCGTTCATCACGATGTTGCGGAGCGTATTCTTCGCCAACTCCACGTCGATATTACGGCGGGTAAGCGAGGCCTGCGCCATCAGCGACACGATTACGCCTTCCAGCTCCCTTACGTTGGAGTTGACGCTGTGCGCAATGTATTCGATCACATCATAATCGATCGAAATGCCTTCCGACTGGATTTTTTTCTGGATAATCGCGATACGCGTTTCAAAATCCGGGGCCTGCAAATCGGCCGTGAGCCCCCATTTGAAGCGGGATAGCAAACGGTCCTGCAAGCCTTGCAATTCGCGCGGCGGGCGGTCACTCGTCATGATGATCTGCTTGCCCAGCTGGTGCAGGTGGTTGAAAATATGGAAGAAGGTATCCTGCGTTTTTTCCTTACCCGACAAAAACTGCACGTCGTCGATCGCGAGTACATCCACTTTCATGTAAAAATCCGTGAATTCCTGCAGCGTGTTATTTCGGATCGAGTTGATGAACTGGTTGGTAAATTTCTCAGAAGAAACGTATAGTACCAGCTTGTTTTCGTAGTGGTTGGTAATGTAGTTTCCAATCGCCTGCACGAGGTGTGTCTTACCCAACCCAACGCCACCGTACATCATCAACGGGTTGAACGAGGTAAGTCCCGGACGCTGCGCTACCGCAAACCCCGCCGAGCGCGCAAGCCTGTTACAGTCCCCTTCGATGAAATTATCGAACGAATAATTGGGGTTCAGATACGTATCGAGCGTGAGCGAGTCCTGGTCTTTCTCCTTCACGCTTGCCCCCATGCGCGGGTCCGTTGAGAAATTATCCGGCTTGGAATAATTTGGAGATTTCTGAGTTGAGACGTTCATCGTCAGCGGCTGATGCTTCTCGTTGCCGGTGTCGACTATAATGGAATATTCCAATAAACCGTCGCGACCGATCGCATAGTCCAGCGCCTTTCTCAGCAGATTGACATAGTTATCTTCCAGCCATTCGTAGAAAAACTGGCTGGGAACCTGCACGGTAAGTACTTTACCATAGAGCTTTAAGGGACGAATGGGTTCAAACCACGTCTTAAAACTCTGCTCGGGAATGTGCTGCTGAATAATCCTCAGGCAAGCATCCCAAACCTGGTCTACCTCTCTATTTGTGCTGATTCTTTCCAATGTATAATTTACCAAACTCTGAGTATCATAGTTCAAAAGGACGGCAAAGATATAAAAATACCTGATCTCTCCAGATGAAACGAACATTCAATTTAATCGCCGCAAAGTGTATCTGCAAACCCCAAAATAAAATTGGGAGCGTAATCGTGCCCAGAAGGTTACAGAAGCGGTTTTGCTGTTTCGTCCCCCGCAATTGCGTCTCAAAATTTGTAGATTTGCTAATGGCACATTTCCGCAAACCGTTCATCAACCCAACAGCCCATGTCAGCAAACCTCTTTTCTGAATTTCTCCCTTCGGACAAAAGTACCTGGGAAAAGCTCGCAGCGAAGGAGGTAAAGGGTCGTGCCGGGCTGCTGGATTCGTGGGAGGTTGCGAAAGGTTTACATTTCAAACCTTATGTTACCCAGGAAGAAGTGGACTGGAAGGCCGCCATTGAAATAGCCCTTGCGCAAAAACAAACACCTGGCTGGCTGAACTTAAACGTGCTGTCAGGCTATGAACTGCCGCCGGTTAAAATCAGTACTCCATCCGCCGACCCCGTTTCCGAACTTTTTAGCATCGTCTCGGCATTTGCCGAAACCATGCTGCAAGCCCGGGAAACCGGCATAAACTGGCCGGACACGTTAGACCGGGTGTGCATTACTGTGCCCATCAGTTCTCAATTCCTAACCGAAATCGCCAAGCTGAGGGCATTGCGATACATGCTTCGTAAAATATCGAAAACCTTCGATATCCGCGATAGAGCACCCTTCATTCACGGCATTTCCTCGCTCCGTTACCATGCGGGACAAACTGATTACGCGAACCTTGTCCGCGCGACCTCGCAAGCCATGAGCGCGGTCATCGGCGGCTGCGATGCAATCACGGTATTGCCGTTTGACAATGCGCCCGGCAATGCATTAGCAACCCGGTTAGCCAGTCATGTTTCCGCGATCCTGGAACACGAGAGCTTTTTTGCCAAGGTAGCGGACCCTGCCGGAGGCTCGTATCTGCTGGAAGATATGACCTATCAACTGATCACCGAAGCCTGGAATCAGTTTTTACAAAAGCATCCGATATTCCTCAATGTGCCTGGCCGCATCCTGCCGGAACCCACAACCCAGCAGGATGCTTTCCAAACCGCCGAAGGCATTTCACTCAAAACCAAATTCACCGCAAATGACCTGGCCGGTACCCAGCACCTCGCATTCGGTGCGGGTACTCCCCCATTCCTGCGCGGGCCCTACGCGAGCATGTATCTCGAGCGCCCCTGGACAATCCGCCAATATGCGGGCTTCTCGACCGCATCTGAATCCAATGCATTCTACCGACGGAATCTCGCAGCAGGACAAAAAGGCTTATCTGTGGCATTCGACCTGGCCACACACCGCGGCTACGACTCCGACCATCCGCGCGTGACCGGCGATGTGGGCAAGGCGGGTGTAGCCATCGATTCGGTGGAGGATATGAAAACGCTGTTCGATCAGATACCGCTCGGTCAGATGTCGGTGTCGATGACGATGAACGGCGCGGTGATACCCGTAATGGCCTTTTTTATCGTCGCTGCCGAAGAGCAGGGCGTACGGCCGGATCAACTCACCGGAACGATCCAGAACGACATTCTGAAAGAGTTTATGGTGCGCAACACCTACATCTACCCGCCGGGGCCTTCAATGCGCATTGTGGGGGATATTTTTGCATATGCCTCACAAAACATGCCACGTTTCAACTCGATCAGTATCAGCGGCTATCACATGCACGAGGCGGGCGCGCCTGCACAGATCGAGCTTGCCTACACGCTCGCGGACGGGCTCGAATACCTCCGCACGGGACTGGCAGCCGGTATTCCCATCGACGACTTTGCGCCGCGGCTTTCCTTTTTCTGGGGAATCGGGATGAACCACTTCATGGAAATCGCCAAAATGCGGGCCGGGCGGATGCTTTGGGCAAAAATTGTAAAGCAATTTAACCCACAGAACGAAAAGTCGCTGATGCTGCGCACGCATTGCCAGACGAGCGGTTACAGCCTTACCGAGCAGGAGCCTTTCAATAACATCACCCGCACCACCATCGAAGCCATGGCCGCGGTAATGGGCCATACGCAGTCGCTGCACACCAATTCCTTCGACGAGGCCATTGCGTTGCCCACCGATTTTTCGGCCCGCATTGCCCGCGATACGCAGCTTTTTATTCAAAATGAAACCGACCTTTGCAAGGCTGTCGACCCCTGGGGCGGCTCCTACTATGTTGAGCACCTGACCATACAGCTCGCCGAAAAGGCCTGGGCGTTGATCGAGGAAGTGGAAGCATTGGGCGGCATGACCAAAGCCATAGAAACCGGCCTGCCTAAGATGCGCATCGAAGAAGCCGCTGCCCGAAAACAGGCGCGGATCGACGCGGGTAAGGAGGTAATAGTGGGGGTCAATCGGTACAAAACCGATGAAAAGCAGTTTTTTGAAATACTACAAATCGATAACGAGGCCGTAAGAAATGCGCAAATCACGCAGTTAAAAGCCATTCGCAACGTCAGAAATGAATCGGAGGTGCGCATGGCGCTCGACCGCATTACGCAGGCCTGTAACCAGGCCGGCGGCAAGGACATGCATTCCAATCTGTTGGCATTGGCGGTGGACGCGGCGCGCAAAAGAGCTACATTAGGAGAAATTTCACAGGCTATGGAAGAGCAATTCGGCAGGTATCAGTCTACGATAAGGTCGGTTTCGGGTGTTTACCGAACCGAGGTGTCTGATGATGAAAACTTCCGGCGCGCACTTGAAATGTCCGACGAATTTGCTAGGCTGGAAGGTCGCAGACCACGTATCATGGTTGCCAAAATGGGCCAGGACGGCCACGACCGGGGCGCGAAAGTGATCGCAACGAGCTTTGCCGATCTGGGATTCGACGTCGATATTGCCCCATTGTTTCAGACGCCGCAGGAAGTAGCCATGCAGGCCGTTGAAAATGATGTGCACATCATAGGCGCGTCCAGCCTTGCCGCGGGACACAAGACACTTGTTCCTGAACTGATCCGCGAATTGAATAAACTGGGAAGAAATGATATTATGGTCATCGCCGGCGGCGTGATTCCGGCGCAGGATTACCAGTTTCTCTATGATGCGGGCGTAAAAGGCATTTTCGGCCCGGGAACCGTCATTTCGGTTGCAGCCCAGGAGATTTTGGCCAAGCTGATGCAGGATTAGTTTATACCGGCAAAGACCAGCGAAGTACAATTTCCTCCAAACCCAAAAGAATTGGAAAGCACATATGCCAAAGGATACCCGTCCTTCCATTCAGAAACCGGTGCATGTTCTGGGCCGCTAATAGGCTCAGCCACATTCAAACTTGGAAAAAGCTCCGAGTTAACAATCCCTAAAATGCTGAAAATAGCCTCGACAGCTCCGGCAGCACCCAGCGTATGCCCGGTAAAAGCCTTGGTAGAACTATAAGGAGGCATTTTTTCAAACAACTGCCCCATTCCGAAAAACTCGACATGGTCGTTGTTCTGCGTGCCGGTACCGTGCGCATTCACATACCCGATCTGCGCAGTTTCGATCCCGGCCGAGGCGATCGCCTCACGCATGCAGCGGACCGCGCCCGTAGCTTCATCGGACATGGCCGAGGGGTGATGCGCATCGTTTGCATTGCCGAACCCCGCTACTTCGGCGTATACCTTCTTTCCGACCGCCAGCTCTTGGGCTTCCAGCACCAGGTAAGCAGCGCCTTCGCCCAGGTTCAGGCCGTCTCGGTTCACGTCGAATGGCTTACAAGGCGATTCCGACAGTATTTTCAATGCATTAAACCCATTGACCGTGTATTTGGCCAGGCTATCGACCCCGCCCACGATCGCCCGTTTCACACGCCCCGAGCGGATCAGCCGCGCGCCAAGCATAATGGCGTTGGCAGAAGAGGAACAGGCGGTATTGATCGTATCGGTGAAGCCTTTGATGCGGTACCGCTGGATAAGCTTCAATGTATGCGCTGAGCAGCCATAGGATTCGAGGTATTCGGAGCCCTCCGACTTATGGTTGGCATCCTCATAAAGCTGGTCGGTCAGGCACATGCCGCCTACCGTGCTGGCGGATATCAAAGCGGTGTCCAGCGATGAAAGCTGACCTGGCGTTAATGCGGCATCGGCAACGGCTTCTGAGAAAGCCTTATCGGCCAGCAGGCACGTGCGCGTGTAACCTGTGGCGGCTTCGAGTTGCTGTAATGCTTTGAGCTCCCCGTTGCTGAGCTTCACCTCGCCAAAAGGCAGCTGCGAGGCGTACAACGATTCGAAAAAAGCAACATTACCGATCCCGGAACGCCCCACGCGCAAGCTCTCATGATTTTGCTGCACATTGTTGCCAATGGCCGAAATCATGCCCATACCAGTCACCAACACCCTTCCCATCTAAAATTAAGCGGCTTTTGTGTGCGCGAGAATGTACTCGGCCATGTGGTTTACATCGACCAGGATCTTACGTCCCTCGGCCGGATTGTTGATTTTTATACCATATTCCCTTTCGAGCAGCACCACCAGTTCGAGCGAGTCGATGGAGTCCAGGCCCAGATCACCGCCAAAAAGAGGTTCGTCGTCTTTGATATCGGCAGGGTTAATGTCGAGCAGGTTCAGGTACTGTACAATTTGCCCTTTCAGAATGGGCTTCAAGCTTTCTATGTCCATATTGATTTGTTAATCGCTTAATGTAATCGCCGGTTACAGCCTACCTTACCGGCCGGGGGAATTTCAAACTTAAATAATTCTTTCCAACCGCAACTTAAAATATGTGCCCAATTGGCAAAACACTATAAAAATGCCCAGAAAAGCGAACACCGTCCGCAGGTCCTGCCAGCTGCCGCCTTTGAGGAACAATACGTAAAAGCCTTCCAGGCACCAGTGCAACGGCGAAAAGTTGCTGAAAAACTGCATAAAACCCGGCATCACGAAGGTAGGCACCAAAATACCTCCTATCGCCCCGAAAATGATAATGGATATGGCGCCGAAACCGTTGGCCTGCTGCTCGGTTTTAGCAAATGCGCCGATCATTAAAGCATAACTCACGGCCGCCATACTGCTGATGAAAATTACGGCGATAGTCGCGATGAGATTATCCGGCACGCTGAGCTTCGGCAAACCCAACTTGGGTAAAATCCACACGCCCATCGAGAATGTCAGCGCGACCTGCAATGCGGCTACGATCACGTAAATGGCCATTTTACTAAACATCACCACCATAAACGTGGTAGGCATCGTTTTCAAACGGAGGAAACTGCCATTAATGCGCTCTTTTACGATGTTGCTGCCCAGGGAGACCACCATAAAAAACATGGCAAAAATAGTCCAGGCGGGCACATTATGCTGCGTAGAATTGGGAATGGCCGTCGAGTTATTGTTGCGCGCGACGATCTGGTCGATGCCCACGCGGTTGGAAATCATCTTGTCTTTCAGCTTCGCCGAGCGTTCGGCGATGTCCATGTTGGCATACATGCGGTCGATCATCAGCGAGTTTTCGATCACGCTCATGTACGACTGGATCACGCTCATGACCGAGTAGCTGTAATTTTCCTGCAAAACCGGATCGTTGTAAAAGGATAGTTTGGGCATTGAGACCTTCTGGTGCCTGGTCGTGTCGCGTTCCAGACCGAGGTCTTCCATCAGGATCGTGCTCACATCTTCCGCATTGCTTTCGAGCCCCGCCGAAAACGTGGCCGGAATATACAATGCAATCATTTTACCCCTCGACAGCAATTCCGACTTCAACGACTCCTGCGGAATCGCGTTCTGCGAATCGATCTTGAAAAGTCCGGATTTCGTGAGCAGCTCCACCAGTTTGTTACCCTCTTTACCATTGTCGTGGTTGACAACCAAAAGCGGGATCTGATTCTCATTCACCATTTTATAGGCACTATCCTGAATAATGGTGATGATAAAAACCAGCAGTAAAGGCATCAGAAACATCAAAGCCAGCCCCACCTTATCGTTGATGAGCAGGAGCAGTTCTTTGCGTAGTGATGCATATAATTTAAACATAAGCTTAATCGCGGTACTCTTCGCCGGTCAGGTTGATAAACAATGTTTGCAGGCTGCCCGCATCGTGTACACTTTTCAAATGCTGCAAGCCACCGGCTGCAATAACCCTTCCATGGTCGATCAGCGCAATGTTTTTGCAAAATTCCTCCGCTTCCGACATGTGGTGCGAAGTATAAACGATCGTCGTTCCCGCCTGGTTGATCTGCTGTAAATACCGGATAATCGCATTCCGGCTTTGCACGTCCACGCCTACGGTCGGCTCGTCGAGAAAAAGGATATCCGGCTCATGGATAATGCCGATCGCCAGGTTCACACGCCGTTTCATCCCACCCGAAAACGTCCCGACTTTTCTGTCGGCTGCTTTTTCAAGACCTAGTACTTCCAGCAAATGCTCACGACGCATTTCGAGCTTCTTTTTGGGAAGATTGTACATCGCCCCGAAATAATCCAGATTCTGGCGCGGGGTCAGTTCCTGATAGAAGGCATATTCCTGGGGTACAAAACCAATGCGGCTTTTCCTTTCATCATTGGAATAAGGTGCGCCATTGTTAAAAAACTGCACGTCGCCGGAAGAAACCGGGATAATCCCGCAGAGAATGGAGATCAGCGTCGTTTTACCGGCGCCATTCGGGCCCAGCAGACCAAACACGTCCGACTGCATAATGTCCAGTGAAACATCGGACAGGCTATCTTCCTGAGCGGATTTATAACGCTTATACACATCCCTGATCGCAATACACACCTGACCCGCCATACCCATCTGCACTTATTTACCCAGTTTCAGGCTGGAAAGCTTTTGAAATGCCTCCTTTTCCACCAGACGGATTTCCAGCATCATATCGGCAATTTCTTCGAAGTCTTTCTGTTCGGTCAGGCGGCCTTTGTACACGCCCGCCATTTTAATGGCGCTGGCACGCCACATGTCGCCGGCTTTGGTAAAATCTTCCGAAACATTGGCTACGCGGTCGTCCTGCAAATAAGCTGCCGCCTCTTCAAGGAATGCACCATAAAGGAAACGGAAGCCGCCGCCGCCCGTGCCGATTTCCTCCTGCATACGCACGATTTGCCCCAAATAAAGGCTGGCTTTGCGTAAACCGAGCTTGTCACGCCATTTGCGAACATGGTTGGAAGTGTGGCGGATACCATTCACCCCCGCAAAATTGCCCGGAATGCTGAGCATATCGCGCACATTCCGGCGAATGCCCGACACGATGCCCTTGCGGATCATGTCCTGGGTAATGGGCTTTATTTTCTCCGGAAAGTAAATATGTCCCTTGGGCGCGAGCGGGCCCTGCGCAAAACGTACGCGCGAGAGTTCTTCCTTGGAAAGAGAGGTCACATCTTCCATAACCGGGTCACTTACCAGGTAGCGGCCGTTTTCTTCTCCGAAAACAATCAGGTTATGCGCGTTGAAATGGAAGCGGTATTCTTTGGGAAAATAGGTGAGGTGAAAAACACCCACCTGGCAGCCTACCGGCACACCTTCCTTTACTTTCTTATCCAGAAATGCCTCCGCGGCAGCCGGATTGGAGAATTTCTTACGGGTAACCTCCACACCTAGCGACTTGCAGGTGCGTTTAAAGATCGCCCCCGGCATGGTCCGGAATGAGATCGCCGGGCCGTTATTGACCGTCAGAAAAGGTATTTGTATATAAAACAGGCCCGAACCCATACCGAATGCCAAAGGCTCGGTCATGAAATCCAGGCCGTGGTACCGCAGTAGTGCCGTCGTAACCCCGTTTTCACAATGGGCCGTTTGTACGTGATGGAATTCATCCGTTTGACTGTCAATATTCACTGTATCAACCTTTAAAATTTTTCAACTCGTCCACAGTGATATCGAAAGCCCTGGCATATTTTTCCAGTTTCCGCTCGCTGAGACCTTTAAAAACGGATGGTTTGAAATGTCGTTTGATAAAAAACGGGAAGATCCCCGTGTAACCCGACAGGACCGGCAAATCCATCAGGCGAAGTTCCATAAAATAGTATACCGGGCTTTTCTCACCACTGGCCACTGCCTTGCGCGCCTCTTCCACCCGCTCGTTCACCTCTTCCCAGGCGCTATCCAGCGCTTGTTTTTTCACGTCCCAGCCTTTGCTCAACGCGGTTTCGTATTTACCGTCCTCATTCTTGACGTAGCATACTTCCCGGGTAAATTTATCGAGCGCGCCGGGGTCTTGCGGCAGGTCTTCCTTTTTCATGGATATGGGCAGCTTTTGTATGGTTTCAGCACACGGTGAGCAGGCAGAACATGTACGAGAAACGCGAGCTCTCGGGTACTGCCAGCAAGATTTTCTCGCCCTTTTTCAAAGCCCCGCTATTGAACACCTCTTCGAGCATCATGTAAATAGACGCCGCTCCGACGTTGCCTTTCGTCACGAGGTTGGTATACCATTTCTCTTTGGGAATAGGCATACCGTTTTCATTGAAAAATTCGTCGATCTTGCCTTCGAAGAAATAACTCGACAAATGCGGCAGGAAATAGCTCACATCGTCCATCGTCACTCCTTTTTTAACCAAAATATCTTTGAGTTTGGCAAAACCCAATTTAACAATTTTTTCACCTAATAGCTTCACATCCTGTTTGATACTCAAAACAGAACGTTCCTTTATTTCTTCGGCTGTAAAATCCTTGTAGCTTCTCAACGTGCCGTCTTCGAGCTTGTCGGCGCCCATGTACATACACGCCTCCACCTCGTTGGCATATGAGCAGCCTTCGATCCAGTCTATTTTCAGTGAGATTCCTTCCTGGTTCGGAGCCGATTCTACTAAGAATGCCCCGGCGCCGTCAGAAAGCATCCAGCGCAAAAAATCTTTTTCAAACGCCAGGAAAGGGTTCTTTTCCAGACGGGCGAGCTGCTGGATTTCATCTTCGAACTGGTCCGAGCGCAGCACAGTCGACAGGCGCTCAGAGGCGCAGGCTACCGCCTTCTCCTTCTCACCCAGTTTCACGGCCATGTAGGCATATTTGAATGCGTGCATTCCAGCGCAGCATACCCCCGACGGTGATACCACTTCGATCGACGCAGCTTCGGGCAAGTAACCATGCACCATAGAGCCGTGTGAAGGCATCAGCTGGTCGGGGCTGGACGTGGCGCAGCTCAACAAATCCATTTCGCCGATTTCCGCCGGGTTGTTTTTGAATAGGCCCTTAATAGCCAGAGACGCCATTTCCGCGTTGGTGTGCGTGGGCGTTCCGTCTTTGCGCAAGGCATAATACCGGTTTTTGATACCGTTATTGCGCAAAACAATGGCCTTTGATTTGGAAGGTTTTCCGTTGATGTATCCTAAGTATTCTTCCATTTCCTCATTTGAAACGGACTCATTCGGTAAAAACTTGGCAATCCTGGTAATATATGCTTCTGACATTATGATTTGGTTTCTACACCACAAAAGTATTCTTTTTTCTTCTTAATCGCATTGGCGGCGAACGGGGCGATCAGTAACCGGTAAACCGTGACCAGCACCGGCGCTACCATAAAAAGTGCCACCAGCAGGTAGTATTTGAAAAAACCAACCAGCCGTCTCCGCTTTTCAGGCGTGGTGCCCTTCGTTTTGATCAGGTTTGCCCAGATCCTGAACAGCTTCTTCGCCCGCCCTTCGATAAAAAGGATATCAGTGGGTATGTTAATAAGGCCCGTGGCCATGATTTCTTTCTGTAAACCGGCATACTCCCGGTTATCGTACGCCTTTTTGACGATAGCTCCAAAACGGGACGCGCTCCGGATGTCCTCGTCGCTCACGCCTGGTTTGGGGAAAATACCCCATTTGCGGTCTTTGCGGCCGGTAAGCATCCAATGCAAAATGGTTACCGCGCTGACAAGGTTCGAAACGCGGTCCATCAGCGGGATATTCCCTACCAGCTTCCCACCCGCCTCGGCAATCAGCTTTTTAATGCTTTCCTGCGAGTTGAGCCACATATTCCGCCCGCCTATCACCGTCACGATGGGCGTCTCCTTAACCCTGGCTTTAAAGTCAGGGTTCTTAAGCAGCGCCGTGATAGGCAACGACGGCGACAAAAACCAGGGCTGATAACCCAATACGATCAAATCGTACCGCTCGGCACCGAAATGCAGCGGTTTAAGTTCGATCGGGTCTTCCTGCACGCATTCGGGCATTTTGTCGAAAAACTCGTCCGAGGTCCAGGGAAACACAAAAGGCTTCGCCGGGAAAATCTCTAATCGCTCTACTGTTTCAGGCTGGAACGGAATCAGGAATTGATCGATAATTTCATTCAACTGACCTGACTGAGAGTAGTTTACGACTAGTATATTTTTCATTGATCCGAAAATCCTGTTAATGCATTCCTATTTGAGATCCGATTCTTTCAACACCTTCGAATCCTTCGCATAATCGGCGATGACGTTTTTCAGGTCGGCGTCGAGCTTGTCGTAGCCCGAAACGACGACCTGTTTATCGGCATCTATTTCCTTGTTGTATTTCAAAATCCCGGGCGCGTGCTCCTGTACTGTCAGGCGCAGGAAGCGGAACTCGGTGTTTCCCGGGTTGCTTTTGATCTCGTCTTCGAGCAGGCTGGCTCCCTTCTTAAAGGTCTTGACTTTGCCTCCAACCCCTTTCACAAAACCTGCCTTTTTCATCGTCAATGCGCCCTTATAGGCATTCACTTTCGACGATGACTTTTCATTTTCAAGCTTCGCAAGTACTTTATCGATGGATGCTTCCTCCCCGCTCGACAATGCTTTATAATAAACCCCCTTATCGATCTGCGCGTGGGCCGTGAAGGCCGCCGCCAGCAGAAGAAGAAGAAGGCCCAACGCCACCGTTCGCTTCATAACAATAAATATTTACGTATTCCGGATCTAAAAGGATCGGGCATCAGGCCTTTTTCCTGCATTCCAGAATCGTATGATAACTGTCGCCAATCAGCGGATAAGTGTTAACCACCTCAAACCCAGCCTGGCATACCAGCTCCTTCATCACACCGATCCTGTACATCTTGCTATTTCCATTGGCCATGATGGTGAAATACAAAGATGTCGCCACCAGGCTATAATGTGCAGCAGGATAATTCTGGTTATCAAAAAATGGTTCCAGAATGTACAAAGTGGTGTTCTCGGAAGCTGCTTGGAAGGCATTTTCCAATATCGCGACGATCTGCTCTTTTGAAAAACAATCCAGAAACTGGCTCATCCAGATCACATCGGCACCTTGTGGAATTTTCTGCGTGGTATCCAGCAGGTTGATCGCGTGGAAATCGATCCGGTCGAGCAGGCCCCGCTCGGTCGCATTCGCGCGCGCCACATTGAGCTGCACCGGCAGATCGAGTATTTTAATCCTCACATCCGCGTCATGGTCACAGCATGCAAACGACCATTTCCCCGTGTTTCCGCCGATATCGAAAAGCATTTTAGGCTTTTTAGCAAACACGATTTTCAGCGCGTCGGGGAATGCATTGTCGGAATAATAATGGTCGAACTCGAACCAGGAGGTTTTAGCAGGTTCGGGCAAAATCGAAAGTCCTTCGTAGATCGTCGGCCAATTGCCCAGTTCTTTGAGGCCTTCGGGCTTGCCGTTCACGATACTCTCGGTCATATGGCTCGCGCCCAGGTAGCAGACGTCCTTCATGAAGTTCATGTTCACGCGCGTCATTTCATCCTTCAAGAGGAAGAAACCTATTTTACTGATCCTGACAATATCATTTTCCATTTCCACCACGCCCAGAATTTCCGCTGCTTCCAGCAAGAGGGTCACACCATATTCGGAGACATTCACATTTTCGATAATGTTGGCAATGCTTACTCCTTTCCGGTTTTCGCTGATGTACTGCAAAATGCCCAGGTCCCTGAGGGCCACCACCGACTGGAAGTACATCGGGCCAAACGCGATCTTCTGTGCTTCATACTTGGCTTCAATAGCCGACAATTCTTTTTTCATTGTACGCTTTAATTGTTCCCTGTTTGTTCGGAAGAGGGTATCATCCGGTCCTTGTATCTCCTTCTGTACTTTGCTTTTTTCAAATCTTCTTCATGCCAGACAATGTACTTGCCCATTGTGCCGCGGAAACGTTTGAAAAAACCTTCCTTATCTGAAAGCTTCACAAACCCCTCTTTGACGATTGCATCGCTATGGTCGGCCTTGGGCTCGTATACATTCAATGTTTTCACGGTATCGATCACCGTCGGCAGCAAGCCTATCGGAAGCTCATACTTTTTGATGAACTTTCTCATGTAGCTCGTCTGAATGGGATCGGTGGAAAGCGCAATTTTCGAAAAGCCGTGGTCTTTTGCAAGGCGGTAGGAATAATATACGTTCTCGGTGCTGTGCTGAGCCTTTTCTTCGGTAAACAAATGCTCGCGGGGGACGCCCAGCGCCTCGGCATAGTTGGCCATCACCCGGCTTTCGATATAGGGGGTTGCCACCGCGCCGCCCGAAAAGATAATGTTTTTGGCATAACCTTTCGAATACAGGTAATGAGCCCAGTGAATGCGGAGTTGCAGCACCATGTCCCACTTTTCGCCGTTGTAAGGAAAGCCCGGAACGATAATCGCGTCATAGGGAGCTTCCTTGGCCCCTTTCGTGAAAGCTTTTGCCGCCGAACGGTAGAGCATTTTACCGCAGCTGGTAAATAGCAGACACAGGAATACCAGGAAAAACGAGTTGGCTATGCGCACGATAATGGGTTATCGGTTTTTAAACAGTAAGCTGTGAACGTTCACCAGACTCAGGCAAACAGATCACAGCTTACGAAAGAATGAGATGGTATCGGTAATTAATCTGAGCTTTAAAAATAAGCAAATCTATTTACTTTTTAAGCTTTGAAGGATTTGCTCCATTTTTTGTAAAGGCTTTTATCGATCTCCTGGTTGATCTTGTAAACGCCGCCGGCCCAATAGTTGCGGAAGCCGAAACCGCCCGCTTTACCTTCTACTTTTTCGGTGTGGATCACCTTTTTAGTCGCCAGATCGATGAAAGTCACCCACGCTACTAGTTTCTCTGCGTTTTTGTTGAGGCTTTCTACGACATAAACGATGCCGACGCCGTCCTTTTCGCTCAACGAATATTTGGCAACGGATTTTTTCACCTGGTCTTCGGTAATGCTGTACTCCTCGTCGGTAATGTTCTTCTCCACGTTCACCGATTTGTTCAAAGTCACCATGTCCTCCACTTTCGACTTGTACTGGTCGTCTTTGAGGTTGAATGCTTTTTGAAGGGAGAACTTCTTAGGTTCGAGCTCGATCAGGTTGTTCCAGCTTACGATATGCTGGTTTTGGATCGCCTGCGCATCAGTAAAGCCCACTTTACCAATGTATTTGGCTTGCGTAAAATCAAGGCCCAGGAAAACCAGCTTGGTTTTACCGGCGAGGAGGTCGGCCATGGTGTTGTCCGCTTTCACAACGGCGGCATTGAACAACACGAATGCGATCAGTAATAACTTTTTCATAACTCTGAGTAGTTGGGAACGGTTAGTTTATTTCAGCTTTTTATCCAGAAATGCCGCCAGGGATTTGCCCGCTTTCGCATAGGATTCGGCAATGCGGACGCCGGTATCGAAGTCGAAACCGCCGAACTGGCCGCCTGGTACATTTCTCATTCCAATTTCAGCAACTTTATTGGATTTGTTGGCTGATTCGACCAGGTCTATTTCAAAATCGACGTAGGCATTCTTGCGCATTACACCCACGTTGAAGCCCGGCTCCACGAATTTGGTTTTTACAATGAAGGTATACTGCGCGTCCGGGCGGGCTGTAACGGCCGTCAGGCCTTTGTCTGCCAAACCTTTGTTGAACAGCTCTTCGAACTTAGGCTCGTAGCGTGCCTTGCGGTCTTCCACCCAGGCCTTTTTCCAGGCATCGCCTTTCCCGGCTTCCTTGGCATTGTACTCAGCCGATTTTTTATCCAGATACTCCTGCTCAGTGGCAAATTTACCTACTCCGAATTCCGAATAATCGTACACAACGTTAACCGTTTTCTGGCCCGACAATACGCTTACATCACCGGAACGGAGATCGACGCGCTGGGCGAGTGCTGCATCTGCGGCGAGGAATGAAATCGCTATTGCTGACGCGTAAATGAACTTTTTCATGATCGTAATCTTATTTTTATGGTAACAGAGGGGTCAAATATAGATCAATTTTTCAGGTTTGCGTTTCTCCTGTTTGTAGATCCGGAAAGTTAGTTCTTCAGCGGTTACGAAAGTTAATGCGGGCGATACGCGGAGCCTGGATTTGAACAGCGAATGCATCGTTTCCTTGAATGCCGACGTCTGCAACTGCATCGGAAGCACCACGGTAATCTCGTCGTTTCCGAACTCGTTTTTAGATACGACCACCTGGTATAAATCGATTTCCTTCACCGCATCCAGTACATCGAACAATGCCGGCGGGAAGATGGTCGTCCCTTTGAACTTGATCATTTGCTGCTTGCGCCCGACCACCGGTCCCAGACGCGGGCTCGTGCGCCCACACGCGCAAGGCTCGTAATACACGTTGCAAAGATCGCCGGTCTTGTAGCGCAGCAGCGGCATACCTTCCACCCCGAGCGTGGTTACTACCACTTCGCCGAGCTCGCCGTTTTGCACCGCATTACCGTCCTCGCCGACTACTTCCAGGATCAGCAGGTCCGGATTCAGGTGCCCGCCCTTGCCTTCACCGCATTCGGTAAATGCCGCACCCATTTCAGTAGACGCATAAGTCGAATACAATTTCACATCCCACTGTGAAGTAATGCGCTTGCCCAGCTCGTTCAGTGAAAAGTCGGGGTTGCGTATCGGCTCACCGATGCAGATAATGGATTTAATGCTCGAAGCTGCGAAGTCGATATCATTTGCGACCGCATAATCGATTAGTCTTGGAATAAATGAGGGAATGGCGATGATCACTGTCGGCGAAAACCGCTGGATTGACTCCCATTGCAAAAATGGCGCTCCCGGGCCCACACGGATCATGCCTGCGCCCATCTTGCGCGCGCCCATCCAGTATGCGAGACCAGCCATAAAACGGCGGTCGATCGTGGTCATGAGCTGGTAAATGTCGTTTGCCGTTCCGCCTGCGCAGCGGAACGATTCCGACTCATTGGTCGCCAGCCGTTCCACGTCCGAATCGGTCAGGTAGAATGCCACCGGATCGCTGAGCGTGCCGGAAGTGGTCACAAAATCGGTAATGCGGCTTTTAGGCACGCATAGGAAGTCGTCGTTGTATTGCGCCAGGTCGTCTTTCGTAGTAAAGGGCAGCTGAGCCAGATCGGCCACCGTTTTAATCGCATCGACATTGATATTGTGCTCGCGAAAAATCCGCTTGTAGTAGTTCGAATAATTGGAAACGTGCAACAAAAGCTGCTGCAACGCGGGCTGCTGTGTTTCGGGACTCATGGCAATCAAAGGTTGGTATGGAAAATCTCAATATATGCGACAGGCATTAGTGTTTGCCCTTTTTACTTTCGGCTATCCGTTCCCGGATTGATTTCTCCTCGTTCAACGAAGAAACTTCATGTTTCAAAGCCTGCTCGTAATAGCCAATCGCTTTACTGAAATCACCTTTCTTCTGATGATACTCGCCAAGGAAAAAATACGGGAGGTAACTCTGTGCATTATTCGCAATGAATGCCTCCTCATCCCGTGGCGTCAGCGAAAGCGGCGCGTCCAGCATCACATATTTAGTGATTTTCTGTCTCACTGATTTAAATGCCTCAAACTTTTTATAGTCAGCCGATTCCAGGAACGGATCTCGGTCAATATCGAGCGAATCAAACGATTGAAAATGACCTTTTTGCGCAAAAATCAAATCTAGGTCATACCCGACGAATTCCCCCAGTTGGTAAGGCGGCGCCGAGATCCAGAACTCTTTTCTGGCAGGTTTGAAAACAATGCCGTGATGGGCGATAAGCTGGTTGAGCAGCTTGGAATTGCCATAACCGATGAATTTATCATCCACTCCCTTCTGATCGCGCAGAATGCCCGCAGCCTGGCTCACATCCATCGGATAGGATCGCCCCATGAGTTGGGCCATCCGGTCGAAACGCGCTTTCGAATCAGTATCCTTAATATTATTGATATTCACCAAATCCTTGATGAATGCATTGCTCTGGTAATGGTTCGCGCAAACGAGCGCGTCTTTACCCGAATCGTACACATCCATTTTCTGGGGTGATTTTTCGATAACTACCGCCTTATCGTCCGCAGCCGACCCTATCAGCAGCGACTCCGAAACGAATGTCTCGCTCCTAGCCGCGATTTTACGCGCTTCCTCAATGGTACCGGCATATTGCAATATCTCCCTTGCCAAAATAGAAATAGGTTCTTTGGCCGCGAACGGAATATCCGATTTGGAAGCATTTAAAGTAACCGTGATGCCTTTCTCATTAATACCCGAAACCACCCCCGTAAGTCCCGCCCACGCGTACGAGGCGAATTTGTAGCCCTTATCGGGATTCATAAACACGATCAGCTTGTCCTCGGCAAATGCATCGCCCATGTAAAAATCAAAGTTCCTTGCAATGAGCAATGTCGAGTCCTTGGTGAGCGAATGGTTCACGGCGAACGAGGTACAACCCACCATATTCAGGTCGGTGAGCGCGTGGCCGATGTCATGCGCGGCGTGGTAATTGAGAATGCGGTAATATTTGGGGCCTATGTAGTTGAACTGGTCGGAAAAGGACTGCGAAACGCCGTAGATCTCCTGCTGGTTTTCCTCGGGAATGTATTTGTAAATATCCCGGTTAAACCAGCCTACAAAACCTTTCAGCACTTGCAGGAACATCGCGCTCGGGATCATTTCCTTGATTTGCCCCACAAAATGTACCTCCTGTTTTTCCATCAGCTCTTCGGCCAGGATGCCGTAAATAAGCCCGCGTTCGTAGGGCGCGCCTTCCAGGTACATTTCCCAAATGCCGTGCTTGTTCTTCCGCAGCCAGTTGTTTCCTACGCGGTAGTGGTTCTCGCTAACTTTCTCACGTTTGTAACTTTCAACAGTTTTAGTACTTTCAAGCTCCGGCTTCGGCACGCGGATACGCCAGATGAACAATCCGAATAATATCCCGATGATCAGAAGGAAAATGGAAAATGCTTTGAGTGCGGAACGCAGGACTTTGTTTTTGGGCCACATAAAATTGCAGACGGGCGCATCACTGTGACACCGCATCTGATATCAAAATTAGCAATAAATGGGCATCGTTTCTATAAAAACCATTTCACCGGTATCGAAACTGGGGCTTTGGCGTATGTCGGAACCGTCGGAGGATTTGCTCGGTATGCTCGATTTGCCCGCATCCGAAATGGCGGTACTGGAAGGCATTTCGAAAGAAAAGCGAAGACAGGAGTGGCTGGCTTGCAGGGTATTATTAAGGAAAATGGCGGGAATAAATGCGCTCATAGGCTATGATGCGGAACGTAAGCCGCATATTGCCGGGTCGCAAACTGAAATTTCGATGTCGCATTCGGGCGAGTATGTGTGCGTATACCTGCGCGAGAACACGTCGGTGGGTGTTGATATCCAGCAAATGAAGCCGTCGATTTCCAAGGGCGCATTCTATTTTTTGAACGAGCAGGAGCTTCAATGGACCGATCTGGACAACAATGTGCAAATGCACCTGATGTGGTCGGCCAAGGAAGCGGTATTCAAGTATGCTGGCGACGGATCCATCGACCTGAAAAAACATATTACCATTCACGCGTTTTCCGGCAACCAAAACGGCCGATTTAAAGTTAATCTGCAAAAAGGTGATCTGCCGGAAACGATACAGATCCAATTTGATACATTTGAAGATTATGTACTGACCTGGACCCTTTAACAAGCCCAAAATCAACCACCTTAACCCGTTATGCATCGTTTCTTTACGCTCGTACTTGTACTGTTGGCCACCCGGCTTTTCGCACAGACACCCGCCCTCTCGTCCAGCGAAATCTTTCAAAACATTAAAAAACTCGATGTACTGGGCTCTGTGCTCTACATTGCAGCTCATCCCGACGATGAGAATACGCTCATGCTCTCCTATTTATCCAAGGACCAGCTCGTGCGTACCGGCTATCTCTCACTTACCCGCGGCGACGGCGGCCAGAACCTGATCGGCTCCGAACAGGGTTACAATATCGGGGTGATCCGCACGCAGGAATTGCTGGCGGCCCGGCGTGTTGATGGGGCCCAGCAGTTCTTCTCCAGGGCGTATGACTTTGGGTTTTCCAAAACCCGCGATGAAACGCTCAACTTCTGGGACCGCGACAAGGTGCTCGGCGATGTGGTGTGGATGATCCGCAAGTTTCAGCCCGACGTGATCATTACCCGTTTCCCGCCCGACCCGCGCGCGGGCCATGGTCACCACCAGACCTCGGCATATCTGGCCGAAGAAGGTTTCAACCTCGCCGCCGATCCGAAAGCTTATCCCGATCAGCTGAAATTTGTCAAAACCTGGCAAACCAAACGCCTGGTTTGGAATACATTCACACCTGGCTTTACCAACAAAGCACCGAGCGAAGAGAAAAATCCGTTCATTTCGATCGAAATCGGGGGTTATAACCCGGTTCTAGGCAAATCCTATACGGAAATAGCTGCATTGAGCCGCAGCCAGCACCGTAGCCAGGGCTTCGGAAGCGCTCCGCAACGGGGCGATCGTATCGATTATTTTCTTCATAAAGTTGGCACACCAGCTCAGAAAGGCCTTTTTGACGGCATCGATGTGAGCTGGAAACGTGTGAAAGGAAGCGAAAAAGTGCATGTGCTCATTGCGGCGGCAATTAAGAATTATTCGGTAAACAAACCTTCTGCCTCTGTGCCGGAGCTCTTGAAAATCAATGCAGAGCTGGATAAACTGGACGCGGACAATATCTATATTAAAACCAAAAAAGAAGAAGTCAAAGACCTGATTCAGCAATGTGTGGGGCTTTGGTTTGAGACAAATCCGAACGACTTTTCCGGTGTTGCGGGCGATGAGGCACGCATTAACATCGGTATCGTAAAACGGTCGGATTACCCTGTGAAACTGGTTTCACTGCGCTGGACGGGCAAGTCGGCCGACAGCGTTTTAAACCTTGCATTGAATGCAAACGAAATGAATGCGTTTCCTAAAAAGACATTACTCCCGGCCAATTTGAAGATCAGCCAACCCTACTGGCTCGAAAAACCGATCGAGCGCGGCATTTTCCAGATTGACAGCCAGCAGGATATCGGTTACCCCGAAAACCGCCCGGAGACCAAGACCAGCTACAAGTTCGAAATCGGCGGACAGCAGTTCGAATTTGAAAGACCATGGGTCTACAAGTCGGTCGATCCTGCGGAAGGCGAGATTTACCGGCCATTTGAAATCCGGCCGCTCGTGACTACCACCATTACCGAACCTGTTTTCATATTCCCTTCCATGGAAGCTAAAACGGTGAACATCGTCGTGGAAGCGCAGCGCAGCAACGTGAAAGGCACATTGAAGCCCGAAATCCCGACAGGCTGGAAAGCCGTTCCTGAATCAGCGGAATTCAATCTGACCAACAAATACCAGCAGCAGTATTTCTCGTTCGTCGTTACACCGCCCGCAGGTAATCAGGAGGCTGTGATCAAAGCGGTAGCGATTGTCGACGGCAAGAATTATGATAAATCGATTAAAACGATTGCCTACCAGCACATCCCCAGCCAGACGCTGTTCCCGGAATCAGCCGCCAAACTGGCAAAAATCGACGTGAAGATCGCTGCCAAAAACATAGGCTACATTGCCGGCGCGGGCGACGAAGTCCCTACTGCATTACGTCAAATGGATTGCCAGGTGACGATGCTTAATGAAGCAGGGCTCGCGAAAGATCTGAACGTGTATGACGCGATCGTCGTAGGCGTGCGTGCGTACAACACGGAGGCGTACCTGAACAATTACCAGGCAAAACTGATGGATTATGTCAAAAATGGCGGAACGATGGTGGTGCAATACACCATTCCAGGCGGACAGAAGGTAAAACAAATCGGCCCGTTCAATATCGAGTTGGGACGCGAACGGGTGACCGAGGAAGATGCTGAAATGCAATTCCTGCAACCGGAAAACCCTGTTTTGAATCAGCCTAACAAAATCACTCAAAAAGATTTCGATGGCTGGATCCAGGAGCGCGGCCTGTATTTCGCACAGGATTGGGATAAAAAGAACTACACGGCGTTATTTTCAGCTCACGATAAGGACGAGCCGGCCCGCGAAGGCAGCACGCTTTACGCGAAGTATGGCAAGGGGCACTACATCTACACCGGCCTCTCCTTCTTCCGCGAGCTTCCTGCGGGCGTAACAGGCGCGTATCGTTTGTTTGCGAATATGATTTCCGTCGGTGGCAGCAAGTAGTGGACGTCGGTGGTCAAGTATGGTCAGGTGTGTCAGGCATTGTAGGATGCAAATGAACGGCGGGATGTCAAAAAAAAAGCAACCAAAATCGCGTAGCGATGTAATATTGGTAGCAAAAAATTTGCCCAGGCTTGACAAATGCCGTCAGGCATGCGACAACAGTGCATTGTTGTTGCATGCCTGACGGCATTTTAACACAAAAGACCAACTGCGTTTCCTACCAATATTACATGCCTGACGGCATTTTCTTCATAACTACACTTGACTTCAACCCGTCAGTTATTTTACGTTCTTACGCCTGTTCCGTTGAAAATCTTCGAGTACAAAGCCCCCTAGCCCCTGCAAGTTGCTGTAATAAGCCCGGCCGTTGTTGACCTGCGTGAAATTCTGCACGAATTGTTTCAGATAAGGGTCCGTCGCGATCATGAAAGTCGTTACCGGAATGTCGAGCCGTCGGCATTGCGCGGCTAATGTGAGTGTTTTGTTGATGATCTTACGGTCGAGGCCGAAGCTGTTTTTGTAATAGCGGATACCTTCTTTGAGGCATGTCGGTTTGCCGTCGGTGATCATGAATATCTGCTTGTTACGCGTCTTTTTGCGGCGCAGAATATCCATGGCGAGCTCCAAACCAGCCACCGTGTTGGTATGGTAAGGCCCTACTTCCAAATACGGCAGGTCTTTCAGCTGTATTTGCCAGGCATCATTTCCAAAAACGATAATATCGAGCGAATCTTTGGGGTATTTCGTCCGGATCAGCTCTGCCAATGCCAACGCCACCTTTTTAGCGGGGGTAATGCGGTCTTCGCCGTACAATATCATCGAATGGCTGATATCGATCATCACCACGGTAGCAGTAGTGGTTTTCTGCTCGCGCTCCACTACTTCCAGGTCGTTTTCCATCAGCATAAAATCCCCGATCCCGTGATTGACCTGCGCATTCTTGATGGATTCGGTCATCGAAATCTGATCGAGCGTATCACCGAACTGGAAATCGCGGATATCGCTCGTGAGCTCATCACCCGCGCCCAAATGTGGCGTGTGATGGTTACCACCGGACTTAGATCTTTTCAGCTTACCGAAAATCTCGTCCAGCGCACTCTTGCGAATGCTTTTCTCGGCTTTGGGCGTCATAATGAGCCGACTCTCCCCTTCCTGCTTCTCCTCGGTGACGTAGCCTTTCTTTTTCAGGTCTTCGAAAAAGTCGCCGATGCCGTAGGAGTCGTTGGTGAGATTATACTGGCGGTCGAGCTGGCTCAGCCACGACATGGCCTCGGAAACATCACCGGAAGTCATCAGCAGCAGCTGTTGAAATATATCAAATAGCTGGTCGAACTTACTGTTGGGCCCTTGCTCGGGCGGAATGTATTTCGTGAAACGATGTCCTCGCATATCGGCAGGTATTTAAAACAGACGGCTACTTTCAAATGTAATCGAAAGTAGCCGTCAAGTCGTTAAAAAAATCGGATTATGCCTCTTCTGTGCAGAATTCTTCGAAAGCCATTTTCAGGTGTTCGGCGATCATCTGCGCTGAGCGGCCTTCGATGTGGTGACGCTCCACAAAATGGATCAGCTCACCGTCTTTGAACAGCGCTACGGCCGGCGAAGATGGCGGATAAGGCAAAGTGTACTCACGCATTTTAGCGGTAGCTTCAAGGTCAGCTCCTGCAAATACCGTTGCCAGGTGGTCAGGCTTCACTTCGCTGCCAGCCAGCGCCGCGCGCACACCCGGACGTGCAGCACCCGCCGCACAGCCACATACCGAATTGATCACTACCAAAGCAGTTCCTTTGGTATTTTGCATGAAGTTATCGACTTCCTCAGCGGTTGTCAGATCCTGAAAACCGGCGCTAGTCAGTTCGGCCTTCATGGGAGCCACTAATTGTGGTGGATACATATATATTAATGTTTAAAAGTTGTTGTTACTATTTTGTACTTCGGCTATCGGCAGTCAGCTATCGGCTTAAAAAAGCGATAACCGAAGTTTCTTAAAAAAAGCCGACGGCCGAGAGCAGACGTCCTTACATGAACCCCAGTTCAAGTTTTGCCTCTTCGGACATCATTTCGGTCGAATACGGCGGATCGAACGTCAGCTCCACGCTTACATCGTTCACGCCTTCCACTTCACGAATTTTCTGCTCCACTTCGCCAGGCAGCGTTCCTGCCGAAGGGCACGAGGGCGAGGTCAGCGTCATCGACACAAATACATTATTGATCGGAAACACTTTCAGATCATATATCAATCCGAGCTCGTAAACATCGACCGGTATTTCAGGGTCGTAAACGGTTTTAATAGCGCGGATCACTTCTTCTTTCAAATCTTCCTCTGACATCGCAAGGTCTATATTAATTGTTATGCATTGATTGATTTGGCCTGGAAAGCAAAGCCGTACGCTTTCATTTGTTTCAGCATCGCTGCCAGTCCATTCGACCGGGTTTGTGCCAAATGCTGGTGCAGCCCTACTTTTTCCATAAAATACACATCGGCTTTGGCGATTTCCTCGGGTGTATGCCCCGAAAGCACCTTCACCAGCATGCTCACCAGCCCGCGAACGATAATGGCATCGCTATCCGCCTCAAATTTCAAAAGCCCGCCATCCATGTACGCATTCAGCCACACCCTTGACTGGCATCCTTTAATAATGTTATCCTCGGTTTTGTACTGTTCTTCCAATGGCGGGAACTGCTTTCCGAGGTCGATAATGAACTCGTATTTACTCTCCCAGTCATCAAACAATTCAAAATCCGAAATTAGTTCGTCCTGTGTTTCGTTTATGGTCATTGTGTAATTCTATTTTTAAGCCGCTGCCGTGCGGGCTTCAACCCAGTTGATGAGTTCTTCGGCTTCCTCCAATCCTTCTTTTGAGACAACTACATTTCGTTCACCATCGTAGGCCATCGACAGGTGCAGAATGTTATAGATACTATTAAATGCATCCAAGGCCTTTCGATCTATTTTACGAAGATTCTCCTGATACCATTCGGCACTCTTCCTGCCCTTCTTTCCTCCGATAAGAACATCTAATGCAACCAGCACACCGGAATATGCCGCATGCCCGGCTAGTTTAATATACTTCTTATCCTGGTAATATTTCCCCTCCTTCTTAGCCTTATCTCTGAGTAATTCTTTTGCATTGTCAAGGTATCTCCTGGCTTCCCGTACTGAATTTTCCATAATGCGTATATAGTTAGAAAATGAAAGTAAATAAGCTAATGTAATTACGCAATCAAGCAGCCGCCGTGCGGGTTTCAACCCAGTTGATAATATTTTCAGCCGTTGTAATTCCGTCAGCAGAAACTCCCGCGGAAATGTTACCGTCGTAACCCATTGCGAGGTGTAGGGTATCATATGCCGAGTTAAACGAATCAAGTAATTTCCTGTCAGTCTTGCGGAGCTGTTCCTGATACCATTCTACGCTTTTTCTCGTTCCTTTCTTTACATCAAACAACTTATCCAAAGCAACCAACACACCCAAATAGGCTGCGTGTCCTGCGAGTCTGACATATTTACGGTCCTGATAAACCCCGTTATCCTTCCCTGCTTTATCCCGCAGCAGCTCCTTGGCATTGTTTACATATCTTCTGGCCTCATTTACTGCATTATCCATAATGTGTACATAGTCTTAAAGTGATTAATGCCAGTAATTTAAAAAAATTATCCCAACATCCGCTTCACCTTATGCAGCCCCTGAATGAGCTTGTCGATCTCCTCAGTCGTGTTATAAACAGCAAACGACGCGCGCGAGGTTCCGGTAATGCCGAAGCGGTTCATGAGGGGTTGTGTACAATGGTGCCCCGTGCGAACGGCGATGCCTTGCTGATCGAGCAAGACGCCTATATCCTGGTGGTGAATACCCTCGATCACGAATGAAAGAACGCTTACTTTCTCCTTAGCCTGGCCGATAATGCGCAATCCTTCGATCTCTTTCACAGCTTCGGTGGCATAGGCAAGCAATTCGTTCTCGTAAGCCGCAATGTTAGGTTTACCCAAAGCGTCCACATAATCCAATGCAAACTTCGCAGCTACTACATCTGCGATGTTAGGCGTACCGGCTTCGAATTTGTAAGGAAGCTCATTATAAGTCGTTTTGGCGAAAGTCACTTCTTTGATCATCTCGCCGCCACCGCGGTAGGGAGGCATTGCATTCAGCAAATCGCGCTTACCGTAAAGGATACCCATTCCGGTAGGACCGTATATTTTGTGCAGGGAAAGCGAATAGAAGTCGCAATCCAGCTCCTGTACGTCGATTTCAATATGCGAGCTCGCCTGCGCGCCGTCGATGAGCACTTTCGCGCCTACCGCGTGTGCTTTGGCGATGATTTCTTTGATTGGGTTAATGGTTCCCAATGCATTCGAAACGTGTACGACTGAAACGAATTTGGTCCGTTCGGTCAGCAGCTTCTCATATTCGTCCATCAAAAGCTCGCCGGCGTCGTTGATCGGGATCACTTTCAGAATACAGCCTTTTTCTTCGCAAAGCATTTGCCAGGGCACAATGTTCGAATGGTGCTCCATGGTTGAAATGATTACCTCGTCTCCTTCTTTCAAGAACTTGCGGCCATAAGCGGATGCCACGAGGTTAATACCGTCGGTGGTTCCGTAGGTAAAAATGATTTCCTCTGAATGTTCCGCATTTAAAAATGCCTGCAAGCGCTTCCGCGATTGCTCGAATGCGGAAGTTGCCTTCTCTGCCAAATGGTGAATGCCCCGGTGAATATTGGCATTGTAATGCTCATAGTAGCCCGAAAGCGCGTCCAGCACCAGCCGAGGCTTCTGGGTTGTTGCGGCATTATCGAAATAGACGAGTTGTTTGCCATTCACGACTTCGTTCAGGATCGGGAAGTCGTTGCGGATCGATGCGATATTGAGATTGTGGCTCATTGTGATTCGTCATTTAAGAAAAATACCCAACCCCAAAAATGGCGGTTGGGTACCAGGAAATGTATTAATCAGGGCCCGAAGACCCGTAAAAGCTATTTCGAAGCCAGCTTCTGTGTGATCACGTTTTCGAGGTATTCACGAACCGAGTCGATCTTGATCTGCGAAACCACGTCGGCACAGAATGCAAACATGAGCAGCGACATTGCTTCCGATTGCGAAATCCCGCGTGAGCGCATGTAGAATAATGCTTCCTCGTCGATCTGGCCGGTGGTAGTACCATGCGAACATTTCACGTCGTCGGCAAAGATTTCCAGCTGCGGCTTGGTATTCATCGTCGCATCGGGTGACAAAACGATGTTTTTGCAAGACTGGAATGCATTGGTTTTCTGCGCGTCGGGACGAACGAAGATCTTTCCGTTAAAAACACCTTTCGATTTATCCCGCAAAATACCTTTATACAGCTCGTTACTTTCCGAATTGGGCTTCTGGTGATCAGCCACGGTGTGGTTATCTACGTGCTGGGAGCCATCCGGGAAGTATAGACCATACATATGCGCATCGCAATGCTCGCCATCGAGCACGATGTTCAGGTTATTGCGCGTGAATTTGCCGTTCAGCGTAACGGTACCCGCGTAGAAATGCGAGCGGTCGAGCATACGCACCTGCGTAGTGCCGATGTGGTAGGCATTCTCGCTCTCGTTCTGTACTTTGTAGTATTGTACGTTCGCTTCTTCGGCCACCTGGATTTCAGTCACCGCATTGGTAAACGAGCGCTGATCGCCCAATGTGCGGAACGCCTCTGCCAGTTTCACGTGCGCATTTTTACCCACAGAAATGATATTCCGTGGTTGGCTGCCAACATTTTGCTCACGCGCGTCACTCACGAAGCGCAGAATGATCGGGTGCTCTACGGATTGGTTGTCAGGAATATGGATAAATACACCGTCCTGTGCAAATGCAGTGTTCAATGCCGTGAATGCATCGTTGGCGTCTTTGGTGAGCTCGTTGAAAAACGATGCCACTTTTGCGGGATCGTTTTTGTAAGCATCCGCCAGCGAACTGATTGTAATCTGGCCAACCGGTGAAATGATCGCCGACAATTCCTCATTGTAGCGGCCGTTGACAAAATACAGGATATTAGCCTCCTGCTTGGGCACTTTCAGGTCTTCCAGCTCGGCCAAACCGATGGAGCTTTCTGCATTGAAATCGTAAGATACACTGATCAGGTCTCTTACGTTGCTATATTTCCACTCCTCGTGCTTGATCGTCGGGAAGCCTAATTGCTCAAAAAGGGCCAGTCCTGCGCGTTTTTTCTGGTGAAATTCAGAAGACGCCTCACCGTTCATCACCGCTTCACGGGCATGAAAATCAGTGATCAGTCTGGTTTTTAAATCTATGGTCTCGTTACTCATCGATAATGGGGTATGGTGCTGTATGGGGTTAAGTTTCTGTCAGACAATGCGTCTTCTACTTAACCTACCGCTTCAACTTCCGCTTTGATCCAATCGTAACCTTTTTCTTCCAGTTCGAGAGCAAGCTCCTTCGGTCCGGATTTCACGATCCGTCCTTTGTACAATACGTGTACGTAATCAGGCACGATATAATCCAACAGACGCTGATAGTGCGTCACAACGATCGTTGAACGTTCCGGCGAGCGCAATGAGTTAACGCCCTCGGCCACAATACGGAGCGCATCGATATCCAGGCCTGAATCTGTTTCGTCCAGAATTGCCAGTTTCGGTTCGAGTACTGCCATCTGGAACACTTCATTCCGCTTCTTCTCACCGCCGGAAAAGCCTTCGTTCAATGCGCGTTTCAGCAAAGAGTCGTTCATGCTCACCAGTTTCGCTTTTTCACGCACCATTTTCAGGAACTGAGCAGCATCCAGCGGACTTTCGCCTTTATATTTACGGATTTCGTTAACAGCCGTCTTCAAGAAGTTGATGGTCGTAACGCCCGGAATTTCCACCGGATATTGGAATGCAAGGAAAATACCTTCGGCCGCTCTTTCTTCCGGCGCCATTTCAAGGATGTCTTTTCCGTCAAAAACTACATTTCCGCCAGTAACCTCGTACTCTTCTCTTCCCGCCAACACCGAAGCCAAAGTACTTTTACCGGAACCATTGGGCCCCATAATCGCATGCACTTCACCCGGCTTGACTTCCAGATTGATGCCTTTTAATATTTCCTTACCTTCAATGGAGGCACGCAAGTCATTAATAGAGAGCATAACTGATTTATACTTAAAAGATAGTTCGTGGTAATTTCCCGCAAAAGTAATACGCATTAGCCGTAAATGAAAATGAGCGTCAATGTCTTAAACTGCGGGACACTCATTTTGTACAACCTTTTTAAGTGGCAGGTTGTTCCCGTACAGGAGATATTTATGCCTTAAACGGTCAGAGAATAAACGGGTTGAAGAAAGGCCGGTTTTTAATTCCCGAAGAAACATTTACTTTGCGCCCCAGCGTTCCAAACACTTCATTTATGGCTATTAATCCGATAACCGGGTTTCCCGTCGGCGTTTCCTCCGAAACCGGCACCCTCAAAAGGCTTTTGATCCACAGCCCCGATCGTGGCCTGGGCAAAGTAGTACCCAGCAAGGCGCAGGACTGGCTCTTCGAGGATATTGTGCACCTCGACACCATGCGTAGAAAGGAGTATGATTATTACGTAAAATTGCTCCTCTACTTCCTGGATCCCGAAAAAATCAAAGGTAAACTCTCCGAAATCAACGACGATCCTACGCGCTCTTTCTTTATTCCCGGTACCGAGAAATACTTCGCTTCCGACCATGTGGTCGATATTCAGCGGCTGCTCGGGGACATTTTGGAAGACTCCAATATCCGTATTAAGCTCACGGCCGCCATTTGCGGTATCGAGCGCTGCTCCTACCAGATCCAGGAAGAGCTGCACCGCTTCGATGCGCACGAGCTGGCCCGTATATTCATTTCGGGGTATTGTTCGGACAAAAGAATGCTCTTCGCCCCGCTGCCGAACCTGATTTTTACGCGGGACATCGGCATTGTGATCAATGACCATATTTTGCTCAATAAGCCGGCCAAAGCGGCGCGGACCAGAGAATCCATACTCGCGCAGTTCGTCTTCTTTTACCACCCGATGTTTGCTCACTTAAAGCAAAATATTATCGAGATCCCCGAAAACGAGCGGCATTTCCTGCTGCCCGATGACGAAAAAGCCAGCGACTACCAGCGCTGCACGCTCGAAGGCGGTGACGTGATGATGGTCGCGCCGGGGCATTTGCTGATCGGTTGCAGCGAGCGCACGTCGATTTACGCCGCTCAGCAGGTGATGAAGATTTTGTTTGATAAAAGTGTAGTTGAGAAGATCACCATCATCAAAATCCCTAAAAAGAGGGATTATATGCATATCGACACGATTTTTACGCAGGTTAAAAAGGATACCTGGGTGCTGTTGAGCTCGCTCGCACGTGTGGGTGACGAGGCGCGCAAAAAGGACGTACTGCATTTCTTCGCGCCGGTGGATGTAAACAAGGAGTTCAGAATATTACAATTTGTGAAAGGCAATGAACAGCAGCCGCGCGAAATCGAGAACCTGGAAGATCTGCTGACCGAAATCAGCCGTGACGACCTGGGCATTACCGGCCGCGTCCGCTTCATTTATTCCGGAGGAAACGAATTCCCCTATGGCGAACGCGAGCAATGGACCGATTCCTGCAATCTGCTCGCATTGCGCGACGGCGTCGTTATCGGCTATGACCGCAACGATAAAACACTCGAAGCGTTCAAAAAAGAAGGTTTTAAGGTGATAACCGCCAAAAGGCTGCTCGAAAAATTCGAGCACAACGAGCTGGCGCCCGAAGAGCTGACCGACACGTTTATTACGCTGCCGTCGGCCGAGCTTTCCCGTGCCCGCGGCGGCTCGCACTGCATGAGTATGCCGCTGCTGCGCGGGTAGGCATTACTGATTTTAGACTTGTAATCGAGCCGCCAGAATCGTAAATTGCATTAACCGAGAATACATGACATATTGTTCTAAAATACATTTCCAATAACCATCAGATACTCCTATGCGCGTCATCACTTCATCCGCTCAAATCCAGCCGCAGTCGACCTGCCGGATCATGATGATCAGGCCCGTGCGGTTCGGTTTCAATGAGGAAACCGCCGGAAGCAACGAGTTTCAGCAGGAGTCGTTCGCGCAGCAAACCAAAGGCACAGCCCAGCAGACGGCCCGCGAAGAATTCGACCTGATGATCGACCAGCTCCAAAAAGCCGGTCTGGAACTGCATATTTTCAACGATACCGACGAGGTGGACCGCCCGGATGCTGTTTTTTCCAACAACTGGGTCTCGTTTCACCAGAGCGGTAAAGTGGTACTGTACCCGATGATGGCCGAAAACCGCCGTCTGGAACGCCGCAGCGACATTATCGAGTCGCTGGCCGGCGATTTTAAAGTGGAAGAAGTGATTGACCTGACCCATTTCGAAGCGCAAGGCAAGTACCTCGAAGGCACCGGCAGCATGGTTTTCGACCGCCGTTACAAGATCGCCTACGCCTGCCTGTCACCGCGCACGCACAAGGAAGTACTCGACGCGTTCGCGGACGCATTGGGTTACGAAATCATCACATTTTCGGCCTCCGACGAACACGACAAGCCCATTTACCACACCAATGTGCTCATGTGCGTCGGCGACATTTTCGCCGTGGTGTGCCTGGAAGCCATTAAAGATCCCGACGAGCGCCTGATGGTGAGATCCGTGCTCGAAGAGACCCATAAGGAAGTGATCGAAATATCGCTCGAACAGATGCGGCATTTCGCGGGCAATATGCTGATGGTACGGAACACCAAAGGCGACAAGTTCCTGGTCATGTCGACCCAGGCCTACGACTCGCTTACACCGCGGCAAAAGGACCGGCTCGACGATTACGCCCGTCTGTTGCACACTGACCTTTCGGTGATCGAAGGCAACGGAGGCGGCTCGGCCCGATGTATGATGACCGAGATTCACCTGCCTGTCAGATAACAAAAAATGCTCCGAAAAAAACGGAGCATTTTTCATTTTCCATAACCCTCATCAATTTATTAGTCCTTCAAGTCCGCCTTCACTTTGGCGATTTTTTCCTTGGTGTTGGCCTTAAACTCGTCCCACTTGTCGGCGGTCTCGTTCTGGGCGCGTTTCCAGGAAGCCTGCAACTCTTCTTTTTCGGCATTCAGCTCCTTTTTGCGCTCCTGCCATTTGGCTTTTTCCTTGTCGGCAGCCTTGTCTATTTTGGCGTCGGCTTCTTCTATTTTACGGTCGAGTTTACCGATCGCGTCGTCGATATCTTTCTTCAAATCCTCCTTGTCTTGCTTCACTTTGGCCTCAAAATCATCCCCTGCTTCCTTGATATCGGCTTTGGCTTCGGCCACGTTTTCGTCCATATCGTTTTTAGCTTCCTCCACGGTTTCTTTCGCGGAGTCTTTTGTTTTGTCTGAACAGCTCGTCAGTGAAAGTGTACCGGCGAGCAGCAGAGAGGCGACAATCCAGGTGATCTTTTTCATGTTTTTGGGTATTAAAGTTGATTTCAGTTACTGTACGAATACCATTGCCTGAGCAAAAATCTTACCAGCTCACCAGGCGTATAGTCACGCATTTTTTGTAGAAAATTCTTCTCAGACCGCCGGAAGTCGTTGAACTTCGCACCAGACTGCGCGGTTAAGCGGATGATGAAGTATTGAAACTGTTGGCATTTATGATCAGCTTTGCATTTTATTGATATCCCCTAAACTCTTATGTTCAAAATCTCTATTACCGGCGTTCTTGCGGCTTTTATCATTTTCCACGATTCGGGACCGGCATTCGCCCAGAGCGATTCGCTGCAAGCGCGCGACCTGCGCGAGGTCACCGTGCACGCATTTGAATCCGAAAAAGACCCGCTTACCACCACCGCAACCGTAGGAATGCTTACGCCGCGCTCGCTGGGCCGTTTTTCCAATTATACCTGGGCGAATGCAGTCAACACGATCCCGGGTGTGCGAATGGAAGAGCGCTCACCAGGCAGCTACCGGTTTTCGGTCCGCGGAAGCCTGATACGCTCGCCATTCGGTGTGCGAAATGTGAAATTTTACTGGAACGGCATCCCGTTCACCGACGCGAGCGGTAATACGCCCTTGAACTCGATCGATTATGGCGCTATCCAAAGCATGGAAGTGATCAAAGGGCCAGGCAGCAGTATTTATGGCGCTGGCACAGGCGGTGTGGTACTCATGCAAAGCCGCCCCGACAACGAATTTCAGAACCGTGTGGAACAAAGCATAAGCTTCGGTAAATACGGCTTCCAGAGCCGGAACTCGACCTTGCAGATCGGCGATATTTCCGTTCAATACGGCCACAGCGAGCAGGACGGCTACCGTAACCACAGCGGCATGGTGCGCGACGCCATCCGGTTTACGTCCAGTTCGAGCATTGGAGAAAAGGGTACGCTTTCGTTGCTGGGAATGTATTCGGATTTGTATTACCAAACTCCCGGCGGTATCAACCTTGCCCAATATCAGACAGATCCGAAACTAGCCCGCCAGTCGACTGCGACCGTACCGGGCAGCGAGGCCCAAAAGGCTGCGATTTATACCAGGCTCGCGTTGCTGGGCGGCAATTACGTTTTACCGCTATCCGACAAATGGACCCAATCCACCGCATTGTACCTGACTTTTACGGATTTTGCCAACCCTTTCATTTCCAACTTCGAGAAAAGGGATGAAAACGGGATCGGAGGGCGGAATATCTGGCAAAACAAGTCGGAATGGGGCAATGTAAAGACCAACTGGACCAGCGGTTTCGAATGGCAATACGGCAAATCGGCGCAGCGGAATTACGATAACAAAGGCGGCGTTGCCGACAAACAGCAAACCGTAGAAGATATCCGCACCACCAATCTCTCCGTATTCAGCCAGCTGGAAGCAACTCTGCTCACCGACCTGACCCTGAGCGCAGGTTTGAGCTACAATACTTCGAAATACAAGTACGAACGCTATTTCCCGCTCCCATTCAATAAAGATCAAAAGACTTTCGACGGCATATTTATTCCCCGCTTTGCGGCCAACAAGGTGATCGCCGGCAACTGGTCGGTCACCGCCTCGTACAGCGGTGGGTTCTCCCCTCCTACCTTGCAGGAAGTGCGCCCGTCGGCGGGTGGTTTCCGGAAGGACCTGGAAGCTGAAAAAGGCAACAATACTGAAATCGGCATCCGGAAAGTCGGAAAAATCATTTCCGGGGAAATCAGCCTGTACCATTTCGGGCTGCGCAATGCAATCGTGCGCAGGCTCGACGAGGCGGGGGCCGAGTATTTTGTCAATGCAGGAAAAACCAAACAGAACGGCCTGGAATGGAACATCAATTGGGACATCCTCTCCGATCCAAAACTACCCGTTATGCTGAAACTCTGGAATACGGGCACTTACACCAAATACACTTATGAAGAGTTCCGGCAGGCTGACACGGACCTGAGCGGGAAACTCATCCCCGGTATTCCACGTTTCTCACAGTCGACGGGCCTGGACGTCCTGCTCAAATATGGCATTTCGGCATTTCTGACCTACCAGCATGGTGATTCGTTCTATCTCAATGATGCGAATACGGTTAAAAACACCGCTTACAACCAATGGATGGCGCGTGTTAGCTGGAAGAAAAGCTGGGGGCAACATTTTTACAGTGAACTGTCCGCCTCCGCAGAAAAGACCAACGCGGGCATTTACAGCCTTGGCTACGACCTCAACGCATTCGGGAACCGTTATTACAATAGCGCTCCGAAAAACAACCTCTGGGCTGGTGTGAAGATCGGCTGGGAGTGGCAGAAAAATTCAAAATAATGCATTTATACATCCATATCCCCTTTTGCAAACAGGCTTGCCACTATTGCGATTTCCATTTCAGTACCAACACCACCAACAAGCGTGCCGTAGTGGAGGCCATTGCGCGGGAAATCGTTTTGAGGCAGTCCTATTTGCCGGACGGGGATATGGAGACCATCTATTTCGGCGGGGGTACCCCCTCTCTGCTCGATGAAGCGGAGCTGGGTTTCCTGCTTGACACCATTCACCGACAATTTCAGGTAGCGCCCAATGCCGAGATAACGCTCGAAGCAAATCCGGACGATTTGAATGCGGCCACGCTTGACATGTTTGCCCAAGCGGGCATTAACCGCCTTAGCATTGGGATTCAATCATTTCATGAGCCGCATCTGCGTTTTATGAACCGCGCGCATTCAGCCGTCGAAGCGGAGCAATGCGTCAGGCTGGCTCAGGACGCGGGTATCGACAATATTTCCATTGACCTCATTTACGCGATCCCTTCGGAAAATCACGGTATCCTGCAACGTGATTTATCCAGAGCATTTACACTGGGCGTCCCGCATATTTCGGCTTACTGCCTTACCATCGAGCCGCAAACTGCATTCGGCAGCTGGCTGAAAAAGAAGAAGATACAGCCTATCGAAGAGGAGTACGCAGCGCAGCAGTTTGAAATACTCGTGGGCTCCCTCCGTGAAAATGGCTACGAGCAGTACGAAATCTCCAATTTTGCCCGAAACGGCCATTACAGCAATCATAATAGCTCCTACTGGAAACAGCACCCCTACCTGGGTGTAGGCCCGAGCGCGCACTCGTACAATGGTGTGAGCCGCGAGTACAACATTTCCAATAATGCCAAATATCTCGAAGCAATTCAGAAGGGTAATATTCCGGCGACGATAGAGACACTTTCGCCAGCGGATCAAACCAATGAATACCTGCTAACGGGCCTGCGTACCAAATGGGGAGTGGAACTGCAAAAACTGGAAGTGCTTTCGGCCGGCCGGTTCGCATCAGAGGCTGGTGATGAGCTGGAAAGGATGACCCGGAAAGGTTGGGTCAGGGAAGATTCGGGAATACTATTACTCACCGAGGCCGGCAAGCTCTTCGCCGACCGTATCGCAAGCGACCTTTTTATTGACTGAAAAACCGGTTCGCCCGGCAGTGCCGTGGCGAACCGGTCTATCGACTATACCAGCTCTGCGTTCAAGGTGATTTCTGCATTGAGCAGCTGGGAAATGGGGCATTCCTTTTTCGCTTTGTCAGCTACCTGCGCAAACTGCTCCGCGCTGATACCCGGTACCTGTGCTTTCAGGTCGATAGCGCTTTTAACAACCTGGCCTTTCGCAGGGTCCAGTGAAACGGTAGCGGTAGCATTCAGCTCGTCGGCAGTGAAACCGGCAGCATTCAGTTCGAAGCTCAGTTTCATGGCAAAACATCCGGCGTGTGCAGCGGCAACCAGCTCTTCGGGGTTGGTTCCCTTACCATCTGCGAAACGCGTGTTGAAAGAGTACTGGGTATTTTCCAGAACTGTGCTCTGCGTGCTGATCGTACCTGTACCTTCTTTGCCGGTACCTTTCCAAATGGCTGTTGCTTTACGGTTAATCATCGTTGTTCCTTTTAATGTTGAATCCTAAATCGTTGTTTTCGGGAAAAGTAGCACGCAAACGATATCTACGCAAACAATCCTTGCATTAAAAACACAATAATTACTTACCGTCCTCTGTTCCAGTATGTGCCTCCCTGTGATGCGCGGCACGGCGTTTTTTAGTTAACAAAGGTTAATGCCCGATCGGGATTTAAACTTTATAATTGCATCATCATCTAATCACAAATTTTTAACAGATTTCTCATTTTTCTCAACTCACAAGTCATGAACAGAAAACTCTTGCCCCTGCTGTTACTCGCTGTCCTTGCATTGTTCCAAAGCTGCCGCGGGCCAAAAGGCGATCCGGGACCACAGGGAGGCGACGTGCTGGGCCGAACCTTCGACATCACCAACGTGGATTTTACCGCCAATAACAAATATGGCTATGTGCTGAATTTTAAGCAGCAGAATATTAATGTGCTACCTACCGACGCGGTGCTCGTGTATGTATACTGGAATAATCAAGGCGGGCTGAAAGCCTACCGCCCTTTGCCGCAAACTGCCTTCCTTGACAACGGCGTGATCCTTACTTACAATTTCGACCGCACCGACGAGGATATGGAGATTTTCTTAGATTCTAATGCGGACCTTTCCAAACTGGCTACCGACTGGACGCGCGGCAATGAATTCCGTGTGATCGTTATTCCTTCCGATCCCCTCAAACGTACCAATGCAGAAGTGGACCTGAACGACTACGAAGCGGTTGTGAAAGCGTACAACATCGACGAATCGAAAATCAGAAAAATTTCAGCTCAATAAGGAAAAAGTTCCCGCATTTTTGGGTTTCTGGAATAATTTTTATAAAATCCGGTAAAAATTACCGGATTTCTTTTTTCCCTACCGTATGAAAGTTGTTTTTAGCACACTGTTTACAGTTCTGGTCGCGGCGTTTGGATCACAAGCACAAACTTTTACCGAAGAGACTAATCAGTACAGAAATCATTATAAGGAGGAGTTTTTGCACTCTGAGAACTCACCGCTGAAAGCAGCGGATTTGTCGTATTTGCAGTTCTATGAGCCCGATTCCACCTACCGCGTGGTGGCCCATTTTGAGAAAGCGAAAGGCAAATCCTTCGAAATGCCGACTTATAGCGGAATGAACAAGACCTACGTCAAGTATGGGGTATTGAAATTCAAGGTAAATGGCCGCAGACAAAAATTGACGGTGTACCGCAGCCTGAGCCTGCAACAACTTGCCAAATACAAGGATTATCTTTTTGTTCCTTTTAAAGACAAAACTAACGGCGATGAAACCTACGGCGGCGGCCGTTACATCGATCTGAAAACGACTGACCTTAAAGACGGAACCTGCGTGTTGGATTTCAACAAGGCATACAACCCCTATTGTGCATACAGTACAGGCTACAACTGCCCGATCCCGCCGCTGAACAACCATCTGGCGCTGTCGATCACGGCAGGGGAAAAAAATTTCACCAAGCATCACCAAGAAGCCAGTATTAAATAGCTCCCGATGATGCAAAATCGCTGGCGATCCAGCCGGTGTCTCTAATTATTGTCAGCCAAAACTAGCGACGGGTAGTCGATATACCCATCTGCACCCGCAGTGTAAAAGGTGTTGTAATCCGGCGCATTCAATGCCGCTCCTAATTCAATCCTGGTCAAAAGGTCGGGGTTAGCCAGAAATGGCTGTCCGAACGCGATCAGATCAGCGGAGCCTTCCTGCAATTTCGCTTCTGCCGTTTCAGGGTTAAACCCGTTGCAGTAGATAATCGTACCCTTGAAATTCCGGCGAATGGATTCGAGTGTTTCTGCTTCGATATCCGGGCTCAGTGATATGTGAATGTAGGCAATGTCAGCTTCATTGAGTTTTTTAGCGAGGTATGCATACGTCTGGCGCACTTCGTTGCGGTCGTAAGGAGCCATGTCGTTATAGATACCATACGGCGAAAATCGGATACCTACCTTTTCCTTCCCGATGGCCGCAGCGGTTTTTTGCACAATTTCCAGCACCGCTCTCGAACGGTTTTCGATCGAACCGCCGTATTCGTCGGTGCGGTTGTTCACATTCGGGTTCAGGAATTGTTCGAGCAGGTAACCGTTGGCATTATGGAGCTCAATGCCGTCAAATCCGGCCCGAATGGCATTTTCGGAGGCTTTTACAAACTCCTCTATTACTTGCTTTACACCCTGGGTGGTCAGCGCTTCCGGCTGCGAATGCGGCAGCATACCTTCCTGATCGGTCCACATCTGGCCCTCGGCCGTTATATCCGAAACACCTATCACGCGCACGCCCGCTGGCAGGTTATGCGTATGCGCTATTCTGCCCGTGTGCATGAGCTGCATAAATATCTTGCTGCCACGGCTGTGTGCAGCGTCGGCTATCTTTTTCCAGGCCTGGGTCTGCTGCTCGCTGAAAATACCGGGAATACGTGCATAGCCAAGTCCTTCGGGCGACGGCGCGGTGCCTTCGGTGACGATCAGGCCGGCGCCGCTGCGTTGGCCGTAGTATTCGGCCATCAGCTCGTTAGGGAGATTGTTTATCGCGCGCGATCTGGTCATGGGCGCCATCACCACGCGGTTTTTCAAGTGGAGCGCGTCGGTAACATATTCTGTCAGAATCTTCTTCATTTCTCTTTGCTATTGTTTGATACAGCAAAGCTATCTCGCAGAATACGAATAAAATAACTGAATATGGCAAATAAATAGTCCTATCCGACGGATTGAAACCGCTTGGGTGTCTTGCCGTGATGCTTGGCGAACAAACGGCTGAAATGGCTCAAGTTGGAAAAACCGAGTTGGTAACCCACTTGCGAAACGGGCACACCCGGCTGCCGCAGCATCGATGCCGCTTCTTCCATGCGCACGGTCTGAAAATAATTGTAAATACTATCGCCGAATACCTGCCGAAACAGTTGTTTTAGCTTTGTTTCGCTCATATTAGCCAGCTTGGCAAGGTCACGCAGCTGGGGCGGCTGCGAAAGATCGGCCAACAATCTCTCCCGCACGGTCATGAGCATACTCGCATCGAGGTTGTCGAGCTGGCAATGCTTTTTATCTTCACGGCGGGCGAGCATGCTGAACACCATATATAGCAACTCCTGGGCCTTTACTTTGTAGTAGAAGCGTTTGAGCGGGTCGGCGCTTTCGCTTTCCAGCAAGCTCTTCAAGGTCCGCTCCAAGTCGGGGATCATCAGCAAATGGTATAAAAACGTGCTGTTCGCTTTGGTAACGGTTTCAATCAGCTGATTCGGCTCGGTGGGTCCCAACAGCTCGCCAAGCAATGCCGCGCGGATTCCAATCGACGTAAAATGGATTTCATGCCCTGCTGGAAAGCGGATTTCCGAAGTCAGATCGCCGGAAGATACCTCCACCGAAGCCGCGTGCGTTTTGGTGCAATTAAAGCTTACTTCTCTATTAGACAGAAAGTTATTAGGGAACGCCACGCTGTAAAACACAACTGTTACCAGGTCATTGAATGCCTCGGGCGCCACGCGTTTCAGGACAAATTCCTCGCGAAAGGTATATTGGTGAACATGCAGCCTGAAATCATGGCCCAGGTCGATCCGCCTGATATTTCCCTGCCCCATTTGAGCGGGAATTCTCAACTCATCGCCTACGACGGGCAAGTCGAACTGTTTTGAAAAGCCGGTAAGAAAATCCGCTCCCGCACCGGCCGAGAACTCGAATGTCATAGCTTATTTTAAAGAAACGTCGTCTAACCCAGCTATTATTTAGGTTAATAAACAAAAATTATCCGCATCCGTTCATCGATCAGGTTTCATTGTCTGATCCGGCGTTGAAAAAATTTTGGAAATGGGCTCCTATGTCCGGGCATATAAGCATCTGCTATAAATAAAAACGGGGTGCCTTTTCAGACACCCCGTTTTTATTTGAAAGCCCTTGATCAGGCTTTCAATATTTCTTTTTGCTTCAAAATCCGCTCGAAAACCTTGATGTCGTGCTCCGAAGTAAAAATATTGAATGGCAAATGCAGGAATTGTCCTTTTGAAATAACCAGCACATATGCATCCTTATCCTTATAACCTTCCAGGATCTGCTCCCATTTCATCACGCTCCCTTCTTTCATATTGAGCTTCATGATGATCTGACGGTTATCGATCTCATAAGAGAACTTCTCAAACATCGGCTTGTATTGCGCGAGCTGCGTGATGCCGGTGAACTGGATCAGCCAGAACAGCACATAAAGGATAGAAGCCACTACAACAGTGATGTAAATCCACAAATTGGGATAAATGCCCGTAAGGCTAATCACCGCATTGATCAGGATCAGGGCCACGGGTACCAGTACCCATTTGAGCTGCGTCTTGAAAAAGTAACGCATGGCCAGGGAAATGTATTTTTGGGTAGGTAAGGCGTACTTCTTGGTACGAACCGCGGCCGGGTTCGTAGGCATTTGATAGACGGGCTGGTGTTTGTTTACCGAAACTTTGGCCATAACTCTTTTTAAATTAACGATCTTTTCTCTTTGCGACGGCTGTTCAAAACGTGGCCTCGGCAAAATGAAGTGCAAAGTTAGAAAAAAGCGCCCGAGATATGAGAAAGGTCCTCAAATAAAAAACTGTTATGAGAATTTGGTGTAATTTGTCTTTACTAACTGCGTTGAACATTTGAAAACTGCCGTTTTGAAGCCATATTCGGCAACTGATCCTTGATACAAGACTATCCTAAGCTACATGAGTTTCCTTTTTCCGTCCTTCCTGTGGGGTTTGCTGGCGATATCGGTTCCGATTGCCGTACATATTTTCAATTTCAGGCGGACAAAAAGGGTATATTTCACGAATGTCGCGTTTCTGAAAGCGGTTGAAACGCAAACGAAGTCCATCCGCCAGATCAAGCACTGGTTGGTGATGGCCGCTCGGATACTCGCTATTGCCTGCCTTGCTTTCGCATTCTCCCAGCCGTTCATTCCGGCGGAAAGCAATGTGGCTGTCGACAGGCGCGGCATCACCAGCTTGTACCTGGACAATTCCCTGAGCATGGAAAGCGAATTGAACAACAAGCGCTACCTCGATATTGCCACCGGCCGGCTGGGTGATTTGCTGGGATTATTCAAAAACGCGACGTCGCTGCAACTGGTGACCAACGATTTTTCTGCCCAGGAGCAAGGTCTCTACCCTGCTGAAAAGCTGCGTGACCGCCTGACGACCATCGGGCTGTCGGGCACACCACGCACGCTCGAACAGGTGTACAAACGCCAGGAAAACCTGATGGCCCGCCATTCCCAATCCGGTAAGAACCAGCTGTTCTGGTTTTCGGACTTCCAAAAAAGCACCGCCGGCGACCTTTCGGCGATCCAAACCGATTCTACCAACCAGATTTTCCTGGTACCGGTCCAAGCGGAAGCCGAAAAGAATCTATTTGTCGACTCGGCCTGGCTCAATACGCCATTTATTCGCGAACTTCAAAACAACATATTATTTGTAAAAGTGAGCAACTCGGGTAACCGGGAAGCACGGAATGTGGTACTCAGGCTGAGCCTGGACAATACCCAGGCGTCGACGGCTTCCGTAAATGTACCTGCCAATGGCAGCGCGACGGCCAAGTTTAACTTCAATCTGAAAGGAAAGGGATATAAAAAAGGGCAGATCACGTTCGATGACTTCCCGGTCACTTTTGATAACGACTACTACTTTGTCCTCAATGCGTCGCCGCTCATCCGTGTGCTGCACGTGTACGGGCAGAAGCCGGAAGGAAATTACATCGAGAACGTCTACGCGAACGATAGCCTCTTTACGTTGCAAAGTTACAGCGCCCAAAATGTGGACCCCGGCCTGATCAAAAACGCAGATCTGGTAGTGTTGGAAGGCGTGACGCAGCTCTCAGGCACTTTGCCGCAGGATTTGCAAGACTTTGTCCGGCAAGGCGGTAGCCTCGCTATAATCCCTCCTGCTGCACCTGCTGCCGACAGTTATGGACGCTTCCTGAGCGCGTTGGGCATCAATGGTATCACTTCGGAAAAAGCCCAGGCTCCGCTCCCACTTGCCATTCCCGACCGCAATAATCCGTTTTTCAGCGATGTTTTCGAGGAATCGATGCGGCAGGAAATGAATCTGAACTTACCCCATGCATTGCCTGTGTGGAGCTGGGCTAACGCGGGGCAGCAGTTGCTCACACTGCGCAACGGACAGACTTATCTTAATCAGGTACTGGCGGGGTCCGGAAAAACCTACCTATTCGCGGCACCTTTGAATCAGGAGAATGGGAATGTGGCCCAGCACGCCATATTTGTGCCTGTGATGTATAAAATCGCCGCTTCGAGCGTAAGGCAGCAGCGTACCTCGTTCACTTTCGATGAAAATCCGATCAGTCTGACAGTCGATAAGCCCAAGCCTAACTCTGTTTATAAATTAAGGCGGAATAAAACCGAAATTATCCCTGTACAGCGCGTGGCAGGCAACCAGCTTTTGCTCGAAATCCCTCAGGGCGACCAGGCGGCCGACGGGCTCACGGCAGGCTATTTCGAGCTCGTCCTCGACAATAAAACAGAGCAAGTTATCGCCCTCAACCATAACCACGCCGAGTCCAAACTGCAATACTATTCCCCCGACGAGCTGCGGGCTGCATTTTCCGGCAAAAAGAACGTCCAGGTCTTCGATCGCATCGACGACGACGCCTTTTCCACCGCATTCCAGCAGCAAAATATGGGGACCAACCTCTGGAAGTTCTTTTTGTACGCAGCGCTGTTCTTTCTGTTAGTGGAGATCGGCCTGATCAGGTTTATGAAGTAGTAATTATCGTGTGACGATTTAGCGGTTTCTTTGTCCATTCGGGAATGCGTAAATTTGTAAAAATCAAAGAGCACGTCACTATGAAAACACCTTACCTAAACAAATCAGCCGGAAAACACGGTAATATCGTGGATTCGTCCTACACTGATCTTGAAGAGACAAGTGCTGCCCAGCTCAATGAACCCATTGTTCCCTACATGCGCCTTGATCCCGCAGCGCACGCACGAGTAATTTGTGAGGAGCTCACGCCCGAAGAGGAGGCCATGGCCAATGATCCTAGCGTGAAGCCTTTCTCGTATGTCTCGGATTCCGCCGAATATGTAAGGAGAATACGTCGGGATTTCAGATGTTGATATGCTCCTGCTGGATACGAATATCCTCATCGATTATCTCAGGGGGAAGCAAGCAGCTATTGAGTTTATTGATTGTGCAGAAAAGCTCGACCTTGCAGTCAACACTGTTATCGTGCTTGAACTTTACAACGGTTGCCTTAACAAGGCGGAACTCGCGAAGATCAGGCGTTTGCTAAACGGCTTCAATCATTTCGATCTGAACGAAGCCACTGCTCAGGCGGCCACGCAGATAGGTCATTCATTCGCATTGTCTCACTCGGTGACTGCGTCCGACGCGCTGATAGCGGCTACCGCATTGGTTTACAATCTCGAATTACGGACGGCAAACATGAAAGATTTCAGGATGATTCCGGGGCTGAAAGTGTCAAATGCGCTATAACAATTGCATTTTCAAAATAACAAGACCTGACATTCTGACCATTCCTGACTGACATTTGCCGAACATTCCTTTTTTCTAACCTGTTTTTAAACCAATTTTGCGGGAAAATATCATTTCATAAATGCTCTCATCCCGAATAGGAATTCTTGGCGGCGGGCAGCTGGGGCTGATGCTCCTCCAAGCTGCTGTGGACTGGAACCTCGATATTCACGTACTTGACCCGGACGCCGAAGCGCCGTGCCGGAAAATAGCACCCCATTTCACACAGGGCTCGCTGCAAGATTTTGACACCGTATATAACTTTGGCAAAGAGCTCGACGTCATTACCATTGAAATTGAAAAGGTAAATGTGGAGGCACTCGAAGCCTTGGAAAAGGAAGGCAAAAAGGTCTATCCGCAGCCTTCCGTGATCCGCCAGATACAGGACAAACGCATTCAAAAGCAGTTTTACGCAGAAAAACAGCTTCCTACCGCGGAATTTATATTGACAGAAAACCGAGACGATGTTTCCAACTACATTTCATTTCTCCCCGCATTTCATAAACTCGGGAAAGACGGCTACGATGGCCGCGGAGTGCAGCGCCTGACGTCGGCCAGCGACCTCGACAAGGCATTCGACAAGCCGGGGTTGTTGGAAAAAGCGGTCCCGTTTGAAAAAGAGCTGGCAGTGATCGTCGCACGTAATGCCAACGGGGAAGTAGAAACATTCCCGACCGTGGAAATGGTATTCCATCCTGAGCATAACCTGGTAGAATACCTTTTCGCACCTGCGGAAATCAGTGATGAAGTGAATGCCAAAGCACAGGAAATTGCCCGCAAAACAGCCGAAGCATTCCAGATTGTAGGGCTATTGGCGGTGGAGCTGTTCCTTACGCCCGAGGGTGAAGTGCTGATCAATGAAGTGGCTCCGCGGCCTCACAACAGCGGTCACCACACCATCCGCGCCAACGCGACTTCACAATATGAGCAGCATTGGCGGGCGATCCTGAACCTGCCGCTAGGCAGCACGCATGCCTACGGGCCGTCAGCAATGGTGAACCTGCTGGGCGAGGACGGTCATGAAGGTCCGGCGGTGTACGAGGGAATGGAGAAATTGCTTGCGACGCCCGAGGTGTTTCCGTTCCTTTACTGGAAAACGATCACCAAGCCGTTCCGCAAGATGGGCCATATCACGATCATGGATGCAGATATCGCTTCACTCAAAGCCAAAGCGGATTTTGTCAAGAACAATATTAAAGTAATCAGTCACAAAACGAAGTAAGACACACCAATGGTAGGGATTATCATGGGCAGCCTTTCGGATAGAAAGGTAATGCAGCTCGCCGCAGACGCATTGACGGAACTGGGCATTTCATATGAAATGGAGATTGTATCGGCGCACCGCACGCCTGAACGTATGCTCGACTACGCAGCATCGGCGCGCAGCCGCGGATTGCAGGTGATCATCGCAGGTGCGGGCGGAGCCGCCCATTTGCCCGGGATGGTAGCTTCTCTGACATCCCTTCCGGTGATCGGGGTGCCGGTTTTGTCGAGTAATTCGATAGATGGCTGGGATTCGGTGCTTTCTATTCTGCAAATGCCTGCCGGTGTTCCTGTTGCGACAGTAGCGTTGGACGGTGCAAGAAACGCCGGAATCCTCGCAGCGCAGATCATCGGAGCGGCCGACGCGGAAGTCGCAAAAAGGCTTGATGCGTTCAAAGAGAGCCTGAAAGAGAAAGTTGCAGTGATGAACGAGGAATTGAAAAATCAACTTGGAAACTAGGTTGTCTTTATTATTTTCGTAGAAAATTAACTCCACTAAAAAATAGAATCCGGCCAGGTTATGGAAGACGAATTCCCGAAAAAAAGAAATATCCGTCCCACTGAAAAGTCGAATCTGCCCATTGTCACATTGCTCGTATTGGTATTGCTGGTACTCGCAATGCTGTATGTGGGCTACGAATATATTTCTGACAGCTCTTCCAGCTCCGAAGAACTCACATCCGTAGTAGTCGATTCGACTCTCGAAGAAAGTGCCGTCGAACCGGTGAGCGATGAGCCTGCGCCTACCGAGGAGCCGGCCGAAGAAAAGAAACCCGAGCCGGTAAAAGAAAAGACCGAAGAACCGAAAAAGGAAGAGAAACCTTCCATCTCGGCTTCTTCTATTGGTGGAGAGCAAATCACACACACTGTTCAAAGCGGAGAGACATTTTCGAGCATCGCTTCACGTTACAACCTCAAAACAGAAACCTTACAAGGCCTTAATTCTTCTGTTTCGGACGTAAAAGCGGGTGTCACCAAGCTAAAAATACAAGTAAAAGCGGTTCACACCGTAGGCCCCGGCGATGTACTTCGCGTGGTGGCCAGCAAATACGGCGTCACCAAAGAAGCGCTGATGAAAGCCAATGGCAAAACCCGCGACTTCTCCGAAAGAGGTGAAAAACTGATCATCCCTTTTCCGGATAAAAAATAGCGTTCAGGTATTTCCCAAAGCAAAGAATCCCGGAGCCAACCGCCCCGGGATTTTCTTTGCACTGAATTGAAGGGTTTAATGACTAGTTGTCGAAACCCCGGCCCCCGCCCTGTCCGCGGTCGCCGCCCATTCCGCCGCCGCGAGGGAAGCCCGCTCCGCCGTCAAAATCACGTCTTCTGTACCCGTCGCCATTGTTGGAAGGCATTTTGCCAAAGTTTCTCAAAGTGTAGGTGAATGTGAGCATAGCGTATTGTGTAAGCACGCGGTTGGTGACGTCCTGCACATAAGTTTCGGTAACGTTGCGGGTAATGCTGTTGTTCTGTTTCAAAATATCGAAAACAGTCAGTTTGAGCTCCCCAGCATTGTTTTTAAGGAATTTCTTGCCGACGCTGGCATTCCACAGCGTGAAATTCTGGTTATAGCCTGCGCCCAGCCCCCGGTATGACTGATTGTTGATATCGCTTTGGAACACAAATCCTTTGCCAAATATCCAGTTCACACGGCCGGTAATACCCTGAGTATAGTAGTTGTTGTTCAGATTGGGCTGGATACTGTTCCGTACCACATTGTAGTTACCCGAATAAGAAACTGTAAAATCGAGTTTGTCGCTGATATTGCTGCTCACCACCAGGCCTTGCGAAATAGCGTAAGTGTTCGAATAGTTAGGCACGTTGTTGATCATACCCGGCGACCGCACATAATTGAATCCGGTCGTCACGTTCAAATTCAGCTTCAATGGCGCAATCGGCTTTCCGTAGGCAAAGAACGAGCGTGCATTCCAGCTACCGTCCACGTTGATCGGCGCGGTGAACTTAGCGCCTCTTTCAAGGAACAGCCCGTTGGGTAAGGTCTCGGGTTTCTGCGCGATGTAGGTCGAATTAACAATCGCATTATTGGTCTGCGTTACAAAAATCATCGCGTTCAGGCTGTAAGGTCTCTTCGCACCTGTCAGCGAGTAGCGAACGTTGACCATATTGCGGTATTCCTGTTTCAGGTCGGGATTACCGGCTGTGAGCGACAGCGGGTTGCTGTTGTCGACCACGTTCTGCAACTGTGAAATAGATGGTTGGTTGGTCGAGCTCCGGAAAAACGCCCGGAATTGTGCGCCTTCTTTCGAACGGTAATTCACCATAAAATTGGGGAGAATATTGGTAAACGACTGGTCGACTTTGTTGTTAATCGGCGCCAGTTGCTGACTGTACAGGCCTGTATTCTGAAAATCCAGACCTAAGTTGGCCGACCAGCTGTTTTTCCGGTAACGGTATCCCAAACCTGCGCGATTCGTAACGTAGCGGTTGTCAAAATTGTTGGTCAAAAGCGAATCCAACTCCGAATACGTGCCGTCATCATAGCTCATATTATAGGTATCCTTATTCGAATTGCTATTCTGGATCGTGAGGCCGTAGTTGAACTGCAACTGGCCGGTAGTACTGATGGGCTCGGTATACACCAGGTTTCCGCCTAATGTAATGCCATCAGAATGCGTGAAACTGCGCTGATCGATCGTGTCCCCCCGCATTACGGTGTCGCCCAATGCAAGGTTATCAAAATAGGTGTTTCTCGAATACAAGTCGCGGCGGCCATTCTTGTCATTCACCTGGGTATTGAAATTGAATGAAACCGTACGACCCTTTTTCTCGAATGCGTGACGGAACAGAACATCGTTCGAGAAATTATAGCCTTTGTTGCTATTGCCCTGGCTGTTATCAGAGCTATTGACATTGCTGCCGTCGGAAGCCAATGTTGTGAGCCCGGTCTTCACACTTCCTGAATGGTTATCCTGGAAACTAAGCCGCGGCGTGATGATGAGTGAGTTTTTAGGATCGATATTGTATTCAATCCGGAAGTTCAACCGGTGATTGGAATTGGTCGTATTGGTCCGGCTGTTTTCATTGTAAAACTGGTTGCTGGTGGCACCTTGCAGAAAATACTCCTGCGAAAGGCCCTGCACGTTGCTGTTGCTGGTTCTGTTGAAGAAATAGCTGCCGCTTACGTCCAGTTTCTTACCTATTTTATTGGAATAGTTCAAACCAAACGAATTGGTGCCGGTAATCCCGCTCTGATTGCCCACCAGGAAGTTACCTGCGGAGCCACCACCGCCACGGTTACCACCGCCTCCACCACCACCGGAAACGCCCAGCAGATCCTGGCTCGAAAAGTTCTGATTGTTGATATTATTGCTCAGCCCAATGACAGATATACGCTGGTTGCCTTTGAAAAAACTCACATTTCCCCCGGCCTGATAGCGATCATCCAGACCGTATCCCGCAAAAACTTTTCCAAACTGCCCCATACGCTTGTCGGCCTTGGTGACGATATTGATCGTTTTCTGCGCATTACCATCGTCAAAACCAGTGAATTGTGCCTGGTCGCTCAGCTTATCGAAAACCTCGATTTTGTCTACAACTTCCGCGGGAAGGTTTTTGAGGGTTAATGCGGCATCGTCGCCGAAGAATGGCTTGCCATCTACCAGTACCTTGTTAACCGTCTCTCCATGAGCCGTTACTGTTCCGTTTGTGACGGTAATACCCGGCATTTTCTGGATCAGGTCTTCGGTCGTAGCGTCGGGGTTCGTTTTAAATGCTGCTGCATTGAATTGCGTAGTATCGCCTTTCTGTTCCATGGCAGTCACCTGCCCTACCACCTTCACCTCTTTCAGGTTTGCTACCGCTTCTGTGAGCGTGATAGTCCCAAGGTTTTCGATATCCTTGGTAATAGTAACGGTCCGGGTGAAATCTTTGTAACTTAAATAAGAAACCTTCACCAGGTAAGAAACCTGTTTGGTAAGGCCGGTAAAAGTGAATTTCCCGTTTACATCCGTCGTCACATATTCCGGCTTGGCATCGGGGGTGTTGCGGCTCACGGCCACATAAGCGCCTACTACCGCTTCACGGCTCACGCTATCGACTACGCTGCCGGTGATCTGTGCATTCTGTGCGAAAGCCGGAGCGGCGAGACCGGCGAGCAGGAGGACGATGAATGTAAATCTGTTCATGACTTGTAAAGGTTTATTGCTGGTTAGAGCTCCCTTTGTTACCAAAGTTTAATGCGTTTCGGCAATAAACCTTTACAATCGACAGTATCGGATATTTTAATAGACCAACAGGCAATTTTCGCCGACGAAAAGGCAGGCCGCGGTCGGCCATCGGCCATCGGCCATCAGCCATCAGCGGTCCATGGTCCATGGTCGACGGTCTATGGTCAGCAGTCAAGCTATTTCAACCACTCCCCCAGCAAGCCCTTGTAGCTCGCCAAAAAACGTTCGTAAGCCTTTTCCAATGCAGGCAGCGCTTCTGCCAGCGTGCTCGTATCATCCGATTTGAGCCGCCATTCGGCATCCCGCGCAATTTCGGCTACTTGCGAAACGCCCACGGTACCACCACTACCTTTTAATGTATGCAGATTGCTCTTCACGGTTTTGATATCCCCATTTTTGTAGGCCTCCAATGCACCTGCGACCAGCTCATCGGATTCGCCCACAAAATCCTCGAACACCGACCACACCAGCTCAGCGCCGCCTATTCCGGCTAGCTGGTCAATGATTTCTTTATCGAGCACCGGTACCATCGCTTCCTGAGCAATCTCCTTCTGCTTTTGTTCGAGTTTGCGGTTTTCCAAATTGCCCATCAATTCCTTTACCTTCTGCACCAGCGTCTGCGCGCGTATGGGCTTGGCGATGTAATCGTCCATTCCCTGGCTCATAAACCGGTCACGGTCCTCTTTCATCGAGTACGCTGTCATGGCCACAATCGGCGGTAAGCCTTTTGAGAACCGCTTTTTCAGCTCCTGAGTCGTCTCTACCCCATCCATATCCGGCATTTGGATATCCATAAAAATGATATCATAGCCTTTCTCATCAGAATGGTACCTTTTCTCTACCATTTCGATGGCCTTGAACCCACTTTCGGCCAGGTCGGTTTCACAACCCGATTTTTTGAGGATTTCATTCGCCACTTTCCGGTTCACCGCGTTGTCATCGACGAGCAGGATCAGTGGGTGATAATCGTTGAATACATCCTCAATTGGTGTATCCTCCTGCTGGATGATCGTACTCACCTGCGCAATCGAGGTTTCCTTCGTTTCAAAAGTAAACCAGAAAGTGCTCCCCTCTCCGAGCGTCGATTCCACGCCGATTTCTCCGTTCATCAAAGCGCAAAGCTGTTTGGAGATGGCCAGGCCAAGCCCGGTGCCGCCGAACGATTTGCGCGAGGAATTGTCGAGCTGGGTAAATGAGGTAAACAGAATCTGCTTGTCGGTAGCACTGATACCGATCCCCGAGTCCTGCACTTCTACTTTGATTTTGTGGAATAAACCTTCTTTTTTCTGCAATGTGAGAAACACCTTCACAGATCCGTTCTCGGTGAATTTCAATGCGTTGGATGTCAGATTGGACATAATCTGCAACAACCTGGTCTGGTCCGCAATGATGAATTTCGGAATATCGGGCCCGATGTGGTAAGTGAGCGTATTGCCTTTGCTTTTGGCGGTCTGCCCGAAAAGTGAAACCAGTTTGAGCAGCAATTCCTCCACCGCTATCGGAGCCTCATGCAGCTCCATTTTGCCCGCTTCGATTTTCGAAAGATCCAGAATATCGTTCAAAATGTTCAGGAGCGTTTCCGACGACCGTTTGATAGTCAGTACATAATCTTTTTGCTCGGTATTGAGTGGAGTCTCACCCAAAAGATCAATCATCCCGATCACCCCGTTCATCGGCGTGCGGATCTCGTGGCTCATGTTCGCCAGGAACCCCTCTTTCACCTTCAATGAACGTTCGGCGTGCTCCTTGGCTTTCAGCAGTTCGAGCTCATTGCGTTTCAGCTCGGTAATATCGCGGGCGAGTACGGCTACTTCGGTCGGTTTACCTTTGTCATTCGTAAACATCAGCATATTGATCATAAACTGACGCTCCGTTCCGTCCTTGCGGTACATTGTAATCTCAAAATTTCGCAGACTTTTGGTTTTCCGAAGCCGTATCAATGCAGAATGAATGCGTTTCTTGTCTGCAAAAAACTCGGTAACCTTGTGCCCGATCACTTCTTCCGGCAAATACCCCAGCCGTTTCAGCACCGATTGACTGATCATCGTGATCTCGCCCATGCGGTTGATCCGGCAATAAATATCCTGCAAGTTTTCAAAAATGCCCCTGAAAAGTTCTTCACTATGTCTTAAGGAAAGCTCGGCCTCCTTCCGCCGCGTAATGTCTCGGGCAATACCCGACACCTCTTCGATCACGCCGTCGGCATAATGGATCGGGTTCAGGTAAAATTCCAGCCACATTTCACCCGCATCTTTCCGATCGATTTTGAATTCGAAATACTGCGGCTCACCGCGTAACGCCTGACGGTATTTGGTTTCGAGCGTCCGCCGGTTACTGTTGCCTACCATCCGCCATCCGAACTTCTCGGCGCTGGATTGCAGTGAAGGCCTTACACCGAGTTGGTTATGAATCAAATCGGCATAATTCCTATTGAATGAAGTGAGTTGCAGCGATTTGTTGACCGACCAGATCAAATGCGAGCTGCTATCGAAAATTGCATTCAGACGCGCCAGGTATTTGCTCAGTTCCTCTTCGCTTTGCTTACGCGCGATCGCCATCGCCACCTGGCCGGAAATGAATTCCAGCAATTCAAGGTCGCGTGTATCGAACACATTAGGATCATCGTAGGATTTCACACCGATAATCCCGGTCACCCGGTCGCCTATACGCAAGGGTACGCACAGGAGAACTTTCGGCGTGACGCCGTACAAATACAAGCTGTTCGTTTTGGCGAGCTCTTCAATGTCTTTGTCCGAAAGGAACAGCGGCTTGTTAGAAGCAATCGCATATTCCGTCAGACCATTGCCTAGCTTCCGTTTGGTAAACCGGACATTGCCTTTGAAATATTGATCTACATAGTACGGGAAGTAAATGTAGCTCTTGCTGGGGTCGTATAATGCGATAAAGAAGTTCCTGACATCAATGATCTTGCCCAACTCGTCGTGAATACCGTGGTAAAATTCGTCGAGATTTTGCGTGTTGACCGTCCAGTTGGCAATGCTGTAATACAGGTTCTGCGCTTTTTCAGCCCTTATTTTTTCAGTAAAATCATTTAAAATACAGCGGAATGCCGTCGGTTTGCCGTTGTCGAATCGACAATTCACACTACCAGCCACAAATACCTTTTTGCCGTCACGGTTCATAAAGACCGCCTCGAAACTCGGATTGGCAATGCCTTGCTCGATCCGTTTAAGCTGTTCCAGCGCTTCTTCCTTATGCTGCGGGTGCAGAATGTCCTCCATCCGCATGGAAGCGATTTCGTCCAGCCCGTAACCCAGTACTTCGCGCCAGGCCTTGTTTACAAATATGAATTTACCGTCGATCGCGACGAGCTGGATCAGATCGCTGGTATTATCCACCAGATCCTGCAACTGCGAATTGGATTTAGCAATAGCCGATTCCATTCTCCTGCGTCGGGTAATATCATCGCCCACCAGCGTTATGCATTCTACCTCATCATTTTCCTGGTGCATCAGCACCGAATTGATCGAGAAGGTACGCAGCGTCCCCTTCTGAGCGAGGAAAGGCACTTCCCGTTGTTCGAGTTTACGTTTTCCCTGGATACCCTCTTCGAGCATCTGCCGCACCTCGTGCTCCTCTTCCTTGGGTATCAGCTTATCGAATATGCTGAAACCCACCAGGTCCGACTCGTGCCAGCCTGTTTTCATCAAGGCGTGCGGGCTTACGCTGCGAATCGTAAAATCGGGTGAAAAGGTGATTCCGATCAGGTTTAAATGCTGAAGTGTGTGGTGAATAGTCTGCCAGTCGGTTTGGGATAAAATCAGTTCCATGGGTCCCGGTACAATCGCACTTTTAAGTTTCCTTCCAATTCTTTATTCGATAAATCTACGAATTAAGACGTAATTTTGGCTTGTGAAAATGAATTATAAAAAACCGGATGATTCCAAAGTGCGGGCCAAAAAGCATCTGGGCCAGCACTTTCTGAAAGATTTGAATATTGCCCAACGCATCGTCGACGGACTGTCCGGCCACGGTGGTTACGACCGCGTCCTCGAAATCGGACCGGGTATGGGCGTTCTTACCCAATTTCTTTTACCCAAAACCAATTTTACAACCCATGTCATCGAGATCGACACCGAATCGGTAGCCTATCTTGAAAAACATTATCCGGACCTTTCGCCACGCATTATCGCGGGTGATTTCCTGAAATTCAATCCGGGCGACTACTTTGCCGACAAGTTCGCGATCATCGGAAATTTCCCGTACAACATCTCGTCGCAGATATTTTTCCGCGCCCTCGAAATCCGTGACCGTATTCCGGAGATTGTTTGTATGCTTCAAAAGGAAGTAGCGCAGCGCATCGCATCACCTCCTGGAAACAAGGATTACGGCATTCTGAGCGTGCTGTTGCAGGCATTTTATGATATCGATTACCTGGTGTCGGTACCTCCCGGCGCGTTCGATCCTCCGCCGAAAGTACAATCCGGCGTGATAAGGCTACGCCGGAATGCAGTAGCGGCGCTCGAATGCGATGAAAAACTGTTTTTCAGGGTGGTGAAAACGGCATTCAATCAGCGGCGCAAAACCCTGCGCAATGCGCTGAAACCGGTAGGCGAAATACCGGACCATCCTTTGCTCAACAAACGGGCCGAACAATTGAGTGTTCAGGACTTCGTTACGTTGACGTTACTTGCCCAAAATATACAGGCAACGAACTAAACCTTCTCTGAGACAGTATATTCAATAAGCTAAAAGCATTTCGCCAATCGCTAAAAGCTCATTACGATGACGTTCGAATTAACCCAGCTATACGTAGACCACATTCAGGAACTGATTGAAAAAGAAGACTCTGCGGCCATCCGGTCGGAAATGGAGAACCTCTTTGCGGCGGATATTACCAGCCTGCTATCCGAGCTGGAAACCGAAAGCGCGAAATTCCTGGTCAATCAGCTGAATATCGAAACCGGTGCTGCGATTCTGGCCGATATGGACCGGGGCGAACGCCGGGACTTTCTAAAGGCCTTTACGTCGGAGGAAATATCCAAATTCGTCAACCTGTTCGACTCCGATGACGCCGTGGATTTGCTGAACGAGCAACCCATTCGTGTGCGCGAAGAAGTAATCGCATTACTTGAAGACCGCGAACAAGCCCGGTTTATCCTCGATCTGCTGCATTACGATGAGGACGTGGCCGGTGGCTTGATGCAGAAGGAGCTTGTGAAAGCGAACGAAAACTGGACGGTGAACCAGTGCATCGAAGAGCTCCGTACGCAGGCTGAGGATGTGGAGAAGGTATATGCGGTGTATGTGGTGGATGATTTTGGAAAACTGCTGGGCATTCTCTCTCTGAAAAGGATCGTGCTTGCGCATAAGAACACGAAAATCGAGAGCCTGTATGATAAGGACGTTATTTTCGTCGAAACTTACCGCCCCGCCGAGGAAGTGGCCGAACTCATGCGGCGCTACGACCTCGATGCCTTGCCCGTCGTGAATGTGCAGGGGAAGCTTCTCGGCCGCATTACCATCGATGATATCGTGGACGTAATTACCGACCAGGCAAGCTCCGATACCCTGGCTATGGCGGGTATTACCGGAGATGTGGAGGAAGACGACAGCATCTGGCAACAAACCAAGGCCCGCTTGCCGTGGCTGCTCGTTGGAATGATGGGGGGAATCCTGGCCGCAAAGTTTATCAGCTTTTTTGAAGGCGATCTCAAAATCATTCCCGCAATGGCTGCATTCATTCCTATTATCGGTTCAACAGGTGGTAATGTGGGGATTCAGACGTCTTCCATTATCCTCCAAGGCCTCGCGGACAAGACGGGTATCGACACCACATTGGGTCAGCGGCTGATCAGGATGTTCGCTGTGGCGTTTATCAATGGACTCATTATCAGCGCTATCGTTTTCGGATTCAATATGCTGATCGGGAATGACTTGCAACTGGCATTGGTTGTTTCCACCGCGTTGATGTCGGTGGTGTTCCTTGCTTCGTTTATGGGCACATTAACTCCGATTTTACTCGAAAAGATTGGTATTAACCCGGCCGTAGCGTCCGGGCCATTTATCACCACCGCCAATGACCTGATCGGTTACGGCGTTTATTTCGGTCTTGCACATTTGTTGCTCAAATTGTAGTGCCGAGCCACTCTAGCATTCACTCAGACTGATCGGAATATTCACCGCAAGCCCCCCTTCGGAAGTTTCCTTGTACCGGTTGTTCATATCCAACGCGGTTTGCCACATGGTTTTGACCACGTTATCGAGCGAAACTTTGGCATTCTCGGGGTTGCTTTGCAATGCAAGCTGGGAAGCCGTAATCGCCTTGATCGCACCCATCGTATTCCGTTCGATGCAGGGAATTTGTACTAATCCCGCCACCGGATCGCACGTAAGCCCGAGGTGGTGTTCCATCGCAATTTCCGCAGCCATCAGGCATTGCTCCACTGTTCCGCCGGAAACCTGTGCAAGCCCGGCCGCCGCCATCGCCGACGACACTCCGATCTCCGCCTGGCACCCTCCCATCGCCGCCGAAATCGTCGCACCTTTTTTGAAAATACTCCCGATTTCACCCGCCGTGAGCAGAAACCTGAAAACATCCTCCTCTGTACCACCGCAAAATGTCACATGGAATTGCAGCACTGCAGGTATTACGCCCGCCGCACCATTGGTTGGCGCCGTAACAACGCGGCTGTAAGAGGCGTTTTGCTCATTCACGGCCAATGCGAAGCAACTCACCCAGTCGAGGGTATAATTGAAGCCGGAACCGCCCTTAGGGATTTGTTCGATCCATTCGTCGCAGCCTGCACAGGCGTGCCCTTTTAATAGCTTCTGGTTCAATTCGGCGGCTCTGCGCTGTACATTCAGGCCACCCGGCAGCACGCCTCTGTGCTGGCAACCCAGGAAAATGCTGTCTTGCATTACCCGCCAGATATTCAACAAGTCTTTCCGGATCGCAGCATCGTCTCGCCAGACACGCTCATTGTCCAGCACCAGTTCCCAAATAGCCTTGCCTGTGACACGATGCCATTCCAGCAAATCCGATGCTTGGTCAACCGGATATGGGATTTCCGATAATGCAGCCCCGGCCGCGGCTTCCCTGCCCTCCTGGATCACAAAACCACCGCCTATCGAATAATAGGTCTCTTCAAACACGCACCCATCAGTACACACAGCCGTGAAAGCGACTCCATTCGGATGAAACGGAAGCGATTCCGTTTTATGAAATACCACATCCGTTTTGGGGTTGAAATGAATTTGCATTTCCCCATGAAGGCGAATCGATTCGCTGACGGCTATATCTGCCAGAATGCGGTCGATGGAACTGGTCTCGATCGTTACCGGATCATATCCACTCAAACCGAGGATAACGGCGATATCTGTACCGTGCCCCTTACCCGTTTTAGCGAGTGAGCCGTAGAGATGTACCGTCACTTTTTCGACGTTATTCAGCACGCCGCGCTCTTTCACAGCTCCTAAAAACTGTTGTGCAGCCCGCCAAGGCCCTAATGTATGAGAACTCGATGGGCCAATGCCTATCTTAAAAATGTCAAAAACAGAAATACGTTCTGAGGTCATAAAGTTGGAATGCAGGCGCTATTAGAGCTTATTTGGAAGAGCGTTTCAGCAGGTGCTCAGGCACGGGGTATTTTTCAAGAATGGTTCTCGCTTTGGCGGTTTTTTCCGGAAAAAGATCGATTCCAACAAATTTGTCGAGTTCCGGATTGTACCTCCCCATCGATTTGTGAGATGCCTTTTCGTCAGTCGATTTCTCTTTCATATTTTTTCATAATTTCTTAAAGTTATAACGATTTTGAACCAAGAATGCTTCATAATTCACATTTTTTTCATAATCAAGCCATTTCCCATCAATCAGCCCTAACACGATGAAGTCCCTGATTATTACATCGTAATTGGTACTTAAAATACTCCGATATAGTCTTGTTCGCGCTGCTGTACTGCCCGTAAAATGCACTGTGATGCCAGGATTTGTAGAGAGAAAGTGGATAGTGATCCTGATAACCGTAGAAAGTACCATTTCCATATCTCCATTGTCGGTAACTACCAAATCATCTAAGTCTGAGTCGTCTTCTTTCCAATCCCCAAATCCAAGATTGAATATGTTACTACGCATGAAATCGAACCGAACCCTTTTCCTTACGTGGCCATTCCTTCCTTCACTTATGAATGAGTAAATTTCGTATGGATAAGAAAATTCGAATTCATAGTGCGGTCTATCCATAGGACGTTGAAGGTCTGTGCCAGAATGAAATGTCTTACTTCACTAGGCCGCAGCTAATGAAATTTACCCAACCAAAAATGCAACCGGTCACATTCATTCAACCATCGGCTTTTCACGTGCCGTTTAAGCCTTTTCAAAGATTACCCCGTACTTTTGCGCACATACGAAGAACCAATACATAACATATGATTGCAGTAATCCAACGTGTGAGCAGCGCTTCGGTGACCATCGAGGGAGAAGTAAAAGGTGAAATCAAAACGGGCTTTATGGTACTTCTGGGCATTACCCATGCCGATCTGCCGGAAGATATCGAGTGGTTGGGAAAGAAAATCGTCGGGCTGCGGGTGTTTAATGACGAAGAAGGGAAGATGAATCTGGACCTAAAAACCGTCAATGGGGATATTTTGCTGATCAGCCAGTTTACATTGCATGCAAGTACTAAAAAAGGTAACCGGCCGTCGTTCATAGAAGCCGCAAAACCTAACATTGCCATCCCGATGTACGAAAAAATGATTGACTTCCTGGGAGCTGAGCTGGGGAAGCCTATTCAGACAGGTGAATTCGGTGCCGATATGAAGGTTTCGTTGCTCAATGACGGCCCGGTCACCATTGTTATTGATTCAAAAAACAGAATCTGAAACTGACCTCCCAAAGGCGCTATTCGTTCATTCAATCATTCTGTCATTCACTCATTCAAAAATAAACATGACCATCCAGGAAGCACAGGAACAAGTCGATCAATGGATCAAAACTTACGGTGTACGGTATTTTTCAGAACTGACCAATATGGCAATCCTGACCGAGGAAGTGGGTGAGCTCGCCCGCATTATGGCGCGTACTTACGGCGACCAGTCGTTCAAGAAATCGGATTTGGGAAAAGATCTCGGCGATGAAATGGCCGATGTACTTTGGGTGCTCATCTGCCTTGCCAACCAGACCGGTATTAATCTTACCGAGGCATTTGAAAGGAACATGGCTAAGAAAACAGACCGCGATAAGGACCGCCACAAGCAGAACGAGAAATTGCACTAGTCTATAACAGAACAAGCCCGGAAATCCGGGCCTGCTCTGTTATCTATTTTTCCGAAATGATAATATTACATATCCAGTAACAGACGCATCGGATCTTCGAGCAATTGCTTCACGCGAACCAGGAAGCTTACCGAATCCTTGCCGTCTATTGTGCGGTGGTCGTACGACAGCGCTACATACATGATCGGACGAACGACGATCTGACCATCCACCACTACCGGACGCTCTACGATATTGTGCATACCGAGGATCGCAGATTGTGGCGCATTGATGATAGGGGTCGAAAGCATCGATCCGAATGTACCGCCGTTAGTGATTGTGAAGGTACCGCCCGACATTTCGTCAAGGCCCAGTTTACCGTCACGTGCACGAACCGCCAAACGAACGATTTCTTTTTCAATCGCTGCAAACGAAAGTGTCTCAGCATTGCGGATAACCGGCACTACCAGTCCGCGCGGTGTTGAAACAGCCACCGAGATATCAGCAAAATCGTTGTATACCAGCTCTTCGCCATCAATTTGGGCATTGATAACCGGGAAATCTTTCAAGGCAACGGTTACCGCCTTCACAAAGAACGACATAAAGCCAAGGCCTACTTCGTGTTTTTCTTTGAATTTATCCTTGAATTTGGCGCGCAAATCCATTACCGGCTTCATATCCACCTCGTTGAAAGTGGTCAACATAGCCGTCTCATTTTTCACCGCTACCAAACGACGTGCGATGGTTTTACGCAACGACGACATTTTCTCACGACGGGAGGCACGTGCGCCGGCCACAGCAGGGGCTGCCGCAGGAGCCGGAGCAGCAGGCTTAGCCGCAGCAGGAGCTGCTGACGGTGCCGCTTTCTCAGCTTTCAACGCATCGTCTTTCATGATTTTGCCTCCTGAACCGGAACCGTTTACATCCTTAGGATCGATTCCTTTTTCAGCCAGGATTTTCGCGGCCACTGGGGAAGCATGTTTCTCGCTGTAAGCTTTATCTGCAGCAGGTGCAGGAGCGGCGGGAGCGCTTGTTTGCGCAGGCGCGGCCACAGGAGCACCAGTAGTTACAGCGATCGTGCAAATAACCGCACCGATAGCCAATGTATCGCCTTCCTTTCCTACGATGGTAAGGATACCAGCTGCTTCCGCAGGCAATTCAAATGTTGCCTTATCAGATTCCAGCTCGCAAAGGATTTCGTCGACAGCCACGTAGTCACCATCTTTTTTGCTCCAAGAAGCGATGGTTACCTCGCTGATAGACTCTCCCACCGCAGGAACTTTCATTTCATAAACCTGGCCGGTTGCAGCTGGTGCAGCTGCTGCCGGAGCTTCGGCTTTTACAGGTTCTGCTGCAACAGGAGCTGCTGGTGCAGCCGCCTCCGCTTTCGGAGCCGTTTCTTTCGGAGCAACACCATTTGCCGCTTCGATGGTTGCTATCAGGTCGCCGATATTGAGCGTATCGCCTTCCTGTGCCTTAATATGTAATATCCCTTCTGCTTCCGCGGTAAGTTCAAATGTCGCTTTGTCCGAATCCAACCCACAGATCACTTCGTCCATCTTCACAAAATCGCCATCATTTTTGAACCAGTTTCCTATCGTAACCTCGGTAATCGACTCGCCAACGGGCGGTACTTTTATTTCAATTTCAGCCATTTTATGTGCAATCTTGTTATCGAATTAAGTCAAAAATTATAGGAATATCATTCAAAAGCTCTGTTGATGATCTCCGCCTGCTCCTTCGTATGGATTTTAGAGAACCCTGTCGACGGCGACGCGCTCGGTTCACGCGCGATTACCTGCAATGGCTTCACGCCTTTGTACATGCGGAGCATGAATGTCCAGCCACCCATGTTGAAAGGTTCTTCCTGTACCCAGTAAACAGCAGCGTTTTCGTACTGGGCCAGGTGCGCGTCGATCTGCATCTGCGGGAACGGATGCATTTGTTCCAGACGAATGATCGCTACATCGTCGCGTTTGTCGGCTTGCTGTCTTTCGTACAGTTCGTAATATAGCTTACCAGTACACAGCAACACTTTTTTCACCTTCTTCGGATCTGCATAAGTATCACCGATGGTTTCCTGGAATGAACCGCTCACCAGGCTGTCGATTGGCGAAACGCAAAGCGGGTGACGCAGCATCGATTTCGGCGACATGACGATCAACGGCTTCCGGAACGGGAACTTCAACTGCCTGCGGAGCAAGTGGAAGAAGTTAGCCGGCGTAGTTACGTTCGCTACAATAATGTTATAGTTTGCCGAAAGTTGCAGGTAACGCTCCGGACGCGCATTGGAGTGCTCTGGTCCCTGGCCTTCATAGCCGTGTGGCAGCAACATCACCAGACCTGTCCAACGGTCCCACTTGGTTTCGCTGGATGTTACGAACTGGTCGATGATTACCTGCGTGCCGTTGGCAAAGTCACCAAACTGCGCTTCCCAGATTACCAATGCATTCGGGTTAGCCATTGAGTAACCGAATTCAAAACCTAAAACCCCATACTCCGAAAGTAACGAGTTGTAGATCATGAACTGGCCCTGGCCCTCCTGAATGTGCTGCAAACTGTTGTACGACGCATTGGTTTCCACATCGCGCAACACCGCATGGCGGTGTGAGAATGTACCGCGCTGCACGTCCTGCCCACTCAAACGGACGATATTACCTTCCGTAAGGATCGAACCGTACGCTAGCAACTCGGCAGTAGCCCAGTTTACTTCCTTTTTATCAAAGATCATTTGCTCACGGTCTTTGAGCAATTTGTCGATCTGTTTCAGTCTGTTGAAGCTCTCCGGAGTGGTGATCAGCGCTTTACCGATCTTTTCAAGTACTTCCAGAGGTACACCGGTTTCCGGTGATTTCTCAAAATCTTCTGGTTTTGATTTACGCAGGGTATGCCATTCCTGTTCCAGCTTCGGCATGGTGTATGGTAATGCCTTCTGCTTCACCATATCAAGACGTTCCTGCAACAACTGCTTGAACTCCTTATCCATGTTAGCCGCCAGCTGCGCATCCACATCGCCACGTTCCGCCAGTGTTTTCTGGTAGATTTCGCGTGGGTTCTGATGGTTCTCAATGGATTTATAAAGAACCGGCTGCGTAAATTTGGGTTCGTCCGCCTCGTTATGTCCGTGACGACGGTAGCAAACCATATCAATGAAAATATCCTTATTGAATTTCTGACGGTATTCCACCGCAAGGCGCATACAGTATACTACCGCCTCCGGATCGTCACCATTAACGTGCAGTACAGGTGCATCTACGATTTTCGCGATGTCCGTACAGTAGATCGACGAACGGGCGTCGGTGAAGTCGGTTGTAAAACCAACCTGGTTGTTGATCACAAAATGGATGGTACCGCCGGTGTAATAGCCATTCAGTGCAGACATCTGGGTAACTTCATAAACAATACCCTGTCCTGCCACCGCGGCATCGCCATGGATCAGTACCGGCAATACACGGTCGTAATCGCTATCGTACATGCCATCGGCGCGGGCGCGGATGTAGCCTTCAACCACCGGATTTACCGCTTCGAGGTGAGATGGGTTCGGTGCGAGTTTCAGGTGTACATTATTGCCATCTTTGGTAGTGATCTGGCTCGCAAAACCCATGTGGTATTTCACGTCCCCATCGCCCCAAACCTGGTCGGGCAGATTACCTTCAAACTCGTTAAAGATCTGTCCGTAAGTTTTCTGCATGATGTTCGCCAGCACGTTCAGGCGACCGCGGTGCGCCATACCGATCATCACTTCTACCACGCCCATTTCGGCTGCTTTGTTGATCATCGCGTCCAGCGCGGGGATCGTCGTTTCGCCGCCTTCCAGCGAGAATCGTTTCTGACCGAGGTATTTGGTGTGCAGGAAGTTTTCAAAAACAACCGCCTCGTTCAGTTTTGAAAGAATGTGTTTTTTCTCATCAATCGAGAAAGTCATTGTCAGAGCTTCCTTCTCGATTTTTTTACGCAACCAGCTTTTCTGCTCGCGGTCGCGGATGTACAGGTATTCGAAACCGATATTTCTTGCGTAGATCGTCTGCAATGCATCTACGATCTCGCGCAAGGTGGCCGGACGATCAAAGACCTCAACACCTGCTTCAAAAACGGTATCGAGGTCTTCGGGTCCAAGATTAAAATCAGCAATATCCAATTGCGGGCGACGGTCTTTCCTTTTCTGGATCGGGTTCGTAGTCGCCAGAAGGTGCCCCCTCGACCTATATCCACGTATCAAATGCACCACTTCCATTTCTTTGCGAATGCGTGCAGGATCCGTTTTTCCAACTACCGCAGCCTCTTTGCCGTTCGCAGCACCATTGGTATGTCCGTTACCGGTAGCAGGGAATTTTTGGTAAAAATCATAACCTTCAAAAAACTTCTGCCAGCCTTCATCTACGGAAGCTGGGTCTTGCTTATAGGAATTGTACAATTCATCGATATAAGCGGCGTCGGAATTTGCTATATAAGTGTATTTATCCATCACAAAAGTGAGTATTTCATTTACGGCACAAAGGTACGAGACTTATGTAAAGATTACGAATAAAAATATCCTTTTAACTTAACGCGAAAGACGATTTGGAATGGTTCTTGACATCAGAATTTCTGAAATCCTTTGGGATTCGGAATAAATTTCAGCATGAGCTCGTGGATTCCCTTCGGCCCTGAATAGGACGCGTAGATCTGTTCCACCTGTCGCGTGCTGTAAAAATACCCCAGCCGTACGTTTCTTCCCAGCTGAACCTCAGCCGTTAACTGCAAATAATCCACTTTTGCCGAAAAGGAATTGTACCCGCCTCCTACCCGGTACGACGCGCCCAATCCAACCTTCTCCCTGAACCAGAATCGGGATCCGAAATCAACTCTCAGTTTATGATCCTTTTCCTGGACCACCAGCACATGCGGCAGCATCATAACATCCTCGCTCAACTCGTGACTTCCGCCAGCGGTGATGTACAGCGGCCGGCGGTAAAAGCTGCCCACGATCTGGTCGCCGAACTTTTGCGAAAGCACTTCCGGCTTCGAAATCCCGAAATACAATTGATCCGACCGCAGCCAGGCACCCAGCCCGAAACTGCCCAATGCACGGTTGTTACCGATAGTAGTTCCATCCGTAACCGGCAGCACATTGATTCCCCCCTGGGCACCAAGGCCTAGCTTCCAGGTATCGGACAAGCCAAGATGAAATGCAAATGAACCCACAAAGCCCGTAGTCGTGAAATAACTGGTCTGGTCGTTCAACGCCTGGAAGCCTATCCCGAACTTGCCATCAGCGATGGTACCGTCGGCAGCAAAGGTTTGGCTGGTGGGGGAATTGGGAATGTTGAACCATTTCCTGCGAAAAATCGCGGTCATATTAAAATCCTCTCGCACGCCCGTAAAGCCGGGGTTGATCGACATCGGATTCTGGACGTATTGCTCGTAAAGCACCTCCCGCTGCGCCTTAGCAGCACCAAGGCTCGCGACCAACAATGTCCCCACCAGAAAAATCCTTCTCGAATAGTGATGTGTGTTCTTCAAAAACATAGCACTTAAATGGGTTACTTTAAACAAAAATGGCAGGAGAGTGAGTCCCTGCCATCTTAATAACTCTTGAATATTACTTTTTTACTGCTGAATCAGATCAAAAATCGTAACCCAGTGTTACGTAAGGAATTGGCTTGTTGGTGTAGCCGTTATCAACTCCCCAGGCGTAATCAAATTTGGCATAGAAACCGAACAACGTCGTTCTCACACCGGCACCGTAACCCATCAGGTAAGGGTTTTTATAATTGGTAACCGTCGCGCGGAACGTCCCGCTCGGGTCCGTGATGATTTGCGTATTCAGGCTGTTGTTTTCACTGAATGGCCCCTTACCCGTCCAGGCCGTACCAATATCACCGAAACCGACAATCTGGAAGTTGCGCAGGAAGCTCGACGTAATCGCGCCGCGGTAAAGGTATTTCACCAGCGGAATTCTCAGTTCCGCATTCAGCAACATATAACTTGTTCCCGACAGCCTGTTGAGTTTAAAACCTCTCAGGTTAGTCGCAAAATCAGCGAAGAAAATGTCGCGGTTATCGCGCTGGAAGTTCAGCGGGTTGTCTCCGGTGCGGTTCTCCTTGCGGTTACCGAGCCAGTTTTCCATACCACCAAGGATATTCTGCTTAGGTGCGCGTCCGCCCGAGTGGCTGGCCGCTGCACGCACTGCGAGGATCAGGTCACGGTGGATTTTCTGGTAGTGACGGAAGTCGAGGCTCACACGGTTGAAGCTTTCATTTCCATTAGTCAAACCCTGGTACAGGTCGTAACGCAGCTTGAAACGCGTCCCTTCCATCATATTCATACCATTCACGCGGGTGTTATCGAATACAAATTCACTGCGCACGCCTCCGTAATTCGAAGACAAGTCCGGATTAGGCAGCAGCACATCGATCATTCTTGTAGATGTGAACATCGGCGACACCGAGAAACGGCTGGTGGTTGAGAATGGGTACGACGCCGTGAACATCAATTGGTTGAAGCGGTATTTCTGAATCAGCCCCTCCGAATCGTTGTATAATGTCCTTCTGTCTACGCGCAGGCCGAAGTCGACGCGGTAGGTATTGTTGTTGTATTCAGCAAACAAATCACTGTTCCGGAAATTAGATGAAATGAAAAGACCGGCCTTAATGACATGGTTTTCGAGCAGGTCATTCATCGAAATCGACTGTGCATAGCCGAATCCACGAATAGGATCAATGCGCCAATCGGAACTTGCGTCATTGGTAATAAACAGTCCTTTGTAGTTATATGGCCCTTTGATGGCGATATTCTCACGAACTGCCTTCGTGCGGGAGGCCACGCCAGGCGTTGTAGGGAAGTTTCCGCGGTTTCTTCTCGATTCAAATGCTTTCAAAACATCTTCGTCGAACTCATAATTATCGGTATCGACCTCGCCCTCTTTCAAAGCCAGCTTTTTCGGCTGATCGGCTTGCGTTGCTTTGGTAGTTGAATCCGCTTTTACTGCGTTCGCAGTACCGTTGCCCGCATTTCCCGCGCTGGCAACACTCAATGACGGCGGATTGACCGTAGCATTGATATCAAATCCGTTCTTGAATGCGGCGGTGTAGTAGCCGTCGTTCAAATACGTATAAGCCAACGCCCCGCCCGGCGCTTTCAGGTTCACGTCCGCGTTACGGATGTTTTGAATGTAGTTGGTCAGCTGCGAGCTGGTCTGTGAAGCGCGGTTGTACTTATAAAGATTATTGACACCTTTTCCATTAGAAAGATAAACTACATCATTTTCGTCGGCATACACCGGTGTCAGCTTGGTCTTTCCTTCCGACTCCACCAACTTCACGATGTTTTCCGAACGCGGCGTTCCGTCGTGCTCAAAAAGTGTATAAGAAGGTGCAATGGATTTGAAATTTCCTTTATCTCCCCTACCCAACGAATCCACCGGTCTGTTGGAAGAAAAAACAACCCGTCGGGAAGAACCCTGGATAAAGCGCGGTGAAAGGTCGTCGTAAAGGTCACTGGTGAGTGGCAATGCGGAAGCCCGCGCTACGCTGATGAGGAAAATATCGTTCTGACCGGCCTTGTCCGCGCTCACGGCGAGCATCGAACCGTCGTGCGACACATCCATATCTACAATCTGGTCCAGGCCGCGGATGTTACGTTTTGTTTTAATCCTGATTTTCTTGGTACCTACATTTTCGTATCGGTACAGGTTCTTCTTATCGTTTTCATTGGCCAGAATCGTCAGTTCATTGTTTCTCGACCAACCCAAAAGCGGTGGCTGTGTTTTCATCCGACCGCCGATAATGTCCAATTTGCCTTGGCGCACCACCTTTTTCGACCCCGACTCACTATCAAACAAATACACGCGGTAACGACCATTTTTGATCTCGCTCACCGCCGTAAATTTCTTGTCAGGCGATACTTTGATCACCGCACTCGCATCGGTCACGTTGAATTCGTTCAGTTTATACTTCCAGGTCGGGCTGGGATCTGCATAGAACTGCTCTGCGTTCTTCGTCTGGTTCAGGTAATAAGCCCGCCAGTCACGGAGGAAACGGTTGTACGATTGCACGCCGAGGGTACTGGTGATGCTGGTTTGCTCGGTGCGGATAATGCGGGTGAGGTTGAGAATGTCGGAAATCTTATCCTTTCCGTAACGTTCCGCGATATAGTTCCAGATCGAATGTCCGATCAGCGTTGCGTCATCGCCTGTCATGAGCGTCGGCTTGCGGATATTGCGGTTTTTGAAGAAATCACGCATATAATCGTTCAGCTCCGGCGACCAGCCTTCTGCAATATAAGCGGCTGTTCCTGACATAAACCATTCCGGCAATGTAAGCAGGAGTGAACTTTGCAGCGCCTCTTTCATATTGCCGCCATACAGCATGTCGTATACGAAAAGAAGGCTGATATCCCGTACGAGTTTTTTACGGAAACCAATCTGGTCGCCTGTATATGCAACTTCCACGCGCGACTGCGAGAGGTTCAGTTTCTGGTCCGAAAGGTTATCCAGCACCGAAAGCCCCATGTTGCTCTGTTCGAGCTCAGCGGGTGAGTTGTACAGGAATATTTTTACGCGGTTATAGGGCGTCCAGCCGAGCACATCGGTGATTTTATCGAACTCGCTCTCCGCATACTGAGCCGTCAGCTTTGCGAGATTGGTCCCGCCCTGGTAATGGTATATTTCGAAATTGGTGGTCCGGAAAATCTTCCAGTTGAACTTCTTATACTGGACCCGGTTCTTTCCAAAAGTCTCCTGTGAAGGATAGCGCTGTGCTATTGAGTCGTTGAATAATCCAAAAACTGCTAAAAGACCGATCGAAAAGGTTAATGTGTAAATATATCTTCTGCTCATATTGCTTAGGCTGACGTCAACGGAAATATAACGAAAAATACCTTTTTATATTCACTAGCGGGTTCAATTCTTTGCCGTAAATCAGGTGGTTACAAAACTCTTTCGCGAGAAATGGAGCAAGCGTAACGCCCTTTGTGCCTAACCCATTGAAAATACACACATTAGGAAACTCCGGATGGATACCGATCAGCGGCCGGCGATCACGCACGGATGGGCGTATACCCGCCTGAGCGCCCATTAGTGTGTAACCGGTGCTAAGCGGGCCGCGCAATTTCGCTTCCAGTTCCTCTGTCGCGGCTTCCGTAACCTCCCAGTCGAGCGGGTTCCACGAGTATGTCGCCCCCACTTTCATCCTATTTTCAGCCACCGGTAATGCGAATATTCCCTGATTGATGATGTACGGTTTCACCGGAACGTCCGTGGCAATTTCCAGGATTTGTCCTTTTACGGGCGTAAACGGCAGCCAGTTGAACCAGCTGTTTTCCAACGCAAAAAAACCCTGGCAAAAAATGACCGTTTTGAACCGCTTGTCCCGCCATTCAACACCCTCCTCGGTCCTCGTAAGATCGGCGGCGTTGAATGCGGCTTCTACATATAAATGTCGTTCCTGAAAATACGAGCGGCTGCCGTCCAGCAATGCCGGCAGATCGATCCAGCCCGACTGCACCACCTCCAAACCACCGAAATCCGCATTTACATAAGGCATTTCTGCTCCGGGGTCGGGGGTTTGGGCTACATAAGGACTAATGCCCGGGTCAGCCGTTTGGGCGAGGTAGGTATTTTGCTCCTCGATTGACCGGAAAGGCCGGTATATTGGGGTAAGGTGCATTATTTTACGGTCCAGTTTTGCTTCCAGGTTTCCGTAAAATGTTCTTGCGTAAGGGAAAAGATCATCGGCCAGCCAGGTCTTGACCAGCTTTTTGCCTGTCAACGGATTGAAAATACCTGCTGCAACGCGTGAGGAAGAGGGCATTGAAGCGTCACCAACGATTTGAAAGCTCATTCCCAAATCGTGCAGATGCCAGGCCACGGACGTGCCCGCTATCCCCTGCCCTATAATAAGGTAATCGTAGTCGAATGAGGGCATATCAGCTATTGTCGGCGGCGCGGCGTCTGAGCGACAGCCCGATCTGCTCATCGGCAAGGCGCACCACCACTTCCACCTGCTCGTCGAGGGTCATGAATGAGTTATCAATATAAATGGCATCCTCGGCCTGGCGGAGCGGGCTTTCGGTGCGAGTCGTATCAATGTAATCGCGGGTTTTAAGGTTTTCCAGGATTTCTCCCAGATCCACAATGTCGCCTTTTTCCATTAATTCCAATTGGCGGCGATGTGCACGGATCATCGGATCGGCCGTCATGAAAATTTTCAACTCGGCCTGCGGAAATACGACTGTACCGATGTCGCGGCCGTCCATTACTATGCCTTTCGTTTTACCCATTCTCTGCTGCTGCGCCACCAATGCATGCCGCACTTCGGCGATAGCACTCACCTCACTTACCCGTTCGGAAACATACATTTTCCGGATCTCGTCCTCGACATTCAAACCGTTCAGATACGTATCGTTGCGCCCAAGCTCAGGGTGGCGACGGAAGGAAATGTGTACCTTGGAAAGTGCGTTTTCCACTTCCTTCGGGTTGGTAAGACTGATATGGTTTTGGATAAAATACAGTGTAACAGCCCTGTACATCGCACCGGTGTCGATGTAAGGGTAATTCAATTGCTTGGCAACCAGTTTCGCCGTCGTGGATTTCCCACAACTCGAATAACCGTCGATCGCAACGATAATCTTGGGCATATTGGAAAGTGTAATTTTACAGAGCGTAAAAATACATTTTTAAAGCTCATTCACCGGCTAGCTTCACAAACAAATGTTCGTCCAGGACCTGGTTGTTTTTGATAATGGCCTTGCGGTGAATCGCTTCCAGTTTGTAACCGGCTTTTTCCAGCACGCGCATCGAAGCTGGGTTGGTTTGAAATACCCCTGCAAAGAGCCTTGTGATGGTGGTATTGGCAAAAATCCAGTCGGTCATTTGCATTACTGCGGCGGTGGTAATGTTAAGCCCCCAGTAGGGTTCGCCGAGCCAGTAGCCGATCTCGGCATTGTTGCGATGAATATCTTCCTGACGCAACACACCTATCCCGCCTACAAATTCCTCCTTATAATAGATCGCGCGGTGAAAGCTCTCGCCACTGTGTCGGGCATTGCAGAAGTCGATCCAGTAATGAGCGTCGGAGAGCGTGTAGGGCGAGGGAAAATTGTCCCTCACCTGCGCTACTACATTTTTGTTATTGGCCAGTTGGGCCAGCCTTTCGGCAATATTTCTTGTGAACGGTCTGAGTGTTACCTGTTGGTCCATACAAAACTATTCGCCTTCGAGCAGGAAGATCACCATACTGCGCGCTCCGTGCGCGCCGATGACCAGCGATTGCTCAATATCAGCAGTTTTTGACGGACCTGCAATAAAGCAGCCCCAGCCCAGCGTGTCCTGCAAGCGCACATACGCCTCATGCATATTGTCCACGAGCGCGTTACGCGGGATCACGAATGCGAGATTTTGGGTAATAAATGGCAATACCCGATGCGGCAAATATTGGTCCGATATCCATACCGCCCCGTTTTCCGCCACACCAAATTCAGCTTGTACAATGGCTATTTCCACGGTTTCGAGCTCGTGCGGGTCGGACACATTGAGGCTGAAATCCGCCCAGGCGCTTAATGCGGGAATGGTCGTAGCGCGGTTCACGACGCCCGCGTAAAGTTCCTCGGCCTTCACCGCGAGCTCTTCCAGGTTTTTCACCACGATCACCTCGGTGTAAATCAGGCTGAGCATTTCGCGGAATTTATCTTCCGTATTTTCAAAATGGCTGACAAAAGTGGTTACCGACGGCAGCGCCACTTCCTCAGGTTTGTTCTGCCTGATCTGGCTTAAAATTCTATCTCGTGAGCTCATATCAATTCTTTCTGTTACGGATATACCAGTCGCGGAAGCTTTCTTTGGGTGGCTCGGGCATGTCACGTTGTTTGTACCACGGGTTCAATGCATTGTTGACCATGAATGGCATAGCGCGCATCACCGTCCGCCCCAGCCTGCCCGACCATTGGTAAAACCGTGGCGCAGCCAGCACCGTCGACATGGCCCGGATGCCTATTTCCTTGCTCTTATGCACATGGCCTTCTTTCACAAGCACCTGCCGCCATTTATACAACTGGTCGTGAATGTCGATTTTCACCGGGCATACATTCGAGCAGCTTCCGCATAATGTACTTGCAAAAGGCAAGTCGGCATTCTTAGTCATATCCAAGTTCGGCGCGAGAATAGAACCGATCGGCCCGGCAACGGCATTATGATAGCTATGCCCGCCGCTCCTGCGGTAAACCGGGCAGGTATTCATACAAGCCCCGCAGCGGATGCATTTCAAGGAATTTCTGAAATCCTTCCTCCCAAGCTGGGTACTCCGCCCATTATCAACAATCACAATGTGCATTTCCTGCCCCTCGCGCGGCTTTTTAAAATGGCTGCTGTAAGTGGTAATCGGCTGACCGGTGGCGCTTCGTGCGAGCAGGCGCAGGAATACGCCCAGGTGCTCCTGTTTGGGAATAATCTTCTCAAAACCCATGCAGGCAATGTGAATGTCGGCCAAATGGGCGCCCATATCGGCATTACCTTCGTTGGTCGAAACTACAAAACTACCTGTTTCCGCCACTGCGAAATTGACGCCTGTCAACGCAGCCCTGCGCGTCAGAAATTTGTCGCGCAAATGCTGGCGGGCGGCTTCGGTGAGGTATTGCGGGTCGGTGGCCCCGGCGTCGGTGCCTAAATGCTCGTGGAAAAGATCGCCGATATCCTTCTTTTTCAGGTGGATAGCCGGGAGTACAATATGGCTCGGTGGCTCGTTGCGGAGCTGCACAATGCGTTCGCCCAGGTCGGTATCGATGACTTCAATGCCGTTCTTTTGCAGGAACTCGTTCATATGGCATTCCTCGGTGAGCATCGACTTGCTTTTGACCATCTTGTCGATCTTATGCTTCTTCAAAAGCCCGAGTACGATCTCGTTATGCTCTGCCGCATTCGCGGCCCAATGCACCTGCACCCCGTTTTCCTTTGCTTTTTGTTCGAAAGAAATCAGCAGTTCGTCGAGATGTGAGAGCACATAATGCTTGATACCCGATGCGGCTTCGCGGAGCTGCTCCCACTCGGGCAATTGTTTGGATGATTTATCGCGCTTCTGGCGGACGAACCACAGGGTTTCGTCATGCCAGTTTACGTAAGGTTCGTCTCTGTTGAACACTTCGGAAGCCTCCGCGTGCTCCATTACTGTTTTGGACATAGCTGCCTTAACAATTAGATAATGGTATTTAAAGAAGAATAAGATTTATACTTTTCACATTCATTGCACTATTTCAAGTTTGCTGTTTGTTTAATAAACAACTTTTTACAAATCGAAAAAATGCTATTTTCTTGTATTGCAATATCTTATACTTTTGAATCAACAAAGTTTTTCGATCGGGGCATCGGAGTCTGAACTAAGTTCAGTTTAACTTTTTTTAGACATTAAATATTAACTCCTATGAAAACCAAAAACACTCTTATTATCGCAGCCGTTACCGGTTTGCTTTTATCAGGATCGGCATTCGCAGCTAATGCCCAAGACAAGTTCGCTACCGCAGACAAAACTGAAAACGCTTCTACCAAGCTGACCGTTCTGCAGGTTAAACCATTGCAATTCCGCGTTTCTTATAATAATCCAATTTCGAAGAATGTAGTCGTACGTATTCTGGATAACGAAAAGAATGTGCTTTTCTCAGAAAACCGTAAAGTTGAAAACAACTACCTGAAATACTTCGATTTATCAACCTTGATGGACGGTACCTACACGTTCGAAATCACGGATGGTAAAGAGAAGACTGCACAATCGTTTGATATTTTGACTACAACCAGCCGCGTTGTTTCTTCAATCAACTAATAACGGGGCGCTTCTCAGATTCCATCCCAGCGCATAAACTTTGTATACACCGGGGCTCAATGTACGGGCTCCGGTTTTTGTTTTTTGATCCCTGCATTCAGAATCTCGGCGATGTGCATCACCTGCACATTCGAATTGCCGCGTTTGAGAATACCTCCCAAATGCATCAGGCAACTCATATCCGAGCCGGTAATGTACTCCGCATTGTGGCGAATGTGATCCGCCACGCGGTCCTTGCCCATTTTCACCGACACTGCTTCTTCGCTAACACAGAACGTCCCGCCGAAGCCGCAGCATTCGTCCGTGCGGTCGAGGTCGACCAGCTCGATACCCTTCACTTGTTTCAAAAGCGATACCGGCTTCGAAAACGGCGCCGCATTCAGCTCCGACATTTGTGATAAATGCAGCCCGCGCTGACCGTGGCATCCCTGATGCAAACCTACCCGATGCGGAAACTCCGCTTCGATGGTGTCTATTTTCAAAATGTCGGTTATAAATTCGACGAGTTCGTACACTTTCTTGCGCAGTACTTTTGATTCGTCGGCTTTGTTATCGGCCTTCAAATGGTCCTTAATATGCAGCACACAGCTCCCCGATGGCGATACCACGTAGTCGCAATCTTTGAAAATGTCATAAAAGAGATTGTCGCACGAGCGTGACAAATGTTCGAATCCGGAGTTGGCCATCGGCTGACCGCAGCAGGTCTGGTTCAAAGGAAATGTAACTGTACAGCCGAGTTTTTCAAGTAATTCGAGTGTTGCGATCCCTACTTGTGGATAAAACTGATCAACATAGCAGGGAATAAATAATCCGATCTTCCAATTTGAGTAATTCATTTTCTACCAAAATTCGATGGTGGCCTGAATGGGATAGTGATCAGAAACGTCCGGATAATTTCGGATCACCTTGTAGTTTTTAATGCGGACCTTGTTGTTGAGCAAGGCAAAAATGTAATCGAGCCGGTCGCCCGGTAAACCTTCGTTCCAGGTCTGCATCTGTGATCCGCGGGCAGCGTCCTGCCAGTTTCTTCGGAACGAAAAGTAAGGTTGCTCGTTCGGTCTGGCGCCCATATCCATGCCTAAGAGCACAGGCTGGACGCTGTTGACGAGCATTTGGTTAATATAAGCCGCCTGCAAGGCGCGGTCCATTACCGAAGCATATTCGAGCCGGGAGTTACAAAACCGGAAGGTAACCGATCTCGACAGCCGGATCAATCCGCATTGCAGCACTTTCGGGTCGGCCCCAGCTGTTTTGGGCAGATTGATCACCTGAGTTTTCTCAAACGGCCAGTTCGAAAGGATTCCTACCCCCTGCGTCCCGTTTTCATTGGTATCGGCCACGGCGTACGCATAATACATTCCCGTCTGCGTGGCGATCTGCCTCAGTTGGAACTGCACCTTCCCTTTGTCCATCAGGCTGTCGACAGCCTGCAATGCCACAAGGTCCGGGTCATTTTCCTTGATTATCCTTAAAATATCCCTCAGGTTCGACTCCTCCTGGTTATTCAGCCCATGCCGGATGTTGAAACTCATCAACTTCACTTCCACAGCCTGGCGGGGCTGAGATGAAAGCAATGCAAATGATAAAATAAGGATGGATAATGCGTAAAATAGTTTACTCAACCTGTTCGAATGCTAGTTCATACTACGACCTTTATTCTCAGAGGGCAAATATCTGTTCCATTAATACCCACTTTTCGCCGGGTTTGGCAGTGGGCAATGCCTGTTGGTATTTCCACATGAGCTGCTCCCATTCCTGTACTTTCGGATTGTCGGCGTCCATCTGGGCTTTTGTTTCAAAACTAAAATTGTCTTCTGTCTCCATGATCATGAACAGGCGGTTACCGACCCGGTAAATGTCCATCACCGTAATACCGGCATCGGTAATGCTTTTATGGATTTCCGGCTGGATTTGTTTGTGATAACCTTCGTACTCCGCAATCATTTGCGGGTCGTCGACCAGGTCCACCGCAAGACAATATCTTTTCATAATACTATTTAAATATCGAGGTTATAAAAGCGTCTCGCGTTATTGCCCATTACGTCACGTACTTCGTCGTCGGAGAACATGCTCAGGTAGTCGGTGAGGATTCCCTTCGCGCCCTCATACTCACCCGCCACCAGGCATACCGGCCAGTCGGAGCCATACATAATGCGTTCCGTACCGAATGCTTCGAAAACCACGTCGAGATAAGGCCGGAAGTCGGCTTTTTCCCAATGCATCCAGTTGGCTTCGGTCACCATACCAGATACCTTGCAATGCACATTCGGTAATTCGGCGAGCCGGCGAATGTCATCGGCCCAAGGTTGCAACTCCTGTGCTTTGATGAGCGGCTTGGCAATATGGTCCAGCACGAAATGCACATTCGGCAGCTTCACCGCGAAATTGAATGCTTCCTTCAACTGGTTTTGGTAAATGAGAATGTCGTAGGTAAAATCGAATGCGACCAGCGTACCCACGCCCCGGATAAACTCCGGTTGCAGCAGAAAGCCTTCCGGCTGCCCCTGCGCCACGTGGCGGAAGCCTTTCAATTTCTCAAACTGCGAGTATCTTTCGAGCTGATCATACAAATTCACCGCTTTGAGATCTACCCATCCTACCACACCTCTCACAAAGTCATTGGCTTCGGCCAAATGCAGCAAAAACTCCGTTTCGGCATCGTTCTGTGACGCCTGCACCGCCACGCAGCCATCTATTTTATTGGCTTTGAGGACCGGCCAGAGGTCCTCCGGTAGAAAATTCCGCCGGATAACCTGCATGTCGGGTGTGATCCACGAATCACGTTCCTCGTCGAATATCCAGAAATGCTGGTGAGCGTCTATCGTCATAACTTCTTTACTGTGCTGGTAACTTGGTTCGGCTGTCAAGTATGGTCATGTGTTGTCATCCATTGTCATTTGTGGTCATTCGTTGTCAAGTGTGGTCAGGTGTTGTCAGGTATTGTCATTCATTGTCAAGGCTTGACTATCAGTGACTACACTTGACAGAACATGACCACACCTGACTATTAATGACTATACCTGATCATCCCTGACTATTTATGACCACGAACGTGGCAAACTCCCTTATACCGTCGCCTTCCAGGCAATCGCTTCCTGTTTTTGTGAACCCAGTTTTTCAATACCCAATTCTACTACGTCACCTGCTTTGAGGTAAACCGGAGGCTTCATGCCCAAGCCCACGCCCGCTGGTGTGCCGGTCGTAATCACATCTCCCGGAAGCAGCGTCATGAATTGGCTAAGGTAGCTTACCAGGAACGGGATCTGGAAAATCATATCGGATGTATTGCTATCCTGGATTTTCTTGCCGTTCAGGCTCAGCCACAAATCGAGGTCATTAGCATTGCCTACTTCGTCGGAAGTGACCATATATGGGCCCAGCGGCGCGAAGGTATCATTGCTTTTACCTTTCACCCATTGCCCACCGCGCTCCATTTGGAACGCCCGTTCCGAATAATCGTTGTGAACTGCGTAACCGGCCACGTAATCCAATGCATTGGCTTCATCGACGTAGCTTGCTTTCTTACCGATTACCACGGCCAGCTCTACTTCCCAGTCGGTTTTCTCCGAGTTTCTCGGGATAATCACCTGGTCAAACGGCCCGCACAATGCAGTGGTCGATTTGAAGAAAATGATCGGCTCTTTCGGAAGCTCCGTCGCTCCTGATTCATAAGCATGTTTGGCATAGTTCATACCAATGCAGACGATTTTCGAAGGACGCGCCACGCAGGAACCGTAACGGAAGCCTTCCACCACTTTCGGCGCAGACGCCGCATTGGTTTCCAGCCAGGTCGACAAACGCGCGATGCCGTCGGTCGCAAAGAATTTCTCATTATAATCTTCACCAAATGCCGAGACATCCAGCTTCGTACCGTCGGCCAATTCTACGCCCGGCTTTTCATTTTCAAATGCACCAAATCGAAAGAGTTTCATGGAAAAGGATATTTGGGACGGGAAAGCTTTAAGCGATAGGCTATAAGCTGTAAGCTCTATGAGATTACTTCCGCGTCTTGATGTTTAATGTGTTTTAAATTTTACCAAAGTGTCAACAAGGTTCGGGCTTATAGCTTATAGCCTATGGCTTACAGCTTTTCACCTAATTATTTAGCTTCTCAAATCCCCCGTCAATCAAATAATCGCAACCGGTGATAAAACCTGCTTCGTCCGAGCAGAGATACAAGGCCAATGCACCGATCTCCTCGGGCTTCGCCATCCGTCCGATCGGCTGGGTTTTGGACAGTTTTTCAAACATTTCCTGTTCCTTGCCCGGATAGTTTTTCGAAATAAAACCATCCACGAACGGTGTATGCACGCGCGCCGGCGAAATGCTGTTGCAACGGATACCGTCCGCCAGATAATCGCGGGCTACCGACAATGTCATGGAGTAAACCGCACCTTTTGCAGTAGAATAAGCAAAGCGGTCGGGTATTCCTACTGTTGCGGCAATGGAAGCCATGTTCAAAATCACCCCTCCGCCATTGGATTTCAAATGCGGAATCGTAGCCATCAGGCAGTTGTAGACGCCTTTGACATTGATATTAATCACCCTGTCAAAATCGATTTCGGCCGTAGTATCCGCCTTGCCGATATGTGCGATACCTGCATTATTGACCAAAATATTGATCGGGTGCTGTGCGGCAATACTATTGATAATGTTCACGACATCCGCCTGTTTGGAGATGTCCAGTGCGTGTGCCTCCGCTTGTCCGCCTTCCGCAGTGATTTCGCTCACCACCTGGTTAGCCAGATCAATATTGAGTTCCAGAATGTGCACATAGGCTCCCTGCTTCGCGAAAGTTTTAGAGATCGCCAATCCGATCCCGCTCGCTCCACCCGTTACCAGTGCTGTTTTTCCTGTTAGATTAAACATAGATAGTTGGTCTAGGCCCAAGGCCGAAGCCCTGAGTTAATGATACTTGTCTGTTGGTCTTGGGCAAAAGCTGTGCTTTTGCCTTGTTATCGTTATTGCCTTGCTATTGCAATGCAGTTCTGTTGCTCTGCAATTCATTTGATTGAAATCTTTTTAATCTGCAATCCTTTTCCTTTGCAATTCCTTTGCTTTGGATCCGGGGGATAAAGCCCCCGGCAATAGATTTGCTTCTCTGCTAAAATTTCAATCTATTACCAATCCGGGGGATAAAGCCCCCGGCAATAGATCTTGCTTCTTTGCTAAAATTTCAATCTAATACCGATCCGGGGATAGAGCCCCCGGCAATAGATTTGCTTCTCTGCTAAAATTTCAATCTATTACCGATCCGGGGGATAAAGCCCCCGGCAATAGATTTTCTCTGCTAACATTTCAATCTAATACCGTCGGTTTTAACCGACGGAGAAGGACTAACAACGCAACTTAATTGAACGGATTAAGCGGTTTATAATGAAACGCCCCTTTTCCACGGAATAAAATCATCCTGGCCGAGTTGCTGCGCTTTGGTGAGCTCGCCGCTGGCAACTTTGATCACGTATTCCAGCAATGCTTCGGCATTCTGTTCGATTGATTGCGTGCCATCCACGACAGGTCCACAGTCGAAATCGATCACGTCGGGCATGCGCTGGGCGAGTGCGGAGTTGGTCGCTACTTTTGCAACCGGGCAGATCGGGTTACCCGTTGGGGTGCCGAGGCCGGTGGTGAAAAGGATAATGTTCGCACCTGCGGCGGTTTGGCCGGTGGTCGCTTCCACATCGTTACCTGGCGTGCAAACGAGGTGCAAACCTGACTCCGTTGCGCGTTCGGTGTAGTTCAAAACGTCGGAAACGTATGCATTACCGCCTTTTTTAGCCGCTCCGGCCGATTTGATCGCGTCCGTGATGAGCCCGTCTTTGATATTACCAGGTGATGGGTTGAATGCAAATGCGGAACCTACGGCTTCGGCTTTGCCCGCGTAGTCGCGCATGAGTTTCTCGAATTTGGCTGCCTTTTCTTCGGTTACGCAGCGGTTGAGCAGCTCCTGCTCTACCCCGTTCAATTCAGGGAATTCTGCCAGAAGTGTTTGTCCGCCCAATCCTACAACCAGATCAGACAAATGCCCCAATACCGGGTTTGCAGAAATACCGGAGAAGCCATCCGACCCACCGCATTTCAGCCCTACCGAAAGTTTTGACAACGGTGCATCGGAGCGCTCAAACTCATTGATTTTGGTTAACCCCATGAAAGTCTCCTTGATTGCACCCGACATGAGCGAGTACTCAGTGCCTTTCTGATGCTCAAATGCAAAGAATGGCTTGTTGAAATGCGGATCGCGCTTTCGGATTTCGTCTTCGAGTGTTTTCAACTCGGAGTTCTGGCAACCCAGGCTTAGTACCGTGATACCCGCCACATTGGGATGCACTGCGTAAGCCGCGAAGAGCGAACATAATGTGTTCGCATCCAGGCGCGTGCCGCCGCAGCCGCCCTCGTGCGTGAGGAATTTAACACCATCCACATTTTTGAACGGGCGTTCCGGTTTCTTTTTAGCAGCCGGTGCGTCTACAAAAGTTTCCAGGTTTTTGATGGTGCGCATATCGCCCTGCTGGTACAAATGCAGGAACTCGCGTACCTGCTCGCGGTACATGTCGGTTTGCGCGTATCCGAGCTCACGCTCGAATGCGTCCTTCATGATCAGCACGTTGCGGTTTTCGCAGAATACCAATGGTACTACGAGCCAGTAGTTGTAAGTTCCTACTCGGCCGTCTTCACGGTGGTAACCTTTGAAAGTCCGGTTTTGCCAGTGACTTACGTCAGGCTGCGTGTAAGAATATGGCTGGCGATTAGCCGTACTGTAGTCGTGCGCGTCGTGCTTCAGGTTGAATGTCGTGATCGGCTCGCCTCTTTTGATCGGCTGGGTAGCCCGGCCTACGAGCACACCGTACATAATAATGGCGCCGCCGGTTTCGATATCCTCGGTGACAAATTTGTGCTTGGCAGAAACGCCGTATTGAAGGTTGTAAATGTTCCCCTCGTAGGTCACGTCCGAGCCCGCGGGCTGGTCGCGCAATGCCACGATTACATTATCGGAAGGGTGAACTTTCAGGAATTGGGACGCCATATTAATGTTCAGGTGAATGGTAATCTGGTATATTCCACTGGTTCTCAGTGATGCCAAATAGAATATATCAGCAAAACAACAGAATTATTTGAATACAATGAACTCAGACATTAGCAAATTTTTCAACTATATTGGCATATATTTCTCTTTAACGGTTTTAATCATGTAATTATTTGTGAAACCGCAGCTACTTAAAGTCCCGAGAGGCTTACAAAAATCATTCAGCATCCGGCGCGACGTGGTGCTCTACTTCTACAACCGCTGGCATTACCACCCTGAGTTAGAGCTCATTCACATCGAACAGGGTTCCGGCACACAGTTCGTGGGCGATAATATCCGCAGTTTCCAAAGCGGCGACCTGCTGCTGATCGGCCCGAACCTCCCACATTACTGGCGTTGCGACGAAAAGTACTTCCAGCGCGGCAGCGAGCTTTACGCACAGGCGACCGTCGTCCATTTTTCGGAAGAAATTTTTGGCAAAAATTTCCTGGCACTGCCCGAAAACAAGTCGATCCACGATTTGCTCGTGAAAGCCCGCCTGGGGATGAAGATACTCGGCGAAGGCACCGATAAAGTAAAGACGCTTTTGCACGAGCTCCTCAACCAGACCAACGGCAACCCGATTATTTCTTTAATGCAAATACTCGAAACCCTGGCCCATTGCGAGGAAATCAACGTCCTTTCCAACACACAGTACCAGAACGAGTACGACCAATACGATACCGACCGCATTAACCACATTTACCAATATTCTATCTCCAACTTCCAGAAGAAGATATCCATCGAGGAGATTGCGGAAGTGGCCAACATCAGCCCGCATTCGTTTTGCCGGTATTTCAAAAGCCGCAGCCGCAAGACCTATTCACAGTTCCTGCTCGAACTCCGGATCGGCCATGCCTGCAAGCTCCTTTCTGAAAGCCGCATCCCCGTGGCGCAGGTTTGCTTTGAAAGCGGTTTCAATAACTTCGCCAACTTCAACAAATATTTTAAACTCCACACCGGCAAAAGCCCCATGCAATACCAGAAGGAATTCCGCAAGATTCCCATTTCCGGTCATTTACCTGCTTTTAACACAACATTATGAAAGTTAACCTGATCAACATCTTCGAAAAGACCATCCTGGAAGCCAGGCTCAGCATTTCCGGGAAGCATATTTCCCGAATCGAAATTCTTGGCCCCGAAAACCCTTCCCTACCTTATGTGTTGCCCGGCTTCACCGATGCGCACGTACATGTGGAGAGCTCCATGCTCACGCCCGCGCAATTTGCGAGGCTGGCTGTCGTACATGGGACGATCGCGACCGTATCCGACCCGCACGAAATTGCCAACGTGCTGGGTGTGGAAGGAGTGCATTTCATGATCGAAGACGGCAGGCGTGTCCCGTTTAAATTCTGCTTCGGTGCGCCTTCGTGTGTCCCCGCGACGGCTTTTGAAACGGCCGGGGCCTTTGTAGATGCGGAACAAGTGGGTGAGCTGCTGGCCAGCGAGGATATAGGTTATCTGGCGGAGGTTATGAATTTCCCAGGGGTTTTGAATGAAGATCCCGATATGATGGCCAAAATCAATTGGGCCAAACATTATAATAAAGTAATAGACGGCCACGCGCCCGGCCTGCGCGGCGAAGCGGCGAAACGATATGCGGGTTACGGCATTAGTACAGATCATGAGTGCTTCACGTATGCGGAGGCGCGCGAGAAGATCGATTACGGCATAAAAATCCTGATCCGTGAAGGTAGTGCCGCTCGGAATTTCGATGCGCTGATCCCTCTTATCGCCGACTTTCCTGACCGCATTATGTTCTGCTCCGATGACAAACATCCTGACAATCTCGTAGAAGGACACATTAATGTGCTCGTCAAACGGGCCCTCGCGCTCGGGTACGATCTCTGGAATGTGCTGCAAGCCGCTTGCATTAATCCCGTAATGCATTACAGTCTGAATGCCGGATTGCTGCGCGTGGGCGATGCCGCCGATTTTATTCTGATTGACAACCCGCAAGCATTTAATATCCTCGAAACCTGGATCGACGGCGAGCTCGTTGCCCAAAATGGTACGTCGTTAATTGCCGATTTGCGCAGCGGGCATCCCAATTTTTTTGAATGCCGACCGAAGACTGCGGCTGAATTCCTATACCCTGCAAATAATTCCGAAGCGCAGATCAGGGTAATCGAGGCTTTGGATGGTCAATTGGTTACAAATGAGTGGATAACGCAGGCAAAAATTATCGACGGTGCAATAGTCCCCGATCTGGAAAAGGACGTATTGAAGGTGGTGGTCGTGAACCGCTATAGGCCCGCGCCTCCGGCCATCGCATTTATCCGCAACTTTGGCTTGAAGCAGGGAGCATTGGCCTCGTCGGTTGCCCATGATTCGCACAATATAATATGTATAGGATGTGATGATGAAAGTATTGCGCGGGCAGTGAACCTGGTGGTGGAAGCAAGGGGCGGACTATCGGCTGTGGGGGCAGGATCCGGGCATTTGATCGGCCTCCCGATCGCCGGATTAATGACCGACCGGGATGGATATGAAGTCGCCGAAAGTTACACAAACATCGATCGTTTTGTCAAAGACACGCTCGGATCGACCTTAAAATCGCCGTTTATGTCACTGTCATTCATGGCATTACTGGTGATCCCCTCGCTGAAACTAAGCGATAAGGGCCTTTTTGACGGAGAAAATTTCAAGTTTACCGCGCTAAGTTTATAAAAAGCAGCGATTTTCAGGAAATAGTATCATTAACCTTTGAAATATAATTTTATGATGAAAATATTTTTAAAATATGTTTTTTTATAAATATATTTACAAGTGTAATAATGACATTATTCACAATCATTCCTAACCCCAATTCCAAATCCTGTCCAAACAATGGCTCACCTACGCTACAAGCAAGAAGAAGAACTCTGTTTTTGGGATCAGTTCAGAAAAGGCGATGAAAATGCCTACGCATGCCTCTACCGCTCTTACGTTCACATTCTTTACCAGTACTGTTCGCAATTCACTATCGACAAGCCTCTTATCAAGGATTGTATCCACGATTTGTTTGTAGAATTATGGAGAAACCGCATGACGCTCGGTGACACTACTTCGGTTCGCTTTTACCTGATGGCGTCCATTAAACGCAAATTGGTACGCCATTTGAATGCACAACAAAAGCATACCAGCAACGAGGATATCCCGGTTGAATACTGGCATATCAACACCCCGTCACACGAGAACCAACTGATTTCTGAGGAAGAGTTCGAATCGACCAACCAGCACCTGAATGTGGCCATCAACGGCCTGCCACGCCGCCAGCGCGAAGCTATCTTCCTCAAATTCTACATGAACCTGAACAATCACGAGATCGCAGATTTGATGAAGATAAATATACAATCAGTTTATAACCTGGTTTTTGGCGCATTGGGTAACCTGAAAAAGCAGATGACACTCGACAGACTGACTTTTTGATAGCAGCCTGTTTAAACGTTTAAATACATTCTCAGAAAGCGTGGCGGACTATGCCGCGCTTTTTTTGTGTTAAATTTACCTTACATTAACAAGCTAATTCCGGACACTTCACTCATGAACACGATTACCACGCCCCTCGCCGAACGCCTCCGCCCGCGGACGTTAGACGATTTCGTGGGGCAGGAAAAGCTCCTCGGCCCGAAAGGACCGCTACGGCGCGCCATTTTACAGAATGCCATTCCCTCGATGATATTCTGGGGACCTCCCGGTGTGGGGAAAACTACCCTCGCATTGCTCATTGCGGAAACCACCAAACGGCAGTTTTATAATCTCAGTGCGATTAGCTCCGGTGTAAAAGACCTGCGCGAAGTACTGTCGCGGCCATCAGGTCTTTTCCCCGCGATTCTTTTTATAGACGAAATTCACCGGTACAATAAGAGTCAGCAGGACGCATTGCTCGGAGCGGTGGAAAAAGGTCAGGTTACACTAATCGGCGCCACCACCGAAAATCCCTCGTTTGAAATCAATTCCGCATTGCTCTCCCGCTGCCAGGTTTACATTCTGGAAGCATTCGGTGAAAAAGAATTGAAGGATCTCATCGCACGTGCCCTGGAGAAAGATCCATGGCTGAAAGAAAAGAATATCAAATTCAAGTCATATGACGCGTTAATGCGTCTTTCCGGCGGCGACGGCCGCAAGCTACTGAACCTGCTGGAATTGGTGGTACTCGGTAAGGGAGACGCCAAAAAGATCGAAATCACCGATGAATGGGTCACCGAAGTGGCACAGCAGAACATCGCCCGTTACGACAAGTCCGGCGAGCAGCATTATGATATTATCTCGGCGTTCATCAAGTCGCTCCGTGGCAGCGACCCAAACGGAGCGGTTTACTGGATGGCCCGGATGATCGTGGCAGGCGAAGACCCGTCATTCATTGCCCGCAGGATGCTCATAATGGCCTCAGAGGACATCGGGAATGCCAACCCGACCGCAATGATTATGGCCAATGCATGCATGCAGGCCGTGAATGTGATCGGCTATCCCGAATGCCGCATTATACTTTCCCAAACGGCGGTTTACCTCGCCACTTCGCCGAAAAGCAATGCGAGCTACATGGCAATCGGTGAGGCGATAGAGGCCGCCACGCGCACTGCGCACCTGCCTGTGCCCCTGCACCTGCGTAATGCGCCCACGAAGCTGATGAAACAGATCGGCTACGGAAAAGACTACAAATATTCGCACGATTTTGAGGGGAACTTCGCGAAACAGGATTTCCTGCCCGACGAGTTGAAGGGGACTAAGTTCTTCGAGCCTGGGAGAAACGCGCGTGAAGAAGAAATCAGGAAAAAATTGCAACACTGGTGGGGCGACTGGTATGGCTACTGACCACGCCGTTTGCGTTTAGCATCAAACTTCTCAAAAGATAAGTCCGGCGTGGAAACGTCCGGCGTGGAAACGTCCCGCGTGGATACGTCCGCGGTGGACGAGTCCGGCTTACGCGGATTTTTCAGGTCGCTTTCCAGCTTTTGTGCAAGCTTTCTGAGGTTTTCCTCGGTTTCCATGCGCTTCACGTAATCCGCAAGCGACTCCTCGTTCCCCTTGTTTTGAGCATCGGGGCTGGTTGATTCGGGGTGTCTTTGGTCCATATGTTGAGTCGAAATGAATATTGGCCAGCTTATGTACAGGATAACTGAACAATGTAATTGTAAAGGAGCAAACTTTCCGGAACATTGCAAGTAAAGCAGGCACAAAATGTACCTATTACCATTAACTTGCCAAAAATGTCGAACCAGCTTTATATGATCCCCGAAAGCATTTCCCTGATTGACAGACAACTGCTGATCAATCAATGCAGAATCCTCTCCGCTATTGCAAACGAAAAAGAGCGAGAATTGTACGAAAAAAGGATTGAAATACTTGAAAAGGGCTACACCGGCCTGTATCCAAAGGTATTCAACAACTTGTACGAAGAAGTACCACTGAGTGTCTACAACGAAATTTCCGACATCATGAAGATGTATAGCCGCATCAACGATTCCATACGATTGCTGTCGGAAGCCGATAAGGAAGCGCTCGATCTGGCGTCATTGGAATTTGAAGGGTTTGATCAGGACAGCGGCATGCATTACTACATGATGTCGTATCTGGTTGACCGTATGGATGAACACGGTGAGTACAAAGGCCGTGAATTGAAGTCGCATAAAAGCAACTCACTGATCAAATACAACCGCATGCTTTCGGTGTATTTCGACTACGAAAATGCGCAAAAGGAGCAATATTCTGTCGTGGATTTGCAGAAATTCATCGACCAGGTCAAAATGATAGTACTTGATACTCAGGCATGATCCGCACCCCCAAACCGTTCAGTAAATACATGACGATCAATGGCTACAAAAAATATTATTTCGTAAACAAAAAACAATGTTTTGAATAAAGAAATCATTAAGTTTGTATCGAAAACCCGTCAAAAGGTTTTCAATAACGTTGAGTAAAATCAAACATCCCGGTTACTTTGTAATTGGGATGTTTTCTTTATATCCCTTTCTTAATGTAGCTGCATTTTACGAAGCCGGTTGGCATTGCGTTTGAGGTACAAACGGTCGCTCTGAGAGTAATGGGTATAGGCGCTTCGCTTTTTCAGCTCAACGACCAGCCAGAACCCACCCGCTGCTGCACCTGCAAGGGCGATCATCGCCAGGATCGGTGCAAGATTATAGAGGTTTTGAAGTAACTGTGCCATGGTATCCGCTGTTAGTCAGGTTTAGCGGATAAACCTAAATAATCGTACCACGCCAGTTTTCACCCCAAGTGCTACATTCTCGCACTGAGCACTTTTACGTCACATCCTACCACCGAATTGTTGACATATCCGACGCTCAGTCCTGCTACTTTTGCAGATTTTTTCGCGGGAACCGGCGTTTTGATAGTGATAATTTTGGACGTCACCACAGCCTGTACGTCGTTGAGGTATTTAAACTCCACTTCCACACTTTTTACCGGAGTGGACGATGTGTTTTCAATCAATACATTATGGATGGCAAGCCCTCCTACCTGGTGCCATTCGTTGTTCGTAACGTGTATTTGAGCAGCAAGCTCATCCGATCTGCCCATACCGGCCAGCAACGAGTCGCCGGACGCCAGCACTTTGGTTTCGGTTTTAACCTGCTCCTTCGGTTTCAGAAAATCGAGTTGCTTGTAGTAGTATAGAATATAAATGAAGGCACAAACCGGGATAATCGCGCTGGCCCATTTCAACACCGGAATCAGGACCTTTTTGAACTTGCTTTTTTTACCTCTTTTGCTAGGCATATTAACTAACGTTGATAATTGGGGTACTTCAAAGCTCAAATATACCGCTCTGCCGTTTCAAAAAAAGTAGTAGTCTCCCCTTTTTGGAATCAGGCTTATAAAAAACAAACCGCTGACCTTAGTCAGCGGTTTGTTTGTGTATCGTGTGAGACAGGACAGTTACTGTCTTACAAATCGCTGTGAGCTTACAGTGCCGTCGGTATGGGTTACCTGTACCACATATGCACCTGCTACAAGATTATGTGCATTGAGTCCAGAAAGCAATGCGTTCGAAGCTTCGAAAACTACCTTTCCGGCGGTATTCACCACCTTCACCCGGCTTACTTTGCTCCAATCCCCTACATTGAATGTCAGGTTTTGCGAAGCACTTACCGGGTTAGGATATACCAATGCAACACCATCGAAATTCAAATGCTCGATATGGCTGTATGCGAACGTCTGGTCACGATCAACCATTTTCAGACGGTAGTAATTGCTACCTCTCAAAGGAGCTGCGTCCTCGAAAGAATAATACTGGTTCACCTTGCTTTCCTTGTGTGAAGCCAAAGTACCGATCTTCACCCAGTTTTTGCCATTGTGGCTACGCTCGATATCGAAACGATCGCTGTTGGTTTCCTCAGATGTAGCCCAGGCCAATGCAGCTGTCTGCCCTTCGCTCAGGGCTTTGAAGCTAACTAATGTTACAGGCAAGGCGTTTTCTACGACCATGGTGAAGCTAGTGATGCCTGTCTGACCGAATTGGTTTGTGGCTTGTACATCGAACGTATAAGTACCGTCCTGTCCGTTTGCAGGAGTCCCAGAGAAAGTACCATCCGGGTTAAGAGTAATAGTACTTGGCAGCGTTCCTGCCAATGTGCGAGCCCCCGGCGCCGTTACCTGATACAATGCATAAGTGTAGTCGGTAGGCAAACCGCATTGAATGCTGAAACTTCCCGAACCGCCGGTTTGTGCACCAAAGAGATTCGAGTTGGTCGCGTCGCCAACACGGCTGGATGCCACGGTACCGCCTGTGAAAGTTACCGGCGGGCGCGAAGCCAGCTCATGTATGCGCAAGCCTGTAAACAAATTCGCATTCACGCCAGTGGTAGATGTAACTACAACTCTGTCGAAGCTCCCGCCTGGGGTAAATTTCACAGGGGTCAGCGCGTCGCTTTGGAACAAGCCGAGCAGATCGAGCGACAACAAGCTCGTGATGGATTGCGGGGCACCTACCGGCGTATTACCCAGATATGCCTGGAATGAGATGTTATCGAGAACCGCCAAATTCGCCAATGCAGGAGGTCTGGAAATAATCGCCACCAGCTCATTATTGGATGCTGACGCTTTGGCGAGGTAGAATGTCTCCGATACAGATGTAACAACCGATACCGCACCATTTTGCAGCAATGAGAAGTTGGTAGGGCTGATAATGCCGTCAACCGCGTTTTGAGGGTTTTGCAAAGACTGGGTCAATGTTACCCCGAGCACGCCCGTTGAATTGGGATCGATACCGGAATAACCGTAGGAGATCAGGTCACAAGCACCGATAGGCGCATTTTCGTACGAAACGACACCGTCGACATTCAACGAGAGATAACCCAGTGATAGACCAAGTGTACCTGTGTAGTTGGCCAGATCAACTTTAAGTGATATTGTGCTAAACGCCGCGGATGAAGTAACGGCGATATAGAGGTTGTTTGCTCCATCTTTTACAAGCGTGCTTTGCGCAGTGCCAGCGTCGGTAGTCACCTGAATTGCGTTCGATGACAGCAATCCGAGAAGGTTCACCAAATTACCCAGGTCCAGGCTAAGGCCGGTAACTGTCGGGGTCTGAATCTTTACAAAAGCTCTTTTGTTGGCTGGAATTGCCGTTGGCATGTTCAGGTTCAAGGTGGCGCTACCAGTTACCGATATGGCCGTTACGACGATACCGGATGACGTCAGAGTAGCATAATTATTATCAGGTGCCCCGGTTGCATTCGCTGCACCGGTGATCGTGCCAGGTGCCTCAACAACCAGCAACTTTCCCGTCGTCGTAGAACTCGTTTGACTGGTTGCGTATTCCTGCGCATGCACATTCACAGAAAATGCCGAAGCAACCAGGGCTGCCATCGCCGTTCCGCGATGGAACCGCGTTGGCGCCAACTGCTTAATCAAATGACCGATAGAACTTTTCATAGTGATAGAAATTTAGAATAGAAATAAACCGTTATGTGATTAATTGAATATAAATTCTTGAAAATCAAATAATTAAATAATAGAAACCTGATCCCGGCAAAACCGGTAGCATGGTCAGATCCTATGTGAATGCCCCATCTGTAAGTGCACGCTGATTTCTATACGCGCGGGCGTCTGATAGTCTTTCTTGTGAAGGTGTCGCCTAACGAATAACCGGAGTGCCGGTCAAGAGAGATGAGCCAATAAGTTTTGTAATTGTACTATGGAATGGTTTAAGTGTTGATGACTTTAAGAATACGGGTGAAATCAAGTACGTCAATTTAGTTATACTATATTCTCAAATTACATAGTACTTATTTGCAAATGTATTTATAAATGAATCAAAACAAACCCACATATTTTTAGTATGATTGCGCCCCCAAAAAACTGGGGGTATAGAACTAATTTTATCTACTCATTCGTTAGAAATTCACCGAAAGTTACTTTTAGCAAATAACTACTACACTCTAATGGATGGTCACTTTGCTTTATATTCGCGTATTTTGTGTAGCTGAATTGATTATATAAAAAATCGGCAGCGATTTCGCAGCATTTCCACTTAGGCCTATAAATATCAAATGATCAAATTGTACAAAATCGGGGCATCAAATTAGGTCTAATAATACTTAAAAGTAATTCTATGAATATAGTCTTGGTAGATGAACACCTTCTTCTTGCTGATGCCCTTCAAAATCTGTTGAAGCTGATACCGGAGGTGGAAACGGTGGAAGCATACACGGACGGTAAAGATTTCCTGACGGAAAGAAGCGGCACGCCTCCCGACATCCTGGTTATGGACCTCGCCCTCAACAGCCAGAATGGCCTCGAATTACTCGACGTTTGCCGATCGACGTTACCGAAGGAAATGAAGGTAATAGTGCTGTCGACGGTCACAGATGCTCAGACCGTCAAATACACGATCCGCCGCGGAGCGAACAGTTTTTTGTCGAAATCGACACTTTTCGAGGAATTCAGGGAATCAATTTTCCAGGTGCATGCAGGCAAGCAGTACATTGGGAAAACCATCCGCGACACGCTGATCAACAGTGTATTTACGGAAGAAGAAGTGGTTATGCATCTTTCCCCCAGGGAAAAAGAAGTACTTCAGAAAGTCTGCGGCGGGCACACGATTAAGGAAATTGCCTATGAGCTGAAACTGAGTGCCCATACGGTGCAATACTACCATCGGAGCGTCATGGATAAGCTGAAAGTACGCCGCACCACCGACCTCATCGTGTATGCCATGCAGCACGGGTTGTATATCCCGGAGGCCAGGTAGCAAGGCGAAGAACTGCAAGAACTGCAAGCCCGGCCTCCGGTTGCTTTATTTATTGTCGGGCTGTAAGATGGCCGTAAAAGTCAGGAAGGGGATTCAATGCGGTATTCTTCCTCTGATGCCAGTAAGGATATATCGGCGACTTTTCGCTCGCGGCATCCAGGCGCTTCACCTGTTCCAGCGTAAGGTTCCAGCCCACAGCTCCGAGGTTTTGCTTCAATTGCTCCTCATTCCGTGCACCGATTACGATATTGCTGACAGTCGGACGCTGCAACAGCCAGTTCAGTGCCACTTGTGCAACGGTTTTTTCCGTTTCCGCGGCTACTTCGTCGAGTACATCGATCAGGTTAAAGAAAAAGTCTTCCGGTATGGCAGGCCCTTCGCCTCCTCCCTGGGCAATACGCCCTTCCGGCGGAAGAGGCTGGTTCCGGCGGTATTTCCCTCCCAGGCGCCCTGCCGACAACGGACTCCACACGATCGTACCAATCTTCTGGTCGACTCCGAGCGGCATCAGTTCCCACTCCAGTTCCCTGCTTAGCAATGAATAATGCGCCTGGTGTGCGATATACTTCGCCCAACCATACCGTTCTGAAACAGAGAGCGATTTCATCAGATGCCAGCCCGAGAAGTTGGAGCAGGCAATGTAGCGTACTTTTCCGGCGCGGATCAGATCGTCCAATGCGCTGAGCGTTTCCTCCACAGGCGTGGTGCCATCGAAACCGTGCATATGGTAGATGTCAATGTAATCCGTTTGCAGCCTGCGTAAACTGTCCTCGCACGCCTTGATCAGGTGAAAACGCCCTGAGCCCGACTGGTTCGGCTGGGTCCCCATTCTGAACGTTGCTTTTGTAGAGAGAATAATCTTGTCACGCAGACCGATAATCGCTTTGCCGAGGATTTCCTCGGACAAACCTTGCGAATAGACATTAGCTGTATCGAAAAAATTGAGCCCTGCATCCATACACAGCCCCACCAGCTTCGTTGCTTCATCGACCTGTGTATTGCCCCATGCCTTGAAGAAATCACCGGTACCGCCAAAAGTGCCGGTACCAAAGCTAAGTACCGGTACTTTCAAGCCCGATCCTCCCAGTTGTCTGAATTCCATTTGCGTTGATGTTAAAATGAGTAAAGGGCCGACTGCGTAGCACGACCTACGCGGCGCATCGGCCGCGCCGAATTAAGGGATAAAATCTTCAAACATCAAGTCAAAGAGCCCCTTTATGCGCATTAGGGCACAAAAAAAGCCGGACACGTCCGGCCTTTTGCCTCCGTCGTACAATCATGGATCCGCCAGTTTCACATGACCACTGCAACTTCGGCTGTTCGTTTAGTTAGGTTGGCTATATAACTATGTCATTACGCATGTCCCTTTTTAATGCTTTCAAAAAAATATCTTCCCTGAACCTCAGGGAAGATATTCACATTATTTACTCAACGTTCCTCTATTACCTAACCTTTAACTGATTCAACAGGATACTTAAACTGCTGTTGCCTCAGCCCCTAGTCCAGTAACTACGATTCAAATATCATCACAGAATCGGGACCTCATGAAATTTGATGTGCAAATGGTCTTTTTGGATGAATATTCGGAAAAAAGGGTCTGTTTTGATGCCCGAAACGCCCTTCTTATTATCTTTAAAAGATATTTTTTATAGCTATTTGAATTTCCTGACTTAATAACCTAACCATGAACCGTAGAGAAGCTGTTCAAAGAATAACCTTCCTGTTGGGCGGCGCGATTTCAGCCCCGCTTATGGCCAGTATCACAGGCGAGCGTCTGAATTTCGGCCCATCCCTTGAAGTGTCCGATCAGCAGGAAGCCCTGCTTGCGGAAGTCGCGGATGTGATCATCCCTACCACAGACACCCCGGGCGCCAAAGCCGCCGGAGCCGAGAAGTTTATCGTGCGCGTTATGCGCGATTGCTACCCGATGGAGGAGCAGAAAAAGTTCTATGATGGTCTTGCCAAAGTAGACGCGCTTGCCAGGGAAACCTATTCCAAGGATTTCGCCGCGCTGGACGCCCCCCAGAAAAACGATATTATTAAAAAGACCACCGTTTCCGACAAGCCTTTTTTCCTGCAAATGAAGGGGCTCACCGTAACCGGCTATTTCACTTCGGAAATCGGTGCGACGCAGGCTCTCGATTACCTGCCGATCCCCGGCCGGTTCGAAGGTAGCTGGCCCATGCCCAAAGGACAGAAAAGCTGGGCTCTTTAATCCGGAAACAATTAATAGGATCATAGCAGCAGTCACTCCATGACCTCCTGACTACTCCTGACATTCCAAACTCTATTAGAAAATGGCGAATCTTAATATTGACGCAAAAAAAGACATCACCTACGACGCCATCGTGATTGGCTCCGGAGTTTCCGGCGGCTGGGCGGCGAAAGAACTGACCGAAAAGGGCCTGAGAGTGCTCATGCTCGAAAAAGGCAAGAACCTGGAACACGTGACAGGCTATGAAAATGCACTGAAAGCGCCCTGGGAGACGCAATATAACGGCCGTTTGACGGTCAAACAGAAGGAAACACACCCATTCCTCTCGCGTGATTATCCATACAACGAAATGACCGAGAAGTACTGGATGAACGATATGGACCAGCCCTACGAAGAGAAAAAGCGGTTCGACTGGTTCCGTCCGAACATCGTCGGCGGGAAATCCATCATGTGGGGACGGCAGTCGTATCGCCTGAGCGACCTCGACTTCGAAGCCAACCTGAAAGACGGCATCGCTGTCGACTGGCCGATCCGTTACAAAGACATTGCCCCATGGTATTCATACGTTGAAAAACACGTCGGTATTTCGGGTGAGAAGCTAGGCTTGCCCCAGTTGCCTGATAGCGACTTCATTGCGCCGATGGAAATGTACCACGTCGAAAAAGAAGTACGCAAACGTCTCGAAAAAGAATTCCCGGGCCGGGTGATGACGATCGGACGTGTTGCCAACCTTTCGCAACCGACCAAGATCCAGCTCGACGGGGGCCGCGGCCCATGCCAGTATCGCAACCGATGCTCCTATGGCTGCCCGTATGGCGCGTATTTCAGCACCCAGTCGTCGACATTGCCGCCGGCGATGAAAACCGGCCGCTTGACGCTCCGTCCCGATTCGGTGGTGCGGGAGATTATTTATGATGGTAAAAAACAAAATGGCCGTGCTACCGGCGTACGCGTCGTCGACACGGTAACCTTGCAGGAGCGGGAATTTTTCGCAAATATCATCTTCGTTTGCGCAAGTGCGATGGCGTCTACGGCTTTGCTTCTCAACTCTACGTCCGACCGCTTCCCGAACGGAATGGGTAACGACTCGGGCGAACTGGGCCATAATCTCATGGACCACCACTTCCGCACGGGCGCTAGTGGTACCTGGGAAGGTGACCTCGACAAATATTACTTCGGTCGCCGCGCCAACGGTATCTATGTACCGCGTTACCGCAACGTCGGCAACGACAAACGCGACTACCTGCGCGGATTCGGCTACCAGGGTGGCGGTGGCCGCCAGGGATGGCAGCGTAACATTGCCGAACTGGCATTCGGCGCCGATTTCAAGGAAGAGCTTACCACTCCGGGAAACTGGACAATGGGCTTCGGTGGCTTCGGTGAAACATTGCCATACCACGAAAACCGGATGTACCTGAATAAGGATAAGAAAGACAAATTCGGTATTCCTGCGGTTGTTTTCGATGCTGACCTTCGCGAGAACGAGAAAAAAATGCGTAAGGACATGATGAACGACGCAGCCGAAATGCTCGAAAGATCGGGTGTCAAAAACGTACGCACTTATGACAACGGTTCGTACCTGGGAATGGCGATCCACGAAATGGGCACCGCCCGCATGGGACGCGATCCCAAAACGTCGGTTTTGAATGGCAACAACCAGCTCCACTCGGTGAAAAACGTTTTCGTTACCGACGGCGCCGCCATGACATCCGCGTCGTGTGTGAACCCGTCGCTTACCTATATGGCGCTTACGGCGCGAGCGGTGGATTTCGCAGTGAAAGAATCCAAAAAGAAAAACATCTGATGGAATGTTCAGAGGCCAGGTAGCAAAAACCTGGCCTCTTTTTTAGTACCAATTCAGGCAGTTCAATACCAAAATTGCTATTTTTTGCAATATTTTGCAATTTTCTGCAAAATCATATTTCTTTGTGGAAAATCCAAGCTTACATTAATGGAAGAGAAACTGAGAATCAGCGCAGCCCGGAGAGCAACCTTATTGATATTTCTAGTATGCGGCATCGGCCTGTCAAGCTGGGCGCCGATGGTGCCTTTTGCCAAAATCAAACTGGGCCTGAACGATGCCGATTTAGGTGTGGTCCTGCTCGCATTGGGCGCTGGGGCTATTCTCACAATGCCGCTCACCGGTTTGCTCATTAATAAATACGGCAGCCGGACAGTAGCTATCGTTTCGGCATTGGTAATTGCTTCTCTGCTTCCATTGCTGCTAATGGCCAGCTCTCCTTACCAGCTTGCCGCAGCATTGTTCGTGTTTGGTGCGGGAATCGGCTCCATCGATGTTTCCATGAATGCGCAGGCCGTCGTGGTTCAGGAACGGCACGGCAGCCATATTATGTCCTCCTTCCACGGAATGTTCAGCCTTGGCGGGCTCATGGGCTCCATAGGACTGGGTTTTCTGATCAAAGCCGGGCTCTCGCCTACTTACGCAGCCGTCGCTATTTCCGCGTTGCTCGTCTTCATTACTGTGACCCAGTCGCGGTACCTGTTACCCCATTCGGAAGAAGCCAAACTGGATGGTACCAGTTTCGTATTGCCCAAGGGGCCTGTGGTGGTGCTGGGCATTATGTGCTTCATTCTTTTCCTTGCCGAAGGTTCCCTCCTCGATTGGAGCGCCGTTTTCCTGCAATTCTCACGGGGTTTCGACCCATCGTTCTCCGGACTTGGCTACGCCGCATTTTCGGTGGCCATGGCCATCATGCGCCTCACCGGCGACAGCATTATCCATCGGCTGGGTCCAGCAAAAGTGGTATTTTACGGCACCTTACTTGCGGGCGCCGGATTCATTGTAGCGGTTACCGTCCCTTCCGCCATTGCCGCATTGCTGGGGTTTGTAATGGTTGGACTTGGCGCTGCCAACGTGGTACCGATATTCTTCACTGCCGCCGGGCGCATTCCCAATGTACCGCCGTCCATCGCATTGTCGGCAGTTACCATATTGGGCTATTCCGGCCAGCTTGCCGGTCCGGCACTGATTGGCGTGCTCGCCGAAATCACTTCGTTGTCCTGGGCACTCGGATTGGTGGGTATACTCCTTTTTTTCGTCGCATTCGGTTATAAGCACCGCGAATAGAATGCGGGGTAAATCAATCTTCCTGCATTCAGTAGATGCGATGCAGCCCGGCACTTTTCCACCAAATCATTCATTTTGGTATGAAAAGCCACATTCTACTCCTTTACTTTCTCTTAAATGCAAGTTCCCTCCTGGCACAAAACAAGCCGGACCTCTGGTGGAAAAGAAATAATCTGAGGGTTATTCAGATGAACCTGCCCGCCTACGAGGCCGCAACGATTAACGCCGATTCCATTGTAGCCGACCTCGTCGCCTGTTCGGCTAATACGCTGTTGATCAACGCAGGAGGCATTATGGCTTTTTACCCCTCCCAGCTGGATTTTCACTATCGGAACCCTTATTTGAAAGACAATAATGTCCTCGCCGATATTGTGCGCAAATGCCGCACTAACAGCATTAAGGTGATTGTCCGCTTCGATTTCAGCCGGGTACACGAGCGTATTTTCAAAGCCCATCCCGATTGGTGCTACATTTCCCCTAAAGGCGAGCGGATCATCAATACCGATATGTATGTGGTGTCCATTAATGCCCCCTATGTGCAGGAAAAGGCATTCAAGATCATTGAAGAGGTGATCGACAACTTCCCGATCGATGGTATCTTCCTGAATATGCCCGGCTATCAGGTTAATAACCCTTATGAAGGCAAATACCACGGCATCGATCAGAATGCATACGATCAAAAGCGCTTCGCGGAGTTCAGCGGCGGCAAGGCGCTGCCTATCGAGGAAAACAAGGCAGACCCACTTTTCCAGCAATACCTCGAATTCAAAAAAGCGACTGTGGAGGATTGGTCGGAAAGACTGCATAAGCTGGTGAAGTCGAAAAATGAGCAGATTGCAATCTGTACTTATTCAGACAAGTTTGTAGATATCATCCGCCACGAGTCGCAGAGCATGACCACCCTGCCGTATTGGCCCTACACGGCCTCCGATAACGTCGGCAATGCAGTCAACTCGTTTCCGGACCACATTATCAGCAACGCGAGCATCCAGCAAATATCCTTCCAGTCGCGCTACAATGCCATAGAACCGGAGGAAACGCGGATCAGGTTGTACGAGAATATCGCCAATGGCTCGGGCCTGGACATGAGCATGATGGGTGACATGCGCGGGTACGAGGACGAACGAAACTATCCCGTTTTCAGGAAAGTGTATGGTTTTCACAAAAAGAACAAGGCCTATTTCGGCAAATATCAGTCGGTAGCCCAGATAGCCGTGGTAGCTCCCGGCGCCTGGCCGAATGGCGAGCCGATGCAGGAATACCGTGGCATTCAGCTGATGCTCCGCGAAGCGCATATTCCTTTCGATATCGTGGAAGACGGCCAGATCGCGAATCTGGAACAGAGGGTAAGGGGCTATAAACTGATCATCCTGCCGGAAATCACCTACCTGAAACCGGAAGCTCTTCGAATACTGAAAGAAGCCAGCCGGCAAGGCACCCACCTGATCGCCACCAATCGGACTTTGTTTGACAGCCCCGAAACACTACAAGCACTTTTCGGCGCAAAAATCGAGAAGAAGGATAACGATGGCGCTGGAAACTACCTGGTACCCGACGACAGAAGCATTTTCAAAAGTTTCAAAGGGCAGGGCATGCTTTTCTGGAAATTCAACCTCGGGCTGTACGACCTCTCAGGTGCGGATCAAAAACTGCTTCCCGTTTTGGCAAAAGGGCGCCCGGGCCCGCCCGAAATCATCGGCGGCCACGATCCCACCGGTTACTATGCATTGGGTATTAAAAATCATCCAAATAGTAAAGCAGCACTTTTCCCGATCAGCCTCGGCCGGATATATTACATGCATGGCTATCAGGAACACAAGAACCTGTTGCTGGATATGATCAGCCATATGCTACCCGAAATCGCACAAAATTTCCAGACGAATGCGCCGGCACGGGTCGAAACGGTGCTGAAAGCATTCACCCGCAACACCCCCGAAAACCAATCGAAAAACACCCCTGACGGACAGATTTTACACTTAATTAACCTAACCGGTTTCAGCGGAAATACGTATTTCGAACCCCTGCCTGTCAACGATTTGCAATTCAGGATCAGGTTGGCGAAAAAACCGCAAAAAATGTTTACTTTGACAAATCACAAACCTTTAAACTTTACCTGGAAAGACGGCACGGTCAGTCTCTCGCTCGCACGCCTCGCGGAGTTCGAAAGTATTGTGATGGAATGGTAAACTAAATCAAACGCTACCCCATGAAACCAAGACTCGTCCTGCGCATTGCTGCGCTGTGCATCCTCATTCACCTGATCGGGCATTTTTTCGGCCATTTCACCTGGAAAGAATCCCCTGATCCTGTTAAGCAAGAGGTGATCCGGCAAATGACAGGGCCGAAATTCGAGTTCATGGGCGCAATGCGGAGCATGGGCGACTATTTTGAAGGTTATGGCCTCATCTTGTTCGTCGTATATGGTATGTCGATCATGCTCATCCTGTCTGCCGCGCGGTATGCCGACAGTAATCACGATATTGCCCGCACCGTACTCACACCGATCGGGATAGGCTACGTTGCCATGGGAATTATTGAATTTGTGTATTTCTTCCCGTTTGCGGGCTCCATCAGCCTGGCTGCGGGCCTCCTGGTGGTGCTGGCCATCTTTCTGAACGGCTAACTACAATTTGGGAGCGTCCGGCTTGTTGGGCGCTTCCCCCGGATTTATGCCGCGGGTTTTCAGCCTGCGGCCATAAGTTTCACCGTTGATTTTCACATACAGTACATCCGAATTGCCTCCGCCAAATGTTATTTTGCTGGCTTTGCCCTGAGGTGTAGGCAAAATAGCATTCACGCGGCCGGTCTGATCGAGGATTTGCACACCTGAATTCGTAGCTACATAAATGCGGCCATCACGGTCACAAACAATGCCGGACGCTCCCGCTTTATTTTCGGCATCGGATACGTGCAGCCATCCAAATCGCTGCCTGTATGCTAGTTTCCGGGTAGGTTGGACCTGATAGGAATACACCCAATGCGAGGTGGAATCGACGGTATAAACCAACGTCTGGTCGGGAGAAAGCGCCGCGGCACCGGCTTTCAGTGTTTTCAAAGAATTTACGCCGGAAGGTGTCGGTTTTCCTTTCATTGGAAAAGCATCGGCAACCTCCGTCCAATCCTCCCCCGGAATCAGCAAAGCGGACAGGAATGCATTCTGTGAGTGTCCTTTTTTGACCGGCTCCGGCCAGCCTTTCCACAAGTAGCGCATTGCTTCCGGAAACAGCGACGTTCCTTGCTTACCATTATGGCCGCCCTCACCCCATTGATGTTTCACCTCATAACCAGCGAATGTAAGCGCCCGCAGCATCGTCTGATTGGCCATCCACCAATCACCGGCATAAATATTCAGGTCGTTGGCACCATCCTGCATATAAATGCGAATGGGCTTGGGCTCGACTTTTCGAACTAATGTCGGGTAACGGTCCGCGCCGCGCAGGCCCACATATGTACCGATCGCGCTGAACACACGCGAGAATGCATCAGGCCGCTCCCAGGCGGCGGTAAACGCACACACCGCACCACTACTCGAACCACCGATCGCACGGTCATTCCCCTTTTTCGAAAGGCGGATTTGCTGGCCGTCGCTTGTTTTCTGCTTTTCAACTTCCGGCAAGATTTCTTCGAGAATAAACCGTGCATAAGCGTCGCCCAGGCCGTCATACTCAAAGCTGCGGTTAAAACGGTCGTTGGCGGCATTAGGGTCAGCGGCTTTCACGCGCCCGTGCATCACAAACACGCCGATCGTTACCGGCATTTCCTTGTGGTGAATGAGGTTATCGAACACCGCCGGAGCCTTCCATTGAATACCGTCCTGGTTTACATATACGCACGCAGGGGTGTCTGCCTGGTATTGCGCAGGCACGTACACCCAGTACTCGCGCCACGTGCCCGGGAATATTTTGGATTGATCAAACACAAATTTCAAAACTTCACCCTTTGGCACACCCGGATGTTCTTCGGATGCGGGATCTACCGGGTAGTTTTCCTCCGGGGCCTGGGCATTGGTCCAAAAAGGTGTAAAAAAGCAGAACAGGAGCAGAAGATGCTTCATACAGGTGTGTATTTAAATTCAAAAAACATTTACAAATAGCTCAGCCACCATGTCCGCTTCCGTGCCCGGTACTCACCGTACCATTTGCAAGGCCAGTACAGCGCTACCACGATTAATATCCAGATCAGGTAGGTTTGTCCGAGCGGGTACCCGAATTCGTTGGGTCGGAACTTGAAGAAAAGGCTGTCGTCCGTTGCCTGCTGCCAGGTGTAGCCCGACAGGAACACAATCACCATCGTCATGATATGGATCACGTAAAAATGGACCAAAAAAAAGAAGAACGGCACTCTGCCATAAACCGTGCAAATGCGGCTAAATGCATTGTCGGTCTGCTCGGTAAGGGCTAACAGAATGAGTATCGGCCCTTGCGTCATGAAAGTAAAAAACAGCGAAGGCGGATATTTGGTCACATTCAGGAAAGACATGAAGGTTTTGATACCGGTATCCTGCGTCGACCAGGGAGCCGGATCGCCGTATCCGTTAATCAGCCTCAAAACAACAAACAACACCGTTAGCACCCCGCCGATCAGCATGAGCAGTTTTCTGCGGCGTGCGGGATCCGCATTGCGGTTGTACAGCATACCCAGCCCATACCCCGACATCATGATGCCAGCCCATGGGAATATCACGTACAGGAATACGATGGCACCGCCGTCGGGCCGGGGCAGGAATGTGCCCCTACCGGTGAAGAATATGCGCAGCAGGATATCGGCCGTAGAGTTTTCCTGCAACTTCACATAATCCAGCAGATTATGCCCGAGCACCAACACCAGCCCGAGTATCAGAACGGTCTTCGGTGACGCAAACCGTACGGCAACACCGAGCACGATCATCGCCCCGCCCAGCGCCCAGAACACGGCAAAAAATAGTGTTTTGTAATAAATATCAAATGTAAATGCGAATGTCATAAACACCATTTCCACCAAAATAAGCCAGAACCCACGTTTGATCAGGAAAGCCGATTTCTCAGCCGCTGTCTTGTTCAGGCCCGACAAATAGGCCGATAGCCCCGAGAGCATCATGAACGATGGCGCGCAGTAATGCGTGATCCAGCGGGTGAAGAACAATGCGGGCGTAGTGGTAGCAAGGTCGGTAGGATCGCCGGTGGCGCCGGCAATATGAAAAAAGTCGCGCACATGGTCGAGGGCCATGATAATGATGATCAGGCCGCGAACAGTGTCGATAGACCGGATACGGTTGGTGAGGGTGCTGGTGGCTGTGGTATACATGACTAATGTGAGTTGATGACAACTGACCTAAGAAGCCACATAAATTACTGATTTACTGCCTATATACCTCCAACAAAAGGCAACAAAAATCCCGGCATTGCGCAACAAAACGCTGAGCAATGCCGGGATAGGAGAAGCGGTATCCGGGTTACAGCAATGCTGCTCCGAAAACGCCCGCGCTGTCACCCAATTTAGGTTTCACGATCGGCGTTGTTACAATTCCTTTGTTAAAAATATACTTGCGGATGCGCTCGAATCCGGCGGTATAAAGGAGATCGATATTGCCGACGCCACCACCGATCACGATCAGGTTCGGGTCGATCACGTTGATCAGCGTAGAAATGGCCCGCCCGTAGTATTCTAGCAGACGTTCGATAGTCGCTTTCGCGTGCTCGTCGTTACCGGCGTAGTATCTTTCCAGCACGGTTTTCATGGATACCTTCTCTCCGCTCAGTCTTTCGTAGTGGCGCTCCAATGCAGGCCCGGCAATTACCTGCTCCACACAGCCCGATTTACCGCAATAGCAAGGGTCGCCGCCTTCTTCGAGGATATTATGGCCCCATTCGCCGCCGATGCCGTGATGCCCGCCGATGATCTTGTTATTCACGACCAACCCACCGCCTACTCCGGTTCCCATAATCACGCCGAACACCACCTCCGCACCATGGTAATCTTTACCGGCACCCATCAATGCTTCTGCCAATGCAAAACAGTTTGCATCGTTGGCCAACTCGCACGGCACGCCCAGTATTTTTTCAAGATCGGCCTTCAAAGGCATTCCATTGAGGCAGGTCGTATTGGAATTTTTCATCAATTGCGAATCCGGTTCGAGCACGCCCGGCGTCGCGAAACCGATTTTGCGCGGCCGCTCGCCTACCTGGTCTGCTACCATGTCGATCAGTTTCTTGATCTGCGACAGGATATGGTCGTACCCATTCACCGATTCCGTCGGCACACGCATGCGTACCACCACTTCCAGATTCCTTTCGGGATCCAGCACTGCACATTCTATTTTAGTACCTCCTAAGTCGATTCCCCAGAGTTTCATTGTTGCGTTTTAATGTTAATGACCATGGACGATGGACCATCGACCATGGCCTTTTATTGGCAGCCGACGGCAGACGGCCAGCCCATACTTGTGAATATTTAATTATTTATTCTGACAAATCCCATCAACCATGGTCTATGGTCGGCAGTCCATGGTCAGCCGCGACGCGGCTTAATGCGACTTGTAAAACTTATACCCAAACAGGAAGATCACCGCGTAGCAGATAATCGGCAGGTAGTAGGCGTGCGCCACGTTGGTTTCTGCCACGGCCCCCATCAGGAACGGGAAGAATGCCCCTCCTGCTACGCCCATCGCGATGAACGAAGAGCCTTGCTGCGTATGCGCTCCGAGGTTTTTCAGACCAAGACTGAAAATCGTCGGGAACATGATGCTGAAAAAGAAATTGAGCATCATGAGCGCAATGAACGACGGCCATCCCCATGCCTGCGCCACGATGAGGCACATCACGACGTTACTGAATGCAAAAATGGCCAACAACGTATTTGGTGCGATAAAACGCATCAGAAAAGTACCTACGAAACGTCCGGCGAGCATCAATGCCATAAAACCAATCATGTAGTTGGCTGCCACGGCGTCGGAGAAACCCATTTTCTCATGGCCATAGTTGATGAAGAACGCCCAGGTACCGCCTTGTGCAGCCACGTTGAAGAATTGCGCAGCCACAGCCCATACGAAGTGGCGGTGCTGAAACAATGATTTACCGGGCTCCGAATCCACATTTACGGCATCGGGATCAATATCCGCTGCGTGCGGGTCGATCAGCGCGGGAACTTTTACAAACGAAAAAGCCAGGGCAATCAGTGCAATGACCGAACCGATCGCGATGTAAAGATTTTTTACGGAAGTAAGGTCCGTGCTGCCTTCGACGTGGTTACGGAAAAGGAAATAACCACCGATCGCAGGTCCGAGAATTGCCCCCAAAGCGTTGAATGCCTGTGCAAAGTTGATACGCTGGTCACTCGTACGCTGGTCACCGAGTGACGCTACAAACGGGTGAGCCACGGTTTCAAGCGTTGCCAAACCGCAACCCAGGATAAACAGCGCAATGCCGAAGAAAGGGAAAGAAGCGGTGCTGGCCGCAGGAACGAACAGGAATGCGCCCAAAGCAAACAGCGACAGGCCCAGCAATACGCCATTTTTATAACCGAACCGTTTCATGAACAGACCCGCAGGAATACCCATGATGAAATACGCCCCGAAAATCGCGAACTGTACGAATGCAGATTGCGTCTTGCTCAGGCTGAGTACTTTCTGAAAGTGCTTGTTGAGCACGTCGCCCATCGTAATCGCTATCCCCCAGAACATAAAAAGGGATGTAACGAAGATCAGGGTAACCAGGTATTTTTTGTCAGTGAACTTGGGCGGGGAGGCGTGAACGGTGCCGACAGACGAATGGTTGCTCATTTAGCTGAATAGTAAAATTAAATATTAGGTTCGGTCTATTTTTGCAAATGTAAATCAGAGAAATTTAAAAACTGTATCCAGTCGAACATTTTAACGTCGTGCCCGCCCGGCCGGATGTGAAAGCCGATTTGGCCCGATACAGGCTGATTCAGGGCTGGAAATGGCACATCCGGAAAACCGCTTGTCCCTAAAAACCTGTACACTGCATCTGCGGCCCGTGCGGTGGCGAATTCACCCTGCGGATCGGCATTCTTGTCGTCCTCGGCCGTAGCCAGGTAAACCGGCCGTGGGGCAATGAGCGAAAGGACAAAATGCTGATCAAACGGCAGCTCAGTGTCTTTCCCTTTGTATTTACCCAAACTCCGCGCATACCAATGCGGGAAGACCGTGCATAGCCGGTTAATATCCTCTCCGATCCCGCGCCGGAACTGCTTGCCGCCCCCCGCGCCCGACTCATTACTCAGTACGGCAGCAAACCGCCGATCCGTTGCACCGGCCCAGAGCGCGGCCTTACCCAACCGCGAAAAACCGAACACCGCCACGCGTTTGGCATCGATATCCTTGTCGGTTTCGAGGTAATCCAGCCCGCGGCTCAGTGCCCAGGCCCAGGCGGCAATCGTACCAAAATTATCTTCGCGCTGCTGCAACTCCGGGTATAACGGGTGCATTCCCGTTTGAAATGCAAACTCTTTCCGATCCGAAGCGATTTCTTCCCGGTAGAGCGTCACAAGCGCGTATCCGCGTGCGAGAATGCTGTCCACCGCCCATTGCGAGGCATTCACACCCCGGCAGGCATCACCGGCCTTCCCGTCGGCCGAACAAGGGAACATTCCGCTCTTCTCTACCCAGGCGGTGGTCAGTTTAATGCCCGGGTCGGCATGAATGGCCTGGTTACCGATGAAATTGAGCCCGATAATGGCAGGTACCGGATGTTTGGCGTGATTGGGAATGTAAATCAGCAGATCAAACTGTGCTTCCCTCCCTTTTTCGGTAATGCGAACCGTCACCTGCTTGCGCGTCGCTTTGCCGCCCAATGCATTTTTATCCAGATCAAACACCTCGAAACGCATATTTTTCGGTCTTTCCGGGGCGACGCCGTACATTTCGTGCGTCATCGTTTCGAGAATTTCGTTCCGCCTGCGCTCCCACTCCTTCACCGATTTCACCTTTTTCCCGTTGTTAAACGTAAATGGATCAGGCAATGCCCGATTACCCTCCTGGGCACGTATTATTTTTGGCAAAACAATCAGGCACAATGCCAGCGCGAGAAGAAAAACCCTCATGTTAAGCAGGTTCTATTATTTTTTGTTGAAATAAGAATTCATAAAAAGGAGCTGGTGCTGCACCGCATTTTCCCAATACGGCCAGTTGTGCGCGCCGGGACGGGAAATGTAGTCGTGCGGGATTTTGCGGTATTCGAGCTGCTTGTGCAGGTTTTCATTCACCCCGTAAAAGAAATCCTCGGTACCGCAATCGATAATAAGTGAAAGGGAGTTGGGAGTTAGCAAATGGAGCATGTTGATCACCGTGTTCTTCTCCCATCTTTCGGGCTGTTCGGCGTAACTGCCCAGGCGCTTGGCCATATCCCAGTTGTTGGGAAAAGGACGGATATCCACGCCGCCGCTCATACTTCCGGCGGTGCCATACACATCCTGATGCTTCAATGCGAGGTACAGGGCTCCATGACCGCCCATACTCAGCCCGGTAATGCCGCGGCCTTTCCGGTCCTTGATGGTTTTATAGTTTTTGTCGACATAGGAAACCAGTTCTTTGGAAACGTAGGTCTCAAACTGCGACTGCGGATCCACCGGGCTGTCCCAATACCAGCTGCTGAAACCGCCGTCGGGGCACACGATGATCATATTGTAATGGTCGGCGGCTTGCTGGATGCCGGGCGCCTTGGTAATCCAGTTGGAATGGTTGCCGCTGTAACCATGCAGCAGGTACACCACGGGAAACTCCTTGCCTGCATTATAACCGGTCGGCCGTACCACGACCACTTTGAGGTTCTTCTTCATCACCGCGCTATTCACCTCTACGGTGTCGATCTGTGCCGCGCTAACCTGGCCCAATGCAAACAGAACAAATGCAAAGAGTGATAGAAATGCTTTTTTCATTTTAAAGAGTTAAAAGGGAATTGAGAGAATGACGATAACGGAGAGGCTGCCACCGTAAGTTTTTGAGAAAATTTTCTACAACTGCATAGTGCAAAAGCCTTAAACCCCGCAAATATTGTAGAAACCGGGGAAATATCCCGTTTTGACATGAGAGAAAGTGGCTGGCATTTAAATTGATATAATCCAGGTATCTCTAAAATAACTCTAACTCAAAATTTTATAACAATGGGAAATCTCCTTTATACCATAGCCGTGATCCTGGTGATCCTTTGGCTGATCGGCTATTTCGGCTTTGCGAGTTTTGGACTAGGAAACATCATTCATATTCTGCTGGTGATCGCCCTAATAGCGATTATTCTGCGTTTGATACGCGGAGACAGAGTGGTCTAGCGGCCACAGTCATTCAGCTCAACCAGCCCGGGACGTTAGTTTTCAATCGTTCCGGGCTTTTGTTTGCCTCGGTCTGGTTACAAAATCTTACCTTGAGGTCGCCTTTGCACGATAACCCCTTATTCTATGCAGTTGATTTTACTCAAAAGCCGCAGGCTATTGTTACTGATCATGTTGGCGGCTGTTTCCGGCCGCTTGCTGGCACAGACATACGTCGGGAATGTCGAATTCACCAGCCAGAGTGCGCTGAATTCCTGGGAGTCGCAATGGAAAACGGTTACCGGCAATATTTACATCACCAGCCTCGCGAGCGATGTGGTTACCAGCCTCGCACCACTTCAGAATATCACCAGCGTCGGGGGCGCCATCATCATTGCGGAGAATCATTCACTCATCTCGCTGAACGGCCTTGGCGGCCTCCAAACCGCTGGTATGCTCGAAATATCGTTCAATGGGGCATTAAATAATTTGGGGGCTCTGAGCGCCCTCACTACGGTCACCGGAACGGTGAATATCGTCGGCAATGAGTCACTGACCTCTCTCACCGGGCTGGCCACCAGCCTCACGATTGGCGGGGACCTTACGATCCGCAACAACCCGATCCTGTCAACATGCAACGCCCCGGCCATTTGTAACTATCAACATGGGCATCCGGCCGGTACCTATCTGAATGTATCCGGCAATGCGGGCATGTGTTTCAACGAAGCGATGCTCTATTCGGCGTGCAACGGGCCGTTACCGGTGGTTCTGACCGAGTTTGATGCAATCGGTGAAGGATCTTCCGTACGCCTGAGCTGGGCAACTACGGGCGAGACCAATGCTTCCCACTTCGATATCGAGCGCAGCAGCGATGGACGAGCGTGGCAAAAAGCAGGGGTCTTGCAGGCCAGGGGGGAAAGTTTGCAAAAAGAAACCTATTCCTTTTCGGATAACTACCCTTTTACGGGCGAAAACCTCTACCGCCTTCGCATGGCCGACCGCGACGCTACGTACTCGTATAGTCGCATACGGAGCGTGTACGTGCGTGAGGCGCCGGTACCGGCCTATCCGAACCCTTTTTCGGAATCGCTATTCCTGTCGCCAAACCAAGCCGGCCTTCCCGGAGTAGTGGAGCTCACCGATATACGCGGCAAAGTGGTTTACCAGGCGCAAGGTCAATTACCGGTAAGCATTACCACTTCGCAATGGCGCTCAGGAACTTACCTGTTGAAACTCACGGACAAGGAAGGAATTTCGAGACAATTGAGAGTCGTGAAAGCAGAGTAACTTGGTTCAATTTCTGGCATAATTGTTTTCAGATCGCGCGAGGTTTAAACCAAAACGCGATATCATGGAAACCACAATCGAATACAACTACCCCTCGCTCGTGAATGCGGCATTCTCCAACCGCATGGACGCACAGAAAGCTTACGACGAGCTGATTTACCGGGGTTATAAGCCGGAGGAAATCAATGTGATCATTTCCGACGAGATGCACCGGGTACATCACGAAGAAGTTGGTGATGAAAAACCCGCCCATTCGACGATGGAGAATGCGGGCATTGGCTCTGCGATCGGCGGCACGGCCGGGGCTATTGCCGGCGCGCTCATCGCCATCGGTACCACAGTGGTAATTCCTGGCCTTGGGATCGCAGTGGCAGGTCCCTTGCTTGCAGCACTCACCGGTGCAGGTGCGGGCGGGCTCACGGGCGGCATTGTAGGGGCATTACACCATCGTGGCGTGCCCAGAGAACATGCCGAAGCACTTGAATCCAGTATCCGTGCAGGCGGAGTAGTCATTTCCTTTACGCCACGTACGGTCGAAGACAGGATGGAAATCATAGAAGCCTGGAACCGCTATGGCGCCCGGCAACTTCATGGTAACGAAACCTACAATACCTGAAAGCAACGAACCCGCCCGACGGCGGGTTCGTTGCTTTTATAACAGATCCTTGATCCGTATCCACACATTCTCGGCAAGAATCTTGTGCCCTTCGGCTGTGGGGTGAATGCCGTCGGCCTGATTCAGCTTCGATTCCCCGCCTACCCCTTCGAGCAGGAAAGGAATAAGCGTTATGTCATTCTTTTTTGCCAGATCGGCATATACATCCTTGAACTCGGTCGCATATTTCTGTCCCATATTCGGCGGGATCTGCATTCCGGCAAGCACGCGCCTGGCCTCGGGGTATTTGGCTTTCACCTTATCAAGAATTTCTTGCAGGTTCTTGCGGGTTTCCGAAACAGGAATGCCCCGCAAGCCATCGTTACCGCCGAGTTCGAGTACGAAAACGTCGAGCGGTTGTTTGAGCAGCCAGTCGATACGGCTATTCCCCCCGGAAGTAGTCTCGCCGCTTACACCCGCGTTCACGACTTTGTATTGAAGGCCCAGCGAATCTATGCGTTTCTGAATAAGTCCCGCAAAACCCTGCGACGGATCGTCGAGGCCGTAGCCTGCCGTGAGACTGTTTCCGAAAAACACGATGATCTTCTTTTTAGCAGCGGGAGCCTTCGTGGTTGTTGGAGCAGAATCGGCCTTTTGCTCTGATTCTGCTTTTTTGTCTCCACCACAGGAAAAAAGCGCGGCGGTGAGAAGCGATAATGCTAAAAATGTCTTGAAACGACGCATATCAGTCATAATCTGTATTCAAAAGGAATGGATTTTATAGTTTAAAGGGTGTCCCCCTGGCCATTCATTCTCAAATAAAAACCGTTTAAACTATATTTATGAGAAACAATAACCGAAAACAGCCAAATTAGGTTTTTCGCGTCCCGGACTACGCGTCCAGGACTACGCGTCCAGGACACCGTGTCCCGGACTACGCGTCCCGGACACCACGCAAACATAAAAGAAAAACGATTGATGAATACCATACTCGATCTGCACGACGTCAGTAAAATATATAAAAGCGGCGACCGCACCCTCAAAGTCCTCGACAACATCAGTTTTTCCATCGAAACGGGTTCCACTGTCTCGATCGTAGGCCCGTCGGGCAGCGGCAAAACGACACTTCTGGGCCTCTGCGCAGGGCTCGATCGCTCCACGGCGGGCACCGTAGAGCTACACGGTACCCGGCTGAACGGCCTTAACGAAGACCAGCTGGCGGCTGTTCGTAACCAATATGTAGGTTTCATTTTCCAGAACTTCCAGCTCCTTCCTACGCTCACCGCATTGGAAAATGTAATGGTGCCCATGGAACTCCGTGGTGAAAAGAATGTAAAGTCCCGTGCCCTCGACCTGCTCGACAAAGTAGGCCTGGCCGAACGTGGCCACCACTATCCTACCCAACTCAGCGGCGGTGAGCAGCAGCGCGTATCGTTGGCACGCGCATTCTCCAATCAACCGCAGATCCTGTTTGCCGACGAACCGACCGGTAACCTCGACGCCGAAACGAGCGAAAAAGTGGTGAAGCTGCTCTTCGACCTCAACCGCGAGGCGGGTACCACGCTCGTCGTTGTCACCCACGACCTCGAACTCGCTGCCAGGACCCAGCGCATCATCCGCATCAAAGGCGGCAAAATTGTGGAGGCCAGCTAACCGTGAATTTCCGATGAACCCCAATACATTCAACCTTTCGTGGTTATTGCAAATGGCCTGGCGCGACAGCCGTAGAAACCGCGCCCGGCTGGCCCTGTTCATATCGTCCATTATCCTCGGCATTGCCGCGCTGGTAGCCATTTACTCGCTCGGCGACAACCTACGCGACAATATCGACAGCCAGGCAGCTACGCTTATCGGCGCCGATTTATCCATCTATAGTGGTAAGAAAATCGAGGGAAAAGCGATGGCCTTCGTCGACTCGCTCGGTAGGGTGCGCTCCGAGGAACGCGCATTTGCCTCGATGGTGTATTTCAATAAAGGTGGCGGCAGCCGATTGACGCAGGTAAAGGCGCTCTCCGGCGATTTCCCCTATTACGGAAAGCTCGAAACCATTCCGGTGTCTGCTGAAAAGACATTTCGAAACCGCCAGGAAGCATTGGTGGATCAAACCCTGATGCTCCAATACCGCGCACAGGTCGGTGATTCGATCCGGATCGGCGAAGTGACTTTTGCCATTGCCGGCGTTCTCGAAAAAGCCCCCGGTGCAACCGGTGTAACGGCCTCGGTAGCGCCCGTTGTGTACATTCCGATGCGATTCCTGGACCAGACCGGCCTCATGCAAAAAGGCAGCCGCGTGGGTTACAGGTATTATTTCAAGTATCCGGCTAAAACGGATGTCGAAAAGATGGTCAAAACGCTGGAACCGAAATTCGAGAAGTATGACCTTGATTTTAATACGGTTCAAAGCCAGAAAGAAGACACCGGCCGCTCCTTTCGTGACCTCACGCGCTTCCTCTCGCTGGTAGGGTTCGTCGCGCTCCTGCTCGGGTGCATAGGCGTCGCGAGCGCCATACATATATATGTGCGGGAGAAACTCAATTCCATTGCGATACTCCGCTGCCTGGGTGTAAAAGCATCGCAGGCATTTCTGATCTACCTGATTCAAATCGCAGGCATAGGGCTCATCGGCACCGTGCTCGGCACCCTTCTGGGTACGGTCATCCAGCAGTTTTTGCCTGTGGTATTGAAGGACCTGCTTCCATTTGACCTCACTACCGACATTTCATGGCCTGCTATCGGGCAGGGCCTGGCCATCGGCGTGCTTATTTCCATACTTTTCGCATTGCCGCCACTCGTATCGATCCGTAAAGTATCGCCGCTGAACGTGCTGCGCTCTGCTTCCGATGCTTCCCATCCCGAACGCGACGCCGTGAGCTGGGCATTGTACGGGCTGATCGTCCTGTTCATTTTCGGTTTTTCATTCCTGCAAATGCAAACCTGGGTGCAGGCACTGGTATTTACTGCCAGCATTCTTGCTTCCTTCCTGATCCTTTTCGGTATTGCCAGCTTGCTGATGTGGCTTGTGCGTAAGTTCTTTCCGACTTCGTGGAGCTACCTCTGGCGCCAGGGGCTCGCCAACCTGTACCGGCCTAACAACCAAACCACCATTCTGATCGTATCTGTGGGGCTCGGCACTTCGCTGATCTGCACGCTCTTTTTTATCCAAACGATCCTGCTCACGCGTGTGAAGCTATCGAGCAGCGGCAACCAGCCCAATATGGTGCTTTTCGACATTCAAAGCCATCAGAAAGACGGCGTTCTGGCGATTGCCAAGGCGCAAAATGTGCCCATCAACCAGAGCGTTCCCATTGTGAATATGCGTTTGGAAGAAGTGAATGGCAAAACCGCCGCCGACTTCGAAGGTGATACCACCGCGGAGCAGTCGCGTCGCATTTTCGGCCGTGAGTACCGCGTCACGTTCCGGGATTCCACTACTTCTTCCGAGAAAATCACCAAAGGGAAATGGCAGGGGAAATACGACAAATCTTCCGAACTCATACCCATATCCGTCGAGGGAGGTTTCGTCGAAAGAAGCCGCCTGAAACTGGGCGACACGCTCGTTTTCAATGTGCAGGGCACGATCATGTCCACCACCATTGCCAGCCTCCGCGAGGTCAATTGGAGCGAAGTCCGTACCAACTTCCTGGTCGTATTCCCAACCGGCGTACTCGAAGACGCCCCGCAGTTCCACGCCATGCTCACGCACGTGCCCAACCCGACCGTCTCCGCACGATTCCAGCAGGCATTGGTAAGGCAATACCCCAACATTTCGATCATCGATCTGGCACTGGTGCTGCGTGTGCTGGACGACATTTTTAACAAAATCGGATTCGTAATCCGCTTTATGGCCGGATTCAGCATACTTACAGGGTTGATTGTCCTCATTGCGTCCGTCATGATCAGTAAATACCAGCGCATTCGGGAAAGCGTCCTCCTGCGCACGTTGGGTGCGAGCCGTAAGCAAATCTTCGTCATTACCTCGCTGGAATACTTCTTTCTGGGCGCGCTGGCGGCATTCACCGGCATTCTCATCGCGCTTATCGGAAGCTTCTGCCTCGCCAGATTCAACTTCGAATCCGAATTCAATCCGGAGCCCGGCCCCGTGGTATCGATATTCCTTTTTGTCTCTTTGCTAACCGTCATCATCGGCCTGCTCAACAGCCGCGGCATCTTGTCCCGCCCGCCTTTGGAGGTGTTGCGGCAGGATGTTTAAGTGTTTAATTTTCGGTATATTTAAACTGAAAATTAAACTACGCACACGTTTGGAATTTGACATTCAGGGCAACTTGAAGCCTTACGATATTATCTATACCGATTGGTCGACATTTAAGACTGAGTTTGTAGATGCCTTTCCGCGATCCGACACAAGGCAGGTGATTTTTCGAAACTTTTTGGAATATGTAGAGAGGCTGATGCCGATTATTGGTACGGGATTTCATCAGTGGATAGATGGAAGTTTTGTTACGAAGAAGCTCAATCCGCGTGATATCGATGTTGTAACTTTTGTTAATGCTAATGTCTATTACAACAATGAAAGGGAAATCGATTTTCTACGGGCCTATCAACGGGATCACAAGACGGGAGTAGATGAGTACTTTGTAAAAGAATATCCAGAAACTCATCGAAAGCACGTCTTCTATTATAGTGATCTAGTTCAGTGGCGCAATGAATTCTCCACTTCCCGTGCCCGCAAATCAAAAGGCTTTATACAACTAAACTTTTAGATCATGGATAGGAAGATATTGGAAGAACTACACGAATGGGGGGAGCAAGTCGCCAGGCTCATCGAGCTGGTAGCACTTACTAACAGAACCCTGCAACTACACCGTGAGCTTGGAGATACTCCATCGATAATCAATCAGTATGAGCGACTCCTGGCCGAACATCAGCAAGAACTGGACGAACTTCTAAAAACCTACGGTCTAACCATCAAACTCTTGCCCGCAGAGAGTGTGGCGTGACCGCCCAAGCACTTTATTTTTCTCGTTTCGAGCCCGTTTTCCTTTCGGACCACTCCTCCGATCCTGCACACATCGCAATCCGGCGTTGCTTCGCCATCTGCCGATTTAACAATTCCTTAAAACCCATTCCTTCATTTATTCTTCCTCGTAATGCCAATTTTGGCTCGAAATGATGCTTTAATGCAACTTTTCTCATCCCAATTAGACTTTGGGGTGATTTAAAATCACTATTCCTACACCGCAAAAAGCATTATTAATTTCATCCAATTTAATCTTCATATTTTTTCAAACGTTTGCACAGAATTTCAAACGTTTGCATTGCTTATTAAGTTATTGCTATTAATTATCTTAATAATACAATCTGTAATCTTGCGATTCATTACTCCTCAAATTTTCCTCTATGACTAAAAATCTCTTTTGCCTCAACTTTCTATTCACTGTAAAATCCAATAATCCACGACTATGAGAAAGACTTCGACTCTATCAGTCAGGACCGGAATATTCAGAAACTGCCTTATGCAAGTAACGGCCGTGTGCGGACTCCATGCCATTGCCGCAGCTGAAATACCCGTTCCCGAAGGCCAGCCCAGAAAGCATGTTGAAACCAACATGAACAAATTGCAGGAGGTTACCCTCACCGGAAAAGTGACGACCGAAGGTTCTTCCGAAGGTCTGCCCGGCGTGACCGTGGTGATCTCGGATGCCAACGGCAATAACAAGCAAGGTGCAACTACCAATGAATCAGGCTCTTTCAGTTTTGCAAAGTTGCAAACAGGCCAGCGATACAACCTGGAATTCAGCTACATCGGTTTTGAAAAGCAGTCGATCAAAGACTTTCTTCTAACCGAAAGCAACGCCAATTCCATTGAAGTAAAGCTGAAAGAATCGGCATCCAACCTTAGTGAGGTGGTAGTAGTTGGTTATGGTGTCTCCACGAAAAAAGATATTACCGGTTCGGTGAAATCACTCAAAAGCGCCGAGTTCAACCAGGGTATCATCAACTCCCCCGAGCAGTTGCTACAGGGAAAGGTGTCGGGTGTGAACATCACGTCTGCAACCGGTGAGCCGGGCGGCAAAACCAGCATCACGGTTCGTGGCCCGGGCGGCGTACGCACAGGTAGTACCCCATTGTTCGTCGTGGACGGTATGGCACTCGACAACAGCGGTACAGGAGGAGATGCAAACCCGCTTAACTTCCTGAACCCGCAGGACATCGAGTCGATCGACGTACTGAAAGACGCCTCTGCCACAGCCATTTATGGTGCACGCGGCGCGAATGGCGTGATCCTCATTACCACTAAAAAAGGTAAGACAGGCCAGGCAAACGTTACCTATTCAGGAAGCCTGGGCATCTCGAACGTCGCCCGCCCGCTGGATGTGTTGTCAGGGCCGGAGTTCCTCGCGGAAGCTGCCAAACTGGGCGCTACCGTGACCGACGGCAAGGCGAATACCGACTGGCAAAAAGAAATTTTCCGGACGGCTACCACGCATAACCACAATGTGTCGGTTGGCGGCGGCAGTGAGAAAATGACTTACTACGCCTCATTCGGAGCTCAGAAACAACAAGGTATCCTGAAAAACAGCCAGCAAAACCGCTATACGGGTCGTGTGAACCTTTCTCAAAAGCTATTCGAAGACCGTGTAACGCTCGATTTCAACCTGAACGCCACGAATACCAAAAACACGCGCCCCAACA
>NZ_JAHXBN010000055.1 GCF_019924045.1 Dyadobacter fermentans | reverse complement strand
TTCATCTCTATCCGGATTACTTTGTTGACTAAATGGTCTTTACCAAATTTAACGATCCATTTCTTGATTGTCATACTTCCCTTAATCCCATAACGACGAGATGCTTCCAGGTGACTTAAACCCTGTTCTTCAATCTCGCGAACTACCTCTTGCTTAAAGCTCAGACTGTACTTAATTACTGGCCGACGTTCATGCATGTTCCTATGATTTGGGTCAACCTATTTCAGGACGCGACAC
>NZ_JAHXBN010000054.1 GCF_019924045.1 Dyadobacter fermentans | reverse complement strand
GTTAAATTTGGTAAAGACCATTTAGTCAACAAAGTAATCCGGATAGAGATGAAGGGAGAAGCTAACCAACAAAAACGTTTAGAGGCAGAACTGCGCCGTTTAAAGGAAGCCTATGCCGATCTGAGTTTGAAGCACCAGTGCGCTGAAAAAGTGATTGAACTGGCCAATGAGGAGCTGAAAATGGATCTAAAAAAAAGTTTTGGCACCGATGTATCCAGCAGCTCCACGGGCAATTCGCAGTAAAATTGCTTTGCAGCTATTTTGGATATAGCAAGAGTGGCTATTACAAACGTCGGTTGTGGCAGTCGAAAGCCTTGGATTCAGAACAGAAGATTGTGGAACTGGTTGGCAGCTATCGCAGGCAA
>NZ_JAHXBN010000053.1 GCF_019924045.1 Dyadobacter fermentans | reverse complement strand
TTCGCTTTGCCCGTAGGCTCGGCTCAACGCACTATTCCGTCAGTACGTACCATCCACGTCGCTCCGTCACTTTTTCACACTGCATGCAGGGGCAGGAATATTAACCTGCTGTCCATCGGGGGTCGCCTGTCGGCTATCCCTTAGGCCCCGCCTAACCCTCCGTTGATTAGCATAGCGGAGGAATCCTTAGTCTTTCGGTGTGCGGATTTCTCATCCGCATTATCGTTACTTATGCCTACATTTGCTTTTCTCACCAGTCCAGCGCAGCTCACGCCACACCTTCACCCCTGTGAGAATGCTCCCCTACCGATATGTATAAATACAATCGCATAGCTTCGGTAATATGCTTGATGCCCGTTTATTATCGATGCCCGCCCCGCTCGACCAGTGAGCTGTTACGCACTCTTTAAATGTATAGCTGCTTCCAAGCTAACATCCTGGCTGTCTCTGCAGTCGGACCCCCTTAGTTCAACTTAGCATATATTTTGGGACCTTAGCTGATGCTCTGGGTTGTTCCCCTCTCGGACTGGGACCTTAGCACCCCAGCCCTCACTGCCGTGTATATCATGCCCCATTCGGAGTTTGTCAGAATTTGGTAGGATTTGACTCCCCCTAGTCCTATCAGTAGCTCTACCTGAACATGACTCAACCACAACGCTGTTCCTAAAAACATTTCGGGGAGTACGAGCTATTTCTCAGTTTGATTGGCCTTTCACCCCTACCCTCAGTTCATCCGAAAACTTTTCAACGTTTACCGGTTCGGTCCTCCACGATGTGTTACCAGCGCTTCAACCTGACCAAGGGTAGATCACAAAGTTTCGCGTCTACGGCCACTGACTAATCGCCCTATTCAGACTCGCTTTCGCTTCGGCTCCTGTTCTTCAAACATTAACCTTGCCAGTAACCGTAACTCGTAGGCTCATTATGCAAAAGGCACGCCGTCACCCGAAGGCTCCGACCGCTTGTAAGCGCATGGTTTCAAGTTCTATTTCACCCCGTTGCTCACGGTACTTTTCACCTTTCCCTCACGGTACTCGTTCACTATCGGTCTCTCAGGAGTATTTAGCCTTGGCGGATGGTGCCGCCGGATTCGGAGGGGATTTCACCGGTCCCCACCTACTCAGGATACTCACTCAGTTAAACTCGCTGCCTGTACGGGATTCTCACCCTCTACGATTGGCCTTCCCATGCCATTCCAGTTCGCTATTTAACCACT
>NZ_JAHXBN010000052.1 GCF_019924045.1 Dyadobacter fermentans | reverse complement strand
AATTCATTCACTTGCAGCCAGGTTTACAAATCAACCCTTCCGGAAATCCGGAAGGGTGATTTTTTTACTCAACGTATGCCGACCATCGGCAATATCTTATACAATTATTTTACCCGGCTTAAAACCGTTATTTCATTGTCTGTGAATACGATGCTTGACTTCCATTGGGGTTTTACCGAAGAATTTTCGAAATTCTCTGCTAAAATATTTGCTATCCTCATAACCGATAGACGCGGCCACTTCGCTAACTCTATAGACTCCGGCTTCCAACATCTTCATCGCCCTCTCCATTTTGATTTTCTTAACAAACTCATTTACAGTTACACCTTTAAAGAACCGGAGTCTGCGGTAAAGAACCGAAACACTTATCCCCGTTCGAACGGCCATCTCTTTAACACCAAAATTGGGATCAGAAATATTCTCAAATACCATTTGTTCCAACTTTGTAACAAACTGGCCGCTTATCCCTTCCAATTCCGTTTGGACCGACATTTCCTGTACAGTTCTGCCGCGCATTGCATCCCGTAACATAATCATGTTTTCTATGTTCAGCATCAATACGTGACTGTCGATTGGGACTGAAATATAGCTGTCAGCCCCTGCTTGCAAACCGGCTATCCGGTGCTCTATCTGCCCCAGCAAAATAACAGACACATGCCCCGTATACGCGTTAGATTTCAATTTCCGGCATATCAGCAGTCCTCGGCGCGACGGGTCGGACACATCGCAGACCACCACGTCAGGGCTCAACTCCCTGGCCATTGCAAGGACCTCTTCATCACTATTACTTTCTATCAGCTCGAAGTTTTTAGCCAGCGCTTCACTTCCCAAACTATTCCGAATAATACTTTTGTCAATAATCAGAACCGGCCTCCTGTCTTCCGAATTCATAACACTTCCGATGTATAATAAGTTGTACTAAAAAGGGAATTACAAATAATAAGTGGCTGCGGCGAATAAGTGATCGGATCACACCTGGCAGCCACCTAATTGTAATATCGAGCAAATCAGTAGAACCACTCATGCGGCTTCTGACGACGATGCACAAACATAGCTCAACGTCCACTTGCTACCAATGGGTAAAAGGCGCAAATCAGACATAAACACGAAATCCCCACCAAATAGGCAAAATTTTCCACCGTCTCGGGCTAACTAAAATATCGCTGATTCACTACTCCACAAACCATCAGTATCTGCTGATCAGAAACCTTTGCATACACCTTGATTTTTTTCTGTTTGAACAAAAAAAATCAGACTAAAATGGCAATTTAACCTCCCATACCTTAGGAAATAAAGCGACAATTTGGGCCAACAAAAAAACTGTTCGGACACAGATAACTTAAAATCACTTTACGATTCCATCAACAACACCTCCCGCAAACATGAAAAACCACAACATCCAGGAAGATTATGTAATGGTTATTGTAGACAATCGACCAATGTATAGAGCCGGCATCAGATCGAGGGTCGAATTGATGATACCGGAATGCAGATTTTCGGAGCACCATTTGTTTGCTGACTCGCTATTGGATAGACACATTGGAAGCTCTACTTGCTTCATGATCAGCGTCAGAAATATGTCAGACAAAACCATTATCCACAACATCAAAAAATTACGATTGCTGCAAGAGACATGCAAGATTGTTCTTTATGGTTACCAGCAACCCGTCCCCAACATTATTGCCTTCTTCCGGGAAAAAATCAGTGGATACCTCCCCGACGATTTCACCGAAAGTGAACTTAGGGAATGTATTACAGCTCTGGCTGCCAACCGGATTTATGTTAACATGCAAATAGCCATTGAATTGATGATTACTCCACCACCGGTTCGTTCCAGAAAAAAACCGCTGCTGACCCAGACTGAAACCAAGGTTGCCAATCTCCTCGTCAGAGGATTAAGCCCATCGCTCATCGCCCGAGAAATGGGCAGAAAAATATCAACGATAAGCACAATCAAATCCAACATTTTAAAAAAGACGCAAGTCAACAACGTAATCGACCTGGCAGAAGTAATGGAAAAGGTGCCGAAGGAAATGAGCATCTGATCATACCATCCGGCGCAACTAACGCACATTATTATACGAATGCGGATCAACGCGGGTTAATGTGACCCAAGCAGTTTTGTTTAGATCAGTGTTTTACGGATAAATCTCGCGAAATGCTGGTTTTAAGATCAAGCACTTCATCTGATCCTGTGCGACAACATTGTGAAACTATACTGGGCCTATATACGTAACAAGTCGTGCCTTTGCATAATTTTGCAAAAAGCATTCGTTTCTAACCAAGTGCGCTTCGTTGATGACCAGTTATAAAAGTATCCTGCTTAGCTTGATTGCTATTTTTGCCTCCCTCGCCCGCACGGGGGCACAATCGTTTAAAAACATTTCAGAAAAAGAAGAAGAGCCAATCAATGGCATATTTGCCATTGCACAAGGCAAAGACGGCTTGATGTGGTTTGGTACACAAAACGGGCTGATCCGGTACGACACCCGTAGCCTGACCCGCTACCTGACGGCCCCCGCCGGCAAGCAGGTCTTTACAGATATCAAGGACATTATATCCGACTCGCAGGGCCGAATTTGGGTAGCTAGTAGCTTACAATTGACGCTTTATGATCCCAATACGGACCATATTACCCATTTCAAACATGATTCGACCCGCGTTAATACGCTATCCCATGCATGGGTCAACTGTGTGATGGAAGACAGCAAAAAGCAAATCTGGGCAGGTACCGAGCATGGGCTCACCCGCATTATCGCCGGTAATGGGTCCGTGAGCATATCCCGCTATCTGCAAAATGAATTCAAAGGCGCATCGCTCGAAATCAAATGCATGGCCGAAGGCGAAGACGGAGCGCTCTGGCTGGGCTCGGCCGACGGGCTGATCAGAATGCCAGCCAATGGCGACAAGCCAAAACTGTACCGGATGCCGCCGGCTGCAACAGAACCGCTGCGGAACGAGTTTATGACTATTTTCACGGACAACAATGGCGCTGTGTGGCTGGGAAACAGCAGCGGCGGACTAATCCGGTTCGACCCGGCGACAGAAGTTTTCAGCACCATCAGCAGTGTGAAAAACACGACCGGCGGCCTGCCGGTCGTACGGGACATTATTTCGGACCGACGTGGCAGGTTGCTGCTTGCCACCGACTCGGGGCTGGCCCATTTCAACCCGTCGACAGGGGAACTGGATTGGTATGTGAACCAACCCGGTGAGCCGCAGAGCCTGTCTGACAATTCGCTTTATGCTGCCTACGTCGACAACCAGGGCGGGCTTTGGCTGGGAAGCTACTATGGTGGGATCTGCTACGTCCACCTCAACTCTCCCCGCTTCAAACGCTGGCCATTCGGCCCGGACGACCCACGCGCCGGCTCATTCGTGAATGCATGGATTGGAAAGAGTAAAACGAATCGTATGTGGAGCGTTTCGGACGATCTGCAAAAACTGCTGCTCTTCGACACCGCAGGTAAAAAATCCGAGATGTTTCCCCTAAAACTAGACGCCAAAGCAGATTATTATGCATTTTATATTGACCAAAACGAAGTACTCTGGGCTGGGGGCAAGGCCGTGCTGACCAGTTTAGATATCCGACGGGGCACCTACCGTCATTACCCCCTATCGGTCCCGGGAGGGCCCAAACTCCGAAAAAAACGTACTTTCGTGATCACCGAGGATAGTTACGGGCATTTCTGGGTAGGAGGAACTTATGGTCTGCTCCTGCTCGATAAAAAAAACGGCACCTTCTCCAAGGCCCCGGCGGTTAACTACGCGACCTCTATTTTGGAAGACTCACACAGGAATATCTGGATCGGCGGAGAAGCTGGACTATACCGGATTAAACCTGAGGCAGCCAAAGCCCCCAGACCTGTGATTGAAAAAATCCATTCGAATTCGGAGTTCGTCATCTCATGGCGTGTGAACGAAGACAAGTGGGGAACAATCTGGGCCGCCTGTGAGACGCAAATGCTAAGCTACAATCCCGGAAAGAACCGGTTTGAGCTGAGTACCAACATTCCGCAGGAAGGCGCGCTCGACGTCGTTCCCGACAGTAAGGGTTATATCTGGATCAATGCAGGTACGAAATTATTCCGCTACCATCCTAGGGAAAAGACACTTCAATCGTACAGCGCACACGACGGCCTGCCTGCCAAAGGGACCCTGATGCAGGGCGCCGGCACGACCGACCGGAACGGACATCTCTATTTCGTGACCGACAAGGGCATGTTCAGCTTCGATCCGGCCGCGATATCCATTCCCAACCGCTCCGCCCCTATTGTTCTCAGTTCATTGAAATTATATAACCAAACGGTAGTGGCTCGCGACAGCACCGGCATTCTTCCTGTACCCGTCGGAAAATTAAAAGAAATCACCTTCCGGCATGACCAGAGCATTTTTACGCTCGACTTCGTGCTGCTGGATTATGTGCGGTCGGACGTAAACCGTTATGCCTACAAAATAGACGGCATCGACCGGGGCTGGAACTATGTCGAAACGCCATCGGCAACCTATACGAACCTCCCGTCAGGCAGCTACATCTTCCAGGTCAAGGCGGCTAATGGCGACGGTATCTGGACCAAAGAACCGCTTCAAATTAAAATCAATATACTACCGCCATGGTGGCGGACCTGGTGGGCTTACCTGGCTTATCTGCTGCTGGCGGCGGGCGTCGTATATGCCATTGTGCGCTTCCTCTGGATCCGGAGCTCATTCAGAAGGGAGAACGCACTGAACCAGGTCAAGCTCGATTTTTTCACCAACGTTTCGCACGAAATCCGCACACACCTCTCGCTGATCAGCGGGCCATTGGAAAAAGCCTACCAGCAGGCCGTCGAGGGCAAAAACAATAAAAACTACCTCAGTTACGCACGTACGAGCTCCGACAGGCTCATGCTCCTGGTGAACGAACTGCTTGATTTCCGCAAAATCCAGAGTGGCGGCACACGCTTGCTGGTACAGGAGCATGATGTAGTGAAGATCATCAAGAATGTAATCGCCGCATTCGAGCATATGGCCAGGGAAAAAGGCATCGAAACTGTACTGATAGCCCCGGAAACACCTGTTTTGCTGTGGTTTGACATCGCCCAGATGCAGAAGGTATTTTACAACCTGCTGAGCAACGCCTATAAATTCACCCATGAAGCCGGCCGGGTGGCGGTGCGCATTACCGAGACTTCCAACGAAGTAAAAATTACCGTGGAAGACAATGGGAAGGGTATGTCGCAGGAGCATCTTCAGAAACTTTTCACCTACTACTACCAGGCGGATTCCGAAAAACCAGGCTACGGCATCGGGCTGGCGCTTTCAAAGGCTATCGTCGAGCAGCACCATGGCTACCTCACCGCCGAAAGCCGCCTGCATAACGGCTACGCGCTAAATGGGATTGCGGCGGCGCCCGGCGAGGCGGCGCCCGGCGGCACCACGTTGACGATTCTCATGTTGCGAAAAAACCTGCACTTCGCACCCGAACAAATAGCCACCAACGTTCAGTCGTATACGGAAGACATGCTGGCCGAGACGATGGCCTTGCCGGCCAGCAACCACGCGGCAGACGGAAAGCAGGCCAATACCATCCTGATCATCGAAGACAACGACCAGTTGCGGGTATTTATCCGAGACCTTTTTGAAGGAGATTTCAATATATTGGAAGCAGAGAATGGCATGCGCGGGCTCGAACTAGCCAACGAGCATTTGCCGGATATCGTGCTGTCCGATGTGATGATGCCGGAAATGAGCGGGCTTGAAGTATGCAGCCGGCTGAAAAATAATGTAGCCACGGCGCACATTCCAGTGGTACTGCTTACCGCCCGAACCCAGAACCAGCACGTGATCGAAGGACTCGAATCGCGTGCGGACGACTACCTCACCAAACCATTCGACACGCGGATTCTGGAACTGAAAATCAACAACCTGATCCGCGTACGGGACGAGCTGCGAACGCGCTACCGGGAGTCGGTACTGGTGGACGGGGCTGCAAACAGTGTTGCCCGGGACGTGAACGAGGCATTTATCGGCAAGCTCAGGGCACTGCTTATTGAGAATATTTCCGATCCGAAGTTTGGTGTTAATGAGCTGGCTTTTCAGGTCGGTATGAGTGTATCCGCGCTTTACAGAAAACTGAAATCACTTACCGGAATGACGGTTAATGATTTCACGAAAACAATTCGGCTCGGTGAAGCTAAAAAGCTATTGGAGACGGGGATATACAACGTGAGTGAAGTTGCCACTATCATCGGGTTTGAAGATAGCAGACATTTCAGCAAAGAATTCGCAAAGGCGTACGGAAAAAAACCCAAAGAGATAAAAAATCAAATGCCCGGCCACGCCGACAGCTCCTCTGAAAGCAATTGATTTACAAATGAATTAACTATCAGAAACTGGTGATATTGCGCTGCTAAGACCTGGTGTTTTACACAAGCATCAGCATAGGACATAAACTCACCAAAATGCTTTACATTTTAGTGAGTTTATGTTTTCCCGAAGTTACTACGGATGCCCTTTTAAGTAGGTTTATTCCCTTTGATCAATGCAACTACACCCAGAACAACAATTGCCCCGATAAACGCAGTCAGGGACCTGGAAACAATCGCGGGGAATCCCAGTACCGTCTGAAGGTCATTCCCTAACAACCACCCACCTACGACCCCTCCAAGCATACCCAGTAAAATCTGAACCCACAAGGATAGCGAAAAACGGCTGAATGCTTTGTCGGCAAGCCAACCTGCCAGACCTCCGATCAGGATCGATACCAAAACATTTGTCTTAGTAATTGGATTTATGTAAAACCTATAACGCAAACGCAGCCTGTTTATAATGCGGGGATCCTCAGCACCTGCCCAGGGTAGATCAGGTCGGGGTTTTTCAGCATAGGTTTGTTAGCCTCAAAAATGACCGGATATTGGTTCATATCACCATAATAAGTCTGCGCGATTTTTGAGAGCGTATCGCCTTTTTCAACGGTATGGAACAGGGCGGCCGGAGTGGGCGCAACCACCTCGATACGGTTGTCAACCAAGTCTACATCTTCCACATTACCGACAGCCAGCGCAATTTTTTCGGCATCCTCCTGCCGGGCTACACTCCCTTCCAGGATAACGGTATGTTGGGATGTTTTCACACTGAGGCTGTTGTAAGGAAGCCCCAGCGACTTTATGTGCGCGAGCAGAGCACTCGCACGCAGAGGTTCGGCAACTTCCGCGGGGTGCGGCGCCGTGCCAGCTTCGTCTTTCTTGAAGATTTTCTCACCAACTCCTTTAATAAATGATAATAGACCCATAAAATAAAACTGTTTAAATGAATATTAATCGACACTGGTATATTCTGATAGAAATAAAATAGTACAGGGTAATTACCAACTCAGCAGATCATTTGTTTAATATTCCGTGTACGGCGTATTTACGTTTAAGCCGTCCGTGCCGGACAATCAAACTAGCCTGGTATTCACTTGTTTGTTGATCAATGACTGTTTCCTGCTTAACTGACAATATCACGCTATAATCGGCCCCGGAGAAATACATATCAAAACCTCTTCCATTCTTCAATGTCATGGTGTAGCTCAGCGGCACCCTTTGGCCTTCATCAATGTAAATGGCCCTTTTCAACAAATCAGCAGTGAATATGTATTGTCTTGCATGCAAAGGCACTTTTTGTAAAGCAAAAAAATATCCCGCGTTTTCTGTGGGACTTACTTCGTTTAATGCAGCGTGTGATACATGCTTAACGAACAGATCGCCCGCCCCGGCGAGCGTTGTTATTGCACAGAAATAAATAAGGTTGATAAATAGCATCACAGTATGTCAATACCGTTAGATGTAGCCCTCTAAGCGGCATCGGAAAGTTGTTGATAATTTCTTTTTCGTCTGATCTTCGCCTTAGCTTCTTATGCTTCCAGAAAATATTCTTTCATTAAGCTTCTCCGCTCGCTGGTGTCCAGATCAATATAGTCGAACTTCTTATATTGGCAGAACGATCCCATATCCCGATCCCCGTTGATAAAAACAGCACCGACCAGAATGACGTACTTACAAGGGTACTGAGTTTGTCCGACCAATACCTCTATACGATTATCAATGGCTTCGTACATCACTTCGGTTGCCTCGAACAGATGATTGGACGCGCTCAGGATTCTTGCCTGGTTATGTAAAAAAATTTGCTCAATGGTATTCATCTGAAAATCCAGCGAACTGATGTTACCCTCGATGATCTGGTTGCTCAGCAGCTTATTTAAGGCTCCCTTTGCAGCCCCACAGCAAGCGGAATTCGCCTGCTGACCGATTCTGTTGATTTCACCGATAACACCTTCTTTTGTAATACCGATATGAGGCGCGTAAAATACAACCACCGCGCCATTTTCAGGAACGTGGTGGGCAAATGCATTCATACCCGTTAGTCCTGCGAAAGGGTAACCATTGAGCCCTCCCATTTTGAAGGGGCCAATCATCTCATAAGCCCGTGGCGGATACTGAATCGCATTGACGTCGTCACAACACATGCTGTCAGCGTGCATTAGCTGTTCTGGTTTTAGGCCAAGATGCTTTTCGATGACATCCAGCAGGCGATCAATGGTGTCGATGGAAGTCATCGCATTAGGGTACCACTGACGAACAGCTTCAAGATGTTGATTTTTCATGTTCTTTTGGAATTAAATGATTTAAGCCCCGAACCACCGGGCATAGGTTTGCCTACATCAAAATGTTATTGACTGCTACCAATGGCTGGGGCAGCTCTCTCTCGCCCAGCATTTCCCTGAGATCGATCTCTATGTTACGGCTGATCTGAGTAACCGGGATGTCGTTCGCATTACCTTCAAATGGGTTTTCAGTAGACTCACCGATTTGCTCTAAGATCAAAAAGACCCAGCCTAGCAAAACGCTGAGCGGTATGGCCAGCCAGACAATATTATCCCCCAGCCTGTCGGTCAGCTTGGAAAGCTCGCCAAGAAATCCCAACGGCAGCATCAGGCAAAGCATATTGGTGAAGTACAAATTGATGCTGGAAAACTGGCGTGGATAGGGAGAATTCTTAATGCGTTCGCATTTGCCCTGCTGATCGTACAGGTCTTTGAGCAGACTTTCCAGTGCCACGTAGCTGTAATCAGCGATCATACCCAGCTCATTGAGCGTTCTGAGCTGTGCAGACTGCGTCGCGATGAGTTGTGCCGCCTTGTTTTTAGTGGATAGGATGTACTGCAGTTCTTCGTAGTTCAAAAAACTTTTCAGCTCCTGGTCCAGCGTGCTTTCCCATTCCGGAACTTTATAGTACTTCAGATACTGGCGGTTATAGCTGCGGGTCTTAACGTTTTCCCAGCTTTTGGTTTCGCGCAACTGAAAGCGCAGCGCGGTAAGCCAAGCCAGATGCCGGTAAATAATCTGCCTGTGAAGGGCCGCCTCACTTGCCTTTTCGGGGGTCCTTAGAAAATCCCTCACCATGATTCCCATCGCACGGCTACTATTGATGATTGCTCCATACACCTGCCTTGCTTCCCAGCTCCGGTTGTAGGTCTGCGTATTTCTAAACCCGGAAATAAACGCTGTGGCTGTACCCAGCAGCGCCACCGGCACCCAGGGAAGGGCCAGCCATTTCCAATCCAGAAAATAGAACAATGTGGTCGGAACGCTGCTTATCAAAAGCATCTTGTAGATTTTCGTCCGTGTCCAGGGAATGAAATGATATAGGTTGTAATGGCTGGATGTGTTCATTAGGTTATTGGCTGTTGGAAGAAAATTTACTGATCAGAATGCCTACCAGCACAACAGTATAAAACTGCCCTACAATACCGATGAATGCGGCAACCAGCTTGGTGGCAGGCAGGTTGGGCGTGATGTCCCCAAAACCGATGCTGGTAAAGGTAATAGAACAGAAATACACAAGATCGATAAAAGTGTGTGCAGGCGAAGAGGTGTCGATCCCGTTGAAGGCCCGATGGTCCTGGTACTGGAAATACTGCAATAAGAAAACGGAAATTTCTATAAGTAATAAATAGCCGCAAGCCGCGGCGGAAATGATGTCGGTATTAATATAACCTGGCTTTACAAGGAAACTGAGCAATTCGGCAAACAGAAAGCAAAAGAAGACTACATAATTGATATTGAGCAAGGTAAAGTACCAGGGAACATCCTTGAAGAACGGGATACCGATCGGGAGCAACAGGATGGCTACGAAATGTAAGTTACGTAGCCAATGTCTCCAGCTGTGTTTGCCGGCAAAAGTAAGAATGCTGCCGACACCTAGTATCAGTATATTCACCGGCCAGACCACTCGGGTATAAAAATCGAGATCAGGCAAGAAAATACCGACGAACAAATGCTGCACCAGTACTAATAACAGCAGTTCATACTTCCGTTTTTCAAGCCTTTTCGCGATGTTCATAAACGATCCCGGAATCCTGTCTCAAACTAACTTCTACCGCGTCGTGTATCCGCCGTTAGCGAATATAGTCTGACCGGTAATCCACCAGCCCTCTGATACCAGAAACTCCACCAAAGGAGCAATGTCCCTGATGTCGGTCAATCCGCCGAGCGCGGCGGCCGATTTATGGTAGGCAACCGCATCGTCGCTTTCCTGACCGTAAAAGAACGGGGTGTCCATCGGGCCAGGTGC
>NZ_JAHXBN010000051.1 GCF_019924045.1 Dyadobacter fermentans | reverse complement strand
GAAAGCCAGAACCGGGAGCTCTCTGAGTCCCCGATATAAATGCCCAATAAATCTTTATTACCCTGTAAATCAACGGATAACACATTGTAAGCAGCTTTACTGATCACTTTGCCATCTTGACGAACCTTAAAATGCACAGCATCCAGCCACATAAAAGTATAAATGGGGTCCAAAGGACGGGACCGCCATTGCTCGACCACTGGAAGGATCTTATCAGTAATTGCCGACAACTGTCCCGTACTGATTTCCAAACCGTACAAATCTTCCAAATGCGACTGGATATCCTCGTAAGACATGCCTTTGCTGTAAAGCGACAGTATCCGGTTGTCCAGGCCTTCACCCAGGGTAGTCTGTCTTTTGGCGATCAGTTTAGGTTCGAAAGAACCATCCCGGTCGCGGGGCATCTCCACCTCGATCGGCCCATGCGCAGTCTTGACACACTTGGATTTGCTCCCATTGCGACGGTTGGGGCGGCTCTCTTCAACATGGGCCTGGGCCTCGCCAGAAAGCACCGCATCCAAAAGGTCTTTCAGCAACGGGACCAAAACACCGTCTTTGCCGCCAAGTTCTTTGTCTCCCGACATCAACCGATCGATAGCCTGCTGGCGGAAAGACTCGTAATCGAACGCTTTTTTCTCCTGTTTTTCTTTCATTTGTTCATCAAGTTACTAAATCTAACTTGACACACTTTTTTGAACACTCTC
>NZ_JAHXBN010000050.1 GCF_019924045.1 Dyadobacter fermentans | reverse complement strand
CGTTAAACTAAGTATTGTAGATAAGCAGACCGGTGAATTAACTGAGGTCGAAGTGTTTGTGGCTATTCTTGGGGCCAGCCAGCTTACGTATGTGGAAGCGGTCAACAGCCAGCAAAAAGAAGACCTGATCGCAGCCTGTGAAAATACGTTTCACTATATCGGTGGCGTACCGGCAGCGATTGTCCCCGACAATCTTAAAGCAGCTGTTATAAAAAGCAATAAATACGAACCAACGCTGAACGAAGCTTTTGCTGACTTTGCCGATCACTATGGGACTACCATATTGCCTGCCCGCGCTTATCGGCCAAGAGATAAGGCGTTGGTGGAAGGGGCTGTTAAAATCGTTTACAGCCGCATTTACGCCCCTTTGAGGAAGCAGGTTTACAGCTCACTCTCTGAGCTAAACGCAGCCATATGGATTGCTCTTGAGACCCATAACAACCAATTGTTACGGGGCCGTAATTACAGTCGCAGACTTCAGTTCGAAGAAGTAGAACGTTCGGCCCTGGCACCGCTCCCTGTTCTCCGGTATGAATTTAAGAAGCAACTACATGCCACTGTGATGAAAAACGGGCATGTCTGCCTGAGCGTCGACAAGCATTATTACAGCGTGCCTTACCGGTTTATAGGTAAGAAGATCAAACTGCTGTTCTCCAATTCTTTGGTTGAAGCCTATTACCATTACGAGCGCATTGCTCTGCATAAACGCGTCAAAAGCCCCTACAATTATTCTACCGACAAAGAACATCTGGCCAGTACACACCGGTTCGTAACCGACTGGACGCCAGATCGATTTTTGGAATGGGGCTCCTCAATACACGAAGACGTCAGGTTGTATATCCATAAAATCCTGGAACGTAAACAACATCCCGAACAGGCTTACCGGTCTTGCGTGGGCATCTTATCCTTCGCTAAAAAGGCTGGTGAACAAAGGTTGATCAGTGCGTGCCAAAGGGCACTTAGCTATGGTATTTACAACTACAAAACGATCCAGACAATACTGGAAAAGAATATGGACCAATATGAAGACAGCCTGTTTGCCGACGAATTGCCCATGCCCCATCATGATAATATCCGGGGCGAAGACTATTACCAATAATCCTTTAAACAAATCATACAATGAACACCGACACATTGGA
>NZ_JAHXBN010000049.1 GCF_019924045.1 Dyadobacter fermentans | reverse complement strand
AACTTGAAAACGCCTTCTGACATGCACAAGCTCAGTGTAGCCTGAAAGGGGAAGGAAGGAAAGAAAGAATCTAGTAATAATCTGTCCACTTTTTTCAGGACAAGACATCCTGCCATTGCGCCGGTGCAAATCTCTCGATTTGCATACTATTTGCAGGCCTCCGACTGGCGGGTAATGCAAGGCGACTATGCATTAAGGATCGGACAGAAACATTCCTTTCGGTCTAATAGAATGCCGTCAGGCATGTCATATTGGTAGTAAAATCATCAGGAGACAACCTTTCAAAAATGCCCTTGGGCATGTAACAACCACACATTGCAAAGCACCAACGCTATCCCAGTCGTTACATCCCTAACGGGATTCCGGAACATTTAGGGTGTTCGTATCTACTACCAATATTACATCGCTACGCGATTTGATCCTTGCACTTGGGAAGGAGCGCGAAGATCGGCCGTTGTGCTATTTCGCCGCAGCGCGGCGGCCTGTTTGTAGCAAAAGCCATTTCCCGAATTTCCGGGCTCCGGAGGAGCCTCCTTTCCGCCTCGATACTCTTCCGGAGTAAGGCCGTTTCATTTTTTCTATAAACAGGATGCCCCTCCGGGGCCCACCGGGTGAAAATTACAAGCCCTATTTCTTCCGTTTTTTCCTTCTCATCTTCCATCTCCAATCCTCCATCTTCCCTTCCCTCCATCTTCCCTTTCCCCCATCCTCCCTTTCTTCCATCTTCCCTTTCCTCCATCTGCCATTGCGCTGGTGCAAATCTCTGGATTTGCATATATTATTTGCAGGCCTCCGGTTGGCGGGCAATGCAAAGCGACTATGCATTAACGATCGGACAGAAACATTCCTTTCGGTCTTAATAGAATGCCGTCAGGCATGTCATATTGGTAGTAAGATCATCAGGAGAAAAGCTTTCAAAAAAATGCCCTTGGGCATGTAACAACCACACATCGCAAAGCGCCAAGGCTATCACGGTCGTTACATCCCTAACGGGATCCCGGAACATTTAGGGTGTTCATGTCTACTACCAATATTACATCGCTACGCGATTTGATCCTTACGAAGGAGCGCGAAGGTCGGCCGTTGTGCTATTTCGCCGCAGCGCGGCGACCTGTTTGTAGCAAAAGCCATTTCCCGAATTTCCGGGCCCCGGAGGAGCCTCCCTTCCGCTTCGATACTCCTCCGGAGTAAGTCCGTTTCATTTTTTCTATAAACAGGACGCCCCTCCGGGGCCCACCGGGTGATAATTATAAGCCCTATTTCTTCCGTTTTTTCCTTCTCATCTTCCATCTCCAATCCCCCATCCTCCCTTTCCTCCATCCTCCCTTTCCTCCCTTCCCCCATCCTCTCTTCCTTCCATTTGCACAAAAACCAGAACTTTCAATCCCAAACCCTCTAAAAACATAACTTATCCAATAATATTTAAAAAGTTTTGCGGATAAGGGGGCTGACATTTGACTACTCACTAAAAAGCAAGTAGCCAACCGTCGGCCATGAACCGGGAACAATTCGCAGCATTATTGGAGAAGTATCAGGAGGGCCGATGCACCGAGCAGGAAAAACAACTGGTCGAGCATTGGTTTGCACTGCTGGAAAACGAAAATGCCGGAGAAGTTTCCAAAGACGAACTCAACTGCGCCGAGGAGCGGATGTGGGCCGGTATGCAGGAGAGGGCCTACCTTCCCGACCTCCGAGAGCGTAACAGTACCAATCCCTTTCTATCCATTTACATCCGGTGGGCCGGAATAGCAGCCTCTCTCCTCCTGGTCGGCTGGTTTTTCGCTGGAAAGATTCTCGACCACCATGTGCCGCTGACGGCTTATACCTGGGAAGAAAGACGGAACGATGGTCCTGACATCCTTCCTGTTATGCTCGAAGACAGCAGCGTGGTGGAGCTCCGCCCCGGCAGTTCGCTGCGATACCCCAACCGTTTTGAAGGTGGTAAGCGGGAGGTAGTGTTAAAGGGGAATGGCTTTTTCAGCATTCGTAAAAATCCAAAAAAGCCTTTCTACGTACATTCAGGCGGCGTTACCACGAGGGTATTAGGCACAAGCTTCCATGTGAGCACGGCGCCGGACGGTCGGCAAACAAAGGTGGAGGTTGTAACCGGACTTGTCTCGGTTTACAGTGAAAAAACAGACGAAGAAGCCGTCGATATGCTCGTAAGCCCCAATCATACGGCCACATTCGACCGCAATTCAGGGAAATTCACGCCAGGAATAGCCGAACATCCCCGATTGCTGAACACAGATATCTCCTTCCAATTCCATAATGCGCCGCTGGCACAGGTCGCGCAACACATGCGTGATGCCTGGGGCATAACCTTAGAGGCCGAAAACAACCAGATTATGAACTGTCCACTGACGGCCGACCTGAGCGGGCAACCGCTTTACACGCAGCTGGACATCATTTGTGCGGCATTAGGCGCAAAATACAAAGTCCACGGCTCTACGATCCGCATTGCGGGCCCGGGATGCAAAATGCGCGGAGCACCCGCTTTTCAATCACGTAAACCCAGTCCCATGCAAACATAGCCGCAAACGAAAACGCTGGCCATGCAGCGAACATGGGCCAGCGCCAGCAAATCCTGTGAGGCCGACAGCGAATCGGGCCTTTTCGGGAGTTTCATTTTATCAAATCTCCATTTAATAAAACATTTAAAGGTATGAAAAAAACGGAACCTTTACTTTTCAGGGCCTGCCGGCGCACGAAAGCCGCCAGAAACTTACTGCTGCGGATGGTCGTGGTGGCGCTGCTGGCTTGCCAGTCCGTCCTCGCTGCCGACCAGCAGGAAGTGATGGCACGGCTTGTTACATTGAAATTCCAGAACCAGCGCTTCGAAAAAGTTATCAATAGCATTGAAAAGCAAACCAAAGCCCGCATTGTATACAGTTCGGAGCGGGTGAATGTGGCGAGAAATGTAAGCGTGGAAGTTACTAAAAAACGGCTGGACACGGTTCTGGACGAGATCCTTGCCCCCTTGAACCTCACCTACCGCGTCGTGGGCGGACAAATCGTGCTGGAAAACGCCGTCCGCGAGGAATCCGCAGTGCCGGCGAAGCCGCAAGCTACTGACCGGACCGTAACCGGTGTACTGACCGACGAAAAGAATGCCATACTCCCGGGTGTGAGCGTGATCCTGAAAGGTACCAACCGCGGAACCACCACCGACGGCCAGGGCAGGTTCAGTCTGCTCGTCCCCGATGACGCCACGGCCATACTGACTTTCTCATTTGTCGGTTACCAAAGTCAGGACATCGTTTTGGGCTCGCAAGCCACCTTCAATATCTCGCTGAAACCGGATGTGAGTGCATTGGAAGAAGTGGTCGTGATCGGTTATGGCGCGGTGCGCAAGCGTGACCTTACCGGATCGGTGGTGCAGCTCAAAAGCGAACAACTGAAACAAGTACCATCCAACAACGTCCTCGACGCCGTACAGGGTAAGATCGCGGGTGCGGACATTACGCGCAGCAGCGGGCAAGCCGGTGCCGGCGTGAACATCACGATCCGTGGTAACCGCTCGATAGGCGGCAATAACTCACCGCTCATTATTGTCGACGGCGTACAGTATGGCGACCTGGCCGATATCAACTCGAATGATATTGAATCGATGGAAGTGTTGAAAGATGCTTCTTCGATTGCCATCTACGGTTCGCGCGGTGCGAACGGCGTTATCCTGATTACCACTAAAAAAGGAAAAAGCGGTCGCCCTGACATTTCCTTCAACTCATACGCGGGCGTTTCGCAGGTGACAATGTACCCGCGTGCGATGAATATTAACGAGTTCCGTGACTTCAAACGCGAAGCCTGGCGTGCAGCGGGCGTTTGGAACACCCCGGCCGACGATCCGGCGATTTTTACCAATGTGGCCGAATACGATGCATTGCAAAAGGGCATCTGGACGGATTATCAGAAGGAGCTCATTCACCCGGGTTTCCAGCAAAACTACCAGCTGGGCTTTCGTGGCGGCTCCGAAAAACTGAAATCCTACGTGTCTGTGGATTATTTCAATGAAAAAGGAATCCTGAAACTGGATGAAATGAAGCGTTATACCGCGCGTCTGAACGTAGACTACACCCTTACCGACTGGATGAAGATCGGTTTGCAGAGCCAGCTTACCTACTATAACCAGAGCGTGCGCCGCGACCCTTTGAACCAGGCAAACAAAATCAGCCCGTTGGGCTCGCTTTATGACGAGAATGGCAATTTCAATTTCATTATGCTCGACGGACAGACTGCTAATCCGCTATCCGACGAGCAGCCCGGTGTTTTCAACAACAATATCCTGACCACGCGTACGTTGACGAACGGCTACGTCGAGATCACGCCGTTGAAAGGTCTGACATTCCGCAGCACGCTGGGTGCAAACCTGTCGAACACGCGGAACGGGGCATACTCGTCGCCCAAATCCATCGACCGTTCGCTGACCGGGAAGTCGTTGGCTACCTACAATGTTTCGAACGGCCGGACCATCAACTGGGAGAATGTGGTGACCTATCAAAAGGCATTCGAGCAGCATAGCTTTACATTTACCGGCATCGGGAGCTCTCTGGCTACCGTTTCGGACAATGCTTCGGCATCCGGCGTGAACCAGCTGATCCCTTCGCAGCTTTTCTATTCGTTGGGTAGTGCTACGGAGGAGATTAAAATCAATTCGGCCTATTCCAAAAACAACCTCGTATCGTTTGCCGCGCGGGTGAACTATGGTTTCAAAGACCGCTATTTGCTCACATTGACCGCCCGCAAGGATGGTTCTTCCAAACTCGCGCCCGGCAACAAATGGACGTTCTTCCCATCGGCTGCATTTGCGTGGCGCATCATCGACGAGGGGTTTATGAAGAATGCCCAAAAACTCAGCGACCTGAAATTGCGTGTGAGCTACGGTATCGCGGGGAACGACCCTTCCGGACCGTACGCAACACAAACTACGCTCACCCGCATTGCATTCGGCTTTGATGAAGTGGCCTACCCGGCTTACACTTTCTCGCGCAATGTTGGTAATGCGGCTTTGGGCTGGGAGCTTTCGGCAACCCAAAACCTGGGGCTTGATTTCGGCTTGTTCGATGGCCGCATCAATGGTTCGGTTGACTATTATGATACCCGTACGTCCGACCTGCTCCTCGACCGCGGCCTGCCTCCTACCACCGGCGTAACCACCGTGAAACAGAATATCGGTAAAACACGCAACCGCGGGATCGAAGTGGTGCTGGGAAGTACCAATATCCGCACCGCCGACTTCACCTGGAATTCCAGCCTCACATTTACCAAAAACAAAGAGCAGATCACCGAACTTGTGACGGAAGGCAACGACATCGGCAATGGCTGGTTTATCGGCAGTCCGATCAGCGTATTCTACGATTACGAAAAGCTGGGTATCTGGCAAACTTCGGAGGCTGAGCAAGCCAAGGCCATGTCCCCCACGCAGTTACCCGGTGAAATTAAAGTAAAAGACCAGAATGGCGACGGCAAGATCGACGCTGTGAACGACCGGGTGATCCTCGGCACTCCACGCCCGAAGTGGAGCGGCGGCCTGGATAACACCATCAAATACAAGGGTTTTGACCTGAATTTTATGATCTACGCACGGATCGGATCGATGATCAACTCCGACCGCTATGCGCGCTTCGACCAGCAAGGCGTGGGCAACAGCACCGCGGGGCTCGATTACTGGACGCCCGAAAACCCGACCAACGAATACCCTCGCCCGAACAAGAATGCGGGGCTTAAATACCTTTCGACTTTGGGTTACCGCGATGCCTCGTACGCACGTATCCGTAACGTGACACTCGCGTACAACCTGCCGGTGGACAAGTTCAACTGGAAGATCATCCGCGGCCTGCGCATTTACGCGACTGCCAAGAACCTGGCGACATTCACCAAACTCGACTACGACCCGGAACGTGGCGGATCGGAGAATTTCCCGATGACGAAACTGTTCATTTTTGGCCTGAACGTGAACCTGTAACCCTTTAAAACAGTCAAGACAATGAGATCACAACTATTGAAAACAGGGTTTATAGCGGTTTCCCTTATGGGACTGTTTGCCTGTGAAAATACATTGGAAGAATACAACCCCTCGGGCCTCACCTCTGAAACCGTTTACACCACGCCCGAAGGTTTTGAAACGCTCGTGAATGCCGCCTATTCCTACCAGCGCTGGTGGTATGGCAAGGAAGAAGGTTATAACATCGCCGAAACCGGTACCGACATATGGACCAGCGGCGCCGGCGAAGTGTACCGCGATTTAACCCAATACCTGAACCTTCAAGGCAGTAATACGGCCCTTACCAACGAATGGCGGGAGTTTTACGCGGCCATTAACCTCTGCAATGGCGGCATCAACCGCATCGAGGGAGCCGGGCTTTCGGCTGCTTTGCGTCCCGTGCGTGAGGGCGAGCTGCGCTTTTTGCGGGCATTCTACTACTGGCACATCGTCGAAACCTGGGGCGGCGTGCATTTCACGACCACCGAAACCAACGGCATCGTGACCACCGCCAACAAAACGCCGGTGGAGACCTTTTACAATCAGATTTTCGAAGACCTCAAAATTGCCGTCAACAACCTGCCCGCGACCCAGCCACAATATGGCCGGGTTACCAAAGGGGCGGCGCAGGCGTTTCTGGCAAGAATGTACCTCACCAGGGGTATGAACAAAGAGGCCCTGGAAATGGCGAAGGCGGTTTTAGAGGGTAATTACGGCTATAAACTGGAAGCCAATTATGCCGATCTCTGGAAAATGAGTAACCTCAAATCCAAGGAAGTGATCTACACGGTGGATTACTCCGCTAACCTCGCATTGAACGACCTGGCCAACTCGACATTCAATCCATACGGCCACAGCCGCGGCAGCAACAATGCGCATTTGCTGTTCCTGATGAAGTACGACGACCGCCCGGGCATGACCCGCGACATTACCAACGGCCGTCCGTTCAACCGCTATATGCCTACCCGCTTCCTGCTTGACCTTTTCTCCGCCGACGATGCGCGTTACGAAGGCAGTTTCATGGAATCGTGGTATGCCAATTCAAATACCCTTCCGACGGGCATTGCCAAGGGGGATACGGCCGTCTATTGCACCAAACTGGATATTGCTGATGCCGTCGAAGCTTCCAAAAAGTACCAGACCTACGACCGCGCTGACATTTACCTTGCCGACGGAACCGTGAAAGATAATTTGCGCTACCCTACCCTGTCGAAATTCATGGACCCCACCCGCGCGAGCCTGAACGAGGCGCAAAGCGCGCGTGACGTGTTTGTGATCCGGTTGGCGGAGGTGTACCTCATCGCGGCCGAAGCCGCCATGCAGACCGGCGACCTCGCCAAAGCAGCCGAATATGTGAATGTGGTGCGAACCAGAGCCGCCAAACCGGGCAAAGCAGCAGCCATGCAGGTAAAAGCCGCCGATATCACGCTGGATTTTATCCTCGACGAGCGTGCCCGCGAGCTCGCGGGTGAGCAGCTTCGCTGGTTCGACTTGAAACGTACCGGAAAGCTGGTGGAACGTATCAAGAAGTATGCGCCGGATAATGCCGTCAATATCCAGGAACACCACGTCGTCCGCCCGATCCCGCAGACGCAGCTGGACGCAGTGGTGAACAAAAGCGAGTTTAAACAGAATGCCGGTTACCAATAATCCATTTAAAATGCCTTCCTGCCTAAAAAAGCGGGAAGGCGCTTTTGTTATGACCTACAAAACACGAATTGCAGCATTGGCCGCCGCCGCATGGGCGTGCTACGGCGTAGCCACGCACGACGCATCCGCACAGGAAGCGTACAGCTGGTCGAACCTCCCGAAGATCCAGCAGCCGGTTTTCCGCAGGGATACCCTCCGCATTACCGCTTTCGGTGCGGTGGCTGACGGGCACACGCTCAACACCAAAGCCATTAACCAGGCCATTGAAAGTTGCAGTAAAAAGGGCGGCGGCGTTGTACTGGTGCCTGCCGGGCTTTGGATTACAGGCCCCGTGGTGCTGAAAAGTAATGTAAACCTGCACTTGCAAGAAGGCTCGTTGCTGCTTTTCACGACGGATAAGTCGCAGTATGCTATTACCGAGGGCTTTTATGAAGGAAAAGCCGCAGCCCGGAACGAGTCACCCATTTCCGGGAAAGACCTGGAAAACGTGGCGATTACCGGCAAAGGCATCGTCGACGGCAACGGCGATGTATGGCGGGCTGTCAATAAAAATCAGCTTACCGAACCGCAATGGAAAGAGAAAATCGAGTCAGGCGGAGTGCTGAAAGATGACGGTAAAGTCTGGTATCCGAGTGAGCAGTTCAAGAAAGCAAGTGTTGAAAACAAAAGTATGCTGCTGACGGGTGGTAAAAAACCTGCGGATTTTGCAGATATCAAAGATTTTCTCCGGCCTAATCTGGTGGTGTTCAATAACTGCAGGAAGGTTTTGCTGGAAGGCGTCACATTCCAGAACTCCGCCGCATGGTGCCTTCACCCGCTCATGGTACAGGACCTGACGATCCGTAATGTACGCGTCAAAAACCCTGAGTACGCCCACAATGGCGACGGTATGGACATCGAATCCTGCAAGAACTTCCTTATCGAAGGCTGCGTGCTCGACGTCGGCGACGACGCGATTTGTATTAAGTCAGGCAAGGACGAAGAAGGCCGCAAACGTGGCATACCTACCGAAAACGGCATTATCCGTAACAATATCGTGTACCAGGGTCATGGCGGGTTCGTGGTGGGCAGCGAAATGAGCGGCGGTGCGCGGAACATTTTCGTGGAACAATGCACGTTCATGGGTACGGATAAGGGCCTTCGTTTCAAATCGGTACGCGGCCGCGGCGGCGTGGTGGAGAAGATTTATGCGCGGAATATCAATATGAAAGATATCAAGCAGGAAGCGATCTTTTTCGACCTCTACTATTTCGTAAAGTTCGCTACCGATGGTGAGCGGGACATGCGCCCGGTGGTGAACGAAGGTACGCCGGTTTTTAAGGATATGGTTTTTGAAAACATCGTGTGTAATGGGGCAACCAAAGGCGTTTTTGTACGCGGCCTGCCCGAAATGCCCGTCCGCAATATCGTCATGAACAATATGGTACTCTCCGCCGAAACGGGGGTAGAACTCACCGACGCCGACAAGATCAGCTTCAAGAATGTGAAACTGATCACCAAGCATTCCAAACCAGTGATTTTCACTGACAATGCAACCAACATCAGTATCGACGGCCTGCAATACAACGACCACGCCGAGACACTCATTTCGGTTACCGGCGAACGCAGCCAGAACATCAGCATCGCGCACACCGATGCTTCGAAGGCCAAAAAAGTAAAGGAATTTTCAAAGGGAGCACAGGACAAGAGCCTGGTTATTCATGAAGGTAAATAAGTACTATTGGGTCGCCGGGGCACTGCTGGCGACCTCCGCTTTTGCACAGAACAAGTCTGTTTCAACGACAAAAACGCAAACCACTTCGAAACCAGCCGTTTCGGAGACCTGGGTGGCCGATTTAAAAGACGGCCGCTACAAAAATCCCGTTATCCATGCCGATTACTCCGACCCCGACGTTTGCCGGGTGGGCGAGGATTACTACATGACCGCATCGAGCTTTGACGCTATTCCCGGGTTACCTGTTTTGCATTCCAAAGACCTCGTCAACTGGACATTGATCGGCCACGCGTTGCCGCGGCAAGTGCCTATCGAACATTTCGAAAAAACACAGCATGGAAATGGCGTATGGGCACCAGCGATCCGCTTTCACGAAGGCGAATTTTACATTTACTACCCCGACCCGGATTTTGGTATTTATGTGATGAAAGCCCGAAATGCCGCCGGGCCGTGGGGCGAACCGGTACTCGTGGAAGGCGGCAAGGGGCTCATCGATCCCTGCCCGCTCTGGGACGACGATGGCCAGGTGTACCTCGTACATGGGTGGGCGGGCAGCCGCGCGGGCATCAAGAGCGTGATCACCGTCAAGAAAATGAACGCGGAAGGCACAAAAGTGCTCGATGCGGGCGCACTCGTGTACGACGGCCACAAGGTCGACCCGACCGTAGAAGGGCCGAAGTTTTACAAACGAAATGGCTACTACTACATTTTCGCGCCAGCGGGTGGTGTTGCGACGGGCTGGCAGATTGTGCTGCGTTCCAAAAACGTATACGGGCCCTACGAAAGGAAAGTCGTGATGGCCGAAGGGAAATCGGGCATTAACGGCCCGCACCAGGGCGCCTGGGTGACCACCAGCCCGGTGAACGGCCAATCGGAGGATTGGTTCCTGCATTTTCAGGATAAAAACGAATATGGCCGCGTAGTGCATTTGCAGCCGATGAAATGGGTGAACGACTGGCCGGTTATCGGTACCGATCCTGACGGAGATGGTATCGGCGATCCCGTTTTGACCTACACCAAACCGCTAACCAGCAAAAAACACCCCATTGCTACCCCACCGGAATCCGATGAATTCGATGGTCCGGCATTGGGAAAACAATGGCAATGGCAGGCCAACCCGAAAGGCACATGGGCTATGTCCGCCGCCGGATTTCTAAGGTTATATTCTTACAAAACAGCTGATAATGCTAAAAACCTGTGGGATGTGCCGAATGTACTCCTGCAAAAGTTTCCGGCCGAAGAATTTACCGTTACCACCAGGTTGCGATTTACACCCAATGCCAACCTGACAAACGAAAAGACAGGACTGGTGATCATGGGGCAAAGCTATGCGGGCATTTATCTGAGGAGTGGGAAGAACAAGACAGAACTGGTTTATGCGGTTTGTTCAAAAGCCTCGGATGGCAAGCCGGAAAGTACGCGTGTATTAGCGGAGTTCAAACCGGAAACCGACCTGTACTTGCGTGTAAAAGTGAATAAGGGAGGCAAATGCGAGTTTGGGTTCAGCGAGGACGATACAAACTTCAAAATGACCGGCGAACTTTTCCAGGCCGAAGTTGGAAGATGGATCGGCGCGAAAATGGGCTTGTTCTGCACCCGGGAAACGCAAACGAACGATTCCGGGTATGCAGATTACGATTGGTTCAGGGTCACAAAATAGCCGAGGCTAGGCTGTGCCGAGGTTATCCAGATTTAACACCACCGTACGCTTGCGGCCTGAATAATTGTATTTGACCGAAACGCGGTCGCCGGCCTGGGGAATGCGGGTAAGTTGCTCCCGTAACACGTGCACCTCCGTGACAAAATTGCGTCCCCGGGCCGGTTTCACATGCACCTGGAATGTGAAGTAGGTTTCTCCCTGAAGATAGGACCCGCGATGCTCTTCAGAAAGCAGCACCACGGCGTCGGCGATCTGCCCGTCGCGGATCTGTTTTCCCCCCAGCAGCAACATCGTACGGCGGAACCGCAGTGCAAACCAAAGCCCTCCGATGATCAGAAATGCCAGTAATAAAATGAGCAACAATTGCCCTGCACGTATCGCCAATATCTCCATAGCCAATAGAATTCTACGGCTTCAAAGAAAGGACGCAATGTTCCAAAGAACGACAATTGTGATTTAACGGACAGTTTCACTTATCGAGTGGCTGGTTCCCGAGGGGCAATTGTAAAAGCACTTCCTCTTTTTTTCGTCTTGATATTTCTACGCGGCTACCGTCCAGTAGTTCTACCAAATCGTGATCGGCCATGAGTTTTGCAATAAATTTCGGGTTCACTAAATGCGACTTATGCGTCCGTATAAAACCGAATTCCGTCAGCATTTCCTCGTAGTGTTTCAGGGTTTTGCTGGCGAGTACCGGCTTGCGGCTTTTGATGAATATGTTGGTATAATTTCCTTCTCCCTGTAAACGAACGATCTGATCGAGCGTGAAGAAAGACACGCCGTCCAGATAAGGTACCGCGAGCCGGAACTCGCTCGCACGCTTATGTGCGATGTTACGCACGAGGTTATCGAACAGCACGGGGTTCTGATGCACATTCTGCTTTTTCAGGAACCGGTCCACCGCCGACCGCAATTCGTCGGGATCCACCGGTTTGAGCAGATAATCCAGCGCACTAAACCGGATCGCCTGTACCGCATATTGATTGTAGGCCGTCGTAAATATGACCTCGAAAGCAGGCTCCTTCAAGGCCCTCAGAAAATCGAAGCCGTTTTTACCCGGCATTTCTACATCGAGAAAAACAATATTCGGGCGGAACGTTTTGAGTATTTCGAGCGCAATATCCACTGATTCAGCCTGCTTCACTTCACGGATCTCTTCCACATAGGTTTCAATGTAATGCGCCAGCACGTTTCTTGATTTCGGCTCGTCGTCAACAATAAGTGCTTTGATCATCGTCTAAGTCTGATATAAGTAGGTAGATAATTCAATTCTGACAAGCGTCCCGGTCGGGTTGCCGGCGGCATCGTACCGGTCGATCACTTCCAGGCAGGCATGGTTGCCCTGGCGCGCAAGGACGTCGATCCGGTCTTCACAGATACGTATTCCACGCGATTCGTGTTCCCGTGTACGGGAGGAATTTGCCCTGAGTTCAGCGGACTTTTTCCGGCCAATACCATTGTCCTCAATTTCGCAGGCAAACTGTTCCGGGCCAATCAGGAAAAACCGGATACTCATGTGCCTTTCGCCTTCTTTATGCATTAATCCATGCCACAAACCATTTTCTACAAAAGGTTGCAGCAGCATCGACGGCAACCGGACGTAGTCATCTTCCAGCTCGGGGTCCAGTTCAATCGAATAGGTAAATCCCTGCCCGAAACGCATCAGTTCCAATTCGAGATACAATTCCAGCACATCCCGCTCTTCGGCGATCGTCACCAGGTTCCTGCCCGAATTATTCAGCACCAGCCTGAACAGCTTGGCAAATTTGTTAAGGTATTTACTGGCCTCGGCGTATTTCTTGGTGACAATGCATTCCTGGATACTGTTGAGACAGTTAAAAATAAAATGCGGGTTCATCTGCGCACGCAGCGCCATTAGCTGGCTTTCCGCAAGCATTTTATTGATCCGCAGCAGCATGATTTCCTGCCGCTCGGCCTGCGCGCGGGCCATCGCTTCCGTAATCTTGTTGGCGCTGATGGCGGCGATCGTCGAGATCACCCGAACGTGATTATGGTTATAGAAATTCCTGCGCGGATGTTCCGAATCGATCACCCCTATTACCTGCCCCTCATGCAGGATCGGCACGGCCAACTCCGACGCCCTTGCCTGATCGTCGACAATGTACCGCGTGTCTTTGGAGGTATCTCCGATGATCTGAGGCATACCCGTCGCCGCGGCGGCGCCCACAATCCCCTCGCCCACCGGTATTTCGATCGGATTGAGGATTTCATACTCTTTCGGGCTTTTCGGCCCGTAGGCCGCCTTCTGAATCAGTTTGCCGCTCTCTTTATCCAGTAAGTAAACCACACAATCTTCGAAATGCAGCTTGGAAATACAGTTTCGGGCAATATCCCAGCATATTTCGTTCACGGAGTTATCACCGTAAACGCTGTTGGCAAAGTACTCGATGGTGTCGTCAAGGTCTTTTTTCCGTTGCCTTTTGGTATAAACACTGTAAATCCAATACAAAATGCCGATAATGGCCAAAGTGCAGGCTATCAGGAACCACCAGGTCTGCCACCAGTGCGGGAGTACCCGGATTTTGAGCGTCTCAGCCGCTTTCATCCACCGGCCATTCTCATCGGTACTCCTTACTTTAAAAACGTAGTCGCCCGGGAGCAGGCTCGTATAGGACGCCGTGATATTGCGCCCGGCTACTACCCAATCGTCGTCCAGCCCCACGAGCTGGTAGCTGTATTGGAGCGAGGGAATATCACGGTGACTCAGCGATGCGTATTGAAAAGCGACAAATGATTCGTCGGGCTTCAATTCCAGCAGACCGCCTTGAAGGTCCCGGATACGCTCTTGTCCGAAAACCTTCACGGAAGTAATGGCAGGCGGCTTTTGTACGGGAACGGAGGCGAAATGCCGCGGGTTGATCACCACCACATGATCGAGCATTACGGCGTAGATTTTACCTCCGGCTACGGTTACGTAGTTCCAATAGTCCTGCAAGGTCTTGCCCAGGTCCAGTTCCACCTTGCTGACGTTGTTGCTGATAGGATCATACGCAGCCAGTCCCTCGCGCGTAGCCGCCCACACGACGCCGTTGTCGTCGATATCCAGCGAAGAAACCTGATCGTAAGGCAAGCCGTTTTTGGTGCTGATGCTGGTGATAACCTGGCCATTGACATCGATTTTCACCAATCCGGCGGCTGTTGACGCCGCCCAGATGTCGCCCGTTTTACTCTGGCGCATAGCATATATGTACTCATCAACAATTGCGGGCGTGTTCAACTGCGTGAAGCGCTCCGTAGCGTGATTATAACGCAGTAGCCCTTTGCCTTGCACCGCAAAAAGAATGTCACCGTTGGAAAGCAGGACAAACGCCTGCGAATTGGCAAATTCGAACAGCCCGTATTTCGGATCGGTGCCGTCGAAGCGGACGCAGACTTTCGTAACCGGATTATACCGATAGAATGCATCGCCGTCGATTTCGAACCAGATATTACCTTGTTTATCCAAAAAAACGAAGGGTGCCTGATACGACGACAGCCCTTTTTTCATCTGATCAAAACGCTGTAAAACCGTTTGCCCCGGCGCAAGCGAATAAATGCCGTCGAACCCTGCAAACCACCAGATATCACCTACTTTGGCTGCCATTACGGAACGGTTATTTCGTAATCTTTTGCTCGGCGTGAGGTATTTCTGATAGGTACGATCCACCGTATTATAGAACACGACGCCATCTTCCTTGCAGGCGATGATTGTCTTACCCTCGACGGTAATGGAGTTGGCATGGGCAAAAGTCGTTTCCAGGAAGAAATGAAAACTGGGCAGCTTATAAATGGCTTCGATGGGGTTCTTAGGCAACGTTTTGCTCACACCGTTGATCGTGCCCAGCCATACATTGCCCTGTGTATCGGAAATAGCATCCCTAAAATGGCCGTATGCGATCGTATATGCCTGATCCTGGCTGTACTCCAACTTGCGGAACGGCTGCCCCGGCTCCTTCACAAAAGCCGCAAACAGCCAGGTGGAAACCCACACCCTATCCTGCCGATCGATAAAAACAAAGTTGCAACCCTCACCGATCTGCTTGCCGTCCAGCTCATAATGCTTATCGAGCTTACCGTTCCGATAGTCCCAGTAGTTTAGCGTAGGCTCCGTATCGCAGCCATACCATACATTGCCGGTACGGTCGAGCGCGATGGCATTCACATGCTCCGATTCCAGTAATGGGCTTTTCAGGGGATTATTGCCTTTGAAATAGACCCGGTTGGTTTTACAGTCGACAAAAAGGGGTCTGTTCCCTCCTACCCACAAACCCTGCCGCAAGGTGTCATACACCATAAAAGTGAGTTGAAAACGCGAAAAGTCGAACTTTCGGGCTTCGGGGATTGTCTCTGTCAGCGGCCTCAGCTTTTGATTGTCGTATAAATAAAGCCCGTCGGACGCGCCGATCCAGATGCGTTTTTGCCCGTCAGCGCGAATGCTAACGATATACTTTTCTGCAAGCGATTCAAACCGGGGATCCCGCGAAAACCGTCCCGTTTTCTTATCGAACAACAGAATGCCTCTGCGCAGCCCGATCATAAGGGTATCTTCCCCTTTGAACGGCAAAATAGCGTTCACGAAGTGTTTTTGCCCGCCATTCGCGTCACGAAACCGCTGCACGACGGCGCCATCGTAACGGTCGAGCCCGGCGGAGGTACCTATCCAGAGGAAGCCTGAGGAATCTTTATACAGACATCTGATTTGCTTGGCACTAAGCCCATCCTGCCACCTGATGTTCTGAAACAGCGTCTGTGCCCCAAGCTGTCCGCCGAACAAGGCAAGACATACAAGGAGGAATGTACGGACCAGCTTTTTAAGGAAGAGCATCACTGCCGACGGGATTTTCATTGATGATTCGCATTTAATATCTGCGATCTCGAGACCAAATACGTCAATTCTATACAACTGTACTAGCTGATTTATTTATCGGTACAGCCCCTCAACTGCCTCAAAATCGTTGAAATGGCCTTTTTCGGAGCACCGAATAATCAGTGATTTACCGGTAAATAGTCGATAGTTACCGTTACATCATTAAAACTGGACGTTGCTTGTCCCGATATGCACTTTTGCGGCTCTATTCCCAACGCCATGAAAAATAATCCTATTCACACTCAACCTCATCCTATATCGCTATGCTGATCCTGCTTCTGATAACCAGCGTATGTCTGACACTCGTCGTCGCAAGCCTGTTCCTGCTCCGTCCTGCCACCGAATCTTTCGCCCCTTCGCCATCCTTCGACGTTTACGAAATTGAAAACAAACAGGTTTTCTACAAAGGAAAGGATGGCAGCAAATCGCTGATTCCCGGTGCTCACGCCAGGACCTTCCAGGTTCTGACGGCCGGTCCTGTGGGGCAATCGGACCCATCGCTTTACGCCCGGGATTTTGAGAATGTGTATTTCCGGGGGAAGGGCATTCCGGGCGCTAATCCGGTTTATTTTCAAATACTCGGTATCGATCTCGGGCGGGACGACCGGCATGTTTTCAAAGCCAACAATCTGATGTCCTCTGATGCCCGGAACTTCAAACGTCTGGATGAGCGCCTAAGCAAGGATAGCCAGCACGTGTATTTCGACGACCAGGTGATCTCTGAGGCTGCAAGCCACTTCAGATACATCGGCAAATGGCAAAAGACCTCATTTTACAAAGATCATAACAAGGTGTTTGTCAATGGCAAAGCCTACCGCGTCGCCGACATCGACACTTTCGATTACGCAGGAAATGGTATTTTTACCGATCGTTACCAGGTTTACAAATTCAACGGAGACGGGTTTCAAAGCAACTCCGGGCAACCTGTATTCCGGGCAATGATGCAATTCCAGCCAGCTTTTGGATAAAAATATGAACTATCTGAAAATCGTTACCATCTTCAATTCGGTGGTGATCGCCTTGCTATTCCTGCTGGTAGCGGCCGAAACCTTGTTCCCTACCAAAGGCGGCGGAGACGCGGCTTCCGGGATGGGAAGAGCTATTTACTACCTGGCAATCATCGCGCTGGTCCTTTTGGTTACGCTCAATCTGCTTCCATTCAAATGGAGCAAATACACGGCGTTCATCCTCGTCGCAGTTCCGCTTTTTTGGGTAGCATTCGGGTCTTCCATCAGCAACTTCACGAGAGGCATTACCAACATGATTGAGGCAAAACCATTTTTTGAAGATAAAGAAAGGGACAGGATGGCTGTCGCGATTTTTGATGCGAAACCGGATAAATTAAAAAAATACATCGCGGAAGTACAGCCGCGACTTCGGGACAACGCTTATGGTTACCCATTGCTTGAAATGGCTGTCGCGAATGCAGGTTCAGTCGATAACGACGGTGAACGGCGCCGGGAATGCATTCGTGCGCTCTTGGAAGCGGGCGTAAGTATTAAAAGTGACGACCCCGAGGCTGAGAAGATCCATTTCTCGCCCGCGACGTACGGGAACGCGCCTGTACTCCGCTTACTACTGGAACACGGGGCCGATGCCAATGCGCGGGTGACCGATTACGGCAGCGGCAAGCGCGACGTTGTTCCTATCATTTTCGAAGCACTGTCGACTTCCTACGGTGCATATGATTGCGTAAAAGCATTGCTCGACCACGGGGCCGACCCGAATGCGATTAAGCCGTGGGATGGGGACCATGAAAAAATGTCGGTGCTGCTCTACGCCGCCGAACGGCAATACTGGGGCGTATGCAAGATGCTCATCGAAAAAGGTGCCGACCCGCGTTATACCACGCCGGACGGCACCTCTATGCAAACTTTTATCGAACAGGGCGATAGTTTCTACCCCGAAAACGAGCAGGCACTGGCCGATTTCGAGGCCGTTCGGGGGATTGTGGAAGGACCGACGACTGCTGACCGCTGACGGCCGACGACTACTGACGACGATGGACCATAGACGATGGACCATGGCCTACTGGCAGGGGAACGGACCAATTGTGATCGGCCGTAGGCCCTACTTCATCCGTTTCGCTGTCGCGTCGAACATGCTCATCATACTTCCTTTCAGGTTATCATCATCCACCTTTGAAAGGTCTACGGTTACGTCGTAGCCCTGGGCGGAAAAGCCGATTGTAATCTTGTCGGCCGCTTCGTCGACACTGGTAATGGCTATTTTCTCAGCGCTGGGGTCTGTTGCGTTGGTAATTTGGCCTGTGAGTTTGCCGTCGGTCCGCGCGAGGTCCGCAACGAGCTTGGCATCGCCATTGGGCGTTCCGAAAACGGTGATTTCCCATTTACCGGCAAAGAAATCGGCAGGTGCTGTTTGGGCAATGCTCGTGCAAACCGCACCTAACAGGCACAGGATCATCATCATAGAGCTAATCCTTCTCATAATAAATACGTTTTTAGTGAAGAAATAAAATCATCCGGCAATGGGATGTCGACCTCCCGCGACCGTCATACAGCAAATGTAAAGAAGAAGTTTATTTATTGTCTATATTTAAGACAATAATATTTTTCCAATTACTTATTTATTTAATACAAACATCTTTCAAGGGCCCTGCACACGCAAATTTGTCCGGATTACCCCTTGCAAAAGTCTGGTTTACACATTCATGCGACTGCTCAAACCGGTTAACTTTACCGGAAACATCTCACCATGAAAATGAAATCCGGCGAGTTCATCGCCCTTTCGGCCTGCACAATGACGCTCACCGCCCTGGGCATTGATATTATGCTGCCCGCATTCGGTGAAGTACGGAGGCATTTCGGCCTGAGCGCCGACTCTACCGATACCGCTCAGGTCATTTCCTTCTTTTTTATGGGCCAGGTGGCCCAGATCCTCTTCGGCGCCCTCTCCGACCGTTTCGGACGCCTGGCTATTTTGCGTATCGGGTTTCCATTATACATCGCCGGGGGTGTCATTGCCGCATTCGCTCCCGATCTGCCCACCATGCTTGCTGCACGCTTTTTCGCCGGTATGGGTGCCTCTGCGGTATTCATGACCACCATCGCAGGGGTCCGCGACCGTTTTGTGGGGGATGAAATGGCACGTATCCTGTCGCTGATATTTACAATTTTTCTGTTCACACCTGTGATTGCCCCATTTCTGGGCTTGGCTATTATGTCGGTAGGGTCATGGAAAATGGTATTTCTCGCACCGCCATTGTTCGCCGTAGCCGTGTTCTTATGGTCGCTGCGGCTCGAAGAATCGCTCCCGCCCACGCAACGTACACCGCTCAACCGTGCGCACGTGACACGCTCCGTCGCGCAGGTGATCAGCAACCGCACATTCCTGCGCTACACGACGGTCACGACGCTGCTTTTCACCGCGTTGAGCTCCTACGTATCCAGTTCGGAACACATTGTCGGAGAGATTTACGGCAAACCTGAGCTTTTCGCCTGGATTTTTGCCGGTATGGGTGCTATGATGTCCATGTGCGCTTTGCTGAACTCCCGCCTGTCGTCCCTGTTCGGTGCCCGGCGGACGATCAAATGGCTTCTCGTGATTTACACTATTGTGGGTGCAGCACTACTTGCATTCACCTGGGCGTTTGGCGATCCACCGCGCATGCCCCTGTTTTTCATCGCTGTAACGATGATGCTGGCGATTAATCTGGCCGTGGAGCCGAACAGCAGCGCGTTGGCCCTGGAACCGATGGGTAATATGGCTGGAATGGCATCGGCCATATATGGTACCTGCTTCTTTTTTGTAGGCGCTACGCTCGGCTCTGTCACGAGCCACCTCATGACCCACGGAGTATTTCCGCTTGTGCTGTGTTTTTTTGTATTTGGGTTAATATCCGTGCTACTCGCGTTCAGCGACCCGTCCAAACCACCAGCGAAAACACCTTAACGCCGTTTCTTACCCCAATTCTTCTTCATAGCAGCATACGACTTCTTACTGACTGTCTTTTTGCTTTTCGACCGCGACGCGCCTTTCTTTTTGCGGGCATTGATATTATTTACCAGCGAGTTTTTAACGCCAAGCCTGTTACGCTTCGCAGTTCCTTTCTTTCGGGTTGTTGACATCTCTTTTTGTTTTGAAAAAACAATATGTCAATATCTGTGCCGCAGTGGAACTGCCGCGGCAGCGCTGCCCCAACGGAATTGAACTAGTCACCCGAAAAAGTCGTGTTATCGCCCGAAGAATCGGAACAGGAATCGCTGCTGCCGGAATCATTCATCCCGGAATCACTGCTACTGAAATCGCTGTCTTCGGCACATGAATCGGAGAAATCGCCGGCAGTTGCGTCAAAACTGACGAAATCATTGTTCATTGGATCATTTGGACTAATGTCATAGGAGTCGCCCCCTCCGGCACCTCCAAAATCACCTCCTCCGAACGCCAATGCTTCCTGAAATGTGTGATCCGATGGCGAAGTATTGTCCGGATAATAATCGGAAGTAGTGGACTGACCGAAAGCACGGGGATGATCTCTGATCGAGTATCCCCGGTCAGTCGGGGCTACTTTTTTTCTGTAAACAATCGTGTTCTGCCTACCGGCGCGCAAAAAAAGCAGCACCAATGCGATGATAACCAGCACTACAACAACTTCGAGCATGGGAGGTGGATTTTGGTTGAAACCCAATTTAACTCCCTCGAAACCCGAACGTTAATCCGATTACCAGGCGGAAACAGATACTTATCTTCCGTCGACCAGTTGCTTTCCAATCACCAGTTTATCACCCGAATCATCCACCTCAAAAAGTTTCGGGTAGCGCACTGTCCGGCCATTTACGCTTTTATGACTGTGAATAGCCATCAGCGGTTTCCCATCGAATGTGCGGAACAGCATCCCGTGTCCAAAATTAGGCGGGGTAATGGGCTCTTTTTCCTGGATCCACGGACCATCGAGCGTACCGCTTTGGGAATAAGCAACGCCCTGGGTGTAAACGTCATAAATCCAGCTGGTCCAGAGCATGCCCAGCTTCCCGGTTTGGGTACGGAAGAGCCATGGACCATCAGTGACCTTATTGGGACGATCCGACCCATCCTTATTTCGCTCACGGCTCCATGGTGAGTCGCTCGCCCGAAAAAGTAGCTTCGGAGAGCCGGTAGTACCGCTGAAGTCGGGTTTCAATGCGATTTTCTCGATCGTCCCATTATCGTTTTGCAGCCATTCGTGGCAGAAAATCATGTACGGCTTGTGGTCTGTGTCGGTCCATAGGGTGGCGTCCAGTGTCAGTTTATCCGCCGGGAGATAGATAGAGTCCTTCATGGGCACATATGGCCCGTCGGGCTGGTCGCTTACGAGCACATGGCACGCGCGGCGTTCGAGACCTTCTCCAAGTTTGATGGCCTTATTGGTAAATGTGGCGAAGTAGTAATATTTGCCATTGTAGGCATGTAACTCGGCCGCCCATATCATCGGTGTCGGCCCCATCCACGATTTCGGATCGATCTGCGCGACGTTGAATGGACCTGTCCATTTCCTGAGATCCCTGCTTTTCCAAAGTTTGCCACCGGTACCGGTCATATAATATGTTTGGGTAGGCTTATCGCCCAGGATAAACGGGTCGCTAAGGCGAATGGAATCCAGCGGCACGTCGGTTTTCAGGGTCGGAGCTGTATTTTGTGCGATTATTTTGCCCGTTACATATAGCGTTACGACGCATGCGTACAGAGCATTTTTGAAAACGTTCAGGATCATTTTGACATGCTTTTTGCTACTAGAAAGGCTTGCGGACCGCCATTTACTGCGTGCGCTGACCGTTTTGTTTCGGGTGGTCTTTAAAACAAATAAAATCGGCCTTTAAAACAAAACCCTTCGAAGCCGGGCCGGCTAATTTTGTTCCATCACAAACCATCAGATTCTTATGGAACATTCAGCAACAACCACCGTTCAATCAAATCATTACCAACGGCCGCTAGGCTCGGGCTTCGACGCTTTTTCTACCGCCGAAGAAGTGATCAAGGGCATTGACCTCACCGGAAAAACGATCATTGTTACCGGTGGCTATGCGGGCATCGGCCTCGAAACAGTGCGTGTATTCGCGGAAGCAGGTGCGCAAGTTATCGTACCCGCCCGCGACCTCGCCAAAGCTACCCGTAATGTAAGCGGCATCGCCAATACAACCGTAGAATCGCTGGACCTGATGGATCCGGCTTCGATTGACAGTTTTGCCCGAAAGTTCTTGCAAAGCGGCCGTTCACTGGATATATTGGTCAACAATGCAGGTATTATGTGGGTACCGCTTCAACGCGACGCCCGTGGGTTTGAATCGCAGCTGTCGACCAACCACCTGGGGCATTTTCAGTTGACGGCACGGCTCTGGCCCGCATTGAAACAGGCCGGGCATGCAAGGGTGATCAGCGTATCATCGTTCGGCCACCATATTGCGCCCTTTGATTTTGAAGACCCTAATTTTGAAAACCGGGAGTACGAAACGCTGATGGGCTACGGACAATCGAAAACGGCCAATAACCTCTTTGCTGTCGAGCTCGACCGTCGTGGGAAGGCATTCGGCGTCCGTGCATTTGCACTGCATCCGGGATCGGTGAACGGTACGGACCTTGGCCGAGTGGCGCCGATGGCCCTTTTTCAGCAAATGGGCACCCACGATGCCGACGGCAACATTTACCCGGAAGTGGCTCAGAAGCTGAAAACCATCCCGCAGGGCGCGGCCACCACCGTTTGGTGCGCCACCAGTCCGCAGCTGGAAAACCAGGGCGGGCTGTATTGCGAGAACGCCGATGTTTCCGAGATCGATCACGGCGACATCGAGCACCGTTACGACCAGCCGTTGACATTGCGGGGCGTGAAACCCTACTCCATCGACCCGGAAAATGCCCGCAGACTTTGGACTTTGAGCGAGCAAATGACAGGCATTACTTTTGAAACCAATTGAACCGCTGTGGCACACGAGGCACATTACATTCATCCCGATCTGAAAATCTCCGGTTTTACCGAGCATTTTCATAAAAGCGACGTGCTTTTTGAAGAGCATTTACTGGTCTGGCTTATTTCAGGAGAAACGAAGATCATCCAGGGTGGAAAAACGCACCTGTTCGGCACCGGGGATACCGTATTCTTTCCTAGGCATGAGCTGGTAACGGTAATCAGTTATCCGAAGGACGGTTTGCCTCATCAATCGGTCGTCATGCATTTGACTTCGCAGCGATTGGAAGCCTATTATGCCAAAAATAAGGTGGAGGTGAAACCGGTAACCAAGCCCGGGTTCCGGAGATTCGACAAACACCCGCTGCTGCAAAGCTGCCTGGCCTCGCTGGTCCCCTATTTCGACCTGCGCGACCCGCTGCCGGAAGCACTGGCCGCCATGAAAATAGAAGAAGCGATTACCATTCTGAGAACGCTCATGCCCGATATCGACCATTTGCTGGCAGATTTCGGACAGCCGGGCAAGATCAACCTGGCCGACTTCATGGAGCAGCATTATATGTACAACCTGCCCATGAGCAAGTTCGGCTACCTCACCGGGCGCAGTCTCACCACTTTCAAGCGTGATTTTAAAAGGACTTTCCAAACCACGCCGCAGAAATGGCTCACCGAAAAAAGGCTCGACCTCGCACATTACCTCATCCGCGAAAAGAAACGACGGCCGTCGGAAGTTTACCTCGAAGCCGGGTTCGAAAACCTTTCGCATTTCGGGTTTGCATTCAAGAAGCAGTTTGGATATTCCCCAACGGAGTGAGCACCCAAATGGCGCGAAGGCTCTCCCTCGTAGGGAATGGCACGAAGGTGGACCTTCGTGACTTGGATTCGCAGGCCTCCGGCTGGTCAGTACCGCAAACCGGTTGCAGTATGGATCGGCCGGAGGCCTGCGGATAGTGTATGCAAATCAAGAGATTTGCACCAGCGTTAGATTTGCACCAGCATCAAAAAGTCGGCGGCCTGCGATTCGGTCGTACTTCCGGCCCGCCAATCGGGTTAGCCGGTTTAATCTTCTCGTAATCGACAACCCCGGTTTTCTCGGCCCAACGGAAATAGTCTGCCGAGAGCTGGTCCACCACGTTAGGGTTCGCCGAAGCTACGTCGGTAGTTTCTCCGCGGTCGGTTTCCAGGTCGTACAACTCCCATTTGTAGGCCGGGTAAGTCGAAACGATTTTCCATTTGCCTTTCCTCACGGCACGGTTGCCTGCACGTTCCCAAAAAATCGGCTCGCCGCGGTCTACCTCGCCAGCCTTGCCCGTGAGCACAGGCACGAGGCTCTTCCCAGGGAGTGGGTTGATATTAATACCTTTCTCGGTAGCAGGATACGCCGCTTTGGCAAGGTCATAGAAAGTCGGCGCGAGGTCGATCAGGTGACCGGTACCTTTTACGATTTGTCCGCCCTTAATCTGTTTTGGAAACCAGGCAATGAAAGGTGCGCTAATACCACCCTCGTGCATGTTGTTTTTATAGGCCGAATGGGGTGTGTTGGAAACATACGCCCAGGGCTGATCCTGGTACACATACGAACCTGCCGTACCTGCGGGGCCGGTGTTGCGCTGTGGCCTGCGGGGCGACGCACCCGCGTAGCCGCCTTGTGCTCCGTTATCGGAAATGAAGACAATCAGCGTGTTATCGTCCTTCTTCAACGCTTTCAGCTTCTCGCGGAGCTTGCCGATGTTCTGATCCACCCGGTCGACCATGGCCGCGTAAATCTCCATTTTACGCTCCCAAAGTAGTTTTTCATCATAAGGCACATTGTCCCAAGGTGTTACGTCCTTGTCGCGGGCGGCGATTGCCTGCTTCGGATCGGCTATACCGAGCGCTTTCTGGCGTTGGATGCGCTCATTGCGCAGCGAATCCCAGCCAATGCTGTACCTGCCTTTGTATCTGGCAATATCCGATTCGGGGGCTTGCAGCGGCCAGTGCGGAGCGTTGTAAGCCAGGTACAGGAAGAACGGCTTGGCCGTTTTGCTTTGCTCATCGAGGAAACCCAGCGCGTGATCGGTGATCTCGTCGGTCAGGTATTTGTCCGGTGGGAGGTTAATGCGCTTGTTGTTCTCCACCAGCTCCACCGCCGGCCCCTTGCCGTATTGGCCAAGGTCATAATAATTGCTGGCGCCATTGATGAACCCATAGAAGCGGTCGAACCCGCGTTGGTTAGGCCACGCGATACTGTCATTGCCGACGTGCCACTTGCCGCTCAACAACGTGCTGTAACCTGCATTGCGTAGCACCTCGCCGAATGTGAGCGACTCCTTATTGAGATAGCCCTGGTAAGCCGGCAAACCCAGATTCACATTAAAATACCCTACTCCGGCCTTATGCGGGTACTGGCCCGTAATGAGCGACGCCCGCGTAGGCGCACAAATGGAATTGTTGTAAAACTCGCGAAAGCGGATGCCCTCTCCGGCAAGCTGGTCGATATTCGGAGTCTTGATTTCAGATCCGTACGCACCGATGTCGGAGTAGCCCAGGTCGTCGACCATGATCAGGATGATATTCGGACGGCCGTCCGGGCCTTTCGGCGCTGGTTTCTTTTGCGCCGCGACACCGGAGAAGGTCATCAGTGCCAGGGCCAAAAATGCAGAGGTCTTCATGATTTTGGAAAATGGTGTAACAAGAGATGTTTGGCCACAAAAATATATTTATTCTATATATCCTATATACTATATAAAAAATAAACTTATGCGATCTGGTCCTGCCTGCTTTCAGAACTGTTGTTACATGCCTACGGCATTTTAATTGGCTTGTCGATTTTCCTACTACCAATGTTATGTGCCTGACGGCACTGTTCTGCACTGTCGACGGCAATTTCCTGCGGTAAATAAATAGCGTGGGCGATATAATGTTACGCCTGACGACACGTGATGAGGCGAGATGAAAGCGTTAAGGTCAGTAAATGCAAAAATCGCGTTAGCGATGTAATATTGGTAACAACTGCGGTCAATCGCCCTCCCGAATGCCGTCAGGCATGCAACAACAATGAATGAGCGGTGTATTATCGAACACCTTCGGTTGTCATCACCACCCTTCGCATTGAACCATCTTCCTCATAATACAACCGGTCAACGCACACGGAGCGGCGGTGGCTGCCGCCTTCGGGTAATGCGCCATTGTGATAGAAAAAGTAATCTGCGCCGTTGAATTCGACGATCGCCGGGCGGTTTGTTGCACAGTTTCCGGCGATTTCGTTCAATATGCCTTTGAACTCCCATGGGCCTTCGATGTGCCGGCTTGTGGCATAGGCCACTTTTTCGGGATAACCGTAGCCGTAGGCCAGGTAATAAATACCGTTCTTTTTATGGATGTGCGCACCTTCGGAAAAGTCCGGGAGGCTTACCACAGTAATTTCACTGGCGAGTTCAATCAAATTACCTTTCAATTCGGCGAAATAGCATTGTCCGTTGCCCCAGAACAGGTAGGCACGACCATCGTCATCGATCAGCACCGTCGGATCAAGATTGGCTTTATCATTTTGGGTAACAGGCAGCATGTCGTGCGTCACCAATGCCGATCCTTTCGCATCCATGAACGGCCCGGTTGGAGCATCGGAAACCGCGACGCCAATTGCTTTGTGGCTTCCGCCCGCGCGTGTCACTGACACAAACCAGTAGAACTTTCCCTGATATTTAACCACTTTTGAAGCGTAGGCATCGCCACTCGCCCATCGAAACCCGGTGGCTTTCAAGGGCGATGGATGTTCGGTCCAATGCATTAGGTCATTGGAAGAAAAGCAGAGCCAGTCGTTCATGCAATAATCGTCGGTACCGGCCGGCGGGTCGTCGTGGCCGGTGTACAAGTAAACCGTTCCTTCATGGACAATTACCGTTGGATCGGCGGTGTAATGGTTGCGGATGATAGGATTGCCTTCTTTTACCATATGCCCTTCTTGATGATCATCGGAGCGTTTGGCATCAAAAACCATTCCCAAATGCGTTGACGCCTTGCCGATGTCACCGCTCGGAGCGTCCAGTCCGGCTGTGGATGTGTCCATTTCGGGATGATTGCCCATGCGCTGCTGCCAATTTCAAGCCAGTTTTGTGTCATCAATCATTCAAAAACAATTAAGGTCATGACACAGAAAACAACAACCACGATCTACTGGATAGGCACTGCATTAACATCAATCTGGTTTGGTGCAAGCGGTTTTTTTGAACTTACCAAGAATCCTGTCGTATGGGACATTACCGTTCAACTCGGGTACCCGGCACATTTCATTTACCTGCTTGGCGTTTTCAAACTTTCGGGTGTAGCGGTGCTCCTTACCCCCAACAAGCTGCACCGGCTGAAAGAATGGGTATTTGCAGGGATATTCTTCGACATCATTTTCGCATTCGTGTCCAAACTGGCGGTAATCGGCTTAGCAGCAACTGTCGACGCGATCGTCGCATTGGTGATGGTATCCGTCACTTACACGATGTTCCGCAGGCTTGAAAAGTACTCCGGTAATGCATTCGGCCAGGGTCACGTCTTAGCGCATTGAGCAAAATGGATTTCATACCGAACACATCTGGCCCAGCTGTTTTTGTCAAAACTGCACCAGAGCAACAGTCCACCAGCGACCTACCTTCGTATTGCGATTTCGCACTGAACCATTTTAAATCGAAAACAATGAAAAAGGCCATTTTCTTTCACGCCGGCTGCCCGGTTTGCCTCAGCGCAGAGCAGGACATATTGAACCTCATCCCGGCCGACCAGATAGAAGTAGTGCATCTCGGTGAGGACAAGGGCAAAATTGCCGCCGCCGAACAGGCTGGTATCCAGTCGGTACCGGCACTCCTCACGCCGAACGGCAATGTGCTGCACATTAATTTCGGCGCTTCGATCGGCGACCTTAAATAGTGACTTACAATGCATTATGAACAGTCCGGGATATTCCTCCCGGGCTGTTTTGCTGTTTATTTTAAAAAAATATTACTCTACCATTTCTATATACTAAATAATATCCATAGCTTTGCCGGAGAAACTTACAATCCCTACATATGAAACCACCGATTATACCTTACTGTTGTCGACCGAAGCTCCGCAAGCAGCACTAGGAAAGGCTGTTTAGCAGTAACCACCACGCATAACACCATCGAAAACAGTAAAGCAATTCCTCATTCATGAAGACATTTTTAACGACCCTATTCAGCTCAGCAATTCTACTCATCTCGTTTGTCGCACAAGCCCAGAATGCCCCGATCGTGAATGCGACGGTTTCAGGAAAGATTCTGGATGCATCCAACGACTCCCCGCTCATCGGCGCGACCGTAACTATCAAAGGAACGACCAACGGAGCGGCCACAGATGCAAATGGTGAATTTCAGCTTGTAACGGGTCAGAAACTTCCATTCACATTGGTAGTTTCATTTTTAGGATATATCAAAAAAGAAACCGTGATCGAAGGCAGCGGTGTAACCATCAAACTCGATCCTTCTGCCGGTAACCTCGAAGACGTCATCATTTCTTCACGCCGTCGTCAGGAGTCAGCACAGGAAGTACCCATCCCGATCTCGGTTATCCGGGGCTCGGCTGCGGAAGATGCAGGCGCGTTCAACGTGAACCGTTTGAAAGAACTGGTGCCAACCGTTCAGCTGTATGTTTCCAATGCACGTAACACGACCCTGAACATCCGCGGCCTCGGCTCAACATACGGGCTGACTAACGACGGTATCGACCCGGGTGTCGGTTTTTATGTAGATGGCGTTTATTACGCACGTCCGGCTGCTACCGCACTGGATTTCATCGATATCGAGCGCATTGAAGTACTTCGCGGACCACAGGGAACGCTTTTCGGAAAGAACACCACCGCTGGTGCATTCAACATCACTACCCGCGGCGCAAGCTTCGATCCGGGTGGCAGTTTCGAACTCAGCTACGGTAACTTCGGCTACATTCAGGCCAAAGGCTCTTTTACCGGCCCGATCAACAAAAAACTCGCTGCACGCGTTTCGTTCACCGGAACACAGCGTAACGGCCTCTTTTACAACGAGCATACGCAACAGCGGATCAACGACATCAACAACATCGGTGTGCGCGGCCAGATTCTCTACCAACCAAGCAGCAAGGTCAACATCACCGTAATCGGTGACGTTTCGGATCAGAAGCCCAACGGATACGGCTGGCCGGTGGCAGGCGTAGTGCCTACCAAGCGCGCAGCTTACCGCCAGTTTGACGCCATCATCGCTGATTTGGGCTACAAGCTCCCCTATACAAGCGCATTCGAACGCAAAGTTGACCTGGATACGCCTTCCAAAGCGGATAACAGGCTGGGCGGCGTGTCTGCCAATGCAGATATCAAAATCGGCAACGGAACGCTTACTGCTACATCGGCGTGGCGCTTCTGGAAATGGGTACCGCTCAACGACCGTGACTACCTTGGATTACCTGTGTTTACCATTTCATCAGGTAACTCGGCACACGACCAATGGTCACAGGAAATCCGTTATTCGGGTAAAATCTCTCCAAAACTCAGCGGTGTGGTTGGTTTGTTCGGCCTTTGGCAGGACCTGAAATCAGATCCTGTACAAACAGAAGAAGCGGGTTCGGCACAATGGCGTTTCGCACAAAGCACGACCAGCGAACTTTGGAAAACACCAGGCCTGTTCGATAATTTCGGTATTCGCACGACCAACCGCATCAAAAGCACCAGCTTGGCGGTTTTCGCACAGGCCGACTGGGCAATCACCGACAAGTTGCACGTATTGCCAGGTGTGCGTTACAACTACGACAAAAAAGTAGTAGACTATAAAAGAGAAACTTACGGCGGCTTGCAAACCACCGACCCTGCATTGCTCGCATTGAAAAAGCTCGTTTACACGGATCAGGCATTCAATACCAACTACGATCAGGGTAACTTCTCGGGACAATTGTCGGTTCAATACAAAGCCAGCAGCAGATTCAATGCTTATGCAACTTACTCGATCGGCTACAAGCCTATCGGTGTGAATGTGGGCGGCTTGCCGACTGCCAACGGTGCGGTTCTGCTCGACCTGGCCAATGTAAAACCAGAGCACGTAGATCACAAAGAACTGGGTATCAAAACGAGACCGACTGCTAACTCGGTATTGAACCTGACGCTTTTCCGCTCCGACATCAACGATTTTCAAACACAAGTTCAAACTCCTGAGCCCGGCGTAAACCGCGGCTACCTCGCGAATGCAGAGAAAGTACGCGTACAAGGGGTGGAAGTAGATGGAAACATCCGTTTCAGCAATCTGTCGTTCAACGCGGCGGTGGCTTATACCGACGGTAAATATGTTACTTTCAAAAATGCGCCGGTACCTTTGGAAGAAGTAGGCGGTGAACAGGCTTTCAAAGACATTTCAGGCGGCAGACTTCCGGGCATTTCCAAATGGTCGGGTTCCGTGGGCGGTGAAGGAACGGTGAAGGGCACATTCCTGGGCTTGAAAGGCAACTACTTCCTGGGTATCGATGTGTTTGCGCGCTCGGAGTTCTCATCCAACCCTTCGCCATCCAAATACCTGAACATAGGAGGCTACTCGCTGACCAACGGTCGCCTTGGTTTCCGGGCTTCGAACGGCATTTCGTTCTTCGTGTGGGCCAGAAACGTGTTCAACAAGGATTACTACGAACTGCTTCTCGCAGCGCCGGGCAGTTACGGCCAATATGCGGGCGTAGTAGGCGATCAACGCACCTATGGAGTAACATTGCGCTACTCATTCTAAGATTTCAAAAGGAATACGAATATTATAACACTATCGATCGGGGCGTTCCGCTGGGGCGTCCCGATTTTTTGTCTCGACCCTAAAAGACGCGTCCTACTCTATGCCAGTACATTATCGGGCTCTGCTCTTTTCTTTTTCAAGGGCTCAATGGGACCACTTGTGACTTGAAAAATCGAAGCGCCTAGTTTCACTTCGAGCAACGCCAGTGTTTTGATCGTAAAATTATGTGTGCCGGTCATCCATTTGCTCACCTGCGATTCCTTTTTGCCCAGCATTTCGGCCAGGTCTTTTTGCGTCAATCCTTTTGATTCGAGTATTTCATGGATCCGGTCGGATAGGTCGAAACTGGTGCCAATGAATCTGTCAATGGCTGGATCCGGAGTAATCCTTTCTAGTAAATTCATCATGGTTATATATCTATGAACAGTTCGCCTTCAAGTTTCATGAGATCAGGAGAATAATAAATATCACCGTCCCGTATTTTCTCGATCAATCTTTTATCAATATCCATCATTAATTTCATCGCTTTCCAGGTTTCAGCGCCATCCTGGGTTTTCTGCCCTTTCTTTTCTCCACCACCGTCTAGAATGACGATGTTCTGACTACATCTGATACAATAAATCCGCAGTCTTGAGAAAGCGACCGGTCCAGCGCTCACATTGTTTTCTGAACGAAAATACCGCGGTTCTGCCCCACGGTCTTTCAGATAGCCGAGCCAACTACTTATCATGTCAAGGTCTTCTACGAAGCCATTTTTCGAATATTCCTTCACGAAGTTATTCGTTTCTGAAAGCTCACTACCCTCAAATCTGATAGTATAGATGGTAATCATCCTGGATTGCGCATACAGCTCAAAATAGATACGATTCACTTATAAGTTAAGTTCAAAGATAAAACATTTCCCGACAAAAAGGAATGTTGAGTGAGATCGATCTTAGTGGCAATATCTAAAAATTTCCTCTTATTGTCTAATGAGTAGATATTAAGGACGCGCCGCTTCACCATCGGAAAAGGATCAGTTTCCCGGCAGTAAATCAGCATCTTACTATGAAAAAACTCGCGCTACTTGCCTGGGCGCTTCCGGCGCTCGCATTCGGACAAAACACACCCCTCCAACAAGGCTTCCAAATCCCGCCCGACGCCGCTAAACCACGGGTATGGTGGCACTGGATGAATGGTAACATTACCAAAGAGGGCATCACCAAGGACCTGGAATGGATGAAGCGTGTAGGCATAGGCGGTTTCCAGAATTTCGACGCGAGCCTTTTTACACCTAACGTAACCCCAAAGAAGCTCGTGTTTATGACACCTGAATGGAAGGATGCATTCAAACACACGACCGATCTCGCTGAAAAGCTGGGCCTCGAAATGGCTATCGCGGGCTCGCCCGGATGGAGCGTAACGGGCGGGCCGTGGGTACCTGCGACCGATGCGATGAAAAAATACGTCTGGACCGAAACCCGCGTCGCCGGAGGTCAGGCATTTGCCGGTAAACTGTCTCAGCCCAGGCCAGTAGCAGGCAAGTTTCAAAATGTGCCCCTCCCCACCGAGGGCGGCATTACCGGCCCCACCGGAGAAGTGCCGGATTACTATGCCGATGCAGCGGTGATCGCCTACCGCTTGCCGACAGCCGACAAGCTCCTGACTGCGCTGAACCCCAAAGTGACATCCAGCGGAGGTATCTTCTCCGTGGCGGAACTGACGGATGGTGACCTGGGCAAAACCAGCCTGCTGCCGCCGATGGAAGTAGGCCAGGATATGTGGATCCAATATGAATTCGATAGCCCGCAGACATTCAAGGCATTGACTATTGTGGGCGCGAGCTCCGGCGGTGCGCTGGCGGAGTTCAATGGGGCGCCCAACAACCGGACGTTGAAGATCAGCGACGATGGGGTAAATTTCCGGGACGTGGCACCCATTAAGGGCAGCACCGTCCCCCAAAACACGCTGGCGTTCGCCCCCGTTACAGCTAAATACTACCGCATTGCATTCAAGACATTGCCGCCGCCGTCCAATCCTTTCGCGGCAATGTTCGGCGGTGGTAATGCGCAGCCCGCCAAGCCGGAGGGTGTGCAAGTAGCTGAAATCGTGCTTCATAACACCGACCGGATGGATCAGTTCGAAGAAAAAGCGGGGTTCAGCCCGTGGCGGGAAAACACGGAGTCCTTCATCCAACCCCATGCAGACGCGGTCCCCCTCACCGACGTGGTGGACCTGACTTCCAAAATGACAGCCGACGGCAGCTTGAACTGGACGCCACCAGCGGGCAACTGGGTGATCGTGCGACTGGGCTACTCACTGACTGGCCGTAAAAACCACCCCGCGTCACCAGAAGCTACCGGCCTGGAAGTCGACAAACTCGACAGAGAGGCAGTGACCAAATACATCAACACCTACCTCGACATGTACAAGGACGCCACCGGCGGACAAATGGGCGCCAAAGGGCTGCAATACATGGTACTGGACAGCTACGAGGCGGGGCATATGACGTGGACGAAGGCCATGCCGGCGGAATTTAAAAAGCGCCGCGGTTACGACCTCACGCCCTGGATACCCGTGCTCACGGGCGCGATCGTGAAAAGCGCACCGGAAAGCGACCGGTTCCTGTGGGATTTCCGCAAGACGATCGGCGAGCTGATCGTCGAAAACCATTATGAAGTAATCGGTGATGTATTGAAGGCCCGCGGTATGAAACGTTACACGGAGTCGCACGAGGGCGGACGCATATACCTGGCCGATGGCATGGATGTGAAGCGCAAAGCGGATATCCCGATGGCCGCCATGTGGACGCCCGGCAGCCTCGCCGGTGGCGCGGATGAAGAAGTCCGCAGCGAGGCTGATATCCGCGAATCAGCATCGGTAGCACATATTTACGGGCAAAACATCGTTGCGGCGGAGTCGATGACCTCCGTAGGTAATGCATTTACCTGGTATCCCGAAAAACTGAAACGCACGGCCGATCTTGAAATGGCTTCCGGCTTGAACCGATTTGTGGTCCATACCTCGGTGCACCAACCGCTCGACGACAAAAAGCCTGGCTTTTCACTGGGCCCGTTCGGTCAGTATTTCACGCGCCAGGAAACCTGGGCCGAGCAGGCAACGGCCTGGACGGGCTACCTCGGTAGGAGCTGCTTCATGCTGCAACAGGGTAAACCGGTGGTGGACGTACTCTATTATTATGGCGAGAACTCTAATATCACCCAGATTTCGACCCAAAAACTGCCCTCGGTCCCGGCAGGTTACGCATTCGATTTTGCCAATTCGAGCGTAATCAGAAATGTGCTTAAAGTGGAAAAAGGAATGATCGTGGCGCCCTCCGGCCAGCAATACCGATTGCTTGTGCTGGATTCTACCGCCCGGAATATGACTTTGCCGGTACTTCAAAAGATCGGGGACCTGGTGGCTGCCGGCATGAAAGTAGCCGGCGTAAAACCCGAGCGCTCGCCCAGCCTGGCTGACGATCCTGCCGCCTTTACAATGCTCGTGAACAAAATTTGGAGCAATCCCAATGTCTCCGCACAACCGCTGGAAATGGTTTTAAGTGGTATTACTCCTAAAGATGTGTCCATAACCGGCGAAAAAGCGAAAATCCTGTACGTCCATCGCCAAACGGCCGATACCGATATTTACTGGCTGGACAACCGCAGCAACGACGCCAACGAAGCGCAAGTCAGTTTCCGGGTTACTGGTAAAATCCCGATGCTATGGAACCCCGAAACCGGTAAAACGAGTAAAGTCTCCTACCAAATCTCCAACGGCCGCACCACAATTCCATTGAAATTCGATTCCTGGCAGGCATATTTCATCGTTTTCAATGGAAAAGCAGCTGCTAACTCCTACACTGTGCCGGCTTCGGCAGAATCAGAAATCGCGGGCGTTACGGGCGCCTGGACAGTCCGTTTTCAGCCTGGCCTCGGCGCTCCCGCACAGGCGCAGCTGAATGCCCTCACATCTCTTTCGGAGCATGCCGAGGCGGGTATCAAATACTTCTCTGGAACTGCCGCCTATGAAAACACCTTAAATGTGCCTGCGTTGAACAAGAATGCAACGTACTGGCTGGATTTGGGCGATGTCAAAAACCTGGCGGAAGTGATTGTCAATGGCAAAAATGTGGGCATTACCTGGAAAAAGCCATTCCGAATTGAGGTAACGGAGGCATTGAAACAAGGCTCTAACAGCATTCAGGTGAAAGTAACGAATACCTGGGTGAACCGCCTGATCGGCGACGCACAGCCCGGCGTAACAAGCAAGATCACCTACACGACCATGCCGTTTTACAAGGCCGATTCTCCCCTGCTGCCCAGCGGCTTACTCGGGCCGGTGAAGCTGGTGGCGGTAGCGCCTGTGAAATAGTGGTCAGGTGTTGTCATGTGCTGTCAGGAATGGTCAGGTGTAGTCAGGAATGGTCAAGTGTAGTCAGCTATGGTCAGTAATTGTCATGTGTGGACAGGCATTGTCTAGCAGATGACTGTTCCTGGCCCCGCTTGACTATTTTTGACTATTTCTGACCACACATGACTACCCCTGACCACACATGACTACCCCTGACCATACCTGACTACTCCTGACTACACATGACAACCTCTGACCACACATGACTACCCCTGACCACACATGACTACCCCTGACCACACATGACTACCCCTGACCACACATAACTACCCCTGACCACACATGACTACCCCTGACCACACATGACTACCCCTGACTACACATGACAACCTCTGACCACACATGACTACCCCTGGCTACACATGACTACCCCTG
>NZ_JAHXBN010000048.1 GCF_019924045.1 Dyadobacter fermentans | reverse complement strand
AACAACAGCGCATCGTTGTTACATGCCTGACGGCATTTTTATGCAACCGGCCCGTTGGCGTTTCTACCAATATTACATGCCTGACGGCATTTGTTTCCCAATCAATAAAACCATAACTACCGCCACATGATCAACCCTGACCAGATTTAACCACACCTAACCACACCTGACAATTCCTGACAACCCGTCGTCAAGAGTGGTAGGGCATTATCAAGGGTAGTCAGGCATCGTCAAGGGTTATCCAAAAGCAAGAGGCTGGACAATGTATCTGCGTAAACATCTTGTCGCCAAAATCGCGTAGCGATGTAATATTGGTAGCAGATTCCGATGG
>NZ_JAHXBN010000047.1 GCF_019924045.1 Dyadobacter fermentans | reverse complement strand
TTTTATTGATTGGGAAACAAATGCCGTCAGGCATGTAATATTGGTAGAAACGCCAACGGGCCGGTTGCATAAAAATGCCGTCAGGCATGTAACAACGATGCGCTGTTGTTGCATGCCTGACGGCATTTTCTGAAATACCATCGGAATCTGCTACCAATATTACATCGCTACGCGATTTTGGCGACAAGATGTTTACGCAGATACATTGTCCAGCCTCTTGCTTTTGGATAACCCTTGACGATGCCTG
>NZ_JAHXBN010000004.1 GCF_019924045.1 Dyadobacter fermentans | reverse complement strand
TACTCCGAACTCAGGTGGTCAGTTTACTCCGAATTGGGGTGGTCAATTTCACGCGGAACAGGTGGTCAGTTTAAACCGAATTGAGGTGGTCAGTTTCACCGAATTTTCCATAACAGAGCTGACGTCGGAGCAAATACTGAATCATATATATAAAAGGGGTGCTTATTTTATCATTTCATACAGGTCAAACTCATGCTTGGGCCCGTTGGCTGTAACCGTGGCTTTCAGCCTTCCGAATTTCAAATCCATCTGGATCACGATCGCATCGTTGGAAGTGACCGGCATGTGAGCTTTGATGTAAGATATCATATTCCGCTGATACAATTTAATCATTTTTTTGTTCCAGGACTCTTCGCGGAAGGTGCAAAGGAACAGGCTGTACCTGGGGTCATTGATCAGGGAGGTAATCTTTTCGATGTCCGCGGAAAGGCTTAGCAGTTTTCCTTCCTTGCCTGAAAGCTGGGCCGCATGCGGCTTCCCCGATTTCTCATCCTTGTAAGGTGTTGCCATAAACCCGAAGCCTTCCTTGATTCCCGGCCAGTTGAAGCGTTGCAGCACGATGAAATGGTTGCCGTGCTGGGTGATACGCCGGATCATGGGCAGGTTCAGGATTTCGAAAGGGTTATAAGCGGCTACCATGGCACTGAATACTGGTTAACGGAAGTTACGGCCGGAAGGAAAGATTTCCAATTGCACGGGCTTCTTTCGGACCTGGGTCTTGCGGTTAACAGCCTGGGATACATTTTCATCTTTTTCATCGGCGCGCGAGAGCGTGAGCACATCCGGATCTTGGTCTTTTTGGTTCAGGTTACGCAGCAGCGGGGACATATCATAACAGCGCCTGACGACCACGTGGATCACTTCGCCTTCGATTTGCAGCTTTCCTTCTACCATCAAAAGCCGCGAGCGCAGGATCTCTTTGCGGTACTTTTCAAACAGGCTTTGAAAGACAACCAGGTTGGCCACGCCCGACTCGTCTTCGATGGTAATAAAGCACACGCCGCCGGCAGTACCCGGCCGCTGCCGCACGAGCACCAGGCCTGCCACGCGGACAAATTGCTTGTCGCGTAATTTTGAAAGATCAGCGGTCCGGATCACGCGTTTCGCGGCGAGATCCCCTCGGACAAATGAGACTGGGTGCGCTTTCAGCGAAAGTGAAGTGGACATATAGTCCTGGACGACATGCTCGGAAAGCGAGAGTTTGGGCAGCTCTACGGGTGCCTCGAACTCGCTGGCCGACTTGTGGCCCGCAAAAGCGCCCATTGGCCGGTCGGAGAGGGCAGAGGCCTCCCACATGGCTTGTCGCCGGTCCATTCCCATGGAGCGGAAGGCGTCGGCGTCAGCGAGCTTTTCCAGCGCCTCCTGAGAGACGCCGGCATCCCGCATTAGATGGATCGCCTTGTAGGGCCCGGAGCGCCCAGCGATCAAAGCCAATGCGTCCTTTTCGGCGAGCCCCTTCACCTGCCGGAACCCGAGCCTGATAGCCCTATATTCCCCTTCTGGTTCTTCGAGCGTATTGTCCCAGCCGGAAATGTTCACATCCACTGGCCGCACCTTCACCCCGTGCTTTCTCGCGTCAATGACAATCTGCGCAGGCTGGTAGAAGCCCATAGGCTGCGAGTTCAAGAGCGCTGTCGCGAAAACGTCCGGATAGTAGCATTTCATCCAGCAGGAGACGTACACCAAAAGCGCGAAGCTGGCCGCGTGGCTTTCGGGAAACCCGTAGCTTCCGAAACCTTCCAGCTGCTTGAAGATACGGCGTGCATACTCTTCCGTATAACCACGACCGGTCATTCCGTCAATCAGCTTTTTTTCAAACTGGGTGACAAGGCCGTTGAGCTTAAAGGTTGCCATGCTCCGCCGGAGCTTGTCGGCTTCGGCAGGGGTGAAGCCGGCGGCGACGATCGCAATTTTCATTGCCTGCTCCTGGAACAGGGGTACGCCCAGCGTGCGGCCGAGAATGTCTTCGAGCTCCTTGGAAGGATATTCGACCGGCTCTTCACCATTCCTGCGTCGCAGGTACGGGTGCACCATATCCCCCTGGATCGGGCCTGGCCGGACGATAGCCACCTCGATCACCAGGTCATAGAAGTTTTCAGGCCGGAGTCGGGGCAGCATAGACTGCTGTGCCCGGCTTTCGATCTGGAAAACCCCAATCGTATCGGCATGCGAGATCATCTCATATACCTTCGGGTCATCCTGCGGCACTGTGGCCAGTGTGTAGGTTTTACCGTAGTGGTTTTTTAATAGGTCAAACCCTTTGCGGATACAGGTGAGCATACCCAAGGCAAGCACATCGATTTTCAGAAACCCCAGCGTATCGATATCGTCTTTGTTCCATTCGATATTGGTGCGGTCTTCCATTCTGGCGTTAATGATAGGGCATAAGTCAGTGATCTTGCCCTGGGTGATCACAAACCCACCCGTATGCTGGCCGAGCTGACGAGGAAATCCCATAAACTGCTTGGTCAGATCCAGCACTTTCAAAAGGTGCGGGTCACTGGCATTAAAGCCCTGATCGGAAATACGCTTTCCTTCAAACCACTCGTCGGTAAATTCCCAGATCGAGCTGGACAGCTTGTTTATGGCATCTACTGACATTCCCATCGCTTTGGCCACATCGCGCACCGCGCCTTTCTGGTGTAGCTGGGTGACAGTTGCTACGATCGCTGAGCGGTCACGTCCATACTTCTGGTAGATGTACTGGATCACTTCTTCGCGCCGCTCATGCTCAAAGTCCACATCAATATCCGGCGGCTCGTTACGGGCCGATGATATGAACCGCTCAAAGAGAAGATCGAACTTGGTCGGGTCAACGCTGGTGATTCCAAGACAGAAGCAGACCGTCGAGTTGGCCGCAGAGCCGCGCCCCTGGCACAGGATGCCGCGCTCACGAGCAAAATTGACGATATCATAAACCGTCAGAAAGTAAGCCGCATAATCCATTTCGGCCACGAATTTGAGCTCATGCTCGATCGCTGCGGCTACTTTCTCTGGCACTGGCTCCCCGTAAAAATCTTTGGCACCCTTCCAGGCCAGGTATGTTAGCTCTTCTTGGGGGCTCCGATCGCCACCGGTGATCTCTTCCGGATACACGTATTGCAGCGTGTCCAGCGAGAAGGTGCAGGCATCGGCAATTTCCTGCGTGCGCCTGATCGCGTCGGGATATCCTCTAAAGATGCGCAGCATCTCTGCCTGGTCTTTCAGGTAACGCTCCGCGTTCTGGTGCAGCCGGAAGCCGGCATTGTAGATGGTGCATTTCTCGCGTACGCAGGTGACGATGTCTTGCAGCTGCCGGCGCTCCGGGTGATGGTAATGCACATCATTAGTAGCCACTAGCGGCAGATCCAGGCGCCCAGAGATCTCAGAGAGCCGGAAGAACTTTTTGACATCGCTTTCTACGTAGGACCGGGTAGCAGCCAGGTAAAGCTCTGAGCCCAGCTCCGAGCGGTATTCGCGCAGCGCCCTTTCAAAGCCCGGCTCAAACTCAAAAGATGCATTCAGCGTCATCGGCGGCACGGCAACAAACTTCATCCCTTCGGCATGCTCATAGACGTCCCTTCGGTAGAGATCACACTTTCCTTTTTCAGTCCTTCGGTTACCCAGTGACAAGAGCGCCGAAAGCCGCGCGTAAGCGGGCTTGTCGGTAGGATAGGCCAGAAGGCTGGGCCCATCAATCAAATCAAGCCGCGCGGCAGGGATAATCTCAAAGCCTTTGCCGCGCGCGGCCGAATGCGCGCGCACGATCCCTGCCAGCGTATTCCGGTCAGTGATGGCTATTTTCTTGTAGCCATAATGGATCGCCTGGTCAACGAGCTCTTCGGGATGTGAAGCCCCGCGAAGAAAGCTGAAATTGCTGGTTACCTGTAATTCGGTGTACTGCATGGCAGGGGAAGGTTTTATGCGAAAAAGCCGTGGATGAACCACTCGGCGGTGAGCTCTTCATTGTAGTGCCCAAGCCGGAAGATCCAGTAGCGGCCTCCCTGCTCGTCTTCGACGGCGTAGTAGTCGCGGTGCATGCCGTCCGATATCCACCATTCCTGCTCGATCCGGTTGGGGCCGTCTGCTTTCTTGACGCGGTGGATATCGCCTTTATAGCGGAAGAGCATAGGCGGGTAATCCGGCACCGGGGCAGAGACGATGATCCGTTCGGGCTGAGCCAGCAGCTGCACCGGTCGGTGCTGGTCGGTCCGCCAGTCTATTTCGGGCTGATCGGTCAAAGAAACAGCCTCGGTAATCGCGCGTTCTGGCCAGTGATGCTGGGCGGGAAGATAGCGGTGGATGACGCCGGTGCCCGCGCGCGCAGAGAGCCGGTCGATCAGCTCTGCTACTTGCGTGATCTTATTGCCACTGCTTAAATCCCAGAGCGCTTCCTGCCCGTTCGCCAAAGGCTCTGTCACCGGGGCTTCCATCACAAACAGCTCAATGCCCAGGGCAGGCTCGATGCTGGCAACTTTCAGCTCGAAAAGCTTGAACATATGCGAGGCCCTACATGAGGGCCCGCTGGTGCCGATCTGGACTTGCTGGATCTGTCCATCGATCCGGTAGCAGCGAAGCACGGCCTGCCTGGCGCCCTTGCCGTCTTTGACCAGGCGCTCACATAGTTTTTCCAGTAGGGTCTGAATCGCTATCTCGATGCCGGCTGCGGTCTGGATTGGTTCCAGGCTGGAAAGCCGCTCCTGGTAGGGCTCAGCTGGCCGGATGGGCTCAAAAGGCTCGTGGGTGGTGCCCAGCGCTTTACCGATCTGGTCGAGCGTCGTCTGGCCAAACCTACGCCTGAGCACCGAGGGCGGCATATAGATAAAGCTTTTGATCTGGTAGAGCCCCAGCTTCTGCATTTTCTCGATTACAGGGGCTTCGAGCCGCAAGGCATGCGACGGCAGCTGCAAGAGCGCAGATAGCTGCTCGCCTTCAGCAATGATCGGGAAAGCGCGGGAGTAGCGCGATACTGCCCAGGCCGCCCCGATCGTGTCCGCCATCGCGGTACGGACATCATAGCCAGAGGATTTCAGCCGGGTCGCAATATCTTTCAGGTAAGCGGTTTCTGATCCCCAAAGGTGCGCGCAGCCGGTAGCATCCAGGATCAATCCGTCAGGCAGGTCTATGGCTACCAGCGGTGAATAGCGGATCGCCCATTCTGCCAGGGCTCCTAGCAGCTTTTCAGGTAAAGCCTGATCATAGTCGAGTACTTCCAGGTCCGGCTGCACCGCGCGGGCGTCGGCGAGTACCATTCCCGGATCGATACCCAGTTTCAAAGCATCGCGGCTGGATGCCTTCACTACCACCCGGTTACGCTCTTTGGCCGCAAGCACAAAGGGTTTGCCTTCCAGCTCGGGCCGGGTAAGCAGCACCCGGTCTACCAATAGGTGCCTAAGCCATATCGCCACATATCTTTTCATACCCTCGCAGCTTTGCTATCCAACCTTGGATAGGTACGGGTGAAAAAAAGCAGACTCGCTAATCAGCTCGAAGCTGCCATCCCGGAACTGTAATGGCCAGCTGCCTGGCTCACCGTTACGGACCTTCTGGATTTCTACTTGCCAGCGCGGGAAGCCGATACCGGGAAGAACTGTATCTTCAACCCCCGGTAGCGGGCTGATCCGCCAGCGGCAGACGGCACTGGTCGGATTGGATAGCCGGGGCGAAACCCTGTGCAAAAGGCCTGTCACCTTGCTTTCTTCGACGGTGAGCTGCAATCTTCGCGATTCGGTCAGGTTGAGCTCTTTGATCTCGCCTACGACCGCAGAGAGCGCGTCACATTTAAGCGCTTCCTCGATCGCCCACAGAAGGTCTTTGTCTTTTTTCAGATCCACGAAAATCACCCGGTCCGGTGAGACGCCAAACTGGCTCAGACCAAATGGATAAACCGTGCGGCGCGTGCCCACCCAGACGCAGAGCCCGTCCTGTTTCATCATTTTACCGGCCAGGGCGGCCATAAAGCCCGAGGTGGCCGCGGTCTGCTCGGCAGACTGGCTGATAAACTCGTGCATGCCCACGCGGGGGAAAACGCCCTGCGGGAAAGCTTTCATTACCGGCCCAAGGCCAAAGTCGTCGTGTTTGACGCCCAACGCCGGCGCACGGAAGCCCTGCAAAGCGAGTATATCGCTTCTGAGCCTGGCAACCAGCTCACTTTTTTTCAATGCAGTTTCCATAGTATGAATGTTTTATTATCTTTGGTATTAATAGTACCATTGATGTGATTTCAATAATAACATTATGCCATGACAAGCACAAGACTTTTTTTTGGTAGCAACATCCGGTTTCTCCGCGAGCGAAAGAAACTGACCCAGGAAGATTTCGCGGGGCAGCTGGGCTTAACGCGGGTGAAACTTGCTGCCATAGAGGCTGGAAGGACGGAAAACCCTTCGGCAGTAGACCTGATCAAATTCTCGGATTTTTTCGGTCTTTCGATCGACAATCTTTTTCGCCTTGACCTGCGCGGGGTAGGGGAGCTGCCGCTTAGGGAGCTTGAAGCGGGGAACCAGCTCTACATGAAAGGGACGAACCTTCGGGTGCTGGCCATTTCGACTGACAAAGCCAATAAAGAAAACGTCGAGTACGTGCCGGTCAAGGCCAAAGCAGGTTACCGGAGCGGGTATGCCAACCCGGAATTTATCGCTTCGCTGCCCAAGTTTTCAGTGCCCGGCCTTCCGCAGACGGGCACCTTCCGGATGTTTCCGACCACGGGCGATTCGATGCTGCCGGTACCCGAGGGCGCGGATGTGATCTGCCGGTATGTCGAGGACTGGACGGCTTTGAAGCCGGGGATGCTATGCATTGTGATCCTGGATGGTGAGCAGGATTTTGTCTTTAAGAAAGTGACTGTCTTGCCAGAAGGGAACAAGATGCTTTTGGAATCTTTGAACCGGGCGTATGAGCCTTATGAGGTCAGCGCAGGTGATGTGCTTGAAATCTGGAAGTTTCACAGCTACTTTTCCAAGGATGTGCCCGAACGCGTTTCGGAGGTGCAACATATTTCGCAGACCGTGGAAACGGTGTTGAAACAACTTCGGGAGATTAAAGAGAAATTGGATACGAGCTCGGATAATGTGGCGGCATAATTGGGGGGCAAAGCATCATGGATTTGATCGTCGATTAATGCGAAAAAAATTATCTCGCGACTGTGCCATACGGACCAGTATCTGCACCAGACCCGGAAGGCAAAAGCTCAACTCTGTTTTTCCAATGTGTCGGTATTTGTTGGAATTTTCGGGGCGTTGGCCGCAAACTTGCAGCTGATAACGTCCGCCATTCTATTTATTAAAGTATTCAACTCAGACAATTGACCCTAAAGAGCTATTGGCTAAGCTATCTCAGCTTGATAGTTTTGCGACTGAAATAAGCATTATCATTTGGACCTTATCAGCTTCTTATGAATTCATCAGTCAAGGTCAGCAACCATAAAGTCAAGGACAAATTGATCATTGTCGCGCAGGCGGCATTCGCATTTATCTTCGTTTGCGCAAAAGGTGACGCCCAGCTTCCAGTCAAACCAACCTTCGATGTGGGTGTATTCGTCAATAAGGCGAAGAAGATCCAATTTGCGGTCGGCGGAAACCGGCAACCAGTGATTGTTAGTCTTCGCCAATCAGGAACGACGTCAAATTTGTTTTTGTGGAAGTTAAACCGAAATCAATCCCCAGTCTCAATGCTGTTGGATGTAGCTAATTTGCCTGGCGGCGATTATGATTTGGAGTTCAACTCTGCAAAATACAGCATTGTCAAGCACGTTAATATTACCGAGCCTACGCCTACGGTAACTGGTAAACGAATGCTTGTCATTGAATAAGCGGCATTCTTGAGATCTGTAAATACTTTTATCAGGGTATCTAATGAGAAAAATTGTCCGCGATTTAGGCTATTCGTTGGCGGTATTGGGTGTTGTGATTGCAGCAGTATGGGTATATTCCTATGTAGATACGGAAAGACAATACAACAAAGTCTATACTTTTGCTGTTTCGCCGCAGTTAGTTCCCCATGATTCGGAGTCAATTGCACGCGGACAGCATTTTTACAATGTGTATTCATGTCGCCAGTGTCATGGTGCAGACCTTGGAGGAACGATGTTGATTGACAACGCCCTGCTGGGGACGATTGGAACGCGTAACCTTACAAACGGAAAGGGTGGGCTTCAAGAATATAGCGGGCAAGACTGGATTAGGGCATTAAAGCATGGAGTTAATGTCACAGGTAAGCCATTGATTGCAATGCCTGCCCATGAGACAGCATTAATTCCCAATCAGGATCTACTAGATATATTAGCGTTTTGCCGTCATCAGAAGCCGGTCGACCGGCTTCTACCTTTGACACCGGGTCCGTTATTTCGGATTTTGATGGCGTTTGGACAGATAGGCCCTTTACCCGTAGCAATAATTGACCATCATCGAAAGCCGATTAAGCGGGTTAAGGAAGCTGCGTCAGCTGATTTTGGGGCCAATCTGGCAATTACTTGTTTCGGGTGCCATAAATCTGACTTTAAAGGTGGAGCGTCGCAAATTCCCACTTTACGAAGTGCTCCGGATATCAGTCCGACTGGACGCGTTGGCCATTGGACAGCTGGGGAATTTAGCCGGACTTTACGGACGGGCGTTACCCCGGAGGGGCGTCGGCTCAATAACAAATATATGCCCTGGAAGCGCTTTAAGGATTTTAAGGAGATAGAAATTCAGGCACTGCGCGCGTACCTTCTTAGTTTGCCCGGCAGGGCCGATAGAAACGTAAAGATTCTTGACCAAACGCGTCATGAGTAAAGCAATTCCCGGAGCCTAGCTAACGGCCGATACAAAAAGGCTTAAATTTACTAATTATTTGTGCGGTGGTTGTTCACCGGGTATCGCCATACGAGTATTTACTTTTAATCTCTTTCAGCCACAAAAAGCGATTTATTTCAATTTTAATTTCCCTCAATCCAAGAGATAAAATGCTAAACTTGATATCAGTTGCTGGACAAACAATGCCGGCAGATTTGTCACATCCAGGTAAAGAACTTAGTGTCTTGGACCAGTTTTTTCCTGGCTGGGTACTTGCCATCTTTGAGGGCGAAGGATGGGAAAGTCCGCGATTTTTAAGCAGGCGTGCGTCGGATTTCTGGGGAATGACCCAGGAACAACTAGCTTTAAAAACATGTCATGAGATGGAAGCGATGATCCATCCAGACGATCTGGAAGGATATGGCAGATGCAGGCGTCGCATGATCGAATTACAAAAGTCACTTACGCCGAGCCAGGCAGTACATTACCGTTTTGCTTTCCAATTTCGACTTCGTGCACACCGAAATGAACCTTACCGGCATGTGTATGGGGAGATCTTGACCTACCTTGATCAGCAAGATAGAAGCGTTCAGGCTATGATGTATCGTGATGCTTCGGCTGACAGGGCTTCGGACAGGGTGCAGCTCTGTTGGTATCGTACCGAAGGGTTAGACTATCGCAAAATTGGCAGTTACATTCCAGCTACCGAAGATCAGGAGCTCACGCTTCGGGAGGAAGAAATTTTAAAGTTAATCAAGACCGGTTTTAACAGTAAAGAAATCGCCGACCAGCTCTGCATAAGCCTAAATACGGTCAAGAATCATCGTAAAAACTTAATGCGTAAAACCCAGTCGCGCAACATAGCTGATTTAATACATACGGCCACCGCTGTGATTGCCGACTAGCATAGCGAATGAATCGCTTCCAGTTCTAGCTTTACTTCATTAATGGCAAATTCCGCTAAAATGCCATGGCAAAGTGAGTTAAACGGAAGCGATTGTTATTACTCAAATGTTGAGTTTATTCGGAAGTAAGATGCTCTCAGACTGGGTTTATGGGCTGTATCGCTAAGTGGTTTTCCCGAGGCATGGCTTAGGTCGCGAATGAGGCCGACGACTCATGAAAGAGAAGCTATTTTGCAAAGATGCCGCCGTCGCAATCATTTTCTGGATAATACTCTCCGGATTCATGATGATCGATGGTGTACTTTTGCAGGATTACCTAATTTGTTAACTTCATAACTTTTCGTTATATCTATGATATTCCTTTCGCATAGTGGAAAGGGGGCATATTCAGCAAATTGTTCTTTTATCTTTTTTACGTTCATTTTATATTGTGGGTCCGACCATATCTTTTCAGCTCCCTTTCTAATTTGAGCGCTTGTTGGAGACTCCGTTCGTAGATTAACCCCAAATTTGAAGTACTCAATGCGTGCAACAATTTCGTTTTTTCCTTCATGTTTGCCGGCCGCAAGTACCGGAACTCCATGGTTCAGGCTTAGCATAACACTTCCATAACCACCAGATGAGACAAAAAGGTCTGCATAAGGAAGTGCCGAATTGTAGTCGATGAAATCAACGATGAGAATGTTTTCATGTGGAAATCGATTATATAGAGAAGCAGTGTGCTGACCACCGGTTGCTACGATCAGGAAGTAGTTGCTATTTACGAATGCCTCAATCGATGGGATAATAAGTTTTTGAGGGTTTTTGTTGTCCATCGTCCCTTGGGATATCAGAATGGTTTTTTCGTAGTTGGCACAAAATTTCGCGAAATAGAATACAGGAGGATTGCGAAGTCTGGCAGGTAGCAATGGACCAACAAAGCGGACATTTGGATGTAAATCCCGTCGCGGATATTCAAAGCCCGGAACGCCACTTTGCAGGAACAAAGCGGGTTTGCGGACAATCATGTTAAATATTGAATCTTTTATTTGGGGAAGGCCGTAAGGGCGGATGATATCGTTATAGCACCGCGTGCTGTCGCCAAACAACAGACGGGGTATTGTCGATCTCAACAAGGAGTCTCTCAGCCGGCCAATCATACCATTTCCGGGTAATAGGCCTAGACCATATGGCGGCAAATCGATGGAGGCCTCCGGAATCGGCGCAATGCCAAGGACAACAGCGGGGGTATTGAATAATTCCTGAACAATATCGAAAGCCATAAAGCCGCTGTCACAGACCAATACGTCAAAATCGAAGTGTAATTTGATATCCAGGATATCTTCCAGATTGCCGTTAATATTTTTCAGAAAGAGATTGCGTATGTCGAATCTGATTTTGCTGATTGCACTTTTTATCTGTGCTCTTTCAGGGTAGAGCTCATCGATGTTGTTTTGATTTATTTCCACCGCTTTTAAAAACGGATAGAAAGGAATTCCCAGTTGCGCCACCTTTGATCGGTATGAACTGCCGGTGTACCAACGAACGTTGTGCCCTTGTTGTTTGAGAAATAAGGCCAGTCCGGATAGCGGATTGAAATGACCGTCGGCAGGGATACTAGCAAACAGAATGTTGATTTTGGGATCTATCATTTATTTTTGATGTTATACTCAGGGCTTACATTTCGTGGTACTATGCAAAAATCGGGGGCAGGTCATTATCCAAGTGATGTAATCAAGTCAACAAGGGCATCTGGATCGGAGAAAAATGGGGAGTGACTGGTTCTGAGCGTAGCGGTTTTTGCGGTAGGCACATTTTTAGACATTTCCGACATATTGCCATTCCGTGCATTCAGGCAAACGATGTAGAATTTTGGAATGATGCCGTAAATGGCATCTGTGACCCGAACTGGTGTGGCCAGTGGTGCAACGGGTTGAGGACCGAGATTTTCCTTGGCAAAGTCCTGATCTTCCTGATTGCAGTCATGGTAAAGGAAGTTACTTACCTTGGTTGTGTCAAAAGTAAAGGTAGCCCCGGTTGGGTCGAAAATAAAGCTGTCCGAAAAAGTTGATTCTTCATTTGCAGCAGGTGGTAAAAATTTACCTGCTAGTGAAAATACGGACTCACCATTGTTTGGAAGAAAAGCATCAAGGAAAATCAATTTTTCAACCTTCTCAATTCCCAAGCGCTCTGAAACCTGGGCAATTGTAACGCCACCGGATGAGTGACCGATCAAAATTATGGGCCCAGACTGCGTTTCGGCCACGTCAACTACCTTTTGTACATAATCGTCGAGGGAAACTTTATCGGGAGCACTCTTGTCCTGGCCGTGTCCGGGCAAGTCGATCGCGACAGCCTTGTGGCCGGCCGATTCCAAAAGCGGGACTACCTTCCTCCATGCCCAAGCACCGTGTGCGGCGCCATGGATCAACAAGTAAATATTTCCAGAGCTGTTTTGTTTGTTTTCTTTCATCGTTTTAATGGATAATCAGCTATTTGTAGCTTTTTAAGTCGAAGTATGGAATATTGGTATTCTGTTATTATCGGATTGATAGGCAATGAAGCTTAAAGGCAAGTGCAATTGCGCGTGAGACCTGCTGGCAGATCCCCGCTTCCGATCGGGTCCGATGCTTACTTGCCAATAAAAAGCATGTTGTGAGTGTTGACAGGCTTTCCATTCGCAACAAGGGTGTAGTGGTAAATGCCGGGTTTTAGGTTGCCTGCCATTATTTGTACTTGACCGCTGCCAGGTGGCAAGCGGTCAAAACGTTTAACTTCGGTCCCGCGCTGGTCGGTGATTACCAGCTGAACCTGCCGGGCTTGTTCCGATACACTATAGCGAACAGTTGTCAGTTGATCGAAAGGATTGGGGTGGTTTTGTCCTAGCTCGTATTGCCCTGCACTTTTAACTAATGCGGAAGCTTGCCGCTCAATTTTTGTTTCCAGCACATCCAGCCGTTGTTGTAATCGAAGTATGTTTTGTGTTATCGTAGCGTTTGATGCAACAATGCTGTCGGTTTCGGCAATCAATGCCTTAAGTGCTTCCACGACCACCGGGACCATTCCTTGATAATTCACCGCTAGCACGCCGGCATCATCGGTGACCAGTTCCGGAAACGTTTTCTGAATGTCCTGGGCCAAAAAGCCGAACTGGACACGTGGCTTTTGGTCGGCCAGGTTGAGGGCTTTTTTTAAAAGGGAGTCTTGTCTGAATGTGTAGGCTACCCCCTTGATTTGTACGATTTTTTTCAACACATCACCCAGGTCCCTGACGTGTTGTTTCAACCTCGCATCAGAGACTACATCATACTGGGTCGCCCTCACGCGGCCAGGAATAACAAGTTTGTATTCGGCACCCGTATATTTAGTGCCAATGGATAAGGTGTTGGTATTGAAATCCCCGTAGAGCAAAGGTTGACTATCGTCACCGGTGTCAATGTACAATTTACGTGATCCGGTTTCGCTGAAACCGGCCTTGTAGCCAATGAAAACGTTGTTTTGGCCGTCAACATTCTCGTAGCCGGTGTAGTGGCCCAGAAAAACGTTATTGTATCCGCTCGTGGTTTTATAGCCGCTGTGGTTGCCGACGTATACATTTCTATGCCCACCCTGATTACTGTATCCGCTATTGAAGCCAGCAAATGTATTGTTGCTTCCATCGACATTACTATACCCGCTTTGATTGCCCAAAAACGTATTTTCATGACCGTTTGTGTTTCTACCACCACTGTGATACCCTAAGAAACTGTTACGGTTCCCGTTGGTATTAGCCGTGCCACTGATGCCAATAAAGGTGTTGTAAGCGCCGGTTAGGTTATTCGACCCCGACTGGGTGCCGAGAAAGGTATTGCTATGCCCGCTTGTATTTCTGAAACCGCTGGAGAAACCAATGAAGGAATTGTCCCGCCCGGTCGTGTTTTGCCTGCCACTGAAATGACCGAAGAACGAATTTTGGGATGCGGTACTCAGGTGACCCGCATAGGCACCCACATGGGTATTGTAAAGTCCCCCAGAACCCGCACCTAAACCTAATATTGTATTTTGGGCAGACGTTTGATTGGTGCCTAATCCGGTGATAAGGCATAGGAGGATAAAATAATTGTTTGATTGCATTTTCGATAGTTGATTGTCAACTTGTTTTTCAGGTATTTCATTTCATGCGATAAGTCCATTACAGCAGATGATCCCATCAATGGGATGACTGGCTGCTGCAATGATCGCTTAATGAAGGCATCACGGCTCTTACCGCTCTGGCACAGTAGGGTTCAATATATTGAGAGGGAAGACATTGACCGTCCCAATAGCGGTTACCTGGTCCATACCTCCCACTACTATCGTTTGACCCGTTTTGTCTTTCAGCTTGTTGCCGTTTTTATCAACTAAGTACATTTTGTTATCCGAAACGATATACAACCGGTCGGCATGGCCGGTCATTGCGGTGGTGTTCGGGAAACCATTCACCACAAAACCATACTGGCCATTCTGCACATTGATACTCCACAATTGATCATCGACCATCAGGTACAGGTTATCGCTTAGGGAATTTGCAGTTGTGATGGTCTTGGCCTTTGTCCAGTCGCCGCCATAGGCCGTATAGGCCCCAGTTGTTGGGTTAACCTTATAGAGTTTGTTCTTCCACAGGACGTAGAGCCAGCCTTTATGATAGTAGAGAGCCTTGGTGCCATGCCAGCTTGTCAACCAGCCCCCGCCTCCTAGCTTGTGGCGAGCACCATACTTGTCTATGCGCCATAGATGATCCCCCTGCTGGGCGAAGAGGTTGCCCTGATCGTCTTGGCCTGCCAGGCCAACGGTCCCGCTCCAGTTGCCGCTATTGGGCGCCCATTGTTGAAAGCTGCCAGTCAGGCGATTGGTCCGCCAGAGCATACCGCCCTGAATGGTGTAAATGTGGCTGCCCTTACGATCTTCGGCAATCGTCTGAGCCGCGCCTGACCACCCACTTCCCAATTTGGATCGTTGACCTTGATTAGTGACCGCGTACAAAATGTCGTTTCTAACGATATAAACGTTGGCATACATGGCCCTGATCGTTTCTTTATCATAGTAAGATGGTGTGGGTGTGAGATGACCTTGGGGATTGAATTGATTCCAGGTTGAGCCATCCTTCTTTTTGGTCATCACGGGCCCCACGTAAGAGCCGTCACTATTTTTTCTGGAAACGTCGAACGAACCGTACAGCATAATGGACCCGAAATCAAAACCCTCCCTTTGGTCAAATTTCACATTACCCTCCTCTTTGCCATATCCCTGAAAATTAGCCTGGGTCCAGCCCTCTTGGAAGTTTTCGGGGTGGATATTGATGTAGAGGAACCAGTCGTCGCGGGCATGCTCATGCACTAAGCCCAGAGCATGACCAATTTCGTGTGCAATAACAGGGGTCGAGCTCTTACTAGCATCATTTAGAAAAATTCTTTGCATTCCCCCCTTTCTACCGATACCTTCTGACCGATTAAAATTCATATCGGTACCCTCAAATCGAATATAATCAAACTCATTAGTGCGTGGGATAAACCGGATTGGTGTTTTATCTTCCCAATAACTCATAGAAACGCTGATCGCGGTTTGGTCCAGCCCGGGGCCGATTTCATACGGAATACGCCCCTGAGGCCAGCGACGAGGCTCATTTGAGAGGCCAGCTCCTTTCTCTCGGCCATTAGCAGGGCTTGTTGTTGTGCCAATGGGGGTTATATCTTCTTTGCTCAACTCGATATCACCCTGCCAGAATGCTTTACCGTCGATCTCCTCATAGGTAATGGACTGGCCCTGAAAGATACCTTGCTTGATAACTCCTCTCTTTTTAGAAAAAAAGAGGTTATCCTTCGCCGTATCGGGTTGGGTGAAAGATGCGGATTGGTCCGGGATTGCCTCGCCGAGATGCTTCTCGCAGGCGCTCAGCAAGCACACACTCACCGATAGGTTGATTGCCCACCTGGGCAGATTTTTGATATTCATTGAATGGATTGGATATAAGATTCAGCGCATCATCGGGTATTCGTAATGCCTTGGCAATTATAACTGGCGCGTACAGACGGCCTGCAAACTGGCCAGATGGATGATCCTGTTGCTTCGCAGGCCAATTGCCATTAACGACTGCCAGAGTGACTGCGCTAAGCCAGCGCTTTGCAAATAAATTTATTTAGATGGTGAAGCCGGAAGCTGCCAATCAGGGCGGCTTGCCCGGCCAACATCGACGTTAAGGTGCACACTTGCTAGATAAGCAGGCAGACAGTCCTGCTAGACATGGCTAGTCAAAAAGGCCCGAAAAATGAGTAGCTCCCATCGAGGTGACACCCGAGTAGCCTCTTTCGGCCCAGATCTTGTTCCCGTTTTCGTCAGTTTTGTGTAGCCAGCCATCGGAAGCAATATATAGCCGTCCACCCACCCCGGTCATGGCGGTAGTATTAAAGTAGCCAGTCTTTAAAAAAGTCCGTTGACCGGTATTAGTATCAAACTTGTATAAGTCCGAACCATTGATAATGTACAGGTTTGTTGCCGAGCGACGAACTCCTGTCATGCCTTTGACATCGCCCCAGCCGCCGACCATCTCTTTATACGATCCAGTCGTTGTATTTACTTTAAAAATATGACCGTTCTTCCAGATCACCCATAAGGACCCATTAAGATAGTATAAAGCCTGGGTGCCTTTCCAGGTTCCCCCTCCTGGTATCGGCAGGTGCGTAAAGTTGCCATTGGGAAAGATTTTCCAAAGATGATCTCCTGCCTGGGCATACATATTCCCTTGGGGATCTTTACCCGTTATGCCCACCGCTCCAGTCCAATCTCCGTTCCCCATTTTCTGATAGTTGCCCGAAAAGCGGTCAGTCCTCCAAAGCTTACCTTTGTATATTAGCCAGATATATCGATCGTCTTCTGCAATTGTTTTGGACGCGCCAGCCCATCCTGCACCCAGGTTGGTCCAATATTGTCCACCCTCTGGACTTACAGAATATAAATTGTTATTCTGTACGACATAGATGTTCGAGTATAGGGACAGCACTGTCGCTACGTCGCCGTCGGATAACTGGGTACGCTGCGCGGTCCAAGTCGAATTTGTTGCGTCTTTTCTGGTAAGAACGGGTTTGACAGATCCGTCCGGGTGCGTCTTAGCAAAATCAAAGGAGCTATACAGCATTATCGAGTTGAAATCAAACGGACCCAAGCCAAAAGTATCATCATAAATTTTAAAATTATGTTCCTTCCCTGGCTGCACGTTTTGCGGATTATAGACAATAAATTGGTTCCGATCGGGCCTGGTTTGCTCGTGCCTGAGCCCTATGGCATGGCCGATCTCGTGCATGATGATGCCGACAGAATTAATACTGGCCAGTTCAATTATTTGTTTGCCATTCCCTTGTCTGCCGACCGGAGAACTATTAGAGGTGGAAGCCTCAAAACGGATATAGTCTACCTCATTTGTTCGAACCACAAACCGGATTGGAGTTCGGCTCTCCCATCCGGCAATTGCCGAAGTAATGGCTGTGTTGTTCAAACCGGGTCCGATTTCATACGGAATCTTGAAATCCAGCCAGCGGTAGTCTTTATTTCCAGTTCCAGCACCTTTGACACGCGCGTTTTTGTCATCCTTACTCGTGTCCGCCGGGGCCAAATCTTCCGCTGTAAGTAATATGTCACCCTGAAAGAACGCTTTGCCATCGATCTCCTCATACGTGACGGCTTTGCCTCGAAACCTACCTTCTTTGACAATCCCTTTTTTGAGGACAATACCCTCAAGAATACCATGGGATCCTGTATCCAACTTTGCAACAGCGACCTGTTGGCCAGGTGCTGTATCATCGAAATCCTTCTTGCATGATGTCAGGAAGCTTATGGCCAATAAAAGGCCTATCGCCCAGTTGGGCAAATGGTTAATATTCATACGTTTATTTATTGGTTATTATAATCAGACGTTTTGATACCGCTTAAAAGTGGTAAGAATTCACGGCTCATGCGAGGACTCATCGGTCCCGAGTCCTCGCATTGAGGATAAACAGGTAGGTTTGTATATTTAATTTAAAAGGCCTTGTGCAGCACCCATTGAAGTTATTCCATCGTAATGGAGGTTTGTCATGATTTTTTTTCCGGTCAAGTCGACTTTGTGCAACCCGCCGTCAGAAGCGATAAATAAGTGTCCACTCACTCCTGCCATAGCAGTCGTATTATTGAAACCATTTCTCAAATACCTGTTTTTGCCTACCGGGTAAAGATTTGTATTGACATTGACCTCCCACAAGTTTTTGCCTTCGATAATGTAAATCAAGTCTCCCGTGCTGTTCGGGGCTGCAATGCCTTTTACGTCACCCCATCCCCCGGATAGCTCTTTCCAAGAACCATCTTTGCTGTTAACCTTATACAGAAAGCCGTTTTTCCAGATCACGTAGAGAAAACCCCTGTGGTAGAAAATTGCCTTTGTGCCAGCCCATCCTCCCTGACCCAATTGACGGTGCTTGCCGAACAAGTCGACTATCCAAAGATGATCATCCTTCTGAATGAACATGTTACCTTGTTCATCGGCAAAGCCGGCTACGCCTGTCACACCCACAGCCCCTAACCAGTTTCCGTTACCGAACACCTTGAATTCACCGGTAAAACGATTGGTTTGCCAGAGCTTACCACTCTGGATGGCGTAAATGGACGATCCATCATCGGCAATGCCTGACGAGGTACCGTACCAATTACCTCCCAACTTTGTAAAGTCTTCAAAGTTGGATGCATTAACGCCATAAAGCACCCCTTTTTGCACCAGATAAATAGTGGAGTTGCTAGGGCTGATCCGCGCGTTTGAATGGGCTGACAGCTTGGCTGTCTCGGCGCCAGGCATACTTTCTTCAACACTATTCTTACAGGATGTAATCAGTGAGGCAGCCAACAAAAGTGCGATCATCCAAAGGGAGCTGTGCCGAGAAATACTTTTCATCAGGTGTGTTGTTGTGCCCCGAATCGGAGCAAGTTGTTTAAAAATCATAAACGGAATTGGTTTTGAAAAAAAAATTTACAACTTCTGTGGGTTCCTAACGATTGTGTGTATACGGATTTGATGGTAGGTATTATACGAGATGATTAGCAGGGTGAAAGCAATTAATGGAAAAACGGATTTGACCAATGGATTGGCCATCATAACATGGGCGTTGAACGCGGAGAGATAGGTGATACCAAATCCGGCATAGGTCCATTCTTTGTATCGTTCTCCGACAGGTGCCAGTATCAGTATTGCGCCCGCAACTTTTGCAGCCGCTAGTTCCATTCTGAAGTAGTCGGGAAATCCTAAGTGCAAAAAACTCTGCCGCATCTCTTCTTGCATGAAATAGGCGTAGGCCGTTCCGATGGACAATAACGCTAACGCGGAAGTAGTTGTCCAATAAGTAATCTTGATCGTTTTCATTGGCATGATTTATGGCAACAAATGTAGGGTAGGTCAGATATTGAAGTAAATAGCCCTTTGGGGCTAATTTTTGTCCCTATGGCCGGTTTCACGCATTTGAACCGGTGTTCCTCATACTTTTGGGGCGATGAATTAGCCCCAAAGAGCTATTTTACGTATAGTAGTTTGCAGATAGTTTTGTAGCATTAATTCCTAATTATTTGCTAATCCACTATGAACAAAGTTTGCATTGTAGTTACCGGAGCGGGAGAGCTTGGCAAGGCAGTAGGCTTATTGCTTACTCAATTTTCGCCCATTGAGGCTACCTATTTTATAGCGGATAAAAATCCGGAAACTGCCCGTTTGGCAGCGCAGTGGATTTGCGAGCATAATACCAAGGGAAGAAGTATTTATCCATACCATTTTGACGCATCGCGCGTCGGTACCACCGGCCACAACTTGCTCCGCACCGCGGATTTGATCATTGACTGCCTTCCGTCCATTTTCGCTCCACAGGTAGCCCGACTAGCCCGGCGGCATAATTCGCATTACGTTAATTCAACCGCGTGTTTGCCTGAAATCGAGGAAATCCAGGAAATTGCCCTCGATTCAGGAATAGCCTTTGTCTTACAAGCCGGGATCGCTCCCGGCTTGATCAATTTGCTACTTAGGGACCTATTTCACTACTACCGTGATTTATCAAATTGTTCTGGGGTCGACTACGCGGGTGTCCGCACTGCACTACTACCATCTACTGAGACTGGGTCACGCGATGCGGTTAGCCAATGTTCTTTTTTATCTTGTCGGGAGGCCATATTGATCAGCAATATTAAACAGCACGTCGGATTTTGCCCGTCGATTTGGGAATCTAACGAATTGAGTAGCCGCCATGTCGATGCTTCGATCATGGCAGGTGGTAACGGTAATTTGGTCGATGCCCTTGCCAATCGCGTTCGGCAATCGGGGCACCCGATTCAGTTACGCACTACTTGTCGGTCAAAGCTGCAAGGGGATGAAAAAAATCAAGATCGACTTGTAGCACAGGCTATCATAGAGGGTTATACAGAACAGGGACGGCCGATAACACTGCTCAAATCGTGTCATGTGTACCCGGCCCAAATAGGAAGATGTTGCATGCCGGCACTCCAGCTTGCGAGGGCAGTACTATTGTTAGAGTCTGCTCGTTTGGTGATCCACACGGAGGCCAGGGGACTTGTCTTTACCAATCAACTCGATCCTTTATTGTTGCTGCAAAGCAAGCTAGTTCAACAGTTTTTTTTAATAGAGCAGAAACCAGAAATTATTTGCCATCAGTCCGAGTCGTAGGAACCCTAGAGGTTTAAAAGGAGGGCGGCAGCTAACTCGGGTCCTCGCACTGCGCCCGTAGTCGACGAAAAATGGCGCAATAAGTTGATTAATTTCAGGAAAGCTTACAATGGGCTGTCGTATAACGAGGTTGGTTAGCCAACTTCTGTTCGAAACGTCTGACCGAAATCAAAGGGAAGTACGTTCCAAAAAGTCGAATGATTTCAGCACCGTGGAAATTCCGGCGAAACAGAGCCAGCATTCCGCGGAACTTGAGCCAGCGGTCGCTTGGTATGGAAGAGTTTAAAATTAGTTAGTTTTTGTCTTTCTCAATGAGCTTC
>NZ_JAHXBN010000046.1 GCF_019924045.1 Dyadobacter fermentans | reverse complement strand
CCATCGGAATCTGCTACCAATATTACATCGCTACGCGATTTTGGCGACAAGATGTTTACGCAGATACATTGTCCAGCCTCTTGCTTTTGGATAACCCTTGACGATGCCTGCCTGCCCTTGATAATGCCCTACCACTCTTGACGACGGGTTGTCAGGAATTGTCAGGTGTAGTCAGGTGTGGTTAAATCTGGTCAGGGTTGGTCATGTGGCGGTAGTTATAATTAGGTATGGTTGGTTTTTATTGATTGGGAAACAAATGCCGTCAGGCATGTAATATTGGTAGAAACGCCACGGTCCGGTTGCAAAAAAATGCCGTCAGGCATGTAACAACGATGCGCTGTTGTTGCATGCCTGACGGCATTTTCTGAAATACCATCGGAATCTGCTACCTATATTATATCGCTACGCGATTTTG
>NZ_JAHXBN010000045.1 GCF_019924045.1 Dyadobacter fermentans | reverse complement strand
ACCAGTTTGGTAACATCGAAGTTGGGAATACTCACGGGGCCGCCTGTCACATCCACGCGTACAGGTCCTGATCCGTAGTCGTAATACAGCTCGGTTGACCCATTGATCGATTCAATATTGAATGTGGTGCCTGTGCCCGTGTTACAGGTACCGGCGCTGGCACAGTCTTCCGGATCGGAGCCCGAAAGCGAGCCGCCTGTGGGGTATCCCGTCAGGCTTGCCGAGGATGCAGGAATAGATTGATAGCCTGATAATGCCGGGTAGCCAGCAGGCGGAGTGATGCTAAATGCTGCGTTGGGCACGAGGTAAGCTTTAAGGTCCGCCACGGGCGGTTGCTGGATACCAAAGTTGATTTCGGTACTATTGACGCCTACTGTAAATACGGGGCTGATCCCGTCTGCCGGGGTTGTATTTCCTGTATTCTCAGGGCCGTTGAACTCGCCCGTATTTGCCCAGCCTGC
>NZ_JAHXBN010000044.1 GCF_019924045.1 Dyadobacter fermentans | reverse complement strand
TCAACCAGATGGGCTAAAAGCTCATCGGCGGTGTAATCATCGGTTTTCCCGCTTTCCAAGCTGCTTTTAAAGGCATGGAACATGCCATGGAATTTGAGCTTGCGTAACTTCTCCAATGTGTCGGTGTTCATTGTATGATTTGTTTAAAGGATTATTGGTAATAGTCTTCGCCCCGGATATTATCATGATGGGGCATGGGCAATTCGTCGGCAAACAGGCTG
>NZ_JAHXBN010000043.1 GCF_019924045.1 Dyadobacter fermentans | reverse complement strand
TTGGCTCCTGGAATCTGGCATTTATAAGCATCCCAGTTGAGGCGATAGGCTGTTCCGGTAGGGTCGGAGACGGCAGTACCCTTTAATCCGGTCGGTTTTGGCCCGTAGACCCGGATATTAAATGACGTCATGTCGGCTAGTTTCCTAAACAGCGAGGGATTTGGAAAGGTAGGCGATGGACCGTCTTCCACCTTGAAAAGCACGCCATAAGGGCCCATTCGAATATGGTCACAGGATGTTTGCCATAGGAATGTCCCGGTAACGCTGCCCTGGGCCCCTTGATTGGCAACAGTGAAAGTGGCAAGCGGAGGTTTGATTAATGTAGCATCGTACGTGCCGCTCGCGGACGTCAGTGTAAGCTTGTCGCCGTTTTTATCTGTTGCGACAACCTTTTGGTTAATCAACGTCCCTGCTTCGACGCATATGTCCTGTAACGGGGGCAAAACGGGTCGGTCGTTGCGTGCGTCGTCGACGATGATCTGCATATCGCGGATGATCTGCCCGATGAGCACGCCATCACGCCATTCCTCCACCACAAATGCGACGTTATAATATCCTTTCGTGACCGGCGCGTCCCAAATCAGGTCGCCGGTGACGCGGTTCAGGCTGAACGTCGCGGGGGAGGCGCCGGCTTCGGTCTGGCCCGGTGGGGTTGTTAGGTTAGGGTCGTTGTATTCGAGATTTATCCCTGTGCCGTTGGCCCCGGCCTGTTGGGGAACGTACATGCGGTAGGCGATGCTGTCGCCATCGGCATCGAATGCGCCGGGGTTGTGGATGTAACGCTGGCCCACAGCCGCGAGATCGATAGGAGCATTACGGAGAACCGGCGTCCGGTTCAAACCGAAAGCGGCATTGATTTCGAGGGTCGTGCTAACGTAAAAATTGAGGCGATTGGTAGGCTTCGGCCCAATGTTCAGCACATTTTCATTGCGGGCATCCTCTTCAACGGAAATGCGGTAAGCACCCACGGTCGTAAAGGTATACGTAGCGATGTACACATTCTGTGTCGTGTTGTTCCCGATATTGACCCTCGAAACCCGAGGCGCTTCCAGAAAAAAAGGGGTTCCCGTGCCCTTGATAGCCCCGATCGTAAAAACTACCGTATTCTGGTTATCCGCGGCCTGTTTGCCGCCGATTTCGTCAAAATATCCTGTGAGTTTGATCTCGTAGGTAGGCGATGAGAGCGAGAGCCTTCTCGCCGTGATTTCCCCTGCCCGAAAGTGCGTGGCAAAAACGTGGCCGAACGGCACTGTCAGCATCAGGATTACACTCAGAATCCGGAAAAATAGAGGTTTGGGCATGGGTAGGTCCGTTAGTCGTTCGGTGATGTAACAACTCAACGAAACACATGTTTGAAAATGTGTGCTATTCGGTTACAAAATAGTTGGAAAGAATGTGCTGAGGCGTTCGCCCTGAGCGTCTTGCTTTTGCAAAGGCTAATCAGTCTAAATAATTCTTAATAATGATTATAAATAAACGGCGCGGTTTGCAAAAATGGAAGGGATTCTTTGTCTCGCTAACGTTTGTGATATACCTTTGAAAGGTTCTAAATATACCTCATTTTTTTGCACTAAAACCATTCGTTTTTGATTATGTCGTGGTTTTCACAAACGTTAACGAGCTCTATCGGTAAAAAACTTCTGATGGCTCTTACCGGACTTTTTTTGATCAGCTTTCTGGTAATTCATGCCACTATCAACGCCATGATTTTCTACAATGATGGCGGCGAGACGTTCTCCCACTGGGGGCATTTCATGGGAACTAACCCAATTATACGTACGCTTGAAATAGGCCTGGTAGCGGGTTTTCTGATCCATATCATTGATGGTTTGATGCTCTGGAAAAGTAACCGCGACGCCCGTCCGGTGAAATATGCTGTCAACAATGCAGCAGCGAACAGCACGTGGTATTCGCGCAGCATGGGCTTGCTCGGAACATTGCTTCTGATTTTCCTTGTGATTCACACCTCGCATTTCTGGATCCCCAACCGTTCCAACCAGTTTGCAACCGGCGAAGAACTGAACCTCTACCAGATGATGCTCGACACCTTCCAGAACCCGGTTGTGGTATTGATTTACGTACTGGGCTGTGTTTCACTTTTCTGGCATTTGCTGCACGGTTTCAAAAGCGCATTCCAGTCGCTGGGTCTCAACCACGTGAAATACAACGGTGCGATTTCATTCGTAGGAACCGCATTCTCGATCATCGTGCCGATCCTCTTTGCATTAATGCCGATCTCGATCTACCTCGGCTGGGTGAAGTAATCCCGATAGCGTCTTTTTTCTAAATTTTCGATTAAATAATATTCGATATATGGCAACGTCATCTCGTCTGGATGCCAGAATACCACAAGGACCACTCGAAAGTAAATGGAGCAAATACCGCTCGTCGGTTCCGCTTGTTAACCCTGCCAACAAACGTAATCTCGAAATTATCGTTGTAGGAACGGGACTTGCCGGTGCTTCTGCCGCAGCAACGCTCGCTGAGCTCGGTTATAAAGTGAAAGCATTTTGTTTTCAGGATTCCCCACGCCGTGCGCATTCCATTGCCGCACAAGGAGGGATCAATGCAGCAAAAAACTACCAGAATGACGGTGACTCGGTTTACCGTCTTTTTTATGATACCATCAAAGGAGGCGACTACCGTGCGCGTGAAGCGAACGTACACCGCCTGGCCGAAGTTTCGGGTAACATTATCGACCAATGCGTAGCGGCGGGTGTGCCGTTCGCGCGTGAGTACGGCGGTTTGCTATCCAACCGTTCATTCGGTGGAACGCAGGTACAGCGTACATTCTACGCAGCGGGCCAAACGGGCCAGCAGCTGTTGCTCGGAGCCTATTCAGGCTTGCAGCGCCAGGTAGGGATGGGTACGGTTAAAATGTACAACCGCCACGAAATGCTCGACGTCGTGAATATCGACGGCAAATGCCGCGGTATCATCGCTCGTAACCTGATTACAGGCGAGATCGAAAGACACGGTGGCCATGCGGTATTGCTTTGTACGGGTGGTTACGGTAACGTTTTCTACCTTTCTACCAATGCAATGGGTAGCAATGTAACTGCCGCATGGAAGGCTCACAAACGTGGTGCATTCTTCGGTAACCCTTGCTTTACCCAAATCCACCCGACTTGTATCCCGGTATCCGGCGAGCACCAGTCGAAACTGACGCTGATGTCGGAGTCGTTGCGTAACGACGGCCGTATCTGGGTCCCTAAGAAAAAAGACGACAACCGTCCGGGTAACGAAATCCCCGAGGACGAGCGCGATTACTACCTCGAACGCCGTTACCCTGCATTCGGTAACCTCGTACCGCGTGACATCGCGTCGCGTGCGGCGAAGGAACGTTGCGATGCCGGTTACGGTGTAGGAACTTCCAAGCTGGCCGTTTACCTCGATTTCGCTGCGGCGGTTGAGCGTTACGGACGTGCGGAAGCCAACAAGAACAACATTCACAATGCTTCCGATGCCGACATTATCACATGGGGTAAGGCCGTTGTGAAAGAAAAATATGGTAACCTCTTCGATATGTATAAGCAAATCACGGGTGAAGATCCGTACGAAGTGCCTATGCGTATCTATCCTGCGGTGCACTACACCATGGGCGGACTTTGGGTTGACTATAACCTGATGACTACCGTACCCGGCTTGTACTCATTGGGAGAGGCTAACTTCTCCGACCACGGTGCGAACCGCCTCGGTGCTTCGGCATTGATGCAGGGCTTGGCCGACGGATATTTCGTGATCCCTTACACCATCGGTGCTTACCTGGCGAGCGAGATCCGTACCGGAAAAATCTCTACCGACCACGAAGCATTCGTGAAAGCGGAAGCAGAGGTGAAAGAGCGTATCGACACATTGCTGCGCATTCAGGGTAAAACTTCTCCTGAGCTTTTCCACCGCCGTTTGGGCAAAATTATGTGGGAAAAATGCGGTATGGCACGTAATGCGGAAGGTTTGAAAGAGGCGATCCAGGAAATCCGTCAGTTGAGAAAAGAATTCTGGTCGGATGTGAAAGTAATGGGTACTGCCAACTACTTCAACCCCGAGCTCGACAAGGCGAACCGCGTTGCAGACTTTATCGAACTCGGTGAGCTGATGTGTATCGACGCATTGGACCGCAACGAATCATGCGGCGGGCACTTCCGGGAGGAATACCAGACCGAAGAAGGCGAAGCATTGCGCGACGACGAAAATTATATGTATGTATCGGCCTGGGAACACAAAGGACCAGAGAATTGGGAGCTTCACAAGGAAGAACTGATTTACGAAAACATCAAAATCGCTCAACGCAGCTACAAATAAGAAACCTCCGGTGGCAAGGATTTATGCCACGCTAAAAAGTTGTATCAGAAATAAAGAATATAGGTATGGAAGGAAATATGAGGTTGTCTCTGAAAGTGTGGAGACAAAGCAATACAGACGCAGCGGGAGGTTTCGAAGACTACAAGCTGGACAACGTTTCCCCTGATATGTCATTTCTTGAAATGTTCGATGTACTCAATGAGCAGCTCATCGAAGAAGGAAAGGAACCTGTTGCATTCGACCATGACTGTCGCGAAGGCATTTGCGGGATGTGTTCGATGTATATCAATGGCCGTCCGCACGGGCCTCTGCGTGGGGTAACTACCTGCCAGCTGCATATGCGTTCGTTCAAAGACGGTGATACCATCGTGGTAGAGCCTTGGAGAGCACAGGCATTCCCGGTGATCAAAGACCTCGTGGTAGACCGCGACGCATTCGACCGCGTGATCTCTGCCGGTGGTTTCATTTCTGTGAACACGGGTAATGCTCAGGATGCAAACTCATTGCCGATCGCGAAAGAAGCAGCTGACGATGCATTTGCGGCAGCAGCATGTATTGGTTGCGGCGCTTGCGTGGCAGCTTGTAAAAATGCTTCTGCGATGCTTTTCGTATCTGCCAAAATCTCCCAGCTGGCATTGTTGCCGCAAGGACAGGCAGAACGCAGCATCCGCGCTGAGAAAATGGTCGCTCAAATGGACGCAGAAGGCTTCGGAGCCTGCACCAATACCGGAGCCTGCTCAGCAGAATGCCCGAAGGAAATCAGCCTCGAAAACATCGCCCGCATGAACCGCGAGTACATCGGTGCGAAGTTCTCTTCTTCGGCGGTTTAAGGATATATTAAATGCAGATGCAGGGCAGTCGGTTTTCCGGTTGCCCTGTTTTTGTTTTGGGGGGTAGCCTTGAATCTGTTAGTGTTTCAAAATGTTTATATTGCATTAGGTAAGGAAACAACAACATGGATACGATAGAATTGAGATACAAGCCTCTGCGTCTTGACGACGATGAATTCTACGAGTTTTGTCGGGAGAATGATCAACTCAAAATAGAGAGGGATAGCGAGGGAACGATCTATATTATGTCAAATACTGGCGGAACTACGGGAATACTGAATTCGATCATCAACTACTGTTTGATGTATTGGCATCGTTCCACTAAGTTGGGATTCGTTTTTGATTCTTCCACGGCTTTCCGATTACCCAATACCTCAGTTAGGTCGCCTGACGTTGCCTGGGTTTCGGCTGAGCGGTGGGAACGTTTGACAGGGGCTGAAAAAAAGAAGTTCCCTCCTATATGCCCCGATTTTGTGATAGAACTGCTTTCGGAGAATGACGATTTGAAAACCATTCAAAATAAAATGCAGACAGAATGGATGGCTAATGGATGCAAACTCGCCTGGCTGATTGATCCGGAGAGAGAAACAACATATGTTTATCGACCAAATGAGGACGTAAAGATTTTCCGAGGTTTTGATCAGAAACTATCAGGAGAAGAAGTACTTACAGGTTTTGATTTTGATTTGAGTGAATTAAAAATATAGGTTTGATTATACCAAAAAGAGCGAAGCCGACGATCACACGACCGCCGGCTTCGCTCTTTTAGTTCAATTCAGGAATACTACTTCTTCTTGGTAGTATCAGCCGGAGCAGCTGCTTTGCCTGAGTTTTTATATTCTTTGTTCAAACCGTCGATGATCTTCTGGGTTACGTCCAGTGACGGGTTTGCGAACAAGATCCCGCCACCCAAAGAGTAGCCGAGAACATACTCATAGCCGTTTTCCTTGTTGTATTTGTCGATGTAAGAACGGATGTTTTTGTACAGTTCTTCGTTCTTTTTAGCCTCTTCCTGGCCCAACGCCTGCGCCGACTGATCGCGGTAAGCCATCAGGTCCTGCTGCTTTTTCATAAGCTGAGCTTCGGTAGAACGAGCCTGCTCGGGAGTCATGGTAGCTGCGCGTTGCTGGAAGAAAGCTACTTCATTTTGCAAAGAGCGTCCTTTGGTAGTCAGCTCGTTTTCAAGCTGGAAATTCTTGTTTTCAAGCTCTTTTCTGGTATCCTTGAAGAAATCGTAGTTTTTCAGAAGTGAATCCACCTGAACGTAAACAGTGCGGCGGCCTTCCACTACTGCACCATCTGCGGCTGCACCTGTGTCTGACGATTTGCTTGAAAAATGAAGGAAGAATAACACCGCCACAGCAAGCGAAAGGACGACGTTCCAGATCAATGAAGTATTGTTGTTCACGTTTTTAAGGTTTATTGTTTTTGAACGAGCCGCAAAGATAATGATTTGTGTTTAAGTACAATGAATAAGTGCTGATGGCGGGGTCAGGACGAAACTTTCAGGCGGCAGGGCCTGAGAGCGGCGCCGGATGCTTACGAAATAGCTGCCGGACCCAATATCCTGCAAGGCCGGAAAATCCGCCTACAAGACCGCCAATGAGGCCCGTAACGAGCAATAACAGAATGCCGTTCGGCAGCATGAATATCTTTGCCACGCGATCCGACAGGGCACCGTCGGAGATGAAATGCTGGTAGTACCCGTAAAGCAGCCAGGGCACGGCAATGCCGCCGAAACCCGTCCAGAATGCCCCGGATGAGCCGGCGGGCCGCCAGAGAAGTATCACAAACGGAACGATGGCAATCACCCACCACGGAGCGAATACTTGGAGAATGGCCGACAGAATGGCTATGATGAGAAAATTCATAAGCTCCGGGTTAACGTTTTTGCAATACAAGACTTGACGCCAGATGGGGTACTTTCTGATCCGGCGACGTGAGGAATATCAGCTCATTAAGCTCCCCCTTCTCCCATTTTTTCAATAGATTGAGATAATAGGGGCTCCCGGGATTGCCCGACTGGCCTCCCGGATAAATTCCGTAAGCACGAGGCGTAGGGCCCAGTTCGACGACCATCCGCCAAGACGGGCCTTTGCGCTTAGTCATCGCATTCACAATGCTGCTGCCGCCGCCCGTCACCAGCGGTGGGGCATTGAATGGCTTGATACTGCGGCTCAAATGCCTTATTTCAGCGTCTTTCACCTTCGACCATTGCCATTCGGGGCTCATAGCACCTTTTCGCTTGGTGAGCGTGTCAAGCGAGGCATTGAAACTCTGGTAAACCACATCGGGTAATGTCTCTTTCCCGGGGGTATTTACATTATCGAACCATTTCTCGTTCGGCTGCTTCAAAATCAGGTACAACGTCCGGTCACGCGAGGGATATTCCATTGGAGCTTCGGGAGAGGCGAAATCGTCATTCCAAATGGCCTGGCCGAGCAACGGGAACCAGGTTTCGAAGATCGACGCCGCGATGGATTCGGGGGTATTTTGGTAATTCCAGTTCGAGAGCAGGATATGGGCCGCTTTTTGTTTCGGCGTTAATGACCGGCTTTCGAGAATGCTTAGCAACCTGGGCAGTAATGTACGTGCTAATACGCTGAAATTGTCGTTTTGCAGCATCCGAAGGCTGTCAGCGTTGGCATTGGTCATCGCTTGCAGCCGCTCGTTAATTCGGATACCACGCTCGGAAGGCGCAAAACTCCAGTTGATATAATAAGGATAGGTGGTATCGGCCGACGACTGATTCGCACTGCTTACAAAACCTCTTGGCGGATTTTTGACAAACGGGTTCTGCTCGGCGGGAATCCAGCCGTGCCAGTCGTCGGCTGGCGAAGAACCGTCCAGCAGGAATTTGCCTTGTTCCTTGTATTTCAAAGGTATTTTCCCATTCACGGTAATGGCAATGTTTTTCTCATTGTCGGCAAATACAAAGTTTTGTGCGGGACCCACATAGTTAGTCAAAGCCTTACGGTAGTCGTCATAGGTTTTGGCCTTGTTGAGCTCATAAAAGGTAATAAAACTGTTGCCCGGCTCATGTCCGATCCATTTGATGGCCAGGTTAGGCAATTCTCCGAAAGTGCCGTCCGAGTCGGTCACCGGGCCGTGGTGGGTGTAAATGATCTGTTCCCGGTAAGGTTTCGATTGGCCCTTGACATGGATAATTTCCTCGCGCTTGTGCGTGGGTTTCCATTGGTTATCATGCCAGTAGAAATTCCGGTATTCATTTTTGAATTTGATTTTATACAAATCGAAAACATCGGCATCCACATTGGTAACGCCCCATGCGACGCGCTCGTTGAAACCGATGATCACACTCGGGATGCCCGGCAGTGACACGCCGTACACGTTCATATCCGGCGAATGCAGCTGCACCTGATACCAGATCGACGGTAGCGACAGTTCGAGGTGGGGGTCGTTGGCGAGGATCGGATAGCCGGTAATGGATTTTTCGGCCCCTACCGCCCAGTTGTTACTGCCGATCCCTTCTTCTTTGGGCGCCCTCGGAGGTAATGCGGTTAGGGATTTCGAGGACAACAAGTTGCTGTCGCCCGGTATCATCGGCGGAACAGCCTTTGGAATGGGAAGTTTAGGGAAGTCCCAGGCGGTGCCGGTTGGTATAATCGGGCTTTCCTGCAACATGGGGTAGTCTGGGAAAAGCTGTGCGATGGTTTCCCTGCCGTACTTTTTCAATGCATTGGTCATAGCCAGCTCATTGGAGCGCCCCGCGAGCGTGAGCGTCATCTGTTCGAGCATGTACATGGTGTTAATCGGCTTCCAGGGCTCGGGTTTGTATCCCAATAATTTAAATTCAATAGGATAATCCTTTGGGGCCAGGTGCCGGATAAATGCATTGACACCCGCCGTGTACCCGAGCAATGCTTCTCTCGACCGGGGATCGGTCATCGCCACTTTCAGGTTAGCCTCCGCGCCGTAACCCATACCCAGGCGACGGCTTTGCTGATCGAGCGTGAGTGTGGCCGGGCCGAGTATTTCAGAAAGCCGGCCCGCGGCGGCGCGGGTTTGCAAATCCATTTGCCATAGCCGGTCTTTGGCGGTAATGTAGCCCTGCGCGTAAAAAAGGTCGAAGTCGTTTTTGGCAAATATGTGCGGCACACCGGAATCGTCGAAGCGGATCGTCACCTCATCGCGCAGGCTGTCGAGTGGCAGGGTAACGCGCGTTTTGGGGTCGATAACCTCCTCACTGTTTTGCCATAACCCGCAAAAAGGGCTCAGAAAGGGCCCCAGCGCGGGTGCGGGCGCCCACGGCTTGTCCAGCACATACACGAGCCCGGCAGTGATTGCGATAAACAGGATTGCCTTTACGAACTTCATATAGAGGATGTTGATGTGCTTTTATTTGAAAAGGCATTATTCCGAAACGGCCCGCACCATCGCCTCGACCAGTTCGAGATCCGAATACATGACTGATTTTTCATCCGGGATTTCCCCGGCCATCGAAATGCCATCCGGGAAGAACTTCTGACGTGCAGGGCGGAATTTTTTGGCGGTCAAATGCAGGGCATGCACGCCGGCGGCTTTCAGCTCGGCCGCGTTGTTGTGGTTTACGCCGCCACCTGCCATGATTTCAATTTTTCCATCGGCTTCTCTGGCGAGCTTACCGAGTAGTTCCGTCGCCTGAATGGCCGAAGGTTTCTGACCGGAAGTAAGAATACGCTCGGCTCCTGTCGCGATAATATCTTTCAGCGCTTTCATCAGATCGGGCGTGAGATCAAATGCGCGATGGAATGTTACTTTTAATGGTGCTGCGTAATCGACGAGGGCCTTCGTTCGTGCTACGTCCACATTGCCGTCCGCTGTGAGAACGCCCAAAACGACGCCGTTAGCCCCAAGTTTTTTAGCGAGATCAATGTCTTTCCGCATGATTTCTTCTTCAAAAAAATCATAGACGAAATCCCCGCCGCGTGGCCTGATCATCACATATAGCTGAATGTCAATGTTTTTTCTTACGATTTCGATGAGTCCCGCGCTGGGCGTAGTACCGCCTTCCCCGAGCCCGCCGCATAGTTCAATCCTGCCCGCTCCGCCGGCCTGCGCATTGATGCACGACTCCAGCGAGTAAGCGCAAATTTCAATAGTCATAATAGGATATTTGTAATGGTGAGGGAAATTAAGGGTTTTTCGGGGAGAGGGGAAATGTGGGGCGCCCTCCAATCGAAACTTTACTTGCTGTGTAAGTTTTAATTAATTGATATTCAATAAATTAAATACTAACAGAAAATAAAATTTGTAACCCGGCAATTATTTTTCTTTTTTTTTGCTTTAAGCTTTTAAAAGATAGCAAATTTTTTACTTTTGCAGAAAAGTAAAGTAACCATTAATAGGCGAAAATATTATGTACTGGACTCTCGAACTCGCATCGTACCTTGAAGATGCTCCCTGGCCAGCTACCAAAGACGAGCTAATTGACTTTGCAATCAGAACAGGCGCTCCGTTAGAAGTAGTTGAAAACCTTCAGGAGCTTGAAGATGATGGGCAGCCTTATGAAAGCATTGAAGAGATTTGGCCCGACTATCCCACGAAAGACGATTTCTTTTTCAACGAAGACGAATACTAAATGCAAACGGCACTCTATCGGTGCCGTTTTTTTATGATATATGGTCCGCTTTTTTTTACGTAACTCGACTCCCATTATTTTTTAAATCTGACAAAAGGAATGTAAATTGTTAGCGTTAACAAATGAGGAGGACGAGGTAAGTTACCGAAAGTGATTTAGTCATAACTCATAATTTATCCATTCCAACCCGATGGAGCTTCGATTGTTGAAAGAGCTGGTTAAGAAAGGTGAGGGGGAACATCTGGAATTCAAACTGAAATCCAATCACCCCGAAAAGATAGTCCGCGAAGTGGTTGCTTTCGCAAATTCGGGTGGCGGTAAGCTGCTGGTTGGAGTAGGTGACGACAAGGCCATTAAGGGTCTTAAAGATGCCGATGAGGATGAATACACGCTCTCTCGTGCCATCGACAAGTACATTTTCCCCAAAATAAGTTTCAAAAAAGAACGCGTGGCCATCACGCCCGACCGCGATGTGCTCGTGCTCACGATTCCGCGCAGTGTGGATAAGCCGCATTATGTGGTGGATGATACCGGCGCGCGGCAGGCGTACATCCGTGTGGAGGACAAATCCATTCAGGCCAGCCGCGAAATGAAGGAAATCATGCGCCGGGGCCGCGGCGAGCGCGACGTCAGTTTTCAATATGGCGAGAAAGAAGAAAAACTGATGAAACTGCTCGACGAAAAGGAATCGGTGACGGTGGACCTCTTCGCGACTGTGGCGGGCATTCCCCGCAAAATTGCTTCCAACACATTGGTGGTAATGGTGCTGGCGCGTATTCTCGAGGTGCATCCGCACGAAATGATCGACAAGTTTACGATGTCGATGGCCTATCAGTCGAATTGATCTTGGGCTCGATTACCTGCGATCGGTAAATGCTCGTGTGTCCGGACAGGAGATACGAGACCACGCAGGCTATGGCCACAAAAACGCCGCATTCGCTTCCGAACAGTTCGATGCCCATCAATATGCAGGCAAGCGGAGTGTTGGTAGCGCCTGCAAATACCGCGACGAAGCCCATTCCGGCAAGTAATCCCATCGGCAGCGGGACGAAGTACGACAATGCATTGCCCAGTGTAGCACCAATGAAGAACAGCGGCGTCACTTCGCCTCCCTTGAACCCCGCGCTGAGGGTGATGATGGTGAAAATGATTTTTAATACAAAATCATACGGAGGCAGTGGCACGGTAAATGATTCGACGATCACCGGAATTCCCAGGCCGATGTAACGTGTCCCGATGAGCCACACGCCTGCGGAAACGATTAATCCGCCCACAACAGGTCGGAGCGGTGGAAAAGCGATGTGTTGTTTGAATTGTTGGGCGCAAAAATGAATGGTTTTGCTAAAAGCCGCCGCTACAATGCCGAATGCTATTCCCGCGAGAATGGCGTAGATAATGTTGGCAAAAGATATTTCAGGAATGACAGGAATGTGGTAATGCGTGTGTTTTACCTGCCACAGATCGGTGACGAGGCTTGCAATGATAGCGGAAGCAAAGGCGGGAAAAATAGCATCATATTTTAATCTTCCTATCAAAAACACCTCCAAACCAAATATCGCTCCGGCCAGCGGGGTACCGAAAACCGATCCGAAACCGGCGCTAATGGCCGAAATGAGCAGGATTTTGCGGTCATACGCATTCAGTTTGCATAATTTACTGAATTGCTCGCCGATGGCCCCGGCCATTTGCAATGCGGTTCCTTCGCGGCCCGCCGATCCACCGAACAAATGCGTGGTAACAGTCCCGAGCAGCACAAAAGGTGCCATCCTGAAACGGATGAATTCTTTGGGATCATGGATCGTCTCGATCAGCAGGTTATTCCCCCGCTCGACTTCCCTGCCGAAATAGTGGTAGAGCAAGCCGATCGCAAAGCCGGCTACGGGTAGCAGCCAGATAAGCCAGTCGTTTACTTCACGTATTTGGGTGGCCCAATCCAGCGAAACGAGAAAAAAGGCGGAAGCCGAGCCGATCAATGCGCCCGTTATGGAGCAAATGACGAGCCATTTTGCAATGTATAATGTAGAAGGGAATCGCTTGTTAATGTCGGAAAGCCGGCCCGGAAATGTGTTCGAGTTATCTGATGGTTTTGAAACGGACATAATAATACCTGGTGATAATGAGCATTTTTCGTTATACCAGGCGCCATCAGCTTTTTAGGGCGGTTAAATAGGAAGACACCATTTCCTTTTTTGCAAAAGTAGCAAAAATCCTTTTTTGCAAAAATAAATCGCCAATACCGAAAGGCATTGGCGATGGGCAAATAGCTTGATTTTCGAGGATCAGAATGGCAGATCGTCCGATTCGTCTTCGGTGAAAGTGGTTACCGGAGGCAGTGGTGCGCCGCCTGCATTGTAACCGGCGTTACCGCCGCTTGCTCCTGCTTTTTCAACTTTCCATGCGCGCACCTCAGTGTACCAGCGGGAGTTGTACTCACGGCTTTCCACATCGATAGAAGCGGTTACCGAGTCGTTCACTTGCAGGTTGGCCTGGTCAATTTTGTCGCCCCAAAGTGAAATACATACTTTTTTAGGGTATTGAGAAGGTATTTCAAGGATGAACTCCTGCTTGCGCCACATTCCGTTTTTTCCCTGGCCGGTAACTTCCGGCAGCAATGAAATGACTGTTCCTGATACTTCCATTGATAATATGTTTTTTAGTGTCGTTTCAAAAATGGTTCCAAAAGTAAGGTTTTTGACCGTCGATTGCAACGCTGTTTGCTAATCCGTGCCGATCGCCTGGTCGAGGTCGGCGATAAGATCTTCTACATCCTCGATGCCTACACTGAGACGTATCAACGTGTCTTTCAGGCCTATTTTCAATCGCTCCTCGCGCGGCATGCCCCCGTGCGACATGCTCGCGGGATGCGTGCAAAGCGATTCCACACCACCCAGCGATTCTCCTAATGCAAAAACCTCCATTCGTTCCATGGTGCGCACGGCTTTTTCGTAACTATCATCTTTTAATTCGAAGGACACCACGCCGCCGAAACCGCGCATTTGCCTTCCGGCCAGTTCATGTCCAGGGTGGCCGGGCAATCCGGGGTAGTACACCTTCCCGACTTTGGGATGAGCGGCGAGCCAAACAGCCACGTGCCCGGCATTCTCGCAATGGCGTTGCATTCTTATATGTAGTGTTTTGATTCCCCTCAATACCAGAAAGCAATCCTGTGGGCCCGGTACTGCGCCGCTGGCATTCTGGATGAATTTCAACTGACTGGCCAGTTCGTCATTGCTCGTGACCAATGCACCCATTACGGTATCGGAATGCCCGCCGAGGTATTTCGTGACCGAATGCATGACGATATCGGCTCCGAGGTCGAGCGGATTTTGTAGGTAGGGCGAGGCGAAGGTGTTATCTACGCAGGTCAGCACATTTCGTTCTTTGCAAATGCGGGTGATTTGCTCAATATCGATGATTTTTAGCAGCGGGTTGGTGGGTGTTTCCAGCCACACTAGCTTCGTGTTTTTTGACAGTAATCGATCGATTTGCGCCACTTCTTCAATATCCACAAACTTGAAAGCGATCCCCAGCGGTTCGAAAATACGTTTCATCAGACGGTAGGTGCCACCGTAAATGTCGCTGGGGGCGATGATTTCGTCGCCGGGTTTGAACAATTTCAAAACAGCGTCCGTGGCTGCCAGGCCGGAGGCGTAGCAAATGCCGTGACTGCCGTTTTCGAGGGCAGCCAACGCCTTTTGCAATGCGGTGCGCGTGGGGTTGCTGCTGCGGGCGTATTCGTAGCCTTTGTGCTTGCCGGGGCTTTCCTGGACGTAGGTGGAGGTCTGGTAAATCGGCGTCATGATGGCACCGGTACTCAGGTCCGGCTCGACGCCGGCGTGTATGGCTTTGGTAGCGAAATTCATTTTTTAGTGGTTTGAGTATGCCACGAAGGCACGGATTTACACGAATGCTATTAGTGTTAATTCGTGCCTCCGCGGCATCAAAATATAATTGCAGAAAAGCAAGTTCATAAAAACCTTTTGTCAAAACAACTGGTTATTCATTTAGAAAAAGTAAAGCGGATTAGCCTTGGAAACGTCTACACCAAAAAGATTCTCACTTCCGGTCGTCGTAAGCATATTAATGACGATCGTGCCATTGGTGACGACCTCTATCATAACGGCTTGGGCGATCAATCATGAGAAAATCCTCCGCGAACTGCCGGTTGAATGGTGGCTGGGGGTGACGGTCCTGCTCACGCTGGCTTCGTCCGCCGCCCTGACCCCGCCTACATTTCTGGCATTGGTATACGGCTACTTCCTCGGCTGGGCATCACTTCCTATGCTTTTCGTATTGAACATCGGCGCGATCGCTATCATATATGTATCCGCGCATTTTCTGCATGCGGCTTCTGTGAGAAGTTACCTTATTCAGGTTTACCCGCAGGTTGACACGCTGCTACGCCGGTTTTATAAAAATGAGTTAAGGTTGATCTTTTTTGCAAAACTGTCTCCCGTACTGCCGTTCGCGATTACCAACCTGTTTTTTGCGATGGCAGGCGCACGTTTCAAACAAGTACTCACAGGCGGCACATTGGGTATGATCCCCCGGACCGTACTGGCCGTCTGGGCCGGCAAAGAAGCACAGGATATCCGCTATTTGCTCGAACATCCGAATGAGGGATTGGCAACCAAACTCGTGCTTATAGCCCTCATTGTAATATCTACTGTGGGTATCGGATATTTCTTTAAAGACAGGAGTACAGTAGAATCCTAGGATGGTTTTTAACATCCGAGATACTCCTTTGATAATATCGTACAATAATAGGCTACAAAACGCTACAAAACCATCGGCTTCATCCTGTTTCTTTGTGGTAAAGTTATAAATACCCGAAAAGTAGAATGAAATCCTTACCTTTCATTGATCTCATTATTGTGATTGCCTACCTGGCAGGAATGGTTGCCGTGGGGATTTACTTTTCAAGGAAAAATACCAATGCCGAGCAGTTTACCAAAGCATCGGGACGCATTCCCGGCTGGGCGATCGGTATTTCCATTTACGCGACTTTTTTGAGCAGCAATACTTTCCTCGGCGTACCAGGCAAGGCTTTCGGAAGCAACTGGAGTTCCTTTGTTTTTAGCTTGTCGATGCCATTGGCGGCCTGGGTTGCTACGAAGTTCTTTATTCCTTTTTACAGAAGTACCGGCGAAGTATCGGCCTATACCCACCTCGAACATCGTTTCGGGCCTTGGGCGCGGACTTATGCCGTGGCTTGCTTCCTGCTCACGCAGCTCGCCCGCATGGGTTCGATTTTCTTCGGAATCGCATTGAGCTTGCAGGCGCTGACGGGCTACCCGATGTCGACCATCATGGTTGTCGTGGGGATTTGCATTGTTCTGTACACGGTAATGGGCGGAATGGAGGCGGTGATCTGGACAGAGGTGGTGCAGGGCGTGATCAAGACGATTGGTGCGCTGGTGATACTTTACCTGGTCGTGTCGGGAGTTTCCGGCGGAATGCCAAGCATTATTGAAATTGGGAAGGCTGATGACAAATTCAGCCTGGGTACGTTGGCGCCGGATTTTACCACGGCCTCCTTCTGGGTGATATTACTGTACGGGTTTTTCATGAACCTGAACAATTTCGGGATGGACCAGAACTACGTGCAGCGGTACCATACTACGTCTTCAGCGAAAGAGGCTGCCGGTTCGGTATGGCTTTGCGTGTACCTCTACGTACCTGTGTCGCTGATATTCTTTTTGTTAGGAACGTGTCTTTTTGCCTACTACCAGGGGAATCCGGAGCTGCTGCAAACCATCAAGATGCAGGTAGCAGCTGAAAAACTGCCGGGTGGCACGGCGGACGCGATCACAAGCCTGGCTGCGACGCTCACGCCCGCCGATTATGGCGACAAAGTGATGCCGCATTTCATGGTGAATAAAGTACCGGTAGGTTTGCTCGGGTTGATTATCGCAGCAATCATGTCGGCCGCAATGAGTACGATCAGCTCGGGAATGAATGCTTCGGCAACGGTTTTCTCTGTGGATATTTATCAAAAATATATCAAATCCGACCTCACTCCTCAGCAATCGTTGCGCCTGCTTTACATTGCTACCACCGCTTTTGGTTTGCTGGGGATGGTGACGGGCATTGCGATGATCGGCGTGAAGAGTGTGTTGGACGTGTGGTGGATGCTTTCAGGGATTTTTGCGGGCGGAATGCTCGGGTTGTTCCTGCTCGGTATGATTTCGAAAAGTACCCGGAACACCGAGGCGCTTACAGCCACCATTATCGGGATCGTAGTGATTGTCTGGATGACTTTTTCGACCCAGCTTCCTGACACCTATTCCTATTTGCGAAACCCGCTCCACCAGAACATGATCATGGTGGTCGGAACACTGACGATCTTTTTGGCTGGCGTCCTGCTCACCAGGCTGAGACGTAAACAACCGGTTGAAAAAGAGGTGCTTTTGCACAGCAAGTAACCACAGGGCCGGCTCGCCGGAGGCCGGCGTATGAGCCGGATTTTCAAAGGGATTTTTTCTTACAAGTATTTAAAACCATACACGATGTCATCAGTATCGTCTTCCGCCGCGTCGTTGCCGCAAGGCTTCATTCCTGTCATGCTTACCCCTTTCCTGGAAACAGGTGAGGTAGACTATGAGGGGTTAAAAGCACTGACCGATCTGTACCTCGAAGCGGGTGCTGCGGGGTTGTTTGCCAACTGTCTTTCAAGCGAAATGTACGAGCTGTCGGTAGAAGAGCGGCTGAAAGTGACGCGTACGGTTGTGGAACATACAGCAGGGCGAGTACCGGTTGTAGCGACGGGAACCTTCGGAGGACCAATCCCGGAGCAGGCGCAGTTCGTCAAACGTATATATGAAACCGGTGTGCAGGCGGTGATTGTAATTACCGGGCTATTGGCAGACGAGGACGAATCGGACGAGGTGTTTATCCAACGGGCAAAGGAGCTGATCAGCCTTACCAGCGATGTTCCGCTTGGTTTTTATGAATGCCCGGTTCCTTACAAAAGATTAATCAGCAGTGAAGTCCTTGCTGAACTGTTGCCGTCGAACCGCATTATCTATCACAAAGATACCTGCCTGGATATCGATGAAGTCGTTCGCAGAATCAAAGTGGCCGAAGGCTATCGCTTCGGGCTTTACGATGCGTACATGGTGAATGCGACAGCGTCGCTCAAAGCAGGAGCTGCCGGGCTATCATGTATTCAAGGAAATATCTATCCTGAACTGGTCGTCTGGATTTGCAACAATTACAACAATGCGGAACGACGGGAAGACGTAAAAACGCTTCAAGCGTTCTTCGTCGAGTCGATGGATATTGTGCATTCGGCTTATCCGATCATCGCCAAATACTGCCTCCAAAAAAGAGGTTTCCCTATCTCGACGTACACGCGCCGCGATGTGGGCGAGCTGACCGCCGATTTGCAGAAACGTGCCGACCAATTACTGGACGAAGTGGACCGGATACAAGCCGCGCTCGGAATTCCGAGTGTATTTAAAAAGACTCTTGAAGCGCCTTTGAAATAACCCAATCGGATCAAACCCTAAATTTTGAGCTATGACTTTTCCTAACCAGCAAATTTTGGATCGGGTAACCGAGGGGGACGAAGTTGCATTTACGCAACTCCGTTCGTACTTCCATGTCGCTGCATTTAAATTTTGTGCCGTTCTCCTGAAAGACGAAGCGGAGGCGGAGAATGTCATCAACTCCGTTTTCAACAAAATCTGGAACGAGCGGCTTGCCTTGCGGGCCGAAGGTAATTTCCAATCGTACCTGTTCAGCAGCCTGAAAGATCAGATTTTTGGGGAGATGCGAAAATACAGCGATCCCGCTGCACGCAAGCAGTATCTCGATCGTATACAGTCATTTCGTGCCTATTAACAGGCCCGATTAGAAGTAGTAATATTAGTATTACGCTATTTAATAGTATTTTTTTAGCATTTTGTCCATTGCACAGGATGGATTATTAAAAAAAAATCTTTTAAATTGAGCAATGGCAGCCAACCTAAACCCTGCCGGCATTGATTTAAAATGAAACCGCATTTCCATAAGGTCCCTATCCCTTCGAGGACTTCGTTCAGCATCCGCCATGACAAAGACTCCGGCTTCGGCACGGTTTGGCATTACCATCCCGAGTTGGAGCTCCACTATCTGGTCAAGGGAAAAGGGGTAAGGTTCATTGGAGATAACATCAGCAACTTTTCCGACGGGGAGCTTATCCTGTTGGGCGAAAACCTTCCGCATACCTGGCGGGTGGAAGAAGGCGCGAGTAATACGACGGTGGAGGTGGTTATCATTCACTTTTTGCCCAACTGCCTGGGCAGCGAGCTGCTACTGCTGCCGGAAGCTTACCAGATCCCCAAGTTATACGAACGTGCCAAACGAGGTCTGTTGATACGCGGTGAAGCGAAGGAGAAGGTGATCAGGTTAATGCATTCCGCAGTGGATGCGGAAAATCTCGACCGGCTGATCGCATTGTTATCGATCCTGAAGATCCTGGCGGAGGCAAGTGAATATGAAACGATCGCTTCTGCGCATGCATTCTATAAGTCCAACGATGCCGAAACGCTGCGTTTGAACAAAATATACGCCTACACGCTCTCCAACTACCGCAACGATATCTCCTTGCAGGATGTAGCGTCGATCGCGAACCTGGGAATCACTTCTTTTTGCAGGTATTTTAAACTGATGACCAAGAAAACCTACAACGATTTTCTGGTGGAGATCAGGATTAGCCAGGCTTGCCGGTTCCTGATTGAAGATAAAATGGCGACGGAGGTGATTTGTTTCGAGTGCGGCTTCAACAATGTTTCCAACTTTTACCGGCATTTCAAGAAGGTTACCGATATGACTCCCCTGGAATACAAGCGGAAATATCTTTACAAAGCCGCACCCGAAATGGTCTGATCATTTATCATGATTCTTCATCCACTCGTCCATTGAGAAACGACCGGAGCCTACCACGGCGAATGTTATGACCAGGATGAGCGTAATCATCGAAAGCCACAGCTCGGAGTTGAGGTACGAAAAGCCGAGCCGTATATTGACAAAAAACACGGCAGTAAGCAGGATCGGTATCTGAATGATGGATGCGATTCTGGTCAGGCATCCCATTGCGATAAGGAATCCGCCAAAAATGTGCGCAAAAGCTACATAGTGAACGGCCGTGACGGTGTACAAATGAAAGTCGAGGCCGGTAACCAGATGAGACAACTTGGTGGTATCGCTGATGAAGCTGATACCCTTAGCAAACAAAAATACTCCCAAAGCAATACGAACTATGTCCATCCAGGCCGGATGGTGTGTATCGCCCCAATGCTCGATTCGATCCATCATGTTCATAACTTCTCAAATTTTGGTTTCAAGAAAGTTACAGGATTGAATGGACTATGTCAAGAGAAAATGGCTTTTTTCCAAGCCCCTTAGCGGCTAATAATCAATGTTTTTCGATCAGGGAAGTGTGTTTGGTGTCCTTCATCCGGACGTAGACAATCAGCGAAATGAAAATGCAGATGGTTACATACCAGTAGTACCAAGTCTCATGCCCGAGATTTTTGGCCCACAATGCCAGGTATTCGGCCGTGCCGCCGAAAACCGCCACGGCGATGGAATAGGGGAGTCCTACGCCTAGCGCACGTACCTCCACGGGAAAGAGCTCGGCTTTTACGACCGCGTTAATGGAGGTGTAGCCACTTACAATGATCAGCGCCGCCATCAATAGCCCGAATGCCGGCCACATTTCTGTCGTATGGCTCAGCGTGGTGAGGAGAGGATAAGTAAAAATCGTCCCTAAAACTCCGAAAGCAATCAATAAAGGCCGGCGGCCGATACGGTCGCTCAACGCTCCGAAAACCGGCTGCAATGCGGCAAATATGAACAGGGAGCAAAAGGTCAGTATCGTTGACTGGTATTTCGTGAGGCCGACGGTATTCACCAGGAACTTCTGCATGTAAGTCGTGTAGGTATAAAATGCCAGCGTACCGCCCGAAGTAAGGCCAATGACCACCAAAATGGCCCTGGGATGTTTCATCAGTTCTTTCAGCGAACCTTCTTTCTTTACTTTCAGGTCTTTGGATTGAAATGCTTCCGTTTCATTAAGGTGCGCGCGGAGGTATAAAGCTACCAGCGAGAGCATTGCCCCGATCACGAACGGAATGCGCCAGCCCCAGTCGTGCATTTGCTGGTCGGTGAGGAAGATATTTTGCAAAATCAGTTGTAAGCCCAATGCAATGAGCTGCCCGCCGATGAGCGTCACATATTGAAAGCTGGAAAAGAAACCGCGTTTTTCTTCCGTCGCCACTTCGCTGAGGTAGGTGGCGGAAGTACCGTATTCTCCACCAACGCTAAGCCCTTGAAGCAGTCGGGCAACCAGGAGAAGTAACGGCGCCGCGATACCAATGCTGTTGTAACCCGGAAGGAATGCAATCAGCAAGGAACCTAATGACATGAGCAATACTGAAACCGTCATCGCCACTTTGCGTCCGCGGTTATCCGCCAGTTTTCCAAAAACAAATCCGCCGATCGGCCGCATCAGGAAACCTACTGCAAAAATGCCCGCCGTATTGATCAGTTGAACAGTCGGGTTCGAATCGGGGAAGAATGTATTCGCAAAATAGAGGGAGAATGCCGAATAGGCGTACCAGTCGTACCATTCGACAAGGTTACCTGCGGAACCCCCGATAATGGCTTTGAGGCGCCAGCCGGTGTCATCTTTGTGTAAAGTTTGCTCCATAAACCGGGATTAGGTTTTCCCAATTTACTTAAATAAAGTGCAAATCCATGCGGCTGCGTGCTCCACCAGGCGTGTATGGCCGCTTTTTAATTCAATGTATTGATTTTCGGGAAGCAGCTCCGCGAGCTTCTTTACAGCTTTCGGTTTCAGCAAACTGTCATAAACGCCCGCGAAAAGATAAATCTTTACCCCATTCGTATTAGCCGCCCTGACTAAGGCCGGAATATCAAACCGCAAATCCCGGAATGCGACCCACGAGCGGTAAATGGTCTGCCTTTTTTCGGGTGTATTTAAAACTTGCTGCGTAAACCGTACCAGACTTTTACTCGCCAGTTTCAATGTACGCGCGACCCGAACTCCGGGAAAAAACACGCCGGGGTGCCGCATCAGCCAACCGTAAATCCATCGAGCAGGCGGAATACGCGTCGCGAGCGCGTACATAGGGTGCTCGGAGACGCCGTCGGGCGCGATCAGGAATGCATGGTCGATGCTTCCAGCGAATGCTTCCAGCGTAGCCAGCGCAAAGCGCCCTCCAATGCTGAATCCGGTAATGTCGAAGCGGGAAATGTTGTTTTGGTTGAGGAAATGGGCGATGCTACCCTTCAAATCGGCTTTTGAAATAACTTCAAATGCGGCGTCGCTGTGGTGGCCGTGGAAAGGGAGATCAAATGCGTAGATGGTGTAATGGGAGCCCAGGGATTGAATCGCAGGGGCGAAGCACGAAGAACCATCTTGCCCTATTCCATGGAATGCGAGGAGAATGCGTGAGCCGGAGCCTAGCTGGGTGAAAGGGAGTGGAACTATCAAATTTTCGTATGTGCTGGTTCTTAGGAGAAGTCTAGTGGGTCATCAAAATCTTCAGACATTATGATTGTGCCTTTCATCATCCCAAATCTCAGCGGTTTCTTGGTGGAGCTTTCAATAACTTTCCCTTCGGCAACCAGTTGTTTTATGAAGTCTTCGAATAACATCGATTCTTCATTTTTTCTTTCTTTCACTAGGAGGGAATCAAGAAGATCTTCAACGATCTGGCCGTGCTCTTTGAGATCAATTACCACATCAGTTTTATTTCCTTCTGAATCGATAATGTATCGGATTCCGTTCATGATGTAGCGCTTAAATGTAAAGATTAAATTTAAGCTAAAACAAAAAGACCTCCAAACGCCCTGCTCATTGAAGCAGCCCGATTGAGAGGTCTTTCAGATTAATCTTATGCTTCCATCAAATACGCCTTGATAAACGCGTTGATATCACCATTCAATACCGCTTCGGTATTTGAAGTCTGGTAATCCGTGCGGTGGTCTTTTACGCGGCGGTCGTCGAGGACGTAGCTGCGGATTTGCGAGCCCCATTCGATCTTGCGTTTCGAAGCCTCCACTTCGGCTCGGGCCGAGTTGCGCTTTTCGAGCTCGATCTGGTAAAGACGCGATTTCAGCAAGCGGATCGCTACCTCTTTGTTCATCAGCTGCGAACGTTCCTGCTGGCAGGCGATGATAATGCCTGATGGCTTGTGGTGCAAACGTACCGCGGTTTCCACCTTGTTGACGTTCTGTCCACCGGCGCCGCCCGAGCGGTAGGTGTCCCAGGTAATGTCGGCCATGTTCACCTCGATTTCGATGTTGTCATCCGCGAGCGGGTACACGTACACGGAGGTGAATGACGTATGCCGGCGTGCATTCGAATCGAATGGCGAAATGCGGACGAGGCGGTGCACGCCATTCTCCGATTTCAGGTTACCATAGGCATATTCGCCGTCGATTTCGAGGGTCACGGATTTTACTCCCGCCACATCGCCATCCTGCAAATCCACCTGACGTACCTTGTAACCATTCTTCTCTGCCCACATGATATACATCCGCATGAGCATCGAAGCCCAGTCCTGCGACTCGGTACCACCCGCTCCTGCATTGATCTCGATCACGGCAGGCAGTTCGTCGCCTTCTTCGCCCATCATTTTCCTGAACTCTATTTCATCCAGTTTGTCGGCGAGTTTTTTGCCTTCCTCGTCCACCTCTTCTTCGGTGGCTTCGTCGGCTTCGTAAAATTCCCAGATCGTGTCCAGGTCGTCGCGCAGGCGCGCGAGTTCCTCGTAACCATTGGTCCAGAATTTCAAACCCCGGATCTCCTTCATGACCTTTTCCGCGCGGGTAGAGTCGTTCCAGAATTCCGGCTGAACAGTCTGCTGTTCGAGTTGTCCTAGCTGTTGTTTCCGGTTAGCGTAGTCAAAGATACCTCCCCAAAGCCTCTACACGGGCTTTCAAGTCTTTCAATTGCTCTGCAGTCATTGAATTTTTTGAATTTAAGTTAAAAAAATACTTCGCTGTTAGGTTTTGGTCAGGGGTGGTCAAGAGTGTTCAAGAGTGGTCATGATTGGTCATGAATTGTCATGAGTAGTCATGGGTTGTCATGAGTCGTCATGAATTGTCATGAGTAGTCATGGGTTGTCATGAGTCGTCATGATTTGTCAGGTGTGGTCATTTGTTGTGACTATTTCCTGCTTGAATCACCGCAAGCCGTTGCCTATTGTATTGATGTAGTTGTTAAGTTTAATGGATAACAACTCACAAAGTTGCTTCAATTCTGTGAATTTTTCCTTAGAAATCAGATTCCTGTTCAATGCTTTGGTAAGCCAGGTTACTGTTTCCCTTAAAGAACCCCTAGAATAGTAGCAGAAGTTCAGATTCTCTTTATAATGGTATCTTCCAAAGCCCTCGGCGATGTTGGCAGCGATAGAGTCGGCAGCGCGGATCAGTTGTTTGCCAAATGCATCTTTCACAAAATAGCTCCAATCGTCTACTATTCGCCATATTTCGTCGCCAATCACCATTGCCAGCTGGTATACTTGCAGTTCTTCCAGTTTCATCATGCAGCCCGTTTGTTAGCAAATTGATACGCCAGAATCTCCCTTTGGTAACAACTTGTAATAACCTTATCAGCTTCAAAACAAATGACTTCCTGGCTACACCTGACTATTTTCTAACCCCACTTGGCTAATTCCCGACCACACCTGACAACATCCGACCAGACCTGACTAATTCCTGACCAATTTCTGACGATAATTATTACCTTTGCGTCAAAATTTTGTCAACCCATTTCGTACAATAAAAATACCGGAAAATGGCTCAAACATATGATGTGATTGTAATTGGTAGCGGCCCCGGGGGTTATCCCGCAGCCATTCGTGCTTCCCAATTAGGACTTAAAGTTGCTATTGTTGAAAAAGAAAGTTTAGGAGGAATTTGCCTTAACTGGGGCTGTATCCCAACAAAAGCGCTGCTGAAAAGTGCTCAGGTATTCGAGTACATCAAGCATTCAAAAGATTACGGTATTAATGTAAGCGAATCTTCGGCTGATTTCGGTGCGGTGATCAAACGCAGCCGCGGCGTGGCCGACTCCATGAGCAAAGGGGTGTCGTTCCTGATGAAAAAGAACAAGATCGACGTCATCATGGGTGCCGGTAAAGTGAAAGGCCAGAAAACGGTTGAAGTAACTGACAAGGATGGCAAAAAAGTAGATTACACTGCTTCAAAAGGGGTGATCATCGCAACAGGCGCACGCGCTCGCGAGTTGCCGAACATTAAGCTCGACGGACAGAAGATCATCGAATACCGCAAGGCGATGAGCCTCGAAAAGCAGCCGGCTTCTATGCTGGTAATCGGCTCAGGCGCGATCGGAATGGAGTTTGCGTACGTTTATAACTCAATGGGAACCAAGGTTACCGTAGTGGAATTCCTCCCTAACCTGGTTCCGGTTGAAGACGAAGAGATTTCAAAAGAAATCGCGAAGCAATACAAGAAAATCGGTATCGAAACTTTGGTAAACTCTTCGGTTGAGAAAGTAGATACGAGCGGCAAAGGCTGCAAAGTGACGGTTAAAACACCGGAAGGCGAAAAAACTTTCGAAGTAGATGTAGTGCTTTCAGCAGCAGGCATCGTTGCGAATATCGAAAACATCGGTCTGGAAGAAACAGGCATCAAAACCGATAAAGGTAAAATCGTGGTTAACGAATGGTACGAAACCAACGTTCCGGGATTCTACGCGATCGGCGACTGTACGCCTGGTCAGGCTTTGGCACACGTAGCAACTGCCGAAGGTATCATCTGCGCCGAGAAAATCGCAGGTCACAAAACCGAAGCATTGGATTACGGCAACATTCCTGGATGTACTTACTGCCAGCCTGAAATCGCATCGGTAGGTTTCACCGAGAAAAAAGCGAAAGAGGCTGGTTACGATATCAAAGTAGGTAAGTTCCCGTTCAAAGCGTCTGGTAAAGCGGTAGGGGCCGGTGTTACCGACGGTTTCGTAAAAGTAATCTTCGACGCGAAATACGGCGAGTTCCTCGGAGCCCACATGATCGGCGCGAACGTAACCGAAATGATCGCCGAGGTAGTAGTAGCACGCAAGCTCGAAACTACATCGCATGAGATCATGCGCTCTGTACACCCGCACCCAACCATGTCGGAGGCGTTGAAAGGCGCAACTGAGGCGGCTTACGGTGAAGCGATTGATTTGTAAGACTTCGGCAGTCGGCAGTCGGCTGTCGGAATATTGATTATAGCAATGCCCGGGAGTTATTCCGGGCATTGTTTATTTTTACTCAAAATACTGCTCAACTTCCTATGTCTGCGAATACATTAACCAAGCAACATTCCGAGAATCTGGAAGCATTCATTCGCTTGAATGGTGTTGCAGACAAGCTATACCGTTCGAATCCCAGAAACAGAAACAAGCATTCGATGGACATTAGCAGCGAGGACGTTTTGCAACTTTTGAAAAGTTTAAACCAGCATCAGGTCCGATACCTTTTGGTAGGAGGCATGGCCGGGGTCGTTCACGGTCATATCCGCACCACATTGGATATGGATTTGTGGATCGGAAATACCTACGGAAATACGGAAGCATTTGTTCGTGCCTTACTCGAAAATGATGTCGTAGGTGCTGAGCTTTTAAGAACAATGCCGCTTATTTTCGGCTGGACGTCCGTGCGTTTTGGAAAATCAGGTTTCGAACTGGATTTGGGACATGCATTGAAAGCTTTCGCCGAGACAGACTTTGATGCATGCTACGAAAGGGCACTGGTAGCTGATTATAACGGTGTACCCTTCCGAGTACTTCATTTGCGCGATTTAATCACAGAAAAGAAAGCAACTGCGCGGCATAAGGACCTCGGCGATGTTGAAGAACTACAACGTATTTGGGAAGAATTGAACAACGATTAACCGCAGTCGGCGGCGGTATGGATTGTCGTTGTTCGAAAAAAAGTCTGAAAGCCGACTGCCGAAAGCCGAAGTTCTACTTCACCTTCTGCCGCCGCTGCATCGCCTCGCGCCAGGTCGTCAAAATAATCCCTTCCTTCTCAATATACTTCCGCAATTCCGGGTCGATCATGGCCAGGAAATCGCCTTCGCGCGTCGGCCAGGAGTCGGAAATGCGGGGGAAAACTTCGGTGTGAATGGTGCAATGCATGATCACCATCGTCAGGCCGGGTTTCAGTTTGCCGATCGCTTCGATGTACTTGGCGGTTTTGTATTTCTGCAAAGCCTTTTCGGATGTGTCTCCGTTCTCGGGGCCTTTCCACCCGTAGCTGCTGTTTTCGAGGTCGTCGAGCACGGGTAATCCTGCTGCCCAAAGCTGTTTACCCACTTTTTGCGTCATTTCGAAGCGCTCTGCAATCATTTTTTCCTCGCCCCGAATAGCGGTGTTATGTCCGCCGGGGAACATCACTGGAATCTTTTCCTGCATTCCTACTTTTAAATATCTTTCCAGAAACTCGGGCGTCGCGAAGAGGGTGCCCATGTGCGAGTCGAGGTGCGTAGGCTCAAAGCCCATCGTACGTGCGCGTTCGAGCTGCGCGCGGATTTCGGTTTCCACCTCATCGGGAGAGGCATTTTTGACAACGTCTGCAACGCCGCGCCACAATGCACCTTCCGGGTCGGTAAGCCCTTTCACCTGGTTCTTGCCCGCCAGCGGTCCCCAGCGATAGTCTTTCCATTCCGACGTCATGGTCAAATGCAAGCCGGCGTCGATGTCCTTATTTTCCTTCCAGTAATGCACAAAACCCGGCACCCATCCGCAGGGCATCATCACGCTTAATGAGTTGGCAACTCCCTCACGAATGGCTTTAATAGCACCCTGATTGGATTCGTACGACATTCCGACGTCGTCGACATGGATAATGAGCACCTTTTTGCCTTTGGGATAGCCGAGTTTTTCGGCGTAGGTCGGTTCCGTCGTTTGGGCAAAAGCGTTGCCCGACAACAACGTGATTAATAGCAGTAACACTTTCTTCATGATATCATTATTTGGTTATGTTTGCCATTGCATCATTAACAAGCTATACCCTTCATGAAGAACTTTGTACTAGCGATTTTACTGCTTTTTTACACGGGCCAGTTGTTTGCGCAGAATGTGTCACCTAGGGAGATCGTGAAGAAGTCTCTTTTGAAAACAACCGGTGGTAAACAAATGAAAAGTTTTAAACTCGTTACCACGTTCGACCGGCCGGGTACCGTCGCCTTAAAGCAAACACAAAGCGGTCCGATGCGCGACTTGATGGAGTCGCCAAAGAGTATTGCTCCTGATTCGGCGAAAGAGCAAATGGCCAATGAAATAAAACGTGCCGGCGAGAACTTCGATAAGGAGCTGATCGCTATGTATGAGAGATTGGTGGATGTTTCAATTGCTGATTTCAATTTGCAAAAGGCTGTTAACTTAAGAATAGGTTTAACAAGTGCTGAGGATACGAGCCGGACTGTGATGGAAGTTAGCGATGGTAAAATGGATGCGTTTTTGTTGAATAATCCAGCATTAATGCTTCAATACATGGCGGCCGATACCGTCGAACTTCATTATACGGGGCTGACGAATGTGGGGAACGAAGATCAGTACATTATACAGGTGAAAATTGGGGGAAAGTGGGTGGAGGTGATGATCGGGGAGGAAAGTCGGCTTGTGTCGCAAATTGTCATTCCGCAGGTTGATACAGACCCACTGATGGGGAAGGGGCCGGTGCACTACAAAGAGAGCAGTCTTTTCACAAACTACAATAAGATATCCGGGCTGCTCTTGCCGTCCGGTTTAGAACTTACCAGCACAAGCTTCGGTGTCAAGGCCAAGTATAATCTGGCTTGGAGCCACATTAATGAGTCATTTCCTGATTCCACATTTGTTCGCGAGCCCACGCCGGAAGAGAAAGCCCAATTCAGGTTTACGGATATTGGTAACCGCCTTTCGGTAATGGAATTGACAGGGGGAAATTTTGGGGGTATGCGTACGCTTGTTGTGGAAAGCGTCCAGGTTGTTGATCTCTTTACCGGATTCGTTTACAATGAAGCGATTATCGGTAAAATGCGAAGGGCACTTGCTGAAAAATTCCCAGGGAAAAACATCCGGAATATCTTCGGGGCGGAGACAGTTTCCTGGGTTCAGGCCCTTTCAGATCTGTTTGACGTTGGTACGGAGTTACACTTTCCGAAAGGATTGGGAGTTATGTCGGAAGACCAACTGCGCAGGTATAATCCTAAGGAGGACTCAACCTGGCGTGCCCGGCTTTCGGATGGTACGCTGCACCCCTTCGAAACCGGCTTCGTGAAGGACGGCTACCGTATCCTTATGCTTAATTCGAATCCGAACCCTAATTATGAACAGTGGCAGGCATGTTATTACCTAAGCAATCAAAAGGTGATTTATGTAAATGGCTACCTTGGGAACGAGGAAAAAGAGCGGAGCGCTACACCCTGGGAAAAGCGATTGTATGAAGTAATTACCCGCGAGGGGCTGGCCGTTGAAAAGATAGTATGTCCGGGTGCCCTCTCGCGCGACGCACCGCTCACAATAAGCTATGAAGAGCTGCGGCTGAGGGTAACTGCACAATAGCCCCACTATTTTCGCGTTATTTGCCAACATTTTAACGCATCCCCTGACATTCCTGCATGGCTAACTCGCGCAACCTGTTAACCTGTCTGCTACTGTGCCTGATCGTTCCCGCACAGGCCCAGCATTTTTCCCTAAGTCGCCTTTTTTATCCGAACCTGACGCTCAAAGCGGATTATGCCGTGCCTGCGAGCCTCGACGGCACACGGGATTACGGCGTTTCGAGAACGGGCTTTTTCGGCATTATCCCCTTGCAGAGTGAGGTGCAGCTCGGTTATAGCTTGCGAAAAAAGTTTGATTTGAGGGCTGTACACACGGTAGCCATTGCTCAATACACGCAAATCCAACCGACTTTCGATGGCAAGAATGATCCAGCCAATGGTTATAAAACCTTATCCCTCGGTGTGATCCGCTTGCAGGCGAGCATTAAGGACCGGCTGTGGGTGTATGGCGGCGGATTGGGTATGACCGAGAGTAATGAGACGTTTTTTAGCCCCCAACCATTCTTCTGGGGCGGTGCCGCGAGGATGCATATCCTTGGGCTCCGCACGCAATTTATGTACGGATCGGTGCTGGCCTACAATCAGAAGCTGCGATTCATTCCTGTATTGGGTGTAAATAAGGGATTAGGCAAACATTGGCGTGTTTCGGCATTACTGCCGTTTATGGTGAATGCGAATTACAAGGCTACCAAATGGTTCAATGTAGATTTCCTGGCCGGGCTGAACGGATACAGCGGAGGGTTCCAGGTCCAGACGCCGGAGGAAAAAGCCTTGCGACGTGAGAATTACCGTCAGATCAAGACAGGCATAGCCGCCAATGCACACTTGTTTTCGGTGTTAAACGTGTCGGTGGAGGCAGGTGTGACTACATTCCGGCAATTGCGAACATTCAACAGCGCCCGCGAAAATCTCACGTCCTACACACCAGCGACTACGCCGTACATAGGCGCAAGCGTACGCTACATCACGAGCCGGTCGCGCCTGTCGTCCAGATTTACGCGGAGAATGGGCCTCGGAGAAGGCGGGATCAACTGGTAAGTTATACCAGTTTTTGAGCTTCGGATCTCAACAATACTTTGTCAATAGGTACCACACCGACCATTTCGCATACGAGCCCGCCGCCGAGGTTGGAAATAGCGGCTACGCTTTTGGGCGGAAGGCCTAATGCTACGCAGCAGGCGGCAATGCTGATTACCGTATCGCCCGCGCCGGAAACGTCGGCAATCTGGCGGATGTGCGCAGGGAGTTTATGGATTTCATCGTTGAAATCAATGAAAACACCTCTTTCCGATAACGTGATCAATGCGCCATTGACTTGAAGCGTATCTTTCAAATGCTGCACTGTCGCTTTCAGCTCTTCGAGGTTATCCACATTGAAATCCACTTTCAACCCTTCGCGGAGCTCTTTCAGATTGGGTTTGAAAAGCGTGACGTGATTATAGGCCAAGAAATTGCGCTTTTTGGGATCGACAACCGTCGGGACATTATTCGCGTTGGCGAATGCGGTGATTTCAGCGATGGATTCGGGCGTGAGCACGCCTTTGTCGTAATCTTCAAAAATAATCACCTGGCAGGAAGGGATCAGCTCCTTCGCTTTCGCGATTAGTTTTTCAGTTTCTGATCTTGAAACGGGTTTGTCGGTCTCGGTATCGATCCGCACCACCTGCTGGGAACCGGCGATAATCCGCTCTTTAATAGTAGTAATGCGGTCGTTGCTGCGGATCAGGCCTTCGCAGTTCAATCCTTTTTCTTTGAGACTGTTTTCGAGCAGGTCGCCGGGGCCGTCGGTACCGATTACCGAGCATACAATGGCCTCTGCACCGAGTGATTGGACATTCAGCAGCACATTGCCCGCGCCGCCAAGCCGGTATTCCCTTTTTTGAACATTGACCACCGGCACGGGTGCTTCCGGAGATATCCTTTCAACTTTCCCCCAAACATAGGAATCGAGCATTACATCGCCGATTACCAGTACACGCAGGGTATCAAATGCTTCAAAAACCTGATCGATTGTCATGTAGTTATGTGCTAAAATTGCCGGCAGATCTGCATTAAAAAATCAGACCTTGGCAACAAAATGCAGGCTGGTTACCTGAAATCTTTTATTGAGATAGAGCCGGTGCGCGTCCGTCCGGGCTGCATTCACGCCGGAATCGAGATGGACTTCGTTGAACCCTTCCTTCCGGGCATATTCGGCGATCCAGTCGAGCAGCATGCCTGCATAACCCTTACCGCGTTGCGTCGGCAAAGTCGAAAGATCGTCGATGTAGATGTATTTTCCACGAAAAAGATTGTAACCGGTTTCAAAAACGGCCACTGCGGCGGCATCGGGGCTGCCATCTTCGATGAAAATGATTTGCCGGTTGTCGGCGAGGGTTTGCTTTACGGCGTCGGTATAAATGTCGTCGGTCAGCAAATGCCGCAGCGCCTGGATGGCGCCGCGGCATTTGAGGATATCGGCGTCGTTTTGGACGGTTTCGATCGTCATAGTCCCTTATTATGTCCTACGATGGTCAGATTATTCAGATTGTGGCCCATTTTGTCACGCTTGGTGAGCAGGTACTTCTCGTTATACGGGTTAGCCGGAATTTCAATCCCCACCGAATCCACGATTTCAAGGCCATAGCCGATCAGTCCGGCGCGTTTCTTGGGATTGTTGGTGATAAGCTTGATTTTGGTCAGGTCCAGGTCACGCAAAATCTGCGCGCCTACGCCATAATCGCGGTCGTCCATCGGGAAGCCCAGTTCAAGGTTTGCTTCCACGGTGTCGCGGCCCATTTCCTGCAATTTATAGGCTCTTAGTTTGTTCAAAAGTCCGATTCCGCGGCCTTCCTGGTTCATATAAACAATCACGCCTTTACCGGCCTGATCCACCATTTCCATGGCAGCATGAAGCTGAGGACCACAGTCGCAACGGCAGGAGCCGAAAATATCTCCTGTCACACACGACGAATGCACGCGTACGAGCACGGGTTCGTCTTTTTCCCAGGTTCCTTTCACCAATGCGAGGTGCAGATCACCGGTGTTGATCTGACGGTAAGCGATCAGGTCGAAATGGCCCCATTTGGTAGGCATATCCACTCCGATCTCGCGTTTGATCAGCGATTCCTCGCGAAGGCGGTACTCGATCAGGTCTTTAATGCTGACAAGTTTCAGATTGAAGCGGTTCGCAATTTCGCGCAACTGAGGCAGGCGGGCCATCGAGCCATCTTCATTCAAAATCTCTACCAGAACACCTGCCGGCGATAAGCCTGCCAGACGCGGGAAATCGATTGCCGCTTCGGTATGGCCGGTGCGGCGAAGCACACCTCCTCTTTTCGCTTTTAATGGGAAAATATGTCCGGGGCGGCCGAGATCCGTAGGCTTAGTGTCCTTGCTGACGAGCGCCTGGATGGTCTTGGAGCGGTCGCTGGCCGAAATACCGGTGGTGCAGCCGTGCCCGAGTAAGTCGACGGAAACGGTGAATGCAGTTTCGTGCAGGGCCGTGTTATTGCCCACCATCATTTCCAGTTCAAGTTCGGCGCAGCGCTCTTCGGTAATGGGCACGCAGATGAGCCCGCGGCCTTCCCTTGCCATAAAATTGACTATTTCCGGCGTTACCAGTTCGGCAGCGCAGATAAAATCACCTTCATTTTCACGGTCCTCGTCATCGACAACGATGATAAGCTCCCCTCTTTTGATTGCTTCGATGGCGTCTTCGATAGAGTCCAGCGCAATCGGGTTCGTATTGTTACTCATTAATCGGGTTAATGAAAAAATAGTTTTAAACTAAAACTCGTTTTTACTCTGCAAAGGTACGTTGATAATGTCGAAAGTTCTATTTTTGAACGTCCGTTACAGATTGAACAAAGGATTTAGATGATCCGTTTCACCGGGGCGCACCCGTGCCGGTACACCTTGCGGGAACCTACTTTACTCACTATGAAGCATAAGCTACTGATCGCATTTCTCCTCGGCATTTTTTCGCTTGTTAATCAGGAAGTTTCAGGTCAGGGCGCTAGTGCGAGGACGGAAGCCACACAGAGCTTTTGTGGTAATACGGGAGCATTTATCGTTACACCGGAAACCGGTTGCGCGCCGATGACCGTCAATGTGAAAAACCGCGTACCGAAACCGGAAAACCTTACTTATGCTTTCCGTTTCGATCGTAACCAGAATACCCCCCCGAGCCTGAGCGAAACAACGCAGGATTCGTCCTTCACCTACCCGACTCCGGGTACTTACACGATTTTACAATACGGCAGTGCCGGTGGCACGGGTTTCAGTGCGTGCGCGGATGTGACCGTAAAAGAAACCCGCGGACCGAAAGGAGAACTGATCACCTGCCCCAATGGCAAGGCAATGGTCACGCTTGGTGACGACCCGGTGACGAAAGCTTACGATGTGGTCTCGATCAACTGGGGCGATGGCAAGACAGTGGATGTCAATCTGAAAACCAATACTGCTGCATTTTTCGAAAATACCTACAAACCCGGCAGTTTCCCGGCTATTACACTGAAAGGGTCTTATACCAACAGCGTGTGTAATGCAGAAGCGAGCACCACTACTTTGACGGCCGCGGGGGCGCAGTCCCTCAGCAGCATCCGGATCAGAGCCGTCGAAATGCCCGAAGATGGGAATGCGAAAGTCATTTATGACGGAATGGACGGAATCGAAACCAAGGTTTATGTCGCCAAGGGAAACGGAGAGTTCGCTTTTACCAATCAAAGCAGGCAAACAGGTGGAGTACAGTCGGTATCCGTGCCGTCGCTGGATCCCAAAGCTGTCTACCGCTTTCAACTCCGGTCGACGGACATATGCGGTAATGTCATCACAAGCCCGATCGTAAGCAGCGTTGTGATCAAGGAAGGAAGGCTGTCGCTTGATGAAATCATTTCGCTCGAATGGGAGACAGAGTCCAACACTGACGGAGAGGTGGAATTTCAGTTGAAACGGAACGGCGCGGTGATTTTCACTATTCCTCCCGGCAAGCGTTCATATGAAGATACGGACGTCAAATGCGGGAATACTTATCGGTATGAGATCGTCACCATCATCAACAATGACGTCCGTTCTTATTCAGCGCCTATCAGCCTGGCACCTAAATCTTCGGCACCGGGCGATATCACGAACGCTGTCGTGACGGTTAATGACAACAATACGATCGGTACCAAAGTCGAGCTTTCGGGCGAAGGGCTCACCAGTGAGTACAATCTGGTTGTCGAGCGCGCATTGCTGGGGAGCACGAATTTCGAGGTCGTTTCCCCGGCGAACAACCAGAGTCTGCAATGGGACGATACAAACGTTAACACCTCGCAGAACTCGTATTGTTATCGTTTCCAGTATGAAAATGCCTGTAAAATGAAATCGCCGTCGTTCAGCACGCCGGTTTGTTCCATTTTGCTGACAACAAATACGCCGGATATTGTCTGGAATCCCGAAGCGCCGTTCATCAGTACTGTTGAAACTTATACCCTGCAACAGGTTGATGACGGGGGCAATGTGGTCAATGAAACGCCTAAAGGTCTTTCCACCAACCATACCCTCGATCTTGCATCCCAGTCTGATTTCGGCTACCGGATCGAAGCCAAATCATCCGATGGTAATTTCACGAGCTTATCCAATGTGCTGAATTTCAGAAGTGAGGCCATTCTTTTGATCCCGGATGCATTTACACCGAACGGCGACGCCTACAACGAGCGTTTCGAAGTGAAGGCCTATTTTGTTAAGGACTTCAAAATGTCTGTTTTCAGTCGCTGGGGTGAGGTGGTTTATCATTCCGAAGATATCGCCGAAGGCTGGGATGGTAACATCAAAACCGGAAAAGCACCAGGCGGTTATTACCTCTACAAAATCGAAGCGACCAATGCTACGGGCCAGACTGTGGTCAAAAATGGGAGCTTTCTCCTAATAAGATAGGATTTTTTCAAGACTATCATTCCCGGGATAATACTTTTTTAATACGCCCGTTTAATAGGTACGCGTTACCGCCACCCCTAAATAGCTTACTTTTGCTATTGCGTTTTTGAATTCGTTATGATTCCCGGAAACTTATTGTTCTATCTATCGTCTTTGAAAAAAGGTCAGGGTTAAATATGCCACACTTATGAGAATAACACTACTATCCTTCTCTTTCTTTTTTCTTTTTCTATCCGCTTTCACTGGTTACGGGCAGGGAAGATGCAGCATTGGCGGAGGCGGCTTTACCATCAATACGACAGCGGGTTGCGCCCCATTATATGTGGAGTTTAAGAGTACTGTCCCCAATGCAACCTTTGTCGGCTATGACTTAAATTATACCGGAGGTGAGCCCAATCTCTCGACAAACCGTACCAGTATTACCTACCAGTCTGCGGCAACAGGAACCCTGCTGCAATATGGAGTGACCAACACTGGTGCTGAATTTTCGCATTGCGAGAAGATTACTATTTACGAAAGCAGACGTGTCAATATGCAGTATGCGTCCTGTGGGGGCGGCAAAATTGTCATGACCTTGACGAACGATGATGTTTTGAAAGCCTACGACCAGGTTGAGATCAACTGGGGTGACGGCGAACCTCCTGTTTATTGGAAAAAAGGAAATCCCCTGACATTCGAGCACAATTACGCAAGTGTAACCAGTAGCCCTACGCTGTCGATAACCGGTTTGTACGATGGTGGTAAACCCTGTGCGAAAGGCCTTACAGCTCCTACAACCATCACTTTCGCGCGTCCTCAGTTGAATGAAATACAGATGAGCGCCGTGGAAATGCGTGGTGACGGAACTATACGGCTGACCTACAAGGGTGTGACTGGTATTCCTACCAACATACAATACAGCACTGACGGTAACTCTTATATTACTGCCGGAAAGCGATCTTCGGGTGGCACGCAACCCTATGAAATAAGGTCACTTAATAAGGATCAAAGTTATAAGGTAAGGCTTTCTTCCGAAGACCTTTGTGCAGGCAGCACCGAAACTGCACCCATCAGTACGATGACGATTTCAGGCAACAGTACGGACGGTTCAAACAACCTGAAATGGAGCCAGTATCCGGACGCGGCGCAATTTGATGGTTACGATCTGCTTCGCGACGGAACGGTTATCAAGAGTTTTACGGCAATCGGCGAAACCAGCTATACCGATGAGGATGTAGAATGTGGAACATTTGCAGAATATCAGGTGGTTGCAAGATTGAAGACGGCCACTTCTACCTCCGCGCCAGTAGGTATTAAGGTTGAAACTGGTGCAGCCAAGCCGCTCAGCGGTGGATCGGTTTCAGTATTGGATAAAAGCAGCGTGAACATCAAAGCCAGTGTTCCCGGTGCGGGCCCCAACACATCATTTGAACTGACGATCGAACGTGCGGAGGCTGGCAGTACATTATTCAAGAAGATCATCACGCTTTACAATCAGAGCGATTATATCGACAACAACGCCAAAACGGACGAACTGTCGTACTGCTACCGAATGAGCTACGAAAACTCCTGCGATCAAAAAGTACCCGCATCGGAGCCGATTTGTACCATTCTTTTGACCAAAAAGCTGACAACCCTTAACTGGACCGGCGATAACCCGATCCTTGGCGGTTTTGAGGATTACACAGTCGTTCAGACGGGTTCGGGAGGGGCTTCGGAGGACATACCGGTGCAAAAAAATACGAGCTACACCGTGAAGCTGAACAACCAGAGTGCCCTGGAATATAATTTCCTGGTACGGGCTGTTTCGCAGGACGGTAGTTTTGAGAGTTTATCGAATATTGTCAACTATCGTCGCAGCGCGGGCGTATTTGTTCCAGACGCGTTTACCCCGAATGGCGACGGTTATAATGATATTCTGGAAGCGAAATCGGAACAGTTGCAGTCATTTAATATGTCGGTCATGAACCGCTGGGGAGTGGTTGTCTTTCATTCCGACGACATTGCCAAAGGCTGGGACGGAACTTTCGAAGGAACCAATGCGCCGGTGGGCTATTACTACTACAAGATGACTTTCGTCGACGACATCAATCAAACTGTTGAAAAAAGCGGTACTTTTATGCTTTTACGGTGAGGAACTATTTCCGTAAAATAAGTTTTTTCAAGTTTTAAACTTAATAAGTACAGCTATGTTTGGAAATATGGCGGACATGATGGGCCTCATGGGCAAAATGAAGGACCTTCAGTCGCGTATGAAAGAAGCACAGGAACAATTGGTTTACATCACCGAAACCGCCGAATCGGGTGGGGGAATGGTGAAAGCAACCGTCGATGGGAAAAGAAAGCTGCTTAGCCTGGATATCGATAAGGATATCATTAACGCCGACGATAAGGAAATGCTGCAAGATCTCATTGTAGCGGCAGTTAACAAAGCCAATGAGAATATCGAATCCAAAATTCAACAACATCTGCAAAAGGTAACGGATGGAGTGCTTCCCAATATTCCAGGGTTGGATTTGGGTAGCTTTATGAAATAACCGAATACCGAATGACTCCCTCTGTTGCGATTGTAATCCTGAATTATAACGGTCAGCATTATCTCGAAAAATTCCTTCCAAAAGTCATCGAGCATTCCGGAAGCCACGCGGTCTGGATTGCCGATAACGCTTCAACAGACCATTCCCTCGAATGGCTGAATATGCATTACCCGGAGCTGAACACGCTCAAAATCAGCGAAAACAAGGGATATGCGGGAGGTTATAACGATGCGCTGCGCCGTATTCAGGCCGACTATTACATTCTGCTAAACTCCGACATCGAGGTTACCGAGAACTGGATCGCCCCGGTGATCGAATTCATGGAGTCGGACCCGCTTATCGCTGCCTGCCAACCCAAAATACGCGCCTACGACCTGCCTACGCACTTCGAGTACGCCGGCGCGGCGGGCGGTTATATGGACTACCTTGGCTACCCTTTTTGCCGGGGCCGCATTTTCGATACACGGGAAGAAGACCTGGGGCAATACGACGACGAGAAGGATGTATTTTGGGCCACGGGCGCCTGCCTTTTTGTGCGTTCGTCTGCATTCCACGCCGCGTCCGGGTTCGACGAGTCGTTTTTCGCCCATATGGAGGAAATAGACCTTTGCTGGCGGCTGCTCAATATGCGGTTCCGCATTACTTATTGCGGTAAATCGACGGTGTATCATGTCGGCGGCGGGACTTTGCACAAATCCAACCCCAAGAAGACATTTCTGAATTACCGCAACAACCTGATCATGCTTTTCAAAAACCTGCCGAAAGGCCGCAGGTGGAAAACGGTGTTTATCAGGTTGGTGCTCGACGGTATTTCCAGCGTGCGGTTTATGGCCACAGGAGCTTGGCCCGACGTTTTAGCCATTGTAAGGGCGCATTTTGCCTTTTACGCGATGATCCCCGAACTGACACGGAAAACACCGCGAACCCGTTACAGGGCGCCACTTTATTACAGAAGTGTTGTGTGGGAGTATTTTGTGCTGGGGAAACACAAATTCGGCAAGCTCACGGGCATCGAACCCATTAAAGCTCCCAGATTGTAGGGCTATTGTGCCGACGCCAATGCTGGTGCAAATCCATCCAGAACGCCAATACAAGGTACAGGATAATGGGTGAACCGAAGGTCATGAAGGTGGCGTAAATGAAGTATTTCCGGATGCTGCTCGCCGGGAAATTGAGCTTTTCTCCTAGTTCTGCACAAACTCCAAATATTTGGTTTTCAACGAAATACCTAAACTTGTTCATACCTGCTTTTTGATAATTGCCTCATAATTAGCGATTTTCGCCCGGATATGCAATTCTGACGTGTTAAATTTGCTTTAAATGAGCCAAAAAGGCAAAATACCGCTTGCTCGTTAAATTTTCAAATTCTTTAATCAAATAAATTGTTTTACAAACAATTTTTGTTTCTTTGTGATTGAAGAATTTGTAAGTTGTTCATTATAATCAAGATGTCTTCGGGAGAATTTCCAAAATTTCTTTTGCTAATGCGTTGAGCCTCCCTCAATTATTTGGTATAGCCATTTCGACTTTTAACTGAAACGCCTACATATCTTCTGTATTTTCACCTTATTTCAATTTTTTTATTTCAACTATTATGCCAACAGGTACTGTAAAATTTTTCAATGAAGCTAAGGGATACGGCTTCATCGTGGAAGACGACACAAAAAAGGACATTTTTGTCCATGTGACAGGATTGGGAGGACTTACTATCCGTGAAAATGACCAAGTAGAATACGAAGTCGTTGAAGGAAAAAAAGGACTTAACGCTGTGCAAGTAAAAAAGATATAATTGTATTTTTTTTGCAAGAGAAATTAAAAATGCCGCTAGTAAGCGGCATTTTTAATTTACAAGCTATTCCACCCAGGACTTCACGTCGTCCAGCAGCGGCATCTTTTCATCTATTTTGAGCTTCTTACGCATTCCGCCCAAATCGTTGAAGATCTTGTTCGGATTTGCACTTTTCAGTTGCTCGATCGTCAGGATATTCATCTTTTGTAAAGCCGGTACCCATACAGCCGGTACGCCCGCCGTCACGTAATCAGCTACTTTCGCGATCTCCGCTTTCTTTTCAGGACGCATTTGAGGGAAGAAAATCACTTCCTGGATGCTGGCATTGTCTGTCAGCAGCATGGTAAGGCGGTCGATACCGATACCGATACCCGCGGTTGGCGGCATACCGTATTCCAACGAGCGGATAAAGTCGTCGTCCATCTCCATCGCCTCGTCGTCGCCCTTTTCTTTCAGGCGAAGCTGGTCTTCGAAACGTTCCTTCTGTTCGATCGGGTCGTTCAACTCGGAGTAAGCATTTGCCACTTCGCGGCCATTCACAAATAGCTCGAAACGTTCTACCATGCCTTTTTTAGTGCGGTGTTTCTTGGTCAGCGGCGACATTTCTACCGGGTGGTCGATGATGAAAGTAGGCTGGATAATGTTCGATTCCACTTTCTCTCCGAAGATTTCGTCGATCAGTTTGCCTTTGCCCATGCTTTCGTTCACTTCCATTCCCCACGCCCGGCATTGTTCGCGGATCGCGACTTCGTCCAGCGCTTCCACGTCGAGGCCGGTATATTGCTTGATCGCGTCGGTAATGCTCAATCTCGGATAAGGGCCTGCAAAATCCAGCTCCACATCCCCGAACTTCGCTTTGGTAGTGCCGTTCACTGCCAAAGCTACTTTTTCGAGCACTTCCTCGGTCATATTCATCATCCAGAGGTAATCCTTGTAAGCCACATAGAGCTCCACAGTCGTGAACTCGGGGTTATGCGTGCGATCCATTCCTTCGTTACGGAAGAGTTTCCCAAACTCATAAACTCCTTCGAAACCACCTACAATAAGGCGTTTCAAGTGAAGTTCGGTCGCGATGCGCAGGTACAAGCCCAGGTCGAGGGCGTTGTGGTGCGTCGTAAATGGACGTGCCGCCGCGCCCCCGTGAATGGATTGCAATACCGGCGTTTCCACTTCCAGCCAGTTATTCGCATCGAAATACGAACGCATGGTGGTAATAATCCGGGCACGTTTAATGAATATATCGCGCACTTCCGGGTTCACGATCAGATCCACATAGCGCTGACGGTAACGTAGTTCGGGATCGGTAAAACCGTCGTGCACATTGCCGTCCTCGTCGCGTTTTACGACCGGCAGCGGGCGGAGCGATTTGTTCAGGATCTTGAATTCCTGCACATGCACGGAGATTTCACCGGTTTGTGTGGTGAAAACAAAACCCTGCACGGCAATAATATCGCCGATATCGAGTAGCTTCTTGAAAACGGTGTTGTACAAAGTCTTGTCTTCGCCCGGGCAAAGATCGTCGCGACGGAAGTACAGCTGGATACGTCCTGTGGCATCCTGGAACTCGGCAAATGCAGCGCTTCCCATGATGCGGAAGCCCATCAGCCGGCCGGCCATCGTGACGTTTTTATAGTCGATCTTGTTGTTTTCGTAGTTTTTAAGAATGTCGGCCGCGTAGGCGTTTACGACAAATTCTTCCGCAGGATAAGGCTCAATGCCCATTCGCATGAGTTCCTCGCGTTTTTGACGGCGCAGTATTTCCTGTTCGCTCAGTAGCATCTTACAGCAATGGATTGGTAAATGGAAGTAGGTATTCCAAAAGAGTGCGCAAAACTACTACATTTTGTCCTGAATAGCGAGTAAAGCGGCCGGTAAGATGCTGTAATGGCCGGTGGGACATTATTTCTGGCACGCTATTAATGTCTTGCTTATATTGTAGATGGGAGCGAACTGTTCCCTTTCATCAACAGCGCTAAACCTCTTCGTTAGATGTCTCAAAAGGTCTTAAAAGTCATTGGTATCGTCGCTCTGGTTTGTGCCCTGCTCTTCGGTGCGATCGAGCTTTGGGTTTACAAAAACAGGGACGAACTTTTCCTGAGAGCCAAAGAGCTGATCAATGAAAACCTTAACGGGAACCTCGAAATAGCCGATTTTAAATTCAGGCCATTCTACGGCGGCCTGGGGCTGAACTTCACATTATACGATATCAAACTGACTGACACGCTCTACAACGTTCATCACAAACCGTTTCTCGAAGCCGGTAGAATCCACGTTGCGCTCGACCTGCGGCGTATTATGTCGGGGGATATACAAGTAAAAAACCTGGTGATGGAAGACGGCGCCATCAGTATGTTCGTTCAGCGGAACGGGTATTCCAATGCTTCCATTTTTAAATCAGAAGAGCAAAAGAAAAATAAGCCGCAAAAAAAGGATCCGGACGAGATTCTCAAAAAACTGGGAAATATCCGTTTCCTCAATTTTGCAGTGGCGTATGCCGATTCGGTGAAAGAAAAATATTACGGAGCGGTTTTTCACGATGCGACCAACATCATCGAGCGGACCGATTCGAGCACGAATGCCAGTTTCACCGGTTCGGTGCTTTTCAAGGGGCTGACATTCAGAGTGGAAAAGGGTGGTTTTCTGATGAACCAGGAAACGACGCTGGCGTTGGCTTTGGGTTATAATGAGGATGAGAAGAAGTTGAAAATTTATCCTTCAACCCTCGAAAGCGCAACGCACGATAAGATCGGGATCCATGGCTTCTTCGATTTTTCGGACACGATCAAAGTATTCCATCTCAATTTCAACGCAAAGGGAATAGCGGTTAAAAACGCTTTGCCATTGTTGAATCAGCGGCTGCAAAAGCAGATCGACTCGATCGGAATTCAGACGAATGTGGATACGGATGTCAAGATAGCAGGGATTTTGGGGCGACCAGGGCTCAAACCGCAGGTGGACGTGCATTTTGAAACGGATACTTTTCGATATAACCTTCCCGTAGGTGTGTTGCGCAAAATGAAAGCTTCCGGCACATTCACAAACCGCGCGGATACGACCAAACTGGCCGACGTGTTCAATTCGAGGCTGATTGCACCCAAGATAACCGGCTTTTTTGAGACGATACCATTTGCGTTCAAACTGGTGGTGAACAACTTCCGGAATCCACGGGCAAATATCGACGGCCGCATCGAAGCCGATTCCACGAATATGGGTGCATTACTCGATCCCGGACGTTACCGTTTCAAAAATGGCTCGGCGAGGATTGATTTTCATTTCAGTGGGAATCTGAGAAAGTTTTATAATCCCGCTAAGGACAATTTTGACGGCAAAGTGTCTGGTAGGGTTTCGCTCAAAAACATCGCGATGGACTATCTGCCGCAGAAGGTAAGGGTCAGTAAAATCAATGGCGATCTTACATTCAACGAGAAAGTAATGGTGATGCCGAATCTTCGTTTTCACGACGGCCAGAATATGCTATACGTGCGGGGAACGCTGCTTGATCTCATCCCTTATCTCTTCGGTTCGCCCAAACCGCTGCGGGCCAATGTAGACATTAATATCCCCGAATGGCAGCTCAACTGGCTCGAAACACTCCTCGCTGCCAGGGGTACCACGAGGCAGAAAGCCAAAAACTCGCTTAAACTTTCGGAGCTACTCGATAATGCGATCGACAAAATGGAGATTACCGCGAAACTCGACGCAAAAAAAGTCAGGTACCGGCATTTCACCGGCCGGGACGTGAAAGGACAGCTTACAATCAGCAACAATGCGGTTAGCATCGAATATTTCCAGCTGAAAGCATTCGGCGCAGGCCATGTACGGATTTCAGGAGAAATGGATAACGATGGAAAGCTGCCGCATATGGCCGTCCGCGGAAAGATTACGAATGCGGATGTGCATTCCGTTTTTTATTCTTTCGACGATTTTGGCCAAAAAACGTTGACGCATCAGAACCTGAAAGGGATACTCAATACCGATTTCAATTTTGAATCCACGTTGAACAACAATGTGAAGCTGGTACCGTCGAGCATGAAGGGCCTGCTAAGGATCGATCTGACGAATGCTTACATTATCAACTTCGAGCCGTTTATGAAGATGAAAAAGTTAATCTTCAAAAGACGGAATTTCGAGCGCGTCAAATTTGCCCCGATCCGTAACGATTTCCGGTTGAGCGGGCAAGAAGTGGAAATAGCGCCGATGGAAATCGAATCCAACGTGCTGACGCTCTACATCGATGGCATTTACAGTTTCGGAAATAAAACCGATATCAATATTCAGATCCCGCTCAGCAACCTCAAAAAGCGTGATTCTACCTACGTTTTAGATCCTAACAACCCCGAAAAAAGAGAGGGCTCTAAAATATTCCTCAGAGCCGTCGATGAAAACGGAGAAGTAAATATCAAACTCGCCTTCCGCAGAAAAAAGAAGGATAAATCGAAAGACGAAGAGTCCGAGGCCAAAAAACTGGAAGATATCGAGCGATGACGGTTACTCCCGCTCGTTGCTGAACATGTAGCCTACTCCCTTCAAAGTTTTGATATAATTGTCGCCGAGCTTCTCGCGCAGCTTACGGATATGCACGTCGACGGTCCGTTCGAGTACATAAATATCCGCACCCCAGATTTTTTGCAGAAGCTCATCGCGGCTGAAAACCTTGTTGGGTGTTTGCGCGAGAAAGAATAGCAATTCAAATTCCTTTTTAGGCAAAACAGTCGATTTCTCACCGCCCTGGGTTACCGTATAGTTCTTCCGGTTGATCGACAAATCGAGGATTTCGATTGTATCGCCCGACTCTGCTTTTTGAGCTTCGCGGCGGAACAACGCATTGATACGGCTCATCAATGCCCGCGGCTTGATGGGCTTCGTAATATAATCGTCGGCTCCTACCTCGAACGCCGCTACCTCCGAATATTCCTCAGAACGGGCAGTCAGAAACAGGATGTAGGTGTTCTTGATATCGGGGTTTTGCCGCAGGATCCTGCCGGTTTCGATGCCGTCGAGCTGAGGCATCATGATATCGAGGAGGATGAGGTCCGGCACGAATGCCTTGGCGATGTCGATGGCCTTCTTCCCGTTGGAAGCAGTTAATACCGAATAGCCTTCCTTGGTTAAGTTATATTCTAGCAATTCAACTATGTCGGAATCGTCGTCAACTACCAGTACTTTCGGAGCCGAGTTTGCAGATTTAGCAGTGCTCATTGTTTTGATGATTAAAACACGATTCGAAATTAGCAGATGTGATGTTCACATTACATGAGGAAATCTAATATTAACATAAACATAACATCAGCGAAAAGTAGTTCGATAGACGCCGCCCTGCTCGTTGGTGATCAGCATATCGGTATTGTTCAAAAATTCGATAGCCTCGGTTTGCTTCCTTGAAAAGCGGAAACAGCCTTTTGGTTTACTAAAATCGATGTTGTCACCAGCCGTTTCGAACAGCAATATTTTCCCATAAGTCAGCAATGCGAACGTTTTACCGTCAGGGCTGATGGCTGCGGAAGTAACCTGTGCACCAATGCGGATGCTGTCGCCGGGCGCGATGCTATGCTCGCCGGCCTTCGCTGGGAGGCGGTACATTTTCACCCATTTGTCCTTGCCCCAGTTTTTCGAAAAAAGATACAAACTTCCCTGATGATAAAAAAAAGACTCACAATCGGGTGCCGCTGACTGGTAACGAAATGTAATGCGCTCGCTTCCATTACTTTCCGGGTTGAAGCGGTAAATGTCGAAAACATCACGCTGTGAGGCATTGTTTCCGAAATCGCCGATGTAGAGATTCCCCTTGTTGTCGTGCGTCAGGTCTTCCCAATCGATATTTTTGGCATCAGGAACGGCTTTTGTATCGAGCAGTTTACCTTTGAGATCGAACAGGTATAGCTCTGGTTTGCCGCCGCTGTCGTTATGCGTCCAGAACGTGCCGGGCTGCTTGCCAGGGGCCAGTCCTGAACTTTCCGAAGCTACCGCGGGAAGCTTTCCTATTTTGCTATTTTTGTAATGCGCTTTAACTTTCTTAAAATCATTGGTTCTGTGATCGGGCTGACAGGTACAGAACACCGTTTTGACCGCTAACCACAGATATATCAGCTTGTTCATGAATTCATCGTTGCGTCCTCTTCCAAACAAAGATAGCGAAACCCCTGTGTACTTAAAGATCGCCAGCTCGCTCGTGGCGCTCATTGCTACGGTATATATCCTTTACGTACTCCGGGAAACGATCATCCCGCTGGCATTCTCGATTCTGCTGGCAATCCTCCTGCACCCGGTTTGCGCATGGCTCGAAGTGAGGAGAGTGCCGCGGATAGGGGCTATTCTGCTGAGCATTCTTGCATTGTTTACGGTGATTGTGATCCTCGTTTACGTCGTTTCGATGCAAATAGGCAGTTTTGCGGAAGAGCTTCCCCGCATTACCGAAAAAGCGGAGGCAATCCTCGACGAGACGCTCACAATGGGCGAACGATACCTGAATATCAGCCGTACCCAGCAAGTAAGTGAAGCCAAAAAGTACCTGATCAACGCATTGAGCGAGGGGCGTGCGGTGCTGCTTAATACGCTTGTGACCACAACCGGTGCTATTTCCACATTTGTGCTGATCCCGCTGTACATATTCTTTTTTCTGCTATACCGTGATTTTTTCAGGATGTTTGTTCACAAAGCCATTCGCAGCGTGCCGAACGAGGAGTTGAATGCATTGCTGAAAAAAATTTATGAAGTGATCCAGAGCTACCTATCCGGGCTGTTCCTGGTGATCCTGATCGTGGGCGTGCTCAACAGCGTGGGATTGCTCTTTTTAGGCGTTCCCCACGCGATATTCTTCGGATTCCTGGCCGGTTTTCTGATCCTCATACCTTACATCGGCATCCTGATCGGTTCGATATTGCCGGCATTGCTGAGCATCGTCACCATGGATTCGCCCTGGTATGCATTGGGTGTAATAGGGGTTATGAGCTTTGTACAATTTCTGGAAGGTAACTTTATCACACCGCACATTGTGGGTTCAAAGGTGAGTGTCAATCCGCTGGCGGCTATCGTCGCATTGTTTCTGGGTGGCCAGCTCTGGGGGCTTTCCGGATTGATCCTTGCATTGCCGGTTACGGCGATCCTGAAAGTGATTATGGACACCATTCCGAGCCTCGAACCTTATGGCTTCCTGTTGGGCGAGCCCGTGCACGAAGTAGCGGAAGAAAGGGCCGATTTGGCCAGGGAACAGGCGGTCGCAAAAGAATTCAAGAAAAAGCCCTACCGCCGGCATCGCAACAGGCCAAGGAAAAAGCCGGAAGGTGGCGCTCCACCCGCGCCTGCTGCCTGAGTTGCCAGGCTATTTTTCCACAGCCACTTTCTCTACACTGATACCCACGCTGATGATAAACGGCAGCGGGTTCTGGCGCATGGACTGTGAAATGGTAAATGTGTAGGTTCCTGAACGCGGAAAACGATAGTTTTTCAGGAAAGGAATTTTGTGGTCGAACAAATCGCCCAGCCCGTGGCCATACGGCTTGCCGGTAATTTCATTGGAAATAAAAACCTCTTCCAGGGTGTTGGAAATAACCTTCCCGTCAGGCCCGGCAAAGTTGCGGGTAATGTAGAGGTTATAATAGGGATATTGCAGCGCATTCCGCAGCACGTAGTACAGGTTGTAGGCCTGTGTCGTGTCGGTGATCTCTACCTTAAATGAAGGTTTATTTTTAATATACCAGAGTCCGTCATCAATATCCTCGTGGGCTTTGTAGACGACATTTTTATCACAGCCTGATAAAAGGGATACCAAAAAAATGACGACAGCCAGCCGGATGAACTTCATGAAAGACTCTGATATGTTGAATTGCAAAAGTACCTGTTTATCTATTCTATAAACTGGTTTGTTCTGTAAAATAACGGCTCAGCCAGGAATGGGATGCGGGAGTTTTCCATCCGTTCATCCATTGGGCCTTCGTAGCCACCTGGTTATCGAAAATCGTAGTCGTTGGCTGGATTGTTTCCTGGATGATCGCCTGCTTGATTTTCGGTACGGGGATGGTTTGCACGTGGCCGTCGTCGTCCAGGTAAGCTAGCGAGCGGTCGAAGAAATCGATGTTCATCCGCTGCCCGATTTCCTGCAACCAGTGCACCGACTTATCGATAGAGCAGCCGCTCGGCAATTCGTCGCGTTCGTCCACTGCGATTACAATGAAGCGGTGTTCAAATATTTTTCCGGAGGCGGTGAGTGGTTTGCCGTGCGCTTCCCAGGTATCCAGCGAAGCTTTCAGCGTTTCGGTGATAATTCCTGTTTCTTCCGAGGTGAGTTCCCTGTTGGCCTGATACACCCAGACCCGGGATTGAAAATCGATATCACTAAAAGGGATGTACATGGTAAAAAAGGGTTAAATGCCGGTCAAACGGTTTACTGTATGAGTAATTAAAACAACCGTGCTAGCGGCATAGTTCTCACAACAGCTGGTTACAAACCCTTTGCCTGGACAATGAGTTCGGCAAGGTCGTATACTTTCACCGACTGTTCTTTTTCTTTGTTTTTAACGCCGTCGGTCATCATTACCATACAAAACGGGCATGCCACGGCAATCGTATCGGCGCCCGTTTGCAAAGCTTCCTCGATCCGTTCGATATTCACGTCTTTTTTACCGGGTTCGGGCTCTTTAAACATCTGCCCGCCCCCCGCACCGCAGCATAAGCCTTTGGTGCGGCAACGTTTCATTTCGACCAGATCGGCGTCCAGCGCTTCCAGCACATGCCGGGGCGCTTCGTACACATCGTTCGCACGGCCAAGGTAACACGAATCGTGGAAAGTGATCTTCTTTCCTTTGAATACCTCGCGTCCCTGCAGGCGCACACGACCGGCATCGATCAGTTGCTGAAGGTATTCCGAATGATGCAGCACTTCGTAATTCCCGCCCAATGCCGGATATTCATTTTTAAGCGTATTAAAGCAATGCGGGCATGCCGTGACGATTTTTTTCACATTATACATATCCAAAACCTGGATATTCGACATCGCCAGCATCTGAAATGTAAATTCATTTCCTGCCCGTCGGGCCGGGTCGCCGGTACAGCTCTCCTCCGTCCCGAGTACCGCGAATTTAACTCCCGCACTATTGAGAATTTTCACAAAAGCGACCGTCACCTTCTTGTAGCGGTCGTCGAACGACCCGGCACAGCCCACCCAGAACAAAACTTCGGGGGTCTCGTTTTTTGCCGCCATTTCGGCCATTGTAGGGACCCGGTATGCGATCTCACTCATATTATCGATGCTTTTATGATGCTGTTGAATTGTCATCCACGTCGCTATCTGTCACCGCGGAAGCCCAGTTGAATCGGTCGCCGGGCGAAAACTTCCACGGGGCCTGGTTGGTATCGAGGTTCTGAAACATCATATTCCACGATCCCGGCGCATGTGCTTCGTCCATTACCTTGTGCCTGCGCAATTGCAGGATAATATCGAGCGGATTGATCAGCACCGGGCATTCCTGCACGCACGCATTGCACGTCGTACACGCGAGGAGTTCTTCTTCCTGGATATAATCGCCGAGCAGGCTTTTATTATCATTGGCAAATTCGCCATTATTAGTGAGCATGTTGCGGCCTACCTCTTCCAGTCTGTCGCGTGTGTCCATCATGATCTTGCGCGGGGAGAGTTTTTTACCCGTGATATTCGCCGGACAAGCCGCCGTGCAGCGTCCGCATTCGGTACACGAATAAGCGTCCATCAGGTTTTTCCAGCTCAAATCCGCCACATCCTTCGCCCCAAACCGCTCCGGTACAACGGCATCTGCCGATTGTGTTTCCAAACCCAGCATGATCTTTACCTCCTGCGTAATCTCGGGCATATTTTTCATTTCACCTTTGGGTTCCAACCGGGAGAAATAAGTGTTCGGAAATGCCAGCGCAATGTGTAAATGTTTGGAATACGTGAGATAAACAGCAAAAATGAAAATGCCGAGAATGTGAATCCACCATGCAATGCGCTCATAGGCGATCAATGTGCCTTCGTTCCAGCCCGCAAACAGGGGTTTCACCCACTGGCTGATGAGGAAATCGCCTACGATGGGATAATGTGTGCTGCCAAGATCCTGCAATGCGCTATCGGCGGCATTCATGCTGAGAATGGCGACCATGAGTACGATTTCAAAAATCAGTATCAGCTTGCCGTCAAGCTGAGGCCAGCCTGTCATTTCACGATGACGTAAGGGTTGGAACCGCTCCACTTTCAGAATGCTTCGGCGGATCAAGAAGATGGAGCAGGAAATGAGCACACCCAATGCGAGCAGCTCAAAGAATCCGATCAAAACGCTGTAAAACGAACCCAGCGGACCGGCAAAGATCCGGTGCGTACCTAGAATGCCGTCAAGTACAATTTCGAGAATCTCAATATTGATCAGTATGAAGCCGGCGTAAACCGCGAAATGAAGGAAGCCGATCAGCGGACGGTCAAACATCTTTTTCTGTCCAAAAGCGACCCGCATCATAATCGACAGCCGCCTGCCAGGCTGGTCGGTCCGGTTATCCTCCTTCCCAAGCCGGATTGTCCTGCTGATAATGCCGACTCGCCGGGAAATCAGCCAGGCCACTGCTCCCAGGGCAACTATGAAGATGATTTGCTGTATGATCGCCATCGCGAAATAGGGCTGGTTTAGTATGCAAGCATACTAACAAAGTATGATAAAAATGTATTCCGGCGCAAATGGAACAGCTATAAATTAATGTACTAAAAAATTAAAGGTAAGATAATCAAGCTGATATGAGTTTTTGAAAAAGTATTTCAGAAATATTTTCCGAAAATATTTGTAAAGCCAAAACAGACATCTATTTTTGCAGTCCCAAAAGGTACCAACTGAAACGGTGATGTAGCTCAGTCGGTAGAGCAATAGACTGAAAATCTATGTGTCGGCGGTTCGATTCCGTCCATCACCACCCAAATGCAAAGCGCCCTGACACCTAACTGTCAGGGCGCTTTTGTTTTCCCGGATAGAAACCGCGAGCATTTCTAAGGTACTAGAACACCAAAAGCAGGCGACTCGCCTGCAACACCCGCGCCGTTATTGCCATTGAGGGAATTTCGGATCAAGCAGAATTCATGGGGGGCGAATTAAGCATAAAGTTTGGTGAGCCTGAATAGGAAGAATGGAATATCCCTTACACCTCTGGAAGATGACCTGAAATCCTTGATCTTCGCATTGAAAGATTCAGCCGAAGCATTTGTACTTCTGTTATTGAAGAAGCGGTCCGCCGCCGCGGTTGAGGATGTCCAGATAATGCGTTTGGATCGATCTGGCAACAGTTTTGAAGGAATCTA
>NZ_JAHXBN010000042.1 GCF_019924045.1 Dyadobacter fermentans | reverse complement strand
TACAAGTACAGAATGCCGTTCGGACTTACATCCCCGGTTGCAAAACCCGGGACTGTTGACGGGAAGCCGGTCACATTATGGAATGTCACAGACCAATCACTGCCGATCCGTACGAGCTGATTGGTGCCATAACGGAAACCCCAGATGTAGTTATCGACCGTGTTGTAGCCGATAGCATTAATGAAAGCATTAGGACCTTCGATCAAAGTCTGTTTACCCAGGGTTGTAACACCACTCGAAAGGTCGAGTGTGTAACCATCCGAAACGTTGGAACCGCCTATATTCCGGTTGCCGATCACATAGCTCAGTTCCGAGCATGGGAAAGCCGGCTGACCAGCCCAGGTTGCGGAAGCTTCCCGAAAGGGATAAGTAATATCGCCCTTGCTTAACCCAATAAATCCCTGGAAATCGTTCAGACCTGTGCAGGGTTCATATACAATGAGATTGTTGACATTCCAAAAATCTGGTTGGTTGTAGACAACTCGTAACGTCGCTGTGGTACTTGCGGCACTGGTAACAGACACTGTCGCGGAAGCGGGCGATGACGCAAACGTCAGGGTGCTGTTGCCTGCATCATATGTCGCCCCTGTTACCGAGTTCAGGGTCACGCCCGCGGGGAGCTCCAACTTAAAAACTCTCGGATGTCCGCCGTCGTCTGTCAGGTTAACAGTAAAATTTTGAGGCGTCCCTGCCGAAACTACTGTTGCCGGGCCGGTAATTGAAAACACTGGCTCAGCCGGGCTTGGCAGGCTGGGAATAGCATCGATCGCATCTCCATGAAGCCCGGGGTAGTGACCAGCATAGTTTGGCCCAAGTGTAGAATTCACCGCTCCCTGAACATCCATGAAGTTTTGATAAGTCGTTGCCGGTGTTGCAATGTTTTTCATAATATAGACCAGGCGGGCCGCCTTTAATTGATCCACCCCGTCCGCAGTTCCTGATTTATCCAAGTCCGGACGAGCGTGTGGAAAGAAAACAACCTGTCCAATATAATTGCTGTTCGCCATAGAAGGCGAGGGTTTCCCGTAGTCAATACAAAAAGAGAGTTCGGAAGAAACAAGGTTCTTATTTGCATCAAAATAGGCAGTAGCAATGGGCGTGGCCTCCTCGGGATAGGAGTCCATCACAGTATACGAGTTAGGAGTGATAAACTTTTTCCAATAAGCTACCTGAAAACCAAACGCCGACGTAGCAACCTCATCTCCGGTTGTATACGGGATAAAGATTTTAAAGTCTCCTCCGGCCGAGGCGACAGGGCTTTCAAATGTCACAGTAACAGAGCCTGTATAGGTACGGGTTTGCAGCAAATAACCCGAAGCGTTTGCCGATGTTATGGTTTCGGCCGGTGTTCCCGTTGCAGAAGCACCTTGATAAATATTGATAACCGCGGCGGGGGCCATGTCCAGAAAGTCAAACCGGAGCACAACTTTGCCTGTTGTTCCATCGGACAGTTCGGGATTAATAGTAACCATACGAAGCGGATAAACGGCATTCATCGTCTCGGAGAGTGTCAGTTTGCCCGATGTTGCCTTTCCGGCGCCAGTCTTTCCAGCCGGTACATTCTCCGGAAAAAAATTCACAGCATCGCTTACATTAAAATACAACCACCTGATTCCTCCTCCGGGATCCGGACATGATTGGGCATTCGCAAATGATACTGGTAGCCATGCCAAAATAGCAACTAAAATAAAACTCGTAAGCCGCGCAAAAAGAATACTACGCGTCGTATAGAAGGTTAACATACAAAATAGCGATTTAAATTCAATTATTTTAAGAGGATACATATTGAACGAATGAGAAATATGCTTGCTATCAAAATTATTTTCGCACGACACCCCAAGCAATATCAACCCTCAAACGCTTTAAACAAATACAGATAAATACATTCAAATTAATTAAGCAGAAGGCATTTTCAGAATTATAAATTGTTTTACATATAGATTGATTAAAAGTTTGATTTATCATTTATAAAATCAGTAGACCTATCCTGCCGTAAATCACAGGTGGCGTTCTTAAGCCCTATTCGTGCGGCGATTCATTTTGTAAATCTATTGTTTTTCAACCGCCCGCAAGGTTGAAAAACCTGTCTATTACCAGGGAATATTTTGCCAAAACACCTTGCCATTCCCATTATTAACAGAGGAATGCACGTTTATCCTCTATAATCCTCACCCGTAAATATCAATAACAAGGCTGGGTCAAATACACCAGTTTCGTTATCAATTATATCCGAGGCAAATTCATCCAATAGACATTGAAAAATCAAGAATAACATCAGCTTTGTTTCTTGATTTCGTTAGGCTTCTTACCAAATGCTTTTGCGAACTCCTTACTAAAATGCCTGCTATCCTCGAACCCTACGATGGTGGCCACTTCACCTACATTATACACCCCCGACTCCAATAGCTTTTTAGCTTCACTGAGCCGAATTGCCTTTGTGAAATCATTAACTGTCATTCCAGTCAGTGATTTCAATTTCCTATAAAGTGCAGATACACTCATCCCGACCTTAAAAGCCAGTTCATTGACACCAAATTTCGGATCGGAAATGTTCTCAATAAGCAGCGCTCTGAGCTTGCCGATAAATGCATCGTTCACGTCCTGGGCTATACTGTTTGCTGTATGCTGGTCGGATGTGACAGATTCGCGATAAAATTCTTTCAGCTCGTTCCGGAGGCGGATAAGGTTCGCGACCTTCAATTCAAGAATTCTCGGGTCGAATGGTTTAACCAGGTAATCATCCGCTCCGGAAGCAAGCCCCTCGACAATCTGCTTATTTTGGGTTCGGGCGGTCAGCAGCACTATCGGTATATGTGAAGTCGCAATATTTTTTTTCAACCGGCTACATAGCTCCAAACCATTCATGCCCGGCATCATCACGTCCGAAAGAATAACATCGGGCAGATGCTCGTTGGCGAGTTCCAACCCCTGCAGCCCGTTCTCGCCTTCCAGTGTATTGAATTCGTGCCGGAAAAGCTCTTTGATAAACACGCGTAGCTGATCGTTGTCCTCGATAATCAGCATCGTGTTGGCTTGCTTTTCAGGAAATGGATCGTCGCTAACGGGCACTGCCTGCGTAGCGCCCGGAATGCTGCCGAAGTATTCGTTACTTTTCACGGCGATTTGATCAGGAGCGAAATGCCGGTTTTCACGGAGCATCCGGATCGAAAGGGTCGTGCTTCCGTGGGAAAACTTGGTTGCCAGGCGACTTTCGGCTGTCAAATACCCCCGGTGCTGCTCTACAATACTCTTAGATAATGCTAGCCCTAATCCGTAACCCGGTTTTTCCGAATCCGCCTGGTAGTAATAGGTAAATAATTTGCGCAAATGCTCCTCGGATATGCCTTTGCCATTATCCTCAATTGTGAAAAGCACCTCATTGGAAAATTCAGCAATGCGCACTGTAACCTTGCCTCGTTCGGGGCTAAACTTGTAAGCATTGCTTATCAGATTGTAGAAAACCTTTTGCATCTGTCCCAAATCAAACCAAAGCATAACAGGTTCATCGGGACAAAGAAGTGAAGTCTGGATATCCCGCTCAATCGCCGAATGCTCGAATGCCGCAATGACATTTTGAATAACCTTGACAACATCATATTCCTGCACTTGCAGCCGCACGCTCCCGCTCTGGATTTTGCGAAAATCAAGCAGTTCATTGACCAACAGCATCAAGCGGTCGGAGTTACTTCTGGCGTAGCCTAGATAATGGTCAACATTCTTACCCTCCTTAGCCTGCTGAGATGCTTTTTCCAGCGGGCCGATGATCAACGACAAGTGCGTTCTGATTTCGTGAGATATATTCGTGAAGAAGTCGAGCTTGGCCTGGTTCAGCGCATTTTCCTTCCTGAATGAGCTTTGGAGCCAGAAGAACCTTGTAACTGCAAATATGACCATGGCAGTCAACAGCAGGTAGCCCAGATACGCGTACCAGGTCTTCCACCCGGGCGCCATTTGGGCCTGGGTAAGGTACTCGGAACTGGTGAATGCAGGAACGAGCAATGCCCGAAAAAAGACAAGCAACGTTTTCAATAGAGCGTATGATTTTATAGAATTTATTTCAGATCCACTTCATACTACCGACAATGGGCAATTGCAGAAATCCCAACAGTGGCAGCGTTGCGAAAGAAAATTTTTCGACATAAGCGAAGCGATGAATGATCAAATTTATTCTATCCCGATCGCCGTGAAGCAAACTTAAAAACCTTCGATTAATTCCTTTTGATGCTTTGGCAGCCAACATTCGTCTGACAAGATATCCCCACCAGATTAATAAAGAAAACACAGAAGCGGCCCCAAATGGCAACAGGCAGAAGCTGTCACCGCCTAGGGAAATACAATTCCGGCGATTCTTGCCAAGCACGTTCGTTTCAAACGTCAAACATCGGGATAGAGTTAATCCTATGTCCAATGCCTCGCTCATCGAAACGGCGTTTCTTCGCATATGCGACGCCCCCCGACTAAAATGCGAAATCGCCTTTCCTGGTTTGGAACGTTACCATTTAACCCGCTGACAACATAACCCTGCTAGATTGACAATATTCCAATCGTGTGGTTTGCTACAAACTGAAAACCTTGCAGCAGTAAGTATTGGAATATTAAAATTCATTTGAGAGATGAAAACACCCCCAACCTCCACCAATGTAGATTTAATTGCTATTGTTGATCCTCGTCCTGTGTTCAAAAGGGGTTTTAGGCAAACTTTATCCCAAAGCCGGGCCGCTTTGGAGGTCATTGAAGCGGTTAACTGCCAGGATCTGGAAAAAAAACACCATGGCCGCTCACCTGCGATCATCTTTGTTTTCGGTGCGGGCGTTCCCGATGTCGAGATAATTAACCTTGCCAATCGTCTGCGGCGTTACAGCCCGCAAGCCGCCATCGCGGTGTACGATAATCGAAAATCGATGAACTTCTTGCTCACCTTTTTCCGGGAAAGTATTGGAGGATATTTGCCGGAGGATTTCGACTCCCGTGAACTTGATATGTGTATCGATTCTCTTGCTGCCGGCTTACATTATATTAATAGTGAAATCGCCTACCAGTTAATCACCCAAAAGAACCTTGATCAAAAGAAGCGTCAGCCCGGGACATTATCCGGTCTGGAGCAAAAAGTAGCGGGGTGCCTGATCAGGGGAATGACCACTTCGGAGATCGCACAAACCCTGGACAGGCGCAGCTCGACGATCAGCACTGTCAAATCCAATATTTACAGAAAGACCAAAGTACATAACATCATCGACCTCGAAAGGGTGCTAAGAAAACAGGGAGCATCCTAGGAAACGTTGGGAGACAATTGATTGTCTTCTTGCCATTGTCCGCAAAAATCGCGTATCAAGCACCCCCTGCTAGCTAACTGAATATATGCCATATGAATTAATCAAATATTGTAAACAGCAAGACATCCTCGTCCACGCCCATTCTCCGATCGGCCATGGAGAGCTGTTTAAAACGAAGAGATGCAGGCGATTGCAGACAAATATTATGTTTCGATCGCGCAACTGGGTATCCGCTATCCTTTGGAACTGGATCTGTTGCCATTACCCAAAACCGCCAACCCCGCACACATGAAAAGTAATGCGGACGTCGGCTTCAAAATCAGCCAGAACGATATGGAACTGCTTAATCAGATTCAGCCTATCAGGGATGACGGGTCAGCAAGCCACCTGCCGGTGTTTACGAACAAGTAACATTAAAGCTTAAGTTGGTCTGAGAGTGTTATTTATGAATTTCAAAAATAGTGAGCTATGAGTGCGAGAGAAAAGCCAGAATTGTTGATCAATTGTCGGAAGCGACATTTGTTGAAACCTGGTTGAAACATGCAAAGATTTCCTGGTAAAACTCCAGGTGTGACTACCTAGCTTGTCCGGTTATGATATTTTCATCTCGAACGGCCTGCCGGGTAGAATATGAGCCATCCCCATCTCGATTTCTGCACGTACATGTCCATAGGTCGTTAATGTTCGGTTATCGGCTCATCCGGCTGTTACCAAAATCTGGATACCGTGGAAGACGGCCAACACCCATTTGCCTCCCGGGTCAAAATCGCGCACTATCTCCAACAGCGCTACGTGGTTGCGCAGGTATTCGGGAGCACGGCCGCCAAACAAGAGTATGATATCATAGTCGCCTGTCGCCACTTCGCTAATCCTTAAATCTGCGTCTAGACAATAGCCTGGCCGCTCAACATATGTGTCGCAACCCGGTTCAATATCGTGCATTAAGAAGTTAAGGCGGCGTCTGACGGGAGCGGCAGTCTTCATGGAAACGCACGCTTCCTGGGAGTGGTGCACGGTATAAAGTGCTCTTAACGGTCACCACCGTCACCGGTGACGATCAGTACTTTTCGAGCCATTTGCAGTCGAGTTAAAAATTGGGAAGCTTAGTCCGGCCGTTTGATCTACAAAAAAGTCAAAAGTTGAAAACAGGTGCATCCTCCCTCCTAAGCCAAAAAATCTGTCTAAAAATTCGATAGTTGTGCCTAACATTTATATTGTTCAAAGATGGTCAGGCGCTTAATCTTTCCTAAAACCGTATGACAATGACGTTTCCAGTTCAGTATGTGCCTGTCCATGGAGAATTCGGTGCAATACTTCGCCCCGTTCCGTGGCAGATTGCTCAGTAATCCGAATTCTTGGATTTTGTTTAACCAACTGCTGAAAGGAAGATTTAGTGGTCATTGGCACCGTAGTTTCCAATCATCAACACCATTTTCATGCAGGAGGCAATAAGGGAATAGACAGCTGCGGTCACTTCTGCCGCTTGATGGGAGCCTGAGTACAAATACCTTCCCTTAACGCAAACGGCGCGATGGCATCAACCAGATTATTGCAGTCCACCGCAGCAGTCTCTACCACTTGTCGGCATATCCCATAAGTACTTAATCCCTCAATCAAGCTCGTCTACATCCTGTCAAAGCGCCTGATCACCAAATTGGCATGGCGGATTACGATTGCAGTCGGGCCCGGCAGGAGGTACCCCGAACAAACGAATTGGGGCTGGTTAATTTCATCGACACTATTAGTAATTAATAAATAATTCGACAATTAAAATTGAAATAATTCGACAATGAATTAGATGGATTCGAGACGTAATTTGACTTTTTTTGTAGAGAACATGATTTTCTCCTGGATTTCTCACCAATTCACATTATCAACCAAATTTTATCATGCTATTTCATGGACAACAAACAGACCAATTCTGCCTTGCTTTATGGGCGGGACAGCACTTTACTCGATTTATTCACCAATTCTGTCAGGAAGCATCCGGAAAGGACAGCAGTGGCCAGTGATGGCACCAGCATTACATTCAGTCAACTCGACGTAGCCAGCAACAAGATCGCCCATTGTCTGCTGGCCGCAGGCGTCGGCCGGTCATCACTGATACCTATATGGCTCGATCGCTCCGTCGACTTGATTGTGTCCATTATAGGGGTTTTAAAGGCAGGTGCTGCTTACGTTCCGGTGGACCAGGCCTATCCTCCCAACAGGCTGGCTTATATTCTGTCCGACGCCGGAGGGCAATTGGTGATCACCGACCATTATCACAAGACTTTTTTGCCGCAAAACAGCCGGGCTATTACATTGACTGACCAGGAAGTTCAACAGCAAGCCATCGGACCTGTCAACGTAGCGGTGCTACCGGAAGATCTTGCATATGTTATCTATACTTCAGGGTCGACCGGAAATCCCAAAGGAGTAATGGTAGCACACGGTTCAATACAGAATTTGGTTGGCTGGCATAATGTCCATTTCGGCGTTACAGCCGAAAGCCGGCTCAGTTTTGTCGCTGGTACAAGTTTTGATATCGCCGTTTGGGAGATATGGTCTTCATTGGCAGCAGGATCCGCATTGTATATCGCCAACAACGAAGAGCGGACAAACGCAGATGGGCTGCTCGACTATTATGAGCGTCACAGTATTACCCACGGCTTTGCACCAACCGTTCTGGTCCCCGATATTGTCCTCAATACAACAGCCAGAAAGCTTTCTTTATCTTATCTTTTTACAGGTGGTGAAAAACTAAAACCCGTTGACACAAAGCGTATCTCCTACAACCTGATCGACTACTACGGCCCAACCGAATGTACCGTTTTTGCCACCTACGCCAAGGTAAACCGTCCAGATGGTGCATATGTTTCGACCATTGGAAAGCCCCTGGCTAACATCCAGGCACACATTGTAAACCCACAAATGCAGCCACTTCCTGCCGGCCAGATCGGTGAGCTTTGTATTGGTGGAGTATGCCTGGCAAAAGGCTACTGGAACAACCCGGAACTTACCGCCGGGAAATTTATCGACAACCCGTTCAGAGCAAATGAAAAGCTCTACAAAACGGGCGATCTTGCCCGCTGGCTGCCGGATGGCGATATCGAATTCATCGGCAGGATCGATAATCAGGTAAAGATCAAGGGTTATCGTATCGAACTGGGGGAAGTGGAAACGGTATTGCTGAAAGCACCTCATGTCGGGGCAGCGGCGGTGATCGCCAAGGAGAACAGCAGGCAAAACAAAATGCTGATCGCATTCATTGTACCGGCACCCGGAGAACTTATTTCCGATGAGAAGGCGGCGGCAAACGCTATCCGTCAATACCTTAAGGAGGAGTTGCCCGGTTATATGATCCCTACTCATTTTGCATTTCTGGACAAAATGCCTCTGAATACCAACGGTAAAACAGATACGCGCAGGTTGCATGAGATGCAATTACGGGATATTTCCGTCGATGGTCTCATAGCAGGGCCAGCATCAAAAATGCAAGAGTGCATTGCCTGTATATGGGGCGAACTGCTCGACCGGGCGGCCGTTGACATCACCGACAATTTCTTTGATATTGGCGGCGATTCCCTGCTTGTAGCAGTTGCGGCCGCGGATATCTCTAAGATGCTAAAAGTAAAAGTATATCTGAGGGATATTTACCAGTTTCCTACGATACAGGCACTTGCAGCTATGCTGAGCAAACGAAAGGAAGCCACCGCAAATATCCCACTGGAAGATGCAGAACCGGTGACAGAACTCCAGAATGATGTATACCTGGCGCCCGGCACGGTTATCCATGGGACTTTTGACAGAAGTGTTTTGAAAAACCCGCATCACGTTTTTCTGACCGGAATTACAGGATTTGTGGGTATCCATTTGCTGCATGAATTGTTGGTCAGGACTGATGCTGTTATCCATTGCCTTATCAGAGCCAGAAATACCTTCGATGCCTGGATGAAAATCGACGGGACAATAAATAAATTCAACCTTACCATTGACGAAGGGCTCAAAACAAGGATTATCCCGGTTGTCGGAGACCTTACACAACCCGAAATGGGCCTTCCCAGGGACCAATATGACGAGCTTTCCGGATCGATCGACATTATCTATCATTCAGCGAGCTCAGTCAACTTTATAGAACCTTACTCTTATAACAAAGTACCAAACGTAGATGGCCTTCGTCGGATCATTAAATTCGCTGGAAACATCAGACTTAAATGCCTTGCGCTCATGTCCACCATATCTGTATATAGCTGGGGACACAAATTTACGCACAAGACGGTGATGACCGAGCAGGATGATATCAAACAGAACATTCTGTCGGTCAGCAAAGATATTGGGTACGTAAGAAGTAAGTATGTGATGGAAGCAATTGCGGACTTAGCCGCGTCTGAAGGCCTACCCGTGGTTACCTATCGACTGGGGTATGCGATCTGTCACAGCACAACAGGTGCATTCGCGCCCTACCAATGGTGGTCCAATCTGGTAAAAGTGTGTCTCAGGTACAGCAGCTACCCGGACCTGATCGAGCTTAGGGAAGGTCTGATCACGGTAGATTATATAGCTGAATCTGTCGTACACATCACCGGTAACCCAGACTGTCTGGGACTGAAGTTCAATTTGATTGCTTCGCCTTCCGAGAATCTTACCCTTAAACAGTTCTTCTTATTACTTCAAAAATACTATACGGTCACATTGCAACCATTGCCTTACCTGGAATGGCGTGCGCAGTGGGAAAACGACAGCACATGCGAACTGTATCCGCTCACCAGTCTGTTCAAGGACAATATGCACGAAGGCTTATCGACCGTCGAGTTATATCAGAATACCTATATCTGGGATAATGCGCAGACCAAAACATTTCTGGAAGGCAGCGGTATTCAGGAGCCAGTTTTTGACAAGAAATTATTGGATGCTTACCTGCATTACCTGGATGTTCTGCTAGAGGCACGTCAGGAATCCGAGTCAACAGATGCACTCTTGACAACGCCTTGATCGACCCGAGCTGTAAGGGCTGACAGGCAGTTTAAATCTACGGCGCTCTTGTCAGCCCTATTTTTTCCAAATTGAACAGGTGATTTACTGCCTGACTGATGAATCTGCCCCATTTCACGTCAAATTTGAAAACCAGCTGGTAGTACGGATATTTTGCACTCGTGTGTCCCTTAATGATATCCCGACACCTGGTAGACCATTGGAATGTGATGCATTCATAATTTAAACCTTATCTAGTATGACTACCAATGAAGAAGAATTCTACGGCCAATTTAAAAATATGCCGCGCCCAAGTTATCCCTTCCCCAATCTTATCAGCCCATATGCACAAGAAATGCGAGAGATTTATTGGAATTGGATCGATATCGACTATGCATTCCACTCCGAAAATGCCCGGCAGAAGCATAAGAGTCATTTGCTGACCGATATTGCGGCCCGTGGTTTGCCACTGTTGAAAACCTTAGATGAGTTGTTCCCGATCGCTAGTTTTGCGGCAAACGGAGCTATGATGGATGATTATTTCGACCATTGCAGCTATGAGCAGATGTGTGCCGTGAGAGAAAGGATTATGGCATTGTTGACTGGCGAAGATAGTAAGGAGCCTGCTGATCACGGTATATTTCGCCAGTTCTATTTGCTCAGGAGCCGAGCTATCCAGTGTGGGATGCCCCAGCGATTGTTTGATAAGTTCTTAACCAGTGTTGGGAACCTGCTTACCGGTTATCAGGATGAAAAACGGTACATGTCAACTAACACAATCCCGACATGGCCGGTCTATTTAGTACTTCGTGAAGATACCAGTGGAGGTCTGCCGTTTTGTAAATACGTTGCGATGCAAAAAGATTTTCGCAACTTGCCAGATACGGTATTAGAACATACCCATATTTTGAGGTTGCATACATTGGCGGCCCTGATGATTGGCATACATAACGATATCGTTTCACTACCCAAAGAAATGAAAAGAGAGGGTGATGTAATCAATATCGTAAAAGTCTTGCAGAAGGGGCATGGCCTCTCTTGGAAGGATGCTTACGCGATGGCGATGGATTATCATGACAAACTTCTGAAAGAGTTTTTGATTTTACATGAGAATCTACCCAATTTCGGGCAATGGCAGCATCTGGCCTATGATTATGTACACGCCATAGGCATTATGATACAAGGCGTATACGCCTGGCACACTAACGATACTTCCCGCTACGTACCTGGTGGCTATGTCGAACCTGAATATCAGAACGCAAAAATGAAATAGGGGCACACTCCCGCAGACAAGCGCTCATGTCTCATCTTCGCAGAATGGAGCTTCTCTTGGTGCTAGCCCCTGGTACTTTGTTGTAATGGCGCCCGGGTCCACCGACCAGTCCCCTACTGGTCCAGAGCTCAACTCCTGGCAATTTATATAATCGGGCCGATAATTACATTCAAACCATGTGCTCGGATCGGCAGGGTGGAGTTTGGCTCGGAGCTTACTATTTGGGCGTCAGCAATTTCTACCAGAATGCTCCACGTTTGCTTTCCTGGCCTTTTTCAGTGAACGGCATTTCCTATGTTCCCTATGCCAATTCATGGGGGTAATAGCAGGGACGGTAAGCTTTGGGTGATCGGGAAGGACCAGAAAAAGTCGCTCCTGTTTGATATCATGGATGTGCAGACCAGATCTTTCGAACTGAAATTACGGCCCTCCTCCGACTATGTCAATTTTACATTGATGGGAACAGCACGCTCTGGTCGGTGGGAAACACCTTGCTGATGAGCTTTAACCTTGATTCAGGAAGTTATTGCCATTACTCTACCGCGGCCAGCGGAAGGGACAAGGAGTTGGACAATGGCGGGATGCCCGACATTCTGGAGAATTCGTACGGCCGGCTTTGGCTGATAGGCACTTTCAGAGCATTATTATGTGACATAACATACGGGCCGGTTCAGAAACTACAAGTCTGTCAGCTCCGCTCACAGTGTATTGAACACTCGAAGCGAAATATCTGGATGGGCGTTGGTGACGAGGCATTTATACTCAAAAATGGCCAACATTCCGGTTCTTAAAAAGCCTAGCCGCGCTTGCGTAACGCCCCAGCAACTGAAAAGAAGACCTGATTCCTCAGTAAACGGGAAAAGAAAATTCAGCCTGCCGCAAAGAAAATCCCCTGTGGTAAATTAATCCCACCAAATTGACAGATTTTTCACCCATCTGTGTGACAAAAAAACCGTTACTTTCCATTATCTCATTCGCGCTCAGGCGCAATACTTCTTATATCACTTAATCTTTTAGGCATGAAATCAAACTTTACGGTACTAACCAGAGGGCTTCTTTGGTTCCTGCTGCTTTCGGTCAATCATTCATTATTTGCCCAATTGGGCTGTTATAGTGCATCCGGTTGTCAGGATTACGGTAATTTCGGTTATGCGTCTACGGTCGCTTCGAATCTCGAATACGACAACTACGTTTCGGGCTGGCACTCGTCGGCGGTGAGGGATATCGACGGCTCTTTCAAAGTATGGGGGGAACTCTCGAAGGCGGATGGTGCAGGTGCCCACCTTATTCCGACGGAAGTAAATGCAACCAACTATCCCGGACTTACCGGTACTCCGTTAAAAATGGGCGTCGGTACGTCAAGCCGCAACAATGTGCAGTACGTGTTGCTTACCAGCGATAACAAACTTTGGGTATGGGGCCGGGCAGGGGCCGTCGTGGATGCAGCTTTGACGACTAACGTCAATAATGTAATTGTGGAAACCGGACAGCCAGCAGTGAATGTCACTCCGTTCCAGCAACTATCCATCGGCCTTCCGGCAGGGATTACCGCCGCAAATGTTAAAATGATGTTTGTTACCTCCGGTTCGATCGTGATCACCACCTGCGGTGACGGAAGGGTATACACCCTGTCTCAAAGCGCGTGGGTTCGGGGGGTAAATGGTGGCAATAATTTGTCCTGGAATGTAGTGCAAAAGCAGTCAGGAGGTGATCTCACGGATATCGTCGCTGCAAGGGGCACGCGTGCCGGGGTAGTTGCCTTGGATAATTCCGGTGGCTTGTGGGCTTATGGCGCAGGATCCTGGGATGGCATAGCCGCCACGAGCGCGAACCGGACAAGAGCTGTTCCCTTGACTTTACCGCCTGCCGGCGCCGGGGCGAAAATTAAGATGATTGGCGCGACCATTGCGTCTACCAACACCATCACTTATTACGTACTTTACGAGGATGGCAGCTTGTTCGCCCTGGGGGGGAACGACAGGAAACAGCTCGGAAACTGGGACACCACCAACGCGAATCAGCCCACTACCTGGACACAGCCACGCTATATCTCGGCCTCGGGACCGGTCATGAATGATATCAAATGGATATCACCTCAGGAACATGACGGGCTTTTCAGTTTTATCAATGTGTTGACCAACGGCCAAAAGATATTTAACTGGGGGCAGGAAAGCGGTTTCGCATTGGGAAGGGGCGTGCATGGGAGTGTGAGCGGATCAACACCTGTGGATCCGGGAGAGCCGGTCAGCTTTGAAGCAGGGTATACGAATTCCGGAATTATCTCACTTGAATCAGGGGGGCACACTACCATGATGCTGCGTGAATGCGAAGACGACTTCGGCTATATAGGTCACCGCATCCATGGCAGTATGGGCGACAATATCGATACCGATGTTACCGACAATACCGTGCACTTCCGCACCAGCGCCGTACAGGTGTGCGGGGCTGTCACGACCGACGCCAGCTTAACGGTGTCTTCATCAGGGCCTTTCCTCTCCGGCAGTTCGGTTACATTCGTAGGAGCGCCATCCGGAGGCACTTACGCCATCGATGCCAGCCTTACTACGGCTGCAGGTGCTACCATCGACCCTGTCACCGGGATAGCCAGCATTCCATCGGCTGGTACATTGCGGGTTAATTATATTATCAACAGTGCTACCTGCGGTGCCGTGGTCGTAAACCAGCTCGTCAACGTGGAACGGATGATAAGCATCCCGGGCAACGTCTGGATAGACGCGAACGGTGATGCGATTGTGGACGGTACGGAAAGCGAAACTGCGAACGGCTTATGGGCCAACCTGATCGACCCGCAGGGCAAGGTGGTAGCATCGGTGGAAGTAGCAGCCGATGGTTCTTATAATATCGAGATACGCAGTGGCTTGCTGACCAGCATCGGAGATTATTCGGTGGTGCTGACGAATGGCAGCCGGAATATCGGCGACACTGTTACAGCTGCGGATACTCCACTGAATGGCTACGAGTACACTGGCACCAACCGGGGCGGAACTACTTCCGTTACACCTTCCAATAATACCGGAACCGTTAATCTGGGAAGCCTGAATGCGCTTCCGGCGACTACAACTACTTTGGATCCCGTTAATTTTGGCATCCAGACCCCACCAGTGGCGGATCCAAAGAGTTATACTGTTCCTAATGTCGCATTTAGCGCGACACCTCAGGCGGCGTTTCCAGCGGAAGCGGGTTATCAGTCTATCCCGGCATCATCATCGAGTCTGACCGGCTATCCGACCGGTGGTTCGCTTTCAGGTTCGGATGCAGAAGATTGTGCGGCAGCAGGTACTTGTGCTACCGGAACTTCTACCACATTTACCATTCACTCGATCAACGCGAATACCCTGGTGTACTACGACTTCGGCGGAGTGACCGGCATTCAGCAGATAGACGTATCCGGCGGCCCGGTTACGATCCCCGATTTCAATGTGAACAGCCTGGTGGTTTATGGGCAAGTAGGAAGTGGTACCGCCGGAAACGAATTTGGTTTTACCTATTCGATGACGGACGCAGCGGGCGCAACCAGTTCCCCTGTGGCTTACAGCATTGCAACCGAATCTGCATTGCCTGTGACGCTGATCAGCTTCGAAGCTTCCGCCGAGAAAAACGCCGCGCACCTGGCATGGGCCACCACCAGCGAGGAAAATAGCAGGGGCTTCGAAATCGAGCGCAGCACCAACGCATCTAACTGGACCAAAATAGGTTTTGTAGCATCAAAATCATCTGAAACAGGCAGTACCAGCCGACTTGACTATGACTTTACGGACGCCTCGGTGCACAAAGGAGTAAGCTATTATCGTTTGAAGATGGTCGACAACGACGGAACATTTGCGTACAGCCAAATCCGGTCGCTCCGGTTGGACGGTGGCGATCAGCTCCTTGTTTACCCTAATCCGGTCGTAGACGGCAAACTTACGATCGGTCCGTCGGGGGCGAGTTCATACAGGATAGAAGTTAATAACCTTGCCGGAACCCGCGTCATGCAACTTCGTCTGGAAAACCAGCGCCAGCTCGACGTACGCGGATTAGCCAGAGGAATGTACATTTTACGGATCATCTCAGCCAGTGGAGAAACGCAAACTTGTACTTTCTTCATGAAGTAAGCGCAGCAGAGAAGTAATGCAAAGCCCGTAAAATAGAAAGGGTGCAAGAACGATTCTTGCACCCTTTCTCATGTCTTTGGCTTCACTATCACCGGTGGCACGCTTTTAGGTGAATCCTCTAAAAAGCAGTACACATTCTTGCTCAACCTGGAAGGCAATGAAAAACCGAACTGGGATAAAATCCCGAAAAAGTTATGATGCTGATTTCAGATAGGAACTGGCTTCGATGTTGATGTCCGGAAAGAATATTAGAGCAGAGTTCGGGAACTTCGGAAAAGCGTTCACTGCGCTTTCACTATAGTTGGAAATGTATGACGATAATGATGACAAAGTAGTCGAACACCGCCGCGAAAGCGGGCTGATAGTGCAAGCAGTAAGCCGGCGAAGTTTTCGGCTGAAATGAACGCTTGAAAACCGATCGCAAAAAAATTACAGTTAATCGCTAATTCACTGCATTTTCACTTCGCCGATGCAGGCAGAGTACTCTCGCCCTCGGACGCCAGCGATAAACAATCCGAAATCACGATGCTTCCTGTCGTTATCGACTTTGGTGTCCAGTACAAAATACGGAAGCCAGCTAGTATATAAAAGAGTCATTATGCAGGCATGTCACATTTGTTCGAAAAATGTAAAACTAAGGGTCGCCAGTTGGCCTTTTCAACTTACATGGACACCATGCACAGCATATCGATATTTTTGCCGCCCACAGCGAACAAGCAGACTTCCCCGGTATCCGATTGTTTGTTTATCGATCACTTTCCGTTGCTTGGCAAATAATATAATGCTATAATCAGCAGCAGAAAAATACATTTCAAATCCCTTAGTTTTTTTTACAGTCATTGTGATAGTTCAAACGGATCGTTTGTCCTCCGGTGATGTAAACAGCTTTTTTTAGGGGGTCTGCCATGAAGATAAACTGTTTTGGGGATAAAGGAACCTGTTTGAGAGCAAAAAACACCCCGCCTCCTCGACGGAATGTGCCTTACAAATAAAAGGTTTGAACCATTATTCATGTGTTGACCAGATCCGATCATCGTAGAAAGAAGGCTGAAATAAATGCAGCAGATGTATGGCATGTAAATTGATTGGGTAGTTGTTACAAATCAATGTGTCTACCGGGGTTGACGCCGATGTCCGCCGCCCCTTGTTTGCAAAATAAACAAACAGCGGCAGGCCGGGACGAAAATCGCGTGGCCTGCCAAAAATCAGTATTGATAAAAACCCTGTATCACCCTGGAGACTAGCGGGTTGTATAACCTCCGTTTGCGAAGATTGTCTGTCCGGTAATCCACCAGCCTTCCGTAACAAGAAACTCGATCAGCGGGGCAATGTCTTTAATATCGGTAAGTCCGCCCAATGCAGCTGCCGACTTGTGATATGCAACGGCATCGGGACTTTCCTGGCCGCAGAAGAACGGGGTATCCATAGGCCCTGGAGCGACTGCCGTTACGGAAATCCCCCGGCCTCCAAACTCCTTGGAGGCGGCGTGTGAAATGCTCAACCGGTGCTTTCATACCTTCATAGGTCGAAAAAGACCCGCGTACGCCGCTAGCAGTTAGGTTATCACAGTACAAATCTTACCGTTGTCGCTGAGCTTCTTGCCTGCTTACTGGATAAAAAAGTAGGCAACCTTCGAATTGATTTCGCTCATGCTGTCGTACTCTGCTTCGGTTGTCTCAACAAATGGCTTCTTCAAAACTTTCCCCACAGTATTGATGGCAATGTCAACTGCTACGAAGCGGCCGATTGTTTCGTCAAAAAGTCGGGCAATATTGCCAACATCAGTCAGATCCGCTTGAAACAGGAAGGCCTCCGCTCCGGCGGCCAGTACGTCGGCCAACGTTTTCTCCGCATCCGGCCGGGTTTCCACTGTATTATAACGGATAGCAAGCTTCGTTCCTTTCGCCGCGAAGGTTCTGCTTAAAAGTTTAATGTCCGATAAAACTATTAACTACCGCATTGCTGCCAGATAAAAATGGGCAACTGCTGCCGAAAGAGTGGATTATTTTCTTGTCAATCTGCGGGGATAACTTTACGGGCACTAAAAAACTGCATCCGAAAATCTAGATTCTGTTTAGGCTTAACACAACATCGGATTCTCGGCTATTTATCCAATCCCCTCCCGCGTGATTTTCTGCAAATTCTACGATTTTCCATTTGCGTGAATCGGCACTTAATCTCGAAGCTTTCGTTCAACTCTTCTGCGGCTGCCCAAGTCAGATTGACTACTGCCATTTCCTTGGCTGTAGAGAAGTGAGCATTACAGACGCCGTTGCAGAGGTTGTCGATACCTACAACAATGAACAGGACGACAAATATTGCGGAAGCCAGTTCAAACGGGTAACCATCCGTCATTCTGAAATCTCAAAATACAATCGACTTTATTGCTGAAGTGGCCGCACTAATTGCCGTCTCAGTATATCGCGCCCTTCTTTTACTACTTGCAGGATCTATTTTTCGCTCTTCCTACAGGTCGTTTTATCCCAATAATAAAAAGATTGACATTCCTGATTGCTATATATTCATAAAAAACAGGATCCGGAATTCCGGATCCTGTTTTTGCTTTCACCTTATATATATACGCCCCGTTATTTTACAACAAAAGTTTTGCTGTGCGCTTGGCCGTTTTCATACATTACACGCAATACGTACACGCCGGAGGGCAGGCTCCGGATGTCGATGATGTTACTTGACTGATTCGCATTCAACACCTGGACTCCGGATACATTGAAGATCGACAGCTTGTATTCGCCGGCTTGCGGCAGGCTGAGCGTTAACCTTCCATCCACTGCCGGGTTAGGATATACAGACAATGTGCCTTTGGCACCGTCGAATTGTAATGCAACCGCCGAGCTGTACATGAATTTGCCATCGAAATCAATTTGTTTCAGGCGGTAGTAGTTGGTACCTGCCAATGGCGATGCGTCTTTGAAATCGTACGACAACGCGCCTTTGCTGTTACCGCCTTCGGTCTGGTTCGCAACAAAGCCGATCTCCTTCCAGTCGCGTGCATTTGAGCTGCGCTGGATCTCGAAGCCTTTGTTATTCACTTCTTCGGTAGTGGCCCAGGCAAGGTTGGCGGTGCCGCCTTCTTTCGCTGCCTTGAAGTAAGTAAGCGTTACAGGCAGAGCTGATTCGGCGGTGGTCGATACGTACACGAATGATGAGAAAGAAGTAATGTTGTGGAATTCCACGTAGTTTACGCCGTCTTCCACGCCGCTTGCGTCAGGCGTGAGCTGTACCGCTTTGGATGCATCGAGTACCCCTGAACCATACACATTCGCGATCACATCTTCGGCAGTTCCTTCATACTTGAACCAACCATTCACCTGGGCGCCCGGAAGCTGCGTAGCTGCCATTTCGGTGGCGCTGTAATAGACACGCACCTTTGCGCCTGTGACTGCGGTGGATGAGCCGTTGGTCACCATGGTAATGCGCGGCATAAGACTGGTCGTTCTGGCAGCGTCGGAGTAGGTTACGCCTTCCGGAGTGATTTTCACCGTGAGGTTGTTCAGTACGTCGGCAGCCAGGCCTGAGGTAGCGAGCAGCTTCAGCGAATTGTCGGCACTGTTGCGGAAGTAGGTCCACGCGCCGGTACCGCAGTTGTCGCTGTACTCGGTGGTTTCCTCGACCACTGCCGGCAGGTAAACGGTACCGGTCGTAATAGGCGTCACCTTACCGAAGGTGAAGTAGCTTGCCCCATTCGGGAAGCTGTGGGTAGCTTCGTAATCGGTACCATTCACTGTCAGCGGAACAGCCGTAACGTTAGCCGAGAATGCCGCATCGGACGCGAACAGGATCACATACCCTGCGCAGGCGTCGTTGGTCAGCGTGGTTGTACCTACGGAAGCCTGCGGGAAACGGATGAGCGTTTCGCCAGCTACGTTGGTATTCTGCACTTTCCAGATACGGTTCATGCGGCGGGCATTGTTGATGCTGCCCTCGTACTCGAATGCCGTGTACGTGCTAGCCGTGTTGGTCATGGCCTGGGTATTGCCATTGTCGCCCCAGATGAGGAACTGGCCGTCAGCCAACTGGTTGGTATTGGCATCATTCGTTGCAGCAATACCACCCAAACCGATCGTTACCTGATTGTTCGTATTGGTGTGCTGGTTGCGGCTCTGCTTCTGGTGCAATGCCGAACGGAAGTCGTTACCGATACCTGCCACGTTGTTGTGGTAAGCCGCGTTGGCGGTAGCATCCCATACAACAGCGTCCGTGGACGTAGTATAGTTTGTACCCGCAGCCAACGTTACGCCGTATTTGAGGGCAAGGTAGCTATCTACTTTATTGCGGTCTGTCGCCGATACAGCCCCTGCGCCATAGATGATCAGCTCGCCGATGTTACCAACAAAACCGCCATCATCACCTGATGTAACATCGCCGGCGTTAGAACCGAACATATGTCCGCCGGTTACCTCGCCGATTGCGCCGTGTACATAAGGCGTACCAGCTGCGCCACCGTTGAGGCCCTTAGCTACCGAAACGTCTTTAAATGTATGGTACATAATGCTCGGGCTGGTTGTCGAGAAGTTCGGGTTTCCGCCGCCTATGTTACCATTGACAAGCAATGATCCCGTATTATTTCTTCTCGCAATGGCGCTATTGGCATACAGACCTGGTTGATCCCAGTTCGTGCCGTTGAACGTGGTGTTGTTCATACCAACGTTGAAGAA
>NZ_JAHXBN010000041.1 GCF_019924045.1 Dyadobacter fermentans | reverse complement strand
TGGAAATTCCGGCGAAACAGAGCCAGCATTCCGCGGAACTTGAGCCAGCGGTCGCTTGGTATGGAAGAGTTTAAAATTAGTTAGTTTTTGTCTTTCTCAATGAGCTTCCCTGCAGATTTATGCGGTGGGCATTCGCTGTCAGTCTGTCACATATCGCATCCGCCAGGCTGGGGTCATTGATGTATTCATGCCAGTTGCCCACGGGCATCTGTGCTGTAATGATCGTTGAGCCCGATGCGTACCGGTCCTCCAATATTTGAAGCAAAGCCATTTTGGTATCGTGGCTGAGCGGCTGTAAGCCGAAGTCGTCCAGGATCAGCAGGGGCGCTTTTGCGATCTGATTGAGCCATTTTATGTAGGTTCCATCGAGCCTGGCCAGGGCTAATTGCTCGATAAAACGGTTCATCGGATAGTAAAGTACTTTATAGCCTTTGATGCAGGCTTGCCGCCCCAAGGCGCAAGCCAGATAAGATTTTCCGCAGCCCGTTGCACCTGTGATCAATACGTTCTCGCCCTTCTGAATAAAGGAACAATCGCTTAACCTGATGAGTTGTTCGGAAGTGATGCCCCTTTCAGGTTTACAGCTTACCTGCTCGACGTATGCTGTGTACCGCAACTTTGCCAGCTTTAAATAAAGCTGAGTCCTGTGAAGGATGCGCTGTTCGTGTTCTGCCTGTACCAACATGGCAACCATGGCGTGGGCTTCGGGCTGTTGGTGCACCGGCTGCTCGGTTATGGCCGCATAACGCGAAGCCATGCCCTGCAACTTCAGTTGGGTCAATTGCTGACAAGTTTGATCGGTATTCATTGTTGCTTGGTTTAATTGATACAATCATTACTCGTATGCGGCTGCGCCGCGAATATTATCGTGATCAGGCGTTTGGAATAGTGTGGTCTGGGCCATATCGGGGGCCTTATCCAGGTTATTGGCAAGGATATTCGATAGTGTTTTGTAGCTGTAAGAGCAGGCATGGGTGGCTCGCTGGCAGGCAGCTTCCAGGCGTTCTTTGCCATAAATGGAGCCCAAGCGCAGGATCCCACGACAGGAGTTGAAGGTTTGCTCGGTGAACTGCCGCCCCTTCAAAACTCCCTCTATATATGAGCGGGTTGCCGGGCCGACTTGAAGGGCCTGCCTGAGGAAGTAATCGCTATCCCAACCCTTTTGTTGCTGGTAGGCACGGTGGTTCTCAGGCATGTGCTCTTTAAGGGTTGTGTAGCCGTGCTCATTGAAAAAGCGCTTATGGATTGCAATCCGGTGGTGGTTCAGATAGATCTCGACGGTCTGTTGATCGTAAATAATAGTTACTTGTTTGCCGATATGATGGAAGGGGACGCTGTAATGATGCCAGTCCTCGCCTAAGGTGACGTGATAGTTCTTCTGCACCTTGGCCGAAGTGCTATGCTTGATCATAAAGGGCCGGTCGGGCAGTGCTTGCAGAAGGTGCTGCTCCTGCTGGGAAAACTGCCAGAGGCGACTGTAGCTTTTGCCCTGGAAGTTCTTATTGTTGTGCACTTCCAGCTGCCTGCGGATGCCTTCATTCAACTCCTGAATACTGAAAAACACCTGATCGCGTAAAGGCGCATAGATACGCTGATAGGCGATCTTGACGTGGCCTTCGACGGGTGCCTTATCCTTGGGTTTACCAGGTCTGGTAGCGACCAGGGCAATATTATTATGTAGTGCCCACTGCTGGATCAGCTCGGTGAACGTGGGTTCGTAGCGGCTACTTTTTTGCACCACCTGTCGCATATTATCGGTCTTTAACGACAGCGGCGCGCCTTTGAAGTCGCGTAAGCAGTTGTTGAGCGCTGCAATCAGGGCAGGCAATCTTGCATTAGGCAGCGCCTCTACGTAAGTGTAATTGCTGAACGGAAGAACGCATATCAGGACGGAGCAGTTAATCTGTTCGCCGGTAGACCGGTCGACATAAGACATCAATGTCCCGGCAAAATCAATCATCATCAGTTCGCCGGCATTGTAGCGGGCATGAAAGCTCGGCTGCAATACCTTACCCAACTCGAGAAGATGGTGACAAAACTGTGAATACCGGTAACCGTCAGGATGTTGGTTAATATATTCCTCCCAGAGTAGTTGGCGCGTCATGCCAGTCCGCTCCAACTCTGAAAGAAAATAAGGTACGCGTTGACGGAAATCCTGCTTGCGCTCATCTTCATCCTGGGTTGAAGGTAAGTCAGCATAAACGATCTCGGACAGCATATCATCATCCAGCACCTGCAATTGCTTGTAAGAAAACACCTTCTGTTGAAGTCGCTCCCTGTAAAACTTAACTGTATTGCGGGATATGTGGAGTTGCTTGGAAATGTTCCGTTCTGAGATGTTACGGTCAAGCAGCTGTATGATTAAGCGTAGTGTTTGCATCGAAGTAACTTTGTTAGCCATCCCTTGCGTGTTTTTTTGCAAAAGATGGACGTTGAAGTTCTTCAATACCAAGTTCGAGGTGGCTCTCTTCGCCGGAACGGCATAGCAGCAAGTGGCTCAATTATGCCGGAATGACAGTAACAAACTGGCTCAAGTTGCCCGGAATCACCATCCGACATCGCCCTTCAAGTGGCTCTGTTTGCCCGGAATGCTGGCTCAAGTTCAACGGAATTAGTGGCTCTCTTTCGTCCGGAATATCCA
>NZ_JAHXBN010000040.1 GCF_019924045.1 Dyadobacter fermentans | reverse complement strand
GGTCTGGTGTTCACCTCTTCCCATCCCGAACAGAGAAGTTAAGCCCGGATCCGCCGATGATACTTGGTTCAAACCCGGTAAAGTAGGTAGCCGCCACAATTATTAAACAACAAAAGCCTCGCAGTAATGTGAGGCTTTTTTGCGTTTATACGCCACAATGGCAGGTTTTTTAATAGGACTATATCAAGTTCAGCCCCTCAAAATGAAGCTTTGAAGTAAAAGCCCTTTGCAAATTCTTGCAGAAATATTTTGCAGAATACTGCAGCGATAATTCTTTTTCCTATATTTGCACCTGTAACAGCCGTAAGGCAACAATCAACTATGAAATTATTCAATACTATTTGGTGGTGGCGTACTTATCCTTCCAAGATGGACAAGTAAGGCTATTGCATGGTATAGAATCAAAATATACATACAAACGGCTCGCTGTTCATCTGACAGCGAGCCGTTTTTTTATACACTTTACATTACAACTTGCACATGAAAACCCTGGACAAGACTTATCAGATTACCACACGCCACAAAAAGCTCCTGGCCGATACATTGACGCCCGTTTCGATCTATTTGAAGCTCCGAGACCGCTTCGTCAATACAATCCTCCTGGAAAGCTCCGATTACCATGGCAACGAAAACTCATTTACATACATCTGCTGCGACCCTATTGCTTCTTTCAAACTGAACAATAGCACAGTAACCCAGAAGTTTCCCGACGGTTCTGAAGTCAATTTCGAACTAAACAACCGAAAAGACGCAGTACAGGCTTTGTACGGCTTCGCGCAAAGCTTCAAATCAGAAAAGAGCAAGTTTCCCTTCATCACAAACGGTCTCTTCGGTCATATGACCTACGACGCGGTGACCTATTTCGAAGACATTGAAATACAACCGACTAACCCGGAGACTGAAATTGACCAGATATTCTACCAGGTTTACCGGTACGTAATCGCCATCAACCATTTCAAAAACGAGCTTTACATTTTTGAGCATCAATACGGCGAGACAACGGCGGAAGGTGGTATCGATCAGATCGAGGTGCTGATCAAAAACCGGAACTTTCCGCAGTACGGTTTCCATGTGACGGCCGATGAAACTTCCAACGTTACCGACGATGAAATGCGGAAAGTGATCCAGAGGGGGATCGATCACTGCCTCCGCGGAGATGTGTTCCAGATCGTCCCTTCACGCAGGTTCAGCCGCAAATTCCAGGGCGACGAGTTTAATGTTTACCGTGCATTACGCTCGATCAATCCCTCGCCTTACCTCTTCTATTTCGATTACGGCAACTACAAGATCTTCGGATCCTCTCCCGAAAAACAGATATTCATCAAAAACGGCCAGGCCGAAATCCACCCGATTGCAGGCACATTCCGCCGCACTGGCGACGATCAGGCCGATGCAGAAGCCGCACAAGACCTGCTTAACGACCCCAAAGAGACTGCTGAGCACGTGATGTTGGTAGATCTGGCACGAAACGACCTAAGCCGCAGCTGCGACGCCGTAAAAGTGACGAATTACAAAGAAGTACAATACTACTCGCATGTGATCCACCTCGTTTCGAAGGTGGTAGGCAAAATGAACCAGGATGTGAACCCGCTTCAACTCGTGGCCGACACCTTCCCCGCGGGCACATTATCGGGTGCGCCCAAGCACAATGCGATGAAACTCATTGACCAGATGGAGTCCAGCAACCGCAGCATTTATGGCGGAGCCATCGGTTTTATGGATTTCAACGGGGATTTCAACCACGCGATCGCAATTCGGACTTTCCTCGCCAAAGACAATACCCTTTTCTTCCGCGCAGGAATGGGGGTAGTAGCGAAATCGAATGTAGAAAGTGAATTGCAGGAGATTAACAGCAAGCTGGCCGCGTTACGTCAGGCCATTAAGGTTGCAGAAGAACTCTAAGAGAAGCAGCCATGTCGCAGATCAAAATATATGGCCTCAAATCTTCGCTGTACGCGATCCGGGAGCAGTTGTCCGACACATTGCATAGCTGCATTGTAGAAGCCTTCCGGTACCCGCAAAACAAGCGTGCACACAGGTTCTTTTACCTGGATGAAGGAGATTTCTTTTATCCCGAGGGCAGGAGCGAACGCTATACGATCATCGAAATAGCCCTGTTTGAAGGCCGTTCGATCGAAGCGAAGAAGCATCTGTACCGGCTGATCTTTCAAAAATTCGAAGAAGAGCTCGGTATCACGCCGAACGACGTGGAAATCACGCTCACCGAAACGCCTACGCACAACTGGGGCATTCGTGGGAAAGCAGGGGACGAGTTGGTCCTGGATTACAAAATTGCCGTTTAAAACGATTTGAAATTTACCGTCCAAATGAAAATACTAGTTCTCGACAATTACGATTCTTTCACCTACAACCTCGTGTACATCCTCCGCGAGCTGCACGACCAGGTGGACATTTACCGGAACGATAAGATCGCGCTGGAAGACGTCGGAAATTACGACAAGATCCTTCTCTCCCCCGGCCCGGGTATCCCTTCCGAAGCCGGCATTATGCACGACGTAATCCGCGAATACGGGGCTTCCAAAAGCATTCTCGGCATTTGCCTCGGGCATCAGGGAATAGGGGAGGTTTACGGCGCCGAGTTGGAGAATATGACCGACGTGCTGCATGGTATCGCCGACACGGCCATCGTTACCGACGCCAGTGAGCGCATTTTCAAAGGCCTGCCTACCCATATCAAAGTCGGACGGTACCATTCCTGGACTGTCATTCCGGAAACATTCACCGACGACCTTACCATCACCGCCGTAGACGAAAAAGGCCGGGTGATGGGGCTCTCACACAAAAAATACGACGTGAAAGGGCTCCAATTCCACCCCGAGTCTGTTTTAACAGAGCATGGCAAGGAAATGCTGCAAAACTGGTTGCAAATCTGACCTCCGCATTTGAACTAACACCACCTTACCCGACGATATTAGCAATTAAAAACTGTCATGAAACACATTCTTAGCCATCTTTTTGAATACAAAGTCCTCGACAAATCGCAAGCCAAAGACGTTCTGATGGGAATTGGAACCGGCAAGTATTCCAATTCCGAAATTGCTTCATTTTTAACAACTTATGCCATGCGCAGCATTACCGTCGAAGAGCTGGAAGGCTTCCGTGACGGCTTGCTCGAACTCTGCCTTTCGGTGGATTTGTCGGCATATGACCCGATCGATGTCTGCGGAACGGGAGGCGATGGCAAGGACACCTTCAATATTTCGACATTATCGTGTTTTGTGGTGGCGGGAGCTGGTCAAAGGGTGGCGAAGCATGGTAACCACGGCGTTTCGTCCCTATGCGGGTCGTCGACGGTGCTGGAATACCTGGGAGCGAAATTTACGAACGATAAGGATTACCTGGAACGGAAGATCGATCAGGCCGGTGTGTGCTTTTTGCATGCCCCTCTTTTCCACCCGGCTATGAAGAATGTAGCACCGGTGCGGAAGGAATTGGGGGTGAAAACGTTCTTCAATATGCTCGGTCCGATGGTGAATCCGGTATCGCCGAAAAAACAGCTTGTGGGGGTATTTAGTCTTGAATTAGCGCGTCTTTTTGCTTATCTTTACCAACAAACGGATAAGCAATTTCTGGTTCTTCACGCATTAGACGGCTACGACGAAGTGTCATTGACAGGTGCTTTTAAGATTATCACCGCTCATTCCGAGCAAGTTCTTACCCCCTCTCATCTAGGGCTTCAAACCCTGCGCGCCGACGATTTATCAGGCGGTGTTACGGTTGAAGAGTCCGCCCGGATTTTTATGAATGTTTTGAACGATACGGCAACGCCTTCGCAAAAGCAGGCGGTGCTGGCCAATGCGGCGATGGCGCTCTATTGTGCCAATCCGGCATTGTCGCTGACCGACGCTGTGGAAACGGCAAGGGAGTCGCTCGAAGCCAAGAAAGCATTGGCTGCTTTCAAAAAATTGATCGAAGAATAGTTAGCGGGGAAGCATTTCTCCCTTTTTATAATTGCAGTTACAGCATTTTTAGATGAATATTTTAGAAAAAATTATCGCCCGCAAGCAGGAAGAAATCAGCGAATCGAAAAAGCAGCGGTCCATTTCCGACCTGGAAAAGGAGCCATTGTTCGCGCGCCCGACTGCTTCACTAGCGGCGGCGCTAAGGTCATCTACTTCACCCCGCATTATCTCGGAATTTAAACGAAAATCCCCTTCGAAAGGCATTATCAATGCCGACGTGCGGCCTGAAATCGTAACGAAGGATTATGTGGACTCTGGTGCCGTGGGACTTTCCGTATTGACCGACATCGACTTTTTCGGTGGCTCGTTTGCCGATTTCCTCGCCGCCAGGGAGGCCAATCCGCAGATTCCGATGCTTCGAAAAGATTTCATCGTGGATGAATACCAGCTTTTCGAGGCCAAATCCATCGGTGCGGACGTGATCCTGCTGATTGCGGCATGCCTTACCCCTTCGGAAATCGCCCATTTGAGCCGTAGGGCGCACGATCTGGGCCTGGAGGTGCTATTGGAAGTCCATGATGCGGAAGAACTGGCTGTAAGTACAGGCGAGCATATCGACATCGTTGGCGTGAACAACCGCAACCTGAAAACCTTTGAAACCTCCATTGAAACGTCGATCGAGCTCAGCGAGCTGATCCCGGAGCAGTTTGTGAAGATTTCAGAAAGTGGTTTGAAAGACGCCGAAACCATTGTGCAGCTGTTTCAACACGGCTACAAAGGCTTTTTGATAGGAGAAACGTTTATGAAAACTGTAAACCCCGGAGCCGCACTTGCAGGTTTGCAACAAAACTTAACTCAACATAGCAATTTAAATCCTCTGGTTCTATGAAAATTAAAGTTTGCGGATTGCGCCAGCAAGACAACATTGAGCAGGTAGTAGCCTTACAGCCCAATTTTATAGGGTTTATTTTCTATGAAAAATCACCCCGCTTTGTGGGCGAGGAACTCAACGAGGAATACATCCGCAGCATTCCTCAGAGCATCAAAAAAGTAGGGGTATTCGTGAATGCAAACCCGGGCCACATATTGAATATGGTCAAAAAATACGACCTGCAATATGTGCAGCTGCACGGCAACGAAATGCCCGACATCTGCCGCAGTATTCGTCAGAAAGGAGTGAGCGTAATCAAGGCTTTCTCGATCGACGAGAAGTTCAACTTTGCGATGCTGAACAACTACAAATCGTTTTGCGACCTGTTTTTGTTCGATACCAAAGGTGAAAATCCGGGCGGCAACGGCACGGCTTTCGACTGGAAGCTGCTGAGCAAATACGATAACGAAAAGCCATTCCTCCTCAGCGGCGGCATTGGCCTCGACAACATCGAAGAGATCATCACCTTATCGCAGACACTCCCCATTTACGGCATCGACGTCAACAGCAAGTTTGAAACAGAGCCGGGTGTGAAGGACATCGCCAAGCTGGAAGAGTTATTTAGTTTAGTTCGCGTAAAAGAACAAGAAGAAGCGGAAGCTTAATTTTTATGGAATCAATTGCAGAAAAGAAGTCGTATCAGGTAAATGACCGCGGTTACTATGGCACCTTCGGGGGCGCATTCATTCCTGAAATGCTATACCCGAATGTTGAAGAACTGCGTGAAAACTACCTGCAAGTAATCGCAGACCCTTCTTTTCAAAAAGAATTCAACGATTTACTACGCCATTACGTAGGCCGCCCGACACCGCTTTATCCCGCTCACCGGCTTTCGGAAAAATATAAAACCAATATTTTCCTCAAAAGGGAAGACCTCTGCCACACCGGCGCGCACAAGGTGAACAACACCATCGGGCAGATCCTGATGGCGCAGCGCCTGGGTAAAAAACGCATTGTGGCTGAAACCGGCGCCGGACAGCATGGCGTAGCAACGGCCACCGTGTGCGCATTGATGAACCTCGAATGCGTCGTGTACATGGGCGAGCTCGATATCGAGCGCCAGGCGCCTAACGTAGCGCGCATGAAAATGCTCGGCGCGGAAGTACGCCCGGCCACATGCGGGTCGCGTACCTTGAAAGACGCCACCAACGAGGCCATGCGCCACTGGATCAACAACCCGGTTGATACGCATTACATTATCGGCTCTGTGGTAGGCCCACACCCTTATCCTGATATGGTAGCACGCTTCCAGTCGGTTATTTCGGAGGAAATCCGTTGGCAGCTCAAAGAGCACACCGGCAAAGAAACACCTGATTATGTGGTGGCTTGCGTTGGCGGCGGCAGCAATGCAGCAGGCGCATTTTACCACTTCCTCGACGAAGAAAACGTCAAACTCGTGGCTGTGGAAGCGGCGGGGCTGGGGCTTACGTCGGGGCATTCTGCGGCGACTGTCGCATTGGGTAAGCCTGGTGTACTCCACGGAAGCCGTACCATCCTGATGCAAACCGAAGACGGCCAGGTGGTGGAACCATTTTCTATCTCCGCGGGGTTGGATTACCCGGGCATCGGCCCTCAGCACGCATGGCTTGCCGCCAGCGGCCGCGGTACGTTCCTTTCGGCCACGGACGACGAAGCCGTACAAGCCGCATTCGAACTGACGCGCCTGGAAGGCATTATCCCCGCATTGGAATCATCGCACGCACTGGCCGTTTTGGGCCGTCTGGGCGCTTCCGAGAACGAAACGGTGGTACTGAACCTCTCCGGCCGCGGCGACAAGGATATGGGCACTTATATGAAACACATCGATTAATTCTCACCTCAATACAACATCACATGGCTACATTGACATTGCCAGAGGTTTTCGATCTCCGATTGAAAATCCAGGAACTGGAAGCAAAGGTAAACTCAGGTGAACTGTCGCTCTTCGAACGTTGCGACATGGAAGACGAGATCCTTGAAATGAAAGAAAAACTGGGCGAGTTCGATCGTCTGAAATTCAGCGACGAAGGCGAATGCCTCAACTGCTCGGCCTAGTACCCGTTCCGGATCACCTTAAATCCATACCACATATGCAGAGATTTAAACTCTTTTTGCTTGCTTCCATGGTCCTTTTCAGCACCATGTCATTTGTTTCACCTTCAAATCCACCTAAAAAAATGCTGCGCCACGTTGTTCTTTTCAAATTCAAGGATTCTGCAACACCGGCACAAGTGAAAGAAGTAGAAGATGCTTTCCGCAAACTACCTTCGAAAATCAAAGAGGTGAAAGGATTTGAATGGGGTACTAACAACAGCCCCGAAGGATTGGCACAAGGTTTCACACATGTGTTTTTCGTGAGCTTCGATAGCGAAGCCGGACGTGAAGTGTACCTGCCGCATCCCGAGCACAAAGCATTTGTAAAAGTCCTGGAACCACACCTGGACAAAGTATTGGTTGTTGACTACTGGACACAAGAATGAACCGCATTGTAAGTCTTTTTCAGAATTTTAATAAAAACGCCGAAACTCCTGGATTGCTGAACGTGTACTTCACGGCCGGTTTCCCGGAGCTGAGCGACACCACCCGCGTATTGCGGGCATTGCAGGATGGCGGTGCCGACCTGGTTGAGATAGGAATGCCTTATTCCGACCCTGTGGCCGACGGAGAGACCATCCAGCAGAGCAATGACCGCGCGCTGGAAAACGGCATGTCTGTGCGCATTTTGTTTGATCAACTGCAAGGTATGCGGGAGACGATCACTGTGCCGGTGCTGCTCATGGGTTATATCAACCCGGTGTTGCAATATGGTATCGAGGAGTTCTGTGCCAAATGCGCCGAAGTAGGTGTGGATGGACTAATTCTTCCGGATATGCCGATGGACGTGTACCTGGATGAATACAAATCCGTATTCGACGCACACGGGCTGCTGAACATCTTCCTGGTAACACCGCAGACTTCGGAGGCGCGCATTCGCCAGATCGACGAAGTGAGCGAAGGTTTTATCTACACCGTTTCCTCCGCAAGCGTTACCGGTTCGAAATCCGGCGTGAGTGGAGATATGGAAGCGTACTTCGAAAAACTCGATGCGTTGAACCTCCGCAATCCACGACTGATCGGATTTGGTATCAAAGATCACGACACTTTCGTGAAAGCTTCGAGCCATGCTGCCGGCGCGATCATCGGCAGTGCGTTCATCCGCGTGTTGCAGCAAAGTACAGATCTCGAAAATGATATCAGGACCTTTGTTAAGGAGGTAAAAAACTCTTCTGAGGCAATTCCGGCGTAAAATCGCCGCGAAGCGGCCGATTTTATTTTTCTTCAGGCATCAATTTTGTACAAACAATCTGGTAACGGGTTGTTTGTTTTTTTATATACCAATGCTGCCTATGAAAACCGCTATTTGCACACTCATCGTCCTCATATGCAGCGCATATACGCCCGCATTCGCACAGTTCAACTTCGACCTTGAAGGCGGGCTCATTTTGGGGACCAGTTACAATAAAGTACAAATTCCGGCCGGGAATGGAACGCGCGTGAATCTCCCAGAGCAATTGAAACTGGACCGGAGTGCGTTTTATCGCATTCGTGCGGGTTACCGGATTGGTAACCGTCACAATATCGCCGTATTGTTCGCGCCACTCACGATTCACTACCGCGGGGCGTTAGCGCAGAATACCAATTTCAACAATTTAAATTTTTTGCCCGGACAGCCGATCAATGTCGACTACCGGTTCAACTCGTACCGGCTTACCTATCGCTACGATTTTTTGGCGAATGGAAAGTGGAGGGTAGGGGCGGGGGTTACGGCCAAGATACGCGACGCCGACATCCGTTTCAAGAGCGAGTATGCCGACACGCATTACGACAACCTTGGCTTTGTACCGCTCATTAATTTTTATGCTTCCTGGAAACCGGCTTATCACTGGGCCGTCATCCTTGAAGGCGACGCACTCGCAGCGAAGCAGGGACGCGCAGAAGACATCTTCGGCGGTATTGCCTATAACTTCAATAATACGATCGGACTCAAGCTCGGATACCGCATGCTCGAAGGCGGTGCGGATAACGACAAGATTTACAATTTCAACTGGATCAACTACGCGTCGGCCGGTTTACTGATTACACTCTGATCACCTGGTGACCGTCCGCGTTGTACGGCACCGATGTAAAGACACCAGCCGCGGCGGCGCCCGATGTAACGACACCCGATGTAACGACACCCGGTGTCACAATGCCGGGATTTCTGGATATTTTATGGGTAAAATCGCGGGAAATCGCTATATTTCTTTGTTTTTAGAAACCGTTTTCCGGTGGTTATGCGCATTCGTAATTTTTGAATGCGGTATCCGTTATAAAAACTTCACAGTTATACCTAAACCATTATGGCTCCTTTCACTACCTCAATGGAAGGCCTGTTGCTACGCATTCAGGAATACCGTCAGAAATATTATCAGAACCAGTTGCTCAAAGGCGCGATCTTTTCGATCGGGCTGTTGCTGACTGTCTTTTTGTTTTTCAATACGATCGAATATTTCGGGCGGTTCAGTTCGCTGGTTCGCGGGATGCTGTTTTTTGGTTTCCTGGCAGTACTGGTATTTTCTTTTGTGCAATGGGTCGTGCAGCCGCTGATCCATTTGTACGGTTTGAAAAAACCACTCTCGGATGAACAGGCCGCATTGCAGATCGGGCAGTATTTCCCGGAGGTAGGGGATAAGCTTGTCAATACATTGCAGCTCCGAAATCTTACCGGCACACAATCGGACCTGATCGACGCGAGTATCCGGCAGAAATCGAGCCAGTTGCTCATCGTCCGCTTTTCGGATGCCATTCGTTTCAATGAGAATAAAAAAAGGCTGAAATACGCGGTATACCCGCTCGCTGCCATTGCGGTGATTCTACTTTTCAACCCTTCCTTTTTCTCTTCGAGTTCGGACCGCATTATCCATTTTCAGAAAAACTACACCTATGCCCCATTCTCTTTTGAACTGCAAAACAAAAGCCTGAAAGCATTTAGAAATGAGGATTTTACATTAAACCTCACCTTAAAAGGCGAGGCTATACCGTCCGCCGTTTACCTGGTGCAGAATGGTACCCGCTTCAAACTGACGCAGGAAAGCGCAAAGGATTTTTCCTACACATTTAAAAACCTCCAACGCGACGTCGCATTCTCTTTCGATGCGGCCGGGTATGCTTCGGATGAATACCGCATTGTAGTGAATGAACGGCCATCGCTACTCTCGTTTGATGTGAACCTGCATTATCCTGCGTATTTGAATAAACCGTCGGAAGGGCTGAATAATGTAGGGAACCTCTCGGTACCGGAAGGCACAACGATTGAATGGAATTTTAATACCAATTCCACCAAATCATTGGCTATCAAATTCGAGAATGACTCTGCATTATATACTGCTAAGGAGAGTAACGGCGATCACTTCGAGATCCGCCGGACCGTACGGAAATCTGCCCAATACCAGGTAAACCTCAAAAACGAGCAAACTACCAATTCGGACAAGATCGGTTATTTCATCAATGTAATTCCCGACAAATATCCGGTGATGAACCTCGAAAATTTCCAGGATACGACATTATACAATTACCTGGTACTCGGCGGTTCGATCAGCGACGATTACGGGTTTTCACAGCTTCGGATGTTTTATTCTGTCAAAAGAGCCAATGAGGACAAGCCTGCGGCGCCGAAGAGCATTCCTATTCCATTTAATAAAACCGTGAATACCCAGAGTTTCTTCTTCCAATGGTATGTAGATAGCCTCAAACTCGCGCCGGGTGATAAAATCGAGTATTATGCCCAGGTATGGGACAATGACGGCGTGAATGGTGCGAAAAGCGCCCGTTCGCGCTCGATCCAGTTTACGGTGCCGTCCAAAGATCAGCTTGAAGCCGAGGTACGCAAATCGGAGCAGGCAACCGAAAATCAGATGCAGTCGGCGATGAAAAAGGCGCAGAGCCTGCAAAAGGATATCGAAAACCTCGATAATCGGTTAAAAAGCAATAAAGAGCTCGATTTTAAAGAGCAGAAACAGATCGAGGAAGTACTGCGCAAGCGAGAGGAGCTAATGAAGGAATTGGAGGCTTTGAAAGAAAAGCACCAGGATGCCAATGAAAAGGCCCGGCAGTTCAACCAGCAGAGTCCCGAGTTGCAGGCAAAGATCGAGCAGTTGCAGAAGCTGATGAACGATTTGATGGATGAGGACACCGAGAAGCTGTATAAAGAGCTCAAGAAGCTTTTGGAGCAAAAACAGAGCGAACGGATGTCGACCATGCTCGAAAAGCTCCGTAACAAGGAAAATAACCTGGAAAAAGAACTGGAAAGAACCATGAAGCTCTTCAAGCAAATGCAAATGGAGCAGAAAATGGAAAACCTGGCCGAAAAACTGAACGATTTGGCCGATAAGGAAGAAGACCTCGCGGAAAAATCGGAACAGAACGATAAAAACAAGAACGGCGACGAGAAGCAGGGCAAAAATCAGGACCTGAAAAAAGAGCAGGAGAAAATCCAGGACGACTTCAAAAAGGCCCAGGAAAACAGCAAGGAAATCGAGGAAATGAGCAAGGAGCTGGAACAGGAGCTCGATATGCAGAAAGAGGAGCAAAAAAACGCCTCTGAGCAAATGGAACAGAGCAAGCAGCAGCTCGATAAGCAACAGAACCAGAAAGCCTCTCAGTCGCAAAAAAATGCGGCAAAATCGATGAAGAAAATGGCGCAGTCGATGCAGGAACAAATGGAGTCGGCGGAAATGGAGCAAATGCAGGAAAACCTCGATGCGTTGCGCGACATTCTGGAAAACCTGATCACATTGTCCTTCGACCAGGAGACATTAATGAAAGACTTCCGCGGTGTGAGCCTGCAAGACCCGCGTTTTGTGAAACTCGGCCAACAGCAACTGAAACTGAAAGACGATGCGAAGATCGTCGAGGATAGCCTCTATGCATTGGCCGGTCGCGTGGTCCAGATCCAGTCGTTCATCACCCGCGAGCTGAATGATATGAAGTCGTACATGAACGAAAGTGTGAAGAGCATCAAGGACCGGCAGATTAATGTCGCTACCTCGAAGCAGCAATTCGCCATGACTTCTATGAACAACCTCGCACTAATGCTAAGCGACGTGTTCAACCAAATGCAGCAGCAAATGGCGATGGCCATGCCCGGTGCCGGCAAAGGCAAGAAGGGCAAGCAGAAAGGCGAGCAACCCGGCATGGGCGAAATGCAGGAGAAACTGAACGGGCAGATCAAGCAGCTTGGCCAGGGTAAGGAAGGGCAGGGCAACCAGTCGGAACAGCTTGCTCGTATGGCCGCGCAGCAGGCCGCGATCCGCAAGATGATCCAGGACCTGATGGAACAACAAAAAGGCACCAAGCAAGGCCAGCAAATGGGCAAAGAATTGCAAGACATTGCCGACAAGATGGACGAAACCGAAACCGACCTCGTAAACAAACGCGTGACGCCGGAGCTCATCAAACGCAACCAGGAGATCACTACGCGTCTGCTCGAATCGGAGAAAGCGATGAAAGAGCAGGACGAAGACGAGCAGCGCAAGGCACAAGCAGCGAAGCAGCTACCGAAAAATCCGCCTGCCGCATTTGAAAAATACATCCGCGAAAAAGAGAAGCAAACTGAGCTGCTTCGCACAATACCGCCTACATTCTCACCATTCTACAAACGTGAGGTGGACAGCTACTTCCGTAAATACCAGGCCAAGAACTGATCACGCGCCCATTTTGTTGGGCTAGGGTAGGGGATAGCGTTAACTCTTTTTAACAGGGGTTTACAGACGCTATCCCTTGTTTTTCATGTTCTTAATGACAGACTTCGTAAGTTTGTAAATTATTTACGATCAAATATTTAAATATCATGCACCCGGCGCCGCTTAACCGGGCGGTGGTGTATGACTATCAAACATGGTAAGTTTCTTCTCAGAAGACATTGATTTTAAGGTAGTTAATCCGTTAAAAACGAAAAAATGGATCAAAAACGCCTCAATTTCAGAAGGTTATGAGTTATCTCAACTGAATTACGTGTTCTGTTCGGACGAATACCTTCTCGAAATCAATAAGGAGTATCTCGACCACGACTATTTCACTGACATCATTACGTTTGACAATAGTGAGGAAGACAATCAATTGGAGGGGGATATTTACATCAGTGTAGACAGGGTACGCGAGAACGCAGCAACGTTCCACACCGATTTTGACACAGAAATGCGCCGTGTGCTCATTCACGGGCTGCTACATCTCGCGGGTCATGACGACACGAGTGAAGCGCTTAAAACAGCCATGAGGGCTAAAGAAGATGAGTATCTTAGGCTGTTCTAGTTAAATTTCCACGTGGAACACTTTAATTAAAGTGGTTTAACAAGTGAGTAATAATATGTTTCAGGAATATGATGTGATCGTGGTAGGCGCAGGCCATGCCGGATGCGAAGCCGCCGCTGCCGCAGCGACGATGGGCTCCTCCGTACTGCTGATCACAATGAATATGCACACCATCGCACAGATGTCGTGCAACCCTGCCATGGGGGGCGTCGCGAAAGGACAGATCGTCCGGGAGATCGACGCGCTCGGCGGGCAGTCGGGGATCGTCTCCGACAAAACGATGATCCAGTTTCGGATGCTCAACCTCTCCAAAGGTCCGGCCATGTGGAGCCCACGTTGCCAAAGCGACCGGGTGAGGTTTGCCGAGGAATGGAGATCCATTCTCGAGAACAATCCGAACGTCGACTTCTGGCAGGACACTGCCAAGAATATCATCGTCGAGGATGGCAAAGCCTGTGGAGTAGTAACGAGCCTGGGCATTGAAATACGCTCGAAGGCTGTGGTCCTAACCAACGGTACTTTCCTGAATGGCCTTATCCATATCGGCGAAAAGAACTTCGGTGGAGGCCGCACGGGAGAGAAGTCCGCGACCGGTTTGACTGAGCAATTGGTAACGCTCGGCTTCGAAGCCGGGCGTATGAAAACCGGCACGCCCCCGCGCGTGGATGGCCGCTCGCTCGACTACTCGAAAATGGAGGAGCAACCCGGCGACGAAAACCCGGCCAAGTTCTCCTACACCGATACCAAGCCGCTCGCCAAACAGCGCAGCTGCTGGATCACCTACACCAACCAGGAAGTACACGATGTATTGAAAACCGGATTCGAAAAATCTCCGATGTTTTCGGGTCGCATTAAAGGGCTAGGGCCCCGGTACTGCCCGTCGGTGGAGGACAAGATCAATCGCTTTGCGGATAAGGACCGTCACCAAATTTTCGTAGAACCGGAAGGGTGGGATACCGTGGAAGTCTATGTCAATGGCTTCTCGACCTCGCTGCCGGAAGACGTCCAATATGCTGCACTTCGGAAAATCCCCGGCTTCGAAAATGCCAAGATGTTCCGCCCGGGCTACGCGATCGAATACGATTACTTCCCGCCAACGCAACTGAAGTCGACGCTCGAAACGCACCTGGTGAAGAACCTGTTTTTTGCAGGGCAGATCAACGGTACCACAGGCTACGAAGAAGCCGCCTGCCAGGGACTGATGGCCGGCATCAATGCGCACCGCAATGTGAACGATCTGGACCCATTCGTTCTGAAAAGATCCGAAGCGTACATCGGCGTGCTCATCGACGACCTCATTAACAAAGGTACCGAAGAGCCTTACCGCATGTTCACATCCCGCGCTGAATACCGCACATTGCTCCGCCAGGATAATGCCGATTTAAGGCTTACTGAAAAGGGCTACGAAATCGGACTGGCCAGCAACGAAAGGGTAGAGGCAGTACGCAAAAAGAAACGCGAAACCGAAGAAATTATCGCCAAACTGAGCGCCACCAAGTTGACGCCCGACGAGATCAATCCAGCGCTCGAAGCGATCGGTACCGCGCCGATACGGGAGAAAATCGCGATAGCGCAGCTGCTTAGAAGGCCGCAGATTTCCATCGATCAGTTGCTGGAAGCCAGCCCTGTGGTAACCGAATTGCTCGCCGAATATAGCATCGATTCCGTACAGCAAGCCGAGATCAATTTGAAATACGACAGCTACATTGAAAAAGAAATGCTGCTCGTGGAGAAAATGAACAAGCTGGAAAACCTCGCGATTGTAGAGAATTTCAACTACGATGGGGTCACTTCCTTGTCCTTTGAAGGCCGTGAAAAACTGAAAAGAACACGTCCTTCCACGATCGGCCAGGCGTCGCGCATCAGCGGCGTCAGCCCTTCGGATATTTCTGTTTTAATGCTTTATATAGGCCGCTAATGTCTTTAGAAACGCTCGACAAATGCCCGGTATGCCAGCAATCCAGTTTCAGCAACTACCTGAATGTGGAGGATTATACCGTTTCGCACAAAGAATTCACGATCCAACAATGCAATTCCTGCTACTTTCTGTTCACGAATCCGCGTCCGTCGGAAGAGCAGATAGGAGCATATTATGAGTCGCAGGACTACATTTCCCATCATGACGAAGCCAAAGACTTGATGAGTAAAGTGTATACTTCTGTACGAAATCATACGATCGAAGAGAAGGTAAAACTCATCAACAACCTCGTTCAACCGAAGGGAAACTTGCTCGATATTGGTTGTGGGACCGGCAATTTCCTAAGCGCTGTAAAGCTGAATGGATGGAAAACCTTCGGCACCGAACCGGACTCCGGAGCGCGCGACGTTGCTTCCAAAAGGGTAGGGGCCACTGTTTTCAAAAGCATTTTTGAAGAAGACCTGGGCGCACAGCAATACGACATTATCACCATGTGGCACGTATTGGAACACGTCCATAAACTGAATGAAACGATCGACTGGCTGCAAAATCACCTAAAACCAAACGGGCGGATCATTATCGCGGTACCCAATCCGCAGTCGTATGACGCCGTGAAATATGGCCGTTTTTGGGCCGCCTACGACGTTCCACGCCATTTGTATCATTTCACCCGTGCCACGATGAAAAAGCTTCTTCAAACGCACGGATTGACCGTAAAAAAGATACTCCCAATGTGGTTCGATTCCTTTTATGTGAGCATGCTGAGTACAAAGTATAAAAGCAGTAAAACCAATCTAATCGATAGTGCGATCACCGGACTGCAATCCAATCTGAAAGGCCGCGCAGGCACCAATAAAGAGCTCAATACTTCCAGCCTGATCTACATTATCTCGAAAAACTGACCAGTACCAACACATCAAACGGCCCTCAATACCCACTGTATTGGGGGCTTTTTAAATTCATCTGAAAATGCTTAGAACGATTGTATTTGCCATCCTCATACTGTTCTTCTTCGAACGCTGCGCACAACAAGTACCGCCTACCGGAGGAAAAAGGGACTCCATTCCACCCATGCTCGTGGAAAGCAATCCTATGAACAAAACCCTCAATTTTAAAGGAAAAAAGATTGAGCTATTCTTCGATGAATACGTGGTAGTCGACAATATCAATCAGAAGCTCGTCATCACGCCCGAGGCCGATAACCCCTACTCTTACAAGCAAAATGGTATGTCTGTGCTGCTTTCTTTCAAAAATCAATTCAAGGACAGCACCACTTTTACACTGAATTTCGGCGACGCCATCAAGGATTTCGCGGAAAAAAATCCGGCAAAAAACCTCAAAATTGTCTTCAGTACCGGCAACTCGCTCGACTCCGGGCGTGTGTATGGTACCCTCAAAGATATCCGTACCAACAAGCCTATTTTCGACGCGCTCGTGGGTCTGTATAACGTCAGCGACACGCTCAATATCGCCAAACAGAAGCCCTACTATTTTTCCCGCACCGATAGCAGCGGTGTGTTTTCCATTGAAAATATTCAGACGAGGCAATACAAATTGATCGCAATCGACGATAAAAACCGCAATATGCTTTTCAACGCAAAAGATGAGCGTATGGGGTTTTGGGGCAAAACCATCACTGCCGGCACCGATTCCGCGGCCTATCAGCTGAATATGTTTCTATCGGACAACACCGCATTAAAAGTGCAGCGTACCTTGCCTAAAGTGAACAACTATTCAGTCGTGTTCAGTAAGCCTATTGAAAACGTAGAAGTGGCATTCGTTAATAAAGATTCACTCCCCTACCTGCTTGAACCGAATGGTACAAACCTCAAATTTTTCAATGTGGAGCCGCATCCCGACACCGTTTTTGTAAAACTCAAAACTTTGGATTCCTTAGGCGCAACGAACGAATTCGAGCAAAAAATCGCATTTCAGGCACAGCGTGGTAAGCAGCGCCAGCTCGATCCACTGTCATTTACGACCATTCCTGAGGCAAATAAACCCGTCACAAACACTTTCACCTACAAGCTGATCCTGAACAAGCCGGTTCGTACAATCGACGATCAGAAGATCGCATTGATTTCCGATAGCCTCACACATGAGCCTTTAAGCGCATTTAAATACAATTGGAACAAAAACCACAATATCCTCACAATCGATGCAAAATCGTTCGCTAAAGACACCGTGAAGTGGGACATTCCGAAAGGCTCGATCATCAGCGTCGAAGGCGATACGCTTCCAAAAACGCTGCTACGGCATACTATTTTAAAGGAAGAAGATTATGGGGTAATCCGCGGCCGCGTGACGAATGCCGATACTTCCGTGCATTTCATTCTCGACCTGGTCGACGAGCAGTATAAAGTCGTCGAAACGCTTTACCAATCGCCCTACACTTTCAAGAATATCCCTCAAGGAAAATATTTTTTACGCATTACCATCGACAAAAATCGGAACAGAAGGTGGGACACCGGCCAAATGGACAAGGACCTGCAGCCTGAACCGATCTATTACCTCCCGGATAAGATCCTTTTGAAGGCAAATTTTGAGTTGAACGATATCAACATCACCATTCCTGGAGAAAAATAATGACATTTTTGTCTACAGTCTGTGGATAACTATGTGAATAACGCGGATATTTTGTTGGTAAGAGGGGCGAAAATGTGAACAACCTTGTGGATAACCCCTAATATGTGTGGATAAAAAAGTGAATTCGGGCCTCCAGTGGATAACCAGCAGCTAAATCGAAGTTAACAGTACGTTGATTCACTTTAGAAACTGTGGATAACAAATGTAGTCAACTAAAGGCGTTTACCCACATTCCGATGTGTACAGAATATTTCCTAACTTGTATTTCAACTATTTAAATGTTGATTTTCAAAAATTCTACAGTGGATAACTACACATACTTATTCACATTTTGTGGATAAGTATGTTAATCTACAGTGGATAAGGCTTTTATTCACAAATCCACAGGCACACTGAAGGATAATAACTAAAGGAAAAAGATTTTTTTATCTATTATGAAAAGGGTTACGAGCTGTTTGATGATAGGATTTCTGCTTTCCGGGGCGGCCGCGGCGTTCGGGCAGGGCGAGCGGGAGCTGGCCGAGGAATATTTCAAAAACGGGGATTGTCCAAAGGCGCTTAGTTACTATTCTTCCTTCCTGAAAAGCTCTTTTGAAAAAAACTCGCTTAAGAATTACACCAGCTGTATTGTGAAGAGTAAAGCCTGGGGAGATGGCGAGCAGTTTTTCAAAAAGCAGATCAAAGGTGATGCCAATAATGCGGCCTGGTATTATCTCAACTGGGGCATTATGCTTGAGAATCAGGGGAAGGCCGTGGAGGCGTCCAAAAGGTATGAGCAGGTCATTACCGCATCCGGTGTGAGAACGGAGCTTAAACGCGATCTGGCAGAGGAATTCCGGGCACAAAATCAGTCGGAATGGGCGAAGAATATCTTGCTCGAAGCGCGCGAGAGTGCAAAGCGCTACGACATTTTCCAGCTGGAACTGGCAAGCGTTTACCGGGACCTGAACCAGCCCGAGAAGATGATCGACGAGCTGCTTTCTTACGGAATGCGCTATCAGAATACGGAGGTAGTACAGAATATGCTTCAGGACTTTACGAAAGACGAGAAGGAGCAGGCATTACTGGAAAAGGTACTATATGATAAGATCCAGAAGTTTCCACAGGAGGGCTTTTATAATGAACTGCTGATTTGGTACCAGGTGCAGCGCAAGGATTTTTACAAAGCATTCATCCAGGAGCGTGCGCTGGATCGCCGTTTCAAACACAACGGGGCGCGGCTTTATAATCTCGGGATGCTGGCCTTGCAGAATAATGATTATACCAACGCAGGAACGATCTTCGATCACCTGGTGAAGGAATATCCGAAAGGCCAGCTCTACCCGGTGGCCCGCAGAATGGCCATTTTTGCAAGGGAGGAGCAGGTTAAAAACACCTATCCGGTAAAGCGTAGCGAAGTGCAGAAGCTTCTTGGACAGTATCAGCAACTTGTAGACGAGCTGGGCGTGAATGTGCGCACGATCGAAGCGCTGCGTAACATGGCGATTTTGAATGCATTCTATATGGATGATTTCAAAAAAGCGATTGAGATATTGCAAATGGCTATCGAAGCAGGTAAGGCTGAGAAGAGTTTTGTCGATAAATGCAAGCTCGATCTGGGCGATATTTATCTGCTGCAAGGCGAACCCTGGGAAGCGACATTGGTGTACTCACAAGTCGAAAAATCGCAGAAGGACGATGTGCTGGGTTATGAAGCGAAGCTGCGTAATGCGAAGTTGCATTATTTCAAAGGGGAGTTTGAGCTCGCTAAGGCGGTGCTCGATATCCTGAAAAAAGCGACAAGCCGGGAGATTGCAAACGATGCCAATGAGCTTTCGCTATTAATCATGGACAATACGGGGCTCGATAGTACCGAGGCTGCGATGAAAGCGTACTCCTCCGTGGAACTGCAATTGTTCCAGAACAAGAAGTTCGAGGCGATCGATACTTTGAAGCAGCTTTACAAAAAGTATGAGAACCACAGCCTGGCCGACGAAATTCTCTGGCTCACTGCCAAGACTTACATCAAGCTCGACAGCAACCAGCAGGCAATGGCGGATCTGAAATTGTTGTATTCAAAATTCGGCCATGACCTGTATGGCGATGACGCGCTCTTCGCGATGGCGAAGCTCTACCAGGAGAAACTCAACGACAAGGACCAGGCGATGAAGTTGTACCAGGAGCTGATGGAAAAATACCCGGGCAGCATTTTTGTCGCCGAGTCGAGGAAGCGCTTCCGGATTTTGAGGGGCGATGTGATCAACTAGAGAATTTTTAAGAAGTATGGAAAAAGGCCCCGGAGTTTGACGCTTCGGGGCCTTTTACATTTTAAAATTCACGTGCTTCTACCCGGATTCAGTCAAATATTCAAATCTCAGGCGCATTAAAAGCCGATTTTTCTATTTTAACTCACTCATTAATAGTGATTTGAATTCCGAAAATTCAGGTTTCATTTTGATCGACACTTTTTCAATGTCGAGCAGCGATTTCAATCTTTCGGGCACATCGATGCTTTTTCCCAGTGTTTCTTCCACGAGGTCGATAAATTTAGCCGGATGGGCGGTCGAAAGGAAGACGCCGGTAAAATCGCTGTTCGTTTTTTTCCGATACTCCTGGAGACCCCGGTAGGCAACGGCGGTGTGTGGGCACATCACGTAGTTCGCATTCCCAAAAACTTCCCGCATTGCTTTTTGGGTTTGCTCGTCGTTGAAGAAAGCGCCTGAAACTTTTTCGTTGATCGCATTCCAGTCGTCACCGAAAAATCGCGTGAGCCGGACAAAGTTGCTCGGGCTGCCGACGTCCATCGCATTGGATATTGTTTCGATGGAAGGAAGCGGTTCGTAGTTGCCGGACTCAAGGTAACGGGGTACCGCATTGTTTACATTCGTCGCAGCGATGAAATGTTCGATCGGCAAGCCCATGCGATAGGCGAGTATGCCCGCGCTGAGGTTTCCAAAGTTTCCGCTTGGCACGGAGATCACCAAAGGCTTACCTAATTTCTTCAGCTGCGCATAAGCCGAGAAGTAATAGAATGATTGTGGAATGAGCCGGGCGATGTTAATAGAGTTGGCTGATGCGAGATTGTATTTTGCACTTAATTCAGGATCGAGAAACGCTTCCTTCACCAGGCGCTGGCAATCGTCGAAAGTACCGTCCACTTCCAGCGCCGTTACATTATGGCCGAGCGTGGTCAATTGTTTTTCCTGAATGTCGCTTACTTTTCCGCTCGGGTAGAGGATGGTGACTGAAATGCCCGGTACTTTATAAAATCCTTGTGCAACTGCGCCACCAGTGTCGCCCGAAGTCGCCACCAGAATGCGTATTTCTTTGTTGGAGCGAAGTAAAAAGTAGGACATGATCGCCGCCATAAATCGCGCTCCAAAGTCTTTAAACGCCATCGATGGGCCATGGAACAGTTCGAGCACGTAGTCGTTCGGCGTAATTTGGACAACCGGCGCTTCGAAATCATATGCGCGATCGATGATGGATTCAATTTCACTTCTTGTAATTTCACTGCCCAAAAGCGTGGCTGTCACCTCGATGGCGATCTCTTTGAAGGATTTATTTTCAATATCATCCAGAAACTCCTTTGAAATTGTGGGAATGGATTCTGGCATGTAGAGACCGTTATCGGGTGGAAGGCTATTGAAAATAGCTTCTTCCAGGGATGCTTTCAGGTCGGCAGTTTTGGTACTGTAGAATATCATTTTTGATATGAATTGATCCGAAAAATGGGAGCGCAAATTTAACTAAAATACCAGCAGGTCAGTTATTTTGGCGACTTTTAAATGGAATTTCAAAGTAAATGCCCGGATGGTACTTGTGGCGAAATCATTGCGGGGATCGTGCTGTCCGATAACTTTGTTCAGTAGTAATAAGTAGAATAATCAATATAACAAACCAAATAACATGTCGATAGGAATTTTCAATGTGCCGGCGTTAAAAAATGAGCCGGTTAAAAGCTACGCACCAGGCAGCCCGGAACGCTCAGAACTCAAAAAAGCGCTGGCAGATGCTCGCGCCAAAGTCATTGATATACCACAATACATAGGTAGCGAGGAGGTCTATTCGCAGAATAAAAAGGTGGTATCTCCGCCCCACGATCATCAGCACATTCTGGGCTATTTTCATGAGGGAACCAAGGAAGATGTGGCCAAGGCGATCGATGCGGCTTTGGAAGCGAGAAAAGGCTGGGGAGCACTTACCTGGGAGCAACGCGCAGCGATATTCCTGAAAGCGGCGGAGCTGATTGCCGGTCCGTACCGCGCCGAAATGAATGCGGCAACGATGCTGGGGCAGTCTAAAAATGCCTACCAGGCAGAGATCGACTCGGCTTGTGAAATCATTGATTTCCTGCGCCTTAATGTAAATTTCATGCGGGATATTTATGAGCAGCAGCCTGTTTCTTCGGAGGGTGTTTGGAACCGTATGGAATACCGTCCGCTGGAAGGTTTTATCTTCGCTATTACCCCGTTCAACTTCACGGCCATCGCCGGAAACTTGCCCGCTGCACCCGCATTAATGGGTAATGTGGTGATTTGGAAGCCGGCATTTACACAGGTGTACGCAGCCAATGTGATCATGAAAGTATTCAAGGAAGCGGGGTTGCCGGATGGTGTTATTAATATGGTTCTTGCGGATGGACCGGTTGCTGGGGACGTGATCTTCAAGCATCCTGATTTCTCGGGGGTGCATTTTACAGGTAGTACCAAGGTCTTTCAAACGATCTGGAAAACGATCGGCGAGAATATTGCTACTTATAAGACATTTCCAAGAATTGTGGGCGAGACCGGCGGTAAGGACTTTGTGCTCGCACATAAGTCCGCGGACGCGAAGGCGGTTGCAACGGGCCTTGTACGCGGCGCATTCGAATACCAGGGGCAGAAATGCTCGGCGGCTTCGCGGGCTTATATTCCTTCCAATTTGTGGGAAAAAGTAAAGGCATTTATGCTCGCTGATCTGGCCGAGATCAAAATGGGTGGCGTGGAGGATTTCTCGAACTTCGTGAATGCGGTAATCGATGAAAAATCGTTCGACAAGATCGCTTCTTATATAGATGGGGCAAAGGCCAGCGCCGACACGGAAATCGTCGCAGGCGGCAATTTTGATAAGAGCAAAGGGTATTTTGTCGAGCCGACCATTATCCAGGCCTTCAAGCCGGATTATGTGACCCTGTGCGAAGAGATCTTTGGGCCGGTGCTGACTATATATGTGTATGATGAAAATGAATTCGAGCAGATCATTCCCGTCATCGACGCCACTTCTCCCTATGCATTGACAGGCGCAGTATTTTCAAAAGACCGCTATGCCATAGAATATGCGACCAGGCATTTGGTAAATGCAGCGGGGAACTTCTATGTAAACGACAAACCGACGGGGGCCGTAGTAGGGCAGCAGCCATTCGGCGGGGCACGGGCATCAGGTACAAATGATAAAGCCGGATCCGTTTTAAACCTGCTGAGATGGGTATCACCGCGTGCATTGAAAGAGACGCTCGTTTCACCGAAAGACTATAAATATCCGTTCCTTTCCGGGGAATAATTGTACAATGCTTTTGAATAATTTAAAAAGTCGAAGAACTTTCAAATTTTTCGACTTTTTTCTTGCCTAGGTGTTGGACTTGAAAAAATGTTTTCTACCTTTGCAATCCCAATCGCAAACGAAGCGACTGACACGAAGAAAAAAAAGCGCGGTTGGCACTGTTCTTTGACATGATGAGATAGACCAAAAGAGTAAGAAAAACTCGTTTGAATAGAATTAAGCTACTTAATGTAGCAAACAAACATTTACAATGGAGAGTTTGATCCTGGCTCAGGATGAACGCTAGCGGCAGGCTTAATACATGCAAGGCGAAGGGGCAGCAATGTCACTGTCGTACGGGTGCGTAACGCGTA
>NZ_JAHXBN010000039.1 GCF_019924045.1 Dyadobacter fermentans | reverse complement strand
TTTGATCTAATTCGATTGGCCAAAATTCGCTGCCTAGCACCTGGCATTTAGCTTTTTGTTCTTGGATAACAATATTCCAATCCATGTATAAGTCGATTTTAAAATCATGACGTCTTTTCCAGATTTAGCCTCCATTCATTGGGAGTGTTGTTCCCTAAGCCTTCATGCGGTCGTCGCTCATTGTATTCTTCGACCCATTCATCGGTTAATTGCCTAACCTGATCTAGGTCGAAGAACAAATATGCGTCAAGAACGGCTTCCCTGTACAGTCGGTTAAATCGTTCGATATACCCGTTTTGCGTTGGCTTGCCTGGCTGTATAAATCTGGTTTCAATCCCTTTTTCCTCACACCAGATCGTGAAATTTCCGGAGGTGAATTCCGGCCCATTGTCCGATCTGATCGCGATTGGGAATCCCCTGCTTTCGCCAATACGGTTCAAAGTCCTAATGATCCGCTTAGCGGAAAGTGATGTGTCTATTTCTATGGCCAATGCCTCACGAGAGCAATCGTCGATAACGTTGAACGTGCGAAACTTGCGATTTCCAATCATGCTATCACTCATGAAATCGACACTCCATACTTCATTTATATGGGCAGGCTGTGCTAATGGTTGCCTAACCCGATCGGGTAATCGTCGTTTTCCTTTTCGCCTCTTATTCAGCTTCAAAACTTGATAAATGCGGTGAACTCGCTTATGATTCCATGGCTTACCTGATCTTCGCAGGTAGGCAAACAGCTTTCTAAACCCGTATGAGGGGTGTTTGAATGCCAAGTCCTGCAACGACTCAATTACCTCAGAATCATCTTTCTTGCTGCTGTAATAATATTGAGAACGAACAAGGCTAACGATTTTACAGGCTCTGCTCACAGCGATATCGTGCTCGCGAACAATCTCCTCCGTCAATTCCCTTTTTGCGGCAGAGCCCAGCCCTTTTTTACGAAAATCTCTTTGAGTATTTGGTTATCCAGGCTCAGGTCCGCAAACATCTTTTTCAACCGGGAATTCTCCTCCTCCAAATCTTTGAGACGTTTTACATCGGAAGCTTCCATTCCACCATACCGGCTCTTCCAATTGTAAAAAGTGGCCTCAGAAATGCCATGCTGCCGACAAATCTCCTTCGTCGGGATGCCAGCTTCCTGCTGTTTGAGGATCAAAACAATTTGTGTCTCTGTGAATCTCGTCTTTTTCATCAGTTTAAAATTAAGGTTTAAGCTCTAATTTCAAACTGTCTGTCGTTTAGGGACACTTACACTTGGTTTTAGTCGGACAATTATTTGTTCTGAGATAAAGCCAAGTTCCTTTCCATCAGCGGTGATCAAGACTGGATTGACACTGATTATATCCGTATCTAAATTCAATGACTGCCGAAGGCTATTGGTTGCTCCATTTTTAAAGAGTACGTAGAAGTTCTGATCTGGTGCTAGTTCTTTAAGTGAGTCAATAGAAGGATTGTTTTTTATTAAGGTTGAGATATTGGTTCCATTTTTTGTTTGGATGATGGATTTTTTTTCTGATTTTATTAGCTTAATCTGAATACCATTATGCCTATAAAATAAGTTCTGCGCCTGGCTTGAAAATTGCATTAAAAGCGAAAAAAATAAACTAAATAGAGCAAAAGTTTTCATAGGCTATTTATTTTAAGTAGTTGGGAATGAATTCAATATTATATGATTTAAGTTTTGGTAAAATTGCAAAAACGCAATTGACATTATCTACTGGAATCGACGCACTGCGCAGTTCAGCAATTACCCGTATCCTTTTGTTATTGCAATCGACTATTACGCTCTCAGATTCAACGGATACGGGTGGGTTTGTTTTAAAGCTTATTACGATCAAGCTTTTTTTATCAAAGTCAATCTTTTTTTTAGGAAGACAATTTCAAGTTTATTATACAACTCGTTTTCACTTTGAATGATCTGAGCATTTGTACTGCTACTTCCTATATCTTTAAGTCGAACTTGCGGGTTTAACTCATCATTTAACAGTTCAAAATTTATAGTGCCATCTACACATTCGAACTCGAATGGTTTGTCTTCTTTACAAGTGACAAACACGCCACTGACTGTACATATAAACAGAATCACAAATTTTTTCATGTTGTCAAAATGTATACAATGTTTTAAAAGTATTCTTCCTGGTTGGCTAGATTAAATTAACAAGTAAAGTTAACGTTCAAAGAGGGGCATATGGTTTCCGTATAACTTTCAGCATATTAATTTCATGTCGAAAGTAATGTTGAAAGATCAAGGAAGTCGTTTATAATCAAACGAAAAAAATAAGATGCGCAAAACTGCAACCGAACATTTAAAGTGCTCGGAATGAAGTTTCATATCTTTAGGGTGCTATTATTTGCGAGTGCTTAGTTATTGTAGAGCAGAAGGGTCAGTGCAATTATAGATAAAAATAGTTACATATTAAACAGGGCTAATATTTTTTTCGTGAAATTTGCTCACGTTACTCGGTGCTTATTTGTCGAAACGAGTACTTAGGTTGATATTGTTATCCAAAAGCATTGATATTGAGGCAACTTAAGCATCAGCTCTTCGGCCGTCCGGTTAAAAATCCCAAAGCTTCTGCTTTATCTTTCTTCGCTACCTGGCCTCAAAGACTCAATATTTGGTAAAGCCCGCGCAAAAACTGGATCCTGTGTTCTTTTAGCCAGATGAAGCAGGGGACTTTCTTCGCCGATCCCGGTATTGCCCTATGCTCGTCAGTGGTCGATATTGGTATTAGACACCGATTTTGTCGGATTCGTTGTACGTAAGAGCTTGTCTCCGAACTCGCGCTCGGCCTGGAAGTCTGCCATCTTTTAGTTAACATAACCAAAGTTATACAATATTAACTATAAATATTTTAGGATCAATTGCCTGATATATATAACCTTTTTAATTTTTAAGGTATGCGATATGTTTCGTATTTAAAGTATGGAGTTATTTGAATTCTCTTCCAAACGCTATATGCGAGCGATAGCAAGTATCCAGTCTGTCATCTCTTTCAAAGCAAGAGGTGAAAATGTTTCCGTTGTCCGGTTATACTCAATATTGCTCGTTGCTTGTAGTTGCACACCTCCTCGGTTGGCGTTCTTCCCAAGCGCTGACTGTATTTAGCGCAGCCAGAAGTGATTGCACGAAATATCGCCATTGAAGAATGTCTGATGTGTGAATTAATTTACTCACAATCAGGGTTTTAATTATCTGGCATGTGGATTGCGATCTATCATCTCGTCCCGGCCGTTTTCTCTGGTGACACAGTTTTTATCAACTATCGGGACAAAAATTTACATTAGGCTGGCCCAGTATCTATTAGGGTTATCTGGAATGAAGGCTTTGCGACGGGTTCCCCGTTCATCGAAACGAAGATGACGGGTGTCAGCTCACCGAGGCTGCTGTAAGGGGTGTGCACTTTCCACCCGTTCGTGCACGGGACAAACCAACGTCGGCGCGCCGTTCCCGCGAAGTCCGATCAGCAACACGGTGATTCAATGGATGGGAAACTGCCCGTCTGCTATGCCGGACCAGCCTGAAAATCGGATTAATCAAACAGTTAAAAAAAATGAAAAAGAACCGCAAAGAACGCCCGGTAAAAGACTATGCGACCGATCCCAGGCTGTCACGTGAAGTGAAGGAATTTTTGAAAAGCATCAACAACTCCGGCGCGCCCGCCCTGGAAACGCTGCCGCTCGCCGAAGCGCAGGCCGGGCTTGCCGATGCGCAGGCGTCGGTGGAAGTGGACGTTTCGGGTGTGGAAATCGATCTGAAAACGATCACGAGCGACGGGTACACTGTGGACCTGCACATTGTTCGGCCGGAGGGGGCCACGGGCATATTGCCTGTGTTTATGTTCATCCACGGCGGCGGCTGGATTCTCGGTGATTTTCCAACACACCATCGCCTGGTGCGCGACATTGTCGTGGAATCGGGCATGGCAGCGGTGTTTGTAAACTATTCCCGCACCTCCGAGGCGCGGTATCCGCAAGCAATCAACGAGATTTATGCAGCTACCAAATGGGTGGCGGCCAACGGTCAGCAGATCAATGTAGATGGGAGCCGACTGGCGATCGTCGGCAATAGCGTCGGGGGAAATATGAGCACCGTCACCTGCCTGATGGCGAAGGAGAAAGGCGGGCCCGAAATCAAGCTGCAAGTGATGATGTGGCCGATCGTGGACGCCGATTTTGACACCAAATCCTACCGCAAATTCGGAAAAGACCGCTTCCTGAGTACCTCGCTCATGAAATGGATGTACGACCTCTACATTCCGAACCCGAAAGAACGCAAGGCGATCTATGCGTCGCCGCTGCAAGCCACATTGGAACAGCTCAAAGGGCTGCCCCCGGCGCTCATTCAGACAGCGGAAAACGATATCCTGCGCGACGAAGGGGAAGCCTATGGCCGCAAACTTGACGAAGCCGGTGTCGCCGTCACCACCGTTCGCTACAACGGCATGATCCACGACTTCGGGCTGTTGAATGGCCTGGCCACGCTGCCGGCAGTACGTTCGCACATTGTGCAGGTCGGCGCCGAGCTGAAAAAGTATCTTGGCTAGCTAGCCTGTTTTGTTTAAAATATTTATCTATAACCAACTCTTTATCATGTTGTATTTCAACAAATCAATCCTGGGTATGATTGCTGCCACATTGCTTGCACTAGTGGCGTTTCAGCCGGTGCAGGCGCAAACCAAAGGTGTCAGGAATATCGTACTCGTCCACGGTGCCTTCGCTGACGGTTCGAGCTGGTCGAAAGTGATTCCGCTGCTGGAAGCTAAGGGCTACAAGGTCACGGCCGTGCAAAATCCGCTAATCTCGCTGAACGGCGACGTGACTGCGGCCAAACGCATCGTCGCCTTGCAGGACGGTCCGGTGCTGCTGGTGGGGCACTCATGGGGCGGTGTGGTGATCACCGAAGCGGGTAACGACCCGAAAGTGGCAGGGCTCGTATATGTAGCAGCGTTTGCACCCGATAACGGGCAGTCGCTCAACGACGTGGCCAAAACAGCGCCGCTCGCTCCCGGCAATGACCAGGTGCGGGCCGATTCGTTCGGTTACCTCACCCTCACGCCGAAAGGCATCTTCGAAAACTTCGCGCTGGACCTGCCCATGTCGGAACGCAAGCTCATTTTGGCCACGCAGGGCCAATGGGCCGCTTCCACAACGGATGAAAAGGTCAGTAAAGCAGCTTGGCACGACAAACCCTCGTGGTACATCGTCGCCGGCCGTGACGGGATGATCAATCCCGGTTTGCAAAGGACATTGGCTAAAAAAATCAAGGCGCAGTCCCTGGAACTGAATGCCAGCCATGTTCCGATGCTCTCGCAGCCTGCCAAGGTAGCCGCATTTATCGCACAGGCCGCCGTAAGTGTACCCGATCAAAAGATCGCTTCGAAAGAATAAGTCCCCTGGTCACCTTTCACTTCTTCGACAAGGTGGCCGGGGCTTTCCTTAACACAATGAAAATATGAAATCGCGATACAGCCGCCGGAACTTCCTCGATACTACTGCCCTTACCCTGGCCGTGGGACCTTTTATGATATCCGACGCATTTGACATACACCTTAATCGCAACGAACTGGCTTCCGCTGCCCGCAACATACGCTGATTTTGAAATACATTAAAAACAACTGACCAGACGCATGCATATTGGCAAATCATACCGACTGAAAGAATTCCTGATCTGGACCCGGCGGAATACCTACATACTATTCCTGTTGGGGCTTTTTCCCGTGATACTGCACGAAGTATTTGAATTGAAATGGCTGAATGTCCCATGGCCGGTGGTGGCTTTGCTGGGCACCGCCACTGCTTTTACCGTGGGTTTCAAAAATGCCCAGACCTACAACCGCGCATCCGAAGGTCAGCGCATCTGGACGGACATTCTCAGCCAGAGCCGTTTCTGGGGACTAATCAGCATCGATTTCCTGAACGATCATTCCAAAAGCAGGACGCTGATTTACCGGCACCTAGCCTGGCTCACGGCCTTGCGCTATTATTTGCGCCAGGACCGGATCTGGGAAAGTAATGAGAAGCGCCATAACAGGGAGTACCAGCGCTTTTTTCACATACCCGAACGCGCCCGTTCGTTGGAGAGCGAATTGCGCGGGCTGTTGGCGCCTGGGGAACTGGAAGAAGTGCTGGATTCGAAGAACAAGGCTGGGAAAATCCTCGCATTGCAAAGCAAGACGATCCAGGCGCTCAATGAAAACGCGGAAGTGATCGCCCCGCAATATGCCGAGCTGCAACGGATGATCAAGGACTTTTATATGCTGCAAAGCAAAAGCGAGCAGCTCAAAGATTCGCCTTACCCGCGCCAGTATGCGGTGATCAACAGCATTTTCGTGTGGACCTTTTGCTTTATGCTGCCGTTCGGCATCGTCCATGACTTCGACCTGCTCAACCAGGTCGTGGGAGAGCCGCTCGAAGGTTACATGGCGTGGGCGGCCATCCCGTTCAGCATGCTCATTTCGTGGATGTACATGTCACTCGAACAGGTAGGGGAAAGTACGGAAAACCCCTTCGAGGGCAATGCCAACGATGTACCCATTTCGCAAATGAGCCGGCAGCTGGACATTGAGCTGCGCGAAATGCTGGGCGAAAAGGAATTGCCGGAGGCATTGCAACCCCGGAACGACATTATTCTTTAACCCCAAACAATCAAACCGATGGAAACGCTTAACCTCGAAATCCTGAATCCCGGCCCAATCCTCGCCGATCTCAAAATCAAGCTTCGGACACTCGCGGAGTCACCGCATTTCTACCTCAGGCGGCTCCACGCAAATACGAGCCAGGGCTTGATCGCCGATACGCATATTAATGAGCTCGGGATCAGGGAGTCTTCTCTACCCGCGGTACTTCATATGATCGGTATCCGGAGCATCACTCTCAATGCGCAGCAGGATCTCAGTCCGCTGCACCGGCTGAGTGAAGGCATTCCTTCAGCAGGCTGCGAGCAGGACAGGCGGCGCTACCTCACCAGCGACGCCGTTACGCACGTTTTGCAATCTTTTCTGGCACATTGTTGCACCATCGCTTTCGAGGATTGGGCAGGGCTTTCAGGGGCCTCGGAGCTTTGGAGCAGCTTGCTGCGCGGGGTCATCCGGCCAGTAGGAAAGCAGGGGCTGGAATTCATTTTTTATCTGGGCGACCCGCTTTCCAGGCGCTTGTTTCAGGTGGAAGAAGTGCTAGACATTATCAGCGAGTTTGCTGAGCATGGCCAGGTAACGGTTGCGCTCGACGAAGAAGAGGCAATCAAGTTGTGGATGGTGCTCAACGGCGTGCACGAGTACAGCAGCGTCACCGGCCAGGTGTTTCCTGATTTGAAAAGAAAATACGTTTCCATATTCCGAACTATCCTGGTAGACAGGCTGCTGGTGTACTCGGCCACGCAGGCGATGCTGTTTACCCGGCAGGCTCAAGTGCTGTTGGCCCGCAAAAAGATGGCGTCATCATTCGAGATAGCACCCGAAGCCCGCGAAAGTTTCATTGACGGCTTCTGTATCGGGCTTGTGCGGCAATTGGATATTGTGCGTTGCCTCGCATTGGGGCTCATTGTTTTTGGCTCACGAAGTGAAACGGATGAAAAGCAGCCGGGAATTTTTTCGTATATCGGCCGATGGGAGGAAGATCTGCAACAGCAGGAAATCATGTATCTTTACCAGTAATGCCGCTATTAAATTAGGTATCAAAACTAGCCGTCACGTAATATATGCCCGATAATCCGGAACTGGCCGAAAGGGAGCGTATGTCTTTCCTGCTGAATTTCAGCCAGGATATTGCCGCGGTACGCACCAAGGCGGACCTGGAAGCGGCCATTTCTAATGCCTTGCAACGCCTACTGAACACCAGGCTGGCAATGATCCGTGTGATTGGCGAGGATGGGCAAACGCTGGTGCCGTACCTGTGGGATATCTCGCTGTTTTCAAGTGTAATGGGGCTTTTCGATGAGCTCACTTCTCGCCGTACGGCTGTGACGGACTATTTTTTTGCGCAGGTGCTTGCCAGCGCGGAGCCGATCATTTTTGACATCGCCGAGGAGGAGCGCAAAGGCAACAGCCCGGAATATATCCTGTTTTTCAAACAACTAGGTTTGAGGCAAGTGTACGCCTCGGCGCTGCGGGTAGGTGAGCAGAATCTCGGGACGATGTTTTTCCTGTCGAACCACCTTGATGTCAATCTTCTTAAAGGCCTTTGTGCGCAGATTTCCACGGCCATTTCCAATATTCTCGCCAATGAAAAAATATTGGCTTACAAGCAGTTGCTCGAAATTGAAAACGATCAGCTCAAAGAACAGATCCGAACCATCTACAACTTTTCCGAGATCGTAGGCAGCGGGCCCGAAATGCAGGAAGTATATCACCTGATGTCGCTCGTAGCGGATTCGTCGTCGACGGTTCTGCTGCTGGGCGAAACGGGTACGGGCAAGGAACTTATCGCGCGCGCGATCCACAACAGTTCGCCCCGGAAGGACAAGCTTATGGTGAAAATCAATTGCGCCGCATTGCCGGCGAATCTCATTGAAAGCGAACTGTTCGGGCATGAAAAGGGCGCATTCACCGGTGCGGTGGAACGGCGCATCGGCAAGTTTGAATTGGCCAACAAGAGTACACTTTTTCTCGATGAGATAGCAGAAATGCCGCTGGAAGCCCAGGTAAAGCTGCTGCGCGTTTTGCAGGAAAAGGAATTAGAGAGAGTAGGAGGAAAAACGACCGTCAAAGTGGACGTGCGCATTATTGCTGCCACCAACCGCGACCTTGAAGAGGAAGTCCGCGCCGGCCGGTTCCGTTCGGATCTGTACTACCGACTGAATGTATTTCCCATTACATTACCACCACTTCGCGACCGGCGAGACGATATCGTTCCGCTGGCGCATTTTTTTGTGAACCGATACAGTAAAAACTCCGGGCGGAAAGTGACCGGCATCGCGCCGGAAATTATCCGCGAGTTGCTGGCATACTCCTGGCCGGGCAATGTCCGCGAGCTTGAACATCTCATCGAGCGCACCGTACTGCTCACGCGGGACCACATGATCCGGCAAATCCATCTTCCCAAAGAACGCACCGTTGAAAAGGACGTGCCCGCATTGCCCAGCTTGACGCTATCGGAAATGGAACGCGCGTACATTATCGATGTCCTCAGGCGTTTTGAAGGTAAAATCTCCGGAACGGACGGCGCCGCCGAATTCCTCGACATCCCGGCCACCACTTTGCATTCGAAGATCAAGAAACTCCATATTTCCAAGTCGGACTATTACTAATAGCCATTGCATTTTTCATTTCAATCATCATAATAAAAAACGCCCCTTATATTGCGGGGCGTTCTTTGTTATGATCAGCCGGATTACTGTACCGGAATGGCCATGCGCACTTCCACCGAAGCACCGTATTCGATGATCGGGCAACCGCTGGCAATCGCCACGGCTTCATCGTAGTTTTCGGCTTGGATCAGGAACAAGCCGCCGATAGATTGCTTGTTTTCGACAAACGGGCCATTGCTCACCGCATTACCCTGCTTGATTACACGGCCGTCGACATCCCATCTTTTGGGCGGTGCCACCAGGCGTCCTTTGGCGCCAATTGCGGCAATCCAGTCCTGGTAGGGTTTCATGGCAGCCTGCATCTGAGCGGGAGTCGGTATTGGATCGGAGCTGGTAATGTCTCTGTGGATCGCAATCAGGAAATCATTCATTGTTTTTGAAATTAAATGGTAAATAAAAAATTGAAAAAAGCTTGGTCAGGGAGCCAGGACGATCGTCCTGACATCGCCTTCGACGCGAATAAAGCCCATGTGGCCTTCCTCAAAGTCCGAAATGGCTTTTCCGAGCTCTTCTTCCGACCCCATCGCGATGGAACCGGCGGAGTAGATGGGCTCGCCGAGCGGCCTGGCACTGAGGAAGATGAGCCGCGTGTCGGAAGTCGCGGATATGATTAGTTCTTCGTCCCGGTAAGAGCGGCTTGCGGCTAGTACCTGGCCACCTGCTAAGGGCCAGGATCTGTGACCGTTAGCAACAATCGCGTCGCCCGATACCACATATACGGTTGCCGACCAGCCCGCGGGCAGATTGTGCCGGAATGCATTCCCGCTGGCGATGCGCACGTCGAGGAAGGTCAGGTGATCAGGCGTTTTCACCGGATTGGCAGCCGCTTCGGCGCGGCCGGCGGCCACTTTCACCACCGTGCCATCCATGACGGCCACCGGCATATCCCGGCTTTCGATAAACAGCGTCAAGGGAAGGTGCTGCTTGCGTATGGCGGCGGTGTTGAGAAAAACCTGTATGCCGTGCACACGGGCGCCCTCGGGCACCGGGAATTCAGTATGCACCACGCCGCGCCCGGCACAAGTCCACATCAGGCTCCCGGGAGTGATTATCACATCGGTGCCTGTCGAGTCGAGATGATGGTAATGCCCCGAATCTTCGAAAAGGTAACTTAATGCGGACATCCCTGCGTGCGGATGCGGACCGAAAACATCGGCGGTCAGCTCGAAATGGTCGAACCCGATCAGCGGGTCTAGCAAGCCATTGAAATGGATTGACCGGACCTTCCGGGCATTGAACTGCCTGTCTCCCGAGCTGACGGTTTGAAAAACCCGGGATACATCTAAGTGCTTCATGACTGGTTTTAAAAAAACGGTTTAGGTCTATTCCTCGTCGTCGAGGAGCTGCTCATTCATGCGCAGCGCGTCGTCCATGAATTCGCTCCCTTCGGAGGAGTGGTCGTCATGGTGATGGGGCCGTGTGGTCAGCAGCTCGACCTCTTGCTTGTATTCGTCGCCGCCGCTCTCCTGCACCATTTGCACAAACAGGTTCATAGTAGTAAGTGATTTAGGTTAAAAGAAAAGAGAGATTATGCGTTGCTAGCTTTGAACCACTCGGCAAAGCTCGTGGCACCAATGCGCGCGTCGCCGGCCGGGATGAGCATGACGTCCGAGAGTACGGCACCGAAATACCGGGCCTGGCTGTCGGTGACAACGGAGCGCGTGTCGCCTTTGAGGTTCAGAAACTTCTGTACGAGCTCTGCCAGGCGGAAACGCTCCGGTCCGGCGATCTCTACAATGCCGTTGTGCGGTGCGCCGATAGCCACATCCGTAACGGCAGAAGCTACGTCATCGGATGAAATAGGCTGCACATAGGCTGCCGACAATCGGACGATCTGGCCCTGGGTAGCCGACTGCGCAATGCCGCCAAGGAACTCGAAAAACTGCGTAGAATGCACAATCGTGTAGGGAATACCCGCTTCCTCAATAAGTTTTTCCTGGGCAATCTTTCCCCGGAAGTAGCCGCTTTCCGTCAGTAGCTGCGTCCCCACCACCGATAATGCAATGTGGTGCTTTACACCTGCTTGTTTTTCTGCGGCCAGCAGGTTCCTTCCCGATGTGGTGAAGAAATCCAGCACGGCCCGGTCTTCGAACGAGGGCGAATTGGCGACGTCGATCACGATGTCGGCGCCAGCCAATGCCCCGGCTAAGCCTTCTCCGGTGATGGTGTTGATGCCCGTCGCGGGTGATCCCGCGATTACCTGGTGACCGAGGCTGGTGAGATTGTTGACGACCTTGGACCCGATGAGCCCGCTTCCGCCAATGACTACGATTTTCATGCGTGTTTATGTTTTGGTTTGAAAACACTATGGTTGGTTCAATCGCTGTGCCAATTAGATAATTTCCTCATTATTAAGCATTTAAATATATTTGTCCACCCTAAAACCCGCGATATTTCGTGCAATGGCAGCCGGCGCCATCAAATATCGCGCGACGCTGCGGCGTAATACTGCTTCTTGTTGATGCCGAGTTTCTTGATTTTTGAATGCAAGGTAGTTGCCGGCACGCCCAGGTATTCCGCCGCGCCGCCGCGGCCGGCCAGCTTGCCGCCGCACCGCCGCATGGTTTCGATAATGTGCAGGCGCTCCACCTCTTCCAATGTCCCGTTCAGCGCCGCTGAATGCGCAGCGTGTGTCTGGCCCCTGCCGGGCAGGTACACTTCCTGTATAACTGGCGCGGTGGTCAGCAGCACGCTGCGTTCCATGAGGTGTTCGAGCTCGCGGACATTGCCGGGCCAGGGGTAGCTGGTGAGCTCTTGAAGCACTTTCGGGGATATTTTCCTGATTTTCCTACCCGTAGCCTTGCTATACCGGTCCACGAACAGGTGGGCGAGGGGGGCGATGTCGTCGCGGCGGTCGCGCAAGGGCGGAAGGTGTATCGGAAATACATTGAGCCGGTAATAGAGATCGGAGCGGAACCGGCCCGCCTGTACTTCTTCGGCCAGATTGCGGTTGGTGGCAGCGATGATACGCACATTGACTTTCACCGTCGTTTTTCCGCCAATCCTTTCCAATTCCTTTTCCTGCAACACCCGCAGCAGCTTCACCTGCGCTTCCAGGGGCATTTCTCCGATCTCGTCCAGGAAAAGCGTACTGTTGTCGGCCAGTTCAAACTTACCGATCCGGCGTTCCAATGCGCCTGTGAATGCGCCCTTTTCATGCCCGAACAGCTCGCTTTCGATGAGGTTGGCAGGTAACGCGGCGCAATTGACCTTGATCATGAGCTTGTCTTTCCGCGGCGAGGTGTTATGGATCGCCCGGGCGATAAGCTCCTTCCCCGTGCCTGTTTCACCTGTTATTAGTACGGTAGAGCTCGATTCGGATACCATTGAAATCAGCCCGTACACCTGCTGCATTTCCGGGCCGCTGCCTACAATCTCGTTAAAGTTATAGGTCCGCTTGATCTGCTCTTTGAGCTGGCTATTCTCCATTTCAAGCATCCGCTTGTAAGCCAGGATCTTCTCATTGGCCTGAATGTTGGCAATAGCGGTCGATATTTGAGAACAAATGCCTTGCATAAGCTCGCCTTTGATGCTGTCGGTGAGCAGCCAGAGCGTACCCAGGTCGGACTGTGCGCTTCGGAGCGGGGCTGTGAACATGTAGCGCCGGCCGGTGCGCTGCCAGAGTTGCAGGAACGCATTGTCCGGGCAGTTACGCATCTCGTCAGTCAGGTCCAGTACCACATATTGTTCGGCTGCGAGCACCCGGGCGGCCAGGGGTTCGTGAATGGAGCGGGATGCCGTCACCAACGCATCGAGCTGCTCGCCGGCATTTTCGAACAGCGAACTATCATACATGAATGGTTTCAGGGTACTGCCGTCATCGTCGATCAGGCTGATCATCGCCAGTTTCACATTCATAATGCGACTGAGCACCCTGTAAACAGCATTTTTGAGATCTTCCTTCGTGCGCACACGGGCGACGTCGTTGCTGAAATTGAGCAAAAATGCCTTTTCCCGCTCCCGTTCGGCAATTTCCTCAGCAGCGAGGACATTCGACATGGCGATCGATATCTGAGAGGCGATACCTTGCAGCAGGGAAAAATCGGCCTGCTCGATGGCGAGCCAGAGAATGCCGAGCGTCACGTCACCGTTTCGCAATGCAATGCCTACCATTGTTTTTAAACCCATTTCCTGCCACAAAAACAGGTAGCGGCTCGTCAGCCCGCGGCGGATCTCCGCGTCGATATTGACTTGCAGCGGGATTGAGCTGGCCATAATCCGGTTTTGAAGGCCATCTTCGACGGGAAACTGGCTTTGAGTCAGCTCCATTAGCGCCTCAGCACCGAAATCGACCGCGCCGGCCTCGTGTACATAGGTGCTCATGGTTTCCCGGTCGGCATTGACCCGCCTGATCCCGAACCCGCGCATAAGATTGAACCGCACCAAAGTGTTCCGCACAGCTGCCGCCAGTTCCTCACGGCTGCGGACGGTAGCCAAGCCGCTACTGCATTCCAGCAGCACTTCGTTGATCCATTCTTTTTCCCTGATCTCGTCGTTTTTGATAATGTTTGTGACGGCACTGGAAATCTGCGGCGCGATGCCGTCGATTATGCTGATAAATTCGTCTGTAATGCTTCCCGGTCGGTCGGTATACATGTGCAGAAAGCCCATCGTTTCGTTTTTGCTTTTGAGCGGGGTCATCAGGATCTCGCGTATGCCGCGCTCATAGTTCACGCGGAGAAACGTAGGGCTTCCGGGCAGGTCCATCACGTCGGCCATCCGGTACAGGACGGGTTTCCCGGCTTCCAGTACGCCTTCAATGAATGCGCCGCTAAGCGGAAAATCGGAGATCACTAGCTCAGGATAGGACGGATGGTTTTGAATAGGCGACGAGGCCGGATCGAGCAGGAACGGCCGGTAGGAGGTTCGTTCCGGGTCGATCAGCGTCACGATCGTATGTTTGAAATAAAACAGATCCTTAATCCGGGATGAAAAGAGGACGATCAGGTCATTCTTGTCGCGTATTTGGGTGATGTCGTCGCTCAGGTCAAGCAGTATCCTGCGCTGTTTTTCGAGAAATTCAAGGGTGCCCGTATCGGCGTCCGGTGAGGTATGGTCGTGGCGGGTGGGTGCTTTCATGATTTTTTGTTCAAATGCGGTTTATCCATTCAGTCAGGAAATGCAGCACGGCCGTTTTGACCGGGTAGGGACTGTTTTCAGGCACCGATCCGGAAGTGGCGATCCCCAGCATGAGGCTTTCCGAAGCATTCATCCCGCTTTCGAGGCCTAATGCATATCCTTCAATGAAATTGGCCCGTTCCAGAGCGTTGTGCGTGTGTGCAGGCACGGGTGGGCGCATCACTTCGAAATGCGTTGCTTCCATAAGCAAAAGCGCTTTTGAATCTGAATAGATAATAAGCCGCTCTACCTCCATCGTTTGAAAAACGGAACGGTAGCGGCCGCGAGCATAGGGATCGGCCAGGTTAAATGGCTGCGTTTGTTTTCCGCTGAACAGCTGCGACCACAAGCCCTGCGCTTCCTGCTCATCGAGCGCCACTGTTACATGGCCGGTTTTTGTAAAACTGCCCATTACATCCATGATTTCGTCTACATCGAAGAAATGCCGGGTGGCGGAATCACCCAGGTAGAATATGAATTCCCAATCCATCCTGCCGAGCGGCCGGATGACCTCGCTGAGCAGACCATACCAGATATCTGAGGCGTGTCCGATCTCTGAACAGTCGGAAAAGGGAATGGTGCGGGTGTTGGAAAATAGTCTCTGGAGCCGATCGACGCCGCTCTGTGCGGTAATGTCGCGCCATCGCGATAGTGTATGGGCTACGGCCGGAACCGGCACATCGGCGCCGGTGCGAATTCCCAGCGAATGCAGCAGTGCCGCATCGGTGCCGGAGAAAGTTCGGCGGCCGAACGCTGCTTCCGGAAGGCGCGCCGCCTGCCGCCGGACAGCGGAGAGCAGGGAGTGCTCGGCGCCCGCGGGTGAGAGTTGGTGGTTCATCCTATTGCTTTTGAGTTGAGGTATACCCTAAAAGTCAATAGTTGTGCCGATGCGTAATTTCTTGGCTGTGAGCGCGTATATGGAGTTTTTGAGCTTTTGGACTCACTGTATTTCGTCAATCCGCGAAACGGTCGCGAAATACAGTGAATGCGCGGTTGCTGGAATATCAGGCTTTTGCAGTGACACAAGTTGCGCCACATCCTCTGCGACTGCTATTGGCTGGAAATCTACATTGGAAATATGCACCTAGCTGTCATGCATGGATAGGGGTAACGCTATATGTGCAATTAAGCAGTTAATGTTTCTGATCGTTTCCCGGAGATTCGCCCTGGTCTGCGAGGTAGATTACACATGAAGCTGGCAATTAAGTCCAAAACTGGTTTAGTTAAGCGGCAGCTGGTTGAGCTGTACAGATCCGGCATTTGTACAGAGAAGCAAATCTTGGATGCAGCAGGAATATCGCGTAACTTATTGATGCGCTGGAACCGTTATTATCACCGGTACCGAAACCGAAGGCGAATTGTTGGTCCCAAAATGCTCTGTTTCATGAAAAAGAATGTCAACGAACTGGCCACTTTGAAAAGAAGATTGGCTGACCTGGAACAGCACAATCAGAAATTGCAACTAGAAAACGAAGCTTTAGTCACGATGATTAATCTGGCTGAGCAGCAGTTCAAAATCCCAATCCGAAAAAGTCTGGTCCCAAACAGTAAACCATTTAAGCATCCAGCATCCATTGGTTGGTATGCAAAAACTCTGCGACCTGTTTGGGAAAAGCCGTCAGGCTTGGTATGAAAGGCAGAAACAACGAGACCAGTCTTCTTTTGAATATGAGATGTTGCTTGAAAAAGTAAAGACGATCCGTCGGATCTGCCTCGGATTGGGGCAGAAAAACTTCATCGCGCGTGAAAACCAAATCGCTGAGCGGATCAACCGGATGATCAAAGAAGAGATTTTAGAGAACCGAAGCTTCCTGTCACATCAACACGCGCTCGAAGAAATTCAGAGAGTTATCACTTCGTACAACTCGCTCCGTCCCCATGCCAGTTGCGATTACTTGACTCCTGAGCAAGCTCATCTACGGGAAGGTCACTTGCGGAAGAAATGGAGACTTACGACTAGACGTAGTTATCGCATGATTGAACCCGAAGAACTCGAGGTGATTATTTAATTTTGCAATTCTATGAAAGAAAAAGTGCTGCTCATTCTCTACAAACGTCGCATGAGCTATCGTAACTTGCTTTTTTGGGCTGAATTACACCATCCTGATAGCTTTAGTACGGATTACTTCCAAATGGGCAAATCGATAGCCAACATTATAGATGAACTTTTTGCAACAGGGTTTATTGAGTGGACGGAGTATGTAGACGATATGTACGGCAAAGAAAATGTAAGATGGAACGGCTACAAGGTGACTGCACTTGGAGAAGCTCATTTAATAGAGCAAAACTTAGTTCCAAGATAGGGTAAGCTTGGTGAGTAGATTGCTTCCGAAATAGTAAAATCATCGGAAAACTCAATTTGAAAGAAATGACTTCAATTAAATAGCAATAAAAAAACTGTCAAGAACAATCAGGGCTCTTTCCAAAAAATGTAAATATTCGTAGTATAGTAATCTAATATTGCTCTAAAAGTTGTGTTATTTCTATTTTCATAATCTACGAGAAGGATCGTATGGCTGTGGTTGATCTATTAGCTTATTTGTACACGCCACATTGAAACCAGTCGATAAGGATTCTGGCATTTCCTGCCATATGACCCTACTCGAGTCGCCACTTATCCCATTTTTAGCTTTTGGAGAAATTTAGCCTTCGGAGGGTATCATGCAGGTGGGCGCCCGTAAGTATTGACAGGTAAGTTGGCTTGTTTGCGAATCGTAAGCTTACTTCGCTAAAATCTGCCTGATCGCATAACTATTCAGAGAATGCAGATTTACTCTCTGCTGAGCTTTTCCTGCTGTTTTTGACAAAGAATATGTCCTCTCGTGCCAGCATTTAGCCTTCTGAATAAAGATTTACTTTGCCATGTGCCCATGAGATATTTTAACGACCACATTCACCAGTAAGCGAAAATAACTATGAGGCCAGGGCAAATAAATGATATACACAGGGCAGGTTGGCTGTTAATGACTGCTTTGATTGGTATGCTGCTGCTCGCCTTGATTTACCGAATGTATCAGAAAGCGTCTATCGAGGACCAAATAGCCAATCGTGGAATATCAGTAGTCATGAAAATAACAGCGAGAGAGAGAGGTGCAGGAACGTTAAAATTCCCGGACTACATCTACGCCGAACATCAAGGAATTCAGTATAGCTTTCCTTGTGCAAGAAAGTATTTTCGCCACATAGCCAAGGCCGACAGCATTAGAGTGCGCCTTGATTCGTCTACTGGACGAGCCACGCTTCCGGGAAAGGGTAGGGTACGACACTTGGCTCCCCTCTTTTGTGCCATCATTGCTATAGCATTAGTAATGATCGTGCTAAGTGCTAAACAACTTTTTGGATTGGCGAACCAAGCACCTAACGGGATTGCAAGCGAAGGCACGCCCTCTAAGGAAACATAACCTCGAATAACTTTTCAAAACTGGGGAGAAAAAGTAGTACTGCGTTTTCTTTAGCTGCAGCACCGTCTGCTTAACATAACTGCAAGTTATTCGATTAAGCCATTCTCACAAAAGCTTGTACCCTGAGACTGATCATCATAGGCCTTGCTCAGTACGACGAAAACGTACGACAATTCAAGGACGAGCGAGTCAATTTACAGTAAAAGCCCCGGCAAACTGCAAGAATTTATATACTCTAGCATTAGCTGGGATAAGTTGGCTGATACAGGCGAAGAAGAAATCAGGGTATTTGTCTCGTTTTCCGCCAATGAGAATGGCGTCGTGGACAGCGTCAAAGTCTTAAGAGGACAAAATCCAGATTATAATCTCGAAGCAATTCGTGTAGTGAAATTGATTCCAGAGTGGGATGTTTTTTACCGTCATGGGAAACATCAAAGGACCAGTTGGATGGTTCCAGTGATATTCAGCAGCTATAATCGAAAAAAGTACCGCAAATAGTCGTGTTTGTAGCTGCGACAACCTACTTCTTAAGTATATTCTCTAAGATCGGCCGCTGTTCGGTAAGAAGTGTTTCTTTGTGAGCGATCGCTCGAAGATCAAGTCTAAAACCAATGATTAGACCCTTCTAAGGTTGTCACGTTGTAATATGGCATCGCGGCCGAACGGTTCACTCATCAACTATTTCGCATCACAAAGGCATATTAAAGTCACATATTTCCCAGGTATTTTGAGACCGAGCTTAGCTCTCTATCTGTAACTCAGGAACAGGTTTCGACTAGTGGATTTGGGAGCGGAAATCTGGCGGATAGAGGACGTACCAACTTTAGTTCAACGCGAACGCGCCATTAAATGTTTCGGAAAACGGGCGTTCTTAGCGACCTATTCTAAGTAATTTAAAATGTAACTGATTTGCTATTTTTTATCACAAATCTTACATTCGTAGAAGTAATTAGCAACCCACGGTTTTTGATCCTATGATATCTATTGTGTATGCCAGCCTCGCGATTGGGTGTCTGGCTCTCTGCCTGTACCAGGTCGCAGCGCAGGTTTTCGTAGCTAAAAAGAGAAGCTGAATTGTCGAAAGGCAATGAAAAAGATCACTGTGAATATCTCGTGTACGCAACCGGTAACAAGAATCCTCAAAAACCGGTCTTTAAGCTAACATGATAGTTTTATATAAGTAAAGAACCCCTCAAAACTCAAATCTTCATCCAGATCTGGCCAATGAATGCCAAAGGGGGAAAGCTCGAACCGCTCGCGCTCTGCCTGGGAAGCATTGTAAAGCCTGGGGAACCACGCCAACGGCATACCCCGCTCTTCACCTGATGCTGTCCGGATAAAGATGCTATCGTCCTGAAACCAAACCACCTCTATACTAATTCCCTGCTCATTCATGGTCGAATCATTTTTATTGATAGTGAGCTAGTTGTAAAAAAATACATGCCCTTCCACCTTCTTCCATGGGTTAAAGTGAAATATCCCAGCCAACTACAAAAACAGGGGTAAGCTCGGTCTGTAATAACCCACCACGGTTGAACACATTTTGCCTACCCCCTGATGCAAAGTTAGATCAGTCTTACACAGGTATTTGCTTAGAAAAACTGAAATAAATCCCTTGACCTGGTCGGACATTCGCCAAGTAGCTCCTGCGGAAATGGTCTCAAATAAAACTACAAGCTATCGCAGGAAAGCCGGCGCTCTGCAACCATTTTTAACTGTGCCGGCGTTGCGTAGAAGAAACAAGACCAACCGCTTTGAGGATCGCCGGTAATGAGCAGTGCCTGGTGTTTCTTGTTGTAGTTTACATAATAACGCATGGCTTCGTCGGTGTAGGCCACCGCCTCGTAATACTCCCGATCCAGAAAGTTTCTTTCCACCAACTTGCTAAGCTCACGGATCGCCAAGGTATCCCCTCCATCATGTTCCGACGTCTGCTTATACCAGGTATAGGAAGTATTGCTCTTGGTGATTTTTGAAACCCCGTACGGCACAACCAGAAAACAAAAAATTGTTATTCCTACAATTATCTCAGCCCTTATTTTACTTATGCTCTTCCCCATTGCTTTTCAAATTATAGAAAGTGCGCTCTCCTTGTACTAATCGAAGAACTTTCACAGATCGGCCTGCTGCCTCTTGATCTGTGTTTTCTCATTTAACATAAAATCCGTTTTATAAGAACGATCAGGGCGTTTTCTAGGTTTAGTCCTCTTTGTCCCTGCGGATGAAAATATAGGCGTTAAACTTTTCCGGCTTGTTACCTAATACCTAGGATCATTCATACTCTAGTTGGCCACCCGACCTATCGTTGTTTGTCGAAAAATTATATTTGTTTGTCGAAAATAACCGTACGGCAAATGCGAAGTATTTAATATGTAACCATATATGACATACTTTTACCACGAAAAATTACTTCAGCCATATCATGAAAAATATATCAAAAATCATGTTATCCGTCGTCTTTATTACATTGTTCGCTGCTTGTAATGACGATTTAAATCCCGCTGTGGACACTGCATATTTTGATCGTAAAATGCCACAAGCACAAACAGAGAAAGATGCGATAAAAAAGCTATACGGCTTTTATAATGAAAGTAGTAAAGACAAGCAATATTACGAAGTAGTGCAAAAAGCTGGGATTATTCTAAATTTCAGCCCAACCAGAAAGCTACTGTCACTATGTGGAGATCAAGGCAGTGGATGGTCTGGCCAATACAAAAACTTTGACGAAGCCTTTTTGAAAAAATTAGTTGATGATAAAGTTACCTTCGATGAGCTTCTTTTCCCTGAAAGAGAAAACAGGTTAGATACGCTGTATAGAGCTACGCTAATGGTTAATGATCCATTCGATGCCAGTATAAAAACTAATGGAACTCCAAAGTAGGCGTTACAATTGCTTGATTTCATATGAGATATGAGAAGCATGCGACTCCTTCTTGCAGCGTGCCGCTGTGTGGCTTTTCCGCCCTTGGATTATTCCATGTGGCTCAATCAGAACTTGCATAGATCTGTAACAAATCGTATCTTCAACTTAGATTTTGCGAGGAAGAGATTGGGTGCGTAATTCGGTGAGTGTAATGAAATTGCAGTTATAAGCAGTTTATTTTTAGTTACTTATGATTCAGGTGTTGCACCCTTCGGGAGCACAAATAAGGCTGATAATAAGCGAGTTACGAAATTTGCACTCTTTTTTGCACACAAAAGCACCGGTTTATAGCTGGTGCTTTTGTGTATTCAGGAACCGCTCACGCGGCGCAGCCATCAGCGTATCCTGCGTGCAGCGTCTGTACAAGTCTACCCAAGCTTTCCTTCATTCGGCCGTAATCTTCAAAATAAGGCGTCACGCCATTTCGGTCCTGATCATAAAGAGAAGCGTGGAAAAACATCCTCCACAGCAGCGATTCGGTTTCGCTGGGGTCTGGATGTTCGGTAAAGAATTCATCCAGCGCATCGGCGATTTCCGGCGCCACAGCTGCCAGGCTTTCTCCTTGCTGAGGGCCGCATTCAAGTACGACAGTTTTCACGTAATGCATTTCTGATATTTCGTCCAGGTAGATATCGAAGTCAGGAAACCGGGCCTTATCGGGGTTCAATCCAGAGACACGGAAGCATGAGGTTTCTGGATTGTAATCGCTTATCACGCAAACCGTGTGGCTGCGGCCGCAGCGAATCACATAATGCGGAAGCTTCTTATCAAGGAAGTCGATGGTCCAATGGCTGCCTGGCACCGGAAGGCCGTGGATTGTGTCGCCGTCGCTGATGCGGTCTTTGCCGCCCGAGTCCATGAATGATCCTCTCATCTCGAATGCGCGCATGTTGTTGCGCGGCGTTTCCGGGAATTCTAACTTTTCCATACTTTTACTTAGGTTAGATTATTTGATTTAACTCGCCCGGTTTGCAACGTCCCCTAAAACCTAGCATTCCGGGTTTTCTTTAGTGTGCATTGTTTGGGTTATCCAAACAATTTTGGGCAAAAAAATTAATCAGGTGTAAACTCTACGATCGTCCTGACCTTCACTTTGCCGAATTGAGACAATACCTCTTTCATTCGTTTTTCTGAGATTCCTAGGTTGTATGTGTGGTCACGCCAAGCATTTTTCAGTGCTCCTGTTTTCTTGGCGGGCTCAAGCGTGGGGTAGATGTTCGTCGCCCACCATGTGAAAGCCTCGGTAACTGATGTGAATTTTTTCATGCTCAAAGGTTGATTAATTGTTTGGATTTTCCAAACAATTTAAAGGAAATATTTTTGACCGCGGGAGCAGACCGTCAGGCTAGATTAAGTGCCCTATTGATCTTTGAAAGTGATGAATCCCATGAACTCTTGGCCCAATAATGAGGCTCTAGGCTGAAAACAGCCATCTCCGGTCATTGCTCCTCTCAATCCACCGGAGGTATGAAAGCCGTATCTCTTTAAATCTTCCCAAACAATGTCGAGTATCTCAATCGAGTCGGAGTATTTGGGGTAAGCGTGTAATATAGCCTTTTGCAGTGATCCCGTATACCAATTTGTTGGCATTTCCATGTTGTGATCCTGGTACCACATTGCCGGATTGCAGAAATAATAAAGGACTTCAATGTGGGTAATCGTCAGCTCGCCGAGTGTCCGTAGAAAGATTTGTGTCTTAGTCTCGTCCGGGCTATGTCCGGCGGCAGTGTTCAATATAGCGTTTCTGAAAGCGACCCGTTTGTCATCCTCGAATGCGCGTAGCGCCATGGGTATTGCGTTAACTACAACGTTCATGAAATCTTCGTTCGATTTCAAATCCTCCATTGTAACTAATCCTTTCTCTGCAAGGCTTTGTAAATGATCACTCAAATCATTAATGAAAGTGCTGCGTCTTGCCTCCACGGGGTTGGCAAACATAAAACCAAGCAATTCGCTTAAAAAAGGACCTGCAACGGGAATGAAATTCAATCCGAACTTCGATGCAGTGTACAATACGTCTTCGATGCGACCCCGTTCAGCGTCGCCAATTGAGTCAAATTCTTTGATCATACCTTTTGCTTTTTTAACGATTGACACTTGAGACATTTTTTGCCGATGCTTGACGCATGCCTCAATTGGATTCGGCAGGCAGTTGCTCGACCGGCATCTTCGGGCTCGGTCCATATTTGTTCCTATCCGGGTGGCCTGGCGCGAATAACATCCAAAGGAGGTAACCTGGGATGCCTTGACACCACCCGCTAGTGCCCATATCATGACATCTTTTTGCACCCTGTGCTAGCATGAACCAGACGAGCGGCACAAGGCAAATAAGATCGATGACGCTCCCAAATTCGACATCAATAAGGAGATATTCCAATGAGACTTGGATGGCGTAGCACCCAAGGTAAGAAAGGCAATATTCGGTTCTCCTAATACGGCCGTCGAATGAGAAAGGGTTGTCAGACATGCTATTATAAAGAATTTATATAACTGACGTGGACGTTGCATGACTATCATTACTGCTAATCCTCAGAGACTGATAGCTTTTCTAAAAATTGCTCGAAGCTATGACCTAAACCGACAAAGTCGCTGTCATCAGCGATAAACGGCAAAAGCCCGAACTGGTATGGGGAGCTACGGGTATCGATAATGAGCATCTCGAGACCTCCATTTGACCCTATGAAGATTGCCCAGGGGAAAAATTCTGAGCAATAGTCTAATGTCAATTGATGGATTGTCTGAACGGTTGTAAAAACCACATATGAATCTCCGATAAACCCCTCAAATCCGTTGACATTGCGCAAAAAATTTGAGAAATCAGAAGGCAGACGTATACCTAATTCTGCTTCCAGTTGATCAATATCTTGAAATGAAGCCGGCGCATTTTCGGGGTTGCCAAAGTATTTTTCGAGAAAGAAATCCATCCTATTTATGCGTTAGGTAACGGGATAATTCAGACCTTAAGCCTGAGATCTGGTAACTTCAAGATTCAAGGGAGGGGAAAATACTCCGAAAGATTGTTTGTTAACTTCCTGACCGGGTTCGCAAGGAAATGTGAATCAGGCTCGTTGCTCTAACGGCTGTTTCGGACTTGGCCCGTATTTGTTCCTGCCCGAATCGCCTGGCGCGAACATCATCCAGAAAAAGACTCCGGGGATGAGCTGAAGCCATCCGCTATTGCCTGTGTCGTGGCACCTTTTTATTCCCTGGGCCAACATGAACCATAGAAGCGGTATGTAGCCGAGAAATATGAAAAAGATGAATACCTGGCTGATAAAAGCAAAAAATTGTAATCCGACCATGATCGTCCAGCACGTCAAGTAAGAATAGAAATATTCAGCGCGCCCAATGCGCCCTTCAAAAGAGAATGGTTGTTTGAACATGGTTTAAGAGGGTTTCAAGCGTGTAGTTCTGCCGACTGCTTAGGACTTGGACCAAAATCATTTTCGCCGGGATCGCCCGGAGCGAACGCCATCCAAAAGAAGTACCCCGGGATTATTTGAAACCATCCGATATTGTTTCTGTCATGGCATCTTTTTGCTCCCTGGGCTAAGGCGAACCAAAAGATTGGAATTGCGCAGACAAATGAGAAGAGGATGCCCACCTCAGACTTAAAAGAGACGAGCTCCAACACCATGAGTGCAGCAAAGTATCCGAAGTAAGAAAGGCAATACTCGGTGCGCCCAATGCGCCCATCGAAGGAGAATGGTTTTTTGAACATGATCTGATAAAAGGGTTTATTAATGCCACAATGTAACTAAGTGTAGCAAAAAAGCAATGCCTATTTATCGAGGACGTCTGTGGGGACATCTGCGCTTCTGATTTCATTGACTGCTGCCTGGATTTCGGGTATTTCTTACCTGTTTAAAAATCGGTTTAGTTTAACCCCCTAAAGGGGGTATTAAACTTAAACCTCTAAACGAGTTCGCGGGCGGTTTAATTTAAACCGCGGTTTAAATTGTAAACCGGTTTGTCGTCCCGATTAAGAGCTGCGAATAAATAATGATGGATCCAAGGTAAGCGATCAGAGCATGTTGTAAGCCATGAGTTTTTGAACTGCCGCATAAGGAAGCATGTTCCAAATCTCGGTCGGCAGTAGGTTTATTTTTATGTTGTTGCCGCGAGTGTTTAAATAGTGTGTTGTGACGTTTGTTTCGTTCGGTTGAACAAGTATCAAATAATCACCGGTAAGTAGAAAGATGGGGTTGGCCTTTGAATTACTTATGGTAATAGGATTGAAGCATTGCTCCGTCCATGAGATCGGTGCAGCAAGTGAAAAGGCCCTAAAATTGAAATTTTGAGCTTTTTCACTCAATGTAATCAGATCGTTCCTACTCGTGGTTTTGAACCTCAACAACTGCTCACGAATTCCTTCTGCAGTATTTTTCGGCAACGCAAATGCCTCGAACGGTTTCACTGACGTAATGTGACATTTATAGAGCAGCGCGTCGATTAGGAGGAATATAATAATAGGCGCCACTTTTTGGTTGTTAGGCAAATAATCCCATTTCCTACTTCTGCCGAATCGAAATAGATTGGCCCCCTGTTGTTGAGAAGAAGTTTGTGAAGGTATTCTGTAAAGTAGGACTCGATAACTCCGAGATACGTTTCACAAGAGGGGCAGAATAAGAAGTCCTCCTTGCTTGTGTCTTGCTGAATCGTTGGCTTGTCGATGGGCGTGCCAGGCGAAATGCCATACAACTGGTGCTTGACGTTGTCCACGAACAATCGTTTACTCGTACTTTTGGGTACCACGTGAGAATTTCTTTGCGTGGCCTTCTCGGAGATGCATAAAAGGCAGGCATCAGTGGATTTACGTCGATGATGTTTCATAAATTGATTGTCGAGTTCACGTTCAAAAGATCTTCCGTAAAACTATAAAAAGTTGGAACGGAAAGAATCCCTTTAGATCCCAAAGCCTGCAATACGATTCTTTAAATATTATTCAGCCATTTCTTCTGCCTGCAACACCTCAAACTCCCGCGCCGGACCATTTACCACACCGGCTGACGGACGTTTTCTGAGAAATGACGGCTTTCCCGCCGTTGGAGGCCGGAGATGTATTATCAATCGCATAGACCTTGCCGAGGGGTAAGTGGAAGGGACGAAGGTCTTTTAACTTTTGGAAGGAGTTTTGCTTCACGGGACCACAGTATCTACTTGACACGCAAATGATAAAAACAAAGTTGCTGGGTGTGTTTAGTTTACGCACCTTGTAAGTTGGAAAATGAAAATAAATTCGCTCATCATCTTGGAAGCAAAACACAAGTCACTCTTGCAGAGAGTTCTGGTTAATAGCCTCTTTCTAATTTTAGCAGATGCGATTATTTCTATCGTTGCCGCGTTCTATCTCGAAGCGTACGTGCTCGCGTTCCCGCTGGTATTAATCCGAATGATGGCGTTACTCGCGCTATTTCCAGTCAGCTTTTTGGGGTTCAATATGCTCTTTTCCAGCCGGGTTGCGACGTATCTCTGTACTTTTATTCTAATCTACCTCAGTATCGCCGTCATCGGTTCCCATGTAAGCCTCGAAGAAAATAGAATATCCGAAGTATTTGTCGGGCTTCACAGCCGATTCGAATTTTATACGATTTCTTACCTGCCATTTGTCATTTCCTTTTGTGTAACTTACTTGCTTGACTCACTTTATTAGATAAATAAACCCAGCTCAGGATATGTCTGTTTCTGTTTCTTTGTATCCGTCCGGCAATACGGGTTTTACCGGACGGATACTGTTAACGTTTCTCATTACGATTTTTCTTAGTAGCTGCAATTCGCAAGAAGATACCTCCCAAAATAAGCATCCACAAGAGCCGCAAAAGCCATATCCTTATTACAGTGAGGGCGTTGCATTCACCAATTCAAAAACTGGCGACGTACTCGCCGGAACCTTAACACTGCCCCAAAAAACAGGAGTGTATCCTGCTGTCGTGCTAATCACAGGCAGCGGCCCGCACAACCGAGATGAAGAGGTAAGTGGTGGGCACAGGCCTTTTCTCGTGTTGGCCGATTATCTCACAAAGCAGGGAATAGCGGTTTTAAGATTCGACGATAGAGGCGTGGGGAAGTCTACCGGTGATTTTGCCAAGGCGACTTCAATGGATTTCGCTGATGACGTGGAAAGTGCGGTTGGATACCTGAAAAGCAGAAAGGAAATCGACATGAGTAAAATAGGCCTTATTGGCCATAGCGAGGGAGGCACAATCGCGGCAATAGTAGCGAGCCGTTCGCATGACATTGATTTTATTACGCTGCTAGCAGCTCCAGGAATCAGGGGTGATTCGATAATGCTTATTCACATAGGCCTGGTCGCAAAGACTATGGGGTTTTCACATTCGGAGATTCTGCAAGCAAAAGAGATGAGTTCCGCAGCCTATAAAGTCGTTCAAAGTACGGGAAATGCGGAAGAGCGAAATGCGAAGCTGACCGTTTTGGCAGAGAATGCCTTTCAGAACTTTCCGAAGAAGTTAATGCCGGCGAATATTACAAAGGCCCAGTTCGTAAGCGAGCAGGTGGCGGCAGTGACTACTCCATGGTGGATATTCTTTTTGAAGTATGACCCTGTCTCGTCACTCGCCAAAGTGAAATGCCCGGTTCTAGCTTTGAATGGGGATAGAGACGTGCAAGTCACTTCCAAGGAGAACCTAGCAGCGATCTCCAATTCTCTTAGGAATCTCAATAATAAGGTAACTGTCAAAGAAATGCCGGGCCTGAATCATTTCTTTCAGGAATGCAACGAATGCACAATGCAGGAGTATGCCAAGCTGGAACAAACGTTTTCCCCGAAGGCCCTGGACCAAATATCAACTTGGATTTTAGAGGTTAACCGATAAAAAGTGGCACGATTTCCGCGTTCACGCGCAGTTTCTTAATTGCTGGCGCCAAAAATTTTTCCATCACGCCGACGAACGCCTTAATGATGTTGAGCTGGCGTTTAAGATATGCGTCGAAAATCTCGCGCATGCTCAATATGCATAGCCGAGCGTTTGTGTTTTAACCGCATAATTTCTTCCCGTATAGGCAAAGCTATGCCAATCCGTTTACACCGAAATCATAATACGTTAAGGACTTCAGGTTAATCTTGAAATTGAAGTAACAGCTACCTCCGTCACTGACGGAAAGAATTTCATTCCTCCAAGGCTTCGAGAAGTCGTCACAAAAGCAGTTTACCCATACTTCTTTTTCTCCACGGCGATTTACTACCGCTACCGGTTGTTTTTTGTAGAGTCGACCGACAAGGTCAATTTTCATGAATTGTAAATCTTGCCTGATTGTCTTATTGCAATTTGCTACGCATACGAGAAGCAAACTATCAATTTGTTCAAGGTCCTGAGGTGTCAGTGTTGCTGCTGATGCGTTCTTGTTAAAGATATACGGCATTTCCGTCGCGTCGAATTTAATCGTTGCAATAGTGGTATCTGTCACGGCGGCGTTGGCATCTACTTCGGACTTCCCTTCTCCGTTTGATTCGTCCTTTTGGCAAGATAGTAGTCCTATTAATAATACAGCGATAAAGAGTCTGGGCATTAGATCAGGAATATTAGAAGTACTGGCAACGAAATGAAGCCAAATTACTTAAAACCGCAGAGATGGCCAAGGTATCGCCGGGCTGCGATTGACCAGACGCGGGTTGCTACTAGCTTCTAATGGCGTTGAGCACTCGCAGCTCTTCGACCTGGATCAACGGCGTAACGATTTTGACAGGATTTCCGAAAAGGAAGGAAACCGCCTTACTCACGATGTTCTTTTGGAAAGGAACCGGAATGCGCGCCACTGATTCAACGCGGCTTTTTACTTTGGTGGTTGCGTCGTCCTCGTCCTTGTCAACCTCTTCGTATAGCGCATTGCGGTCGCGGCGCTTGGTTCGGTCCATGGCGTCGTGGCCGGTCACAAACCACTGGCTTTGGAGTTTCTTGGTGTCGGGCCGATCTGCCTGGGAAGTGAGGATTTCGAGGATATTAGCGATGTCGCCGCCGTCAATGACGCGGACTGGAGGTCTTAGTAATTCATATAGCGTGTTCTGACATTGGTAAAAATAGGTAATAAATACCTTATTTACGCGATGTATTGATTAGATATCAAGGGTTCTCCTTTTGCATTAGGCGAGTATGTTGCTCATTTCTTCGTAAATTCTAGCAATCCAATCTTGGAATGCCAATATATTTTGGTGGTAAGATTCAATGTGCTGATATACCAACATATTCTGATCGGATATTTCTCCGCTTGACTCTAGTAGATGGATGGCCAGGGCAATTGATTCTTCCCCATAAGACACCAAGTACTTCAGCGAGGGGTACCATATGTTGGCGCTCTCATCGAATTGGAAGATTTTTTCAAACTGATCGACAAGCGATTTGGGGATTTCAATTTGCCGGTAGTTTAACAAAAATTTGACGTTATCCAGAACTTCATCAATGGCCTCGTTTGTAGCCTCAAATACCAATGAATTGTCAATTCTTTTTCCAACGAAGGCAGTATTGAAAATCCACCTTGGCTTCCAATTTAGTTGAATACGCTCTGTAGCAAACGTTGCGACGGTTAGCCTCATTTGCAAGTCATTCATATCATAGTATGACGATAATATGCAGGATGAAAGTCTTTCTAGGTTCGGTCTAAGTACTGACTCAATAAAATGAATATCCTTGATAAGCGCACTCATTTTCGTGGTTTTTTCGAATCGCCGGACGATTTCGAATAGCTTCGTATCACCTATCGATGGGGCTGAGCAATTAAAAGCCTTTGCAATAGTTTGAAATGTTTTTTGAATGTCATTTTGATTGTTTAACATGCCACCCTGAAGAGAGGCAAGAGGCGTAGGTAATTGACTAGGTTTGAGTCCAGAATGGCATAGTGGAATGACCCTGATGTCTCGCCCCCAGCCGGCGCCGGCTTCGAATGGTATCCAGGTTCTAGTAACTGAAATAGGGCTGCACAACACAATTAGGACTTTCGCATTCTGAATCGATTGTTTTATCGCTGCAAACCAGTCCATGCCGAATTCGATGCTTTGTTCGTGCGACGAGGCAAAGACTTCAATTGTGTTCAGGAACTGCCGTTCAATTAGTTCTTTAAGTTCTCTGGCAATTTCTGCTTCGGTGGTGATATGGGAAATAAATACGAGCTTGTTTTCCATAACGACGAGGGGCTACTAAGTGTAAAGTCCTTTTGATGATAATAAAGCAGTTGTTTGGGAAGCAATACTCAAAAATATCTGTGGCCTTCCGGGGACCGTTTAGTAAGTCGAATCTATAATAGCGCTCTGGTGGCCATACTTGTTTGCGAACTATTTTGAAGCATGTTCTGGACATAGTATGTTGCAAGTCGTTACTACCTCACCTCTATTAATGATGAAAAAACTACTTCTGACACTGATCAGCACGTCCATCCTTTTCGCGTGCTCTAAAGGCAAAGACAAAGACCCCGAACCCACCATATCAATCGACGCTCAGACTATTGAGCTCAAATACGATAAGGACCACCAGTTCGCGCTCAAAAAGGGCAATGAGGATATTTTTGCTTCGACGTTCACCTGGGTCTCGTCAAATGAAAAGGTTGGTAAGGTTGATGCCAACGGCAAATTTACTGCGCGTAAAATTGGCGAAGCGACTGTTTCCGGCACGGGCGCTAACGGCGTAAAAGTCGAAAGTAAGGTGACGATTTCCCCATACATTACCATATTCACGGAGCCGATTCTAGAATTTGGCGCTACAATGGCTACAATCAAATCCAAGGAGAAACGGAAGCTTTTGAAGGAAACTACTGACGGGCTTGCCTACGAAGGCGCGGCAGGGACGCAGATGCGGGGTGTAATCTATATCTTTGACAAAGGGAAGTTGCAATCAGCAGGCATACTTTTCGACAATACAACAGCCACCGTACAGGCATCGGCGACATTCATAAAGGAGCGATATCCGGATCGAATGACTCAGGATAACCAAGTATACATCCTGAACGATGAGCGGACCTTCGGGATAGTGCTCGGCGTCAATGAAACGTTTGGGTACATGGGGATTTACCTGCCGTATCCCCTTGACGGACGATTGAGCGCAGAACGTGCTGCCTATTCTGCGGCGACCACCGTAGCGTTCAAACAGCTCTTCAAATAAGAGCGTACGCTGGAAGAATTCAACAAGGTGTTATCTGTGAACCTGGTCAGCCAGTTCCTGGGAACAAAGGAGGTTTTGCCGTACCTAAGAAGTAATGGCGGCGGTTCGATTATAAATATTTCGTCGATCGGTGGAATTATCGGTTCAGCGGGGGCAACAGCCTAAAGGCGGTTTCGGCTCCTGCGGTCTTAGATTGACAGTCTTTTTAATAAGGACTGATTTGTCGAGAAAGAAAATGAATGCAGCTATCGTCAGTATAATCGCCGCGACTTCTAGTGGAGTAAGTTTTTTCATGGCAGAACCGGGTATGTAGTTCAAAAGCAGTTACATGGACCAGTTTACTATCCGAAAAGATCGTGCGTGAGACACCACTTGCGTGGCATCCGTCTTTCATAAAGTGACAGCTAGAGTACGACGGCTGCATCGATGTAACTTGGTGTAAATAGATGTAATGTAGTAAGAAAGACTGGATAGCTGACAACCAGGTAGCTGTTAGGATCAACTAGGTTTGTAGGCTCCTATATACCCAAAGTTGGTCGATTGTTGGTAAAATCCATCATCTTACCTTTGAGGTCTGCCAATTTTCGTTCTATGTAAGCGATTTTATTCGCAGTTCTCTTAGTCTTCAAGCATGAGGATACCTAAGTCAGGGCGGGTTATGGATAATTTTGAATTGAGCTTTGAAGATTAAGCCTACTATGTGAAATTTTTAACACTAGAATTGCTTGTATTTCAGTACCTGGGGGATGCCATAAGTTATCAAAACATTTTGACGAGTCTTATCGGTTACCCATTGCTTGAATTTCACGAACGTTCCGGAAGCATCATATATGTATTCCTCGAAGAAATATGCGTTGCCAGAGCCTCCGTCCCAATCCCAGAGCAGCTCTTGTCTTTCCAGCTTTCCTCGATTGTTTATAATGTATTTTCGATCTCTCAACGAATTAGTTGCAATAGTTTTGCCGTCGATATATTCGAAGTCGAACGAATATGGATCTGGCGCAAAATACCCGGGATCGAACTGGCCGCTTTCTTTGACATGGAAATAATCATCTCCATGGTCAAAATCATCTGAAACTAATTGGCCGATCCTTGAAGGAGTAATAAATTCTTGAAATCCAGGACGGGAAATATTCCCTGTTTGTTTTATTAATCGCCCTTGGTTATCATAAATATTCTCTTCATGAAATTTTGTGCCGGAAACTTTGCGGCTTACTACTCTACCCGAGGCGTCGTATTTGTACTCCCAGTTCTGCACAAGTGAGCCTCTTTTTTGAGTTAACGGGTTGCCGTATTTATCATAAGTTGATTCAAATATAGTTTCTTTTGGGTTCCAAGATTTTAAAAGCCTTCCTTTTGTATTGAACGTGCGAAATACTTCGTAAACAATTTGTTTGTTTTTTGTTTTGGTATTTAAGTAGTACCGGAGCTCGTGTGTGATTCGATTCGAATAGCCGTCATATTCGTATTCCTGATAAATTTCACGATCTGGGTCCAGGCTTTTCCCGTCAGGTACACTGTAACTAGACGGTATAACCAAATCTTTAAAAACTTGGACAGAGTTAGTAAGCCTCAGGCGATTGTCGTATTTTAGTTTTACCGTACTTGGATATTCTCCCCAGCTTCCGGGAAAACCCTCACCATAGCCCGCGTCGATTTTTGCGAAGACCGGGAGGCCGTCTTTATCAAACTCCGTGACCTCGTATTTAGAACCAATCCCACCTGTCCAAATTCCGTACTCTCCATAGACTGAGATATTTTCGGCGTAAACAAGTATTTGACTGTTTTTTTGCTCAACAATGGAGTTGATTTCATTCTCTTCGGGCTCGACGATGTTTTCTTTATGTTTGCAACTATTGAGGCCGTAAAAGATAAAAATGATGATGGTCACAGTTTTAGAAATCTTCATAGCGTAGAATTTAGGTTTGGTACAGTAGACACCCCTTGGGCGGAAAAAGCAGCATCTTGACCGCGATTTAATTAGAATGGAGATATAGTGGAATGTTCTTGCCGGATTTTAGTGAAATTCTCATCGATATTGGCAAATGTGAATTGATCTTCGTCAAATCTTCAATCTCAATGCACGATGTTGAGTCACTATATTTTGCTTTGGGCAATCAAAAATTCTTATACCTTAAAATAGGTTTTGTTCCATAGGTTCCAAGAGTTTTCTGGGTTTCCCTATCTATAACAGTCTGTTTTCGCTCTATGTAAGTGCCGAATTCGTCGTAAATATACTCATCAATAAAGTAAGCATTGTTTGTTCCCGGATCCCAATTTGTTAAAGATTCAATTCTTTCTATCTTACCCTGTTTATTGAGAACGACTTTGTCCCCATTTATTGAATTTGTGCCATGCATCTTTCCGTTTATGTATTGGAAGTCATATGAATAAATAATTGGAGGAAATCCAGGAGCGGTTGTGCTAGCCTGAAATACTTCGTTTCCTTGATCGAAATCATTGGAAACTAACTGACCAATTTCTGTCGGGAAGGCGGATTTTGCGAACCCGGGAATAAACAAATTCCCAGTTTGCTTGACTAGCCGCCCGTGTGCGTCATAAATATTCTCTTCTTTGAAGCTGGATCCCGTAACCTTTCGGCCGATAATTCTGCCGCTAGTATCGTAATTGTAGTCCCAACTTTGTGTTGCATTACCTCTTTTCTGATAAATTGGATTGTTATATTGATCAAATTTTGCTTCGTATTGGATACCGCTTTCGTTCCATGACTTAACCAGCTGTCCAGTTGAGTTAAACAATCTGTTTATCTCAAAGGCTGTTAGCATTTTTCCCGAGCTAACGTCCAGATGATACCGAATTTGACGTGTAACACGATTGGATTCTCCATCGTATTCAAACTCCTGAATAATGTTCCGACCAGGATTTAGTGTTACGCCATCTGGAACTGAATAGTCGGTCGCTAAAACTAAGTCTTGAAATACTTGTTCGGACCTGGTAATTCTCAGTTGCTGATCATAACTTAACTTGAGAATACTTTTATACTTACCCCAATGTCCGGGGAACCCGGTGCCATATTCGGCGTCGATTTTGGCGAGGGCGGGGAGACCATTTTCATCAAACTCAGTTACTTCATATTTTGAGTCCCTTCCACCAGTATAACTGCCGTATTCGCCGTAGACATACAATCCTTCACCATAAACAAGTATTCGACTGTTTTTCTGATGAGCAATGGAGTCTGTGATCTCATTTTCTGCGGGCTCGATGGTGTTTTCCAGACGTTTACAACTTGTCAGGCTGCCGATGATAAAAATGATGATGGCCGCAGTGGACGAAGTCTTCATAGTATAGAATTTTAGATTGTGCGAAATCAGACACGAATCGTTCTGAAAAGGCTGCATTTTATCGTGTATTTTTTGAGATGTAGCGTAATGTGGTCGATTCAATCGTATTGAATGAAATGTTTAATGTCATTTTTTAATTTGCTTGATTATCTGGAGATTCGGGAGCGAAAGGTTCAGAAGCCCTTTAGTTGAATTTGTAAGTGTTCGGGTTGACTCTGTACGGATGTATTCCCACTATTTCCACCTGATTCGCAGTTTGCAACCAAGAAATCACTCAGGGAACTGAATATATCTGGGGCATTTTAAGATGATGTTTGAAAGGCACATCGGCAAAAAGCCGAAGCAGTATAGTAGTGAAGTGAAGAGTGGTTCCGAAAAGGATGAAAGCAGGTATACGTTTTGATTTGTTAGAGAAAATTCATCTCTTGCCACAACAAAAACAGTGTATTCAAATGCTTATTAAAACCATTGTGATGGCCGCATTGCAGGCCAGTTCGTTTTGTGCCCAGGTGCAGGCTGGTAATCAGTCATTTCCCCGGCACACCTTGGCAAAGGCAGTCCCGGATTCGATTGACTTGACTAAAATCCCTTACAGCGAAAAGGATCTGACCGCATTTCCCATTTTTGACCCGCCGACCGACATCGTCCCTCTGAATAAACCCCTTATACGCGATTTTGACAGGCTATTTTTCCCCACGAAACAGGGAATGACTCCTTTGGAAGGGAGAGTCTACAAGGCATTTATGACGAGTGCGACAGGTAAAGAATGGTCGTTGCCGTTCTTTGAAAAGAGTTATCGCGACCTGATCATAGCGGCGGGCGGCGCGCTGATTTATCAGGGAAAAGTGGCGGCGGCAGAGCTGGAACGTATTAAGGATGAGGCCACGTATTTCGGCGAAGAGGGTTCGATAGACTACACCGATACGGTGGTGAAAGTTTACGCAATCCGTAGAAAAGAAGGTGATCATATCTTTGTGCAGTTTTCGGGATACAGTGCAGGCGGGTCTATCCAGATTTGCAATTGCCTAAAAAGGAGAAATGAGCTTAAGCATGCGAAAGTCCCTGGCTATCCGGCCGGGGACTTAACACAGATCTAAATATCAAAAATCATGAGAGCCATCATCCCTGGATTAAAGTGGTAGTCGAGCAACAGATTGCCGGCCTTGAAAATGGGGCAGATGTGTATCTGACGAAGCCGCCCCGTCGCACTTTATGACGGACAACCGGAAAAAGGATTAGGACACTATCCCAGAGCGCTCAAACAGCGCTGCCAGCTTCCTCAGATCATCCAGCAAATGGTTCGACTTTTGTGCCGTAGGGTGCACAGAGTAACTTACTAAAAGTAACTAAAATCCTGCAAATCATTGATTTGCAGGATTTTGTTTTTAGACGTATATGGCAAATTTGTTCAGAAATGCTCAAAATTCTGGTGCGTCTTTCGGTGAGTCGTTACGAGACCAGCATCAGTAACCCGGGTTCTGAACCAAAACAGGCGCGTTCCGGTCAATTTCACTCTGGGGAATCGGCCAGAACTCGTATTTGTCCTCGTACTTCGATTTGATGGTCGGTGCAAGCGGGTTTTGAACAAAGCCGTTCAATTTTTTAGTAGCGATGCCCCAACGTCTCAGATCGAAATAGCGCTGGCCTTCGAGTGCAAATTCCACGCGTCGTTCGTGCCAGATTTTGTCCCTCGTTTCGGCCTGCGAAAGCCCGGCGGCCAATGCCGGCATTCCCGCTCTTTTCCTGACCTGATTTACGGCGGCTATCGCGTTCGCAGGGCCTTTTGCTTCGTTTTCGGCTTCCGCATACATCAGCAGGATATCCGCATAGCGCAGCAATACAAAGTCGCCCTCGTCAATTGCGCCATAATCCGGGTTCATCAGGCTTGGGTCGAGCCATTTCTTCACAGCGTAAAAACCATTTATCCAGCTGTCCTTGCCGGGTGTCGCCACCGACAAGTCTCCGGTGAAAGGCCATCCCTGCGCTTTGGTGTCGCCCGGGAAAAAGAACGTCAGCCGCATTCGCGGGTCCCTTTTTTCAAATGGCTTGGTGGGATCGTAAACGGCTGAGCTACCGATATCTTTCCCGTCGATGGCTTCATATTCGTTAATCAGGTCCTGCGTCCCGAGTTCGCCTTTCCAGCGTTGCAGGGATACAGCCAGCGCAACATCCTGATGCAGCAGGTTAGGCTGTAAATATTTGACGGAGAACATGATCTCCGTACTGCTGTTCTGCGCAGGTTTGAAGAAATTACCTTCGTAATTGGTCAATAAGCTGTACTTGCTGCCGTCGATCACCTGCTTCGCAAGTGCAGCCGCTTCCGCATATTTTTTCTGAAATAACAATACCCTCACCAAATAGCCTTGGGCAGTACTTTTTACGGCATGCCCGTCCTTGTAAGCATTGTCGGGCAAAGACGCGATTGCCTTCGCAAGGTCGTCTTCGACTAATTTCAGCACTTCGGCTTTTTCCGATTTAGCCCTTGAAGATTTGAAGTCTACCGAGAACGGATCTTCCGTGGTGATGACCACATTCCCGTAAAGTTGCGCCAGCCAGAAATAATTGAATGCCCGCAGAAAATAGGCTTCTCCCTGATACCGGTTCAGTTTATCCCCTGTCAAAACTTTGCCTACATTGGCCAGGAATGAATTGATTGCTGCAATCGCCTTGTAGTTATTGATATAATAGGCACTTATAAAATCCCCGGATTGCGGCGTGATTCCCGACGAAAGCGCGCTCGTGCCCCCGCCATAGTTATATTGGCCATAGGAGTCGTCGCTGAAATTGTCCCACGCGAACACCTGGTATTGCGATGTGGCATAACCGCCGCTGGACGCGTATAAAAAGCTGTAAAGGCCCGTCAAAGCAAGATCCGCATCCGCTTCCGACTTCCAGAAAATGTTGGTCGAAAGTTTGTCGGGTGGGGCCACGTCCAGGTCGTCGGAACAGGAGGCGGCCGAAAGAATGAGCGTTATGAGTGCCAGAACTTTATATTGTAAATTTTTCATATGTCAATGTTAAAAGGGCTGTTAGAATTGCACATTGATACCAAACGTGTAGGTCCTGTTTTGCGGGTAAGCAAGGTAATTTCCACTGTTCACCCTTTCCGGGTCCAGGCCGGGAAACTTGCTGACCGTCAAAACATTTTCCCCCGAAACGAATACCCTCACAGACTTCATCTTAACCTTGTCGATTACGCTTTTAGGAATAGTATAACCCAGCTGGATGTTTTTCAGACGCGCAAATGAGGCGTTTTTGAGGAAGTAAGTCGAATTGTAGTTCTGTACAGGCGCATATCCATCGGCCACGTATATTTTCGGCATGGTATTGGAAGGATTCGTAGGCGTCCACCGGTTTCTCCAGTCCACGGTTGGCACCGAGCCTTGTCTGAATGGCTCGATACCCCATCCATTGACATATATTTTCTGTCCCACGGAGCTGAAAATCTGGGTTGCCAAGTCGAACCCTTTCCAGTTGGCCGAAAAATTTACGCCCAGTTGCATCGCAGGATATCTGCCTTTCTGGTACGTACGGTCCTTTTCGCTGATCACCCCGTCGCCATTCACGTCCTTGATTTTGAGGTCGCCGGGTGTGGGTGTGACCGGCTGCTTGGGAGAAGCGTCAATTTCGGCCTGGTTCTGGAAAATCCCGTCCCAGATATAAACATAAAACTCGTCCAGCGGATGCCCTTCTTCACGGATCGAATTGGGAACGGTATTGATCTCCGTCTTCCCGAATTTTTCCAGTTTATTCTTGTACGCCTGCGCATTCAGGCCCACAGTGTAGGAAAAGCCCCGCTGGGTGCGGCCCGAATAGGCGACATTCAATTCAATACCCTTGTTGCGCACCGCGCCGTTGTTGATCGTAGGCGCATTCAAACCCAGCCACAACGGTACCTGCGATCCGCGCAGAATGTCGAAAGTATATTTGTTGAACACATCGGCCGAGAAAGTGATTTTGTTACTGAAAGCGGTAATGTCTACCCCGGCATTCACCGACCGCGTCGTTTCCCAGGTTAGGTTAGGGTCCACAATGGATTGCGCGGCAAAACCCGTCGACGTCGATCCTCCGAATGCATAGTTAGCGTTGCTCAGCGTAGACTGGTAGGGATAAGTACCGATATTCTGGTTACCCAGCTGACCGTATGAAGCACGCAATTTCATGTCGTTGAGCCAGTTCGCATTTTGCAGAAAAGTTTCCTTCGAAATACGCCATCCGGCCGAGAAGGAATAGAATAATCCCCAGCGCGTATCCGACGGCAGGCGCGACGTACCATCGTAGCGGACGCTTCCGCCCAGCAGGTACTTGTCTTTCAAACTGTAATTGGCAGTTGCATAAAGCGAGTGAATAGCCCATTGCTCGGAAGTCCCGCCATTGGTTTGTCCGTCCGCTGGGCCCGCATCCAGTTCTGTCAAAAGATTGGTCGGGAATTGCCTTCTGGACGCCGCTATTTTGCTGGTCTGGTTTTTTTCCTGCTGGTAACCGCCCAAAATGGAAATGGCATTGTCGCCAAATGTTTTGTGGTAATTGAGTTGCGAATAGAAAACACTATATACCAAATCGTTACGCTGCACATTCAAGCCGGGGGTACCGACATCGAGCAAACCTGCCGAGCTCATGTCATTGAAATAATACATGGGTACTACCGGCCTGAAAATGCTCCATTTCGTGTTCTGGTAATTAAAGCCGGCTTTGTTCTCCCATCTGAGGCCATCCAGCACATCCACATCCAAAGACATATTTCCCTGCGCATAGTAATCTTTGGTATACTGCATGGATTTCTCAGCTACCGTCGCAATCGTGTTTTTGTTTCCCTGTTCGTTAGGGAAAGCTCTTTTTATCCATTTGCCGTCTGCCGTTTGCGGCGGATAAAGCGGCGATTGCGCCATGGTCGACAAAAACATATCCGTGCTGCCATTGCTCGGTGCCGCCTGGTCGCCATACCGGAATTGCAAGTTGGTACCCAGGGTCACGCGCTTGTGCACTTTGGAAGAAAGGCCCAGGTTCATCGTGTATTTTTTGTAGTCGAAGCCGATCATGACGCCGGGCTGGTCGGTTATCCCGAGGCCAACATTAAAAGTAGTCCCGTCCTTGCTTCCCCCCGACATATTCAGAAAGTGGTTTTTCACATAAGCCGGATTGAAAAGATCGTCGAGCCAATTGTGGTTGGGATATTTGACCCGGTCGGTAGCATTCCGGTACAGATCGATCTGGGCCTGGGTGTAGAGCGGCTGTAAATTGGAATTGGTCCGGGCCTCGTTGGAAAGCTCCATAAATTCGGCCGAGTTGGTGATCGTTTTCGGGATTTGCGTGGGATTGGAAATACCGATGTTAAAACCGTATCCGAATGCAAAACCACCGCCGTTGCCATTTTTAGTTTTAACCACAATAACACCATTTGCCCCTCTCGCCCCATAAATCGCAGCCGAAGCGGCATCCTTCAACACCGTGATCGACTCGATATTGTTCGGGTTGAGAATGCTGAGGTCACCTGGCAAACCATCCACAATCACCAACGGGTCGTTCCCCGCACCGCTGAATGTCCCCGTACCCCTCACCCGTAGCTGAATGCCCTCATTCCCCGGCTCTCCCGAGCCTTGTATCACCTGCAAGCCGGGGAGCTGGCCTTGCAGCAAACTCACCGGGTTAGTAGCCACCCGTTTGGTAATAGTCTCGCCCGAAACCGTCGCCACCGCGCTGATAAGGTTTCGCTTGCTTTGGGAGTTGTAACCTACGACCACTACCTCTTCCAGCGCTTTGTTGTCCAGCACCAGATCGACGTTGATCACCGGGGCGTCGCCCACCTTCACTTCTTGCGTCACGTGTCCCACGAAAGAAAACACCAGAATAGCCCCATTATCAGGCACATCCAGCGAATACGCCCCATTAGCGTCGGTCGAGGTCCCGCGGGTCGTTCCTTTAATGGCAATGTTCACGCCAGGCAAAGGTTCGCTTTTGCCCGCCGTAACGACTCCCTTGATATTCTTGTCCAAAACATTTTGCACGGCGGCAAGCGTACTGCCGTAGTCCAGCGAAAGCGCACCGGACGGCTCACGCCCCGCCGGTTTAAGAATAATCCTGTTCCTGACGATCTTGTAGGAAATATTGTCGGGGCTGAATATCTGGTCCAGCACTTCCGACATGTTTTTGTTGTGGGCGGATAGCGAAATTTTTCGTTCCACCGGAAGTAACTCTTTACTATATACGAACTTGACATTCTCCGCGGCAGCCAGTTCCGCGAGGATAGACCGGATCGTCTTTTGCTGGGCTTCAATGGAAACTTTTCTCAGCAGGAGCTCCTGGGCGTGCGTTTCGCCCCCGTACGAGTAGGTGCAGGCGATGATCGCGAGAAGTATTTGTAATGATGACACTTTCATGATAGTCCGCCAGGGCTCTATGATTTCTAGTCCTTTTTTCATTTTTTTACAATATTAGATCACAGGATGATTTAAATGTTCCCAGTATTTCATTTGTCCAGAATGAAACAACCGAGATTTTTCGAGGGATGGGAATTGGGACCGAAATGCTTCCGGCATCTTCGGTCCTTTTTGCTACGTAGCGTTTATATGCATATATGGGTGTTGTTAAAAGGTAAAAAAATTACTGAATCGCTTTACATCCGGGCCCGGTCAGAAAGATCTGGTCCTCCCTTACTTCGTAACTGGCGTCGATAGCGGCGCATAGTACATCCAGCAGCGCGAAAAGATCGCCCAGATTCGATGCGTCGGCGGTAATGGTGCAATTGGCCAGATTTTTGTTTTCGAGAAGGATGGCTAACCCATATGCCTTTTCCAGCTGCGGAATGATCTCTGAAACAGGCTTGTCCGTATAAATAAAAGCATTCCTGATGTCGATCGTACTTTCGCGTCTGCTCACAGGTAACGGCTCCTCAACCAGGCCGGTGACCATTTCCCCGGTTTCAAATGAGAACGTTACTTTCTTGTTGGGTGTAAGGGTAACCTCTTTGCTTACCCCAGATGCCCCGGCATCCGGCGCATTTTTCTTCACCTTAACCTTTCCCCGCAAAACGGCTACTTCGACATTTCCCTTGGGACTCGTTCTAATCGTAAAGCTGGTTCCCAGCACTTTGGTAATGATATGATCTGAATAAACGCTGAAAGGCCGGCCGGGATCATGGGTTACATCAAAATATCCGTCTCCTTTTAAAAACACATTTCGCTCCTTCGCCGTGAACACCTGCGGGTAAAACAGAATGGCTCCCGGGTACAACGACACCGCGGTGCCATCAGGAAGTTTGACCAGTTTGAGCTTTTCGGTCGTATTCTCATTCTTCACCAGGTCGCTGATCATCGCATTGGGAACCTTCGCGATGATTGAATTTCGCCCGGCGATACCACCTTTATAAAAAACAAAACCCACGATCAGGAAAGCAGCCGTCGCAGCAAATTTGAAATATGCAGACTGCCACCATCTTCTGCCGGTCAGCGGCTCGACGGTTTCCGGCAACTCATGCATATTCTGCCGGATCGCCCCCCAGATATCCGCTTTCAGTTTCTGATCTTCCTGCTGTACGTCCGCTCCGGTATGATTGATTGAATCATACCAGAAATCCATCACCTGCTTTTTGATCGGATTGATCGTGTTGTGCTGATAGCGGTGAATCAGCCGATAAAACCCTTTCCAACTTTTGCGCATGCCTGTCTGTGATCGTTAAAAACACAATTGCCTTTATGTGTAAGTAGACCGGACGTTGCCCATGCCACAAATAAGTTTATTAATTATTAGAAAGTTTATATTAGATACACCCTAAAATAGTAAACTTATTAGAATATTTATAGAAATTCCACGAACACCTACTTGGAAAGGTGTTGAGCGAGAAGCAAAGCTAAACAAAGCGTATAGTCCTGTAACTGAATGCGGAGCGTTTTAAGGCCCTGGCTGAGATGGTGCTCGACGGATCTTGTCGATATTTTCAGGATTCTGGCTACCTCGGCATTCGGTTTATGCTGCATTTTGCTCAGTTCGAACACGGCCCGGGTTTTGGGAGGAAGCTGGTCGATGCAGGCTATGAGGGATTGATTGAGATCATTGTAGGCGAGCTCTTCCTCCGTATCCCAATCCGCCTCCGACATATTGATGAATACAAACTGATCGTAGTTTCTGCGGACGATTTCTTTTTTGAAATAATCCAGCACCTTGAATTTGACGGCCCCCAGCAGGTAATGTTCCAGTTCGAGAATGTCTACCGTTCCACGCCTGGCCCAAAGGTCCAGAAAGATGTCCTGCACGATTTCCTTCGCTTCGTCAGACTCCCGGACCTTGTTTTCCGCAGCCCTGTAAAGCCTGTGCCAGTATCGGTCATAAATCTGCTCAAATGCGTCCTCATCACCCAGTTTCAGGCCCTCAATTAATGCTGCGTCACCGGTGTAAGTATTAGGCATGTCGATCGCAATTTTGCACATGAACATACGCGATCCGCGGTAAGGGCAGACCGTATATGTTCATCATAAACTTCGAAGACATGTTTTTCTACTCGATCAAGCCCCGCCTTAAACAGGTGGCCGACTTGAATTTCTTAGCATATCACCTCGCAACAGATAGGATTGTGTTGTCGAGCTCGGTTTGCAACCTCTCGATTCCATTAATCATAGGTTACCTTTCCTTGTTACGAATTCCTAAGACATAAAAAAGTAGCTTAAATGACCCCGAATTGTTAGTTACAGCGGTCACCCGATCAAATTCAAGCAAATTCGCAGAGCTTGTAAACAAATAACCCAATCTGGTAGAAGCGTCTTCTAGCTCAGCTCCATTGAGAATTGAAACAGTATTGAACCTAGCCCTAACTGTATCAAGGCCGGCTTCAATTTTTTCATCGAGCTGGCCCCTTTTGCGTAGGTCAGTTATCAGTTGAGTTAAGCGAGTCACTTTAATCGATATATCGCTCAGATGTCTTACTTTCAAAGACAAATAATCCGTATTAAGAATGGTTTTTTCGAATGAAAACGAAGGTTATCTTTTTGGGGAAAAGTACGGAGAAATTATATGGGGTGAGGATAGGGACGCTGTCAGGGTGGATACTGCAATGGTATATAGGACTTTGGACGGTGGACTAACATGGCAAGGAGAGAACTTGAACGTAGTTGTGATAACGAATGCGCACCGGTCACGTCAAGTTATTCAGGTTTAATGTATACCTTCGGCTAAATTTGATTTGCTCAAAAACGAAAATCTCCCTATGCCATCCTCCATGGCATTCTTTTTAAACCTGACATAGAATAATTGCAAAAGAGCAGCTCTGGTCGAATGATTGTTAACACATCTGATATCGAACTATGGGAGCTTTTTACCTCCGGAAGCCAGACCGCATTCGGCCGGCTATACGATAAATATGCAGATCTGTTATACGCATTTGGACTGCGTTACACGTCAGATAAGGATATGGTGAAGGATTGTATTCAGGATCTTTTCATTGATCTTCTTCATTACAGAGACGAACTGGCTAAGGATGTGAATGTGCGCTTCTACCTTCTGAAAAGTTTTAAAAGAAAATTACACACGGCGAGTAAGAAGGCTGCCATTTTTAGTCTGAACGAATGGGATCTGGACGACAAGGTGGTATCCAGGTTTTCGTTCAGCGCTGAACAGGATACTGTCAGTGATGAAAGACAGCGCGAAATGCTGCAAGCCCTGGCAGTGGAAATCAACAAGCTTCCCGAAAGACAGAAGGAGATACTTTACCTGAAATTTACACACAATCTGGATTACGAAGAGATAGCTTCTATGATGCAAATCTCGGTCCCCACTTGCAGAACGTTTGTGTATCGTGCGATTAAGGAACTTCGCGGCAAGCTGGAAATAAGTGCTATATTGCTGATTTTATGGACTTTATAAAATCAACATATTCTTTTTGTTAAAAAAAATCATTTTAGAAGTCTATATTTCGCAGTCTTGTTTCTCTTTCAGTAAATTTTAGTTTCCATGGAAGAGGAAGATTACGGCTCCTTACAAAATCATCTAGAAAATGATCCCGATCTGACAGGTCCGGAACGCGTAATTGCGGATAATACGAGAATGCTGTTCGAATCGGTTCCCCAGGAAAAACTACCTGAAGGCGAAAAAGACCGGATCTGGAACCGGGTAATAGCATATGCTGGGATACCGAAAGCGGATACCAGCAAAAGGCTTTTCATGCTTGCAGGCTGGTATCGGGTAGCTGCCGTCGTTACCCTAATTTTGTTAGCAGGAGTGGGGTATAAGCTATTGAAACGTCCGGCTGGCGATGCTATGAAACAAGCCGCAGCATCCGTCTCTATTGAATCCACAGAGACCCGTCTGATGCTGGCAGATTCCAGGACCATTCATTTAAAGGGTGAGAATTCTGATGTTGTATATGAAAATGACCTGATCAAAATCGACTCATCCGGTGTCGAAAAAAATGTAAGTCCTGCGCAAAAAGACGGTTTGAACACACTAGTTGTTCCTTACGGCAAGAGATCAAAAATTACTTTGTCTGACGGGACAAAGATCTGGCTCAACTCCGGCTCCAGACTTGTATACCCATCTGAATTTGCAGACGGAAAGCGAGAGGTTTACCTGGATGGTCAGGCCTATTTTGCGGTAGCCCATGATATCGACCGACCGTTTTATGTTCAGACCGACCGCATGGACATCAAGGTATTAGGGACGGAATTTGACGTCAGCTCTTACGGAGATGATCAAAAGGTATCTGCCGTATTGGCGAAAGGAAGCATAGAATTACTTACTCAAAAGGATTCATTCTGGGGTGGCCAAAGATCTAAGATGGTGCCCGGTACCCGCGCTGTTTACAACGAAATTTCCAGACGGTCGCAAATTGACCAAGTGAATGTCGACGAATATATCTCCTGGAAAGACGGGTACCTGATCGCCCGTCATCAAACGTTGAAGGAGGTCTTCAAGAAATTATCCCGCTACTACAAATACGAGTTCATCATTCAGGATGAGGAAGTTGGAATGGAAACATTTTCAGGCTCACTGGATCTTCATGAGGATATAGACCAAATGATCATTGGCCTGGCTGACGCTACATCATTGAAATATCACAAATCAGAAAGGAGGTTCATATTCGAAAAGAACGATACATCATCCGAATAAAAACGGAAGACGCGGCTACGTCTCCCGTTAGAATGCACTTGCAGGCAAGCAAGTGATTTTTAAACAATTGTGTTCAACAAATGTCCATTCAAATTTATGAAAAAATTTGACCAGTCGGGGTATTGCCCTTTGGGAGAATTCTACCCACAAAAATTACTCAGGATTATGAAGCTGACAGTGTTGCTGTTATGGATCGGAATGATGGGTGTGCACGCTACCGGATATTCCCAAAAAGGAAAGATAAGCGTCAAAATAAAAAATGGCGATTTAACAACTCTTTTTAACAAAATTCAGAAAGACACCGATTACGGAATTTTCTACAAGGATAATCTCCTCAATAAGGCTGCTGAACTGAAAGTAAATCTGGATCTGGAGAATGTGGAGGTGACCACAGCACTTGACCAGGCATTAAAAGGCAGTCGGCTGGATTACAAAGTAAACGGCAGACAAATATCGATCGTCGAAAGAGAACCTGAAAAGGAAAAGTTCCGAGTCTTGCCCGAGAAGACAGTGTTGGTTGAACCAAAAAACATCCTGCTTTTTGAGATTACAGGCGTAGTCAGAGATCAAAAAGGAACTGCACTCGCCGGCGCTACAATAACGATCAAAGGATCGACGAAAGGGACGACAACGGATGCGAACGGGGCTTTTAAGCTCAATGCGGAGAAAGGGGAAATTCTGGTTTTTTCATTCATAGGTTATCTGGGCAAGGAGGAAATCGTAGGGGATAAAACTTCCTACGAAATAGAACTGGCCGAAGATGCGGCGGGATTGGAGGAAGTGGTCGTAGTTGGTTTTGGGACGCAAAGGAAAATCACAACGATCGGTGCCCAGTCCACGATCTCTGTTGCAGATTTGAAGCAGCCCGTACGGAATTTGACGACAGTACTGGCTGGACGCATTTCCGGAGTTATTTCAGTCCAGCGAAGCGGGGAGCCTGGATACGACAATGCATCCCTTTGGGTTCGCGGCGTTTCAACTTTTACGGGTACAAGTCCGCTCGTATTGGTGGACGGTGTTCAACGTGATTTCGCCAATATCAATCCTGAGGATATTGAAAGTTTTTCAATACTGAAAGATGCATCCGCGACTGCGGTGTATGGTGTCAGGGGCGCCAATGGGGTGATTCTTATCAACACAAAAAAAGGAAAGGCAGGCCGGCCGCAAATCAATGTCGGTTTGAGTCAGGGTGTAACCTCATTTACAAAACTGCCTAAGTTTGTTGATGGCGCGACGTATATGGAGATGGTTAACGAAGCGAAATCTACCAGAGGGAATCCGGTTTCCTATTCGCAGGATGCAATCGATAAGACCAGGAGTGGTGAAGATCCCTATCTGTACCCGAATGTCAATTGGTTTGATGAAATCTTTAATAAATATGGTAAAAATAGCCGGGTGAATTTCAACATCACCGGAGGATCCGAGAATGCCGACTACTATATCTCAACATCCTATTTCAGCGAGGCAGGCTTGTTTAAAACCGATGGATTGTCCAGTTACAACTCGGCTATTAAAACAGACAGGTATAATTTCACGTCCAATGTGAACCTGAATCTGACTAAAACTACAAAGCTGAGTCTGGGGATACAGGGGTATGTCATGAATGGTAATTTTCCGGGAACAGGTACCAATGACATATTCGGGTCAGCCATGCAGGCACCACCGGTCATTTATCCGGTCAAATATCCTGATGGAAAAATTGCAGGCCTTCAAGCCGGTTCTTCCGTCCAGAATCCTTACGATCAACTGACGCAATCCGGATATGTAACTGAGTGGCGCAATCAGCTTTTGTCCAACATTCGGGTTAATCAGGATTTAGGTTTCTGGCTGAAAGGATTGAGTTTTACATCGATGTTTTCGTTCGACGCCTATAATCAGCATACCCTCCGGCGCACAAAAACTTCTGATAATTGGCTGGCGACTGGAAGAAATGAGGCAGGGGATCTCGTTTACAATCAGACGAGAATTGGGAGCGAATACTTGGGTTATTCCAGAACTAATAGCGGTGACCGGCAATTTTACACAGAAAGTTCTTTGAATTACAACAAAAATTGGGAGAAGCACGGATTAGGCCTGATGTTACTTTACAACCAGACAGACAAGGTACCAGGCTTCGCAGACGATTTTATTCTGTCTCTTCCTTTCCGTAACAGGGGTATAGCGGGTCGCGGTACTTATTCCTTCGCAGACCGGTATCTGATGGAATTCAATTTCGGTTACAATGGATCGGAGAATTTTGAACCTTCCAGAAGGTATGGTTTCTTTCCTTCAATAGGGTTGGGATGGGTAGCTTCTGAGGAGAAGTTTTTTAAACCGCTTGCCGATGCATTTCAACTCTTCAAGTTCAGATTCTCCCACGGCCAGTCGGGAAACAGCAATATCGATCCCAACAACAGCAGGCGATTTGGCTTTATTTCTACGGTGAATAATAACGGATCGTACACATTTGGTAAGGCCTATGATGACAAATTAGACGGTTTGGATATCGCAGAGTACGCAGCCAGTGTCAGCTGGGAGGTTTCAACGAAAACAAATTTTGGCTTAGACTTACGCATGTTGAATAATGCTTTGTATCTGCAACTTGATTACTTCAAAGAGCGGAGAGATGGCATATTTCTTCGAAGGTCTTCATTGCCGGCCACGTTAGGTTTGAGAAATAATCCCTATGGTAATTTAGGAGTTACAGAAAATAAAGGGTTCGACGGAACTGTCGAATACAACAAACGAATCGGTAAAGTGGATTTTGGATTGAGAGGCACATTTACCTACGCAAAAAACAAGGTGATTCAGGACGACCTGCCGCCATGGAAGTACCCGTGGCTGGAACGGAAAGGCCAGAAGATAGGTCAGCGGTTCGGTCTTATCGCGGATGGACTGTTTGAGACGGAAGAAGAGATTAAAGCGCATGCGACCCAGGTAGGGAAAGTACTGCCCGGCGATGTCAAATTCCGGGACATCAACGGCGATGGGAAGATAGATGCATTCGATGAGATGCCGATCGGATTTGGTTCAATTCCCGAAATTGTTTACGGATTTGGACTAACATTAGGTTATAGGAATTTTTCTCTTGCCGGCTTCTTCCAAGGCATTGGTAATGTCGATATTCTGTTAAGCGGAGAAGGATTTGTTCCTTTTCAGCAGGGGGGTAACCGAGGTAATCTTCTGTCTGAAATTACCGACAGGTGGACACCTGAAAATCCAAACCCTGATGCTTTTTATCCCCGACTCACATTTGGCGACGAGAATATGAATTATAGAACAAGCTCTCGCTGGGTACAAAACGGTCGTTATTTGAGACTGAAAAACCTGGAATTGGCTTACAAATTTCCGTCAAAATGGTTTAAAGCAATAGGCGTGAAGAATTCGAGAATTTACTTGCTTGGGTATAATGTGATGACGTTCAGTAAATTCAAATTGTGGGATGTAGAATTAGGTGATGGAAGAGGGGCTGGATACCCTAACCTTGTAAGCTATAATGTGGGTATCGATTTCAATTTCTGACATTAAAGGAGATATAAGATGAAAAAATTCATATACAGTCTTTTGCTTATAACATGGTTTTCTTCCTGTAGCGAAGATTTCCTTAACCAGGTCCCCGACGATAGACTATCAATTGACCAGGTTTTTCAGCGTCGCACCGAAACTGAGCGTTATCTGTACGGAGCATACTCCTATGTAAGGGATGAAGCAAATCAGTGGGGAGATAATCCATGGACAGGTATGTCTGACGAAGCTGATATGACTTGGGCCAGAAGTGGTTATAACACATATTTTGCGAATATCGGCAGTTGGGATGCTACCTCTAATTTCTATAATTTCTGGACTCATTACTATCAGGGAATACGCACTGCAACCTATTTCATGCAGCGGGTGGGAGAAAATGCAGAAATTCTCCGCTTGCCGGAGGGTAAGCAGCTGATTACACAATATACGGCGGAAGCCAGAGCATTAAGGGCATACTACTATTTTTGTTTACTGCGGCAATACGGTCCGATAGTAATTCTGAATAGTGACGAAGTTATTCCTCCCGATCAGCCTTTGGACGACTTACAGATTGCAAGAAGTTCATTCGATGAGTGTGTAACCTTTATTGTTTCGGAGTTGGATAAAGCAGCAAATGATCTGCCTGAATGGTATGGACAGGATCGTGAGTATGGCAGAATAACAAAAACTTTTACCAGCGCAGTGAAGTCGAGGTTGCTTTTGTACGCTGCCAGCCCGTTGTATAATGGTAACACTGAACTGTCCGGGATGAAGAATATTGATGGCAAACAGTTGATAAGTCAGCAATATGATGCAAACAAATGGAAGCTGGCTGCTGACGCTTCACGGGCAATTATTGACCTGAATCGTTTTACGCTCTTCAAGCAAAATAATGAGTCCGGCGTTTTTGATCCTTATTTATCTTGTCAAAATGTCTTGCTTACCCCATGGAACAGTGAGATCATATTTGCCAGAGTTGACAACGGCCTGCAGGATTGGGAGCGACATGCGGCTCCGCGTTTTGGAGGAGGATGGAGTGGTATCGGGGTGACGCAAAATATGGTAGATGCCTACCACATGGCTAACGGTAAAAATATCAAAGAAGCGGGATCCGGATATATAGAAGACGGCTTTTCAACCGCAGATGATAAATACACCAAAGCAGGTACCTATAACATGTGGACAAAGCGGGAGCCAAGATTCTATGTATCGGTGGTTTACAATGGTAGTCAATGGATGAATACATCTGATGGTATCAAAGTAGTGGAAATGTTCAATACCGGTAATACGGGCAAGGCTGGTTCCTATGATCATTCGGCTACGGGCTATCTGGTTCGCAAGAATGTGGATCCGAATTCCAATCCGCGTATCAACCGCTATTCCCGCCGCCCTTTGGTAATGTTCAGGTTGGCCGAGTTTTATCTCAATTATGCGGAAGCATTGAATGAAATCGAGCCGACAAACCCTGACATCGCAAAATACGTAAATCTAATCAGAGAAAGAGCCGGTATTCCCAAGCTGGCCACCGGACTAACGCAGGCTCAAATGAGAGAAGAGATCCGAAATGAGCGCCAGGTTGAACTTGCCTTCGAAAATCAACGGTACTTTGATACGCGTCGCTGGAAAATTGCCGAGCAAACAGACGCTGGTCCGTTTTATGGTATGAATGTGGATGGAGGAAAAAGTGTAAATGATCCGGAATTCTATCAAAGAAAGGTTTTTGAAACCCGTATTTTCAAAAAAGCTTATTACTTTTTTCCGTTGCCTCAATCGGAGATAGACAGAAATAAAAATCTGATCCAGAATCCCGGCTGGTAGTTACCTTAAATCAAAATCCCCAACACCAAATTAACGGAGGTTGGGGATTTTGATTTGAGACGTTAAGATTTACTATCTAATCGTCCGATATCCTTGGGGACGACTTATTGGTTGTTAAATAGCGCTGCCAACTTCCTCAAATCATCCAGCAGATGGTTCGACTTCAGTACCGTAGGGTGCACAGAGTAAGTTATTAAAATCATCTAAAAACCTGCAAATCAATAGTTTATAGGTTTTTTACACGTATACAGTGAATTTGTTCAGAAATGCTCAAATAAGCGGCTATTCTTTCACAAATTTTTGCGTGGTCCCATCGATAGTCAGAAAGTAAATGCCGGCAGGCAGCGTCTCTATGTTGATCGGTTCGTTGTCCAGGCGTCCACCTTGCAGGCAGGTTGTGCCGGCCGCATTCAGAATCCGGTACTGGAATGGGGTCGACGACCGGACTTGGATGGCAAGTCCGGCCGGATTGGGATATAGCATCGCAAGGCTCCTTTTGTTCTCCACGGCGATTATCCGCGACAGTGCGGAGGTGCCGTCCCAGTCCACCTGCTTCAACCGGTAGTAGTTGACACCCGGCGCAGGAGCATTGTCCGCGAAGTGGTAAGACGAAATATTGTGCACATCGCCGCCACCCGGGACGTGCTCCCCAATCGAGGCAAACGTCTTGCCATCGGCACTGCGCTGCACTTCGAAATAGGCATTGTTGTGCTCAAAGGCCGTTTCCCATTCCAACAGGTTATAGGTTTCCAATCCGGCTCCCTTGAACGAAACCAACTTCACGGGCAGTGCATATTCCTCCGTGGAAGCAGCGAAGATCGTGAAATGATCGAGCGACGCTTCTAGATAGAAGCCATAGTTGTCGTGTCCATATTCGCCACTGGTTGTAGCCGATTTGCTTACGGTTCCCGCTCTCATTCCTCTGTAGTTTGCCAGTGAACAACCACTCCCACCTTCGCGATAGGAAAGCAGGAAATCGGCAGGTGTAAAATTCCCGGCGGTGGCGAGGTTGTACTGCGCGAGTTCCTCGTCGGTAAAATAAAAGCGGATGGTGTACGATGATGGCAATTTGGCTGTACCATAGCGGCTGCTGCGAACGTTAAACGTTCTCCCGAGCAATGCGGCCGAGTTATAGGAGATCGTATCGGGTGCATCGCTGATGTCCACATATACATTACCCAGGTTCATACCATTGGGGTTGATAGCCATAATTTTACCGCCATTGGTAAAGTGGTACCATTCGTTTCCTATCACATTGTCGACACTCATCGCATTACATTCCGCTGACCCAGCATACACGTCCAGTCCTTCCATTTGTTCGTATGCGCCCACATCGCGTGTGAGATTATACACCGTATTGCCCAGAATATCGTCCGTGGGCGCGCCTGCCGAAATACCCGCATCTATACAAACTGAATTGTTACTGATTCGCAAGCCGTCATCGGCAGTCCCATAGATATTATCCGGGCCGTCGGGATCGGCCTCGTTGACGAAAGAAGGACTGACATATCCCAGGTTTCCGGTTCCCGTATAGTATCCCTCCGCATATTGGATTATCGAATTGTACGATTTGTTGTTGTAGCCACTCAGCGAGGTAAAATTACCATTGGGGGCTGTATTGCCGTAAATAATGGTATTACGCATTTCCAGTTTGCCTTCACCAAATACGTTAATAGCGCTGGCAAGGGTCGTATAGGCCAATTGTACGTTGCCAAAGATCGTACAGTTGTTGACTTTGAGATTCGAATTAAAAGTTAATATCCCGTAACCCCCGATACGATTGCCGTAAACGACACAATTAGTGAGCTCCGCAGGCTTCGGACCGGTGCAAAAAATGAGGTTAGAATATTCTCCTTCGTTTTTGACAACGAAACTTCTACGAATGATAAGCTCCGAATTTATCGCGTAAATGGCCGGTACGCCATATGCTTTGTTGGATTCGATATGTGATCCGTTGATCTCCAGCCGGACAGCCGATGAGACGTACACTGCCCCAAACGCCGAGGCAATATTATATCTGATTATTGAGCCGTTGAAATACAGCTCTCCGTTTTCATTATAAACCCCAGCACCAGTATTAGCTTGATTCCGGACCACGTTGCAATTCGTTAGGGTCATTTTGGAGTTGACGATGTACAGGCCGCCGCCGTAGGTCGCTACAACTTGCTCGCCTTCCAGCATGATCCCTGGACTGTTGGTTGCATTCGCATTGCCCGATTGGATCGTAACGCCATCGATGAGCGCGTCCGTTTCCTTCACCGAAGTTACCACATGACGGACATTATCGTCGTAGTTAAAAAGGTAAAATGAATAGGGAGGGTACTGAGAGACGCCCCACCAGTCATTGCCTTCCAGGTCGCCGCTCAGGATGGTTTTGTAAATGCTCGTATCCCGATCGGCCATACCCGGATCGCCCGTATCCGGAAAGCCGCCATACAATTTAATGTCCCGCATGTTGAAGGTATAATCGTGCGGACTGTTGCAACCCGAGCATCCGGCCGGATAGCTATTAGGTTTATAAGTTCCGGCAGCGACGTATACCGCCTCGCCGGTCGCTGCTGCATTGATCATCGCTTGCAAATCTGCGGAAGCATTGGCCCACGAAGAACCATCTCCATTGCCGGCCGAGGTTGTCCTGACAAACTTGTCGGCATAACCGGGGCAAGCGATAAGGATGAGGACTAATAATCTGAGTAAGTGTGCGTACATGTGCTTCATAATAGTTGGTTGATTTAGTTGTGTTTCTTAAGAGATATGTGTTTGGCCAGCTTTTTCTTAGAATGATAGAACATGGAAGATATAATGTTAACAAGGTCCCACAAGTGAAAAGATTAACTCTGGCGATCCCCGCGATAAAATTCATAGAAACGACGCCGGTGAAGTTCTTTTCTTTGATCACCAGTCGTTTTATTCCTATTATATGTAAACGTCAATAGACAGAGATAAATTTGAATATTAAACATTGAAAAGTGTACGAAAATACGTCGTATTTATGTACTCTCCATTCGGGCTTTGATATGAAGACTTTCACGGTGAACTTTAACAATAAATTGCGCTGTCTCCTCATAATTATTTTGCAATTCTTGACATGGCAGGTGTAAGAAACTCCATATCGTATAAGGCTATATCGCTTGCTTCCGGTCTGCACTTCCAGCAGTATTTTCATTTTACAACTATTCAGCGACAAGCATTGTCACTGATAGCAGAATTACATGGTTAAAATATTTTGTTCTATGAAACTCCAATCCGGTTGCCTGGTATTTTGTCTACTATTGTCGTCGTGCCGAGACAATACGCCCGGCGCGGACTGCGGCTGCTCCTCGTCACACTATACGGCTATGGAAAATGCTCGTATCAGCTATGCGCACGGCAGCATATTTACTTTTGCAGATGACAATCGTCTTGTGAACTCCTATACATTATGTACACCGCTCGATACTTTGGGAGAGAGCAAAGATCCATTAGTGCCTGACTATATTATGAGCGGTAAAATGAGGTTGCCATGTTTCGTGGGGCCAACACTACTGCCGTCGCAACCGCTTCTTGAAGTTACCGAAATTCGAAGAATTCCGTAGCAAGACCCCTAGCTATGCAACTTTTCGGTATCGTTTTACATTACCAGGCCTGAACTGATCGAGTTTACCTGTACCTGGGCCAGTTGGGCGACCTAGCTTTATTCCCGAAAGCTTCTTGACGGCGGGGGATTCTTTTGTCCTCTTGTTGATCAGGTCTCGCTCAATCCCAGACGCCATAGCAAAAACCATAGTCATCACTTCGCTCCGGATCGAGTCGTCAAGTTGCCAGCCGCCTTTGACCGTATAAATTCGAATACCCTTTTGCATAGCGATCGCGATAATTTCCATGATCTCGAGCATGGATCTGCCAAGTCGGGAAAATTCACTGAGTAAAATCACATTTCCTTTTTAAGCTCTTCCAGAATCGGACCGATTCTACGGTTGCGCCAGGACACTTTCCCGGAAACCTTTTCCTGAACGAACTCGACCCGGCCTAAATTTTTCTCATTGGCCAGATGCGGTATGTCGGCCTTGTTCTTTTCGAGGTCCTGATCAAGGTACGTTGAATGGTACACCTTAAACTGTACTTTCACGGCTTTAAGCGTCGAGATGTCTCCGCTCGTATGTATGTGGACAAACTGACTAGTGAAGTATCTTCGTCACGACGTAGGAGGGGGGGCTGTTGCACAACTCGTGGTCGCACTTACAATCTCAATTGAACGGTCTTATAACGCCATGGGAATGGTCCAGGCGACAAACTATAATCCTGGCTGGCCGTCTAAGGCAACCTCGTTGGCTTTTGTACTAATCAAGCAGCTCCCGGATTGGAGGTTCGACGGGCAGTAGAATTTGATTTATAAATATTTCTTTATAGTTTTCAACTAAATAATTAGTTTTCGTAAATGTTGACGCTTTTGGTACTTTATCTAACATTAAAGCCAATTATATGCACGAATTCGATAACGTGATTTCCTCCCGACGTACGATGGATAGCACATACAGGTATCCAGTCCTCATGCATAAACCGGCTCTTTATGTTGTCTTCATGCTAACTATTGCCATCTTAGATGTTACGGCGCAGACACCTAAGCGACTTGGCCCAGGACCGGCAGAAGAAATCGAAAAGACCTTTCGTATTGTTCAGGCCAACTTAGATAGTGTAAAGGCCCATAGAGCCTACATATTTGCCAAGGGAATGAATAATCCACTTTTGTTTGACCAGTACGAAGAATGGATGAGAAAGTATCCCGAGAATGTAAATATTCCCTTGGCAATCGGCACGGTGTATTATAATGCGCGAATGCCGCAACCGAAAAACTTTCTGCTAAGAGCTGCTACATTGGATCCCAAAAATGCAAAGATTTGGTTCATGTTGGCTGCGGATGCGGATATGGCATCGCAAAATGAGCGTGCTGTTGAATACATGGAGAAAGCAGTATCGACGGATCCTTCGAATGCAAGCTATGCTTATTTTTATCTTAAATTATTGGAAAATAAAGATCCCCACCTATTTAAAAACAAAATACTGGAATTTGTAAAACAGTTCCCAACTGATCAACGCGGCGCGCTGGGCCTGTATAATTTGAGCCAGAGTTCGGAGAATGCAGCCGAAAGGATTTATTATCTTGAACAACTTCGTAAGCAATATCCACCCCAGAAGTATGCAGGTTCAGCCTCGGGAATGATAGCATTAGCGGATGCTTATATACAAACGGATCTTCAAAAGGCATCGCAATTAATTAGTGAGATGGGGAGCAAGAGTGATTGGGAATTACGAAGGAAAGTGACCGAATCGTTAATCAGAGTAAACGCCTTTGAGCAGCAAAAAAATTATGAGAGTGCCATTGTTGAAATAAACAAAATAGTAGCGCCTCGGTTTAATTATCTCGGTGAATTTTTATTGTTAAAAAAAGCGTCATTACTGGAAAATCTGGGCGATACCCAAGCCGCTTACGATAGTATCGCTGTCAGGTATGCAAAATCGCCGACGGACACACTTTACAACGCGCTGAAATTTTACGGAAACAAAGTCGGCAAGAATGAAGACTTAGTTGTGAAAGATATTGACGCAATTCGGTACAGCGCAGCAATTGAGGCTTATCCGTTTGATCTCGAACAATACGCGGTTACTGAGAGGCTGAATTTGAAGGCGTTGAAAGGGAAAGTTGTACTACTTACGTTCTGGTTTCCGGGGTGCGGTCCGTGCAGGGAAGAATTCCCACACTTTCAGTCTGTCGTGGACTCCTTTCGAAAGGACAGCCTTGCATACATTGGAATCAACATCATTCCTTCACAAGACGGATACGTAATTCCTTTTATGAGAAATACTAAATATTCCTTTATACCATTACGAGGGAGCACAGAATTCGCGGAGAAAAATTTCGGCGTATCCGGTGCCCCTCAAAACTTTCTTATCGATAAAAATGGGAAAATCGTTTTTAAAGACTTCACAATAAACCAATTAAATCGGCGAACGCTAGAATTGATGATTGCGTCTTTGCTAAAATGAAATAGCTTGACGCATTAAGGGCGGAAGTCGCATTAATGTGGCGGGCAATATCTTGACTTTCTGGATTCATTGTAAAACGTAACATACTTCGGGTGGAAATTTTAAATGTGCTTTCCGAAAAGTTGGCAGCCTCTACTTAATAAATTGATAATCTGCTTGCTGCGTTCCCAGACAGGATAGCGCCTGGATTTGTCATTATTTACTTCGAATAATATGAAAGTAATGATCAGGTTTACACTAGGCATCTTGCTTTGCGCAGTATTTACACTCGGCCGTAAGAAAAATATTGGCTAGGGCGACCGGCAGCAGGAGCAGGTTCTCTACAGAGAGTTGTCTGCCATCAGATCTTTCAGTTGCCAATTTTTTTACGGTTGGCTTGATGTTTCAGCTTACTTTTGGACATGAATGAAACGATTGCGATTCCTGTTGACTACCTGGGAGAGGTTCAAGAGCTTGCTTTGAAGATTGTGGCGCTCGGCTACACTTACCAATTACATATTCTGGTTGAATGCAAAACTTAGGCTACCTCTCTATTTGGAAACCGGGCTCCCTTATTCAAATCCATTTATTAGGACCGTTATGTTTTTTGACGCAGAAAATCATGTTGTAAAGCTATGTGCTAAAGGAATCGAACTTGAGGGTGAACCCGAAAAAGCGAGTTATTACTATCAAAAGGCGTGGGATGCTGCAATGAATAATGAAGAGCGATTCATCGCTGCCCATTACGTGGCCCGGATCCAGGACACAACACTCGAAAAGGTTAAGTGGGATCAAATTGCTTTGAATGAGGCGTTAACTATTGACAAAGAGTATGTTAAAGCAGCATTTCCGTCGCTGTATTTGAATCTGGGAAAGTGCTATGAAGACTTGACAGACTTCAAAATGGCCATGGAGTACTATGAGCAGGGCTTAACGTTCAGCAATTACCTAAATGATGACGGATACAGCAAGATGATAAAAGCCGGGCTTGAAGCTGGTTTGCAACGAGCAACATCTAAGATGGAAGTTGGACGAAATCAACAGGGCACTTGACGATAAAAAAACATAGGGAGTAACTTGAAACAATCATACGCATAACCTGACAGTTTGCATACATATCCCATGGCACTTATCTTGGCTTAATGCGATGCGATCTTCTAGCAATGCAGTGAACTTTTTAAAACAGCACCAGCCTTCACGGCTGCTTTCATGACCGGAAGATATTCGATTGGATGGTTAAATCGGCATGGCGCCAGCGTCCTTGAATGACATATCAGGACCGTCTGGTTCGGTTTAGATGATGAAACGGCTTACATGGAAAACTGCTTGTGGAGAAATTACCTCAAGGAGCCTTCGCTCAGATCCACAAATCTTATATCATATCTATACGCAAAATTGATAAGATTGAAAGACATCAGGTAACCTTGGCCGAACGTATCCTCCCGCTATCGGCATCTTTCAGAGATGACCTACTTAGTAGGCTTAGTTGACTAGAAAATCTGGTAGAACACCTCTTTATTGGAAATGGAACTCTCTTGCCCTGACCGGGAACATATTTCAGAACGTGCAAATCTTAAATATACTGTAAAAGGTCAACCTGGGTAGCTGAAACGCCTGTATGCATGAAAATGACAAAATTTAATAGATATAAATTGTCAAAAAGTGGAATTATAAAATTCTTTTCTACCTTTACGGGCACGTGCCCGTAAATTGCCTGGCAGCGCAAATTCATTCCAACACAAACCCTTTTACCTTGGAAAACTTCAAAGAAAAATTTATGAAATGGCTCAGGACGCTGGGGCCGGGAATGATCACCGCGGCGCTCGTGTTCGGGCCGAGCAAGCTCACCATTACTTCCAAACTCGGCGCGGTGTATGGCTACTCGCTATTGTGGATTGTAGTTGTTGCGATTTTCTTCATGGGCGTATTCACGGCCATGTCTACACGCATCGGCGTGGCTACGAACCAGTCGTTGTTGGCTTCCGTGAAGCAGAAATGGGGCAAGCCGGCATCGGTCGCGATGGGTATAGGGGTATTCCTGGTTACGACCTCATTTCAGGCGGGCAATTCTGTCGGCGTGGGCATTGCGGTAGGAGAGCTGTTCCATACTTCACCGGTCCCCTGGATTATCGGACTTAATGCGTTCGGGATTAGTCTGCTGTTTTTCCGTAGCTTTTATAAGGTACTGGAAAGCGTGATGGTGATCCTGATTTTCGTGAAACTGTTTTCTTTCGCAACCACATTCTTCTGGGCCAATCCCGATCCGGTAGAAATTGCGAAAGGCTTCACCACACCCACGATTCCCGAAGGTTCGACAGGCCTGATCATTGCCTTTATCGCCTCCTGCTTTTCGATCGTCGGCGCGTCGTACCAATCCTACCTTATCCAGGAGCGTATCCGAATCAACCCCGAATTGCGGGGCACGAAGAACGACAGTACCACGGGCATTATCCTCCTCGGCGGCATGTGCAGCATTGTGATCATCTGTGCGGCGGCGGTGCTGCATCCGAAAGGCATCGCCGTGAACTCGGCAACCGATATGGCCAAGGCGCTCGAACCGATTTTTGGCAGCAATGCATCCACCTTATTTCTGATCGGCCTTTTCGGTGCGGCATTCTCGTCGCTGATCGGCAACGCGTCGGTAGGCGGCACTTTGCTGGGTGATGCACTGGGGCTGGGGAGTAATTTTAGTTCAAAATCAGTGCGTTACCTGGTTGCGCTGGTGATGGTGATCGGCGCCACGATTGCCATACGCTTTGGTAAGCTGCCGCTCGAACTGATCGTATTCGCGCAGAGTGTAACGATTTTCGTGGTTCCATTCATCGGGACCGCATTGTACATGGTGGGTAACGACCGCAAGATCATGGGCGATAAGGTCAACAGCCCGCTTGTGAAAGTGGTGGCCGGGATCGGGCTGATCATCGTGTTCAGTCTGGCTATCATTAACAGTAAAGAATTATTTTTCAACAATCCGCTTTTTAAATAAAATGAACGGTATCGAATCTTTTGAGGAACAATGGCTTAGCCCGTCCGAGGCGTTGATCGAGGATATGAAGCGTATCGAAGGCGACATTATGATCCTCGGTGCGGGTGGGAAAATCGGCCCGAGCATTGCGCGGCTCACCATGCAGGCCATCGAACGGGCCGGCCTGGACAAGCGCGTAATTGCCGTGTCGCGATTCAGCGAAGAAGGGCTGGCACAGGAACTGAATGCGGAAGGCATAGAAACCATCGTTGCGAACATTCTGGACGATTCGCAATTGCAGGACCTGCCGGAGGTTGAAAACGTGCTCTACCTGGCCGGACAGAAGTTTGGGACGTCCAACAACGAGCCCTACACCTGGGCGATGAACACCTACCTGCCCGGACGCGTGGCCGAGAAGTTCCGCAAGTCGCGCATTGTGGTGTATTCGACGGGCAATGTGTACCCATTCACACCCGTGGGCTCAGGCGGGGCCACCGAGGAAATGCGGACCGACCCGGTAGGGGAATATGGGCAGTCGTGCCTCGGGCGCGAGCGGATGTTCCAGTACTTTTCATCGGTTTACGGCACGCCGATCCTGCTTTACCGGCTGAATTACGCGATCGATTTCAAATATGGCGTACTGCTGGAAGTGGCCAAATCGGTGCTGAACGGCAAGCCGCTGGACGTAACGATGGGGCA
>NZ_JAHXBN010000003.1 GCF_019924045.1 Dyadobacter fermentans | reverse complement strand
TGCATTACCGGCGTGCACGAGGTACTGCGCCGCCAGGGACTGATGGATGGCATCTGGACGCTGAACCCCAAAGAAACGCTTTCGCCGGGCCAGGCCGAAGAAATTACGCGTGTGATCGCGGCATACCCTCATTTGGTGGATGATTTTTTTGTGGCACGCTTTCTCGAAAACGAAGTGAACGTGCATTGACGGGGAATAAAATTCGGATATTGGGTCAGGGTAGCCGCCTGATATCGAGTCTGACTATTTGAAACACATTCCCAAACCCATGATTTCCGGAAAATCTGAACATTTCTCACGACGCGAATTTGCCCGCCGGGCGGGTATGCTGGCTGCGGCCGGTATGTTTGCGCCTGAAAATCAATTCCCGAACCCATTTTCGAAGCCAGCCGTGAAGAAAATCACCATCAAGAACGTCAGCTCCAACTTTGAGCGGGAGCCGCTGAATCCCTATCGTTTCAAAGGCAGCGCCATTACCGACAGCTGGCAGGCTATTGCCTTGCTGGAATCGGATTCGGGTATCCGCAAAGTGGGCCTGGGTACGCAGGGCGTGCTGTGGTCGGATTCGAAGGTTTTCGCCGCCCATTCCGAAAGTGCCGGTAATGCGTTGATGTATGCCATGAGCGAGCACGCTTTGCAGATGATCAAAGGGACGACGTTTAACAATCCGGTGCAATTGCTCGACGACCTGTTACCCGAAGTACTCGCTTACGGCAAGAAAATCACCGGTAATCCGGATCTGCGGAAAACCTTTGCATTGAATGCCCTCGTTTGCGTGGACAATGCCGCGTGGCTGCTTTATGCGCAGGAGAACGGCATGAAGCAGTTTGATGAAATGGTACCTGCCGCCTACCGGCCCGGACTTTCCTACCGCCATGAGAAAGTGGCGAGTATCCCTTCGTTTGCCGTGGGTACTTCGCCGGAGCGCATCAAGCAGGCCGCCGATGAAGGCTATTTTATATTAAAACTCAAAACCGGCGCAGCGGGAACGCAGCAGGAGATGATCGAGAAGGACATCGCTTTCCTGACAGCCGTGCACAAGGCGATCGGTCACTACGAAACGCCCTATACCCAAAACGGCAAGATCCCTTACTATTTCGATGCGAATGGCCGTTACGAAAAAAAGGAAACACTGCTCCGCTTTCTGGATCACGCCAAAAAAATCGGTGCATTCGATCAGATTGCCGTGATCGAAGAGCCGTTTGAGGAAAGTAACGAGGCTTTCGTGGGTGACCTGGGTGTGCGTGTGGCCGCGGACGAAAGCGCGCACACGGTCGAAGACGCCGCGCACCGCATTGAGCTCGGGTATTCGGCGATTGCGGTGAAAGCCATTGCCAAAACGCTGAGTATGACGATGAAAATCACGCAGCTGGCTTACGAAAAAAAGGTGCCCTGCTTCTGCGCCGACCTCACGGTGAACCCGATCCTGGTCGACTGGAACAAAAATGTGGCCGCCCGTTTGCAGCCTTTCCCCGGAATGTCGGTAGGCTTGCAGGAAACGAACGGCCATCAATACTATAAGAACTGGGACAAACTCGCGGCTTTCCACCCGATGGCGAATGGAAGCTGGACGAAAACGCAGAAGGGCGTGTATCTCACCGATAAGTCGTTTTACACTGAAAGCGGCGGGATTCTAGCGCCTTCGGCACATTACGAAGCGATGTTCGCCGGCTGAAATACGAGTCAGATCTGCTTCAATGCCTTAAAGATCTCGGCGTGCGGCTGTTCGCCTTCGAATGTCCTCACCAGGTTTCCTTTTTTGTCGTAAATGGCAATGTAAGGGAACGAGCGGATCTGGTAATAGCGCTGCACGAGGTACGACGTGCCCTCTGTACCCACTTTGAAATTCGGGTAACTACCGAGGCTGTATTGGCTCACAAACGGTTTCAGCATATCCATCGCCTGGAATGTGACCATGACCACCTGCTTATTGGCAACCACGCTGGAATTTTTCAGCAGATCTTTGGTGAAGCTCTGGCAGTGCTCGCAATCCGGTGAAAAATAGATGAGTACCACCGGCCCGGCCGCAAGTTGCGACGACGTGTACTGCTGGCCATTTACCAGCCTGATTTGAAAAGGGGCTATTTTCTTACTGCTGGCGGCAACCTGGGCATAGCCATTCGACATGCCGACCATCAATAATAACAAGAATGATAACTTACGGAACATAGCACTGAGATAGTAAAAATGAGTCCGCAAGTTATCAATCTTTGAAATATCAGAGGTCGGATGCCCCGCTAACTTTTTCCGAAATATTGCGCAACTGGCGGGTATGCCTTTTCGAATGGCAGAGTACGAATTGCAGCCATTCCCAGCGGGTGAGGTTGGCTATTTGCGGGAATTCGAAATCCGTACAGGTCAGCGTGAGATCTTCATTAGCCGCGATCTCACGGATCGCCGCGCGCTCGGCCTTAAACGCTTCGAGCAATTGCTGCTGGTGGTGCGGGCCCGCCGACGGGATAATGAACTCGGGCGCCTGGTATTTGGCCGTAAAATCGAGGAAAATCGATTCGATGACGGGTACATATTGCGCTACCGGCCGGTCGGTTTGCTCGGTGGAGCCGAGCACGGTCTCCGGGATGCCGGATTCGGCCATGAGAATGTGTTCAGCCACCTGACCGGCTGTCCAGCTGCCCTCAAACGGGACGATGTTTAGCTGCCGGGGAGTCAATGCGGCGAGGATCGCGTAAAAACCCTGCTCGGTTTGGTCGAGGTCGTGCAATAGCTGTTTCCGGTCCACTGTTTCGTTTGTTTTCGCTTCCGCAGATGATGAAATGATTGACATAGCTTTTGACGGATTAGTTGTTGATGAATCAGTTATACTTATTTTATTTCTCTAAAATGCCTTTCAGCGTCCCTAGGCTTTCTTCCAGGTCGGCGCCGAGCATGCTGTCCATGATGGCGTTCGTCAGGTTCATGGGATAGGTACTTCTTCCGCTCATTCCCCACGATACCCTGGTTTGCGTCGGTGAAATCGCTTCGGTCGTCATTTCGGTTATGGCAAGTCCTTCGAACGGCCTGATAAACCGCACTTCGAGATTGATTTTTTTACCCTCTTCGAGCATTTTGATTTCTTCTTCCCCCTTGCCGACGTCGTCCTTCTGGCTGTCCCAGGCGTACACAAAGCCCACTGTGCCGTCGGTACCCTGGTAATCCTTTTTCATATTCGGGTCCATCATCACCCATTTGTTATAATGCTCCTGGTTTTTAATGAATTTGACATAGTCGAACACTTCCTGGCTGGGTTTGTTGATGGTGATCTCCCGTTTGACGCTGTATTCCTTGCTCACAAAAAGTGCGGCCACCAGGGCGAGTACAATGATGCCTGCGATGACAATCAGGATTTTCTTAATGATCTTCATTATTGTAAATGTTTAGGTTATGGGATTGATAATAAGTTGATTATAAAATCATGATAGCGCCGGAATCCGTGAGCCCTGTTAAGTGGTTGCGAAAGTTTCGCGCTGCAATTTGTGATAGTAGATATAGGATACGGCGATCAGCGCGAACCCGATGATAAAAGGTGCCCACATATCGGGGCCGTCGCCGAATGCAATGTGCGAGTAGAATGCGCCGAACAAATCGAAAAAAATACCGGCATAAGCCCATTCCTTGATTCTCGGATAACCCGGAACGAGGATCGCAATGACGCCCAGGATTTTGGCAACGCCCAGGAAGGGCACTATATATGCCGGATAGCCGATGCGTGTCACGTGCGCAACTGCCTCCGGGGCCGAAATGGCATCGTACACGGCCCCAATGCCGATCATGACAGCCAGCAAGCCGGTGACGACCCAGAAGATAATCCTTGTCTTTTTCATAGTTGATGTAGTTTATATGGTTATAGAATGGATAGGACTCGCGATGCCGCCGGAGTGTTCCTTTTCGGAATAAGTGTCTTCCAGAACGGCCGCCTCATAACCGAAGCTTTCGAGCAGGCCTATGACGCTGGCATGGCATACCGCTGTGCCGTCGCAACTGATCCGCAATACCTTATCGCAATCTTCGAGATCGAAGGTGGCCCGGTAACCTGTGAATGCAAGGCAAATCAGATCGATGAGCAACCTCGCCTGGCTTTGCTTCTCTACCGTTGTTTTGAATACCTCTACCATTTGTTCCGATCAGTTTTGGAGGCGTTTTGATCCGCCCGTTTAGCATTATTCCGATGTTACAAACTAAGCGGGTTCGGTCAAGAAAAACAGATGTGATTTGCGACATTGTCAGGGGGTGATTGTGACAAAGGAATCAGGACCCCGGAAGCATCAAAAGGTTTAGAAAGAACATGTTTTTGGGGCAAGCGCAAGCAAGTACAAATGGATATCGGGCGTAGTCTTTTAAGTTGGGCGTAGTCTCAGACTACGTCCGAGCGCCTGCCGGTCTCTGACCGGTCTGTTACCAAATCGCAAACTCAACGTATCAATGGAAAAGAAAACCATGAGTCAAACCTACAAAATTGCAGATCAGGACGCGGCGCACTACATGACGTTCCAGGTCATTGACTGGGTAGATACTTTTTCCAGAAAAATCTATCGCGACATCCTGATCGACAGCATGAAGTTCTGTCAACGGAAAATGGGTCTGGAAATTTACGCCTACGTGATCATGACTAATCATGTGCACGTAATCTGGCGCGCGGGCAACGGAAATCTTTCAGAGGTCGTAAGAGAATTTAAAAAATTTACTGGCCGGACGATTATCGAGACCATTCGGAACGAGCCGGAAAGTCGCAGAGATTGGATGTTGAAGCGGTTTGAGTTCGCAGCAAGGAGAAATGTGAGAAATAGTTTTCATCAGTTCTGGACCCACGAAAACCATCCCGTCGAGTTGTTTTCGAACAAATTTATAAAGCAGAAATTGAACTACATCCACATGAACCCGGTCCGGGCGGGTTGGGTGGAACGGCCCGAAGAATATCTGTATTCGAGTGCCGGATGTTATGCCGGGTTAGGAGGGTTAATTGAGGTTGCGTTTGTTTAGGCTTTGGTTGGTGCGGTCGGAGACCGCAGGGCGCTCGGACGTAGTCTGAGACTACACCCAACTTAAAGGCGAAGCACCTACTTTCGAAATATTTTACATCCCATTCGTGATCGCTTTGCCAAGTTCGACTCCATGTTGCCGCGTCTTGCGTTGCACCGATTGCTAATCCATATCATTCACATGCTCAATGGCGTAGGCTTGGTGCCGTTACTTCGAATACCTTGGCATTCTCTCAACTATTTGTGGGTATTCATAAACGGAAATTACGAGTCATGACAGACGACAGCGGATTGATCGGGCAGGTGTTGCAAGCCATCGATTACCAGGTATTGGCTGAAAGCACGGCCATGACATACCGGGACATGTTGAAGGCCATCCATCCCGATAAATGCAGCCATCCTTCCGCACAGGAGGCTACCAACCGGTTGATCGAATTGTTCCGGCATTTTGGCAACGGCTCTGCCTTTACCGACGATTCCGGTAAGTTCCTGACCAACAACCATTGGGTGCTCTTCCAGGGCGATAAACAGGCCGTGGCGCAGGCCAAGTGGAACCAGCAGGAAGTCTCGGCCGCCGCCCCGGAGCATTTCAGACGGTATATGCCTTATAGCTGGGATACTGACGACGGTTTTTTGCTTTCCCAACGGGCGGTACCGCTCGTGAACCTCACTTTACCACAAGAGCATGTGAACTGGGTCGTTTCGCGGTTGCTGGAATTCTGCATGCTGCTGCACAGGCATACGGGCCGTGCGCACCTGGGCCTGACGCCCGCGCACGTAATGCTCGTGCCCGAAACACACGGGATTGCCGTAGCCGGTTTTTACCACCTGGCAGTGCTAAACGGCAAAGTCCGGACCATATCGGGCGCCTACCGGCATTGGTATCCCGGACAACTGCTGAGAGACAAAAAAGCTACCGAAAATGCCGACCTAGAAATGGCGAAACGGATAGGCGCTTATCTCCTTGGCGACCGTTCCGGGCTTGGTACCGCGCTGCGTAAAACCCACCATCGCGAGTTTGTGGATTTTCTTCTAAGCTCCGACGACGATTCGCTGCTGTGCTACGAAAAATACCGCGAAATGCTCGACCGAAATTTTCCATCTCAATTCATACACTTAAATATTTAAAACAATGGGCTATTCCTCATGGAGTGACGATGCTTACGACAGCGTGAGCCGTGTGCGCAGGACGCAATCGATCGACGACAATTTCACCCAAAACAAGCTGGGCGTGATCCACCCCGACCTATCCCCCGAGGGCGTCGACGTCCGGGAGTCGCGGGATTCGCATCTGCATCCTGATTCGGTGCCGATCGTCGTAGCGCTGGACGTAACCGGTTCGATGGGCTCGATCCCCGAAAACCTGATCAAGAACAAACTTGGCGCATTGATGAACACATTGATAAGCAATGGTATTCTGGATCCGCAAATCATGTTTATGGCGGTGGGAGACCATATTTCCGACGATTATCCCTTGCAGGTAGGCCAGTTCGAATCGGGTACAATGGAGCTGGATGCCTGCCTTTCCCGGATTTTCATCGAGCGGGGCGGAGGCGGGCAGAACCGCGAAAGTTATCCGTTGGCGTGGTACTTCGCGGCAAGGCACACTTCCATTGATTCCTTCGAAAAAAGGCAGGAGAAGGGTTTCCTTTTTACAATCGGCGACGAGGGCTTCCATGACGTAATGGCCGCCGATTTATTACGGGCCAAATGCGGATACCGCGGGAAGGAAAATCTCAACGCGGCGTCGTTGCTGAACGAAGCCTGCCGGTCGTATTTCGTTTTTCATATTCATGCCAACGAAGCCAGCTATCACAACGATCATTTTGTGTTTTCTCAATGGAAAGCATTGCTCGGCGAGCGCTTTCTGGTACTTGAAGACCAGAACAACATTGCCGAGCTCATTGCTACCACCGTGGCGTTGGTAAAAGGGGTTAACGCGGATGATGCCATGAGCCGGTTTGATAGCAGAACAAGACAATCGGTTTCCAACGCGCTGGTCGCCGTCAAAGATTCACTCGTTCGCCGTGACCATGGCATCTCTGGCATTATCGCATTATAATGGGGAACATTCAGATTATTTTAGGGATGGGTTATGGTGATGAAGGAAAGGGCGTTTTTACCGACTACCTTTCCTCCAAGCTGGACCATCCTGTTGTGGTCAGGTTCAATGGAGGGCACCAATGCGGGCACACCGTCATGCACGCGGACGGCCAGCTGCATGTGTTTTCGAACTTTGGTTCAGGCTCTTTCCGGAAGGTACCCGTGTTTTTCTCCCGGTTCTGTACGATCGACCCGACGGGCATTGTTCGGGAATCCAGGGCATTGCAGCGATGGGGCGTCAGCCCCGTATTGTTTGTGGACCCGCTGGCCATGGTTACAACACCTTTTGATAAATTCTATAATTTAAGTGACCGCGCCAACCTCGCTCACGGTACTGTGGGCGTGGGCTTTGGCGCGACCATCGAGCGGAACGAGGGGCCGTTCAAGCTGTATGCGCAGGACCTGTTTTTTTCGGCCGTTTTGGAACGCAAGCTCGAAGCGGTTCGCGACTACTACCGGATCAGGTTCAAAGCACGCGGGCTGGAAAGTTGCCTGGAAGCGCTCGAGCTGGAAATTATGCGGCTGGACCAGTTTATGCGTGACGTCGATAGCGCCCGCAGGACGATTCGCCTGCTGACAGAAAGCCGGTTGTTCGCAATGGGTTTTGAAAACTATATTTTCGAAGGCGGGCAGGGGATTCTGCTGGATATGGATTTCGGTATTTTCCCAAATGTGACCCGCTCGAATACAACCAGCCAAAATGCATTCGAAATACTGCGCCGCAATGGCTTGCACGCGCGAGCAACAGTTTACTACCTGACCAGGGCCTACCAAACCCGCCATGGAAACGGCTGGATGTCAGCAGAAAGCTATCCGGTCTCACTCATTAACAACCTGCACGAAACAAACCGCCCGGACGGGCATCAGGGCGCATTCCGGACGGGAATTCTCGATACCGACTTGCTCAGATATGCGCTGCAATGCGACGCCAACTTTGTGGGCAATGCCGAGAAGCAAATGGTTGTCTCCTGTATGGACCAGCTGACAGGCTATCAATACCTTTCCGGCGGAAATGTCCTGACTGCGCCAACGAGAGATTCATTTTTGAAACAGATTGCGCTCTGCGACAAGGTTTGGACCAACGATGGGCCTGGTTCTGAAACTATAACACAATGGCGTTGAGTAGATTGCACGCTTGTTTTTGACAGCCGCCCGCCAAAAGAGGCGTGGAGATTTAGGTCAAGGAAGAATGTATGATACTTATAATATGTCAAATACTTTTAGTATTGTTTGAATGGCTTGTGCAAATTTCGTTTTCGGCTATCCCGGCTTTGTCCCGCACTAACTGATGGCTTCCAGGACGGCGGAAAACGCCGTGACAAGTATCCGAAGTCGCCAATGCCTAAATGCCCCAGGCGGTGACCATGAGGTTTCTCGGGCCGCCGTAATCGCGGTGCTCGCAGAGATAAATCCCCTGCCAGGTGCCGAGCGCGAGCCGGCCGTTCCGTACCGGGATCATCACAGAACTTCCCAGCAGCGACGCTTTCAAGTGCGCCGGCATGTCGTCGGAACCTTCGTAGTCATGCTGATAATCGGGATCATTTTCGGGGACCGATTTATTGAAATACATCTCAAAATCGATGCGCACAGTAGGGTCCGTGTTTTCGTTGATCGTCAGCGAAGCCGAGGTGTGCTGGATAAATACCTGGCACATCCCGGCCTTGATTTCGCTGATCGACGGTAATGCATGAAGTATTTCCCCGGTAATGAGATGGAAACCGCGGCTTCTTGCTCTGAGCTGAATGCCTTGCTGAAACATTTTCATAGAATGCCTGATCGCTGATTGGCCCGCAAGAAAGTACAATTCCGCCTATTTTTACATGTATCGCATACCCGGATATCCGAGCAACCGCCGCCAAAGGGCGAGTTGCCCGATGATATTCGCTTCGCGGTAGATCGAGAACGTGACCAGTTCATAGAGCGACAACGAGAACTCCGGCCCCATATCGATGCGCCGTTCCAGTTCTTCATCGGTCACGTTGCCCAACAAGTCTTTCAGGATAGGAGTGATTTTATTCCAATCCTCCTGATAGGACGCTATCGACGGATATTCCACACCGTCCTGAATACCCTTGAAGTCTTTGAATAACTCGTTGGCCTGCTGCTGGCCCTCATAGCCGAGGTGGCGTGCGAGGTCGAAGCGTTGCTCCACGAGCGCGCCCGCGAGCCAGCCGATGTGGTTGGCTTTGGTATCCAGGCGCTTTTGTGTGTCTTCATGGGAGATATTCTCCGTTACAAATGCAAAAAAGGGCGTTTGTAAATTGTACATACTTACAATACCCTGCATTCTGGTGCTTGCTGTGTTTTCCATGTTTTCAGTTGAAGGTTAAGGATGATTATTTTTCAGTTTCAATGACCGACAGGATATTGCCGGCCGGATCGGTGAACCACGCGATGGTGGGGCCGTTGCCCCGCATGATATCGTCGGTGTCCGTCTTGAACCCGGGCCAGTCGTAGCTTTCGAATTTCACTCCCTTGGATTTGAGTGTTTTAACGACCTCTTCGATGTTTTTCACCGGGAAATTGAGGACGGTAAAGGTCGCTGGTTCGTGGTTCGGTTTTTCGTACAGGATCACCTCGTAGCCTCCGTGAATGTGCAAGTGGAGTACAGGCATTTCCTGTTGCTGCGATACTTCTATTCCTAGTATCTCGCCGTAAAATTGCTGTGCTTTCCGCAGGTCGTCGACCGAGTATCCGCTGAAAGCTTTCGTTTGTCCAAACATAGCTGTGTAGGTTAGTTGTTGATTGAAAATAAAAATACGATCAGGCCTCCTCGCTGACGGGGACGTCGTCGGTATCGTATTCGGGCGCGGGTTTCTGATAAACGAGCGATAATTTCCGGTACGCTGCCGATTGCATGGCTAACAGCGTCACAATGAGGCCCACAATGCCCGTTACGATAAACAAAAGTGCCAGGCCGCGTGCTGTGCCCGTCCCGAACCACGAACCTATGAGGCGTACGCCCGCACCGGTGGTCATGAAGGGAATGAAAATGAACTTGGCAATAGGCCCGATCATGAATGCGGTAATCGGCGAAGCGGCCTGCTCAATGCTCTGCGCGAACCCGAACACACGTCCCTGACGCTCGTGCGGGATAACCTTTTGAAGGATCGTCTGCTCGGTCGCTTCCACAACCGGGATCAGGCAGAGATAAACGAACATCCCGATGCCCAGCAGTACGATGGACGACTGAATGGGGAAAACCATGCATATCAGCCACATGACAATGTTGGCGGTAAACAAGGTTTTCAAAGGCATTTTTCCCAGTCCGCGCCTGGCTACCACCAGCCCGCCGACGATGAAACCGAGGCTCAGCACGCCCCACAGGATTCCCCAGGCTTGTACCGATACGAGCGACAGGCCGTAGGCGTCCATGAGCGACATAAATACCCCGCCCAGGAAGTTATTGAATGTGTTGAAGAAAATCAGTCCGAAAAGCCCCGGAACCATGCCTACGGCGGCAATGGTGCCGCGGATATCGATGTGCTGCATGTGCGGTTCGGCGTGGACGACCTCTTTTTCGGGAATGGAGATCGTAAGTAAATGCAGGATCACAAGGACGCTCAGCCCCACGGCGAGGACCATCATCCATAACACGCCCAGGTATCCGATCACCAGCCCACTGAAAATGGACGCGATCAGAAACGACACTCCGTTTGCTGTACCGACCATTCCGTTGGCCTTATCCCGCTTGTCTTCCTCGATCAGGATCGTCACCACGGTGGATAATGCAATGGAGCGGATGTTCCCGGTGATGGCGCCGAAGAGGCACAGCGTAATAAAAAGCCAAAGGTTAACACTCGAATCGTCTTTGAAAACGGATTCGGGCGTGGAGACGTAAATGATCAGGGCGATGATGTAAAGCACCAGAGTGAGCGTCGCCGAGAGCATCATCGAAGTCTTTTTCCGGTACCTGTCGACGATCGAGCCCAGAAAAAAGCCCGAAACGGCCACCGTTGCAAGATAAACCCCGGCCATCACCGACGTGGCGAGTACCGACCGGGTTTCGAGATAAACCCAGAAAGTGACGGCAAACCAGACAAACGTATTCGTAAGCGCGGCTGCCAGCGAGTTGGCTAAAACCGCATAAAACGTTTTCATAACGATATGGATTAATCACCGGATTGTCACCGGCTTGCGAAGTGTTGTTACAAAAATACGGCCAGCCCGGCATTTTCCCGGGGTGAGTATAGGACAATTTGAGGGTGTGATTGTGCCAAAGGGTGTTGGCAACAGGTATGAAATACCGGAGAAATGAAAAACCCCGGGAAGACCGGGGTTGGGGCTATTTCGGATCCACGCGCTGGTGAGCGGCTTTGGGAGCGCTGTACTGGGTCGGTTGAGGCACCGTCGATTGTGTGTTAACCTGGCCTTGCTGCGGCACAGCCTGCCCGGTAACGGGTTGCGTACTGCCTTGCACGGGTGATGTTTGTGTTGCGGGTGCGTATGTTCCTGCGGGCGTCGACACGCCGGGCGTCCCATTCGAAGGGACCTGCTGCATTTGTACCTGCTGAACCTGGCTGGGCGCAGCTGCTGACTGCTGCTGGATCACCTGAGGTTGGTAGCGTTCGGGCATGGTCCGCGGGTCTTGGGAAGTATTCACTTTGGGCACCGTTCCCTGCTGGGTAACAGGCCGTGAGTTCACTTCAAACCCCAGGTCCTGCACTTCCGACACTTTTTGAACGGGCGCAACGGCCGGAGCGGGCTGTACGATGGTACCGAGCTGTCCGGGTGCCTCAGGTGCTATCTGGCCGGTAGGTTTGGGTTTGAAAGTAGCGGCAGGGGCAGACTGAGCGCCTGAATAGGCTCTCGGGACTTGTCCCGTTGGCGCGGGCTGTCTTACCTGCGCATTGACATTGTTCATGGTAAACAGCAGGCCCGCAGCGGCGGCTACTGTCAGTACTTTGGATTTCATGTGCGGCATAGTTCTCAAATTCAATTGTTTCAATGGCGCTAAGGTAGGTACTAAAACCATTCCATGAAAATCAAAGCCCCATTTCGCCTTCCTGCCGGATGCATTGGTGCATATCCGGGAAAAGTGAAATGGGGCGGAATGTATCGGCTGTTAGGCGCGGTCCCAGAAGAACGGCGGCTCCACGCCAAGCGCACGCAGGTACACGTAGCCTTGCGCACGGTGATGAACCTCGTTGTCGATCAGGTAAAGGATCGTGTTATAGATCGTGTTTTCGTACATCCCAAAGGCAGCTTCTACCTCGTTGAAGCGTTGCGCAGGAATTTGCGGCCACAGCGTGTTAATGTACTCGGTTACCAGGTCCCACAGGTTGAGCACTTCCGCTTTGGTGGCCGGAGCGGGAGTCGAGTGATCGAGCACCGGGTCGCTGAATGTCCAGTCGCCAAACGCGATACCGCGGATACCGGGAGCAGCCAGGCCGATCATCTCCATGGTGAGCTGGGCGTAAGTACGCATGCCGCCGATCGAAAAAGTATAAAACTGATCCTCAGGAAATGCCTCGATAACCTTCCGGCTGACGCGACGGTGGCCCTGCCAATGTTCCAGAAGTGCCTCAGCAGTAATAACGGTTGTGGGAGCTGCCAGTTCTTGTGCGGTGTTGTTAGTTTCCATGTCAAAGGTTTTTAAAGTTTATTGTTTGATTACATGACAAACTAAACATCGCCGAGTGACAGCAGTATGTCAGCAGCATTTTCGCGTCGCCGAAAAAAGTTGATTTTATTTCAAAATCTTCAAATCCGGCCCGAAACGGTACGTTTTGCCCTTGGTGGTATTCACCGATACCACCTTGTTTCCATAGCGCAGTTTGCAAGCGTTACCGGCTTTTGAGCGGACGGTGAGGGCGGTAAGTCTGCCTTTTTTCCATTCCATATCCATTTCAAAACCGCCCCGCGCGCATAGCCCGCTGATGCGGCCCTCCGGTAATGCCCCGGGCAGAGCAGGAAGCAAATTGATCTCTCTCAGGTGACTTTGAACCAATGTTTCGAGGATACCGGCAGCACCGCCGAAGTTGCCGTCTATCTGGAAAGGCGGGTGGGCGTCGAAGAGGTTGGGGTAGGAGCCTCCGCCGCTCATTTTCTGGCCGGCGTCATACACCGGGTTGAAAAGCTTGCGGATCATGGTGTAGGCGTGCTCTCCATCCAGGAACCGCGCCCAGTAGTTGATTTTCCATGCCAGGCTCCATCCGGTACCATCGTCGCCACGGTAACGGAGCGATTTTATAGCCGCTTTGAGCAGCTCGGGAGTTGCGGTTGGCGTGATCTCTTCACCGGGGTACACAGCCCATAAATGCGAAACATGGCGGTGATGGCTTGTTGTATCGTCGATGTCGGTCATCCATTCTTGCAACTGTCCGTAGCGGCCAATGTGGTTCGGTGCGATTTGCCGGCTGGTTTCAGCCAGTTTTTGGGCAAATGGGGCATCCGTTTTCAGAATATCAGCCGTCTCAATGCAAGCCTTGAACAACGCACGGATAATCTGATGGTCCATTGTCGGACCTGCAACCAGCCCACCGTTTTCCGGGGAATTGGATGGAGAGCTTATTAAGAGGCCTGTTTTAGGATCTTTCACCAAAAAATCGAGGAAGAACTCTGCGGCCCCTCGCATGAGTGGGTAGGCCGTGTTTTGCAGGAAAACCTTGTCCTGCGTGAACCGATAGCGCTCCCACAAATGCAGGCTAAGCCAAGCACCACCCGTTACCCAAATACCATGATTCGATGCATTAATGGGCGCCGCGCCGCGCCACACATCGGTATTGTGGTGCAAAACCCAGCCTTTTGCGTTATAATGCTCTTTGGCTACTTCTGTTCCCGTTTGGGAAACTTCTTTCACCATTTGAAACAGCGGTTCGTGGCATTCGCTGAGGTTCGTCATTTCTACCGGCCAGTAGTTCATTTCGGTGTTGATGTTCACGGTGTACTTGCTATCCCACGATGGATTGAGCTTGTGGTTCCATTTGCCTTGCAAATTGGCGGGATGCGTTCCCGGCCGGCTGCTCGCGATGAGCAGGTATCGGGCGAACTGGACGTACAGTGCGAGCAACGCCGGGTCGTCGGGATTTTTCTTGAACTGGCTCAGGCGCTCGTCGGTAGGCAGGGCCGAAGCATGGCTTGGAGGCAATGTTAAATCGAAGCGGTTGTAAAGTTTTTGGTAGTCGGCTGAATGCGCGGCGAATGCTTTCTCAAATGCGGGTGCATTGCGAAGCGCTTCGGCCGTTTTTGCACCGGGATCACCGCCTGTATTTTTGTAATCGATATAGTTCGTTGCCGCAGAGAGTACCAGCGTGGCATTCGTTGCATCAGAAATCATCAGTTTTCCGTCAGCTTGTTTTACTGTTCCGTCGGTTATTACTTTCAGTTTGGCAATGCCGAACAACGCACCTTTGTCAACGTACACTTCCAGTTCAAGCTGTTTTTCACCCATATTCACTTCTTTTTTTGCGTGAATAGCGTCCATCCGTACGGTAAAATCCAGTTTGCCTTTCTGTGAGCTGCTGATTTGGTAATAGATCGCTTTCGCAGGATAACTGGCGAATGCCTCGCGCGTATAGCGGATGCCGCCCGATTCATAACTGCTTTTTACAGTGGCGTCCCGGAGGTCGAGTTCGCGCACATATGCAGTATGTTGCGCGTGACCCGGAAAGTCTAAATACACATCCCCAAAAGCCTGATACGCCATTTGGCGCATGGGCTGGCTCATGAATTCCGCATTCGCCAGTGTTTCGGCTTCTTTTTGTTTGCCCTCGTTCAAAAGCCGGCGTATCTCGCCCAGATGCGCCGAAGCACCCTTGTGCGCGTAACTTCTTGGCTCGCCCGTCCACAGGGTTTCTTCGTTAAACTGGATCTGCTCGGTTTCCACGCCGCCGAAGATCATGGCCGCTAACGCGCCGTTACCGATCGGTAGAGCTTCTTCCCATTGCTTCGCGGGTTGTTTATACCAAAGCTTGGTGTTGCTATTACCTTGCGCGTGGCATTGGATGATAATGAATGTAAGTAAGGTAACGGTCTGAATTAAAGGCTTCATGCCGGTTTTGGATATAGTGAATAGAAATGTCGGTTTAACAAAAAGCACCGCCGCTGCCTTGCTGACGTGTTTTTGGCTGTATTGCCCGTACAAAAAAGGCCGGTGAAGCACCGTATTTCCTGCAACGCAACTAGTTTTTTTCATACCATTATACTACCTTATTACCCGCTTACCCCACACTTTGCGTGCCACACTATGCGAGTTAGTATTTCCAAAATCGGGCTGGATGGGATCAGGGATTTGCGCACGATGTTCCTGCATGAAAATCACTTCCAGTTTGTCTGCAACAAGTGCCACGACTATGGCTGGGCCGATACCTGGCTGTTCCGGATCGACAATGTCCGCGTAGGTTATGGCTCCGTTTGGGGTACCGATCGCCGGCAGGACCGCGACACGATCTTCGAATTTTATCTGCTGCCGCCTTACCGAAAACATGCCAGCATTGTATTTGAGGAATTTCAATTGCATTGCAAAGCGATATGGATCGAAAGCCAGAGCAACGACATTTTCCTGACCACAATGCTCTATCGTTTCTGCGAAAACTCTTTTGCGGAAGCCATTCTTTTTGAAGACGGTTTCCAGACTTCCTTCGAAATGCCGGGCGCCATTTTCCGCAAACGCTCCGAGCACGACCCGATGAATGGCGACGATAGTGAATACGTGGTCGAGGCGAATGGCGAGATCGTCGCCAGCGGTGGCCTGATGCTCAATTACAACATTCCTTATGCCGACATTTATATGCAGACACGCGAAACGCACCGCGAAAAAGGCTATGCGACCTATATTGTGCAGGAGCTGAAACGCATCGCATACCGGATGGGCCGCGTGCCCGCCGCGCGCTGCAATATCGGTAACCGCATTTCCCAAGCCACTTTGGAGAAGGCCGGTATGCGGGTGTGTGGTTTCCGGCTGAAAGGGGCAATACGGGTTTTGGAAGATTGAGAAGTTTCAGCCTGCGACGCACGGCACGCTTTTTGAAGCTAATGGGTTTCAAATCAAACAACTGAAACCATGGCTACTACAACAAAGGGCAATACCAAAGAAACCGCTTCTAAAACGAAATCGGGCGCTTCGGAAAAAAGCGCTTCCACGAAAAGTACAGCCACTAAGGCTACCAAGGGCACTACAAAATCGACGCCTTCAAAGGCTCCCGCGGCTAAAAAATCAGCCGCCGAAACGACAGCCGCCGCGCGTGCTGCGGGTAAAAAGGCGTCAACGGGAGCGGGATCCGAATCTAAATCGGGCGGTACCAAATCAGATAGCACGAAATCAGCGAATGCAAAATCTGCAAGCCCTAAACCGGCCGGTTCGAAGTCCGGCGGTAAGACGTCGGATAGCAAATCTACCGGTTCGAAAAAATCGTCAGGTAGTTCCCAATCCAATACTTCGACGCGCGATCACGACACGATCAGGGCGTGGGTGGAGCAGCGAGGCGGGGTACCTTCGGTGGTGAAGGGAACCGCGAAGAAAAAAGATGGAGGCGGCATCCTACGCATCGATTTTCCAGGATACAGCGGTGAGGATTCGTTGGAGGAAATCAGCTGGGAAGAATTTTTCCGGAAATTCGACGAAAGCAAACTGGAATTTTTATACCAGGAAAAAACGGCTGATGGCAAAGAAAGCCGCTTCAACAAGTTTGTGTCGAGCAACTAACGGATACCGGGTTGCTCACACATTTAATGGAAAACGGCCGGGACATTCATAAATCCCGGCCGTTTTTATATGGTCCAGAGGCTGTCCGTGAAATAGGCCTTGCAATCCTGAAAATGCTCCACTACCCGGAAGCCGTTGGCCGCGGCCACCTCTTCAATTTCGGATAATGTATATTTCTTGGAAAGCTCGGTCCATATCAACTCGTTGCGGTCAAAATCGTAGCATTTGTCGGTGTACCGCACGTGTACTTTTTGCGGCACCAGGCTTACGAGATAGCTCCTTACCTCGCCATTGACGGGATTGTAATGCGAGTAGAAGTCGAACTGGTTAGTTTTGAAACTGCCGCCCAATTCGCGGTTGATTCGGTGTAATAAATTGATATTAAATGCTTTGGTGATTCCTTTGGGGTCATCGTAAGCGCAGCGGACGGTGGCCGGGTTCTTTTGTAAATCGAAGCCCGTGAGCAGGTAATCGCCCGGGCTCATGCATTTGCGGAAATCGGTAAGCAGGCTATTGACCTCGTGTGCTTCATAGTTGCCGATGTTGCCGCCCAGAAAAAGCAGCAGACTCGGCACACCCGATGCGGCCAGCTCTTCCATCATCGAAAAATAGTTGCCGATCATCGGGCTGATCTTCAAACCAGGCAAATGGGCATGCATATTGGCCGTTAGCTCCTCAATGGCTTTGGAAGAAATGTCGATAGGCACGTACGTGAAATCAACCTGCCGCCCGACCAGTTTTTTCAGTAACTGCCGTGTTTTGATGCCATCCCCCGCACCGAATTCCACAATTTGGAATGGTCCGTTGAATGCGAGTTTTCCGATAATATTTTCCCCTTGCAGCGATAAGATTTCGAATTCGCACGGCGTAGGGTAATACTCCGGCATTTTCATGATGTCCTGGAAAATCCCGCTGCCGATATCGTCGTAAAAATACTTGCTCGAAATGTGTTTTCGTGGTGCGGACAATCCCTTGTGGATGTCTCTGGCAAAAGTTTGTACGTCTGTCATAACTATTGATTTATCGCGCCAGCCGGATGCCCGTGTATTGCCAGCGCTCGTGTGTGTGAAAGAAATTACGGTACGTTTTACGGGCGTGTCCGGGCGAAGTAGCCACCGATGCACCGCGGAGTACCATCTGGTTCACCATAAATTTGCCATTGTACTCGCCCACGGCGCCGGGTGCTTTGGAAAAGCCCGGGTAGGGCAGGTAGGCGCTGTTGGTCCATTCCCAGCGCTGGCCCCAGTCGAGGTTGGCCGATGCAATTTCCCATTCGAATTCGGTAGGTAACCGCATTCCTCTCCATTGTGCAAATGCGGAGGCTTCGAAAAAGCTGATGTGGCTCAGAGTAGCTTCGAGATCCACTTTTTGCAAGCCATCCAATGTAAAATAATGCCATTCACCGTCGATCAGGTGCCAGTACATCGGGACGGTGATGTGGTTTTGATTTACCCACGACCAGCCCTCATCCAGCCAGAGGTTGAAATCCTGATAACCGCCGGCTTCCATAAATTCAATGTATTCGCCGTTGGTAACGAGCCCTTTCGCGATTTCGAAGTCGTGCAGATACACCTTGTGCCTGCCCAGCTCATTGTCGAAACAAAAACTTTCGCCGTGATGCCCGATGTCGTAAACGCCTTCGGGAATGGCAAGGAAGCCGTTTTCAGTATTGCGGCCGTTGACCATATTCTGCCCCGCGCGGTAAACCGGAAAGAGCGGGTTATGGCCGAGAATGTATTTGATGTCGGTGATCAAAAGCTCCTGGTGCTGCTGTTCGTGATGCAGGCCAAGCTCTACCAACGCCAGGATCTCCGGGTCGGAGAGGTCTTCAAGGAAGGCGTCCATTTGCTCGTCGACGTACCGGCGGTAAGCGTAAACAGCCTTGGTAGTGGGGCGCGTCACATTTCCGCGGTCGGTACGGAGCGTACGTCCACCTACGTTGTTGTAGTAGCTATTGAACAGGTAATTGAAATCGGGATCGTAAACTTGATAGCCGGGCACATGGGGTTTGAGGATGAAGGTTTCAAAAAACCACGTCGAGTGCGCCAGGTGCCACTTGGGCGGGCTTACGAACGCGACGGGTTGCGGCACATAGTCTTCCGTTTCCAGTGGGGCGCAAATGTGTTCCGAATGCTTTCTGACATTGTGAAATGCTTCCCTAATGCCGGTGGCTTCCATTAGTTGCATAGTTTTTCAGATCGGTGATGGTTTGGATATTCAAGGATTGTGCCTGCACACGACGCATCATCAGCGCGTAGGCATTATTGAAGCCGATAGGCCGGAGCCATTGCAGCCTGTATTGGTTTAAAAATTCATTTTTAACATAATCATAAACCCGGTCGCGATCGCCGCCGAGCTTTGCCAGTTGTTCGCGACCTGGTTTGAGGATCGCAAGCAAACCCGTGCCTGTGTACTCGGGGTACAAGTCGATTTCGCCGTTGGTCAATGCGTCGAAACAAATTTTCGTGCCGCCGAGCCCGGTTTTGGTGATGGCTTTCAGGTCGGTATTGCCTTCAATCAGCTCCTTGTACATTTGAATGAGAATGTACTGCTCTGCAAAAATCTTCGAACCGAGCCGTACGGTGCCTTTACTGCCTTTGCCGGGCGGTTGGTAGAGTTTTTTGGATATCAGAAAATCATGCGCGACGCGGTCCGGGGCCTGTTTGAGGTAATCGACCCGGTAGTTCAGCTCTGTCATAACAGAATCGTTGATGTAGCCGGATAATTGCTCCAAAACCGGCTGCAATTCCGGGTATTGCCGGAGCACTTCGCTCCTCACTACCGGCGCGGCATAGTAAGGCGGAAAAATATGCTGGTCGTCATGCAGTGTTACGAGGTCGAATGCTTTCAACCGGCCGTCGGTACTGTATCCGCTGATTACGTCCAGTTTTTCTTCAAATGCGGCCTTGTACATCACGGCGTCGCTGATCACGACAGTTGGAACATCCAGCCCGTACTTCGATTTTAAACCTAAATAGCCATCTTCCCGGCCCATGAATTCGGGTGTAAAACCGGCGAGCAGATTGCCTTTCGTGTAAGGGATCAGGTAAAAGGAGGAGAGTAATAGCAGCAAAAGAGGCAGCAAGGCTGGTATTTTGCGCATGCTTTTCAAACCTGACTTTTGAAGTAATGATAACAGGAAGTCGAACAAAACAGCCAGCAATGCGGCCGGAATGGCCCCGGCCAGGATCATTTGCGTATTATTCAGCGCAATACCTCCGAAAATGAATTCGCCCAAACCACCTGCCGCAATGTACGCAGCCAGTGTCGCGACGCCTACATTGATGACCGTGGCGGTACGGATTCCCGCGAGAATGACGGGCATCGCGAGCGGCAGCTCCACACTCGCCAGTATCTGCCACGGGTTCATTCCCATGCCTCTTGCGGATTCGGTAATGGCCGGATCAACACCCGTGATGCCGGTGTAGGTATTGCGGATAATGGGTAGTAATGCGTAGAGAAACAGCGCGGTAATGGCGGGTAGGGCGCCAATACCCAGTAGCGGGATCATAAAACCCAGCAATGCAATGCTCGGAATGGTTTGCAGCACACCGGCAATGCCAAGTACCAGCCACGCAGCTTTTTTCCGCCGCGCGATCCAGATTCCCAGCGGTAACCCTACGGCAATCGCAATGAGCAGCGAAATGCAGGTGAGACCGATATGGGCCACAGTCTGGCTCCACAGCTTGCCCGACTGCTGCGCCATAAAACCCCAAAGTGATTGTTGCTCTTCCATTACCCCTGTGCTCTGATACGTTCGTAAATGCGGGAAATATCGTCGAGTTGCTGGCCCAGGAAAGCGTGTACAAACTCGTTTACCGGCCTGAGCAGCAGATCGCCCGGCTTGCCTTGCTGTACAATGCTGCCCTTGTCCATCAGGCAAATATGGTCGCCCATTTGAAGCGCTTCCTGCACGTCGTGGGTGACGAGCACGACGGTCTTCCGTTTCAGTGCGGGCAACTCCGCGAAATCCTTTCGCACGCTGGTGCGTGTCACGGGATCGAGCGCGCCAAAGGGTTCGTCGAGAAGCAATACCGGTGGGTCGGCTATCAATGCACGCGCAATGGTGACCCGCTGCTGTTGCCCGCCGCTCAATTCGCCCGGATATTTGTTTTTAAAATGTGCAGGAAGTTTCAGCTGTTCGAGCCAGCGCAAAGTATGCTCCTGAATATCACCGGGTCGCCAGTTGAGCAATTTCGGCACAACTGCAATGTTTTCTGCCACCGTGTAGTGCGGGAAAAGTCCATTGTTTTGAGAAACATACCCAATCGACCTGCGCAGCATTTCCGGCTTTTCTTCGGATATGTTTTTGCCCGAAATCTCGATCCGGCCGGAAGTGGGTTCTATCAGCCGGTTGAGCATTTTGAGCGTCGTTGTTTTCCCGCAGCCGCTCGTGCCCAGCAGTACCATGGTTTCGCCTTCGCCCACCCGGAAGGAAACATCCCTAACAGCCTCAATACCATTAAAATGCTTGCTGATGTGGTCGGCAATGATCATGATGTTTGCTAACAGGTACGTGGTTCAGGTCTGCAAAATCGATTTGCATATTCTTTTTGTACGTAAATCAGCCGGAAAACGATCCATTTTTAGCAAAAAAAGGAAAAAAGCCGACCATTAATCGAGCGTCATGAAAAGGTTGTTCAACGACTCTGCGTACGTCGGATGAGCGAATACGCCATTCCGGATCTGCTGGTAAGGGATTCCCCCGATCATCGCCATTTGCAGGATCGTCACGATCTCGCCGCCTTGCTCTGCAAGTACCGCCGCACCGAGGATTTTGCCGGTTTGAGCATCCACAATCGCCTTCATCATGCCCCGTTCGTCCCCGGTTTCGATCGACCTGGCCACGCTGTCGTTTTTCAATATCGCTACTTTTATATCGAACCCTTTTTCCCGCGCCTCCTGTTCGGTAATACCCACGCGACCGAGCTGCGGGTCCATGAACATGCAATATGGGACCAGCCGGTCCGCAATACTGATTTGTTTTTGCTCAACAACATGCTGAATGATCAACCGGTAATCATCATAGGAAACATGGGTAAAAGCCGGGCCGCCTTTCACATCACCTAATGCGTAAACACCTTCCGCTGTGGTTTGGAGCTGCTCATTTACCTGGATATAACCTTTTTTATCGAGCGTAACGCCTGCTGCTTCCAGCCCAAGCTCATGTAGTTGCGGCCTGCGTCCTGCGGCTAGGAGTACATGCGTGCACGAGCGCTGGCTTCTGCGCCCCTCATTTTCAAGCGCGACGGCGATAATATGCCCGCTTTGAGCGAATTGAACCGCCTCCGTATTGGTGAGTATTTCAATGTCCTCCCGGGCAAGGATTTTCACGACTTCTTCGGCGATATCTTCATCCTCTTTTTTCAAAATCCTTTTGGAACGCTCAACGATCGTCACTTTGCTGCCGAAGCGTGCAAACATTTGCCCGAATTCCAGCGCAATGTACCCGCTGCCAAGAATGAGCAGATGCTCGGGGATCTCGGACAGTTCCATTATGGTGGTGGAAGTGAGATATCGGATGCTGTGAATGCCCTCGATGTCGGGTATAACGGGTTGGAGGCCAGTGTTGATGAAAAATTTGTCTGCCGTGAACGTTTCGCTGCCACCGTCCTTTAATGAAACTGTAACCTCCTTTCGACCAGTGAACCGGGCGGTACCGTAAATCAGGTCGAGGCCGGCGGTGTTAAGGATACGGTTTTCGGAGTTGCCGCGCATGGTTTGTACAATGCTGTTTTTGCGGTCGATGATCTCGTCGAAATCGATCGTGATGCCTCCTACACTCACGCCCAGGGTTTCATTATGCCGGGCCGACCATGCCGCTTTTGCGGACGCCACCATGGCTTTGGTGGGAGAGCAGCCGTCGTTCACGCAGGTCCCGCCGACCCATCTTTTTTCAATTAAAGCCGTTTTCAAACCTGATTCGGCCAGTTTGCGGCAAAGCGGCGTGCCCGCCTGGCCCGCACCGATTACAATAGCGTCGTAATGTCTCATAAGGGAAAGGATTGGCAGTCGGAACCTGTAACAGAAAGCAATTCCGACCCGGATTTTACGTATAGGCATAATAAAAGCGTGCCGGGTAGGGCACGCTTTTCGCAAAAGCAAACTGTATGAGTAGGAAAAAAGAGTTCGGATGGATCAGCCGAAATAGGCGAGGGTATTCTCCTTGTCTATTCCGATCTGCTTGACGAGCATATCGAGCCCCTCGAATTTCTGTTCCGGACGAAGATAATGAAGCAATTCCAATTTGAGGTCTTCGCCGTAAATTTCTTTGTCAAAGTCGAACAGGTTCGCTTCGATTGTCCGGATGGTGCCGTCCACGGTGGGCCGCACCCCAATATTAAGCATACCTTTGAACACCTGCCCTTCGTAAACCGCGTGGATCACGTACACACCGTTCATCGGGATCAGTTTGTAAGGCTCATGCACGTACAGGTTGGCCGTAGGAAAGCCGATTGTACGGCCGAGCTGTTTCCCTTTTACCACAGTTCCCGAAAGCGAATAGGGGCGGCCCAGCAGTTCGTTGGCTTCATGGATATGCCCGGTAATCAAGGCTTTGCGAATGCGCGAAGAGCTGATCGCCGTGTGTTCGATATCTTCCCTGGGAATTTCTTCCACTTCAAAACCGTACTCCGAGCAGTTTTTCTGCAAGAACTCGAAACTGCCTTCCCGGTTGCGGCCAAACCGGTGGTCGTACCCGATCACGAGCTTTTTGGTCCCGATTTTTTCCACCAGGATCTGCTTAATAAACGCATCGGAAGTGAGTTCGGAAAAAGAACGGGTGAAAGGGATGATCGCCAGGTGCTGAATGCCCAGTTTGGCAAACAGCTCTATTTTCTCCTCGATCGTGGAAAGCAATTGCAGGTCCTGGCTGTCCTCCGACACCACCGTGCGCGGATGCGGCCAGAAAGTCAATACTACCGATTCGCCACCCGATTGCCCGGAAATTTCTTTCAGACGGGCCAGTATTTTTTGATGTCCCAGATGCACCCCGTCGAAAGTGCCACTGGTTACGACGCCATATTCCAGTTTTTGAAAGGAATCCAGGCTATGATAAATGTTCATTCGTCAACTTCCAAATTCAACGCTACTCGTTTCTGATGGATGAAAGCCGTCAGCTCCCATGCATCTTTCAGTTCGAAATCCCCGATCCTGGTCCTGCACAGCTTGCTCATGTAAGCGCCGCTGCCCGCCAGCTCGCCGAAATCGCGAACCATACTGCGAATATAAGTACCTTTTGAACAAATGATCCTAAAATCGATGGAAGGAAAATGGGTAGCGTCAATTTCAAACAGCTTGATCTCCACAGGGCGCTTCTTGATCTCGGCCTCCTCGCCGCGCCGCGCGAGCTTGTACGCACGCACGCCGTCGATTTTAATGGCGGAAAAGAGCGGGGGAATCTGCTCGATATGACCAGTAAGCTGCCGGCGCGCATTTTCGAGTACTTCCGGTGTTATGTGGTCAATAGGGTATTCGGCGTCGAAATCGCTTTCGAGGTCAATGGAAGGTGTCGTTTTACCTAACACCAACGTGCCGGTATACTCTTTTTCCTGCGCCTGAAAGCTATCGATCTGCTTGGTTTTTTTACCAGTACAAAGGATAAGCAACCCGGTAGCCAGCGGGTCCAATGTCCCCGCATGGCCTATTTTCTTGAACTTGCAAGCCCTTTTGAGCTTGTTGGCCACATCAAATGAAGTCCACGTCAAAGGTTTGTCAATCAAAATGACCTCGCCTTCGTCGGGTATGTTTTCTTGTTGGTTCAAATGTTGGGAATTTGTGACCGCCGACCGCTGACGGCCGACCGCCGATGGTTGAAGTGTTGACCACCGACGGCCGACCGCTGACCGCCGATTACCTTGGCCTTCGGTCTTATCATAGACCATAGCCTAAGGCACTCGGCGGTCAGTCGTCGGCCGTCTGTGGTCAATTTT
>NZ_JAHXBN010000038.1 GCF_019924045.1 Dyadobacter fermentans | reverse complement strand
ATATTCGAGGATACCCTCAGGTAACAGGAAGCGGACTAGGGCTAAATAGGACTCTTGCAATGCATTCAATGTTGATTCATTGCAAAACAAATACTTTTTTCACCGCCCCCAAGTTTTCGGACTGATCCCAAGTATTGCAACTTTTATTGCAACCAAAGAAAAAAAGCACTTAACAATTTCTTGCTAAGTGCTTCATTTTCAAGCTCCCGAAGCTGGGCTCGAACCAGCGACCCTCTGATTAACAGTCAGATGCTCTAACCGGCTGAGCTATTCGGGAATCATTATCCGGTTGTTGTACTCGAATTGTGGTGCAAATCTAGTAATTCAAGTTATACGGCGCAAGTGTCGGCATTAAAAATTTATTACGCTTGCACTTTTGCGAGGATTAACTCCTTGACTTTCTTGGCATCTCCCTTCGTAAAATTATTGATAATTATTTCGGGACGCATTCGTGGGATGATCCGAATGGTCGAAAAAAACATCCCGCTGTCGATCTCTACGCCGGAGATGTCCGAGTAAAACACGAAATTATCGTTACTTCTGAAAAGTTTCCTGACTTTGAAGGTTACCCCCTTTTCCCCGAAAGTGATTTCGTCCGGAAAAAATGGGTTCATGAGCCCGCTGGCGCTGAATCGCTCGTTCATATTTTGAATAGGTTATTAAATGAATGCTTACAAAGGTACGTATACGACTTTCTTAGTTTCAAAGAATTCTTCTCCGAAAAAGTCGGAAAGCGCGTAAATCTGCGGCTTTTCTTTGATCTCAGAGAGTTCTTCGGTTAAGTCGCCACCTTTGAGGTATAAAATTCCGTTCCTGCGATCGTGGAAGGAGTTGCGGCTAATGTTTTTTTTCACCCAGCCCACAAACGGTGCCATGCGCGTCACGGCGCGGCTTACTACGAATTCGTAACTATCGTCGACCTTCTCGGCGCGCACCTGCTCGGCACGTACGTTGTCGAGCTTCAATGCGTTGACGACTTCCTGCACAACGCGGATTTTCTTGCCAATGCTGTCGACGAGATGAAACTGCGCCTCGGGAAACATAATAGCCAGCGGAACGCCGGGGAAGCCGCCGCCGGTGCCCACATCGAGAATCGCCGTGCCGGGGCGGAACTCCTGTACTTTGGCAATGCCGAGCGAATGTAGTACGTGGCGTTCATATAATGTGTCGATATCCTGCCGCGAAATCACATTCACACGCGCATTCCAGTACTCGTACAATTCGCCCATTTGCCCGAACTTGTCGCGCTGGTCGGCGGTGAGGTTCGGGAAGTATTTATCAATCAATTCCATGATTTACGGGGTTTTCTGCTCGTCATGGTCAAAAACCCGAAAACGAGGTAATAAACAAAAAGTGCAAAGTCCATCAGTAAAAAGCTGAACCACTCAACGGTTTTATCCAGCTTTACATTAATAATGATAAGCAGGAACCATTGAATGGCCCATCTTACCCCAAAAACGATACCGAGGTATTCCAGCAACAGCATGTCTTTCGTGATCAGCCCCCATGCCAGCGTCAGCAATCCAAGGAGCCAGGTGGCAATGTGCGCGCCTGAAAGCATTCCGAGCAATACCTTGTTCCGGGGCTTGTAATACCGGCTTACGGAAATATGCCGGCGTTTCTGCCTGAACCAATCTTTCCAGTTGGTTTTGGGAATAGAATAAACGAAGGAATCTTCCTCGATGGAAATGGTGGTATTCGAGCTCGTAGCTACTTCATTCAGGAAAATATCGTCATCGCCTCCGAATACGTGCTTGTGCGTGTAAAAGCCCTTGTTGGCGAAAAATACGGAACGCTTATATAATATGTTACGCCCAACACCCATGTAGGTCATTCCAGCCAGCGTGAAAGACAGGTACTGAACAGCCGCATAGAAGGTTTCACAGCGGATAAACCAGTTGAGCAAACCCTTTTGTTTGAAATAAGGCGAAAAACCCAACACAATATCCTTATCCTCGGTTACCCGGGAAGTCATAGCGGTTATCCAATGGCTCGAAGCGGGACGGCAGTCGGCATCTGTCATGAGGGCGATCGGGTATTTGGCCTGCTTCATTCCGACGGTCAACGCATATTTCTTAGGTGTGACGTGGTCGAACTGATCGTTGATGCGGATGTAACGAATGTTTTTCCAGCCGTTGATATGCTCACGGATATACTCCTCGCTGCCGTCGTCGGAGCGGTCGTCGAGCAGGATTACCTCGTATTCGGGATACTCCTGTGCGTCCAGCAGCGGGATGAGCTCCGTCAGGTTCTCTTTTTCATTCCAGGCACACACCAACACGGTTACTCCGGGCATGGCGTTGCCATAATTCGCCCCTTTTCCGTAAAATGCCAGTCGTGTAAAGAAGAAGAGATAATAGAATAACTGAACAACTACGAACGCCCCTAGCGCATAGAGTAAAGAATCGGCCACAACAGAAGAGAGATGTAAAATTTTACCATATTCATGCAAATATACTGTCATTGACAGGAATGTTCGAGACGTTACCCCTATTTTTGCACACCAGCAATTTAAAACCTTTTAATGAAGTTTACACTAGAAGTTGAGGATCCCCATTCGAAAGCGAGGGCCGGATTGATCGAGACGGATCATGGGGTGATCCAGACGCCCATCTTCATGCCTGTGGGCACCGCGGGAACTGTGAAAGCGGTTCATCAGCGCGAATTAAAGGAAGATGTAAAGGCACAAATCATATTAGGAAACACCTATCACCTATATCTCCGGCCCGGGCTGGATATTCTCGAAAAAGCGGGCGGACTGCATGCATTCAATGGCTGGGACAGGCCGATACTGACCGATAGCGGCGGTTATCAGGTATATTCACTGGCAGGAACCGGCCGTAAAATAAATGAAGAAGGTGTGGTATTTAAGTCACACATTGACGGTGGCGTACACACCTTCACGCCCGAGAATGTGATGGACATCCAGCGCACAATCGGCGCGGACATCATTATGGCATTCGACGAATGCACGCCTTATCCCTGCGATTTCACGTACGCACGGAAGTCCATGGAGATGACGCACCGCTGGCTCACGCGTTGCTGCAACCGGTTCGATAGCACCGAACCGCGTTATGGCCACAGCCAGACGTTATTCCCGATCGTCCAGGGAAGTGTTTATAAAGATCTCAGAAAGCAATCGGCTGAATTTATTGCATCCTCAGGCCGCGAGGGCAATGCAATCGGCGGACTTTCGGTAGGTGAGCCGGCAGAGATCATGTACGAGCTTACCGAAGTGGTTTGCGACATTTTACCCAAGGACAAGCCGCGCTACCTCATGGGCGTGGGCACGCCGGCGAACATTCTGGAATGTATTTCACTGGGCGTGGACATGTTTGATTGCGTGATGCCGACCCGGAACGCACGCAATGGCATGATTTTTACAACAGAAGGCATTATTAACATCCGCAACGAAAAATGGAAGGATGATTTGTCACCGATCGACGTCGGCCTCGGAGGCCACGTTAGTACATTTTACAGTAAGGCCTATCTGAGGCATCTTGTAAAATCCGGTGAGATGCTCGGAGCGCAGATTGCGAGCATCCATAACCTGACATTCTATTTGTGGCTGGTTAACAGTGCGAGAGAGAAAATTATCGACGGAACTTTCGCTTCCTGGAAGCGGGAAATGGAAAAAAAATTGAATCAACGGCTTTGAAAGTTCAAAAAAGGAGGTTTCTTTCGGGTAAAATTTGAATTAAATATCAGGAAACTTTTCCATTTGTATCAACTTGCGGTTGATTAAGTGATATTGATAACCTATTTTTGTGCGCACTAGGCATTTGGTTAATGTTGCGATTAGCCGTGAAATAAATATATAACTTTACTCATAAAATTGGATATAGATCAATCCTAGTTAATCTTAATAACGCTAACTTGAATAGTATGAAAAAAGTATCCCAGTTGATTGGTTCGTTTGCCTTGGGAGCAATGATGGCGCTGCCTTCATTCGCACAGCCGCTGGTGCAACCGAATTCTCCGGATTACAATCCAAAAGCGACGTACGATGGCCCTTACAAATTGAACACCTGGTCAATTTCCGCACACTTTGGCCCAACGCTGTTTTTTGGTGATTTAAGAGAGTATGACTTCTGGCCTGTTACCAAAACAAACTCTGACAGCCACAAGGAATCCGGAACTTTTCAAGGAGGCCTCACTTTGAACAAACAACTTTCGTACCTGTTCGGCGCTCGTCTGGACGCATCTCTGGGTAACCTGAGAGGTATGAAACGTCGTAGCTATAACCGTTATTTCGAAGGCAACTACTTTGATGTTTCACTTTCCGGGACCGTGAATTTGAAAGGACTTCTCATGGGTCCCAACAAAATGAAGCGTTGGAAAATCGATGCGTATGCAGGTATCGGTCAGGTGTTTTACGATGCTACGGCATATGACCTGACAGGTGGTGTGAAGCTCCGCGAAACAGGCAAAATGAATGACTGGATCGTTCCAACCGGCTTGAACATCAACTACGAAGTAACGCCAAGAATCGACATCGGTCTTGACTTCCGTTTGACTCATACCAACTCTGACTACCTCGACGCTACTTACGGCGGCGACTACGACAGAACCCCAAACAGCATAGAGATCAAAGATCAGTACAAAACTTCCCGCAAAGGAAACTCTGAGCTTGACAGCTACGGATACGGTGCGATCCAGGTAACTTACAAATTGGGCAAAAAGCCTTTGAAAGTTCAGAAAGTGGATGGCAAATGGGACTACAAACCAGAAGAAGGCGGCTACTACCACCTGCGTTACACAGACCCACGTGTACTGGTTAAGCCTCCGAAAATCCTTACGCTCGAAGAAATGGACTCCGTTGCAAAAGCAAACCGTCCAAAAGATATCGACCCACGTTTGTTGCTTGATACCGACGGTGACGGTGTATCTGACTTCTTCGATAAAGAGCCTAACTCACCAGCAGGAAGCATTGTTGACGGTGCTGGTCGCGTACTCGACTTCGATTCTTACGTGAAAAATGCATTGGCAACCGGTGCTGCTTGCTCCGAGATCTTTGCTAACGTAACATTCGATACCGACAAAAACGTATTGAAACCTGAATTCCAGGAATTGCTGAAAAACGTAGCAGCGCTGATGAACAAAAACGGATGCCGCTTGCAACTGGCTGGTCACACCGACCGTCGTGCATCTGACCGTTACAACGTCGCGCTTTCAAAACGCCGCGTAGATGCAGTGAAAAACTTCCTGATCAACGAAGCTGGTCTGCAAGACCCAAGCAAAGTGATCGTAGATTACTTCGGTTCATTCAAACCTATCGCCGACAGCGCAACCCGTGCAGGTTTGCAGAAAAACCGTCGCGTAGAATTGAAACTTCTTCCCTAATAGTTGAAGAAACGACTTAAAGAGAAAGGCTCCCGTCGGGAGCCTTTCTCTTTTTAATATATTCACACGCCAAATCAATTAGCCACATCATAACAACGCAACAGGGAATTAATGAAACAATATGATTATCTGGTAGTAGGAGCAGGTTTGTGGGGATCGGTATTTGCCCATGAGGCAACCAAACGCGGAAAGAAATGTCTGGTAATCGATCGCCGCGACCATATTGGCGGCAATGTGTATTGCGAGAACGTCGAAGGCATTAATGTGCATAAATACGGCGCCCATATATTTCATACCAACGACAAGGACATCTGGGATTACGTGAATTCCTTTGTAGAATTCAACCGTTACACCAATTCCCCGGTGGCCAATTTCAACGGTGAGCTCTTCAACCTTCCCTTTAACATGAACACTTTCTACCAGCTGTGGAAAGTGCGTACGCCTGAGGAAGCGAAGGAAAAAATCCGTCAGCAGGTGGAAGAAGCAGGCATTAAGGACCCCCAAAACCTGGAAGAGCAGGCGATCTCATTAGTTGGTACCGACATCTACGAGAAGCTGATCAAGGCTTACACAGAGAAACAATGGGGAAGAAAAGCCACCGAGCTGCCGGCCTTCATTATCAAGCGACTTCCTGTACGGTTCACGTTCGACAATAACTACTTCAACGACCGCTACCAGGGCATCCCAATCGGCGGCTATAATAAGCTCACGGAAGGACTGCTGAAAGGCGTGGACGTTCGCCTGGGTGTGGATTTCTTCAAAGAAAGAGAGGCATTGGCGGCGCTGGCGGAAACCATTGTTTACACCGGTCCTATCGACGAGTATTTTGACTTCCGCTTTGGCCAGCTGGAATACCGCAGCCTGCGCTTTGAAAATCAGCTGTTGGATCAAGATAATTACCAGGGAAATGCCGTGGTAAACTACACGGATGGCGAAACGCCTTTTACCCGCATTATCGAGCACAAGCACTTTGAATTTGGTACGCAGCCCAAAACCGTGATCACCCACGAGTATCCGCAGGAATGGGTGAAAGGTGCCGAACCGTATTACCCGGTAAACGACGACAAAAACACGGCTGTATTTAATCAATACAAAGCCTTGGCAGCCGAAGAGCCAAACGTTATTTTTGGCGGAAGGCTCGCTGAATACCGCTACTACGACATGCACCAGGTAGTAGCATCAGCGCTTAAAAAAGTGAAGGTACATTTCGATTCTTAAAAAATATTTTTTGCTAAAAAACCCTGTTTCAAGCCATTGGAACAGGGTTTTTGTTTTTCCGGCAAAATTCTAAAAAAAACTTTTGTAGAAGTCGCGTTACCAAAATTACAAGCCAACGTCTAAATGCTATCACCTAAAACGTGCAGGCAATGTTGGCACACAAAATTCAGATTGGAGATTTCGCGGCATTTCAAGACTGGGCGGAGCACCCGCTATGGAAAGCGATCCGGTTCCGTTGGTACTGGTTTCTCATTTCACCAGCGCTCTCGGTGCTGGTTGGATTCACTTTCCTGCGGTATAAAACACCGTATTATACCATCACCGCTTCCCTGCTGGTTCAGGACGACTCGCGAGGCAGCGATTTTCATGAAACGGCCCTACTGGAAGAGCTCGGGCTGCCCGACGCTACCAGTAGTGTGGAAAACGAAATTGAAATACTCAGAAGCCGGACTCTGTTAAGCCAGGTTATCGCGGACCTGCATTTAACAACTCAATACTTCGCCTCCGGTCATCTCAAAACTACCGAGTTGTACGAGAAAACACCTTACAGAATCAGGTTTATTAAATCCCGCAGCTCAAAATCAGTAACCTATCACCTCAACAGACAAACCGGCAACACATTTACGCTTCGAACTCCAGACGGTATTTACAAAGGCCATTTTGGTCGGAGTTTGGAGCTTCCGCACGGGACAGCGATCGTTGATACCACGCGTTTCAAACCCGCTTCCGGGTATCAATATTCCTTCAAAACATCGGAAACAGAAGCGGTAGTCGACCATTACTCCCGCGTTTTGAGCATTCAGGCGCCCAACAAAACAGCCAGTCTGGTAAATCTGTCGATACAGGACGTTTTGCCCGTGAAAGGCGAGGCTATTTTGAAGCAACTCATTACACGGTATCAAAAGGCTAGTATCGGGGAGAAAAACAAAGTGGCCGACAACACCATTGCGTTCATCAACACCAATCTGACACGCATTTCACACGAACTGGCGCAGGTTGAAACAAACATCGAACGCTTCCGCGAACACCACAGGGTCATCGATATGACGGAAGATAGCCGGCAGGCGCTTCAAAGGTCAGCGAGCAATGCGATGGAAGAAAAAGAGCTAGCTATCCACCTGAAAATCGTACAGCTACTCGAAGCACATTTGCGAGAAAAGCCTGCCACCGCCATTCCCTCCTCATTGTATCCACAGGAGGGCAGTTTTGAGGCATTAGCAGGAAAATACAACGAAATGCAGCTCACGAGGATCACCGCGCTCGCGACACTGGCACCGGATCACCCTCAATTGAGATCGCTCGAAAAACAAATAGAGGCTTTGAGAAATAACCTGTTCGACGCGGTTCAGCATCAAATGCGGGAACTCAAAGTGCGCATTGCCGCCATCCGCAATTATACCAAAGAATCCGAGGCCGAAATAGCGCAACTGCCCGGACATCAGCGGGCGTTTCTCTCACAATCGCGCGAGCAGGGTATCCAGCAAGAGCTGTATTTGTTTTTGCTCAAAAAACGCATGGAAACTGCGATCTCCCGCTCTGCAAACATTGCTAACGCAAGGGTAATCGACCCACCAAAGGCCGCCCGGCTTCCGACCTATCCCAACCGACAGCTCACTATCCTGATAGCAGTCTTCATGGGCATTCTGGCGCCAGTCGGGGTGTTGTATACCGGTCAGATCTTCAATAACAAAATCACTTCCAAAGAAGATATCCTGCGGCACTGCAATGCGGTGATCCTTGGAGAAATCAGCCAACAAAGTCGCGCGGCTTTGTTAAAAATGGCGGATAATCGCAGTCTCGTCAGAGAGCAGTTCCGTTCGTTGCGTACGAACATTCAGTTTGTGACTGGCGTAAGGCAACATACGGTACTATTGCTTACCTCCGCCATGGCCAACGAAGGGAAATCTTTCGTAGCCATGCACCTCGCGCATTCACTCGCGCTCGCATGCAAGAAAGTCCTTCTCATCGATTTCGATTTAAGAAAACCATCCCTGGCCGCCCTTTTAAACCTGCAACCCGAAGGAGTAACAGAATGCATTACCTTCGGAAACGAACCGCTGATTCAACGACACGCCGCAGGAGCACCTTTTGACTTCCTCGCAGCAGGGCTGCAACACTCAGGAACAGGTGAAATAATGCTGTCGCCCAAAATCGCTGATCTTATTTCAGGTCTCAAAACTTACTACGACTACGTACTGCTGGATAGTCCGCCCGTTGGCCTGGTATCCGACGCACGTCTCCTCGGCGCTCATGCCGACATGACATTGTACATCGTCCGGCAGCATTTCACATTCATCCACCAACTCACCGAGATACAAAAGGCCCGCAATCAGTCGCTTCTGCCGGATTTGCACGTCGTTCTCAACGGAACCCGCGGCTTGCACCGGTACCAATACAACTACTACTAACATTCATTTAATCCATTAAAACACACCTATGAAACAGCACATTTATGTTATCGGGGAAGTTGGCCAGGCCCACGAAGGCAGTGTCGGCCTCGCACATGCGTACATCGACGCACTCGCTCACGCGGGGGCCAATGCGGCCAAGTTCCAGGTTCACATTGCTGATGCGGAGAGCAGCATTTATGAAGATTTCCGCGTCAAAATCCCCTACCAGAACGGTTCGCGATTCGACTACTGGAAAAGCATGGAATTTAGCTTGGACGAATGGGATGGACTCAAAAAACATTGCGAAAAAGTGGGGTTGGACTTTCTCGCTAGTCCGTTTTCTTTAGCTGCCGTCGAATTGCTCAATGAGATCGGGGTATTCGGCTTCAAAGTTGGTTCCGGGGAGGTGGATAACCTGCCGATGCTCGACAAAATAGCCAGTACCGGAAAGCCAGTCATACTATCGTCGGGGCTGAGTTCCTGGACAGAACTGGACCAGGCCATGGGCTTTCTGCAATCGCGGGGAACGCCGGTTTCCATTCTTCAATGTACAACCGCCTATCCCGCCAAACCGCATCAATGGGGGTTGAACGTCATGTTTGAAATGAGTCAGCGCTACCAGGTTGCGGTAGGTTTTTCTGATCATTCCGGCGACATTTTCGCCTGCCTCGCCGCAGCCGCCCTCGGCGCGCGCCTGCTCGAATTTCATGTCACCTTCGACAAGCGGATGAGCAATCCCGATGCCTCCTCGTCATTGACTTTACGACAAGTGACCACGCTGATCGCGGGTATACGCAAAATCGAAACCGCCTTGAATTTCCCTGTCAATAAGGATGCGAATGCTGCTTTTTCAAGGATGAAAAGCATGTTCGGTAAGTCGCTGGCCGTCAACCGCGATCTGCGGAAAGGCGAACAAATCCAATGCTCAGACCTTGAAACCAAAAAGCCGGCCGGATTTGGAATGGCGGCCGCAAGGTATCAGGAGGTTTTGGGTAGAACACTGACCAGAGATATCGCCAAATGGGAGTTTCTCACCGAAAATCATCTTCACCATGCGTAAAATCTGCGTTGTACTCACCGCCCGAGCCAGTTACAGCCGGGTTAAAACCGTGCTGACGGCCATCCACGCCCACCCCAGGCTCTCATTACAAATTGTCATAACGGGAAGCGCTTTGGTCGATAGGTTTGGAAACATCCTTCCACACCTGGAAGCGGAGAACCTACCGGTTTCAGCCATTATCCCAAACCTGCTGGATGTAGAAAGCGACACCGCTTCGGCCAAAACTACCGGGCTTGCCGTCGTCGAGCTGGCTACATTTTTTGCCAATAATCGCCCGGATGTGGTGGTTACCGTCGCCGATCGCTTCGAAACCATTGCCACAGCCATCGCAGCCGTAAACATGAATATTCCGCTCGCTCACATTCAGGGCGGTGAGATTACCGGCAACATCGACGACCGGATCAGAAACAGCATCACCCAACTGGCCGATTTACATTTTACAGCCACTGAAAATGCGCGGACGCGTCTTATCCACATGGGAGTTTTGCCACATAAGGTTTACCACACCGGCTGTCCTGCTATCGACCTCATTTATCAACATAAAAATCTCGATTTCAATCCGTATGAAATCTATGGAGGCGTAGGCGTAGGTCCGAATTTGAATACGCCGTTTTTGATGGTATTGCAACACCCCGTAACCACCGAAACAGCGCACTCCAAATGGCAGATTGACAATACCCTTCGTGCCATGGCAGCTCTGAATATGCCCGGTATCTGGTTTTGGCCCAATGCCGATCCGGGAACCGCCGGTACCGCCCAGGGCATACGGGCATTTCGGGAAGAGCACCCGGAGCTTCCCTTTCATTTTTTCAAGAATATGGAATCCGCTCATTTCATCCAGTTGCTCCGAAAATGTGCATGCTTCGTTGGCAATTCCAGCGTCGGGATACGCGAATGCAGCGCACTAGGTGTACCCGCAGTGAATATCGGAAGCAGGCAAAACGGCCGTGAACGCGGTCCGAATGTTACGGATTGCCTACCCGACACCGATGCCATTATAGCCGCCGTCCGGCGCCAGCTAGCGCACGGGCCTTTTGCGCCCGTAACATTATACGGAACGGGCAACGCCGGAGAGCAGATCGCCAGGCAACTGGCGACGATTCCATTCATTCTCAAAAAACACCTTCTCACTATATAATGGCGCCATTTTCAAAAATCCTCGGCCTCGTTCCCGCGAGAATGGGGTCCAAAAGTGTTCCTGGCAAGAATATGAAACTGCTTGACGGAATGCCGCTGATCCAATACACTTTTGAAGCGGCAGAGCAGTCGGAGTTGCTGGATACGATCCTGGTTTCAACGGACTGCCCCGAAACCGCATTCTTTGCCAATTGTTTTGCCAAAATAACCGCTCCCTTTCTGCGGCCGGCGAATCTGGCCACTGATCACTCTCCGATGATCGATGTGGCGAAGCACGCGCTGAACTATGCGGAGGAGCATTGGGGCACCTTCGGGTACATCGTACTCCTCCAACCTACCTGCCCGTTCCGTGCCCCTGGCATTATCGACGATGCTATTCGTCACGTCCTCAGGCAAAATGCCGACAGCCTGGTCACCTTGCGAAAAATTCCCGACGCATTCAATCCTCACTGGGCATACGCTTTCGGACAAAACGGGCTTGAAAAAGTCGTCGAACGCCACACATTCACCCGACGACAAGATCTCCCCGCGACCTATCACCGCGACGGCGAGATTTACATCACGCGCACGCCACTCATCCGCGAAGGATTGATTACCGGCGGTAAGGCAGCAGCCTGGCTGAATGACCACGCATTTGGAATCAATATCGACACGCCTGCCGATTGGGCACGGGCAGAAAACCTTGTTCAACAATGGAAAGAGCAAACCAAAAACATATTCTCGTACTGATTACCAATCCGTTTGCGATGATCAACGTAATTCATTCCGGGTTGATCGGCGAACTTGCAAAACATTACCGGATTTCCGTCATGTCGGATTTACTGACAGTCGCTGACATAGAGCGATTCAACAGGTATTTCCGGCTAAATATGAACCTGCTGCCGTCGCCGGTCCCGGCAGTTTCAAAGCCTTTGAAATGGGCACGGAGCATCCAGATGCTGCTTTTCGGGCACCATTATAATCTGGCTACTATCCGTATCAAACTCATGGAACGGAGCCCGTTCGCGTACCGGCTTTTCTCTTTTTCTCAAAAGAATCCTATGCTCATAGTTCTGACCGGAACGCTATTAGGGTTCACTAGAAACTGGCTCATTCGCCGCACAACGTTGCCGGGCATCGGCACATTGGTTAACGAACACCACATTTATGCTGTGATTTCAACGTCTCCGCTCGATCTGCGCGAGAGTACTGTCGTCAATTCGCTTAACGTTCACGGAATCCCCAGCGTATCGATCATCGTTAGTTGGGACAATCTGACTTCAAAAGGCGTCATCAATTCCAAATCAGGCATGGTGCTGGTCTGGAATAAACAAGTCGCCCTCGAATACAACCGGTTCTATACTTCTCTAGGAGATCATACGCTCGTGCGTATTACCGGCATTCCGAGGTTTGACACCTATTTCCGGAAACTACCGGATCGACGCCATCACCTCACCGATAGCCCAGAATCCCGCCTGCCGACGCGGACTATCCTTTTCGCGACAGGCGCCGTCAAACACCACTCTTGCCAGAACTACATTATCCGCGACCTTATCGAGTACGCGCAAAATCACTCTGATATCATGATTCTGGTAAGATGCCATCCTGGTGACGATCCGGGGCGGTACGATGGTTTCACGAGCATTCAGAACGTTCGCTTTTTCCAACCGTTTGGTCAAGATCAAATGCCTCCCGCCGATTTCCTTGAAACGCTCCACTCGCAGCTGATAACATGCGCGGTATGTGTGCAAGTCGCGTCTACGATGCTGCTGGACGCATTGGCTTGCCAGAAACCTTGTATCAGCATTGCATACGACGCGCAGGAGGGCGTGCATTACGCGAAATCGGTAAGACGGTTTTATGACTACTCGCATCAACAGCTGCTACCGGATTGCCTGAAGGCACAAACGGTTTACCATCGTCGGGAGCTGTTTGAGAAGCTGGATGAAATATTACCGGGCAGCAATGTTCCTGTCCATCCCTGCAATACGCTAAAACAGGTGATTCATCATACCACACCCGATTGCGTACGGTTGACCACTCAATACATCCGGGAATGGCTAGGCTGATCGTCGCAGCGGGCAGCATGGGCTTACTATCCGTTGGCATTGCCTGGCTCATCCTATTACTTTTCAATTCATTACACATTTTTGAAGGAAGCACATTTCAAACCATATTCGTTTTCGGTTTCTATAATTATTGTGTTGCTGTACTGATCATCCCGTCCGAATACAAGCCATTTTATGTACTTAGTATTCCCGTTCTGAGCCAGTTTTTACATCTGTTTCAGAAATACGACTTCCCGGCCGGCGCTAACTCGCTGTGGCGGCTACTTCCTTTCCTATTGGGAGATTTTTATATGCTCTCTGTGCTGATCCGTTTCAAAACGGACCTGTCTGATATTGAAAAAAGCGTGATCGCATCATGGGTTGCATTCAATTTCCTTGCCATCGCCATTTCTCCTAACATCGCGGGGATTATCACCGGCGCATTCACATTGTTTCTCGTCACCATTCCTCTGTATTTTCTCTACCTGAACACCCTTTCGCAGCATCCCTCATTTCCCGCCATTCTGGAACGGTCGCTTTGCCTTACCTTCATACTGCTGGCGCTCGGGACATTTGGCCTGGTGTATTTCGGAGCACAATACAAGGGTGCCACCAACTTACTGGTAACCCGGAACATTTCGGACACCAATGTAACGATGGCCTATTTCATACTCCTCTGGCCTTTTGCCATAGGTTATGCAATGCGCTCAGCATGGTCCTGGCTGGCAGCACCATCGCTGATCCTCCTTTTTCTGCTCGTAGTCGTACTATCCTTTTCGCGTGGGGCAGTCTTTATTGTGCTGCCCTATCTCCTCGCTTCAATATGGATTGTAAGTAATTGGAGGCAAGTGCTGTGGCTTATGGTGCCTGCCGCTATATTCGGCGCAGGGTTCGGTAATCTGATCACGCTCATCAACCCGGATCTGTCCTATTCATGGCAGTTGCGTTTTGCCGATTTTCGAACTTCCGGGCCGGCGTTACGGAACCTCCAGGAGGCGAGTGGAAGAGCAGAAATCCAGCGGTTGGCATACGACCTGTTTCTCGAAAGTCCGATTTACGGGCATGGCACAGGGAGTTTCGAAATGCTCGGCCCCGGCTACCGCGAAGCGCATTCCATGTTTTTTACCATTCTGGCTGAGCATGGGCTGATCGGAATGTTGTATCTGTATGGGTTGTTCGCGGCATTAGGCTATGGTCTGTTCAAAACCACTTCGCCTCCATGCCGGATACTGTCCGTGGCACTGAGCGTCTACCTGGTATTTGTACATTCGGTGGGATATGCATTTGTAATTATCCCCACCAAAAGCCTCACAATCAACTGCATCGCGCCAGTTTTGCTTATCTGCATTTATTTTTATTCAAAAAGCATCGGAAATAATCCTGGCCCTACCGCTCATGGCTAAACTTCTGATAATAGGGAAAACGCCGCCACCGATCGGAGGCGTGAGCATGCACGTACAACGACTTACACGACGTCTGCGGCAGCAGAGATTTGACTTCGACTTTTGCGACTACGGGAAGACCTCAATTTTCAAAATCTTCTTTAAAATAGCCACACATGGGACCATCCATATCCATTTTTCGAACCCCATTGTGCAGGCGGCATTGGCCGCGTTCTGTCGGCTTACGGGTAAGAAACTCATTATTACCTATCACGGGCAATGGGGCAGATACACGGCGCTCGGAAACCGGGCCGTAAAGTTATCCGCACGCCTCGCGCACGTGCCTATTGTTCAGGAGCACGCAAGCCTGTTGCAGGCGCTACACTGCAACCCACGCTCACGGGAAATTTCCACTTACATCGCCGACCCGGAGATATTACCGTTGGCTGCTCCCCTGCAGGCCATACTAACCTCCCGTCGCAAGTTCTACCGCGCAACATTCTGCACGAATGCCTGGAATGTAACATTTGATAAAGGCGGCCGGGAAATTTACGGCATTTCAGAAATGATCAACTGCTTAGCACATTATCCGGAGTACCAACTGCTCATATCAGACCCATCCGGTAATTACCGATCGTACATCCAGCAACGCATTCTGCACATCCCACCCAACATCTTTTTTATCAACCACTTACATGACTTCAAAAGTGTTCTATTGCTTTCCGAAGCATTCATCCGAAATACTACTACCGACGGCGTATCCTTATCGGTTCACGAGGCACGCGAACTGGGAATACCGGTTATGGCATCTGCCGCGGTGCAGAGGCCGCCATTTTGCAGCGTTTTTAAGGACCTTTCGAAAACCGATTTAACGGCAAAACTGGAACAAGCGAAGCGGCGGATTACCCTGCCTTACAAGACGCCTGATGTAGTAATGGAGCTGGTTGAATTATATCGCGAGATCGCCGGGGGAGAGCACTAATTAACTGATAAACAGTCTATAAAAAACAAAGGCATAGAAAAATTTCCATGCCCTGTTTCACACTATACACACACTATATTTTTAATATCTATATATCGCTCGGATAAATTTCGAATTGAATTTCAATACCGCAAAATAACAAACTAAAGTAATCAGAAAAAAACTTTAGGATGCGAATTTCTAAATTCTAATCAGAAAATAATGGACATTTCCTTAAAAAATTTCTGGCGGATTGTCCCATACCTCAAAATTACGGAAAATTGGCGTAATTATTGCTCAAACTACTCTGCCTGATTACTTTCGTACAATTAACACTCACCAACTCATTCATGGAATCACTTCTTACCACCGACGCACTCATCAGTTTACTCACATTGACATTACTGGAAGTCGTCCTTGGAATTGACAACGTAATTTTCATTACAATCGTTTCGGGCAAACTGCCTGTCAATCAAAGAAAAAAAGCGCAAAACAATGGTTTGCTCATCGCGCTGGTGCTACGGATCGCACTTTTGTTTGCCATTTCGTGGGTTATCGGCCTCAAAGAAGACGTTCTGACCTTGTTCGGCCATGGTTTCAGCGGACGCGATCTTATTCTGCTCGGCGGCGGACTTTTCCTGCTTTACAGCACCACCAAGGAAATTCACCACAAGCTCGAAGGCGAGCCGGAAGACCTGCCATCAGGTGATATTTCAGGGAAAAAATCCATGTCATTCGGCAGCGCGCTGGTACAGATCGCTTTGCTGAACATTATCTTCTCGTTCGACTCGGTACTTACGGCAGTTGGTTTGGTGAAAGAGGTTCCGATTATGATCATCGCCGTTATCGCGTCGACACTCATTATGATCGCTTTTGCGGCTAAAATTGGGGATTTTGTAAATAATCACCCTTCCATCAAAATTTTAGCGCTGTCATTTTTGTTGATGATTGGCACGCTGCTCGTGGCAGAGGCATTCCACTACGAAATCCCGAAAGGCTACGCCTATTTCGCGATGGCATTCTCGTTCTTCGTGGAATTGCTCAATATGAGGCTGGATAAGAAGAAAAATCCGGTGAAGCTGCGCGACCGCGTGAACTGAACATTTAGAAAATTATGCGCATTAACCCCGAAACGGTAGAGAGGATTAAGCACGCCGCAGATATTGTGGAAGTGGTAGGGGATTTTGTGTCCTTGAAGAAAAAGGGGGCCAACTATTCGGCTTGCTGCCCGTTTCATAACGAAAAAACGCCATCTTTTAACGTCAACCCCGTAAGGCAAATCTATAAATGCTTCGGCTGCGGGGCTGCGGGCGATTCCATCAAGTTTGTGATGGACATCGACGGCATTGGCTATGGCGAAGCGCTGCGCTACCTGGCCGGCAAGTACAATATCGAGATTGAAGAAGAGGAACTTACAGATGAAGAGACCATCCGGCAGAATGTGCGGGAGAGTTTGTACATCATCCTCAATTATGCGAAAAACTATTACCAACACCAGCTCCACAACAGCGAGGAAGGCCAGGCGATCGGTCTGAGTTATTTCCGGGAGCGCGGTTTTACGAATGAAATCCGCAAGAAATTCGAGCTCGGTTACAGCCTCGACAATTGGGATTCATTCTCCAAAGAAGCATTAGAAAAGGGGTATTCGGCTGAGATTCTTGAAAAAGCCGGTCTGCTTATTCACAAAGAAGGCAGTCATACGGCGGGTTACGACCGTTTCCGCGGCCGGGTTATTTTCCCGATTCACAATATTGCAGGTAAGACAATCGCCTTCGGTGCGCGGATATTGAAGTCTGACAAAAATCAGCCTAAATACCTCAACTCACCCGAAACGGAAGTTTACCATAAAAGCGAAGTCCTTTACGGCATTTACCAGGCGAAGAACGCGATCCGCAGCCTCGAACATTGTTACCTGGTTGAAGGATACACGGACGTTATCTCCCTGCATCAGGCGGGGATAGAGAACGTCGTCGCCTCGTCCGGAACGTCGCTCACCGTCGAGCAAATCCGGCTGATTGGTCGTTTTACACCCAACATCACCATCCTCTATGATGGTGATATGGCGGGTATTAAAGCTGCATTACGCGGTTTGGACCTTGTTTTGGAGGAAGGCCTGAATGTAAATGTCGTCCTATTCCCCGACAACGAAGATCCCGACAGCTATGTGCGCAGGGTAGGCGCCGAAGCGTTTAAAGCGCATTTGAAGAAAGCCTCGAAAGACTTTATTACTTTCAAAACGGAGATCCTGTTGCAGGACGCCGGAAACGACCCCTTCCGGTTGGCGGCGGTGATCCAGGAAGTCGTTAACAGCATCGTCAAGATCCCCGATGCGATCAAACGGCAGGTGTTTTTCCACCGTACGTCGGAAATGATGCGGGTGGACGAGCAAATGCTGATCACGGAGGGCAACAAGCTGATGCGAAAGCAGCAGACTGCCAAACCAACCGAACGGCAGCCCCGGCAAAATAATGCCGGGTCAGGGTTTGCCAGCCCGGGATTTGCACCTCCGGAACGGTCTATGCCCGATGGCCCGGATGACCTCGACGCGCTGTTCAGTGATGGTTTCGGACCATTTGCGGGCGAACCGGATGCTAACCCGTTCGCACCGGAGGAAGCTGCGCCCGAAACGTTCCAACGGACGAAACTGCATTACCAGGAGGAAGCATTCGTGCGCCTGCTCGTCGTGCACGGAGCGCGTGAGCTGGAACCGAATATCACAGTCTGTCAGTATGTATTGGGGCAAATCGAGGGAATTGAGCTGAAAGATCCTGTATTCAGCCATTTGCTGACCCTATTTCGGGAAAATTTCAACCGGAACCACGTCCTGACCACCGAGTACTTCCTGCAACACCATGAGGCGGATATCCGGAATCTGACCATCGAATGGCTGACTCAAAAACATGAGCTTAGCGAGCTTTGGCAGGAGAAATACGAGATTTACGTGCCGTTTGAAACGGACGTACTGGACAAAACAGCATTCAACAATATTCTCAGGCTGAAAAAAGCATTCATTGAAGAAAAAATGAAGGTTTGCCTGCAACAAGCGGTACACGCGCAGACGGAAGAGGAACAACATGCCATTATGACGGAATTTATGTTCTACAAAGGCATCAGCATGGCAGCCGCCAAGGAATTGGGAAGCGTAATCGGATGATTTAACCTAAATATTCGCTGTCATGAAAAATGCCCCGGCCTTTTTGTGCCTTTTATTACTGATTACCGCGTGCAGCCCATCCTATAAATTACTGAAAGTCAAAAAAGAAGACTCCTTCAAGCTCTTAGATTTCCCTACTTATGGCTTTTACGATATCGAGGCGAGGGGCGATACGGTTTCCCGAAACTTTGAGAAAAACGTGGGCATTATCAAGGAAGCCATTGCCAAAAACCTGCAAGCCCGCGGGCTCGACGAGGCGCGTGACCCCAGCCTGAAAATCAATATTGCATTGAATGTGCAGGAGCAATTGCAAACACGGCAAACAGATTTCCGCACCGACGGCCTCCCGCGCTACATGGGCCAGCGGCGCTATTCCTGGAAAAGTGAAGAGGTGGTAACCGGCAAATACCGTGAAGGCACCATCGTGATCGACCTGGTAGATGCCGCGAATAACCGGATGGTTTGGCAAGGTGGGGCGAGCGGCATCATCCCTGAAAAGACGAAGAATTTCACCGAAGATATCAACCAGGTAATCAGCGAAGTAGTGGCTAAAATACCCTGATTAAGGGCAGCAAAAAGGGTCGCTTCTTTATCGGAAACAACCCTTTCAATGTCGTGAATATCGGAGTTACTAAGCATTGTTGTTGACTACGCCGCGAGCTTTTTCGCTCACATTCTCGGCCACACCATTTGCTTTTTCTTTTGCGCTGCTTACGTTTTTCAGGAACCCGTCTTTGAGTCTGTCGGCCAGGTGCGACAGTTCTTCAAGGCTTTTCTCATATTTATCCTTAGCGTTTCCGCCCAGGTCGTTTGCCTTATTTTTGATCAATTTGCGGGTTTCTTTTCCGTTTTTAGGAGCTACCAAAAGGCCAATCGCGATGCCTGTTAACAGTGCTCCGATCGAGCCAATCAAAAATTTTTGGTTCTTGTTCATACGAATTCCCTATTTTGTGTTGATAAAAACATTAGAACTGAAAATAACAAAATACTGTGCCACTTCGCAAATCAGCGCGCCGATTTTCCGTAAACGGCATTTTCTCTCCCCTGCTTTTATCCATATTCCTGATCACAGCGGGAAAAAGCACGGCGCAATGGAAGGTCATCGATATCAAAACGAAGATCCATATGCGTGCAGTACACGCGGTATCACCTACTATTTGCTGGATCGGCGGCACGAGGGGCACTGTTTTGAAGACTACCAACGGCGGGCACACCTGGACTACCTACAAAGTTTCCGGCGCCGACTCGCTCGACTTCCGCGACGTCCATGCATTCGATAAACAGGTTGCAATCGCGATGAGCGCCGGTGAGTCGGAAAAAGACAAAGCGAAAATCTACAAAACAGAGGACGGCGGAGAAAGCTGGAAGCTTGTGTACCAAACTACACAAAATGGGGTTTTTCTGGATGGAATCGACTTTTGGGACAAAAATAAAGGCATTTGCCTCGGTGACCCGACCCAGGGCAGGCTGTTCATTCTTACAACCGAAGACGGTGGCAACAGCTGGCAGGAGCTCCCGTTGAACAATCGCCCGGTAGCCGAGCCCGGTGAGGCGTGCTTCGCGGCGAGCGGTACATCCATCCTCACCAATGGCAAAGGTGTAGCCTTCATCGGTACCGGCGGCAGCAAAATGGCCAGGGTTTTCAGGACGGAAGATTACGGCCAAAGCTGGCAGGTATCCTCCACTCCATTACCCGCCGGACCGACTGCCGGTATTTTCGGTTTGAGGTTTTGGTCTAAAAAGAATGGAATCGCCGTAGGCGGAGACTACAAAAAGACGACTGACTCTACGCAAAACGTGCTCCTTACTGCCGACGGAGGCATTACCTGGACGTTAGCCGGCATGACCAAGCCTACCGGCCTGAAAGAATCCGTAGCCATTTACCACAAGACCAACGCCACCTGGAACGGCGACACGCAGATCCGCTCGGACAACTATGCGCTGGTAGCCTCTGGCCCTTCTGGCAACAGCGTCTCCTTAGACCGCGGAAAAAGCTGGATTTCACTCGGTACCGAAGGTTTCCATTCCCTAAGTTTCGCCGGAAATGTAGGCTACGGCGTCGGAGCAAATGGGCTAATTGGTAAAATTGAGAAGATTTCCAGTAAAAAGAAGAAGAGGAAGCTGGTACTCGTGGAGCAGTAGCTTCTTCTTTTGCAGATTAATTCGTGCTTATTAGTGCCTTCGTGGCATCAAATCCGATCAATCAACTCATTCACCTTTCGAACTTCACGCCCGGCCAAATGATCAGCGATCGCCGCTGCATGCTCACGACCATTTTCTATAAATACCTTTTCAGTAAACACACCCGCTAATACAGTTCCGCACAGATATAAACCAGGGACATTTGTCTCAAATGTTTCCTTATCATATTCCGGCACTTTCGTCACCGGGTCGAGCGTCACGCCACAGCGCGCGAGCAAATGCTCGTCAGGCAAATAGCCTACCAATAGAAAAACGAAATCCGCCGGTAGCCATTCCTGTTCGCCTGTTTCCAGATTTTCGATTAAAAGTCGCCCCGGCTCGATCGCCCGTGTCACCGAATTAAAACGTGTGTGGATCTTCCCTTCCTTCACGCGGTTTTTCACGTCCGGCACGAGCCAGTACTTCACTTTGGTACGAAAGTCGGCTTCCTTATGCACGATCGTTACCTTCGCGTCGTGGCGATATAGCTCCAAAGCAGCCTCCACCGAGGAATTGGATCCGCCTACCAACACCACATTGGTGTAAGAGTATTTAAATGGCTCATCATAATAATGCGAAACGTGCGGCAGGTTCTCACCGGGCACATTCAACATACGCGGCACATCGAAATAGCCCGTCGCCAGGATCACATTTTTGGATTGAAACACCTGACCATCATTCGAGTAGGTCAGAAAAGTGCCATCCGCTTGCTTTTCCGTCCGGTCCACATCCACAAATAGCCTGAAATTCAGGTGATAATATCCGGCAACCTTCCGGTAATACTGCAAAGCCTCATTACGATTGGCTTTTACATCCGAAATCGCAAACGGTATGCCGCCTATCTCGATGTTTTCAGCGGTGGAGAAAAACTTCATCCGTCGTGGGTACCGGCGGATAGATTCTGTGAGATTTCCTTTTTCGAGGATCAGGTAGTCGAGGCCGCTTTTGGCCAGCTCTACACCCATTGCGAGGCCGCAGGGGCCACCACCGATAATGATTGCGTCGTAAATGTGCATTGTATGGCTGACGGCCTTTTGCTCGCGGCCGCCCTTAGTCTTTTAACCCTCTAATTTAGCTATTGGTTTCTGAACTTTGTAAATTAGCTAACTGTTCAGAAAGTCTGATAATACCACTTTTTAGCTTGGAAAACGCGGCCGGTGACTTTACGGAGAAACTGAATGAATGGGGCAAAGCCAAAACCCCGTTCTTTTTTTTGGTGGATTACCAATTCCGAAAGCCGCTCGCCTGGAAGCTCAGCGACATTGACTCGAACGAGATTCTCTTCAATCTGAATGGTTTTACCAATGATGCTCCGGGGTTCAGTGATGATCTTCCCGAGCACATTCGGTTCGATAAACATCCGCTCGCTTTTAAGGATTATCAATCCAAGTTCGACTGCGTACTGCATCATTTGAATGCAGGGAACTCTTTCCTCGTCAATCTTTCGGTACCGACGCCAGTTGAGACCAATCTCACGCTGAAACAAATATTCCGGCACAGTGAAGCGCCTTACCGGCTGCTGTTCAAAAACCGGTTCGTTTGTTTCTCCCCCGAAATCTTCGTGCGTATCCGGGGTAACCGCATTGCCTCGTTTCCGATGAAAGGCACCATCGACGCCTCCGTGCCGAATGCAGAGCAAGTCATACTTTCTGATTACAAAGAAGCGGCCGAGCACGCTACGATCGTCGATCTGATTAGAAATGACATGAGTATGGTGGCCGAGAAAGTTTGGGTGGAGCGCTATCGTTATATCGATCGCATTCAGGCTTCCGACAAAACGCTTTTGCAGGTGAGTTCTGAAATTGCAGGCACATTACCAACCGGTTTCGACGGCCAATATGGTGACCTTTTGAAAAAATTACTCCCTGCCGGTTCCATTACCGGTGCACCTAAACCGCGTACGCTGGAAATCATTCAGGAGGCCGAGCAATATAACCGTGGTTATTATACCGGCGTGATGGGCTATTTTGATGGGGAGAACTTTGAAAGCGCGGTAATGATCCGTTTTATCGAGCAACAGGATCAACAACTGGTGTTCAAAAGCGGCGGTGGAATTACGGCATTGAGCAATGCAAAAAGTGAGTTTCAGGAAGTGATTGACAAGGTTTATCTCCCATTTAGCCACGCTCCGCATGCTGTGCTTTGAAACGATTTGCGTCGAACACCGGCAATTGAAAAACCTGTCGTACCACGAAGCACGCCTTAATAAAACCCGTCGCGAACTATGGGGTTGCGATGATAACTGGAATTTAGCCGAACTGCTTCCTATTCCAGACCTCCTCGACGACACAATGCATAAATGTCGTATTGCCTATGATAAGGTGGTTAATAATATCAAATGGGAACCCTATTCCCGCCGTGAAATCCGCAAAATCAGGCGCGTTTATCACGATGAAATCGACTACCGGTACAAGTACGATAACCGCGACACCCTGAATGCACTCTACGCGCAACGGGGGGACGCGGACGAAATATTGATTATCAAGAAGGGCCTCCTGACGGATTCCAATTTTTGCAATGTCGCATTCCTCGACGGCGACCGCTGGCTCACGCCCGCGAGTCCGCTCCTGCCCGGCACACAACGCGCGTTATTGCTCGATAAGGGCATTATTGAAACTGCCGACATTCGTGAAAGCGATATCGGGTCATTCAGCCGGATACGGCTTTTTAATGCGATGGTCGACTGGGCACATGCCGCTACCCTCGATGTTTCGTTGATTGCTTGACCACAAATTGCGAACTTGCGCCCGAATTAAAGCATTGAACCAATGACCTCCCTTTTTGAGGAAGAAATAACCTTATTTGCCGACCTGATCCTTCCGGTACCGATTCCGAACCTGTTTACATACCGGGTTCCGCGGGAAATGGCTTCGCTGATCAAGGTTGGGGCGAGGGTAATCGTGCAGTTTGGGCAGAAAAGGGTCATTACGGCCGTGGTGGCACAACTGCATTCCAATCCACCGGTGAAATACCAGGCGAAGTATATTCTGGAATTGCTCGACGAGCAGCCAATCGTTACCCAGCAACAACTCGACCTCTTTGCCTGGGTAGCCGAATATTACCTGTGCAATATCGGCGAAGTTATGAATATGGCATTACCGGCGGGCTTGAAAATCACGAGCCAGTCGCGCATTCAGTTGAATCCTGAATTTGAATATGAAGACCTGCTGACCGATCAGGAGGTTCTCGTTGTGGAAGAGATAAAAAAGCATCAGACGCTTTCGTACGAGGAAGTGGAAAGGCTTTTACAAAAATCCAATATAACCTCAATTATCAAATCGCTCGTCGGGAAGAGGGCGGTGATTTTATATGAAGAGGTAAAAGAGCGCTACAAGCCAAAGGTCGCGAAGAAAATCAGACTGACGGCAGCTTATACCACCAATGAAGCGCTTTCAAAGCTGGCCGCCGACCTCGACAAGACGCCCAAGCAGCAGGAAATCCTTTTGAAATACCTCAGTTTCATTCCAGTTTATAACAATCCGGACTTGAACTACAAGGGTTTGGATAAGTCGGTATTCAGCCAGGACGACAGCATCTCCGATGCCTCGCTGAATACGCTCATCAAAAAAGGCATTTTCGAACAGTTCGAAATATTCGTCTCCCGCTTCGACGATATCCCTACGGGCAACATGGGCATCATTACCCTCACTGAAACCCAAAAAGAGGCTTCACGACAAATCCATGAGCTATTCCGCGAGAAGGAAGTGGTGCTTCTGCACGGCATTACAGGCAGCGGTAAAACCGAAGTTTATATTGAGCTGATCAAACAGGCACTCGAAAGCGGCACGCAGGTATTATTCCTTCTTCCTGAAATTGCACTGACGACGCAGATTGTGATCCGGTTACGGAAAGTTTTTGGTGATGTGATGGGCATTTATCATTCCAAATTCTCCGATAATGAACGGGTAGAGGTTTGGAAAGGTATTCTCGACGGCAAATTTCAATTTGTTGTCGGTGTACGTTCCGCCATTTTCCTGCCATTTGATAACCTCGGTTTAATTATCGTGGACGAAGAGCATGAAACCTCCTACAAGCAGCACGACCCCGCGCCACGTTACAATGCACGCGATGTGGCGGTGATTATGTCGTACATGCACAAAGGGAAAACACTGCTCGGTTCGGCGACGCCCTCGTTGGAAAGCTATTTCCACGCACAAAGCGGCCGGTACGGGCTGGTAGAAATGAAGCAGCGTTTCGGAAATGCCGCACTACCGCGCTTTGAACTGATCGACACCAAAAAGGAAAAGCGGCAGAAGCAGATGAAAAACGAGTTTTCGTCTGTGCTGCTCAACCATTTGGAATACAACCTTAAAAATAAGGAACAGACAATCCTCTTCCAGAACCGCCGGGGGTATTCGCCTTACCTGCAATGCGAGGAATGCAACTGGATTTCGGAATGCTCCAATTGCGACGTAAGCCTCACCTACCACATGAAGGCCCGCGAGCTGCGCTGCCATTATTGCGGACATAAGGAAGAAGTGCCGCGGACTTGCCCGCATTGTGGCTCGCCCAAAGTAAAAACGATGGGATACGGAACTGAAAAAATTGAGGAGGAAATCAATGTGATGTATCCTGAGGCGCGTGTACAGCGCATGGACCTCGACACAACCCGGGCTAAAAACGCCTATCAGCAAATCATTTCCGAATTCGAAGAAGGAGGCATCGACATATTGGTAGGGACGCAAATGGTGAGCAAAGGCCTCGACTTTGACAATGTGAGCGTAGTGGGCATTTTCGATGCCGATCGCATTATCCACTTCCCCGAGTTTCGCGCTTCGGAACGGGCGTTCCAGATGCTCACGCAGGTGAGCGGGCGGGCGGGAAGGCGTGCGGACAAGCCCGGAAAAGTGTTGATCCAAACCGCTAATCCGTCGCAGCCACTACTCGAAAAGATCATCAATAACGACTACGAGGGGATGTACGAGACCGAAATAGCGGAGCGCGAGCGGTTTAGTTATCCGCCATTTACGAGGCTCATCAAGGTTACCGTAAAGCATATCGACGAAGGAACTGCCGCAAGAGCCGCGAAAGTGCTGGCCGAAAAACTGACGTCTCATTTGGGTGCCAGCAGGGTTCTGGGGCCGCAGCCACCACTAGTCGAAAGAGTAAGAAATCAGTTTTTGTTCGATATTCTCATCAAACTTGAACGAGAAAAGATTAATTTTAAGGCGGCAAAGTCATTTATACAGGAAAAAGTAATTGACACTCTGACTGACAAGACGCTAAAAAGCATCCAGGTTGTGATCGACGTGGATTGTTTATAAAAACATCATTTACTGCACATTAACTTTATGTCTTCCAAAAAAACCAGAATTGTTGCAACCGTAGGCCCGACCTCGGAATCGAAAGAAACATTATATGCATTGGCCAAAGCAGGAGTGAACGTGTTCCGTCTCAACTTCTCCCACGGCTCCCACGCTGACCACCTGCAAAGACTTACCAACATCCGCGAGATCAACGAAGAGCACGGCCTTAACCTGGCGATTCTTCAAGATTTGCAAGGACCTAAAATCCGTATCGGTCTGGTGGCTGAAAAAGACGGTGTTCTGATCGAACCTGGCAAAAAACTGATCCTTTCCAACACGGAAGTACTCGGTACCGCTGAGAAAGTGAGCACACCCTACGACGGAATGTACAATGATGTGAAGATCGGTGACCGCGTGTTGATGGATGATGGTAAACTGGAAGTGCTGGTAACAGGCATCGAAGGAACGGATGTAATTACCGAGGTTATTTACGGAGGTTACCTGAAATCTAAAAAAGGCGTTAACCTGCCTAATACAAGGGTTTCCATGCCTTCGGTAACACCAAAGGATTATGAAGACCTGGATTTTGGCCTGGAAAACAATGTGGAATGGATTGCATTGTCGTTCGTTCGCACGGCTGAAGAAATCACGAAAGTGAAAGAATATATCGCCAACAAAGGCAAGCAAGCCCGTGTTGTAGCGAAAATCGAGAAGCCTGAGGCTATTCTCAATATCGACGAAATCATCGAAGCTACCGACGCTATCATGGTGGCTCGTGGTGACCTCGGGGTTGAACTTCCTGCGGAAGAAGTTCCGATGATCCAGAAGATGATTGTTGAGAAATGTAACCGTGCCGGCAAGCCTGTGATCGTGGCTACTCAAATGCTGGAGTCGATGATCGAAAGCCCGCGCGCAACCCGCGCCGAGCTGAACGACGTGGCAAACTCGGTACTCGACGGCGCTGATGCGGTAATGCTTTCTGCTGAAACGGCCTCCGGTAAATACCCTATTCTGGCCGTTGAAAGCATGAGCCGCACCATTGAAAAAGTGGAGGCAAACAGCAACGCTATTTATTTCAGACACCATGCTGCCGTAAACGACTCGCCAGGTGCCTACAAACTGAACGACAACGTGGTAATGAGCGCGTGCCGTCTGGCACGTGATACACAAGCCGCTGCGATCATCGGCATTACGCGTTCGGGCTACACTTCTTTCCGCCTGTCTCACCACCGCCCGAAAGCGAACTTGCTGATCTTCACATCCAACAGAATGCTGATGAACCAGCTCGCATTGTACTGGGGCACCAAGGTATTCTATTACGACCGCGACCAGGGCGTTTCGACGGACGACCTGATCGAGGACATCAAGACTTTCCTCGTTGAAAAAGGCGAATTGCAGAAAGGCGACGTGTTCATCAACACATTGAGCATGCCGGTTTCAAGACAGCGCAAGACGAATACAGTGAAGCTGAGCGTAGTGGAGTAAGCATTACGTATATCTATTAGAAGGGCGGCGGAATCACATTCCGTCGCCCTTCATTTTTTCTGCCGGTTGCTCATCGAGCGTGTTATCTTGCACATTGAGCTGAAAATCAGGAGATAAATTTTGTATATTCGATTATGAGCTAAACGATCAGACCATGATTGCTTCACCTACACCAGGCCGAGACATCCCTGAAAATGCCCTTGAAGAAAGCATTCCTAACTCATTGATCCGCGAGATCATTGATGGAAAGCCTTACTACTATAAAGGCTACCAGGAAGTGCTCGCGGGCAATATGAATGAAGATGGCATTATGGGTTGCTGTACGTTACAGACATTTATCATTACTTATCTGGTTCGCATCCTTTTTCGTTCAGTCGACGAAAGTAAGTATCTGATTGCCACCAACGAGCCCGGCCTCCATATTAATAGAAGAAATAATCTCGCTTCGGATATTATGGTTTTTGATTGCGATATTCTCACCATAGACCAAATCAATCTAAATTATGCACAGGTTCCCCCAGCAGTGTGCATTGAAGTGGACACGCGTGTGGAACTGAACGATGCCACCGAAAGTGAATATGTGACGTTGAAGACAATGAAGCTGCTCGAATTTGGAGTAGGAAAAGTGATTTGGTTCTTCACGAAAACAAAGAAAGTGATGATCGCCACACCTGGTAACTGGACCACCTTTGACTGGAATCATGAAGTTTTGCTAATGCCAAATGCGCTATGCAACGTAGGCCAGCATCTTCGGAGTAGAGGGTTTAGATTTGCATAGAAATTAAACCACTGATAATCAAGCAATACCGTCACATTTTACAGTGGCGGTTTTTATTTTTTCACAATAACTAATAAAATAGTTTTGAAACTAACAAAATAGTAATACATTTGAATTACCCATTACTTATAACCCATTTTAAAGAAAGAAGCATTATGGAAATCCGTAACCTGACGAGGGCTGAGGAAGAGGTCATGAGAATTCTCTGGCAGCTGAAAAAGGCATTTGTAAAAGACATCCTCGCCGAAATGCCGGAGCCCAAACCGGCCTACAACACCGTATCGACGATCATCCGCATCCTCGAAAAGAAAGAGATTGTCGGTTACAATGCCTACGGCAAAACCCATGAATACTATCCGCTCATTTCCGAAGAGGAGTATAAACGCCACGAAATGAAGCAGTTGATGGTCAATTACTTCGACAATTCGCTACCCAACCTGGTTTCCTTTTTTGTAAAGGATAATGATCTCAATACCAAAGACCTGGACGAGATCATGAAGCTGATTAACCAACATAAAAACGATCAGTAAACCGTCTGTTAGCCATGGAAAATTTCATATACATCGGCAAGGTGAGCCTTTACTGGGTATTGCTGTACCTCTGTTACTGGCTCATGCTGCGCAAGCATACGTTCTTTCAATGGAACCGCTGGTACCTGCTGGGCTCCCTTTTGATAGCTTTTGCCTTGCCCGAGATCATCTACCCTGCCTCCGGCCCCGAACTGCCCGTGCTATACGAAGTGAATGTATCGGCATTCTCGGTGGTTGCCAACGCGCCGGAAAAGCCGGAAGCCTGGACATGGACGCAAATCCTGACAGTGATCTACATCGCCGGACTGGCCGTAGCCGCTACGCAACTGGCGAGGAACATCGCCCAGCTCGTGCAATACCTGCGTTCAGGCGAGCGCATTGAGCTGGAAGATTGCACAGTGATCCTCATCGACTCCAACCAGGTGGGCTCCTTTTCATTCCTGAAATGGATCGTCATCAACCGCAATGACTATGAAAATCATTTCGATGCCATTTTGCGGCATGAAATGGTGCACACCGAACAGCGGCACAGTCTCGATATTCTTCTGGTCGAAATCATAAGGACCATTTTTTGGTTCAATCCGGTGCTGCTGTTGTACAAGCGGTCGCTGCAAGAAATTCACGAGTACCTGGCCGATGCGCAAGCCCCGAACCGTGAATATTACGCTCAGTTTCTCGTCGCGTATGCCCTTAACGCGCCTGTCGCGTCACTGACCAACCACTTTTTCAAACCATCTCAATTAAAAAACCGTATTCAGATGATTTATAAGAATCGCACATCCAAATGGATGCTGGGCACCTACGCGGTGGCCGCGACACTGATCGGAACCAGCGCACTTTTCGTCGCCGGCTGCGAGAGTCAGGTTTCAAAGGAAAATGAAGTAGTGAAGACCGAGCCCAAAGCAGGCGATAACGAACGGATTTTCACAGTTGTGGAGGAGCAGCCGGAATATCCGGGTGGAAACAAGGCGATGTTCCATTTCCTCGCCAGAAATATCAAATACCCTTCATCAGCCTCGCGAGCCAATGTACACGGAAGAGTATTCGTCTCCTTCATCGTAACATCAGAAGGAGATATCAAAGATGTATCGGTACTGAAAGGCATCGGCTACGGCTGTGACGAAGAGGCTGTTCGTGTAATCTCCAAATTCCCTAAATGGACTCCGGGTAAGCAAAGCGGAAAGGCTGTTAGCGTGAAATTTACGGTCCCTATCAACTTCCAGCTGGCAGAAGAAGGCGAGGATACGAGCACCGATAAAGAGATAACGGTCGTCGGATTCAAGCCCGTGTCGCAAAAAATTAAGAATGAGAATATATTGCAAGCCGTTACTTTCGAGGCTCAGAGCGATCTTAAAACAGAAGATGGTCCGGGCGCCAAAGTTACAATCCGCGGAAACTCAGGCCCATTTACGGCGGGAACGCAGCCGCTTTACATTCTCGATGGGGAAGAACTGGATCCATTGGTGTTTAAAAGCATTGACCCCAATACGATTTCAAGCATTAACGTCCTGAAAGGAGAATCCGCGACGAAAATTTACGGTTCCAAAGGCGCGAATGGTGTTATTTTGATCAACTCCAAAAACAAGTAGCCAACTTCAGTAACGCTGCCCCGCATGGAAACACTCCTCTATCTGGCAAAAGTCAATGCATACTGGTTACTTTTTTACGCCTGCTATTGGCTTTTGCTTCGAAAGCATACCTTCTTTTATTGGAACCGCTTTTACCTGCTGGGCACGTTAGTGATCGCATTTGCATTGCCTTTTATCCATTTTGCAGAGCCGGTCTCAACCCTCTACGTGCCGGAGGTTGTTTACCAAAAAGCTACGATCTCCGTGTCCGTAATCGCCCGCCAAACACCGGAAACGGGCATTGACCTATGGCGCTGGATATCCGTACTATATGTAGGGGTCGCATTGATCCTCGCCTGGAAATTTGTTTCGAGTCTTTTACGACTTTTCAAAATGGCCAGCCGAAGCGAAAGGATCGATATGGGTAACTATTCTTTGGTAATGCTGCCCGAAAGCACCGGTAGTCGGAACGGGAGTTCGTTTTCATTCTTTCGCTGGCTTTTCCTGAGTTCCCATGACTACCGCCACAACCCCGACACCATCATCCGGCACGAATGTGCACATATCAGGCAATGGCATACCGCGGATGTCCTTCTGATCGAACTACTGAAAATAGCTTTCTGGATTAACCCTGTTCTCTGGCTTTACAAGCGCTCGATAGAAACCGTCCACGAATACCTGGCAGATCAGTCGGTGCCAAACCGGAACGATTATGCTTCATTCCTGGTCGCCTATGCGATGCGCAGCCCTTGTATTTCCATTGCCAATCATTTTTTCAATTCATCATTGCTAAAACGCCGGATTCAGATGATTTACAAAAAACGCAGTTCGAAGTGGCTACTGGCTAAATACTTGATGATCCTGCCGGCTGTCGCATGCTCGGTTGCCATCTCAGCTTCCCGGTCGCCGTTGCAGGCTATCGATCAGCTTAAAGGAGGGATTGAAAAGACCATACGTGTAAGAGGCCTCATTATCGGCGAGACAGATGGAGCGATCGAGGACGCAGCCATCATTATTGCAGGAACCACCCGTGGTACAACCTCTGATCGCAATGGCCGGTTTGAACTGCAAAATGTACCGGCCAATTCCAGGCTCGTTATCACGCACGTTGCATATGAAACACAGGAATTTAAGCTCACGGATAATAATCAGGAGCTTGGACTGATCGTCAAAAAGGCGGTAAACCAAATTACAGGCCCGGTAATTGTCGGTCGACCGATAACCGATGCCGATACTGTTGCAACTGTTTCCACTTCTTCAACGGCCAGCGATTATATGAAAATAGCGGAGCAACGACCCTCATTTCCTGGTGGTAACGAAGCATTGATGCAATACCTTCTTCAAAACCTGCAATACCCGGAAGCGGCTCGTAAAATAAATGCAGAGGCGATTGCGCTGGTGTCTTTTACTGTGGATAAACATGGCGACATCCGCAATGCTAAAAGTCTGAAAAACATTGGCTACGGCATCGATAAGGAAGCATTGCGCGTCGTAAACGAAATGCCGAAATGGAGCCCGGCAACACAAAACGGCAAGCCCGTTGAAATGGAATATACTTTGGAAGTCAATTTCAAACTGGACAAAGAAAAGCAGGATAAACGTCAGGGAGCCCTGAATTACAATAAAAAAGGCATTACGCCACTACCGAGTCTAGATCAAGTGGATGCATTTATCACAAAGGCCTCGAATCTATCGGTATTCAAGCAATTCACCGACGTAGCTTACGGAGGTGCATGGAGCGCGATTCCAAGAATGCAATTCATGAAGGATACAACCCAAAACCAGATGAACAAATACCGCTATTTCAATTACAGCGACGCCGATCTGATGATCAGGAAAGCGCCAAAGAAATATCAAAAGCTTGATTGAATTGCGGGCTTGGCCTTTTTCTGATCTTAAATCCGGATATTTGGAAGAGTAATTAACCTATTCTTCCTATTCATGTCAATCCTGAAAGCCGCTATCATAGGCGGCGGGCATATTGCCGACCAGAACCACCTTCCGGCATTAGCGAAACTATCCGATCGCGTGAAGGCCGTATCCATATGCAGCCGCGACATTCATAAGGCCCAGGCCCTCGCCGACAAGCATGGTGTGCCGTTTGCGTACGACAGCCCCGACGAAATGTACCGCAGCGAAGGGAAGCCGGACATCGTGATCAACTGCACGGCCAATAACCTGCATTACCCCTTCACCATGCAGGCGCTTGAAAACGGCTGTCATGTATTTTGCGAGAAGCCGCCGGCTATGCATGCCAGCGAAGCCCGCGAAATGGCCGATCTGGCCCAAAAGAAGGGATTGACCCTGGCTTACAACTTCCAGCGCCGCCATGCGCCGGAATATACGACCCTGAGAAACTATCATGCACTCGGCCACCTGGGCGACATTTACCACATCAAGGCCAACTACCTCCGTCGCCGGGGTATTCCGGGCTGGGGTAATTTCACCAATAAAACGATCCAGGGCGGCGGCGCGCTCATCGACCTCGGTGTACATATCCTCGATTTGGCCCTGGGCCTGACAGGTTACCAGCATCCCACCCACATTGCGGCTAATACGTACGATTTCATTGGCAAAAGCGGTGGAAAAGGGCTGAAAGGAGCCTGGAACCCGGCCACATTCGAAGTCGAAGATGCCTGTTTTGCACACCTGTCGTTTCCGGGAAATGTCAGCATCGCACTATCTACCTCGTTTGCCCTGAACATGGAGCAGGAGGAAACGATCAATCTGGAAGTTTTCGGCACAAAAGGCGGTGCCAAATTATTCCCGCTATCGGTACACACCGAAATCGCAGGGGAACTGGCTGATATCCGCTTCCCGTTTTTAAGTGATATCGACGCTCAATTGCAGAACACAACCGCATTCATGGATCTTTGCGACGGCAAATCTGCCAATATTTGCGATGGAGAGCAAGGTGCTATCCTGCAATCCATCGTGGAGCAGATCTACCAAAGTGCGGCCAATCAATAAAAAGCAAAAGGGCTTGAAGATCAAATCTCCAAGCCCTTTCCATTCTCCTTTCTCCCTCTTCCTTCTTCTCAAAAATCTATTTAGCCGTAGCCATCACCATTTTGATATCGTTCTTGGCACCTATTTCGAGCACATCCACCAAGTCCTGCACAGCGAGGTTCTTATCTACCCGCAGAACTACCGTCCGTTCTTCCACACCGGCAAAAATACTTTGCAATTGTGTTTCCAGATTATCAAAAGGAACCGGCTCTTTATCAATAAAATAAGCCTTATGCTCGTCCACTGAAAGCGTAATCTGCTTTTTATACATCTGCTGCGTCGCCGACGCTTTGGGTAGCATCAACTTGATCACGTTCGGATTGGACATCGTCGAGATGATCAAAAAGAACAATAGCAGAAAGAACATAATATCGTTGAGCGAGTGCGTGAACACCTCCGGGGCAAACCGGCTCTTCCGACGTATTTTCATATTGGAAAATGTAATGGGTTGTCAAATCCGCCAATCTGCCGGATTCTTGAATATCTATTTTGCAGCAACAGGCTTTGAAAGCACGTCCAGAAAATCGGAAGCGGCCATTTGCAGGCGCAATGCAAAACGGTCGATTTTCATGTTCAGCAAGTGGTAACCGGCGTAAGCGATCAAACCAATGATCAGACCGGAACCGGAAGTGATCATTTTTTCGTACATACCACCGGCGATGGTGCTGATATTAAAGTCGTTGGAAATTGAAATATCGTAGAAAATACGGATGATACCGGAAATCGTACCCACGAACCCGAGCATCGGCGCGATACCCGCGATCACCCCCAGGTAAGGCAGGTTCCCTTCCATGCGCTGAATCTCGATCTGGCTGGCGTTTTCAATGGTAGTTTCAATGTCTTTGATCGGGTAACCAATGCGGCCTATCGCTCTTTCGAGAATCCGGCCGGCGGCATTACGCTGGTTTCTGCAAAGCGACTCAGCCGATTTCAAATTTCCCTGCTGAATAAAATCCTTCACATTATCAACAAATTGGGGCTCGATCTTACCATTGGCGCCGATACCCAGGAAACGTTCGATAATGAGAAACAGCGTTGCCAGGAACAGCAATCCCAATGGCAACATTACCCACCCCCCTTTGGCGAGCAAATCGATTACAGAAAGGCCCTGCTCAGCGACGGGTGCGGCCGCAGTAGAGTCAGTAAGTGCTTGCAGAAGCATCATATCAGAAATAAAAAGTGAATGGTTAAGCGAATGAAACAGAGGTCGATTCTATTCAAAAACGATTTTGATCTTAAACGGAGCAAAAAGCCCCTTATTGTTTAAAGGGCAAATATAGGAAAATTACTCTTCGGGCGGGGCCAAGAGGCTGCTTACATTCTCAGTGCCGTCGTAAAGGTCGGCCATTTGCAGCGTAGCGCCTATTGTTTGAATAGTAATTGATTCGGCAAGAGAGAATGCGTCATCGGCGAGTACCCATTGATTATTGGCCATCCGGCGGAATACCTGCGCGTTGGCCTTCCGGGAATCAATCGTCACGTATTCCTGCAAGGTTTCAATGTCTCGGTACAATTTGAACTTTTCGTCGCGGTCGTACTCGCAGGTTGACGGGGAGAGTATTTCGATGATTACTGATGGATTAATAATGCTGTTGCAATCCAGCACTCCGTATTTATTCGGGCCGCAAACAACCAAAATATCAGGATAAAAATACGAGGAAATGGAAGGCACAGAAACACGTTGCGTACTTGAACAGCTTTTGCAGACTCTGCTTTTTTTGAAAATCATTCCGAGCTCCCCGATAACATGCTCCTTGATTATATTGTGATCCGGCCCTTCTGCCTCTTTCGGGATGAGCATTCCCTGCAAAAATTCACTTCGCTCTAACGCCTCGTTTTCAAGGCGGAGATATTCCTCTTCTGAGTACATGGTCGACTGTGAAATTGCTAATGCCTGTGCTGCCATAGTGTGTTTTTTTCTCAAATATACTTTGATTCGCCCGGATCCAATGCGCTTGAAAACAGCGATTATCCTCCGGCGGCAACGCTATTTCGGGAAAATGGGTCTAACTGTTAGTCTAAAATCTTCCAGACCGTTTTGATGAAGCATTTTCTCCCTGTTATCCTCATTTTAGCGGGAATTTGTGTCCAAAGCTGCATTGACTGCGGCCCGCAGGCGGAGCTGTCCGCGCGGATCTTTTTTACGGGCGATTCCCTGAAATTAGATTCGGTTTATGCCCTGAATGCGGTGAGCCAGGAGGCCATCAGGCTATTACCTGCTCGATCTCAAAAAGACCGGCCGACGATTGTACTTCGGGGCGGGCTTTGCAAGCGGGAACACGCGCCAATACAATGATTTTAATCCCTCGCAGGCATTCAGGGGCACTTATCTGCGCGCCGCATATGAAGTAAGGCGATTACGGAACACTCGCAGGATCTTCTACGCAGGCTACGGCCCGGTCATTTCCATTGCCGGTTACAAGGGCAAATTCCACTTCAAGGGCCCGATGTTTGGAGACTATGAAGGTCGGTTCGAGGCAACAAACAATGTCGCCTTTGGCGTCGAAGGCTATTTCGGTTTTGATTTCAACCTGGCCAATGACTGGCTCCTGCGCCTAACTTTCCGAAATGTAATGGGGCGGCGGACTGCTGCCGATACCCGCGTTCAGTATTTTCCCGGGTTTGGTTATACAATCGAAGGTTTGAACAACCGCTTTCTCTATTCGGGTGGTTTGTCATTACAAATCCACTATAAAATTCGTTAGCGCGGGCAAGACATTTTGATATTTCAGCAGTTTCTGAACATTCATCGTTACCTTTGCCCCGCAAACACCATTTCCTCCGGTTTGTTCGTTTCTGATATTGTGAGAAATTCTGCTAAACAATGGATATCCCTCAGCCTGCTTGGCCTTATGCTGGTCAAAGTGTGGGTAATTCCTTTGTTATACCTGGATTTTGAAATCCGTCGCGAATATATCGTTGCGAACCTTTGCGAAAACAAAAACCGGCCGCAAATGCATTGCGATGGGAAATGCTACCTCGCCAAACGCATTGCTGCGCTGGATGAGCAGGAAAAACGCCAGGCCGAAAAAACTTATATGTCGCGGCTTATCGACCAGGTAATGGACCAGCGTGCGGTTTTTTCGTTTGCGCAACAACCGGTTGTCGTCGAACTGCTGCCCCAGGCCGTTTTCTCTGTTGTCCCTTGCTTCACACCCCGCATTGCGGTGGACGATATTTTTCATCCCCCGCTCGTCTGATTTAGCATAAAATCACCCCGTTTACAGTTCTATCATTAGCTGGAACAAATCCTGTTCGCCATTTTTGCCGGCTTAAAGCGCGACTATGAGCTGCGTGCAACTTCATTTTACAAAAACTACATGATGAAAAGGACATTTTCATGGCTGTCGGCGTGGGCGCTGGCCTCGGGGTTGCTGATGTTTTCCTGCTCTTTCCCGGACGAAGACGACGATACCGATCCGATTGAAACCGGAACCATTCAGCTGCAATTCGACAATATCGTGGGTGATAAGGATTTGCAGCTCGACAGCACACGATATATGAATGCGGTAGGCGAGGATTTTACAGTCAGCAAGCTCAACTACTACATTTCGAATATCAAACTCATCAGATTGGACGGCGGCGTGTTCACGGTACCGCAGGATTCGAGTTACTTCCTGATCCGCGAGGCGAATAAGGAGTCACAAAAGCTGACGATCCGGAATGTGCTGACAGGCGATTATACAGGCATCGAGTTCACCGTGGGCGTCGACAGCATACGCAGCGTAATGGAACCGGATTCACCCGGGCGAAAGGGGATTCTGGACATTTACACAGGGCCTACCAATGAAGAGGCGATGTATTGGGATTGGAACCCGGGCTACATTTTCCTAAAACTGGAAGGCTCGTCCGATTCCGCAACGACCGCCAATGGCAAGTACTATTACCATATCGGCTTTTTCGGCGGCAGAACAGAGCGGACAATCAACAACCTCAGGACTGTTAAACTGACTTTCCCTGGTCAGAAGGCAATCGTTACCACGAGCGTTGTTTCCAATGTGCTGATTCAGGCCGATATCCAGAAAATTTTCAATGGTCCGGCGCAATTAAGTATCAAGAAAAGCCCGGCATTGATGTTTACCGATTCCACCAAGTATGTCGCCGACAACTATGCCGGGATGTTTAATGTCAAGGAAATAAAGATCAAATAAATAGTGCGCTAACGAACAAAATGAAGAAGACTACGGGCATATTGGGCTTTTTGGCGGCACTGCTGGCGTTGGCTGTTTCTTGCAAAAAGAACAGCACCGACGACCCGGGGCCTAAGCCAACAGACAATATGCCTACGCCGTTGCAATGGACGAAGCCGTCCTATTTTCCCGACCCGGTTTATGATTTATCCCAAAACCCACTGACTGTTGAAGGCGTCGAACTGGGGAAATTCCTGTTTTACGATGGTATTCTCTCACGGACGGACAATATCGGCTGCGGGACGTGCCACCAGCAACAAGCTGCATTTACGCACCATGGCCACGACCTCAGCCACGGCGTAGATGATAAGATCGGCACGCGTAATGCGCCTTCGGTGCAAAATATGGCCTGGAATACTTCCTTCTTTTGGGATGGCGGCGTACATGATATGGATATGGTACCGCCGGTACCCATTCAAAATAAGGTGGAGATGGACGAGCGGGTCGGTAATGTGATTGAGAAGTTGAGAAAAACGCCGGTAGCGGGTGCCGCTAAGCAAGTCGATTATCCTAAAATGTTCAAAGCGGCGTTCGGTAGCGATAGCATTACCGCCGACCGGATGATGAAGGCGCTGTCGCAGTTTATGGTGACCATGGTTTCGGCCACCTCCCGGTACGATTATTTTCTAAAAGGCGACGCTTCCGCACTGACCATGCAGGAAAAGGATGGTTTATCCATTTTCAAACAAAAATGTGGTTCCTGCCATGCTGGGGAGCTTTTTACTGATCAGAAATTCAGGAATAATGGCCTGATACCTAACCGGATCAACGACCAGGGAAGATATACCATTACTTTGAATGCCGATGACCGGCTGAAATTTAAGGTACCGAGCTTGCGGAATGTGGGCCTGACCGCGCCTTACATGCACGACGGCCGTTTTACAACGCTTGAACAGGTACTCGATCATTACGCGAACGACAAGCCAGGCAGCAAGGACAGCATTTACGTCTCCCCAACTTTGGACCCGCTACTGAATGTGGCAGGGCAAAAACGGGGAATCAGCCTGACAGCGGCAGAAAAGCAATCGATCATTGCATTTCTGAAAACATTGAATGACGACGATTTTATCAAAGACAAACGTTTTTCCGACCCCGGTGTAGGGACATCGTTTTAAAGGTACTTCGGCTATCGGCTTTCGAACTTTTGTTTGGACAAAAAAGCCGACTGCCGATTGCCGACAGCCAAAGTAAAAAATATGCGCTCCGTTATAGCCTACATATTGCTCGCAGCTATTATGCTACCCACGCTCAGCCCGTGGGGAACGATCGCGTATTTTAAACTGAACCGAGAATACATTGCCAAGGTGCTTTGCGAAAACCGGAAACGCCCCGAGCTGCATTGCGACGGCAAATGTTACCTGGCCAAAAAGCTCAAACAGCAGAAGGAAAAGCAGGACAAAGAGACTTCGGAAAAAGTCCATAATACACCTGTTATCCAACTATTTACCCCCCAACGCTATACTTACAACTTTGAACTGGAGACCGTAGAATTCCGTGAACCGGTTCGTTTCTTCCATCAGTTGCTTTTCTACTCTGCGCCGATCGGCAAATTGCTGCGCCCGCCCAGGAGATAAAATTCATGATACCTAACTGAATTTTGATCTCTTAAAGCATTATAATGAACCTGAAAATATTTTTACAGGCAATATTCCTGTATGCATGCGCGCAGGCGGCTGTCGCGCAGGGCATCGAAGGCAGCGTATTCGATACCCAGACCAAAGAACCCATCCCCGGGGCCACGGTGCAGATCGTTTCGACGAACCTCGGCACCACAACCGACAATAATGGACACTTCGCAATCAACAGCCCGGTTTCCAATGCGATGTTACGCGTTTCCAGCATCGGGTTTTCTGCCAAAGAAATCCGGATCGAAAATGGCAAGAGCGTTAAAATAGGCCTGGACGCCGCTGCGGAAAACCTGCAATCGGTGGTTGTGACGGGCAACCGCGAGGCGACATTACGTACCGAGAGCCCGATTGCCATTTCAAAACTCACCCCCCGGATGATCGACGAGGCCAAACCGACGGCCATGTACGAGATCGTAAACAAAGTACCGGGCGTGATGATGGTGAACCTCGGCAACGAGCAGCATTCGATGGCGATCCGCCAGCCCTTTACCACCAATGCGTATTTCCTATATATGGAAGACGGTGTGCCGATCCGGCCGATGGGTGTCTTCAACCACAACTCCATTCTGGAATTCAACCAGTTTGCGATCAGCTCGGTGGAAGTGGTAAAAGGCCCTGTTTCCTCTATTTACGGCCCGGAAGCGGTGGGTGGCGCGATCAATTTTATCACGCAGCGGCCTACGATATTACCTACCGCCAAAATCGGCGTGCAGGCTGATCAATGGGGTTGTAAGCGCATTCAGTATGGTGCGGGCGGCATGATCGGGAAGTTTGGCGCTTACGTGGGCGGGTTCGTTGCGAACCAGCGCGACGCGTGGATGAAAAGCTCCGACTATGACAAAAATGCGATCAACGCCCGACTGGAATACCATTTCACGCCGTCGACACGCCTGATTTACACACTGGCTTACAGCGAGTACGATTCTCAAACCAGCGGTAGCGTCGACAGCCTTGCTTTTTACTCACGCCAGTATGTAAGTACAACCGATTTTACCTATCGCAAGGTGAGCTCGCTGCGCAGCCGGCTAACCCTTGAAAAGGATTGGAAAAATGGCTCACAGACATTCGTAACAGCTTTTGCAAGAAAAAATGAGCACGGTCAGAACCCCAACTACGGCATCCGCTGGACGTCCGGGCAAACAACCGCCAAAGGCGAAATCAATTCGAGCGATTTCAAAAGCCTTGGCATACTCGCCCAGCATAGCCAGCGGTTCAGTTTCCTTAATTCCAAACTGATCACAGGAGCCGTTTTCGATTTCTCGCCATCCAACTATTGGTCCTACCAGATCGACCTGGCAGCCCAGCTGCGTCCAGATGGAAAATCGGTGGAGAAATATACCATCGTGCAAGAGCGCCCGGACATCAGAAATGCGGATTATGATGCAGATATCAAGAACACTGCGGCTTATACGCAATATGATTTCGAACTCTTGCCAAAACTTCGCGTGTCGGCAGGGCTGCGTTACGACCGGATGTCGTTTACATACACCAATTTCCTCGACAATACATCGGGCAGCAAATCGTATAGCAAGGTTACTCCGAAAATCGGGGCTACATATGATTTGGGTAAAGGAAAAGGGATTTATGCCAACTATTCGAGAGGCTTTTCTCCTCCGGGGCTAACGTCGGTATTCCGTAAGCGCACTGTGCCTGCGGAAAACGGAGACTTGTTCTACTACAATCTGAAACCGGCTGAATTCAATAATGCGGAAATCGGCGGCTGGGCATCCGTCCTCGACAATAAAGTTTACATTGACCTGGCATTCTACCAAATGAATGGCCGCAACGAGCTGCTGAACGTGCGGCTACCGGACAACTCGTACGATTACCAATCGGCCGGAAAAACTTTGCACCGCGGCGCGGAATTCGGAGTAACCTACAAGCCGACGAAGGAGTTCTTCCTCCGTTTTGGCGGTACTACGGCCATTCACAGGTATGACGAGTTCACTCTGAGCAGCCGCGAGTCCGACGCCGTGAAGAATGTCAATGGCAAGGATATGCCTTCCTCGCCGCGCTGGCTTTGGAACACGGAGTTTAGCTACTATCCCAAATGGTTTAAAAATCTCCGGTCGTCGGTGGAATGGCAGCATGTGGCTTCCTACTATCAGAACCAGATCAATTCGGTCAAATACGAAGGTTACGACATTCTTAACATGAGATTGGGCTACAACTGGAAAGGCGTCGAGCTGTTCACCAACGTCCTCAACCTTACCGATGTGCTCTACGCCACCAATGCGACCCGGGGCAACAACGCTACCGATCGCACGACTTACAATGCTGCTGCGCCCCGGACATTCGTTTTCGGCGTGCAATACACTTTCACTGGCAAAAAATAACAGGTTATGATCGAGGAAATTGCCATTCAACCCAGGGAGTCATTCAAGGCAAAAGCCGAAAAGACGATCCGCAGAAACATTTATCGCTGGCACCGCATATTAGGGCTGCTGGCGCTTGTTCCTACCATTTTCTGGACCGCCTCCGGCGTGATGCACCCATTCATGTCGCATTGGTTCAAGACGACCATCGCGCATGAATTTTACAAAGTCGACCCAGTAGCGCCCGCGGATGTGGCATTACAGCTAGGGCCGGTTTTAACTCAAAACAAAATCACGGAGTTTAAGAACTTCCGGCTCGTCAAGTTTGAAGGAAATGCGTGGTATCAGGTCAAAGGCATCGATGACAAGATACGGTATTTCAGTACTACTACCGGCTCCGAACTGCCCGAAGGTGACCGAAAGTATGCTGAACACATGGCACGCTACATGCTTGGCGAGCCGAAATCGAAAATCATTTCCAGCACATTGCTCACCGAATTTACCGATCAATATAAATATGTGAACCGGTTTTTGCCTGTGTGGAAAGTCAGCTTCGACGACGACCGAAAGATGGATATTTATGTAGAAACCGGCCAGAGCCGTTTCGCTACGTTTAACGACAACGGACGTAAAGCCTTCATCTGGATATTCAGCACATTCCATAACTGGGGTTTTATGGATATGATCACCAACAATACCATCCGCATTACGGCAATGGTGGTTTTCCTGAGCCTCATTATCCTTTCGGCAGTCGCCGGCGTGCTGGTGTACGGGTTAATGTGGAAAAAGTTTAAAACCGGCCGCTCGGCTAACCAACGTGGGATTTTGCGCAAATACCACCGCTCGATCGGCATCTGGTGCAGCATTTTCACATTCACGTTTGCATTCTCGGGCGCATACCACGCCATCCAGAAGCTCGATCCCGACCAGCGACAGAAATACGTGTACGACCCGGTGATCAAGACCGAAGAAATCGCCCAGGCATCTATTATAGATCTCAAAGGCGTGACCAATATCGGGCTGATCAAATGGGGAGAGAACATTTTCTGGCAAACAGTGCGGAGAGACTGGGAGACTGATAAAATCGTGGTGGATTACACCAACATCCGTGATGGCAAAAAGCTCGAAGACGGCAATATCCGTTTCGCGAAATACCTCGCGCGCAAGTTCGCCGCACAGGAGGAGCGCAACGCCGAAAGCTGCTGCGACCTGATGGAAGCGCAAATTTCGTCACCTATTTCGGATGTGGAAGTTGAGAAGGCTTCGCTGGTAACCAGTTTTGCAGGTGAATATGGCTTTGTGAACAAACGGCTGCCGGTGGTAAAACTCGCCTACGATACGCCCGATCACACGACATACTATATCGAAACCACCACCAGCCGTCTCTCGACGAAAGTGAAAGACAACAACCGCCGGGAAGGTTTCAGCTTCGCATTTCTGCACAAATACAGCGGACTGGATTTCCTGGGCAAGAATGCGCGGGATGGGATTATGACCGCTGCGGCTGCGAGTGTTTTGATCGTAAGTGTGCTGGGGTTGCTGGTGTTTTTAAAGATTAAATAAATGCTCCGCCTTTCACGAACTCAGCTATTAAACCTTCATTAAAACCAAGGATTTTTGCGATTCGCGTTGTTTCTTTGCAGGAAATTCAGTCGCAGTCAATACAATAACATATATGCAAAGCGGAGAGAAGAATGCACAGCCCTGGTTGGGCAAAATGCAGGAAAAATGGGGATTGGAAACAACCAGGCAGGTTTTATTGGTACTCGCAGTTTTCAGTTTGTCGGGTTCGTCGGTCGTATGGCTCCGGAAAGGGCTCTTTTATCTGCTAGGATATGACGATACCACGCCGATGTGGCTCAAAACGGTTACCTACATTCTGTTCATTTTCCCGACTTACCAAAGCTTGTTGCTGTTGTATGGCTTTCTGCTAGGGCAGTTCTCGTTTTTCTGGGAAAAGGAGAAGAAAATGTTCCGCTGGATCGCCGCCAAGTTCAAAAAATAAGCGCAATACAAAGTATACCCCAAAGGGTGAGCAAATGGTTACCAGCCATTGCTCACCCTTTTTTCATGATACTACTACCTTAAATAGAACAAATTCTACTCGAAGATTTCGTCCGCTCCGTTGCTAATGTCCGCGGAATGAGTGACTTTGCAACCGAATGCAATTTGCAGTCACAAAACGTTTCACACATCACATCTCATTAAAACCTCTACAACATGAATTTTGACATTATCAAAGCGCAGATCTGGACGCTGGCAACACTCTATGGCGGCAAGATTTTGCTCGCTCTGCTGGCATTTATCATCGGCCGTTTCATTGTGGGCAAAATCAGTACGATGCTCACCAATGTGATGGAAAAACGCAAGGTCGACCGTGATGTGCAGCCTTTCCTCAGCTCACTGATCGTTGTTTTGCTCAATGTAATGCTGCTGCTGAGTATTGCGGGCATTGTCGGAATCGAAACCTCCTCATTCGTGGCAGTACTCGGTGCGGCCGGTCTGGCGGTAGGTTTAGCATTGCAAGGCAGCCTCGCGAATTTCGCGGGCGGAGTATTGATCCTCATTTTCAAGCCCTACCGCGTAGGCGATCTCATCAATGCCCAGGGCTTTACGGGAACAGTAGAAGGTGTGCAGATTTTCAATACCATTCTGGTAACACCCGATAACAAGACCATCATCCTCCCGAACGGAGCACTATCGACGTCGCCGATCACCAATATCTCGGGTAAAGGTAAAATCCGCGTCGATATGGTATTCGCTGCGGGAAGCCAGAACGGGGTGGATAAAATCCGGGCCTCGGTCCAGAAGGTGGTGGACGCCTGCCCTACCGCATTAAAAGATGTACAGCACGACATTCTGGTGACGAAACTCACCGAAAACGCCATTTTCTTCGATGTGCGCGTGTGGACGCCTAGCGCGACCTACTGGGAAACTTATTACGACGTGCACGAAGGCATTAGCCGCCAGTTCGCATTGGACGGCATTCAGGCTCCAAAACCGGCAGAACTGAGCGTCGCGGTGAAGCAATAGTCGGTCCGAAGCGGAACTTCGAACCAACCGAATATTGAGGAGTACGGGAGGTAACCTTCCTGTACTCCTCATTTTATTTATACCTTTGTGTTTTATTTCAAATTCAGGTTCAGATTCATAGATATTATTCCATGTTTGAAAACTTACAGGACAAGCTTAATAACGCCTTTCGCACACTAAAAGGAAAGGATAGGATTTCAGATATAAATGTTGCCGCTACTACCAAGGAAGTCCGCAAAGCATTGGTCGACGCTGATGTTAACTTCAAAGTAGCCAAAGAAATTACCGACCGCATCCGTGAAAAGGCCATCGACAGAAAAATCCTGATTTCCGTCGAGCCAGGACAGATGTTCGTCAAAATCGTGCAGGAGGAGCTGACCGAACTGATGGGTGGCAATGCCGAGGGTATTAATATCAAAGGCGACCCGGCAGTGATCCTCATCGCGGGTTTGCAAGGTTCCGGTAAAACGACTTTCTCCGGGAAACTCGCTTCATTGCTTAAAAAACAGGGTCGCCAGGTACTTCTTACTGCCTGCGACGTGTACCGCCCGGCGGCGATTGACCAGCTGAAAGTGCTCGGCGAGCAGATCGGCGTAGAAGTGTATTCCGAACCGGAAAACAAGAATGCCGTGAGCATCGCGCAGAATGCCGTAGCGCACGCCAAAAAGTCCGGCAAAAAGATCGTGATCGTCGATACGGCGGGCCGCCTGGCGGTGGACGAGGTGATGATGAAAGAGGTGGAAGACATTAAATCTTCCGTAAAACCTTCCGAAATCCTCTTCGTAGTGGACTCCATGACCGGTCAGGATGCGGTGAATACGGCCAAGACATTTAATGAAAGACTCGATTTCGACGGCGTCGTTCTGACGAAACTCGACGGTGATGCCCGCGGTGGTGCGGCGCTTTCGATCCGTCAGGTGGTGGAGAAACCGATCAAATACATCAGTACCGGGGAAAAAATGGAGGCACTGGACTCCTTCTATCCCGATCGTATGGCAAGCCGGATTCTCGGTATGGGTGACGTGATCTCCCTCGTAGAACGCGCCCAACAGGCATTCGACGAAGACGAAGCGAAACGCATCAATGCCAAAATGCGTCAGAACAAATTCGATTTTGACGACTTCCTCGGCCAATTGCAACAGATCAAAAAGATGGGTAACGTAAAAGACCTCATCGGAATGATCCCCGGAATGGGCTCGGCCATTAAAAACCTTGATATCGACAACGAATCGTTCAAGCCTATCGAGGCGATCATCCAGTCGATGACCAAAAAGGAACGTGAAAACCCGGATATTATAGACGGAAGCCGTAAAAAACGCATTGCCAATGGTAGCGGCACGACCATTCTGCAAGTCAACAACCTGATCAAACAGTTTGATGAAATGCGGAAAATGATGAAAAAAATGAATACCATGCAGGCGGCAGGTAAGCTGGGAAAAGCGATGCGCCGCTAATAAACACTCCTCGATGAAACGAGTTCTTTTTGTACTGACGCTGATGCTGCTGGCAAGTTTGGGAAAACTGCGGGCGCAGGCGACGGTGGGTTACTACCCTTGGAGCAGCCTGCTGACCGTCAGCACGAATGCGAAAAAGGTGATCTGGTTGGATACACGCCTGCAAACCAACTCGCTGTTCAGCAGCCTGAGCATCGACCTGCTTCCGATGATCAACCTGAAAAGAGGCGAAGTGGCGCAATGGTACATCGGCGGTGGCCTCAGGCTCAATCCGTTGTATCGCATTGCAGACGCCGATGCAGACCTGATCACGATCGACGGCTACTCGGTGAACGTAGGCGTACGCATAGCGCCGCTTCCGATGAACCGCCGCATTATGCTGGCATTAGAGTTGAATCCGTATGTAAAGGACAAATTCGATAGCGGCGTGCTCAAAAGCCATTTCGGGATTGTGTATGCATTTGGCAAAAAGAAAAAAACAGACACAGCACCGGAGCAACCGGTAAGCCCATAAAAAACGGGCAAGAAATTTTGAATTAATAATAATTTCTTAGTCCAAAAATCCCTCAAATTCGGCGAATTAGCCGTTAATTTGAGGGATTTTTTATTAAACAGTCATTCAATTTATGAAAACCCGTTTTTCCTTTCTGCCATGGCTAATATTGGCCACTATCATTGCTCCTAAGGCCTTCTCGCAGGCCCCTAAAACGAAAAAGGTCGTCTTTGTGATCGTGGACGGCATTTCCAGCGACAGTAAGGAAAAAATCGCCACCCCACACCTGGACGCGATCGCGAAGGTGGGCGGCTACACACGCGCACACGTGGGCGGAGGCAAAGGCACGTACTCGCAAACACCCACCATCTCGGCCGTAGGTTACAACAGCCTGCTCACGGGCACCTGGGTAAACAAACACAATGTTTGGGATAATGATATTAAAGACCCGAATTACCACTACTGGACGCTTTTTCGCTTCCTGGAAGAACAATACCCGCAGAAACAAACCGCCATTTTCTCGACCTGGCTCGATAACCGCACCAAACTCGTAGGTACCAATCTGCCCCAAACCGACAAACTGCAAATTGATTACTCATTCGACGGCTTCGAGCTCGATACCGTGCATTTCAAGCACGATAAACAGAGCGAATACATTCACCAAATCGATGAAAAAGTGGTGGATGAGGCAGCGACCTACATTCGCGATAACGGACCGGACATGTCGTGGGTTTACCTCGAATATACCGACGATATGGGTCACAAATACGGCGATAGCGAGCAATTCCATAAAGCTATTCAGATGATGGACGACCAGATGGGGCGCATCTGGAAATCCATTAACGATCGTGAAAAGAGTTTTAACGAAGACTGGCTGATGATAGTCACTACCGATCACGGCCGCGACGCCAAAACCGGCAAAGGTCACGGAGGCCAGAGTGACCGCGAGCGCAGCACCTGGATTGTTACCAATGCGAAAGGTCTGAACCCAAATTTCAAAAGCACACCAGGCATAGTTGACATCTTTCCAACCGTGGCGCGGCATATGGACATTAATATTCCGAAGGAGCAGGCATTCGAAGTCGACGGAATACCTTTTACGGGCAAACTTTCGGTTACAGCGTCGCAATTACAGAAATCGGCAGGCAAGGTGAATATTTCGTGGAAGGCAGTTGAAAAAGATGGGAAAGTGAAGATCTGGCTCGCCACGACCAATCAGTTCGAAAAAGGCGGTCGCGACCTTTACTACCTGATGGACGAAGTGAATGTTACCAATGAAAAAGCCGAAATAGATATTTCTAAATATCCTTCCGGCTTTTTCAAGATCGTTTTAGAGGGGAAATACAACAGTGTGAACCGTTGGATTGTGGAAAAATAAGCTAGTTACCTCCCCGTCCGGCTTTGTAGGAATCGTATTCTTCCAGCAGGCGAATCAGGTCATCCTCACCGGCGAAATCGAGCTGTTGTTCTTTGATTACGTAATTCAGCTTGTTCCTTTCGTCGGTCAACAGTTTAAGGAAACTGTTGCGGTTTTCAAGCTGAACCGGATTCATCTTATCATCCTTCAACAAATACAACTTTGCGCCAGCGTCCATTTCCCTTGTGGCGCTGGCCTTTTCTACTTTTATAGGGTTAGTATATTTTTTCAAAAGCTTCGTGTTGCCGTCGTAAAGCACGCGGTAAAAACTCTTTTCGGTGTAATTACCTGCCGCAGGATAACCACTTCTGAATGTATACAACTCGACACCGCTCGGTATGGTGAACTCCGCCACACCTGATGCAACGCGATACAGGTTCGAACCTACTTTGTATTCTATTTCGTCTTTTTGATAATCGTACCGGAGCTGGACACCGTCATGGACGCGGTCGTCGTTGGTACGGACCGCCCCCGAATACCATTCTTTCAAAAGGTAGGGGGACTTTTCCCCGGCAGCCGGTTGTGTTTCCTGATAAGGCGTTCCCGCCAGTCCCGTTGAATCCTGCGCGTGCGCCTGAATGCACATGAGGCAGAATGCCAGCGGGAAAATTCTTAGCAGATATTTCATGATTTAAGTTGGTTAATTTGATAAGTTCGAGGTTTGGAAGCCGTTGTTTACGTACTTTTGCACAAAAATTGTACCTGCTCTCTTGGACATCAACGACCAGCTCATACATATACGCCAGAGCCTCGGCGGAATCATCCCTGAAATTTTTCTGGCTTTATTCTTTTGTCTGTTCCTGCTCACCGAACTGATTTTTAACAAACGCTTCGGCAAAGAAAAAACAACGTCCTATTTGCTGAATGTAGCGCTCGCCGGGAGTTTGGTCACCTTATTGCTGGTTATCGGTCAATGGAACTCAGAGCCGTCGTTCAGGTTTCAACCGTTGCTATTCCTCGACAGGCAGGCCGTGTTTTTCAAAATCCTGATCACGTTGGCCTGGATAATCACATTGCTGCATGTCCGCATTTTAAGATACGATTTCCCTGCCGAATACCACGCATTACTGATCGCCGCTGTGGCGGGCATGCATTTGCTGACAATGTCCACACACCTGCTGTCTATTTATCTCTCGCTGGAATTGATTTCCATCAGCTCTTACCTGTTGGTAGCATTATCACCCTACAAAAAAGCGGCCGAGGGAGGCATCAAATACCTGCTTTTCGGAACCGCCAGTTCGGCTGTTATGCTTTATGGCATTTCGCTCATTTACGGCCTCACGGGCACGCTCGACATCACGAACGACGCCATGACCGTCGCCCTCACCAACAACTCCGACCTTGTCGTAACGGTCACCATTGTACTGACTCTCGCCGGATTGCTTTTCAAACTTTCCCTCGTCCCGTTTCATATCTGGACGCCGGACGTTTACGAAGCAGCCCCCACACCTCTTGTGTCATTTCTCTCCGTGGCGCCCAAAGCGGCCGTTATCCTGGTACTCATGCGCCTGGCAGGTATATTACCGGCCCAATATTTCCCCGTTTTAGGAGGCATCGCATTGATCAGCATGACGATCGGCAATGTGGCTGCCCTTTGGCAAAGTAATGCACGCCGTTTGCTCGCCTATTCGTCCATTGCCCAAGCTGGTTACCTGCTGGTTGGCATTGCGGCATACAGTCGTTTCGGCTTCGAGGCAGCCGTATTTTACACTGCTGCGTATTTGGTCATCAACCTTGCCGCCTTCTTCCTAGTCGATCTTTTACAACCAAGACAAGAAACTCAACTCAGAGATTACGAAGGGCTTGGGCGAAACTACGTCTGGATTTCCGGCATTCTGACCGTCGTGATGGTCGCGTTGGCAGGCTTACCCCCTACCGGCGGTTTTACTTCCAAATTACTTGTATTCTCAGCGCTTTGGGAAAGCTACCACGATCAGGGACTTACCTGGATGCTGTGGCTGCTCGTCGGCGGCATCCTCAATGCAGCCATTTCTCTCGCCTATTATATGAGGTTGCCTTATCTACTGTTTTTCAAAACGGTTAGGGCCGAAGCGGTTAGCACAAACAATAGCGCCTCCGGCAAGTTGGTTGCCGGATTATTTCTGGTTGCGTTATTGATGCTGTTTTTCAGCCCGGAGTGGCTGACGCGGTGGATTTCAGCGTTTTGAGGGGCCAGCAGCCTGTTTCTTCTTTTTAGGAAGCAAATGCCTGGGGATAGGATTCTTCATTAAAAACTCAATCGCCGCCTTCTCCTTTCTCAACAAAAAAGGATCTTCAGATAAATCTGGTAGTGGACTAAATACATTTTGGGCTGGTTCTTCCAGGGTCTGGCTTTGTTCATTCTTCATAACCACAATTTTTTCACCAACTAATGTTGCTATTTGTAAAACAATATGAATGCATCATAATTAGCAGTCTTTTTGAAAGGCTGCCATTTTTTGTTGCGACTCCCGCGAATAATAAAACGGCTATTGATTTCGTCCCAATACCTCACAATGCTCATTCTATACAATCTGTTGCGGGCAGCAGTACTACCCGACGCAAAAATTATAGCACCTGGCCGCTCTTTTAGAAAGGATTCAACCGCAGAAGCCACAGTCCTAAGAATTTTCAACGTGTCCAGGTTATTCGAAACCGCCGTATCGTCGACCTTTTGCATTATTTCATTCCAATCTCCGAAAGAAAGATTGTAGTAATTGTCAATTCCAGAAAGTTGCCTGAAAACGATTATCTTCTGAATTTCTCCACGCGGACCTTCGCTGACAAATCTAAAAATATGGCAATCTTCATCAATGTTCAGGTCATACGTCTCCTGATTCATAGTGTGAGTTTGTGTTAAAGAATACGGTTTTCGGCTAGTAATTTAGCCTCTAATCCACTGATAATCCATTACAACCCAACACCAATTCACAAACGGCTTGCTACCAATTACCAACGAACGATTACCCTATTACCTCACCGCCCGCACCACAAATCCTTCCTTCCTCAACAAAGCAATAACCCCTTTTTCCCCTCCCAAGTGCGCCGCTCCCACTGCGAAAAACGTCGGCTTCGCGCTGGCTATCCTGCGTATGCGGGGAATCCATTTCTGGTTACGGTCGAAAAGCATTACTTCTTCATTACCTTCCATACCGAACTCGCTTTTTAGTGTCATTCCGTAGAGTTCGCTGATGTTTTGTGCCTTATAAAGAGCCACAAGGCTTTTAAATTCCTTCCGGGCGGAGGGTAGGCTGTCGATCAGCGTCAGGAGCATTTTCGCCTGATCTTTATAAGGGATCGTATCGAAAATGGCCATTTGTTCTTCCAAAGTTTCAATCCCAATCACCTCCGACTTCTGCTTGCCTGCCAACTCCACCAGCGCCATTTCATACGACTGCGGCTGACAGTCAAGCACAGTATTAAACAGCGGCCCCATCAGTACGAACGGCTTCGCCCGCTCGAACATCGCCAAGCCCACATGCACCGAATCTTTGAAAAACCGGTCGAGCCGCTGGTATTCCTGCTCGGTAACGAGCTTTTTCAACTCGTTACCGGCAGTCATATTCATTGTTTTCATCATCCCGGCCATCATGCCCGGGTCGTCCATATCCATTTCGAGCGCCACCTGCTGCGTACGCGAGAGCGTACTTTTCAGGGAATCACTTAGGGAGAAATCAGTTGGGCAAATAAGGTGAATGGTGCCAAACAAATACGAAGGTTTCGCCAACCCACGACCGCTGATTTCCCAAAGCAGCGAATTTTCCACCGGCACCTGCGCCCGCGTAGCGATGCTTAACACACAAAAAACCAGCAGCAACAAAACCCGTTTCATATCTCAATCATTAGTTTTTAAAAACAACCGTCCCAGCTTCGCCGTCCTCCCTGTCTTGTCCTGAAAAAAGTGGACAGATTATTACTAGATTCTTTCTTTCCTTCCTTCCCCTTTCAGGCTACACTGAGCTTGTGCATGTCAGAAGGCGTTTTCAAGTTCAA
>NZ_JAHXBN010000037.1 GCF_019924045.1 Dyadobacter fermentans | reverse complement strand
TAAGCACGCCAAAATCCGCTACTTTACCGCCAGCTTAGTGGCGTACTTTGCCCAGGAATAAATGGCGTACTTTCGGAGGAATCGTGGCGTACTTTGGAGAGGAATATCCAGAATCGATAGCCAACGGCGAGAAAGACTGTTTTTAATCAACATAGAAGCATATCACACTATAAACCTTATGAACACACATCTTACCAAAACTATGTTTTTCATCGTCATGGTGGCCTTACCAGGCATCATCAATGCACAGATCAAATTTACCTATGACAATGCCGGCAATCGGATCAAAAGGGAGCTAAATAACAGCCTCGTGCAACTCGATGCCAAAGTCCTTCTCAGAGGTGGGTATCGTCCAGGCCAAGCCAACATGGCAAGCGACCTGCAAACCTATTTCAGTGCGAACTCAGGCCTATTGCCTGCCACCGACCCGTACGAAGGAAATGTCGTTTACAACAATATCGGCAATCCGGCCGGAGTAGCCGGTTCTGTTGTTGATTGGATTAAAATCGAAATCCGCGATGCCGCAAACCCAGCGGCGAAACTTCAATCGAAAAGCCTGTTGTTGAAACCCAATGGAAGTATCGTTGACATAGATGGTACGCTTCCGAAATTCATTGGGCAAAACTCGCCCGTAAGGATAGCCGTTTTTCATAGGAATCATGTTGCGATTCTGAGCAACCCAATTGCTTCTTTCAACTCAGGCACAACTATCTACGACTTTACAACAGCCCTTAACAAGGCCAGCCAGCTTCCTGGTGATGTCCCACAAATGGGTATCATCAATGGAAAGTGGTATATGTGGGCAGGCGACGTGAATAGCGATCTGAACGTCGATGCCACTGATATGTCAATTGCTAGTAATGATTTTTTAGCCGGTCTTTATGATCAATATCTATTTACCGATATTACCCTGGACGGTGGAGTAGATGCGACGGACGGGAATATAATGAATAATGCATTTTTGAATGGTTACTACTCGACTTTGATCAATTACGAACCCTAAAATGTATTGACAAAAAGCTTCACTTGTTGCCTCCGCTTTAATGACGGACCGTTACCATACTTCCGCCTAAATCCAGGTCGAGACAAATTTATTCCAATCGTCAGACTATTCGAAAACGGGTCCTAATCGCAGTTGTCGTACTTAAATTTTGTGATTCGCGTTGTCTTATAGTAGTCCGTTCCGGTTTTCGTAATGGAGGTTGCCGGCAAGCCGTTAGGATGATAGGTCCAAACATTTGACGTGATGAGAGGCGCGTCATTTCGGTGAAGAACTGTACTTTCGACCATGTTGTTTGGGTTATCATCAGCGTAAGTAACTTTAATGGGGCCCGGAATTCCCTTATAGCGAGAGGGGATCATACTGTCTGGGTTCGTATGCTCATCAAATTTGGTTTCGGTTGAGAAAACGAACACTCCATTATCATAGGAATCTTGAAAAATTTGATTTCCTCTTTGGTCATATTTGAAAGTTCTTTGGTCATATGGCGTAGAATAGCTAATCATTCTTCCCTGGTCATCATATTTCCATACAACTTTGCCATCAGCTGAGACACTGGACGTAAGGACTCCATTTGTATACTTTGCAACCCAACCACCGCTCGTTGCTGTTTGGATAATGCCTTTTGAATCATATTTATAATCGATTGTGTAACTTTCAGGGAAGGTTGCAGCCGGCAGATTGTCTCCTTGAACAACAAGGTTGCTGACATATTTCGACGATTGCAACCGGCCTTCACTGTAAACATAGGATGTAATGCTGGTTGTCTCCATTCTCCCTGTCCGATATTGAAGCGTAGCATAGCCGAATTTAAAATTTGCTGATCCTTGTTGTAATCGCAAGTCGTGTCGTTTTAGTTCTGTCAAAAAACCTTCTGTATCGTATACGAATTCGTAGGTTTCTTCGTCTGTGCTGCTGGCATAAACACCCGTTGAATCTTTCCTAGATTCGGTTCGCGAGAAAGTTACAAGCGTCAGCCTACCTTGATCATCCTGCTTGAAATTCGACTCGGTTGTCTCAACCGTTGTTTCTGCAGCAGTTTTTGACTCCCAATTAACCGACTTGCCTATAAACCGGCAGTTTTCGACGGGTTTAACTTCTTTATCTTTTTTGTTACAGGAAATAGAAAATGCCAAAAAGGCGAGAAAGGTGAATGTTGATCGATAGAGGCGCATTGTTACTTTAATACATTTTGAGTTACACCAAATGTATTAAAGTAAACACAGATATACCTAATTTGTCCTCAAAATAATACCATACACTCTCAGTCCCGCTGTCATCCTCCAAACCTTACATGAGTATTCCGGTAACTGAAACAATTCCCTGAAATCTTGTGATTTTAGATGCTTTGAAACCGATTGGTCTGAGTAGTTCGAAGGCATGAGCGGGAAAGCTCTTTCTTGATTGGCTTACAGCCAGTAACCTGGCCCAGAGCACCTAGTCCAGGCTTGACGTCAGCCCATGGAAATCACTTTATTCTGAATAAATCGAGTAAGATTGTTTGGAAATAACTTCGAATTGTGGACATGTCGCATGTCGTGCTCCGCTAACAGGAGCCTACGGTTTACGGTTGCGCTAACGCTTCATCGGCTTAGTTGTAAGGTCGATATGTTCTCTGAATTATGACGTTTCGTAAGTCAAAAATGGATATCTTATTTGGCACTTAACTTGTTAATCTGCCAGACGTCCCCAGATTTTACGATAACAGTATTCAGTGTAGTATCAGCTCTCGCGCCGCGGATATTGATGGTAGCAAAATATACTAAATGGTTGTTAGTTGTCGAATCTACTTCAAAGTTGTATGACCGAAATGTACCCAATCTTTCCGACGTTTGAGGCGATTTGTATAACGAATCAACAACCATTCCTCCCACATTTGGCGTATCCGGGAACAATACATTTGCGAGAATTTCCATTATTATGCACCCCACAAGAAATAGTCCGATTATCTTCAACAGTTTTTTCATCGTTCAACGTTCTATCGCTCCTTCTAATTTTGCCTTTTAGAACTTTTGCCGTGAAGAAGTGAGCGTATTTATGGCGACAATTTCAAATCCAGTATAACCCATCCTTTAAAGAGAATAAGGCATCAAAACCGCCATAGACCGCAATTTAATAACGCTTTTGGGCGGTTTAATACCTACGTGTGCAGGAAGCTCAAATATCTGCTCCCCATTCGCTCCTTACCCTCCAAGTTGTTTTAGGTATCAATCTCCATAACAGCTCGAATTCAAACATATCCGTCTCAACCGACGGATTTATATCCTCAACCGCCCTAAGAAATTTCACAAAATTATCGTTGGTCACTGACGGCAAAACTGAGACAGATTTTTCATCACTGTCAGTTACCTTATATTGGATTCTCCAATAACGATCATGTTGAAGGTTGGAGCTTAGACCGAGCTTGATCGCCGTAATAGAGGAAAGAGGAATTTTGATATCGTTATCATAATGAAAAAATTCCTCGTCAAATTTGAGATCGCGATTGAGGAACCCACTTCTGGTCCAGTACAATCCAAGTGCCGAAGAAACAAAAAACATCACATCTCCTGCTCCAAGTGTCCCCTTCAGGATAAGGTGGACGCCGAAAATTAAATTGGCCGTGATAACTATCAACGTGGCGAGGCAATTCATGCTGATTCCGAGGCTAGCCAAGTATTGGATCAAGTAGAATTCTTGGGGGAAATTAGGCATAAAGTTTAGTGAGCCTGAAAAGGAAGAATGGAACATCCCTCACGCCCCTGGATGATGACCTGAATGCCTTTATTTTCGCGTTGAAAGACTCAGCCGAAGCATTCGTACTTCTGTTATTGAAGAAGCGGTCCGCCGCCGCGGTTGAGGATATCTAAATAATGCGTCTGGATTGATCTAGCAACTGTTTTGAAGGAATCAAGACCGCAATCTTCCACCGCATTGTACCATAGTGCGAGTCTTTTAAATGCCTGCTCTTTGGACTTGCAGAGCCGAAAAACAGTCCCTAAACCTATTGCAAGCCTATAAGCCTTCTCGATAAGCGGATAACGCTCGAAAAGCAACCTAGAACGGTGGACTTGCGATGCTGTCCATTTATCATGGTGCTTGAAAAGCAAGTACCTGCTTCTAACCAGCAGTTGTTTAAGTGTATCGCCATTGGCAAGGATCTCTGGCTGATAAATCAAACTGGATTGCCTGGCGGTTTCAATAGCCTGATTTTCTTGATCTAGTGCCTGCCAACGATGTTGTATCCTGATATCTTGAACCGCGTCAAAAGCCAGTTTTTGCACATGGAAGCGATCGATAACCTTTGAAGCCTTTGGAAAACACCGGCTTACGATCATCCCCATACT
>NZ_JAHXBN010000036.1 GCF_019924045.1 Dyadobacter fermentans | reverse complement strand
ACTACCCCTGACCACACATGACTACCCCTGACCACACATGACTACCCCTGACCACACATGACTACCCCTGACTACACATGACAACCTCTGACCACACATGACTACCCCTGACTACCTCCGACCACACATGACCACACCCGTCCGTTAACAAGTCCGCGGACAAGGGGCGCTCAGGTCGTAGTAACCGCTGTCGGCATCGATACCCAGGGCGTCGCTGCCGTCCCCTTTGTTGGACATTGCCTGGAACATCAGCCCAAATGCATAAGAACCGGTCAGTTCCTTTTGTACGTCTTCATTGGCCGCCGGGAAATAGCGATGCAGCACGAAGCGAATGTAGATCTTCGGCATTTTTTCAAATCTGAAAAGCGCCGCCAACAGCTCTTTCACCGGATAATTGTATCCATTCAAAAACCCATACTGGGTGCGGAACAGCGGGCTGGCAATCTCACCGGCGTGGCCTTTTTCTTCCCAATATTTGATCCACTGCCTGGCCAGCACGTCGGGCACATTTCCGCCCGGGCCATCCCCTGCCTCCCGGAAATCTGCCGGGGTATGCGCATAGTAAGGTGTGATGATCTGTCCGGCGTTGTCTACCCCAAAAAGTACCAGCTTAAATGCATTTTCCCCGGTTTCAAAACCAAACCGGACTTTGATAACGGCTATACCCGGTGTAGATACGAGGGTTTCGAAGTCATCCCCATCAAAATAATCACCCAAAAGGAGTTTACTCCCCAAATTAAAAAAGCCAAAGGGCTCGCGGCTGTGTTCCAGCGCCTGCCACTGGGCAGCCCATTTTGCAAAAACTTCATCACTGATAAACTTCGGCATGCTCGCTGAGATTTAATGGTTTAAAAAGATAATTGCTTCCCGATCGTGCAGCGCAACCCGCATCCGCACAATGGAAAGCAATATACCTAAGGGCAAGGAAGCGTTATAACTAATTCGTCATAAAATTAGAATTAATTCGATTTATCGGTTAGGTTAATGATTACCGGTTGATCGCGTCCCGGACTTCGCGTCCCGAGCTACGCGCCCCGGACTGCGCGTCGCGGGCACGATCCGAAGAACTCGTTTTGAGTTCCCCGAACCATTCGGTCGCCCTGGATTTTAGTTTGATGAGTCAGACGCAAGCGTCCATCAGGTCCTTTTTTCAGCACCCCGTCCCTGATTGACATTTCAAAATTGCACAAACCCGCGCCCGGACGTAAGCGTGTAAACACGTGAATCCAAAAACAGGTGTTTTCCGGGGGTCAGGGAACAACGATCCGTTCGACCAGTCCGAGTTTCAAAGCTCTGATATCGGCCAGCACGAGTTGCGCCATTTTCCGTGCACCAAGCTCATTGAAATGGGTATTATCTTCTTTTCCCGCGGGATAGTTGGGATGTTCGCCGACCGCGAGATGCAAAAACAGTAGTTTGGAATTTTCCTCGCCCATACTTTGCAGCAATGCCTGGCTGCGTTTGTCGAGGTCGATCAAAGGCACATTTTGCGCGGCAGCCACTTCCCTTACCAGCCGGGAATACACGGCGTGCGTTTCCTGGATTTTCCCGTCGGCATCGAAGCTCCGCCGGGCAACGGGGGTAATCAGCACAGGATTGGCCTTTTTCGCTCTGGTTTCCGCAATAAACCGAACCAGGTTTTTCTGGTAGCCTGTTTCGTCGGTATAGCTCTTCTTTGTTTTAACCTCGTCATTATGCCCGAACTGGATCAGCACATAATCCCCTTCCCGCAAGCTATCGGCCACCGATTGCCAGCGGCCTTCCTCGATGAAAGTCCTGGTGCTGCGACCATTCATCGCGCGGTTATCCACCTTTACATTCTGGTCAAAAAAATAGGCAAAAGGCATTCCCCAGCCCGCCTCGGGGTAATACTTTACCTGCTTACCGGCCATCGTGGAATCGCCGATCAGGAAAACGGTAATGGGCTTTTCGGCAAAGTGAAAGCCGGCCGACAGGATCAAAAGCAGCGCGGCGGCAAAAGGCCTGGTGAATCGTTGCAAGGTCATAAAATCGTACGAAAATGAGGTTCTTCGACTTGAAATGACCGCAAAAGGTACCATTCGGGCCGGTCTACTTTAAACCGGGTAACCCAATTTACTCTGGTACCTCCCTGGAAATCTTTTCATTGGCCAGCTCAATGTCTTCCGGCTCGGCTTCCGGCTCGTCCTGCTCTATACTAGCCGCGGGCTCATATTGCAATGCCAGCAGGATCGGAAAATGGTCCGATGAGAAATTTTCCAGCCTCGCCATTTCCACGAGTTTAAAATCCGTCGAACAGAACACATGATCGAGCGGGAACCGCAGAAAAGGCATTTTGGCATGGAATGTGTTGTAAAAGCCCCGTCCGATCCGAGGATCGAGCAGCCCGCTGATCTTGGTAAACAAATCGGTGGTATACGACCAGGCTACATCGTTGAGATCGCCCACTACAATGCATGGTAATCGACTCGCTTTCACCTCTTTTGCTACCAGTAAAAGCTCCTTGTCGCGCTCGGTAGAATGCGAGTTTTCACCCGGCACCGGAGGCGTCGGATGCACACAGAAAAGCTGCACCTGCTGGCCCGAACGCAATGTTACCAGTACTTTAATGGACGGTATGTCTTCATCCACCAGGTACCGCACCTGTACTTCCGACAGTGCCAGTTTAGAGTAAAGCAACATCCCGTATGTATTTTCCAAAGGTACCGGCACCTCGTACGGATAACGCTTACGCAAAGGGAGCGTGTTTTCATGCCAATAGCGGTCGGTCTCGAGCAGGAGCACCACATCGGGGTCGTATTTGCGGATCAGCGCCAGGCAGCCGGCGGTATTCCGGTTGTCCTGAAAAACGTTGGATGACAAGATCGATATCCGATTCTCGGGCAGATGCGTCCGCGCCCCCAGGATCACCTTCCCCGCAACGGGCGTGAACGGGTATACCAGGTAACAGAGGTACAGGGTGTTCAGCGCGAAAATCGCCGACAGCACGATGGTTTGTAAATCTGTTGAGAAAAACAGCGTAAAATAAATGCCGCCGATTGCCACACTCAAGACAAGCTTTTGCAGCCGGGGATATTCAAAAACCCGGAATGTCCAGTAATCGCTGCGGATCAGCGGGATGAGCGACATCATCACGATCAGCACGCCGGCCACTTCCAGGAAGCTTTTCAAATAATACATGGTTCGGTTCAGGTAACGGCTGCAATATTTCAATTATTTCGCATCATTTCAACTATTAAAACCCCTTGCTCCTCTACTCTTTTGCAGTATTACCGGGTTTCTTATCCCGAAATAATTGCCTTTATTCGCAGCTGCATCAAAGAAACGAATAATGAAATTCCTGCCCGCTATACTCCTGCTTACATTATTTTACTCCGCCGACGTTTTCGCACAAAAGCCCGCACCTGCGAGGGTAATCACCTACCGCAACCCGGTAATTGCCGGTGACTTTGCCGATCCGTCGGTGATACGTGTGGGCGATACGTATTATGCGGTAGGAACCTCTTCGGAATGGGGGCCCGCCTATCCTATTTACACTTCCAAAGATCTTGTGAACTGGGAATACGTCGGACCGGTTTTCGCCGAATTACCCAAATGGACGATGGGTAGCTACTGGGCGCCGGAGCTATTTTTCCGGAACGGGACATTCTATGTTTATTATACCGCCCGGCGGAAGGCGGATAAACAGTCGGTGATCGGCGTGGCGACCACCAAGGATATTACAAAAGGCTTTAAAGACCATGGCCTGATCATCGAATGGACGAAGGAGGCCATTGACGCTTACGTTGTGGAAGATAAAGGAAAGCTGTTCATCACCTGGAAGGCTTATGGCCTCGATAAGGACCGGGGCATCGAACTGCTCGGCGCGGAGCTTTCGCCCGACGGACTGAAAGTAACCGGCAAGGAATTCAGCCTCATTAAAGCCGATCCGGCAGGCTGGGAAGCGGGCGGGGCCGAAGGGCAGGCTATATTTAAAAGAGGGAATTACTGGTATATGCTCTATTCCGGTAATGCCTGCTGCGGCGACCGCTGCGATTACCAGGTAGGGCTCGCGAGGGCCGAAAAGTTGCAGGGGCCATGGGTCAAATATGAAGGTAACCCGGTCCTTTTCGGAGATGATGCCTGGAAATGCCCGGGGCACGGCACCGTCGTAACCACGCCCGATCGCCGCTATTTCTACCTGCACCACGCCTATAATGCGATCGATTTTACATTTGCGGGTCGCCAGGGTGTCCTTAGCGAACTGATCTGGGATGAAACCACCCGCTGGCCGGCGTTCAGATATGGCAAGACGACACCCGCACAGGCGGAATCGCCCGCAGGTGCGGGGCCTGCTCAGCTTAGTCTCAATTTTTCGGTTAACTACGAGCGCGACACGCTAAGACTGCCCTGGGTGTTCGACGCCGGACTGCCGAAACCGAAGTTCGGTATCAGCGCCGCTTCACTGAAAATCGACTGTGAGAATCCCGCAAAAACGGGTAATTTCATGGGACATACCATCAAAAAAGGCACCTATACCTATGCCGCCGAGTTCGTGATTAAAGACGACGTTTTCCAGAACATTGTGCTTTACGGCGATGCTCAGAACGCGATCGGCTACGGTGCCGGCCAAAACCGCGTCGAGCTGTGGCAAGTGAAAGACGGCCGATATGAAACGCTCCAAACCAAAGAAATTCCGGACAAATACAAAAACATCCGACTGGAATTGCAGAGCCGTTACGGACGTTACTACACGTTCAGTTGGGGCGTAAAAGGCCAGAAAATCGACTCGCTCACCAGCTCTGTACAAATAGAAGCGCCCTGGCTGCCCCGCTGGGACAGGGCTCCAAGGGTAGGCGTCAGCGTCACCGGTACACCTGATCAGAAAAGTGAATTTAAAGCGATCGAAATGAAGTACGATTAAAAATACTGCTGCATGAGCTTCGGATACGCAGGTATCACCACTTCCGGCTCCTCGATTTCGGGGTGCCATTTTTTCTCCCATTCGAAACTGTAATAGCCCTTGTAGTTGTCCTTCACGAGCACACCTATCGCTTCTTTCAACGGCCCTTCGCCCCTCCCTACCTGCACGTACTGAATTTTGCCGTCTTTCTGAATGCCGTCCTTGATATGCGTGTGGCGGATGTATTTTTTGAGTTTGGCATAAACGTCCTTCGGTGGCTCTTGGGTGACCGACCACATATTGAATATGTCCCAAATGAGACCGACGTGCTCATGTTCCGATTTGCCCATTACCGTCGCAAGAATGTCCTTCCGGGTAACGTCGCCATGTGATTCGAGCAGCACCGTTACCGAAGAATTTTTGGCATAATCGCCCAATTCGAGCAGGCCGGTACTGATAAGCTCTACCGTTTTGTCCACTTCCTGGTCTTTGGGTAAATCATTGGGAAATACCCGGACGTAAGGGCAGTTCAACTGCTGCGCGAGGTCGATAAACCGCTTGGCTTCATCCAGATTTTTCGCCCGCACTGCCGGATCCGCCATATGCAATGCAGCCGACGATCCCAGATCGACGATCCTCAACCCCTTGTCCTCTGCCATCTTGCGCGATTGGGCAATCCGTTCCGGGCTACTGAACTCGCCGCATTTGGGCAAATCCATACAATCGAGCACACCACGGATTTCTATCCCATGGTAGCCGTTGTCGGCAGCATATTTGACGATCGTTGCCCAGTCCCATTTCGGACAGGCGAGGGTGGAGAACGAAAAAAGCGGTTTGGCCTTGGCCAGCGCAGGCAGGGGATTGATTAGTGGTAACGCCAGGCCAGCGGAGGCGGCCATGAGGAAATCCCTGCGGTTCAGGAAAGATGATGGATTCATAAGGTTCAGGAAAATATCCTGAAATATATCGGCAATTGCCTAGATAGGCAAATTTCACCGTATCCTTCCCTATTTCACGGCTTCGTCCGTCAATTCGCTCTTCCGTAGTTCTATTACGATCCGGATGCCAATCGCGGCGATTACCACCGCAATCCCGAGTTGGGCTAGTCCCGCCCACATACTAATCGTCCATTCCATGTTTGTGTCGATTTAATTTTCAATACAAAATAAAAACGAGCTGATTTGGGATTAAAGCGTTATCAACTAACCGGTTATCAAATTTAGTAAACGGCAAAAACAGATACGATCACAAAAAAAATGCCACGTCCCTATTGCAAAAATTCAATTCCTATTTAACTTTGAATTACAAAGTACTTTTTGATACATACACATACCGTCACAGAAAGCTGATCACCATTATCAATCCTTGCTTATGCGTGAAGAAATCCTTTTGAACCAAACCAATGCCCTGCAACTGGAAAAGCTGTACCGGGGCAACAAGCCGGGCTTTAAGTCGGCTTTCAATGCATTGTATCCCGAACTGAGCAGTAATCCGTTGGCCGAAGGGTGGTACCAGCGGCTGAATTACAGCTCCGACGAGCTTTTTTGGGGTACGCCTGCCGAGCGGGCATTTGTGGTGGTAGCTTCCCTACTTGCGGCATTACTGGCCAAGCTGCCCGAGCTCCTTTCTATCAGCGAAGGGTTTTACTACCCTCGTAATGCAGGGTTTGTCGTCGCTCCGGCGTTAATGGCCTACTTTGCTTGGAAAAATGCTGTCTCCTGGAAAACGCGGGGGCTGGCAATCCTGCTGCTGGTTGGTTCGGTAGTGTTCATCAACTGGCTGCCGGAAAATGAAAATAGTGATACGCTGGTCCTTTCCTGCCTGCACCTGCCGCTCTGGCTGTGGTCGCTGCTGGGCGCGGCATACAGTGGTGGAAAGTGGAAAAACGGTACTAACTGGCTGGAATTCCTGCGCTACACGGGCGAACTGATTGTGATGTCGGGATTGCTGGTGCTTGCCGGCGGGCTCACTACGGGCCTCACCATCAACCTTTTCGGGCTGATCGGTTGGGATATTCAACCGCTTTTTTCCAAATATATCGTCATATGCGGGCTGGCTGCCGTCCCCATCGTCGCGACGTTCCTAACCCGCGTGCAACCCACGCTGGTGAACAAAATACCGTCAGTCATCGCGAAGCTGTTCAGTCCGATAGCGCTCGTGATGCTGGTCGTATACCTGGTGGCCACGCTCATTGCCGGCAAAAGTCCTTACCACGACCGTGAATTCCTGGTGCTATTCAATGGATTGCTCGTCGCCGTGATGGCGCTGATCTTCTTTTCGCTCGCCGAAACCGATTATTCCGGCGGCAGGCGTGCGCAAGTCGTGGTGCTGTTCCTGCTATCGGCCGTGACATTGCTGGTCAACAGCATCGCATTATCGGCCGTTTTGTTCCGCATTTCGGAGTGGGGCCTCACGCCCAACCGTGCCGCAGTGCTCGGCGCCAACGTGCTGATGCTCGCCCATTTGTTTTATGTGGGCCTCAAACTCTTCGCGGTGCTCAGCAAAAAGACCTGTCTTTCAGCAGTAGGCACATCACTGGCAATTTTCCTTCCGCTGTACAGCATATGGAGTGCTATTGTAATCTTCGTTTTCCCATTTGTTTTCGGGTTCAAATAATTCATTTCCGGTGATGCATCCCGGCATTACATTTTACATTCAAACTGGCTGAAAAAGCGGCCGCAAACAAACCTGGCAAGCATGGGCAAAACGCTCGAATACCTGTACGACTGGATGAAAAAGAACTGACAATTGTCGATCGGCAACAAGAGTAAAAGAAAGCAGCACCCGTCTTCAAGGGGTTATGAAAAAGTCCTGTTTTCTTTTATTTCAGCTATATCTCCTTGCTGCGGCTGCATTTGCGCAATCGGGCAGAAGTACTACATTTCCTGATGGCACGAAAATACCTGTCTGGTTTTCAGACACATCCAAAATCGGTCTAAAAAGCCTCGGAAAGCAGTTTGTGATCACGGAGCACGGCGTTTCCCGGGATAGCAACACGGTGCAAACTGCTGCGATCCAGCGCGTCATCGACCGGGCGAATGAGCAGGGCGGCGGAGTGATCGTGATTCCCCAAGGTACTTTTCTGAGCGGGGCGCTGTTTTTTAAACCTAAAACACATTTGTATTTGGCAAAGGGCGCAGTACTGAAAGGCTCGGACAAGATCGCCGATTATCCGATAATGCCCTCGCGGATGGAAGGTCAAAATCTGGACTATTTCCCGGCATTAGTCAATGCATACGGCGTGAACGGCTTTACGATTTCAGGCAAGGGCATCATCGACGGCAACGGGCTAAACTATTGGAAGGCATTCTGGCAGCGGCGGAAGGAGAATCCGAATTGTACCAACCTGGAAGTATCGCGACCGCGGCTGGTCTTTATCTGGAAAAGTAACGATGTGCAGGTTCAGGACGTGACGCTTCAAAATTCGGGTTTCTGGACGAGCCATTATTACCAATGCAACAATATTAAGATCCTGGGCGTCAGGATCACGGCGCCACATGAGCCTGTCAAGGCGCCGAGTACAGACGCGATCGACCTGGATGTATGCAATCATGTGCTGGTCAAGGGCTGTTACCTCGCTGTGAACGACGATGCCATTGCATTGAAAGGCGGAAAAGGCCCCTATGCCGATACCGACCCTGGCAATGGTGCCAATACGAACATCATTATCGAGGATACCCATTTCGGGTTCTGCCACGCGGCGCTCACGTGCGGGAGCGAGGCCATTCACAACAAAAATGTGGTAATGCGCAACTGCCACATCGAGAACGCCATGCGCGTGCTTTGGCTGAAAATGCGGCCTGATACCCCTCAGAAATACGAATTTATCAGCATCGAAAACGTGGATGGATTTGCTTACAGCCTCATTTACGTGAAACCCTGGAAGCAATTCTTCGATCTGAAAGGGCGAAAAGACGTTCCGCTCTCCTACTCCGACCATATCAGCCTGAAAAACATCAAACTGAAATGTGAAGTATTTTTCGACGTGAGTCCGGGCGAGTATGACAGGCTCTCAAAGTTCAGTTTCGAAAACCTGGACATTACGGCGAAAAACGCGGCTTACGACAAGTCCGTGGTACATGACTTGACGCTCACGAATGTCAAAGTGAATGAAAAGATGATCCGTTAGCCGCCCAGGTACCGGCAGGCGAGCTGGTAAAGTTCGGAGACGAAGGCGTCATAAGCGATAAAAATGTCGGGCTTCGCGATGAAATCCCTCGCGCCTGCACGGATACACTTTTCGCGCGTAGACACGACGGACGACGTGGATGTCGCGAATACGGCCACGTCGGGATAAGTCGTTTTGAGCTCATCCATAATGTCATAGCCGTTTTTCCCGGGCATATTCAGGTCCGACAGTATGAGCTCGGGTAACTCGCCCGACGAACCATGCAGCCACTCCGTAAGCTGGTCGCCGTTGCCGAACTCCCCCAGGATTTCGAATTTCCCGGAAGCTCTGAACGCCTCCGACATAAAGAAGCGCTCATCCTCGTCATTTTCAACAATCGCAAGTCTGAATATTTTCATGTGCAGGGCTTAGATTTGGGGTAACATGATATGGAAACTCGCTCCCTTTCCGCGCGCCGATTCGGCCCAGATTTTACCCCGGTGCCGCTCGACGACCTTTTTACAAACCGCGAGGCCTACGCCATTGCCCGGGTACTGACTGGCAAAATGCAGCCTTCTGAAAATCTCGAAGATCTTATCGAGGTTTTCGGGAGAAATACCGATACCGTTGTCTTCGACGACAAACCGTACCCAGTCATCTTCTACCCAGGATTTCACCGCCACCTCCGGCTCCTTGCCGTTGGTGAATTTCAGGGCATTGCCCAGTAGGTTCTGGAAAAGCTGCACAAGTTGTACGCGGTCTCCGTAGATGAACGGTACCCCGCAATCCACATGGATTTGCCCGCGCGATTGCTCGACGGCATCGTTCAAGTTCTGGATCGCTTCGGCGATCATATCCTCCACATTCAACCTCTGATGTTGAAGCCCTATCTTGCTGACTTGCGAATAGTGAAGCAGGCTGTCGATGAGCTCGTGCATGCGTTGCGCAGCCCGGATCCCTTTTCCAATGCTTGGTTTCAGAAGGTCGAACTTTTGCTGGTCGACGTGCTGGTCCATGAGATATAAAAAGCTCCTTACTGTCCGTACGGGTTCTTTCAAATCATGTGAAACAATGGCCGTGAACTGTTCCAATTCACGGTTTACGGACGACAGTTCACTGTTAGCCACCGAAAGTTCCTGTGCTAACTGCCTGTACTTGTCGGAACTCTCCCGTAATGCCTGCTCGTTCATTTTGCGCTCGGTCAGGTCACGGGTAACTTTCGCAAAGCCACTCAACCGGCCCCCGGCATCATATACAGCTGTAATGACCACATTCGCCCAGAAACGGCTCCCGTCTTTACGTAAACGCCACCCCTCCTCTTCGTACTTACCGGTTGACCTCGCAATTTTCAGTTCCCAGGCCGGCTTTCCATTCAGAATATCCTCCTCGGGATAAAAAATGGCGAAATACTTTCCGATCACATCTTCCGCGCTGTAACCTTTAATACGCCTGGCCCCCTCGTTCCAGCTCACAATGCGGCCTTTCGTATCGAGCATGAAAATTCCGTAATCGCCCACTTGCTCCACCATCAACCGATAGCGTTGTTCACTTTCGAGCAAATCGAATTGCTTGTTCTTTTGCTCCGTAATATCGCGTAACAATGCGCAATATCCCGCAAGACCTTCCGAATCATCAAAAAGCGGGGAATAGGAGATTTCTGCCCAGTACCTGGCGCCGTCTTTCCTCATCTTCCAGCCCTCGGCCACACATTTCTTTTTTTTCAGAGCCTCGTCCAGCTCTTTGCTTTGTATGATGGAATCGTCCTGGCAGCCGTCTATAACGCAAAACGGCTTTCCTGCTAATTCAGCCTCATCATAGCCTGTTATAGCACTTGCAGCCGCATTGCAAGTCGTTATTCTGCCTGTTTCGTCCAGCAAAAAAATGCCCTCTGCGAGGTTGCGGAAAATCAGGTTACTGTTCAAATGCATCAATGGGTAAGGTATAAATCAGGGAAGAGAAGCAGCAAATTCCGTGCCAAAAAAATCAGGCGTGCCGGAGCTAAGCCAGCACGCCTGAATTACACTCACATCCATGGTTTTTAACCAATATGGTGACCGGCTACATGGCCGCCATCGAGATTGATCACCTCGCCGGTGATGAAGTTGCTGCCTGCCAGGTACAATGCAAGCTGTGCGACGTCTTCCGTTTCGCCAATGCGGTCCACAAGGTGCAGGCCGGCGAGGCTGTCGGCATCGCTAACGCCGGTTTTTGCTTGAAGCGGGCTGCGGATAATGCCGGGCGCGATCGCATTTACGCGAATATTGTTCTTGCCAAACTCGGCCGCGAGCTGCCGCGTCAATGCATGAATACCTCCCTTGCTCGAAATAGGTGCGGTTGCCGGGAAGCCGCCGATCGCGTGGTCCACCAGCACGGTACCGATGTTGATGATCGAACCCTCACCCTGTTGCAGCATTTGCCGGATGGCCGCCTGGCTCGTAAAATAAGTACCTTTCAGGTTGATGCCCAAGAAATAGTCGAGATGGGCTTCGTCCACTTCCAGGAAGCTGCGCGGTTCGAATACGCCTGCGTTATTGACGAGCACATCCACGCTGCCGAACCTGGTTACGGCGGTGTCGACCAGCAACTGGCCTGTTGCACGCTTACTAATGTCGCCCGCGACCATGACCAGGCGGTCGTGATTACCCAGCTCGTTATACGTTGCCGCGAGATTATCCCGATTGGCCGAATTGATGATCACGTTATGTCCGTGTTCGAGGAAAAGACTGGCTACTGCTTTTCCGATGCCGGTGGAGGCACCGGTTACGATGATAGTTTGTGTTTTCATGATGTCAGGTCTGTTACTGTTTTCTTTGAGCGGTTATACCTTTTTCGCGGAGTACGGAAACTTGCTCCCCGGCGTACCCCCAGTCGTCGGGTTCCACTTCCTGGATCACGACGTGGGTGAGATGAGGATCTTTGTCGAGCACGTCGGTGATCACCCGGGTCACACCGGCGATGAGCTCCTGTTTTTGTTTGCGGGTAACGCCTTCGCGGGTCACCTCGATTTTCACATATGGCATGATTACTGCATTTAAAAGGGTTATCAATGTGTTCGCTGTCAATGCATTGCTGCGTTTTGACAATACAAAGGAACCCTGTTCAGCGCACACCATTACGTGACCTACATCACAAGTTCGGTCGCCCTGAGGCATCGTCAATGCTCCTTTTCGCAATCCTCTTCATCGTCGTCGGCATCGTCGGCCGGATCAGAAAACATAACTTCTCCCGCTTTTGGAGTGCCGGGAAGTTGATATGGAAGCAATGTCTGAGAAACCATCATCTTTATTTTGCGGGATTTAAATACAGGATTTCCCACCAACGCCGCGCCAGGTGGGTCACAGGGCGATGACAAACTGGTATTGAGCCATTTACACGCGTGTTTTATTTATCAAAATGAGAGGTTTTTCTCAAAAATGAAGGTTTCAAACCCTCTGTCACTGCACATTGCTTTCATACGGCATTTGCATTGCCGGGCAAATAGTGAGAAATTGCGCGCCCAATTTTCCAAAACAATGACAACTCCTGTTTTCTGCGGCATCGATTTCGGCACTTCCAATTCCAGCCTCGCAATAGCAAACCAAGACGACGTTTTCCTGATTCCGGTAGAAAACGACCATAAAACAATCCCCAGCGCGATGTTTTTTGCGCGGAAGGATAATGAGGCTTTCTTCGGACGGGCAGCGATGGAACGCTTTCTGAACCGCCATCGGGGCAGGCTGATGCGAAGCCTGAAACGCGTGCTGGGCACGCCGGCCATGCGCCAGGGCACGATGGTGAATGGCGAACTGATGAAGTTCGATCAGATCGTTGCCGCTTTCCTGGACCAAATGAAGAAAAAGGCGGAGGCCGATTGCGGGACCGAACTGAAACACGTCGTGATGGGCCGGCCCGTGCATTTCATCGACAACGACCCTGCCGCCGACGAACGGGCCGAAAACGAGCTGAAAGCGATCGCCAAAAGTCTGGGCTTCGAGCACGTGGGCTTCCAGTTTGAACCCATTGCGGCCGCATTTGCACACGAGGCACGCGTAACGGGTGAAAAGTTAGCCATGGTGGTCGATCTCGGCGGTGGAACTTCCGATTTTACCATTATCCGCCTTTCCAAAGACAATGCCCGCAAGCACGACCGCAGCGGCGATATCCTTGCGAATACCGGCGTGCGCCTCGGCGGGAACGACTTCGACAAGGACCTTAGCCTCGCCCGTATGATGCCCGAGCTGGGCTTCCGCACTACTTACGGCGCCAAGAACCTGGAAGTCCCTTCCTATCATTATTTCGATCTTTCGGAATGGAGTAAGGTTAACTTCCTGTACACCAACCGGACGATCTTCCAGGCCAAGCAGCTGCTTCGCGAGACCCATTCGCCTGAAAAATACGGGAGGCTGATCAGCGTCCTCGAACAGGAAAGCGGCCATGCGGTACTGGCTGAAACCGAGAATATCAAGATCGGCCTCACGCAAAATGAGGCCTACATGGCCTCCCTGCCGTTTATCGATGAAAATTTGCAGATCAATGTCGAACGCGAAGTATTCAACGAAGCCATAGGGACCAAGACGCAACGGATCGTCGACGCGGCCAAACAATGCCTGCAAAGCGCCGCGATCGCGCCGGAGGCGATTGGCCTGGTGATTATGACCGGTGGATCTACGGAAATTCCGCTGATCCAGGAACGTTTCCGTGAGCTGTTCCCTGCGGCAGAATGGTCGGAGGAGAACAAGCTTTCGAGTGTCGGGCTTGGCCTCGCTTACGATGCAAGGAGCCGGTTTTCGTGAGCAATGCCGGGCGGTTTGCCGGTGATCCCCTGCTAACGCTTACGCGGCTCGCCGCAATCTCTTTGCTGTCAGCGTTTGCTTCGGATACTGATATCTGGTTATACTTGCACTATGTCCATTTCAGATAGAAGCATCTTAATACTCGGCTGTTTCGATACCAAGGGCGATGTGTTCTCTTACCTGCGGGAATGCATTGCTGCTCAGGGCGAAACAGTGATAACCGTCAACACGGGCGTTTTTGGCACTACTAGCGCATTCCCCGTCGATTTTGAAGCCGATGCCGTCGCCGCGGCGGCCGGTCACGACATTACCGACCTCCGCCGCGACCGCGACCGCGGGAAAGCGATCGACATCATGGGCCGGGGTGCTTCGAGGCTGGTTTCACAGCTCTATCATGAAGGAAAAATCAAGGCTGTCGTCGGTATGGGCGGTGGCGGTGGCACTTACATCGCTCTTTCCGCAATGCAGGGCGTTCCTTTCGGTGCACCGAAGGTCTGCCTGACGACACTGGCCACGAAGGACCTTTCCCGGCAAATCGGCGATAAGGATATTATGCTGATCCCCTCCGTGGTAGACGTGGCCGGCATGAACCATATTTTAAGGCAATTGGTCGCCCAGGCCGCCGCGGCCGTTTGCGCCATGGCGAATATCGATACCGCCGATCACCCTGCAAAAGCCCGTAGCATCGCTATCAGCATGTTCGGGAATACGACGGCCTGCGTCGACAAATGCACCGAGCTCCTCACCCGGGCCGGTTATGAAGTACTGGCTTTCCACGCAACCGGTGTAGGCGGCAAAACGATGGAATCGCTTATCCGCGAGGGCTGTTTCGACGCCGTACTTGACATTACCACCACCGAACTGGCCGACGATCTCTGCGGCGGTATTTGCAGCGCGGGTCCTGAGAGGCTCACCGCCGCCGCCGAAATGGGCATTCCCCAGGTGGTGGTTCCCGGCTGTATGGATATGGTCAATTTTGCGCACCTCGACACCATCCCGCACGCATTCGCGGGCAGGCACCTGTACAGCTGGGCACCTGACGTAACACTCATGCGTACGGATGAGCGCGAAAACGCGATCCTGGGCGAGCGCCTCGCGCACAAAGTAAGCCGCTCGCCGGTTCCCGCTGCGGTTGTGCTGCCGCTGAGGGGTATTTCGCAGGTCGCTTCGGAAGGCGGCATTTTCCATAACCCGGCGGCCGACGAGGCATTGTTTGCGGCGATCCGCACCCATGTATCCGGCAACGTATCTGTAATCGAGGCCGATACGCATATCAACGATCCGGCATTCGCACATTTGCTGGTGGATACATTGCTCGGATTAATGCAGAAGAAATAGCAATAAAGAAGATAAATCAATCCAATCACTTAACAACCGAAACGAGAACATGCCTAATCCATGGACAGGAAAGGGAAACCCTTATACCAAACAGGAAGTAAGAGACCGCCTGCAAGCAACGATAGATCAGGGCAAAGCCATCATCGCGGCGGGAGCCGGCACGGGTATCAGTGCCAAATTCATCGAAAAAGGCGGTGCCGACCTGATTATCATTTACAACTCGGGGCGCTTCCGGATGGCCGGGCACGGCTCTACGGCCGGTCTGATGGCCTATGGCGATGCTAACGCAGTAGCAATGGAAATCGGCGAGTTCGAGGTGCTGCCCGTGGTGGAAGAGATACCGGTGATCTGCGGGGTACACGGCTCCGATCCCCGCCGCAGAATGTGGCACCATTTGCTGAAAGTGAAGGAAATGGGCTTTTCCGGCGTCAATAACTTCCCTACCCACAGCATTGTAGACGGACATTTCAGGCAGGTGCTGGAAGAAACCGGGATGGGTTTTGCCAAAGAAGTGGAAATGGTCAGATTGGCGACAATGATGGATCTGTTCTCGATCGTATACGTGGCTACACCCGAAGAGGCGCGTCAGATGGCCGAGGTTGGTGCGGATGCCATTATCGCGCACGTCGGCACCACCGTGGGAGGTTCTATCGGCGTGGTAGATGCCACTTGCAGCATGGACGAGGCCATTGAACGCACGCAGCTCATCGGAGACGCCGCACGGGAAGTGAACCCGAATGTATTCGTACTTGCACACGGCGGCCCCGTGAATACCCCCGCCGACGTGCGGGAAGTACTCTCGAAAAGCGACATTCACGGCTTCGTAGGCGCCTCTTCGCTCGAACGCATGGGCGTAGAGCAGTCGCTTACCGAGCTCACCCGGGACTTTAAAAGGTTGACGCTGGGGAATATTTAATGACCGCAGATGACTGGCCGCTGACCGCTGATTACTTGATTTAATCGAACAGGTAATCGGCGGTCGCTGGTCGGCCGTCCGCGGTCAGAAATTCAATACAAAAACACCCTCCTCACGACAGTACCTCCGGCAGTCGTCACAGCATCAGCCTGAAATCTCTTTTGGACGAATACCGCCAGTACCGGAACGGCGAGGCGGTCAGGAAGCTGCAGCTATTCTCTGGATATCGAGCGGGCGGCGATGTAAACCGGTTAATGCGTATTCAGCTTCGGCAGCGATTGCCACCAGGCAACCAGCTTTCCGCTTAGTTCTTTCGTGATCTTCACTTCCGCTGCTTCTAGATTGGTCGTTTCGGCAGGGTCCTTCACAATGTTGTAAAGTTCGGTTTTGCTGCCGTCGGCATCCATCAACAGCTTCCATTCGCCCGAGCGCACAGCGAGCCGCGGACTCCGGTCGTTGCCTTTCGGGTAGTTGTAGGCAACGTCGTTTCGCCCGTATTCCCAAAACATCTCCTTTTTCCTGAGCGAAGGCTTACCGAGCAGGATCCCCGACCGGTCGATGCCATCGCCGTGATAGCTTTCCGGAATTTTTACCCCAGCGAGTCTGGCCAATGTTGGCAAAAGGTCGGTAGCGTGCAGTTCCGAGCGGTCGTCGGTTTTGTTTGCGGGAATATGCCCGGGCCAGCTAGCGATGAAAGGCATTCGAATGCCGCCTTCGTACAGCGAGAGTTTCGATCCCCGGAGGCCTCCGCTTCGGGTGCCTCCGAAAGTAGGCAGCGCACCGTTGTCGCTGGTGAAAATAATGATTGTATTCTCGGCCAATCCCAGCGCTTTCAGGCCCTCGAGCAGGCGGCCGATTTGTATGTCGTATTCTCGAAGTACCCCTTTAAATGCCGCTTCTTCCTGCGGGTTCATCGGGAATTTGCCGGTATATTCGGTTTCCACTTTCGGTACCCAGGGCGTATGCACATCGTCGGGCCAGAGGTTTATGAAACACGGCTGACCTTTGTGCCGTTTCATGAAATCCAGCGTTTTGTCGACAAAGTATTTTGTACGGTCCCATCTTTTAATGCTGTCCTTTTCCGACCAGATCCAGTTCGTGGCGGTAATGGCTGGGTCCGGCTCGGGACTTTCGTAGGTGCTCGCATGCTCATCGAAGCCATATTGCGCGAAACCGGGCGCATTGGTCACGTCTCTTCCGCCGCCCATATGCCACTTGCCGAAATGCCCCGTGGCATAGCCCGCATTCTTGAAAAAACGCGCCATCGAAGGCGCCTCCGGCGTCAGGTAGTCGATCTGTTCCGCATCTTTATTGTGCTTTTGGGTATCCAGAAACGTGGTAAAGTTCCATTTCCCGGGTTGCATGCCTGTGAGAATGCTCGCCCGCGAAGGCGAACAGATGGGCGCACCGCTGTAATACTGCGTGAATTTAAGACCACCGGCCGCGAGCCGGTCGATTTGCGGCGTAGGAACAAAGCGTCCGCCGTATGCGCCGATATCGCCGTAACCCATGTCATCGGTCAGGATCACGATGATGTTCGGCCGGGATGGTGCCGCCTTCCGTTGGGCAATCGCCGGCAGCAAGCTGAGTGGCAATAGAATACAAACTAATGACCTGACTAATCCGGTTTGTCTCATGAGATGGCATATGGCTGTAAACACCCCGGAACAACCGATAACAGCATTCCGGGGTGTGGATCAAAGTTTGCTAATATACCAAATCTATAGAATAGGACAGATTAATTTAAAGATCTTACTCGCTTTTCAAACTCCTGACCGGGTTCATCAGCGCGGCACGAATGCTCTGGAAGCTGACCGTGAACAATGCAATGGCAATGGACAATGCCCCGGCGAGCAGAAACACCCACCACCGGATGTCGGTATGATAGGCAAAATCCTGCAACCAGTTTTTCATGCCGTACCAGGCAATGGGTGAGGCAATGAGGATGGCCACCAACACGGGTTTGAGAAAGTCCTTCGAAAGCAGCCCCACAATGCTCGGTACCGAGGCGCCCAGCACTTTTCTAACACCGATTTCCTTTGTACGAAGCTCGGCCATGAACATCGAAAGCCCGAGCAAGCCCATGCAGGAAATGAGGATCGCGATGCCGGCAAAAATGCCGAACAGCAACTGCTGTGTTTGTTCACGCGCATATAGCTTGCCGAAGCGCTGATCGAGGAATTCATATTGAAACGGCACATCCGGAAAACGGTTGCTCCATACCGAGCCGAGGTGCGCGAGCGCGGCCTGGATATCCTTGCCCGCTACCTGCACGGATACGCGCCCGAGGTGGCCCGGCTGGTAGAACATCACGATAGGCGCCACTTTCTGATGCAGTGATTCGAAATGGTAATCGGTTGTGACGCCGATGATCTGCCCCCGCATTTCGCCATAGCCAAATCGGTTACCAATGGCATCCTCCGGGTTTTTCCAGCCTAGTAAGCGGGCGGCGGTGGCATTGAGGATAAACCCGTTGGTCCGGTCGGTCGGGTACTGACGGGAGAAATTCCTCCCTGCCGCCATTTGGATCTGGTAAGCCGGAATGAAATCCTCATCCACGGAAAGCGATTTGATATTGATTTGAGTAGGTGCCATTGAGTCGCCTTTCATCACATACGCATCCCACGAATCGAGCAGCCGGCCCGACGGAATGCGCGACGAGCGCCCCACCTCCCGCACTCCTGCATGCTCCTTGAACCGCTGACGGATCGCCTCGACATCGATCGTAGAATCATCGGGCATGCTGAACGTTACCACCTGGTCTTTGGCATATCCCAGCTTGTAATTCTGTATAAAATGCATCTGGTTGTAAACGACCGTCGTACTGATAATCAGTGTGACGGCGATCGCAAATTGGGCCACCACGAGCGTCTGCCGTAGTTTTCCGTTTTTGAGGGCCGACGCAATCTTACCTTTCAAAACCGCGATAGGCTGGAAGCCCGTCATGAAAAATGCCGGATAACTACCCGCGACCAACCCTGTAAAAACCGTAATACCCAGTAGGATAGCCACAAAAGCCGGGTCCAGCAATGCCGAAACGGAAAGCTGTTTCTGGGTAAAATTATTAAACAATGGCAGGCATAATACCATGGCCACAAGTGCTATCACCACCGAAATCACGACGAGTACCACCGATTCGCTCAGGAACTGGTTCACCAGCTGCGTCCGTACCGCGCCTATCACCTTGCGCATACCCACTTCCTTCGCGCGGGTGGCCGATTTGGCCGTAGCGAGGTTCATATAATTGATACAGGCGATCAGCAAAATGAAAATCGCGATCGCCGAAAACAGGTACACGTACTGAATATCCCCATTCGCCTCGATTTCGGAATCGAGGTGAGAGCGCAGATGAATGTCGGTGAGCTTCGTCAGGGTCAGCACCGAGTACTTCGAAGCTTTGGGGTCGATGTGCTTGTTCTGAAATGCGGGAAATGCCGCCGCCAATTTCGGGGCATCGTAATGCTTCGGCAAAAGCAGGAATGTCGAGAAAGAATTGTTGGCCCAGTTGGTACGCAGCCCCTCGGCACCGTACACACGATTGTCGTTCAGGGTCGAGAACGAAACCAGGAAATTGGGATGAAAATGCGATTGCGAAGGGAGCGGCTCGAAAACGCCGGTAACTGTATAGTCGAACTGGTTGTCCAGCCGGACCACCTTCCCGACAGGGTCTTCGTTCCCAAAATACTTCTCGGCCATCGGCCTCGAAAACATGATCGAAAAAGGGTTTTCGAGTGCTTTATCGGGGTTTCCCTGGTCTATTTTAAATGTAAAGACCTTGAAGATATTCGCCTCGGCGGCAAACATCTGGTCTTCCGAAAACCGCTTCTCGCCATATTTCACCAATGCCCCCGTTTCCAGCAAGCGAACGACCTCTTCTACCTGCGGAAAATCCTGCTTCACGAGCGGACCGAAAGGCGGTGCCGCGTGCCCGAGCCGCAACGATTCCGTGCCGTCGTTGGCAAGGAAAGTACGGTTCAGCCGGTAAATGCGATCGGCATGTTCATGAAAACGGTCGTATGCCAGTTCGTCTTTCACATACAAGGCGAGCAGCAAAAAGCAAGTCAGCCCCAATGAAACGCCGGAAATGTTAATGAAGCTGAAAGCCTTGTGCTTCGTCAGGTTCCGGAAGGCGATTTTAAGGTAATTCTTGAACATGTTGTCGGTATTTAGGCCCCGGTAAGGCAGAGGAATGAATATCAGTTTGGCTAAATAGCAATAAATGCGTGCCATTTCAATACCGCACTGAATATCAAAACCTTAACCAAAAAACTCCTGTCCGGAAACGGACGTCACCGTCCGTGGCTGCACGGTATTCGCGCATTGAAAACGGACAAACCCGTTCGGTTCCGAACATTGCATTTCCCACAAAATATGCTGTATACCAAAAGGTTACAAACTGGCACGATACTTGAAACAGCGTTTTTATCTAATCAGCCTACATTATATGAAAAACAAATTCCTGACGTTCATCCTGTTCTCCAACCTACTGACCCCCAACTTATTCGCTCAAACAGACCCACTTTCCCGGCGTACCGACTCCCTGATACAGGCCGCCCACCGCATTGGGGTTTTCAATGGAAATATCATTGTGATCAGCAAAGGGCAAACCATCTACAAAGCCGCGGTAGGCTTCGCCGACGGCAGCAGACAATACCCGCTGACGATGCAAAAACGGTTCGATATCGGCTCCATTGCCAAGGAGTTCAACGGTATGTCGATCATGCTTCTCGCTGAAAGGAAGAAACTGTCGGCAACGGACCCCATACGCAAATACCTTCCCGAGCTCCCCGCCTGGGCTGACAGCATTCACATCTCGCATTTGCTCAACTACACCAGCGGACTGCCCGCTACTGCCGCGAATACCGATCAGGGTGTCCTGAATGAGCTTCTTGTACTGAAAAACCTTGCGAATATACCTGGTAAGGCATATATATACAGCTACGCCAACGTGTACCTGCAACAACGGATCGTCGAGAAGGTTTCGGGGTTGAAATACCAGGCATTTGTAGAGAAAAACATCCTGAAACCGCTCGATATGAAGCATACCGTGATGGACCTGCCTTTAAACGACACCACGATGGCGATCGCTTTTAACAACAAGTTTATCAACGAGAAACTCCGCGAAACTACCTCCGGCTGGCCACGGCTGACGGCCGAAGACCTTTATCGGTTCGTCTTGGCGGTTGATAGTTACAAACTCGTCGGAAAAACGTCGGTTCAACAGCTTTCCGAGCATTTCGGTGAAGGCGAAAGCAGCCTGGGCGAGGCAAAGTTCGAAAATGGCGAACTGGTCTGGCATCAGCATCACGGTTCCAATTATAACTACGAAGCATTGATCACACACGATTTAAAAAACGACCGGTTCGTGATACTGACGACGAGCAACCAGAATTTCAAAGTACGGCAGCTTACGACCGCGATCCTTTCGATCCTCGACCATAAGCCCTACACCGTCCCCAAACGTTCGCTGTACCTCGAACTACGCGAGGAAATGCTCGCCGACTTCGATGCCGGTGTGGCCTTTTACCGAACAGCCACCGAACAGAAGGACGTCTATGATTTGTCGTTCCCTATCGGCGACCTCGTCAATACCGGTAAGTTCCTGATGCGCCGCAACCGCATCGACGACGCGATCAGGGTATTCACGCTAGGACTCCTGCTGGATTTGCAGGACAAAGACTATGGCATCGCCTGCCAGTTCATCGCCGAAGCATATAAACAGCAGGGTAAGTACGACATGGCGGTTTTATATGCGCAGCGGGCCGTCCGCAAAGATCCCGACAACAAAATTGCCCGCTCTATGCTGGATCAGATAGGTATTTCCGGCAAAAATTAGTAGCAGAGAGCCGCTGGTTGTTTGTACCCGCGTAACCCTTTGAACCAGATGTAAAGTACCTGGAAAAATCTGGGTGTGGTACGGACTGCCCGGTGCTTCCGGTCCGCGGTTTGCAGGCTTGGCGAATTCCCGGCACCGGGGCCTCGTGTGGCCGAGGCCGCTACCAGAACATCCAATGCCCCGTTGGTGAGCGTGTAAATGTCCTCGTGAAGTTCGTCGAGCAGGTTGGCTGCCCGTCCGCGGAGATGCTGCCTGTCGGCGATTTGAAGGGTAGTGTTGACAGCGAAGTCGTAAATTTCCTGCGAAAGCTGGTCGCAAAGCTCACACATATCCGCAGTACGTTCGGGCAGGATAATGTTTCTGGCCTTCATTTCCTGGATTTTGTGCTCGGTTTTAGTGACCAGTTCGGCCCGGATGTCATTTAAATTCATGTTATGGGTGCTGTTAGAGGAGTATGTAAGAACGCATAAACGCTCTCAGAAATATTAGCAATATTTTAATATAATCAAAGGTTTTAATTTTTTTCTAATCTGTATAGGTCGGCTCTGACCCCGGTATCCCCTACTTTTAGCGCCTCATCATTGGATTAGGAATGTTTATAGGCTACTTGCCGTACGGGGCGGAAGATACTTTTTCAGAAAAACTTCGGATGGCGGGATGCCATCAAATCATCAGGGAAACGGAAGCCGGCAACAGGTCCGGCCTGTCGGAATTAATCAACGGATTGAACGAGGGCGATGTGCTGATCCTGTGCCATAGCAGCCATGCGGGAACGGAAACAGACTTCCTGCGTGTACTCGTGCAGGTCGGCAGCAAATGCGCCCATTTTGTTTCCATCGACGAAGACTTCGACACCCTGCGCGACACCACGTTACATTACGCGGAAGCTTCACACTAAGGTCATCAGCTAAAAAGCATAAAAGTCATTTCATACGCTTCATATGACGGTTCATATGGATGAGCATAGGCGGCCCGGTGATCCCGCGCTACTTTCGCATCATTCGAACCATGTAATATTAGCCATGAAATTGAAACGTATACTTTTTGCGACCGTTCCGCTCGACGGACATTTCAGCCCGCTTACCGGCCTGGCCGTTCACCTCAAAACACTCGGGCACGACGTGCGCTGGTACGTGGGCGGACACTACGGCACACGCGTCACGAAGCTCGGGCTCGTCCATTATCCGAGTGTCAAGGCGCCGGTGATCAACCAGGAGAATATGGACGAGCTGTTCCCCGAGCGTAAAAAGATCAAAAACCCAATCGCCCGCGCCAGGTTCGACGTAAAACACACCTTCCTGAGCCCTATTCCCGGGTATGTCAATGATCTGGTAAAAGTCCATGAAGCGTGGCCGTTCGACCTGATCGTCTACGACCTGGCGTGCCTGGGTGCATTGTTTGTGCAGGAATTACTGGCTGTCAAAGGGGTGGCCGTGGGTGTGCTGCCTTTGTTTGAAAGCGAGTCGAACCCTCCTTCGGACGATCCCGGGCAGAATGCGCTGACGAGGTCGGTGATCCGCTGGGCCAAACGGGCCAAAATCCATTTTCAGTTTAACATGGTCATGAAGCCGTGCAGCGTGCTATTCAACGAACTCCGCGCGGGATACGGCCTGCCGCAGGAGCCGGGATTCATGTTTGATGCGGTATTCCGGAATGCCAGTCTGTACCTGCAAAGCGGCGTACCCGGCTTCGACTATCCCCACAGGAAGCTAAGCCCGAATGTGCGGTTCGTCGGGCCGTTGCTGCCCAATAAAGCGAACGAAAAGGCGTCGTTTGCACAGGCCGACATTACTTTAAAATACAAGCAGGTTATCCTGGTCACTCAAGGCACGTTCGAGCGCAATGTCGAAAAAATCATCGTCCCTGCATTGGAAGCTTACAAAAACGATCCGGACACAATGGTGATCGTGACTACCGGAGGGTCTGGCACGGAGGCGTTGCGCCAACGTTATCCGCAACGGCATTTCCTCATCGAAAACTTCATCGACTACGATGCCGTCATGCCTTATGTAAGTGTGTACGTTACGAACGGAGGTTACGGAGGTGTAATGCTCGCCCTGCAACACAAGCTACCGATTGTGGTAGCCGGTGTTTACGAAGGCAAAGATGATATTGCGGCGCGTGTTCAGTTCAACGGCGTTGGCATCGACCTTAAAACGGAAACGCCGAAAGCCGACCAGATCCGCCGGGCCGTAGCGACGGTATTGTCCGATCACAAATACCGTCGCCAGGCACAGCAGCTCAGTGAAGAGTTCAAAAGTTATCCGGCCAATCAAATCGCCAGCCGGTATATTGGAGAACTGGTTTAAAACCTGACTATCGGGAAGCCGAAACTTCTTCTTTCCGCGGAACGCCCATAATCAGCTTTTCGATGGAAGCCATTTTAGCATCCATTGCTTCCAGTTTGGCTTTCAGCTGATCATTTTCTTCCTGCAATTGTCGGGTGCGTTTTTCAAGTGCCTGGATGGCAGCCATATTCACGCCGTCAATGTCGGAAGAGTTGATCGTCGTATCGTTTCCGATACCGTCCAAACCGAATGCGGCATAGAAATCCTGCGCCATCGGGCCCATGTGCCGGGTGGTTGCAGGCTGACTCTTGTAATTCCAGCTGGTAAGCGGCAGCTGCGCCACTTTACTGAGGATATTTTCCGTATTCAACACTTCAAAATTCTCTTTTTTGCGCCTGTCGCTGACCGCGCTCCACGATCCACCGCCCGCAGAAATTTCGACGCCGCTCGTAAGCCCCTGATTGGTGAAGACACGTGCGCCGCCCGCAAAACGCATGGTAAGCTGGTTGTTAGCGGTGCTATATGCACTATCGGAGCTAAAACCGGCGCTTCCGTCACTGATCACGATGGAACCCTGGTGTCTTACCCGCGCATTCTTGCCCAGTGCGACAGAGAAATTCCCCCGCGCGCTGTTTTGCAGACCGATTGCCACCGCAAATGCACCGTTCGCAATGGAAGGGCCGATTACTACGGAAGCCAATCCGCCGGCGATCGACGATGGTCCCAGGGCAAGGGCGTCGTCACTGGTAGCCTGCGCACCGCTCCCTATCGCGACGGCCCCGACACCAGACGCTGTGCCGTTGAATGCCAGAGCCCTATCCGCCGCAGCCGTTCCGTTGTTCCCTAGCGCAACCGACTCGTCGCCGGATGCAGTAGTCGCCAGACCTACGGAGAAAGAATGATTGCCGGAAGCCCGGGTATTCTGGCCGGCTGCAAACGAGTAGTTCCCAATGTTGGTCCTGTTCCAATAGGTACTCCCGAAAGAGCCTACGTGACCTACGCGAAACGCAGCCTTATCAACATACCACATCATCCGGCGCCCTTCGCCCTCAACGGGTGTGGGTTTGGCTCCTGAAACATCGCCGGAAGCGGCGAAAACAACGCTGCTATCGGCCACGTCCAGTCCGGCCCGGGGCGTTGTGGTACCAATGCCGACCTGGGCATTGGCGTACACAGAAGCTGCAATAAAAAGAGAAGTTATAAGAACACGTTTCATATCTGATGGATAATAAGGGAGGAAAAAAGTTATTCAACAACCAGTTTGTGATTTACAACACCCTGGCTGGTAGTCAGTTTAAGAAGGTACATTCCCGAAGCAACGCCATTCAGGTTAACTTGTACGGAGCCGTCGGACAATGGGGAAGTACGCACAGGCACTTCCCGACCCAGCATATCCCAAAGGCTGACCGCATTCGCCGGAATGCCCGACGAAACAGTCACCAAGCTCGCTTTGCGTGCCGGATTAGGGTATACGCCCGCGTATTGGCCCGCTCCGCGAGGTTGCAGGGCAACTGCTCTCGACAAGCTGAAAGTACCGTCCAGGTCAACCGACCGGAGCCGGTAATAAACAGTTTGCAGCTGGCTGCCGAACGAACGGTCCGTAAAATTGTAACGTTGCAAGGCGTTGCTGTTGCCAGCCGCTGCCACTGTCCCGATTTTCTGAAAGCTCCTCGCATCGAGGCTTCGCTCTATTTCAAAATGAGAGGCATTCTCTTCGCTGGTGGTCTGCCATTCAACGAATGCATTCTTTTCAACCACCTTCGCATTGAAGCTGACCAGCGTAACGGGTAAGCCTGCCTCCGAAACAGCGCCGAGCGTGAACGGGCTCCACGACGATATCACCTCGCTGGTGACATAGCCGGCCGTCAGGGTACCGGTTACATTATGCCCTTCGTTGAGCCAGTTACCGCCCGTGAGGTGGGCTACGCTGAAAACATTCGGGTTTTCGGAAACAGTGATCGTAGGATTTTTATAATCATCATAAGTAACAATCACTTTGCCGGTTGCAGTACCTTTCGGCGCAAGGTCCCAATACTCCTGGTTGTTATACGCTTCGAGTGCGATGGAAGAAGCACCCGTGGTCGTGAACGTACCGGTCCCCGCGTCTCCTTCGAAATAGCGGACGCTCATACCGGCACTATTGTCGGTCAGGTCCAGGGTAATGGGCTGATACCTCACGCCGTCGCCGACCGGGTACACAAAACTACCCGTTCCGTTTTTGACCACGTACCCCTTCACATGTCTCGCATCGGACACGCCTGCCACAGCCGCTGTGTCCCCGATGATCAAAGCAGCCAGGTCGTTGGTAGCATCTACCAATCCGTTTGTGAAAGTAACCCTCCCGCCTACCTTGATACTGTTATCCAGCACGATACCCTCCGGATTATCGATATTCAACAGGCGGGTGAAATAGGGTTGGGTACCGCTCACGGTTTGCGTAACGGCGCCATCCAGCGTCAATGCACCGGTATCTGCTTCCGTCATTGCCTGGTTATTGACCAGGTTGCCGGAAACAAAAACATTGCCATTATTGGTGAAAGAGCTTCCACCCAATTCCAGGTTACCCTTCACCTGTAAAATGCCGCCTTTGACCGTTACAGTCCCGCCGGCACTGGACAATCCTTGCGCAGCGGCACTCCCGCCGAGCCCGGCAAAGACCGCCAGAATATATATAGCTTTCATTTAGATGTATTTGATTGAAAAAGAAATAGGACTGAATGTGCAGGACTTAAACAATACGGTTTCCGCCCGCTAGCATACGTTGCCGTGCCATTACCAACACCCCTCCCACAGCAAGTGCGAGCAGCCCGATACCGGCAAAGCCCATCCAGGAATTACCATTGTTATCCTTCATTTGCTGACGAAGCGCCGCATTATCCGCTTTGAGGTTTTCCAGTTCTGCGGCGAGGTTCCGGGTACGCTCTTCCAATGCTTTGATACCGGCCAATGCCACACCATCGGCGTCCACGGTACCGATGCTGCGATTGTCATTACCCAGTCCGAAAGCGGCGTAAAAATCCTGCGCCATAGGCCCGATGTGCCGTATATTTTCCCCGTCAGTTTTATAACTCCAACTGGTTACGGGTAGCTTCCGGAGTTTTTCGAGCACCTCTTCATAAGAAATTTTTCCGAAGCGGTGTTTTTTATTCACATCCGACACGTTCGTCCATTCTCCGCCGGTCGAGAGATAAGCGCCGGTAGAAGTGGAAATAACCGCGTTGGATTGTCCCCAGTTACTCACCACAGCCCCGCTCTGGAACGTCATACCGGTGGTGAGGTTGGACGAGGTAAAAATCCGGAAACCGCCACTGGTACGCCAGTTGGCCGAGTGATTCACTCCGGCCCGGATCGTATCGACACTAGACCGGTCGCTAAACACAAAGCTACCCTGCCGCGCATTGGTGTGGGCGTGATAACCCATCGCAACGGAAGCAGCTCCGCTCGCAACATTGCTCTCGCCTACCGCGAAAGATGATTGTTGTGCGGCTGTCGTTCCGAAGCCAAAAGCGGTTGCATTGCTCGCTGATGCCCGGACATTGTTGCCAATTGCGACAGAGAAGTCTCCGATATTGGCGGCCTCCCACTGCGCGCCAGTCACCGATCCTGCGCGGAAAGCGCCCTTGGCCGGATACCACATCATGCGCGTACCGGCCCCTTCGGCAGGTATTGCAGTGCCCGACGCGTCCCCGTTATAGATGCCACCCAACAGAAACGCCCCGTCCTGGAAGATGATCATATTTTTGTTTTGCGAAGCATCCCGCCCCACCAGGAGTGTGTCCGTCTTTTGCGCATACACGCCCACAGGTGCAAGTACTGAGCAGATCAATGCATTCAGGGCCGGCCGTCGCAAGTGCGACCACATCGATGTTTTTTGAAATGACTTAAAGGTAAATTTTGCATTCATAATTGAGAGATGGATTAGGTGCTGTTATAAAAAGTACAACTAATTCCAAAAATACAACTATGAATATGAAATACTTCTAAATAATATCGCAATCTACTTGTAGAATACATCTACAACCCGACAGCATCATCTGACGGTTCGGATCAGCCGTTTCCCATAGAAACCCTTAGAGTTTATAACTCGTTGATTTTCCGAGAGAAACAGCACCGACATAGTCTTCCGCGACCGTTTAATAATTATTTACACAACAAGCGCCGCGGAACGTCGTTCCGCGGCGCTCCGCCATTGCCTTTCATTCCAACTATTGCGCGAATTTGCGCTGTCTGGTTTCCGTTTCAGTCGGGAAGTCGGATGGGATCGGGATATCCACTTTCCCCGTCGCGGCCCATTGGCTGCCGCGTTGCAGGCAGGTAATGAAGCCTACGCATTCAACAGAGTAGTCGGCGTGGCCTAATGCCATGTGAAAAATTCGGCCCTTGCCGTAACGAAGGGCAATCAGCATCGGTTCGTTGCGGTCGGTGCCGTTGTTGGTTTTGGGCGAAAATGCGGTGGCCAGGATCTGCATATTCTCGGCCGGACCACGCAGGCGGTCGTATAGCTCGTCGCGGCTGTGCAGCCAGTTTGCAGGCATACCCTTCGTAATGGGGTGATTAGGCTCGCGGACGGTGATTTTGAATTCCATTTGCGCACCATGCGAACCGGCTTTACCCGGCTGCGTATCGCGCACCTCTTTGCCATTCTGATCATAATACACGTACGGACCGTCTTTTTCCGTCCGGTCGCCCCATCCTCCGAGACCGATCATCTGGTTATAGGCGGGCCATTGCGGGAACGAGTTGTTGGCTGCGTGAATGACCACGAGTCCGCCGCCGTTTTTCATAAATTTTTCAAAATCCTTCTGCGCCTCGGCTGACCAGGGCGCCGCATTCCAACCGAAATTGCAGATCACTACATCATAATTGGAAAATTTGGGATGAAACGCCGAATCCATTTTAGGCTGCTTCAATGCCTCGGTCTGCGGGCCGTTTTTAACAGGATATTCCTGCACGAGCTTGTCACCCTGCCAGGTGTAGCGCGTACGCTGGATATCCACCGCGAATTTTTTACTGTCTTCCAGATAATACTTCATCATGGCCGTGATCTTCGGCCATTGCTCGTGGTTGTTTTGCCCATCCACGATGAGCACCTTCAGGGGCGATTTCTGCGCAAACGACGAAACCGAAGCGGCGCCCGCACCCAGCAATGCGAGCAGGAAAATGAGGAATTTTTGGTTAAATGTCATAAACAGACGGGTTATGGGATAATGCGACCAGCCAAGTTAAATGAATACGCGCTTCAAACCAAGCAGCCTACCGGCCCATTACCGGCAGCCCACTTGGAACGCTTTCGGGAATGGATTTATCGAAAGCATCGTCGTTGAGCGTGTTCAAAAACTCCACGATCCGTGAAATGTCCTTGAAATTGACATCCATATGTGTGGCCAGCGGGTCCACCTGCCCCTCCTTGACGTTCGGATTCAGCAGCTTGCCGCCGGCGATATCTTCGTAAAACATCAACACCTGATCGAGGGTAGCGAACTTCCCGCTGTGCATATAAGGTCCCGTAAAGCGCAGGTTCCGCAGCGTCGGAGTCCTGAACGCATATTTCTTATCCGCGCCCGAATCGCTTTCTTTCCGGTTTTCGGTGTCGGGCACCCCCAGGGTATGTAATTTAAAATCGGAGAACATCGGGCCGGAATGACATTTCGCGCAACCCGTCACCAGAAATGCATTCAGCCCCTCCTTTTCACCGGTGGACAATGCATTACTATCACCCCGCATGTACTGGTCAAAACGGGTGTTCGTGGCTACGAGCGTGCGCTCATAGGCGGCGATGGCGCGAGCGAGGTTCAACTGACTGACGGGCGATTGCTCCTGGGGAAATGCTATCGAAAATAGCCTACGATATTCAGGAATGCGGGAAAGCCGGGCTACTACTTCGTCGAGGATACCGCTTTCGTGGAAGCCGTTACCACGCATTTCTTCCAACGTTTTAATAGGCTCCAATGCCTGCTGTTCCAGCCCTTTGGCCCGCATATCCCAAAACATCGGCGCGGATGCCGGATCATACGCTTCGTTATTTTTAATGCCGTTGAATGCCGTGTTCAGCACACTCTGGGAGTTTCTTTTAACAAATGGAATATCGTTCGGATCCACGAACCGGCGGCTCTGTCCACGACCGACGCCATTCACGCCGATAGAGGTTTCGAGAAACTCTGCATAGTTGAATTCAGGCTGGTGGCAAGTGGCGCAAGCGACATCCTTATTGCCCGAAAGTACCGGGTCGAAAAAGAGCAACCTACCCAGTGCTATCTTTTCAGGTGTCGAGGGATTATCGGCAGGGGCTGCGACCGTCTGCGGCAATGCTCCAAGGTCCGCGATCGTTTCCACGCGGGCTGTTTCCTTTTCCGACCCGGCATGCTGTTCTCCGCCACAGGCCCAAAGCATAGCGGCGACACCCGCGGTTAAAATACAACTCCTGAACATTTCAATCGATACTCCTGCCATTCCAAATCCAAATATCCGAACTCAAACTCACCCATATAAGGCAAGCGGGAACTGAAATTTACCATTCACCTAGCATGAATAACAATGATGCTGGTCATAACCGGGTATTTCAATCAGCCCGCAGGTCCTTGACAGCGGGGCGGTCTTGACAGCCGGGAAGCTGATACGTATTCCCACACGAATCCCGTGGTGCAACATTGTTTGCAACGACTCCTTCGATTATCTTTGCATTTGATTTGTATAATACCCGATAGCACCATGCATACCGAAACGCTGCAACAGTTTTACGAACGCACGAAACAGCCTATGCCCGCCGAACTAGCCTCGCAGGCGAACGTAAGCCATTTCAATGTAAAACAGCGCACCTGCCTGAACCGGATGACGCCCTATAACCGGCGCGATTATTATAAAATATGCATGATCATCGGGGACGGCATGCACCTGGCAGGCGAGAAGGAAACGCCGATCGAAGGCGCCGGTATTATCTTTTCAAATCCGGGGGTACCCTCGTCCTACCACGCGATTTCCGAATCGCAGACCGGGTTTTACTGCCTTTTCAACGACACATTTTTATTGAACAGCATCCGGCAGGAGATCCGTTACAGGAGCGCACTGTTCAATCCGGCGATCCCGGCGGTAATCCCGCTGGATATTGCCGGTCAGGAACGACTCCGCTACCTTTTCAGCGAAATGGAGAGCTTATTGTCAACTACATACGCATACCGGTTCGATATGATCCGGAGCCTGCTGCAAATGCTCATCCTGGAAGGCATCCGGTTACAGGGCCCGGTAGCCAGCGAAAACACCAACGATCGCCTGATCTCCCGCTTCTTCGGATTACTCAACCAGCAATTCCCGGTCGATTCTCCCGAAAACCCGCTAAGACTGCTCACCCCGGCCGCCTACGCCGACCAGTTGAGCATCCATGTCAACTATTTAAATAATGTACTCAAAAAGTCGACCGGAAAAACCACACGGGAGATTATCCATGAACGCATTGTAGAAGAGGCTAAAACGCTGCTGCTGAACACCGACTGGGACGCCGCCCAAATCGCCTACACCCTCGGCTTCGAGTACCCCTCCCATTTCAACAAGTATTTCAAACAAAACACACAAACCACTCCCCTGCTTTTCCGCGAGCAGCTCAGGCGAACCCACTGACATTTGATTTGTATAAGCATTGCTTTGATTCATGTTACCCGCAGATTTGCTTGCAGCCCTACCTTTGGGACATTAATAGCAAGCATATGAAAACACTTAAAGAATCCAATAAAGCAGTCAGTACGGTCCTGGCCCTCGCCCTAATCCCGATTACGGGCTTCGCGCTCGACGTGTTTATCCCCTCGCTCCCGGCCATGAGCGCCCGGCTGCACGCTACGCCTGAGGCAGTTCAGCTATGTATTTCCATTTTTCTGGCGACTTATGGCGTCAGTCAACTGCTGGTTGGCGGACTGCTCGACAGCTACGGCCGCTTCTGGCCCAACATTTTCGCGCTGGCGGGTTTTAGCGTCGCCAGTTTTGTCATTGCAAATACCGAGAGCCTCCAAATGATTTATGCGATGCGGGCGGTTCAGGGTGTGATGTCGGCGGTGATTGTGGTAAGCAAGCGGTCCTTTTTTTTCGACCTTTTTGAAGGCGAGAAACTGAAACATTATACCAGCCTTTTTTCGGTGATCTGGTCCGCAGCACCGATTATCGCACCGTTCCTGGGCGGCTACCTGCAAACCCATTTCGGTTGGCAGTCCAACTTTTACTTTCTGGGCTTCTTCGGACTGGCGTTCCTCGTGCTGGAACTCGTGTTCAGCGGCGAAACCATCGCCTCCAAAGCGCCATTACGCCTGACGACCATTGGCAATGCCTACCGCTCTATGCTCGGCACCCGGGATTTCACATCCGGCCTGCTCATTCTGGGGCTATCGTATGCGGTTCTGATGATCTACAATATGTCGAGCCCGTTCCTGATCGAGGAGGTGATGCATTACCCCGCGACTGTCACGGGAAACTGCTCCATGATTTCAGGATTAGCCATGTTGGGCGGAAGCCTGCTTTCCAAGGCACTCATTTCCAAGCCATTCTACAAAAGGCTATTCACGGCAGCCGTCGTGCAGCTGACTGTATCGGGCGCTCTCATTCTGCTCACATTACAGTTCCACAACCTGTACACGCTGATGGTATATGTGATTTTGCTGCATTCGGCTTCGGGCTTCATATTTAACGGCATGCTCGCCTATTGCCTCACCCGGTTTTCACAATTCGGCGGTTTAGCCAGCGGCCTCACCGGCGGCGGCTACATTCTCTCTACCTCGGTATTCAGTTATATCGTCGTCAAGACCATCCGGATCGACAGCCAGGTTTGGCTCGGCGCAGGCTATGCAGTGCTGATTTTAGCCGTGCTAACCCTCATCATCCGCACAAAATGGATGGAACGCGGAGCTAAAAACGAGGTCTTGGAGGAACGGGATGTCACGTTGATTATGGAGTAATACCGGACAGGGAAACTTGCATCGGAATGCTGTCAGTTGCCGGCTTCCCCGTCCCCATTTTCTTTCAGGAAGTCGACCGCAATGCGGCAAAGCATGTCACCTTTCAACTCCGGCATTCCGTGGCCCATATTAGGATAAATACATAGCTGCCCCTTTTTGAGCAGCCGATACATTTCAACACTATGCTCCAACCGGATCATGTCCCGGTCGCCACGGATCACCAGAACGGGCATAGCGATGCTGGAAAGTTTTTCGTCCGGCACTTTAATTTCCTTCGCCCACATTTTTTGATTATCCTCCCAAAATTTGATCCACTTATCAGGCTGGGGATTGAGTTTCTGGTAATTGGCCAACCAGTCCTTATCTTCCTTCACCGCTTCCACTGTATACGCTTTCAATAAATCCCGCCCTTCCTGCGTCAATCCGGTTGACTTTGAATTGGAGGCGCCACTTATCGCTTTTTTCACCTTGTCGGGCCTGTTTGCGGCGAGCAGGAGCGCCGTGTTGCCGCCCATGCTCCAACCCATTACATATACGCTATCCAGTTCCAGCTGATCAATAAGCGCGGAGCCGAAATCTGCCAATAATGCACCGCTCAGGCTATCGGCCTGTTCGGAACGTCCGTGCCCGGGCGCGTCGTACGCGATAACCCGGAAATGCCTGGACAACTCCGGAATGACCCCACCGAGACTTTCAATGGAACCCAATCCCTGATGCAGCAACAGCAGCGGAACCCCATTTCCGTATTCCTCATAATAGATCTTTGTATTCCTGATCGTCAGGTACCTGCCATTGTTCGAGCCGTACCTGACCGGCGCCTCTGCGTTTTTCGTCCGTTTGCAACAAGAGAGCGCCATGCAAATGATCAGCGAGTAAAAAAGATGTTTCATAGTTACCGGATTTTAAGTAACCAATACGCACATCGATACAAATGTGAGGCAGTCGTCAAGCGAGGCAATTCCGGCAAGTTCATTGGCAGTTGAAGGATATTAGCACAACAGCCGGAATCGTACGTGATGCACGCGAGGGCAACGCGCACGAGTACGCGTATACGCATGAAGGGTCATTTCAAGGCATTAACGGTTATAGACATATCAGGATTCAAGCCAAACGGTGTCGGAAGAAGTTAAAAAGGCTGCATTTTCTGATCCGCAATTTTTATACGATTTTTGCAAATTCTTCTCCCAACAATAATTCCATCCTAAGCTTGGCGGGCCGGACAATGGGACCAATTTAAACGCCTGTCGCACGTTCGGATACCGAGAAACGCCATGTAGAAGTAAGGCAAATGCGATTGTTGAAACATACGTCACCAGGCGTATACCTCTCATACGAAAGAATGTGCATAAATAGCCATCTGTACTTCGTAATCGGCAAATAGACGCAGCGGAGTGCCATTTAATCACCCACATATTACCAGCGAAAAAGTACTACGCCGCAAGCGAGTTCACCTGCGCGGTTTCACTAACCGTTTCCGTACACACACCTTACCATCATCGCTGAAAAAGATTAAAAATAAATTAGAAAAATAACAAAGCTGCTTGCTGTAATTCTTATATTTTTTTGATCTTTATGACGTCTCAATAAATGAAGACGGCTCAATCCCTAACAAACGTAAAGCATGTCCCCTATCAACAATTTACTTCCTAGCCTGTTACCGCCATTCCGGCCAAAATACAGGCATTCGTATAGCAGCGCAAGTAACTGGCGGTTTCCAGAGTAATCTTCAAATTCTTAGCCAGAACTGCCTATTTTCTCCTTTTTGGAATAGCAACTATTTTTTTGACCGATATCCAGCGATCGGTTACAACCATGGATAATCCGTGTGTGTCTCGTGTTTGCTATATCCTGTCGGAAGGGAAAACCATAGGCGGTAAGCTGGCCGTGTACGAAATATCCGACACCAGGTGTATCAGGAAATAATAACTCAAATTATTGATGGATTCCGCTCCGGCAACATCGCTCATTATCGCAACTTATAACTGGGCGGAAGCGCTGCATTGCAGCCTTTTGAGTGTTATCAGGCAAAAAACTTTACCTACGGAGGTGGTCATTGCCGACGACGGCTCCGACGACCGGACGAAAGAGGTGATCCGCAAAATGCAGGAAGTATTTCCTGTGCCTATTATCCACGCGTGGCATGAGGACGACGGCTTCCGCAAAAGTCAGATCCTCAACAAGGCGATCGGACAATGCTCAGGCTCTTACGTGATCCAGGTAGATGGCGATGTACTGCTGCATTCCTCATTTATACAAGATCATTTGGCTGCGGCCGAGCACGGAGCTTTCATACGTGGTACCCGTGCACGCCTCACTCCCGCGAAGACCGATGAGTTGCTCCAAAGTGCCGGCACAAACGTCAGCTTTTTTTCAAAAGGAGTTTACAACCGGTTCAATGCCCTGCGGTTGCCTATGCTGCAAGCGCTGGGGCAGCGCAAGGAAATGAGTTGCCGGAGTGTCCGCGGCAGCAACCTCGCCTATTGGAAAGACGATTTCCTGCGCGTGAACGGATATAATAATGAGCTCAGCGGATGGGGCCACGAAGACGAAGAACTGGCCGCACGCTTTATCAACAACAACATCGTCAAGAAAATCGTGAAACTGGGCGCAGTACAGTACCACCTGCATCACGACGAGTTGCCCCGGTCGAACGAGTCTTTTCACCGCCAGATCATCCAACATACCCTGCTAACAAAAGTCAAAAGATGTCTTAATGGATATGAAAACCTTCTCTAAAAGCTCGCTGATTATTTCCACCTACAATTGGCCGGAAGCACTGCGGCTTTGTTTGCTCAGTGTATTAGGGCAATCGGTATTGCCCGATGAGGTGATTATCGCCGACGACGGATCCACCGGACAAACCGCGGACGTAGTCGAAGCCATGAGGCCTTTATTCCCGGTGAAACTCATCCACGTCTGGCAGGAAGACAACGGTTTTCAGCTATCCAAAATCCGGAACAAAGCCATTGCTATGAGCTCGTGCGACTACATTATCCAGGTCGACGGCGATCTGATCCTGCACAGGCATTTTATCAAAGACCACCTCGCATTAAGCAAACGGGGCTCGTTTGTGGCAGGTAGCAGGGTGTTAATGACCAAAGAGCTATCCGAAAAAATGCTCAACCGGCGGCAGGCACGGGTAACGCCGTTCCAGTCGGGACTCGGCAATTTTACGAACCGGTTCAGTGTCGCCTGGCTGAGCAGATATATGGCCGATCGCTATAAAACGCACGATATCTTTGCGCTGCGAGGCTGCAATATGGCATTCTGGCGGGAAGACCTGCTCCGGGTGAATGGCTACAACGAAGTTTTTCGGGGCTGGGGCCGTGAAGACAATGAAATTGCCGTAAGGCTCCTCAATTCGGGCATCAAGAAACGTGCCGCCAAATTCGGCGGGGTTGTGTTCCATATTTACCACCCCGAGGTGGACCGTGCCCGCTGCCCCAAAAATGAAGCTTACCTCACCGAAGCATTGTTGAACAAAACCGTGTATTGCTGCCAGGGGATACACCAATACCTTGCCCACGCCGAGCCGGTTGGACTGGCCGAGGGAGAATTTGCGCTTTAATGCATGAGTAACAGTCCATTGATCTCCGTCATCCTGGTGACCTACAATGCAGAAAGGTTTTTGCAGAGATGCCTCGACAGCGTTTACGATCAGCGTTATCCCCATATCGAGGTCATCGTCATGGACGGCGGCAGCACCGACCACACACCCGCTGTACTCCACAAAAATGACAGCAAACTTGCCTTCTGGAAAAGTGAAAAAGACGGCGGCATTTACGAGGCCATGAACAAAGCCCTCGATCACGCGAAAGGGCAATGGATCTATTTCATCGGCGCCGACGACATACTTACCCCCGAGTTCTCGCGAATGGCAGAAGAGCTCACAGACGCTCACGCGATCTACTACGGCAGTGTACTCAAAGCCGGCCGAAAGTACCTCGGCGAAATGACTCCCTATCAGCAGGCGAAAACGGGCATTAACCACCAGGCAATCATTTATCCCGCAGGTGTGTTCGCTGTGCGCAGGTACGACACGCGTTACCGCATTTCAGCCGACCATGTGTTCAACATGCAATGCCACAGCGACAAACGATACGATTTTACTTTCAGAGATTTCAACATCGCCATTTTTAATGATACGGGCATATCATCGCTGCAAAAAGACCGGGTTTTTGAAAATGAAAAAGCCGGCCTGATCTTGAAGCATTTCGGCACGGCTATTTTCCTTAGATTTCTATTCAAAAGACTAAAAGAAAGGCTTTTCGCCCGTTAGAAACTTTCCTGCATGACCATTCCCGCGTTCCGGTCGGCTACAATTTTGGGCGGCAAGCCAAGCTGTTTTGCGGCGAGGCGGTTCCGCCATTTTCGTTTTGGAATAGCCTTAATGATGGCGAGCATGAAACGACAGAACGCCAGCTCCCACGCATTACGTTTTTCCTTTGCGAGCAGCTGTTTCATCTCAGCCAGATATTGCCCGCGCTGGTTATAGCTCTTCTGATTTTCGCTCCGAAAGCGAAAACCACCCAGCATAAAAGACGTCGTGTACAGGCGCTCATACCTGAAAAAACGAAGCCAAAGCTCGAAATCCGCTGCTAACGGGTGATTTTGATCAATACAACCGCCCGCCTGCTCCCACAGGGCACGTCGCCAGAAAACCGATTCCTGCTGTATAAACCCGCCGTCGGATAATTGCAATCGCAACCGCGACCAGCGCTGGCCATACGGGAGGTCGTCATATAGGAAAGGCCGCCCCGCCTCATCGAAAAACGTGTTGGCCCCCATGAGCCATTTCACATCCGCAAACCGGTTGAAAATCCCGGCGACCGTAAAAAGAGATTGGGAATGATACATATCATCGGCATTGAGCCAGGCCATAATGTCACCCGACGACCTTCCGAAACCTTTTTGCAGGGCGTCGTACAAACCTTTGTCGGGCTCGCTCACCCACCAGGCCAGCTGGCTCTCATACTTCCGGATGATATCCACCGAGCCATCCGTACTGCCGCCGTCGACGATTATGTATTCCAGATCGGGATACCCCTGTCCCAGCACCGAGAGAATGGTACTTTCCAGGTATTTCGCCTGGTTGAACGACGGAGTCACAATGGTAATTTTCGGCAGCATATTGCATGCAGTGGGCGCGTCAGCAACCCATTAAGTAAGCGAAAATTCATACTGCCGGGGCTCTTGCACGCATTCCTCATGCTCAAACGGCTCGGAGGCAAGCACCATCAGAATAGACTCGTCCGTGATTTCCAGCATTTCGTGCCGGTCTTCGGGTGCCAGCAGCAGGCACTGATCCGCCGTATTGAGGATAAAATGCTGCTCTTCGGTGCCGGTACGGTTGGCGATGAGGCAACTTCCTTTCAAACAAATCACCGCCTGTTTCATATGCTGGCGCTTTCCGCCGGTTTTGAAATGATCGGGGCCATTCACGTAAAAAATACGTTTGATCTCGAACGGGATCACACGCTCGATCACGGTCAGGCTTCCGCGGGTGTCCGTAAAGGTTTTCAGATTAATTAAACGAGCCAAGGGGTGTTTACGATTTAGATTAGGTTAGTGCATTCTTTTTGGTATAATTCTTATAGCGCCCACGCAGCCCAAACTGTATCCGTCGCGACAAGCTGACTTCGATCCATTTCAGGATCATCGGTGGCTCATGGACAACAGCCGCTGGATCGACCGACACGAGCTCTGCTTCGGCGGAAGAGAGTGCTTTGATATAAATACTGTACACAAGCCGGATCATACTTTCCGGGAGCCGGTATTGTTCGGCGGTGAGCCGGAAGCTCTTGTCGATGCAATACCGGAAGTCGTGGAAATGATAGAACACGAGCGGGACTTTTTCAGCATTTGCTTTCCGTACAAACAGCTGTCCTTCCGCATTTTCACAAGCATAATCAACGGCATTCCAGGGCGCTATCCCCCCACCCGGATGTTCGAGTACGTGCACACCCGTAAAGCGCTCCGTCCAGTCATCCAGGTATTTCTGATCCCCGAATTTACCGTCCTCGAAGCGCGCATAGCACCATTCCAGGCAGGCATTCATCCACCAGGCCAGCACGGCAAGCCCTTCCTCCGTACTCCTGAAAGTGACAAACTGCACGCAATAGATACCGCTGTTTTCCGACTGATCATATTGAGCAGCGTACCGGTGCGCCGTAATCAGTACCGATTTTTCGCCCATTTCGTCCGTCAGTACTTTCGGATCGGCAAAAAACAGGAGGTCCGCATCGAGATAAGTGCAATGGTCGAGCGAAAACGTGTGAATGCAGTGCCAAATCGTGAAAGAGGTACAAGTCCAGCAGTACTCGCCGGCGGTACGGCTGCTTTTTACGGCGAGCAGTTCGGGAGTTTCAAATTCGTGCAGGGAAACAATCGTCGCATTCGTTAAATTGAGCCGGCGCAATAATGCGTCGCAGGCGTCGTCGAACGCGAAAATATACAAATGAAAATCACCCCCTTGCCGGAGCAGCGAATTGTACATCGCCAATCCCCGCGAGAGGTAGCCCGAATTAAAAAGGGTACAAAAATTCTGCATTAAAGTATGTTAGGGGTAGAAGAGGGTGGCTTCTTCTACAAATATCAATGATAAATTGCGAATCTAGCTATCCTTTCGGTTGATAAAATAATATACACTTGACCATTTCCTCTCAAACAAGGTTGGAAATTGTGTACAGAATTAATTGACTATCAGTTATATAATATACAACTACACTCATTATCATCGAGTTGACTATGGTAAGATCGTATTATAACGGAGTTAATGAATAAACCCCTAAATTGCGGACGATCCTAAAAGAATAATATGGGCTTTTTTAAACCGAAGAAAAAAAATCCGTACGGCTGGTTTGGCGACTATAAAAAATGGGAAGCGCTCACCGCGTTGTCGGGAGGCTACGAGGCCGAGCCGATTTTGGACAAAACAAAGAACGCCCTCCTGAAAGTAAAAAATGGCCAGGCAGTTTACGAGCGCGATTCGGTGCTGTTTGACAAAAAGGTTTACCCCTACTCAGTCATTTCAGCCCTTCTCTACACGGCCGTTGAATGCGGTAACCATTTGACGGTCCTCGATTTCGGCGGGTCGCTGGGCAGCACCTATTACCAGGTGAGGGACGTGATCCCGCAGTCCGTGCAACTGCATTGGAGCGTTGTGGAGCAAGAGAATTATGTCCGCTGCGGAAAGGAGTTCTTCGAGGACAACATCCTGAAATTCCATTTTACGATCGAAGAAAGTATGCAGGCCCGGAAGGCCGACGTGCTGCTGCTTTCGAGTGTGGTGCAATACCTCGAAAAGCCGCATGAGTTCCTGGAAGAGATCAAACAATATCATTTTAAATACATCCTCATCGACCGGACGGCGTTCATCAAAGCCGATCGGCCCGACCGGCTAACGCTGCAAGTGGTACCGCCGGAGATTTATGAGGCGCATTATCCCGCCTGGTTTTTCAATGAGAAGCGTTTCCTCGAACATTTTGAAGGCTACGAAATCAAAATGGAGTTCGAATCGTTCGTTGCGGGAGAGCAGGAAATGGAGATCGATCACGTGAAGGCCGGTTATGACAAAGGATTCTTCCTGATCAGGCGTTAGGCAGCCGTTACTTGGTCTGCCTGTTGACCATTTCATTGATCCAGATCGGCGCAAAGGGCGATGTACAGCCTTTTGAAACCGGGTAATCGCGGTAAATACCAAGCTTTTCGCCGATCGCCAGCGCACGTGCACGAAGCTCCGGAAAATTGATCCCGATCTGCGCCAGAGTGGTATTCATGGTCCATTGTACGGGTGCCGGGGCTACGGGCATTTCGGATTCGATGCGGTCGAGCAGGCCGGGGACGTCGATCCCCTCGGGGTTGCGCGTCACACGCCCGGCCGTGAGGCTCCATCCCGCACGTGCCGCCCACGGGTAGCCCGATTCCATCCATACCTCGCGAAGTTCTTCCTTTTGCGGATGTTCCTTCACAATGTAGGATGAAAACCAATCGGCCACCCAGCCGTAGTTGACACCATGCACCAGCCGGTCGAGCTCGCCGACAGACAGCAGTTTGGGCTTCATGATCAGCATTCCCAAAAGCTGCGCCTCGATGTTGCCGGTGTCCCACAAAGCCAGGCCCAGCTCATGGTCGGACTTGATTTTATTCGCGATGGCCCTGATATCGCCCATTTTAACCCCGAACTGATTTTCGTGCGCGCCATTTTTCGTATTCATGGCGCGCACTTTTTCGGATCCGAGCGATTCAAGCTGTGTTAATACCTGTTCGACGGTCATTTGCCTTGCATTTTTTCCGGATCATCGTAGTTGACCATCCAGTTAATCCCAAATTTATCGGTCAGCATTCCAAAATACGCCCCCCAGAACGTGTCGGCCAGCGGCATCGTTACCTGCCCGCCCGCCGAAAGTCCGGCAAAAAGGGTGTCGGCTTCGCCACGGCTTTCCGCATTGACCGAGATCGAAAAGTTGTTCCCCGGCTGGTAGCCCGCCGCCCATTCACCGCCCGTATCACTACCCATCAGGATCGTTTCCCTGCTGATCGGCAGGCTGATGTGCATGATCCGGTTCGCATCCTCGTCGCTCATAGTCTTGCCATCCTCCCCCGGCGGCATTTCCCCGAACCGACCTACATACGGAAACGCTCCGCCAAAAACGGATTTGTAAAAGTTAAAGGCTTCTTCGCAGTTGCCGTTAAAAGTGAGGTAAATGTTTACGGTAGCCATGGTGGTGGTTGCTTTGGATTAATACACTCAATAATAAGGTTTTTCCAATAAAAAAGCACTTACGGCTCTACCTCGACGATCATTTCGATCTCCACGGCGATACCCGAAGGGAGCGACGCCACACCGATTGCTGAACGTGCGTGCTTGCCGCTTTCGCCGAAAACTTCGACCATAAAGTCCGTAAAGCCATTGATGACCTGCGGCTGCTGGGTCAGCGTCGGCGTGGAGTTCACGAGGCCTAGTACCTTGATCACCCTTTTCACTTTTTTCAGGTCGCCAATCTCGTATTTCAAGGAAGCGAGCAGTGCGATACCGCAAAGTTTGGCTGCTTCTTTTCCCTGCTCGACGGTGAGGTCATCCCCTACTTTGCCGAGGATCTGGCCGCCGCCTGGTTTGTCGGGGCCGTGGCCCGAAAGGTAGATCAGGTTGCCCACGCGTACCGCACGCAGGAGGTTTCCTTTTCCGGGATTCAGCTTAGGCAGGGTAATACCCATTTCGGTCAGTTTTTTCTCGGGATCGGGGCGGCCGGTTTGCGCCAGGGCCTGGAAACTAACGGTCAGTAACAGGAGCAGCGCAGCTGCCAGCGAAGTTGATTTCAATTGCATGAGGTTTAGTTTTTAAATTAAATGCGGCTAAAATTAACAATCATTCGTAGAGAACCCACACGCCAGGCCGCCAATCGTAACCATCTCTCCTCCTCAAACGCACTCCCCTATGTTACCGATCGTCACTACTGCGGCACTTTTCTATTTTATTATTAATATTTTTTCATTACATAGTTAAATAAATACAGTATTTGTTCAGTCATTCTTGACTTTTTAAGGCGTAAATCCCCCTAACTCGTCTGGCTACCCAGATTATGATATTGTTAAATAGCGATCCGCGGCAGCCTTAAATAATGCGGATTACCCAATTTTGTCGCCTCAAAACCGGAACTAACTCAATTCATTCACCATACCCAAAATCTACACCCATATGTATCGATGTAACGAAAGGTGGCCGCTTGGTGCAGGCACCTTACAAAAATCGATTGCCCATGCGGCGCTGCTCGCGATAATCGGCGGCACGAGCTTGGCAAGCCCTACCCTTAAAACCGGCACTCTGCCCGGTAACGTACACAAGAGCATTGTGAAGGCCGATCGTCAGATCAAAGGTCGCGTAACCGATGGTGATACCCCCGACGGTATCCCCGGTGTGAACGTCGTTATCAAAGGCAGTCAGGCTGGTACGGTCACCGATGCAAGCGGTAACTACACCCTCGAAATCCCCGAAGGCGGCGCCGTGCTGGTGTTCTCTTATGTTGGCTACACAAGCCAGGAAGTCGCGACTGGCACACGGTCCACCATCGATGTCGCATTGAAGGCCGACACCAAATCGCTCAACGAGGTGGTGGTTGTCGGATATGGCACCCAAAAGAAAGTAAACCTGACCGGTGCGGTGGACCAGGTGGGGCAGGAAGTGCTGCAAAACCGTCCCGTGCCTAACCTCGCGCAAGGCCTGGTGGGTGTCGTACCCAACCTGAACATCCGGATGTTCGACGGGAAACCTACGCAATCACCTCAGTTCAACGTCCGCGGTACTACTTCCATTGGTCAGCAAGGAAGTGCACTCGTCCTGATCGACGGTGTGGAAGGTGACCCGCGCATGCTGAACCCGCAGGATATCGAGAGCATTTCGGTATTGAAAGATGCGGCTTCGGCCTCCATTTACGGTGCCCGTGCCGTGTTCGGGGTGGTGTTGATTACTACGAAACCAGCCCCCGAAGGCAAAATGCGGGTTTCCTATTCGGCCAACTACTCGATCAAAGCACCGACCGAAGTACCAGACAATATCGTGGATTCTTATCCATGGGCACAGGGTTTCAGCGATGCTTGGTCGCGCTGGAACGACAACGGCAGCACGCCGACCGCGATCAACAAAACCATTGCATTCTCGCCTGCCTACCTGGCGGAGATCAAACGGAGATACGAAGATCCCTCGCTGCCCCGCGTAGAAGTGAACCCCTCGACAGGCGAGTATCAGTACTATTACAGCACCGATTGGTATAAAGAGCTCTACAAGAAAAACCTCAGCGCTCAAGACCACGCATTGTCCATCGCCGGCGGCACCGACAAAGCGACTTATTTGCTGAGCGGGCGCTTCAATAACCAGGATGGTCTGTTCCGCTACAACACCGATAAATACAGCATGTACAACTTCCGCGGTAAAGGCGGTGTGCAGCTTACGTCGTGGCTGCGCGTAGATAACAACACCGAGTTCTCGTCGATGAAATACCACCAGCCGCTGAATGTCGGTGAAGGTAGCGGTATTTACCGTAACATCGCCGACGAAGGCCACCCGTTGGCACCATTGACCAACCCAGACGGAACACTTTCATTCTCTGCGGCTTACACCGTGGGTGATTACTATTACGGCCGCAATGCCCAGGATCAGACCCGCCGGTTCCTCAAAAACCAGACGGCGTTGAAAGCTCAATTCTTCCAGAAAGCGCTGACGCTTAAAGCCAACATGACGTTCCAGAGCACCGACCTCGCGACGAGCCAGATTCGGGTGCAGGTACCATACAGCCGCACCAAGGGGGTAATCGGCTATACCGGCACCAACACCAACGACATTGCGGAAGGGCGCAACACGATTAACTATCTCGCTACCAACTTCTATGCCGACTACGTGAAGTCGTTCAACAATGCGCACAACTTCACCTTGCTGGGCGGTTTCAACTACGAGCGGTCACTCACGACCAACCTGGCTGCGCAGCGCAACGGTATTGTGTACAGCGGCGCGGACGATATTAACCTCGCATTGGGACAAAGCATCACCACTCAGGGCGGTTACCGTAAATGGGCTATCGCGGGAGGTTTTTTCCGTTTGAACTACAATTTCCGCGAGCGCTACCTGCTTGAAGTGAACGGGCGCTACGATGGTTCTTCCAAGTTCCCGACCGACCAGCAATGGGCATTCTTCCCGTCGGTATCGGCTGGATGGCGGGTATCCGAGGAGCCATTCTGGAAAGTGGACCCCAAAATCCTTTCCAACGTGAAAGTCCGTGCTTCTTACGGTTCGCTGGGTAATGGTAATATCGACCCGTACACATTCAATGAGAAATTCAGCATTTCGCAATCCGGACGCGTGATCAACGGGATTCGTCCGCAAACTACGAGTATGCCGGGTGTCGTACCGAACGGTCTGACCTGGGAAACGGCTACCACCGCCAACCTTGGTTTGGATTTCTATGCGCTGAACGGCCGCCTCCAATTCTCCGGAGATATGTACCAGCGTAAAACGACGGACATGTTCACCGTCGGACCGACATTGCCTGCTGTTTTTGGAACGGGCGTTCCAAAAGGGAACTATGCCGACCTGAAAACGAACGGATGGGAGCTTTCGATTAATTGGGACGATCAGTTCAACATGGCGTCCAAGCCATTCCACTATAATGTCCGTTTCACATTGGCCGATTACAAAGCGACTATCACCAAATACAACAACCCCGACAAAAACCTGACCGACTATTACGAAGGCCAGCGCGTGGGTGAGATCTGGGGATACAAAGTGGCAGGTTTATTTCGATCAGACGCTGAAATCGCAGAATCTCCTTCCCAATCGAACATCCCCAACACCAACACGCGAAAAAACTATCCCGGCGATCTGAAATTCCAGAACCTGGACGGTGACAATGTGATTTACCAGGGTTTGAACCGTGTGGGTAATTCGGGAGACAAAACCATTATCGGCAACTCTGAGCCGCGTTACAGCTACGGAGTGAACCTGTCGGGTGACTGGAACGGCTTCTTTCTCGGCGCCTTCTTCCAGGGGGTATTGAAGCAAAACTGGTATCCATCATCGGAAGCGCGTTTCTGGGGACAGTACAACCGTCCTTACAACGCCTATCCACGCTGGCAAAAGGATAATATGTACCGCGAAGAGCTGGGCAACTTCGATGCTTACCTGCCGCGTCTCGTAGGATATGTGGCGCAAGGCTCAGGCCGCGCGTTGCAGGTTGCCAACGACCGTTACATGCAGAACGTGGGCTATATCCGTTTAAGAAACCTGCAAATAGGATACACCATTCCGGAGCGCATTACCTCGAAAATCCACGCCCGCGACCTGAAAGTTTACGTTTCAGGCGAAAATATCTGGACGTGGTCGCCGCTGTACAAATGGACCCGCGACACCGACGTGACCAGCATTTACGGATCCGACCGCGACCTTGGCGGCGGAAGCTCTGGTGACGGTTACAACTACCCGATGCTGAAATCCGTATCGATCGGCTTGTCACTCAATTTTTAATGGAATTTATGAAGACGAAAAAAATACTTAGCTACACCCTTGCCGTCATGCTGCTCGCTACGGCAAGCTCCTGCGATCTGAACGAGGTACCGGTGGATACCGCCACCAATGAAGCCGTGTTCGGCTCCGAAAGCGGTTTGGAACTTTATGCGGGCTCTTTTTACGACCTGCTTCCCGGTACCGATGTAGGCGTATTCCAGATCGACGACAACTCCGACCTCGTGGCCCGAAACGGCGTCGACGACTACCTTGCCGTCAATGCATTAAGCCCCATCACCAGCAGTGGATGGAGTTGGACACAGCTGCGCAACATCAATTACTTCATTGAAAATACCGAAAAAAGCACTGTCCCAACCAAGAATCATTACCTGGGGGTCGCTCGCTTTTTCCGGGCCTTGTTCTATTTTGATAAAGTAAAAAGATTCGGTGATGTTCCCTGGATCGATAAGACCATCGGCGTGGACGACGATGCGGCGCTGTATGGCGCTCGTATGAACCGTTATGAAGTAATGGACAAAGTGCTGGCGGACCTCAACTTCGCGATCGAGAACATTACGCTGACCTCCGACCCCTCGGTGACACGCATTACCAAAAACGTCGCCCGCGCTTACAAAACGCGGATAGCATTGTTCGAGGCATCCTGGCGGAAATATCATACCGAAGACAACAAGCAGGCAACCGCCAATACGTGGTATGAAGAGGTAGTAAAAGAGGCCAACGCGATCACCGGCTTTACGCTGCATTCGACTACACCCGACAGAGCCTACCGCGAACTCTTCCTCGCGAAAAGTGCCTACACCGACGAAACGATCCTCTCGGTAGCATTGAGCGCGAGCTTGCAGATATACAGCTCGGCCAACCGCCGGTTCATCAGTCCTACTTACGGCAACCGTCCCAGCCTGACGCGCCGGTTTGTAAATACCTACCTGAACCTGGATGGTACTCCTTTCACCAGCAAAAAGGACTACGAAACAACCCCTTTCGTTGAAGAGGTTAAGAACCGCGATTTGCGTTTGAAACAAACCATCCGTACCGGCGACTACACCCGCACCGAAAACGGCGTCCCCGTGATTGCCCCCCCGAATTTCAGCCAGACCTACACCGGCTACCAGCCGATCAAATGGTGCTATGACGAGCGCTTTCCTTTCGATGACGAAAGCCGCAACGATAATGCGCATATCATCATGCGCTGGGCGGAAGTACTGTTGAACAAAGCGGAAGCACTGGCCGAGCTCGATAAAATGACGGACGCGGAGTGGACGAACACGATCGGCGCGTTGCGCAAGCGCGCGGGTATCACCGGCACTACATTGACGAGCCTTCCTACCACAGCCGATCCTTACATGGTGTCTTTCTTTGGCGGCAAGTTTACCAATCCGGTGCTGCTCGAAGTATTGCGCGAAAGAGGTACGGAGATGATCTTCGAAGGCCTCCGCCCCGACGACCTGAGAAGATGGAAACTCGGTAATCTGTTCCAGAGCAGCCCGATGAACGGCATGTACGTACCGGCGCTCGGCGAATATGATCTGAACGGCGACGGGAAGAACGACGTGTATTTCTACCAGGGTACCAAACCTACTTCCACCACGCCGGGTATCGCATTCGTGGATGTGAGTCCCTCGACTGCCGTAGGCCGCATTCAATTATCAAAAGGTACTTCCGGCGAGGTAATGTGGAACCCCGGCGCACGCGAATGGGCGGACAAGAAATACCTCTATCCCATTCCGGAACCGGATCGCATCAGAAATCCTGCTTTGGGCCAGAACCCGGGTTGGTAGGGTGCGGTGTGTTAGGAATTGTCAGATGTAGTGATGCATTGTCATGCATTGTCATGAATGGTCAGATGTAGTCATGAATTGTCATGAATGGTCATGAATGGTTATGCATTGTCAGATGTAGTGATGCATTGTCATGAATTATTAGTAATTGTCATGTATACTACTTTGACAGCGAGGTTGCCGGCAGCGGCAACCTCTTTTTTGTCCCCTCGCAGTCCCCTTGCCCCGGTCTTTAGCCCGGGGATAAAAAAATAGAGATTGTTAATGCTAAAAAATATTTTACATACAAAACATGATTTTATATTCTGATAATACATACATTTAATGACTAAATACACTAAAATACTGTCGGCCAGATGAAAGGGACCAACCTTGGCGAATTTGAAGAACTGGTATTGCTCACCATTGCCGCGCTCGCTGCCGAAGCTTACAGTGTAGCGATTTGCGACGAACTGGAAAGGTACACGGGCCGCTCGGCCAAGCTGGGCGTGGTGCATGCCGTACTCAACAGGCTTGAAGAAAAGGGGCTGGCCAAAAGCCACCTGGGCGATGCCAGTGCCACACGGGGAGGTAAGCGCAAACGCTTTTATGAAGTAACCCACGCGGGCAAGGTCGCGCTCATGCGTGCGAAGGAACTGCGCGAGGCTATCTGGCGGAATATCCCTGGTTTTAACCTGGAAGGATCCATATGAACAAGGACCCGCAACCTCCGCAATGGGCCACGGCTTTCCTGAGATGGTATTGCCGGCCCCGGCTGCTGGAAGACCTGGAAGGCGATCTCTACGAATATTTTATCCGGAATGTGCGCCGGAAAGGTCTCCGTTATGCACGCCTGGTCTATTGGCTCGATGTGATCAAGTTCCTCAGGCCCTATACCATCCGCAAAATAGAACCTCTCACTTTTCTAACCCAATTCATGATGATCGGCAGCTATTTTAAAACTTCGAGACGTAACCTCGTCCGCAACAAACTCTTTTCGTTTATCAACGTTGTCGGCCTTGCGGTGAGCATGTCGGTTGGATTGCTGGTGATTGCCATCGTGAATGATCTGCTTTCCTACGATGATTTTCATGAAAAGAAGGACCGCATTTACCGGGTGATCACGCATCATCAGAATGACGGCCAGACGCCGATGGACCTGGCTTCGACGTCCGTAAGAACCGCCCAAAGACTCGCTGGTGACGTTCCGGGCGTAGAGAACTTTACCATGCTTCGGAATGGTTTTTCGGGAGATGCCAAGGTGGGGCAAAATACTTTCCCCCTCGAAGCTACCTGGGCCGATCGGTCATTCTTCAAGGTATTTACCTTTCCGTTGGTAGCAGGCGATCCCGCAACGGCCCTCCAACAACCCTACTCCCTGGTTTTGACGGAAAAAACGGCAAAGCGGCTGTTCGGCAGCACCCAGGTTTTGGGTAAGACTGTGCGCTTCGATACGCTCGACTACCAGATTACCGGCGTCGCCAGGGATATCCAGACCCTTTCCCATATCCATTTTGATGCCCTTCTGTCGTTTGCCAGCTGGGACGCAACGATAGGCAAAAAGCAGGATGAATTGTATAACTGGGACAATGTATGGTCCAACTATACCTATATAACCCTTGCCAAAAACGGCAGCACGGCAGGCGTACAGCGGGCGCTCAGTCAAATCAGTTCGGAAGAGAACAAGGCCCTTGTCCGGAAAAAGGTAACATTGTCGCTCCAACCACTGAAGGACATTGCACTGGGACGCAAACTTTCAAACAATATGGGGCCGCGGATGGAACCAACTACCCTCTGGATATTAGCCGGGCTGGCTTTTGTGATCATTTTGTCGGCTTGCTTCAACTATACCAACCTGTCGGTCGCGCGGTCGCTCAGGCGCTCGCGCGAGGTGGGCGTGCGCAAGATCATAGGTGCACGCAGGAGCCATGTTTTGGGGCAATTTATGACCGAGGCAGTGCTGATTTCCTTTCTGGCACTGGTCTTTTCTTTCGGGTTGTACCTGGTCCTGCGACGTGAATTCCTGGCGCTCGACCCGCATATTCCCGAAATATTCAAACTCAACCTTTCGGTTCGGTCGGTGCTTTCGTTTATCGCGTTGGCAATCATTACCGGCCTCGTCGCAGGATTTCTTCCCGCCGTTTTCTTTTCGAAGATCAATGCATTGTCTGCGATGAAGGATGCTTCCGGGCTACGGATTTTCAGGCACATCGGATTAAGACGGGTACTGATTGTGGCACAATACACGCTCTCGTTGGTATTCATCGCTACCACGCTCGCAGGGTACAGCCAGTACAAGGGCTTTCTGAATTTCGACCTCGGCTTCACGACCGAAAACATCCTGAATATCAAGCTTAATGGTGCCGACGCAGCGGCATTAAAAAAAGAGCTGTCGGAAATTCCCGAAGTATCGAAGATCTCCCAATCCAGCATGGTTACCAGCCTGGGAAGTATGTATGGTTTTGATGTAAAATATCGTCCCAATGCGTCAACGCCCGGAGATTCGGCTTTGGTTTGGGTCAATACAGTGGACGAAAACTACCTCCCTATTCACCAACACAAACTGATTAGCGGCAGCAACTTCACACTACGGCCGGAAAAAGGAAAAGAAAGCGAGCTGATCGTCAACCAGCAGGTTTTGAAACGGTTCAATATCGGCGGACGCGACCCTCAGAAGGCATTAGGACACGTTTTGAAGGTCGACGGGCAAGACCTGACGATTATCGGGGTCATGAAAGACTTTCATTACGGAACCGTCGAAAACAAGATAGAACCGGTGATGTTCCGCTATTCGCAAAGCGAGCCATGGGGTTATCTGAACCTCAAAATAGCTTCCACCGACCTCGCCAGTACGATGACGAAAATTGAATCGGCCTGGAAACGGTTCGACAAGATTCACCCGCTGAAAGCGAATTTTTATAATGATCAGATTGAAGACGCATACAGCCGGTTTTCCATGATGATCAAAGTGATAGGCTTTCTGGCGTTCCTGGCTATTTGCATTGCTTCGCTAGGCCTTTTCGGCATGGTCGTGTTCACAACCGAAACAAAATTGAAGGAAATCAGTATCCGCAAAGTACTGGGTGCCAGCGAGCCGGGATTGGTATACCTCCTCTGCCGCGGCTTTATCACCCTGCTGGCCGTTGCAGCACTGATAGCCTTGCCGGCCACTTACCTGCTATTCGATAAAGTACTGCTTACCGGCTTTGCCTACCACCAGCCCATTAGTATCCCCGAAATGCTGGGCGGGGCATTGATTGTGATGCTGCTGGCCCTGGTCATGATCGGCTCCCAAACCGCCCGGGCTGCCCGGAGTAACCCGGCGAAAGTCCTGAAAAGCGAGTAACTAAAACGCCGCCGGCAAATCCGGCGGCGTTTTAATTTATTTAACATTCACAAACACGTTGATCTTCCCGACTCCATCCCCCGAGTAATTCTGCAATGCTTTACCGATTACCTGCCCCGGTTTAACCTGACCGGGATCGGCTTTCATGGCCACACCGGGCCGCGAGGACGTTACCAGCAAATCGCCCCGGTGAATGGCCCCGCCGTCGGTACACACCTTTGTAGGGATTACGCCTACTACTCCCATCGGTACCCTGTCGATCATTTCCACGTCTACCGGCTGATCGGTGAGCAGCACGCCCGGCTTGGTGGCATACACCCCCAGTACCAGCGTAGAATAGGCACCGGCGCTTTTTTCCACGGTCCGGTCCTTTTCGGTGGCAATCGCCAGCACGTCGCCCGGCTCGTACGATGCAATGTTATCGGTCACCTCAAAAGCTTCTGCGAGGTCGGCGCCGGAATTTTGGGTACCATCATTGAAATACCCCTTTCCTGCCCTGTCGATGCGGGCGACGTTGGCCCCCGCCGCTTGAAATACTGCAATATTACCGGCCGTTCCTCTGTGGTTGGCAAGGAAAGCGTTTCCCTTGCCTTGCGTGTTGATCTCGACAATATTATTCGTATTGTTAGTGGCCGTATTCCCGAAGAAAGCAACCTTTCCCGACGCTGCGCCCGAGATGGTAGCATTAATGGCGTTGCCCGCATTCGAATGAGCGGCATAAATGGCATGACCTGTTTGCTTCGCCTGAGCGATAACGGCGTCGCCGGTGCCTTCAACAATTGAGACAATTCCGTTTCCGTCACCAGCCGGATTGCTGGCATGGAACGCCCCCGCCTGCCCAACGCTTCCAGAAGCAATGCCATAAATACCGGCCGCGCCAAAATTAGCAAACTGGGAATTCACCTCGCCTCTCACGGCAGCACTGGTACTCACCGCCTGGTCCACCTTGAAACTTGCGGCATAGCCATTGGCCTGATTCGTTATCGTCATTAAGCCCGGGGTGCTGCTTTGCGTGGCTGAATAAGGCAATGTAAATGGCTCATTATCCAGCTTGGCCCAGCCGCTTCCGCCCGCATAGAACCAGAAGTGCTTGCTATCCGTATCGTATACCAGCAAACCATCGGCGGGATTCGCTACGGCTGTCCGTTGAGCGGTGGTCATACGGGGTACGAGGAGTCCCTTCGTGGTGGACACAATGTCGAGTTGCGCGCTGGCGTCGGGCGTCTGCGTGCCTATACCCACCTGTGCGTACGTAGTGCTGAAAATCCCTGATCCGAAAGCGATTACCAGCGCGGTTTGTAAAAATATCTTTTGCATATGACGGTTGATTAGAAATGTCTGCGACCCGCTAATCTAGATTATTGTAACCGTCGGTGATGTAACTGATAATATTATTTTACTGTCGAAAATTCGCCACAAACCGCATGCGCCATGTTATCTTTCTGAAATCAAAAAAAGATTTTCAAATTAACTTTGTATTTCAAAGTACTTTTTAAATATTTGAAGAAAAATCAACTGCTATGTCATTTCTAAACCGCCTAGCTGCATTTTACGTGGAAGCAAAAGGGAACAAATGGTTCCGCTACTTTGCCATCTTTTGCCGCATTGGTGTGGCTATGGCGTTTATTCCTTCGGGGATGGTGAAGGTGATGGGAGAAAGGTTTACGGCGCTACCCTCAAACCATCCACTTGGTCACTACTTCGATGCGCTGCATCTGACCGGCTACTATTATACATTTATCGGCGCTGGGCAATTGATCACCGCCGCCCTGCTGCTCATTCCGCGTACGGCAGTCTTGGGCGCACTCATGGCTTTCCCTATCATGCTCAATATCTCCGTGCTGGTGTACGCCACCCGTTTTGAAGGCACCCGCATTGTTACGCTGATCCTCCTGGCGAACGCCTATTTGCTTTGCTGGTACTTCGACAGGCTGCGGTACATTATGCCATTCAAAACAGCCGACCTCGGCCTACCGCGTTACAAGGCAAGCAGCAACAAGTTCCCATTCGCATTTTTCGGACTGGTAATCGCTGCCATTGCGACCGTCATCATCGGCAATGCCTACCTGTACGACATTCGTCCCGGCAACTCCGCCGAGGAATGTACCAATGGCTGCCCGGGCAACAGCGATCCCGAAGCCTGCCAACGGTTCTGCGACTGCATTTACAACCAAGGTAAGCCGTTGGATACTTGCCTGAAAGAATATGAAAACGCTTCCCGGCAGGAGAGATAAAAATCGCCCTGGCCGGGATACCTTACCGTGGCGACGCTTTGATAACCCAAAATGCTTTGTCAGCCCAAAGTAGCGGTTTGAGGTTTTATCGAAAAAGGCAGACCTATCCTTGTTTTTATATAAAATTAAATTATATATTTGATCAGTAAGGTTAACACTATTTTCAACCATTAACCAACCTGACCAATGGCAGCGATAGAAGTAGCCGGCAACGCCCACGGCACGGGCTCCGGCAGAATGAGAACCAGAATCTCCACACGAATCGACATGACGCCCATGGTAGACCTCGGCTTTTTGCTGATCACGTTTTTCATGCTTGCAACCACCATGAGCAAGCCTACTTCGATCTCCGCATTCTTTCCAGCCAAAGGAAACGAAGACGGCCTGCCAATCAAGGGATCGGGTGCCCTGACTATTTTTCTGGGTAGCCATGACCAGGTCTATTATCTGGATGGCATCGCTCCGAACGATGAAAAGGCCTTGACATCGCTCAAAACCACAGACGCGGGAATCGGGCTACGGAACGTTATTTTCGCCGCACACAAGCGGATAAGTACGCTCGAAGGCAGGCCTAGTGACGACCGCAATGCTCTCGTAATTGTGATCAAACCTACCGCAGTTTCCACCTACAAAAACATGGTAGATGTGATGGATGAAATGGCAATTACGAAGTCGCGGCGCTACGCATTGGTGGATTACCTGACGGATGCAGAAAAGGAGCTGCTCGGCGACAGGATCGAAGAAAAGAAATAGTACGTTTACATCCCTCCGTAACCGGGGCCGATCGCCCTCCTATTGCGCCACTTGCGACTTCCGTTCCGTTATGGCATACCATTGCAGGATCGTGAAAGCGGCGATGAGCAAGGGAGCGGCGATCAGGTTCACCACATTCCAACCCCAATGGTCGAGTGCTGCGCCCGCCGTGAAGGAAGACAATGTAGCGACGGCATATACCATGAAGTCGTGAAAAGCCTGACTTTTGGCCCTGTCGCCCGTCGCGTAGGATTTTGTAAGCAATGCGGTGCCTCCGATGAACATGAAGTTCCAGCCGACGCCCAGGAAGATGAGCCCGGTGGTGAAATGGAAGAGTTCCGTACCCGACAGCGCCAGGGATAAATGCAGAAGGAATATCAGAATCCCGCAGGAAATGACCCGAACCGCGCCAAAACGCTGAATAAGGTCGCCCGTAAAAAAGGACGGCACAAACATACCCAGCACATGCCATTGTATGACGAGCGAAGAATCGTCGGCATTGTAACCGCAGAGCTTCATCGTGATGGGCGTGGCGGTCATAACCATCACCATCACGGCTGACCCTACCGCCGAAGAAGCGATAGCGGCAATGAATGCGGGGCGTTTAAGAATCTCCGAAAGCGTGCGCTCTCCCTGCGCAGTTTCCTGGACAGCAGCCTGATGCGTGTCGTGCCGGATGCACGAAACGGCCGCGACTGCCAGCAGCGACAGCCCCATGATCGACAAATAGGAATACAGGAACGGGATTTCGCCAATGTCTTTGGTAAGCCGCGCAATGGACGGTCCCGCCACAGCGGCAAACACGCCTCCCGAAACGACCCACGAAATGGCCTTACTTCGGTCGGCCTCCGGCACGGATTCCGCCGCCGCGAACCGGTAATACTGTGAAAAGCCCTGATATGCCCCGACAAACATATTACCCACGACGAAAAGCCAAAAATTAACCAGATAGATACCCAGCGAAGTCAATGCCCCGGCCAGGAATCCCAGCCCGATCCCGATTAAAAAGCCCGTTTTCCGGCCGTATTTTTTCATCAGCATCGATGCGGGAATCAATGCTGACGCGGTGCCGATGCTGACTACTGCGACGGGTAACGTTGCCAGCGCTTTGTCGGCAGCCAGATTATACCCGACAAGCCCCGACAATGCCGCGACCAATATGCCCGCCGTCTGAAAAAAGGCCTGGCCGGCGACGAGTGGGAAGACATTTGTCAGGAAACGGCCGTTCGGATTAGTCATGTCGGAATTTCATCATTTAGCTCAGCGAAACCTCCGCAATATGATCCGAATGTCGGAAACGTCCGCACCTTTCAGTAGGTTATTTCACTTCGCCTCTCTCGTTTTGCTATTTTTAGTCCCACAAGGAAAACAATCCGATATGCATATACCTTCCCCGGACGAAGTGCGGGCCATTGCGGCAATCTCCGACCCGACGATCCGTAACCTGCGCATTACCCAATGCTATTGCGAACTTTCGACGGCATTTATCAACCGGACCGGCCCGGTTGCCAACTGGTGTACGTTTGCTACCTGGGCTTCGAAGCAGGCCGGCCAGAGTATCCGGCGTGAAGACCTGTTCCGAAGCGTGGAAGCCCGGCTGAACCTCGCCCGATTAGAAGAGTTGAGGCTGCTTTGGCGTGTGGCCGACGAATTAGGGATCGATAATCGGCTGCAAGAAAAATTGCAAGGCATTATCCGCAATACGTGGCTCACGGGCATTATCAACGGCATCAGCGAAGCTGTGGCCAGGGGTAACCGCAAGGTTTTTGAAGAAATCGGGTGGGAATTTGCCCGGTTCTTTGCTGCCGGTTTCGGTAATGAGGCATTTGCGCAACCCCAGCTGGATGCGTTTTGCGCAGCTCTGCGCACAGGTAACCCGCCCGACGGCCAGCAATATCTCAAACAGGCTTTTACGCATTATTTTGAGGCGTTTTCCGAACAGGACGCGCAGTTGCGGACGGAATTGCAGCTACTGGCCAATCTCGAAATCGGGTTTCACGAACAGACACGCCTGCAACCGGAAATTGCCGCATCGCTGAATGCGGCGTTTGCCACAGATAAGGAGATTGTCCGAAAGAAAATAACCGACGCCTTTTTTCCGTCCGACAGCTGGCTGGCGCGTGCGCGGCTTGCCTACCTGAAAATCACGGGCAGGAAATCGCGGCTGGACGCGGCGATCGATCAGTTGATGAGCCGCTTGCAGGGTATCGTTCGCGAGCAGCTCACGGCACATCTCATGACATTGACAATCCCGCCCGATCTCCGGCTGTCGCTGGGTAAGGATCTGAACAAGTCCTACCCGGCCGCATTGCTGCATTTGTCGTGTACAGGCCTGACGGCATTACTTTCCAAGATAGATCCCACGCCCGACAGTCTGGCCCAAAGCGGCGCCATCGACTGGGCAGATTTGCCTGACCGAATGCATTTTATCGCAGAGCTATTCCGCTGTTACCACCTCGATCCGGGACTTTATGCGGATGCATTTACACCTCAGCAGGTTATATTCATGAAGGAAGGCAAACTACCTGCCGGAAAGCTTTAAGCAGTTATTTGGGAATTCATTTTCATATCTACGAGAATTACAAAAGGAATTGAATACCAAAAACTTCTCTGAGCTATTTTTTAATTGGTATCAAAATTCCCATGTGTATCGAAACGCCTTTATTATACAATTCAGAATTGGACGTCATTCTTCTTAATCCATAATGATATCTCGCTTCTGTAAATATCCGGCCAAACTGCAATGGATAAGAGACGCCGACACCGCCTACCAAACCAAAATCAAATGTGCGGTAACCGTTAGGTTGTCTCATATCATATTCAGTATAAGTATCTTCTACTAATACCCCATCCTTATAAGTACGGGAAGTTGATTTTATTTCCTGTGGCCCCAGACTGAATCGCAATTCGGGCCCCAGAGAAACAATACCTTCGAATTTACCAAACCGTGGTTTATATTGAAACACCAAGGGAACCTCCACGTAGCCCAGTAGGATTTTCCCAAAAATATGGGTTCTCTGCCGGGCACTATCCAAGTTCCATTGCCCATCCATATCAAAATTTGAGCCCCGTTGTGAAAACCCTGGTTCTATTTGCAGGCTAAACTTTGGGCTGAAAGGAATATTGATTAGCAATGCTGCATTCAACCCAGCTTTCGAATTAAACTTAACCGGACGCGGCGCTTTGAAACTGGATATGTTGACACCGCCACGAATACCTACACTAATTTGGGGAAATGCATTGTGGGAAAGAAATAAAAACAAGGCCGCGGAAAAAATGGAAAACCGTATCATTTTTTTCATGAGCTAATAGAGATTTGTGAGTTCGTTTATCCCAAAACGGAAAGAAATAGGTATTCGATATTCAGGCAAGTGCAAACTTTACAGCTTTTAGGTTTTCAAAAATATCACTACCTTAAATCGGACTATTTCATCTTTCATCATATGGCATTCAACGAAACATTGAGCGATCGCATCCGTGAGGCATTGTCGGAGCAGGAAAACGTGATTGAGAAGCGAATGTTCGGGGGCATTTGTTACATGGTCAACGACAAAATGTGCGTGGGGGTGATCGGCGAAGAGATGATGTGCCGTGTGGGCGAAGAAGCCTTCAAGTCGGCCATCGAACGTCCGGGCTGCCGCGAAATGGATTTTGCCAGCAGGCCCATGAAGGGTTACGTGTACGTGAGCGACGAGGGCATGCGCACGCGGGAGGATTTCCAATATTGGATCAATCTTTGTCTGGCCCACAATCCGCAGGCCAATGCCTCGAAAAAGAAAACCGCAACAAAAAAGTGAAAGTACAAGTCCAAATCGCAAATGCAGGCCCTTTTTGAGCAAATTTTACCGTCCAAAAACTTGCTTAAAAAGCCAAAACCCCGATATATTCGCCCGATTATTAAATAGTATTTTTTCGGGTATGCGCACAAGGACGGTAATTCCGGTTGTAGTTTTTCTCCTTCTTTTCTCATTATCAGCAGCATTTGCACAAAACAAAGCCGACTTCGCCAATACCATTAATGCAGGCCGGCTGAAAACAGCCAAAGACACGGCCTGGCATAAGATCGAATTCGGGGCAAATCTCAACCAGGGATCATTTAGCTCCAACTGGACAGGCGGTGGCGTCAACTCCGTGGCCCTCGGTGTTTTTTTCAATGCTTTGAATGAAAGTAAGAAAGGAAAGAACTCGTGGCGCAACGATTTCCAGTCACAATATGGTATTGTACGCAACAAAGGCCAGGAAAGCCGCAAGAACGTCGACCGGATTTTCTTCGACACCAAATACAACCGCGAACTCTCCCCGAAATGGAGCTTTTTCGCCAATATCAACTTCCTGTCGCAGTTCGCGGCAGGTTACGAATACAGCACCGCCACAGATACGGTCGCTTTCAAGAAAAAGGTTTCCGGCCTGTTTTCGCCTGCTTACCTCACCGAAGCAATCGGTATCGAGTACCGCCCTGCCCCCTATTTCTTCGTAGACCTTGCGCCGGGTGCATTGCGGCAGACGATCGTCGTCGACCGCGACCTATACGTCAACACGCCCGACCAGAAGAACTACGGCGTTCCCATAGGCAAGCGTGTGCGCACGGAGGCCGCGCTCATTCAGCTCGTGGCCAACTTCGATAAAGACGTGGCCAAGGATGTCAACCTGAAATTCCGGTACCTAATGTTTTCGACCTTTCAGGACCCATTGGAGATCGACAACCGCCTGGACGCACAGCTAACAGCGAAAATCAACAAATATGTGAATGTAAACCTGGGTGCTATCGTGGTCTACGATAAAGACCAGAGCACCAAAATCCAGTTTGCACAGGCATTGAGCATCGGCTTCCTTTTCGCGCTCTGATCAGGAAACCGGAGTTTTCCAGAGGGTACCGTTCGGTGTGGCGTAGGTTTGCAAAAGGCCATCCTGGGCGAGCGTGCGGAGATGATTCTCCGCGCTGTCAAAACTCTGCCCTGCCAGCACGGCAAATTCCTGGGCCGTGAGGGTCGGATATTTACTGAACAAATCCTGCCAGCTTTTGCTGTACCAGGCCTTTGGCGCACCCGGATGCATCCTGGCAATCGCGGTTTCGAACACCTCATAGGGTTTAAATCCATACACTTTCTCGTGCTGCCCTTCCCGGTTGAAAACCAGAACCGTAGGAAAACCCCGGACGGCCCATTGAGCCGCCAGTTGCAGGTCCTCCTGGAAGAGCGTCACAGCGTGGGTTTGGTAATCACGCTCAAACAGTGCAACGTCCAGTCCGGCATAGCCAGCCGCTTCGGACAAATACTCCCACCGGGTAATATTCTTCTTTTCCAGGAACACCATTTCCCTGATCCGCCGCAAAAAGGCGATAGCCTTGTCTTCATCCTGTATTTGCGCTGCTTTGAAAGCTACGGAAGGCGGGTAGGACGAATGCAGAGGGTCTTCGAGCCACACGCCGCCAACGATGGGCATCTTATAGTAATGGCTCACTTCGTCCCAGTGTGGCGCCACATCCGACGGTTTGCTGATTCCACCGCTGTTGTAGGACCAGTCGGGCAACAGGCCACCCATCCGGTATTCGACCTCTACCAGCTGGCCGTATTCCAGTTTCAGTTTCCGTAGTTGCGGCTCGATCCCCCAGCATGTGGAGCAGATCGGGTCCGTGAAATAAATGATTTTAACCGGCTTGATTCCCGGCTCGACAGTGGCGTCGATGTTTTCAACAGTTGCCGTCGGCAGTTCACAAATGCCGCTTTCGGTGTCGCAGAGCAGTGGGTTGTTTTTCATGCCCAAAAGTAGTGTCCATATAGTTTCCAATTGTTATGCATTACCCTTTGGAAACCGGTTACCTCTTGGAAACTACCATGCCGGGCTTTACCTTTACATACGACCTTATCAGGCAAGCAAGAATGAAGAAACAAGCTTCGTGCAACACGTCGCCGCAATGCAGGAAAAAGATCCTCGCTATCAAGGATGCGATGGAGATCCTTTCGGGAAAATGGAAGTTCCATATTTTGGGCACGCTGCTGCTGAATGATAAAATGCGCTTCATGGACCTGCTGCGCGAAGTGGACGGCATTGCCGCCAAAATGCTCTCGAAGGAATTACACGACATGGAAATGAACCAGCTCATCACCCGGCGAGTGATCGACACGAAGCCCGTAACCGTCGAATACGAGCTCACCGAATACGGCCGGTCCGTGGAGCCGATCATCAACGAAATCGCCGGATGGGGAATGCTCTACCGCAAAGGCGTGGTGGCACAATAAACCGGAATAGACCTACGGTTACTTAGAGTTTTTTTGTTAATTGCCGTACATCTATTGTACCAAACTACTTAGCCATGCGATTATCCCGACCAATCTTCAAAGTAGCATTATCCGCAGTTGCCTGCTATTTGATCAGCCACACAGCCCAAGCCCAACTAAGCCTGGGATTGAAGGGCGGCGTCAACTTCAGCACCATGAATGCCCAAAACAGCAGCATCAGTAATTTCGACGACCGGATCGCACCCAATTTCGCCGTGGTTTTCAATTACCGGCTGGGGCCGGCATTCAGTATTCAGGCCGAACCGGGATTTTCTTCCCGCGGCGCTACTGTCCGCCCGAACCAACCGGAGCCGGGCATCATCATAACGCCTGGCTCGCCCTACCAGAGGACATTGAAGGGCGTGGTCAAAGTCAACTATTTTGAATTACCGATAGTAGCGCAATACCGGCCTCGTCTGACCGAGAGACTGGAAGCCATCATTTCGGCCGGCCCTGAAGTTCGCTTCCGTACCGGACCGCAGAAGTTGGAAACCACCACAGCGACTTACGTAAGCGGCGAGAAAAAGTCGGAAGTTACAATAACCCAATCCTACTCGGGCAACGATGCGGTGAGTACATTCGATGCGGGCTTCACGGCCGGTGCCGGTGTGGCGTATCCGATCGGCCGTCTCAAAGTATTTCTGGAAGGACGCTATCATCTGGGCCTATATAATCTCGCATCAGACAACAATAATCGCGGTGATGATGCTGTCAAAATTCACAATCGTGGCGCCTCGGTCTTCGTGGGCGTTACGGTACCAATCCTCAAATAATTCATTATGCTGCCTGAAAACCTGCCGTCCGCACCGATAACCATCGCTGTTCTTCCATTCGCCAACGTGAGCAATGATCCGGAAGAAGAGTATTTCAGCGATGGCGTTACGGAGGAGATCATTAATGTACTGAGCCGCGTACCCGGCTTGCAGGTCGCCGGACGGACCTCATCGTTTACATTCAAGGGCAAAACATACGATCCGCAGTGGATCGGCGGACAGCTACAAGTGGGACATATCCTGGAAGGCAGCCTGCAAACCTCGGCCAGCCAGCTGCACATTACCGCAAGACTGGTGAATGCCGGAGACGGCACTGCCATCTGGTCAGAAAAATACGACCGGGATTTGGAGGACATATTCGATGTGCAGGAAGAGATTGCACAGGCTATTCTGGGAGCGGTGAAAGTCGAACTGCTGGGTGAAAAGCCTGTTTTGGCATTCAAACGCTATACCAACAATAAGGAAGCTTACCAGCTGTACCTCCGGGCACGCTTTTACCACAACAAGTTTGGCGGAAGCGACGATTACCACAAAGCCATCGGCTATTTCCGCGCGGCGCTGGAAATCGATCCCGCTTACGCGATCGCCTACTCGGGCATTGCTTCCTGCTATCTGAACATGTGGTTTTACCGGCATATGCCTGCCGCGAAAGCTTTGCCGCTCATGAAGGAAGCCACCGGGCAGGCCCTCGCCCTGGACGACGCCATTGCGGAAAGCTACCTTGCCCTCGCACGCATGCAAATGCTGTCCGAGTGGAATTTTACTGCCGCCTCCGCGTCGTTCACGAAGGCATTGGAGCTCAACTGGAACACGGCCGACCTGCACGGGCAGTATGCATTGTACCTCGCCCTCACCGGTCATCCTGCCGAAGCCGAAGAAGAGGCGGCCCTGGCGCTGACACTTGAACCGTTCTCGCTGATCAACAATTTTTACGCCGCATATGTGTACTGGATTTCGGCCCGGTTCGATCTCGCGGTGGAGCAGGGACGTAAACTCGTGGCGCTGGATCCTTCGTTCTGGGGCGGTCACATGATCACAGGCCTCAACCTGATCACCCTTAAACAGTATCCGGCAGCCCAGGAAGCACTGGAAGCCGCCCTGGAGATCAATTATAACGGCATTACGCTCAGCGCATGCGGTGTCCTTTTCGGATTGTCGGGCGAAGTTGAAAGTGCGAGAGATATTCTTACGCAAATGAACACGCTGCATCAAACCAGCGTCGTGGCGCACTACGATATGGGTATTGTCAACGCGTCGATCGGTGAAACGGAGACGGCTCTTGCACATTTTCAGGCGGCTATCGACAAACACGAGCCACCGATGCTTTTCTTTAAGTATATTATAAGGGACTGGCTTTCAGGAAATTTATTTGACGAACGATACCGAAAGCTGGCTGATGTCCACCGTTAGTCCTACAAATAATATATTTCCGTTACAACGTCGGAATTTTATTCTACCTTTGAAGCTTAACAAAAAAGTAAAAGTATGAACAAGGGAAGGGTTAAGTTTTTTAATGAAACGAAAGGTTTCGGTTTCATTACTCCGGAAGATGGAGGAAATGACATTTTTGTACACACATCAGGCCTGAAAGACAATGTTCGTGAAAACGATCTTGTAACTTATGAAGTAGAGAACGGCCGGAAAGGACTGAATGCTGTCAATGTTACGTTAGCCTGAGCAATCGCTTGATCCGGCACACAGAAAATCCTCCATCCCGGAGGATTTTTTGCTTTTAGGGGGTACACTACACACCAGCGACTACCGCGCACTTCATTCATCGAAATGCGTAGAATAATTTCTATATTGTCGATCATTCAGTACGCATTAGCCTTACCAGTGAATAAAAGCACCCGTCCTTTTTATCTTTTGTTGTTTTTACTGTTTTGCAATCCGCTCTGTGCCTGGTCTCAACACGCCCGTTTGCCAGTAGCAGAATCGTTCCGTATTGAACATTACACGGACGAAGACGGCCTGCCGCAAAACAGCGTTTATGCCATCGCGCAGGACGACCTGGGTTATATGTGGCTCTCTACCCAACGTGGCCTCGCGCGGTTCGACGGCAAAAATTTCAAAATCTTCGACGATTTTGGTAAAACCTATTCCGCGGCAAGCATCGGTTCTTTTCATATTGACCCACGCCCAACACCCGTCGGCTTTTTTGCGCTGAACGACGACTGGGAGTTTATTCATGTGCATCAGGGCAGAGCAGCGCTCGACTCCGGGCTGCACTCATACATTAAACAGCAGCCATTTCTCTTCCCCCGGAAACACGAAGGACAAATCGTGGAGCGCCACCCGAGGTTGTATTATGGAAATCCATATCCAAACTACGCGGTGTTTCCCGTGGGCCATGACCGTTTTTTCGTTTTCAACGGCACTACGCTGGCCTATTTCAATCAGAAGAAGCGCATTGGGAGCATCGGCTGGACCGACGAAGCTCCCTGGTACTTTTTTCGGATAGCGAACAGTCTGTACCATCTTAAAACCGGCAAACTCCAGCGGTTCGCCATTGACTCGGTTCCATTAAGGCCCTATCGCGCCATTTTAAAAGGTGCATTGGCCGATGATGTTTTGTACCGGCAGGGTAAGTACACCATGTATTGGAGCAATGCGACGCAACAGACGTTTATACAGGCAGGTCCGTCGGTATACCGACTCCTGCCCGAACGAAACGGCAATTTAAGCTCCGAATTGATCATGACGGGATATGACTTCGGAAAAGAACAGATCAATGCCATTTATTATGATGCCAAGACCCAGCGCATTTTCATAGGCACCCAGCTCAGCGGCCTTTTTGTGCTTACCAAAAAAAAATTCAATACGCTCGCCTCCCCCTACCCCAACACCGACCAGGTTTATTACGGCCAAACGCTGATTGATAAAAACACGGTACTGTCCAACCAAGGCATTGCTTACACCACCGACGGTTCCGGGAATATCACGAGCAGGCAGCTTCCATTGGTGACCAGCAGCGTATTTTGGGATAAATCCAGCATCCTGAAAGACCATAACGGTTTCATCTGGTGTAAACGGGCAACCAGACTGATGACGCTATCGCCCGACGGATCGGCGGTTAAACTCGCGTGGACATTACCTTCGGAAATCACCCAACTTTACCAGGGTCCGGACAAGACGATCTGGATCGCGACGCGTACAGAAGGCCTGTTTTCCATCAACGCGCCTTTTACCCCGGCCAGCCAACCTTCCCCGTTCCTCAAAGGGCCTCTCACCAATGTATCGTGGGTGGTGGAACAACCGGCTGGGACGCTCTGGGTGGGTACCGGCCAGGGCCTGTTCAAGGTTATACGCAAAACAAAGCAGGTTTCTGAAATCAGGGGATTGGAAGGCATCTATATCCGGAGCCTGTACATTTCCCCAAACAACACCGAGCTCTGGATAACGACCTACAAAGACGGTTTTTTTCTACTGAGAGACGGGAAACTCACGCACTTCCCGCTCGACCGTAAAGGATATCTGGCCAATGCACATTGCATTGTGGAAGACAGGAATGGCTTTTTCTGGATCCCCACCAACCGGGGGTTGTTCCAGGTGTTAAAGAAAGATCTCTGGGATTACGCCAACAAGCCGGCTGAACTCTACTATCACCACTATTCCAAAACCGACGGGTTCAACAGCAACGAATTCAACGGAGGTTGTGAACCCTGCGCGGTCCGCCTGCCTTCCGGGATCGTGTCCTTGCCATCTATTAACGGCCTGGTGTGGTTCAAACCGGAACAAATACCGGCAGAAATGCCCGACAGGAAAATTGTCATCGACCGGATCGAGATCGACCAGAAAACCCTGACCACCCCTCAGAAACACATCTCTTTCCTGCAAAATCAAAAGCAGCTGAAATTGGAGGTCAATACGCCGTTTTTCGGAAACGATTACAATGTAGAATTCTCCTATGCCCTCGCGGAACGCGGCAGCACGCCCACCGCCGCCGACTGGCTCGCCATCGATGCGCCCGTTGCCAACAAAGCGACGATCAACATTTCTACCCTCGGCAAAGGGCATTACACCTTGCATGTACGGAAGAAGAATGGTTTCGGAGTTAGCAATTACGGTTACGAAACCCTCGATATCGACGTGCCCCCATTCTGGTACGAGACCTGGTGGTTTTACCTGTCGATCCTGCTGGCCGCTTTTCTGGCTGCATTCTTCTATCTGAAATACAGGATCCGGTCGGTACAGCGAAGAAGCCGGCTGCTGGAACTTCAGATCAGCGAGCGTACCAGTCAGTTGCAGGCCACGTTACGCGATCTGGAAAGTTCACAAAACGAACTGCTCGACCAGATGCACCTGCAATCGCGTCTGATGGCATCCATTGCACACGACGTCCGCTCCCCGCTCGGCGCGGCGATTATCGTAGCGGGTGAAATGCAGAAGATGATCGAGCGGCAACAGTTCGACATGGTGTCGCTTTTTGGCAAAAACATCGAAGATGCACTGCGCATGGTAAAGGGCTCGCTGGAAGACCTCCTGGCCTATGTAAAAATCCAGGTGTACAAGCACGAACCGAAGAGTGAAACCGTGTCGCTGCACGAACTGCTGGAAGAGAACATGCAGCTCTACGGCAAGAACACGAAAATCAATTCCAATACATTCCTGAACCTGATACCCGCCGACACATCCATCGAAACCCATCAACAGCTGCTCAAAATCGTGATCCATAACATCATCGATAATGCCAACAAGTATACCGACAATGGCGAGATCAGGGCTTACATTGCCCATCACGACGGCCGGTTGCAGCTGATCATCGAAGATAACGGACGGGGAATATCGAAAGAACTACTTGCCTGGTTTATGGAAGACAAACCATTGCCGGCTTCATGGCCACAAACCGGGATCGGACTCGCGATGATCAAGGAACTGGCGCCGTCCGTGACCGACCGGGTTGAAATGGAGCGGCTCGATCCCGGAACAAGGGTCACGCTCACCTTCCGCTCATTTTCACGGAATGCCTGACAAAGGGCGCCTGCCTGGCAAAGCGGCCCTGACGGTCTATCGTCAGGGCCGCTCGGGAACCTCGGGCTGCCTGATTTTAGTGGCGAGGTCGATGACATTATCGACACCCAGCTTTTCGAATATCCTTGCTTTATAAGTGCTCACCGTATTGGATTGAATATCGAGATGGGCGGCAATTTCCTTTACCCATTTCCCGGCAATCAGCAATTCGGTGATTTCTCTTTCGCGCCCGGAAAGGCTTTTAATCCCGAAAGGCCGCGTCCGTTTCTGTTTGCCGTAGGTCGCCACGTCAAGCAACCTCTCCTGCACGGCCTGGCTCACATACCGGCTCTTTTTCACCACTGTCATGATGGCTTTGATCGTTTCGCTCTTCTCGGCGGTTTTGGAAAGGAAACCGTTTGCGCCGGCGGCGATAAATGCGAGCGCATTCTGCTGTTCGTCGGCAGCGGAGCAGATGAGAATCGGCGTATCGGGTTGAAACTGGCGGATTCGGCCCACCATTGCCGTACCCTGCCCGCCGGGAAGCTCGATATCGAGCAGGATCAGGTCGTACGGATTGCCGCGCATACGCGCGACTGCATGGTCGAAGCTATCGGATTCGTCTATGCTAGCCTGGCTGTAAAGCTCTTGCAGCACAATCTTCATACTCATCCGAACCAGAAAGTGATCTTCAACGACAAGGATGTTCATGACTTAATCGTATTGTAGAGGTTTTTCTATAAAAAGTATGCAATTGTAGTAATAATTCACAAATGATTATTTCATTATTTTCCTTAAATCAATATTTAGCCTTTCCGACGGTTTTCAGGGCCGGCCGCAATGTCTGAAAGCAGTATTTGCTGAATATCGAAACTGATGAACCGCAGCCGTTTAGAGGCGCGGTGCAATGCTTCCGCGACCTCCACCGCGTCGGACTTCCGGGAAATCAACGCAGTGATACCCGCCCTGGCAAACGCATAAATATACTCAAATTCGTCACCCAGGTACACAATCACCGCTGTCTGGGGATTAGCCTTTTTAAATGTATCGAGTAAAGCGATATTCTTTCCATCGGCAACACCCGCGTCGAGGACCACGATGTTAACGGGCTGGCCGAAGGTCAATACGAGCGTTTTTTGAAGCGTCTCCGCTTCGAAGATGGTAATATCAGGAAATTCACCGATGATAATGGTGCGCAAACCGATGTTCAGAGTGGGGTTATCCGTAACGATTAAAATCGCCATGCTGTAGAGCGAGGTTATTCTTTTTTTAATGGGTGCAGGTTACTCTCCCGGGCTCTGTCAGCAAGCCCGGGAGAAGCCGGATTGTGATTGCGCTACCTGGTAACGGCTACTTTGTGTGTGCTGATAGTGCCGTCAAACAGGGTCAGGGTTACGATATAGACACCAGGCGTTAGTTTGCTGACATCGATTCCGTCGTTAGATACCTTTTGAACCGTCACGAGACTCTGCCCGGTCGTATTTTTGACCGATACTTCCTTCACTTTCGCGAAACTGCTGATCAGCAGCTTGTCCGACACGGGGTTAGGATAAGGCCGGATCACCTCGCCCTTCACCTGCACGTTACGGATCGCGCTATACGCGTAGGTTTCGTCCTTATCCACCATTTTCAGGCGGTAAAGATTCTCGCCCGACAGCGGGGTGCCATCCGTA
>NZ_JAHXBN010000035.1 GCF_019924045.1 Dyadobacter fermentans | reverse complement strand
TTTACTAATTTTGAACCCGCTTCTACCGCATTTTTTGCCTTCGGCCGCCAGTTAATCAGGTGGTCAATTTGCCACGGAATCAGGTGGTCAACTTCTCCGAAATACCCAAGCAATAAACAGAAAACGTCATGAACGAGAAAAACCACGATTATCTAAAAGACCAGATCAAATATACTGGCTTTGGTGAAGAAGCTCAGGCTCAACTGCGCGAACAGCTTATGAAAGCCCAAAATGAGTTCAGCATTAAACAGGTCACTTCATACGGTAAGGACGAGCTGGCTGTGTCGCTGAATTTCAAAAAATCAACCAATTCAGACATGTATTTTTTTAACAGCTACCGCGCCGAACTTCAAAAGCCCGGCTCGGAGACAAGCGTCGGCCAGACATTTTACATTAACAATGAAGGAAGGAATATCACTCAAAAGGAGGCTTATAACTTGCTGGATGGCAGATCTGTCAACAAAGACCTTGCAAACAAAGATGGGCAGTTTCATAACGCATGGTTAAAGCTCGACTTTAAGGAAACAACCTCCAACGGCAATTTCAAAGTTCGCCAATTCAGCCCCCAGTATGGATTTGAACTTGAAAAAGCGATAGAAAAACACCCGATTAAGGAGCTTACAGATCCACAGGAAAGGGTCAGGCTGTTGGAATCCTTGGAACGCGGGAATCGCCAGGCTGTAACTTTCGTCGGCGACGGTGACCAAAAACGGTTCATCGAAGCAAATCCCCAGTTCAAATCTATTACCGTCTACGACGAGAATCAAAAAAGAATCCGTCAGTCAGGCGCTGACGAGACGCAAAAAAGTATAGAGCAGACTGAGAAAAAGAACCATCAGCAGGGAAACAAGGAATTGCCGGGAGAGGAAGAGAAAAGTGAAGGGAACAGCAAGAAACGCAGCGTTAAGGTATGATCAATTCTGATTCCCAAAATTCCGCACTCGAATTTCTAACTTCTTTCTTTAAGCGGATACAAAAAGACCCTAAAATCGGCCCGTCGCACATTGCGCTTTACCTGACGATATGGAAGGAAGCGATTTCATCGAAGAACCCCGGTCACCTTGCGATTTATAGCCGGCCACTGATGAAAGGAGCAAAAATTAACAGCAGCTCGACATATTCCAGGATTCTCAAGGACCTGTGTAACGGAGGCTACATTCGTTTTGAACCTTCGTACTTTCACAACCAACCTAGTAAGTACCGATTAGTCCCGCCATAACAGGGTCGAATTTGATCTGACAAACATGGCGCAGAAATGTTCGTTACATTTGGGAGAGCTCTCCACTATTTTATACAGTCAGCTTGAGAAGATTTTGGCATCTCTTTCCTTATGGCTGAATGTTCAATCAACTGATCAACATATTTGGTAAGGCTACAGTGGCGAGCGGCATAAACTCTGTTATAAAAGCCTCCCAACGAATGTCCGACCAGCAGTAACTTCTCATTTGAGAAACCAAACTTTGCAAAGCCGATTCAAGACTTTTGATTTCCTGAAGAATTGTATAGTCCAGAGTGTCAAGGCTAATTTGGCCAAAACCTGCCCGGTCATACGTAATAACAGTTGCTTTGAGACGCTGATGCACTATTGTAGCTATCGAATCCCATTGTGACGCATCTTTTCCACCCCCAGATTCAAAAAGTATAGGGGTTCTCTCCCCTTTTATCATTTTAAAGTGCAGCTTGTACGGGTTAGGAAAAACTACAAAGCAAATTAAGCTTTTGTAGTTTTTCTCTTCGTTATTCAATTCTAGCTTATTCCCAAGCTCTTTCCTTTATCTTCCCCAGTATCAAGCGTTTTGGTGCGCAGCTGCTGCCGGTACCGGGCCAGCTCCATGGCAGTTTCAGAACAAAGTATAAAAAGCACTACCTACAAGTTGGATACTTTTTGCAGGCAGTGCTTTTTAATAAATGCTTTCCTTGGTAAGGCAATTTACTTAGGATATGTTTTTCAATCATTTAAGTAAAATTCTGGTCTTTTCTATTTGTTGATTTTGGCCTTTACCAGGTATCACATGTAAATAATATGTTCCTCGAGGTAAATTACTTACATCTAACTCAACCTTGTTTCCGTCTTTAAATGCTTTGTTCTTGTAAATATCTTGAATTAGAATCGTTTTTATTGATTTTGACGAACCTTCGCTATATAACTCAACTTTTTCTGGTAAGGATTCAGAAATCTCCGCATTTACAAATTCTAGAGTTAGTAGGTCAGTTGCAGGATTAGGATAGGCCATCATAGAGCCACCCATAAGGTAGAATACGAAGTCTTCATAATAGCTTCCGCAGGTATTTGTTACAGTTACTCTTACATGGCGAGAACCACTAGTTGATGTAGAGTATACATACATTTGGGTAGCTGGGCTGTTTGGGGAATAAAGGTCAATAGTCATGTTCCCAGTACCATAGTAATTATTATAATTGAAAGTAGTTGATACTGTACTATTTGATGTGGCATTGAGATTATACATATTTCCCGCAGTAACAGGTGTGGTTCCCGCTACTGTGCCATTGATAGTTTTAACTAAATTGGGAATCCCTACTGTTAAAGTTTTTGTCAATACAATGTTAGTACATCCGCCATTAATAGTGGCGGTAATTGTCACCGAGCCATTATAGCTTCCAACTCTCGTAGCTACACCACCACTTGTTATAGTAACTGCGCTGGTATTACTACTTGACCACGCCACTGTAAAACCAGCCGGTAAGTTACTGACAGAAAATGTCGCACTTGGGCAAATATGGTTTGGTCCAGCAACGGCTGCATTGTTAATAGCTGCCTTAACAGCAGTGAAAGCATTAACTCTTCCAAATCCAAAAGTATTGTCAAAACCACCTGACCCCATATCCGTTGCTGTTTGTTGAAGAATTGTTCTTACCTGGGCTTCCGTTAACCTAGGATTAGCTGAGATCATCAGTGCTGCAACTCCTGAAACCTGTGGTGCTGCGGCAGAAGTGCCGTTAAATCCATCAAAAAAATCTCCTACTGCATATCCATTTGCTCCGGCTCTATCAATTGTTCGTACATTCCCGGTTGGAATTTGACATCCACCAAGGTCTGCCACCCCATTAGCGCCTCCAGATGGGGCTACCACATCCATTTCAGATCCACGGCTGCTATATCCATGTATATTTCCAACATTGTCAATTGCGCCTACCGTAATTACTCCGTTAACGTTTCCAGGAAACGCAACACCGTTAAAGCAATCTAAGCAACCTGCTACGGGATTCGAGTTACCAGACGAGAAGATAACTATACAACCCAACGTAACCCCGTTTCTTACTCTTCCTAATGTGCGGGCATCTGTTATCTCCTGAGCTATACCTGCTGGGCCTGTTGTTGCTCTAAAACCCCACGAATTACTAATTATATCAGCATTTCCAAAGGCAGGATTCCACGCTCTATTTATGGAAGTAATCAAATCAGCAACGGTTTCTCCTCCTACAAAAATATTTACCGGGTAAATCAGTGAGTTTGGTGCAATCCCCGCAACTCCAAGATTATTATGCGATGCAGCTATAATACCTGTACAAGCCATGCCATGCCCAACTCGTAACAAAGGATTGTTAGGATCATTGGGATCAGCGTCAAAACAGACATTATTTGGAGCTCCATTGCCATTCGGTATTAGAGCAGTAAATCCAGGTAATACTCGTCCTGTTAGGTCAGGGTGAGTTTCTACACCATCGTCGATTACTGCAATTCTGACATTATTGCAACCTCGTGTTATATCCCATGCTTCTGGGGCATTAATATCTATTCCTGCTGTTCCTCCAAACTGCCCTGTATTATTTAAATAGTACTGATGATCGTAATTAGGATCTGCTGGTGTAAGATGTTTGACTATTTGTGCCAAAAAATCTGGGTGGCAAAATTCAACTAAGCCGCTTTCGCTTATTTTATTTGAGATATTTAGAATATCATCGCCCCTCTTTGCTTTATAAAAGAAAGTACCACTTGATGTACTATCCATAGCGATCATTTCATTATTAACTAACCACTTAATTTTATCAAGGTTTATGCCTTTTTTGGGACGTAGAATAACGTTTCCATTGAAGTAGTAAGGGGTATTTTCGTTGTAAAAAACCGGTATTTGATAATCAATTTCCTCCTTGCTGATGTTTTGCTTTTTTTTATCGAATTTCTTTGCTAATATAAATACCTGTCCTCCAATTGATATTTCTTTGACTTCAGTCCTATTATCCGATTGGTTTATTTTGTTGATAAGTTTGTTTACACCATCTCGCTCTTTAACCTTAATTAATACTTCTGTGGAATCAACTTTTAGATCTACTTTGTCTTTTCCGTTCCAAAAATATGTGTTTTGAGCATAGCATAATGAAGTAGAAATCAGTAAACTGACTAACATTTGGAGGAAATACTTTCTCATAATTAATTACAGTTTAAAGTGGAGATTGATTTTATACAGACAGATGGCACATCAGTAATTTGAGGTATATACTGCGGGCAAAGCTGGTCGTTAATGAGACAGTTATCTTTATTCTTGGTACCGTCAACATCGATCGTGAAAAAAATCTTCTCTTTTGATTTCACAAGGCTATCCGGGTAGTTTTTTATAACCAAGACATTTTGATATACTGTATCCCGATCAGTCCAGTTCGTGCCTAAATCGGAATTGATTAACTGTACGAATGCGATACTGGGGCAATCTCCCCGTATAAATGTCCCTTCGTAACACTTATCACGCTCATAAATTTCCGGTTCTGTGTTCGATTCAACGCATCCAACAGACAGCAGTAGCATTGTCAACATCAGTCGGTTGATGACTAATAGATGAGTTAAGAATAACTTGATCATTGTTGCTAAATTTAAATTGTGCTAAATTATCTATGCCTGGGGTGTAGACAGGACGCACTTTTGATCCGAATGGTTGTAATATTCGACCAAAAAATTATAACTATCATATAACAGATTGGTCAACGTAGGAGCAAGAATCTTACTGGCTTTCATTAATATGATTTCAGGCAACAGGATTAATCATCGCTGCATCTTGGTATGCTCGTTTGTCGAATTAATAACTTATGTTATGATAGCAGATACAGAATAGATGCTTGTAAAATCTTCATTGATATTGAAATATTCATTCATTGTAAGAATAACACAAGGTGACCAGACAACCGGGTCGCAGATTAGTTTCGTCAAAAATGGCATGAATGAACCCAATAGAATTTACGATGCGTTCAGACACTCGAGGGCAAGTGCTCGATGCTTGGCATGTAAACTGGGTTGTTGTGGGTGCTCGATTGCTTCAGTAATGAAACCCGAGGTTACTTCAAAGATAGTTAATATAACTATTTGTACAAATTTTATGATAATTATTTACATTTTCGCCATTTTCTGAGAAAATAGCTCTGTTTTCTTGGCTTTAAGGAATTCTTCAAACTTTTTCTTCGAGGATAAAATTTGCTGGTCTGATTCAACTGATAAGGTAAAAGCGCCTCGCTGATCAGGGTTATTCAGGTCGTAAAACCCAAAATGGTACACGGCCTTCTCCCCTTTCCCTTCGGGCTCATAATAGGATAGATTTATACCCGCTTCTAGGAATAAGTCGGGTCGGAAGGGGCTAGGCAACTGATCAGAAGGAGTAAATTTCAAAAAGAAAGCCTTGGCTGTTTGATCGATCTGGCTATCGTCTACTTCCGGCAGCATCATCCTTAGAAAATCTCTGAAATCCCATGGGTTGATCTTGGGTTGGACATCGAATAGCATAGGCACGTGTTATCTGGTAAAATCAAAGATAACTGGAAATTCCGGCGAAACAGGTTCAGCGTCACTTTAGGTGAATTCGTAGGTTTTTGGGTTGAGTGGGTATGGATATATCCCCACTTTTTCCAAATGGATTCATAGTTTGTAGCCAAGAAGTCACTCCGGAAACTGTGTCTATCGGATTGTTGGCGACCAGTACAGTAGGAACCTGCCCGGTTTGTCAGACACCGACCAGTCGCACACATAGTTTCTATCAGCGCAAGTTGGCCGATTTATCGATGAGTGGTAAACAGGTTAAGATCCTGGTACGCCTTCGTAAATTTTTCTGCTTTTTGGCCAGCTGCCCTCGAAAGGTGTTTGCTCAGACATGTCATCTGGTTTTTAAGCCATATGCCCGACGCCTGCTTTGAGCAGATCAGCAAATACAAGCCATCGGTTTGCAGGCCGGTGCCAAGCCAGGGGCACGCTTATGCCGGATTGTCGGCCAGCCAATTAGCGCCTCGACCGTACTAAGGACCATTCGAAAAACACCAGTCCCGGTAGTGTAGACGCCCAAACGGTTGGGAGTCGATGATTTCGCATTCAGGAAAGGATGTAACTACGGTACGATTTTGATTGACCTGGACCAACGTAAACCCATTGATTTATTGCCAGATCGAGAGGGAAGAACCCTCGAAAATTGGCTCGCGGCTCACCCGGGAATTGAACTGATCACTCGCGACCGGTCCAGTAGCTACACCAATGCAGTCACTTCGGCTTGTCCTAATGCAATCCAAGTGGCCGACCGTTGGCATTTGCTGAGCAACCTATCCGAAGCGGTCGAACGCTTTTTAGACGGTCAGCGCTCGGCCATCCGGCAAGCTGCTCAATTTATCAACCAACAGTCAGCAAGTCCGCTCATTAGCCCTGCTGTTTCCTTGACAGAAAAGGATTTATCCAACCCAATTGAATTGCAATTACCAGATGATCAACCCACTGAGACGGTAGTTCCTAGTAAAAAAAGATATGAACTTTATCAACGTGCCCGCGCGGCGTCCGCAAGAAATTACAGCAGCAAGGCCATAGTATTCGGGCTATTGCGACTCACTTAGGCAGTTCACGTAACACGATTGGAAAGTATTTCAAACAAGCTCATTTTGTACCTAAGACCAGGGAACGAAGATCAAATCTGCTTGCTTATGAAGCATATTTACGGCAACGGTGGCAAGATGGCCAGACCTGTGTTAAAACGTTGTTCGAACAAATTAGTACCCTGGGTTATAACGGCAGTTACACGATCCTGGCTGCTTTTTTATCCAACTATCCCCGCCCTTTCCAGAAGTCTACCCTGCCACACACTCAGAATAAACCTAATTACCCAAGCCGCAAGCTCACGCGACTACTGAGCCAGCAAGCAGTCGATTGGCCGGAAGCAGACAAGCCCTTTTTGACACACTTGCTTAACCAAAATGAATCGATTGGGCTGGTGCACCAGCTGAATTTACGTTTCAAGCGGAAGATGCGAGCCCGGCAAGCGGATGGTGTAATTGAATGGTGCGCCGATGCCGAACAAATTCCCTTCCTGAACGGATTTGTCAAGGGCATACGCAGGGACTTTGACGCCGTGAAAGAAGCGTTCCGATCCGAGTGGAGTAATGGTCAAACAGAAGGGCAAGTGAACCGACTGAAAACAATCAAACGGACAATGTATGGCAAAGCAAAATTTGATCTGCTACGACTGCGGGTGTTGACACCAAATTGGACGGATCACCCAAAGTGACGCAGAACCAGTTTGCTCCGGAATATCCAGCTGTCACATATTCCCTACAATAACTGAGACGACTGTTGTATCTGCAGGATCGTACAATTGATCATGATTCACGCCAAGGAAACATAATTCAATCTTGCATTATACATAAATAAACTATATATATATTGTTAATATTTGAAAGTTTGCCGATGTTTGAACGGATGGGATTTGAGTGGGGTCGATTCGAGCGTTTCGCTTTAGTCGATTAAATTGCAAATATTACAGATTCTAAGTCTGTCAGTTATGAGAAAAGCTCGAAATGTAAAAATCTGGATGGTCTCGTTTTGGGTACTGTTTTGCCACAATGCTTTCGCGACCGCCCAGAATCCAGATAGGCTCATTTACAAAGGAGATACTCTTTTCATTTTCGCCAATCCCCTCGAAGAGCTATATAAAAATGACTCAATTAGACCCAAATTTTTTGCTGGCCAAGCGGGTTGTATCACTACTGCCTGTTGGCGCGGTTACGTAGCGGATTGGAAAATTGAAAACGATCAACTCTACTTAACAGGCATATCTAGCTGCTGCTTCCGAGATGACGGCGTCCGTGCTAATTTGAAAAGCCTATTTGGAGACAAGGTCATCGACGGTGTTGTCAAAGTTGATTGGTTTTCTGGAAATATCATCGCTCCGCAGGGGAAGATGCTACACTATGTCCATCTCGGATATGAATCAATTTATGAAAGGGAGCTTGAATTTCATTTTGAAGGCGGTCGCCTCAGTACGACGAAAACGTACGACAATTCAAAGACGAGAGAGTCAATTTACAGTAAAAGCCCCGGCAAACTGCAAGAACTCATATACTCTAGCATTAGCTGGGATAAGTTGGCTGATACAGGCGAAGAAGAAATTAGGGTATTTGTCTCGTTTTCCGCCAATGAGAATGGCGTCGTGGACAGCGTCAAAGTTCTAAGAGGACAAAATCCGGATTATAATCTCGAAGCAATCCGTGTAGTGAAATTGATTCCGGAGTGGGATGTTTTTTACCGTCATGGGAAACATCAAAGGACCAGTTGGATGGTGCCAGTGATATTCAGCAGCTCTAATCGAAAAAAATACAGCAAATAGTCGTGTTTATGGCTGCGACAACCCACTTGCTAAGCATCTATTCTCTAAGAGCGGCCGCTGTAAGGGTAGAGGTGTTTCTTTGTGAGCGATCGCCCGAAGATCAAGTCTAAAACCGATGACTAGACTCTTCTTAGGTTGCCACGTCAACCTTTGGTTATAATATGGCATTGCGGCCGAACGGTTCGCCCATCAACTATTTCACATCACGAGGTCATACCATAGTCAAATATTTCCCAGATTATATGAGACGATGCGGACGCTAGCTAGTAAACAGTCGAGTTCTTAGCCTTTCGGTTATATATCAAAATTGAAAGATGTTCGAAGTTCTTGATCGACAGCTAGAAAAACTGGCCATGCTTTGGAGTATTGAAGAAGGCTTGGCTGGCTTGTATCAGTTGTTTGAAAACGTAAATCACTATGCTTTTCTATCACTTCCGGAGAAATACTCTATTGTTTATACCTTGCTACGAGAACTCTTATTCGAGGAACTAGCTATCCTAGAGGAATTTACTGATCCCCACCTCACAACCAAGATGAGGGAGGTGGGAGTGAGTGATTTTTTGCTGATTCTTAACAATCCCAGATCGTGGGATTTAAATGCACGACCAATCTACTCACTCCGTCTGACCTCAAAAGGCCAAGAATTTATGGATATGTATCCTAATAAATTAAAACAGGTAGAAGAAAGAAGAAAACGTTTTTGAGTGCTCAAATGGTGTTGGCTGTAAGTTCCCAAAAGGGCCTGTGACCTCTTGAACGGGTTGAACACAAATTTTGCCTACCCCCTAATGCAGAGTTAGATCATTCTTACACAGCTATTTGATTAGAAAAACTGAAATAAATCCCTTGACCTGGTCGGGCATTCGCCAAGTCGCTCCTGCGGAAATGGTCTCAAATAAAACTGCAAGCTGTCGCAGGAAAGCCTGCGTTCAGCAACCATTTTCAATTGATCCGGAGTTGCATAGTAGAAACAAGACCACCCGCTTTGCGGATCCCCTGTAATCAGCAGCGCCTGGTGTTTCTTGTTGTAGTTTGCATAATAACGCATCGCTTCGTCGGTGTAAGCCACCGCCTCGTAATACTCCCGATCCAGCAAATTCCTTTCCACCAGCTTGCTAAGTTCCCTGATCGCCAGGGTATCCCCGCCATCATGTTCCGTGGTCTGCTTATACCAGGTATACGAGGTGTTGCTCTTGGTTATTTTTGAAACCCCGTACGGAATAACCAGAAAACAAAAAATGGTTATTCCTACAGTCGTCTCAGTCCTGATATTACTTATGCTCTTCCCCATTGCCTTTCAAATTACAAAAGTCCCGTCTCCTTGCACAAAACCAAGTAGATATTCCTGCGAAAGTACGCCAGCGTTCCTGAGCAAAGGTCGCCAAAAATTCCTGGGCAAAGTACGCCACCTGAAAGTGGCTTGACATCACTGAGCGAGAGTGATG
>NZ_JAHXBN010000034.1 GCF_019924045.1 Dyadobacter fermentans | reverse complement strand
AGTTGCCCGGAATCACCATCCGACATCGCCCTTCAAGTGGCTCTGTTTGCCCGGAATGCTGGCTCAAGTTCAACGGAATTAGTGGCTCTCTTTCGTCCGGAATATCCACAGCACCGGTTGCAAACATATTGTGAACAGGCGACGTTACGATAGTGAAAAAGATAGTTGACCGGTTTTTGGTCGAATTCGACCGGTCAAGGTCCAGATCGAAATTGATAGCAGTTGGACAGAGCTCATTTTTAGCTAGTTTGTCGTCCAAACGTGCAACTGCTTGTAAATACCGTGCCATCCAGCTAAGGTGCTCTACGTCTATTCCGTGGCAGATCGAGCGATCAGTCATTCTCGTATAGGTAGCTGCCTGGTCGCGGAGGCGATAAAATAGAGATAAAGTGGTCAGTTTAGACCGAAATGACCTAGTCAATCTAATGAAAAATTAGCGGGGCATCCGACGGGTGTTCAAATTCTCGGTAATTTTCACAGTTGCTTGACAGTTATTTACGGGGTATTAGCAGTAGACGTCAAAGGAGTATGTTGATGCACTTACCTTACCAGATCTACCATATTTCGCGACTGGGTCTTACGCAACAGATTTTTACGATGATTCTTGACAGTGTTTAAGCTTATGCAGAGTCTGTCGGCGATTTCTTTACTGTTTAAGCCTTCCTTGATCAAATGCATAATTTCTTCTTCACGCAGCGTTAATTTTTGGTCTGCCGTTGCAGGGATGTAGGTGCCAACTTTCTGGTATGCCATTCCATGGATTCGAAACCATGTCAGATGCAATCGCTCAGTTACTCGGTCCGCTGTCGCATCCCTATAAAGTAATGCTTGGGTTGGTTGATTATTCTGGTCCAAATATGTCAAATGCTCCTCGTAAACATAGCGAAATCCATGTTGGTGCTGTGGGATTAGGCGATATTGAAGGGCAAAGCGATATTGCAGTGTTTCATTTGGCCTGAGTGTCTTTTGCAGTTCAAGCATTTTTAGCTTACATCGATCAAAGCCCTCGACGTCATCCGGATGGATCATTGCATGCATGTCATGGCAAGATTTTCGCATAAGTTCTTCTTTGGGCATACCCCAAAAATCGACCGCGTTTTGGGTTATAAATTGCGGCGTATTAGACCCCTTTACCGCAACAATGGCGAGTACCCAGCCGGGAAAAAAGTGGTCTAGAAGGCTTGGATTCTCAATTATACTCGCCAACACACCTTTTGCCGTACCAATTTCATGTGGTAAATCACCGTTCACTATGTTGTATTGCATCAGTTTTGACTTTATTTGACTGACACAAATATCCGTAGTTCAAGTGTGAATAAATGTTAACAGCGATTTTGCGCAGGATGGTCAGGTAGTTATAGCCTTTTTTCTGCATTATTCCCATTCTTTGTTTTTTCAAAGTACGGACAAAATCCAAGGCTATTTTGCCGGTAAAATAGTAAAATCCGGTATACATGCCGTCTTGCATGCTTTGTCACTCCAATGTTCTTGAAAGAAAATCTTGCATTAGTGTCAAAATTTTGATTTTCTGCTCATCTAACGCAAAGTGTCCGCCTTCGACAATGTGCACTTCCGCAGATGAAACGTCTTCTTTGTATTTGAATGCGCCTTCTACGGTGAAAGACAGGTCATACTTACCCCAGATGACCTGCATTTTAGGTTGGTGTTGTTGTAGCCATTTCTGCCATTTCGGATACGATTTTATATTGCTTTGATAGTCGTGGAAAAGATTTAACTGAATGTCTACCATACCAGGTTGGTTTAGGAAACGGTACTCGTCTACGTATGTGTCTGGATCAATTAATTGTGGCATTGGGGTGCTGCCTAGATGTCGTTGTTTAGTAGCCTCCAAGCTTATGAAGTTTTTTTTCACAGCTTCATAGTACTTGCTCTTATTGGCCCAGAATGCCTTTCGAGTATCCCACAGTGATGAAAGCCCTTCTTCATGGCATACAGCGTTTTGGACGATGATAGCTTTTACTTTCTCTGGATGTTTTTCAGCAATTCGCATACCGATTGGTCCACCATAGTCCTGATGGATCAACACGAAACTCTGTAAAGATTTTGCCTTGATGAATTCTTCGATATAGATTGACAGGTTATCAAATGTGTAATTGAACTTGTCAATGGCTGGATGGCTACTATGCCCGAAACCAATTAGATCTGGAGCTAATACATAGTAATCTTTCGAAAGTTCTTCGAGCAATGGTTGCCACATACGCGACGAAGAAGGAAACCCGTGAAGGAAAAGCAGCGCTGGATTTGTCTTATCGCCACCCTCGCGATAAAAGATTTGTTGCTCTCCGATAGCGAGGGTTCTATAAGAGATGTGAGATTTCACATTTGGCAGGGACTCGTTTTTAGTTTGAGCCATACCATTATTAGTCGCCGAACTCAAAAGTGAGGCGACTATAATATACGCAAGGTTCCGCAGGCCAACTTTCGCGGCTCCGGATAGAAAGGTCTCAAAATTGCAAGTGATCCGGTTCATAAATTTAAACTTTTCATACTTTTTCGACTGAGGTGGCAATTCACTCGAGATTGAAACGTGGGTGAACTCAAGCTCGCCCTTCTCATCTCGAGTTAACATTTGTTCTATCGGGTTTTAGCGAAATAGAAGAACTTTGCACCATTTGACCGCCACCGTTAAGAGTCGCTAGTTACGACGGCGCTTATTCTTGCTAATAAATATTGCAATAGCAATTCTTTGGGTTCAAATATTGGACGGTCTTCGTTAAGCCTGCTTATCGAGCTCATCAGGCAGATGAACTTTGACTCTGAACCATTACCGGGACCTATGGTTTGATGAAGCATTATTCTCCCTGCTGAAACTCTTTCTGGTTGAATTGTTCCGGCGGCAAAATTTCCATGTATTGGTTTACAAGATTTATTAATGGTTGTTTCTGTTCAGTGGCCGTAGATATGCTCGGTAAGTTAGTCGCTTCTTGAATCTGCTGGCCAACTTCTCGAATGAACGGTTCCATCTGAGGGGGGCTGTGTATGCCTAAATAGCGGCCAGTTGTGCTACCAATGTTTTTGATGTTGTGCCACTGCATAGCCGGAATCGAGACAATGTCACCTGGCTCTGCGCGAATAATGTTTATCTTATGATTGGAATCAAGGGAATAAATATCGAAGCTTCCTTCCAAAAAATAGAACACTTTCGATGCTTGGTTTCGATGAATGGCGGGAGGTCCGCCGCCCGCAGGCACTCGCGCATCTACAACCAACATTGAGTTTGCCGAGTTGTCCGCTGAGACTTTTATTGTAACGACATCTCCGGCTAGTGAATAATGTTCGCCCTCGTGGGCTTTGACATGATGTATTTGACTCATTATTAATGGATATATAGTTTCTTTTCAGGTGACGGGGATTTTGCTTTAAACGAAGTGTAAAATATTGGAAACGAAATTTCCATTTAGAGGTTTACAACCTCTCATCAACGTTCCTTAGCTAATTCTCGTGAATCAACAACATTTGTTGTTTAGTCTGTCTGGTTAACCTGGCACCAGGAAGGTACGATGGAAAGCGAATGACCTAGTCAGCTCGGTTTGGGACGTATTCATATTTGAATTGAACAATAGCGAGTTGTTTGATTGCTAAGGGTGACAAAATTAATGTTGATGTAAACTTCCAGAAATAGCTCTTTAGGGCTAATTAGTGATCAATTCGAGGGATTCTGGTGTCAAATTGTAAGTGTCCCTAAAAAACAGACAGTTTGAAATTAGAGATTAAACCTTAATTTTAAACTGATGAAAAAGACCAAATTCACCGAGACACAGATCGTTTCGATCCTCAAACAACAGGAAGCTGGCATTCCAACCAAGGAGATTTGCAGGCAAAATGGCATTTCCGAAGCCACCTTTTACAATTGGAAAAGCCGGTACGGCGGCATGGAAGCATCTGATGTAAAACGTCTCAAAGATTTGGAGGAGGAGAATTCCCGGCTCAAAAAGATGTTTGCAGACCTGAGCCTGGACAACCAAATTTTGAAGGAGATTTTCACAAAAAAGGGCTGGGCTCTGCCGCAAAAAGGGAATTGACAGACGAGATTGTTCGAGAGCACGACATCGCAGTGAGCAGAGCCTGTAAAATCGTTAACCTTGTTCGTTCGCAATACTATTACAGCAGTAAGAAAGATGATTCTGAGGTGATTGAGTCGCTTCAAGACTTGGCCTTCAAACATCCTTCATATGGCTTCAGGAAGCTTTTTGCCTACCTGCGCAGATCTGGTAAGCCGTGGAATCATAAACGAGTTCACCGCATTTATCAAGTTTTGAAGCTGAATAAGCGACGAAAAGGTAAACGACGATTACCTGATCGGGTTAGGCAACCGTTAGCGCAGCCTGCCCAGGTAAATGAAGTCTGGAGTGTCGATTTCATGAGTGATAGTATGATTGGCAACCGCAAGTTTCGCACGTTCAACGTTATCGACGATTGCTCGCGGGAAGCTCTGTGTATAGATGTCGATACTTCTCTCTCTTCAAAGCGAATCATCCGAACCCTAAATCGGGTTGGCGAAAGCAGAGGCTTCCCAAAAGCGATCCGATCGGATAACGGGCCGGAATTCACCTCGAAAGATTTTACGATCTGGTGTGAGGAAAAAGGGATTCAAACCAGGTATATACAGCCTGGTAAGCCAACGCAAAACGGATACATCGAACGATTTAACCGACTATACAGAGAAGCCGTTCTTGACGCATATTTGTTCTTCGACCTGGATCAGGTTAGGCAATTAACTGACAAATGGGTCGAAGAATACAATGAGCGACGACCGCACGAAGGTTTAGGGAACAACACTCCCAGTGAATGGAGGTTAAATCTGGAAAAGACATCATGATTTTAAAATCGACTTATACATGGATTGGAATATTGTTATCCAAGAACAAAAAGCTAAATGCCAGGTGCTAGGCAGCGAATTTTGGCCAATCGAATTAGATCAAA
>NZ_JAHXBN010000033.1 GCF_019924045.1 Dyadobacter fermentans | reverse complement strand
TTAATCGTAAAAACCGAGCTATTGGTGCCATTGGCCGAGTAAGGCTTACCCGCCGGAACAACCATAAAGCGAGCATCTGCCCCTGTTGTTCCGAAGTCAATTATCGGGTTGAAGTTATAGGATGCTGTTGCTGTAAATGGCTGGCGACTCGAGTTTGTTTGGGTATAGCTGTTAGAGTTTCCCGATTGGTCCTGCCATTCACCCGGCGTAAAACCCTTGTCGGATTTAAGCCAAACCCTCAGATCCGTGAAAACGCCACCTGGTGCAGCAACCTTGGCTGCAAATGTGAAGTACTGGCCATTCCCCAATGTCACGTCGGCATAATTATACACGACCCCGTTGATAGTAACCTCATTGGCTGCCATACTCGTCACCACGTCTGACGCATCTATCGAGGCATCCGCACTTTGGATCAGGCTGAGATTCAAAAAGCCCTTCTCCCACGCCACGCGCACCGTTCCTACGTTACCCGAGTTCTGAACCTTCCAGACCGCCGCGAAACGGTGGCTGATGCCGCCGATACCCGCGATGGCAACGTTCGGCGTTTTCGCCAGGCCATTATCTCCCCAGATCAGGAATTGTCCGTTGTTGAGGCCTGCGGCATTGCCTGCATTGCTGCCTGCCAGCGCCCCCGTTCCGATCAACACCTGCCGGCCCGGATTGGTACTCCACGACTGCTTCTGGTGCAATGCGCCATTGTCGTCGCGGCCGATACCGGCAATATTGTTTTGCAAGCCGGCGTTCGTCGTAGCGCTCCACACCACGTTACCCGCCGAATTTTTATAATCGCGGGCTCCATTCGCATAAGTAGTTCCATATTTAATGGCTAGGTAGGTTTCCAGGCGGTCCATCTGATCGGCGGTCAGTTTGTCTTCGAACACCATCACCTCGTTCAACTGGCCACTGAAAGCACCACAGTTGTTATCGGCACCAATGCGGAAATCCCGCGCACCGGTGCTCAGATTGGCACTGTAAAGCTGGCTGCCGTTGTAATCGGTACGCGTACCGTTAAGCGACACCGTCGCGGCGGCGTATGATGCATTCGTGCCAGCGCCGTTCTGCCAACCCGAACCAGCTGTGAAGAACATGCCAGTCCGCACCCCAGAGTTGCCGATTCCCTGGTAACCAGGTCCACCGGTATAGAACAGGAGGTTTCTCTCGCTACCAAAAAAATGTAGGCCCGGATAATCCATCGATGCGTGAAACCCCGCGAAGCCACTTTGTTTCAGTGTGTTCACATAACCGGCAGCATAAATACTCCCATTGGCCCTGTCGATCACATTTACACCTGCACCTGCAGTGAATTGCAGAAAGTCGTTACTGCCGTCGAACGTGACGGTAGGGTTAAAATTCGCCAACGCGGAGCTATTGGAAAAAACCGGCCGTGCGCTCGCCGTGGCCTGGATCAGGTTGCTACCTGTCCCGCGCGCTTCATTCCATTGCTGGACTGTGGCGTTGTCGGATGCGGCGGTAGAGCCAGCATCTGAGAATACGGAGCCGGGCGCATCGGCCCGGTACCAGACCGCCGGGGCAACACCTCCGGGTGTCTGCGCACGCGCACCAAAGCAGGCAAGCATCGCTGATGCAAGCGCGATGGCGGCAACTTGTACATTTCGTTTCATAAAACAGTTTTCAATTGTCCATAAATGGTTTACTCTTCTCTTATTCTCCCTTTATTTATTCATAATCAGCATTTTAAAAATCAATAAATTAATTTCAGCTTTGCTACACACATCTACCGCCAGCCTTTCAATTCAATAGCTTTTTGCCTGGAAAAGTCGTACGTAGCCGGAATGAGGTAATTTATCCGGCATGAGTGCTTTTGTTATAACTCCACTTATGAAACCTCGGCACACAGATCTAACCTGTAGCCCATGGAATTGTAGAATGTAAATGATATAGTGTGGTATAGCGTAATAAAAACTTCTGGATTGTATACCCGAAATAATAAATCTTACTGTGGAGGTAGACCTAAAATTTCTTCGGCAAATTTCTCAACTTAATTCGATTGACGTGGGAGAGAATCTGGGCTAATTTGTATTACTTTTTTGTCGTAATATCTGTAGTGCAACTTTATCCATTCCTTACGATAGCTTTTAGCCTAACAATTCAACAAAAAACATAAATGGAATTTGGATGTGTAGATAAAATATCAACTACGGGTAGAAGACTAATAAGTGCCATAATTTATAGCTTTGTGAAACAAGGTGTCGGCTGGGAAGTTTCGCAAAAACGCCGTCATAGCTAACATGGAAGTCGATGGCACGCCCCCTTTCGGCTTTTCATCTGAAAAGCTAGGTCGACTTAAATTGATCCTGCCTACAAACGAACGGCCCCTACATACGTAGCCGCTGTCCGATATCTCACACTCGGAAGCCACGGTCATGTTCAGACATCCGTTACGGCATTTTTTCATACGTAAACCGGAGATCAGACCATCTGATATGGACGTTGTCTCCACTCACTTACTATCACAACCATCGAAAAAAGTAAGGGGCCTGAGAAAAAAGTGGATCATCAATTTAACGATTTTCAAGAATAGTCCGACGGCCCAGACTTACCCTAAGGGCTGAAATAATTGTAGATGCGTAGAATACTATCAAATACCACTCTCGTACCAAAGACGATATTTTACGACCTCCATACCCTGCCTACAATACCATCCTGATCAATTTGGCTGCGACTTTAGCTGACTCGGGTTCCTTCCATAAATTTTCTTGAACTCCTTGCTAAAGTACTTTGCGTCGTCGTAACCCACCTGTAAGGCTATTTCATTTACATTGAACTTGCCTGATTCGACCAAATGAAGCGCCTTCTGCATCCTGATATTTTTTACAAAATCGTTGATTGTAGTTCCGGTCAATGCCCGAAGCTTCCGATACAATACTGAAACACTCATTCCAACCAAATGGGAGATCTTCTGAACATCAAAGTCAGGCTCGGCAATATTTTGTATAACAATATCGCGAAGTTTGAACATGAATTCAGTATCCGGATCCCCGGCATCATTGCTTTTATCCAGAAGCATCGATGTCATGTAACGCCGCCTTAATTCCTCTCTAACGCGAATTGCATTGCTGATTTTCAAAGCCAGTACGGCAGGATCGAAAGGCTTCAGGAGATAATTGTCAGCTCCTGCTTTCAGCCCCTCAACAACCTGTGAAAGAGCAGTTCTAGCAGTTAGCAAAATCACAGGAATATGGGATGTTCTGACATCGGATTTGATCCGGCTGCAAACCTGCACCCCGTTTAATTCTGGCATCATTACGTCGCACAGGATAAGGTCGGGCAAATGATGAAAAGCCAGTTCCAGTCCCTGAGCCCCGTCGGCGGCTTCCAAAACACGATAATCTTCTTCAAGAAGATCCCTTTCGAAAGACCTTAGCTCGTCATTGTCTTCAATCAATAAAATTGTTTGGCGTTTGTGCGATGATAATCCAGGATTGCCCACCGCCTCTTTTTCATGTTGCAGCGCAAGGGCGGTGGTTATTGAAGCTTGTTGGCTGACCAGCTGCTCGCGGGCATAATGCTCTCGACCGGTTCGGATCCCGATCAGGAATGAAGTTTCGCCGTCGTTGCCACTAGTATGAACACGGCTCGTAACGGAGAGATTGCCCTTATGCAGGTCAACAATTTCCTTCGCGAGTGCCAGGCCGATACCATATCCGTTCTGAACACCGTTGTTCGGAGGAACCTGGAAAAAGTTCTTGAATAGATGTTCCAGATCATTTTTAGCGATGCCCGGGCCACTATTGGTAACGGTAATGCTTACTTCATCTGACAGAGGAATGATCTCCACGGTTACATTCCCGCCCTCCGGGGTGAACTTATAGGCATTGCTTAACAAATTGTAAAATACCTTTCGCATCTGGGTCAGGTCGAACCATAGCAATATCGCCTGATCGGGGAATATTGTACGGGTTTCGATCGCCTTTTGAGTGGCCAAATGTTCGAACGAAGCCAGAACGCTCTTGATGACTTTGACAAGGTCATACTCATGAACCTGAATCATGACACTCCCATTCTGGATTTTGCGAAAATCGAGCAACTCATCTACCAATTCCATAAGTGTTCTCGAGTTATCGCGGGCATAATTCAGGTGTTTTTTGGCGCTATGGTCGTCAGACAGGATACCAAACGCTTTTTCCAATGGGCCGACGATCAATGAAAGGTGGGTACGGATCTCGTGGGAGATATTGGTAAAAAAAGTAAGCTTGGCTTCGTGGAGCTCATTTTCTTTCCTGAGGGCAGATCGTAGCCACAGGAGGCGGGTCAAAAGGTAAACCGAGCCTATGGCCAGGACTAGGTAAGCGGCATAAGCATACCACGACTGCCACCAGGGAGGTAGTATGCGTATGTGTAACTGTCTGGTTGTTCTCATCCAATATCCATCTCCGTTCGCGGCGCGCACGCTAAACACATAGTCGCCCGCTGGAAGGTTCATATAAGTTGCCGAAGGAGTGCCGGAATACTTCCACGAGTCATCGAAACCTTCCATCCGATACGCGTAGCGGTTACGTTCTGATCTGGAGAAGCTCAGCAGAGCGAAGTTGATCGAGAAAATGTTTTGATCATGCTGTAATGTTACCCTTGCAGTTTGGTCTAGATTTTGCGTCAGCAACCGGGAATCATCTCCAACTTTTATTTCCCGATCAGACAATTTCAATCCGGTGAATACAATGCGGGAAGGGCGACTTTGAGCTTTAGTCTGGCTCGGCAGGAACTGAAAAACGCCCTTGTTTGCCAGAAAATATAGCCTGCCAGTAAGATCCTGCACACTCGATGCCGGTCGCGTAATTCCGCTGAATGGAAGGCCATCCCGCTCACCATAGGTTTGCACGGTTCCTTTGTCGGGATGGTAGCGGGTAAGGTCCGTTTCGGTGGCCAGCCAGATGTGATTGCTAGAGTCAATCTGGATATCTTCGAATTTTAAGCCTTGTATCTTCGGATCGATCCTGAACTTGCCGGATTGAGAATCAAAACGCTGTAACCCCTGGCGGGTAGCAGCCCATATCCGGCCTTTCCGGTCTTCCGCCATTCGCCATATCGAGGCGAAGTTACCAGCACTTGTGCCTTTGTCGGTAAATAGCTCTTCAAAAGCGGCGTGACCATGTCGGAGCAAGAACACTTCGTCGCTGCCGCCAATCCAGATATTCTGCCGGGAGTCTTCTAAAATGCTCATAGCATAGGTGACCGACTTCCATTTAATGAAATCGCCTGTCTGTTTATTAAATTGGATCGCTCCGAATTCGCCTATCAGCCAAAACCTGCCTTGGCTATCTTCGTGAATATCGAATACCTGGCCAGGCACAAGGTCTTTTTGGCCTTTTAAAGCCATGGGGTAATCGTGAGAGACCCGGGTTGTAAAATTGTAGCTGGTTAGTACCGAATTGCCTAGAGCCCAAAGGGTATTGTCGTCGTCTAGATAAAAACGGTAGTAGCGAACGGACGAAGGCAAGGGTAGATCAACCGAACGCTTTAACACGCCGGACGAATCAAACAGCTGTATCTTTTTCTGATTTTTTTCAATCAGCCAAAGCGTGCCGCTATTATTGATGCCGACGAAGGAATCAGCATAACGGATCTCCATAACACCTTTTGCCGTCGAAGGCCATGGCTCGAAGCGGGGCGCATGCGGATAAAGATTTGTGATCCCAAACGAGTAAGTACCCAGCCAAAGCCCTCCTTGCTGATCCAGGCAAAGACTTTGAACCAGGTCATCTGGAAGACTATGTAAATTACCAGGTTGATTTCTGTACCATGTGGTTTTTCCGGTTTCTGGATCGAACAATGCCAAACCGGAATAGGTCGCAATCCACATCTTACCATTGCCGTCAGAGATAATTTTATATACGATGGGCTTCTCCCCGTTCGGCGCCACAAAATCCAAGATTGGCTGGAATGTCTCAGTTGCGATTTCGAATTTCACAATACCACCCGAACCAGGGCCTAGCCAGATTACATTTTTACCATCCAGAAACTGGACTGCGAATTGATTGAGTGACGTCGACTTGTCATTGCCACCGATCCGAAAGACTCTTGGCCGACCTGCTTTCCGTGGAACGTGGACCAAACCATCAAAGCTTCCTGCCCAAAAATCGCCGTTGCTTGTCTGGCTCGCCGATCCGATAATCTGAGTGCTTCCCTCAAAGGTACGGTAGAGGATATGCGTAACCTTCGTCCCGCTGCTAGAGACGACCAGACTATTCATCCCCAAAACGGTTCCAACGAGTATCCGATGATCCCGATCTTCGGATATGAAATAAATGTGATTATTACCTTCCGGATTGTCGTTGGGCAAATTGTGGTCGATATGCGTAAAATTATCGGTATCCCGGTTGTAGCGGTCCAGCCCACGACTTCCACCAACCCACAAATTGCCCTTTGAGTCGCAAAAAAGCGCTTTCAGCAGGTCCGAGGAAATGGATTTGGGGTCAGTCGAACTATGCTTGTACTGTTTTAGGCTATGAGAATCATACCTGAACAATCCATCAAATGTAGCAAACCAGATGAACCCCTGTCGGTCCTGCACCATGGCCCTAATATTGGAAATGGATACGCCTTCAGGAAGCCTCAGGTTTCGGAAAGTCTGGCCAAATACCGGCCGGATCATCAGATTGGCCCAAACAGAAAGGATAAATACGACTCGATAAGGAAACGTCATTAGCACTGAAATGGGTATTTTTATTCACGAGAGGCGCCCGAAAACGCCTGCCGTCAATCTAAAACGATAAACTATGTAGACAATCGTTCAAGGGAACTCCGCATACCAATAACGTGGGAAGGACAGCACAAAACAGAAGATAAATACATCTTACACCACATCGCAGGCTATTTGATTGAAAAAAAGTTCTACACCTGATAATGGTAAAAATACAAACTCGTCTACCAAATTCTACATTCAATCCTAATTAGACAAAATATTCTACCATTTTAGAGTATTTCGTCTACCTCCAAGTAATATCCGCTAGCTGCAAAATAGAAGAGATCCGCAGATGCAGGACCCGTTAGCGCTGCAAACAAAATATCCATCGAATGGAAAATACAGTGCCGCTTATCACCTCATTCCGTTGCAGATTGATCACAAGTCTCGATTTTCGTAACTTAGTGGTAAATGGAGTGGCAGCGTGGTCAAATTATGCCAAGATAAGCTCGTTAAACTAAATTAAAACCAAGTCGTCAGTTTCGCCGTAATTTCCACATGATCTTTTGTATGACAGTGACCCGCATCTTTTGAAAGTGCTCGATCTGACCAAGCAGTTCATGGGCTTTCCGCGTCAGCTGGGCCAGCATACCGGCGGGTTTGTGATCACCCAGGGCAAGATCACTGACCTTTGCCCTATCATCAACGCCCGGATGGAAGACCGCACTAATATCGAATGGAACAAAGACGATATCGATACGCTGGGCTTTCTTAAAATCGATGTGCTTGCCTTGGGCATGCTTACCTGTATCCGCAAAGGATTTGACCTTTTAAAAAACCACTACCAGAAAACCTACACGCTGGCGACTATCCCGCAGGATGATCCGAAGGTATACGAGATGATCTCGCATGCCGATACGATCGGGGTTTTCCAGATCGAAAGCCGCGCGCAACAGTCGATGCTGCCCAGGCTTAAACCGCAAAACTTCTATGACCTGGTAATCGAAGCCGCCATCGTCCGGCCGGGCCCGATCCAGGGGGATATGGTGCACCCGTACCTGCGCCGCAGGACCGGTGAAGAGTCGGTGGAATATCCCTCCAAGGAGCTGGAAGATATTCTCGGCCGCACGCTGGGCGTGCCGCTGTTCCAGGAGCAGGCGATGAAGATCGCCATCGTAGCCGCCGGCTTCAACCCTGCCGAAGCGGATAAGCTCCGCCGCAGCATGGCGACCTTTAAGCTCAACGGGCTTGTTACCCAGTTTGAAAAAAAGCTGATCGACGGTATGACCGGACGTGGCTATACGGAAGAATGTGCGCGCCGGATTTTCCGGCAGTTGGAAGGTTTCGGTAGTTACGGGTTTCCCGAGAGCCATGCGGCCAGCTTCACGCTTTTGGTCTATGTTTCCTGCTGGATGAAGTGCTACTATCCAGATGTTTTCGCGACCGCGCTTTTGAACTCCCAGCCGATGGGCTTTTATCAGCCTGCACAAATTGTGATCGACGCCAGAAAGCACGGGGTCGTAGTACGTCCGGTGGATGTGAACATTTCCAGCTGGGATAATACCCTCGAAGTGGAAAATACAGCGCCGCTGACCATCCCGTTCCGTGGCAGATTGACCACCAGTCATAATTCGCGGACTTTCGGTCAACTCGCTGTTGAAGAGAGAGATAGAGTGGTCAATTCGGACCGAAAGGACTTGGTCAGCCGAAAACGAAATTAGATGGTCAGTTTCGCCGTAATTTCCATTAAGTCCCCGGCCGGGCGGCCAGGGACTTTTGCATACCTAACCTCATTTCTCCTTTTTAAGCAATTGCAAAATCTGGATCGAACCGCCTGCACTGTATCCCGAAAACTGCACAAAGACATGATTGCCTTCTTTTCTACGGATTGCGTAAACTTTCACCACCGTGTTCGTGTAGTCGATCGAGCCCTCTTCGCCGAAATACGTGGCTTCGTCCTTAATGCGTTCCAGCTCTGTCGACGGCACTTTTCCCTGGTAAATAAGCACGCCGCCCGCCGCGTTGATCAGGTCGCGGTAACTCTTTTCAAAAAACGGCAACGACCATTCTTTACCTGTCACACTCGTCATCATTCCTTGTTTCGCCGGAAAAAACACCCTGTCAAAATCGCGGACAAGTAGCTCATTCAGAGGGGATATGTCGGTCGGAGGGTTAAAAATGGGAAATGCGGCCAGTTCCTTTTCGCTGTAAGGAATTTTGGTCAAATCAATCGAATCCGGGGCTACCTTTGCCACGGAGTGCCGGGGGAATGAAGGACTACTAGCCTGCACCTGGGCACAAAACGACCCGGGCAGCAATGCCGCCATCACAATGGTTTTACTAAGCATTTGAATACATCGTTTTTGTAGTGGGCAAGAGATGAATTTTCTCCTACAAATCAAAACGTGTACCTGCTTTCAGCCTTTGCGGGACTACTTTTCACTTCACTACTATACTGCTTAGGCTTTTTGCCGATGTGCCTGTCAAGCATCTTCGTTAAATGTCCCAGATCCTCAAAACTCATTTGGTAACCCGCTTCTGACACGGATACACGTTCTTCCAGCGGCAGCCAGGCGGCGCTTTCATGCGGGCGCGCTGGAGAATTCGGTACCGTTGACCGTCAGACTCCGTGGCAGATTGATCATCAATAGATTATTGCTTGCACAGACAAAACAAACTATCAAGCATCGTGTTTAATCTGCCAAGGAATGAAGTCGTCATCGCCCCCGTATTTTCCAAGATTGACGAACAAGCTACGATTTGCTTCATATCAGCGGCCTCCACTTCGAATAAGAAAAAGATCATATCCGAAATCCAGTTGCTGGTATACTTGCAGGCCAAATTTCCGATACCAGGGCAAATTTTTGAGCGTCGAGGTCTCAAGGTAAATATCTCGTCCCATCCGCTGGGATTCTGCCAACAGTTCTTGCATCATACCTTTTCCGATGCCCTTATTTTGGCTGTCCGGATTCACACCAATAAACCACAGGTAGTAAATTGGGTTATTAGGATAATTCTTGGAAATCTTCGTCTCACGGCTAATCGCCTTAGATACATTCCCCGGTCCGATACCACAAAGTATCAGCTTAGCCTCCAACAAAAGGGATTTGAGCGTTGTTTTCTTTTGTTCCGGAAACGAAACTAATGCACACCCGCTGCGATCCTCTGAAAGATACACCTTTCCAAAAAGCCTGCATATCTCGAAAGAATAATCCATTAAAGCCCGGATTCGCTTCAATCTTTTCGAGTCTTGGGGGATGAGATAGTTCACACTGAGGTTCTCCTGAAACGAGTTAGTTAATATGTCGATAATAAGGCCCTTGTCCTCAACAGTTGCTTCCTTCATGAACATGAAATTATTGTCACAAGATTCCGATTATTTAAGAGGTGCGCAAGGAGAGAGCAATAAAAAGTCTTTGAGATTTGATTTGAGCAAGGCAAGATGACCAAACGAGGCTCACAGAATAGGGCTTTCGCGAAACGATGCTACTGCCGCGGGCATTTACCCTGGCTAAGTATGTTTATGCATACTCACCACTGACTTTCTGCGGCATTAAATCTAAAACGACTTACCGGCTATAGGTGAGGAATATTAGTTCTGTGAAATGTCTAGGCCCAAAGCAATACGCTTTTTACCAAATGCAAGTTTTCATTTGAATCGGCTATCGTTGACGAACTAATCTGTAACGGACCGTACGGAAACACTCCGTGTCCTACACAAAGTCGGATGACAGTAACTGACCTTGGGCTCACGAATGACGGCACTTGGGAGTGGGACGATAACCGTCAAACCGTCGCGTTCAAACTGCGTGGTGTGATGAGTAAGATCGTGATCGCGGCATCGCGCTCTCGATTCCAGCCTACGAGGGGGTATCTTGACAACACGTCCTTGCCGCGCTTGTTAACGCTTAATCAAGCTCAAAGTGCCGAGTAGCCAGAAAGAATCTCAATAGTAATTGAAGAAAGCGATACGATTCTGGGGAAAATATATTACAATCTCGTTCTCAGGTCATCTTAGATCATTGAGCGGGATGGTGGTAGTCCTAATGAGCGCTTTTATGAAGTTCATTACTAGTTCGCCGTTTACACTCGAAAAAAATAACAATTAACTACGGGAATTAAAACATGTATACTCTCAATTTGGTCCGGCCAACGAGGTCTACTAGAAGTTTAGCACAGCGCTCATGAGGGTATTTTACCTGAACGGAATCGCTCCAATATCCAGTTAGATATAGATGCTTCGCATTAACCGTCCCGCCAAATCAATCCACGCATATCGCAGCACGCCTAACTCATCGTTTGCGACAAACCCGCCGAAAGGTATGACGATTCTGCCTTTGATCGTAGCCGGGGTTTTATTCATAGGAGCATTTCCCATGATTACTATTCCGCGGCGATCGCCCATATCGCGCCGGCTCTATGGTTGTGCCGATGTGAATAAAATCGGCTTTCAGGAGTCCCCTCGACGATGGTCCTGGAACCTGGAGCAACAATCAACCTCGCTTTGCTGGACTTATCCGCTTTGATGATCGTTCCAGCCTGATGGTCAACGTCGTATTGTTTCCGACTGACACAGGACCTTTGACTAGGTACTCCTCATTTGATTTGCATTTAGCCGGCACAGCATAAGATACGTACTCAGAACTGCAGAGCAGTTTCTGGATTCTGTGCGCATTTAAACAGCTATTGATCAAAGAAGGAAGTTGGATTTCTCAAATCTAAGATTAAATGTTACCTTTAACACTTTTGCCAACAATCCTCCAGCACCATGCTTTTAAATTTACGAAACTTTATATTTATCATTATTGTCATTTTTTCGTGTAAGCATAGTGACACCCCAAATCCACAGAACTCATCGTTGAAATGCCAGCTTGTTGGATATAAGGAAGACGATGGCCGTAATAGTTATGAATCCATTTATGTGTACAATGATAGATCTGTTCTAAAGGAAATTAAGAGGATCTCAAATAACGAAGTTATTGATATTGAACATAACAATGATGGACAGATAAAAGGCGTAGATTGGTTAGGCAGTGGTACGCCAGAATTTTTTTATGATTCAGAAGGTCGCTTAAAAAAAATTGTCACAGCAAGTCGAAGTTATAGCTTCTTCGAATACAACTCCAAAGGGCATCTAAGTCAATCAACGTGGTTTCCAAATGGAGATCATGGCCTGGAAACGATGTATAATCCAAATTTTGAATCTTTTGTTTCGGCTGTAATTTCCAAGTATAATTCTACACTTGACTATTCAAAACAGCAGAGTCTTGTCCGTGGAATGGGATATACAATATGTACTAAATACTCAGTTGATGAGAAAAATTTAACTGTTACTGAGATTCGCAACATCTCAACATTTCGTAAATTTGGCGATCGAGTTGAAGAACTATTTACTACAACGAAATACGATGGGAAAAATAGCCCTTATAACTCAGCAGACTGGCGTGCAATAAGTTTGTATATAAATATGGGGTCACTAAATGATGACAGATTTTCTGAATTAGGAAACGTCATAGAAAAGACTAGTAAAATTTCAGGATATTCAGGTAACAACAGCAAGAGGTCTTATGTATACAACGGTGACGGCTATCCAATATCAGGAAAATACGTGGATGCGAGTCTAAGCGTTGACTTAACTTGGACATATAAATGTAACTAGGCTAAAAAGTACCTTTTGGCTTGGTACAAGGCGCTTGACAATACATTATTCGATTCGATGTAGGGCTACAAATTCCGGAAAGTTTACGCTTTTTCAGCAAACTACTGGTAAAATTTTGCTCCAAGATTACAGATTGTTACAAGGCCTCGATAGCTTCCCTAGTGTCCCTTCTCATCCGCGATGTAACCAAAAGATAGTGTTGATCAATCGAGAAAAATAAAGTTCGGATGTGGTGATCCTATCCGCGTCTAACACTACGAATCGATACCAAATAGTTGACTGATCAAGATTTCGATAAGGGCGATGGCCTCCGAGATCGAAAGAGACCTGGTCAGTAAGCCGACAAAAGAGTCGCTAGCTGCGAAGAAGCTCTCAGGGATGAAGCTAGGTCGCCCAACTGGTCCAGGTAAAAGTAAGCTTGATCAATTAAGGCCCGAAATTGAAGCTCTGCTACTTAATGGGGCGAGCCAGAGTACATAGCAGACCACTATCGGGTAACCGAGGCAACATTATCAAATTGGATTAAAAAGAACGGTATCAAAAAATTTCAGAAGGCTGCCTAGCTCAAAGCAGTACCTAACCCTATGTTGAAAATAAATTCCTGGACAGGCGAAGTTGTTAGCCAATAGCAATCGAACGCTTAGAACTGAATGCCAGCTTTACCGACGATCAAATCAAGGTCGCTGAACTGTTGATGGATTCATTACCTATTTTACTCCATTCGGTTGTGCAGGTTTGTAATCGGAATGAAGTAAAAACTCCTTAGAGTTTTCATCTGATAGATTTAGTTCGATCATTTTTGCCAAAGCTTGCTTCTTATCCTCGGCTTTATCGTAAAAACTCTTACAAATCTTGTACCCAACAAAGTAACCTAAATCTCGGCAGCTCTTTCCAGCAATTTCCTTTTCAGCATAAAGCCATCCTTTCGACTTGCCGATGTCTTGATACATATCTTTTTGGAATTCTTGCCATATTTCCGCTTCATACTTTTCACCAAAAGCGATGTGTCCGTCGGGGAACCGCTCAGCCAAGCGCTGGCCTATAACCAGCTCCGATACAAAATCCGCCATTCCTTCTAGAAGACATTGACTTAAGAGACTTTTATGAGATGCCATGTATGACTGGGCAGCTTGCTCGTCCTTCATTAGGTCGTTAATATTTCGTTGTACCCATTGTTGAGTATGTACAAATTCGTGCAGAACAAGAGGGACAGCCCAGTCCGGACTTTGGTTTGCCGCAATTTCTGTCCCGATGTAAACAGTGTTATCTTGTATTGTTCCACCAGAGTTATTAATGCCAACGCAAAAGTAGATGTCACCCCCCCGAAAATTAGGATAAACAACTTTAAATTTTTCGATCTTTTCCAGTATTCGAGATTCCTGGTCAATAGCAGATAAAATAAACGACTTTTTTGCCAATATGGTGGATCTGCTGGTGGTCATAAATTTTAGCCATTTCTGTGCGTTGCCACCCCGTAATTTCATAAATTCTTTTAGTCCCTTGCTAGCCTTATCGACATACAGATGTTGCACATATGATGCCTGTTTTACTGTGTCCGACGTAGTCATAACGCTGTCCAGCGCCTGGTAGAATCGGGGAAGGTCCTCCGTATGCAACTTAATCTGTGCATAAGTATGGTGTGATGCTAAAAGAAGACAGGAAAAATAAATCGATAGGGCAATTTTTAACTTCTCTGATTTCATGATCACTGGTTTGGTTATAATTTTTCGGAATGCTAAACAATGGCCACGCACATAAAATAGCCAATTTAACCATTCTAGCGCGTGTTATTAAAAAAATGAACGTTCGGATTTACACGATCAACATTCGTTTTTGTGTGGAACCTTACTAAACTTGAAGTACTTGGGATCGAGCTCAACTAATACTCGATCCCAAGTCGCACGGTTTGGGAAGGCCCACCTGCGCAAAATAACTCCGTTAAACCAGTGCAAGACAATTCTGAAATTTACAAGTGACCATTGCGAGAACGGGCACCACAGTACATAAAAACGACCGTGGCTGTTGCGCAACTCGGTTCAGTCTTTTGGACGTAATAGCGGTCAACTTAAAAACTAAATAATGGAAGCTAAAAGCTATTGTGGTTTGCTACCCTCCGTTCGTTGATATGGTATTGATTTTAGAAACAGTACGTCACCCCTAACTTTCCGTCGCCATACTTTGCCAAACTTCTTGTCCAAATTTGCAAAGATTACTTTACTGTAAGCTCGCAGACAACTATCGCTATCTGGCTTTATACAACCAAAATCCTCGTATTTGAACCCAAATTGAGCTTCGACCAGTGAGTCTCGGTAGTACCGTATCGGTACGTCTCCGCTCCATAAAAAAATTTTTGGTTTGTTTTTGTTAACTGCCTCTTGCGCCTTTACAGAATTTATGAAAAGGCAAGCATCTTTGGTTTGGGCGTCAGCACAAAGCACTAAAAATGATAGGGTTACTGAAAAGGTAATTATTAATATGCTATTCATCAGCGTTTGTTTTTGAGCTGCTATTCATTTTTTAGTTTCACCATAAGTTTTTGTAACTTCAGAAATGCAAGGAAAGAAAAATTATTCGGAAAAGCTGTTCGTCAGCTTCCAACTTTCAGATCGTATTCCGAAGGAAAACTTTTATCGAAGGCTCGGTGAAACACTCGACACGCAGTTTTTATACCGAGATACCAGCAACCGTTACGGTAAAGCCGGCAACCCGTCGATCGATTCTGTGGTATTCTTTAAGTTGATGCTCACAGGACATTTGGAAAACATCACTTCGGACCGGCGCCTGATAGAGCACTGCTCAATGCGGATGGATATTCTTTACTTTTTAGGCTACGATATTGACGAGTTACTACCGTGGCATTCAACTATTAGTAGAACCAGGCAGCTCTATATCCAGCCTCTGTTTTTAAAAGTCTCTTCGATAAGTTTTTAGTATGTGCGTTGGTAAGGGCATGGTCAGCGGACACACGCAAGCCCTGGATTCAGCGCCAGTCAAAGCGAACGCCTCAATGGAAAATCTTGAGTTGAAAAAGCCATTTCAATCTATCAAAAACCACTTTGAGAATGTTGACGCTAAAATCCAACAGCAGACAAGTACTGGCATAACTTCACCCGTCGGATTAATAACTGCTCGCCCACATCATCTCAGGCGCATGAAATCTCATCAGGAAAAACTTCGCGAAAACCCTGTCAGTGCTAGCGGCGCTGCTCACGAAAGAGCACAGCTGTTCAGCAATAAGACACATTACGACCCTCGCAATCCAGATGCACAAAGATGATCCTGTCGGCCGCAATACCGAAGGCGGAAAGCCCCAGAGGGGAAACGTTTCTGTTTGTGCCGATCCACGCGCACATGCCATCTGTTTTCACGAGCCGACCAGCCCCTGCCGCTATAAAACCTGTCGTCGCACCGACTCTTCCGGCAGAGCGCTAATGAATTCGTGGATCGCCCCGGTCGGAAAAACACCTCCCGGAAAAGCCTTTTCGATTGGACCTAAACCTAAATTGGTATGGCTGCCACCTGCCTCAGGTGGACGGAAACCTTGCAGCGAAAGAATCTCACTCCGCAGCTTGGCAATCAGCTCATTTTTTTTCTTTGCAGTTTCCATCGCATCACATTTTTTACTTTAACTTTGATACCAAATGTAACAAAGTAGTGATACTAATTGTAGCCAAACACAATGAATCCTCCAAAATATTTTTTGCACAAAACATTAAATTTCTCCGGGAGCGAAAGAGAAAAACCCAGCAAGAGCTCGCTGACGCACTTTTTATGACGCGGGCGAAATCAAATGCCTTGGAATCCGGTAGGACAGCCGCCCCGCAGCCGGAGGACTATTTTAAATTCTTAGACTATTTCCGGCTCAGCATCGATACGCTGATGCGGATAGATCTCTCCAAACTTGGGGAATTGAAGCTACGGGACCTGCAGGCGGGAAACGATGTCTACCTGGCCGGAAGCAATCTGCGGATAGTTGCGATCACCGTTGATAAAGCCAATAAAGAAAATGTTGAGTATGTGCCCGTAAAGGCCAAGGCCGGATACCGTGACGGGCATGCGAACCCAGAATATATTGCTGCGCTGCCTAAGTTTTCCTTTCCTAACCTTCCCTCAGGCACGTTCAGGATGTTTCCGACATCAGGCGATTCGATGCTGCCCTTGCCGGAAGGTGCAGATGTTGTCTGCCGGTTTGTTGAGGGATGGAACCTGTTAAAGCCGGGTACGCTTTGTATTGTCATCCTAAAAGGTGAGCAGGATTTTGTTTTTAAGAAGGTGACCATCAAAGTCGAAGAGAGGAGAATTGTTTTGGAATCGCTTAATCAGCAATACAAACCTTATGAGGTGGAGTTAAAGGAAGTACTAGAAATCTGGAAGTATCATAGTTATCAGTCCAGGTCGATTCCCGAGCCGGTCGCCGATGGGCAACACATATCCCATACTTTAAGTGAGGTTTTGAAGCGACTAAGTAAAATAGAAGAAAAGGCAGAGAAGTGATGCAATTCAAGCTTTTTGACGATCAGTCGCAGCTCCGGCTGCCGCAGCATTTAATGCAGTATACTCCAGGCTTTATTAACGGCGAGGAAGCGGCTGAATTGCTGTCTCTGTTTTTGAGAACAGTTCCTTGGGAACAACATAAAGTGATAAAGTATGAAAAAGAGGTTGTGACGCCCCGCCTTTGCGCCTGGTATGGACCGAGGCCGATCAGGGAGAATGATGTCAGGACACCCAGGCCGATGACACCGGAACTGGAATCACTCAGGCAAAGGATTATGGTTGCGACCGGCACCCGGTTTGATGGCGTGCTGCTCAACTACTACCGGGACGGTAACGATAGCGTTGCCTGGCACGCTGATAAGGACACAATCCCTGGTGTCAAAACCGATATTGCCTCGGTGAGCCTTGGACAGGTACGCAATTTCGATTTCAGGAGCAAGGACAATCACAGCCAGCGGTATACTATTGCGCTCGAACACGGCTCTCTACTACTCATGAAAGCCGATCTTCAAAAGTGTTGGGAACACAGGATCGCAAAATCAACTACTCCTATGACCGCCCGGATCAATCTGACATTTAGAAAGACGCATGTTCAATGAACTCTATATCGTGGTCACTTCATGGTACCGCATCAAGATCTCATCCTGACGCAGCAGCTCTTGAAGCCTCAATTTTTGTGCTTGCCAATACGGTAGATCTACTTCCTGCATCATTATTTCGTAAATGATCATTTCATCTGTTACAAGAGAGCTGCCTGATTCTTTCCAAAGACCTTTGGCCGGTGAGCGGCTATAAATCGTTATCCCGCCGAACTTAATCGCCAGCTCTTCTCGAAGGTCTGTGAAGTAGTGTTCCGGGAAAGGATCGCCCTTCTCATCCTTGATTGGCAATAGTATTTGGAGTAGTAACATAACAGTCCTTTAAACGCTAGTTGACGAAGTTACAATGTCTTCCAGAAATACAAGATTTGACATTGCCTGCGGAATGTTGAATTAATAGCTACCAACCGCCGAATTAAAGGTACCCTGTTGGTACGCTTGTTGCATCACAACAAAGATGTGCCAGTATTGTTTTTATTCTAAAATGAGCTAGTTATGAGACACATGCATATACCACAACAAATGCAGGTTCCAGTCGATTTTGAATCCCGGGACCTGTCGCGACGGATAAAGGAGCTGCGCCCGGTAGTCTGGCGAGAGGGTACTGATTTCTGTTGCTTGTTGGGGCCTGATCCCCAGGAAGGGATATTTGGTTGCGGTAACACGGCGGAGGCTGCAATGAAGGATTGGGAAACACACCTGCGGGAGCGTATAGAAAACGCAAGCATCACCGATGAGGTAGCTCAATACGCGATAGATACGCTGAATATATCAAAGGACGACGTATGGTGAAGCGCAAAAATGACCCAATGCCGGATCGTATTGACCCGATGCTCTGTAGTTTAGTTAAAGAAATGCCGAGCTTGCCTGACTATCTGTTCGAAGTGAAATGGGACGGCTACCGGATCGTTTCCTATGTAAAGTCGGGCAAGGTCCGGATGGACTCGCGAAGCGGCCTGAACTATACGGCTAAGTATCCCCCGGTCGAGCGTGCACTCAAATCCCTCAGGCATGACGTGGTCATTGATGGCGAGGTGGTAGTCTTCAACGAAGAGGGGAAGCCGGATTTTGATGCGCTGCAGAAATACAACGGACACAGCATGGAAATTATGGTGCCAGTGACCACTCCATTTCAATTTAGGCTGACCAGGTCATTTCGGTCCAAATTGACCAGCAAATCTTCCTTTCATCAGGAAGTTACACAAAATCCAAGAATTTGGATTATTGGCCAATCTGCCACGGAGTGGCGTGGTCTGTTGCAGCGTATTCTCCAGTCAGCAAAGCAGACAACCTAAAGGTTTCAAGACACATCCTATCTGACAACGAAGGCCAAGGTTTCAGCCAAGTTCGCGCATATGCCTGCTGGTAGCTGGGGAGAGTTTGTAAAGGGCGTTGATGAAGACATTGAAACCAATAAAAAACTGCTTGCCCTGACTTTTGACGCCTGTGGCGGCCCGCATGGCAGCGGATATGATGTGGAGCTCATCACTTATCTGGAAAAAATGAAAATCCCTGCCACTTTGTGCGTGAGCGGCAGATGGATTGATGCTAATTATGCAACCTTCCTGAATCTAAGCAAAAACAGTCTCTTTGAAATCGGAGAACCACGGCCTGAACCACAGGCCCTGCTCGGTGGACGGCGAAAGCGAATACGGGATTAAGGCTACCCCCGACCTGCCGGACTCCTTCGATGAAATTGAGGCAAATGAACGCAAAATCACCGCTATCACCGGCAGGCGGTCCATTTTCTTCCGCTCTGCGACCGCCTTCACAGACGAAGCGTGCGCCAAGATTGCCCAACAGCTCGGGGTTACGATGATCAGCTTCGATGCTCTTTCCGGCGACGCGGTCCCTAACACGCCAACTAATCTTATCGAAAGCAGCATTTTCAGCTTTGTCCGGTTGAAAGATTATCCTTTGAAAGGCAGGTAGTCTATCCGGTGATTTATTTCTTGCATAACGAAACACGGAGGCGCTCTCCTCAGGGTTCGCTATTAGAATTAAATTAGATATCTACCTGAAAACAAAGGAAGTGACGCTATTCGATCTTGGGTTATGCCGACTGGAGAAAAGTCTAAATAATCCCAAGCCTTACTGCGATCTTGACAAGGCCTACCGAGTTTTTTACCTCTAACTTCTGAAAGAGATTTCGCCTGTGTGTTTCAACAGTCTTATTACTTATAAATAGCTCGTCGGCAATGCGGTTAGTCGTATACTCACTGGCCACAAGCCGTAGTACTTCGATTTCCCTTTTACTCAGCGAGTTCTTCGTTTCTACGGCATGCTGGCTGGTGTGACCACCGATGCTTACTTTCGCGAGCTGAGTCATTACCTGCTGTGCATAATACGTTTTGCCGGTCGAAACCAACTTGATCGCCCTCTCCCACTCTTCAATCTCGGCATTGAAATCGATGTAGCCATTAACCCCGCTGTGCACTATTTCTCGCACATCGCTAATGGCAGACGTATCGGAAGCAATCATTATTTTCAGTGATGGATGCGTTTTTTTGATATTGGCTATCTGACCGGCTCCCCCGGTTGCTGAATGCGCAAAAGCGATCAGCAATTCAGTTCTATCCAGTTTGGAAGAATGAGCAATTTCTTCCAGACTTCCACTTTTTCCGGTCACCTCGATAAATGCATTACAAACTAACCACTCTGCGACGGCGGCGCGTACCAGAGAATGCGGGTGAACGAGATAAACAATGGTCGGGGAATTCATTATCCGGTTTTGTCTGTAAATGGGTAAGACTGGATGCTATTTTAATCCATCTGCTCTTTGCGCCGTGTTTTTAATGGAATTGGCGTCAGTGACAGCCATTATTTTCCCGGCGCCCAGCAGACCGCTGTAAGTACCATCGGGCGTCATACTTTCAGCATTGTTTGAACCCGCAGGGGTAGCAAAGCCCCACCACCATACCAGATATCCAACCTGATTTTGCTGGCAGAGCCGCATGATAAGTTTGTAGTTAATGGGCTTTATACCATTCGCGTCCTGGTCGTCGATGGCAGCTATTTCACCCAATACAATGGGCAATCCCGAACTCCCCAGGTTGTTCAGATAAGCCGTGATCTGGGCATCCGAATAATTGCCAAACGCGCCTGTTGTCGGCCAGTAAGTGTGTACGCTCAATATCAGATTGTGCAGCGGGTCGGCGTCCATCAGCTCCTTACCATGCTGGACAAAGAACTCCGGGTCCTTACCCCATCCGGGCGCGTCGATCATCAACGGGCAGCTATAACCCGCTGCCCTTAGGTTTCTGACAGCATCCATACTGGCAGTGCTATAAGTGTTGCCGGTGGCGCTGCCGTCGTCTGGCTCATTGGCTATGTTAATAATGATGGATTTCTGGTATTTCAGCAGCATGGGCTTCATATCGGCACTGGTCCACCAGGCAGTGGCTTGCCCGAGACTGCCGGAAACATCCGAGGTTCCCGTGTAATCGTGTAGTTCCAAAACAGGTACCATGCCCCTGTCAATGCAGGAAGTGATCAGAGGCTCTATTTGCGCGGCGGTCATGGTGCCGGTACCGCTATTGTCGTATTGGCGCTGCAGCACCAGACGAACGGCATTGGCGCCGGTTTTCTCTATTTCCGGAATTTCGGCCATTCCAAAACCGTCGGCAAAAGCGCTACCCATATTTACCCCCCTCAACACCAGCCTGTTGCCTGCCGCATCGGCAACAAATTTTCCATCTACAACGTGTAAACCGTCGGAATTAGGCGAGATGGGCGTATCGTCCGAATTGTTATCGTCCGATTCGTGGCAAGCTGCAAAAACAGCAGCGGCCAGCAGGATCAACAAGAGATGTTTCATAGCGCGCATTTAATTTATTCGCACAAAACCGACCGCTACCTTTGATTTCACGGATCAAGCCGTCAATTTATGGCCAAGCCGAATGCGATGCCACTCATGCGGGGTCAGTTGCAGGTTTTATGAGGTGAGCGAATAGGTTTTAAGGATAAACGACGAAAGTTGCCCACTCACCTGCTCCAACCCGCAGCCGACAGCCAAATCGCGACCACTGGCCCGCCGCTCTTTGACAAAGAGTGCTGTAAATGATACCTTTGGATTTCCCCTTAATTTCCCACACTATATCGAAACACCATCACTTTATGTATCAGAAATGATTTAACAGTCGCCGCTGAAACGCATAATGAAACAATTTCTGATTCTTCTTTTGCTGCTGATGTGCGATGTTGGGCATGCTCAATTACCCAACATTACATTCGAACATATCAGTGATGCGGATGGTCTTCCCAGCCGAACCGTCGAGCGGGCCATAGAGGACAAGGACGGCTTTATGTGGTTTGGCACCCGCAAAACGCTCACGCGGTATGATGGTTATAGTTTTCAAAATATAGGAAACAAATGGGTATTCGGCATCGCTACGAACCGAAAGGGGGATATTTATTACTCGTCCGCAGCCGATAAACTGCTGCGTGTGGACCCTCGTTCAATGAAAGAACAGGTTATTGTTGGATTTGAGGAAGGCGGGGGCTACAACACTTTTACCGACTCGTTCGGGGATGTATGGTTCTCCGACCGCAAACAAGTTAATCGCTACTCCCCTTCCGAAAAGAAAGTATATGCATATCCTCTTAAGCAAACGAGTTTCATCTATCACAAAGGCAGCTTTGTAGAAGACAAACAAAGAAATGTCTGGGTTTTAGGCATGGAAGTCGGTTTATTCCAATTCGATAGGAAGGCTAACAAGCTTATCTGTAAAATGGGGCTGGACTGTCCGGTATCGGGAGAAAAGTATCAGTACCAAATGCACGGAGGTGTTATCGACAAAGACCAAAGGCTTTGGATTACCATGGCTTTCAACGGACTGATGAGGTACGATATCCGGACGGGAAAAGTCAAAATTTACAAGCACAGTAAATTTCGCTTGCTTTCAGTTTGCGAGGGAACCGATGAAACGGGCAAAAAGATACTTTGGATCGGAGCCGCTGAGGGCTTGGGCATATTCCGGCCCGACACCGAACAGTTTTCATTTTTCGAAGGTCTCAGCCCACGCCCCTTTGAGGTACACGACATTAAGTTGAGCTCAAAATCAAGCATCCTTTGGATATGTACCTCGGAAGGCATTCTCAAATATGACCCTCAAAACCAGTTTATCAAGGCCAGTTGTATTCAGGGAGAGCAGCCGGCTACCGCTATGTTACAAGACCGGTCCGACCCGGCCGGGCGAACATTTTGGATTGCGGTTGCCTATCAGGGGCTCTACAAATGGAATATCAAAACCAACCGCCATACCTTTTTCCCTTTCCCGCAATACGGAAATACCTGTGAGGCCAAGTGGCTGATACAAGACAAACACAACAAAATCTGGGTGGGCGGTAATCAATGGGAAACCTGGAAAGATGGGAAAAGCGATCCCTCCGACAACCGTTTTGAGGGTATTTTTCAATTTGATCCTGTAAACGGGCGTTACGACGCGCTCCCCTTCGACATCCACCACACGTTCTTTTCTGTCCCCTTTTATTCGTTGGGCATGATCGACCGCAAAAGAAGGTTCTGGATCACCAATTACTATGAAGGCATTCACATCCTTGACACCGAAAGGAACTCCGAAGTAAAACTGTGGCCCGACGGGGCCCAGTCCACCCTTCTTGCCGGCGGGAACTGGATAATGCACCTATTTGAAGATAGCAGGTCGCGAATATGGCTTGCAACCTATCAGGGAGTTTTCCTTTTTGATGAGAAAGCACGCAGCTTCCGCAGAGTAAATGACAAGTACGGCTATATGCAAATAACCGAAGGTCCCGACGGAAATATTTGGGCTGTCGGCTGGTCGGGCGTGGTCAGCCTTGACAGCAGTGGACGAACTTTAAAATCCTGGTCAGGAAGAGATGGGCTTTATGATCTGGAATGCCGTCAGGTAGTTGTTGATAGCAATAACCGCGTTTGGATAGGGACATTTGATGGTCTGCACGTTTTGGACGAAAAGCGCAATCATTTCAGAAGGTTTACCGTCAATGACGTGGAAAATTCGGTGAAACTGACCACCTCAATTCGGTTTAAACTGACCACCTGTTCCGCGTGAAATTGACCACCCCAATTCGGAGTAAACTGACCACCTGAGTTCGGAGT
>NZ_JAHXBN010000032.1 GCF_019924045.1 Dyadobacter fermentans | reverse complement strand
TTCGGGAACAAAATTTTAAAACCCTGCAAGCGAATTTTTCTTGCGGGGTTTTGTTTTTTGAACAAAATCAGTCTGATTTTGTTCAAAAAACAAAACCCCGCCGTCAGTTGAAACTGACGGGAATTGATTAAGTCTCTATTTACCGTCGGTTTTAACCGACGGATAACGACCAATATTTATGAATATCGCCTTTTATAAATACCAGGGTACCGGCAACGACTTCGTGATGATCGACGATCGCGACTTGCAATTCCCGGTTTCCAAAGAACTGATCGCGTCGATCTGCCACCGCCGCTTCGGTGTGGGCTCCGACGGGCTTATCCTGCTCCAAAATGCAGAAGGTTACGATTTTCGCATGGTGTATTTCAATGCCGACGGCGGCGAAGGCAGCATGTGCGGCAATGGCGGCCGCTGTGTGGTACGTTTCGCCGGCGATCTGGGGCTTTTCAAGGATAGTACCAAATTCATAGCGGTCGACGGCGAGCACGAGGCGACTGTTTTGGGCGATACCATCCGCCTCAAAATGTCGAATGTGAATGGCGTGGAGCAATATGAGGAGTACGATTTCATGAATACCGGTTCTCCGCATTATGTAACTTACGTGGAAGACATTCACGAAGCCGATGTAGTGAATACCGGCAGCGAGATCCGTTACGGCTCGGTGTACGGGCCGAAAGGAGGTACCAATGTGAATTTCGTGGAAGTAATCGAAGATAACCACCTGAGCGTGCGCACCTATGAGCGCGGCGTAGAGGATGAAACTTATTCCTGCGGTACGGGCGTGACTGCCTGCGCATTATCCGCGCACATGCGCGAGGGTTGGGAAGGCCCCGTGCAGGTAGAAACGATTGGCGGAACGCTGGCGGTAGAGTACCAGGATGCCGGTGAAGGCCAGTTTAAAGATGTTTATCTGATCGGCCCTGCGGTGCGTGTTTTTGAGGGTACGTTGAGAGTTTAAAGTTTAGAGTTTAAAGTTTAAAGCAAAGCCTTGCAAATCATCGACTTGCAAGGCTTTGCTTTTTATCTTGTTTTGCCTTCTGGTTTCTACATTAAACCTTCTACTTTAAACTCTAAACTCCTAAACTTTCTACTTTAAACTCTGTCACTCCGACTCGATAATACCGCCCTTCACATGAAATATCTGCTTGTCAGCCCATTCCGGGACGCGGCAGTAATCCATCGCGGCTACTTTGCTGCGGACGCCGTTGGTGCAAATGACGACGATCGTCCGATATGGAGCTACCAGCGGACGTTTCTCCCTGATCTCGGCCAGGGGAATATTGATCCCTCCTTCATTGAATTCCTCAAATTCCCAGTTTTCACGTACATCCACGAGCACTGCGTCCGGGCCTTTGGTCAATGCGAGTGCCTGGGGAAGGTCAATGTCCGAGTAAGTCTTTTTTGACATAGGACCAATTACCTGCCCAGCGCGTAAGGGTGGTCGTTTACAACCGGGATATTCTTCGCGATCAGCTTGTGAATATCTTTCAGGTATGGCTTTTCCTCCTTGTCGCAGAACGACATCGCAATGCCTTTCGCACCCGCGCGACCAGTACGGCCAATGCGGTGAACGTAGGTTTCCGGAATGTTCGGAATTTCGTAGTTGATTACGTGCGTCAGGTCATCCACATCGATACCGCGTGCGGCGATGTCGGTGGCTACGAGGACGCGTGTAGTCTGGCTTTTGAAATTCTTCAATGCATTCTGGCGGGCAGTCTGCGACTTGTTGCCGTGGATCGCCTCGGAAGTAACACCTGCTTTACGCAATACTTTAACCACCTTATCGGCCCCGTGTTTGGTGCGGGTAAATACCAGCGCCGTTGCGATGGATTCGTCTTTGAGAATGTGCAGCAGCAGCGAGTTTTTGTCTGATTTATCTACAAAAAACACCGATTGGCGGATGGTATCGGCCGTCGAAGAGACCGGAGTAACTTCCACTTTCACCGGGTTTCTTAAAATAGTACCTGCCAAAGTCACGATCGCCGGTGGCATCGTGGCCGAGAAAAACAGCGACTGGCGCTTGTTCGGCAACAACTTGATGACCTTCTTCACGTCATGCACAAATCCCATATCGAGCATGCGGTCGGCTTCGTCTAGAACGAAAAATTCCAACTGGTTCAGTTTAATGAACCCCTGGTTGATCAAATCCAGCAAACGGCCCGGCGTCGCGATGAGTACATCAACACCTTTTGCCAATGCGTCGGTTTGCGGTTTCTGGCCTACACCCCCGAAAATAACGGTATGTCTCACGCGCGTGTGACGCCCGTACGCAGCAAAGCTCTCTCCGATTTGGATCGCCAGCTCGCGGGTAGGGGTCAGAATCAACGCACGGATACGGCTTTTTTCAAATTTCCCAACCGGGTTTTCGTGCAGCAATTGCAGCATCGGAATCGCGAAAGCGGCTGTTTTACCGGTACCTGTTTGTGCACAGCCCAGCAAATCTTTATTTTCTAAAACAACCGGAATAGCTTTGGCCTGGATGGGAGTGGGAGTGGTGTATCCTTCTTCTTGGAGAGCCCTCTTGATCGGCTCTATGAGTTTTAAATCCTGAAATGTCATTTGGTCTTTTTAATGGCTGCCATTATTTTAACTTGAAAAATGCAGCCCGGATAATATATTTGGCCATCGCGGCCGACTGTATAACAGAACTATATTTTTAAACGTTCAGTGGATATACTGAACAAAAGTACTCAGTAATACTCTAAATTTGACTATTAGCCATCAACACAACTACATTATGGGCAGAATTCTTACTCTCACACTCTTACTCTCGCTTTTCTTCGCTACTGCTCACGCACAGGATGTGATAGTCCGGAAAAACGGCTCTACCATCGAAGGGAAAGTGGTCGAAGTGGGTATCGACAAGGTATTATATAAGATTAGCCAGGAAGCCAATGCAGCCAATTTTGTGGTCAGGAAGAACGAATTGCTGCGCATCGAGTTCGGGAACGGCCAGACGATCTGGTTTGATAAACGTGCCGAGCGTAGTAATGCACGGGGTCGGGAGCGGAATGAGCCTATCGTTCAGGATGAAGAACTGGGTAAAAACAAAATCGATTTTTCACCTTTCAAAGCTTTGGACAGTGGCCCCGGCTTTGGCATCAGTTATGAAAGAATTCTCGACAAACGCGGCTATTTCGGGTTGCTCTTACCTTTTACGCTGACCATTCCCGACAGTTACTACCTTCCCTCGATCGGCGAAAATTCAGACGACCAAATGTATTATTTCTCACCCAGTTTGAAAGTTTATCCATTTGGCCAAAAACGCGTTACCTATGCGGTGGGCCCGACGCTTTTCACCGGGATTGGTACAAAATGGCAGTACACCAACAAATATGATCCTTTAACCGGCGTAACCACCAGCTCTGAGGAAGAACGCCAACGTTTCCGAATGGGAATGATCGTCAATAATTATGTCAACTTCCAGATCACCCCGCATTTCCAGATTGGTCTGAACGCCGGAGTAGGCCCGCGGTATCTGGACCGTGAGAAATATCATTCGAGTACTTACCGTAACGGACGCATGGAAATCACCGGGGAGTTCAACTTCAACCTGGGTTTCCGGTTCTGATCATTTCACGACGCGGAAAACGGGATAGCGCATATATTCCTTTTCCGCGTAGTCCGAATTCTGGTAGATAAAATCCAGCTGCGCATTGCCGTTCTTCGCAAACTCGGGATCGGCTTTGCGTTTTTCGTCGAGTTTCGCTTTCAGCTCAGGCGATTTTTTCAGTAAATCCGCAGCCAGGTCTTCGAAGACGTAACCCGAGTAATGCTCCTTGGCTTGTAAAATGGTGTCGAAGAAATTCCATTTGAAGAACGAATCCACCGCTTTCGGTTCGAGGGTTTCGATGATATACCGGTTCGTGGATTGATTGACCGGAACGTACCAATCTCCTTTCTTGAACGGCAGCAGCTGCCGTTCGGTCCGCACTTTCACCGAAGTATGCCAGTAATGTCCTTCAAATGGCTGTTTCGGCGTTTCGAGCTCTTCGATGTAATACGTTTCTACCTGCATTTCCGAATCTTTTTCGAGGGCTTTCATTTGAACACCGTTTAATTGCAGCAGCGCAACGATATTATGCCAGCCTTGTGGAATGATGTAAGCTTCGGGCCGCGTTACTTCATCGAGCGGAACGTAGGTGTCATAGAAAGGAATATCTTTGGTAAAAGGTCTCGAACGGTCGTAATGCAGCCTGGGCAGCCCGCTTACCTCGCTGGGAATGTACTCCGGCTCGTAGCCTTTGAATGCGATCGTCGATTGCCTTGATTTATCCACCTGCCAGGTAATCGCAAATTTTTCCTGCTTTTTAACGGCTTCTTTCGTGTCATTCCGCAGTTTCAGCAGCGCCTTGCGATGTGCAGCGAGAAACTTGACATTGCCATGCAAATAGGCGTAGGTCGATTTCACGCGCTGATCGTACGGTTTCAGCATGTGCGTTTCGGTCATCACGCCAATGGTATGAAACAAAGCGGCATAACCCGTAGAATAGCGTGGCCAGTCGGGAAACTGGACAAAACCTTTGTCGGGCGTCTGCCCGTAAGCATTCACATAAGGCGTCGCCTCGAAGCCGGCTTCTTTTAAATGCCTGTACATGTAGGGCAGAAAAACTTTGTCGTTGAATTCGCCGAGCGGACCGCCGAGCTTGTCTTTCTGGGCGTAATCGAGTGTCATCACATATTGGTAGTCGGAGCCGTTGCTCACGTGCGTATCCGCGAAGAGGTCGGGATCGAGCTCATGGAAAATGGCAGCGAAACTCCGGGCATTGCGGGTGTCGGCTTTGATAAAATCTCGGTTCAGGTCATAATTTCGTGCATTTCCACGGAAACCATATTCCTCCGGCCCGGCCTGGTTGGTACGCGTGGTGCTGTTGCGGTTCAACGCACCGCCGATGTTGTAAAAGGGAATAATGGCCACTACAATGCTGTCCAGTTCGGGAAATCGGGCCGGGTGCACGAGCATGTCGCGGAGGAGCATCATCGACGCATCCACGCCATCCGGCTCTCCGGGGTGGATGGCATTATTGATAAACAGAACAGCTTTACCCTGCGCTTTCAGTTTTTTGATGTCAAACACCTTATTTTTTGAATACAACACCAAATGCAATGGCCTGCCGCTGTCGGTGAGACCTTTTTCCTGCATTTGCACCTGTGGGAAATTTTGAGCGAGCTGCCGGTAGTAGGCAATGCCCTCCTCGTAAGTGGGCGTTTGCTTGCCGCCGCTTTTTTCGAAACGGGTCTGATACTGGGCGTTTGCCGTCAATGCGATGCCGGGCAGGATCCCCAGCAGAAATAGTGTCAGTTTGGAGCGCATGAAAGGGTAAAATGTCAGTATTTATATTGTTCGAGCAAGTGAAGGTAGGGTTGAAGGCCGTGGTGAATGAAAACATTCTGATCCGAATCTTCAAACTGCTTATAGTAAGCATCGTCGGCCAGAAGCACGACCGTCGGGCCGGTGCGGACGTAATTGCTGCTTTTATAAAAGGCCGGTGAATGGTATTCGGGCAGGTTTTTGGATACAATCTTACCCGCAAACCGTCCGAGGTACTTCTCGTAATTGCGCTGCGCCTTTTCGCTCGGCTTTTTCATGCCCTTGTAAGCGTGCCGCATACCGATGCGCGCAATGAGTTTTTGTTTCTTGATAATACCGTCGATATTCTTGAACGGGTTAGTATTGTTAAAATCGCTGAGGATCTGCACCGAAAATGGTACTTCGGGTACCCAGTCGGCCGAATTGACCACATTATAGCCCCAGCCCCCATCGACCAGGTGCTCATACTCGTACGCGAAATAGGTATTACCCACTTTCGGCGCCGCACTGGCGTAGGTCTTGAAACGGATATCTTTGGGCAATATTCCCTGCTTTTGAAGCGAATACAGATGCGCCGTCATCAGGTAACTAAGCGCGCCGCCCTGGCTGTGGCCCATAATGAGGAAATCTTTTACACCGGTTTTGTACAGTGAGTCGATTTTGGGAGTAATATCCCTGGCGAGGTAAGCGGTGCCCACCAGCCAGCCGATGTGCACGGCAGCTTTGGGGTTGTCGGCCAAATGGTATTTAAATGTATAATCTTTGGCAATTTGCAGTTCCCCGCGGGCCGGTACCATCGCGGCGTAGAAGTTTTCGAGCCAGCCCACGGCATTCATGGTCGTGCCTCGGAGATTGATCACACCAACGGAAGACTTGCTCTTCCAAAGTCCCCAGCGATTGTCGAGTCCCATCACGGGTGAGGTGTAAACGGAGTCGAATTTCGTGGGCCGCGGAAGCTTGAACTTTTGCCGGTTGGTCATGGTGGTATCGTACAACAAGGCGTGCATATGCACGAGCTCCTGGTATTCGGCTTTATCAAAGCCGGGTTTCAATCTGCTGGTTTGCGCCCATGCGGGCAGCATGGCGAGCGTACTCAGGATAATCGCAACAGCCGCGTGCCTGAGCAGGCACGGTCTAAAACTTTTCAGGGACTTTTGCATGAGTGATAGCGAAGCGTTGAATAACAAGGCAACCTTTGGGTTACTAATGTAGGAAAACAATCGATGCAACCGGATTTTCGTACTTTCAAATCGTTTTCCGACACCGGTTTCAGACAGTTCTTTCAAATTAGAATACTATTAGAGTTTACCCGTGCAAGCCGTTTCGCATTGAATGCGAGCCGGGAATTTTATATTTTTGGTTAGTCTAAAAAATATTTTCATGGAGCTGTATTACTCTTTTTCCGCATTAATCGTCCTCTCTGCGATATTTTCCTACCTGAATTCCCGGTTTCTAAAATTACCTCCTTCCATCGGCGTCATGGTGATCGCATTGATGGTTTCGTTGGGGCTTATTGCTACCGACAGCATATTTCCGCGCACGTTCATCGGCATTTCCACACTGATAGCAAGTGTAGATCTTACGGAGATACTCATGGGCGCGATGCTTAACTTCCTGCTGTTCGCGGGGGCCATCCATTTGCATTTGGAAGATCTTCGGGAGCAACGGCTGCCGGTCATTATTTTTTCCACAGTCAGCGTCGTGATCTCCACATTCGTGATCGGTTTTCTCATTTATTATATCCTGCCGTTGATGGGCATTGGCATTCCGCTCATTCAATGTCTCGTTTTCGGCGCATTAATTTCGCCTACCGACCCCATTGCGGTGCTGGGGATTCTCAAACAGGCCGGCGTCCCCAAATCGCTGGAAACGAAGATCGCGGGCGAGTCGCTTTTCAATGACGGTATGGCGGTGGTGGTGTTTATCCTGATGCTCGCGCTGGCGCGGGGCGAGGAAGTGAATACCTCATTTGCGGGCATTGCCGGGCTTTTTGTAAAGGAAGCACTGGGCGGGATCTTGCTCGGGCTGCTGCTCGGCTTTTTAGGTTCCAAAATGATGTACCGTGTAGATGGCTACAACGTACACGTGCTCATTACGCTTGCGATCGTGATGGGCGGGCACCTGGCCGCGCAGGCATTGCATATGTCGGGCCCGCTGGCGATGGTGGCGGCAGGTCTGGTAGTAGGGAATTATGGTAAAAACCCCGGTGCGGTTTCAGATACCGAGCGTGACTATATCGATAAATTCTGGGAGCTTATTGATGAAATCCTGAATGCGATCCTGTTCCTGATCATCGGCTTCGAGTTGCTCCTGATCCCGGATATGAAGCAATATGGCTGGGCCGGCCTGGTGGCAATCGTAGTGGTGCTTTCGGCGCGCTTTATTTCGATCTACATTCCCGTCAAGCTGATCCCGTTCAAGGCGCGCTTCGGGAAGAAATCGATCACGATCCTGGTATGGGGAGGCTTGCGCGGTGGTGTTTCCATCGCACTGGCATTGTCCATTGACCAGCATCTCAACAAAGACCTGCTGCTGGCGATTACCTATTTCGTGGTGTTGTTCTCGATCATCGTGCAAGGGCTCACAGTGGGCAAGCTTACCGACCGCCTGCCCGACGACGCAGAAACTGCTTAGGAAGCCGGCCCGGCAATGAGCTGGTTGAGCAGCGCATTGATTTTGTTCAGCCAGATCGTTTGCCCCTCGCAAGTCCAGTGCGAATCGCCTTTCATGTACGAAGAACGGCCCATCCGGCGGAAATCTCCCAGGACATCGATGTAAGGGATGTCGAGTTTGGGATGGTTGTATACCCGTTCGATAAGATTATTGTAAACACCGTAGACGGGGCTGAGTACGGAAACCTTATTGGGGATTATACTTAATATCACATGATCGAAGCCCAGCGAATCCGCAAAATCGCGACTTGCATTGAGGTTTGTGATCATCGAGTCAAGCTCGGTCTCGCGCACCGGCGTGAACGACGAAGTAACTTCCGGGGTGTCGGTATCCATGTAATACACCACATCACGATCGTTGTTCACGAGCGTTACACCCGAAGCAGTCCTGTCGAAAAATCGGTGGTTGAAATCGGATTTCCATTCTTTGATACGCAATGCGAAATCGTTTTGGAACAGGAAGCCGTCGAGCCTGTCGGCGGTATGCGAGCCTTTAAAAGCCTCGTCGAGCTGATGCATGAACTTGCTGGAAGCCCCGTTTTGAACAAACGTCGCCGAATCCGGAACGAGCACGGTAATGGCGGACGAAGCGAATTTCTGGCGGAAATGCCGTTCGACGCTTTCCATCAGCAAGATATTATGCTGGGTAGTGTCGAGTTTGATATGCAGGAAATCGGACCATTTTACCCAGGTATATTCGTCTACCGGGAAGTCGCTCAGACCAACTCTTCCTTTTTCCGTAAAACTATCGCCTATAATGTACAAATGTACTTTTTTTGCCGACTGCGGTCGGGCTGGCGGCACATAACCGGTACATTGCTGACGCGGATCACGGAACTCTGATAGGGTAGAGAGTTTGTATAAATCGCCGTATTGATAGCCATCTTCCACAATCTGCTCTTTCCACAACCAGGGTAGTATGCTCGGGCTGAGCCCTACGACCCAGATCAGGCAGCACGCGGCCAGAACGATATATCTTAAAATTTTCATAGCATTATCTCAACTTGATCGACCAGACTTGTATTTTCTTCTCCGACCGGCTGAATATCAATAATTTGTAATAACCCGGCTGATAGGTAAGCTGCACCGGCATTTCCGACGGGATCGCTTTATCGCCGAGGCGTCTTCCGTTCATGTCAAAAACAGTAGAATAACTGCCCGATTTAATGGTGATAAACCGGTTGTCGACACCAAAGAAATGGTATTGGATCACCGAATTTGGCAAAATATCCTTGATCTCGAACAGCTCGCGGCCATCTTTGGTAATAATAGCCGTTTTTGAATTAACCGACCGCACCAATATCCAGTCGAGCGAATTGCGGTCGAACAGGATTCGAAAACGCGAGCCCGGTTCGGGGCGGAGGAGTTGCCGCCGCGATGTGATTTTACCATCCAGGCTGATGCGGATCAACTCGCCGGATACGCTCACGCCCGCGAGCTCGGGCTGGCCCGTTTGCGGGTTTTGCGCCCAGGTGAACGGACTTTCGGTGCGCGTCAGGATATCGACGGGGAACCCGGGGCGTACCGTGCCATTTTCCTTTAATAAATAGATCTTTCCGTTCTGCTGCGTCACGATGAAGCCCCGGTTACCGATCTGGTTCAGCGCCACTACCGGCCCCACAATCTTTTCGAAACGCACGGAATGGTTCAGCCTTTTGAGCGGGCGTGTCACACTTTCCCATACAAACAGCTCTTCCGCCGAGCTCTTGACGATGAACCGGTTACTGCCGTCTTCACCGCCATCGATGAGGTACAATGCCGAAATGAGATCGGAGGTAGGCAAATGCGCCTGGAACGTCGAAACATTGGAGGAATCGTCTTCGTCCAATGCGTATACCGTGCGGCCTGTGGCGAAAATGCGCTGCTGGCGGCCAATGTTCAGGAAGTCGACTTTGTAAGCGGCCGTGCCGATCGCTCCGTTCAGTTTGGCAATGGTTTCGGTTTTGCCCTCACGCAGGTTGTTCGTTCTGAGTAGGTTATGTTCCTTGTCGGTCAGCAATATTTCAGAGCTTCCGTCGATCGGGTTTTGCAATGCGGCCAGTTCCGAATCGTAAATATCCGGCCACTCGATGTCAATGTTCAGGAAGGTACGGTTGAGCACCTTGCTGGCGGTTTGCCGTTTTTTAGGATGAAATGTAAGCTCGGGGAATGCCTCGCTGCCTTCGAAACGGCATTGCAGCGTGATAGACTCCATTTTAGCCGTGAGGTCGCTGTACTTTTTGCTCACCTGCGTTTCCTCGCCCGATTGTGCTTTCCGCAGGTTCACGATCATCGAAAGCTGCGCTTCGTTGTTGACATTGGTCAGCACGCTATCGTACTCCGGCGATTGTTTCCAGGTGATCTGGTTTTCGTAATCGACAATGTAGTTCTGTAAAACCTGCGAGTTGTTGCTGATCACGAGGTACGGAGCAATATAGGTAATGTAGCTGCGCGGGAAGCCGGTGAACATCGGCCCGTAAAGACCTGCCGGCAGTTCGGGTACAGGTACCGAATAAATGTCGTAACCCTGGTATTGATCGTTCGAAACGTTGCTTTCCTGATTGGCCAGTTGCGCGAGCTTTTGCAGCACGGGCCTCACTTTATCATAATTGGAGAACTCCGCGAGCAGGATTTTGCCGTCGGTAATGCTGTTGTTTTCTTCCAGTTGGCACAGTACCAATTCCGAACCGATATTGTCCAAGAGCACATTGCTCTCGCCCGAAATGTAGTAGGTGAGCTTATCCCAGGCGGGCGACTTGTATTTTTTATGCCATTTCAAAAACGCTTCCCTGAATGCCGCTTTGTCGGACGCTGCCGCGCGGTAGAGAAATGATGTCTGCTGTGATACATGCTTGTGCCCGATAAACGGCGTGCCTGGGTTGTCTTTCAGGATTTCGGCCAGATAGTAATCCGGGGCGTCTGCACCGTCGGATTTAACGACCAGGTTTCCCTTGTTCTCTGCTTTTTCAATGTGAAAATCCTGGTAGGCAGGGAAGCTTCTTCCAAACTCGGCCAACGTAGCGACGTTTTCCATCGACATCACGGATTTCCAGGCGTCTGTGCGGAGGTAAATGCTCGTGCCATAATCGGAGTCGTTGATATTCGAGAAGCGCGAACGCAGCCTGAATGAGCTGATATTGAGCGAGGAGGCACGCACGGCGTCTTCGATCAAGTCGCCATAGTAGCTCACGATGAGGTAATGGTCTTTTACCAGATAGGAAAACAACGGCCGGGAGTTGGCATCGATGGCGTCGGTAATGCGGTGATCCTGGAAATTGTGGTGCAAAAGCCGGATGTTGGCATGTTGCGGGCTGGCAAGCCATTTGGTTTCTTCCTCGGTGACGGGAATGTACATAATTACCCCCCATTCCGTGCTCGTTCGCGGGTGGTATGAGTAGGAGAGGGATTTGCCCTTCAGGAATGTTTTGAGCTTTTTAGCGTCTTTCGTCAGCAGGTTGAGCAAAGTCAGATTGTCGCTGGCGATATCGAGGAGGGGAAGCCGTTTAAGGTCAAGTGCGGCTTCTGTGGCTGTGTAAGCCGAATCTTGCAAATGCTCACTGGTGATCACCACCACGGCATTGGAGGGGATGAATTGCCAGGCTGCCGACGAACCCCTCGACCATTTGAACAGGAAATATCCTGCTGATGCGATAAGCACGACCAGCAGGATAGCAATCAGTTTTTTTTTCGACACAAGCCTGTTTTTTAAGCGCGGATCGCTTTCACTTTATCATTCAGTTCGAGGCGAAACCGCAAGAGTTCTTTAAAGCTTCGGATACAAACTTTCCACAGGTTCCATTTCACAATTGAAACGGTGCCGGTTTCCCGGTCTTTATGGGTGATAGGGATATCGAACAGCTGCTGTCCTGATTTTTTAGCCATCACAGCCAGGAAAATGTTCGGTGCGAACGGTTCCGGGTTGGGTAGCTGGTTCATCAGTTTTTGCAGGAATGTTCCTTTAATCAGACGGAACGGAATGTTGCTGTCCATGATGAATGTACCATAAACAGCGGAAATCGTGCCGCGGAGGAATTTCGTGATAAAGAGGCGTACGCCGGCATCATGCCGCACCTGGCGGTAGCCGAGTATGAACTGTGATTGGGAGCGCTTGTCCCAGAGTTTGTCAAAATCTTCGGAAACGAACTGGTCGTCGCTGTCGGTCTGGAATACATATTCCGAACCTACTTCCAGCGCCTTGCGATAGCCGTTCACCACCGCATTGCCATGCCCGCCGTTTTTCTGGTGAACAACGGTCAGATTGTCGATTTTTTTGTCCAGTTCATCCAGTAATACCTTCGTATTGTCTTTCGATCCGTCGTTGATGACGATCAGGGTAGTGTTATCGTTGGGGAATTTAGTTTTGAGGAAGGAGGTCCAATTATAAACTACTTTTTCGATACAATCCTGCTCATTGTATGCGGGCATTACTATACTCAGAAGATATGACATGCAAAAGCGTATTTGGTATGTTGCGCGAAATTAATAAATAAAGCCTGTAACCGGGCTATGGGGTTTCATTATTTAGTAAGCGTACTTGTCTTTCAGGGCGTTAATCGGTTTCTCGAAAAAGTGCCAGGAAACCGACGCCACTAAGACAGTGAGCGTCACTACGACCGTTGCTTCGAACGCGATATTGCCTTCGAGGCTGGGGATATATTGATAGATTTTCCGGAAAAGCCTGACCGTCGGGTGCATGGGACCGCTGTGAAAATGGTTGTATACAAAATTGTGGTACAGGTACAGGCCATAGCTGATTTTGCCAAGATAAATACACACCGGATTTTCGAGGAACGCGGCCATCCAACCCTTGAAACCCATCACAGCGCGTCCTATCAACGTAAACCCGAAAATGGACGACATGGTTCTGTCGAGCACCACGTAAGGGAAGTTGAATGGCTGTGCGAGCGATTTGGCCCACCATTGGATCAGCACCCATCCCAGCAAACCCAGCAATACCGGCCACGATTTACTGAAAAATTTAACAAACAAATCATTCTTGTAAAGCTGCATCCAGGCCATAAGACCACCTAATGCAAAAGAATCGAAACAGGTGGGTGTGGATACATAGGTTACGGTCCATTCACCCATGGTGACGAAGTTGGTACCCGGTATCCTGCCCGAATAGAAAATGTAAGCGCGCAGGAGAATGCTGAAAATACCCATCAGGCCCAGCACGGGCACCAGTTTGTTTTTGGGAATGAAGAAAATCAGGAACGGGAAGAATAGGTACACCTGCTCTTCCACTGCCAGCGACCACAAATGGTCTACTGAACCCAGCCAGGTTTTGTGGAGGGCTATATAAATATTGGTCCCGTATAATGCGAGCCAGGGCAGCTTGTCGCGAACGGGCGGTACATTGAAGATAAACAGCAATGCAATGATGAGGTAGTAAACCGGGAAAATCCGGATCGTTCTGCGGACCAGGAACTTGCGCAGGTATTTCTTAAAGCCTCCGGGTGTTCCGTAAGTCTTCTCCTTGCTTTTAAGCAGAATGCGGGAAATCAGGAAGCCGCTGAGTATGAAGAAAATGGTTACTCCCAATGCGCCGAACGGGATGATGTTGATCTCCACGATCAGGTGGTCGAGCAGAACCAGCCCCACTGCAATAAAGCGCACGCCGTCAAGTTGAATAATGTGTCCTTCCGAATTGGTGCGCATGGTTACCAGTTAACTTTCACTTCTTTTTTACGCGATTCTTTCACCTTCACACGCTGGTCTTTGAACAGAATGCCGGTTTCGTCGCCCTGCTGGCGGATAAGCGCCACTTTATAAATTCCCTTGTCCATTTCAGAGAACGGGATGTCGGCGTAGAAGCCGGGGGCAAAGTAGTATTGTTTCAGGAACAGCTGTTTGCGGCTTGTGTTACGAGTGCGCAGGGCAGGGAAAATGTAATAGCATTTATCCGAGCTTAGCAGCACATACACGCCGCTATCCTGCAATCGCTGGCTGGTGAATGTGGTGTTGCTCACCTTAATCGATGCAGTATCGCTGGTAATGGTGGTTTTGTCGTACAAATCGACCATACCCCGCGAGCTACCCGCATAGTTCTGACGGTCTGCAACGGAAATCAGCGGCAGCCATTTGTCGTAAATGACCGGCGTTTTCTCCATAATATTAGCCGCAAACGATGTATCTGCCGGATATTTCAGCGACTTGTCGGTAAATGTCCAGTTGAATTGTGCGGTTACCATCTGCTTTCTCAAATTGTAAGCGTCCACCAGATGGTAATGATAGCTGAATACATTGAATGTGACCGCCAGAGCGATAATCGCGGTAATGTAAGGCGATAGGAAACTGCCGCGGATCGGGACCACAACATAGATGTAGGCGATGATCAGCAGGAGCACCGAGTATATCTTAACCTTGCTGGCAATAAGTACATCGAATCCGAAACCCGCGCGGCCGTGAACGACAATCGCGGCAGTACCGAGAATAAACAATATTGCCCCCAGGCAGAACAGGTCGGTAGTGCGTTCGAACTTGTTGGAATACTTATTCTTGATAATCCTGAAAAGCGTCGTTGAACCAATGGAAATAGCGACGAGGAATAAAATCACACCCAGGAAAATACAAACCTTAATGTGATTCAGAACCGGAATACATTCTGCAAATGAGCCCAGGAACGCCATGTAGCCTTTGACAAGTTGCAGCAGCGAAGCTTTTGATTCGGGGTTGTAGTCGGGTTGTTTATACCAATAAAAATAGCAGAAGATCTCGGCAATGCTGATGATGGTCCACAATGCAAAGCGCTTTCTATTCCCCGCAAGAAATAGCAAACCAGCCCCAAGCGGCAGCACCATCAGCCCATTGCCGCTGGTAAGCACGGTTACCACGCTTAATAATATGGCGATGGTAAATGGCAATACTTTGGGATTGATGACCAGATACAGTGTCCAGAGGACGAGTGTTACCACCCCGAAATTCTGCACTGCCGACATGCCCCAGTACATATTCTCCCAAAACGCCAGCGTCATCCACAGGAATGGAATGGGTACCAATGCAAAAAGGGGCTTTTTGTTCTTTTTGAGCAGGTCGTAAAACAGCGGGATCGCTGCCAGGAGCAGGATGTTGCCCGCGGTCATCAGATGCCGGTAGTTGAGGTGCCCGAAAATGGCATAGTCGATCCAGGCGAAAAGGCGCGTCAGCGCAATGCGGTGCTCGTTATGCTGCCTGAAAAGTGCCAGGATTTTCTCTTTCCAGCCGCCAGTCTGCGCGTATTCGGCGATGAAGTTTTTCAGCGCATGGTCGTCCCATTTGGGAATATTGATGGCATAGTAATCCCATACCGTGAAATAAATGGCAACGGGTAACAACAGGATCAGGCTCAGAATAATGGTGAAAGCCTTTTTCGTCATGCCGGGATCATTAGTTGGCTGATGCTCGACAGGATCGAATCTGCGTCAAGTCCGGAAAGCTTCTGGTGATAGCTCTGGCTGCCGTAACGGCTGTTGGGGTAGCCTTCCGCTTTGAGGCTCTTGAATACCGACGGGAAAATACCTTTTTCCAGCAATTGAACGGAAAGCTGCTGAGCAAGCCCGCCTGTGCTGATATGCTCTTCGGCAACGAGAACCGCAGGCGCTTTTTTCACCAGCGTGATCAGCTCGTCCGTCAGTTCCAGCGGGAAATGCAGGGCAGTCACCACGTTCACCTTTTCGGCAAGCTCGGGTGCCAGCGCCAGTGCAGACAACACGTTATTGGCAACCGGTCCCAATGCAAAAACGGTCGTTTCGGCATGGGCAGGCTGGTGGATCACTTTAAACGAACCCGTCAGGTAGCTGTTTGCAGGAGTGGTTTTTCCCGCTCCCAGGCGCAGGTACGCGGGACGGGCATCGGCGGCGATCTGCCGCACAACCGGAACCACTTCATCGGCAAATGCAGGTACCCACACCTGGGCATTCTGCTGGCCGCTCAAACACGCGAGGTCTTCGATCGTGTGGTGACTGCTGCCCATGATCCCATATCCGTATCCACCTCCATTACCCACCAGAAATACCGGCAAGTTGTTGAAACATACGTCGTTACGGAATTGTTCGAGGCATCGGTACACGATGAACGGTGCAATGCTGTAACAGAACACTTTATAACCTTTGTGCGCAAAGCCGGCGGCTACACCCACCATATTCTGCTCCGCAACACCGGCATTGATAAACCGCTTGCCCATTTTGGCCTGCAAGTTTTCCAATGCATTATATCCAAGGTCGCCTGTGATGAAGATAACGGAGTCGTCTTCGACCGCAAGCTCCTCGATGGCTGTTGAAAATTCTTTTCTCATCGTTAAGTGGGCGCTACGCCGATTGATTGCTTAACTTAAAAGGAATGGCCGCCTAACCGGCTGATACCATGCAATTTATTACTTTCTCAATTGTTTTACCAGGGCCCGGATTTCATCGGCAGTTTTATAAGCCTTCGGTCCCCGGCGGATCCTGGTGCGGATATATTTGGGCCGCTTTTTAGTCTCTTCGAATATCTTGGTAATGTATTCTCCCAAAAACGAAATGCCCAGGATGGTGAGCCCGCCGAAGAATACGATCAGGATTATTACGGTGCTGAGGCCCCTTGGCGTATCCGGGAAGAAAAAGAATTTGGCCAGTATCTGCCAGATTATTCCCAAAATAGACAATGCCGTGAGGCCGAAACCTGCATAACTCATCAGTTCCAATGGCGCAAAGCTGAACGAGAAGATCGCTTTTTTGGCCCACCAGATGTTCTTCGTCCAGTTGTTGGTCGACACGCCGAACATCCTTTCAGGGCGCACGTAAGGTACTCCGGTTTGTTTGAAACCTACCCATGCACGCAAGCCGCGCAGGAACTGCTCTGTTTCTGGCAGATCCACCAGTTCTTTCACCACTTTACGATCGATCATCGAGAAATCGCCGGCGTCGCGCGGGATAGGGATGTAGCTTAGTCCCTGGAATACTTTATAGAATGTTTTATAGAAGAAGTGGATATGCGGCTTCATCTCGCGCTGTACGCGCACGCCGTACACGACGTCGTAGCCGTCCATCCATTTTTCGTAAAATGCCGGGATAATTTCAGGCGGGTCCTGCAAGTCGCCGTCCATAAGCACCACGCAGTCGCCGGTTGCGATCTCCATCCCGCTCAGGAATGCCGATTGCGAGCCGAAGTTCCGGGAGTGGCTGATACCGACCACGTTGGGGTCTTTGTCGCAGATGGCATTGATGACTTCTTCCTGGTTATCAGGCGAGTTATCATTGACAAATATGATTTCGTAGCGGACTTTCAGTTCATTAAAAGTCTTCACAAGCCTTTCATACATGAATGGGATCGCCTGGGCGTCCTTGTAACAAGCGATAATGGCTGTGATAACCGGGTTAAGCTTCGGATTTTCAAAAGCAGGGATCAGCCTCGACTCATATTGCACGGCATCCTGCCATTGGCTGTAACGGATCAGGCCGTCTTCGAGTGAAGTTCTTGCTTTCCAGCCGAAATCGTTTTCGAATGCGGTAGGGTCCCCAAACCACTCGGCAAGGTCCCATTTACGGTTCGACATGCTGCCCCATTCCGGCTCTTTAGCGATGGAAAATGCCTTGCGCGTCACGTCCACGAGGTCGCCCATCGTGGTTTTGCGACCGGTAGCAATGTTGTAAGAGCGTCCGGATTTCTCGTCGTCGATTTTCAACGCAGCATCCAGAAACGCTTCGACACAATCCTCAACAAACACAAAATCACGGCTGATGTCAGGCGATACCAGGGAAGGCAGATTTTTCTTACGTGCATTCTCGATCAGACGCGGGATCAACCGGTCGGGCTCTTCCCAATAACCGTAAATCGAATATAAGCGTAGATTGAGCGTTTTCAGCCCTGCTACTTTGGCATAATATTCGAGCAAATAGGCCGCCGAAACCTTTGATACCGCATAATGGCTGTTCGGTTCCACGCGGTCGGTTTCTTTGGGCGAGGTGCAATTGAAACCATACTCGGAACTGCTTCCGGCGTGGATGTAAACCATGTCCTTCGTGCAGTTTTGCAGGATGTTCACCGTTCCGAGCACATTTGTCTCATAGGTAAGGTTCACATTGCTCTGCTTACTGTACGCGCCATAGGCCGCAAGGTTGAAAATCGTTTGCGGTTTATATTTTTCAAATACCTCCTTAATGGAGTTGTCGGAAAGAATGTCGCAGTGGATGATGTTTTCAAACGGGACATTCAGCAGTTTCAGACGCCATGCTTTGGTGGCGTCGTGGGTTACTGCGTAGCAATCCTTCCGGATTTTGAATATATCATTGAAGAGATTGGCGCCAATGAAGCCGCTGGCACCGAAAACAAAAACTGGCCCTTTTAATTTCTCTATTTTATCGCGGTAAACCGGTAAATGGTCAAGCATTCGTCAATTCATTAAGATAACGTTCCTTTACTTCCAGTGTAGCTTGCTCATACTGGTCTTTATTCATGGGCAGGTAATGCCATTCCAATTTGTTTTCCATATAAGAAACCCCTTTTCCTTTCACGGTATTCGCGATAATGGCTTTCGGGAGTCCGTTTTTCCGTCCTTTCAACTCGCTGATCGCCGCGCTGATGGCGGTAATGTCGTGGCCGTCCACTTCCACCGTTTCGAAACCGATCGCTTTCCATTTTTCAACGGAAGCGGTTTCTCCCAAAACTTTATCGGTATATCCGAAGCCCTGTAAACCGTTTTTGTCGATGAGCATGATGAGGTTATCGAGCTGGTTCTGGATAGCGTAGTGAGCAGCTTCCCAGGTAGTGCCTTCGTTGGTTTCCCCATCAGACAACAGCGTGAACGAATACGTTGCATCGTCGGCGACCTTTGCTGCATGGGCAATGCCCGTTGCAATGGGCAGGCCGTGGCCTAATGAACCGGTAGCAAAAGGAATGCCCTTATACTGGCGCGGTGCAGGGTGGGCGGGCAATGTGGTGCCGTCCAGGTAGAATGTGTCCAGCTCCTCGTTCGTAATTTCCCCCAACGTATTCAGGCACGCGTAAAGCGCGGCCGCGGCGTGGCCTTTGGAAAGAATGAAAGTATCGTCGGTCGATTTTTGAAGGAAAAGGACTGCGATCATCAGGTCGATGCAGCTGAGTGAGCAACCAATGTGGCCCGCGTTGGCCTGGTGGTAAAGGCCCAGTATTCTCAGGCGAAGCTCGCCGCTCAACTGTTTAGGGTCTTTTAATATCTCTTCTGCTGTCATGCCTGATGTTGTATGTCGATGTAAGGAATTGCCTGCAAAATAAAGGCCAGATCTCCGGTTTTAAGTCCGCAATATACAAAATGTTATTGGACGGCTCTGCCAAAACAGCCTTGCCGCTTACTCAAAACCGTAACGCTTGCCGGTCAGTTTCATGATTTCCAGGGGCTCGGAGCGGCCCTGTTTTTTGATCCAGATCCGATCTGCCTGATCCATATCCATGACCTGCACGTATTGCGCGTCTTTGGGGAAATACAGGTTGGTAATCTGTGCGTCGTGGATCGAATAGGGCAAGAATGTCCGGTCCATTTCGGAGAGAACCTCATAACGTGGCGCCGGGTAAAAGATGGTGTCGCCAGGCTGGTAGTTCGCCTGTATCTTCTTGGCAGCCTCCCAGTATGGGTTAGGTACGCGAGGAACCGCGAAATAGCCGTATTTCGGTGAGCGGTCCTCATAGAATTCCTTTAATCTCAATCCTACAAAATAGAGCTGGGCGGCAAGGAATACGAAAATAAGCACCCGGAACTCATGCTGCAAAGTGGTATAATATTGCAGCAAAAGACTCAGCAGAATGATCACGTAAGGGAAGGAAAAGCCCGAATACCGCTGCATAATGCCATAAGTGTGCCCGTTCTTGAACGACATCAGGATAAGGAACAGCGTCGGTACAAGCGCCATCATGTAAAGCATCCACAGGCGTGCTTTTTGCTGGCGATCCGCATTTTTGTGTAAGTCGGGAATGAAGGACAATGCAAACAAACCAACGCTTAGAATGCAGAATTGCAGTTTGTGATTATTGTAAAAAAACGCGACGACGATGACGAGCAAATACGGGAAGCGGGGGGTAAGCCATGCTGGAGTATTGATCTTGTCTTTGAAACGGTACCAGCAGATCAGTATCAGCGCCACCGCCAAAGCCACAATCACATTCTTTTTGCCTCCCAGGGCGTCGGTAAGGCCATTGGTGAAAATCACGAGGTCTGCAAAAATGGGTAGCGATTTGTTGAAGACATTCAATGGTGTTGCAGGCATGATATTGCCGAATGCCTGCCCACCGGTATCAGCCATTCTTTTATATAGTGCAGCCTGGTGTTGCAGGGAAGACAACGTGTAAACCCCGCCTCCGAACAGCAGCCACCAGGCCACACCGGAAAGTGCAAACGCCGCCGCAATGGCCATACGAATCCAGCCTCTGAGCGTCCTCAGGAAAAACAATGCATACAATGCGTGCCCCAGCAGTACCGCGATGACCAGAAAATGACTGAGCAGTCCGAGCCCGGCGGAGAGCACATAACCGACGTAAAGCCAAAGCGTCTTCTTTTTATTGGCTTTATTTTCAATGATTTGCAAAAAGAGATACGTAGCAGCCAGCGTCAGGAAGAACGTCAGCGAGTAGTTGCGGGCCTGGTGGCTGTAAGCGATGAAAAATGGTTCGATAGCAGTAATTGCTGCTGCTATCAATGCGGTATTGACGCCGAAGAACCGTTTTGCAAACAGGTAGGTGAGCCCGATGATCAATACACTGAAAATGACTGAAAAAAGACGAATCGAGTAGTCGGAGAAGCCGAACATGTCGATCCACGGATGCAGGAGTGTGTAATAGAACGGGCTGTTCCCGATATCGCTGCGCGTCATGGCTTCGTAGTAATCCTCAATGGACTTCGGAGCCCAGAATTCGGCAGGCGTAAATGCCTTTGGGGTATAGATTTCGTTTGCCGTAAATGAGCGGAGTACCTGTTTTTGCGGGTGGGCCGGTGTTGTCCAAAAACGGGAATCGGACAGTTCACACCTCGCAAATACTTCTTTCTGATTCGCCCCCTCTAACACAATGCCCTGGCTGACGAGCAATGTGCTCACTTCATCGAAGAAAATACTGTATCGATCGAGGTTATGAAGTCTCAACGCAAGACCTGCAACGAGAATGAGGGTGAGTATAAGCCTTGACCGCAGGGTTTCTTTGGTTTGGATGAGAGACATTAGTGCGTTCGCTGATGGACGCCGCGAAAATAAGGAAATTTCCTGTTATAGGATATTTTTTAGATTTTAAGAATGGTAAACTCTACTCTGCGGTTCTTTTGGCGTGTTTGCTCGGTGAGGTTGCTGGCAATAGGGCGTGTCGGTCCCCAGGCTTTGGTTTGAATGCGCTTGCCGTCGATGCCTTTGGACAAAAGGTATTTTTTTACCTGCTCCACACGGTCGGAGGAGAGCTTGATATTCTTTTGTACTTCGCCCTGGTTGTCGGTATGGCCTTCCAGTAATATCTCCATCGCAGGGTAGGCTTTCATGGTTTCCGCGATCTTGTCGAGCTCGGCGAAGGACGACGGTGTCACTTCCGCACTGCTTTGGGAAAACATCGTGTTGCTGAGCCGGATCTGCTGGCCTGCCTTAATGGGTTGCAGGTAAATGTTTTTCCGGATTGAGCGGAAACCGGTTTCTGCGCTCAGGTCCATATCCTCCGAAACGGGAAAGAAACCTTCACCGGAGGCGGTAATGCGGTATATTTCTTTCAACGGGAGTATCAGCCGGTACTCGCCGGTTTCGGGATCGAAGCTTGCTGTCGCGAAAGAGGCATTCGTACTTTTAATGTCGGCGGTAATGTCGGATTTTACCAGCTTGTTGGTCTCCGCTTCCAGGACGTTCCCACTCACAACCGCCACTGGGTCCGGCTTGATTTCGGGCGTCATGCGGATCCGGAAAATATCTTCCTGGCCTACCACCTTGTCACTGGCGCTGAAATAGGCATAATCTCCGGTAGCAGGGATGTTGATGAATGCGTCCCAAAGCGGCGAATTCACCGCCGGGCCCAGGTTTTCGGGCGTCGACCAGTTGAGCCAGGTATCGTCAAGCCGGCGGGTTAAAAAGAGGTCCCCCTGGCCATAGCCGGCATGCCCGGACGAGGAGAAATATAGCGTCTTGTTGTCCAATGCCAGGAAGGGGGTGCTTTCACTATCGGCGCTGTTGATCACATTGCCGAGGTTTCGGGGCTCCGACCAAGTGTTGTCTTTTTGTAAAAACGAAATATAAAGATCCTTGCCGCCTTCGGTGTCATTTCCCTGCACCGCCATAATGAGCACGTTTTCAAAGGGGGAAACCGAAATTTCGAAGTATTTAGCTGTTTTGAGGAAGTTCGTGATCTTCCAGGGACGCGGTACTGACCATCCCGATTTGGTTTTGAAAGAGCGTGAAAACCCGAAATACATATTGCCGTCTGCTCCGTATTCATTGATAAGATAAACGGTTTTGCCGTCTGCCGAAATGCTGGTCATTGCGTTTTCGCCCCCGTTGTTGATCGGCGGGCCGATATTGACGGCGTCTGTCCACTCACCTTTATCGTTGAGCGTCGAATGCCACACATCCTGATGAGCAGGCGAGCCTATATTGCCTTCAAAGTCGTTTCTGGTGAAATAGAGCGTCTTACCATCCGGCGAGATAATGGGCGCTACTTCCTGGCCTTTGGAATTGATAGCCTTGCCCATATTCTCTTTTTGTGCTTTCAACTGAGAAGCCACAAAGTTGATTTTGGCTTCAATAGGCGTTATATCCGACGAGATTCCGATTGCATCGATCTGATTGAAGCCCGAAACCTTGCCTGGTTGCAACACTATTTTTACCGCGTTGGCCTGGATATTCTGTTTGGGGAATATGTGAAGCATACGCCCTTTCACGGTTTGCTGTGCAGCCGCTGTTTCCGAAACAATGTATTCTTTGCCCGCCGCATCATAGGCATACACGCGCACGACAGCGCCCGGATTGAAATTCTCGGCAATTGCGATCTGTTTCAACGGAATAGTTTTGTCGAACCCCACTTTAATCCATTCCTCATTGCGCCCGTCGGCATCGGCCGGCGACCACGCGCAAGGGCTGTCGCCAAAATCAGGAAGCTTGTTGGGAATACCCAGAATCTGTTTAGAACGGTATGCGTGGCCTATTTGCGAAGGCCTGTACTCGGAAGAATACCCCAAAACCTTGTTGGCCCATAACACCTCCTGGCAGTACGCGAAAAGCGGCATTACTGCCATTAATATGCTGAAAAGGGTGTTCTTAAATCTCAAACGCATGGGGTGATCAGATACCGGCCGGGCTATTCTATATCTGGTAATATATTAATAATACAAAAAAAAGCCAAACTTACTGCTTGGCACCAATGAGGAGTATCCAGTCCCATTCCGGTTGTAGTTCGGGCGGCTGAACGATCGCCTCCTCGTCCAGTTTCAGATCCTTCCCGTTCCATCTTTTGCCCGTGCGGGGGCTGTACCAAACCGCGCCAAACTGGCTTCCTTCCAGATGTTTGAGATCCAGGCGCACAGGTCGCGAGGTGGGAATGTAAAGCATCGCCATCTTTTTGTTGGAAAGCGAAACGATGCCTATTTCGGCCTTATCCAGTGAATCCACCAGCAAATCGGGCGTATCCGGCTGCATATATTCCCACGGAATGCCTTTGAGGATTTTGACGAGTTGGTGAATATACTCGGCGCCGTCCTTTGTGATGTTGACTTTCCAGGTAGGGTTGAAGTTCTTAATCGTACTCATATGGCAGAAACCCGCCGCTGAGCTGAGAATGGACTGGTACGCCTGGTTGCGGATGAGTGTCGACTGGTCGGTAATTTCTTTGGGAAACTCCGAATTGGCGATCAGGAATGGCCGTAATGCAGCCTCGGCCGAATTTTTCTGCCAGTTGGCCAAGGTGGCATATTCGGCCGGAGTCACCGTGGAGTCGGGAATAATGAATTTGAGATCCGAATGGTTGGGGGAATTGTCGTTCACGCTCGTGGGCGAGCAGGTATTGAGCGACGCCACGATCTGCCCGTCGGATTCGGCACGGATGCCTTCCGAAATAGCTTTGAATTGTGAAGCGCTCTGATATTCCTCTTCACTGACAATCCAGATAATATTGGAGTATTTGGCAAAATGCTTTCCCACATAAGCGCCGTAACTTTTCCACACATCTTCCTTTTGTGTATCGAAAACCGTGTTCCAGCTCTGCCGGGACACTACAATCCCCACTACCAGGTTCCGCTCTCTGGCTGCGATGACGATCTTTTCGAGGTAATCAAAGTAGGCTTTATTAGGTTTCGTCAGATCGCTATTGTCGAGAAACGGCGAGACCTTGTTGAAATTCCGCTGGTTGGGCAATGCGGGAAGCAAATGCACGAGAAATGTGTTGAACGACTGTGACTTCCGGATATCCATGTACTGCACCGCCTCGGCGTAGCTTAGCCTGCGCAGCATCTGCCATGCCACATCGGCGACCATCAGAAACGGTGTTCCGTGGTTATCCGTAATGTGTCTGCCGTTCGGGCTGATTTTCAACGGGAACTTGGGCGGTGCCTGATCCTCTTTATGAAATACAAATCCCAGCGAAAGCAGGCAAGCCCATAGAAGTCCGACCAGCGATTTGGCGGCCAGTGATTTGGAAACATTCATGGTGTCAGCTCAATGGATGCTAGCTATTTCCCAGCTCAGCGATCGTTTGCACGGGGTCGGGCGAGGTAAAAACAAAGCTGCCTGCTACGAGGATATCCACGCCTTCGCGCACAAGCCTGGGTGCATTATTGAGGTTAACGCCGCCATCGACTTCTATCTTGAAATTGTAGCCGAATTTTTTGCGGTAGCCATCCAGGGCCGCAATTTTCCGGTAGGTATTTTCAATGAATTTCTGGCCTCCAAACCCTGGGTTCACCGACATGATCAGGATGAGCGAAACATCGCCCATAATCTCGCTCAGAACTTCCACCGGCGTATGGGGATTGAGGGCCACGCCCGGTTCCGCGCCAAGCTCTTTAATATGTTGGATCGTGCGGTGTAAATGCGGGCAAGCCTCATAATGTACGGTAAGCCCGGATGCGCCCGCATTTCGGAACGCTTCGAGGTAACGGTCGGGTTGTTCGATCATTAAATGCACATCCAGCGGCTTTTGGGCATGCCGGTGAATGGCCTCGCAAACAGGAAGCCCGAATGAAATGTTGGGGACGAACATACCGTCCATGATATCAACGTGGATGTAACCTGCGGAACTGCTGTTGATCATTTCGACGTCGCGTTGCAGGTTTGCAAAATCCGCGGCCAGTATGGAAGGGGCAATTTCAGCCATGAAATCAGAAGCTAGTAATGATTAATGAGGCCGAAATTAGTGAAATTATGGGCAATGCGGGTTATTCATTGATCACATTCACGGGAAATGAAAGTCCTTTAAGTACTTGTGATCTCACGTGCTCTTCACCGGCGTACGATCCGAGTAATGTGTAGCGCTCATCGACCAGCGTGTAGACTTCAATGCATATCTTCTCCGGAAACACGATCCAGCATTCGGGAACACCGTAGGTTTCGTAAACGCTCTTTTTGACGACCGTGTCCAGCTTTTTGGAGCTTGGCGACACGATTTCGATAACCAGATCAGGCACACCGCGAATCCAGTCCTGCATAATGTCGCGGTTGGCATTGGATACAAAAAAGATGTCGGGTTGCAGGCGATTGAAGTCCTGTTCTAAAATCACGTCGAAGGGAGCGGTAAAAATACGACCGAGACGGTGTGTTTTTACATAGCTTGTTAAGAGAAAAACAAGCTCTCCCGAAGCTGATTGATGGGGCATTTTCGGGCTAGGCGACATCACTTCCTCCCCGTTTATAATCTGCGTCAGATCCGGATTGTAGTGAATGGTCGGTTCCAGGGTTTTCATAAGCTTTGCCGTTTTGAACGAAAATACAAAAAATGTGTGACATACTGAGCGTGTGATGGATAGGTGAATGTCCTATTGATACGCTCGGATCCGCATTTGGTAACACCTCAGTTATCCAGTGCTCAAAATTTGAATTAAATCTTAAATTTGGGCCGAATCATCAAGCCGCCGTGACCATTATGAATCCCGAACAACGAATCCAGGAGCTCTCCGAAAAGCTACATTATTACAATGACCGCTATTATCAGGACAGCGAGTCGGAAATATCGGACTATGAATTTGACCAGCTGCTCAAAGAGCTGCAAGCCCTGGAAAATCAGTACCCGGAATTCAAACAGGAGGATTCACCGACGCAGCGGGTCGGCGGGGCGGTTACCAAGACGTTCAATGCCGTGTACCACCGGTATCCGATGCTATCGTTGGATAATACGTATAATGAGGAGGAGCTTCGGAGCTTCGACGACCGGGTGCGCCGCGGGCTTGACGGCGAAGCTTACGAATATATTTGCGAGCTGAAATTCGATGGGATATCGCTCAGTTTTACCTATGAAAACGGCATTCTCGTACGCGGCGTTACGCGCGGCGACGGCACGCGCGGGGACGAAATTACCAATAATGTCAAAACTATCCGCTCGTTGCCTTTGCGGGTGAAAGCGGAGAACCTCCCGGCATTGTTCGAAATTCGGGGGGAAGGTTTTATGCCGATCTCTTCTTTCGAAAAGCTGAATGAGGAAATGGACACGCTAGGCGAAAATCAATATGCAAATCCTCGTAATGCAGCTTCCGGCTCATTCAAGTTGCAGGATTCCGCAGAAACGGCGCGGCGTGGGCTGGATTGTTACCTCTATTATTTCTTTGCCGATACCGACGTTTTCCCAAGTCAGGAAGAGAGTTTGAAAGGGATGAAAGCATGGGGCTTCAATGTGTCGCCGGGCTGGAAAAAGGTTTCGAATATCGACGAAGCCATCGAATACATCCGCGAATGGGAAGAGAAACGCATGCATTTGCCTCTGGCGACGGACGGGATTGTGATCAAAGTCAATTCTTTTGCGCAGCAAAGAGAGCTCGGTTTCACGGCCAAGAGCCCGCGCTGGGCGATTTCCTATAAATATAAGGCTGAGAACAAACCGGCGGTATTGCGCATGGTTACCTACCAGGTTGGCCGCACCGGTGCCGTGACACCGGTTGCCAACCTTTGCGATCTTTCGGAACGTGCACTGCCGTACAATCAGGTGAAGGGTGTGCATTTGTCGGGGACACGCGTGAAGCGCGCGACTTTGCACAATGCGAACGAGCTGGAAAGGCTGGGTATCCGGATTGGCGATACCGTTTTTGTAGAAAAAAGTGGGGAGATCATTCCGAAAATAACCGGTGTGGATGTTTCGCAGCGCGAAAAATATGAAACCGAGGAAATTATTTTCCCGACGCATTGCCCCGAATGTAATTCCGAATTACAGCGGAACGAGGGCGAAGTGGCATTTTTCTGCCCGAACGACAGCCATTGCCCGCCGCAGCTGAAAGGCCGCATTGAACACTTTATTCACCGCAAGGCCATGAATATCGAAAGTCTGGGCGAAGGTAAAATAGAGCTTCTTTTCGATCTCGGCCTCGTGCGTACGCCTGCGGACCTTTACGACCTCAATTACGACAAACTGCTGGGCCTCGAAAAGAACCTGCTCAATGAAGAAACGGGAAAGGTAAAAAAGATCAGTTTTCGGGAAAAGACGGTCGATAATATTCTGAAAGGCATTGATTTGTCGAGAACCGTGCCTTTCAAGAACGTGCTGTTTGCATTGGGTATCCGTTTCGTGGGGCAAACCATCGCTGAAAAACTGGCGGCCTATTTCAAATCAATGCAGGCATTACGGGCCGCGAGTTACGAACAGCTCACGGCGGTGCCGGAGATCGGCGGGCGTATTGCACTGAGTATCGAATCGTTTTTCAGTGTTCCGGAAAACCAGTTGCTGGTTCAGCGATTGGAGCAAGCCGGTTTGCAGATGGAAAGCGATGAAAAGCCGGTGGAAATCGAGAGCGACCTGCTGGATGGCAAGACGTTTGTGATCTCCGGTGTTTTCGAAAATTTCGAGCGCGATGAGCTGAAAGAGAAGATCGAAGCCAATGGCGGAAAGGTGCTCAGCGGCGTGTCCGGAAAGCTCAATTACCTGCTCGCCGGCGCCAATATGGGGCCTTCCAAGCTCGAAAAAGCACGGAAACTGGGCGTTACGATCATCTCTGAGGAAGAATTTTTAGCAATGATTGGAAATTAAGTAAAGAATATAGCCCCGGAAGGCTAACTTTGTGTTTTAAAATCTAACAATTATATAAGTAAATAATGCCATTGGACCAACGTTTCAAAGGGGTAGGGGCCGCGCTGATCACACCTTTTGATGAACAGAATGAGATTGATTATCCGGGTCTGAAAAGACTGATCGACCTGGTGACGGAAGGTGGTACGGACTACCTCGTAGTACAAGGAACAACTGGTGAGTCGCCGACGGTTACTTCCAAGGAAAAGCGTGACATCCTGGCATTTACTATAAAGAACAATTACAAGAAGCTGCCCATCGTTTACGGCATCGGAAGCAATAATACCCAGGAGGTACTGAACACGATTAAGGAAACGGACTTCACAGGTGTGGATGCGATCCTTTCGGTTTGCCCCTACTATAATAAGCCGACGCAGGAAGGCATTATCGCTCATTTTACTGCGATTGCCGACGCTTCGCCGGTGCCGGTTCTTTTGTACAACGTGCCCGGCCGCACGGTAATTAACATGAAGGCCGATACGATCGTGAAACTGGCGGCACATCCCAATATCATTGGTATCAAGGATGCAGGCGGCAGCATCGAACAAAGCATGGAGCTCGCTGCCCGTGCACCGGAAGATTTTTTGCTGCTTTCGGGTGACGATAACTTGGTAACGACGATGGTAAGTGTAGGCTGGCATGGCGTTATTTCGGTGATTGCCAACGCATTCCCGAAAGAATTCCACGATCTGACCTGGGCTGCGCTCGAAGGTCGTTTCAAAGACGCTGCCAAATTGCAGCTCGCATTCCTGGAATTTGATACATTGCTGTACATTGAATCAAATCCTGTAGGGATCAAGAAATGCCTCGAAATCAAAGGTATTTGCAGCTCGGACGTACGCCTACCATTGCTGAAAGCTTCAAAAGAGCTGGGCGAAAAGCTGGAAAAGGCGATGGTACGGGAAGGGTTTATGTGATAGTGCAGTCAGGTTTTGGCAAGTGTAGTCAGATTAGTCATTTGTAGTCAGAGCTAGTCTGGTGTTGACATTGGTTTGCGACTTCTAATTTATATTTCAGACATCACAGGTTTGGGGATTTAATTCCGGCCTGTGATGTTTTTGTTTAAATCAAAAACGAAATGCTATGATCACGTTTTACCCAGGGCCTAGTAAGGTTTATCCTCAGGTCGAACAATATATTTCCGAAGCATTCGCCAGCGGATTGATCAGCTCCAATCACCGTAGTTCGGGTTTCATGCATTTACTGGAACAGACCATCGCGGATCTCAAAGCCAAGTTGGATGTTCCGGCAGGCTATGAGGTTTATTTCGTGTCGTCGGCGACGGAATGCTGGGAAATCATTGCCCAATCGCTGTTGATCGATTCCAGCCTGCATATATACAATGGCGCATTCGGAGAGAAATGGATGGAATATACCCACCGCATTTCGCACCGCGCCAGCGATGCGGCGTTCGGATTGAACGAAACACTGCTCATGGACCGTTCTGCCGTGTTTTCGCGTAATGAGCTGATCTGCGTGACCTACAATGAAACTTCGAATGGCACCAAAATTCCGGAGGGGTTTTTGCTCGATATTCGTAAAAAGGTCGATAACCTCATTGCCGTCGATGCTACTTCTGCTATGGCGGGCGTGATTTTGCCCTGGGAGAATGCCGATATCTGGTACGCCTCGGTACAGAAATGCTTTGGCTTACCGGCGGGCCTGGCGGTGATGATCGTTTCGCCCAAAGCCATCGAGCGTGCGATACAGGTTGGCGAGCGGAAACATTACAATAGCCTGCTGTTTATCCGCGACAACTTTTTGAAGTTTCAAACCCCATTTACACCGAACATTCTCGGCATTTACCTGCTCGGGAAGGTTATGCAGCAGGTGCCGGCGATCGAAGAGGTGGATGCGCAGACGCGCCAGCGTGCGCATGGCTGGTACACATTCCTGCTCGAAAACGGTTATGAACTGGTGGTGGAAAATACGGCCGTGCGGTCGGATACGGTCATCGCCGTTCGTGCAGAGAAAGAGCGCATTGCATTCCTTAAAAATGCGGCCCAAAAGGAAGGGATTACGCTGGGCAACGGCTACGGCAGAGAAAAGGATACCAGTTTCCGCATTGCGAACTTCCCGGCGATCACCGATGAGGAAATAGCGATATTGAAGGCATTTTTGGTTAAAATGGCCCCAAATGGACAGAATGAGTAGTAAATGGCCCTCCTTGTATTTATAACTAAAAACAAATCCACTCACCTGCGACTTACTAGTTGTGCGATTAGATATTTTAAAGCAATACCAGGCCCAGACCAAATGTCTGGTCGCGCTGGATTCGATAATTTTTGGTTTTGATGGCGAAGAGCTGAAACTGTTGCTGGTTAAAAGGGGCATTGAAGACGAGCACCACACCTGGTCGCTGATGGGCGGTTGGGTGCAGCCCGACGAAAGCCTCGAAGGTGCCTCGTCCCGCATTCTTTTCGAATTGACCAACCTGACAGACATTTACCTCGAACAACTGCACACTTTTGGAAGTCCTCACCGCGACCCGGTGGAGCGCACGGTGTCGGTTGCCTATTTCGCACTGATTAATGTTGAGGATTACGACCATAAGATCTCCAAAAACTACGAAGCACAGTGGTTCTCCATGCAGGAATTACCCAAATTGCTGTTTGACCACGGTATGATGGTCGATATGGCGATCCAGCATTTGCGCTACAAGGCCTCGCAGCACCCGATCGGCTTTGAATTGCTGCCGGAAAAATTCACGATTCCGCAGCTACAAAAACTTTATGAAGCGATTTTCGGGACGGAGCTCGATAAGCGGAATTTTAGCCGTAAATTGTTGTCAACCAATTTGTTGATCAAGCTGGACGAAAAGCAGAAGGGCTATTCCAAAAAGGGTGCATTCTTTTACAAAATCGACGAGGAGAAGTACAAAAAGCAGTTCAATACATTCCTGAACTTCCTGCCGGGAAGCGCTTCCTAGCCACCGTTATTTTCACGATGATCGGTTTTTAAGGTTGTGTAAGCAGTCGGTTTTGAGCAACTTTGCGGGATCAAAACGCCCCAAAGTGTAAGCCCATGTTCAATTTCAAGGAAATCATTTCCGTCACGCTGATCCTCTTTTCGGTGATCGATGTGCTTGGTTCATTGCCGATTATCGTTGATTTCCGGCGGAAGCTCGGTAAGATAGAGTCTGAGAAAACGACCATCGTAGCCGGGGCGATCATGGTGATATTCCTGTTTCTGGGAGAAAGGTTGCTGAGCCTCTTCGGCGTCGATATTGCTTCATTCGCCATTGCAGGGGCCATTATCCTGTTCCTGCTTGGACTGGAAATGATCCTGGGACGTGATATTTTCAAACACGGCAATATCGATGTGGGCGTGGCGTCCATCGTGCCGATCGCATTCCCGATGATTGCCGGTGCGGCCACGATGACTACGTTGCTGTCGCTTCGTTCAACGTACCAGATTCAGAATATTTTGGTAGGCATCGTGCTGAACCTCTTTTTTATTTACCTCGTATTAAAATCATCGAACTGGCTGGAACGGAAGCTGGGGCAGGGCGGTACGGATATTCTCCGGAAGGTTTTCGGTATTATCCTGCTGGCAATCTCCATTAAATTGTTCAAAACCAACCTTTCGATGTAAGTGGCGCCCCGATAGCCGCTTTTTATATCAAGACAAATTTTTAAAACCATATCACAATGCAACAACTGGATAGCCTTAATCAAGTCGCGGATTTTCACAGAACTTTCAAACACCCGATCCTGGAAACGCCGACGATCCCCTCCGAAGAAAGAAGCCGCCTGCGCGTGGCCCTGCTGGCCGAGGAGTTGAAGGAGCTGGAAGTTGCGATCCTCGAAAAGGACATTGTGGAGGTGGCCGACGCGCTTTGCGACCTGCAATATGTATTATCGGGAGCGGTGCTGGAATTCGGGCTGGGCGAGAAGTTCCGCACGTTGTTCGACGAAGTGCAGCGCTCGAATATGTCCAAAGCCTGCAACTCTGTAGAGGAAGCCGAAGCAACGGTTGCACATTACCAGGCAAAAGGTACCGAATGCTATTTCAAAGAAGATAATGGCAAATATCTTGTATACCGTACCGCCGACGATAAGACTTTGAAGAATATCAATTACTCGCCTGCCGACCTGGCGTCGATCATCGGTTAATTTATATTTTCTTAATTCAATCGACTCATTATGAGCTCTGTTCTCGAACGATTCCTGCGTTACGTGCAAATCGACACGCAGTCGGACCCCAATTCGGAGACATTCCCGAGTACTGCCAGGCAGCGCAACCTGAGTAACCTGCTCGCAGAGGAGCTCCGTGGGTTGGGCGTGGCGGACGCGCACGTGGATGAGCACGGGTACGTGTACGCAACCATCCCGTCGAATTCCGGCAAGAAGGATATTCCCGTGATCTGTTTCTGCTCGCACGTAGATACGTCGCCGGACGTCACAGGTGAAAATGTAAAGCCGATCGTTCACCGGAACTGGGATGGATCGGACATCATCCTGCCGGATGATCATTCGCAGGTTTTGCGAATAGGGGAGCTTCATGACCTGGATCAGCAGATTGGAAATGATATTGTTACTGCCAGTGGTACCACATTGTTGGGAGCTGATAATAAAGCCGGTGTGGCCGAAATTATGGCAGCGGCCGAGCATTTGCTGGCTAATCCGCAGATTGAGCATGGCAATATCAAAATTCTTTTCACGCCGGATGAGGAAGTAGGAAGAGGTACTGAAAAAGTAGATTTGCAAAAGCTGGGCGCCGATTTTGGCTATACGGTGGATGGCGAGGCGATTGGTACTTTGGAGGATGAGACGTTTTCAGCCGACGGCGTGAAAATTACCATTCACGGCGTGAGTACGCACCCGGGTTACGCGATCGGCAAGCTGGAAAACGCATTGAAAATCGCTGCCGAAATACTGGCACGGCTGCCGAAAGACCGCCTTTCGCCCGAAACTACGCAGGATAAGGAAGGTTTTATTCACCCTGTGCAAATGGAAGGTATTCAGGAAAAAGCCGTTTTGAGCTTTATCATTCGCGATTTTACCGTGGCGGGCCTGCACGAGAAGGAGGCATTGCTGAAAGGTATGATGGAAGATGTCCTTAAAGGATATCCTAACTCTTCCGGCGAGTTCAAGGTCCAAGAGCAATACCGGAATATGAAGGAGGTACTCGATCAGCACCCGGAAGTAATCCAGAATGCATTGACAGCTATGGAGCGGGTCGGTTTGAGCCCGATCCAACGCAGCATCCGCGGCGGTACCGATGGCTCCCGGCTCTCATTCATGGGCCTGCCATGCCCGAACATCTTCGCCGGCGAACACGCGTTTCACTCCAAACTGGAATGGGTGTCGGTGCAGGATATGGAGAAGGCGGTCGACGTTATCGTCAGCTTGGCGGGCGTTTGGGCGGAAAAATAGTCAGGTTGGGTCATTTGTTGTCAGTTCTGGTCAAGTGTGGTCATTTATAGTCAAGTATGGTCATTTGTTGTCAGGTGTGGCCATTTGTTGTCAAGTATGGTGAGTTATTGTCAAGTGTAGTCAATTATTGTCGTAGGCTTGCCTGATATTGATTATAAATAACTTCTTGACTACAAATGACTTATTGGCTACAAATGACCTCCTGACCACACCTGACAAAACATAGTAGTTAATAAAATCGAACATTACATTCGTGTCGAAAAAGTCCAAGTTTTACGTAGTGTGGCAAGGCCGGAAAACGGGTGTTTTTACCGATTGGAAGGAATGCGAGGCGCAGATTAAGGGCTTCGAAGATGCGCGTTACAAGTCTTTTGATTCCTTGCAGGAAGCAGAGGCCGCTATTCAGCGGAATTATTGGGAATTTGTAGCCAAGAAGGACGCCAAACCCACAATACAGGAGCCGCCTGCTAACGTAGGTCGGCCGATTAAGAACAGCATTGCCGTAGATGCGGCGTGGAATACCGCTACCGGTGATATGGAGTACCAGGGCGTGTATTACGCTACCGGCGATCGCATTTTCCTGCAGGGGCCGTTTAAAGACGGTACGAATAATATCGGCGAGTTTCTGGCGATCGTGCATGCATTGGCCTATTTGCAAAAGAAGGAAAGCGACTTACCGATCTATACGGATTCGAAAACGGCGATGGCCTGGATCAAAAAGAAACACGCGAATACCAAGCTGGCCTTGACCCCACGGAACAAGCCGCTTTTTGAAATGTTGCAGCGGGCCGAACGCTGGCTTGCAACAAACACTTACCCCAACAGGATATTGAAATGGGAGACGGAGTATTGGGGAGAGAATCCGGCTGATTTTGGAAGAAAATAGACCATAATATGCCCCGTAACGCCCATTTCCGGTTCAAGCAATTCACTGTCCGGCAGGACCAGTGTGCCATGAAAGTATGTACAGACGCCTGCGTACTGGGTGCATGGGCGGATGTGGAGGATGCCGACCGTATTCTCGACATCGGTGCCGGAACCGGCCTGCTGTCGCTTATGGTCGCGCAGCGCAACTCGTACGCGATGATCGACGCGGTGGAGATTGACGCAGAGGCTTTTTACCAGGCCGGTGAAAACGTCGAGCAAAGTCCGTTTCACGACCGCATTAAGCTATTCCATTCGGCGGTACAGGAGTTTGTTTCCGACCACTATTATGATGTGATCATTACCAATCCTCCGTTCTTCCAGTCGGACCTGCTTTCGCCGATTGATAAGAAGAATATCGCGCATCATGCGAAATCCCTTGATTTTGAGGAGTTACTGGTCGCTATACAACGGCTTTTGAAGCCGGAGGGGAAATTCAACATTCTTTTTCCCGTCGACGAGGGTGAACGCTTCGCTGAAAAAGCGGAGCAAGCCGGCTGGAAACTCACCCGTAAATTGACATTGTTTCACCAGGAAGATAAAAAAGCATTCCGCTTGCTAATGCTGTTTCAACGAGCTGAATTTGCTCATAATGTGCACGTTGAACCCGATCTGTACATTTACGGAGCGGATGGCGTTACCCATGATCCCCGTTTCAGGGAGTTGCTAAAAGCTTTTTATTTGAAATTTTGATCAGGAAAAACACGAACTTTGCCGCAAATTACCGGCAAAGCATTGTCACTGAAATTGTACATGACCGACCAAGCTATCCAGATTTCCGTTGTTATCCCGCTTTACAATGAAGAAGAGTCGCTTCCCGAGCTCTGCGAGTGGATTGCGAGGGTCATGGATGAAAATCACTTTACGTATGAAGTGCTTTTTATGGACGACGGCAGCAAGGACCGCTCCTGGGAGGTAATCCAGCGGCTTTCGAAGGAAAATCCCAATGTACGCGGAATGAGCTTTGTGCGCAATTATGGCAAGACTGCCGCATTACAAACGGGTTTTCAGGCCGCAAAGGGTGAAGTGGTGATCACCATGGATGCCGATTTGCAGGATAGTCCGGACGAAATCCCGGAGTTGTACAGCATGATCGTCAACGACCGCTACGACCTCATTTCAGGTTGGAAGAAAAAGCGGTACGACCCGATCACCAAAACAATCCCCACGAAGCTATTCAATGCTGCGACCCGCAGTATTTCAGGGGTTTATCTGCATGATTTTAACTGTGGTTTGAAGGCTTACCGCAAGGAGGTCGTGAAGAATATCACTATTTACGGAGAAATGCACCGCTACATTCCGGTGATTGCGAAATGGAATGGTTTTGCGAAGATCGGGGAGAAGGTGGTGGTGCATCGGGCGCGTAAATACGGATACACAAAATTCGGTCTCGAGCGGTTCATTTTTGGCTTCCTGGATTTGCTTTCGATCGCCTTTGTGAATAAGTTTGGACGGAGACCCATGCATTTGTTCGGCAGTCTGGGAACCCTTATGTTTTTTCTTGGAAGCCTTATAGCTGTGTGGCTTATTGGAAAAAAGATATATAACATTTACAATTTATTGCCCTATCGGAATGTTACAGAGAACCCGCTGTTCTTTCTGGCACTCGTAGCGATTATGGTAGGCTCTCAATTATTTCTCGCAGGATTTTTGGGTGAATTGTTTGTGAAGCAATCTGTTTCAAAGACAGGGGATTACACTATTGCCGAAAAGGCAGGATTGTAAGAAATCAAGATTAGTATTCAACGAAATTTAAGTTTAAAGTTATTACCTATTACACAACTAATGATCGCTAACGTACACAAAGCACATCCGTGGCACGGAATTCCAATGGGTGACAAGGCACCCGAATTAGTTACTGCATTTATTGAGATTGTCCCTACCGATACCGTAAAATACGAAATTGACAAGGCCACCGGTTACCTTAAAATCGACCGCCCTCAGAAATACTCGAACATCGTTCCTGCATTGTACGGCTTTATCCCAAAGACGTACTGCGCAGATAAGATCGCAGCGTTGGCTCGGGAACGTTCCGGTCGTGATGTGACCGAGGGCGATGGTGACCCGCTGGATATCATCGTATTGTGCGAGAAAATCATTTCGCACGGTAACATCATGTGCGAAGCGAAGCCTATCGGCGGTATCCGTCTGATCGATGGCGGCGAAGCGGATGACAAGATCATCGCCGTGCTGAAAGGTGACGAGGTTTACGGCCAGTTCAACGACCTGAGCGAGCTGCCGGACGGTATCGTGGAGCGTTTGAAGCACTACTTCCTGACTTACAAAAACTTGCCTGGCGAGAAGGCGCATATCGAAATTACCAATGTTTACGGCAAAGATGAGGCGCATGAAGTAATCCTTACTTCGGTGGAAGATTACAAACATTCTTATTATTGAGCCGACGCAGCATGTGACGTCAGCTGACGGAATTTAGAGCCGCTCCTGTTAGGGGCGGCTTTTTTTAATTCGTATCTTTGCGCAAATTTTGACCAACCATTGGCACTCGCTGCCAGGCATATATGAGTAATTTACAAGAAATTAAGAAGCGCCGCACGTTTGCGATCATCAGCCACCCCGATGCCGGGAAAACCACTTTGACGGAAAAGCTGCTCCTTTTCGGGGGCGCGATCCAGACAGCCGGGGCGGTAAAATCCAATAAAATCAAGAAGACTGCGACTTCCGACTTTATGGAGATCGAGAAGCAGCGTGGTATCTCGGTGGCGACGTCGGTAATGACCTTCGAATACAAGGATCTGCTGATCAATATCCTCGATACGCCTGGTCACAAGGACTTTGCCGAAGATACTTACCGCACATTAACAGCGGTGGACAGCGTAATCCTGGTGGTTGACTGCGTAAAAGGCGTCGAGGAGCAGACCGAACGTTTGATGGAAGTTTGCCGCATGCGTAACACGCCGGTGATCGTGTTCATCAACAAGCTCGACCGCGAAGGCCAGAATCCTTTTGAACTGCTCGACGAACTGGAAAGCAAGCTCAACATCCGTGTTCGCCCGCTTACCTGGCCGATCAATATGGGGGCTAATTTCAAGGGGGTTTACAGCTTGTATGAGCAAATGCTGTATTTCTTCAAAATCAATAAAACTAAAATTGAGGCCGACGTCGCGAAGGTGAACCTGGAAGACGAGAAGCTTGAAGAATTGTTGGGCGAAAGAGATGCAAACCAGCTGACAGAGGACGTGGAGCTTGTGGAAGGTGTTTATGATGCATTCTCGGAAGAAGCTTACCAAAAAGGTCAGCTAGCGCCGGTGTTCTTTGGTAGTGCGATCAATAACTTCGGTATCAAAGAGTTGCTCGATACTTTCTGCGACATTTCACCTATCCCGCAGCCGCGTCCGACCGACGTACGCGAAGTAGAGCCTACCGAACCGAAATTCACAGGTTTTGTATTCAAAATCCACGCGAACCTCGATCCCCGCCACCGCGACCGCATTGCGTTCTTGCGCATTTGTTCGGGCAAATTTGAGAGAGGGAAATTCTATAAACACGTTCGCTTAGGTAAAGATGTACGTTTTTCCAGCCCATTTACATTCATGGCTTCGGATAAGAGCGTGATGGAAGAGGGTTTCCCGGGCGATGTGGTAGGACTTTACGATACAGGTAACTTCAAAATCGGGGATACGTTAACCGAGGGTGAAAACCTGCAATTCTCCGGTATTCCGAGCTTCTCGCCTGAGATATTTAAGGAGCTGATCAACATGGACCCGATGAAATCCAAGCAACTGGAAAAGGGTATCCAGCAGCTCACCGATGAAGGTGTGGCGCAGCTTTTTACGCTTGACCTGGGCAATAGAAAAGTCGTAGGTACCGTTGGAGAACTTCAATTCGACGTAATCCAATACCGCCTCGAACACGAATACGGTGCAAAATGCCGCTGGGTGCCGATGAATATCTCCCGGGCCTGTTGGCTCACCGCTGACGATAAACCGGCTATGGACCAGTTTATTCGCCTTAAAGGCAACCAAATCGCCTTCGATAAGGACCGTAATCCGGTATTCCTCGCCGAATCGGAATGGATGATCCGCATGAACCGCGAAAACAACCCGGCCATTCATTTCCATTTCACGTCGGAGTTTAAGACTGAAATGGCGCTTTGAGGCTGATTTTGAGTGAGGTTAAAATTCGCTATATTTGTTTAGAAGCCAATTGAAAGAACCATGATACTCACCGAGACGATTCCTGCTAGCTTGATCTTCGAAGAACTCGACGGGCGCCCCTTGTACCGCAAGGGCTACAAGAAGGTACTGGAAAATAATTTGTCTCCGGAAGAAGTCATGGGTTGTAGTTTTTTACAGGGGTTAATCGTCAGAATTATCAGTACGTACTTCGCTCAGATGCTGCAAAGGAACGGTTATTGGGTTCTAACCAATGAGCCGGGCTTGCACGTTTCACACGGGAATAATCTGACAAATGATGTAGCAGTTTTTGACAAGGCATTGATCAAGAATGTATTTTCAAAAAACTACCCCGATGTACCTCCGAAAATTGCAATCGAGGTTGATGTAAAAATCGAGGCAGGTCAGTTTCCAAGCCCTGAGGACTATTTTTTCCGTAAGAGTGAAAAGATGATCGGGTTTGGTACAGAACGGGTAATTTGGGTTTTGACAGAAAGCCGTAAGATCATGGTAATGGATCGGTCGCGCAAATGGACTGTCTATGAATGGGATGAAATGGTTCCTGTTTTTGATCAATACCAGTTTTGCCTGAATGATCTTTTGAAGGAGGAGGGAGTGATTTAAAATCCGGACATTATAAAATGAAGCAGGCTGCCATATGTGAATGTGGCAGCCTGTTTTGCATGAACTGAGTTTAGTTTCTGGGCCCGCCTCCACCACCTCCGCCGCCGCGATTATTCCGGCGATCTTCCAGCATGGTTTTGTATTTCTCCTGCTGTTCTACGGTCAGGATTTTAGAGAGCTCGGTGTTGAATGTCTCCATCGAAGCGCGCATTTGTTCGCGGTCCATGTTTTGAGAATCCCTTAGTTCCTGCATTTTCTTGGCGCGGGCGAGGCTAAGGTCGTATACTTTTTTCTGCTGATCGTCCGAAAGTTTGAGGTTTTCGGTTAAAGTTTTAGTCTGGTTGTCCGCGCGTTGCTCGGGCGTAGCGTTGCCGCCGCGTTGTGCGAAGGTTGTGAAGCTAACAAATGCCAGTAAAATGGCTAACAATGATTTCCTCATGGTCAAAAAAGTTTAGATACCCGGGTTAGATGCAAAAAGACCCGGCAAGTTTAATGCGCTATTTAAATTTTTGGCTGAGTATCTGAACTGCCAATGCGACGGCAATCGCACAAGTGTAACTCATGAGCGTGCCTACCAGCACATACTCCGATTTCTTGCTGATATAGGCGGGAGGAATGCCGGAATCGGTTGCTTTTTCATTGTATCTCAGCAGCGATTTAGCGGCGATAAGGAAGCCAATCGCCGAATATTGGTTAACTAACACAAAAACAAAAATGAGCAAACGCTCCGAAAGGCCTATCCAACGGCCGGCGTTGGCGAGGTTGTCGTCGGCCCCGGGCGCGAGTTTGGCGAGCTCTTCGCGCCATGGTTTGGTGAGTATGCCTACAAAAAAGGAGATCGGATTGAGAATGAATAATGCGCCTGATAACGTTGCAAGGGTTTTAGGCTTGTTGAGCCACACGGCAAGCGCTTCAAAGCCGGGTAGGATATTGCTCGTAAGTATCAGCGCGGTGAGTGCAATGGTGGCAAGGTGCGCGGCCTGGTCGGCGATAAACCAGGCGAGAGAGCCCTTTTTGTCGAATGATATTTTGACAAGATCGATCACACCATGTGCGATGCCCAGCACAATGGCCGGAAACGGATTTTGCCACTGGTGCAGGGCAATATATGAGACGATTATGACAAGTAATATGTGGAAATACAGATAACGGGATTTGTATTTTCTCTCCTTTTTGTCGGTTACCCATTTGGTAGGCTGCCAGTAAAAATCTGCGAGAACGTGTGCCAAAAGGAGCAACAGAAATTCTGTCATAGTCGTTTAGCGTTTGGTGTATAGCGATAATTGCTTTGGAAAGGTAGCAAGAAAACTATCAATAGCCCACCATTTCGACGAGGCAACCCGCTGGCTTGCTGCCGATTGGCTGATGGAAAGCATTTCGGCGATTTGTGTTATATTTTTGCCTTGTAGCAGTGCTTCAATCACCTGGCTTTGGGCGGCAGTCCAGCTTTCAATGACTGTTTCCAGCAGATCCAGCGTCGCGGATAAGGGTTCCGATGGCTTGGAGAATGCAATGCCGATCCTGGCTTTCTGCTGGCGGATTTTATCGGCCAGGTGTCCCGAAAGCCTGAATGCCTCGCCGTCGGATGTACCAGGGCGGTTGGTGAGTTGCTCAGTATGGCCGATTCCAATGGCTACGCGCATATCGGCGTTGGGCGCGTGCTTGCGTATACATGCGCGTGCGAGGATGGCCATTCGCATGATCTCGTCGGTGTTTTTTAATACTGCCTGGAAGCTGTCCCCGCGGTAGATTTCGGGTTTTAGCGCCCATTTGAAAGATTGGTTTTGGTGCAAAACATCAAGCATTTCTTCCAGCCAAACGCCCGATTCTTCACGCGAAAATTGCGTATAATTGACCATGTCAGCAGTTATTACCGCCTGGATCGCTTTCATGAGTATAAGGTTTTTTACTTATAATGAACAAATATAAGGTAAAAGCCTTATATATTAAAGATATAAGTTAAAAACCTTATATTAGTAAATATATAAGTAAAAAGCCTTATGTTTTTTGGAGGAACAGATTCGCGAGATAAGTCCATTCTTCTTTCAGGCTTCCCTTAAATACTTCTGAACCAGCACGCCGGTACCAATATCCTGCATTGAAGGTATCCCCTTCGACGCGGTGCAGATAGGCATGTAAGCGGTCGTAAGATTGTGTTCCTTCCCGGCTTTGAGCGATGTTATGAGCCGATTCCCAATCGCCGTTGGCGTCGTGCCAAAGTGCTTCCAGAAGAATGGGAAGGCCTTTGGGAGGAGCAGGCTGGGAAACAGATTCCTGGAATTGTTCGAATGTCATGATCGATGGAAAGATGGTGAACAACGGTGAAAACAGCTGCAAGATACGCCTCAGAGCCCTGATTTACCGATTTTACTTGTATATTGTAAGGCACAATTGTAATTAAGACAACAATATATGTTTAAACAATTATCAACGATATTAGGCTGCATGACGCTGGCGGTGTATTGCCACGCACAGGAGACTTTCCCGAGAAACGGCGCCTATGATGAAAGAACGGGGCGCTACGCTTTCACAAATGCGACGATCGTCGTAGATCCGAAAACTACGATCGAGAATGCCACCATGCTGATCGAAGATGGGGTGATCCGGGAAACGGGTAAACAGGTAAAAATCCCCGCCGGTACGGTTACAGTCGATCTGAAAGGTAAATTCATTTACGCATCGCTCATCGAACTGGATTCGGATTACGGAATGCCGGAGGTGAGAAGGGCGCAAGGTGGCGGTGGCCGGCAAACCCCTCAGCTTGAATCAAACAAGAAAGGTGCGTTTGGCTGGAACCAGGCCATTCAGCCCGAGACGGATGCCGGTACTCTTTTTACACCCGACTCCAAAAAAGCAGGCGACTTGCGGAAGATCGGTTTCGGTACGGTGCTGGTGCATTCGCACGACGGCATTGTGCGCGGAAACGGCGCGCTCGTGACCCTTACCGACGAACCGGCTAACAAAGCAATGCTTAATAGCAAAGCGTCGGCCCATTTCTCTTTTGGAAAAGGAAGTTCATCGCAGACCTACCCGTCTTCGGGGATGGGTGTGGTGGCGCTTTTGAGACAAAACTACTACGATGCCGACTGGTATGCGAAAGGCGGAAACAAAAAGGAAACCAACCTGTCGCTTGAAGCATTCAACCAGATTAAAGTGCTGCCTTCGTTTTTTGAAGCAAGCGATAAATACAGCATTTTGCGGGCTGACAAAATCGGGGACGAGTTTGGAATACAATACATTATTCGTGGAGGAGGGGATGAATATCAGCGCATTCAGGAGATTAAGGCCAGTAAGGCAACCCTGGTGTTACCGCTGGTATTCCCGGATGCCTACGATGTGACCGACCCCTGGGATGCGGAAGTGGTGACCATGAGCCAGCTGAAACACTGGGAGCTGGCGCCACGTAATGCCTCGGAGGTTGCGAAGGCCGAGATTCCTTTTGCCTTGACCACCGCGGGATTGCGGAATAAGGCTGATTTCTGGAAAAACCTGCGTACAGCCATCGAATATGGCTTGCCTAAAGAAAGAGCACTGGCAGCGCTCACAACCCTGCCCGCATCGTTGGTCAAGGCCGATAGCAAGGTAGGGAGCCTGAAATCGGGAATGCTTGCCAACTTCATCATTACTTCGGGAGACCTGTTTTCGAAAGACAACGTAATCTACGAAAACTGGATACAGGGCAAGAAATTCGTACTAACCGCATTGGATGCACCGGATATCAGGGGCACTTACTCGCTGTCGCTGAACAACCAGCCGGCCGGAAAGTTACAGATCACCGGATCGCCGGAGAAGCCCGAGTATAAGATCACAGTGCAGGATTCGATCAAGATCACTCCCAAGGCTATGCTGGCGAATGCATTGCTTACATTGAGCTACCAGCAAGACAAGAAAGTGGGAGGCACGACGCGCCTCACAGGCTGGCTGAGCGGAAATGGGTTCAGCGGAGAAGGCGTGCTGCCTGATGGTACCGTTATTCCATGGAGCGCCGCGCTGACGGAAAAGAATACAACAGTGGCTGCCGCAGATACCGCGAAGCCGAAAAGCAAAGAAACGGGGCCGATTGTGTATCCTTTTGTAGGTTACGGAAATGAAACATTACCTGCGAAAGAAACCGTACTGATCAAAAATGCGACGATCTGGACGAATGAAAAAGATGGTATTCTGCAAAATGCCGATGTGATTGTTCAGAACGGCAAAATTGCCAAAGTAGGGAAGGGCCTCGCTGCACCATCGGGAGCTAGAACAATCGATGGGACCGGTAAGCACCTTACGAGCGGCATTATCGACGAGCATTCGCATATCGCGCTTTTCAGCATTAACGAAGGCGGGCAATCGAGCTCTGCGGAGGTGCGGATGAGTGATGTGATCAATCCGGACGATATCAACATTTACCGGCAACTGGCGGGCGGGGTTACGGCCTCGCATTTGCTCCACGGCTCGGCGAACTCGATCGGCGGGCAAAGCGCGATGATCAAGCTGAAATGGGGTGCAAGCCAATCGGAAATGCTGATTCCGCAGGTGAAAACGATCAAGTTCGCATTGGGCGAAAACGTGAAGCAATCGAACTGGGGCGACGTGCAGCGCGTGCGCTTTCCGCAGACGCGTATGGGTGTGGAGCAAATCTATTTCGACCATTTCCTGCGTGCGAAAGAGTATGCCGCTAGTTGGAAGAGCTACAATGCAAATGCTAAAAAGACGAATATAGCACCGCCTCGCCGCGATATCGAGCTTGATGCACTGGCGGAGATTCTCGCTAACGAGCGCTTCATCACCTGCCATTCCTATGTGCAATCGGAGATCAATATGCTCATGCACGTAGCAGATTCACTCAAATTCCGGATCAATACATTTACCCACATTCTGGAAGGTTATAAACTCGCCGACGGTATGCAGAAACGCGGTATCGGCGGCTCGACGTTTGCCGACTGGTGGGCATATAAAATGGAAGTGAAAGAGGCGATTCCATACAATGCGGCATTGATGTACCACGAAGGTGTGACCGTGGCGATTAACTCCGACGACGCCGAAATGGCCCGCCGTCTGAATCAGGAAGCAGCCAAAACTGTCGAGTATGGCGGTGTGCCGGAAGAGGAAGCCTGGAAAATGGTGACTTTGAACCCTGCCAAACTGTTGCACGTCGACGACCGGATGGGAAGCGTGAAAGCCGGCAAGGATGCCGACCTGGTACTCTGGAATGCGAGCCCGCTTTCGGTATATGCAAGGCCCGACTTCACGATGGTAGAAGGTGCCATTTATTTCGATCGCAAAAAGGATGAAGAGAAACAGAAATCCATTGCCGTGGAACGCGAAAGACTGATCCAGAAAATGCTGGGTGAAAAAGCGGAGGGCAAACCTACGCAAAAGCCGGAAGCGACGAAGCCGCATATGTGGCATTGTGAGGATGTAGTAGGGATTCACGCGGAGCACGTTGATATCCACGCTGGTAAATAACTGTTTCAGGACATTCAAATTGATTTTTATGAAAAGATATAAACTGATCGCCGGCCTTTTGCTGGGACTGACAGCCGGAGCGCAAGCGCAAAATCCGGCACCCGCCAAGCCACAAACCAAGCCGGTAGTGCTCACAGGTGCTACCATCCACGTCGGAAACGGAGAGGTGATCCAGAATGGCGCCATTGCGTTCGATAAGGGCATTATTACGCAGGTAGGACCGGCAGCTTCGGTAACAAGCCCCTCGGGTGCCGAAACCGTAGATGTGAAGGGGAAACACATTTTCCCCGGCCTGATCTCATTAAATACGACCGTCGGATTGCAGGAAATCGCATCGGTAAGGGCTACACTAGACTTTTACGAAGTTGGCGAGATCAACCCTCACGTGCGCGCACTCGTGGCTTACAATACCGATTCGGAAGTGATCCCGACATTGCGGGGTAATGGCATCCTGGTTTCGCAGGCCGTTCCGCAGGGCGGCGCGATCTCTGGCTCTTCATCCGTTTTTTACAGCGACGGGTGGAACTGGGAAGATGCGGTCCTGAAAAAGGATGACGGTATCTGGCTAAGCTGGCCCGCTTTTCTGGCAGGGAATTTCGATAACGAGACGTTTACGTATTCCATCAAACGGAACGACAAGCGTCAGGAAGTAATCGACCTTTTCAAAAGGACATTTGCGGAGGCAAAAGCTTATGCGGAAATAGCTAATCCAAGCCCGGTAAATCTCCGTCTGGAAGCAATGAAGCCGCTTTTCGCGGGTACGGCCAATCTCTACATCCGCGCCGACTACGCGAAGGATATTATCGAATCCATTCGTTTTGCGCAGGAAGCGGGTGTGAAGAAGATCGTCATTGCCGGTGGTAATGAGTCCTATAAAGTGACCACCTTTTTGAAAGAAAATCAGGTTCCGGTAATCATCAACACTACGCACAGGCTTCCGGAAGGCGTGGACGAAAATGTGTATCTTCCTTACGAGCTGCCCGGGCTACTCCATAAGGCAGGTGTGAAAGTAGCCATCACCTATGCCGATGAATGGTGGCGCACACGTAACCTGGGCTTTCTGGCTGGTACCGCATCCGGTTTCAGCGGGGTAACTTCGGAGGAAGCATTACAATTCGTTACCCGCAATGCAGCCGATATCATTGGTGCCGGACAGCAGGTAGGAACGCTTGAAAAAGGCAAGCAAGCCTCGTTGCTCGTGTCCGATGGCGATATCCTCGATATGCGCGGCAATATGATTCAGGCTGCATACATCCGCGGCGGCAAGGTCAATCTGGACGACAAGCAGAAGCGGCTTTATGAAAAGTACAAGAATAAATATGGGAAGAAATAAGTCGGGAAGTCAATAGTTCAGACATTGTAAAGCCATCCGTGTTCGTAGCGGATGGCTTTGTTTTTAGTGATTTGGATTGATGTATTTCAGGACGTCGACCTTGCCGAAATCTCTGTCATTATCCGCTATCAACGTAAAATTGTTAACAATCGCTGTTGCGGCGATAAACGCATCCGGAAGTTTTAATCTGTGTTTCTTCCTGACCGCTATGGTTTGATCAATGATAGCGCGGTTTAAGTCGAGAACAGTGGAGCCGTTTATGAACGACTCGTAGACTATTTTGTCTATCGCATCATTAGGTTCCCAAACACGCAGCTCAATCTCTGTAATCAGCGAGATAATCGATTCGTTATCAATGACGCCGTCTATTAAACTCAGTCCGGATGGAGGTAGCGTGGCATTGAGATATTTAATAACAGCGCTGGTGTCTATCAGATATCTCTCTTCCATTCATTCCTTAGTGCGTTTAATTGTGAATCAATCTCCTGCTCCGTCATTGGTGATTTGATTTGTTTTCGCAATGCGGACAGCGGCTTTCGGTTCTGGACAAACTTGATCAAATGCATTTCCTCCATATCCATTAGAAGTTTCAACGCCTTATCGTCCGTGATTTCTATTTCAACGGTTTTCATAATCCGACCAGTTTATTTCAAAAATCAATTTACAAAAAATACAATCAACTTTCCCCAACGAGGTAGATCCCGTCATCGGTAATGCGGATGATGCCCTGCTTGTACAATCCGCCAATCGCTTTTTTGAATACTTTTTTGCTGATTTTAAGTCTGTTATAAATATCCTCAGGCGATGAGCTGTCGGAAAGGTTCAGAAAGCCCTTGCCTCTTCTTACTTCTTCCAGGATTTGTTTCGCCACCGGCTCTACCACTTCATAGCCCGTCTTTTGCAGACTGATATCCAGCTTATTCTCCTCGCGGATTTTTTTGACATAACCTTTCAGCGAATCGCCGATCTGCAGCGGTTGAAATACTTCGTTGGCGTAAATGAGGCCCTTGTGGTATTGATTCACGACTACATTATAGCCGAGATCGGTTTTCTGCCAGACGAGCAAATCCACTTCATCGCCTTCCGCTACGGTGAGCCGCTCGCTTTCAAGGAATTTGTCGATTTTGGCGGAGGCCAGCAAGCGTTGCGATTTCTGATCGAGATAAAGGAACACGACGTGCCATTCGCCAATCTCCATGGGCTTCGGCTGTTCGCGGAATGGTACGAAAAGGTCCTTGATCAGGCCCCAATCGAGGAATGCGCCGTATTCGGAAACATCTTTCACTTCCAGAAATGCAAATTCGTTGCGGATGATTTTGGGAGTCTGGGTGGTCGCCACCGGACGGTCTTCCGAATCGAGGTACACGAAAACCTTGATCTGGTCGCCGACTTGCATGTCGTCCGTGATATATTGGTTGGGAAGCAGCACTTCTTCACCCTCCACATCGCTCAGGAACATCCCTACGCTGGTAACCCGCTCGATGGTCAGGTAATTGTATTTTCCTATAAATAGCATTATTCAAATAACGAGGTTCGGATACAAAGGTAGCGCTTTCGCATCGATTTACTCTTCATCGTTCACTTCACCTTGCTTGTCCATATTCTGTTTCTCCTTTGAGCGGTTCAGGCGGTAGGATAATGTAACCAGAAACTGCCGCGGCCGCCACTGGAATACCGAATAGGAATAATAGCCGGCATTTTCGGTAATGCTTCGGCGCTTTTGCGAATTGAGCAAATCCCGGACGCTCGCGGTGACCGTACCGCGGCCTTTCAGGATGTCTTTGGATAAGCCAAGGTCAATAAAATAGATTGACAAATCCTTGCCTTGTGTGGTACGCCTCGGAGCACGGTAATTAAGTGAGGATTGAAAATCCACCGAACCGAACAGGGTAACGCGTGACGAAAACCGGCTGGTCCAGGAGTAGGTATCACTTTGGTACAGTTTGTCATTGTAATACCCCTCGTTCATTGCTCTGAAAATATTCGCATTGGCTGTCAGCTTCCACCACGGTGCAGGATCGTAGGTAAGGTTAAATTCAAAGCCGTAAGAGTCGCCTGTCGAGAGGTTAATGGGGGTGATCGTGGTAAAACCAGTGGAGTCGACGGACGTGATATTCTCCACGACGCCCAGCCTGCGACGGTAATAAATGCTCGAAAGCAGTGTGCCCTTATTCATATTCAGCAAATGTCCGGCTTCGAATGAATGCGTGAATTCGGGATTCAGGAGCGGGTTACCCGCACGGAAAACACGGGAATCACTGAAATTGGAGAATGGAAGCAGGTCCCGGAAATTCGGGCGGCTGAGGCGGTAGCTGTAACTCAGCTGTAATGTCTGGGCGTCTTCCAGCTTGTACGATAAGTGAATGCTTGGAAAGAGGTTGAAATACTGCCGGTGATTGGTTTGAGCTGTTTTTTTGAGTTCGGTTAAAATGTCGGTGTACTCGCCGCGCAAGCCAGCCTGTACGAAAACCTTCCCGAACTGATTACTGGCCATCAGGTAGGCGGCATGGATTTTCTCATCGTAGGCCAGCCGGTTGTCGTAATCGGGCAATACCACCCAATAATCGGGTTCCAATTGCTGGTGGACCGAGAAGTCGTTATCCAGCAGTCTGACGGATGTTTTCAGACCTGCTTCCAGCTTCCCATCCTTGCCTAGCGGGTGAATGTAGTCCAGCTGGACGAGAAAGTTCTTTTCATCTTCGGTGTTATACGACCTTTGACGGATATCGACGGTGCGGTTGTCGGCGACTTCGTGGTATTGCGATGCTTCCGTTTCGTCGCTGAGAATGTATTTTGCATCGAATGTCAGGCTCTGTCCCTTCTTTTCGAAAGTCTTCCGGTAATTCAATGCGGCTTCGATGTTCGTTCGCGGCTCCGTCTCGTCCTCGCTGCGCGTAACCGTGCGCGTGAGGATGTTGCTCATGTCAAAATCCCGGTATTCAAGGCGCGATTTGTTGTCGTTTTGTGATTTGCGGACAGATAGCGTGGCGGTAATGGTGTTTTGGTTGTTCAGAAAATAATCCAGGCCCACGCGGACGTTGTTCGAATAGCCTGCACGGTTACGCCGGTTATTTTGCTCGTATACGAAACTGGTATCCGCGCTGTTATATTCCTGCCTCGAATGCCCGCGGCCGGGGCCATTGCGGTACATGAAGCCGTAGTTGGCGATCAGGTTGACCTTTTTCTTTCGGTAATTAACATTAAACGACGCCCCGAAATTGGAAGGGTAGCCAGCTGTCCCCGTGAACGTGCCATTCAGCCCGTACCGGATGTTTTTCTTCATAACTATATTCAAAATGCCTACTTCGCCCTCGGCATCGTAGCGCGACGACGGGTTGGTGATAATCTCCACGCTCTCGATCAAATCTGCCGGAATCTGGCGCAATGCCTCGGCGGGATTGAGCCCCACCATACCCGATTGCTTGCCGTCGATCAGAATACGCACATTACCGCTGCCGCGAAGGGCCACATTGCCTTCCACATCGACCGTCACCGAAGGCATATTATTGAGAATGTCCGATGCATTGCCGCCGATATTGGCCAGGTCTTTTCCCACATTAAAAACCCGCTTATCGAGTTGCAGGTCCATTTGGCTCTTTTCGCCCTGTATCACGAGTTCATCGAGCAGGCGCGAGTTGGATGTGAGGGTGATAGTGCCTAATACCACTGGCTGTGCTGCCACACGGACGTTGGGAATGAACTTCTCATTCATAGCCAGAAACGTGATTTTTACAAGATAACTCCCAGGTTCGGCGGGGATAGTGAAAAGCCCGTTTTCATCCGCAGTACCGCCGCCGATCAATGAGGAATCTTTGGCAGCAAGGAGTGCCACATTCGCAAAGGGTACCGGCTTTTTCTCCGAATCTTCCAGTTTGCCGGTGATCGGGTAGGTCGTCGAAGGTTCGTCCTGGGCATAGAGGTGAATGCACAGAAAATTCAGGAGTGAAGCGATGAATAGTATTTTCTTCATGACGGCACGGGCCATATTACCAGCGGGATCTGGTATATGTGAGGTTGAAGGTGAGCCGGTTAGATTAAAAAGCCGGAGGAAGGTTTAATGCCTTTTTAATCTTGCATGAAAAAAATGCGTGCCATCGAGCTAATGTTGTGTAATATCTGCCTGGCTCAACGCTTGTGCTTTTTGAAGTGCTTCCATGCTTCCGATATCGATCCAATATCCCGATGTATGAGGAATGCCCGCAACCTTCAAGTTCGCATGCAGTGCCGATTGAATGAGTTGCCAGCCTTCATAGGGAATACCCTTGGGCAGGAGATTGAGAATATTTCGATTAAACATATAAACTCCTGAATTGACTGTAAACTCGTAGTCCGGCTTTTCGACAAAGGCTCTGACATGGCCATCGGCGGCCATTTCGAGGACACCATAGGGTATTTTGACGACGTTTGGTATTGTCAAAATAGCCATATCTGCTGTTCGGGAGAAATACTCGGTGCACAGGTTCCCGATATCGAAATTGGAATACAGATCTCCGTTAATTACCAGGAAATGCTCATGCGGCCAGCGCTGTTTAAGCGTCAAAGCGCCGATACTGCCCATTGGACTGCGTTCCTGAATATACCGGATCGAAATGCCGAGGTCGTGCCCATCGCTGAGGTAACTGGTCAGCTGTTCCGCCAGATGCCCAACCGAAATGTGGATTTCCCGAAAGCCTGACAGGGTCAAATGATCAATCAGATGCCGGATAATCGGCTTGCCGCCTACCGGAATGAGCGACTTGTGCGTATTGTCGGTCAGGGGTTTCAGGCGGGTACCTTTGCCACCCGCCATAATGATGATATTTACAGGCCATTGGCCCGTTTCAGCGGCCCGCAGCATATTGACTAGTTTTTGATCCTGACATCCAAAGCGCTTCCAATGACCTGGCTGACCCTTTGCAGCTGTTCGTCGGTAATCGACGTCGAGCAAGGAAGCATGATACCACGCCTGGACACTTCGGGGGCAACGCTGTTATGGGTGATATACAAATCCTCCCGGAATACCGGAAGCTCATGAATAGGCATCCACAGCGGCCTGGCTTCGATATTCTCGGTCGCCAATGCAGAGACCAGGCTTCGGCTTTCGTCCACCAGCATAGCGGCATGCCAATAGTTGGAATCGGTGCCGGGCGTTAATTGCTGAAATGCAACCTCGTAATCTGCGAATGCTTCGCGATAATGCGCGGCGACCTCTTTTTTCCTTTGCAGAAAGCCCGGAAGCTGTTCCATTTGCGCACAGCCTATTGCCGCAAGCGGGTTCACGAGCCGGAAATTGTAGCCAAGCTCGTTGTGAATATACTCGGTAGGGTGGCTTTTGGCTTGCGTAATGAGGTGTCGTGCGCGTTTCGCCAATAACCCATCGTGGGTCAGGATCGCACCGCCGCCGGCAGTGGTAATGATTTTATTACTGTTAAAACTCATGGTTCCCAGTAAGCCGGTCGTCCCCGAATGCCGGCCGTTTTGGAATGATCCCAGCGAGCATGCGGCATCTTCCACCACGGCCAATGCAAATTGCTCTGCAATGCGATTGAGTCGATCCATTTCGCAAATATTTCCCAGCAGATGCACCGGCACAACCGCTTTAATCCGCCGGTGGCTTTGGCGGCAGAAGCATCCGCCGCTGTTCCGGTAAGTGTGGTTTTCGAGAAAATCCTGTAACAAATCCAGGTCCATCAGCCACGTACGGGCATCGATGTCGATCATGACGGGATTGGCGCCCAGGTACCTCACCGCATTTGCGGTGGCTACAAAAGTGAGGTCCGGGATGAGCACCAAGTCTCCTTTTTCCACACCGGCGAGTGTGAGCGCGACCTGCAACGCGCTCGTGCCGTTGCATACGCCTATTACGTGCGTTGCCCCCGTGTACTCGGCCAGCTGCTGCTCGAAGCGGTGGAGGAAGCTGCCGCCCGACAGCCAATTGGAATCCACGGCTTCGGCGATGTATTGTTTTTCGCGTCCATTGAGATTGGGTTCGCAGAGGGGGATAGCAGGGGGCCTACACATTTCCATAGCGCGCATTCATCGGTTCGGTGATCACCTGTTCGCGGAATAGCGAGGCTATTTCCGCGATGCCGTTCGGAACGGTTTTGGAGATGGTGAAACCAAGTACGTTTTTGATTTTATCACAATTCACCTTGTAGTCGCGCGGATCGGTGACAACCGGGTGGTAATTCACTACGAGCGAAGGGATAGCCTTGCCGATTTCGGCAGCAAGCATTTTTTTGGTATAGTTTTGCGAGGTCTCGCCCACATTGAATGCTTCTCCGTCGACCTTCTTTTTATCGGCCATGAGGGCGGTTTTCACCGAGCGGGCAAGGTCGCTGACATGGCAATAGGGACGCCAGAAGTTTTCGCCGTAGATCAGCAACGGTTTTCCCAAAGCGGCATCCCGAGTAAATTCGTTGACGGTCAGGTCGAAACGGGGCCGTGGCGATATGCCGTAAACCGTGGAAAAGCGAAGAATAGTGCGTGTGATAGTGCTGTTTTTCTGGTTAAGCAGGTATTTTTCAAAGTTTACCTTGGTCTCGGAATACAACGAAATCGGATTCAGGTCAGCGGTTTCATCCAGGAGTGCGTCGGCAACGGCCATTTTACCATAATTGCTGCAAGTGGAAGCAAATACAAAACGTTCGATCCCGGCCTCTTCGCAAAGCTCGTACAGGCGTACGGACGCATGCCAGTTCACTTCCAGCGCCAGTTCCGGATATTTCCTGCAAGGCGGCTCACCGACGATCGCGGCGAGATGGCATACATAATGCACGCCATTTAATGCTGTGCGGACATCGTCGTCGTTTCGCAGATCACCTTTGACAAATCTGAATGCGGGGTTTCCCCAAAAGCTCAGCAGCGATTCGCCGCCGAATGAAAGGTTGTCGAGTACGACCACCCGGAACCGATCCTCCAACAGGAGTCGGACCAGCTCGGAGCCGATATAGCCTGCGCCGCCTGTTACCAGCACGGTTTTGGCTTGTTGCTTAGTCATATGCAGATACTTTATGAAAAGATTGAATGAGTTCTTCCGTGATGATATCTGGTGACCATTGATCGATGATCGCCTTACCGTTGGCACCCATTTGCCTGAATTTTTCGGGATGGCTCATAAACCATAGTAGCTTATTGGCAAATTCCTCTTGATTGGAAGGGTCGAACCGGAAGCCATTGAGGCCATCGATGACGAGGTCAGTGGCGCTTCCGCAGCGTTCCGACACGAGTACGGGCATAGAGTAGACCATCGCTTCATTAGTCAGAAAGCCGAATGGCTCGAATGTACTCGGCAACACGGCCACGTTGGCCAGCGTGTAACGAATAGGCACTTCATACCATTCGCAGGGCTCCATCCAATGTATTTGTTCACAGCCCAGGGAGTGAGCGAGTTCTTGTAACCGCGGTTTCTGTTTTCCCTCACCGCTGAGGATCAATCCCCATTCCTTGCCATTCTCCGAGCGATTTTTGGCTTCATGAAAGGCCCTGATCAGCATGTCGAGATTTTTGCGCTCTACAAAACGGCCTGCGTACAGGAAGTTGTAGGGTGGCAGGCCGGCTTCTGCTTTCCTACGGTCACGCGACGCCAGCTCGCGTGTGAAGATTTCGAGCAAGGCATCATTGTCAACACCCACATTTTTGGTGGTCAGAATGCGTTTACGGCTCACGTCGAGTTTCAGGGCATATTCGGCGGCCTTCTGTCCGAGGCAGACGAGCGCATCGCATTGACCGAGGAATACCTTTTTCAGGCGTTCTTTCCACCAGACTCTGCGCCGGCTGATTTCGCTGCTTTCGAAATCGAGCACCACTTTTATTTTTCTGATTTTACAATAAGCCAACACAAACCAGTAGGAGGGGTCGTAGTAGCCATTGAGGTAAACAATTCCGGGCTGGTGGTGGCGAAGTGCGGCGAGTAACTTTTGTGTTTTTTGAATATGCCCGATCTGCTCAACGGCCTTGCCGGGAAACAGGACCTGATAAGGGTAGGTATGAATGCTCAGATCGGTTTTGAGCCCGAGCCGGCTCCATTCGCTGAAAGCCAGTTGCAGTACAAAGAAGTCGTTTCCTTCCTTGTGCAACCTTTGGTGAAGTTGAGTGAAAATCCTGGCCTTGTAATGCGACCAGAGGATATTGTGGATAGCCAGTACCTTCATTGATTTCTGATTCAGTCTCGCAAAGCCGGGCATCTAGGGCCTTTACACTTTCGACAGGACTGTTAAGGAAATCAATGCACGTGCCCGGAAAAATTTTTATTCCAGGCACGTGAAATGGCTCTATTGAAGCGTATTACTAAGTCTTTTCAGTTCAATTTCAGCCGATTTGGCAGCGTAATTGAGGTTAATCAACCGGTAACCTGCTTCCTCGAAGCTGCGCTGTGCCTCGCGCACATCGATGATCGTCGCCTGAATCAATTCGAAACGTTGGAGCGTCAGATCGAGGAGTTGTTTGCTGAGCGCGTAGTTTTTTTTCTGATTTTCGAGCTGTTCGATGGAGCTCTGGTAGGTCTGGTACATTTTAACCGCGCTCGCGCTGTAATCGCGGAGCAGCGTGCTTTTTTGCAATTCGGCTGTTTTGGTGTCGATTTCAGCGGCCTGTTTCTGGCGTCTGAATGCCGTGCCGTTGTAGATCGGAACCGCCAGTGTAAGACCTGCCTGCGGACCTACCACCCGGTTGAGCAAGGTAAGACCGGCCGCTGTCTGGTTACGCGAAAAGTTGTAAGCTGCATTGAAACGAACCGTAGGATAACGGAGCGCAGCCGTTTCTCTGACAATCAGTTCATTGATTTTGATCTGATGGTCCGCCGCTTTGATGTCGGCATTGGCAGCAAGCCGGTCCATCACCGAAGCCAGTTGCATATTGTTGTCAACCGTAATGGTATCCTTGATGGTTAATGCCGATTTTGGGTCGAGCGTGAGGGTGCGAAGCAGCTCTGTTTTGGCTACCTGCGCCACCATTTGCTGGTTCAGTAGCGTCTGGTTGAGTGTATTCAAATCGATTTCCGCCTGGAAAATGTCCGCATTGTTGGCCATACCCGCTTCCTTGCGCACGCGCAGGATTTCAAGTCGTTTTTCGGATGCGATAATGGACGTGCGGATCGTATTGATGTAGCTGAGCTGGCGAACCACATCATAATAGCTCGTCATTACCAATGCGATCGTGTTTTGAATCTGCGAGTTAAGAACTTCGGAACTTTGGTATTGCAATTCGGCCAGTCGCTTTTTAGTAGCTACTACGCGTTTCCCATTGTAAAGGAGCATTCCCACCGCGAGGTTTGCCTGCGTGTTATTACCCGCAGCAGCATTACGACTGATCTCGACACCCGTATTCAGTTTCTGGTTTACCTGAGTGATCTGTTCCGTATTGGAAGCGTTCAGGGCGACGGTTGGCAGTCCGCCGGCTACGCCATAATTGTTCAGGATGGTATTCGCATCTACATTATTCTTGGCAATCTCGATTTCGTAACTGTTTTTAAGCGCCGTAGCCACAGCCTGTTCGAGCGTTAGCGTCAGCGTGTCGGCCGGTTGCATGGCGCCGGGATGCCCGGCCCAGCCGGTACCGGAGCAAAGTAGCAAGAGTATGAAGGTGTATTTGTATTTCTTAAAAAAGGTGAGCGAGCCCATGTAAAAAACAATAGTTGATTTTGTATGAAAAAATATCCTTTAAGCCACAAGCTCCTCTGCCATTTTCTGCTCTTCCGTTACCTTGTGTTTTTTGGGTGAAATGAATGTGTAAATCGCCGGGATCACAAACAGCGTCAGGATCAGCGAGAACATCAGACCACCTACGATCACCACGCCCAACGGTACCCGGCTGGTTGCTGCCGCACCGAGGCTCAATGCAATCGGCAATGCACCGAATGCGGTCGCCAGACTGGTCATCAGAATCGGACGCAAGCGCTGCGTCGCCGATTCGACGGCCGCGGCCATCCGGCCCATGCCTTGTTCCCGTTTCTGGTTGGCAAATTCCACAATAAGGATACCATTCTTCGTCACAAGTCCTATGAGCATGATCATCCCGATCTGAGAAAAGATATTGATGGTTAATCCAAACAAATACAAGCTCAGCAAGGCACCTGCCAATGCTAATGGCACGGTGATCATGATGATGAACGGATCGGTGAAACTTTCAAACTGGCCGGCGAGTACGAGGTACACGAGCAATAGCGCCAGCCCGAATGCAAAACTGGTATTGGAAGAACTTTCTTCGAAGTCACGGGAAGGGCCCGTGAGCGATGTCTGGAAAGATTCGTCGAGCAGCTTAGCGCCGATCCTGCGCATGGCTTCCACACCGTCGCCAATGGTTTTGCCTTCCACGAGTGATGCGGAAATGGTGGCACTTTTGTAGCGGTTATAGTGGTAAATGGTTGGTGGACCGCTTTCTTCTTCCATATGCACCACGGCAGTCAGCGGAATGCTTTCGCCGCGATTGTTCCGCACATATAATTTCTCGATATCGGCAGGCTTGTTACGCTCCGAACGTTCTACCTGGCCGATTACCTGATATTGCTGGCCATTCATGATAAAATAAGCGAGGCGGCGACCGCTGAATGCAGCTTGAATAGTGGCGGCGACATCGGTAGTCGAAAGGCCCAGGTCACGCGCTTTGAGTCGGTCGATGGTCAGGCGGACCTCGGGTTTGTTGAATTTGAGGTTAACGTCGACATTCTGGAAAGTTGGATCCTGCCGTGCCTCGTCAAGGAATTTGGGGAGAACTTCGCTTAGTTTGTCAAAATCCAGGTTTTGCAATACAAACTGAACGGGAAGCGAACCCCTTGAACCAATACCTACGGAAATAGTCTGCTCCTGCGTGGCAAATATGCGGGCGTCGTTGAACCGCGACATCTTTTTGTTGATTTCCTGCGCGATGTCATTCTGGCTTCTCCTGCGTTGGTCGGAAGGCACGAGACCGATACGTGCCGTAGCACTGTTCACGCCGCCTCCGCCAAAGCCGGGCGTCGCGGAGAATGTGAATGCTTTTTCAGGGATGGAATCATTGAGGAAATCGCTGAGCTGGTCGGATACCTGCTGCATTTGGTCAAAACTGGTACCCTCCGGCGCCGAAACGCTGAAACGGACACTGTTCCGGTCCTCCATCGGCGCGAGTTCGCTTTGCAAGTGGGTGTAGGTAAACCAGATGAGCACACCGCAGGCAACTACCAGCACCCAGGAAATCCAGCGCGCTTTCATAAACCCGCGGAGCATCCGGTTGTAGCCGTCTTCCATGCCGGTGAAAAATGGCTCTGTTTTGTTATAAAACCAACCGTGACCTGCGTCCTTGCGGTTCAGTACAACGTTTAGCACCGGAGTAATGGTGAGTGAAACGAATGCCGATATCAATACTGCCGAGGCTACCACGATCCCGAATTCACGGAAAAGACTTCCCACAAAACCTTCGAGGAAAATTACCGGGAGAAATACCACTGCCAGCGTTAGCGAAGTAGAAATAACCGCGAAGAAGATCTCCCGGCTTCCTTCTAATGCCGCTTGCCGTATGGGTAGGCCGCTTTCCAGCTTTCGGAAGATGTTTTCGGTTACTACAATACCGTCATCCACCACAAGTCCCGTCGCGAGCACAATGCCTAGCAGCGTCAGGATATTGATCGAAAACCCGCACATGTACATGACGAAGAACGTCGCGACGAGCGATATCGGAATATCGATCAACGGGCGCACCGCCACGAGCAGGTTCCGGAAGAAGAACAGGATCACGATTACCACGAGAGAAAACGCGATAATGAGCGTCTCTTCCACTTCTTTGATCGACTGGCGAACGAGGCGTGTGTTGTCGATCAGGACGTTGAAAGTAATGTCGGATTTATTGGATTTCTGGATCTCCGCAAGACGTTTGTTGAACTCGTCGGAAATCTGGACGTAGTTGGCACCCGGCTGGGGGATTACCGCCAGACCTACCGCGTACATGCCGTTATATTTCCAGCTTTGTTCTTCATTTTCAGGGCCCAGTTCTACTTTGGCAACGTTACCGAGTCGTACGATGCCTGAGCTGTCGTTGCGGATCACAAGGTCGTTGAATTCCTTTTCGCTTTTCAAACGGCCCATGGTCCGGATCGTCAGCTCGGTATTGTCGCCGTAGATTTTACCTGCCGGCAATTCCACGTTTTCCGATGCAAGGGTGGTGGTAATATCGTTGAAAGAGATATTGTAGGAACTCATCTTGTCGGGATTCAGCCAGATACGCATGGCATACCGTTTTTGCCCGAAAATATTGATCGCACTGACGCCGTCGATCGTTTGCAAGCTCTGTTGAAGCACGTTTTCGGCATATTCACTCAATTCGAGCAAACCTTTCGACGGGCTTTGTACGGCCAGGAGGAGAATAAAATCGGAGTTGGCATCGGCCTTGCTTACCACCGGCGGGGCATCGATGTCCTGCGGAAGGTTCCGTACGGCCTGGCTCACCTTGTCGCGCACGTCGTTGGCGGCGCCTTCCAGGTCGGATTTAAGGTTGAATTCTACGGTAATGTTACTGGAACCGATCTGGCTGGAAGAGCTGATACTCTTGATACCAGGGATACCGTTGATGCTCTTTTCGAGTGGCTCGGTGATCTGGCTCTCGATAATGTCGGCATTGGCACCGGTGTAGCTCGTCCGCACGTTCACGATTGGCGGGTCGATGGCCGGGTAGTCCCTTAGTGAAAGGAAGTTATATCCTACCACACCAAAAAGGATGATGAGCAGGTTCATCACGACCGCCAGAACGGGCCGTTTCAGGGATAGTTCTGAAATATTCATAGCATGGGGTTCAAAGGAATGGTCATTGCAACAAGCGCCATGAAGGCAATCGTTACTTACTTGCTACATTCAGGTTTCTAACACTTCTCACTTTCACAGGAGCATCGGGACGGGCAAAAAGTACACCCGAAACAACCACCGTATCGCCCACATTCAGGCCTTTGGTTACCTCCACTACATCTTCCCTGCGGTCGCCGGTTTCTACCTGTGCAAAAACAGCCTTGCCGCCTTTCACCGTCACGACTTTCTTGCTGCGTGCTTCCGGAATAATGCTGTTGGAGGGAATAAGTATGCTATTTTTGTTATTACTGGCAGTGATATACACTTTCGCAAATGAACCTGGGCTGGTATTTCCCGTGCTCAGCACCGCACGGACGGTCAGGTTGCGGGTAGTCTGGTTTACCTGCGGTTCAATCGCCAGGATGCGGGCAGTTTCATATTTGCCGGAAGCCTGGTCGAGCATTACTTCCACGGTACCACCTTTGTTTACATATTGCTGGTAGCTTTCAGGCACTGTGAAATCTATGCGGAGATTAGAGAGTTGCTGCATGGTGGCGATCACGCTCTGGGGCGTTACGTACGCGCCCGCACTCACCTTGCGCAAGCCTACCACACCTGTGAATGGCGCTTTGATGATCGTCTTGTCGATCAGCGCCTGGGTGTAAGCCATGTCTGCTTTGAGGGTATTTACATTGTTGACGGCCAGGTCGTAGTCGGCCTGGTTGATACCGTTAACGGCAATCAGCTGTTTCAGCCTTTTTTCGGTCGTTTCGGCGAGGTCAAGCTGTATTTTCGACCGGTTGAGCTGGGCAAGGAGGTCGGCATTGTTAATCCGGGCTATGACGGTACCTTTTTGGACCGTTTTACCTTCGGGTACATCCAGGAATGTCAGTAATCCGCTCACTTCCGGCCGTAATTCTGCGAATTCGTTGGCCACGATGGTACCATTCACTTCTACCTTGTCACTTACCTTCTCGGATTTCGCAACGATCACATCCACAATGGTGGGGCCTCCACCGCCTTTTTGTTGAAAGGTATCCTTTTTTTCTCCGCACGAAAGCGTTATAAAGAGCGAACCGGCAATGAAAAGTGAAGACAGAGGTTTGGTTAAGTTTGGCAATCCTTCTGCACGGGCAGATCTGGCGATAACATTCATAGGGTAGGTTAACCTGGGCTTAAATGGTTTAGGAGTCTGACGGACTAAATGCGTCCTATTCAGAGCTTTGTTCAAAATTAGATATTAATCTCGAACCGATTAGACTTTTTGCCGCTATAAAAGTTTAATGCCAGCTAATTTTTTTATAAGGAACTCCCTATCACTTTAAGCAAAGTATCGCATTTTAGCTCGGTTTCGAACCATTCCTGCTCAGGTACAGAGTCTTCCGTGATTCCGGCCCCTGCAAAAAACGTTGCAATGCCGTCCTTGAACCGCACGGTGCGGAGGTTAACGAACAAATGGGTATCGCCACCCACTTGCGCCGGCCCCAGGAAGCCGCTGTAATAGGAGCGGTTATAGCCTTCCACGTCGTTGATGAATTGCAGGCTGGGGACTTTGGGAACGCCGCAAATGGCGGATGTCGGGTGCAGGAGTTTAAGCATGACAGAAGCAAGCTCTGGGAAATTAAGCGCTATGGTGTCTACCTCGAAAACGGTCCTGAGATGGTATAAATTTCCCGCCAGCACAGTTTTAGGTCCTGTTTCCAGGTATTCGCGCAGACGGATTTTTTTAAAGCACTCAATAATATAGCGACTTACAAGCGCCTGTTCCTCAATCTCTTTCTCGCCCCAGCGGATGTCGTACTTGGGTATGAGTGTGCCCGACACGTCGCGTGCGCCTTGCGTACCTGCGAGGGACATGGTTTTGAAGGTACCACCGGACATTTGTTCTACCAGCAATTCGGGGCTTGCTCCCAACCACATCTCGTTTTCTTCGGGCAGGTTCACCAACGAAACAAATGCGTGCGGATAGGCTTTCACAAGTCGCTGAAATGCCTGTGCCGGCTGGAATGCATCGGTGTATCGCAGGTCTTTGGTGCGCGAGAGCACTACTTTCTTGAACTGGTTTTGGCGGATCGCGGCTACGGCAAGTTCTACCGTTCTTTCGAAGCGGGATTTGGCGTCGAGATGGCCGCTTAATGGCAACAGCGGGCTGGCAGGTGCCAGTTGCTGATTTTCCCCGCTGCTTTCGGTTAATGCGAGTTGAACGAGCCTTTTTACTTCGGGATGCTCTTCACCGAGTTGGTTCTCGATGTGCGTGATCCGATTGTCTTCCGAGAATGTCAGGATAATATCGCCTTCCAGGAACAGCACCTCCTGGTCGTCCTCCCAGTAGAATGTGCTTATCACAAAGCCTGGGCTCATTTTTTCAAGTTCAGGCATACATTTACGCGTGCCGTCCTGAATGGAAATAAGCAGTTTGATTTCGTTGGTATGCGGCAGGCGCCATAATGCGGAAGGGAAACCCATTATTTTGGAGGCGTGCCAAAGCTCCTCAATCTGTAATCCTTCAAATATCGAAATCCCGGTGTCGGTCTGTACTGATAGCATTTATAACGAATGGGCGTGTCCCGTTAGGTCAATTTTCTGCAAAATAATGTTAGCGGTCTGCATTCACAATAGCAACCGTGAGTCTGCTGATGCAAACGAGTTTGTTTTCTTCATTGGTGATCCTGATATCCCAGATATGCGTGGTCCGGCCGATATGGATTGGCCGCACAGTTCCGTATACATAGCCCTCCTTCACCGGCCTGAGGTGGTTGGCATTGATTTCCAGCCCCACGGCGTGCTTGTTCTCGTTTTCGGGAATGACCAAAAACGAAGCGATGCTCCCCAATGTTTCGGCCAGTACTACCGATGCGCCGCCGTGCAAAATCCCGAAGGGTTGGTGGGTACGCTTGTCGACCGGCATTTTGGCTGACACATAATCTTTTCCGATTTCCGTAAACTCTATCCCGATGTGATGGGCGATACTGTTTTTCCCAAAAGACTGCAGTGAATCGACAGTGACGGTTTTATTAAACATATCTAAAAAATGTATAAATTTGTATTGGCTTTGCGGACAAAAAACAAGGTTTTTGTAAATTTTATATTTAAATTATCCTATTACATTGAAAAGAAAATCGATTTACCTCATTCGCCACGGTGAAACGGATTTGAACCGCAGGGGAGTTGTACAGGGAAGTGGTGTTGATTCCTTGCTGAATGAATGGGGAGAAGCTCAGGCCGAAGCTTTTTTTAATGCTTACCAACATGTTCCGTTTGATAAAATTTATACCTCTGACTTAAAGCGAACACATCAAACCGTCCGCGGGTTCATCAGGCGGGGCATACCGCACGAGAGCTACGCGGGGTTGAATGAAATATCATGGGGAGACCGTGAAGGCCGTGAGCCGAACACGGGCGATAACAACTATTACCGTGAGCTGGTAAATGCCTGGAAAGCAGGCGAGGTAAACCTTGCAGCCGAGGGGGGCGAAAGCCCTGTAGACGTGCGCGAGCGCCAGATTCCGGTGATCGATACAATCCTCTCGCGCCCGCATGAAAGGAACATTCTCATCGCCATGCACGGCCGTGCCATGCGCGTATTGCTGACCACGCTTTTCAACCAGCCGCTAGTGCGTATGGACGACTACGAGCATAGCAATCTCTGCCTCTACAAGATCAATTACTCCTACGATACCCAGCAGTTCGAACTGGAAGTGTCCAACGACATCACACACCTTCTTTCCATCGAAATCCCGCAAACGATATAGCAGCCGTTTGTGTAGATTCGTTTCCATTGGTGTATTAATGTACCTCCCCTGAGGGGGCATTAATACATTTGTGGCTTTTCAATACATTATCAGCGTTCGTATGCTCATGTCCAAAAAACGCATCTATTGGACTCTTCAGATACTGGGTTGGACATTAATAATCATGTTCGAATACATTCCGTATCTCTTGGAATACGGTTTCAAGCTGACCGAGTTCTATTCTGCGCTGGCCAATATCCTGTTGGGCATTTGCCTTACCCATGTGTATCGCCTCGTGATCAGACGGTGGAACTGGTCGTCGCTGCCGTTGCCCAGGCTTGCGTTGCGGGTAATCGGGTCGGTGCTGTGGCTGGGGCTCATCATGACGATGATTAACCAGCCGATGGACCGTGAGGTGCTGGAACACAATATGCTCAACCAGCCGCTGATTTTCTGGGGTTATTATACCAATTGGTGCAAAATCCTGCTGGCGTGGATATTGTCTTATACGGTTTATCATTATGTAGAGCAGAACCGGCTAGCCAGCTACGAGAAAATTATGCTGAAAATGTCGATGCGAGAGGCGGAAGCGAAAGTATTGCGCTCACAGCTTAACCCGCATTTTACATTCAATGCATTGAACAGCATCCGTGCGCTGGTGTACGAAGATCCCAAGCGTGCGCAGCTCAGCATTACGCAGTTATCCAATATATTAAGGAACTCTTTGCTGGCCGACCGTCGTAAAACAGTGGATTTGCAGGAGGAGCTTCGCACGGTTGAGGATTATCTGGAACTGGAAAAAGTGCGTTATGAAGACCGCCTTTGTTACAGTATTACGACCAACCCGCAGGCTATTTACTGGCAAGTACCACCGATGATGCTGCAGACACTCGTCGAAAACGGTATCAAACATGGGGTAGCGAAGCAAATGGGAGGTGGATTTATCGGGTTAAAATCGGAAATTGCAAATGAGCTGCTCGTGATCACGATCCATAACTCGGGTGACCTTGGGAATACGGAAGTGAATGCAGGCAACCTTGGCAATACCGAATCCGGCGGGGTTGGTTTAAAAAATACAGCCGAGCGACTGTCGATTTTGTACGGTAAGGCGGCCACATTCCGGATTTTCCAGGAGAAAGAGAACGTGGTTTGTTCGGAAATCAAAATCCCGATGCTTTCGGAAGGCGTGATGATGGTGGGAGAGGGGTCCGAAAAAGAGAACTAATGACCAAATCAATATACTATCTGTTTTTTATTCCTAACTGAATCCATCCGCCATGAGGACCTTAATTGTAGATGATGAGCGACTAGCGCGCAACGAGTTGAAGAGATTGCTTGAACCATACACTAAAATTGAAATAGTAGGAGAGGCTGCAAATGCGGAAGAGGCGCTGAAACTGATTGAAGAACAGCAGCCTGAATTGCTTTTCCTGGATATTCAAATGCCCGGTAAGAACGGGTTCGAACTGCTCTCGTCGATTGAAGGTAAAAGCCCGGAAGTGATTTTTACGACGGCGTTCGACGAGTACGCGATCAAGGCATTTGAATTCAATGCATTGGATTACCTTTTGAAACCGATCGATACCGAGCGTCTTAAAGAGACCATCCACCGTATCGAGGAAAATCAGGCACAGCCGGAAGCGCCCACACATGCGAATGAGCGCGCCGAGAAAGTACTGGGCGAAAACGACCAGGTATTTGTGAAGGACGGCGAGAAATGCTGGTTTGTGAAATTGGGCAAGATCCGCCTGTTCGAATCGATGGGAAACTACGTTCGCCTGCATTTCGACGATCAAAAGCCTTTGGTATTGAAGTCGCTGAACAACCTCGAAGAGCGCCTGGATCCGAATACCTACTTCCGTGCTAACCGGAAGCATATTATCAACCTGCATTGGATCGAAAAAATCGAACCGTGGTTCAGCGGGGGCTTGCTGGTAACCTTACAGGGCGGGGATAAAATCGAGATCTCGCGCCGCCAGGCCATTCGTTTCAAGGAACTGATGAGTCTATAATCGCTTTCCCAACTGAAAAAATCGATGACTATGGGTTTGAAGCAAATGGCTGCCCTGATGCTCGGCGTTTTGTCGTTTTGGGCATGTAACCAGCAGTCTAAAAAGGATAATGCAGTAGCTGAAACCGGCTACCATGCAGGAGAGGTGAAAAAGGAGCAGTTTGGTGGTTGTGATACGGTTTCCAACAAAGGGGTTTCGGTGCTGATCAGTCTCTGGGAGCCGACCGATTCCGGTGCCGTTGCTACTAAAATCAGGGAAGTGCTGACGGATAAGGCCATTAAACGGTTGAATTCCTATGGCGACCCAGCCAGTGCGCTAGCGCGACTGGAAGCCATTAAAAGCCCCAAAGCAGCTTTTGAGGACTTTGAAAAAAACTACAACGATTTTAAAAAGGAATTCCCGGATTCGCCTGGCTGTTGGGAAGTGGAATTGCACGGAGACACCGTCATGACGACCTCGAAAGTGATGTTCTACCAGTTGGATCATTACGCATTCACCGGTGGTGCACATCCTAATAGCTTCACATCGTATCATGCATTCGACGGGAAAACGGGCGAGGAGATCGAAATGAAGAGCTTTGTGGCCGACTCGGTGGCTTTGCTGAATCTGGTGGAAAAGAAGTTTCGTGAACTCGAAAAGCTCGCCCCTGGTGTCGACCTGGAAGATGCCGGTTATTTTCTCGCGAACCATAAGTTCTTCATTCCTGCAAACTACGTGTTCACGCCGGAGGGGGTCCTGTTTTTCTATAACCCCTACGAAATAGCAGCCTATGCCCGGGGGCCGATAGAGCTTACAATCCCTTATGAAGAGCTAAAAGGTATTATCCGAAAAGAAGCGGTATTCTGATCACATTTGGCCGGAATCCTTGAAGCTATAATAGCCGTCATCGGTAAAGATGATATGATCCTGAACAGGTAGGTCGAGCAATCGGCCTGCCTCTTTTATTTGCTCGGTAAGTACTTTGTCGGCAAAACTTGGTATAAGCTGGCCCGACGGATGATTATGTACCAGTATCAGCGAGCTGGCCATATGGTCCAGTGCGATTTTGAATATCATTTTAATATCGGTAGCTGTGCCTGAAATGCCGCCTACGCTCACCTGTATCGTCCGCATGATATAATTGCCGCGGTTAAGCAACAGAATCCAGAATTCCTCATGCGTTTTGTCCATGAGGTAGGGACGCATGGCTTCGTATACCGGCTGAGAACCGATGATCTTTCGTTTTTTATCCGATATAATGTCCTTGCGCCGCCTGCCGAGCTCCAATGCGGCGAGGATAGTAAGTGCTTTCGCTTCACCTATTCCCTTGATTTTGGTGAGATCCCGCACATTCAGTTTGGCAAGCTCATTGATATTGTTGCCTACCGATGTCATGAGGGCTTTGGCGAGGTCCACGGCGGTCATTTCCCTCGTCCCCGAGCGGATCAGGATAGCCATTAGTTCCGAGTCCGAGCAGGCGGCCCGGCCTTTGTTCATGAATTTCTCACGGGGCTTATCGTCATCATGCCAATTGATGATCACTTTCGGGTTGTCGCTCTTTTTTCTGGGCATATCAAAAGGTCGCATTAATGCTTGCATCCTTGATACGCAGAAAGTGCGCTTTGGTAACAGACGCTATTGCCCCATTTCGGTCAATGCGGCGCGGGCTTTGTTGTCAATGCTGTTCTTGTATTCATGTTTTTTAAAGCTCATGGCTTTTTTGAAATACATGGCAGCTTTCTGATTATCAGCCTTTTTTTGATACAAATAGCCCATTTGTAATGCCGAAGACGCAGCAAAACCTCCCGCAGCCGCATCTGCCTGGCCGAGGGTGACCGAGCGGTCGTAAAATGGCACGCATTCATTCAAACGGCCCGATTTTTGGAGAATTCGTGCCATTCGATAATTGAACTCGGCCTTTTCGTAGGTTGTGACAAAAATCTTCTCCGAAACAGTTTTCATCAGCTCCCAAGCTTTCTGAAAATAGCCGCCATCGGTCGCATACCTGGCCTTGTACAGTACCTTTTGTCTTGGACTGATTTTCCCTTCGGCGAATTCCCTGGCAATCCTTTCGGCAAACTGGTCGGCTTCAACAATTGTGCTACCTGTTTGCGTTACCTTCTGCATATAGCCGGTAGCTTCCTGATCACGCCCTGCAAGCCAACGGCACATAAACATTTTAAAATAGCTGTCCTTAATGTAGTTGAATCCCGCATATTGTTTCAGAAACCGGGCATAGGAGGCAAATGACTCATCATAGTCGCTGTTCTGCAATGCAATTTCCCCACGCAGGTAATGCAGGAACGGGAATGGCATGTATTCCTTGCCCGTTGGCGCGTCCGAGAGGAAATGCGAGGCTTCCTCGCTTCGGTTTTCTTTCATCAGGACGGTCGTAGCGAAGAAATGCAGCAGCAGGTTATCGGGCTGTTCCTTCGGCCATTGCCGGATCCGGGCTTGCTGCTCGGCGCTCAGTTGGAGGGTGTAGGCGTGCAACAGCAAGTCAATCAGCTCGGCCTCTTGTCTGAAAAAAGGCTCTTCCTTCACCACTTCCCGGAGCTCGCGGATGCCTTGCGCGATATTGCCTTTCAAACCGAGAATCTTGGCGATCCAGGTGTAGTTTTCAGGAATCGACCCGATCAGCACGTGCAGCAGGCCGAGCGATTTAAGGGTAGGGGTAAATGCGGGGAATTTCTTGTGGTTATCCTCCAAAAGCCTGTAAGCTTTGATAATCTCCCACGAGCCGCTCACCTCGTTGCCGAATTTGAGTTTCGCAAATGCTGAATGCAAACGGATATCGGCCTGGAACAGTCGTTTATAAGGCGATTTCTCGGAAAGTCGTCCTACCTGGTCCAGCCGTTTGTCTTGTTGCTGGGTGAAAGCCTTGTAGCGCGAACGGTCCTCGGCAATGAGCAGGTAATGCAAGTCGGCGTAACTGTCGAGATAGGATATGAACGGGTTATCGGGATTTGCGGCCCTTTCATCGTCGATCAGTTCGCGTGCGGCAGGTAATCTCAGTTTTTGTATTTCGAAATAGGCTTTTTGTAGTTTCGGGGAAAAGATGACGTCGCCTTGCTCGTCGATAGCTAATGCAGGCCGGGCGATAGCTGAGATGAGCAGCATACACAATAGCAGCCTGAATACCTCAATTTTGACCTCCGAATGACTCCTACTCATGGTAATGCACATAAAAAAAGGTTGCCTGGATAAGACAACCTTTCAATTTAGTATTTAAAATCCTAGCGGCGCTGGTGAACCGGCTGAACGCTTTCTACGTCGGCAAGGATACGTCCGCAGTGCTCGCAAACAATCAGTTTCTTACGTTCACGGATATCAGCCTGGCGCTGAGGAGGAACGATGCTGAAACATCCACCGCAAGCTCCACGCTGAACATGCACAACGGCCAAACCGTTGAGTGAGTTATCGCGGATTTTCTGGTAAGATTTCAGTAAGCGTTCTTCGATTTTCTTAATGTGTTTCTCTCTTTCAGCGATCAATGCCTGTTCTTCGGCCTGGCTTTCTGAGGTAATTACCGAAAGTTCGTTTTTCTTCACTTTCAGGTCTTCGTTCCTTTCATTCAGGATAGATTCCGCACGGTTGGCGTCTTCTTCGATGAGGCGGATACGGGCTCTGGCTTCGTTGATCTTCTTGTCGGCCAGTTGCATATCCAGTTCCTGCAATTCTATTTCTTTGGTGATGGCGTCATATTCGCGGTTGTTGCGGACGTTCATCTGCTGATCTTTGTATTTCTTGATCAGTTTTTCCCCTTCTTTCTGCGCATTTTTGAAATTGTCGATTTCTGTATTCAGATTGGCAATTTCAGATTTAAATTTTCCTAAACGCGTTTCGAATCCTGCAATCTCGTCTTCCAGGTCCCTTACTTCTTCGGGAAGGTCCCCGCGGGTTTTTAGTATTTCGTCAAGGCTTGAATCGATTTCCTGAAGTTTCAGGAGAGCATCTAGTTTTTGTGCGATTGTGTTTTCCATGTATGTCTTTTATGGACTTGTTTCAATGCTTGAAATGTGAGGTAGTCAGCCCTAATTTAAACAGATTATCAGCAGAATTCGTTGTCAAAACCGGTTTTCAGGAAAAATACCGCACCGGATTGGTACTGATTTCTGACAAACAGAGTGCGAAATTACTAAATTTTCCTGATATATAGTCATGCAATAAATTTTTCGTAAATACTTCGCTTTCGTAATGTCCTATGTCACAGATCATAATGCGTTTTTCGGCGTCGAAAAATTCGTGATACTTGTAATCCGCTGTGATGAAGGCATCAGCGCCCGCTGAAATGGCATTGCGCAACAAAAAACTCCCTGCTCCGCCGCACACCGCCACCCGACGGATTGCTTCGCCGGTCGGCTCGGTATGTTTGATAACCGAAGCCCGCATACTATTCTTCAAATGATTCAGAAAATCAGTGGACCCCATCCCCTCGGGAAGTTCGCCGATGGCACCGGCACCAACTTCCTGGTTTTCGTTTTCGAGTGCAGATATATAATAGGCGACCTCCTCGTACGGGTGCGAGCGTTTGAGCGCGCTCAATACCTGTCCCTGCAAGTGCGACGGTAGCATTACCTCCACGCGGTGCTCCTTCACTGTTTCCAGCTCGCCTCGGTCGCCAATAACGGGATTTGCATTCTCACTGGGCAGAAATGTGCCCTGTCCCTCGTTACGGAAGCTGCAATTACTGTATTCGCCGATTTGGCCGGCGCCTGCTTCGAAGAGCGCCTGCAATACTTCCTGTGTGTTTTCAACCGGGCAGAAAAAAGCCAGCTTTGAGAGAATTTGCCTCTTTGGGGCCAATACCTTGATATTTTGGAGGCCAAGCCTTTTAGCGATCTGCCAGTTTACGCCTCCTTTTACGTGGTCGAGGTTGGTATGGGTCGCATAGAGCGCGATATCATTTTTAATCGCTTTAATCACCGTCCGCTCGACGTAATTTTTACCATTGAGCTTTTTCAGGCCTTTGAAAATAATAGGATGGTGCGCGACGATGAGGTTGCATTGCCTGCGAATCGCCTCGTCGACGATGTCTTCTGTTATATCCAGTGTGAAGAGGATGCCGGTAACCTCGGTATCCGGCGCGCCAACGAGCAGTCCTGCGTTGTCGTAATCCTCTTGATAGGGCAGCGGGGCCAGCTTTTCGAGCTCGGTTAAAATTTCTTTGATGAAAGTCATAAATTTTTCTAGTGGTTCAACTGTTTCATTTTCAGAATATTCTTAGTTGAAGGGTTATTGATTTACAAATAAAATAACTAAATTGCTGTGTAAGGTGTTGCAATCGTAAATATTAGTAGTAGTTTTGCACCACGTTTTACAAAAACGCTTGTGAAACGAATCGGTTTGGTAGTTCAGTTGGTTAGAATACATGCCTGTCACGCATGGGGTCGCGGGTTCGAGTCCCGTCCAGACCGCCGAGAAATTAGTTAGGTAGTAATGCTGGTTCGAGTCCCGCCGGAATGCCGGCCCAGCCAGACCGCCGATTGGATTAAAAGTTCTTTATTTTTTGGTTTGGTAGTTCAGTTGGTTAGAATACATGCCTGTCACGCATGGGGTCGCGGGTTCGAGTCCCGTCCAGACCGCACAAAAGCTCAGAGAAATCTGGGCTTTTTGCATTTACACGGAGTTTGGTAGTTCAGTTGGTTAGAAATACATGCCCGCCCCGCGTAGGGTGTCACGCATGGGGTCGCGGACGGTCCGCCGCGGGTTCGAGTCCCGCCGGAATGCCGGCCCGTCCAGACCGCACAAAAGCTCAGAGAAATCTGGGCTTTTTGCATTTTACGGCTCTCCTCATTGGTATGATTTTCGTGTTGGCGAGAGATTTTTAAAATTTCTTCACCAAACGACGAAAGTTATGGCCAGTCACCAATTTCAGGAATGTATCGATGCCTGTGTGTCTTGCGCACAGGCGTGCACCTATTGTGCCACCGCGTGCCTGCGCGAGGAGCGCGTTGCTCATCTTCGAAAATGTATCCGGCTCGATATGGAGTGTGCCGCAATATGCCGTGCTGCGGTGGAATTAATGACGCTTGAAAGTGATTTCAGTGCGCACCTTTGCAGGGTGTGTGCGGACGTTTGCAGCGCGTGTGCCGCTGAGTGTGAGCTACATGCAGCAATGGGGATGGATCATTGCCGCGTTTGTGCGGAGGCGTGCAGGCTATGTGCTGCCACCTGCGAAATGATGGCTACACCGGTTTGAAATCGGCGTAAAAAAAACACGCAGGTTTCAAAATGAACCCGCGTGTCAAATTACACTTCATCAACAAACTAAAAACCAAATAAAACTAATACGAAAAAAATCGCTTGTCAAGTTTTTTTTGCTGTAGGAGGGGGATTCGAACCACCCACGGTGCGGTTAGCTACGGTACAAATACTGTTGGTGGTCCACCCCAGTCGACTTGCGTCGGCATTATGCCGCGTTTATCCCTTATTCACCACCCCCGAGACAGGAGGGCATGGCTGCCAATTTCATCACCCTACAATGTGATTTCAAACTAAGCAAAAGCGGCGTTGCTGCCGGCTTTTTTATAATTTGGTTCTGCAAAACTAAAACTTCTGATCTGAATTCTAAAATATTTTCATTTAAAATTGTTAAAATTTACAATTCTTTCATAATTTGACCTTGATTGTTGCGAAGAATTCAAACTTTTAACACGAAATGCAAAAATATTCAGATATTGATAATACCGACCTGCGCATCCTTTCCCTGCTCATCGAGAACGCAGCGTTACCGTACACGGAAATTGGGAAACGTGTCTTTGTCTCGGGAGGGACGGTGCATGTGCGCATGAAAAAGCTGGAACAGATGGGGATCGTGAAGGGCTCCCAGCTCGTAATCGACCCTACCAAACTGGGGTGGGATATCAGCGCTTTTCTGGGGATCTACCTTGATAAAAGTTCGTTGTACGAGCAGGTGGCCACGGAGCTGGAAGGGATACCCGAAGTTGTGAATATCCATTATACCACGGGAATTTATAGTATCTTTCTTAAGATAGTATGCAGGGATACCGGGCACCTCCGTGAAATCCTCCATGACAAGATCCAGAAAGTAAACGGCATACAGCGAACAGAAACCTTCATTTCGCTTGAAGAACGTATCAATCGTTCTATTCCATTGGCAGAGAGTTAGTTGTAGATTTATCTTGATCTCAATAAAAGAAATTTGTAGATTTGTATTGTATATATAAAAAACTTATATATATTTGCTATATAAAAATTTCACTCATGGAGAATAACACAACGAGTAACGAGTATGTACGGGGTACCTTAAAGACCATCGTGTTGAATTTGCTGGCAGAGCACGACCGGATGTATGGTTATGAGATCACCCAGGAAGTAAAAGACAGAACAGGCGGAGCTATCGCCCTGACGTTCGGTGCGCTCTATCCTGTACTCCATAAATTGGAACAGGAAGGGTTGCTGTTGACCGAATCGGTGGAAGTGGACGGGCGTCTTCGGAAATATTATTCGCTGACGCACCGCGGAAACGAAACCGCCCGTACTAAAACCAATGACTTAGAGCGTTTTATAGAGGCAGTAAGACTGCTGCTGGCCCCTAAAAACCTGGCAACAGAATAAAGAATAGGTACATGGCTAATCTCTAAACAGATCGATCTATGAAACGCCTTCAGGAAAATCGCATTGACCAAATAAGCAAGTATTTGCAGGCAAGCAAGCTGGATCCGGAATTGCTTCCGGAGATTCTCGACCACCTGGCTTGTGAAGCGGAGGAAAGTCTTTGGGATGGCAAGTCATTCGAGCAGATTTACCAGGATATGGTAAAGACGGCTGATGCGCAAACCCTCCTGAATCTGAGTGTTGATCATCAAAATCTATTAGCCATGGAAAAATCCCTCAATGACATCGTCTTCGAGAACCGTAACAAGTCGTATGGTGCGTATGATCTGAGAAAAGGTTATGGGCAAACCGTCCAGCGGGCGGTTGTGATGGGCGTAGCGTTCTTTTTGCTGCTGGTAATGTTCCCGCAACTTTATGCCAAACTGATACCGGATCCGAAGCCTAATGACATCGCGTATATTGTAGAGGCAAGTCCGGTAGATATCGTGATGGAAGAACCACCTGCCCCGCCTCCTGCCAAAGAAGAGCTGGAGACTGTGCAGAAAACGGTGAAGTCGCTGACGCCTGAGGTGCTTCCGGACGACAAAGTCGAGATTGAAGAGTTGCCGCCGGTGATTGAGGACCTTAGTAATGCGCAACCTTCGACAGAAACAGTGGACGGAGTAGAAAACATTGAAACAATAGCCCCTCCGGTCGCGAATGTGCCTGCTGCGAAAGCAGAGGCCGCGGGTATTGAACCCAAAAAAGAAGAGACTTTTACTTTTGTGGAGCAGTCGCCACAGTATGCAGGTGGAAACGAGGCGATGGCGGCTTTCCTGCGTAAAAATCTTAAGTATCCCAGACCTGCATCACAAGCAGGCATTCAGGGAAAGGTATTCGTGCAATTTACAGTAGGTTCTGATGGAAAAATAGAGAATGCGGCCGCAGTGAAGGGGATCGGGTTTGGTTGCGATGAGGAAGCGGTAAGAGTGGTTAAAATGATGAAAGACTGGATGCCTGGCAAACAGGCCGGTGTTCCGGTGAGAGTGAGATTTACACTGCCGATCGCATTTCAACTGGACTGATCATCGCCTTCTTGCGTAGATGCCTCCCTGTTATTGAAGAAAATCCTCGCTTCGGCGGGGATTTTTTCGTTTTTTTGTACTATTCAAATTTTCCGCCGCAGGTCGGACGATGACAGTACTAATGAATAACCATTTCAGTGTGAGTAATTAATGTATGCGATAGTTGATATTGAGACCACGGGCGGGGGAGGAACTTCACGCATTACAGAGATTGCCGTTTTTAGACACGATGGTACCCGGATCGTCGACTTTTTTCATTCGCTAATTAATCCGGAAATGTACATTCCGCCATTTATCACCCGCCTTACCGGGATCGATAACGAAATGGTGAAAGACGCGCCGACATTCTACGACGTTCAGGATGCTGTGAGGGCCATGACCCGCGACGCGTGGTTTGTAGCCCATAATGCGAAATTTGATTACGGGTTCCTCAAACGGGAATTCGGTGCATTGGATGAATACTTCCAGCGCGATTTGCTTTGTACCGTGCAGCTAAGCCGGAAAATTTTCCCCGGTCTGAAATCGTACAGCCTGGGAAATTTGTGTGAAAGCCTGGAAATCATGATTGAAAACCGGCACCGCGCCCACGGTGACGCCGAAGCGACTGTACGCCTTTTCGAAAAACTGCTGCTGAACGATAGTCAGAACCTTATCCCGATGGATTTGTATCAGTAGTAAGTATTGCCCCGATATTTTATGGAATGGTTTTTGAAGGTTAGAAACATCACTAACCTAAATGATTCCTTCTCATGAAAGCTTACATCAATCTTCTCATAATACTTCTTTTGTCCTTCACACTGACGAGCTGTGAGCTGATCGGCGACATTTTCAAAACGGGTGTCTGGACAGGCGTAATACTCGTTGTAGGGGTGATCGCCATCGTAATCTGGCTACTCGCAAAGGCGTTCGGCGGGGGCTCACGGTGACGTGCAGATAGAATGTATATTAGAAATACATAAAAAAACGCACGCAGGCGCTTGCATCTGAAAATTCTCTGTTTCATCTTTGCACTCCTCAAATGAGGGCCAGTAGCTAAGTTGAGTGCTGGTAATATTTGAAATGGGGGATTAGCTCAGTTGGCTAGAGCGCTTGCATGGCATGCAAGAGGTCGTCGGTTCGAATCCGATATTCTCCACTTGATAATCAACCACTCACAAATGTTTTGTGAGTGGTTTTTTTCTTTAGGTCGAACATAGGTCGAACATTTTTTCTAGGATTTGGCGAGTGTTTTTGAGAATTCGAGGTATGGCAATTACTAATTTTTAGATTTTGTAGTTAGTCATTTGGGGATCGCTTGGATCGTCATTGTTTCTCCCTCCGTGCCGACAAGATTGCCTTATCAGTCCATCGAAAATAAAACGTTGAAAAACAGTTATTTAATTGATGTGGCCCTAGCTATAACCATTTAAGTTCCCTATCTTCCTGAATGGAAAACAAACATCTAGTAGGTTCGGTGGTCTCGTTGTTAACGGACCCCAGGAAGCGGTTGACGGTCAAAAAGTATTTGAAGCGTATTTACTATTGTGAGGAAATCGGCGACGGTGACAAAAAGATGTTGGCTTTTTTTGAGAGGGAATTGATTCCAATTCCATTGAACTGATCGATTTAATAAAACGGTGTGCGGCGAGCCCAAATGCAATTTGCTAGGGCTCGCTTTTTGTTTACTGCCCTTCACCTGCTTATGACCAGCCTTAGGGGATCTTAACTGTGGCTAGGTTTTTGCTTCAATTGGCCACCTACCAATCATCGCCTACAAATGAACAGAGACGGAGAAATCATCATTATTGAGGATAACGAAGAGGATAGAAATGTGCTGGAATACGTATTTGAAAAGCTAAGTTATCCCAACCGAAGGGCCTATTTCGAGGACGGAGCGTCAGTATTAGCCTACATGAGGGCTCCATATGCCGAACCTTTCCTGATACTGTCTGACATTGACCTTCCTTATATGGATGGCGTCGACCTTAATTCACAGCTAAGCACCGACATAGAAATAAGGCGGACGGGTGTCCCCTACCTTTATCTGACGAATCGGGCAACTCACGAGCTGATCATCGACGTGTACAGCAAGCTGGCACAAGGCTACATCATTAAACCCAGTTCACCAAAGGAGCTTATTTCGACGCTGAAAGCCATTATGGATTATTGGCAGGTATGCGCTATCCCCTCCTGAATTCCGGCGATCGGTGTAATGCGGGCCGTTCATAGTGAATCAAAGCCCATCACTTGTTCAACTATAAATCACCAACGCGTGCGGAGGTATGGTCAGTCGGATTGCCTTCCCGTTTCTTACTTCAATATTTAATTCAGCCGGACTCAAGTCCGAGGCAAACAAGCACTTCATTGAGCTTTCAATAGGGTGCATCACCTCATCGACTGTAACGTATACAAAAGCGTATTTTTCCTGGTTCAGGTTTGTAGCACATAGTATTTCATGGTCGTCCGAGATGCGCGACCAAGCGATTACCTCCTTATCGCCGGTTTCGTCGTCCGGGTAGCTAAAAATGGTTCCATTCCGGGATGTCGACCGGAGAAAAAAGGCTCCGGATAGCAACGTAGGATATTTTCGAATCAAGCTTTCAAGATGCTCCATGTGAGAAGGCCGCAACTTTTCCAGACAGTGTTCGCGAATACCCCAAAAGTCGGGATTTAAATCGATATCTAGCAGGTTTTGCATTACAGAATTCAAGTTAAATAAAGAATTTCTGGAAGGTAGCCTATTTTGTGAAGAATAAAATATTATTCTAAATATTTCTAAAAACATTTTTGTTGTCAAAATTTTATTTTACATTTGATAAATATTTTAAAATAAAGTTATGAATAGAGGAACGGTTAAGTTTTTTAATGATACCAAAGGGTTTGGTTTCATTGCTCCGGAAAATGGCGGAGATGACATTTTTGTACACACCACAGGTCTTAATGATGATATCCGTGAGAATGACAGTGTGTCTTACGAAATTGAAGAAGGTAGAAAAGGCCTGAACGCAGTTAATGTAACTATTATCTAAGCGGCCAGGCCATAAAAAGCATAGAAATCCTCCCGGTGCGGAGGATTTTTTGTTTTAGACCATACAGATGAAATCCACCATCCCGCAATACCCGAGATCGCTAGGGCGAACAATAGCGCAGCTATTAACAGATCTGCCAGCTACCCTTTTGAGTAAATCGCTGCTTTGCCTGACCTCATTCCTTTCAGTTTTACTTTCCTTATTGCTTCGGTTTGTACTGCAATACCGGAAAACAGTGATCCGTAAAAATCTGACAAGTTCTTTCCCCACTAAATCGGCCGGGGAGATCCGCAAGCTTACGAGCGCATATTACCGCCACATGAGCGATCTGTTGCTCGAACCTTTTTTGTTTTATCTGGCGTCCGAAAGGCTTAGAAAGCGCCTGGCGAAGTATATCAATCCGGAAGTTCTGGAATCGCTCCATGCCGACCAGCGACCGGTAATAGTCTTCGCGTCGCACTACGGGAACTGGGAATATCTGATTAATCTTCCCCAAGTAACGGACTATCCGGTTTATACAGCCTACTCGCCGATCAAAAATGGTCTGCTCGACAGGATGATGATCAGGTTGCGTTCGTTCCTGGGAGTCAAACTTATTCCTAAGAAGGGATTTTACCGGCAAGCGTTGTCGCTGTTGCGCCAAACTGCTATCCCAAACTTACTGGTGGTCATCGCAGATCAGCGGCCTGCGCCTGGCAGTGACAAATTTCATATTTCATTCCTGGACCAGGATACTGCCGTTCAAACGGGAGGAGAACGGATGGCGGCTTCATCGCAGGCGGCAGTCGTGTACGTTGAATCTCAAAAAAAGTCTCGTTTCAGCTACGAGTTCACATTTCGGCTGATGGAGCACCCTGACCGGTCAACGCCCTTGAGCATTACAAAATCCTACTATCATTTTCTGGAAAATAGCATCAGCCGCGCGCCATCTTACTGGCTATGGTCACATAACCGGTGGAAAAGTCCGGTAGTGGGTGCTATCCACTCATCTTCATATTGATCATGGCCGCACTTTGACAATGTCCACACTTCTCTCTGCCAGACTCACCGAATTGAGCACTACAAAGTCGGTCTGGATCTGCTCCTGTTTTCGAAGCGAGAGAAGCGACAAGAAATTTATTGATCCAACCCATTCGCGCCTAACGCCATGTAAAGATTCACTCTCTCAACTCGTTGTTGCAGGTTGAGATCAATGCTGTTCATTTCTTTTTTGATGAGGTCTCTCTGCTTTTGGAGTAAAGCCAGGTTGTTGTTGTTTCCCACTTGAATTTGCTTTTTTGTGAGTTCTATATTCTTTTGAAGTGTTAATATGGCATCTTGTTGAAGACTATTTTGCCTATCCATCGAGCTCAGATTGGCCAGGGCGGATTCTACCTCGCCGAAAGCTGTAAGAACGGATTTGGAATACTGCTCTATCACTTGTTGTTGTTCGGAAGTTTTTATTTCTACATTTTTTTTGAGTTTGCCTCCGTTGAAAATAGGCGTTGTTAGCCCGCTACCAACCCTGATCAATGGATTGGAGAAAAGATTGCTTATGCCAGCAACGTTGGTTTCGGCCGCGCCGAAGCCCGCGCTGATATTGATCGAGGGCAACCGGGCCGCTTTGGCTTCTTGTACGTCGTAAAAGCTTCTTTCTATCTGAAACTGCCATGCCATAATATCGGACCTATTTTCTAAAATACTCAGCGGGAATTGTGACGGTACTTTCTGCATGAGGGGCGAAAATTCGGCGTTCACTTTTAACAGATCTTCCGGATACCTTCCACAAAGTATCTCTAAGTTTCTGCGGGATTGTGAATTAGCATTTTTGACCTTTTCTAAATAGGAGTTTAACAGGATGATTTCGGCTTCAATATTGGAAATATCAAGCGAATTGGCGATTCCTATCTTATTCTGTATCGAATAGATGTTTTTTAAACCGTCCGTGGCGGTAATATATTGAGTAATCTTTTGTTCCTGATATTGCCCTGCGATATTCAGAAAGTATGATTTGGCAATCATCGCAGCTATGGATTGTTCCAACATTTTTTGCTGGAATGCCGACGAATAATACTGGCTTATTATCGACATCTGTGCTGATTTATTCTTCCCCCATAGGTCAATCTCCCAACTGGATTTGATTTGCAGGTTTCCAATGTGGCTGCCGCTTACAATGTTGTTACTTGTATTCGCCAGCGCGTTGACACTTGGATACAGATTGCTCCCGGCAATATCCATTGACAATTCTATCTGATGGAGCTTTTCCTTGGAAATGACTATGTCCGCATTGTGATCAAGACCTTCTTGTATCAAAGATTCGAGCTCCGGACTCACTAGTTCTTTCATCCACTGGTAGGAAAATTCAATACTGTCTCGCTCTTTATGTTGAATCCACTTATCCGGAATTTTAGTATTCCCTTTTATTTCACTAGTGTTTTTTAAAACATTCATCCTTTCGGGAGCGGCACTTTTATAACCAATGCAGGAGCTGAGACTGAAAGTAATGAGGCCGGCTATACCTATTTTCTTAAACATCTTAGTGCAGTTTTGGGATTAGGTAGTTCAGCTTGCTGGTTACGCGCACCATCACTTTTCGGACAAGGTGCAGCGCTTTCAGGTTATCGGAATAGATGACCGCGGTACCCCTTGCACCGACTGTCAAAGCCTCTTCTGCTTCGTCCAGGACAAATTTTGCTATCAGTTTACCGTCCGTCTCCGGTAATTCTCGTGCCGTGTTCGGAATCCCGGCCGTCGCTCCGTTGGCTCCGATCATTCCTCCGGCATTATTCATGATTCCCTGACTGGTAGCGTCAACGACATATTCCAATTTCGCTTTCACTACTTTTCCCGGTGCAGTTTTGAGAGCCAGTTCAACTTCATTGCCGGTCTTCACTGCTTCTAATTCGTTTTGAGAGAAAAAAGCGATGATGGATTGCTGTTTTTGGATTAAGACAAAGGCCGATTTGAATGGGGCCATGATAGCGCCTTCATTCAGCTGAACGTTAGGAATGAGCCCATCGGTGGGGGCCAGAACAACTGTTTGCGAAAGGTTCCATTTGGCTTGCTCCAATTTTGCTTTGAGCTCCGCGATCGATGCGTTTTCTCCGTTATGGGTTGAATAGTATTTGGTTTTTAAAGACGATTGCTGTGCGCGAGCTGCGCTAATTCTGGATTCCAGATCTTGTGAGGTGGCCATAGCCTGTTCCAGGTCAAAACGATTGGCTGCACCCGCGGCCACTAATTCTTGATACTGTTTTATCCTCTTGTTACTTAGGCTAAGCTGTGTTTGAAGGCTGGCTATATTTTTCTGAGACGCGTCTATATCCGAATTGTATGATGAGACTGTCGATCTCATGTTGCTGATCTGCGCCTCGAGAGATTCTATCTCTTGTTGAAATGGTACGGGATCGAGCGTGAATAGCGTATCTCCTTTCGTGACTTCCTCGTTCGTCTTTACGTATACTTTTTTAACTTTTCCCAATGCTTGTGTGGTGATATCCACGCTTCTGTTACCCACTTTTACATCCGATGTGATGGGGCAAAAGTAATTGAGGCTTAATATCAAAGCTATCGAACCGAAAATTGGGAGGGAAAACACGACTACCTGTGTGGTGAAGTTCCAGGGAATTAATTTCAGCTTTTTAATCAGAAGCCAGCAAATGCCAGCGTATATTCCTATTAGTAATTCTAACATGGTTTCTTAGATTTGAATATTTAGTTGTTTTCGATGGTGCTATACCTTATTTAGTTTCGTCTTCGGCTGTGGAGGCAGAGTGCTCATTCACTTGATCTGAGGGCGAAGAAGAATGCTCTTTTTGGTAGTTGTAATTAGCCCAAATCAGAGCGACTGGCCAGAGAAGGCCACCAAAAACCAGTGATAGCAGGCACATGCTCTTAATGGCATTTAATTGAGGATGGTTTTTCTTCTCTGCTACTTTTTCAGGATAGATGTGTACTTTCCAGAAAAGAAATATTCCGGCAAAGGGCAGCACAAGTAATATAATCCAGGATGCGACGTCCGCAATTTTATCTTCAATGGCGCCGGTTGAAGCATACAATGTGCTGGAACATAGGAACGCAAGTAGTGTTGTGAACAGCTTTTTCATAATAGGGAAGTTTGATAATGGAGTATCGGCATAGCCAAAATGACGCTGTCAATACGTTAACGATGTGATGAAAAAATTAACCATGAATCTCGTATCCCCCTCCGGTGGGCATGCCTACGAGGGCGGTACGCTCCGGGCTGGGCATACGCGCGTAGCAAATGCGCTTGGGCTACGTCTCTCGCTATTTGTTTATCGGATAGCCTTTGAGTCGAAAAGGGAGAAATAAGCTCTGGGACGAAGTTTTTTCTTTTAGAATTTTAGCAAAATATCTGACGTTTCTGGTGCTGGTGTTTTGCAGCATGCCTTGCCACCAAGGGGCCAAAGTGCTGTTTTACAGAAATTTGTGGATGCAAAAGTAGGGCGAAGGAAGCCCGCAAAAGTATTCCTAAGTTACTTTTTTGAGTGTTTCTTTTTGTGTACGCGAGCTGTTAGTCGGGAAAGCGAGTTCGGGGTGATGCCTAAGAAGTTGGCGATATGCTTGCGACTGGCATTTTTTGTAATGAAAGGGCGATTTGCTAAGAAAGTTTCATAGCGAGTGTCGGGTGACTGGCAGCAAAGTTGTTCGGTGCGATTCCGCAGCGCGCTGATAACGACTTTGAGAGATTTGATGTAGAACTGATAAATTCCCCGATGCTGGAAAGCTAATTCCTCAAAAGCGCCTTTTGGGAACATTAGCAGCTGTGTATCCATCACCGCCTCGATGTTGTACTTGGTCTGCCTCTGTTCATCGTAAAACTCAGGAATTCCAACGATCATCGGGTGTTCTTTTTCTGAAGTAAGGAAAATATTATTTTCGGAACCTTCATCGGAGTCGAAATACCACCGGAGCAACCCCGCAGTGAGTACAAAGACGTGATCGAACATCGACCCGGACTCGACAAGTTTGGATTTTTTGGCTAGAATCATCGGCCTGCATATTTCAGATAAGGCCGCAAGCTCCTGGTCGGTCAGTTGCTGGAAGGGTGCTGAGTTTTTTAATAGTTCTAGTGGAACTGCCATTTTCGGGACGTTTATTTGAAACCGAATATTTTATTTATTTGGACCGCAAACTACTATTGTGTTGCGGTTATTGGCCTACTTTCTCAATTCCCAACACCACCGCATCAAACTGCTTTTCAATAGCTATTTGAATTCCTTTTTCGAGCAACTCCTTCCCACCGTACTGCCCCCATTCCTTTCCATCTTCCGGTGAAAAGAGTCGGTACCTGCTGCCAGGCTCAGCAAGTGGAAATGCAAAGGTTCGGGAACTTTCGACCGACCCGTTTTTAAAAAAGAACAGCACGCCGCCCTGTTTTTCTCTATTGAATTTGTAAACGCCGTCCCAGTTGCTCATTGTAGGCCGCTGGAAAATATCGGAAACGTATGAGAAGCGCGTGAACTGGTATTTTTTGTCCATCATTTTGAACCAAGTGTTCCATTTCAGGTACCAAGGTTTTAGTTCCGCGGGAAGCTTGCGTGAATCGCCGACGAGGATCGGTTTTACGGAGGCGAGCGAGAGGAATGTATACTTGGAGTAAGGCGAATCCATAAACTGGTTGCCTATCAGGTTTGTGGCTGTGGGAATGGCGCGGCTGCGGTCGAAGGCCATTTGGCGAATGTTGATCGGGCCTACGGGCGCGTCGTCGTCGTAGTTGGTGAGCCAGTCGTAGTCGGCGTGTTCAATTAATGCATAATCATTAATGTAATACTCTCCCCAAACTTCATAGGTGCAGTCGACGAGCAGATCCGGGAATGCTTTATGGAGGTCGTCGAAGAGCTGTAAAGCCTTTTCGTAAATGGCGTAATAGGAACTCTCGCGGTCTTTGTAGCTTTTGCCGTCGGCTTTGTAATCGCCTTTTTTGGAATAATCGAGCACGTAGGCGGAATTGGCAATGGCAAGGTCGAGCTTAATGTAGGCGAGATCGTTCTCGCGCACATGGTATTTTATTTTTTCCAGAATGTAATCATAATAACCCGAGGCCAGCGACATGGTGACGCGGTTGTTCATTTCCTCATGCAGGTATGCGGGTTCGCCGTTTTTGTCGTACACCGACCATTCAGGATGTTCCTTGTATAGTTTACTGCTTTTATCCACCGACCCGAGGCTCATCCAGAGGCCGGCTTTCATTCCCCGTTTCCGGATGTGATCGGTAATGGGTTTCAAGCCGTTCGGAAAGCGGGTAGGGTGGGCTTCCCAGTCGCCGTAGTTGCTTTCCCAGCCTGCGTCTATGATGAAAAGGTCCGTACCGGTGCCTTCTAGGCCATCCGCGAGTTGCGTTACCAGCGTGTCGTTGATATTGGTATAAAAAGGTCGCCAGGTGTTGTAGAATGTGAACGGGATTTCCTTCCGCTCGAAAAGTTTCACGCCCAGGCGCGTACGGATGAAGTCGGCGAAATGGCCTTCGAATGCATCTTCCCACTTCTCTGTGTTAACAAGGCAAATGAAGGTTTTGGGGCTGTCAAACTTTTCTTTCGGTTCGATCCATTTTTTAAACGGATAGTGATCGGTGAGACTGGTCATGCCGATGGAAATGCGATGATGATCAGCATAGACTTCTGTTTTTTTAAGGATACTGGGGGCTTCGTTGCCAAGGATAAATCCCTCTTTTACATAATTGTTATACACGAAAATAGCCGCGTCGTGGTGGTCGCCGTGATATGGTCGCCAGGCAAAGCGGGAGCCGTAATTGGTATACAATTCACTTTGTTGTGAAGATACCGGTACCAGGTTCAGCCTTTCGACTTCCAGGTCGGCGATGGCGATGGCTTGGGTGCCATTATTGGTAACACTGATTTGCTTGCGCACAACCGGCAGTTCATCGTATAGCTCGTAGGTTAAATCCACCATTACATTTTCGGCGGCAGTGCCCGGTTTGCCTGCGAGCTGCACAGCTACTTTCTGAATGCCGTCACTTGTCTTGGCGGAGGTATGTTTAATGTATTTAAATAGCCCATTCTTGCCGTTGGCACTCGCAGGTGTACCATTAATCGTAAAATAAAACTCCTCCGAGCCAGGGCGACTGTAATCTTTGTTCGTCAGAAGATGCTGGAAACGGGATGTGTGGAAAGAATTATCACCGATGGTGAATTTTCTTTCCAGGAAGCGGTTTTTAATAACAAGCGAGTCTTGCGAAAACGCATTGCACGAGGCGAAGATCGCGAGTAGGGCGACCTTGATAAATTTGTAGTACATAGTAATGTGTATAGTAAATAATAGCTATTTTACTAACTATGAATTGACCATAGTATGGGTGAATTTAATAAAATATCGAGAAGATTTTAAATTTTAAATAGAATGTCAACAAAGATGTAAGCTGGTCTTTGAAAAACCCTGATATTGCAGCTTCTTAATTCAAGACGTTTAATCTATGTCACAGAACTTATTCGATTTTGGAATGATCGGACTGGGCGTAATGGGAAGAAACCTGTTACTGAACATGGCCGATCATGGTTTCTCTGTTATCGGTTTCGATAAGGATGAAACCAAAAATTCTGCGTTGGAATCCAGTGCCACCCCGGGCACTACTGTTAAGGGCGTTTCGGAACTTGCCCAGATGATCCAGCTGTTGGAACGCCCCCGCAAGGTAATGATGCTGGTGCCAGCCGGCCAGCCGGTCGACGATGTGATTGCATCCCTGTTACCTCTTCTTGAAAAAGGCGACGTTATCATTGATGGAGGAAACTCCCACTATACAGATACGCTCCGCCGCGTGAAATACCTCCGTGAAAAGGACATTCATTTCATGGGAATCGGTGTTTCGGGTGGTGAAAAAGGTGCCCGTACAGGCCCGAGCATTATGCCAGGAGGCGATAAACAGGCATATGCACACGTGCAACCGATGTTGGAAGCCATTGCGGCGAAGGTGAATGGCGAGCCTTGCGTAGCATACCTTGGCAAGGAAGGTGCCGGTCATTACGTGAAAATGGTGCATAACGGTATCGAATATGCGATTATGCAGCTCATCAGCGAATCGTATGCGATCCTGAAAAAAGCAGGTTTGAGCAACCAACAGCTCCACGAAGTATTCAAAAGCTGGAATGAAGGCGATTTGCAATCGTTCCTGGTGGAAATTACCGCCGATATTTTCCTGCAAAAAGACGATAAGACCGACGCTCACCTGGTCGACGTGATTTCCGACAAAGCAGGTTCGAAAGGAACCGGGAAATGGACTTCGCAAGACTCGATGGAGCTGCCTGTGGCCGTTCCGGTGATCGATACGGCGGTGGCGATGCGTACGCTGTCCGGCTATAAGGACGAAAGAGTGGTTGCCGCCGAATTGTATGGAGCAAGTACCGCTATTTCAGAAGAGACCCAGGTGCTTATCCGGCAGGTTCATGATGCATTGTACTTTGCCACCATTCTGGCCTATGCGCAAGGTCTCGCAATGCTGTTCCAGGCGTCGAAAGATCTGCAAATGGAGATCCCGCTGACGGACGTAGTAAGCGTGTGGAGAGGCGGTTGCATTATCCGTTCGTCGCTCCTCAGCGTGTTTACGGACGCCTACAAGCAAACCCCGGAATTGTCCAATATTCTGTTGAACCAAGAGGTAGCTGCATTGGTTAAGTCTGTGGAAGGTAATACGCGTTCGCTGATCGCATTTGCCGCCCAGTCGGGCATCCCGGCTGCTGCTTTGATGTCGTCGCTGGCGTACTTCGATGCCTACAAAACAGCGTACATGCCTACGAACCTGATCCAGGCGCAACGTGACTACTTTGGCGCGCATACGTACCAACGTACCGATATCCCAGGTACATTCCACACAGAATGGGGTCAACAATAAATCAGAAACTTTATGCAAAGCAATAAACGTCCCCCTGCCTCGGTACTCTTCATCTTCGGAGGAAGCGGGGACCTCAACTACCGGAAACTCACTCCCGCTCTCTATAACTTGTTTTTGGACAACTGGATGCCCGATCAGTTTGCGATTGCGGGTATCGGTCGGAGTGCTTATTCCAATGAAAAATACCATGAGCATTTGCTCGACGGTGTGACGAAATTCTCGCGTCGCAAAGGCAAGCAAAATGGTCACTGGACGGATTTTACGCAGCACGTTTCCTACCTGCAAATGGATGGTGACGATGCGGAAGCTTACCACAAGATCACCGACCTTGTTAAAGAGAAAGAAGAAGAATGGGGTGTGCATCCCAATGTGATCTTCTACCTCGCGGTAGCGCCTCAGTTGGTTCCTTCGATCGCTCAGAAACTGGGTGCATTGAAGATTTGCGGTGAGAAAGGCACTACCCGCATTGTAGTTGAAAAACCATTCGGCCATGACCTGGAAAGCGCTCACGAACTGAACTTGCTGCTTTCGAGTATGTTCGCCGAGGAGCAAATCTTCCGTATCGACCATTACCTGGGTAAAGAAACGGTTCAGAACATCCTCGCGCTGCGTTTTGCCAATGCATTGTTCGAGCCGCTCTGGAACCGTAATTATATTGATCATATCCAGATCACGGCAGCGGAAGCAGTGGGTTTGGAAGGCCGCGGAGGCTATTTCGAGCATGCTGGTGCGTTGCGCGACATGGTGCAGAACCACATTCTGCAAATCCTTTGCATGATCGCGATGGAGCCGCCGGTGTCGTTCGATGCGAATGAGATCCGTAATAAAAAGGTAGACGTACTGAATGCGATACGCCGCATTACCAAGGAGCAGGTACACGATTTCGCCGTTCGCGGACAATATTCGGGTGGCTGGAAAAAAGGTGAGAAAGTAGTTGGTTACCGTCAGGAAGAAGGCGTGAACCCGCAGTCGAATATTGATACATTCGCGGCGGTGAAATTCTATATCGATAACTGGCGCTGGCAGGGTGTACCTTTCTACGTTCGTACCGGTAAGTACCTCAACCAGAAAGCGACCCACATTACCTTGCATTTCAAACAGGCGCCGCATTATGCATTCCCGCCTGAGTCTGCTGAAACATGGCGCTCAAACCGTCTGACTATCAGTATTCAGCCTAATATGGACATCAGCATCCGCTTCCAGGCCAAACGCCCGGGACAAACGATGATGCTCGATCCGGTGGATATGACTTTCGATTACGATGCAGCAGGCGAGCACGCACCAGAAGCGTACGAGACCTTGCTCTTGGACGTAATGGAAGGTGACGCGACGCTGTTTATGCGTAACGACCAGGTGGATGCCGCATGGAGAGTGATCATGCCAATCCTCGAAGCATGGGAGAACCGCCCACCGCAGGACTTCCCGAATTATGCACCCGACTCATGGGGACCCGACGCTGCCGATGCGCTCATCGCCCGCGACGGTCACACGTGGCTCAACCTGCCTCCAACCCCGTAAGCTATGGAGTTGCATATCGAGAAGGATACCAAAGCATTAAGTGCCGGCCTCGCTGAATGGATTAATAATTACATTCAGCAGGTGCTTGCCAGACAGGACCGTTTTACATTCGTGTTGTCAGGCGGAAGCACACCGAAGGCATTGTACGCATTGCTGGCCGAATCGCCTTATAAAGAATCGATTCCTTGGGAAAAGCTGCATTTCTTTTGGGGCGACGAGCGCGCGGTGCCGTTTGAGGATTCGCGGAATAATGCCAAAATGTGCTATGAAGAACTGCTGGATAAAGTGCCTGTAAAGGCTGAAAACATCCACATCATGCGCACGGACATTACGCCTGAGGAATCAGCTGCTGAATATGAGCAAATAGTAAAAAGCTATTTCGACGGCTCCGAAACGACTTTTGATTTCGTATTGCTCGGCATGGGAGATGATGGTCACACATTGTCACTTTTCCCGGGAACAGAGGTAATTTACGAGCAGAATGCGCTCGCTACCTCGTTTTTCCTGCAAGCACAGGACATGTACCGCATTACCCTCACAGCCCCGGTTGTGAACGATGCAGCTTGCGTAGCCTTCCTGGCTGCGGGCGCTGGCAAAGCGGAAGTTTTGAAGCAGGTTTTGAAAGGAGATAGGAATGTCGATCTTTATCCGTCACAGATCATTCAGCCTGTAAAAGGGCAATTGCACTGGTTTGTGGACGAAGCTGCGGCTGCATTGCTTTAAGATTATATTGTTATTCCAATTACTGCGAAGCGCGTCGATCCGTCGGCGCGCTTCGTGCTGTTTATGGGGTTTTTGAAGCGCTCAACAATCCGCAGCGCCATTGGATAAAATCTAACGGCCCTTCGCTGAATAGCGTATTAATTTTACGTGAAACAAACCTCACTCACATGGTACACATTCTGAAAATCGCGGCGGTTATCATCGTGGTAACCTACGCGCTGCGGCTTATTAACGCCCAGTCGGATTGGCTCGTTTTTGCCGGCCTGGCGATTGTCGGTGCCGCATTTTATTACCTATATATTGTCCTGGGACAAATCGTAAACCAATTGAAATCTAAACTATAAGCGAACATGAAGAGGAACATTATCATTGGAATACTGACAGTCATTGTATTGATCATGTCGCTGGCAATCCAGCCTTTTTCATTCGAGAACATCGATGCAGGTAATGTCGGTATACGCATTAACCTATACGGAAGCGAGAAGGGGGTCGATAATATCACACTGGTAACGGGCCGCGTTTGGTATAACTCATGGACGACCAAAATCGTAGAATTTCCGACGTACACGCAGAGCGTTGATTACGAGTCGTTTGTGATTACGACCAAAGACGCTGCGGAATTCAAAGTGGATCCGAGATTGAACTACCACATTAACCCCGACAAAGTGCCGCAGATTTACCGCCAATACAGGCGACCGTTAGCGGAAATCCAGCAAGGGTTTATGAAAAACACGATTTACGATGCCTACCGCATTGTAGCGAACTCGTTTACCTCCGACAGCGTCATGTCTAACCGGGAAGTTTTCGAGGACCGGGTTCAGAATGTTTTGACTAAAACACTGGGCAAAGACGGCTTCGTGTACGACCAGTTGACATCAGCCATCACCCCGCCGCCATCTTTGCGACAAATGATCGACGAAAAGAACGCCTCCATTCAGGCGCGTCTGAAAGCCGAAAACCAGGCGAAACAGGCGGAAGCGGAGGCAAAAGTCCTCATCGCCCGCGCGGAAGGCCAGGCGAAGGCTACACTGATCAAGGCCAGGGCGGAAGCAGAAGCCAACCAGTTGAGACAAAAGACGCTGACGCCCTTACTCATTCAACAGGAATGGGTAGCTAAATGGAACGGCATATTGCCGACCACGAATGCAGGAGGCAGCACGAGTTTGATGTTGGGGATTAAATAAGGTTTCCTGACTGACGATAGGTCCCGGAACGACGGCCTTGCGAAGTATCAACTTCCAGGCCGTCCATTCCTGGACCTTCTTTTATTTGAGTTTTTTGACAACACTTCCTGGAACGTTCAAGTGGGCCGTACTGTCGATGGAGGCGTTGAGACGCTTGAAAATGTCCTTGTCGCTTAGGAACGAGCTACTGTCGGCCACCTGAATGTCCGCATTCATTGGACTATTGGAACCGTGAAGGCGCAGGTAGCCGTTGCTTGTAACATCCGCCCTGATCTCCGGAATTTCAGATCGCATAATCAACATCCCGTCGCCATTTTGATGAATGTCCAAATGGGGCGTTTTGGCCCGCATTACCCTCGTCCTGATCTGGTCGGAAGTGATACCAGCGAGTTCCGGCGTAAATACATAAATAGAGGGCCGGGACTCATAATCACCACCGATGACCATGTTGTTGCGTTTCCAGTCGGGTTTATAAAAAATGGTTAATGTGTCGTTGGCGACCTTCCAATCAATGTATTTCGGCTCGATGATCATTTTTAGCTCGGGCGCTTTATCCGTCCGGATTTCCGTCAGCCCGAAGCCTATGCCATGGAGTTTTACATATTTGAATGGTTTCAGCGGATGACTGGAAAACCCTATATAGGGATCGGTCTTGTCGATTTTGTCGAACTCGCCTTTTAGTACCCAATTGATACCCAATGTGAATGCTATAAAAAGCGAGAGGGTGGTGAGAAAAAGTATATGACTGGTTTTCATGGTCTATTTGGTTAAGGGGTACATTTCTTCCACAAACTTCTCGTACCGCGTGCGTAGCTCGTTGATATCGATGCCCAGCAAGTAGATATTTTTGAAGAACTCCGGTAGTTCGGTCGCGAGAAAACGCTCTTTTTTGTAATCAAGGATTTTTTCGGTCGCCTTTTCGTCGGCGGAATATCCGATGCCCCTTTTATTAAAAATAATTTCCTTGCCCTGTAGAAAGTCATATGTTCTCATGACCGTGTTTGGGTTAACTTCTATCATCGCGGCGAGGTCGCGAACCGAGGGAATGCGCTCGCCCGGCGGCCATTTGCCCAGCAGGATCTGCTCGCAGATATAATCCGCGATTTGAAGGTAAATAGCCTGTTTATCTTTGAATTCCATTGCTTTCAAATGTTAAATCTCCCGTTCTTTCAGCTGATAAAATGCGCACATCCAGAGCAGTATGACAAATGCTCCCGTAACGAGTTGCGCCATCAATAAAAGATTATCGGACAGCGGAAGGTAATAGTAAATTGAGGCAAATTGCCATTTTGCTGCGCTACCGTCTTCATTGTAATACCACAATTTCCAGCCGCTCAGAGGTAATGCGGTCACTTTGGCAGGATTACCTGTGAAATTGATGGCAATAATCGTGTTGGCGACGCTGACCACGAAGGCTATGCCTATCGCAATGACCGCAGTTTTGATGTATGCATTCTTTTTGAAAAAAATTGACCCCAAAAATACGCAGGCATGAATGCCGAAATACCCGAATGTGGTATAATTCACGATATCGGCAGGCATCGGGTGATATTTAAAGGCCTGGTTGGTGAGGTTTGCGTTGGCGGTTTCCAGAGTGTAATAATGCAGCCACCAGTAAAAGCAAAGCAGCGGGACAAGGAAAAGCAGGTTAAATAGCAGCGAACTTAAAAACTTTTCAGTAGTCGAAGCAGGGATCATCAACCCCGAAATGCCGGTTGCAGAGGTAGTATATTGAGCGAGCGCGCCGCTCGTGAATAGGCTGCCACCGAAAAGGAGAATCAGAAATAATGAAAAAAAATGCAGTACCTCCCGGAATCCGCTGAATTCGCGCGACATGGTAACGGGAACCATCAGAACGGTCATCGCGAAGGCCATCAGGGACGCCATCAGCAAGTAATTCCGACCTCTTTCTGCGATTTCCAGCCGGAGCGTCAATGTGAAGCGGTGAATGTCAAAAATTTGGTTCATGGCTAATAAATGGGGGAAGAATGGACAGGGATCAGGGATGGAAGCAAGTACCGCATGAGCAGGCTCATGGCTACAAGCAGGAATAGGATGAACAGGCGCATGGTCAGGCGAAGATTTTGCTGATACGGGCCGGATTTTCGAGCACCGCATTGAACAGATGTTCCAGGTCTACGCGGCTTTCTTCCTGAGTGGAATTTTCGAAAACAGCCCGGTAGCCACGCAGCGAGGGTTCTGAATACAGTACGCGTTCATCAAACTCAATACTTGGCAACTCGCGGAAGCAAAGACGCTCGGCGACGATGTCGAGGCTGTGCTTAATCATGATCTTGCTGTCTTCGAGTATGATAATGGCGTCTATCAGGTTGTCGAGGTCGCGGACCTGGTGGGTGGAGATCAGGACCAGCCGGTCTTTGTCCAGCGCAGCGGACACCAGCCTGCGGAACTGGCTTTTGGACGGAATATCGAGCCCATTGGTAGGCTCGTCCATAATCAGCACCCGCGTGTTGGTCGATAATGCAAATGCGATCAGTACTTTCTTTTTTTGCCCATACGACATGCCCGTGAGCTTGTTGGCGACAGGAATATCGAGCTCGGCGATGTAGTTGCGAAATTGCGTTTCATCAAATTTGGGATAAAAAGGCGCCATAAGGCTCAGGTACCTGTCAACCGTGACCGACGGAAGATAGATTTCCTCGGGAATGAAGAAAATGTCCTGCAAAAATGCCGGAAGCCGCTTTTGAGGTTCATAACCCAGTACGTCGATTTTCCCCGCGAGTGGGAAGAGCAGCCCGGCCATATTTCGCAACAAGCTGGATTTACCTGCGCCGTTCTTGCCCAGCAGTCCGTAAATGTGGCCGGGTTCGAGTTGCAGGTCGAGATTTTCAAAAAGCATGTTGCGCTTGCTATACCCGAATGAAACCTGATTGAGTCGGATCATTGCCTATTTGTTTTAGTGTTCTAGTTAAATAGTACACTACAAATGTAACTGATGATTCTACATTCGCAACAGTTGAGCGAAAATTTATTTTTTGGATAAATACTGAAAAGAAATAGCCGCTTAAATCCCGGAGATCAGTCGCTTGTAATCTTCCCGGGTGTCGATATCGATGCTGCCTTGTGGAAATGCGTAGACCGAAACATCGTCGGCGTAGCGTTTGAAAAGCTTTTTTGCACCCTCAGCGCCGGTGAGTTGGAGCAGGGCTGGGAAGTAGGAGGCGGCAAAAAATGCCGGTGTACCGAGCGAATCGCTGTATCGGCAGGCTACGATACCCTTTGCCGTTTCTTCGGAATTGATAATCAATGCATTAAATACTTCCTTCGAAACAAATGGCTGGTCGCTTACGGCCAGAACCGCTCCTTTTACAGGTTGAATATATGATTGCAGCGCATTGATGCCGGTTTTAATGGAAGCCGACATCCCATCCTGCCATTCGGCGTTGAATGCCAGCTTGCAGGGCAGACCTTTCAATTCTGTTTCAATTGCCTCTGCATTGGAACCAGTCACAACGACCGCGTTGCCGCCGACCGTTTCCACCGCCGCTTCCGCTATGTGGCGGATCAGACTTTTGCCTTGAAATTGAAGGAGTTGCTTAGGCTCGCCGAGCCGGGAAGAATTACCCGCAGCGAGGATTACGATGCCATATTCATTGTGCGGCATGGCGGATCAGGGCGTTATGGTTTGTACTGCGCAGAGAAAATCCTCCTTCTCCTCGCGGGTATAATCCACACGCTGGTCGGATCGGTTATGGATCGGTTCCAGCTTCTCACGAAGCGAAAGCCCCACGCGTCTGCCCAGCACGGCCTTAATTTCCGCTAATACCGACAATGCGATTTCTTCCGAGGTTTCGGCACCGATATCGAGGCCCACCGGTCCGTAGACCTTTGCCTTTTGCACGTCGGTAATCATCATTCCTTCGCCTTCCAGCTCTCCGTACATCCGTTCGAGCTTTTTCTTCGGGCCTAATGCGCCTACATACCGGCAGGCGTCCACGGTCAGCAACTGTTTCAGCAATGCGAGGTCATAATTGTAGTTATGTGTCATAAGCAGCACAAAAGTCCGTTCGTCGACGGTAATATGCTCTAAAACATCCTCTGCACGTGATACCAGCACTTTTCCGGCTTTGGGAAACCGCTGGCGGGTAGCATGGCCTGTACGGCCGTCGACGACGGTCACATCCCATCCCAGCACGCTAGCCATTTCGGTGAGCGGAATGGTATCATTGCCTGCACCTGCTATGATGAGGGAAGGAGGGGTGTTGAAATACTCGATAAAACCGGTTAGCGATTGGTTGTCGAATGATTTGAAGAATGAATCGTTCCGCTGGTAGGCTGCCTGCGTTTCGGAGAGCAGCTGATCGTACATTTCCGGTTCGGTGCAGTTGCGCGTCACCAGATCGTCCGTTTGCAAATGCAGGAAGCAGGTACCGGGTTGCGCCCCTGTGCGGGAATGCAGGGAGAACAATGTTACCAGCACGGCATTCTGGCGTTTCGCCGAAACCTTTTTCAATAGCTCCACCGGATTATCGGCGTCGGCTGTTTGAATGGGTTCAAAAAGGATATGTACAATCCCGTTGCAGCCAAGCTGAACGCCTAGCGTGGTATCGTTTTCGTCGGTGGTATCGTAAGTTACCAGCTTGTTTTTCTGCTGGGAAATGGCCAGTAATGCTTTCCGTAATGCATCGCCTTCGAGGCAACCGCCGCTGATGGCGCCGGTAAGCTGGCCATCGTCCGTCACGAGCATGCGCGCGCCGGGGCGCCTGTACGAGGAGCCCTCCACGTGTACAACCGTCGCGAGCGCCATGCGCTTGCCCGAAATCAATGCCTGCTCATACGACCGGATGATGTCCGTGATCTCTTTCATGGCGATGTTGTTTTACAATCTTTGAAATAACGGAGACCGCGTGGCTGACGTGCTCTTCCGTAGAGAACCTCCCGAAACTGAAACGGAACGAGTTGTGGATACGCTCATCTGAAAAGCCCATCGCTTTCAGCACATAACTGGGCTCCAAAGTGGCAGAGGTACATGCCGAGCTGCGCGAAAATGCCAGATCGCTCCCTGCTTCGAATATCAGCTTTTCGCCATCCACCTGCCCGAATGAGATATTGGTACAATGCGGGAGCCTGCGTGCGTCCTCTGCATTGATCTCGATGTCGTGCAGCACGAGCAGTTCTACTTCAAATGCATTTCTAAGCGCAGCAACGCGCTTGCTTTCACGGGCCATTTCCGCGCCAGCAATCTCGCAGGCCCAGCCCAGCCCGACAATGCCGGGGACATTCAGTGTGCCGCTGCGCATGTTCCGTTCGTGGCCGCCGCCGTCGATCTGGGCGGTTAACGTCACGGCAGGATTCTTCCTGCGGACGTACAATGCACCTACGCCTTTGGGACCGTAGATTTTGTGCGCACTCAATGCCAGCAGGTCTATTCCGTCGCTCTGGACATTCACCGGGATTTTACCCACAGCCTGCGTGGCGTCGGACAGGAATGGAATTTGATGCTTTCTCGCGATGGCGGCTATTTCACGAACGGGCTGGATTACCCCCGTCTCGTTGTTGGCGTACATGACTGCAATGAGAATGGTATGGGCAGTAATGGAATTTTCAAGGTCTGTGACGCTGATCAGCCCATTTGTATCGACAGGCAAATAGGTAACACTGCCGCCAAGGCGTTCGATGTGTTTGCATGTATCAAGCACTGCCTTGTGCTCGGTACATACGGTGATAATATGCTTCTCCGCCTGCTCCGAATTTTCAAAAACGCCTTTAATGGCCAGGTTCACAGCCTCCGTAGCACCGGACGTGAACACGATTTCCTGCGGGTGTGCGCCTATGAGGTTCGCAATCTGTTCCCGCGCAATATCCACCGACTCTTCGGCTTCCCAGCCATAGGAATGCGTGCGGCTGGCCGCATTCCCGAACCTTTCCGAAAAATAGGGGAGCATCTCCTGCAAAACCCTCGGGTCCACAGGGGTAGTCGCGTTATGATCCAAATAGACGGGCAGTTTCAAGGGGATAGGTTAGTTTTTCTCTAAAAAAACAAAACACGCAGGCTTAGTTCAAATTAAACAAAAAACCATCTCATTTTAAACATGAGATGGTTTCCGAAACTTAAACGAACAGGTTAACTATAATTATGAAAATCGGTATTCAGTTTGATGATTTGATTGGTGGGTTAACATAAATGGTGTCACGGTCTGAGGTACTTTGAAAGGCGGGCGTACAAGCCCCATTCCTTCGTGTAGAACATGTAAATGGTGTATTTCAGCTTTTTAGGCAGCCGGTCCTCCCAGGTTCTTTTATTTAAATGAGCACTTTTCCCCGCGGACGCTGGTACAAGCGCAGGCGGAACCAGTAGCCGGTACGCACCCAGGAATGCATTTGCTGCGACATGTATGAGTGCCAGGCTTTTAAAACCCGCAGCTACTTCGATAAAAATGAGTCCCGTATGAGCCATCGACACATAGGCAACGCGCCGTTTCACCGATGATTGAACCCTCGCTGCCCCTGCCGCCATCGCAGCTGCAACGAACCCGAGCACTCCGATGAGCATCCGGATGGATAGCTGGTGCTCCCAAAACGGGTAAGAACGCAGCAGGAGGAACACGCCCATCTGTACCGTAAGCGTAGCCAGTACAATCGCACCTGCCGTCGTGGTGTTTTGCAGCGCCTGCGGCAGCCACGAGCAAAACGGCAACTGCGACGATTGCATGGAAGCCGTTACCAGTACCAGCAAAGAGACTACCGCCGCGTTTTCCCGCCCGAGGTGGTGGCTTGCCCACATGGCAAGGAGCAAGCCCACATCACCCAAGCGATATATAAAGAAGGCTTTCGCCGGAATGCCGAAAGTCGGGCGGCCGGGCGTCGGTACGCCACTGTCTTTGAAATCGCGGTGGAGGATAATGAGCAGAAATGAGGCAATGCCCATAATCTCCCAGCCAAGCAACAACATTTTTAATCCACCAGACAAAATGGCTAACCCGTAACCCGCACAAAAAAATAGAACCGTAATGATAAAGCGGGGCCATTGCTTATGTCCGCGCAATGTTTTGCGGCCATTCCATACAGCCAGCATTGTCATAGCCAATCCGATGGTCAGATAGGACAGCGTCAAACCGTCAAAATGGAAATCACTCCAAAACATACATTCACTCAAAAAAGCTATCGACGACCGGTATTAATCAGCAATGCGGCCTCACCAATCACCAGCCACCGATAGCGAATATTTTAATGGGTCGGACTTATAGCCCACCATTTCACCGTTCTTTAAGACCCGGAGTTCACGGCTGACAGGGTCGATCACTACCAGGTGTACCCACTCATTCATAATCCATTGTGCGACGGATCGCCGTCCGACGGACCGCCGCCCGACGGATCGCCGTCCGACTACTTTCAGCACCGTTTCGTGGAAATGCTCCACAATGCATAGCAGGCGTATTGGTTCCAGTCCTTCTGTGAGTTCGGTTGGCAAACCCGGCCGTAAATCTCCGCGGGTACCATCAGCCACGCCGAACAGGCCTATTAGCTGATCAAGCAGCGCATTGCCGGCATTCACATCCGCGAAATTCGTGCGGGAGAAAAAGTATTCAAGATTGGTGGCCCCAAGCGAGGGTACCACGGTTTCGAGCATCCTTTCCAGCTCAGCACCGTCCCGATCGAGCGAGAAGTCGTAACTGTGGAGAGCCACACGGTAGCCGGGCGGGGTGTTCCGCGCTACCGAGGGCCTTCCGATAATGCAAAGGGACTCCGGGGCGCTCGCGCGAACCGTTCCCGACGCATAACTGTTGTGCTGATTCGGCGAATTCCGGCTTAATCCGGCTAGTACTTCCTCATAATAGCTCCATTCCACCACTTCCTGCCAAATGGCAAGTACCTCGCTCTTTTCGCTGGCGGGGACCGGTGCAAACAAATCGTTCGGAGGACTTGCCAGGCGGGAAGCGAGCGGCTCCCACTGCTTACCAAGGCGATCGTCCAGTACGTCGATTTCCAGGAGCAATTCGAACACGATCAACTCCCGGAGGGTAATATGGCTACGATTGGGCAGGTTGTTGCGGTTACTTTCCAAAGTTGCCACCAATCCCGACCAGCCCCGATGGGCAAATTGCTGGTCGAAAAGGTATTGTTTGAAAAGTGCCTCGTCGCCGACAATGATAGCGAGCAGATCGCCGATCGACGGCGTGTTCTGCAAAAGCATTTTACGCGCCCGGGGCGTATTGAATGCGCTGATAAAGCTGTTCGCCTCCATTTCGCGCATGGAGTCGAGAAAGCCTTGTCCGCGTACCGGGAATGACCAGTCCGAAACGCCGTGGTCGAGATAGTTGCCGAGGATACGGAACAATCTGGGATGGACACGGGCATCCGGATCCGTGCTATATTGCTTTTGCCAGTTGGCCCTCAACCGGCCGATCCGCGGTGCGGCCGCGGCGGTCGGGAATTTCTTCATCAGCACTTTGTCCTGCCACTCAAAGGTCTTTGCAGCTCCCTTTTTCTCCACCAGCACTTTTTCCAGAACGTCGGGTTTCACTCTTTTAGAGTTATAAAACGAACGGTATTCTTCCAGGGAAAGGGAGGTTTGGTAACCGAGCATTTCGGACGCGTGCCGCAGCGCGTCATGAAAGTGTAAGTGCTGAAAAGCCTCCAACGGATTCCGGTGGGTAAATGCCCTTCCGGCCGACAATGCCGGCAAAAACCGCTTCAACTCATGCAGTACCGCGAGTTCGTCGAAAGAGTTGTTCCGGGCTGTCATGTGCAGAAGCTGATAGCGTTTTACAAAGTCTTTTTGCCGACCGGCCGGGCGCAGAACCCATCTCCGGTTTTCGTTTCTCAAAGGAGACAAACAGCAATTAAAACGCAATTAAACAAGCCTTAAAATGCGGTTAAAATTGGTTAAAATGAAGATTATCAGCCGGTAATGCCGCTTTGGCGGGAGCGGTTTGCCGGAGGATTTATTAATGGAAGAAATGGGCCGTTTAATGAAACTATTTCTTTAATTTTGTGTTCTACTCTACAATGTTAGTAGATTAATGTTTCATTCTTTAAACCTTCACCATTATGTCACTTCGATTAGGAGATATCGCACCGGACTTTGAAGCAAATACCACGCAAGGACCCATTAAATTTCACGAATGGCTGGGAGATAGCTGGGGATTGTTGTTCTCTCACCCCGCTGACTTTACTCCCGTTTGTACAACCGAATTGGGTAAAACGGCCCTTTTGAAAGGTGAGTTTGAGAAACGCAATGTGAAAGTACTCGCCGTGAGCGTCGACGACCTGGATTCACACCACCGCTGGATCCCGGATATCAATGAAGTAAACGATACCGAAGTGAACTTCCCGATCATCGCTGATGAAGGCCGCCAGGTAGCGCAATTGTATGACATGATCCACCCGAACGCCAGCGAAAAAGCAACGGTACGCTCGGTATTTGTGATCGGTCCGGACAAGAAGATCAAACTGACACTGACTTACCCTGCATCGACAGGCCGTAACTTCAACGAAATCCTTCGTGTGGTGGATTCTCTCCAACTGACTGCCAACTATTCCGTAGCCACACCGGCAGACTGGAAAGATGGTGAAGACGTGATCGTGGTGCCTGCCGTAAGCACCGAAGATGCGCAGAAGAAGTTTACAAAAGGTTTGAATATCGTGAAGCCCTATTTGCGCTACACGCCGCAGCCGAATAAGTAGTTGACCGCCGACGGCCGACCACTGACCGCTGATTAGACCATGAGCCAAGGGTGGCCGACCATGGACCACTGACCATGTTGGCATGAAAAAAGCGGATGTCCTGTGATGGGGCATCCGCTTTTTGCTATTTGGCGATCTATTCTTTTGCAACATTAAACAAAACCATGGTCTATGGTCCATCGTCCATGGTCAGGTACCCTACCGCTCACACGTACCACAATCGGCGGTCGGCCGTCGGCGGTCCATGGTCAATTACCGTATCGCTCGCACATACCGCGATTGGCCGTCAGCGGTCGGCGGTCAAATCCCCCTCAATAACCTCCTCCGGCACAATCATCTCCTCTCCGTAGTAGGTCATATGTCGTGCGCCCTGGTAGTAGAACCAGATGGAGAGCGACATCGGTATGTGGGCGATGTCGTTGTAATTGAACCAATCGCCGAAGCTGAATTTCAATGCATGGAAACCGGCGGCTATCGCGCCCATGAGCGTTGCGAGGAAGATATTCTTGCTGCCCGGGTCCTTTTTCTTCTTATAAACATAGAGCTCGATCATGAAGAGCATCAGGAACAGCCCGTAGAATGCGTGGACTTCCACAACCCGAAAATCCAGGGTAATGAATGTGAGTACAAAAAATATGGTGAGTTCGACGTAGTTCAGCCAGCCCAGGATGAGGCCATTGCGCTGATGCAGGAGCGGCTTAATATGCCAGATGGCCGCACGTTCGAACAATGCGACGGCGATCATGCTGGCAAACCAGCCCGGTATTTTACCGACTTTCCCGGTCATGTACAGAAAACCGTGTCCCAGTATCCCGCCGATAGCCGTAGCAATGGCCATGAAAAGGAAGAAATACTGGATTTGCTTGTACATACGGTGCGCGCGCCCGAGTTTGTTGAGATGGATAAACGCGTAGATACACACAGCAGTCATCATCAGGCTCGACAGCACCGTCGAGGGCTCCATAATGGTTATTCCGAATAGATTTATCTGGTGGACTTTGCTAAAATCTATGACGACATCATTCATGAACAGAAGAGTAAGTTAGCGCATACCGAACCTCGCCGGTGTGCATTCGAGTTTCAAAAGTACGCACAAATGGTGCAGCAATCTGCATGATCGCCTTATTGAATGCCTCCATCACCAAAATTGTACCACAAGCCGCACTCGCCCGTCCGGGTGGCGTGAATTACATCGCGTTTTCAGTTTGGTATCCCGAAAGTGCCGATTCGCAGATGAAAACGGGGTAGCTATCTATTATCAAATAATAAATACAAAGTATGTTTTTCCTTTGTATCGAGAATTGTATTTAAGTAGGATAGTGGCGAAAGCACCCTCTTTGAAAACTTATAAAAACCATGAAGAATCCCTTACTATCAGCTGTCAGATTTGTCGTTTTGACGCTCTTTTTGGCTATTGCCGCCAACCATTCATTCGCACAGGCCCCTGTGCAGGGTAACTCCAAAATTTCAGGAATTGTACTGGATTCAGCCGCAGCGAAAGGCGTGGAGTTTGCCAGTATTGCATTATTCAATGTCGCTGATAACAAGGCCATTGACGGTACCACTGCCGACGAGAGCGGCAAGTTTACCCTCTCTAAAGTAGCGCCAGGTTCTTACAAGCTGATGATTTCTTTCATTGGCTACAAAGACAAGGCTGTGAACGTGAAAGTCGAAAAAGGCAAGGACGTCGAACTGGGATCGATTCAGCTTGCTTCGAGCGTGCAGAATTTGCAGGAGGTAACCATTACCGGCGAGAAATCGCTGATCGAAGAGAAGGTAGACAGGATGGTTTTTAATGCGGAGAAGGACATTACCTCCAAAGGTGGCGATGCTTCGGACCTGTTGCGCAAAGTGCCGATGCTTTCAGTGGATCTGGACGGGAATGTATCCTTACGGGGAAGCGCGAACATCAAGGTTTTGATTAATAATAAACCTTCTACCATTATCGCGGCCAATGTGGCGGATGCTTTGAAGCAGATTCCGGCGGACATGATCAAATCGGTGGAAGTGATCACTTCGCCCTCGGCAAAATATGACGCGGAGGGCTCGGGTGGTATCATTAATATTATTACCAAAAAGAACAACCTGCAAGGCCTGACGCTGAATATCGATTCGGGTGTGGGTAACCGTGGCTCGAACCTGGGCTTGAACGGAAGCTACCGCAAAGGTAAAATGGGTTTTACACTCGGTGGTTTCGGCCGTGCATTCTATAACAAGGCCACTTCGGTACTCGATCAGACGACGTATTCCGGCAGCAATTCTTTCCTGACGAACCAGAGTTCGACCGCGAAAGATCGCGGTTTGTTCGGGCAATATTCATTGGGATGGGATTACGATTTGGGTAAAAATCAGGCATTATCTGCCGGCCTGCGCTATGGAACGCGGAATTTTATCCAAAAGCAGGACCTGACTATCAATCAATACGAAAACAGCATTCTCAACAACAGCTCGCTGCGTAAGGTGGATCGCAAGGACCTTTCAGGAACTGTGGATTTCAATATCGACTACATCCGCACGTTCAAGCCGCAGCAGGAGTGGAGCATTTCCACATTGTACAGCCGCACCGGACTGACCAACAATTTCAATACGGATATCCTGAACGAATCGGGCGCGGTAGACAGCAAATTGAAAAACGAGAACAAAAATCAGAACTCGGAACTGACGCTCCAAACGGATTACCAGACGCCGTTGGGTAAAAACCAGTTACTGGAATTTGGTGCGAAAGGCATTTTCAGGACTGTGGACAGCGATTTTAAATACTTTACTGCCGGGGAATCAGGGGATTTTGTGCTAAGCACAACTAATCCGTCGGGTGCTTTGAACTACAAGCAGAATGTGGCGGCAGGATATTTCTCCTACACGCTTTCTACCAAAAGCAAATACACGTTCAAACTAGGAACGCGCTACGAATATACCGGCATTACAGCCGATATGGGGGACAACAAGCCGATCGACATTCCGGCTTACGGAAACCTCGTGCCGAGCATCAACGTGTCGAAGGCGCTTTCAGGTAGTACTACTTTGAAAGCGGCTTATAACCGACGCATTCAACGCCCGGGTATCCAGCAGCTGAACCCGAACGTGAACCTCTCAAATCCGCAGAGCATCAGTACCGGTAACCCGGCATTGAGTCCTGAACTGACCGACAACTTTGAGCTTGGACTGAGCACCAATATTAAGAAGACCTACATTAACGCATCGGTTTTCGCACGGCAGACCAACAACTCGATCACGCAGGTGCGTATGGCCGTGGATACCCTGCAAGGCGCGATCGTTACTACTTATGAAAACATTGGTAAGCAAAGAGCCTACGGAGCGAATATCTTCGCGAACGTGTACCTGACGCCTAAATGGACTTTGAATGGAAGTATCGACATTCTGCATTCTTACCTCGAAGGCCAAACGACCGGTCTGAACGGTACTTCGGTGGGGATCAGCAACTCCGGTTTTAATTATGGCGGACGGTTGATGTCGCAAATCTCGTTGCGAAACGGCTGGGGGGTGCAGGCATTTGGTTTCTACCGCGGCAAGGAGATCCAGTTGCAGGGTACGCGCACAGGCTTCTACATGTACTCGCTAGGGTTCAAAAAGGATATTGCTAACAAGAAAGGCAGCATTGGTTTCGGAGCAGAGAACTTCCTGACCAAGGGTGTGCGGTTCACCTCGGACCTGACTTCGCCGCAGTTCGTACAGACCGGCGCTACACAGCTTTATAACCGCAATTTCAAGGTTACATTTAGCTATTCGATCGGAAAGATGAGCTTCAATGCACCTAAGAAGAAAACAAAGTCGGTTAACAATACGGATGTTGTAGGAGGCGGCGGTCAGCAAAACTAGGTTTGCGATACTGCTGCCGTAGCGCAGGGGCTTTTGCCTCTGCGCTTTTTTTGTGTGTACATTGCGAAACAGATATTACACAGCGCCCTTTTTCGTTAATATAAAAAGATATTTTTGTATTTTCTAAATACATTGATACCTTGGGAAAGTTAATTTTCAATTCATGAGGTGGTCGCCATGAAATGGTCATTTGTTATTCAGCAGAAGTTTAAAGCTGCGATTTTGTTGGGAGGGATCATGGCATTGATCGTTGGCGGAACATTAATTTCCCGCTATAATGTGGAAGGGATCGATGAGTCGTTTTCCTCTATTTATAAGGATCGCCTCGTTCCCGCGACCACGATTTTGTATCTCACAGAAAATCTGTACCGTAAGCGTCTCTCGCTGGAAAATTACCTCTATTCGGAAGCGCAACAGTCACCTGCGCACGTGACGGCGTTGCTGCGCGCGCACGATCGCAGCATCGATTCCCTGATCCGGTTGTTCGAGAAAACCTACCTGGTAGATGAGGAAGCGAAAAGTCTTCAAGACTTCAAAAGTCAAATAGGACAATATGCAAGACTGGAAGGCCAGGTGCTTGCATATTGTAGGGCCGGATCGTTCGCTGATGCGAAGCAACTGTTTTCAGCGCCGGGCAGCACGACTTTCGAGAGTACGATCTTGAACCTGAATGAGCTGGCGGGTATTCAGTCGACGATCGGGAAGGATCTGATGAAAGCCTCGAAAGTGAATGTGGCGAGTTTTGGTATTATCTCCTTTTTACAAATCTCCCTTGCGATTATTACCGGTCTGGTGGTGATTGTGCTGATCCGCAACTCGCAGATCATCCAGAAACCCCGGACGAATAGCAATAAAAGCCAATATTTTAACCTAAACTGATAAAGGAACGCTCAAAAAATAAAAGGTCGGGGTTTCCCGACCTTTTATTTTTTTTATGAATGTGAGTGAATTACTGGTTCACCTTACGTCCTTTCAATGTCTCTCTCTGGTTTTTCACCTGTTTCAACAAATCCTTCTTCACAAAAAGACGGGTACCATTGCCGCTTTGCAGGTCGAATGTGCGCTCTTTGTAATCGAATTTGTTGTTGGGAAGTACGTCGAGGAAGTAGTTTTGGCCGCTCAGGTTGAATTTCATCCCTTTGGTATCCTGCTGGGTGTCGTCCCACGAAACGTTGATCGTGCCATCGCCGGTGCTTAATGCAACGCCCGGTGTGAATGGCAGAACGTTGATCGTCTGAATGCTTTTGCCGTTGCTCATCGTGATCTGTCCTTCGGGATTTACCTTGATATCGTTCGGGTCGGTCACTTCACGACGGATGTTGATCGACTTGTCGTTGAAAAACTGAACTTTCGTAAGGGAAATATTGGCAGCTTCCAGGTCGCGGCGGAGGTCTTCGGTAAAAACAGTGTAATTCGAAAGGGGAACGGAGTTCATGGTGGTGCAGGCAGAGAACCCGCTGATAAAGAATACTCCTACAAAAAGTTTTTTAATCAGATTCATGTCAGAAATTGGTGTTCGGCGGAACTGGTTTGGTGATTTTAGTTGAGTTGTTTACCGGTCGCAATATTAGTAAAAAAGCCTTTCACATACCAGCCGGTTAAGCTTTCGTACCACTGGGTAGGGGACTACTGACAATGTGTCAGCCGGCATGCGTTTTGATTGTTATTGGAACGCATATTTTTGGCGCGTATTGCAAAGCGCAAATTACATTCTTAAAATATAAAACAAACGATAGCATAACTATGGAATCAGTGATTCAGGAAAAAGGGAATTTGAGCATTCACACCGAGAATATCTTTCCGATTATCAAGAAATTCCTTTATTCGGACCACGAAATCTTTTTGAGAGAACTTGTTTCCAATGCGGTGGACGCGTCACAAAAGATCAAAAAGCTGGCTTCCTATGGTGAATACAACGGCGAGCTGGGTGATCTGAAAGTGGTTGTGAAGCTTGACAAAGATGCCAAAACGATCACTATCAGTGACAATGGTATCGGTATGACAGCCGACGAGATCAAAAAATACATTAACCAGATCGCGTTCTCCGGCGCTACCGAGTTTGTTGAAAAGTATAAAGACAAAGGCGAGGGCGATAAAGGCATTATCGGTCACTTCGGTCTGGGTTTCTACTCGGCTTATATGGTGGCCCAGAATGTAGAGATCATTACCAAATCTTATAAAGAAGGGGCAGAGCCGGTTCGCTGGGAATGCGACGGTTCGACAGAGTTTGAAATTTCTTCCGTAGAAAAAGAAGAACGCGGAACGGACATTATCCTGCACGTTGCGGAAGATTCAGAAGAGTTCCTGGACGCACACCGCCTGCGTGGCATCCTGGAAAAATATGGTAAGTTCCTGCCGATCGAGATCGAGTTTGAAGACAAGGTGATCAACAACCCAAGCCCGATCTGGACAAAAAGTCCGTCTGATCTGAAAGACGAAGATTACCTCGCATTTTACAAAGAGCTTTATCCCTTCGGCGAAGATCCGCTTTTCTGGATCCATTTGAATGTGGATTACCCATTCAACCTGACCGGGGTGTTGTACTTCCCGAAACTGCGCAACGACTTCTCCGGTCAGCGTGAAAAAATACAGCTTTACAGCCGCCAGGTATTCATTACGGACGAAGTGAAGGACATCGTACCCGACTTCCTGCAACTGTTGCACGGTGTGATCGACTCGCCGGATATCCCTTTGAACGTATCGCGCAGCTATCTGCAAGCGGATGGTAATGTGAAGAAAATCAACGGATACATTACCCGTAAAGTAGCTGACAAGCTGCTGGAAATCTTCAAAAACGACCGCGAAGGCTTTGAGAAAAAGTTCGATGATATTGGTTTGTTCGTTAAATACGGCATTATCAGCGATGACAAATTCTATGAAAAGGCGAAGGATTTCTGTTTGCTGAAAAACACCGACGGTAAATACTTCACTTTCGAAGAATACCGCGAGCATATCAAGGAAAATCAGACTGACAAGAACGAATCACTTGTTTGGTTGTACACGACCGACGAGAAAAAGCAGGATGCATTCATCCAATCGGCCAAAAAACGTAGCTATGACGTCCTCGTGCTGAACAGCATGATCGATTCACATTTTATCAATGCGTTGGAGCAGAAGCTGGAAAAGATCAGCATCAAACGTGTTGACGCGGATACACTGGATAAGTTGGTAGAGAAAGAAGTGAAGCTGGAGAGCATCCTTTCTTCCGACGATCAGGAAAAAGTGAAGAAGGTGTTCGAAGGCGTTTCGGAAAACAAAACCGCACATATTACGGTGGAAGCAATGCCGGTTGACGAATTGCCAGTGGTGATCACATTCCCTGAATTCATGCGCCGTATGACCGACATGCAGGCATCTTCGGGCCAGCGTTCTATGTTTGGCGATATGCCTTTGATGTACACTGTTTCGCTCAACTCCAACCACCCGCTGATCGGTAAAATTGCGGGATCGGAGAATGAAGACGAACAAAAGTCGTTGGCTAAGCAGGTTTATGACCTGGCATTGCTGTCGCAGGGAATGCTTTCTGGTAATGACCTGACCCAGTTTATTCAGAGAACTGTGAGTACTTTATAATTGAGATTGATATTTAAACGAAAAGCCGCTGTAAAAAGCGGCTTTTCGTTTTTATGATCTTCCTGAAATCAGTTTGTGTTTCAATCTTTCCAATTCCTCCCATTTCTGCTGCTTGGCGAGACCGGCCTGCTGCGGCCAGGTCGAGGGATCATGGAGCTGGTAACGCGGGCCGGCTTTTTTAAGGAAACTTGCAATGCGGAGCAGAGATGTTTCCATAAGTTGCTCATAGGTATGGATGCCTTCTTTGTTTAAAATCTCCTCGATTTTGGGTCCTATTCCTTCAATGACTTTGAGGTCGTCGGGCGCGTGATCGGGGCTGATCGGGGGATAAACGGTTTTGTGAGCGTTGGTAGCAATCGGGTAATCCACTGTGGTGTTCGTTAAAGTCCGGTATTGAGCGAGTTCGTATTTCTTTTCCTCTATTAATTCCCGCAAGTTATCAATTCTCTTTTTGATAATCACTTTTGCGAGGAACCAACCTGCCATGGCGGCAGCGACCAGCAGCAGGGTGATTTCGCCTACTGCCACAGGAAAGCTGTCCAAATCGAGTGAAAATATGAGCGGGTTCATTGTTTTGATTGATAATAGGCCAGCTCGCGGTGAATGCGGTTCAGTTTGTACCGAAGGTCTCTGGTTTTCTTCACTTCATAGGCGCGCCCGAGTATGAAACCGATGACCAACGTGACGCCGATCATAATGGTATGCTGCCAGAAATGAGACAATTCAATGCGATAGGTAGGGAGCCCGAATTCCCGCAGCGAAATCCGCACCAGGCCGCTTTGTGAGGCGGCTTCCGGTAGCAGCGCCTGGGAATCGAAAAGCATGTCGCAGAACTGCTCGAGTTTACAAACATGCCAATAAATGGAAGCTGCAATCCAGAATCCCAGGAGGGTCCACCAAAGCGCCTTGCTATTGAACATCAGGAACGGAGTTTAACGTTGTGTACGCTACTACCTAAAAATAGGGTTTCGTCCAATAAGATGCAATAGAAGCACTTATAACGCAAAAAAGCCCGGACGTTGGTCCGGGCCTTCTTATTTATCGGTTCATCGAGATCAGGAACTCTTCGTTGTTCCGGGTCCCTTTCATATGTTCGAGCAGGAAGTCCATTGATTCCATGGCGTTCATGTCGGCCATGTGCTTGCGTAGGATCCATACTTTTTTGAGTGTTTCTTTGTCGAGCAGCAAGTCCTCGCGGCGTGTACCGGATGCCATTACGTCAATGGCAGGGAATACGCGTTTGTTGGATAGCTTACGGTCGAGTTGCAATTCCATGTTACCGGTACCTTTGAATTCTTCGAAGATAACTTCGTCCATTTTGGAACCGGTGTCGATCAATGCGGTAGCGATAATCGTCAGCGAGCCGCCGTTTTCGACGTTACGTGCAGCGCCGAAGAAGCGTTTCGGCTTATGCAATGCGTTGGCATCCACACCACCGGAGAGAATTTTACCGGATGAAGGAACCACCGTGTTGTACGCACGCGCCAGACGTGTGATCGAGTCAAGGAGAATCACCACGTCGTGACCGCATTCCACCATTCTTTTGGCTTTTTCCAAAACAATGCTCGCAACTTTCACGTGGCGGTCGGCCTGCTCGTCGAATGTCGAAGCAATTACTTCCGCACGTACGCTGCGCTGCATGTCGGTAACCTCTTCCGGGCGTTCGTCGATCAAAAGGATCAGTAGGAACACTTCGGGGTGGTTACGGGTGATAGCATTTGCGATTTCTTTCAAAAGCACGGTTTTACCGGTTTTAGGCTGTGCGACGATCATACCGCGCTGGCCTTTTCCGATAGGTGCAAAAAGATCGAGGATACGGGTAGAATATTGTTCCGGGCGCGAGCTCAGGCGCAGGCATTCGTCCGGGAACAATGGAGTAAGGTATTCAAATGGAATACGGTCGCGGATTTCTTCGGTAGTCTTTCCATTAACCGTCTCCACGCGCAGCAGCGCGAAGTATTTTTCTCCTTCTTTCGGCGGGCGGATCTGACCTTTTACGGTATCACCGGTTTTCAGACCGAATAGTTTGATTTGCGAGGGTGAAACGTAAATATCGTCGGGGCTTGCCAGGTAGTTGTAATCCGCAGAGCGAAGGAAGCCGTAGCCGCCGTCCTGCATGATTTCCAGCACACCTTCATTGACGATCAGGCCATCAAACTCTCTTACATAATTGTTGTAATTGCGTTTGATTTTCGAAGAAGGGTCTTCGCGTTGTGCCTGAGGCTGCTGGTGTCTTTCCTGGCCTTCGTGAGGAGGGCGTTGCTGGCGCTCTTCTCGTGGCTGAGCAACTGCTTCCTGCGCAATTACCGGCGGTTTTTCTTCCTGAATGTCAGCCTGAATTTCAGCGACGGTAACTTCCGGCTCGGTAGCTGTCTCTACTTCTGCAGGGATTTCTTCTCTGCCCAAGTCGTTGAGGGTATCATTGTCCTCGTCGATTTCGAGCGATGTATCTATATTTTTCGGACGCTCTTCCTGGCGTTTCGGAAACTCCTGGCGGGCAGGGGTATCGAACAGCGGGGCAGAAGAAGGGCCGGTTGGGATATCTTTTTTATTCCGTACAGGACGGTTATTGCCGCCTTTCACGGGAACCGGCACGGGGGTCGGTTCGATGGGCCTGCGAGCCCGTTTTTTCTTGGGTTCACCAGAATCCGCTGAAACTGCTTCCAGTACAGGAGCTTCCACAGCCACGGGTGCGGCAACAGGCGCAGGTGCTTCCTGCTGCGAAATTATCCTGTTAATCAGTTCTTTTTTAGGGAGTTTGGCATGATCGGGTATTCCCAGAGCACCCGCTATTTCTCGTAGCTCTGATAAAAGCTTAATGTTTAAATCATCAATTGTAGGCATACAGAAAATGGTAAGTAAAGGGTCACTTTACCAATTGGACAATAAGGTTGTGAATATAATTGGATATAAACAGGACTGCGCGCCCTGAAGTCACGTGATGGTCATTGATAGGTTGATAAGCATTTATTGCGAAAGCCCGCGCGAAAGGCTTTACAAACTGCAAAACTTTGATGGATCAAATCTGAAAATTGTAACAGGTACAAACAGGAAGTATTGACAATAAATCAGCAAGATTTTAAATCTCGATAACGCTGAGGCGCGAAGTTACTGCGAGATGGAATTTGGATTTACGAGTCGATACTGACTTGGATGGACGAAGGTAAATATATATGGTTTAATTTCCAAATATTTAGCTTAAAAACCGTGCCAAGCTATTTATTATTGTTTTTGTATGACAAAAAATCTCGGATAATGTGCCCAAGTCGGTGATTTAACGCGCAGTAACTTTTTTGCAGCCTTAGTTTTTGTGGAGGGAAAATCGGAATTTTGCGGACTATGAACATTGTTGTGGATTCCGGGAACACCTTTTCGAAGATCGGATGGTTCGAAGGGGAAAAACTTATACGATATACGACGCACCTGGAATTCCCGGAATTGATCCGGAATGTGAGGGCGGAACTGCCGGAGTACTTGTTTTTTTCGTCAGTCGGAAGGACGCAGGAAGAGTTTCAGGAAGCGCTGGGCGAACCGGTGCAGGTGATGGGATTGACGCCCGACACCCCTTTGCCGATTACCAAACATTACGATACGCCGCAGACACTCGGTGCCGACCGGATTGCCGCTGCTGCGGGGGCGAATTATCTCTTTCCCGGCGAAGATCTCGTGGTGATCGATATGGGTACCTGCATCACCTATGACCTCATCGACCGTCATGCAACATTTCAGGGCGGCTTAATTTCTCCCGGTGTGCGGATGCGATTCAACGCCATGCATACGTTTACTAAAAGACTTCCACTTTTCGAGCCTGAAAAAACGCCTGATTTGATCGGAAAAAGCACCCGTCAGGCGATGCAAAGCGGTGTAATGAACGGCACCCTTGCTGAAATCGAAGGAATTATTGAACGATACCGACACAATTACCCGACTTTACGCGTAGTATTATGCGGTGGGGATGCTGCTTTTTTTGAAAGTAGCTTGAAACCACCCATCTTTGCGGTGCCGGAACTGGTTTTAATAGGATTGAACAGAATTTTAACATATAATGTCTCTTTACAGTAGAATAGGAATAGTCACGCTTGCCATTACACTCGGTTGGGGTTGTACAAATCTTGCAAAAGCACAAGGATTGGGCAATTCTCCGTATTCATCGCTCGGCATGGGGGAATTTTACGGGGATGCATATTCCGACAATACTGGTATGGGAGGAGCCGGTGTCGCCGCAGGAAGCGGATTCCAGGTCAACAACCTGAACCCGGCGCTCTGGGTGCGTAACAGGTTTACTACACTGGATGTGGGGTTGGTTGGACAATATAAGGATATTGCTTCCGGGAACCTGAATCAGAGAAACGCAGGTGGAAACCTGGCTTATCTGTCTTTGTCGTTTCCTATTACACCTAGATGGGTAATCGGCGCCAATTTGAAGCCTTACAGCTTTATTGACTTTGAGAACTCGTTTACGCGGCCGGTATCCGGTTCAACAGGCGTTGCGCAATATACCGTTTCAGGAAAAGGCGGCGTCAACAAGGCATCGGTAGTCAACTCGTTCCAAATCGGACGTTATGTAAGCCTGGGCCTCGAAAGCAGCTATTTTTTCGGCAATGTGCGAAGAGCGTCGGACGTAATGCTTTTTGTAAATGGCGTGCCGTCTGACTACATCGTGAGCCTTAACGAACGCAATACCTATTCGGACATTGCCTTCCGCGCCGGTGGTTCCGTTCGTATCCCTATTAAAAAGGAAAACAAGCTGAATCTGAACCTTGGTGGTGCATATAGTTTCAGTACTGCTTTGAATGCGACCAAAACGACCTCATTTGAGCTTACGCAAGGTTCATTCCCTGTTGCAACACCCGATACATTAGAAAACAACCTGGGCGGTTCCATGAAAGTGCCTGAGCAATACCAGGTAGGAGCAACGCTTGAATGGCCATTCAAAATGACGGTTTCTGTGGATTATAGTCACCAGTCATGGTCCCAATACAGAGGTTTCGGAAATGTGAATGAAGCGCTGAGAGACGTGAATCGTCTGCACGTCGGTGCGGAATATATCCCAAAGTTCGCCTCACTTAACTATTTTGACAACGTTCGCTACCGTATTGGTTTTAGCACCGGTAACACGCCGTATGTGGTGGGCACAACGAAAATCAACGATACAAATGTCAGCCTCGGCTTTACTTTCCCGATGGGCCGTGGTTTTGCCAATTTCCTTTCGATAGCATTGGTAGGAGGGCATCGCGGTACCAACTCCGGCGGCGCCATCCGCGAGCGTTACGGACGCGTGGTTTTGGGTGTGACGCTCCTGGAGAGATGGTTTGAGAAAAGAAGGATCGACTAAACAGGCAGTCTTATGCTTAGCAAAAGCATTCAAAAGGTTTTTTCAAAAGGAGATAATCACTTATCTCCTTTTTGTATTCTGGCACTTTGCGCGTTGTTTTTCGCAGCTTGTGAACCGAAAACGGATAAAATCGGAGCGGCTTACAATGGACCGATAGAAATTGTCAACGACCTGGTGGTGAAGTACAGCGAGCAAGGCAACATGAAAGTGTATGTCAAAACGCCCAGGTCATTAACCTATCAGAACGAAACCCGGGTTTTTCCGGACTCGGTCAATATCAGTTTTTTTGATTCGCTGGGAACGGTGGTAACTACGCTGCGCTCGGACTCGGGCAGGTACGACCGCAATGCGGACGTGTATATTGTGAAGGGACATGTGCGTGTTGTGAAATTACAGGACCACCAAATCCTGACGACCACCGAGCTCAATTGGAGCCCGGGAACCCGCAAGGTTTTTACTGATAAGCCATTGAAAGTAAGAAATACATTGACATCGGAAACGACCAATGCGGTGGGAATGGATGCCGAACAGGACTTTTCCCGGATCAAGTTGCGGAAAGGTACCGGAACATTCCTTACAGAATTTTAATCAGCCTTGCATTCCGCCAATGCTTTGTGTATAACCTCAATGGGTGTATAAACGCTGTCTTTGCCCCATTTCATTGAAACAAAACTTACGATTTCCGCAATTTCTATCTCGGTCAATTTAGGATTGGGAGGCATGGGCCTGCTGAACTTCTTGCCGTTCACAACGATCGTATCGCTCATGCCGTACTGGATAATACAGGCTACGCGTTCCTTGTCGGAAAGAATCGGCGACCCGGCAATGGGAGGGTACAGATTGGACATTCCTTTGCCTTCCATTTGATGGCAGTTGGCACAATGCGTCATGTACAACTGCTGTCCGGTCACAAAATACTGCTCACTTTTCAGTTCTTCCGAACTGCGGCATGATGCCAGGCCCAGCATTAGCAACACCAGGATGCGGGCTGTGGCGGTACGGTTCAATTGCAGCAATTTCATTTTTTGTATTCAGCCAGTAACCTTTCCATGTCGTTGAGCAATTTTTTGGTACCTTCTTCAGTGGTACCGTCATACATGCCGCGCACGTGCTTGTCCTTGTCGACGAGGATGAATGCCCCGCTGTGGATGTATCCGCCCTGCACGGTGGTGTCTTCCTTGGCTGTGGACATATAATTCTTTTGGCCAATTTCATAAATCCGGGCCTTGTCGCCCGTCAGGAACTGCCATTGCTGGCCTTCCACGCCCAAATCCTTCGCAAATTGGTTCAGTACTGCCGGTGTGTCGTGTTCGGGGTCAATGGAGTGGGAGAGGATCATCACATCCGGGTTACCCTTGTATGCTTCATATACCTTTACCATTTGCTTTTTCATAACCGGGCAAATGGTAGGGCAGGTCGTGAAGAAAAAGTCGGTTACGTAAATCTTGTTTTCGACAATTTTCTCGGTAATAGTATCTCCGTACTGGTTAACAAAAGCGAATTTCGGGATCTTGTTATAAATGGTGTCAACGACTTCCTTTCCATCCACAGTCTTCTTCACAACGTCGCGCTCTCCCAGGATCGGCAGTCTATTGTCCGAATCACCGCAACCGGTAATGGCAGCCATTGAACCGGAAATAAACAGCGAATGGAAAAGGAATGATTTTACTTTCGAATTCATAAACGGGTTATTCTAAAAATGTTTTCGCCTCCTGGATAGATTTCAGTGTGGCTTGTTTGACGAGCAATATCCTTTCTTTCTCTTTTTCGAAATAAAGGAGAGCTTCTTTGGGTTCCAGTTTTTTGGCCGAATCGCCGCGGTATGCATGCATCCAGTCCATCATAAGCTTATCTGCATCGGCCAGTTTCTGATTGAGATCTACCGCCTTAATGCGCTGTTCGGCCATCGTATTGCTGCTTACACCTACGTTTTGAAGGCTGTCGATTCCCTGAATTTTTTTGGAAAGTTGTGATTTCAGGCTCACAATATCTTCCTGCTGAGGCATTACTTCGTCGTGAATCGCCAGTACTTCGGTTTCAAGATTTGTCAGTTTTTCCTGGTCTTTGTCTTTCCCACACGCGAAGCAAAGTGTGAGGAGGAATGATAGAAGGGTAAGGTTTTTCATATTAAATGGGTTTAACCGAAAAAGCATAGGTCAATCTTTCAGAATCATTTCACGTGCATTGTGCAGCACGGCTTCCGACGGATTATGCCCGCCGATCATCTGAGCGATCTCCTGTACACGTTCATCGATGGTGAGTTTTTTGATCCTGCTGACAGTTCTGTCGGAGGAGTGATCTTTATATACAAAATAGTGCGCGTCGCCGCTGCTGGCAATCTGGTGCAAATGCGTAATAGCGATAATCTGGTGGTTTATCGCCATATTTTGCATCATTTTTCCCATCTTTTTGGCAATCTCGCCGGAAACACCGGTGTCGATCTCGTCGAAAATAATGGTCGGCAGCTTTCGCTTGTCGGCGAGTATATATTTAATAACCATCATTAGCCGGGAAAATTCCCCGCCGGAGGCAACTAATTTCAATTCTTGGGGAACAATCCCCTTATTGCCGCTGAAGAGGAACGTTGCGGAGTCAATTCCGCTTGGAGCCGGGGCGGTTTCGTTGATCTGGATGCTGAGCGATGCATTGGGAATGCCGAGCTCATACAGCCGGTCCAGAATAAGCTTTTCAATGGCTTTGGTCACCTTTCTGCGCCTGTCGGAAAGTACTTTTGCGCCGGCGAGCATCTTGTCGTGCGTTTGTGTAACTTTCTTCTCGGCCGCGGCCAAGTCTTCATCCAGGTTCATAACAATGCTCAGCTTGCCCTGCAAGTTGGCTTCGATATCCAGCAGCTGTGCGACGGCGGAAACCTGGTGTTTTTTGAGTAGTGAATAAATCAGGTCCAGCCGCTCCTGAACGACCTCAGTCCGCGCCGAATCCAACTCCACATTCCCATTCACCTGGTCGATTTCCTCTGCCAGGTCGCGAAGCTCAATGAGTGCGCTTTGGGCACGTTGGCGCAGGATATCATATTCGCTTACCAGCCGGGACGCTTGCGTAAGTGAGCCTACTGCACTTTTCAGTAAGTCGAGGGCCGAGTTCTCGGGGTTATCCAGATAAGCGTGGGCTAGTTGGAGTTTTTCTTTAATCTCTACTGCATTTTCCAGAATGGTCAGTTCCTGTTCCAGCTTTTCCTGTTCGTCGGCTTTCAAGCCGGCATTATTCAATTCCTGAAAGAGGAATTGGTCATAATCGAACTCTTTGCGAAGCTGGTGTGCCTGGCGTTTCAGTTCGTCGAAGGCTTTTACAGCTTCCCGGTAAGCATTAAAATCGGCCTGGTATGTTTTGAGCAGATAGGCGTTTTCGGCGTAGGAGTCGACGACGCGTAGTTGAAACTCGTTATTCCCAAGCAATATCGAATCGTGTTGGGAATGGACATCGAGCAACTGCATGCCGATCTTCCGAAGCGTTTCCAGGTTGACGGGTGTGTCGTTGATGAATGCTCTGGACTTACCAGCTGCGGAGATTTCACGGCGCACAATGCATTCTTCCGAGAAGTCGAGATTCTCATCCTCGAAGTTTGGAGCCAGATCGTAGCCTGTCAGGTTGAAAGTGCCTTCAATTACACATTTCTCGCTGCTGTCGTACAGCGATTTTGCGTCTGCCCTGTTTCCGAGCAGCAGGCCTATTGCACCAAGCATAATGGATTTACCGGCACCCGTTTCGCCCGTAATGATGTTCAGGCCGGGATCGGGGGACATTTCTAGGTGCTTTATCAGCGCATAGTTTTTGATCAGTAAATTAGAAAGCATGTCTAATTTAGGAAGCAGATTGCCGGAGATGATGCAACCTGGCTATGATGAAGGGGATCAACGTCGTCTCCGATACGAATATAGGCATGATCTTCCCAATTAGGAAATATAACAGGAAGTTGCCCTGATTTTATAAGGTGGCGTGCCTGCTGGGCGGTACAATGCCTCTGTCGTCGTCGTAGACCACTTCGTACAAGTCGGAAAGGGCGATCTGGTGCAGGTGGTTGCGGGTATCTTTCAAAACAAGCTGCGTGGCATCGACGGAGAGTAATATGCCAAAAATGGTGTTTCCGTTTGATAGGACGGCATTGAGCGGGTGTTTTCGTAAAATACCCTGTTTGCTCGCTATTTGGTCGGGTGTGATCCGTATCAGTCTTTTACTCATGAATAACGTGCTACATGGATAGCCGCTGGTATAGCTGGGTTTTCGAAGGGTCGAGATTAACCAGCAGGGTGTATGCTTGCGTGCGTTGCTCCGGTAATCCCTCGATCATTATTTTATACAATTCATCCGATTTGGCATCAAAAAACGAATTGACCACTACGCTCGCCGGACGGAGCTGATTCACCTCCTTAATGGTGTTCAGGAATTCAAGCGTTTTCGCACGGGTTTCCGCCGGATTTTGCGTCGCTACGTCCAGGCCCTGGCGATAGTACTTATACATCCCTTCGCGAAATGGGGTAAATTGTTGGCTTTGAAGATTTTCGATCAGCCAATAGCGGTTTTTAGAATCGCCGTTCGAGTCCCAGCCGCGCTTGTTCGGCGAGGAGTTTCTCGCAAGGTTCACCAGGTTGAATGCTTTCTGGACATATGGCGATCCCCCCATTTTGCTGAACGAGTCATAATCGAAAATCAGTGCGATGTTGGCGTAAAACGCCAGAATATACGGAAGCTCTTCGGTATAGGTGTTTTCATTAAAATACAGCTGCGTGCTAGGGAGGTAAGTGAATGTGAAATTCTTATCGACATACGTAAACAACGCGGTTTCGTAGGTAGAACCATACACAGGCCGGGAAACAATCAACTGTGCATTGCCTTCGTAATTTCCCTGCGCCAGAGAGCGGGTAAGGTTCACATTGAGCTTACATTTGATCTTCTCTTCCTTGGCAAATTGGTCGTTTGTCCAACGGGTATTATTGAGAAAATCATTCATATAAGTCTGTAACTGGTTCATCGACTGCGGGTCGGTCTTTTGTTGCGCCACCAGCTGCTCATAGTTGAGATTGACGGTAAACTGGAATTCCTGCGCGTAAACACGTTGCGCGAGTATTCCCAAAACCAGTGGGATAGTCAGGATCAGTAGTTTTATGCTTCGCTCCATTTGGCTAGTACGATATTAAGAATGTCCTGCGCGACCTCTTCTTTGGATTTAAGGTCGAACCGCTGCACATTTTTGTCTTTGTCAATAACGGTTATTTTGTTGGTATCGTGTGCAAAACCTGCCCCGGGATCGTTCAATGAATTTAAAACAATGTAATCGAAATTTTTCCGGACAAGCTTATCCTCGGCGTGGTTCAATTCGTTTTCGGTTTCGAGTGCAAAACCGATGATCGTTTGTCCTGGCCGTTTCATGGCACCCAGGGTTCCCGCAATATCTGTTGTTTTGGAAAGGTCCAGCATCATGCTGTCGCCCTGTTTCTTGATCTTTTGTTCAGCAACGTAACTGGGGGTATAATCTGCTACCGCAGCTGCGAAAATGATCAGGTCATTAGCTTCGAAGTGCTCTTTTGCCGCATTGAACATCTGGTTGGCAGTTTCAACAGCGATTGTGTGGATATTGGGATTAGACGCTTTCAAATGCGTAGGCCCGCTCACGAGCGTTACATGCGCACCAGCGGCCGCGAAAGCTTCTGCGATGGCATACCCCATTTTGCCCGAAGAACGGTTGCTGATAAACCGCACCGGATCGAGCGGCTCCACCGTCGGGCCGGCGGTAATCAGGACGCGTTTAGAGCGGGCAACAGGCCGTTGCGAGAAATGAGCGTCGAGTACTTTGATGATATTTTCCGGCTCAGCCAACCTCCCGTCACCGATCAGCCCGCTGGCCAGTTCTCCGTGTTCAGGAGAAATAAAGATGTTTCCGTAACTAACCAGTTTCCCGATATTATGCTGCGTGGAGGGATGCTTGAACATATCCACATCCATGGCAGGAGCAAAGAAAACAGGGCATCGCGCCGAAAGGTAAATGGCCGTGAGCAGGTCGTCGCAATGGCCGCCGGCACATTTGGAGAGCGTTTTTGCCGTGGCAGGAGCGATAATGATCAGGTCGGCCCAAAGTCCCAGTTCGACATGATTGTTCCATTCGCCCGCGTCATTTTTGGTAAACGAGGCGAGAACAGGATTTTTGGAAAGGGTAGACAACGTCAGCGGCGTGATAAACTCCGTCGCGGATTGGGTCATTACCACGCGCACCTCTGCTTCTGCCTTCACAAGTAGTCGTACCAGCAAAGCAGATTTGTAAGCGGCAATACTACCCGAAATGCCTAGCAGTATCTTTTTACCTTTCAGATTCAATTTTACAATGGATTTGATTGTAAAGTTAAAATAAAAAAGCCCGCCATCAATCAGATTCATGGCGGGCTTCGGGAAATGCGTATGTATTATTCTTCGCTGGCGTCGCGGTAGCTGTGGTAAGTTTTGCCTTCGATGAACTCATCGATCGCAATACTTCCTGCCTTAGGCATACGCTCATAAAATTTCGAAATTTCGATTTGCTCTCTGTTTTCAAACACTTCTTCAAGGTTATCCACACCGGAAGCAAATTCAGCCAGTTTGTTGTTCAGCTCTTCTTTCATTTTGCTGGAGATCTGGCGAGCCCTTTTGGAAATGACCGATACGGATTCATACAGGTTACCTGTTACCGCCGCTATCTTGTCTGTATCACGGGTAATGATCGATGGATTCGTTGCCATAATGGTCTGATATAGTTAAATTTTTAAAACAATATAAATGGTGCCTGCTACTGACCGTTCGGGGCACTGGCCGCCGGCGTGGTAACCTTGGCCGGTTTGGTAGCCGGGTCGGGTTGAGCTTCTTTCAATTTCCTGCGTTCTGCTTCTACCTTGGCAATCGTTTCGATCTGCTTCTGGCTGTCGTCGTACATTTTTTCGGCGTCACGGTTATATCTGCCGGTCGGATATTTGTCGACTAGTTCCTGGTAGAATTTGACAACGTCCTGGAATCTTTCTTTCTGCTTATCGCTGAAACTGTTGGAGGCGAGATTGTACTGGGATTCTACTTTCAGGAAGGCAAGCTCCTCGTTGTATTGCGAGTCCGGGAAGTCTTTGCGGAAGTTTTCGATGGAAATAACCGCCGATTTAAGCGACATCGGGTTAAAGTCACTGATCTTGTGGTACAACCTTGCGCGTTCGTAAGCTTTCCTTTCAAGTTTAGACCTTAGCTCAAGGATATAACGGGTACACTCTTCGCGGAACGGGCTATCAGGATAGGTGTTGATAAAATCCTGCATCGCCGAGATTGCCGTGAAAGTGCTCGTTTGATCCAGGTTGTATGGTGAAGAATCCTTGTACAACGAAAACGCATGCATATACAACGATTCCTGTGCGTAGTCACTGCGTGCGTAGGTGTCGTAAAATTTCTTGAAGAGAAACTGACTGGTATTGTACTGGCCCTGGTGGTATTGCGAGTAAGCATAATAGAACTGCGCGAGCTCGGATTCGGTACTTCCTTTGAGCAAAGGGATTAATTCCTCAAACAGCAGTCCTGCGCGGTAATAGTCCGCCTTTTTGTAATAGGCCATGGCAGCATCGTACTTCTGCTGATCCGTACCTGTCTTCTGTAACTTGGAGAACTTACTGCAGGAAGTAACAACAAGGATTGCAATGAATAGCAAGAAATAGCTTGCCGAACTGTTTTTTCGCATATTAACTGCAAAGGTAATAAAAAAAAGCTACACGATTCATAACGAATGCGTAGCTGATATAGTGTTAAAAGTTAGCCTATTGCTGATGGCGAACGAGCATTTTCTTGGTGGCCACTTTCTTACCGTCGACAGACAGTTGGTAGAAGTACAAGCCAGTAGCCATATCCCTGGTGTTTATCCGCAGTTTACGATCGTTTTTGTTGAGTGTAAACTCCTGCATCTGAGAACCCAATACATTGTAAAAAGTCAATTTTGCGTCACGCAGGCCTGGATTGATCGTGAAATCGATTTCAGCATATTCACTTGCAGGGTTGGGGTATACATTGGAAACCGAGATCTTGTCATTCACGAACAGCAGTTCTTCTGCTCTCAGTTGCGCTTCTAATGCAGGGGATTTCTTTTCACTGCCTTTTTCCGCTACTTCAACAGCCAGTGCATTATTGTCTGCCGCATTGGCGGATGCAAAAAGAAACGAAGTGTAGAATCTATTCAGCGCTTTTGGATTTTGCAAAGTCAGCGGCTTATAGCTGGCGCCGCTCGAAAAGTTTGAGAATTTGATATTCTGAGTTGCGGGGGCTTTCTTTTTGCCGACCATATTCAGGCGGCTTCCCCCCGACACACTTTGGGCCTGTAACCCTTGAATACTCAGGGCTAAGGCTAAAATCATATATATAAAACGTATAGTTCTTTTCATAGCTGCAATCGGATACTTTTTACTAATGCGTTATGTGTTTTTTAGCTGAAAAGTACGCTACAAAAATATAGAGAAATAATTGTATATTCAAAATATATTGTGCGAATGGGTAACTTTATTTTTGTATGTTAAAAAATCGTGCCGACAGCCAACACCGCCACAATTTCTGATCAAACTTATTTTTCCTGCCAGGTCGTCTTGGCCTTGGTCGGTTTCTCGGCTATACGCCAGTTGAAACCGTCCAGTTGCCTTTCAGCGGGTTTTATTTTCGAAGGAGGGATTAATTTCCCATCCGGTTTTCCGATGAATGCGATCCGCTGGATGCGGTTGTCCTCAAAAAGCAGGTTCATTCTCCCGCATTCGACCCTGTTCAGACCGATATTTTTCTGCTTATCGTCTACCGCATAGTAGGCACTCTCTCCGTTGCCGTCTACCAAAACCTGCTTCAATTTGTTTCCTGTCTGAAAGTAGGCATTGATCGTCCGACCCTTCACCTGGTTGAATTGCTTCACTAGCGTGTCTTCCGTAATGACGAAAGATTTCCCCTTGAGAAGCATTCTGTTGATCTCGTTGCTGACCAGGAATGCGGTGATCGAATCGGCTTCCATCTGGTAATGCTGGTCGCTCCAAAGGATCGGTTTGCGGAAGAAACGGATGATCGAATCTGCCGTGTCGTAGGTGATCGAGTCACATTTTCCCTGGAAATCGGATTTGTATATGAAAACATTGCGATCTCCGATCAGTTTCCGGGTGCTGTCCCGCGAGTTCTCGAATGAGTAAAGTGTATCGGCCCGAATGTAAAGCGTGTCTTGAGATACCACATTTCTGACATAGGCATGGCCAAAAATTTTGGAATAACCCTTTGTCTTCCAGTAATATCCCTCATCGCCATTCAGCACTGTTTTGTCTTTTTTAGCGACGATCACCACATTTCCTTTTCCTTTTCCGTCATTGGATTTGCCATCAACTACCAGTGAATCGGCGGTGAGCGTATACGTTTCATTGTCGACAGTCGTACGCGTGTGAAATGCTGACTGCGTCGATTCCGTATTGTACTGCCCCCGGGTTCCCACAACAGTGCCGTCTTTATTCACGATCTTGGTCTTGCCATTGAAATAAGACCATTTGGTGATCGAGTTGTAGAGTAACGTATCGGTCGTGAGTGTGTATTTTTTGTTGACCAGCTTCACATTTTTGTAATAAGTGAATTCTTTCGTGCTGGTGTTGTACACCCCTTCTTTGCTGGTGAGCACATTCTCCTCGTCGACGGTCCGTCCCGGTAGCTTATAGTAGGCCATTCCGTTGGCCATATCATACTCGATTTTCCGGGTGGTAAGCGTTTTCTTGGTGTCTTTCAGGACCGTTTTCTTTCCGCTTACGATTGCCAGGCGGGTATTTCCGTAATAATAAAGCGTATCTCCCGTTACTGTAATCGTGTCCCCCTGAACGATCTTGACATTGCCAAATGCCTCGATCATGTTGGAATTGATGTGCTGGATGGCGAGGTTGCTGTATAAAAATGCTCCCTTGTGCCTGAAAACGCCATTTGTAACCCGCCGCGAATCGTCGCCCGGCTCATTGATAATTTCGAGCTCGTCCGATTTGAGGATCTCCACCAGGTTATCACTGGGAAGAGACTGCGCCTGAGGTAATGCTTTCTGTGCGAACAGATAAGGCGAAAAAATCAGTAAGGCAAAGAACGTCAGTTGAAAAATATTTCTTTTGATATTGATGACGCCGAAAAGTTTAAAAGGGTTGCAGGTTCCTGCACTATTTTTTTTGTTCATGTTGCTTTTCTTTCTCTTACCTTTGGCTGGATCCTGTCCCATTGCCATCCGGACGAAGAGATAAATCCATTCTCATTTATTCAAAAGTACATCAAATACGATTCGCAGGTTCATGTTGGATTCGTTTTTAACTTTTATTAACCAACACACGCCACATCTGAAACAGCAGCCGACTTTGCTCGCTGTGAGCGGAGGGGTCGATTCAGTGGTGATGACTCATCTGTTTCATAATCTGGGACTTCCTGCGGGTATTGCGCATTGCAACTTTGGTTTGAGAGGGGAGGAGTCGCAGGGCGATGAAGCATTTGTGCGTGAACTGGCGGCCCGGTGCAATTTTCCATTTTTTGTGAATAGCCCGGATGTGAAGAGTTTGGCAAAAGGTACTTCGGTTTCGACGCAAATGGCCGCCCGCGAACTGCGTTATGAATGGTTCGAGAAGGTCAGAGAAGAGATGGGTTACCGATGGGTTGCGACCGCGCATCATGCGAATGACTCGTTGGAAACGTTGTTGCTGAACCTTGCCCGGGGAACCGGCCTCGCCGGGCTGACAGGTATCGCGCCTGTAAACGGTCATTTGATCCGGCCTCTGTTACTCTCAAATCGAGCGGAAGTTAGTCACTATGCGTCGGAAAACGGCATTGAATGGCGGGAAGACCGGACCAATGCAACAGACGATTATTACAGGAATAAGATTCGTCACCACGTGATCCCCGTTTTGGCCGAGTTGAATCCTTCGTTGGAAAAGACATTTAATGTTTCGGCGGAACGACTGAGAGCTTCCAACGCGTTGCTAGAAGCACATTTGCAGAATTGGAAAAAGCAGATTGTGAGTGATGAAAATGGCAACCTTCGCATCCCCATCGTTGCAATATCGGGGGAGTCTGAACCTGCTTACCGCCTCTGGTTCATTTTGCGGAACTTCGGCTTTCAATACCGTCAGGCACGAAGCGTCGCGGCTTATCTCAATGCGAATCCCGGTAAACAGTTCTTCTCGCCAACCCACGTTTTGCTTATTGACAGGGATTTTCTTGTACTAAGAGATTTATCCGAAAATTCCGGCCAGGAGGAATTGGTCATCGAACAACCCGACGCGACGCTGGACTGGCACGGGGCCAAACTTGTCTTGCGTACATTGCCGGCAGGGAGTCCGGTTCACTTCGATCTTACAACTATTGCCGTCGATCTTGATTTGCTCACCTTTCCGTTAACCGTAAGGAAGTGGCAGCAAGGGGATATCTTTCATCCCTTCGGAATGGGTGGCAAACGTAAAAAGATAAGTGACTTGCTGACCGACAAAAAAGTCGATCTTTTCGAAAAAGAAAAAACCGCCGTGCTGCTCAATGGCCATGGTGAAATTATCTGGGTGGTGGGAATTCGTGCCGATGAACGGTTCAAAATAACAACGGCTACAAGCAATCTGCTGCTGATCTGTCTCAATTACTAGGCACTAAAAATGGCCGGATCAGGAATCCGGCCATTTTCCACGAATTTCTATCCTAACGTAAACTCGGTTAGTTCTATCGGATGCAAGAAAGTGAGGTAATTCGATTGGAAAAATGATATTGGTCATGGCTTTGGAAAAAATCGGGGAAGTTTGCCGATGTGCCGCTTCTCGCAGGTAAAGAAGGTTGATTTTTGGAGTGCCGTGTTTACTTAATTGGAATAGTCACTACAAGCACGGAAATTGCACAGAATTCTCCCTCTTGACAATTATGATAAGGCAGCTCTCACCTCCCTTTGCTTTTTGTTGCTATTTCAGTTAGTTGCTCAAACCCCCGCCATTCGCATTAATAAAGTCACTTCAGAAAATTGCTGCTTCGGAACGGAGCTCTCGATCGATGTGATGGTGGAGGGACATTGGATCAAGACCAAATGTTGTGGAGCACCTTGGATTAAGCATATAACTGGGTAAGTCGGTAAAGGAAGAATTCTACATTCCTGACTCCTCTGAACTGGGCCCTGAAGGCTTTGATCTTCGCATTGAAAGATTCCGCAGATGCATTGGTACTTCTGTTATCAAAGTAGTTAACAATCGTCTTATAGTGATTCTCAATCGAGCGGGCAACGGTATTGAATGATTTGAAGCCAGATTGCCTGACTTTCTCATACCATTTGGCCAGTCTTGTCAATCCGTATATTTTTTCGGTAGTGTTTGTGAAAATGTTGCTTAATTCTAGCGACAGCTCGTATGCGCGTTTAAGGTCTGGAAAGCGCTCAAATAGTAGTAGTGCCCTCTCTCGCTGGCTTTCAGTCCAGGTGTTGGGCTTTTTGTACAGCGCATACCGGCTCCGAGCCAGTAATTGTTTTACGGTATCACCGTTGGGCAATATTTCTGGCTGATATTCTGCCTGAGAAGCTTTTGCCAGTTCGATGGCGTCATTTTCTTGATCCAGCGCTTCCCAACGATGCTTAATGCGGATCTCTTGCAAGGCTTCAATAGCTAACCTTTGCACGTGAAAACGGTCAGTGACGCGTGCTGCCCGTGGAAAACATCTCTTAGCGATCATTGACATGCTACCAGCCATGTCAAGCGTAATTTCAGACACCTTTTTGCGTAGTGCCTCTGGGATTTTGCGGATGACTTCGATAACTGTCTCGGCTTTGGTGCCTGCTACAATGGCTATAATGCTCCCTTTGCCGCCTTTGGCTGATTTATTAGTGAGAATAGTGTACAACTCGCCATGTGAAAGACAGGTCTCGTCAATAGATAAATGAGCCCCTGGATTCTGAGGAAACAACAGCCATTTCTTAGCGTGGCCGCGTTGGCTCCAATCTTTAAATCCACTCTGAAAATCACGGTATTGTCGTAGTAAATCCCTGCCACTAACTCCATAGAACTTTCCAACGGCCCACGCACTACTCGGGTTGGTATCGACTGATATCTTTTAAAAAAGCCGCGAATTCACTAGTTATTCGTGTTCCTTTACCTACTTCCGTCCAATCTCTGTAAACTACTTTTCCTGTTTTGGTATTGAGCCACCTGCGACGCTTGATGTGAAGAAAGACCTTATGGCCCCGAATTGGGAAATCCTGAACAGTAATTGTCGGAAAAAAGCCCTTGGAGAGCAGGCTCTTCCTTTCCGGGTCATTCTCATCTGCATTCTTCTCGTCGATATGCACATGAAATACACCGTCCTGCCGGTCGATGGAGGTTAATTCAAAATTTTCGAGGATGAACTCTGGTAGCAGAAACTGAATAATAGGCAGGAAACTCTCCAAAACAGACTAGGTTTATTAAATATACAAACCTAGAAAAATCATATAGGCTCCAAAAGTTTTGGATTTGATCCGGGACATTTCCTGCTGATAAAAATACCCTCGTAGCCTACCGTTATTGGTACGATCCTGCCCGACGCTGGGAATACCCCGCAGTGCTCAGAGGGAACAAGTTGGTTTACCACGCTGAAAGATGCAGCATTGGCCGATCCGGAAAGTTTTCAGGTGAAGATCCTTTCTTCGAATCGCAATAATTTTAGAGAGGATTTGAAACATGGCAGTTAACAAGCTGTTAGACAGCGAGTTATAGGGTTTCAAAAATTACTTCCACGATTCACGATATCAGCTCAAAAAGTCTCGTAAAAACTCATCTAACTAGCTGAATATCAATTTGTAACAAACCTTGTTTTGTGCAAAGTTATGAAATCCCTGTTTAAGGGCAAAAATTGGGTTGATTTCTTTTGTATTTTAGGTTCGAATCCCTCATCTCCGAGGGTTCGAATCGGCAACCGGGAACGCGAGCTCATGGCTCGGAAAAACTAATTTGTTCTTCTGAACAGGGGCGATTAATTGCTTGGGCTAGTCGCTGAGCAAAGATGACTTGCATTTTGCTCTCAGGTTCTCTGCTGATTTCTAGCTCACCGCCCTGGCTGAGAAAGGTGCTGGCAAGGTGACAGAAGAAAAGCGAAGATCGATATGAAGCACAACATCGATCAATTTGAATACATTGAAAAAATGATGTCCCCAGAATTTGTCTGGTTGCTTGTGCGATCAATTACTATTCATTTTCGCAACCCCTTTTTTAGGAAATTGACAGGTACTTGAAGTTCACCCCTCTTTTGTAGAATCCATTCTGTTTTATGTTTTAGGATTTATTATCAGGGGTGGATTTTTCTTTACTGAACACTATCAGTCCTGTCCAAAAAGCGCTTGCTTGTAGGTCGCCACCTTGTTAGATATATTTCGAATTTTGGAGCCAATCTTGATCGATTTCAATCTTTTGCCGCTTCAATTTCAGGAAAGCTTATAGTTGATGATATGGATGGTGATGGTTGAGATAAATGTGTAACGTGCTAACTTTTAGAAAGGGACTTTTATCAATAACGTCTTTCCTTTACCTAGAATTGACGAGCTGCACGTAGATGTAGTTGCGTTGTCACTAACCATATAAATGCTACCATCCTTAAGGGCCAGACCTTCGATGTTGGTATTAAACTTCTTTTGCTCAAATGGGTTGATAAGTCCACTAAGGTCTTTATGAAGTATAGGATTGACCAAGTTCTCGCCCGTGGCTTTTTCTAAATCGGAGCTTTTTACTTTTACAACCCGATAACCTCTCTTTTTTGTCTCCAGAAAGTAAAGCTGATCATCTGCTGTGTTGTAAAACGCATCAGCAAACCTCCACTCGTTATTCAGCAAACGAATTCTTACATTTTTTACAAACTGTAACCTGGGAGCACCTTGCCCTTCAAGGATACTAAAAACACGGATCATACTTTCATTGTGATCACTCTTCTCTTTCAAAACATAACATAATCTGCGAGTTGAGTCAATCGCAATCCCTTCCATTCCTTGGCTGCCAGTATCTGAACTCATATCATAGTTGGCATCCACTTTGCTCACTGTACCCACACTAAAGTTAAGGTAAAGTATCTCACCAACCTTTTCATTGGTTATTAACAGGCCGTTTTTTAACCAAGCTGCTCCTTCGATCTCGACTTCCTTGTTTTTTATATAGCCTTTGTCTATTGACTGTTCTCCAATAATGTTACCCGCCTCATCCAAGTAATAAAGATGCTTACACTTTTCTGTTAACAGTAGAATTTTATCTTTTTGGCAGGCTAAATAGGATATTTCAAGTGAGTTGTTGAATACTGAAGTCAAAAAGATTTGTTGAGCTTTGGCAGCGAATAAGATATTGTTGAAAATCATTAGTAAGAACAAATTTCTCATATAGCATAATTTTCAGGAATCAAATTCATTAAAGTGAATATTTATTTATGAATGGAATCATAGAATGCACCACCTAATTTCCTTCCATAATAACCTCCTACTGACGATCCAACAACAGCGGTACCAATCGCCCCAGGTCCAGAAGGTATCCCCAATAAAGTGCCAATTGTTCCACCGCCAAGGGCGCCTAATGTTCCAACACTACTTTCCATAAGTGCTCGATACTTGTCTGGTGCCTGGAAGATGTTGTAAGCGTCATATGCGTAGGAAGCTCCAACAAGAGCTCGGCCCCCAATTTTAAAGGCGGTACCAATATTATTTGCTGTTGCATTTGTTACATTTGCTCTACCACCGGAACCAGGGGGGGGGCCTAAATCAGGTCGTTTACGTTCAAGAAGAGTCCTTATTAGATTAGGTGTTTTATCTCGCATTTCACCTTTAAGAATTGCCCGTTCCAAGGAATTTTTTTCATCTAGAGTAGACACTGCACTAATATAGCTTTCGCGAACAGAACCAGCATCACCCATTTGCTGTCCTATATATTTACCGATATTATTTACTCCGTTGTATCCAGCACTATTAACACTTTGATTAACGTGTAAATTAGTATTCTCTTCGGCTTCTTCACCTTTTAGGTCAATATTCCTAAGAGGATTACCCAATACAAAATTATACGGACTGAAACCAGGGTACTTTTCTGCCATTGGATCCACTCCCAGCCATTGATAAGTATGCGGGTCGTAATAGCGGGCACCGTAATAGTAAAGGCCAGTTTCCTGGTCTTGCTCTTTGCCATTAAATAAGAATTGACTACTGTGGTTAACCCTTTGCTCCATAAAAGTTTCGCCATAAGGTAGGTATTCCACATATTGGACTACCTTGGCGTCATTGTCCGTAATAAATGAAGTACTACCAACTTGGTTGGTGTGGTAGTAGAAGTTAAGCCAATCAGGTTTTAGTTCGGACGGCTTAGAATCTGATTTCCCGCCAGGAATTAGAGTCAACGGATTAATGCCGTTATTATAAAAAAATGCCGGAGGCAAATCAAAAGCATTGGGCTTGATGGTTTCGTGATGGAAGTCGAACCTGCCAAATACCGCATTCATCCGGTTGTTTAGCGAGACTCGCTGCGCTTCCAACGTACGAGATTCATTACAACTTGGTCGATTTGGAAAGGGGCATGTTACGGCATCAGTTTCAAGCGGAATATTTTTATCGTCTTTAAAGGCCTTGACATTTTCAATTTGGCTAACAATCCGCTGGCTTCCTATATAAATGTGTTTTGTGTACACACCGTTTCCGTTGCGCATGGAAAAATACGGGCTGGCGTAAAGTGAGAAGGAAACAATCGACGAAGTATCCCCCGCAAATTTGCCGTTCACAAATACAGCGTCCTCCACTGTACTAAGCTTGATTGTTCTCTCCCCATTGGCGTCATATACATATTGGCTCACGTACCCGTTTACACTTACCGCGTTGATCCGGTTTTCTTCATCCCAGTCTATTTTACGCTCGTAGACATTATCATTGCCCGATTTATCGGCAGTTGATTTTAACGTATTGTTTCCATTCTTGTCGTAAAAATATTTTTCAGTATTGCTTTCGTTGTAATTAGGAGTGCTTTTTTTGAAAATCTCCTCCTTCATTTGTGTCAGTTGGTGGCTCCCCCCATCCCCATAAGAGTAGTTGTTAACATACTGTATGTGTGGGATTGTTGGCTGTGGAGATCCAGTCTTTGTGGCCTCCAATGTCAAGTTCCTACTCGTGAGGTTAAACATGCCATCATACGACAATCCTAAATTGTATGTAGCCAATTCAGTTGCATTTTTCCAGACTCCTCCAGCAGAGTCGAGGCGGTTTAGCTTATCATAGCCATAAGTATGTACCATGCTTGATGTTGCAGTGCCCTTTTTCTTTGAAAGAGTGTTCCTGCGAACGTTATTCTGATTATCATAGACATAGGATGACTCAAAAGAATTGAAATATTCCGAATTGTTGGAGATACCACCAATTTTCATCAACGCTAACCGCCGCCGGTCTGCTTCGTAGTCGAAAGTTGTAGTCACCTTTTTGTCATCATTCGATATTACCTGAACTCTTTGATCAAACCGGTCGTACGTAATTTTGGATATATAATCAAACCTCTTTTTTACTGTATTATCCAAATTTCTGTCTTTAAAGCCCGTTACGCTTGATAACAAACCCGCTTTATTATAATTATAGACCACCGTTTCTTGGTCTGGGTAGGTAATTGACAAGAGCCTGTTCCAGGTGTCGTATTTAAACTTAGTTATAAAAGTATATCTCTTGCTACTGAATGGTACAATAACTGTTCTGGTATTGGTAGTTATCTCCCCAAGCTCCCCATATTCAAATGACTGTGCGCCGGAAGCATCCTCCTGATAAATTACCTTGTTTGCGCTATTTTTTGGCTTGTTTGGGTCATTTGAATACACGTACAATACATCGTTCTCCTTGTGCAGCGGATATTTTATTTGTACTAAACGATCATGGTCATATTTGTATTCGATCTTATCTCCATTTCCAGTCGTTTTGCTATAAATTCTGCCAGCCTCGTCATATTTAAATCGTGTGGTCCCTGCATCGGGATGTTGAATTACTGTTTTGTTTCCCTGTTGATCGTAGTTATTAAGGGTAATTCTGCCTCCGGCGTCGATAACTCTCTTAAGTTGATGAATAGGGTCATATAAAAATTGCGTAGCATTGGCATTGCCAGAGTTGTCATAGAGTACTTCTTTTGATAAAAATCCACTTCCGTTGAAATGTTGTTCTCTCTTCTGTAATCCGCCAGATCCATCGTTTGCCGAAAGTGTAGTTACTACCGTGCCATTCATATCTTTGCTGTAAATTTTCGAATCGAATAATTCACCCTGCGGATTTGATATTTTAGGAAGCACAGTACTGGTATTGCGATCTATTATATCGTATGTAAATTTAGTGGCATAATTATCTCCAGGTGTCTCGATAAATTCAAAGCCATTTGAGTTGTCTAAGGCAGGATAATGACTCTCTAAGACTCGACCCAACGCATCATAGTTTACTCTACCAGTGACTGTCCATTTAGCATCATTTTCTTTTCCATCGGCATTAACAATTTCCGCTGTCTTTTTCACTTGAACTGACCGGTTAAATCCATCAATAAAGTTGATAGTCTCCAGTGGTGAAGTTTGCTTACCATTACTATCTTCATTGTATTGCTGGGCTCTTGCCAAAGGATTTTTATTATCAGGCAAAGTTCCGTTAAGTGAATATTGGACTCTAACTGTATATTTTCCACTTTGGCATTCTCCATTTCGTCCCGGATTGCCGCATTCCTTTGGCCCCACAATCTGGACAACTCTTCCAAATCTATCCAGTTTAAAGTTCATCCAGTTTTCGTTTACATCGCGCGTCCGAATTGGAATACCATAACGGTAGTCATAGAAAGTTTCACTCCAAAGATTTCTCTCTGGTATTGTGACCTTGGTTACATAACTAAATGTATTAGACCCTTCTGACACAGGGGCTCCAGGCTCCCCACCACTATCGTAAGTGTACGTAAGTTTTAGTTTATTGGGTAGAACTTTACTTATAACAGAGCCGTATCTCACATCATAGTCTAGCAAAGTAACTAAAATAGTGTCTTTGTTTAGGTAATTTAAAATTTCCTTAATTTTTCCGTTTCTACAATTTTCATTTTCTATACCCCATTTATAGTACGTTGCTCCATCATGTTTGTAAACACGACTTCCATCCGCATTTTGGGTAATTACATTATTGGGCCTACCAATGAGATAGTTTATTTGATCATTTTTCTCATAGGTAATTTTGGTCACATATGAGATTGTCAGATCGTCTTCATTTTCTGGATTTTCCTTGTAAATAAATTTCGAAATATACCCAAATTTTAAGTTTTCGGATTCATCATAGAAATAGCTACTTTTATTTTGCCAAAGAACATTATGCTCCCCCTCAAATGTTCCGTTTATGGTATGCATTAACATAGGGAAAACAACTCCAACTTGACGTTTAAATTTTCCTACCCGATTGTTATTTTCTTCAACACTTTTCACTACTTTGTCATAGTACCTATTAAGTGTGATTGTATATTTTTTTGAGGTATCTTGTGCATCCCTTACTAATTCTTGCATCAATTGCCCTGCTCCGAAGTAACTATCAGTATTATAATGCCGAACAATATCTCGATATGGCTTCTCGATATTTTTATCAAAATCTATATCAGTGGAAATTATTTTAGAAAATCCTAAAAATTCTCTTTCGTATCTGTCATATTTCCCACCGGAATAGGAAAAGATTCGTTTGCTATCAAATTTGGCATCCCTATCGACTCTATCACTTTCTATTCCGTCATGTAAAGACACCTCACTCATTATCCATTTACCTCCTGGATGTTCTTCACTTACATCTGTATGGGTGTAACTTATATTTATTACCCCTCCCAAAGGATTTATGATTGTTGAAATTTTATTGGTTTGCCCCAATTTGGACAGCCATACTTCCATTTTCTTTTCGTCAGTGGAATACAGGATATCGGGATATCCATCAGCATTAATATCAACAACTTGCCTAATGGTCCTGCCAATGCTATTGGAGTGATTAAATCCAACATTAAAAACAAACTTTATAGGTGGGATAGGGATTGCAAACCCATAAGTGTAACTGCCACCAATCGAGACACCATTTGACGAGTTGAACTTTGTTTTTTCTAGACTTAACCAAGGTAATCTTTTAGAATCTGGTAGTCCACCAGACAAAAATCGAATGGGGAATGAGGCCACATCCCCTAATGTCTCATAGCTACCTCCTCCTTTCGCTAGTATTTCCCATTCGGTATAATTTAAAAAAGCTTTACCGGTATTAACAGCAACTTTCAATTCACCATTGCTTCCTATAAAAACTTTATCGGGTAGTCCATCTCCATTCATATCTTGGATACTTCTCTTGCTTTTACTTGCAGACATTGCTAAACCGGCACCGCCAGAGAAACTGTGCTTATCGAAAGAATATCCCGTAGTTATTCCCGGAGAGAGCGATAAGTTTTCAGCTTTGTTGATGTCGCCAATATCGAGTTTGATTGGCAAATACTGCCCATAACCAAGATTTAAATCATATTTATCAGTACTAACTCTATCTGGCAAACCGTCTCCATTAATATCAACCCAAGTGGTTTTTACGTTGTCTTCACTAATGTTGAATGCTCCGCTCGCTCCTGTATAACTGCTGGCAGACTCCCCAACAGCTTCGCTTCCTTTAGCATCTACCAAAGATGTGCTTGACATTTTTAAAGGTGAAGGTACTTTTCCCTTTTCAGGTTGAGATCTCTTGGATGATCCAGTAACACTTAATCCTCCACTGGTGTTCTCTGAAAAATGTTTTGTACCGCTTGTAGCTAATTGACTGGTTAACCGTCCCCTTGAATTAGTAAGCTGAATGTGATCGCCCCCTACAATATCAGGAAATTTGTCCCCATTCATATCCAAGAAATCTGACACTTGATGTGCACTTCCAGTAGAGTAAAAACCAGAAAGGTTACCAGTTGGGGAGAATTCACCACCACCGTTATACGTATCACTAGTTGCCTTAGATATTTTTAGAATACCTCTACCGTATGATTTGTCGGGTTCGCTTGGGTCTTGTTTTGTACTCTCGAACGGATTTATACTTTGAACATCATCAATTCCTAGCCTTGACGTGCTCATTTCGTCGTGTTTCAAGTATATCGAATCTTCGCCTCCCAACCAAAAACTAACCTCGCCGTTTGAATATGGCAACATTGGAGAAAACACACCTTTAGCAACAGAAAGTAAGTTATAATTTGCATCCTTTTCCATGGGCTTTCTTTTTGTAATAGCTTCATTTAGCTTACTTGTAAAGCCATTAGCGTCGTTTTCTGTTATAGAATTTCCCTTTGGCAGATATAATAATTGCTCATTTATTTTTTCTGAATACCTATTATCCATTCCATTGTAAACAAATTGGCCCCAGCCTTGGTACATTGCTCCAAAAGTTTGATTTGTTCGATTAGTCCAGAACTCAGCAGGAAAAAACTGCACTAGTCTAAATTGATGGATTAATGTTGGATTTAAATTTAGTATATCGTCCGCGTAAATATATTGTATAGATACAGTGTCGTTAGCTTGTAAATTCGACAAACTGATCGGATTCAGAGGGCTTATAAACACACCTTTACTATAATTAATAATGCTATCCTGTTGTTCTAACTTAATTGGCTTGCCATTAATCCATGCTTGCACAACAATTTTGCCAGATGTTAAATCGTTCGCCACAGATAATTCTGGAATGATCTTATAGTTCCCATTGACAGACACTACAATGAAATTGCCATTGCTATGTGGTTTGGCGCTAGGCGTTTTACCAAACCAGCCATTTACGGCATTACCTTGTAACCGATAATTTGAAGCTGCGATATTATTAACGGCCCGTTGGTACGCGATATCCTTCTGTTTACCTAGTTTTGTTTCTGCTGCCTCAAAGGTCACAATGTAAGGAATTTTCTTGCCTATACTTACCGATAGTGGGTTGTTTTCTGTTAATCTCCCTTTTTTATAGGTCAATAATTTTTTGGCCAAAACCTTCTGTGGTGATTTAACCGCAAACCAAAATGAAGCATCAATGCTATCGGAAATTGTTAAAGACGGATAAAAATCAATGCCGGTATCCTCTTCTTTAATATTGTATTTCGCATTTGCAAAACGTAGAGTATCATTGAACACGAAGTTAGGGACGGGGTATTGTTTTTCAACAACAGATGTGTCTTTGCCCGGTTTCGAATTATTATCAGAGTCGAAACTAGCAAGATTTAAACTTTTGCTGTAATGGATTTCTGGTTCCCACGAGACTTTGTGTAAGTCTATGTTGACATTGGACTTAACAATAAACTGTAGCTTTCTATCTTTGGCATCTATTTCTAAAATTGGAGTAACAGGAGATGTATTGGAGGTTTCTTGCGGACCATATTCTTTTTCAAACAGTACCTTGTCAAATGAATATGCATATAGCAAGTTGCCCTTTTCATCCTTTACATGATTACCTCGAAGGTCAATTACCGGCTTTTCCAAATCAAGGCCTAATTGGATCACTTGAATGGTTAGTGCATCCATCGTCTCCCCTTTGGAGAATTTTCCTTTTACAAATATTTTATCGACATTGCTGGGTAACGAAATGGGTAGAGAATTACTAACTAGAAAATCAGATGAGCTTTGGAATGAATAACGACTTCGAACTGAATTTTCTATAGGAAAGGCTGAACCCATTGTCTCAAGGGACTTGTAATCAATTTTAGGATCCCACTTAACCCTATCGCAAAATCCGTTAGCGTCTAGCTTTTTTCCAGATTGTAATCTGAAAAATATTTTGTCGCCTTTTGTAACTATCAGATTTGATATGGAAAGAGCTTTTTGTGATAGGTCGCCAGGTTTGATTTCGAGAGTTACCTCTTTGCTTCTGTGTTCAATTGAAGCCCAAACTCCGTCTGGTTTTTTTTCGGGATTCCCTGCTAATAGTTTTATTGGAGCTATCACATCAACCTGTCCATTAAAAGGGGCTTCCCAAACTTTTACAACTTCTTGGAGTGGGTTATTATTTATTAATTCTTCAGATTCCTTCGAATTATCATATGAAAAAGGAGAAGAACTAACTTCCGTGCCGTTTATCAATGCAGGCGAATTTGAACTAAACTTAGTGAATTCCAAAACTTGTTTCGAGTTCATTAACTTTACCTTTCCAGTATTGAAAAAAACATGCCCTCCTTTTACAATGTCCATAAGACCATCACCATTTACATCAGAAAAGTAAGTCTTGACTATGGTTTCAGTACTCGATTTATCGTACCCCAGAGTTGCAATACCCCAGTTTACCTTCGCACCCCAACCAGTGGTCCGACTGCTTTCCTCCATAAATGTATTAACGCCAGAAATTGTGACAGGCGTACTGTCAAACTCTATCTTATCACCAAGAGATAGATTTTTTTCATATTGAAGTACAGAGCCTTTAACAAAAACTTTATCTGGTCTTCCATCACCATCTATATCAATCAAGGTATTTACTCCTTCTGAGGAAGACGAGCTATTATTATATTGTATACCTGCTGAAAAATCAACAGAAGTTGGATTTCCAACTCCTACCCCAATGTAACCGGAAAAGCTAGTCCCCTCACTTGTGCTCGCACCAATCGCGGTTGTTGTATTATTTACAATTCCTAGTGGATTAATTGGAATTGAACCTGAAAGAGCTTTGCTGTTCACTTTGATGGAGGATGCCTTTGAAAAAAAGGGATAACTGTTATCCTCGTTGTGATATTTAAATTTATGGGTATTGAAAATTTTTCCGTCATCTCCATGCTGGTCGATAGCACTTAAAATTGTTTTACCAAAAGCACCCGATTTATATTTTAGAGAATATTTTCTAACCAGCTGAGGTGTGCTACTGCCAAGTTTAGTCAAGTCTCTTTCTACTAAAATTTCGGACAATCTTTTTGCATTAGGGTTAATAGCAACGCCGTAGCGAGCACTAATCATTGTATCATCAGGTCTGTCTTGGTCATCATATTTAAAAACTACTCGATGGAATGTCGTTTGATTACCATCGTGTAATGTGTATTCAATTTTCTTAGGATGGGGATAGTCGGGCATGTAGTTCAACACAAGATAATTTCCCCATACATCTACGACTTTTGTTAATTTCCACTCTGCAATGCCCATCATCCCATCTTTTTTTCTAATTAGGGCATTTTCATTATGTGTTACATCCCAGCCATAGTAATATTTTGTCCCTGACTTATCTGTAATTTCCCAATGGTAATTTTCTGGTTTCGTACCGTATCGTTCAATCCGGTGGAAACTATTTTGTCTTCGCTCAACGAATACTGTTTTACCATTGTGAGTGATAGACGATCTCTGCAAGTCAATAGCCCGATGCGGAGTTTTACCATTTTCATCATAAGCCAACATTTGACCATCTAACAGATAGGTCTCCGTTTCTGTTAGGGTATTATATTTCGGCACCCCCCATCTGGTATCAACTGTAATAGATGAAATCCCACTCAGGCTCCATCCTTCCCCCATCCAACCATTGCCACCATCACTGTTATACATAATATTAAGATCTGGCTGAATTCCTCCCCTTCCCGGAAGTGTCTCAATATGGTACGACAAATTAGCTGTACCCTGATTATTGGCAACTGGCGGCTGGATTAGCTGCACCATTGAAGCTGGATCACCCACTTTAATATCACTTAGAGTCGTAGGGGCATAACCTTGTGTCTCCGGTGCTTCTGGTACCTTTATAATTGCGTTGATAAATTCTCCATCCTTAGATGATGTTGAATGGACTTTGTTTTCGTCGAAGTCAATTCCGTCACGTTTCAATTGCTCCCAATTGTTGCTGGCCTCATTAAAGCGATAAGTATAAACATCATGAATGCTATACCCCTGCGGGATTTTGAGAGGGTCGAAGGATATACCGATGTTTTTTGATCCCTCCTGAGAGAAAAATGTTATGCGATAGCCATTCTCATTGTCTGTCACGTTCACCATACCGACACCTATCAGGTGAGTCTCGTCATGATTCTCAATTATATGATATTCCATTTGACCGGTATTGGATTCCGGGTCAACCTGACGTTTGGGAAAGTTGTCAGAAACAAGCTCCAAGAAGGGTTTTTGATTCTCAGCCTCCCCGATTGAGTCACTATTGCTAAGAATAGGGAAGTTTGATTTGTAACTTCCACTTGATCCGTTGACTCTACTCGCTCGCTCCGTTTCGTTAGGTAGCAAAAGTTGATGTCTATTATTTCTCCGCCCCGTTAGAAGTACTATTACCATGGGAATCGCAAATAATAATAATGTTCCCATAACTCTGCGGCGTGAGCCTTTTCTGAGGGCAATTTGGGTATAACGAAGTTCCATATTTGATAGCGAGGATGTTGTTAGTTAGAGCTTTTGGTCCTAAACGGGAGTGTAGTGATCTGTCCTAGGCTATCAGAAACCCGGATCAGGTATGTTTTATTTATTTCGATTTTATTCGACTTAATTACGAATTTAACCGGCCAATGATCCCATTTTAATTGGGTGGAGATAGGGATATGCCTACTAAGCGAGACTAAAGTACCAGTCATCAAGGGATTGATATCTCCATCCTCATATTCTACTCCTGAATTCTGATCATCAGCTTCAACCTGACTCTCGTTAATCGAACCCTCATTAATATTGCCAATCTTTAATGGATCCATTATCTCCTTTTCTAGTTTGCCATTCTCTACAAGAAACAAATTAACCGTTAATGGTGGTACTCCAGGAGAGACAGTAAATTCAATTTCTTTGTCCTCAAGTAGTTTGAAAGATATGTTATTTTTCAAGGTATCAAAACGTATCACATTTGAAATAGGATTCTCTCTTTCATAAGGATAATGGTCAAGTGAAGTCATTGGCTTTCCAGATTTTCCGATTTGAAGAAAATTTAGCACCGGCACCCTTCCAAATGTGAAGTGATGATACTTAGAAGAGTGCTGAACCCAGGTTAAATTATCCCACACCAGAGTTCTGGTATTAAAACGATTGTCTGAAAAGTGCTCTCTGCCAAAATTCGAGTTGAGTACTAGACTTTCAATCTCATTCCCATCAAACCTCACTAGTACTACACGATAAAGCTGGTAATCCCAAGCCTTATACAGCGTATTAAAAAGTCTCTTTTCTGTGAAATTTATTCCTGAAACAACCATTTTGACACTGTCCTTTAAAAGGTCTTGATTATACGCTAACCAGGTACGTTCAGCTACAATATCAAGATTGGGATATTTTTTCTTCGACTCATCAGAAAATTCCGTCTTAGCTAGCTTTTTTAATTGTATTACTTTTCTACCATCATCTCCAAAAAACAAAAAATTTTTGTCAGGAAACCTGATGGGATCCTTACCTGATAGTTCTATCGTTACAGATCTGTAGGACGATGGTTTATCTTTGGCAGGGATAAATTTGGCTTGTGACGCGACGACGCTTGCATTTGCGTGATGGGAGTAAGCATAGTCTCCGTTGTCTTCGTAGGTGCTATTTGATTTTACCTGAAACAGGCCAGACAGCGAATCCTTTCCTACGGCAATCAAACGATTGTGAAACGGCCTCAGTCTTTCATCATTTACATTCCAGATGGTTCGTCCAACACTGTTGGTATAGCTAGTATCTAGGGTTGTTCCATATTTAATTGAAAGATACGATTGAATCTTGTTGATTTCGGCTTTGGAAAGTTTACGAGTATAAACAATCAGCTCAGGAATGTATCCTTTAAAGCTCGTTCCAATTTCTACGTCTAAATTTTCATTCCATAACCCATTATTGGCCTTTCTCCAAGGAAATGAGAACACTCCCGTTTTCATTGCATTAGAAACGTTTGTTTGAGCAGTATTATATTTAAAAGATGTTCTTAGCAAGTCATTTCCGAAGTCGTATTTCTTCACCCCTTTTTCAGTCACTTTCGAATAGGCGGTCTCATTTTTTTGAGCGCCCTGCATAGCAAAAAAAATGGGAGTGCTTGAATTCGCAGCTCCCGGATAAAAGATGCCGACACCTGTTATATGATTGGCTTTAAAATTTTCAATCTTTATGACTCTTTCAGTACCTTGAAAAAGGACTCCAGAATAAAAATTAATGTTTCTGAAGTTATTTGATGCTAATCCACTCGTAATTTCCCTACCATTGTTGCCAGAACGATCGACAAGCGTATTTGGACTATCGATACTTGTAACATACCATAACTTGGTTCCGCTGACCCCTCCTGGTTGTTGTGAAAAGGTTTTATTACCATTAAAAACAGAAATGAAAACAATTAGGCAAGAAATGATGGTTCGGACATATGAGTCCGGAAACCCAATAACCGATGGTCGCTTGACATTGAGATGCAAATTTGTGCTGTATGATGCGCTTTTTGCTTTCATAATTTCGTAGCTTTTCCCTGAGCTGAGAGTTAGTTCAGTGGTACTAGTCGCGCAGAAGTCGCAAATCTTGGATTCACTATCTAGACCGTTCCGGTGAGATATTCGCGTTTGTGAAAGCATGAGATTCAGAGAGAGAGTTTTCCATTTATAAAAACAAGCACATATTGGTTAAGATAAATACGAGGACACGGACTTCAAAAGAAACAATAGACAAGTTATTAAACGGCAAATTGACACGACGTTGTTGCGACTTTTGGATTCCTAATAGTTGTGTTTAGAGGTATATGTGAGGACGAATAGTGTTATATGTTAGTATATTCTTACGACTAGATAGCAGCCAGACGACATCAAAGTCTCTGCGCACCAACTCTGGGACCGTCTGAAAATCTGGGAGGGGTTCAGGACTTCGCCTCTCTATATATTTAGTTGGATTATAAAAGGGTTCAAGGAGAAATCAGGCGAGCTCTTTTGGGAATATGATCTGAGGGTTCTTAACGATGCAAAGGTCGTAAACTTGCTTAATCGACTTCGATTTGCCGGTGTAATACTAAGATCCGAAATGAGTTGTAAAGGCATCTGTGCAGCGTTTTTCAGCGAGGGATTTGAACGATTGACTTAATGGATTTAAAATCAGCAAGGCAACTATTCTTTAAAGATTCCTTCCATGATGCTCGGAAAACGCAAAAGTCTGGCAGATAGTTTTTATGTAACTTATTGATTAGTAGCAGAATGACTAGATTAGGTATTGGCTTGTTTTTCAGGGATTGGATAGATGACGCTGCGCTTTCCCAGGGAGGAGATGTTTTATCGATATAGGTTAAGGCGACGTTAATATCTAACTTTCTAGAAAAAGCCGTTCAATCCCATGCAACCCACCTCCCTCTTCGACCAATTCTCTGCCCTATACACCAGTGAGAAGCTAGGCGATCATGACCGTCCGATAATCAAGGACGGTATTATCCACGCACCCACGTTCGAAAAGCAAGCCAAGAGAATACTCTTCATCGCCAAGGAACATAACCTGGGTACCGATGACGATAGTCCGGACTTCGCGGCCGACTACGGAGTATGGTGGCAGAATTACGTGTACAAGCGTTTCGCCCACCGCGTCAGCGAGTGGGCCTACGGGATTTTGAATGACTTCCCAGAGGATTTTCACAGCATATCCAAAGAGGAACGGCTAGAAGCCCTCCGCTCAATTGCGCTCATCAACGTGAAGAAATCTAGTGGCACAGCGGCAGCCAACGCAGCAATAATCGCCGCGTATATCGCCAAAAGCAAGGCACTGCTCCAACAGCAAATCATGGAAATCAGGCCAACTATAATTGTTTGCTGCTTTCGGTATGACAATTACCCGAACGACCTCTTTGGTGAGACCGACAAAATCCTTGGTCAAAAAATTGAGATGAAAAAACATTCGTCAAATCTTTACAGCAGAGGTCTTTGGAATGGCTTGCCAGTCATTAACTTCTTCCACCCTTCCGCTAGAAAGAGTAAACAGTTTCTGTATACCGAGTTGGCAAACGCTTTATCATACGCTACTGCCTATTAGGAAGTAACAAGCATTACCCTCCTAACCAAGATTTCTTAATCCTACGATCCTTATCCATAGCTTTGACAACGCCGGAATAATTTACGGGAAGTGAAAAGTAGGCTATAGTGCCGCCGAGGAGTAACCCGAAGGTGACTGCGGAAGGCGTCCGTTGTCGTTGTAATCGCAGACGATCTTTTTGGCGCCATGAGTGACAAGCGTTTCCTGAATCTCACCCTTCAATGATGCACGGAAACTCACAATTCCAATAGATATACCATCTAACCTGTTGATTGTTAGTTACTGGAAAATAGAATATTGGCTTATTACGTAGGATTGGGGGAGAGGACGCTTGAAACAGGCGACTATCTTATGCCTTGGCAAGCCTCTTCAGCCTGGTCTGATATGCCTGTAGGTAATTTCTTTTAGAACGATCATTCAAGAATGAGACCTTGACCAAGCTTTCGACCTTTTTCGAATTTGAAAGCATCGTGTTGAAGATGGATGTAATCGATTTCGTATTCAAGCCTGCTTGCTCTCCAAGTGTATGGAATCGTCTGGCAATATTCCCCTTTGATAGTTGAGCGGGCAAGAGCCCATCTTCCAGCGCGAAGTCGGAATCATTTACATGAAGTCGGCTGTTAAGAAGATCATACGCAGGACTGAGCCTGAAATCACCCATGCCGGTTTCAATTATCGAAAAGTTCTTAAAATGGGCGTCGCCATTTGAAAATAGATAATTGAACATGATTAGTTGAAATAGTTTGGGTGATTCTAATCTATAGATTGGAAGATATTTCTTCATTACGTTGAAGAGGTCCAGATAGTTACCCAGATACTTGTAATGTTCCCCGTGGGTCTGAGGACTTCTGTTGGCCAAAGCCGCGAAATCCTCTACCGCCTTCTTTTTATTTCCGTCATGTACATCAAAGCGCTTGGTCAGATATGCGGGTTTACCGTTTTCAAAGAAAATAAGTGCATTGTCTGCCGTTTCAATGCCATAAACCTGGCGGGCTATTTGCATCGTCAAATGTTCATTGGCTGGCATTTGATCTGGATTACTACCGATGGTGGGTATCGGTTTAAGGATGTGCGTTCCCTGCTCGCCCTCTCCAACCAATCTCAACTTACTCTTGACCTGAATTATGGAAAATTTTTCTTGGACGCCGGAAATTGACACTCGCCTTTGGCTCTGCAAGAACGCTATGTTAGCAAGGCCCCCGGAAGCTGGCGAATCATACGGTAATACATGTGATACTTTCGCGCCGTTGAACATTCTTTTCAGGCATTGTCTGCTGTAAGTATCATAGCCTTCGGCTAATGTACCCGGACAGTATTTGATAATAGGTATACTCATGCCGAGTCATTTGTCCGTTTGACTGTGACAGCTCCAATTGCGTCGTACTGCGCAACGCTCAGTAAAAGCCCAAAATAGTCGTCCTCGTCAATTTTTAGGGACCTGCAGATAACATGCTTGTTAACGCCCTCCGGCAACATATTAGCAAAGAAGGGAAAAAGAGTTTTGGCGTTATACACCTTGACTGATTTCGGCAAAGTGAGGCTAACAGGAGGTTTCTGGCTGTTTGCTATCCAGGCATCTTCGTAGGTGAAACTAAACGAACCATCGTTATGCTGCATTAGCTTGCCAGCAACTTCGCCTTTGTACATAATTTCCGCCTCCCTCATAGCTATTGATCCATCGATTTGATTTGTAGAACGAGCTGCATTCCGAGTACATCGGCAACTTTCTCTAATGTGATGATGGTAGGATTTCCCTTTCCGCTTTCTAGCTGTTTCAATGTTCTCAATCCAACACCTGACATATCGGCAAGCGTTTCCTGGGTTATATCAAGAAGTTTTCTTCGTTCCTTCAGTATGCTACCAAGATGCATTGCCCTTCCCGTTTGTAAAACCTATTATTCAAATATACGTTAAAAAGTGCATTAAAGTGCTCTTTTTGATGTTGAAAATTGTTATTGGCTGATAAAAGATGGCAAAAGTGCACTATGTTGCACTTTTGAAAAAATACTTGCGAGCTTTTCTGAACGGGTTTTACCAGAGGTGGGGAAATTGGAATAGAAGAATATTCGCATTCTATAACTGACGCTACTTTTCGAAGAAATCGTCAAGCAATACATTTCAAGTTGATCCATCTGTGTTCACAAAATTTCCGAATGAAGCAGGCCAGAGTCTGTTTGCAATTCGCGAACAGAAAACTCAACTATAAGATATCTTGCATAAAATGATCTAGTGATTGAGTGCGACAACTTGACATCATCAGTTATCGCACTCAATCTCTTAATCAATAATCTGCAAAAACATGACCTTCATATTCACTGTACCCTTCTAAAAACAAGTCTCTGGCGAAGGCTTCGTAGTCAAAATATTTCTCGAGCGCGGATGGCACACCGGACAGCAGTCCTGTTTCTTCGACGTATTGATAGGTGTATTCAAGCTTTGGATCTTTCATTGATCTGGGTATTTCGGAGAAGTTGACCACCTGATTCCGTGGCAAATTGACCACCTGATTAACTGGCGGCCGAAGGCAAAAAATGCGGTAGAAGCGGGTTCAAAATTAGT
>NZ_JAHXBN010000031.1 GCF_019924045.1 Dyadobacter fermentans | reverse complement strand
TATTTACTAATTTTGAACCCGCTTCTACCGCATTTTTTGCCTTCGGCCGCCAGTTAATCAGGTGGTCAATTTGCCACGGAATCAGGTGGTCAACTTCTCCGAAATACCCATCGTGGCAAACCGCATTAATTTCAATGGTAAAAACACCTCAAAGCATTTTCATAACTACGCCAGAACCGGTGAATTCTGCCGCAGAATGGAACAACGGCTTGAATTAGTGCAGGCACCGGAAATGAGGATCAATAAGCGGCTCGGGCTGGAAAATGTGATAACCGACAAGCAGCATCTGAAACTTAAATCATCCGTCGACCAGCTTTTAAATACGGCAGCATCGATCGATGAGCTCAAAGCGAAATTGTTAACCCAGGGGTATAAGACTTATGTTGGAAGAGGGATCGCATTCTATCATATGCGGAAAAATATCAAGATTAAGGGTTCTGACTTAGGACGGAGCTATTCGCTAGCCTGGATTGAAAAGCGGCTGGCTCAAAACATCGGAATCGAGGTAAAAGAGCAGTTGCAGAAGGCACAAAAAAGGCAGAAAAAGCAGGGCCTGGGTATCTAAATGCCAGTTTCTAGGGAGAATGAGTTATTTTAGCCCAAAATAACCCATAACACCATGAAACTGAAAGCTATCAAATTCTTTTCCCCAGAAGAAAACGTTCCCGAGGTCAAGGCCACCGCAAAAGCAGCGCCGCTTCCGACGGGTTACATTTCTAATTCAGGCAAGCTGGTTTTTCCGGCCACAGCGCTTCGCGATTTAGGAATTGATCCAGAGTCAGCTAATTTCAAAATCGGGACACAGGAAGGAAAGCGGAAAATTAAATCTATATACCTTGTTCCGGCTGCTAAATCAGATCACACATTTTCGTTCGAAAAAAGTGGCCGGGGGCATGTAATCCCCCTCGCTGTTATATTGAAAAAAGGCGGAGTTGATTTTGAAAACCAAAAGCTTATTTTCAAAATCTCGACTTTTGATTTCGATCAATCTACCAAAGGATATGAGTTGGCTATTGAGACAGAAGCACCAAAGCCTGAATACACGGGCAAGCCTCGTGGCAGAAAAGCCAAAGCCGTGACTGACTCGGAATAATTCCAGCCGCCTGCGAGTATCTATTGGCTTGCAGGCGGCTGATTTCACAATAGTTTCGTTAACTTTTGAGCCTAAAAGGTTCCGGCATCTCATACCTTGACGACCATGCAACAGCCAAAGACACTTGAAAGACCTGATTTCGCCCCCAAATGGTTTTGGGATTTGGACTATGACAAGATAGACTGGCAGGCGTCTTACAAAACGGTTATTGCCCGGATCGTCGAGCGCGGTAAAGAAGAGCAGTGGCAAGAGTTAGTCCGTTTCTATGGGCTGCAAAAAGTTATTGACACCCTTAAAAACGAAATTGTCTTTTTTGCCAGATTATGCCATTGAAGAGGCCTGCAGATACTTTCCTATTAAAAAAGAGGAAATGCTATGCTACACGAAGAAACAGTCGAGGCCAGTACACTGGCTTTGATCCGTCGGCTAATGGCCGATGAGCAGCCCAACGATCGCTGCAACGAGGAAAATGACTAAGCTTATGATCTAATAAGATAGCAATTCAGAAAGTCCTACGACTGATCTTGTTTTCCTTTAAGCAGTTCAACCTTTTCACGTTCGCTTTGCAATAGACGCTCGAGTAATGCGACTTTCTCATCGTATAACTGAATAATCTTCTCGATGGGGTTGATAGTACACAAATAGTTATTGTTATTCGAACTGTTGTCACTAAAGGTATTGCCGATGATATTGAACACCGCTTCTTCGCTAAAATTCTTAATCCCTTCTGGGGTTACGCCAAGGATTTTCGCGATCTGTTCGAGAATTTGATCTTCCACATTTTCACTTTGTTCGATCTTCGATACAGTTTGCTGGCTGACCTTCAACTCGTACGCAAGGGATTCCTGCTTAAGGCCGCGCAGTTCACGTATGCGGCCGATCTTGTGACCGATATGATTTGGCTTTGTTGCTGTGCTCATGGTTACAAATAAAGGAAATATCTAGGCTAAGGTCAACAGACGGGCGGAAGTGTTTTACCAATGATCTGTGGTAGTATACAACTTGTTGTGGTTCGATACGCGGAATCGCGGCTTCTTTTTTGTTAAAAAAGAGAAGCCTATGGAGACTGTAAATTTAACAACAAGCGGAAATCGGGACTCGTGCGAGCAGAAGCTTGCCGATGCTCGTGATCTGATCGCAGAATTCTTTCACGCGACTGATCTTGAATTCGTACGTATCGAACTGTGGCAATTCCTAAAAGCAGTGACGACGGAGAAACCCTTTTCATTTCTAGGAGATCCGTCGACTGTTCTTTGCCTGGAAAGACATCTACAAAAGATCATCAAGGCTTGTAGGTTGCTGTTAGACGTTGCTGAGGAATATGGAATTGGCTTGAATACCAGCGATTTTCAGCCTTTCAGTCATGCGCAAATTGAAGCCGATCGGCAGTATATGCGGCATGTCCGGGAGCTCAACGACCGCCATGGCGGCATGATCCGTAGGCTATCGCTTGTTGAGACCGAAGAGCCCCTTCTAGCGATCAAGCGCGTTTTTAATACTTATAGTTATGAGCAGTGGCAAGAGATTTTGGAAGACTGGGTGGAGTATGGATTGAGCAAGGTGAGTATCTGTGAAGCTACCGGCGAATGCGTTGAAATCATCCAGTACGAGTTATTGGAATCGCTTCTCGAAGCCGTTTACCTCATTTCAAGAAGCGATCAAGGGATTCCATTTCAGAAACGTCGGCTTGGGAAGCTGGCGGGGAGCAAAGCCATCATAGAATTACTAATTGCAGCACTCGACCCACTTCTGATATTTGAGGTCAAGCATCCCGCCCCTGAATCAACGGAGCAAAAGCCATACAGGGATCTGCTGATTGTGTTTGCCGATGATAATCAGAAGACCTTCAAAGAGCATCAGTCCATCGTTGAGCTATTCAGTGCCGGTGATGAGAAGCTCTGCTGCTCGGTTCACAAATTGTCGGATATCCATCAGGCGCTTACCAGTGGTCAAGTATACTTCTCTTTCGCCTGTACCACCGAAAACCTGGTATACCAACGGAGTATTACGCCGTTACCGAAAATGCTTCCCGAAACCCTCAGGCAACTGATCGAGAAGTCAAGGCACGCGTTTATAGCCGGAATGAGTAAAGCCCGAAGGTTCTTTGACGGAGCAGCGTACTACCAACAAGTAAGAGAGTATGCGCTATCGATGTTTATGCTGCAACAAGCTGCTGAAACGACATTTCGTAGCACTGCCATTGCGCTCTACGGAAGCGAACGGCGCACGCATTCCATCAGATCACTTAAACGGTTTAATCATAGATTAGCACCTCACTTGAATGATATTTTTCCTGGCGGCTCGCCGGATGAAGAACGCCTTTTAGAGCTTCTAGAAGACGCATATCTCGGGGCTAGATACAATCCGGACTATCAGGTCGGCGAACAAGATCTTCATTCAATTTCTTCTCGGGTGCTGCGTTTGCTGGAATTAGCCGAAGCAGTGTTCGAAGAGCGAATGGCTGCAATCAGAGTTTAGCGGGAGAGGTGACTACATGCCTTTTTAAGTTTCTCGGATTGCTGAAAAGAATCACTAAAAGATGCGTTCAGTGCAAACGAAAGTTACAAAGTAAAAAATGACGGTTGCAAGCCTGCACTTCGTCATCCGGCTTTTTAGCTGAACCCACATAAGCCAGCCGCACCGTAAACCGCCGGATGGGCTTGCAACCAAGGGGACGAGCTCCGTCATTTTTTCATCGAGTGGAAGGCAGCGATTGCCCTGAGCACAAAGCCGGGGCCCTAGCTACTTAAATGCCTTTCAATCATGAGAAATCTCGAAAATGCTCCAAGAATCTATGTTGGAACCTATGGTCAGTACAACAGCGGGTCGCTGTTCGGTAAATGGTTTGATCTTACAGATTATGCAGACATTAAAGAATTTCTGCAAGATTGCCACGAGTTTCATCGAAATGAGTTCGATCCCGAACTAATGTTCCAAGACTGGGAAAACATCCCGGATTTTTTGATATCAGAATGCAGCCTTCAAAAAGAAGCTTTCGCCTACTTTGAGGCCACCGGTGAAATGGACGATGAGACTGCCGAAGCATTCGAGATTTATTGTAAGCAAATCAACTATTGGCCATCTAACGGGTACGAGCTGGAAGACCAACTTGAAGTTTTCCGGGAAAGCTACCGTGGATTCTTTGGTGGATCGATGAAAGATCCAGAGCTTGAGTATGCTTACCAATACGTCGAGGAGACCGGCTTGTTGTCAGGTGTTCCAGCGGCCCTCGAACGTTATTTCGATTACGAAGCTTTCGCGAAGGATTTATTTTTAGATGGCTACGGTGCTTACGAAGGCCATGTATTCGCTGATTATTGAGAATAAAATGCGGGTCGATGCCGTTGGCATCGACCCGCATTTTATTCTTTTTGTTCCGCTGGGAAAAAGAGGAAGCGAGTATCAAACGCTGCTTATTATTTTCCGATCAAAAACATCGACTGTATATGGTAATGGATGTTTTTGATTGTTAACGTAAAGCAGGCAGCAATGGAAAAGAAGGACAAGCATTCAGAGGAGCGTTCGGCGTTGTTCACGCATCAATTAGTCACTTTGGCGGATCTTGAAAAGTTTAAAGAGCAAATGCTCTCAGAAATGAGACGGCTGCTGGCAGGTGGAGGCTCTCAGCATTCCAAACAATGGCTCAAATCTCGTGAAGTTAGGAAATTGCTGGATGTATCGCCCGGCAAGCTGCATGCCATGCGAGCGAGCCGGCAGCTCAGCTTTATGCGTATCGGCGGTGTCATTTATTATGATCGGGCAGACATCGAGAAAATGTTCGCAAAGTTCAAAACTCCCGCGGTCAAATGAAGAAGAAACTATCTTCATTGGGCTTTGGAAGCCAGCGTCCCCCTGACGAAATTCACGTCAAGGTTTATTTTTTGCAACAAGGATCAACGATTGAAGAAGCAACGGAATTTTTCAATAGCTACAGTGCGACGCTGTGGAAGGCAAGGAATGGTTTGATCGTTCGAAATTGGAAACAAATCGCCTGGTCCTGGATCTGGTATCGCTAACTTAAATTTGCAAGCTGTGTTATTTCCCTTGGGCGCTCTATCTGTATCTCACTCCTTTTAAACAGAACGACTTCATTGCGAGGTAGTAATCTTCTAGGCGGCTCCCTTCTCCGTGCATGGCGACTATATTAAGATGGTATTCCCGGCCATCCAATGTCTCGCGCCAGCCTCGCTCCATTCGGCTGCGCTAAACGCCTTTCGGCCTGGTCGTTTAGCTGGGTCAAAGCCAGGTAGAAACGCTGGAACAAACTCATGCCATTTAAATAAGTTTCACCGCGCAAGGCAGAAAAATCGCATTTACTTGTTGATACCTTAACTGATTATCAGGGGGTGAAAGAATTAGGCAAAATGGATTAGTACTTAGATTCATTTGTTTCAACGAAAGGTATCCAAACGAAAAACGTATGTACAAATTGAAATTCAGGATGGCGTTGGAACGCTCCACCGACAAGTTTGTCTCCTATGTCCTGAGAACATTTTTGGTTTCAATCAAATATTAAACTTGAAACGTTTTGATGAACAAATCAAAATATGGTCAAAATTTGACAAAATAAGTTCTTAAATATGGATTCGGAAATAATAGTCAAAATAGTTTCTTTTTTTTAGCACGTATATAACTCTCATTTGTCATATAAAACGCCGTCACTAGTCGATAAAAATCATTCATTGATCGAAAATTATGAATATTTTCAATTTTAATTATTCCATTGAAATAACCATAATTATACATTTGCTAATCGCCCGATAAACATGTTTAAGGTGTGTTGTCTAGGCGTCAAAAAAACTATCGTCAACATCAAACACAATCAAACATGAAGTAAAATCGTCAGCCGAAAGTAAGAGAATCAGTTATTTAATCATTTTTATTCTTAACGATGAATAGACAGGAATTCGTAAAAAACATACTCGCTTTGACCGGCACCGCGTTTGTACTGGGGTGCGACGACAATATTGACTTTCCATCCATTGGCGAAGAGTTGCCGGAAATTTCACTGGATGAGTCTAAATCCTGGTTTGAAAACACTTACCTACCGCAACAGAAAAGTGCTAACAGGCGCAGTGAAAGCCCTTCAATTAGTCGTGGGCTAAGATGGGAGGACGGGGTAAAAGTCAAGAAAGACAAAACTGATGTCGTTTGGGTTCCTGTGTTTTATACTTCTTCAAATCAGCTTCCCACTCTGATAACATGGCAGGATGGTCAAGAATATATCCCGAAATTGGCCGCATACCTGAAGTGGAGCATCGCTGAGGGATTTATTGTCTTTAAAAACAAGAAAAACGAGACCCAAGGGCACCTTATCCAGGTCGCCTATGACCCCTTTAAACACAAGCCTGGAACTGTCATCGATAGTGCACATTTTACCGGAATGATAATCCATACTGACTGGAATGAGGAGCCGGCCCGAGTATGGCGTTACTTAGATGGTCATATTGATACCTACTATGATAGAGAGCAGAGTAGCGGCTTAAAAACAACTTGTCAGAACGTATACTTCTCATACCAGACGGTAACTGGTCAAAGCTGTGGCCCTAATTGCTGGGATGTTACTTACCATTTGCACCGGGTACCTTATCCGATTTGTAACACAGGTGTTAACGGTTCTGGCGACGGCTACCCGTACACCGGCGGCGGCGGCGGTGGCGGTGGCACGGGAGTCCCCACTCCCCCCACAAACAGCGTCTATTCGCCATTTATTAATCACAACTACGTTAAAGTTGCACAGCACTCGACTCCTGATTACCAGATATTTATGGAGCGCCTGAATACCACGCTTAATGTCTTGAACGTTTCGGTGACCACATTCGGCTTGTCTGCTACTTATGCAGACGTGTTTGTGAAAACATTGGGCATGGAAAATGCTACAGTCTTGAAGACATCAAATGCATTGTCAACGACGGCCAGGGCACTTGGTGTTGCAGGAGTACTTGTAGGTACCGTCCAAGTTGTTATTGCAATTTCAGACGGCCAGATTGTCGAAGCTGACTATTACAACATCGCGGCTATTGGCCTTGGCGTCGTGGCAACGGCAACACCCATCGGATGGCTTGCCTTGACTGCGGGTGTCGCATCAGCCGCAGTAGGTTTTTATGCGACGTCACTGACACCAACAAATCCATAAGGAGTATCTTTGTTCCGTGTGAGACACACGGAACAAAGTTTTATGTAACAGCTATAAAATGGGAATTTTAAAGAATTTTGTAAATGACTTATATGCAGGCATTTACTTCCATTCATTAAAACATGAATCAATACAGGCAGCAAAGAATGCTGTTGGGTTCAGGATGATGGCAACATTGTTCCTTTATTATTTTTCATTGGAAATCATCTTGTTATCGGTATATGTGAGAATTTCAGGGAGATTCAATCTTTCGGTTGTCGGCGCAGCTTTCCTGGTATTTGGGCTATACTTTTTGATATATAGCAACGTGGTGAGTCCATTAATCGAAAAAGAGAACCTGGGGGAAAGTATGGACTTAGATACTAAAAATCAGCTTATCGTTAAAAGTAATCGAACGCTAATATTCGGAATAGCATTTCTTTTCGTTTCTTTTTATTTAGTCACATTAATACAGCGATCTAAGAGTTAATCCATAGTCGACTTAAATATTATCTAGAAAATGTCCACGAATACCAAGACTAATTTAAAAGATGTAACATTTATAATTCCCGTTAGGGTCGATTCGCTTGAACGATTAGAAAATCTCAAATGTGTAACGACTTATTTATTGGGATATTTTGATACGAATATCATTGTTATGGAGGCCGATAGCGAAAACAATGGACTGCTAAGAGAAATATTACCAACGGAAGTTGAAGTCATTTTTGAAAAAGACAACAATAGAACATTTCACAGGACAAAATATCTCAATTTGCTGACCCTGCTAACGACAACGCCCTACATTGCTATTTGGGACGCAGATGTTGTCGTCTATCATCATCAACTGTTGTCAGCGGTCGAGAGTCTTCGTGCCGGGGCGTATGATTTCATTTATCCCTATGACGGCAGGTATATGGAAACGGGTGTGACGTTCAGAAGAATATTCTTATCTAATCACGATCTCAGACCGCTTGAAGAAAATGCAGACCGGATGGTAGCCCCATACACAAAACTTGCATGCGGTGGAGGCTTCCTTGCAAAAAAAGAGGCATACGTGGAAGCCGGAATGGAAAATGAAAATTTTACTGGCTGGGGCCCGGAAGATGCCGAAAGATTGCGACGTTGGCAGGGGCTTGAGATGCGGGTAGGAAGGGTCAAGGGTTACATGTTTCATCTTTTCCACCCTCGGGGCGAGAATAGTACCTTTGAGTCAGCTGAAAAACGTATAGAACTAAAAGGTGAATTGAATCGTATTTCCGCAATGTCCAAAGCCTCATTGGTTGCCGAGATTCGTATATGGAATGCAAAGCGCGCTTCACACTATTAGAACACATTAATCAAGGGCCCGATCTTCCGCTATTGAAAAATCCGATGGATTAAGAAACACCGCTTACGTCGGGTAGAAGTTCAAGTATAGCACTCTGCATTTCACGATTTGATCATCGGCAATGTAGATTCTGCGATTGGCCCAGCGCGCAGAGTCTTCATCGTGCATGACGACGACGACCATTTCTGATGGAAGGGCAAACCATTGTTCACCGGTATGATTATTCGCACAGGTTCGAGAAGCCGTTGAAGAGATGATATCACTGTTGCGAACCGAAAAGCTCTATTGCGATGAGCGCACAGCTTGGGCCTCAGGCGGCTGCTCGTTGACGTCAGCCTCCTTAAATTAGTAAATTCTAAGGTTTTCCTAATAATGTGAAACTTGCTACCAGTCGGGTTACATGTAAATTGCAGTCTTGAAATTTTTATTGATAGGAGTACTGGGGGCATGGTTCCCACCATCCGTATTGCGACACTTATTAGGAATCTGCTAAACTAAACCGAGCGTGATATTGAGGCAAAAAACCTGGTTTGAACGCCAGGTTTTTTGTGTACCAAGCCGGCTTTGCTGAGATGCTCAAAGCGGAACATTTTATGCGTAAGTAAATGCCCGCTTCAACCGTGGTTAGTTTCGGTTTTTTTTAGAATCGGCTATCTTCGTCATATTAGCATAACGCACATAGACGAAACAATAGAGTTACCCGCTAAATAACTACATGATGCGTATAAAAATCCAAAAGCTGCTAAGCCGATTCGATATCACTTCTGAGCAGGAAGAGTATGCGACTATTCATGACACCGTAGAAAATGGAATTGAATTCAAGGGGACCAACCTTTGGATTCTCATATTTGCCATTTTCATTGCGTCCGTAGGACTAAATGTCAACTCTACCGCGGTGATTATTGGCGCTATGCTGGTTTCCCCATTAATGGGTCCCATACTTGGGATGGGGTATAGTATAGCGACTTACGACTTTCCCCTCTTCAAAAAAGCATTCATCAACTACTTTTTCGCAGTCCTGGCAGGGCTTTTAACTTCTGCTGCTTACTTTTTTGTAACGCCAATCTATCAGGCCCATTCAGAACTGCTGGCCAGGACACAGCCTAACATTTACGATGTAATTATCGCGCTGGTGGGCGGGCTGGCAGGTATCGTAGCCATTTCAAGCCGCAACAAAGGTAATGTTATTCCCGGTGTCGCCATTGCTACGGCCTTAATGCCACCACTCTGTACTGCCGGCTACGGGCTGGCGACAGGTAACTGGCAGTTTATGTTAGGTGCACTTTACCTGTTAACGATTAACACGGTGTTCATCGGCAGCGCTACACTGGTAACGGTCAGGCTTTTAAGGTACCCTATACATGATTACGCAGATGCGAACCAGAAACGGCTGGCGGACCGGTGGGTAAGCCTAATCGTACTGGTAACCATAATTCCAAGTTTGTATTATGGCTATCTGCTGGTGCAAAAAGAGAATTTCATACAGAGCGCAAACAACTTCATAGCCAACGAAAGTTTTATTGAAGGCGATTTCCTATTAAAAAATGAAATCAATCCTGCCAGGCGGGAGATCAGGCTGATCTATGGTGGGAAAGAAATCAGTGAGCAGGAGAAAGAACGGCTGGCAAGCCGGAAAGCCATTTACGGCCTTGCGGACGCCAGACTAGTGATCGCCCAGGGATTTTCCATTTCCGACGTTTCAAAGGACCTTTCGCAAGCCGAACTTTACCAGGCCCAGATTAACCGACTGAAAAATGAACTGGGTATGGTCATGAAAAGAAGCGACAGTATTGCCGTGCAGCAACGGCTGGGCAATCCGCTGCTCCGGGAAATGAAACATTTATTTACCGACATCGTCTATTGCTCTGCCCAGCGCCAGCAATTTTTTAAGGCAAACGGTCAGAGCAATAATTTTGTCGTGGTGGTGATCGGCTCAACGAGCCCTAAGCGCACAGGCAATGACCTGGCTCGTATCAGTGGGTGGTTGAAAGCTCGTCTTGAAACGGATTCAGTGAAGGTATTTATTGAAAGATCCAGCTTCTAAAATGGAAGTCGAAAATATCGTTCTTAATATCTTGGCCGCCCTTACCATTGGCTGTTTCATCCTATTTGTTTATCAAATTTACAAATGGTACTCTAGGCGGAAATGATTCGGTAAGTTACCGACGCGACCTATTATATTTCGTTTGGCGCAATGTAAAGCAGTGCACAAGGATTCACAAATTTAGAAATGCGTCGCCACGATGTAGTTTTATGGAAAATATGGCTTTGCCGTTTTCGGGGAAAAAAAATATCAGCTCGCCAGGCATGGAACGTGTTGATTCATGGTGAAGACTTACTGACAGGGCCACATCTGGGTGGGAAAACGAGTCAAAAGCGTAAGCCAGATGAATGGTGGAACCCGCAAAATCTCCATTTAGGACCCGTAAACATCTTTGATTGTCGAAAACCGCCACAAAAATCCCGGTGGAGTTGCTGAAAAACTGCCAGGTTTGCGAAAGCCGGTCGCCTACTATCCACTTGCGGTCATTAGAACTGCTGCAAATAATGTTCGCTTCCCAAATACCTTCAATCGTTTCGGGCCAATGGGGCCGGTCACCTGGCCTTTTTCGTTTCAAAAGGCTGTCCCTGACTAAAAGCAGGGATTGATATTCCAGTGCATGAGGCGCAAATACTTCTTGCCGTCGGGCCAGTTCTGCTTCACGGATGCGTAGTTGCCTTTCCCTTAGGTTAGTACTACATCCCAATAAGAGGGGGCTTAGGCCCAGAATGATCAAAATCCATCTACGGAAGAACATGACGTTTATCGATTCACCCATTAGTAATGTAGCCATAAATTTTGAGATTAAAAAGTCCTCAAAATGACCGGCCTATCCCTGTGACGTTTCAACTTTTAAGGACAGCCAACGATATGCCGGTCCTGCGAAACAATGTACACATTCAGGTATGTTTTGCCTGCCGGAAACTTCTGTTGGAAACAAGTGGCTAGTCGGCAAGTCGCCCTTTTGAACGTTAAAGTACTATGGTTTCGAAAAAATATGCTATCTTGCAGCTTCTCTTTTCGCTTTAAAGAAATACTGCCTGCGGCGCAATAATAGACCAGCAGTCTGAGCGAACATTTTCTTTCCATCAAACCTATTTTAGGACATCGCATCCGCGCCTTGCCGTTGTCTAACCGGTTATGAGCTATTTTTTACCCAACAAACCTCAAGGAAGACTCATCATCGTTGCGTACCGTTTACCCTTCAAAATCGAAGAAAAAAACGGGCAGACAAAGATGGTACAAAATTCAGGGGGCCTGGTCTCCGCCGTGCTCTCACTTACAAAAGGGCCAAACAGTACGCTATTCGCCCCTCACCAAAAATGTCAATGGATTGGCTTCGGGGACAGTGAGTTTTCGGCAGCCGATCAGCGTGACTTACAGACGGAAGATTTTGTTGCACATCCCGTTTTCCTTGACAAACAGATCCAGGAAAATTATTACGAGGGGTTTTGCAATAACCTGTTATGGCCGCTGTGCCACTACTTTCCGTCGCTGGCACGCTTTGAAGACCGGTACTACCAGGCCTATCATGTTGCCAATGAAGCTATTTTCAGCAGACTTGTCCAGGTCATCCGTCCAGGCGATGTCGTGTGGGTGCATGACTATCAGCTGATGCTGTTGCCTGCCATGGTCAGGGCCAGGTTCCCCGAGCAAAAAATAGGCTTCTTCTTTCATATACCTTTTCCATCCTTTGAGGTTTTCCGGTTACTGCCGGTTTCCTGGCGAAAGTCGCTGATCGACGGGGTATTGGGGGCAGACTTGATCGGGTTCCATACAAACGATTACGCAGAGTATTTTCTCAAAACTGCCTGGCTGGTATCAGGTTACAATAATAAACTGCATTACATCCACATAGAAAACAGGGTTGCCAAGGCAGACGCTTTTCCCATCAGCATAGATTTTGAAAAGTTTGCCGGCGCCTACTCAGATCCTGAAATCGGCCTTGCCCGGTTGGAGATTAAAAAAGCGCTTCCCTTTAAAATAATTTTTTCAGTAGATCGGCTCGATTACTCCAAGGGCATCATACACCGGCTACGTGGTTTCCGACAGTTCCTGCACAACTGCCCTGAATGGCATGGCAGGATCTCACTTGTGATGGTCGTAGTTCCTTCGCGGGATACGATTGAACAATACCAACAGATGAAGTCCGAAATTGACCAGACAGTAGGAACGATCAATGCGGATTTCGGAAGCATCAACTGGCAGCCGGTTATTTATCAATACCGCTCGATGACCTTTACAGAGCTATCGGCTATGTATACTGCAAGCGATGTTGCCCTGGTTACGCCGGTGCGTGATGGCATGAACCTGGTTTGTAAGGAATATGTCGCCAGCCGCGCCGACGGCAAGGGGGTGCTAATATTAAGCGAGATGGCCGGAGCTGCCGCCGAGCTGGGAGAGGCCCTGATCATTAATCCTCTGGATGCGCAGGATACTGCGGAAGCTATCCGGACAGCCCTTGTCATGCCGGAGCCGGAGCAGGCGAAGCGAATGCAGCTGATGCGCGACAGGATTCGCGATTACGATGTATTTACCTGGACTGCAGATTTTTTTGCCCAAATGAACATGCTCGACATGGAACAGAACCGATTGAGACAGACGTATCTTAACGACAGCTCAACCAAATTGATACGCAGCGCCTATGAGAGTTCTTCGCGACGGATCTTGTTTTTCGATTACGATGGGACGCTAGCTCCTATTGTCCCAGACCCAGCAAGTGCCTTTATGCCGGAGGAAATCAAGACCCTGATCCGGCGTATTTCCGAGCGCGATACGACCGTAATCGTTAGCGGACGGGACCGTGGTTTTCTGGACCGGCAGTTTCACGGATTCAAAATAGGCATGATCGCAGAACACGGAGCGCTGGTCAAAGACCTTGACCAGCAACAGTGGCGGCTGAATGAAAACTGTGATATGGATTGGAAACAATCGGTTCTCCCGATCCTTCAAACTTACGTTCAGCGATGCCCCGGGGCATTCGTCGAAGACAAGGAGACTTCACTGGCCTGGCATTATCGGAATGTTGAGGACGAGCTATACGCGACGAGAAGAGCCCAGGAGCTGCTTTGGCAATTGAAGATCTATTTGCAGCCAGACCTGAACCTGCAAATACTGGATGGCAATAAAGTTCTGGAGATCAAAAAGACCGACTTCAATAAAGGGACATCTGCCAGGGCATTTCTGGAAAGCGGTCCTTACGATTTCATCCTGGCCATTGGCGATGACGTTACAGATGAGGACCTGTTTAGGGCAATGCCGGAAAGCGCTTTCACGATCAAGGTGGGCGACGATATGTCCCTGGCCCGTTATCATATCAAAAACCAGGGCGGGGTCAGCCAGTTACTGGCAGTACTTGCCAGGGGCAACGACCAGCTTAACTGATGCGGACTTTTAAGCCAACTGCCTTGATTATTAAGTGCTAAGTCACCCGATTTATTTTACGGCGGGCCCGGAGTACTATCAATTAATTTATTTTACGAAGTGACCTGCCTATGGTTCACGACCTGATCTGAAAATTAAGACGCATGGAAATATTTACCCTTTTTTCTATCCTGATTACACTTGCTGCCGGTTTTTCTTATTTGAATACCCGCGTACTAAAACTTCCCTCCGGCATTAGTCTTATGCTACTGGGAACACTCTCTGCTTTGGGCGTTATTGTCGCCGGTCATTTCTCGTCCGGCTTCACAAAGCTGGTTCAACAGGAATTAGCTCTTATTGATTTTTCGGAATTTTTGCTCGGGATATTGCTCAGTTTTCTTCTTTTTGCCGGATCCCTGCATGTCGATGTGAACGATTTAAAGAAGTCGGCAAAAAGTATCACCCTGTTCGCCGTGCTGGGCACCGTGATTTCAACTTTCCTTGTCGGAATTGGCGTCTTCTACCTGCTTCCGGTGCTCGGCGCTGAGCTTCCCCTAATATACTGCCTGTTGTTTGGAGCATTGATTTCACCGACTGATCCGATTGCTGTGATGGGAATTCTCAAAAAGGCGCATTTATCCAAGACAGTTGAAACCAACATTGTGGGAGAATCACTATTCAACGACGGAATCGGTGTAGTGATCTTTGCGACGCTACTTCAAATTTTGGCAGTTGGAATTGAAAATTTCGGAGCTGCGGATGTGGCCATGTTGTTTGTGAAGGAAGCTGCGGGAGGCATCCTGGTTGGCCTTGCTATCGGATTTATGGGTTATCGACTGATGAAATCCATTGATCACTTCCAGACGGAAATACTTATTTCTTTGGCGATGGTGATGGGAGGATACAGTTTTTGTCATTACATCCATGTTTCAGGTCCGCTCGCAATGGTGGCTGCTGGTATAATGACAGGTAACCGGGGAAAGGCGCATGCCATGAGCGATGTAACAAGGGATTATCTAGGCAAATTCTGGGAGGTTACAGATGAAATCCTTAACGCTATTTTATTCCTTTTGATCGGGTTGGAAATTGTTGCCGTTAACTTCAAGGCGGGCTACCTCGTATCCGGTCTGCTGGTAGCTTTATTGATTGTTTTTGCACGGTTTATTTCCCTTTTCTTTCCGGCATTCGTTTTTGGAATCAATAAGACTTTAGGAATAAAAACCCTGTCAATCATGACCTGGGGAGGATTAAGAGGGGGGATTTCTATCGCCCTTGCACTCTCCTTGCCGGTAAGCCCTTACAAGGACGTGATCGTTTCAGTCACATTTGTGGTGGTGCTTTTTTCTATCCTCGCCCAAGGGTTCACTATTGAAAAAGTCATTGCAAAGCTAGGGCGTTAGCCCAAGCCCGGCCAATTAATATACAGGCCCTGATTGTAGAACCACAAGATAAATGCCCTGTGGCTTTTTACAATGTCTGGCGCCAGGTATTTCTTGTGGGTCACATAGGTGGGCTGTATATTTACGAACGGGCATGGATTTGCTTCGGGGAACATTTGTTGTTACACTTTATGACTTTCCTGGTTACTGCCCTGGTTCAATATTGCTTCACAATCCAAGAATGGAGCCGCTGATAGTTTTTTTGATAGTATTCGTTCCTATGGGTTGGCTGATGTGGCGAATGCTTCAGTCTACACGTGATAGTATCGGTAGCCGTTCGCCATTAAAGGTCAACAGGGTGTATGAAACCACTGCATGGTCCTTTTTTGTCAGCTTTGAGAGCTTCTATGCGCTACATGCACTTCTGTTCGGTGGCTTTTCGGCATATTGTGTGATTTTTGTTCGTTTTGCGACTCCTAATCCGGAACTTGGGCGGTTACTGATGTCGCTATTAGGACTCATCGTGACAGGCCTCGGGATTATGATTGTTGCGGTGGATCTGAATCATTGGAAATTCGCCAGACATATCACCATCGAGACATTTCCGAAGGAGCATGAGCTGGAGGTGCATCTTAAAGATTTCACCTTACGTTTAAAAGACGGAGATATTGACAGAATTGTGGTGTATTCCAATAATACAAGATTGAACCTGGGGTTTGTGAGCTATTATCTTGCTAATGGTGGCCACTTCGCTCTGCCCTTTAAAACAAAAGGGATGCGGGCCATTCAGGAATATTTCAAAAATGTGCGGGTTGAATATAGAATTCAACGAATTCCCCTGATCCCTGTGACCGATCGGTTGGATTGACACGTATCGGATCTAACCTTGCATCATTTGCCTAGATTCTGTTACAAGTTATATCATCAGAAAGCGTGGTCTGCCGTTTCTTATACATAATCTAACCATTGATCAGCCGTGAGATGTTTTGCGGGAACTGGTGTGAGAATATCCCTTTGGCTACTATGTTTTGATGGTAATATGGGATGATGAAATTGTGGTCATCTCGACTTTAATTGCCATATTCAGGCCGATTTCTGACGCAACGAATTATGAATAAAATTCTTTTAGAGGACACTACGTTTGTAATCCCTACCCGGATTGATTGTTTTGAAAGACTGGAAAATATCGGCATGGTTCTCGATTACCTGACCTCTGTTTTTAGAACAAACATCATCGTCCTGGAAGCCGACAAGCTGAGAAGCGGAATCATAGAGGGAGTTATAAAAGGTCGAGCCCAATATGTCTTCATTGAGGATAGCGACCCGGTTTTTCATCGCACAAGGTACCTCAATATTTTGGCAGGAATGGTCTCTACCGATCACATCGCAGTTTGGGACAGTGATGTGATTGTCCACCCCAATCAGCTGCTTTCATCCGTTGAGGGATTAAGACAGCACAATTATGATTTTGTCTTTCCCTATGATGGCCATTTTCTGGACATAGGGATAAGTCATAGGATTAATTTCTTTGAAAACAGAAATATTGATTACCTAATTGAGAATAAGGAGGGTATGTTACTGCCATATACGTCTACTGCCTGTGGCGGCGGCTTCGTAGCAAGGCTGTCGGATTACCATGAATGTGGCGGGGAGAACGAAAATTTCTATGGTTGGGGCCAGGAAGATGGGGAGCGGGTAGAGCGATGGAAAATCTTAGGAAAAAAGGTTAGGCGAACGAACGGGCCTATGTTTCATTTATATCATCCCAGAGGGAAAAATAGTAACTATCTATCCAACGAGCATAGGAGCGCGCAGATTTCAGAGTTTGAGCGAATTCGTGCTATGGGAAGAGATCAACTCCTGGCGGAAATCTCCAGTTGGGCTAAATAAGTTACACCAAGAGGTGTAACTTATTTAATTATGTCGATTCCCATTATCAAATTATAAATGAAGCCAACAGAAGCAACTAACAGCGCCGCTACAATAAAATATCTTTTCGCGATACTCTTCTTTCTTGTCTTTTCAAGTTCTTCAATATCTTCATCGATCACTTCATCCAGTCCCGGACTAATAAACAAAAAGTATATTGTCAGATAGGGCGTGAAGAATTCCAATGCATTTATTAATAGGCCATGATCAATAAATGAAGAGCCGAAAAATCTGTAGAACAACGCTGCCCCTATAATTGACAAAACTGTGTAATACACAAACAATGTATAGAAAATAATTCCTCGGTTAGCAGAACGTGCTCTATTTACCTCAGCGTTCCGCCTCATCCAGAAGTAATGACCTGCTTTAACATCATTTAGTATTCTTATCAACATATAGAGTCTATTATTTGCTAAGGATTATTTTTTGTATACTCATCATAAACGGCAATACCAACAGAAATCCCGGAAGAGGCCAGAGAGAATGTAATTGTCCACCATCCGATGGGGCTGGCTAAAGTTGCCAAAGCACCTATACCAGCGAGTACAGCAATAGTATTTAACCCATCTTGTCCCCAGGCGTCATATCCATCCTTTTTTATGCCAATGGCAAGAGAATAAGCACTGGTGATAAGCCCAATTCCAGTTGCTGTTCCTGCAATTCCTGTCACCGTGGGTACCAAAGCTACTTTCACCCCCGTGTTTGAGAGGCTTAACGCATTTGCAATTGTGGTGGCTTTGGCTAATGAAATGTCCAAAGTGGAAACCCCGAGTCCAACTGCAGACATTATATCCGTCAATCGTTTATTGAATTCGGTGCGCTCCCAGCTATTTGCATTAGTGGCAAGTTGGATTTTGTTGGTGATGGGTGATGGTTGTGGCGGCGGGGTGCCACCGCCCGATCCGTATCCGTACCAGTCGCCGGAATTGTTTGCGCCACTTCCCATATAGCCCGGATCGCTACCATTAGCATCTCCACAACCAAAAGTATGAGGAACCGAATGGACCGTATAGAACACTTCGTGGCAATTCATACCACAGGATTGCCCCCACACGCTGGTATAGGTGGTGTAATAGGTATAGCAGTCCGTTCTGGCCCCTTTCTCTTTCTCTTTTTCTAATTTTCCACTGTCTGGGTTTGAGTAGCTTATCATTTTCCCCTCCAAGAAGCGCCATGAGCGAAGGGGCTTCTCATTTAGATCGGCGTTGACAACCATACCGGTGAACTTGGCAACGTCGATGGGCTTGCTCAAATCTGTCATGGTTGGGTCAAACGCCATTTGAGCCAAAAAACCATCATATTCTCCGTTGGGTTTACGGTAGGCAATAAAACCTTCACTGATCGACCAACTGAGATATTGAGCCAGTCTCTGGACATATTCTTCGCCTTCCCGCCACATTAACAGGGCAGTCCCTAGCTGATCGCCTTCGTAAGTGACAGGGACCCAAATAAAATCATGTTTCCCCTTTTTGACTTTTTTGGAATTATCCCAGTCGAGTGTCCTATCCACAGACGTTTTCTGGGTTCTGGCATTAGCCATAACCGTTTGGTAGCTATCGCTAAACCATTTTTTTGCACCTTCGATCGTTGGTGAAGCGTAAGGCCCGGGCGCAGGTTCCTCGATCCCATCGACAACGTCTTTACATGCGTAGATAAAGGCCGTGCCCGTTAATGTTAGCATACTTTGGATAAAGTGCGCTCGTTTCATAAATTTACTGCGGTTTAATTGAGAAATAGTTAAACTGACTTATAACCTACCTGAATGGTGTCCAGCCCCGGGTAGGTTTTTTATTGCCTGAGATTAAAAATGATATTATAGTAAATTATCAGCTTCAGATCTATTTGTAACTAAACGATGTCAACAGGGGACAATTCTAACGATTTGTTGCTTATCCTGAAAACTTCGGGTTACTTGGTAATTCAATTTTTCGACGAATTTGAATATTTTCTCGACGAATGATCCTATATATCGTGACAAATGCACTGTTTGCAGATGACCATCAAGGTTTCATACAGGCCGTACTGCGTATCAAAAAAGAAGTTCAAGGGGATGAGCTTCACATTTTAAATACCATGGTGCAGATAACGTAAGGAATCGCGGAGCGTGTCTATATCCTGTGCAACCACTTTCAAATGCGCTTTTTTCTTTCCGAGCTCAATGGCAATCTGAATCAAATCAGTCATTGAGCCCAGATGATCCAGCTTGCAAAAGACGAGCATATCTTTCTCGCAGAGACCACCGATAAGGCCCCGGAGTGCTGCCTCGTTGTTGCTCTCTGGTCCTACGATAATTTTGTGGCATCCGGCAATGAGAAGGTTTTCGGCGCAGGTATTGTCTGCCTCGAAGGGCACGAATCCAAATAGCATCTGTATTATTAATAGTCCGTACCAAAAGTAGCCACCTGGCACTGGCACGCGCCCTGGGCGACATTAGAAAAAAATTAAAATTTACTGGCATTAAGCAGTGTCACTGGCTTGCGTATAGCCCTGCAAGTTCATTTGGTCGCAAGTGAAATATTGGGCGGTTGCACTCCGTTCCGGGCTACTTGAAATTATGGGTAAATTTTATGAGATTGAAGAGTAAACTACCTTACAACTCACCTAAATAGCACCCACGATGACCGTTACTGAAATTAAAAACCAAGTCATTGCTGAAACACAAAATAAAATTCAGCAGATGAAACAGCGGGATATCCTGCTTCCCGAAAAGCTCATAGACCGGTGCGCATTATGTGATCAGCTTTCACAGGAGATTTATGACTATGCCGTCTGTGCATTAAAGCAAATTATTGACCGTAACCACCTGTCTTACGACCCCGAAGTGCTGGAGAATTCATTGCACGAAGATGTAGTCAGACTGTCGGGCGCCGCTGTCGAAGTCCTGTTTTCCAGGCAAGCCCACATAGGTAAAATAACAGGCCAACAGAATTTCGGCAGGCTAAGGAAAAGGCTACCATTTGCAACCGTTAACAACAATGAGACGAACCGGCCGGCATGGTTGAGTGCACTATTGGCAATCAAACCATCCCGGTTAACTGCAATGTGGCTTTCTGGTTTACGCAAACGGGTGTTTGGTTTCCCGTCAAAAGTTATGGGTAATCATTACATTTGAATTGGCTAAAATACCTGGGCTCAAAACGGTCAAACGCTCAAATTCCGATGTTAAACAAACACGCCGCGTAAGGGCCTAAACAGCTTTCGCTCAGTTTGTGTGAATCGGGGATTCGGCTTCCTCAGCCTTCCACGATTTGACCGTCGGCCATGTAGATTCTGCGGTCGGCCCGGCGTGCAAAGTCTTCATCGTGCGTGACGACCAGGACCGTTTGCTGCCTTTCTTTGGCCAGCTCTTTGAACAGGCCCAAAACAGTCGAACTGTTGGCACTGTCCAGGTTACCGGTAGGTTCGTCGCCCATCACAATCGACGGGTCGTTGATCAGCGCCCTGGCGATGGCGACACGCTGCTGCTGTCCGCCCGACAGCAGTGCCGCCCGCTTGGCGGCCTGGCTGTCCACTTCCAGCAGTTTTAATAAATCCATAGCCCGCTGCTCGATCTGGTCTTTGGAGTATATTCCCAGCTTACGGGCAGGCAGCATGACATTTTCCAGGGAAGTGAATTCGGGGAGCAGGTAATGAAATTGAAACACAAAGCCAATATGCTGGTTCCGGAATGCGGCGAGCCACCTGTTCGCCTTGCCTTTCATCTGTTCTCCGTTGATCATGATACTACCTTCAAAGTCGGTATCCATCGTGGAGAGCAGGTATAGTAAGGTTGATTTCCCGCTGCCCGACTTACCCGTGATAGCAACGAATTCACCTGCCTTCACCTGGAAGCCGACACCTTTGAGTACCTGGTTGCGGACAGGTTCTGTAAAATACTTATTCAGGTTTGCAACTTCGAGCACGTTCATGGGACTATCCTCTTAAAATGGAAATGGGGTCCATCTTCGCGGCTTTTCTGGATGGCAAATATCCCGACAGAGCCGTCGTCAGTATACCGAATGTAAAGCCGGTGATGTAGTAAACAGGTTTGAAGCTGACCGGCAAATGATCGAGCGTGATCATTACGTCGCTGTTAAACGGGACTTTGGATACCGCATAGGAGATCAAAAAACCAAACACCAGGCCCATCACCGCGCCGGCAGCTCCGATCACCAGCGCCTGCGTTAGGAAGATGCCCCTGACATCCGAATCGGAAAAGCCGGTTGCTTTCAGGATGGCGATCTCCTTCATTTTTTCATAGATCATCATCGTCAGAATATTGAAGATGCCAAAACCGGCGACCAGCAGAATCGTACCCGCCACACCGTAAACGATCATTCTTCTGAGCACATCCCCTTCCAAAAGAGAGGCGTTGTCCTTTTTCCAGTCCGAGCCTTGATAATGATACCTTGCCTGCCACTGTTGCGAGATCTCCGGGGCCAATTCTTTGTCGAAAAGTTTGACCTTAATCTCTGTCAGATAGGATGCGGGCACACCCAGCAGTTTCTGGACCGTTTTAATGCTGGCATAGCATTGCTGCTTATCAATGTCGGTGAGGCCGGTTTTAAAAATCCCGGCGACTATCACAGGAAAATTTCCGCCTTTTTCGGTGGTTAGAAGAATCTGGTCGCCGGTCGTTACGTTCAGCCGTTTGGCCAGCCCTACACCCATCAGGATGCTATTGGTTTTAACGTTGACTTCCTCGTAACTGCCTTCGATGACTTTACTGGAAAGATTAAATAGCTGGTCTTCCCTTTCCAGGTCTACTCCATTGATTTTGCCGTTTAGCGAAGAAGAGCCAAGCCGGAAAAATACCTGCGTGGTAATTGCCCCCGAGGCGGCCTGAACACGCGGATCGGCCCGCAGCTCGTCCAGCACCTGGTTGACGTCTTTTAAATTAAGCAGTATGTCTTTGGGTTTCTGATGATGCACCTGGTTGATGCCGTTCGGAAAGCGCCTGTCCAGCAACGATTGGTCCGCTATCTGCACTTCGTTGTACATTCGAAGATGGGGCGATTGCTGGAACACCACATCCTGGGTATACTCGTTGGTACCCTGGATAAAGCTAACCATAAAAATGAACACGGTAATACCGAACGCTACGCCTGCGGTGGCAATCAGCGTCTGCCGCAGCTTGGCCTTCATATAAGTGGCGGCGATAGATGCCGACAAAGCGATATTGGTGAGCCGCTTTTTCATATCCGTTATGGGGCTTTTTCATAAACAAGGTCACCGGCTTTCAACCCGCCTTTAATCTCGGTCCATTGACCGCTTCTCACGCCAGCATTCAATTTCTGTTTGACAACCTTGCCGCCAGCTCCTGCCACCCATACCGAGTCGCCCGGCAGCAGAAATGTGCTGGGTATGGCCAGCGCATTGCCCTGGCGTATGAGGATATTGGCCTCGACGGAAGACTGGGGGAAGAAACCAGCGGTACCTGCTACACTGGCTTCTACTTTGAAACTGCGGTTTTCCTTTTGGATTACCGGCACAATTTTGCTTACCGTTGCGGTGAACTGTTTCCCTGCAAAGGCATCGGTTTCAAAAAAGACCTTTTGCCCCAGCTTCACCTGGGCAATATCCCTTTCATCTACCAGCAGTTCCAGTTTGAACTGGCCAGTGCTGCCAGTCAACATGATCGGCTCGCCGGCCGTCACTGTGCCGCCTTTGGTGTGATAAATGCTGAACACTTTGCCGTCAATATTGCTGGTAAGCATATGGGTTTCCCTGAGCTCGCGCAGCTGCGCAAGCTGGCTGCTCACCGAAAGCACATTTTCCTTTTGGTCGTCGAGCAGCGCCTGATACTGGTATTGCAGATTGTTGTATTCGGTCAGGCTTGCCCGGGCCTTGATGGCCCGATGCTCGGCTTCCTGGGCCGGAACGGCCTTTTCCGCCGCAAGCTCCCGGTAATTTTGGGCTTCTGCCGAATCCTGCTCGTATTGCTTCCTAGCCAAAACCGCCTTTTGCCTCAGCTCCCGCGCCCTCGCCGAGCTGTCGGATGCATTTTGGCGCGCGAGCCGGAGCTGTTTGCCGAGTATGTCCAGCTGGGTATTTTGACTGGGCTGCCCCAACACCGCCAATACCTGGCCTTTTTGGACCTGATCTCCCTGTGCAACCAGGATTTTCAGGATATGCTCGCTGGTGACGGCCTTCATCACCTCATAATCCGCGGGCATGATCTCCCCGGAGGCGTAAACAGCTTCATTGATGGCTTGGGTGGTCACCTTAACACTTGCCGGTTCCTTTTTGCATGAAGACAGGCCCCCCAAGCCTGCCAGCGCCAGTATACAAAACTTTTTCATACACTTAATTACCTTGTAAGTATTCGAGTTCAACGATTTGCATCAGGCATTGCATCCTGGCCGCCAGGCGCTTGCGTCTAACGACAGTCAATTCGTCCTGTAGCTGCTTCATTTGTATCATATCCATAATGCCCTTTTGTAATTTCTTGGTCGAGAGTCTGATATTCTCCCGGGCGAGCGCTTCCTTTGTTTGCAGGCTTGTAAGCTCCTGCAAGGCACGGTCATAACCAATTTTTGCGGTCAGAAAAGCCTTGTTACCATTATTGATACCAGTCTGTCGTTCAGCCTCGGCCAACAGCACACTTTCCCTGTCCTTTCTGAGCTGATAGCGCATCCGCGGCATATCAAAGATGGGCATTGAAAGCCGGAGCCCCACATACCCGGAAGAAAACCATTTCGAGCGTGTGATAAAGCTGACTTCACTGCCAAATCCGAGCCGGGTATAACCGCTGACGACAGATAGTTTCGGATATAATGCAGCCGTAGACAACCTGACCGAAGCCCTGGCGATGTCAACCGTCAGGCTGTCTTGCGTAAAATCGGGTAAGCGTTGAGCATTAAAATCAGTTTGTGGAGCGGCTGCTGGAAGCGAAACACCGCCCGTATCGATCGAAATTGAATCGGCGAGCGGGAAGCCCATCCAGAATTTAAGGTCCAGCAGAGATTGCTGGTACGAAGCCCGGATGCCGGCCGCTTTGTCACCCAAGTCTTCGAGCAAGGTGAATGATTGGTTTACCGCGATCTGATCCGTAATACCCTTCTCAAAGTTCAACGCGATTAACCGGTGGCTTTCCTGAAAATCCCGTACTCTGACCTCCGCTGTACGGTAATCCTGCTGGTGCAGGACGGCAGCATAGTAGGCCATGCGGACATTTTTGGCCACCAGTTTTTGTTCTGAATAGTTTTCACTGGCTTTTAACTGCTGCTCGAGTATGGAAGTTTTGATCTGCTTCCATGCCTCCGGATCGACCAAGCCAAGATTCGCCTGCAACCCGGCGTTTCCCATCCAGGGCGTTCCCAGACGGACAGGAACAAATGTGCCCTGCGGTTGGCCGAGCAGTTCACCGGGAAAAACCTGGACGGGGATTTGCCAGTAATGATCTAACGAGGCTGAGCCGGTGACAGTCGGCAGCAGCCTCGCTTTCGACTGATTGGCAACTGTTGCGGCGACTGCCACTCGTTGGCGACCCGTTAATAGTTCCTGGTTATGTGTAGCAGCATATTCCAGACATTTGTCCAAAGTCCAAACGGATTGCGCTACGCAAATTGGCATTGACACCGCCATAAGCAGCAACCCTAGCCATATCGCCAACATCTTGTTCTTTAAGTTCATCATAAAAAGAACCAAAAAGTTAAAATTTTAACCATCAAGTTCAATCGTCCGCTTCCAGCGCTCGAGAATGATGGGAAATTCGACCAGCAGCATCTTGTAAAGAATGGCAACTTCGCCCAGTTCCTTATCGAACTGGTCCTGAATACCGCGCGCCTTACGTACATCGTCCAGGATAGTGAAAAACTGCTGGTACCGGGAGGTCATCTCTTTTTCGTTAAAAAGGCTCCGCATATTCACAAAGAAAAAGCGCCTGCGCTTTCCCCCGACAGTCCGAAAGCTGGCCATACCGGACGCTGTCAGCATTTTAAGTGCATTCGACACGGCACTTTTACTCACCTGAAAATACTCGACCAAATCCTCGAAAACGGCACCCTCTTTGCCTGCTAGCAACAGGTAGGTAAAAACTCTCGCCGCTACCGGTGTAAAGCCCATATGCTCCAAATGACCGCTATGCTGTTCGATCCGTTCTCTATGTTGTTCCAAAATAGTTGTTATCTAACTAACGGTCCAAGTAATAATATTTAGTTCTCTAAAGCAAGAACCAAATGATAATTATATGTTAGTTTGATCATGCAACTACCGGAGCGACCTGAGATACAGTATGCCGGCACAGCCCGAGATGATGGAGGCGAGCAAAATACCGTAGCGGGCGCTGTCAACGTGAATGGGATCGGTGAAGGCAAGACCCGTGATAAAGAGCGACATTGTAAAGCCGACGCCGGCCAGCAGGGCCACCCCAAAAATATGCTTCCAGGTGGTCTGGGCAGGAAGCCGCGAGACCCGTAGCCTGACCATCAGCCATGTGAAGGAAAACACGCCGATCAGCTTCCCCACAACAAGGCCTGCGATTACGCCGAGGCTGACAGGGTTAACCAGCGAAGCAAAGAAATTGCTTCCGATGTGCATCCCGGAATTAGCCAGGGCAAAGACCGGCATGATCAGGAAGGCTACCCAGGGATGCAGCCCGTGCTCAATTTTTTGAAGCGGGGTCTCCGCATCCTGGCTAACTGTCTTGATCCGCTCTATGATATGATGCTGTTGGGCGGTCATCAGCGGCCCGTGCAGCGGGATAGCCCGCTCGAATTGGTCGGTATAATCCTTGATCTGATCAATGTATTCCGACTCACGGATCTTGGTGCGGGCGGGTATCGAGAAAGCAACCAGGACGCCGGCAATGGTTGCATGTACGCCCGAAAACAGGAAACAAGCCCAAACAATGACCCCCAGGATCAAATAGATCAGCGTACTTCTCACACCCAGGAAATTAGCAGCGACCAAGGCGGTCAAAAAGATGGCAGCGAGTGCCAGATAGGCAAAGGATATCTGAGCAGTGTAGAAAAAAGCGATGACCAGGACAGCACCGAGATCATCGGCCACCGCCAGCGCAGATAAAAACACCTTGACCGGGGCAGGGATGTGCTTGCCTGCCAGCGATAAAAGACCGAGCGCAAAAGCAATATCGGTGGCCATCGGGATACCCCAGCCGGAAATCGACGGCTGATTAACATTAATGATGCCGTAAATCAGCGCGGGCACCAGCATCCCACCCAGGGCAGCTCCCATGGGAAGGCTTGCTTTTTTGACCGTAGACAGTTCACCTGCCATGAACTCCCGCTTCAGCTCAAGCCCTATCACAAAAAAGAACAAGGCCATCAGGCCGTCGTTGATCCAAACATGTAAGGGATGTTTGAAGGCGCCCTTGCCTAATCCGATGGAAAGCTCTGTTTCCCACAAGTGATGATAAGATTCAGAAAACGGTGAATTTACCCATACAAGGGCTACCACAACGGAAACAAAAAGAATAATGCCGCCGGTAAACTCCTGGTGAATGAAGCGGTGAACAGGTTTTAATAAACGGTCTATTGGGGATTTGGACATCGGTAGTTGGTAAACTTTGGTCAAATATAGACCAAAAAGGAGCTTTTGTCTGCCCCTCTTTTTGTTTGGTCGGTTAAGAAGCGATCTAATTATGTACGTGGGTTTGTGATTGACCGGCTAAAGCAGTCACTCCAGCTGCTGCCTTAGAAAGCCGGGAAGCCACAATGCTAAAAAGAAAAAAACAACGCTGAAAGCCATAACCAGCACGTAAATCCATCGCAGGTCGCTAAGCTTCTGCTTGTCCCAATTCCTGTTAACCGGCACTTGTTGGGCAACAGAGAAAAAATAAGCTGAAATTTTGTAGCCCAAATAGAACATCAGGCCACCGGCAACTAACCTCAGGACGAGGTTATTGCGGATCATCACATGAGGCAGGCTACCGATAAAGCGGTAAATGAAAACGTAAATCCAGATCGGGATCGGTAAAAAGTAGAGGATCAGCCCCATGACAAACATAGGACCGTGAGCACCTTCTGCGTACTGCTCATCCCTGCTGTTTTTGGTTTCATTATAACAATAGTCTCTGAAGCTTGCCAGAAAATCCCTGAGCATAATTTATTTCGTTTATGTATAGAAAACAAAAAGCGGCCTATCCAGGCAGACAGGCCGTTTCAATTTACCCTCCATAAATAGTAGTGGAAATAGGACACAAAAATGCACAAAAACCCCGCACACCGCAAATCAAAATGGCGCTTCATGCCCGCTAGTGGCATCTGCGCAGCTGCTTTGCAGGCAGCGGCAAAGCAATACCAGGTCGGCACTGCTGATGAAATGTAAAATAAACTTGTCTTTTTGATAAACATACGCTACATTAGAATAACAATTAACAACATAGGTGCATGGTCAAACTATCTAAACTCCTTGGCTGGGCTTTGGTACTGTCGGGAATCGGTGTGCTGCTTCTCGATCGCCGTACTAATGCGGAGCTTCCGCTGCTGGTCGGGCTTTTCACGGTTTTCGTCACCAGCGAAAAAAATCAGGATGAGCGGTCGCTCCAGCTGAAATCCTCTTCCGCTTACATAGCCCTGGTTCTGGGCTACGCTATCAAGCTGATCAGTACAAATCTTTATGAGCATCATCTACTTGGTTTTGGGCTGTCGGACATTAACTATTTCCTGATCCTGGTCTTTGGCATGGCGATCATCCTGTTTTATGCAAGGTTATATCTGTCTGCCAGGTAAGCTGTCCAAGCATGAAGAATTCTTTGAAAGTCCAGCGGGCCAAACAAAATATCACGCAGGCGGAACTGGCAGCCAGGGTCGGTGTCTCCCGGCAAACGATCAATTCGATCGAAATAGGCAAATATGTCCCCTCTACGCTGCTCGCCCTTAAAATAGCCTCGGTCTTTGGTACCAGCCTGGATGATATTTTTAAGCTGGAAGAAAGTGACTGGCATTAGGAGACTTGTGTTACAGATCTGGTCCCGTTGTATCTGGATCATGACTTTGCCAATAGTTTAAAGATCAGTCCTGCAACCGGCAATGAAAGGGCTACCAGGATGAAATATATCCTGGCAATACGTGCCTTCCTGTTTTTCTCGGTGCCAGGGACATGTTCATCAATCTCCCCTTTACTTAAATGCGGGTGGACTAAAAGAAAGTAGATGCCCAGATACGGCGCCGTAAAGAGCAACACATCCGCAAAGAAGCCGCCGCTTTGGAAGGATTTGCCCGTGAGCCTGTGAAAGATACCATATCCCAGTATCCACAAACTGGCGTAGATGCCCATCAGGGATATAAACATCACACGGGCGTTGGCCGTTCTGGCAACTTCCCTGGCGCTTTTCTTTCTGATCCAAAAGTAGTGGCCTTCCTTGATATCATTAAGCAGACGTGTAATCATATTATAGCACGAATTAAGTCCTGACTTGATGGCCGCAGGCATGAGCGTGAAGCCACCACAGCGATTTGAAAAAATATTACACGGTCCTGCAACCCCTTTTTGCCTGCTCACATAGCCAACTTGTACTCATCGTTATATGGAGCAGGGTTTTACCGTCCGGTTGCGCGAATTTTTCAATAAAAATGATAGCCACTCATTCGAAGATGAGCGTTGTCCCGTCTTCGGGAAACCTTAAAGACGCAATATCATGTTCATCGACAGTCAGTCCGGGAATTTCCCCCAGTGATTCCAGGTGCAGCTGCTCCCTCTGCCCTTCTTCGATGATATGCAAATGGGTAATATAAGGCCCTTTGATGTCTTCGGCCTTGTAGAAGCCGACAAGCTTTCCCCGAAGCACACGCCCGTCCCTCAGCGTCAGCTCGACATCCTGGTTGCCAAGGCCGAAGTATTTGTTATACAGAATATGGGCTGCCTCTTTCCCCATCGTGTTCAGGTTTGTGGTTTGCTGTTCTGTTCCCGCCTCAGCTCTACCTTACTGGCCGGTTGGTAGATCAGCGGGGTATGCTCGATCACTACATCGCTTTTATCGAGCCCAAACGCTTTCTCATCACTGAGACCAAGGCGTTTTAGCAGGAAGTAAGCGTTGAGCATCACACCCTCCCTGAGCGTAAACTCGTTTTCAACGGACAGGAATTTCTCTATCACCACGAATTTGAAATCGGGCTCGTCATTGTATTTAGTAGACCCGTCCGGCCGGTTGTGCAAATTCAGCTCCCGGTCGCGGATCAGTTCCTGTACAATCCTTTTAAAGTACAGTTCCGTCCTGGGCTGAATGCGAAAACCCACGTTAATGTTAACCCTGATAATCTTATCATCGAGCAGCTCGGAAATGTCATAGGATAGCGTATAAGGCTCTTCGGTACGATGCAAGTGTACAAACCAATAAACGTCAGCCCGTTTAGGCTTTTTGGCAAAAATGGAGCGGATGATCTTTTCCTCGACATTCTGACGAAAGTTGGCCTTTGTCAGGTAAATTAAGTGGGTAGAAAATTTAGGGACGTAGTAATCAACGCTTAACTCCTGAATTAAAGGGGCATATTCCCCAAGGTCAACGAATTTGGTGAACCGGTTGCTGATCTTCCTGCCCGCATAGACTGAATACATAATGAAGACATAAAACGCGGAGATGAGAATGGTGATGTAGCCCCCTTCCGGGAACTTGTGGATGTTAGCGATGAAAAAGGTGATCTCGATCGCTGCAAAAAGCAGCAATAGTACCGATACAAGGACCCTGTTCCATTTAAGCTTGAAGAGCAGGAAATAAGAAAGCAAATAAGTGGTGACCATCATGGTGATGGTTATGGCAAGTCCGTAAGCCGCCTCCATATTGGAGGAATTACCAAAATAGAGCACCATAAGTACGTAGCCTATCCAAAGCATATAGTTAACGCTCGGTATATAGATCTGCCCTTTGACTTCCGAGGGTTGGCGGACTGCTACCCGTGGCCAGAAATTCAGGTTCATGGCTTCGCTGATCAGGGTATAGCTCCCGGAGATCATAGCCTGGGATGCAATAATGGCTGCGGTCGTGGCGATCAGGATGCCGATAATTAAAAACCAGTGCGGCATGATCTCAAAAAAAGGGTTGCGGCCGTCCAGCATAGCACCCTCGCCTAGGTTCATCAGCCAGGCAGCCTGTCCCATGTAGTTGACCATCAGGCAGGTCTTTACCATAACCCAGGTAATGCGGATATTACGCCTGCCGCAATGTCCCAGGTCGGAATATAGGGCTTCCGCACCTGTGGTCGCCAGAAATACCGCCCCCAGCAGCACAAACCCTTTCGGGTAAGCGATCAGTAATTCCAGGGCATAAACAGGACTTAGTGCTTTTATGATCCCGGGATGCTGGGCAATTTGCAGCGCCCCTAAGGTCGAAAGCATCGCAAACCAGACCAGCATTGCAGGGCCGAAGATCGAGCCTACGTTATGGGTGCCGAAGCGCTGGAAAAAGAACAACACGGAAAGAATAAGGAGCACAATGGGGACGGTGGGAATATGTTCCAATCCCTGAATATTGGTGAGCCCCTCCACGGCCGAAGAAACGGAAATGGGCGGGGTTATGATGCCGTCGGCAAGGAGCATGGACGCGCCAAGCATGGTCGGAATGATCAGCAATTTGCCATACCTGCGTACCAGGGCATATAGCGAGAAGATACCACCTTCCCCGTTATTGTCTGCTTTCAGTGTCAGGTAAATATATTTGAAGGTGGTCTGAAACGTGATTGTCCAGAATACGCACGAGACCCCTCCGTATATCAGCAGCTCGCTCACCGGCCGGTCACCGACGATTGCTTTTAGTACGTAGAGGGGGCTGGTCCCGATATCCCCGTAAATGATTCCCAGTGCGACCAGCAGCGAGGCTGCGGTCACCTTACCGGCAGCTCCATTTTTTTGCTTTTCCATGCTCACCATTTGACGGCATAAAGATTGCCCGAATCGTATATGTAAAAGATAAAAAAGGAGCTCTTTATATAAAGAAATTATAAAGAGCTTAGCTGGGTTGCCCGAACCGGTAGCCTACGCCGCTTTCAGTTGTAATGTATTTAGGTTGGTTGGCATCATCCTCGATCTTCTTGCGCAGCGAGCCTACAAAGACCCGCAGGTACTGGGTTTCGGTTTGGTAAGCTACGCCCCAGATTTCCTTCAATAGAAATTGATGGGTCAGCACTCGGCCTTCATTTTTGGCGAAAAGGGCCAGGAGGTTGAACTCTGTTGAGGTCAGCTTGAGCAGCTCGCTGTTTTTTCTGACTGCCCTGGCCGCCAGGTCGATCTTTAAATTGCCTATATGGATCGTAGTGTTACTGCTTACGGTCTGGTTCCTGCGGATGGCCGAACGGATCCGGGCCAGCAGCTCTGCGGTCCGGAAAGGTTTGGTAAGATAGTCCGTAGCGCCATTGTCCAAAGCGGAGACAATATCGGATTCGCTGTTCTGGACTGACAGGATGATAATGGACTTGTTGTACCAGCTGCGAAGATCACCGAGCACCTCATGGCCGCTTTTATCGGGCAGGCCGATGTCCAGCAGCACCAGTTCAGGTGGATGATTGGCCACCATGGCCACGCCTTCCTTTCCGGTCTCGGCCAGCCATACCTTATAGTCGTTGCTTTCCAAGGCTATTTCCAGCAGCTTCCGTATTTGGGGCTCATCGTCTATGACCAGGATTTCAGCTTTACTCATTTTTGAGATTGTTTAGGTACGAGGTCTCTGCGGGGATCATGATCGTAAAAACAGCTCCTCCCCGGGCAGCATTCTCCAGCTGGATACTCCCGCCAAGCGCTTCCACAAAGCCCCTGACAATCGAAAGTCCCAGGCCGCTTCCTCCCGGTTTGCTGTGGGGAAGCCTGTAGAATTTATCAAAAACCAGTTGGGTGGCGTATTCCGGGAAGCCAGGGCCGCTGTCGCTGACGATGATGATGCAGCTGCCGGACCCATGGGCAATCCGGATACGGACCGGGCTACCCTCCGGGGTATATTGGATAGCGTTATGCAGAAGGTTGTAGAGAATCTGTTCTGTAAACCCCTCGTCGACCTTAAAAAGGGGTAAACTCTCGTTGGAGCAATAATTGACCGGGTGTTTATTGTCCTGTGGCAGTTTTTGTAAGACCGAGTGAACAAGGTCGTTCAGATCACACCAATCCTTTTTGGGCTGCAGGGTCCCGCTTTCCAGCCGGCTCATGCTGAGCAGGTTACCTACCTGTCTGTCCAGGCGCAGGCCCGCTTTATAAATTTCGGAAAGCAGTGTCTCTTGGTTTGCCCTGGACAATTTGGGGCTGCTTTCGCTCAGCGTATCAACCGCCCCGAGAATTGTCGATATAGGCGTCCGCAATTCGTGGGACAGTGAATTAAGTAAGGTCGTATATAGCCGGATGGTGTTTTCCTTTTCCTCCCTGTCCCGGGTCCGTCGCTCGGCTTTCCGGATTTTTGAGGTAAGCACCGCATTTACCAGGGCAATGGCGAAGTACAAAAAAAACATCAGAAGGTCCTCGGCGTTGCCAATACGGAAGGTATAAAGCGGTGGGATAAAAAAGAAGTTGAGGATAAACGAGCTTGATAGGGCGGAGATCGTTACCGGCAATATTTCAAACAGCGCAGCAATTACCGAGACGGTCATCAGCAGCACCAGCGCGGCCAACTTGTATCCGATCACACCCTTAAGTACATAACAAAGGGATGCTACAAATAGTACCGATACAATACTGATGGTGTATTGCATGGTCGCCGGCATTTCTCTGGTGCTATACCATTTCAACTTGATACTGGGGGTTTGTGAGCCGTAAAAATAGGCATTGCTTTATAAAGATTTTGTAAAGAGCGTCCCTGTGTCTGTCTCCGTTTTGGCTGTCGAAGCCCGTTCCAGGTCAGACCCGATAGCAACGTATCCAGCTAGTAAATATTTTTGAACTTATGCTTTTGCAAACTAAAGAAGGGATTTTGATAGTTCGAGCCCAATCACGCAAAGAAAATGGCCATCAGCCCGGCCTAAAACCTGAGCTATTACACGGTTCCTCTTCTTTAACACCCGCAGTTCAGTGATGTGTTTGACTTGGAACATTTGAATTCGCTGGTTTACCATCGTCTATCTGGCGGCGACCGTTATATCCAGGATCGGTACCAAACAAACTTCGATAAATACAGCCACCCAATTACGCACTTCAAAAGTGGCTCATTGACTGTTCCCCGGCGGCTCATTCTGTGTCGTCCTGAAAAAGCCTTGTGAATCCGTAAGTTTTTGGATTGAGTGGGTATGAAAAAGGAGTTCTTGCCATTTTTATGGAGTTGCTTCCAGGCAAATATCGACCGCAAAAGCAAGCAGGCACGTAAATCCTGCCGCTATCTGATTTTTGAATATAAGTTGCAACCTAATACCGTCTAATCGGGAGGATTTTACTTTCTTTGATACTTGCCCAATAATATTTCTAAAATCTTAATATATCCCAATTTAATGGAGGAAGTTGTCAATTTTATCAATAGGTTGATATGGAGTAATGCACTTATAGCCCTTTGCCTTGCGACAGGAATTTACTTTTCAATAGTTACCCGTTTTTTGCAGGTCAGGTACATCAGGGATATGGTTGCACTGCTTTTCGGTGGTAAATCCTCCGATGTTGGCGTTTCTTCTTTTCAGGCATTTGCTATCGCCATTTCTGGCAGGGTAGGCACAGGCAATATTGCCGGTGTAGCCACAGCAATTGCCATGGGCGGACCTGGCGCGGTATTCTGGATGTGGGCCATTGCGTTTTTGGGGGCGGCCTCGGCTTATGTGGAAGCTACGCTGGGGCAAATTTATAAAACCGTGCAGGATGGCCAGTACCGAGGCGGCCCGGCTTACTACATTGAAAAAGGGCTCGGTATCAAATGGTACGCCAACCTTTTTGCATTTGCTACGATTCTTAGCTGTGCCCTTTTCTTGCCGGGCGTGCAGAGTAACAGTATCGCCACCAGCGCGCTCGGCGCATTCGATATCCCGGTCGAAATGACTGGCGGGGCCGTGACCATTTTACTGGGACTAATTATCTTCGGCGGCGTAAAGCGCATTGGCAAAGTCGCTGAATTCGTAGTACCGTTTATGGCAGGAGCCTATATTCTGATGGCGCTGATCGTGATCGGGCTAAATATCCGTGAAGTGCCTTTCGTATTTGCGCTGATATTCCGTTCGGCGTTTGACCTGGAACCTGCTTTCGGCGGGATTTTCGGAATGGCGGTTTTGTGGGGCGTCAAAAGGGGAGTTTATTCCAATGAGGCCGGACAGGGGACCGCTCCGCATGCGGCAGCTGCGGCCGAAACAAGCCATCCTGCCAAACAGGGTTTGGTGCAGGCCTTTTCGGTATATGTCGATACGCTTTTTGTTTGCACCGCCACCGCGCTGATGATCCTTTTTACCGGCCAGTACAACGTTGTCAATCCTGACGGCGGCTTTCTGGTCGAGAACATTCCCGGCGCAGCTATGGGTGCAGCATTTACCCAGAGTGCAATCAATGTACATTTTCCTGCATTGGGCAGTGGTTTTGTAGCCGTAGCGTTGTTGTTTTTCGCATTTACCACTGTCATGGCCTATTACTACATTGCCGAGACCAACCTGAGTTACCTGCTTGCGGGAAGAAGCAGCAAGGCATACCTCTGGGGACTTCGCATCCTGATTATGGCCGCCACATTTTACGGCTCTGTCAAAACCGCCGAATTAGCCTGGACGGTGGGCGACATTGGCGTAGGGCTTATGGCCTGGCTGAACATCATCGCCATTCTGCTGCTGCGCAAACCGGCGTTGGCGGCTTTAGATGATTATCAAAGGCAAAAAGACAGGGGCCAAGATCCCGTGTTTAAACCCACAGAACTTGGGATTAAAAACTCGCAGGAGTGGGATTAAAAAGGGGCGCTACGAATGTGATGTAAATGAGAAATTTGGATATTTATATCTATCTTGACGTATTCATCACGATCAAAACCGCTCGCCTATGTTAAGTAATAGAACGATCTACGGTCTGATAATCATTATCTACTCTTGCCTTCTACTGGCACATTTGTGGCCGTATTTAGTCCAGGCCTGGCATGCGTACAGCCTCGCCAGACCGTTCCGCGAGACTCCCAGGCCAGCCAAAAACAAAGTTCTTACGGGCGGGCTGGCGTTTTTGAGTGGCGTGCTTTGGACTTGGCTGTATTTTAGGAATTAACAGTTTATGGACCATGGATCAGACCCAAAAAGAAGAGTTGTCAAGGGATTGGTGGCGCTTTATGATTATCGGAAGCTTTTTGTATTCGATATTTTATACAGTAGCCGAGAAAATCGTGGCGGTTGAAAGGCTGCCATTCCGATATTTTGTATTGTCTGGTTTGCTAGCTTTTGCCGTAGAAGCTGCACTATATCTTTCCATCCGGAATTGGCCGAGACGCAGAAAGACCGCTGTGGTCTGGGGGGATCGGATTTATCTGGCTAGGGGTTTGTTTATTTGTTGGTCGCTAAATTGACGCGTATGAACTGGATATCGGCATCGGTAGGAATTTTGGTGATTTTGCTGGGTATAGCTATCTGGCGTTTCGGACTAGTTGGTTGGTTGAGCAATGTCCCTAAGGGAGGTGAAATCATTGATAAAGAGAAAGCAGCCAGACTTGGTGGGGGGTATTTAAGCCTGTTAGGGATATGCTTCATTGCTTTTGGATATGCTGTCGAAAATTTGCCAAATCAGACGATCATGGTGATTGTAGCTTGCTATATCCCGGTCAATATGGTCATACTGGTTTCGTATCTGGTAGCCCAAAGCAGGAACATGCGTAGGTAGTGTAAGATGACTGGATTTGAAATTTAACCTGTATAGACGGGGAATTACCATTGAACCTGTTTGGTTTGAGGAGGAGGGCATCTTTATTCGGATGACCTCAGGCGAAGAGCGGAGTATGCCGCTGGGGTGGTTTCCCAGACTTTTCAACGCTTTTCAGTTCTTTACTTATTCAAAACAAACAAACAAACTAAGAATACATATGTTACTAGCAGTGATTTATCTAATTATGGGGACCATGTTCGTCATCATGAGTCTAGTTACATGGAAGTTTAAACGGCTGGGAATAATTGCGGGATATGACGAAAAGAAAATATTGAATAAAAAAGGACTGGCTGCTTGGTTTGGTAAATGTTCTCTAGGGTTAGCGGCATGCGCTCTGGTGCTGTCAATGGTATGTTTTTATATGCGGCCATTCGATGATAGTACAGCTTTCATTTTTGGACTGTCGTTTACAGTAATCATTATGATCGGCACTGTGGTAACCCTTTCCGGGATGTCAAAGTTTTACAAATTTTAGACTATCGCAAAAAAAGCCGTTTTTCAGAGGGTTTGCAAAATAGGACCTAACACGCGGCTTATAGCCTCTTACCGTTCATGAAGCATTGTTAATGCTGTATGAACTCTTTCACACTCTTCCAAATTATTGCTACTGACACGCCAATAATCATCACGTATAGAAAGGCCTCGTGGCGAACTCGCCCAGATCCAGGGAGTGCAGCGCTTCCACTGACCGGATCGAACCGAACCTCAATGCTGTCAGCTGCCATTGTCTTTCGGAAAAACTTTCTCCCACAGGTAAAGTCATGCCTTATTCCTTGATATTCCGCATATATATGATCTGGAAATTTAAGCGTTCCTGCGCCTCTTTCACGTCCTGTAATTTTCATGTGCACTAATTTTCCTCTGCTTCCTATCTCATCCTTTCGGGAGGCATTCCGATATAATCCAAACGTCATGAGAATCAAGAAGAAGGCCAATCCCAGCATCAGAATTAGCCAAAGCCATCTATACCTTTTATAACCTTCCGTTGGCTCTGCGCTCATAAAGTCACCCCAATGCTTTAGATAAAACACCCAATTAAGGTGAATATAAAATTCATAATGCCATCAGACAAGCATTAGAAGAAAGAAGGCTCTGTCCCCGTTGAACTCCCCGGTTGAGCACCAATGTCGTTCGCCCATGGAGAAAAAACTGTGCAAATGATTTCCTTTCAATTAATCTAAGTTCTGGTGTAGGCTTGCTTAGCTAATCTAACCAACTCCCATACAACCCCTGAAATTACTGCGATACCGATCCCGCTAAGCCAAAAATACAACCATTTAAAATGCTTCACTCGCCCTGAAACCGGTAAAAAGGCTCTGCCGCTGGCGGCATCCAGACATACCTCGATGGTGTCGGTGCCCAGTAAGCTCCGATAATATTTCCTGCCCAGTTCAAAACGGTATGACTTTCCTTGATAACTAGCATAAACTACATCAGGGTTTTTGACTGTTCCCCACCCGCGAGTTCCGTACAGGATCTTCATGCATACGATTGGGCTTCGGACCGACATTTCATCTTGCCACAACGAATCCTTGTACATGCCGTAGGTTATGATGAGTAGCGCAACTCCTATTCCAAACATAAAGAGAATAAACCAGGGGCCCGGATGCGAGGTGTCCTTCACTTGTGCCATGCTCAAAAAATTTCAGTAATGCCTAAGATACATTTGTCTCCTCATAATCCGTTCGGAAAACGTTGCGCCCATATTATAAGACTGATGATTGGTATAGTATCCACTGGAAAGGTTCGCCGGCTCACCTCCAAGCGGAATTTTTGATGTCATCAATTATGGGACGATAAGCGAAGGGTAATTCGTAAACGAATAGTTCACAAGTTAAGCGCTAATTTATTTCCAGTGCAACTGACAAGCTACATATTAAGCTGGGTCTTAGGTTCTACCTGGGTCTTCAGCGTTCTGGCTGTCGGTCGGGAGAAGGTCCCGACCGCGCAGCCAGAAAACTGACCGTCAAGAGGCTTGCCGAAGTTTACCTGCCTTGGTAAATAGCTTGTTTTTCACTAACGCAACGTTCGCACTAATCCTCGACTTTCTCACTCGACAGTAACGCATCGTTGTTCTAATGCTTCGGTGGCCCAACATTTTGCTGACATCTTCGAGAGGAACACCGTTATTAAGCATCATATCTGCGAAGAAATGCCGTGCATCGTGTGTATCTAGCCGTCTGATGTTTCCGCTAACATCCCGAATTTCACATAACTGAGCGATGTCCTTCAAATACACATTGTAGCGGTAGTTGCTGTTTACTGGAATCAACTTGCGATTTGCAATACAGTAAGGATGGTCTTGGTATTTGGATATCAGTTGGTCGACTATCGGCAGAATAGGGACCATTTCGCCAACCTCTGTCTTACCTCTGTGCTTGACAAGCCAGCGTTCTTTCTTAGGACCGACCAGCACGACGTTTTCCGGAGTGAGGTCATAAATATCCTGATAGGCAAAGCCGGTAAAGCATTGAAAAATAAAGGCGTCGCGCACCTCCGAAATCCGGTCAACGCTAAATTGCTTTTGCTGGATTTTCTCCACCTGCCAAAATTCCAGAGGGATTACCTCCACATCGCCACCTGAGCACTTGAAGCCTTCCATGGGGTTGGAAGGAATGTATTTCTTCTTAACGCCAATTTTGACGATCTGACGCACCCATTTCACTTCTTTTCGGGCTGTTACCTCAGCTAATGGTTTCGCGACGTGTAGTGTCAGATAATCATAGAGGTCGTCCGCAAAGGTGTCACCAAGGGAGGAAAAGTGTATGTCCTCGCGATCGAAGTAATAGTTGATGAAACCCGCGACCTTCTTCTTAGTGCTGCGCCAGTGCTTCAACGTTTCATACGAGGCATTTTCCCGTTCCACCCGCTTCTCGAATTTTGCGATGAACTCATCAAAGACTTCTAGCACGGTTTGTTCGTTCTTGGCAGCAGGCTTGGCTAGCTTGGGCTGCTCGACAGCAGGTTTACCCAGGTAAACGTTTTTGACCATCGCAGGGGTTACCTCAGGGAACTGAGTTTGAAGGCCGTTGAAGATCCGTTCGACGTCGGTTTGCAGCTGAGCCAGTTTCTGGTTTGCCAGCTTTACTTCCAGTCCTGATCCAGTAACCTGTTTGGTGTCCAAATCCCAGGATGCCGGGTTCACTTTCTTGCCAGTTGAAATTTCGGTGTACTTACCGTCGATTGTGATTCTGGCATAAATAGGAGCTTTGCCGTCTGCTTTGGCTTTTTGTCTGTACAGCCAGAAGAGTACAGTCAGGTTCTGTTTGAAATTCATCATCCTCACAGTTTAAGGTTAGAAAAACATTAATGTTTGAGAAACCTTGGTCAAAATCGCCTCTGTCAAACATGTCCATTCGGTAACCTAATTTAGTAAGCAAAGCAGGTTACCGAATAGGTTACCGAATGCTTTGATCTGG
>NZ_JAHXBN010000030.1 GCF_019924045.1 Dyadobacter fermentans | reverse complement strand
CGGTCGGGCCCGCAGGGCATTTTTAGCACGGGCGCAGCATATGATCGGCCGTCGGCGGTCCATGGTCGGCGGTCGGGCCCGCAGGGCCCTACAACCCCGAAATCGTATAAGTCACCGTCGTCGTGTAAGTCTTTACCGGTAGCATTACCGACAGCCCTTCGATTTTGTACTGTATGGGAATGTTATCGCGGTGGGCCGTGAGGTTGAGCAGGCCGTTGAAAAAAGCCTGCGGTGTACTGGTGAGCTGGATGTAGGTAGTGCCGCCGGTGAGGATGGCAATGCCTGTGCCATTGCCCGTCCGCTGCACCGATAGTTTAAGCGAGGAGTCCCAGTTGGAAGTTGCGCTGAGGTGCGCGGTGATAGACCATGCGAGCAGCGCATTTACTTTCAGGAGGGTCTGTGAGGCGCTGCTGGTTTCGATATGCTCATAGTTTTTGCCGGCTTTGGTGATCGTCGACGACAGCGAGGGGATAGACCACGTCGTTCCGCTGTTGATCGAAATCGTTTGCGCGGAAGCGGCGAAGGTTGCGAGGCTTGCAATGCAGAAGGCGATAATGTACTTCATCAGTTGTCGGCCATGGTGTAACGCACCGTCACGTTCGAGGTGCCGCTGCGGATATTGGCATAGTCTTGTATTTCAAGAGAATAGGTTAGCTGGAAACCATTACTGCCATAGGTGATGCCGGTGTAGGCGCCTTTAATGTTGTCGATGAAACTCACCGGGGTGTTGGTGAGGTATTTGTTGGCTGTGACGTAGCTGTTTCCCCCCGTGAAGCCCAGCCCCGAGCCCACATATGCGGATACGTCCAGGCGCAGCCGGATACCCGCGGGCAATGTTCCTATCACGTCGCCCTTGATGCTTCGTGATCCTCCGCTGGTGACGGCCGAGGTGAATATCAGCCAATTGGTATTATTGGAGGAGCCGGTCCCGACGGTATTGCCGGCTTCGGTCGGGGCGGTCATTTGCAGCGTAACGCTGTTGGAGCCCGACGGCAGAATATCCACCAGCGCCACCGAAGGCATGGAAATGCTCACGTCCACGTTCGCGACCACCTGGGCGTGCGAGGCCAGGCCCGACAAAACACAGCATATGAGCATTGCATACTTCATTTTTTGACAGATACTTCAAAATTTCTTTCCGAAAAATGGATCCGCTTCTCGTTCGGCTTGATCCGGAACGTGAGGTCGAGGGTCTTGTCGGTTTCTACCGTGAGCTGGCGGTTACCATCCTCGACGACGAATCGGTCCTGACTGCCGGGAATGAATACCGATATTTCCCAGCTACCGGGCCGTATTTCCCGGAACGAGAATTCGCCTTTATCGTTCAGTTCGGTCAGGTAACTGCCGTTTTCACCATGCAGTTTTACGAGCACCGCAGGCTTTTCCGTCAGTACCGACGACAAACCATTTTGTTTCGCTTTTAAAAATTCGATCCTGCCCGCGATGCTGCCTGTGCGCGTCAGCGGGATCTCCACTACACTAAGGCTGTCGGAGCGCACATCTACCAGCATGGGCATACGTACGACGGGCACCACGCCCTCGCTGCCCGATTCGTTTTGCGTAATGCTAAGGTAGTACCGGTCGGGTGCTACGCCGTCGAAAGTGAACATGCCGGTGCTGTCGGTCATGAACTTGTGGCTGCCGAGTTGGATGAGGTTGCCCTGCTTGCGGTAGCCGAAGCCTGTAAGTTGCCCTCTTACCGTGCCGATATTTTTTTTTCGCCCCAGCGGGACATTCAGCCGTAATGCATATTTAATATTGAAAAACAGCGTGTTTTGGTCGGTGTTGTCCACATTGGGAATATAGGAGCGGCCGCCGGAGAAAGAGAAAACGTGTCTTTTCAGATCCAGCACCACCGATGCGTCCACAAAGCTCCTCCGCACGTACAGCTCATCGGGGGCGTAGTTGTTGCGGTAAAGGAAGCTTGCGTACAGATTACGTTTGATGTTGATCCGCGCGTTCCCCCCGTAAAAGAATAAGTTTTCGACCAAGCCGGAAGTTGAAAACTTGCTGGTATGCTGGTGCTCGAAGTACCCTCCGACCCAAATCCACGGAAAGAGCCGGACCGCCGGCTGCACCAGGTTTGAAAATGATTCGTTTTGGCCGTTGTTGTCCGGCGCGAGATGGTTCTTGGAATAGCCATAGCGCCCCTGGTAAAAGAGCGTAAACTTAGGGGAGGTGAGGTTGTACGAGAAATTACTGAAATGCTCGGAGTAATGGAATGCTGCCGGTTGCTGCCGGTCTTTACGTTCCGCTTTGGAATAGAACAGGAAAAAGCGGTTACGCTGGTCGGGCTGAAAGGAGACGTAGCCGAGGTAGCTGCGGTCTTTGGGCGAAACGCTGTACAGGTTGGCGTCGAGGCTGGGGTTTACGTCGGAAAAGTTGTTGCTGGCCCCGATGGTCAGTTTGCGGGTGATGTTAAAGCCGATATTGTTGTTGAACAGTCGGCTATTGTTGTAAAAGCCATAGAAATGCTTGCCTGCGTAGATAACATTGCTCGTAATACTGATCCATTTTTTGGTCAATTGGAGCCGCAGAAATGTCCCGTAATCGGTTTTGCCGATCGCCTTGCCGGCGCTTATTTCGCTTTCCAGGTTGAATTCTTTCGTGTGGACGTTCGCGGCCAGGCCCGCCAGGTGCGACCAGAAACGCTGGCGATGGAAAAACACATCTTTGGAAGCGTAATGCATCCCCACATGGACCGACTCATTGAATTTGTATATAAACTTGCCCCCGAACGATTCTTTCTGGTTCATAAAAAAGCGGGCTTTCTGGTAAAATACCGTGTAGGCCACTTTTTTAAACTGTTGTTCCACCCGCAGCCCGCGTCCGAAGCGACCGAATTCCATCAGGTTGTTGAGCTGCAAAACATAATCGCCGGCTGAGACAAACACACGTTTGCGCCAGGCGTAATCGAGGGAATACTGGTCGTAAGTGCCCACCGCCGGAAATACGAACTGGTTGGGACCGCGAACGACGAAATCGAGATAATGGCGCTCCTTCTGGTCGATAAATCCCTTGCCCGTGGCCTGATACTGGTATGCGGTAACCTCCCTGCCGCCGTAGCGATACGACAAATATCCACCGCCCACTTCCACCGGGAAGCGGAAGTAGCGGTCGATCTTTCTGACTTTGGAGGAAAAAACGGGTATGCTGGTTACGGAATACACCGGCTCGGCGGCGCCTGTCATCATCACCGAAAGGTTCGACGACGCTTGCCACGCATTGTTGTCGGTGACCGGAATGACTTGTGAGACGGCCACATGGGTGCCGGCCCCGGGTTCGAGGGTCAGGCTGTCGGTTACCTGCTCGATTTTGCCGTGGTCGGATTTCAGATGGAATTTTTCGGCATTGTTGCCCGCATTGCGGATCATGTAAGTTAGCCGGAGTGTGTCTCCTTCGCGGACAAATTCGGGCTGCGTCACAACAAAGAGCTCGATGTTGCGGATTTGCCCGATCGTGAGCGGCACCTGCGCGGCCATCTCCTGGGCATTTGCATAAATCCGGAATTTCACCAGGTACTCACCCGAAGCACAGCCTGCCGGCGTGCCTATTACGTAAAAGTAACGTACCCGTTGGTCGCCGGCGGTCCTTACCGGACGTCGCTGGGAAAGAAGCCGCCATTTTTCGGGCAGCTGTATTTCTTCCCGCAGCGAATCAGGTAGGGGTGAGGCAGATTTTACATCAAAAAACAACGTGATATGCCCGCCGGGAACCACGGTATCCGGCACATTGGCCAGGCTCACGGTTACAGGTGTTTGCCCGTAACCATGCAATCCTGTCAGCAAAAGCAATATGGCGATGAGCCGGTACAATGGGAGAGGAGGATTATTCAATCTGTAAAGAAATGTTCGAACCGAACAGGTCTTTTTTGGTGTCGGCGATGATCACGCAGTCGTACTTGCCTTTCGGTATGTCGGTAATGGGTATCTCAAACGTGCTGCAATTGCCCGGGTAAAGCATCCGGGTGTTGGGCTGCGTGGTTTTGAGTTTGTTACCGTTGCTGTCGTAAACTTCGAGGATGACATTCGTACGTGCGCCGTACGCGCCGTTGTTTTTCAGCACGATTTTCAGGACCGATTGCTCGGCGGAAAGTTTTTCGTAGATGACCTTTTCATAGGACAGGGGCGGCCCTTCCACCGGCCCGATGTCCACGATCACCTGAATGGCGTAGCGTACTTTCGAATTGACATGAATGCCGTTGTGTGCCTCTTCGCGCACAGGATCGGCCACCTCCACCATAATAACCTCCCAATAAGTGCCCGGCTGGCGGTTCGGATCGGCTTCGATCGTGTACCGCACGTCGTACTCTTCATGGATAGCGATCACCCGCTCGTCGACATTGGTTTTTAGTCCAGCACCGAGCGACCTGCCGTGGCTGCCGATCTCCGGGTAAGCCGCCTGCTGATCGCATTGCGAAACGAGGTCCTGACGGTAGACCAGTATACGGGAGTCTTTTCCGCCATCATTTTTAACCTTGATGGCCCCCTGGATCTTCGTGGCGGGCGTCGGAATGCTGTGGTTGTGCGTCAATCCGTTCAAGATCACTACCGATGCCCGCGTGTACCGGGGCATCAGTAGCATCATGCTGAGTAAGGCAATCCATTTCATTCAGGATCTTAGTTATCCGCGAGCGTATAGGTCACTGTCACGTTCGTCGTGCCGGAGCGCAGGTTTGCATAATTGGCGTCGGCAGCGATGAAAGAATAAGTAAGCTGGTGGCCGCTGGTCGGTCCCGAAGCCGTATAAGCACTTCCGATATCGGTAATGAGTGCCTGATCGGCTGTCGTCAGGTTGAAGCCGCCGGCTGTCGGAGTTCCCTTTGTACCAGCGCCTCCCGCAGCGGCTGCGGCTACGATGTGGATGTCCACGCCCTCGACTAATGCGCTGGCTTTCACATTTACTTTCTTGGTAGTGGTTCCTGCCTGGATCGATGTGTAGTTGAGCCAGATGGTACTGTTATCGGCTGGGGCGAGGATCTTTTCACCTGCTTCGTCGTTGGTCGGTTTGGTAAAACTGGCTGTAAAATTTCTGGTTGCAGAGGTTTCTAGGTCGAGCAAAGCTACGACAGGTACAACCACAGAGATCTGATGGTTGTCGGTTTGTGTGTCCTGCGCCACTGCACGGCCCGAGAAGCCAGCCAACACCACCACAAACATGAACGAGAGAAGGGAGAAACGTTTTTTCATAATCATGAAAGAATTAGATAGTGAATTTTAATTCGCATCATAAATGCTCACGAATGTAGAAGTACTTTTACGTATTTCCAACGAAACTGGGAAAAATTTTCCCCATAAATCGCTGTATAAGAATACCTTCGGTTACATGTGCCCGATTGGGTAGAAATGGACGATTAAGCATGCATTACCTTTCATACACTTTTTTGTGCCAGCATCATTTTGACAGCTCCCGGGACGGCAGTATTATTACATTAAAAACTGAAACAATGAAAGTAACCTATTACGGCCACTCCTGTTTTTCCGTAGTTGCAGGAGGCAAAACGATCCTTTTCGATCCATTTATATCAGGCAACGAACTGGCCAAAGGCATTAACCCGGACGACATCCGGGTGGATTATATTTTTGTGTCGCACGGCCATTTCGACCACTCGCACGATGTGGTGAAGATCGCTAACAATAACGACGCGATGGTGGTCGGCAGCTGGGAACTCTACACGCATTTCGGTGCGCAGGGGGTGAAGAACGTGCACCCGTTGAATCCCGGCGGCAAATGGACGTTCGATTTTGGTACCGCGAAAGGCACGGCAGCCGTGCATTCGAGCAGCTTTCAGGATGGTAGCTATGCCGGGGTGGCAGAGGGTTTTGCATTCAAAACCGAAGATGGGAATTTCTATTACAGCGGCGATACTGCGCTGACGCTCGATATGTCGCTCATTCCGAAATGGGCTAAACTGGATTTCGCGGCATTGCCAATCGGCGACGTGCTGACGATGGGGATCGAAGACGCCATCGAAGCTGCGAAAATGCTCGGCGTGACCCAGGTGCTGGGTGTGCATTATGATACTTTCGGGTTTATCAAAGTGGATAAGGCCGCGGCAATCAAGGCTTTCGCTGACGCCGGCCTGGCGCTGCATTTGCCGGAAATAGGTCAGACCATCACGATCTGAGGAAGCGGGATATTTTTTAATTCATTTTTAATTACACCGCCTGCTTCTTAACGATATATTTCGACCACAATAACAGGTACACCAAGTGCGGTTATTGCTATTGAGTTATGTAGTTAAAAATCCATTGATCCTATTATGTTCAATGGATTTTTCTTTTTGCGGTCGGCGACGCGCGGTCAGCGATTTTCCAGCCAGCCGAGAAAATGGCTCACTTTTTCCTTTCCTATCAGCAGCTTTTCGGGCGTCGGGATCGTGAGTTTGATAAAGAGCTTCCGCGAAAAATAATGCTCCACTTCCTTCACCGCATCGAAATTGACCAGATACTGGCGATTGAGCCTGTAAAACTGTGACGACGCCACCATGCCCTGCACTTCTTCCAGCGGCTGCGCGATGGTGTAATCCTGGTTATCGAATGTGCGCAGCCAGGTAGTTTCATTGTGAATGTAAAAGAAGGCGATTGTCTCGGTTTTGATCGTGATGTATTTGTTTTGCCTGAAAACGAGGAAGCTCTTTTTGCCTTCGGGCTCGCCGAGCCTTTTCAGAAGTAATTCGAGCTCGGGTACCAGCGGTTTTTCGGTGGAAAAATAGCTTTTTAGCTGGCTTAGCTTGTCCAGCGCGCCTTCAATATGCTCTTTTTTAAATGGTTTGAGCAGATAATCGATGCCATTAGCCTTGAATGCCTCGATCGCATAATGGTCATAGGCAGTGCAGAATATCACCGGCGGTACCACTTTCACCGACTCGAAAATTTCGAAACAAAGGCCGTCCGAAAGCTGGATGTCCATAAATATCAGGTCGGGCTGGGGCATTTCGGTGAGGTAGGAAACGGCCCGCTCTACGCTCTGGATCGTGGCTACCACCTCGGCTTCGGGCCGGAGCGTCGTGATGAGCTGTGCCAGCGAGCGGGCCGTTTTGATTTCGTCTTCAATGATTACGATTTTCATGAATGAGCGGCAGTTTGACCCTGAAATATTCCTGGTCGTTTTCGATTTGTATTTTTTGGTTCAGCAGGTGGAAATACCGCCGGTTGATATTGTCGAGCCCTACCTCGGTGGAATGCTCGGGGTTCTTCTTCAATTGCAGCGGGTTCTCGACGATCAGCAGGCCGTTCTCCTCATATATGGTAATGTGAAGCGGCTTATCGAGCGAAACCACATTGTGCTTGATGCAGTTTTCGACGAGCAGTTGCAGTGTGAACGGCGGTATCCAAGTACGGTAAACGTCTTCCGGGATCCGGTATTCGAGCTCGATTCCCTCTTCAAACCGTGCTTTCAGCAAATACATGTAAGCGTCGAGTATTTCAATTTCCTCCGCAAGACTGATCAGGTCGAGTTTTCTGTTTTCTAATGTAAACCGGTAAAAGTCAGATAATTTCAATATGAAGTCGACGCTGTTCTTGTCTTCCAGTTCCACCATGGATTTCAGGGTGCTGAGACTGTTGAAGAGGAAATGCGGGTTGACCTGTTGTTTCAGCAGTTCATACTGTGCGCCGAGGTTGTCGGCCTTGCTGCGTTCAAGTTCGAGGATCACCTGTTGGTTGCGATGGGTCTGGTAAAGCAAATGCAGCAGCATATAGAAGATCAGGTTGATCATGATCCCCCGTACTTCGAACATCAGTACCACCGGCCCGAAGTCCAGCGAAGGGATAGCCAGTTTTTGTGCGCCTACCATCAGGAACATGAGCACCATGCCGATGGCGATGCTACGGAACAGTAGCGGGTACGAAAAGCCCGAGGATGAATGCTCCTTCGTGAACTTGGGCAGCGAGTAGATATTGAAATACCACACAAACAATGTGAATGAGGTGGTGATCAGCGCGCTGGTAATCGCTTCAAAACCATTGGGATGCTTCTCGGCTATTTTGGGCACCGTGGTGAGTATGCCCAGCGACACGGAACTCAGCCAGACGATTACCGCCGAAACCCTGAATGTCTTTTGTACCATGATTGTTCGTGAACCGGTTTACGGGAAAACAGACGCCCGTTGGGCAAATATAAAACTAATCCGCTCTGCATTGCTTGAAACGGCATTTTTGCCCGTTTTCTGAGCCGAATTGTCAATCGTGTATTCGATCGCCGGACCCGATTCGCCGGCGGAAACAACCACCGTTTCCACCGATAGCAAGCCGCCATTGATATCACTGCCAAACCAGAGCGGGTTTTGTTTCAGGTCCCAAGTCACCAGCTTGAAAAGTTCGCCGGGCGCCGGTACGCCGGGCGTCGCCACGCCGCGCGTCGTCACGCCGGGCGTACCGGCGCGCTCGCCACCCGCATGTGCGAGGGCCTCATCATTGCCGTAAAGCACCGAAATCGTGCGGGTACGGTCGTTGTGGAAGGAGGTGATCACGTGCAGTCCATGATCGTCGAAGATGGTTTCGGGTGCAGGTGTGAACTTGCGCGGCTGCTGGCAACTTGTCAGTGCGAATACAGCGAAAACGAAGACTGCTATGAGGTTTTTCATGAGAGTATGGTTTGTTTTGACCGCGGACGGCTGACCGCCGGCGGAGTATGGTGATCGTTTGGGATATTTGACCATGGACGATGGACCATCGACCATGGTTTGACGTTACTTTAACGCGCTCGGCCGTCGGCGGTCTGCGGTCGGCCGTCAATAACAGGTCTGTCAGCGGCCACAATGCTACCGTTCTGTGTGTTTTGCAGGAACGTAATCGCTTCCCATTCAGTGGGGTTGAAGCCTTCGGGGAGGTTCACCGCTACATTACCGGCGGTCGCCGCAGGGAAACTTTGAATGCGGCGGACGATCTGCACGTGGGGTAGTAACCGGCCCGCATTCTCGCCCCGCTTCACCATCGTATGCGCCACTTTTTGCACCAATGCAACCTGCAATACGGTATTTCGGGCGGCATTTGATGCCTGGTAAGTGAGTTTCAGCTTTCCGCCTTCGATTTGTGCTTCCGCATTTAATCGTGCCGGGGCTGCGGAGTTCAGTTCAATATTCAGGGCTCGTCTGAGTGTTTCTTCCTGTGAGCCGATCAGCTCGTGCCTGCCATTTACGACTACCTGCGGCGTGTAAACCGTTTCGAGTTGGAGCCAGCTCGCATATTGGTACTGCCGTTTTGTAAAGTCTTTTTCACTGAACACATCCCGCCAGCCCTGGTGGTTCCAGTAATCGACGTGGAATGCCAGGATGTAAACCGGCTTGCCTGCGTGCTCCTCCTGGATTTTCGCAAGGAGCTTGTCGGCCGGCGGGCAGCTGGAACAGCCCTCTGAGGTGAAGAGTTCGACGACCGCGAAGCCTTTGTTGGCAGAATTGTCATCAGTATTTGCATTAAAAGCCATAGCAGAGATCGAAATGCCAAGAGACAGAAAAATCGAAGTGATGATGTTGGTTTTCATGATTTTTGGTGATTTAATGGTTGATTGGGTTGTTTTGACCGCCGACCGAGTCGGGTCTGGTGATCATTTGAATAGTTGACCATGGAAGATGGACCGCAGACCATGGTTTGGGTGAATTGAGGAATTTGGTGCTATGCGACATCGCCAATCGACGGTCTATGGTCCATGGTCGGCGGTCCATGGTCTACGCTCTATGGTCGGCGGTCACGCTAAGTCTACCTCGGCTTCGTTGGAATATCGAACACAAATCCGGTCCCTTTAGCGAGTTGGTGGCAGTTGATGCAGCTCGTGGCGAACGCTGCCGTCTTTCCGTAAGGCTTCAAATCGAGGCCGCTGAACCTTGCGAACCCCCAGCCCTCGGTTTCTGCGAATTTTTTGGCGTCGCGGACCATGATCTGGATGTTGTTGAAATTGCCGGGCTTCACATTGCCGTCGGCGTCGGGTGCCTGGCTGTTCCATACCACTTTTACGATCACCGCGCCGTCGGGCCAGGGGAGGATGGTGTTTTCTTCCAGGGCTTTTACGGCTACGTCGTTTCCATAGATAATGCGAGAGGTGCCATTGTCGGGGCGGCCGGTGGAGCTGATCACCTTCCAGTTTTTGTAGTCATCGAAATAGGGGATGCCGTTGATGGAAGTCTGAATGTGCGACAGTTTGGGCTTTTCGACGATCGCGGCGGTATCGCCTGCCGCATAATGCTTACGGGAAATGCTGGTCACATAGTTTTTCAGGATCGCGAGCTCGGCGGGCGTCACCTTTGCGGACGGGTGCGCAGCGGCATATTCAGGCAGGGGCATCCGACCGGCGTCGATCATATTGACGATGTACCAGAGCTTGCCTTCCTGATCGGCCTTCGGAATACTGTCCCATTCCGAAAAATTGAACCGCTTCCGAGCTTCCTCCACATCGGCAGCGACTTTGTAGGAGAATGGCGCCACTTTATCGTACCAGCGCAGGTTGCTTTCGTTGGAATGGCAGTCGTAGCATGAGCGTTTCAGGATGCGGGTTACCTCTTCCGGCCCGTGAAATTCCGAGGTTACCGGCGGATTTTCAATCTTCGGGCTGTTGACTTGCAATACAACGAAACTGGTAAAAAGAATGCCTGCTACGATCGCGGCGGCGTTACGGTATCTGTGGCGTTTCAGGGTGTTCATAGCGGTTTGTTTTTTGCTCAAAAGTAGACTTGTACGCTATGGTCGGGAATTGGTTTCGGGCTGAGTTGGACACATTCGGGGGTGAAGTGGACAGACGGGGTGTCGGGTGTTGTCAGGTGTGGTCAGGAGTTGTTAGGTGTAGTCAGGTGTGGTTAAATCTGGTCAGGGTTGGTCATGTGGCGGTAGTTATAATTAAGTATGGTTGGTTTTTACTGATGGGGAAACAAATGCCGTCAGGCATGTAATATTGGTAGAAACGCAAATGGGC
>NZ_JAHXBN010000029.1 GCF_019924045.1 Dyadobacter fermentans | reverse complement strand
AAACGGCACATCGCCAAGCGCAAGAGGCACGCAATGTTGGTAGACAAACGGAATTGGCGCGTTTGGAATATTGCAACGCCGTTACAATTTGGTTGCATGCGCATTACAAGTGCCATTAGGCACGCAACATTGGTAGCAACCCGCAGCACTCATCACGGATTTAAATGCCGTCAGGCATGTAACGACGATGCGAAAGATAAACAAAAAGGACTTCCGGTTATCGGAAGTCCTTTTGCATTTGGAAAAACAATATTTCGCCTAGGCTGCGCCTACCGATTTGCGGATGATGTTCAATGCAGAACCTGCTTTGAACCATTCGATCTGCTGAGCATTATAGGTATGATTTACAGGGAATTCTTCGGTTGTGCCGTCGTTGTGGTGCAGCACGACCGTCAGAGGCTGTCCTTCTGCAAATGTTTCCAGGCCAAGGATATCGATTGTATCGTCCTCCTGAATCTTGTCATAATCTGCTGTGTTCACGAACGTCAGCGCCAGCATACCCTGCTTTTTCAGGTTGGTTTCGTGGATCCGTGCGAACGATTTGGTCAAAATCGCGCGTACACCCAGGAAACGCGGCTCCATCGCCGCGTGCTCGCGTGATGAACCTTCCCCGTAGTTTTCGTCACCTACCACGATCGTACCGATGCCGTGTGCCTTGTAGTCACGCTGCACTGCCGGTACTTCCGAATACTGGTTGGTGAGCTGGTTTTTGATGGTGTTGGTTTTCTCGTTGTAGTAGTTAACCGCACCGATCAGCATGTTGTTCGAAATATTGTCCAGGTGTCCGCGGTACTTCAACCATGGGCCGGCCATTGAAATATGGTCGGTAGTACACTTGCCTTTCGCCTTAATGAGGAGTTTCAAACCGGTAAGGTCCGTTCCTTCCCAGGCAGGGAATGGTTCGAGCAGTTGCAGGCGGTCCGAAGTAGGGCTTACCAATACCTGAACCTGACTGCCGTCTTCCGCGGGAGCCTGGTAGCCGGCATCCTCCACTGCAAAACCTCTCGTAGGCAATTCCAGACCGGTCGGTTCATCGAGCAATACCTCTTCGCCGTCGGTGTTCACAAGCTTGTCTACACGCGGATCGAAAGTAAGGCGTCCGGCAATGGCCATGGCGGTAACGATCTCAGGCGAGGCAACAAAAGAGTGCGTATTAGGGTTACCATCTGCACGTTTCGAGAAGTTCCGGTTGAATGAGGTGATAATCGAGTTTTTCTCGCCTTTCTCCGCACCGTGACGCGCCCATTGGCCGATACAAGGCCCGCAAGCGTTCGCCAGCACTACCCCACCGATTTTCTCGAACGTGTCCAGAAAACCATCGCGCTCCACCGTGTACCGTACCTGTTCTGAACCAGGTGTAATGGTATATTCGGAAGTAACCTGCAATTTCTTGTCGACCGCCTGCCGGGCCAGAGACGCTGCGCGGCTTACGTCTTCATAAGAAGAGTTGGTGCAGGATCCGATCAGACCTACCGAAAGTACTTCCGGCCAACCGTTTTCCTTTACCGCCGTGGCGAATTTGGAAAGCGGCCATGCCAGGTCCGGCGTAAACGGACCGTTGATATGTGGTTCCAAAGTGGAAAGGTCCAGTTCGAGAAGCTGATCGTAGTAAGATGCGGGATCTGCATAAACTTCATCATCGGAACGAAGGTATTCTTTGATCTTATCCGCTGCGTCCGCCACATCGGCGCGCTCCGTTGCTCTCAGGTAGGCGGCACTTTTCTCGTCGTAAGCGAAGATTGAAGTGGTAGCACCGATTTCCGCACCCATGTTACAGATTGTGCCCTTGCCGGTAGCAGAGAGGCTTTCGGCACCTTCGCCGAAATATTCCACCACGTAGCCGGTTCCACCTTTTACGGTGAGCTGGCCTGCAACCCAGAGGATCACGTCTTTTGCAGCTGTCCATCCGCTCAGTTTGCCGGTCAGTTTCACGCCAATCAGTTTCGGCATTTTCAACTCCCAGGCCAAACCGGACATCACATCGCTCGCATCCGCACCACCGACGCCGATCGCAATCATGCCCAACCCGCCCGCATTAGGCGTGTGGGAGTCGGTACCGATCATCATACCGCCGGGGAAAGCGTAGTTTTCAAGTACCACCTGGTGGATGATACCCGCACCTGCACGCCAGAAACCGATTCCGTATTTGTTGGAAACGGAGGAAAGGAAATCGTATACTTCTTTATTCTTGTCTACCGCATTCTTCAAATCCTGCGCGGCACCTACTTCCGCCTGAATCAGGTGGTCGCAGTGCACGGTAGACGGAACGGCTACTTTCGGGCGACCGGCCTGCATGAATTGCAGCAGCGCCATTTGCGCCGTAGCATCCTGCATTGCCACACGGTCCGGAGCGAAATCCACATACGACTTACCACGTTCGTGGCTTTGTGTGGCCGTTCCTTCCCACAAGTGGGAGTACAAAATTTTCTCTGACAACGTCAAAGGCCGCCCTACTACTTTACGGGCGGCATTTACTCTTTCTTCCATGCGGGCGTAAACGCCCTTAATCATATCTAAGTCAAACGCCATAGCTCTTAAATTAATGATTACACATTCACGGTTTCAACAATTGAAACACTAATTACTATCTGCTTAGTGCCTTGACAGGAGGTGCGAACTTCGTCAGGTCGATGCCCACCACGGCAGCTTTATATTCGTCCACATTGGGAATGCGGCCGAGGATTGCCGACAGCACCACAACAGGTGTGGACGCGAGCAGGGACTCTCCTTTTTTACGATCCGAATCTTCAACAACCCTTCCCTGGAAGAGGCGCGTAGAAGTCGCTAATACGGTATCTCCTTTGGCAGCTTTTTCCTGGTTACCCATGCAAAGGTTACAGCCAGGACGTTCCAGGTACATCATATTTTCGTATTCGGTACGTGCGGCCACTTTCGGTGCATTGTCGTCGAACTCGAAACCCGAGTATTTCTGCAGCACATCCCAGTCGCCTTCACTTTTCAGCTCTTCAATGATATTATAGGTAGGTGCAGCCACTACAAGCGGTGCATGGAACTCAACCTTACCTTGTTGTTCTTCCAGGTTTTTAAGCATTTGAGAAACAATTTTCAAATCGCCTTTGTGAACCATACATGAACCTACAAAGCCAAGATCTACCTTTTTGTCGTCGCCATAGAAAGAGATCGGACGGATGGTGTCGTGGGTATATCTTTTGGAAACATCCTTGTTGTTGACATCCGGATCCGCAATCATAGGCTCTACAATCACATCTAGGTCGATCACCACTTCCGCGTAATATTTTGCGTTCGCATCCGGCGTAAGTGCTGGTTTTTCACCCGACTTAATTTCCGCAATGCGTTTGTCTGCTTTATTGATCAAGCCCTGAAGAACCTGCTTGTGGTTATCCATGCCCTTATCGATCATGATCTGGATCCTGTTTTTTGCAATTTCCAGCGATTCGATCAGCGTGTCGTCTTCTGAAATACAGATAGAAGCTTTCGCCTTCATTTCAGCAGTCCAGTCGGTGAATGTAAATGCCTGGTCAGCTGGCAGTGTTCCGATGTGCACCTCGATAATGCGGCCCTGGAATACGTTCTCACCGCCGAATTGCTGCAACATCTGTGCCTGGGTGGCATGAACCACATCGCGGAAATCCATGTGCTCCTTCATATCACCCTTGAAAGTCACTTTCACGGATTCAGGGATCGGCATGGATGCTTCACCCGTAGCAAGTGCAAGTGCAACGGTTCCTGAGTCGGCACCGAACGCCACTCCTTTGGACATCCTCGTGTGAGAGTCACCGCCGATGATGATCGCCCATTCGTCCACGGTAATATCGTTCAATACCTTATGGATTACGTCGGTCATCGAGTGATACTCTCCTTTCGGGTCACGAGCAGTGATGAGCCCGAAATCGTTCATGAACTTCATCAGTTTCGGAATGTTGGCTTGCGCTTTTTTATCCCAAACCGACGCCGTGTGGCAACCCGATTGGTATGCACCATCCACGATCGGCGAAATAACCGTCGCCGCCATCGATTCCAGTTCCTGTGCCGTCATCAATCCCGTCGTATCTTGTGAACCGACGATGTTTACTTCCACACGAACGTCGGAACCTGCATGCAAAACCTTACCAGGTGTAGTACCAACCGCATTTCTGTTGAAGATTTTTTCAACCGCGGTCAAACCTTGTCCTTCATTGGAAATCTCTTTCGAAGGAGCAAACACCGGCGTTGGTTCAATGCCCAGGATTTTCGCCGCGACAGTCTGGATTTTTTTACCAAATACGATGGCGTATGATCCGCCGGCTCTGATAAATTCTTTTTTCTGAGGTGTAAGGGCTTTCGAAATGTCGATCAGCTCCTTTTCGCCATTATAAAGTTTCTTTGTTTGCGTATTAATGGTCAAAACAGTACCCGTTGCTACGGAGTAAACCTCTTCCAAAACAGGGTCACCGTTTTCGTTGCGAACCACATTACCGTCCGCATCTACCTTTTTCACCCAGTTTTTGAGGTCGATACCGATACCACCGGTAACGTCCACCGTCGTGAGGAAGATCGGAGAAATACCATTGGTACCACCCACGATCGGCGCGATATTTACAAACGGCACATACGGGCTTGCCTGTTTACCAGTCCAAAGTGCCACGTTGTTGACACCCGACATCCGGGATGAGCCTACACCCATGGTACCTTTTTCGGCGATCAGCATGACGCTTTTGCCAGGGTGTTGTGCCTGCAAAGCCTTGATTTCCTGCTGTGCTTTCGGGGTGATCATGCATTGGCCGTGCAGTTCGCGGTCGGAACGGGAGTGGGCCTGGTTACCGGGAGAAAGCAAATCGGTAGAAATGTCGCCTTCACCTGCAATGAAAGTAACGACCTGGATCTCTTCGGGAACTTCGGGAAGCTTCGTGAAGAACTCAGCCTTCGCGTAGCTTTCCAGAATGTCTTTTGCGATTTCGTTGCCGTTTTTGAATGCCTCTTTCAGGCGGTCGGTGTCGGCATCGTAGAGGAAAACCTGTGTTTTGAGCACCTCTCCCGCTGATTTCGCGATAGAAATGTCGTCGCCCAATGCAAGGTCAAGCAATACTTCAATGGAAGGACCGCCTTTCATGTGAGACAGCAGCTCAAATGCGAAGGCCGGCGATATTTCTGCTACTACGGATTCCCCCAGGATGATCTCCTTCAAAAACCTGGCTTTCACACCAGCTGCACTCGTAGTTCCTGGTAAGGTGTTGTAAATGAAAAATTTAAGAGAGTCTTCCCGATGCGCGTTTGCTGTATCTTTGATCTGTGCGATGATTTCTCCCAGCAATTCGGCACCATCAATCGGCTTCGGGTGAAGCCCCTGGGTCTTTCTTTCTTCAATCTCGTTAATGTAGTCCTGATAGATATTCATGATGAAATCTTTTCAATGTTAAAGGCAATATCTGTTGTCAATAAAACGGGCGAAAGTACGAAATTACAGAATATACGGAGGCATTCCGTCCGATTTTCGCTACTATTTAAAACCAGTATATTCTAGTCGTACATTTAAATAACCCCCGTCCAATTTTTTTTGTTCTGGCAACCTGTATATTGAAGAAATAATTTGAAATACCCCCTTCGGGAGGTGTAGCAACGCGTTCTGTTTTTCAATCAGCTTTTATTTGCGCTTTGATTTTTTCTCGGATTGTGCCCTATATTTGGACATTCAAAGTGCTACCAGGTCCCTTAAATCGAAAGTTATGTCAAAAAATCTGGTGATCGTAGAGTCACCGGCGAAGGCCAAAACCATTGAAAGTTACCTTGGGCAGGATTTCACTGTCAAGTCCAGTTTCGGACATGTCCGTGACCTCCCGGAACACGATATGGGTGTTGATGTTGAGCATGGTTTCCAACCCTCTTACGAAATCTCCTCGGATAAAGTCAAAGTCATTTCAGAGCTCAAAAAACTGGCAAAAGATGCAGAGGTATGGCTCGCGACCGATGATGACCGCGAGGGAGAAGCTATTTCCTGGCATTTGAAAGAGGCTCTCGGGCTTCCCGACAATACCAAGCGGATCGTATTTCGTGAGATTACCAAAACCGCTCTCCGGAATGCCATCGAAAAGCCGCGGACCATCGACACAGCCCTGGTAGACGCCCAACAGGCACGCCGTATCCTTGACCGCCTTGTGGGGTATGAACTTTCACCGGTACTTTGGAAAAAGATCCGCATTGGGAAATCGAACCTTTCGGCCGGCCGGGTACAATCGGTGGCCGTACGTATAATAGTAGAGCGGGAAAGGGAAATCGATGCTTTCAAAAGCAAAAGCAGTTTTAAGGTAACAGCGCATTTCGACCTCGGCAACGGGAAAGTACTGAATGCGGAACTCGCCAAAAACTTCCCTACCGAACAGGAGGCTTATCAGTTTCTGGAAAAATGTGTCGGGGCTGAGTTCTCGATCCGTAATCTTGAAGTAAAACCTGCTAAAAAAACACCTGCACCGCCATTTACAACATCTACACTACAACAGGAAGCATCCCGCAAGCTGAGTTTTTCCGTCGCTCAGACGATGACCGTCGCGCAACGCCTGTACGAAGCCGGTAAGATTTCCTATATGCGTACCGACTCCACCAACCTGTCGGAAGAAGCGCTTGATAAGTCAAAGCAGCAGATCACGAAAGAATATGGGGACGAGTATTATAACCGCCGTATATTCAAAACCAAATCCGAATCGGCGCAAGAGGCGCACGAAGCGATCCGCCCTACCGACTTCTCTACGCTGGTAGGCAGCAGCGACCGCAACGAGCAGCGCCTGTACGAACTGATCTGGAAACGCGCCATCGCATCGCAGATGTCGGACGCCCAATTGGAGCGTACCACCGCCACAATCGGCATTTCAACCACTTCGGAAGAGCTGGTAGCACAGGGCGAAGTGATCAAATTCGAAGGGTTCCTGAAAGTGTACCTCGAATCGAGCGACGATGAAGACGAAGAACAAAAAGGAATGCTTCCGCCGCTGAACATCGGTCAGGTATTAAAACTGGCCGACATGAAGGCGACAGAGCGATTTACCCGCAACCCGCCGCGCTACACCGAGGCGAGTTTGGTGAAAAAACTCGAAGAAATGGGGATCGGACGCCCGTCTACCTACGCGCCGACGATCTCCACGATCCTGAAACGGGAGTACATTGTTAAAGAGGACCGTCAGGGTTTCGAAAGAGAATTCAAGGAAATGACCCTTGCCAATGATCAGATCAAGAGCAAGGTGAATAAAGAAATATATGGTTCGGAGAAGGCTAAACTCTTCCCGACCAGCACCGGAATGGTGGTCAACGACTTCCTCGTGAGCCATTTTCAGGACATCGTCGATTATTCGTTCACGGCGAGCGTGGAAAAGGATTTTGACCACATTGCCGAAGGCCAGCTAGGCTGGCAGCAGATGATCAAGGACTTTTATACGCCGTTCCAGAAGAAAGTCGCCGAAGCGCGCGAAGAAGCGATCGACAAGAGCCTTACAACCCGCGAACTGGGTGAAGATCCGGCCACGGGCAAGAAAGTCTCGGTAAGGATCGGGAAATATGGCCCTTACGTCCAGATCGGTGATGTGGAAGACGAAGAAAAGCCGCGTTTTGCGAGCTTGCAGAAAGGCCAGCTGATGGAGACCATCACTTTGGACGAGGCATTTGAACTATTCAAACTGCCCCGCCAGGTTGGGTTCTTCGAAGACAAGGATATGGTTGTGAACGTCGGCAAATTCGGTCCGTACGTGAAGCACGACGGCAAGTATTACTCGCTGGCCAAAACGGACGATCCCATGGCAGTCACCGAGGAACGTTTGATTGAAATCATTGAAGAAAAGCGTTTGCAGGATTCCAACCGCACGATCAAGGAATTTGCGGAAGATCCTGAGGCAAAGGTTCTCAATGGGCGATACGGGCCCTACATTGCTTTTGGAAAGAAGAATGTAAAAATCCCGAAAGGTACCGAGCCGGCATCGCTGACCTACGACCAGGTATTGAAACTGGCAGCCGAAACCCCGGACAAGCCGGCGGGACGCGGAGCCAAGAAACCAGCCGCGGCAAAGGCCACCGCCGCAAAGGCACCGGCAGCCAAGAAGCCTGCCGCTAAAAAAGCAACAAAAAAAGGTTAAACACACATAAAACGAAGAAGCCCATGAAAAAACTGGTTGTACTTTCCGGAGCAGGGATCAGCGCTGAGAGCGGGATCAGTACTTTTAGAGACAATAATGGGCTTTGGGATAATTACCGCATTGAGGACGTCGCTACGCCCGAGGCCTGGATCCGTAACCAGGAGCTCGTGCTGGATTTCTATAATCAGCGCAGGAAACAGGCGGCGGATGTGAAGCCTAATGCGGCGCATTATGCGCTGGCTGAGCTGGAAAAGCACTTCGATGTGACGATCGTGACGCAGAACGTCGACAACCTGCATGAACTTGCGGGCTCCTCGAAAGTGATCCATTTGCATGGAGAGCTTTTCAAATCGCGGAGCACAAAAGATCCGAAGCTGGTTTATGAAATGACCGGCTGGGAGCTGAAAACAGGCGATTTGTGCGAGTTGGGCAGCCAGTTGCGGCCACACATCGTATGGTTCGGCGAAGAAGTGCCCATGATGGAAGTGGCCGTGGATGTGACCGAACAGGCGGATATGTTCCTGGTGATCGGCACGTCCCTCGCAGTTTACCCCGCCGCCGGGCTCGTTCATTATGTTCCCATCGGCAAGCGTATTTACATTGTAGATCCGAACAAACCGGACATTACCTTGAAATCCAACATGGTTTTCATCCAGGAAAAGGCCACGACCGGAATGCAAACTTTGATCAAGAAATATTTACTAGCTGAATAATAATGCAACTACTCGACGGGAAAGCTATTTCTTCCCAAATAAAATCTGAAATCAAGGCCGAGGTTGAACAATGGGTCGCCGGCGGTGGTAAGAAACCGCATTTGGCCGCGATACTCGTAGGCCAGGATGGCGCCAGCGAAACTTACGTGGCTTCCAAAATCCGCAGTTGCGAAGAAATCGGGTTCACCTCTACCCTGCTGCGCTTCGAAGCGGACATTACCGAGGCGCAACTCCTCGAAGCGGTAGAATCGCTGAACAATGACCCCGATGTGGATGGCTTTATCGTGCAGCTGCCGTTGCCGAAACACATTTCCGAAAACACGGTAATGGAAGCCGTGAACCCTGCGAAAGACGTAGACGGTTTCCACCCGATTAACGTCGGCAGAATGTGTAAAGGATTGCCCGCTTACATTTCCGCTACGCCATTTGGTATCCTGGAAATGCTGATCCGTGCGGGAATCGAAACGAGTGGCAAACATTGCGTGGTAATCGGCCGCAGCCAGATTGTGGGCCTGCCCATGAGCATTCTCATGCAGCGTAATACCTATCCGGGTAACTGCACTGTGACAATTACGCACAGTAAAACACAAAACCTGAAAGAGATCTGCCAGTCGGCCGACATCCTGATCGTCGCATTGGGCCGTCCGGAATTCGTGAAGGCTGATTATATCAAAGAGGGTGCCGTAGTGGTGGACGTGGGTATTACCCGCGTGGCCGATGCTAGCAAAAAGAGCGGTTTCTCGATCAAAGGCGATGTCGATTTCAACGATGTGGCACCGAAATCAAGCTACATTACGCCCGTTCCCGGTGGTGTGGGACTAATGACCATCTGCGGTTTGCTGACCAACACTTTTAAGGCTGCTAAAAAGGAAATTTATAGGTAGGCTGTCGGCCGTCGGCTTTTGGTTGTGAGGTTTTAAGAACCCGACGCTAGTTGTCTGCCATAGGCAAAATGCGGATTTACAAAAGCCGAAAGCCGACAGCCGATTGCCGAAGTAAAAAAAGAAAGTTGCTCAATTCGTTTTTTACTAAAAGATTTGTCTAATTAGTAGGCAGTTTAACGGATCGGTTGTACTATGAGCATCGTCAGCAACAACATCAAGTATCTCAGAAGGCTGAACGGCCTGACGCAGGAGCAGTTTGCCCGTAAGATAGCGATCAAGAGATCGTTACTGGGAGCTTACGAAGAAGCAAGGGCCAATCCTAACCTTACTAATCTCAAAAATATGGCCGCCGCGTTCGGCGTTAGCGTGGATAATTTGCTAAAAAACGATTTGCGAAAACTAAGGGAAACACCCGAAATGTCGCTTCCGCTGACAACCTCGCGGCAAATGACGGTTTCCCACTCCGGCACCATGCCCCAACCCACGCCTACGCGTACACCCGGGTACACGGAGCCGCAGCCGCTGTCTAAAATCATTGAAACATACCAGCAACCGGAGCAGCCATTACGGCAAGTTTCGCGGCAGATCAATTTGAAACCCATTAGCGGAGAAACTCCTCAGCCGGAGGTCGTTCGGCCAGACGCGGCCAGACAGGCGGCTCAGCAGGAGGTATTTCAGCAACCGGCATATCAGCAGCCTCCTGCCCACAAACCTGCCGCGATGCAGCAGCAACCTGCATCTCAGCCAGGCGCCGGTTTGCCTACATTCAACAACCAATACCAGACCCCGCAATTCAATGCGGCGGTAGAGCCGCCCGCGCAGCACTTCCCGACCATTCAATGGGTAGCGCGCAACAAACAGGCCGAATACATAGCCCATTTTCAGAATCCGGGTTATCTAAACTCGCTGCCGCTTTTCCAGTTGCCGAATCTGCCTTCAGGCTATTACCGCGCATTTGAAAGCGGCGAGGACTTCGCCTACCCCGGCTCCATACTCGTGGGTACTTTCATTCGCAATTGGTATGACATCAAGGACGGTATGCAGTATGTTTTCCTGCTCAGAAACCATGGATTGATTTACAGAAATGTATTCAACCAGGTGAAAACGGCGGGGGTTTTGCTGCTTACGTCGGACAATGCAGAGATTGCGGAGCTGGAAATTCCTTTACAGGATGTGCTGGAAGTATGGGAAGTGAAGGCTTTCATAAGCGCGCAAATGCCTGTGCCTCAGCCTTCACTCGAACGGGTAGCTCAACTCGTAGATGAGTTGCAAATGGAGCTGAACCAGTACCGTCAGTAACTGTTATCTCGACAGCGTGTTGAACAATGCCTCGATCTTCGCGAGGTCTTTACTTTTGGAAGTGGTTTCCAAAACCGCAACACCCATCTGATACCACAGGCCATCGCCTGCTGTAAGGTATTTACCGCGTTTGGTCGGGCGGTTCTCAGATGCATTGTCAGCTACGAATTCAGCTTTGTAAACTGTATCCATTATTTTTTGCAATTGATCCCAATGCAGTTTACGGGCAGTACCGCCATTTTTGCTTAATGTAAATTCCTTTTTACCGAACGACGCTCTCAGATCGATGGTCGTTTTACTATCATTTTCAATGTCAAGATAAGTGAGTTCAAAAGGCTTTTCGCGACCGGCAGTTTCGAAGATCGCCTGCATCATTTCCTGCAAAAAGTAAGACCAGCGCTCCTTATCAACCGGGTAAATCGTAACGTATTTGCCGTTCTCTTCCAGTTCTATCTCAATAAAATCTTCGTACTCACTCTCCTCACGTTTGCGAATGGTTTTAGAACTGGTGAAAATCTCCCGAAACTCATTGATCCAAACCGCCGGCAAAGCGCCCTTCCATTTATAATCGTCGTCCTTGGAAAAACCTTCATCGTAAATTTCGTCGTCCGTCAGTTCTAAGCGGTCGTTGTAAATAATGTCGAAATCTACGCGCAGATCGTCAGCCGACTGAATATCGAGTTTCAAAGTGTAGAAATGGGCAAACGGGGCCGGAACTACCGGAGCTGTCTGATAGCGAACAATATACTGACCGGGTATTTGAAGATTTTTATCCATTCGGAATATTAAAAAACTGTTGAAATGTGGCGCGCTTGTCTACTTTGTCGGTAGCTGTTTTGGCAAACGCTTCTGCAAAGTAAATATGTTTCGGGTTTTCATAGGTCGAAACACGGCTTCTAATTTCTGCCGGGAGCTTCTCATCCGGCATATTATCCAATGCATTTTCAACCACCAGCACGAGCTTCTGTCCCAGTTTTTCATCGGGTTCCCACCAGCAGAAAAATGCATTTGGAATACCCAAATCATGGAAAACCCGTGCGATCCGCCGATCTGCCTGATCCAGTACAATTTTCACACCGCCGGAATTGATCACATTATCCGCCCTCCCTATCCACTCAAATCCGCCTTCCACGAGTTGCACCAGGTCATTAGTCTGCACCTTTTGTCCACCAGTAACAGCCCCGGATACAAACAGGCAGCCCCGCTCGTCCGTACCAAAGTCAATTCCCGGCAGAAACACATATGAATCGCTCGCCTCCGGCCCGTTCAAAGCCTTCAATGCGACGTGGGAAACGGTTTCCGTCATACCGTAGCTTTGGAAAACGGGGACGTTCAGCGCTTTAATCCTGCCCGCCAATGCCAGATTCACCGGCGCCCCACCGAGGAGTATCTTACCCAGCTTGCCCACCTGGCCGGCCGTCGCCGGACTTTCCAGGATCGCCTGCAATTGCATGGGTACCATGGCCACAAAGTCGAAATCCACAGTATCCAGGCCATTCAGCGGGTTCGACGTGGGCTCCGTGACGGTCAGTTCCCAACCCAGCTCCAATCCCCGGACGAGCATCATCAGCCCGGCAATGTAGCCTACATTCAGGCATACGAGTGCGCGCGTCCCGCTCCCGAGCGCCAGCGCCTTGCCCGTCATAGCCGCACTCGCTTCCAGTTGCCTGCGCGTGACGGTAATAGGCTTGGGCATGCCTGTGGAGCCGGAGGTATGGAGCACAAACTCCCTGCTGCCTTCAAGCCACCTTCCCATAAAGTCGTAAGCCTGTGCGAAATAGGGATTTCGCGGCCGTTTCTGCGTTTGCCAATGCGTTTTGCCCGTTGTCCAGATCATACCTGTAATTTCTGCGGATTCATTGTTCCCGGTTGCGAATAGCCCGTTTTTACTGCGGTGGAAAGTTATTCATTTGTTTTTGAACCTAACCCAAACAATGAGTAATTTCGCGCATTCGGGCAATACTTAACGGTGACATTTCCCGTCGGGCACTGCCATTTATTCCAATCTTACCAATCTGATTTATGTCCAGTACAGTTCAATGGGAAACCATTAAAGAATACGAAGAAATTCTCTTTACACTTCACGAAGGAATTGCCAAAATCAGCATTAACCGCCCGCACAAGCATAACGCGTTTACCCCGCTTACGGTCACTGAAATGATCGACGCGATGCACATTTGCCGCGAAGATCCCCGGATCGACGTCATTATCCTGACCGGCGAAGGCGGCAAAGCATTCTGTTCCGGCGGCGACCAGTCGGTACGGGGCCACGGCGGATACATCGGCGACGACCATGTACCGCGTTTGAACGTGCTCGACCTGCAAAAAATGATCCGCTCTATTCCCAAGGCGGTTATCGCGATGGTGGCTGGCTGGGCGATCGGCGGCGGCCACGTGCTGCACGTGATCTGCGATATTTCGATCGCAGCCGACAATGCACGTTTCGGACAAACCGGCCCGAAAGTCGGCAGCTTCGATGGCGGCTTCGGCGCGTCGTACCTTGCCCGCGTGGTAGGCCAGAAAAAAGCACGCGAAATATGGTTCCTCTGCGACCAGTATGACGCCGATGAAGCGTTGCAAATGGGGCTCGTGAACAAAGTCGTTCCCTTGGAGCAACTGGAACCGGTAACTTTGGAATGGGCAAAGAAAATTCAGGAAAAAAGCCCGCTGTCTATCCGTATGCTCAAAAGTGCATTCAATGCGGAGCTCGACGGACAAGCCGGTATCCAGGAGCTGGCAGGTAATGCAACGTTGCTTTACTACCTCAGTGAGGAAGCGAAAGAAGGACAGCGCTCGTTTTTGGAGAAAAGAAAGCCGGATTTCAGCAAATTCCCGAAATTCCCTTGATTTAGTCGGGAAAGATTAACATTTTAACTCATAATCATTACAAAGACTCACTGAATGAACCATTGGCTTGTAAAATCAGAACCATTTAAATACTCCTGGGACCACCTCGTTGCCGAGGGTGAAGGCATGTGGGACGGCGTTCGCAACTACGCCGCGCGCAATAACCTGATGGCGATGAAAGTGGGCGATCTCGTGCTGTTCTACCACAGCAATGAGGGCAAGGAGGTCGTTGGGCTTGCCAAGGTTTCAAAGGAACATTACCCCGACCCTACTACCGAAGAGCCGGGATGGGTGGTGGTGAATCTCGTTCCCGTTGAGAAGTTTCCGAACACCGTTACACTTGCACAGATCAAGAAGGACGAGCTCCTGAAACAAATGGACCTCGTCCGTTTGTCGCGACTGTCGGTCGTACCGGTCAAACGCGAAGAATTCGACCATATCGTTGCTTTGGCACATGACAAAAAATAAGCGATCCGTTTTTCGGCTGGTCTTACCGTTACTCTTCCTGGGCATTCTCGGCACGCCGGTTTTCGCCCAGGGAGTGAAACGGATTGAACTTCCTTTGCCCGGTAACACGGCCTACCAGGCTGTTCCGCTCGGCAAACAGGGCGTACTGCTCATTTCCAAGCCCGACAAGGGCACGTTCAATGTCCAGAAATTCGATACGAACCTCGAACGGGTGTGGTCCATCGATGGCCCGATCGAATCGAACCTCGATTACATCGCTTCCTCCTACGACGGGCAGGCCGTTTTCCTGCTTTTCAGCAAATACCGGAGCTCTTTATATCAAATTGTGAAGGTGAATGTCGGCCCCGGCTTCGTGGAGACTTTTACTATCAATACCGTCGATCGTTTTGAGATCACGGATTTCAAAACGATCGGCTATTCCGTTTTTATGGCCGGCATGGTACGCAACGAGCCGGTTTTGATCTACACCCAGCTTACCACGCAGCAAACCAGGGTGTTACCTTCGGCCATTAAAGGTTCCAACGCTATTCAGACGGTCGAAGTGGATACCGCGCAGCATTTGGTGAATGTTTGCTTCGCAGTAAAAAAGGGCCGCCAGACCAAAATCGTGGCGCGTTCCTACGAAGAAACCGGCGAGCTTTACACGCAGGTCACCGTGGACCCGGAAGATGATTTCTCTTTACTCAGTGGTCGCTTGCAGGTTTTGAACGACTCTGTCCGCATTGTGATCGGCACTTATGGCTACCGCAATATGCAGAGCAGTACCGTGGCAGCGTCACAGGGATTGTATATCAGCAAGATCGTCGGTGACGAAACGGTTTTCACCAAATACCACAGTTTTACCGATTTCAAAAACTTCTTCAACTTCCTGAGCGAACGCCAGCAAGAGAAGATGGAAAAACGTATCAGAAAGAAAAAGGAAAGCGGCGACGACCTGAAACTGAACTACCGGCTGCTTGTACATGATATTGTACCGAAAACCAACAACTTCCTCCTTGTGGCCGAAGTATTCTACCCTGAATACCGTTACCAGAACCCGAGCATGATGGGCGGTTTCAATTACGGATACGGCGGCTACGGTTATCCGTTCGGTATGGGGCTTTACAATCCTTACCTCTGGAACCCGATGTACGGAGGCCGTGGCTACAACTCGCAGGTGTTCGACGGCTTCACGTACACACACGCGGTCGTTGCGGATGTGGATCAGAACGGCAACCTGCTTTGGGACAACAGCATTAGTTTCGACAATGTAAAAAGCATGGAGTTGAAGGAAAAGATCAAGGTCCAGACCTTCACCAACGGCAATTCCAAGCTGATTTACAGCCACAACGGCGCCATTCGCAGCAAGATCATCAAAGGCAACCAGGTGATCGACAGCGACCGCGTAATCCCGAATGAGACTTACGTGGAAGGCGACAAAGTGCGCAAAACCAGCACCGATGACATCGACTACTGGTACGACAATTTTTACCTCGCCTGGGGCGAACAACGCATTGTCAATGCAGCAGGAGATCCGAACACGAGGGGGAGACGGAATGTGTTTTATTTGAATAAGATTGCATACTGACCATGGACCGCCGACCATAGACCATGGCACTTTATCGTAAACACAACCATGGTCCATGGTCGATCGTCCATGGTCAAAAATTATAAACCAACACCACTTTGATACTACTTTCACCAGACCAACATACCGACTACCAACTGATCGACAGCGGCGGGTTTGAGAAACTCGAAAAATTCGGCCCGTACATTCTTTCGCGCCCTGAACCGCAGGCTATCTGGGACAAATCGCTTTCCGAAGCGGAATGGGACAAGCGCTCGAATGCGGTTTTCAAAAAGGATAAAAACTCCCAGGAAAAGGGGCAATGGATTACCAAAGGCGATATGCCGGATAAATGGGTGTTCCAATACCGGACCAAGGAGCTGCATTTGCGCTCCAAGCTCGCTTTATCCTCGTTCAAGCACGTAGGCGTGTTTCCGGAGCAGGCTACCAATTGGGATTTCATCGCCCGGACTTTGAAGCAAATGCCGGAGGAAAAACCGTCGGTACTCAATCTGTTTGCCTACACGGGCATTGCCTCACTGGCTGCAAAGGCATCGGGCGCTGATGTGACGCACGTGGATTCGGTGAAGCAGGTGATCAGCTGGTCACGCGAGAATATGGATCTGAGCGGGTTAAGCAATATCCGCTGGGTGGTGGAAGACGCATTGAAATTCGTGCAGCGCGAAGTGCGCCGCGGTAACAAATATAACGGCCTCATCCTCGATCCCCCCGCATACGGACGCGGGCCGGATGGCGAAAAATGGCTGCTGGAAGAGAGCTTGAATGAACTACTCAGGCTCTGCGCACAGTTATTAAAGGAAAAGAACTTCTTTTTTATCATTAACCTGTACTCGCTGGGTTTCTCTGCTTTAATCGTAGAAAACCTGATCAAGGCACATTTCGGAACGGAGATCAAACACGAGTTCGGTGAATTGTTCATCCCCGATTCCTTCGGTAAAAAGCTGCCGCTGGGCGTGTTTTCGCGTTTTTCAGACCAGAATGTTTAGAGGCGAATGAAGTCTGACAATCTGAAATATTTACCATTTGCAGTACTCATAGCGCTGGCCGGACTAGAACAGTCGTGCCAGAGCGACGCGCGCACGTCCACACGCATTCCGCCGGTGATCAAAAAAGGCAAAGCACAATGGCAGAACGACGCATTACTGTCGCTCACCGACCTGATCAATCGCGGCATCGATTCCGACGTGAATTACTTCAAAAGAGCGCGCATTTATTTCGAACGCGAACAGTATTCGGAAGCACTCGATGATATTAACGAGTCGATTTACGAGCAGGATAATGTAAGCGAATACTTCCTCCTGCGCGGAAAAATCAACCGCGAGCTCGGCAAGATCGACAATGCGCTGGAAGACGCGCAACGCGCAGAGGCATTGCAGCAAAGCAGTCCTGAATTGTATGTGCTGCTGGCGGATATTTTGCAGGCTAAAAATCGCTTCGGCGAGGCGGCCGGTTATCTGAACCAGGCATTACGGATGGCGCCATATGACGGTTCGGCCTACTATGTAAAAGGCATGTTGCAAGCCAAGCAGGGCGATTCACTGGCCAGCTTGTCGAGCCTCAACTACGCCATGAACGTCAATCCGCGTTTGCTGCGCGCCTACGAGCAGGGCACGATGATTAACCTGAAATTGAAGAATACCGCCGAGGCGCTCGCCATTAACGAGCGAGCATTAAAACGCTTCCCCGAGCGCGCAAGCCTCTTCTTCGGAAGGGGAGAAATTCTGAATGCATTAGCGCAACCGGATACCGCTTTGATCTTTTATCAAAAAGCCGTGGCGATCCAGCCGGATTATGAAGAGGCGCTCAGCCAGCTGGCCACCGTGGCCATGCAGCTCCGCGCCTACCCGCAAGCGATACCCGCATTGAAAACCCTTCTGAGAAAGAAGCCGCAATCGAAGGAGATCAACAATATGCTGGGTTATGCCTATGAGAAAAGCGGCGAGCTGGATGTTGCCAAAACCTATTATGAAACTGCCCTGACCATCGCGCCGGGCGACCAGGATGCGCGCTACGGCATGTACCGTATCCGGAAAATCGAGTCGGAAGGACTGTACCCCTCCTACTATCCTGAGGAAAATACCAACCCGGGCTACAAATTACTCGATACGGCGCGGGTTAAAATTAATATTATCCAACCCCGTGGTACTACAAATATCCGCGTGGACTCATCGCGCAAAGCTAAAATTGAATAGCTTTGTGTTTTGCGGCCTGCCGCATTGCCATTGAACCATAGTCACAGAATTATTTTTTTGAATGAAAGACGAGTCTCAAGTAAAAATTACCCTGCCCGATGGTAGCGAACGTTTTTACCCAAAAGGGGTAACCGCTCTCGAAATCGCGCTCAGTATCAGTGAAGGGCTTGCACGGAATGTGATAGCCGCCAAAGTCAACAATGAAGTCTGGGACCCTACGCGCCAGATCACGGAGGACTCCCTGGTAAAGCTGCTGACGTGGAACGACGAGGATGGTAAAGCTACATTCTGGCACTCTTCGGCCCACTTGCTGGCCGAGGCATTGGAAGCGCTGTATCCGGGCATTAAATTCGGTACGGGGCCTTCGATCGAAAAGGGCTTTTACTATGATGTGGACTTGGGCGGACAGACTATTTCGCAGGAAGATTTCCCGAAAATCGAAGCGAAAATGCTGGAACTCGCGCGCCAGAAAAACGAATATATCCGCAAGCCGATCAGCAAGGCCGAAGCCATCGACTATTTTACCAAAAAGGGCGACGAGTATAAGCTGGAACTGATCGACGGGCTGGAAGACGGCTCCATTACATTGTACGAGCAAGGCGGTTTCACCGACCTTTGCCGCGGGCCGCATATCCCGAATACCGGTTTCATCAAAGCCGCCAAACTGACCAACATTGCGGGCGCGTACTGGCGTAACAAGCAGGAAAACAAAATGTTGACCCGCATTTACGGCATTACTTTTCCAAAACAAAAAGAGCTGGAAGAATATGTGACCCTGATGGAGGAAGCCAAAAAGCGTGACCACCGCCGGTTGGGCAAGGAGTTGGAGCTTTTCGCATTTTCGGAAAAGGTAGGACAAGGTTTGCCCTTGTGGCTGCCGAAAGGTGCCATGCTGCGCGAGCGCCTGCAGGCGTTCCTGAGCAAGGCGCAATCACGCGCGGGTTACACGCCTGTAATCACCCCGCACATCGGCAGCAAGGATTTGTACGTGACTTCGGGCCACTGGGATAAATATGGTAAGGACTCGTTTCAGCCCATTAAAACCCCTAACCTCGGTGAAGAGTACATGCTCAAACCGATGAACTGTCCGCACCACTGCGAGATTTATAAAACTTCTCCCCGCTCCTACAAGGATCTGCCATTGCGGTTCTCGGAGTTCGGTACTGTTTACCGTTACGAGCAGAGCGGCGAGTTGCACGGGCTCACACGCGTACGCGGGTTCACGCAGGACGATGCGCACATTTTCTGCCGTCCCGATCAGGTGAAGGAAGAGTTCATCCGCGTGATCGACCTGGTATTGTATGTGTTCAAATCGCTTGGTTTCGATGATTACAGCGCGCAGATTTCCTTGCGTGACCCTAATAACAAGGAGAAATATATCGGTCGTGACGAGGATTGGGAAAAAGCGGAAAGCGCGATCATCGAAGCGGCTGCGGAACGCGGCCTGAGCACTGTAACCGAATTGGGCGAAGCCGCATTCTACGGTCCTAAGCTCGACTTTATGGTACGCGATGCATTGGGACGTAAATGGCAGTTGGGTACCATCCAGGTGGATTACCAGCTTCCTCAGCGTTTCCAACTGGAATACACCGGCTCCGATAACCAGAAGCACCGCCCGGTAATGATCCACCGTGCGCCTTTCGGTTCGATGGAACGCTTCACCGCGATCCTGATCGAAAACACCGCGGGTCAGTTCCCGTTGTGGCTGTCGCCGGATCAGATTGCCATTCTGCCGATCTCCGAAAAATTCGCTGATTATGCAGAGGATGTGTTTTTCCAGTTGCAGGATCACGATATCCGGGGCTTTGTGGACCACCGTGATGAGAAGATCGGTCGCAAGATCCGTGATGCGGAAGTTACCAAAGTACCTTTCATGCTCATTGTGGGTGAAAAGGAAGCTGCCGAAGGAAAACTCTCGGTACGCCGCAAAGGTGAGGGTGATCTGGGAAGTATGACGATCGAAGAGTTCACAGCCTTTTTCAAAAAGGAAGCCGCTATTGCTTGATGTTTTTGTAAGATTTTAGTATTATTCCAGCAATAAGGCACTATTTTTGTGGAGCTAGTGTTAATTTTTTCGATTTCCACCAAAAACAAAAAAACACCAATACAAATTATATGGCATTACGACCCCCTAGTGGACGGATGAGGATTCCCGAAGAACCTTACAAAATTAACGAACGAATTACAGCAAAAGAAGTACGATTGGTCGGCGAAAACATTGAACCGGGCATCGTGGATATCAATACCGCCAGAGCGATGGCAAAGGCACAAGGGCTTGATCTGGTTGAGATTGCGCCAACGGCAGTTCCGCCGGTCTGCAAAGTAGTTGACTATTCGAAGTTCAAATACGAGCAGAAAAAGAAACAAAAGGAGATCAAGGCGAAAGCACAGAAAGTGGTTATCAAGGAAATCCGTTTCGGCCCGAACACGGACGACCACGACTTCGATTTCAAATTGAAGCATGCGACCAACTTCCTTAAAGAGGGTTCAAAAGTAAAAGCATACGTGCATTTCGTAGGACGTACGATCGTTTTCAAAGAGCGCGGTGTGAACCTTTTGAAGAAATTCTCCGAAGCATTGGCGGATTACGGCAAGCTGGAAATGGAACCTAAGCTGGAAGGAAAACGGATGACGATCATCCTCGCTCCTGCACCTGCAAAAGGCAAATAATAAGCTGATTCATCAAGCATATTACATAGAAAATCGTGTTTTCGGCTTCGCGCCGGGGACACGATTTTATTTTTATGTAAAATTTCGCTAATTTCGCGCGCTGTTTTATATTTTATCAACTATTAGTTTTTTGAATCATGCCTAAAATGAAAACCAACTCTGGGGCTAAAAAGCGTTTCGCGCTGACTGGCACCGGAAAAATCAAACGCAAGCACGCTTTCCACAGCCACATCCTGACCAAAAAATCAAACAAGCGCAAGCGTGGTTTGGTGAAGACTGGTCTGATCGATGAGTCTAACGAGAAGCAAGTATTGGCAATGCTTCGGAAATAATCCGTAAAAAGCCAATTCAGAAATTAAATTCTGGTTTTTTGTTCAACCCGATAAAAGGCATTTAAGTCTCAGCAGAGCGCCGATTATCAAAAACAGTTAAATTATGCCACGTTCAGTAAATCACGTAGCGTCACGTGCAAGACGTAAAAAAGTTTTAAAACTCGCGAAAGGCTATTTCGGCCGTCGCAAAAATGTATGGACCGTTGCCAAGAACGCCGTTGAGCGCGGTTTGGCTTACGCATACGAAGGCCGTAAACAGAAAAAACGCAACTTCCGCGCATTGTGGATCCAGCGTATCAACGCAGGAACCCGTCAGCACGGATTGTCTTATTCTGCTTTCATCGGCAAACTTAATGCAAAAGGCATCGAGCTGAACAGGAAAGTTCTGGCGGATCTCGCGATGAACCATCCTGACGCATTCAAAGCGATCGTTGATCAAGTAAAATAAAACAGCATCCCGCCTCTCCGGCGGGATTTTTTTTGCATAAAATTTGGATATTGCAGGCGATAAAAGTCATCGTACCTCAAAACCAAATAGAAATGCTGGAACAACTCTTCGACCTCGTACAACAAAATTCCCAACAATCAGTCGTGGACAATCCTGATGTGCCCAACGAGCACAATCAGGAAGTAATCAACACCCTCACGAGCTCCATCACTGGTGGTTTGCAGGAACAAGTACAGAGCGGCAACATCAGCGGTTTGCTCGGCCTTCTCGGCGGCGAAAGCGGCACCTCCGGAGCTTCTCTTCTCAACAACCCGATCGTGGCATCTATCGCCACCAACGCCATCGGCGCGATCGTTCAAAAATTCGGGCTGAACAGCCAGGTGGCTGGTAACATCGTAAACTCGGTACTACCTGGCGTGCTGAGTGCAGTAATCGGCCAATTTAATGGTGCCGGAGCTCAGGGAGGCGGAGGCGTTCAGGGAGGTGGGTTCGACCTTGGGTCGCTCATTCAAATGGGCGGCAGTCTTTTCGGCGGCGGCAACGATCAGCAGCAAGGTAAGCCGGCTTCCGGCGGTATCGATCTCGGCGGCATGCTGGGCGGCCTCTTCGGCGGAAAGTAATTGCAAAGATTCATTGACTGATAAAACAAGGGCTTTAAAACGATAGTACATTTGCACAAAATGATGTACTATCGTAAAAGCCCTTTTTCTTTTTTATAACTCACCTTAACCATGGACTCAAGAAGAGAATTTATCCGGAAAGCCACCATGCTCACAGGAGCAGCCGGATTGTTCAGCACCCTACCCGCTTCGATCCAGAAAGCACTGGCCATTAATCCGCCCAAGGGCACAACCTGGAAGGACGCCGAGCACGTAGTCATATTAATGCAGGAAAACCGCTCGTTCGACCATTCCTACGGAACGCTCCGCGGTGTGCGCGGTTTCAATGACCCGCGCGCCATCACATTGCCGAACAATAACCTGGTCTGGCTGCAAACCAATGCATTCGGCGAAACGTATGTGCCTTTCCGCCTGAATATGAAAGAGTCCAAAGCAACCTGGATGGGCTCGCTCCCCCACTCCTGGCCCAACCAGGTGGACGCGCGTAACAATGGCAAATATGATAAATGGCTCATTGCCAAGCAGCCCGGCAATAAGGATTATGCCAAAATGCCCCTGACGCAAGGCTTCTACAATCGCGAGGATATTCCCTTCTACTATGCGATGGCGGATGCATTCACGGTTTGCGATCAGAATTACTGCTCGTCGCTGACCGGTACCACGCCTAACCGGCTTTACCTCTGGACCGGTAACGTGCGCGAGAACACCGATCCTGATAAATATTACGCGAACATTCGTAACGAGAACGTGACCGACGATCGCGAAGCGACTTGGACCACATTCCCCGAGCGCCTCGAAGACAACGGTATTTCTTGGAGAATATATCAGAACGAACTGAGTATCAATACAGGTTTCAGCGGTGAAGAAGATGCATGGCTTGCCAATTTCACCGACAACCCCATCGAGTGGTTCAGCCAGTACAATATCCGTTACCACACGGGTTATCAGCGCTACCTCAAAGAACGCCAGCAAATGCTGCCCGGCGAGATTGAAGCTGCCCAAACGAAACTGGGATCACTCTCGGGCAAAGAAGCGGCCGATCTTGAAAAAGTACTGAAAGAAAAGCGCGCGTTACTGAAACTTGCAAATGAGGAACTGATCCGTTGGAGCCCTGAAAAATTTGAAAAGCTCTCGCAACGCCAGAAAAATATTCATAATAAGGCATTCACTATCAACAAGAATGATCCTGATTACCGAAAAATCACCACGGTAAAATACCAGGACGGCGATATCGAAAACGAGGCCAAAGCGCCGATGGGAGACGTGCTGCATCAGTTTCGTTCGGATGTAAAAACCGGTTCATTGCCAACCGTTTCGTGGCTGGTTGCGCCTGAGAATTTTTCCGACCACCCCGGCGCCCCTTGGTATGGCGCATGGTATGTATCGGAAGTGATCGATATTCTGACTGCTGATCCCGAGGTTTGGAAAAAGACCATTTTTATTCTCTGCTACGACGAAAACGACGGCTATTTTGACCACGTGCCGCCATATGTTGTGCCGAATCCATATCAAGAAGACACCGGTGCCGTTTCCGCAGGAATCGATTGCAAGACGGAATTCGTGACGTTGGAGCAGGATATGCAGAAGAAAAAGAAAGAAGAATGCCGCGAAAGTCCGATCGGGCTGGGTTACCGGGTGCCGCTGATCGTCGCATCGCCATGGAACCGGGGCGGTAATGTGTGCTCCGAGGTGTTCGACCATACTTCCATTCTGCAATTCCTCGAAAAATTTGTGAGCCTGAAATCCGGCAAGCAAGTAAAGGAAACGAATATTACCGAATGGCGACGGACTATTTGCGGCGACCTGACTTCCACTTTCACACCGTACGACGGCCAGGAAATAAAGCTCCCTACATTCGTGGAAAGAGAGGAATTCATGGGAAGCATTTTCAATGCCAAGTTCAAAAAACTTCCGAACGGTTATAAGGCATTATCCAAAAGCGAGATCGACGAGGTGAATAACAACCCGCTTACCTCCCCTATTTTGCCCAACCAGGAAAAGGGAACGCGTCCGGCCTGTGCCATCCCGTATGAGTTATATGCCGACGGTACATTTAACTCTGCCAAAAATGCATTTGAAATCAAGCTGGAAGCCAGAAATGGCATATTTCACGACAAATCTGCCGGTTCGCCATTTATCGTATATGCCCCGGGAAAATACAAAAATGAAAATGTCAAAGTCTGGAATTACGCGGTGAAAGCGGGTGACGCCCTGACCGGCTCGTTCCAACTTGCCGATTTCGAGAATCAGCATTATCATTTAAGGGTATACGGCCCGAACGGGTTCTTCCGCGAGTACGCAGGCAGCAAGGAAAACAGCTTTTTGAAGGTGGAATGTGCCTATCAACTCGACCGCAGCAAAAAACCGACTGGCCATATCGAGCTGAAAATCAGCAACCTGCATCCGGGCCAAAAGGCAGTGCTGAAAGTAACGGATAATGCATATGGCGCTGCTGTTCAAACCATTACACTTGAAAAAGCTTCCGCAGGAGCAAAATCGCACAAAAGCATTGTGCTGAACCTCGCCAAGAGCTTCAACTGGTACGATTTCACAGTTGCGATAGAAGGTGCCGACAGTGCGTTCTCGCGGTTTGCGGGGCACGTCGAAACCGGTGCCGTCAGCCAGAGCGACCCCTATATGGGCCAGATGCTCAGCTAATACTTATCCCATCGTCAGGCCACTTTATGGCCTGACACTTTGTCATTCCGGTTTTGTAGGAAAGTTGCTGGTACGGGGTTTTTAATAAAACTCCCAGTGACCGGCCGAAAAGGTGCGCAAACGCTCCCGGCGGGTCCGAAGTCCAGAATCAAATCATACTTAACTTATAAAATAGAACAATGGGAAAAATTATTGGCATAGACTTAGGAACAACGAACTCCTGCGTGGCTGTCATGGAGGGTAACGAGCCGGTTGTAATAGCCAACAGCGAAGGTGCCCGCACTACCCCTTCCGTAGTTGCTTTCATGGATAATGGTGAACGCAAAATCGGAGCACCGGCCAAACGTCAGGCGATTACCAATCCCAAGCATACTATTAGCTCCATCAAGCGTTTCATGGGTAAAAAATACGATGATACGACGTCTGAAATGAAGACGGTTGCGTACAGCGTAGAAAAAGGCCCTAACAATACTCCACGCATTCCTATCGGTGACCGCCTTTACACACCACAGGAGGTTTCTGCATTCATTCTTCAAAAAATGAGACAAACTGCGGAAGATTATCTGGGTCAGGAAGTTACCGAAGCGGTGATCACCGTTCCTGCATACTTTAACGATGCGGAACGTCAGGCTACAAAAGAAGCTGGTCAGATCGCCGGTCTGGATGTAAAACGGATCATCAACGAACCTACTGCTGCTGCTTTGGCTTACGGCCTTGACAAACAGCACAAGGATATGAAAATTGCCGTGTTCGACTTGGGTGGTGGTACTTTCGACGTATCTATCCTTGAATTGGGCGACGGTGTATTCGAAGTAAAATCTACCGACGGTGATACCCACCTGGGTGGTGACGACTTCGACCAGGTGATTATCAACTGGTTGGCCGACGAATTCGTGAAAGACGAAGGTGTTGACCTGAGAAAAGATCCTATGGCATTGCAGCGTTTGAAAGAAGCCGCTGAAAAAGCAAAAGTTGAATTGTCGAGCTCGGCTCAGACTGAAATCAACCTGCCATACATCTTCCCGGTTGACGGTATTCCAAAACACTTGGTTCGTACGCTTACCCGCGCGAAATTCGAACAACTCGCTGATTCTCTGTTCCAACGCATGATGGAACCTTGTAAGAGAGCGATGAAAAACGCAGGATATTCGAATAGCGACATCGACGAAGTAATCCTCGTAGGTGGTTCGACCCGTATCCCTCGCGTACAGGAAGAAGTAGAGAAATTCTTCGGTAAAAAACCTTCGAAAAACGTTAACCCCGACGAAGCGGTGGCCGTTGGTGCTGCAATCCAGGGTGGTGTATTGACGGGTGAAGTGAAGGATGTACTTCTTTTGGATGTGATTCCTTTGTCACTCGGTATCGAAACATTGGGCGGTGTGTTTACCAAGCTGATCGAAGCAAACACAACTATTCCTTCGAAGAAGACGGAAACATTCTCGACTGCCGCTGATAATCAGCCATCTGTGGAGATACACGTATTGCAAGGCGAGCGTCCGCAGGCAGCCAACAACCGTACACTCGGTCGTTTCCACTTGTCCGACATTCCACCAGCACAACGCGGTGTACCTCAGATCGAAGTGACTTTCGACGTGGATGCGAACGGTATCCTGCACGTTTCTGCGAAAGATAAAGGAACCGGCAAAGAGCAGAAGATTCGTATCGAAGCTTCCAGCGGCTTGACCGACGCCGAAATCACCAGAATGCGTGAAGAAGCGAAAGCTAACGAAGCCGCCGACAAAGCGGAACGTGAAAAAATCGAAAAAATCAACGGAGCTGACAGCCTGATCTTCTCAACTGAAAAACAGTTGAAAGAATATGGTGACAAACTTTCTGACAGCAACAAATCGAGCATCGAAGCTGCACTGGCAGAATTGAAAACCGCTCACCAGTCTCAGGACCTTTCAGCGATCGACGCTGCATCTGAGAAACTGAATGCTGCATGGCAAGCTTCCGCTCAGGAAATGTACGCCCAAGGTGGCGAACCCGGTGGCGCGCAGCCAGGTGCAGGAGGCCCAACCGGAAACCCTGGTGCCGGTAACAACGGATCGACAGACGACGTGACGGACGTCAATTTCGAAGAAGTAAAATAAGAATGAGATTAGAAAAAGTCCCCGTCCGTTAAACAGATGGGGATTTTTTTTACACGCAGTGTTACATTTTGGGGTGACTTAGCGTATATAATAGTAGAAAATCAATCGTTAAATCACTGGCATTGATTTTTTCAAACCAAAACAAATCTTCATCAATCAATCAAACCACTAAAAAATTCAGACTCCTATGGACGCAAGAATCGCATTGCCAGAATTGATGTACCTTTCTCCCACTACCCGCGAAAAAGCGGTGGCCGTCGCCCAGGAACTATTACGATCTACCAACATTTCCCCTCGCGAGGCTGTTTCCAAAGCAATTCTGATTGCGAAAAATTGGGCGGTAAAAAATGTGAACCGCCGCGTTTGGAAAAAATTGAAAGCTGTTGAAAAAGAAATGATATGATCGAACTGAAATTCAAAGATCAGGTCGTCATCGTCACAGGGTCAAGTTCCGGAATTGGGAAAGCCTGCGCTCTGCATTTCGGAAACAACGGCGCGCATGTGGTCGTGAATTACAGTTCCAATGCAGCCGCAGGTCAGGAAGTGGTCGATGAAATCAAAGCCAATGGCGGAAGTGCGATTCTGGTGAAAGCCGATGTGAGTAAGGAGGAAGATGTGAAAGCACTATTTGCCGAAACAGTCAACCAATTTGGCCGCGTCGATGTACTCGTAAGCAATGCGGGTTTGCAAAAGGATTCGCCATTTCTGGAAATGACTTTGGAGCAATGGCAGAAGGTAATTGACGTCAACCTGACAGGTCAATTCCTCGCCTGCCGCGAAGCCGCCAAGCAGTTTATAGCTCAGCGAAAGGCGGTTACGGAACCTAATCATAGCGAACTCGCAATTGGGAAAATCGTATTAATGAGCTCTGTACATGACGTGATTCCCTGGGCGGGACATGTCAACTACGCAGCTTCGAAGGGCGGTGTGATGATGTTCATGAAATCGATATCGCAGGAGCTTGCGCCATATAAAATCCGCGTGAACTCGGTGAGCCCTGGCGCAATCAAAACACCTATTAACAAAGAGGTATGGTCGGATCCCGATAAATACGAAAGCTTGCTTCACCTGATTCCTTACAAGAGAATCGGTACCGCGCAGGATGTTGCGAAAGCAGTCGCCTGGCTCGCATCGGATGATTCGGATTACGTGAATGGCGAAACGCTATACATTGATGGCGGGATGACGTTGTACCCCGAGTTTGCCGATAATGGCTAGTGGGACTGTCAAGTGTGGTCAGGACTGGTCAAGTGTAGTCATGTATTGTCAAGTGTGGTCAGGAATAGTCATTAAGTCAATAAAAAACGTCAGGCATTTATACCTGACGTTTTCTTTTAACAACTATTTGATAATCAGTAATCATTGCCTACAATCATCTATCCCCGACAACACCTGACCACACTTGACCACATCTGACTACACTTGACAATACCTGACTACACTTGACAATACCTGACAATCACTGCGTCACAAACTCCCCTCGCTCCACAGACCAGTCGTTTCCGAAGAATCCGGACATCTTCACTTCCTTGATTCCGTTCTTCAACATATCGGCGGAGAAGATCATCACATCGGGAAACCCGCTACCGCCGCTGAAATACTGATTAGCATTGGCTGCCTGAAAACCTGACTTACCGGTTCCTGAAATGACGGTAACAGACGCAGTCTTGCTATCCGATCTTGGGTAAATGAAATAGGCCGCGAGGTCGCTACCTGTAAATTGCTTCCCACCTACATCGATCTTGCCGCTTGTTACGGTCACCGGACAGTTTTTCAGCACCTTATCCCATGCGAAGTTCGTGGTTTTGTTGCCATAAAGAATTACACCTCTATCTTTAAACTGCTGTGGATCAAAGTCTTTATCCGCAACAATGTCTACGGCGCCATTTCCACGATAATACCACGACTCCGCGTCAAATGTCGCTTTCTCGAATGCCCACGCCTTCTCTTCCGCATTGCCGCCCGTCGCGTACACATACACCATGCGGTTTCTGAATGCATCCTTCAAAGTACCGTTGCGGTCCGGGTTCTTCTCGGTAGCAGCCGGGGCGATGGCGTGTTTCCACTCGCCCTCATTTTTCAGGTAAATGGTTTCCTTTCCCTTCACTACATATCCTAACGGCGCCTTCCCATCCAGTACAATCTTCAATTTCGAACCAGCCGCGAATGCGCTGAGATCCAATGAAAGCAATGCCACATTCTCGGTACTACCTTCGATCCGTGATTCCTTTTTGCTGCTACTAAGTTTTATCTGACTGTATTTCAAAGCATTACTCTGCTGCTGTATCCCTGCCCAGCGCATGCGCGAAGAAATACCCGGGTTAGCGGTCTTGAAGTCGATCGAAGTAACAGTGCTGTCCTTCGGAATTGAATGCCAGCTGAAAAAGTTAAAGATCGGCGGCCAGTCTACGCTGATATCGCCATACCAGTGCTCGCCTCCTATGTGTTCATAGTAGCTGAAATCGCGGTGAAATTTTCCGAGAATGTCACGCATCTGACGGGCGTACGTAACGGGTACAGTTCTGTCCGCGTCCCCGTGCGCAATGTAAACTCCTAGGCTTTTATAGTTGGAAGTCAATGCCAAAACGTTGCTCGGATTGCTGGCTCTCAGCAACATAGCCTCAATTGGCGACCCGGCGCTATCGGGAATCACGCCGTCGTGCGAGCCATAAGCCGCCAAAGTCGGATAACCCGCCGACGGAGCAATCGCAGCCCATTTTTCGGGATACGTCGCACCCAGAAACCAGGTACCGTGTCCACCCATCGAGTGGCCGGTCAGGTATATACGCGATGGATCCGGGTTGAATTGTTTCTTCGCAATATCCAGCACTTCCAATGCATCCATCCGTCCCCAGTCCTCCCAGTTGAATCCACGTGGACGACGGTTTGTAGGTGCTACAAGTACACCCCAATCCTTGGATTTATAAGCACGAGCCTGGCTAATCGCCTGAACCTCTGCGCCATGCACAGAGAAAAACAATGCAGGCTGGCTATCCGGGCCACTTTTGATTTGCGGAGAAACAGCATAGTATTGTATGCTACCATCCAGCTCGCTCACAAAGGTGCGACTATATTGCTTCCCTGCCTCTACCGACTGGATTGCAATTTTCGACTGATCAGTAACTTTGCCATTTTGCAGCAAGCTGAGCGACACCTCGTTCTTGCCAACACCAGTCACCCCGCTGCCGTCGATGAGCACGCCCACTTTGCGCAATGTCATAGCAGGTACCGACGGTAGTTTCGTAACAATGCTCTTTCCGGCTACGATCGTTTTCATTTCCAGGCCGGTCAATGGCTTTTTGGTCATGTTCGAAATGACGACGCCCGTCCAGAGTGAGTCATTTTTGAAACCGGGAACAACATCGGAGATCGTAAGATCCTCTGTATTAATAGAAACGGACTTTTCCGGAAAAGTCAGATTAGCGGTAATACCACCAAAGCGACCGAAGCGGGCTACCCGCGCGTAGATTTCATTCTTGCCTTTTTTCAAAAGAACCGGCAAGTGCATCCAGCCGTAACGGTACATGTCGCCTCCGCGCGGCACCCCATTCAGGAAAATCATATCCTGACCGGTAATGGTTAGAATCGCAGTTTGTTCCTTTTTGGATTCGTACCTCAAATACACATACCCGTTTGAAAACGAGTCGCCCCGAAAACGGTGTGTCGAGTCGGCCTGCACTTTTTTCCATTTCACCTCCCCCGCTTTGGAATCGGTTAATAAAATACTTCCTTCTTGCGGTTTGAGTGTACCTTTGTAAAGTTGGTAAGCCAGTTGATCGGTGTACAAAGCTTCCCGTCCATATTGGTGGCAAGGGCCAACGGCCAGCCCTTCTTCAAAATGGTAAATCGACTGTGCCTGGTTTTGGGAGAAAACAAATAGTAATGAGAGTGTCGCAAAAATCCTTTTCATGGAAAGAGGTTTAGTGATCAGAGAAAACTAAACTTAATAATAAATATTAATAAGACGACCCTCTATTTTTAATTAACTAAAAATTCAATTTGAAGTATCCTCGAAACTGGCTCAAATGACCCTATTTGGATATTTCACTACCATAATTCAAAAAACGAAACGTAACTTCCGGCGTACAACTCCACAATTATGACCTCAAAATTTTCACAATCGACCGTCCAATTTATCGCTCAACGTCAATGGCTTATCTGGTTTTGGAGTTTCCTGATCTTGGTTGCGTGCACTTGGCCAGGCAAAGATCTGCCCGCCGCACCCGTCTTAGGTTTTGATAAAATTGTCCACTCGGGACTATTTACAGTATGGGCGATTCTCGCGCTGATTATTTACCCTGAAAAAAGCCGCTTGGTGATAGGATTGGGAATGGCTTACGGGCTGGGGCTGGAATTTTACCAGCAGCTTCTGCCATTCGACCGCACTTTTGACTGGTGGGATGCCGTGGCAGACGCTGCTGGTGTATTAATCGGTTATCTTTTCACAAAACTGGTGCTCAAAAATTAGCGCCAGCGTTTGTACTGATTGATCAAACCGTTTGTCGAACTGTCGTGGTTGGTAACCGGCCAGTCGTTTTGTAGCTCGGGGTAAATTTTGTTGGCCAACTGTTTGCCCAGCTCAACACCCCATTGGTCGAAGCTGTAAATGTTCCAGATGATACCTTGTACAAAAATCTTGTGCTCGTACATCGCGATCAGACTTCCCAGCACTTTCGGGGTAATCTTCTTCACAAGGATCGAGTTGGTGGGACGGTTACCCGAGAAAACTTTGAACGGAGCGATCTGTTCGATCTCCGCATCGCTCTTTCCGGCAGCTTTCAGTTCAGCGCGCACCTCCTCGTCGGTCTTGCCGTTCATCAATGCTTCGGTTTGTGCGAAGAAGTTGGATAGCAACATTTTGTGGTGCTCGCCCAGCGGGTTGTGGCTGACAGCCGGCGCAATGAAATCGCAAGGGATCAGTTTGGTACCCTGGTGGATCAACTGGTAAAATGCGTGCTGCCCATTGGTACCCGGCTCACCCCAAATCACCGGACCGGTTTGGTAGCCTACCGGCTTGCCGTCACGGCCGGTGCTCTTTCCATTACTTTCCATATCCCCTTGCTGGAAGTAAGCAGCGAAACGGTGCATGTACTGATCGTAAGGAAGGATCGCCTGAGTCTGCGCATCGAAGAAGTCGTTGTACCAGATGCCGATCAATGCGAGGATCACCGGAATATTACGTTCCAGCTTGGTGGTACGGAAATGCTTGTCCATATCGTGCGCACCCGCAAGTAGCTGTTCGAAATTCTGGAAGCCCACGTAACAAGCGATCGACAAACCAATTGCCGACCACAGTGAGTAGCGACCACCTACCCAATCCCAGAACCCGAACATATTCTCAGGATCAATACCGAATTTCTCCACTTCCGTGCGGTTGGTCGAAATCGCGACGAAGTGCTTTTTCACATGCTCTTCATCCGAAGCCTTTTCCAGGAACCAGCTCCGCGCGCTGTGCGCATTCGCCATCGTTTCCTGTGTGGTGAAAGTCTTGGACGCGATCATAAACAATGTCGTCTCAGGATTCAGCGACTTCACTGTTTCAGCAATGTGCGTACCGTCCACGTTGGATACGAAGTGTACATTCAAGCCATTCTTCGCGTAAGCTTTCAACGCCTCGGTCACCATTACCGGGCCCAGGTCACTACCGCCGATACCGATATTCACGATGTCGGTAATTTCCTTTCCGGTATAGCCTTTCCATGCTCCCGATCTTACGCGGGTCGAGAAGTCCTTCATTTTCGCAAGCACCTCATTCACATCCGGCATTACATCCTTTCCATCCACAAGCACAGGCTCATTGGAGCGGTTACGCAATGCAGTGTGCAAAACGGCACGTCCTTCGGTCGCATTGATTTTCGCCCCGGTGAACATCGCCTCGATCGCCTCGGCCAAACCGGCTTCTTCTGCCAATTGAACCAGGTAAGAGCGCGTGCGCGAGGTAATGCGGTTTTTAGAATAATCCAGCAATATGTCTCCGAACCGGATGGAGAACTTTTTATGACGATCGGTGTCTTCCTCGAAGAGCGTTTTTAAATGCTTTTGCGAAATGGTTTTGTGATGCGTTTTCAGCTTTTTATAAGCCGCCAACTGATCAAAGGGGACGTTTGATAGCATTAGTTTTGGCGTTATGGTAAAAAATCAAACCTTGGTCATGCAAAAATAGGGTTTTACAGCACTAAATGCGTGTTTTTTGGATTAACTCGCCTGGCAAACTCCCCGGAAATACCCTACCGATTCGGCGATCCCCGCCAGCGGCTCCTTCATATCTTTCTCATATTCAAGGCTGCAAGACCCCGCATATTTCACTTTGCGCAGCATTTTTACAAATGCGGGAATATCAATAATTCCTCTCCCAAGTTCGCAGGTTTTGCCATCCTTGGTGGCTTCTGTCACATTTTTGAGGTGAATGTCGAAAATGCGCTTGCTATACTTGCCCAGGTCGGCCACCGAGTCCTGGTTGTCGCGGCGGTTATGGCCCATGTCGAAACACAACCCCACACGAGGGTCGAGGTCCTTCACATGATTGTATACCGAGGTCGCATTGGGATACAGTTTATCTTCCGGCCCATGGTTGTGGATCGCGTAACGGATATTGTACTCCTTCACCTTCTGCTCTACATATTTCAGGTCGTCGTGATTGGGAATTCCGACGATCAGGTCCACGCCTACTCTTTTGGCATAATCAAATGCATTGTCGATTTCCTGATGGGTCTTCGTGTAAATCGGGCCCACCGCGTACCCGGTCACACCGGCGTCTTTCAACTTCTGGTGAAATGCGGTGATCTGCTCGGCGGTACTGTTATAAGGTAAATGAAAATCCTTGATACACAAATAGTGAACATCTGTCTTCTTCATCATTTCGAGCGCTTCGTCGAGTTTGAAATGCACAAAACTATAACCGGCCATACCGAGTTTGAAAGTATCCTCTTTTTTAGCCGGAGCCGCATTGCTTTTCTCCGGAAGTGAAATGATACTGCCGGCCATTAGCCCGGCGATGCCTTTTTTGACAAATGTTCTTCTCGAATTCATTCTGTTTAAATTAAAAAGTAATTGCTGTATAGGTAAAAGACGAAGAGTAGTGGATTTACCACCTATCGGCTCAAATCTTAAGTTTAACACCTAATCTGTTGATCGCCCCGGTAAGCAAAATAACCAGCAACGAAAAGCAGGCGGATTTCACCAGGCCGACCAGTCCGGTGCGAAGGAACATCGGCAGACTAATACCTGCGAGTGTAATGACGGCATACCATATATAAGGAATAAGGTAGCAGGTCAATGTAGCGGTTCCGGCGGGTTGGATAATGCTCGCCCAGTTCTTGATCTTCTTCAAATCGACCAGCCAAAACAGGAATGCGAACGTCAAAAAGCTAATGCCCGAGCAAATGCCGACCCAAGCCGGTGTAGCCCTGATTTTCGAAATACCCCAGAATGGCCGCGTGCCAAAACCATAGGCCAATGCAATGATCCCCAGCACGACCAGGACAATCAGGTAAGTAGTCCCGACTGCATTCCGGTTGGCACCGTTCCGGTAAATCACCGACGCCACAACGCCACCCATCACAAAAGCCGGCATCGAACCGCTGCCGACGATCCAGACATATTCTTTCAGCGGGCTTAGAAAACCGAGTACCCCGGCAAAATCGGCCAGGTTGAACAAAACGAAGAACAACCAGCCGCAGACCGTCCACGTGAGACGGTCGCGCGTGGGCAGGTACGCGAGCGCACCGAGCAAGTACGACCAACCAATAAGACCCAGGATACCGTACCAATGCGTCCCCATCCACGACGGGTCAGCGGGGTCACCGCCTTTGTAAATCAATGCCAGCCCGACAAGCAACAGATAACCAGCCACTTTCAATGCCGTGTAAAGCCCCTTCTTTTCCGGGTTCGAGGGATATACATTCCAGATCAGGAAAAAAGCAATTACCATTCCGATTTCCCAGACATATTTACTGACCACCATCGCCTCGCCCGCGATATTTTCGTAGTTCACGATGAATATTCCCATGAGCAGTAGTGCAAATGTACGCTCGGCAATATGCCTGATAATCAATACATCAGAGTCCCCTTTTGTCTTGCGGTTGGCGATGGCGAAGGGAATCGAAAGACCGACAATGAACAAAAATCCGGGAAATACAACATCCGAAAGCCCCATCGCATCTTCGGCCGCTTTGCTGTGTTCGAGCCAACCGGGGACGTCTTCCAGCGACCAGAGGTCGTTTACAAAAATCATTAAAAACATAGTGACCGCCCTGAATACGTCAATCGAATCCAGGCGGAGCGAGGGGGAAGAAGGGGGCATCATGAAAGTTTTTAGGTTTAGGAAAACCTAATATAGTGTTTTTTTCGCCTTCAAATAGCGGGGGAAGTACATATGCACATTTACCGCAATTTATTCCTGGCAATGTCTATTTTTGGTTTTCGAATCAGAGAGATTATCCAATTAATGCAATATACCCGCGAACAGATTCTGCAACTCGCACCCGACGATGCTTCGGCAAAAGCCGGCCGACAACTGGCTACGAAGACAAAGTGGGTCAACGCACATTACAATGCCGCGGCGCTGTGGGGTGAGTGCCAGGGCAGCGGCAAAAATCCGTACCAAACCGCCATCGACCTGACCAATATTGCGTTCAAATGCAGTTGCCCGAGCCGGAAGTTTCCCTGTAAGCACGGTTTGGGATTGTTTTTGCTCTACGCCGAAGACCGGGCCGCATTTACTGCCAGCGAAGAGCTGCCTGCTTACGTCGCGGAGTGGCTTTCCAAACGACAGGTTCGGGAGACCACCCGGGAAACAAAGCAGGAAAAACCGGCAGACGAGTCGGCGCGTGCCAAACGTGCGGAGTCCCGGGAAAAGAAGGTGAGCGGTGGAATGGAAGAACTGCGTGCCTGGCTGGGCGACGTCATGCGCGCGGGCATTGCGCACGTGCCGCAGCAGGCGTATCAGTTTCACAACAATATTACTGCCAGGATGGTCGACGCCCAGGCAGGCGGGCTGGCAAACCGGCTGCGCCAAATCAACCAGATCAACTTCTTTGAGGAGGGCTGGCAAAAACAGCTATTAAAAAGATTGTCAGCCCTTTATATGATATCCGAAGGCTACCATAACCGCGACAATCTGCCCGCATCGACCGTCCAGGACATTACTACATTGATCGGCTGGACAATTCCGAAAGAAGAAGTTTTACAGACCCAAGCCGTCACCGACCATTGGATCGTGCTATCCGTGACGATGTCGGAGGAAAGCAATGTAACTACGGAGCGGATATGGTTATATGGTCTGGGGACCAACCGGTTTGCATTATTATTGAATTTTTACGCCGGAAATCAGCCTTACCAGACCATGCTCGCTCCGGGGATACAAATAGACGCCGATATCGTGTACTACCCCTCGTCCGTACCCACGCGCGCACTGATACGCGAGCAGCGACCGGTGAGCAGCCGCGCGACACAAGCGGCTATTCCAAACTCATTTTCGGAGATATACAACAACATTTCAAGTGTATTAAGCCAAAACCCTTTTACAGAACAGATACCGTTTATGATTGAAGATGTAAAAGCCATGTTCACCAACGGCCGGTTGTTTGTAACCGACTTGGAAGGATTGAGTGTTCCCCTCTTGAATCCCGAAGATGAGTGCTGGAATATGCTTGCATTTTCAGGCGGGCGTCCGTTTTCAGCATTTGGTGTTTATGAGCAGGGGCAATTCGATTTACATTTCATCTCGGCAGCCCGGCAGGGGATTTTTCTTAAATCATGAACACAGAAATACTGAAAGCGGCATTGCTCGGTACCGACCGGCATATGCCGGAAATACCGAAAGGAGCACCAGAGGTGTATGCCAAAATACATGCTTTGCCGACAAGCAAGGAAGATCGCTTTCTGAAAATGGCATTTGTGTCCCTGCTTTATGAAGAAGCCGGTGCGAAGCCATTGGTGATCGATTCCCACTTACCCGAATGTCCGCCCGAACCACAGGCGGTGGTTACGGGTCAACTGGCCGGATGGGTACAATCGGCACTTGCCGACCAGAACGACGTGCTGCTTGCATTTCTGATATTCAGGATCTTGCAACGAAACGAAGTGATTCAACCGCAACTTGTGACTGCTATGCTCGACAAGGCGCTTGAAAAGAAGTATGACAAGCAAAAATTATTGAGCATCTGCGGAACGACGGGCCAGTGGCTTTGTAACCTGAATCCCCGGTGGAGAGTATTGCGGGACGGCACGGAAGAGGATGAAAATGTATGGGAAACCGGATCGATGGAGAACCGGAAAGCATTCCTTTCGGCTTTGCGCAGAACAGATCCCAGTGCCGCGACTACGCTTCTGGAAAACACATTGCCCCAGGAAAATGCCAACAACCGCCTCGCATTTCTGCAATTGCTGCACGACGGATTATCGCTCGCGGACGAACCTTTCCTTCAAAAGCTGGTAACCGACAAAAGTCAGAAAGTAAAGGAAACTGCCATTGGAATGCTCAGGCAGATTCAGGGCTCGGCCATCAACCGCCATCATCTGGATTGTCTGCTCAGCATGCTACAAGTACGCGAAGAAAGGCATTTGCTGATTACAAAGAAAAAGAAAGTTGTCATTGCCGGGGATGTGACGCCCGACGAAAGTATTTTCAAAACGGGTATTGAGAAAATAAGTACTGAAAAAGGCGTTCAGGACCATGTGTTCATCGCAGGCCAGTTACTCTCGGCTATCGATCCCGCGCTGCTATCCAGTCGTCTGAATATCACCGACCAGGAATTGATCATATTGTTCCTCGAACATCCTGCCGCAAAGGCATTGCTGCCGTTCTTAACGTCCGCGGCTGTACAGTTCAAATGTAAATCCTGGGCGCTGGCGCTGCTGCATCGTGGTGATGCCCGCGACATCCGGTTGCTAAATGCGCTGGCGCCGTCCGAGCGGCTGCCGTTTTACCTGCAATTCCTGAACGGTAACGCCGCTAACCTGTTTGCCTACTTGCTGGACGACACCTATGCACTGCTGCCCGAGCGCCTGGCCGAGCAATTGCTCGACCATCTTTCAAAATTCCCTTACCACATTACCCAAGTAACTTACCAGCGCCTTGCATTGCAATTACCGGTGGGTATTATGCCCATTCTGAAAAAATATGCCGATGATCCCCGGCAGGACTACCAGTTAAGGTATTTTAAAAACCAGGCCTCAGAAATGATGCGCATGGTGGAGTTGAGAAAAAATATGGCTTAAAAACATGGCACAAAACATTTTACGGCAGGCCGCCGAAGCGCAGTTCGCGCAGGAAATCGAAGAGATTAAAAAACAGGACAAACATACGCGCCCTGAAAACTGGCTGCTATCACCGCATGCGGTGGTAACCTACCTCATGGGCGGAAAGCTCGGAAATGGATTTGATGTGTCCCCCAAATACATTGGCAACCGCAGGCTCATGGAAATTGCCGTGGCAACGCTCACTACGGATCGTGCACTACTGCTCTATGGGTTGCCAGGTACTGCCAAATCCTGGGTTTCGGAGCACATTAGCGCGGCGATTTCGGGAGACTCCGGCCTTGTAATCCAGGGGACCGCCGGTACCGGTGAAGATTCCGTACGCTATGGATGGAATTATGCCCAATTACTTTCCGCCGGGCCGGTACCCGAGGCCATTGTGGAAACGCCGGTGATGCGCGGGATGAAAGAAGGCAAAATTGTACGCGTAGAAGAGCTCACTCGCATTGGCTCCGACGTTCAGGACAGCCTTATTACGATTCTTTCAGAAAAGATGCTGCCCATTCCGGAGCTGAATACCAAAGTAATGGCCGTTCGCGGTTTCAATATGATAGCCACAGCCAACAACCGCGACAAGGGCGTCAACGACCTTTCCAGTGCCTTGAAGCGCCGGTTCAACACCGTCATTTTACCCGTCCCGGAAACGATTGAAGAAGAAGTGGAGATCGTGCAGCAGCGTGTCGCGAGTTTCAGCAAATCGATTGACCTGCCCGTCGAAAAGCCGATTTTGGAGGAGATCAACCGCATTGTGACGGTGTTCCGCGAGTTGCGCAACGGCGTTTCCACCGACGGCAAGACAAAACTTAAATCCCCTTCCGGCACATTAAGTACCGCGGAAGCTATTTCTGTGATGAACAGCGGCTTATCGCTTGCCTACCATTTTGGCGACGCCAGTCTCAAAGCCGACGACCTCGCGAGCGGGCTCATTGGCGCTATCATCAAGGATCCGGTGCAGGACAAGATTGTTTTCCAGGAATATATGGAGACCGTGCTCAAACAGCGCGACGGTTGGAAAGATATTTACAGGGCTTGCAGGGAAATAATCTGACGAGAATTCTATGTCCGTTCATCTTTTAGGGATCAGGCACCATGGCCCCGGTTCTTCCCGGCACGTGCTGAATGCATTATCGGAAATTCAGCCGGATGTCGTCCTGATCGAGGGCCCGCCCGAGGGCGAAGCCATGCTCTCGTGGGCCACGCATGCAGATATGCAGCCGCCTGTCGCGTTGCTGGGCTATGTCCCTGACAATCCACAGCAGGCTGTCTTTTACCCCTTTACCCTGCACAGCCCGGAATGGAATGCGATCCTGTATGCATTGCGAAACCAGGTTCCCGTGCGTTTCATCGACATGCCGCTGGCACATGGCTTTGCAATCGAATGGCAGGAAACCGCATCCAACATCGACACATCAGAATTCACGGAGCAAGTCCGTAAGAACCCTATCTCTTACCTGGCCGAAATAGCGGAATTCGATGATCCGGAAGAATGGTGGGAGCATCGGTTCGAGATCGTACAGCAGCCTTATGAAGTTTTCGAAGCAATCGCGGAAAGTATGACCGCCCTCCGCCAGGCATTACCTGAAAGAAACGACCGCCGCGGTGGCGACCGCCGCGGTAGCGACCGCCGCGGTTCCGACCGCCGCGAAGAAATCCGGGAGGCATTTATGCGCAAATCCATTCGCATTGCACAAAAGGAAGGTTTTGAGCGCATTGCGGTCGTATGCGGCGCATGGCATGTGCCGGCACTCATGCATTTGCCCAAACAAAAAGAAGACGATTTGCTTCTCAAAAATCTGCCTAAAACCAAAGTCGAAAGCACCTGGATCCCCTGGACGAACGACCGGATGGCATTTGAAAGCGGTTACGGAGCGGGTGTGGAATCGCCCGGCTGGTATATGCACCATTGGCAGCATCCCGACGACCACGGTACCCTTTGGCTTTCGCACACCGCGCACGTGTTCCGCGCGAACCATGTCGATATTTCCTCGGCACACATTATCGAGGCGGTTCGATTGGCCGGTGCATTAGCAGGGCTGCGCGGGCTTTCGCGCCCCGGTCTGAAAGAGCTGAATGAAGCGACAGTGGCCGTCATGTGCATGGGCGAGCCGCTACTCATGAAGGTCATTTACCGGGAGCTCATTGTCGGCAAGGCTTTTGGGCAAATACCCGAGGGAACCCCGCAAGTACCACTCCAACGCAACCTGGAAGCGCTAGCCAAACGATTCAGAATCAAGATCATACCAGAACAAAAGACACTTAAACTGGATTTGCGGGAGGAAAATGACCTGCAAAAAAGCATTTTGCTACATCGGTTGCAGCTGCTTGATATCAACTGGGGAACGATGGAAGCCGTGAGCGGGAAAGGCACGTTCAAAGAGGAATGGACACTGCGCTGGTATCCAGAACTGACCATTAATCTCCTGGAAAAAGCGCCATGGGGCAATACCGTGGATGAGGCTGCCGCAAAATACCTCGAAAACAAAGCCAAAAAATGCGCACGACTGGATGAGATTACGCCACTCGTGCAAACCGCGATCCCGGCCGACTTGCCGACGGCACTTGGCGCGGTAATGCGAAAAATGGACGAACTGGCCGCCACTACCTCCGACATTTCCATGCTCATGGACGCATTCACGCCGCTTGCGCAGGTGAGCAGGTACGGCAATGTGCGCAGGACGGACCGCGAAAGCATTGACCTGATCATGACCACGATTTTCTACCGGATCATTGCGGGCCTGCCGGCGGGGTGCACCGGCATCGACGACGAGCAGGCGGCAGAGATGACCCAAAAGATCAGGGAGGTCAACCAGGCGATCCAAATGCTCGAAAAACAGGAGTTAACAGAAGCCTGGACAACAACGCTGAGAACGATATTCCATTCCGACCGTACAGCACCGTTCATCCAGGGGTATTCCTGTAAAGCACTGTACGATAGCCGTCTGCTCGAAATGGACAGTACGTTTAATGCATTTGCAAAAGCACTGTCACCCAACAATGAGCCATCGGCTTCGGCCAACTGGTTGGAAGGCTTTCTGAATGACGCGGCCACCGTGCTGATCCTGGATGACGTGATCTGGGACGTGGTGAATGACTGGCTGCAATCGCTGGATGATGCGACATTCCTGCAAGTGGTTCCCTTACTGCGGCGTACCTTCGCTAATTTCAGTAATGTGGAAAAGCGAAAAATCGCGGGACGTGCAAGGCAGGGAAAATCCGGAACATCAAGTCCTCAAACAATCGACATCGATCCCCAAAGAGCCGCGCAAGTACTGCCGATTCTTGAATTGCTCATGGGTATTAAATAGAAATAAAATGGATGATAATGCTATAAAAAGGTGGCGACTGGTATTGGGCAAAGAAACCCAGGACGAGCTGGAATACACCCTTACCAGGGAAGAAGCGGGGATCGACCGGACATTGGAGGCCCTCTACAACTCGGAAAGAAAAGGTGGCCTGGGTGCTTCGTCGCCCAATGTGTCGCGCTGGCTGGGTGATATCCGCGAGTACTTCCCGACCTCGGTGGTGAAAGTCATGCAGCAGGACGCATTGAAACGGCTGAAACTGACTTCCATGCTCACCGAGCCCGAAATGCTCGAGTCCATTGTGCCCGACATTCAGCTGGTGGCCAACCTGATGACACTGGGCAAGCTCATTCCTGAAAAAACCAAAGCGACCGCCCGCGAAGTGATCCGCAAAGTCGTCGACCAGCTGATGCAGAAACTGGCCGGTCCGACACAACAGGCCATTACCGGAAGCCTCAACCGTGCAGCACGAAATACCCGGCCGCGCCATAACGAGATCAACTGGCCCGAGACGATCCGTAAGAACCTCAAACATTATCAGCCAGACTACCAAACGATTATCCCCGAAGTAAGAATCGGATACGGCCGGAAGCGAAAGGCATTGAAGGATGTGGTGTTGTGTATCGACCAGAGCGGATCGATGGGGACATCGGTGATTTACTCCGGCATCTTTGGCTCTGTAATGGCGTCCATGCCGGCAGTAGCGACTAAAATGGTGGTCTTTGACACCTCCGTGGCCGACCTTACCGAAGAACTTAACGATCCGGTCGATCTGCTGTTCGGTGTTCAGCTGGGAGGCGGAACCGATATTCACAAGGCGCTCAGTTATTGCCAGCAACTCGTCACCCGCCCGCTCGACACGGTGCTGGTGCTGATCAGCGATTTATATGAAGGTGGTAATGAAATCGAAATGCGTAAAAAAGTGGCACAGCTGGTGGGCTCGGGCGTGCAGGTAATCACCTTGCTGGCGCTCAACAATGAGGGGGCGCCCTTCTACGACCACAAAAATGCCGAGTTCTTTGCCAGTCTCGGCGTACCGGTTTTCGCCTGCACGCCCGATCAGTTTCCCGACCTGATGGCCGCGGCGCTCAGTAAACAGGATATTGCCGCGTGGGCCGGCAGCAATGATATCAAACTATAATCATGGCATTCAAAATGCTAGTAATCCATACGAAACCTGGAAAGATCGGCCTTGTGTTCCTTATTTCTTCCCACCTCGTATTCATAAATCAACCGCCCCAGGTTTTTCATGAACGGGTAGCACACCTCCTTGTATTCGTAGCGGTCGTCATTATAAATGCCGTCCTCGTTGGACTGCACGACGGCGCTTAACATAAACTCGACATTATTCTCAAAATCAACGATATAGGCATTATCAATAATAAAGCCGTACGAGTCGCCATACTTGTTGAAAATCCTCACCCCTTTTTGCGGAATGGCTTTTTTATCAGCCCCGTAGAACAGGAATTTGGCGTAAAGGGGCCAGTATTCCGAGGGATCATAGCGCGGGAAATCGCTCTCGTCAGGCAGTTTACTCATATAAGTGTAAATCAACTCATAATCACTTTTGGTGAGGTGAAAGCGCTCGTTTTCAGGAAAAACCTCCGGAAAAAGCAGCTTTTTCATCACCGCCTGCTGGTCGGTCAGGCTGAATGCATTCTTATTAGCCATATTAAATGGCTTTTCCACGAGCCGGTCTGAGCTGTCCATGTAGGCGCGGCCCATGGAAGTGTTGGTCAGATTCAGAGGATAGTTTTGGGGATCAAATTGCCCCGGTTGGCTGTAAAGTAACCTGGTACCCTCATAAAAACTGACCGGATTGGTATGTCTGGATGTCTCCTCGGTATCCTTAACCGCATACCGGTTGAGAATGCGACTGGTACTCAGGCCGTTTTTTCGCAACCTTTCGTTAATTTCCGCCCGTCCGATCCATTCGTAGAGCCGGTTGTAGGCATCGTTGTCGCTCACGAGCAGTATTTTCTTAATATAATGTTCCAGCGAAGGCAACCCGTTGGCCGCGCTGCTGTCACGCTCGACGCGCGTCTGTTTGGTAAAATCTGCGCCGGTAATCATCGTACTCGTACGACTTAGCCCATTTATTTTCAACTCATTGAGTTTCTCCAATGCAAAAATCACAGTCGGTAACTTTACCGTGCTTGCCGGAAAAAAGTAATGCAGGTCGTCGAGATTGTAGCTGTAACTTTTGAAGTGCGGGACATTGCCGGCATCCCGGTCAATTTGCGTGTAAAGGATCTGAACCTCGTTCTTTTGCGGATGGCTGAGAATTTTGCCAAACAGCTCCGGCCGGCTGCGGAGCAGTTTTTCAACCAAAACCGTGTCGCGCTGCTGCCCAAAAACAGACTGACTTACCAAAAGCATCAAAAACAAAAGTCTAGGTCCAGGCATATGTAACTCGTCAATAAACCATTTAACACCCCTTCCTCCCTTTCCTCCATTCTCCCCTTCCTCCCTTTCCTCCCTTTCCTCCGTTCTCCCTTTCCTCCATTCTCCCCCTCCTCCATTCTCCGATCCTCACTCATCCCAATCATCCACATAAGACCCCTCTTCCGTTTTAGTCGAATGCGCCACGGCTTCATTGATTTCCTTCATTTCGGCTGCGGTGAGGTTTCGCCACTTCCCGACTGGCAGGTCGTTCAATGCGACATTCATGATCCGGACACGTTTGAGTTTCGTCACATTGTAGCCCAGGTACTCGCACATCCGGCGGATCTGGCGGTTGAGGCCTTGCGTCAGAATGATCGTGAATACAAAAGGTCCTTCTTTCCGTACGAAGCACTTTTTGGTAATAATTCCCAAAATAGGCACGCCTGAGGACATTTTCTGAATAAAATCGGGCGTAATGGGTTTATTAACGGTTACCACATATTCCTTTTCGTGGTTGTTCCCTGCACGGAGGATCTTGTTTACAATATCGCCGTCGCTGGTCAGGAATATCAGCCCTTCCGAAGGCTTATCAAGCCGCCCGATCGGGAAAATACGCTCCTTGTGGCGGATATAATCAATGATATTACCCTTAATGTGGCGCTCGGTAGTGCAGGTAATGCCCACCGGTTTGTTGAATGCAATGTAAACGCCCGCCTTTTTGGCTTTAAGCGGCTTCCCGTCGACACGCACGTCGTCGCCTTCCGTGGCCTTGTCGCCCAAAACTGCCTTCCGGCCGTTGAGCGTGACGCGGCCCTGTTCTACGAGTTTGTCGGCCTCACGCCGTGAACAAAACCCGGTTTCACTGATAAACTTATTGATCCTGACTGGCTCCAATGCTTTCTATGCTTTTTCCAATGCCGCAACCGGCATATCCAATGGCAAATTAACTCAAATCGCAAAAAAAATGCGGTTACATATAAAGATTCGGGCGTTTTTACCCTTTACCTCTTCAATACTTATAATAACAGATCACAAAATAGAACAAATTGCCGGTCTATGAAAAATCGCCTTTTATTAACTCAACTCTTCTTTTGGATAACTCTCCTTGCGCTCCACGCGCAGCCCGCGCGCAGGCCTGTCGAAGTGATCGTCACCGCCGACCGGGATGACTGGACCTACAAACCCGGGGAGAAAGTACAATTCATGATCAGTGTGTTGCGCAACGGCAACCCGGTCAAAAATGCACAGGTGCGGTATGAGATCGGCCTGGAAAAGCTCGACCCTACCATTAAAGAAACCAAAACCGCCACCAACGGTACATTGACCGTGGACGGCGGCACACTCAAAACAGCCGGTTTCCTGCGCTGCATTGCCTGGGCGACCGTCGACGGCGTAGAATTCCGCGGCCTGGCTACCGCCGGTTTCGATCCGTTGAAAATACAGCCGACCGTAGCAAATCCGGAGGATTTCGACGCATACTGGGATAATGCTAAGAAAGAACTGGCAGCAGTACCGATGGATGCGAAGATGACTTTGCTACCCGATCGCTGCACCGAAAAAACGAATGTTTATCATCTGAGCCTGCAAAACAATCGTCCGGGCGTGCGTGTGTACGGGATTCTGAGTGTTCCGAAAAAAGAAGGCAAATATCCTGCACTGCTTCGCGTACCCGGTGCCGGTGTGCGCGCCTATTATGGGGATGTAGTTACTGCGGATAAAGACATTATCACACTTGAAATCGGCATCCACGGCATTCCGGTGATCATGGATCCGTCCGTTTATGTTGACATGGGCCAGGGGGTACTGAATGGCTATCCCGCTTATAATCTGGACGATAAGGATAAATTTTACTACAAACGCGTATACCTCGGCTGCGTACGGGCAAACGACTTCCTCACCAGCCTGCCGCAATACGACGGCAAGAACCTGGCGGTAACCGGTGGAAGCCAGGGTGGTGCATTGTCCATCATCACAGCAGGCCTCGACCCTCGTGTGAAATGGCTTGGCGCATTCTACCCCGCATTGAGCGATGTAACAGGCTACCTGCACGGCCGCGCAGGCGGATGGCCGCATTATTTTGATAAAAATGGTGTCAAAACCAATAATACGAAAGAAAAACTGGCCACAGTATCCTATTACGATGTCGTGAATTTCGCACGACGGGTGAAAGCGCCGGGGCTTTACATGTGGGGTTTCAATGACGAAACCTGCCCGCCTACTTCCATGTACGCCGCATACAATGTGACCACGGCCCCGAAAGAGCTGAAACTGTACCTCGACACCGGCCACTGGACCTATTCCGACGAACGCGACGCAATGAACAACTGGCTGATCGACAAACTCAAAGGCAAGTAATTTCAACCAAACCGGAACATACCTTTTATGGATCGCAGAAAATTTATTGAAAAATCGGCGCTGGCGGGTGCGGCATTCTCCTCGCTCCCATTGCTGACCGCGTTAAAACGGGCCTCGCCCTATCGCACTGCCCTCATCGGCGCGGGCTGGTGGGGTACGAATATCCTCCGCTGCGCCATCCAGGCGGGCGAATCGAAACTAGTAGCATTGTGTGATGTGGACCAGAACCAGCTGAAAATCTGCTCCGAAGTTTTTTCCAAACTCACCCCGGACAAGCCGAAGCTCTACAAAGACTACCGCGAAATGCTCGCCCAAGAAAAGCCGGAGATCGTAATCGTAGCTACGCCCGATCACTGGCATGCACTGTGCTGCATTGCGGCGATTGAGTCTGGCGCGCACGTTTATGTAGAAAAACCGATTTCACATACCATTAAGGAAGGCCGCGCGATGGTGAATGCCACGCGCAAGCACGGGCGCATCGTACAGGTGGGCACGCACAGGCGTGTGTCCCCGCATAATGTGTCGGGAATGGAGTTCCTGAAATCGGGTAAGGCCGGTAAAATCGGCATGGCGCGTGCATTTGTACATTATGGAGGTGGCCCGGGCCAGAAAACGCCCGACGCGGAACCCCCGCAAGGCCTCGATTGGGATTTCTATTGCGGCCCGGCGCCGTTAGTTCCTTATAATAAGACCATCCACCCGAAAGGCTTCCGGAATTACCTGAATTTTGCCAACGGTACGCTCGGCGACTGGGGTATTCACTGGCTCGATCAGGTACTGTGGTGGTCGGAGCAGAAATATCCGAAGAAAGTGTACTCTACCGGCGGCCGTGCGATCCGCCAGGACAATACCGACGCGCCCGATCACCAGGTAGCGGTCTACGATTTCGACGGTTTCACACTGGAATGGGAACACCGCAATTTCGCGGCCAACAATGCCGAAAAAACGCATCCTAATCAGGCCGTGGGCGTGTATTTCTATGGTACCGAAGGCACATTTCACATGGGCTGGCTCGACGGCTGGACATTCTATCCAACCAATCCGAACAAACCGGTGATCCATCAGGATGCCCAGCTCAACAAGCCCGACGATCAGAATATCCAGCAGCTTTGGGCCAACTTCCTGGAATCCATTAAAAGTACCAAACCTCCGATCTGCGAAATTGAAGTGGGACAACGCTCCACGAATGTGGCGTTGTTGGGGATGCTTTCCTACAAACTGGGAAGGAGCATTATTTGGGATGGCGAAAAAGAAATCATTCCCGGCGACGACGAAGCGAACAAACTACTGAGCCGCAATTATCGTGGCGAGTGGAAATATCCGCAGGTGTAAAAGTGGTCAGGGGTGGTCAGTTGTGGTCATGTATTGTCACGTATTGTCATGTGTTGTCATGTGTTGTCATGTGTTGTCATTTATGGTCAGGGACCGTCATTTGGATAAATCTCTCACTATTTTGACCATACTTGACTACAAATGACTATTCCTGACAATACCTGACCACACTTGACTATTCCTGACAATACCTGACCACACTTGACCACACTTGACTATTCCCGACAACACCTGACCACAAATGACTATCAATCTATCTTCACGACTTCCGCGGGAATGTTGTACTGATCCACGGCCTCCCGCGCGAAGCGTACGTGCCCGCGTGGAGCCATCAGATACAGCTTCGCACCTTTCATTCCCGCTAACTCGCTGAGCAGCTTCCATTTGGAAATATGTCCACGCATCTGGTCGGTTTTGATACAAACTTCCAGATAATGCCTGTTGAACATGTTCACGCCTGTGACGTCGGGCGTAAAACGAGTGTTGTCGGCCGCCCTTTCGTAGGATTTGGGCGTTTCATACCCTTCCATATTAGCCTGGATTTCCTTGAACCCGTGCGATTTTGCCCACTTTACCACAAGCGGGATGAATGCTTCTTTTTCCATAATGAACATGAATAGTTTTCTGCTCTAAAACCAGCAGTTTCTACAATACAAATCTTGACTGAGCAGAGGGGATATGACAGGAGCGATATTCCCGGTGGAGCAGGATCTTGATGAAAGATAGCCAATTTTCCGCAAAACTGCAAGCCTCACGCAGGGCCGGATCAGTCATCCAGTTCATCCTTGAAATTATTGTAAGCCGAAAGTAATTCGCGGTGTGTTTTGGCATTCTTCTGAGTCAGTGCCAGTTCCACTCCCTTCTGATAAATTCCCTCAGCTTTTTCCACTTTTTCCAATGCAGCAAAAAATGCGCCAGCGTGGTAATAAGTCGGCAGATAATCGGGATGTTTTTCGAGGAGCATATCGAAAAAGCGTTCCGCTTCTTTCAGATCTGACTTGGAATATTCGATCGCCAGTGCGTAGGCATTGAACGGGTCGGCCGGGTCTTCTTCGTAAAAAGCGAGTAAATTGGCGAGTAAGGAGTTATTCATCGATATTATTATGCTTGCATACTATTTACTTTTCCCTTAATTTGCCCGGGTAAAGTTATTCTCATCAAACGTAAAGATAAGTAACCATACCATCATGAAAATACTCGTTTGTATAACTAATGTGCCCGATACAACCGCCAAGATAAGCTTCACCGACAACGACACCAAACTGAATAAAAACGGTGTGCAGTTCATTATCGGTCCTTACGACGACTACGCGCTCGCCCGCGGCGTGGAGCTGAAAGAGCAATCCGGGGGTAACCTTACCGTGTTGCACGTGGGCGAAGCCGACGCCGAGCCGCAGATCCGCAAAGCGCTCGCGATCGGTGCCGACGACGCGATCCGTGTGAATGCCGATCCGCAGGACTCTTATTTCGTAGCGGCTCAAATCGCGCACATCGCCAGCCAAAACAGCTATGACCTCATTCTGATGGGCCGCGAGTCGATTGATTACAACAGCGGCGTAGTACACGGGCTGGTAGGTGAAATGCTGGGTATCCCCTCCTATTCGCCGGTCATGAAGCTCGATCTGGAAGGCACCAATGCAACGATCACCCGTGAGATCGACGGCGGCAAAGAGGTGCTCAAAGCGCCGCTGCCCCTGGTTTTAGGTTGCCAGGAACCAATCGCCGAGTGGAAAATCCCGAATATGCGTGGCATTATGACGGCCCGCACCAAACCATTGAATGTGGTGGAACCCGTTTCCGTCGACGATATGACAGTACCGCAGACGTATCAGCTGCCCGCTCCGAAAGGTGCCTGCAAAATGATCCCGGCCAGCGAAGCGGAAACGCTTATCAAATTGCTGCAAACCGAGGCCAAAGTGCTGTAATGCGCGGCTTATTTTTCACATTCAAACGAAAACGATCATGTCAGTCCTTATATATGTAGAACTCGATAACGGTTCCATTAAGAAAACATCACTCGAAGCCGTGGCTTACGGTGCCAAAGTAGCGGAAAAAACCGGCGGCCAGGCCGTAGTACTTGCATTGGGCAAAGCCGATAATGCAGAACTTGAAAAGGCCGGGCAATATGGTGCCGCCAAGGTGCTCCATGCCGCCGATGCCAAACTGGAACACGAAAACAGCCTCGCCTACGCGGATGCGCTCGTGCAGGCGGCTGCGCAGGAAGGCAGTAAAATCATCATCCTCTCCAAATCCGGCCTCGGCGATGCCATGGCAGCCCGCGCGGCCGCAAAGCTGAAAGCAGGCATCGTCTCCGGCGTGACGGCATTGCCCGAAACCGACGGTGGTTTCAAAGTTACACGGAGTATTTTCACCGGTAAGGCATTCGCCACGACGGAAATCAAGTCGGATATTAAGGTATTAGTCGTTCGCAAGAATGCGGTGGAAATCGATGAGGCTACTCTGTCGGGCGGTAATGCAGCGGTAGAAGCTTTTCAACCTGCATTGCGTGACAGTGATTTCACGGCAAGTGTCGTGAGTGTCGAGAAGGCGGATTCTGAACTGTCGCTTACCGAAGCCGAGATTATCGTATCCGGCGGACGCGGTATGAAAGGCCCTGAGCATTGGCAGCCGCTGATCGACCTCGCCAAGGCATTGGGCGCGGCAACCGGCTGTTCCAAGCCCGTTTCCGACCTCGACTGGCGCCCACACCATGAGCACATCGGGCAGACCGGTATTAAAGTGGCTCCGAACCTCTACATCGCCTGTGGCATTTCCGGCGCGATCCAGCACCTGGCAGGCGTAAACGGCTCCAAATGCATTGTCGTGATCAACAAAGATCCGGAAGCTCCGTTCTTCAAAGCGGCCGACTATGGTATCGTGGGGGATGTTTTTGAAATACTGCCTAAGCTGACGGAGGCGGCAAAAAGCCTCAAATAGTGGCTTCAAGGCTCTTTTTTTCAAATTCATTGAAATAACAAGGCACCAAAAAGAGTCTTAAAATCAATTGATTAACCCTTTTTGGTTTTCGCCCTGCCAGCAGGCGCCGAATCTTAACCCTTACAGCATTTTTTTATGCAGTAAGGGTTATTTATTTTTGCACCTTTGATCCCGCCAATGGCGCTTTTCAAACAGGAACACTTTAAAGGGTTTACTTGTTAATTCGTTGAAAATCAAGAATCAGCCCAAAGACCATTCACCACGACTGTTAACCATTTGCGCATTTAATTTAAACGTGAAAAAAATTAAGTTAGAAATTCTGGGGCTTTCACCAAGCCAATCCCAAGCCGGTTCGTTTGCATTGGTACTTGGAGAAGAACTAGGCAACCGCAGGCTGCCCATTATTATTGGCGTATTCGAAGCACAAGCCATTGCCGTCCAGATTGAAAACATAGTACCCAACCGCCCGATGACGCACGATCTCTTCAAATCGTTCGCCGACGGCATGAATTATACATTGAAAGAGATCGTCATTTCCGATCTCAAAGAGGGCATTTTCTACGCCAAAATCGTTTGTACCGACAATCTTCGTGAAGTAGAGATCGACGCCCGCCCGTCGGACGCGATCGCGATCGGCCTTCGTTTCGACATTCCTATTTACACCTACGAAACCATCCTGTCCGAAGCAGGTATCGTTTCCAGCTCAGTAACGGAGGAAGAAGATGAGGACGAGGATGCCGTTCGTGAAACTATCCGTCCTTCCGGCTCAAAGGATTCGCTCCGCGACCTTACCTACGACGAGCTGCAACGCATGCTCGACGACGCCCTTTCGAAAGAAGACTACGAGAAGGCCGCGAAGATCCGCGACGAAATGGGAAGAAGGAACTAAAACCGCCTTTATAGTTAAAAATAGTTAAGGATTGTCCCCAAAAGGGCTGTTTTGAAATTTTAATCCTTATTTTTGCCCGGGTCGTATTCCAAAAACAGAACCAACGACGAGCGAAATCCTACGCTGTTATGCCTAAAAAAAAGAAGATCGGGAGTTACCCCAACGCAATGATCGTCATGAGCCTTACGGCTGCCTTGTTTCTGATCGGTTTTTGCGGACTCCTGGTGATCCAATCCAAAAAACTGGTTTCCATTATTCGCCAGAACATCGAGGTGCGGGTGTTTATCGACAAGCAAGTCTCCAAAGCCGGACAGGATTCGATCCTCCACATTATCCAGGCAAAGCCATTTGTCCTGAAATCCGCTGAAACAAAAGCCATTACATTCGTTTCAAAAGAAGAAGCCGCCAAAGAATTCATCGAAGGTACGAAGGAGGACTTTGGCTCTTTTCTCGGTGAAAACCCATTACGCGACAGCTACCGGGTGAAAATCCAGGAGGACTATTTTGAAGAGGCCAAGCTGCAACAGATCAAGAAAGACCTGGACCAGGTGAAGGGTGTGTATGAGGTAGTGTATCAGGAAGATCTGGCCGACAATATCAACCGGAACGTAACGAAGATTTACATCGTACTGGCAAGCTTTGCATTAATCATGCTGATTATCATCGTATTGCTGGTTAACAACACCATCAAACTGGCCATTTACTCACAGCGCTTCCTGATCCGCAGTATGCAGCTCGTGGGTGCTACCAATGGTTTTATCCAGAGACCCTACGTGATGCGCGGCGCCATTCAGGGACTTATCGGCGGTGTTATCGCTGCGATCCTGCTGATCGCCTTACAACAACTGGCGATCCGTAATGTGGAAGGGCTTGCGCTATTACAGGAGTACGACAAGATCGTGATCCTCATTGCTTCGGTGCTGGGCCTCGGCATTGCCATCGGCATAGCGAGCACCTACCAGTCGCTCGCGCGTTACCTGCGCATGGCGCTCGACGATCTTTATTGATTTGTCTCATGCAGAGGCCCGCGCGGCCCGCTCATTCCTCTTTCAGACATTTTAGAACAGTAACCGATAAATAAACGTTATGAGTACTTCAAAAAATGAACTTCCATTTTCATCATCCAATTATGTGATGATGCTGGTCGGTATCGCGGTGATCCTCGCAGGCTTCCTGATCATGACCTTCGATAGCGAAGAGTTTGGTTTCGGCTTCTTGGGCCTGACCCTCGGCCCCATTATTACCATTGCGGGCTTCATCATCGAGTTCTGGGCGATCCTCCGTAAACCCGCTAATTCATGAGTATCTGGCAGGCGATCATTCTAGCAATTGTTGAAGGAATTACCGAGTTTTTGCCCATCTCTTCTACCGGGCATATGATCATAGCCTCCTCGTTCATGGGGATCAGCCATCTGGAATTCACCAAGATGTTCACGGTCAATATCCAGTTCGGGGCTATACTTTCCGTACTCGTACTTTACTGGAAGCGTTTTTTCCAGACTACCGATTTCTATTTCAAACTTTTCGTGGCATTTCTGCCGGCGGCTGTCATTGGCTTCCTGCTGAACGATTTCATCGACGCGTTGCTCGAAAACGTGTGGGTAGTGTCGATCTCGTTGCTCCTCGGGGGTTTTGTACTGATTTTCATCGACCGCATTGCGAACGATACCCGTGAGAAGGTGATTACCTTTCCGACCGCATTGAAAATCGGCTTTTTCCAGTGTATAGCGATGATACCGGGCGTTTCGCGTTCGGCTTCGACGATCATCGGTGGGATGCTCAATGGCTTGTCGAGAAAACAGGCTGCTGAATTCTCGTTCTTCCTGGCAGTGCCTACCATGGCCGCCGCAGGAGGGTACAAGCTGCTGAAAACTTACGATACGATTCAAAAAGAAGACATTCAGACCTTGCTAATCGGAAATGCGGTCGCATTTGTGGTGGCTATGCTGGCGATCAAGTTCTTCATCAGCTTCCTGACGAAATACGGTTTTAAAGTTTTTGGTTATTACCGCATTATCCTCGGCCTGATCCTGCTCGGTTTGCTCGCATCGGGTTACCAGTTGGATGTTGTTTAAAAATTGACCACAGACGGCCGACGACTGACCGCCGAGTGCCTTAGGCTATGGTCTATGATAAGACCGAAGGCCAAGGTAATCGGCGGTCAGCGGTCGGCCGTCG
>NZ_JAHXBN010000002.1 GCF_019924045.1 Dyadobacter fermentans | reverse complement strand
ATTTCTTCGGCCTGGCCCGGCGAAAGCGTTTCTTTGGGGTTCAGCGTCCAGATGCCATCCATCAGTCCCTGGCGGCGCAGTACCTCGTGCACGCCGGTAATGCAGCCGTGGAATGCGTTGGCCGGATCGAAAATCGCCGCGTTCATGTCCGTAACGGCAATATTCGTGGCGAGCATCGAAGCCGCATCGGTATAGCCGGTGGCGAGCATCTGCTTTACTGCTACGAGCAATTCCACGGCCTTTTCCGTCCAAACGGCCCAATGCCCCAGCAAGCCACCCACAAAACGCTTTTCGACCAATTCTCCATCAATTTCGAAACGATAGGGTGTCAAAAGGTCGGCTACGATATTGTCGTCGTTGCCCGTGTAAAGAACAATTTCATCGCGACGGCTCGAATGCGCCACTGCCCGAACAACATCCAGGGTCTGGTAGCGGTTGAATGCGGCCACTTTAATGGCGTACACATTGGGAATTTCAGCAAACTGCTGCCAGAAATCGTAGCTGTAAACGCGCCCGCCGATAGCCGCCTGCAAGTAAAACCCAAATACGGGAATCACCTCGGCAACCTTTTTAACGTGCTCAATAAT
>NZ_JAHXBN010000028.1 GCF_019924045.1 Dyadobacter fermentans | reverse complement strand
AAGCAGGTTACCGAATAGGTTACCGAATGCTTTGATCTGGAATGAATCAGAATGATATGCTTATCTTCGAAAACAGTGAAAAAATGACGTTTTTAAACGAAAAAAGCGCCCTTTGAGGCGCTTTAAGTGATCCCGCTGGGATTCGAACCCAGGACCCATACATTAAAAGTGTATTGCTCTACCAGCTGAGCTACGGAATCGATCTATATGTTAGTGGCGCTTTTTCTGACTCTTTCAAAACCTCGTAACCTTCATGAAAAGTTAACATTCTGGCTCTTTTTTGTTTCGATCTGTCTGCCGCAGCGCCGTATCGTGGTGCAAAAGTACAATTGGGATTTTATCAAACAAATTTTGAGAGTACTATTTTTTGAGCTGAAATGCAGGAAATTTCGCAATTGGCTCAGATTTAGAAATTTAAACGTCTAAAAAAATTTAAATTTTTTTGAATTCATATTCCCGTAACGTTCGGGTGGGAGGGCAGATGGTCTTTGCCGGCTCGCAAATGAGGCGACCGGTCGGGAAAATAGGAATGAAATGCTTTTCCGGATATCAGTTGCCATCTGCCGGCTATGGGTTTACGGGTGCCGGATTTGAAGCTGTGGCCTTTCGGGGGGCGATTCTGGCGACTTTTAAAGCATATCAATCAAAAATCAACAACAGGCGTATGGAAAGAGGCGGTAACCCGGCAAAAAAGGAGGGGAGGAGATTGGTAAAAGGGGAGCTCAGGAAATTTTTTGACCGGGAGTTCGATTGGATTGCATTGCTGCTCATCGCCGCGATGATCCTGATGAGCCTTGTATTCTTTTGAACGTCGATCACACATGCGCTTATGAAGACTTTTTTAGCCTACCTTACTTTCGCGGCCTTGCTGGCGCTCTGTTATGTCGAGAAGTTGAATGCCGAAGAGGCCAGGAGTCAGGCGCGTGGGGATAGCGGCGGGCGTAAGGTGCGGGCTGAGGAGGCTGCTCGTCCGGATCGCGATGCTGCGGTGGCGCAGGTTGGGGAGTAAGAAGCCCGGCGCTTTCGCTTAAAGATATTATTGGTCCAGCTTTCTGTAACCCGCATGCGGATTATCGTTTTTTTAACGCTCGTTTTCCTGCTTGGCGTGAATGTCCATGCCCAGATGCCGGTGCTGTCGCTCGAACATCTCACAACCAAAGAAGGGTTGTCTTCCAACGATGTCTGGTGCCTCAATAAGGACCGCCGTGGCTTTCTGTGGATCGGTACGGGGCGGAATCTCTGCCGGTATGATGGCTATTCGTTTCTGCGACTGGATAGTTTGCAGCTTGGCTATTGCTCGGGTGTGTCGACGGATTCCAGGGGAGATTTGTACACATCGGTGGATACACGCGGCATCGCGCGGATCGACCGTAATACGATGGAAGTGAGTACGTTGGTGCAGAATGACTATGACGACGAAGATACCGGAAACGACCTGCATGAGCAAGGGATGGTCGATTCGTACGACCAGATGTGGGTTTGCGATTATACTTCGGTGCAGCGCTACGACATCGCCCGAAAGAAGCTCTTCCGCTATGCTTTTGCGGCTTCGGGCAGCGGTGGTGATGTGTATCAGTACGCCAGTTTTTTCGAAGACCGCCAACGTGTATTGTGGATCGTTTCGGAGCTCGGGCTTTACTTCTACGACCGGCGTAACGATAAGCTGGTGTGCGTGCTGGGGCCGACCGCTGTTTATCCCGAAAACCGCATTAAAATCCGGCTGAGCCGTGGTTCGCAGGACTCGGCGGGCAATCTGTGGATAGGCGGTTATGAATATGGGTTGGTGAAGTATTCACCGGCGGACCACCGTTTCTCGATCCGCAAAGCCGGTTTTGAGCAGAACAACGTGGTTTGCGTACGTGAGTCGCGGGATGAAAACGGGGGTAAGGTGCTGTTTGTGGGGACGAATGACGGCGTGAGCGTGTACTACCCGGAGCGCAACAAGCTCTATCATCTTCCCGAATTTTACAACCAGGGCATTCGGGTCAAGGACATGTACGACGATGTCGCCAACGGAATTCTGTGGATGGGGACAAGCGACGGCATATTCAAATACCGCTACCGGAACATCGGCGTCCGCACGGTAGCAATACCCGCGGGCGTAGTGCGCCTGCCTGTGCAGGTGACGAGCATCCAGCCCGCGCAGAACGGAAGCTACTGGCTGGGCTTGTCGCATTCGGGCGTGCTGCATTGGCAACCTGCGTCGAACCGGTTCAAATTGCATCGGTATGGCCAGCAAGAGGCATTTGCCGACAAAGTGAGGACGATCGGCGGAAAGGCGTTTGCATTTACCGATAAAGGGATTTTTATGGGCGACGATCGCTCGGAGCGCTTTCAGCCCTGGCAGGCGGGAACCGGTCTGTTTCGTAATACCGATTTCCGCGACGGGTTAATGGACCGCAAGGGCCGCCTTTGGATCGCAAGCCTGAACGAGGGCTTGAAAGTGCTCGATCCGGCCGCGAACCGGGAACTGTCTTTGTGGGCGCCGGAGCAGGGCAGGAAGCTGATCGATCATAGTTATATCAAAGCCATGCGCGAAACACCCGACGGCAGGATCTGGATCGCGACCTGTTCAAGGGGATTGTTCTTTTTTGATGAGAAAAAAAGGACTTTTACCAACATCCGGGAGCTGGCTATCAACAAGGACCGGCGATTGGGCGGCGACTGCATCAATGCCATTCAGGTGGCGTCCGACGGTTCGGTATTGGTGGCCAGCTGGGGCGGCGTTTCCAGGATAGCACCCAACGGTTTGATCAAGGACTCGTTCGATTTCAGATCCGGGACTTTAAAAGACACCTATTGTTCCAACATAGCCGAGACGCCCGACGGCAAGTTATGGTTTAGTACCAATGAGGGCATCCATGTGGCCGATCCCCAAACGCGCTCGGTGCGTTACCTGACTACCATCGAGGGCCTCCGCAGCAATGCGCCGGTGGGTTTTTACTACCATGCCCCGGGAGAATTGCTGTTGGGATATATCAATGCGTTGAACATCCTCGACGTCAGGCGGCTTGGTGGTAGCGTGCATTCGCCGGAGATTGTGCTTTCCACAGTGGAAGTGAAGGGTAAAAAGGTATTTCAGGACGGGGCGAAAGAGATTATCCTTCAACCGGACGAGAATTCGGTCAGTTTCAGTTTTACGCCGTTAAATTTCGAACCCGCTTCTCAGAACCGTTTCAGCTACCAGCTGGAAGGTTACGATAACGAATGGACAGACCTGGGGAATGATCACACGGTTTCATTTGCGAACCTGCCTGCGCGTTCATATACGTTACGCGTGCGAAGCAGCAATGCGTCCGGGATTACAAGCAAGGAACCGCTTATGATCCGGCTGTCGATCCGGCCTTACTTTACGAGTACGCTGTTTTTCCGAGTGCTGATCGGTCTTACGATCGCCGGGCTGATCGTTGCGATGATGCGCTGGCGGGTAAGCACATTGGCCGAGCGCAATCGCCTTGATCACCAGATTACCGAATGGCGCCTCAAAGCACTGCAGTCACAAATGAATCCGCATTTTCTGTTCAACTCCCTCAATTCGGTGCAGAATTACCTGCTTACCAACCGAGGGGTGGAGGGGGCCAAGTATCTTTCCAAATTTTCGAAGCTGGTGCGGCGCATTATGGAGAATTCCAATCATCAGTACCTGTCGTTCGAGAAGATCATCGATACGCTCAGAATGTATGTCGAGATCGAGTCATTCCGCTTCAACCACGAGTTTAGTTATTCATTTGATATTGAGGAAAATGACGTGCTCCTCGATGCGCAACTGCCTCCGATGCTTTTGCAGCCCTACGTGGAAAATGCGATCTGGCATGGACTGATGCCCAAGGAAGGTGAAAAGAAGCTGACGATCACGGCCAGGCTGAGCGACCGCCACATTGTGTGCACGATCGAGGACAATGGAGTAGGCCGTGATTTTGCGCCGCGCACGGAGGGACATATCTCGAGAGGGCAGGAAATGACACGGGGCATTTTCGAGGCGCTGAGACAAAAGGACAGCGAGGCACGCATTGAAATGATAGACCTTTTCGACCACGACAAGAAACCGGCCGGAACGCTGGTAAAAATGATCATCCCGATTGAAAACGTATAGTTTATGAACCCATCTTTACGCGCCGTCATCATCGATGATGAAACCAATGCCCGGGAAGCGCTCACTAACCTGCTGCGGATCGTCAGTCCGGAGGTGGAAGTGTGCGGGGAAGCCCGCAATGCCGACGCCGGTATCGCGTTGATCCGCAAAGAACGGCCCCACCTGATTTTCCTCGACATTCAAATGCCCGGTAAAAGTGGGTTCGATCTGCTTTCCACGTTCGAAAAGGTGGACTTCGGAGTGATATTCACAACGGCCTATCAGGAATACGCCATTCGCGCGTTCCGGTTCAGTGCGATCGATTATTTACTCAAACCCATCGATCCGGACGAGCTTCAAACGGCTGTCGGGAAATTCAGGGACCGGGTAGGGAGTGTGAATCCCGAACAGCTCCGGATCTTGCAGGAACAGCTGGACCCCGTTCGAGCGCCGCGACTGATCGAACGGAAGCGAAACGACAACCAACGGATAGCATTACCTACCGCGGAGGGCATTCACTTTGTGCAGATGACCGATATTATCCAATGCGAATCGCTGGGCTCCTACACCAAATTTCACCTCGTAAAAGGCCCTGCGATCGTCGTTTCGCGGCTTTTGAAAGAGTACGAGGAGATCCTGGACAACTACTATTTCTTCCGGGTGCATCAATCCAACATCATCAACCTTGAACACATCAAGCGGTACGTCAAAGGCGATGGCGGCCAGGTTTGGATGAGCGACAATACCGAAATCGAGGTGTCGCGCCGGCGTAAGGACGAATTCCTGGCGCTTCTTTCAGATTTCTATGTCAATTCGGGTAAGCTGAAATAGCTGGCCGAATTACAGTATGCCCCCGATCGTACGGACACCGCTTTTCTTTGTCGTGTTTTATTGTTTAGATTTAGTTTAAATAATATTTTTAAGCAAAATCTAAATTTACGCTATGACAAAAAAGCTATTTCTATTCGCTCTGATTTTCTATTTCGTTGTTGCAAAGGTATTTGCGCAAAGTGGCACAGTCAGCGGATCGGTGCGTACTGCCGACGGAGAACCGGTGGAACTCGTGACCGTTAATGTGAAGGGTACGTCGAAAGGGGCATTGACCGACCGCAACGGTAAATACCAGATCAGGAATATTCAGCCCGGATTGCACAGGCTGACAGCTTCGTTTATCGGTCTGGAAAAACAGGAACAGACGGTCGAAGTGACGCCAGGCGGCACTGCCTCTCTGGATTTTACGCTCAAAGAAAATGCTTCGCAATTGCAGGAAGTGATGGTCTCCGCCCGTAACCTGAACCGCGAAAATGCGATCGTGGCTAAAATACCGTTGAAGAAACTCGAAAACCCGCAGGTTTACAGCACTGTTTCTTCCGAAATCATGAAGCAGCAAGGCATTACCAGCTATGACGACGCCCTGCGCAATGTGCCGGGTATTGCGCGTACCTGGGAATCCACGGGCAGGGGAGGCGACGGGGCTTCATACTTTGCATTGCGGGGCTTCGAGGCGCAACCGCTGCTTTACAATGGTCTTCCAGGCATTACCAGCGGCAACCTCGATCCGTCCAATGTGGAGGAGATCCAGGTAATCAAAGGCCCTTCCAGCACGCTCTTTGGAGGCTCTTTTTATGGTTATGGAGGTATTATCAATACCATCACCAAGAAGCCCCACCACCAGTTTGGCGGTGAAATCGGCTACAATGCCGGCAGCTTCGGATTGAACCGGGTTACCGCCGACGTGAACACGCCGCTCAGCAAAGCCGACAAGATCGCATTGCGCGTGAACACCGCTTATCACTCCGAGAACAGCTTCCAGGACGCGGGTTTTAAAAAGTCGTTGTTCATCGCGCCTGCGCTCGTGTATGAGGCAAACGACAGGCTTACCTTTCATTTCCTGACCGAAATCCTCCAAGAAGAGAGGGCCGTGGCGCCGGTATTCTTCCATTCCGACCGTTCGAGTCCACTGCCATTCAAAAACCTGGGAGAGCTGAACCTCGACCCACGCCTGTCGTTCACTTCCAATGACTTGTCGATCCGTAACCCGCGGTTCAATTTGCAGGCGCAGGCGGTTTACAAACTTTCGGATCAATGGACTTCGCAGACCGTATTTTCGAGAGGAACGGTGAAGTCGAACGGCATTTATACTTACATCTGGGACGACGTTTCAGGCGACAACTGGTTCAGTCAGTACTTCCACAATGAGCAGCAAACGACAAATACCACGGATATCCAGCAAAATTTCAACGGCGATTTCAGGATCGGCAATATGCGGAACCGGCTTTTGGTAGGGGTGGATTATTTCAAAAGAAATGTCATCGACAATGGCTCAGGCTGGGGCCGGGCGCGTAATGTAACGCCGCAGGGGGATGTCAATTACATCGATCCGTATTCGGGCGACACGCTCGCACCGGTGTACCTCACGAGGGCTTCGGTGGATAACCTGCTGGCCGGAGCCGAAGGCGGGCCAAGCAATATCAGTAACTCGTCGCTCGGATTTTATGCCTCCAACGTGCTGAATTTCACCCCGAAACTGAGCGCGATGATAAGCTTGCGTGCGGATCGTTACGATTCAAAAGGAGACCGCAGCACTTCCGAAGACGATTATGACCAATGGGCGCTGTCGCCGAAGTTCGGTATCGTGTACCAGCCGGTGATCGACAAGGTTTCGCTTTTTGCCAACTATATGAATGCATTCATCAATGTGGCGCCGCGCCGGGTTACCAATGCCGACGGCACGAACCCCCGGGTGAAATCATTCCGCCCCGAGCATGCCGATCAATGGGAGTATGGTATCAAAACCAACCTGTTTTCCGACAAACTGGCCGCTACGCTTTCGGTGTACGACATCAAAGTGTCTGATCGCGTGATGCCTGACCCTGCCGATATTCTCGATTACAATCAGGGCGGAAAAGTGGGAAGCAAAGGTTTTGAGCTGGATATTGTGGCTAACCCGTTCACCGGTCTGAACCTCATTGCCGGTTTCAGTCATAACAAAACCAAAGTGATCTCGGGCGATCCCGAGGACTTTTACAGCGAGCCCGGCCGCGTGATTGGGGGGCAGGGACCGCAGAACCTCGCCAATTTCTGGGCTACCTACCGGATCAGCAGCGGCACTTTGAAAAACGCCGGGGTGGGTATCGGCGGAAATTACGCCGGAGAATACAAGGTGATCGACAATAGCAAGACGGGCGTATTCATGCTGCCGAGCTACACTTTGCTCAACGCAAGCCTGTTCTATAATGCCAGTCATTTTCGCATTTCATTGAATGTCAATAATATTACTGATAAGCAATATTACATCGGTTACTGGTCGGTGAACCCGCAGAAGCCCAGGAACTCGACATTGAGCGTGGCTTATAAATTTTAAGTAAATGATTGAAGTATCGGGGCCGGAAGCAGCGTTTTTGCTTCCGGCCTTTTTTATTTTTAAAATTTTTGCCACTTGCTGATAAGGTTGTATGCAGGGCAGTATAAACAGACATCGATTACCAGTCTGTCAACTACCCAACTTCCTTTTACAGCTCATGAAGGCATCAACCAAAAAGAATTACCGCACGCTGACCGACCTCGTCAGGGCTTGCCAGCACAACGACCAGCGTGCCCAGACGCTCTTCTATAACCGCTTCCGCACCGAACTCATGCGTATCTGCGCGCGGTTCGCACGGACGCGCATGGAGGCGGAGGATATTTACCAGGAATCGTTCGTGAAGATTTTCAGGCACCTCGATGAAGTGCAGAATATCGAGTCGATCGAACGCTGGATGCGGGCGGTGGTTACCCGCACGGCTATCAATTATTACCACCGGGTTACGAAGAAAGAGGCGAAAAATCATTCGATGGACCTGTCGCCGCTGGATTTCGAATCCAACGACCATACCTGTATGATCGACCGTCTTGGGATCGGGATCGTAGACGAAATGATCGCCCAGCTGCCCGAAGGCTACAAACGGGTCATCAGCCTAAGCCTCGTCGATGGCTATTCGCACATAGAAATTGCTCAGGCGCTTTCCATTACCGACAGTACCTCGCGCTCTCAGCTTCTGCGTGGACGCAACCTTCTCATCAAAAAATTGAGACAACAGGGCATTACCGGCTACGAAATGCCCTGAAATCAGGCCATCACCGGGTTTTCGGTTCCCAGTAATGCCGACTGTATCCTGTCAACGAGCCCGCTCAGTGCATCGCTCCGGTCTTTATGCGTGCAAGCGTACCAGTGACGTGTACCGATCTCCGAACGGAAAGGAAGCGTCACAAGCCCGCCTGTGCTCAGGTATTGGCGGGCTGCCCATTCGGCCATAATGGTAATGCCCATTCCAAACCGCACCATCTCCACAATGGCCTCGGTCATCGGAATGTAGATGATTTTTTTAGGAGAAAGCTGTGACACAAGGTCCGGCGAAAGCAGGTTGCTGTCACTGCTGATCTGGAATGCCACCAGCGTTTCGGAATGCAGATCCGAAAATTCGAGCAAGGTATTACGCAATGCAAGCGGATGCTTATCGGAAAGCAACGCCACCATCCGGTCCTCAAAAAGCGGCTCGAAATGCAGGCTGCTGTTGTTATTTGTCCCGTTGACCAATGCGAGTTCGAGTTTCCCGGCTTCGAGGTACTCCATCGGGCGGCGCGTTGCTTCGGCTACGATCTGAATTTCGGTGCCTGGATATTCCTCATGAAAATCGATGAGCAGCCGCGGCAGCCAGTGGTAGCAGGTGTAGCATTCGGTGCTGATGCGGATCGTTTGCTTCTTTCCTTCGCGCATTTCTTTCAGCTCCGCTTCCAGTTCGCGGATCACCGGCAGTACCTTTTGTGAGCTGCTCACCACGCGCTGGCCGGCTTCGTTCAACACCAGTTTCTTCCCGATCCTGTTGAACAGTTTGACACCGCTCGCTGCTTCCAGGTCACGGATCTGGTGGCTCAGCGCCGACTGTGTAAGGTTCAGCTTCTCGGCGGCTTTGGTTACCGAGCCCTCGCTGGTGATTTTTTCGATGATATAGAGATGTTGAAGTGTCAGCATTTCATGAGTATTGTTCATTATTCTGACAAAAATAAATCATTTTTCTCATATAACTAAAACAAATACTTTTGTCATGTACTAAAAACAACAGCACATGAAACTTCAAAGACTATCCTGGGCGGGCCTGAAAGTAGAATCCAATGGCCAGATATTACTCATAGATGCCGTACAGAATTACCAGCGCGGCGCGTCCATCGGGCCGGAAAAGCCTTTTCAATTTGTAGAAAATACGGCAGCGGACGTGGTGCTGATCACGCATTTGCATTCGGACCATTACGATCCCGAGGCAATCCGCGCCGTGCTGAAACCGGAAGGGCGTTTCGTCGTTTCAGAGCAGATTGCCACCGAAGTGACTAACGACGGTTTCGAACCGCTGGCGCTCGCGCTGAATACACCCCAGCAAATCGGAAATTTCACAGTTACAGCCGTATTTGCGATGGACGGCGTGGGTGACAAGCAGGTTTCGTGGGTCATCGAGGCCGACGGCCAGCGTATCCTGCACGGCGGCGATACGATGTGGCATAACCAGTTCTGGCAGCTGGGCAAAACCTGGCAGCATTTCGATGCCGTGTTCCTGCCTGTGAACGGCGCGGTAGTGAACATTCCGCGTGTGGAGCCAAGTCCGGTACCCATTACCCTCACACCCATCCAGGCGATTACCGTGACGCGCCTGCTGCATGCCGACGTGCTGGTACCCATTCATTATGGTTTTCATATAGAAGGTATGTACCACCAATTCCCGGAAATGGAGGCGGAAATAGCGCGTCAGGCGGAGGTGCAAAACGTGAAGGTGCAATGGGTGGAGCAGGGAAATGCGGTAGCGAAGCCAGTGGAGGCGGAGCAGGTTTGAAAGGTCGCGTTAGACTTTTTTGAGTAGTTTGTTGTTATGTTTCGGAAACATTGATCAGCAAACTTCATGAAACAATTAAGTCTTTTTGGCTCGCAGGAAGCCCTTCAATTCCCCGAGGATTTGCTCGAATATTATCCCGGCTTCATACCGGCAGCAGAATGCACCAGGCTCATGCGTAGATGGATTGCGGAAGTGCCCTGGCGGCAGCAGGTAATGCAGATGTACGGCAAGGAAGTGACCGCGCCCAGGCTCATGGCCTGGTACGGCGATACCGATAAATCGTATACGTTTTCCGGTACGAGGTTCGAACCGTACGCATGGACGGACGAACTCGCCGGCCTCAAAGTGGAGATCGAACGAAAAACTGGTTTTACGTTCAACAGCGTACTACTCAATTATTACCGCGATGGCAACGATTCGGTGGCATGGCATTGCGACAATGAGGATGAGCTCGGTCGCAATCCCGTAATCGCGTCGGTAAGTATTGGGCAGGAACGGCGCTTTGAGTTCCGCTACCGCCCCGACCATTCGAGGAAATACGGGCTGACGCTGGAAAACGGCTCGCTACTGATCATGAAGGGCGATTTACAGCATACCTGGGAGCATCGCATTCCGAAATCGAAAACGCAGAACGGCCCGCGGATTAATCTTACTTTCAGGACTATCCGTAAATAATGGCAACTATGAATGCGTGGTTTCGGTTACAAAATTTTCCTGCTATTCCAACGAAAGAAGAAACGGGCGAATCTATGTAACCGAAACCAATTTAATTCTTAGCCCATGAAAACAACCCGCTTATTCCTTGCGCTGATGCTCCTCTGGACGGTGATGGCCTGCAAGAACGAAACCGCCGACCCAATCGACGACACGGCTAAAAGAGCCATGAAGGAAAACAACGGCCTGATCGGAAAATGGAAGCTCACCGAATACCTCGCCGATCCGGGTGACGGCAGCGGGACCTACCGCGAAGTGACGGCCGATGTGGCCCATACCATCGAGTTTAAGGAAAACGGAGAATTTATAGAGACAAAAGGCCAGGGACAATCTTCGGTGCCTTTGTTCAACGCATATAAAGTGCTCGACGACAAGCGCGTGGAGCTAATCCCGATCGATAAGACCGCGCCGTCGCATATCTGGTTTTATTCAGATCTGTCGGCCAGCAAGCTTACGCTGGGTTATGGCTGTATCGAAGCCTGCTCAGGTAAATACATTGCGGTGGAGTAAGCGGAAGATTCCGTATACACACTCACGGATTGTCCAGAATCCGGAATAAAGGCGATGGGTGACAACCTTTAAACAGTCTGTTTTGTCATATTCTTAGTTGGTGGAAAATTTGTAACTTTAATCCCATTAGCTGATAATGTCATGAAAACCAGATCGTTTTTAGTCTCGCTTTGTATGATCGCCGTGGCCATCGCATTACCCGGTTGTTCGGATGATGAGATTTCCGTTTCCGACGAGCAGGAAATCCTTTTCGAGGTCAATTATGTCAACTACGCCTGGGGTTTCCAGAACAACGGTTTCCTGATCGATAAAAAGGGACGCGTGCGGACCTATGACAAACCGAAGGACTGGAAATTCGCTAACGCAGGCCCATTTACCGTGGCGGAAATGGATGAAAGAGTGGCGAAAACGACGATTTCCAAATACACTGTTCCGGCAAACGAACTGTCCGAATATGTGAGTAAGCTGAGGCGGGTAAGCGACAAGGATTATACCGATCCGGTCAGTGTTGGTGCGGACATGGGAGCCAGCTCGTTCTATGTGTACCGTTATGATACCGGATCGAAAACTTACCAGGCGGTATTGCTGCAAAGCGTCGGCGATAACAGTGTGTACAATAAGGATTCCGATGCGAAGGAAATAGCCGACTGGCTGGTGAAAGTCAGGCAGGCGCTTCTTTAAATAGTATTAAACGAACAAAAAATGGGCCGCACTGAGAAGCACGGCCCATTTTTTGTTAAAACCAGTTCCGGAATTTATGGCTTGAATACCGATAGCTGGTGCACTTTGCCGCTGCCGGAAATCACCACCTGATAAGCGCCTGCGGCCAGCCTTCCTACGGGTATCTGAAATCTTCCATTTTGCAATGCAATCTTCTCACGTACCAGCACTTTCTGGCCCGAGGCATTGATCACTTCCGCATTGACGAGCCCGCTTTGCTGGTCGGCTAACTCGATATGCAGCGTCGATTGGACGGGATTTGGATAGAACTTGACATGGCCAGCTGTCAGCGAATTGATGGCGATGATGCGGCTATATTCAAATTTTGCGTCGGTGTCGACCTGTTTGAGCCGGTAATAGGTAATTCCGCTCGGAAATTCGGTATCAGTAAAATGATAGCGGTTTTCGACGGAGGAATTCCCGGCCCCGGCCACTCTGCCTGCTTCCGTGAAAGAGCGGCCGTTTGCGCTTTTCTCGATTGCGAAATAGGCATTGTCCTGCTCTGCGCTGGTGCGCCACTCCAACCGGTTGCCTTCGGGCGTGTTTTTGCCGTCAAAGCTGATAAGTGTCACCGGAAGCGCGCTTCCAACCGGGGCATCCGATAGCCCGAAACCGGAGAAGCCGGTCGTGAAAGTCGAAGTAAAGGCGTAATCGGTATTTAATGCTGCGGCGGATTGGACATCCACGAATACCGAGGTACCCGTGCCGGTGGGAATGCCGCCTTCACGTTTGCACATGGATTTGATCTTCGTCCCGTTAAAGGTCGGAAGCTCCGACGATTTATAGTAAAGCGTGATCTCGTAGTTGCCGCTGGGGTTATTATTGGCAGGCGTTACCTTAAATGTTTTGTTGGTAACCTGGAAACTTGAAAACGGCACAGCGTCGGTACCGGCCCGGTCCACCTCGACAGTCGTGCAGCCATAGTCGTGTGCGCTCAGATTTTTGATCTTCGCCATGATGTTTCCGGTGGAAGGATCGTAGAAAACAGCGGTTTCGTTCGGGCCAAGATATTGCTGGTCGGCATTTCCGGTGTTGACCGTCGTGAGGATCGCATCCGCGCGTGAAGCCGAGATCTTCACATTATCCACGGCCCACCAACGTTCAGAATTCGCGACGAAGCGGAATCGTACTTTCATGTTCGGGTTGGCATATTGCGCCGGAATCACAACGTTTCGGACGTCGGCAGTGAACGTCAGCAGATCGCCCAGCTTGCCTGTGGCTTCATTTTGGGTTAACAAAAGCTGCCAGGCATTGCCATCCCAAACTTCAATGGTACCCTGCTCCGCATAGCTTCCGATAAACGGTAACCACGCCTGCGAAAAGGACAGCAGGATATTCTCGCGGCCTGCCGTGTTCACAGGCGGAGATTCAAGGTATTCGTCGATGAGGATGGCGTTGCCTTGCGGCGTGTTGCTGTTTACGAAAAAGAACGGCGAGCCCTGTGCGTCCAGGCCGGCATCCGAGTATTGGGCTACGATCCAGGTGTAGTCACTGTTGCCTCCATTGTGTACCTGCCAATCGCCGGGACCATCGTCAAAATCGGAATTGAGCAGCACATCGGTGTAAATACCCGGAGAGAGGTCATCGTCGGTGATGGATAACTGGAAATCCTGGAAATCCACTGCGGCGTAACCATTGCCGCCATTGGCATTGAGCGCGTAGGAGAGGGTGATGGTTTCGGTGCCTTCCACATAGGCGTCATTGTAAATTCTGACGGTAACATTCTGGCTCGGCGATGCGGCTGAAAGGGTCAGCGACGTGGGCGAAATGGTGTAGTCGGCTGTTGCGCCCTGCTTGGCTGTACCGCCGGGGGCATTCAGCGTGACGGTGACGGGCTGGGAAGGAGCTTTGTCGATCAATACCGTCACAATCTTGTCAATATAATTCAGGCAGCCCGAACTGATGGTCGCCTCTCCTTCGTTCACGGTTGCTTCCGACGTGAGAAAATGTACCGCAGGCGTGCTCGCGCAGGTGTACACGCGAAGGTTATCGATGTACCAGCCGTCCACCGCTCCGCAGCCATCCGTTCCCATTTCGAACCGGAATCGAATATTCTGGCCCGGAAGCAGCGACAGGGCCGACAGGTTGATCTGGCTTTGCCCCCAGGAACCGGCTATGGTGCCTCCGTCGGATCCGCTGAATGCAGGCTGCCCCTGCAACGGATTAGTATTTCCAGCCCCGGAGGTGGTAAGGTTCATATTATACGGATTGGCGGCAAATGCAGTGGCCGGCACGATGGTCCACGCCCCGCCATTGATCGAATACTTGATATTGCCGCCGTCCATTCCTTGCTCGGTGGCTACATAATGGTCGAATGCCATCGCCAGGGTGCCCGCTGTGCCGGCCGGGATCGCGATCGCCGGGCTTTCCATCCGGATCAGTCCCTGCTGAAAGGAATTGATACAGTTACCGCCCGGGTAATCGATGCCGAAAGCGACTTTACCCGTCCGCCCGCCCGGGGCGTCGGCCTGTACCCAGCTGCGCCCTTCCCAGGTGCCGGAAGTGGTTTGGGAAGAAGTGGTAAAACCGCCCATTCCGCTTTCAAAACTCTCATAATACAATGCCGTACCCTCGTTGGCACCTTCACACAGCGCGGGCGCGGGCTTCAGAAGTGCCGTGTAGGCGCATCTGGTTTCTGCACGCAGTTCCACAGCCTGTATAACCTTGGCAAGCTGGGTTGCGTCGTTGGCGTCGATGACCAGGGCCGATGGGCTTGCTGCCGCGGCGTCGGTGGTAAGCGATAGCAGCGGCAGGCCGGTGAGGGATGCCAGGGCATCTTCGAGCATATCCGCCACCGCTGCGAAATCAGTTGTGCGCGTCATGTAGACCGATTGCGCACGCCAGAAAATATGCGAGGCCTTGGTCATGCCGATGCCCGTGATCGTTTGTCCATTATAAGTACCTCCATCGACGAGCAGCGCAAATGCGTGGTTGAGAACGCCGCTGTTGATATGCACGCCGCCGTTGTCGTCGGGAAAGCACCAGTACTGCGGGTCGGAAACCTTGCCCGGCTGCCCGAAACAGGTGGGACTCCACATATCGCGTAATGCGCCGCCAAATGCCGTTGCCTGTTCGCCCATCTGCCAGCGGTTCGAGCTGCCGCAACCGGTTCTGGGCAGGGCGCTTTCACCGCCGTCCATGTACCCGTCGAGCTGGTCCACCACTTCGCCCCAGATATCGGAAAAGGCCTCGTTGAGCGCGCCTGCCTGCCATCCGTATACGAGGCCGCTGGTGTTTTCCGTGTAGGCGTGCGCCCACTCGTGCGCCACCACGTCGTCGGATGCGGTCTGCGTGCAATAGTTGGCGGTAACTCCATTCCAGTTGGCATTGGGGCAGCCTACGAGCGGATTGTTGTTGATCGTGATCATCGGAGCGTCGAGGCCGTCATAGGACAGCATTCCGAAGCTGTTTTTCATCAGGTTGTATATAAAACCGGCCGACTGCACTTCCGATTGCTGCCACACATCCAGGCTTCCCGGAAACGCGTCACCTTCCTGCCAGCGGAGGTTGGGCACGCTCACCGACGTTTCGTAGAGTTTTCGCTGAATCCCGTGGACGCCCGTGAATTGTTCCACTAATGCCCCGCTGTGGGCGTCGATGTAAAGAAACTCGCGGACGCCGCCGTCGTTTTTTACCTCTACTTCATACACGAGCGATTTCTGTCCATTATAGCCTTGCAGCAGCCCTTTTTGAAATATGTATAGCGCACTTTTTGCCGCGCGCAGCGGGGTAGCAGTTTTTTTCATCAGCTGATCTTCCACGAGGGCCACGGCGATGGCCTCGGCTTCGTGCTGGGCGAGTTCGGGCACAACATTGACCTTGATGTTCGTGATCAGGTTGCCATTGACGGCCATCAGGTCGAGGCTTTTATCGAAGTGAAATTTGTACGTACCGTCGAACACCGGCACGCCCTGGTAGGTTTGTTCGAGGGTCACGTGCTGGAAGCCGAAGGCATCCGTATGCTGCGCGCGGAAACGGAAGTCGTCATCGGATCGCTGCATACCCAGCATGGCACGATTGGCGGCAATGAAACCCGTGGCCTTTTGGCTTACATCATTTCCGGCGACAGGGTAAGCCCGCTGCGAGGGGAACCGGAGAAAACTCAATGCGTTGGTGGCCTGGTCGATGGTCGGTCGGGCGCCCGTCCGTGACGTAAAGCTGTTGAGTTCAGGGCGGCCCACCTGGGCCCTGGCCATTTGAAGGCCCAGCAGGAGCCAACAAGCGATTAGTAGCGTGTTTTTCATAGAGTTCTTATAACGAGGTGACTGGTGTCGAATTTAGTTAAATATTTCTATAAGTAGAACAGCAAGAGTTCGACAGAGTGCGAGCTGCGGAGTTTGAGTTGAATATTGTGTTAATGTAATCAAATTGAGAAGGATACGGGCTGCTCAAGGGCTTATTATTATCAAATTATGAGTACTTCAAAACTCACAAACCCGCCCATTATCTTCATTGTTTCCGGGGAAGGACACTTCGGTCCGGCTACATCAACAACCATCATATAGTTTCGATTAGAATGGAAGGATTTTTCGAGCTGCACGCATCGTATGATTTGTTTCCTGAAATACGGAGAAAACACGGCTGCCAGATTTCAATCGTCATACCACTTTTTAATGAGCAGGATAACGTGCCTCATTTGCTCGATGCCGTGCGCGATACCCTTAAAAACTTCAACTACGAGATCGTAGCGGTGGACGATGGTTCTACGGACAATACCGTAAAAATGCTGAAACAGGCCGGCGACGAGCGTTTGAAGGTGATCGTCATGACCCGTAACTTCGGGCAGACCAACGCTATGGCCGCCGGCATTGCCCACGCTTCGGGCGAATACATTGTTACCCTCGACGGCGACCTTCAGAACGACCCGGCCGATATCCCCGCGATGCTCGACCACGCCCGCAGTGGTCATTGGGACATTGTGGCCGGCTACCGCGCCAACCGCCTCGATGGTTTGCTGCTTCGCAAACTGCCCAGCCGGATGGCCAATGCCATGATCCGTAGTCTCACAGGCGTACACCTGCGAGACTACGGCTGCACGCTAAAAGTTTTCCGCAGGGAGGTTGCCGAACGCCTTGGGCTATACGGCGAACTGCACCGGTTTATTCCCGTGCTGGGCAATATCACCGGCGCCCGCATGACCGAGGTGCCTGTGCGGCATCACAAGCGCCGCTTCGGGAAATCGAAATACGGCCTCGGTCGGACCACGCGCGTGCTGGGCGATTTGCTCCTGATGATTTATATGCAGCGGTGGATGAAAAAGCCCATGCACCTTTTTGGAGCATTGGGCGGGAGCTTGCTGGCTGCGGGGATATTGCTGCTGCTCTGGCAATTGCTTCACCTGTTTTCGGGGACTACCGGTACATTGGCGGGTCTAGCGCTGGCGCTGTCCGGCATCGTGATCGTGCTCATGGGCCTGATCGCCGAAATGCTTATGCGCAGCTACTACGAGGGTTCCGGCAAAACACCATACACCATCCGGGAGATGATCGAGCGGCCGGTCGAACCGGCGACGCGCAACGTGCACACAGCCAAACAGGAGCGCAGAACGAGCGAACCAGTGAGACCCTGAGATTTTTTATGCAAACACATCCGCCTTATATCCGGTACCTCTATGCCGGCCTTATCCTGTCGATTTACATCCTTGGCTTGCTGCTGCCGCTGTTTGACAATGACAGCGCGCACCATGCGCTCATTGGCATGCATATGCACCTCACGGGCGACTACGTGAGCCTTATCGATCGCGGCCGCGATTATCTCGACAAGCCGCATATGCTCTTCTGGCTCTCCGCGCTGGGGGATGTGCTGTTGGGAATCGGAACCCTATCGTACAAATTGCCGAGCCTGCTGCTGGCGATCCCGGGCATTTACGCTACCTACCGGCTGGCTGCGAGGCTGTACGGCCGGCAAGCCGGCACGCACGCCGTGCTGATCCTCGTGTCCACCCAGGCGTACATTCTCGCTCATAACGACGTCAGAATGGATGCATTGCTGCTTTCATTCATCATTACCGCCACCTGGTTGTTGTACGAATACACCGTTACATTGAAACCCGCCATGCTGATCGCGGGCACCGCGGTGCTCGCATTGTCGTTTTCGACGAAGGGCATGTCGGGAGCGGCAGTACCGGTGATCGCCGTCGGCTCGCAGCTGCTGTACACACGGAACTGGCGGTTCCTGTTTTCGCTGAAATGGATCTGGGCCCTACCGCTTTTCTTTGTATTCATCAGTCCGGTGTTGTACTCCTATTATCTGCAATATGACCTCCATCCGGGCAAGGTCATTCGCGGGATAAGCCGTACTTCGGGCGTCGCATTTATCCTCTTTTACCAAAATACCGAGCGGCTCAACGGCGTGAACTGGGGAAGCTCCGGCGGCAACGACCCGTTCCTGTTTTTTCATTCGCTGCTATGGGCACTATTGCCGTGGTGCCTGCTGGGTTACTGGGCTGTATTTAGAAGAGGGTTTGCGTTAGTTAAAAGAAGATTTTCTCCTGAAAAGAACGGCGAGATACTCAGCTGGACCACGATTGTCGTGATGTTCTGCATTCTTTCGGCATCCAATTTCCGCTTGCCGCATTATCTCAATATCCTATTCCCGTTTTTTGCGATCCTCATCGCCGGCGAGCTGGAAAAAGTCGATGCGGAGAGCACCGAAAGCAAGTTGCTCAATGGCATGCAAAAGTTCGTGGCGGTGGTCATGATCCTGCTGGGGCTCCCGATTAACCTCTATTTGTTTCCCTTGAAAGCATATGCCCTTATACTACTGGTCGTGCCGGCGCTGTATCTGGTAGTCTACGAGTGGCGGGTGACCAAAGGCTGGCCATACCGGTTGATAGGCATTTCGCTCAGCGCTTCGGTGCTGGTGAACGTGCTGATGAACGGGAATTTCTACTACGAACTACAAAGGTACCAGGCCGGGCAGCACATCGCCGGCAAAATCAGGAATCTTGGGTTGGAAGAGGACAATATTTACGTGATGAACTGGGAAAGTCCGACACTGAATTACTATTCCGGGTATTTTTACACGGAGGCCGATTCGGCAGCCCTGGCATCCCGGAAGGACTTCTGGGTAGTGGGGCCGATCGACGAGATATTCGCATTGCAGCAGGCGGGCGGGTTGCGGGCACGCGAGGCTTACCGCTACCTCGATTTTGATACAACCAAACTGAAACCAGGTTTTATCAACCCCCAAACCCGGCTGGAAGCATGCAAGCATATCGGTCTCGTGCATTTGAAAAGAGACTAACGTATGATGAAGTACCTGAAATGGCTGCTGAAACTTTCGATCACGATCGCGCTCCTTTGGTGGGTTTTTAGCCGTATCGATCTGGAAAGCGTATCGCACGCCATTGATAAGGCCGACAAATGGCTGTTGGCATTGGCGTTTGCGCCTTATCTTGCCTCCCGCATTACCGCGGCCATGCGGCTCACTACGATCCTTCAAGCGCACGAAATAGGGCTGTCGCATTACGGCGGGCTGCATCTGCATTGGATCAGCATGTTTTACGGAATGTTCCTGCCCGGCGGGCTGGGGGGCGATGCCTACAAGCTGCTCCGCTTGAAACAGCATTTTCCGGCACATGGCACGATGCTGCTTACGCGCATTCTGCTCTGGGACCGCATGATCGGTTTTGTGATGCTCGGGTTGCTGGCCGGGCTGATCGGGATGGTCCGGTTTTATGGCAATCCGTTTATTGCCGCTATACCCGCACTGGCATTGCCGGGGGCTGGAATACTCTGGTGGAGCGCCCAAAAGTGGCTGCCGGGTATTATCCCGGTGTTGGGCCGCATTTTGCTGCTTTCTTTCGGTACGCAGGTTTTCCAGATCATCTGCACCGGTTTCTTGCTCTATTCCATGGGTGAGACCGGCCATTGGGCCGACTATGCGTTACTGTTTCTGCTTTCCTCCATCGCTACCGTGTTCCCACTGAGCATCGGCGGAATAGGGGTGCGGGAGCTGGTGTACTTGCGGGGGTCGGTATTGCTGGGTGTTTCAGAGCCCATCGCGGTTACTGTCAGTGTTTTGTTTGATATTATTGTCACTGCCACGGCTGTTACCGGTGCGGCATTGGTAATAGGGGAGCGTTCCGAAGCATTGCCAGCAGCGGATGAGCGGTAAAACAAAAAGGCCGCCCGGATTCCCGGACGGCCCATTTGTACGATACCGGCCTGTTACGGCTGGAAGAATTTCACTGTGCCATCTTCCTCATTGCTTGTCACGAGCAGGCTTTTGCCGTTCGGGCTTTTATCCGAAGGAATGAACAATACTCCCTCGGGAGCGTCGCCTGTTTTGATGATTTGCAGGAATTGCGGTGCGCCCGGGTTACTCAGGTCGTAAACGCCTACGGCGTCAACACGTTCCATCGCGATGAATGCCACGGGCTTACCGTTCATCCATCCCACGGTAACACCTTCGGGTTCAACACCTTTGTCGTCCGAGCGGCTATCGTCGTAAATGCCGGCTTTGATCACCTCCTGTTCGAGCGAGTTACCCGATTCGTACACGCGCTTCATGTCCGCGGCGTGGAAAATGCTGAAACCGCGCCCACCGAAGCTGTAAAGTTCTTCGTAAGTGCCGTCGTTTTCAAAATCGCCCCGTGTGCTGGTTACGCGCAGGCGGCCGAGGTTTGAAGTCTTTTTCAGCTCGTCGCCATTCGGGAAGTATACCGGGTTCAGTTTGAGCGAACTTACGCGTTTCTGCTCGTCGAACGTGCTGTATTCGCGGGCGTCGCCCTCGTCGGCGGTGATCACGTACGGGGTGCCGTTCACGCTGAAATAGGAGATCGCGTCAGGCAGGTAAAACGACTTGATCGGCCAGTTTCTCAGCTCTACCTTCTGGTCGTTGTCGCTTGGGTCGAGGGCGTTGAGGATGTAACTGATATCCTTGGTTCCCAGCGCATGAAGGGCGAGGATCTTGCCGCTGATCAGGTCGATTTCGGCCACGCCGTTGTTTTCCTGCAAGGTCACGAATGCCTTTTGGGAGTTGTCGGAAATGGCTACGTATTCAGGTTCGATATCCTGGGCCAGCGTGGCCTTTGGTCCGAACTTGCGGAAACCCTTAGCTGCCAATGCATTGTAATCATTCTCGAATCCTTCAAAAGTGAGGGTTTTAACACTGTAATCATTCGTAACGTCGATAATGGAAACCGAACCCTCCGGATCCACGCTGTAATCGGCATTAGGCTCGCCTTCGTTGGCCGTTACGATTAACCGGCCGTCCGGACTGAACGTCACCATATCAGGCAATGCGCCTACGGTGATTTGTTTGATCATTTGCAACGTGTTGGTATTGAGCACAATCACGCTGCCATTCGCTTGCTTGTTTGTCGCTTCGAGTGCGATCGCTAGCTTGCCATTCGAAACCGCCACGCTATTGGCCACACCACCCAGTGCCGAAACGTCGATCGGTTGCAGTTTCGTGATCGCAGGGAACGCCGAAAGGTCGAGCACTTCCACGATGGCAGCCTTTTCGTTGTTCACCGTGAAAAGTCTTTTGGAAATAGGGTCGTAGGCAGAGATTTCAGCCGCAGCGAGGTTACCCAGGTCCACACCGGCAACTTCCTTGAAAGCCGAGGGATCTTCCTGTATCGGGTTTTGAGGGGCATGGTCGGTACAGCCATTCATGATAGCTGCGGCAAGCAGCAACGCCAGTAGAGATTTCTTTTGCATCTTGATTTGTGAGTAGTTTTAAAAACTAAAAATACTCACGAGGCAAAACGCCGGGGCGCAGCGTGGAAAGACTTAACAGAATGTTAACGCGGGGCGCGTTTTTAGATTCAAAAGGGCTTAATATCAGTATGTTGGTTAATATTGGGGTAACAACTGCTTTACATTGCGGAAACAGCGAGGCTGTATTTCGGTTCTTATGTGAAGGTCGCGAAGAAGGCCGGTTTACTAGGCGACCCCATTCATGATGTGTTTCGTTTGTGGTGGGATCGCTGTTTTAGAGTCAATAATGCCGGGACTTAATCTTTTTTGAGCTTGGTAATATGTAAGTAATAATAGGTCGCACCACCGATGGGTGCAACGCGATCTTTTTCATAAGCATAGTAATCCCCGTCGAAATTGACCGCGAGACCATCTATTTTTAATGAATCCGGGGGATTGCACAGGAAACCGATGTCCTGGGAATCATATGTCCCTTGTTCAGACGTATGCACAGCATATTTTTTCTCCAATGAGTTGTAATAAATCGTCCCGCTTCGCTCTTTTACGTTTTTCAGGATATTTCCACGGGCACATTCGTCATTCAGAATAGGGTCCGATGTTTTGTCTTTACAGCGAGAAAAGGCGAGCATAAGTACCGCAACCCAGCCTACCGCAATTTGCTTTTTCATTTCCATTTAGTTTTGTTGAGATATCAGGACATTTAATTGAACCGATGGGTTGGGAAGTGACTTAAAGCAGCCCACCCGCCCAAGCGATCCCACCCATAATGTGCTTCATCGCAATAGTGTCGCTGAACGTCGACGCATTATGCCCGATCCCCGTATAAAACATCCTTCCCTTGCTCATTGATCGCGCCCAGGCGATAGGATGGTCGCCGTGCGTTGCTTTGGGCCAGAATGCGGGGTAGGTACTTTCATCAACTGTCAACAATACCTGAAAACCAGGCCTCCCGCGCACACTCTCGTGGAAATTGTACCATTCGTCCTTCTTCGACCAGCGTGCTGGCAGGCCGTCGATGGCGGGATGCGACCCCGGTTCGGTTACGACTTGGGCCTCCGGAATAGGGTAAGGTAAAAATGTATGGCTCCGGAAACGTGTACCGAGCAGCGTGCCGTACCAGTCCCATTTGTATTCGCAATCGGCGGCGGAATGGATGCCCGCATAACCGCCGCCGTTTTCGATATATTGTTCAAATGCGCGTTGCTGCTCATCCGTCAGGAAATCGCCGGTGGGGGAGAGGAACACGACGGCTCGATACGATTTCAGACAGATTTCGTGAAAGTATGCGCCATTCTCCGTCGCTACTACTTCCCATCCCCGCTTTTGACCTCCTTCTTTAATAGCCTTCACGCCCGCTTCAATGGATGCATGCCGGTAGCCGTTTGTTTTGGAAAAAACCAAAATGGCTTTGTCGGTGGCGGCTACGCAATTCGCGGGAATAGCGCGTTCAAAAACCGGCTTTTGCCAGGGTAGCCAGCGCATGACGTGCATGGTATAGCCCGCCGCGCTCGCTGCGAGGATCACAGTCGCGGACAATATTTTCAAAGCTATATTCCGACGAACACGTCTCATTTCCTGATGACAACTCCGGTCGATTTATGGGTGTGAATGTGATTTTTAGCAACGTTCGGCGTGGCGACGCCCGGCTGCGTCACTTTTATGCCTTCAAATGTCGCCCCGTGGACATCGTCGGTAACGATGGCGGTACGGTAATCTTTCTTTTCGCAGGACAATGTCAGGTTACTGACTTTAACATCTTTCGCGTGGCGTACGTACAAGCCCCACGCGGGAAGTTCGTCAAACATTGAAAACTCGGGGTAGAATGTCGGCTTCTCCGGCACCTTGTCCAGTTCGTCCAGGCCGATTTTGGCGTACATTGGGTTACCTCCACCGGGGTGCTTGATTTCGATATTTTTCAACGTCACATTGGTAATGATCGCATCCGGCATGCCTACAATGCCCGACGGAGAAATGTTGCGCGGCATGTCTTCGATAGGCCCTTCATATTCGTAGCCCGCATCCGGTTTGGTAGCCGGTACTTCTACGTACATATTTAAAATGCTGATATTCTCCATCCTCCCTTTTTTCCCTTTCACCCTTTCACCAATCCTTAAAAAGATCGCATTCCCGGTATTGTATGCCTTCAAACTGTCGACAATTACATTTTCCACAAAACCGCCGTCTACCGCTTGCAGGGTGATGGCCGACCGGTAAGTGTCGAAGATTTTTACATTGTAAATTTTAACATTACTGAAACCGCCATACGAAGCCGTACCGAACTTGATCCCATTGGCGCTCGACCGGATGGTGCAGTTCCTGACCAAGATGTTTTTACAAACTTTGGAGGCGTCGTGTGATTTGAGGCAAATGCCATCGTCGTCCGAATCGATAAAGGAGTTGGTAATGCTCACCCCATCGCAGTCGACGATATCGATGCCGTCGTTGTTCCAGTAGGCTTTACTGTCGACGGTAATGCTGTCAATAGTCACGTTTTTACATTGATCGTAAATCTGCACCCAGCTGGATGAATTCTGCATCGTCACGCCTTTGATATTCACATCCTCGCAATTGCGTATATATGCGAGTACGGGGCGCGTTTCGGCTTCGGGGCGATCCTGGCGGAAGAGGTCCTTGATGAGCCCCTTGTGGATCATGTCGACGATGTTGCGGGCAATGTAGCGGCCCCGGCCGTCGATCACGCCCTGGCCGGTAATACCGATATTCTGCTGGTCGTGGGCGAAAACGATGGCCGTCCACACTTTTTTATCGTAATCCCAGGGATTCAGAGAGCCGAGCAGCACGGCACCTTCTTCGAGGTGCAGGGTTACATTGGATTTCAGATGAATGGAGCCGGTAAGGCAGCGGCCCACATTGAACACCAGCCGGCCGCCTCCGTTTTGAGAAATGAAGTCGATCGCGTATTGAATGGAGCGGGTGTTGAGCGTAATGCCATCGGAATGGATGCCGAAAAGCGAAGTCCGGTAGTCTTTCGCCTGCGATGGCAGGCAAGCAATAATCAGCAGGGCAACGATCAGGTAATTTTTCAGGCTCATAGAAAAAAGGGATTGGGTTGGAACAAACGGTTACTTCACTCAAATCCCCGTAATAAGCTGATTTTGTGGTTGAATTACCTGCAAAAAATAAAGATTCCCCCAGCCGGGAGAATCTTTATCAAAAAACCACATCCTAAGTTAATCGGTCAATTCCATCCGCCTCCGAGCGCCCGGTAGATATTCACCATGGCATTCATCTGCTTCATTTTGGTTTCGATCAGTTCAAATTTCGATTCCAGCGCGTCGCGTTGGGTGAGCAATACTTCCATATAGTCGGCACGGGCCGAGGCGAACAAGCGGTTCGAAATGGTGGTCGACTGGTTGAGTGCTTCCACTTCTTTCGTTTTCAGGTCGAAGCTCTTTTCGAGGTTGTTAATGTTCGAAAGCTGGTTCACCACTTCAATGTACGCATTCAGAACGGTACGCTCGTAGTTGTAAATAGCCTGGATCTGGCGCGCATTCGCATTGGCATAACCGGCACGGATCGCGTAGCGGTTGATCACCGGACCAGCCAGGTCGCCGATGAGCGATCCCATGATCGACTCAGGTACGCGGGCGAGGTAAATCGGGCTGAATGCCTGGAAACCCAGGCTCGCCGACAATCCCAGCGAAGGGTAGAAGTTCGCTCTCGCCACAGCTACATCGATTTTCGCCGCTTCGAGATCGAGCTCCGCCTGCTTGATATCCGGGCGGTTCGAGAGCAGCTGCGAAGGGATACCGGACTGCACCACGTTTGGCACGAGGTTTTCGAAGCCCTGGCTGCTGCGCTGTACCGGCTGCGGGTAACGTCCAACGAGGAAGTTGATCCGGTTTTCGGTTTCGATGATCTGCTGCTGAATACCGTACTGCAGGTTTTGCGTTTTCAGCACCTGCGCTTCGAACCGGCGCACGGCGAGCTCGGTCACGCGGGTGGCTTCTTTCTCCATTCTTACGATTTTCAACGCATTGTTCTGGATGTCGATATTCTGGCGGATAATGGCCAGCTGCGTATCCAGCGCGAGCAGTTCGTAATAGGAGTTCGCGATTTCGGCTGCGAGGTTGGTCATCATGAAGTTTTTGCCTTCGATGGACGACAGGTATCGTGTTGCCGCTGCTTTTTTCGCATTGCGGAGCTTGTGCCAGATATCGACTTCCCAACGTGCCACTGCCTGGATATTCACATCCGGAAGCGGGTCGGGCGTCTCTTTGCCCGGTTTGATGTCGGTAGTGGCTTCGCTGGCGCCGATGTTGGTGTAGCGCGCCGCTTTCTCGACGCCGGCACCGCCGCGCAAGCCCACGAAGGGGAGGTATTCCCCCTTGCGCGCCTGGATCTCGTTTTGCGAGATCGCGATTTCCTGCAAAGTAATGTTCAGTTCCTGGTTATTCCTGAATGCGGTGTCGATCAGTGCATTCAGGTTGGGATCTGTAAAAAACGTTTTCCAGCTCACCTTACCGGTGTTGGTGGAGTCCTGTGAGCCGTTGAAGCTCACAGGTACCGCGCGGTTTTCCGTTTTCTGAGGCAGCGTCGGGATGTTACAGGCCTGGTAGGCCAGCCCGATGAACGCGATGCCGGCCCAATTCAATATTCTCTTATTTCGCATGTTCGTCTTTATCTTCTGATGTTGGGAAAGCGTCAATGGCGTGAACGAATCCTTCGGACAGTGAGCTGTCTTCTTCGTCGCGGATCAGTTTTCTGCCATCAGCCAGTTTGGCGAATATGTAATACAAGCCCGGGATGATGATGACCCCGAAGACCGTACCGAACAACATACCACCCATGGCGGAGGAACCGATGGTACGGTTACCGATCGCGCCGGCGCCGGTAGCCATGATCAGCGGGATCAGACCGGCCACGAATGCGAATGAGGTCATCAGGATCGGACGGAAACGTACTCTGGCGCCTTCGATCGCCGCAGCCAGGATGGTGGCTCCCTCGGCGCGCTTCTGCACTGCGAATTCCACGATCAATACGGCATTTTTACCCAAGAGCCCGACAAGCATGATGAGACCGATCTGCGCATAGATGTTGTTTTCGAGGCCCATTAGTTTCAGCATGAGGAAAGATCCGAACACCCCGACAGGCAACGACAATACCACTGCGAGTGGAATGATGAAGCTTTCGTACTGAGCAGCGAGCACGAGGTACACGAATGCCAATACAATCGCGAATACGACCACTGATTCGTTCCCGCGGATCGATTCGTCGTAAGAAAGCCCTTCGAATGCGATATCGTAACCTTTCGGAAGCGTTTTGGCAGCCACTTCACGAATCGCCGCGATGGCTTCCGCTGTGGTGTAGCCTTTCGCAGGAAGCCCCTGGATCGCCGCCGAATTATAGAGGTTAAAACGCGTGATCTCGTTCGGTCCCTGTCCTTTTTTGAGCTTCATGAACGATGAGTAAGGTACCATTTCGCCCGCTTCGTTTTTAACGAAGAGATTCAAAAGATCGGAAGGGAGCCTTCTGTACTTCGGATCGGATTGTACGTATACTTTAAAGAACTGGTTGAACTTGATAAAGCCCTGTTCGTAAGTACTACCGATCATGATGTTGAGGTTATCCATCGCTTTTCCGATCGATACGCCTTTCTGCATGGCCAGTTTGTTATCAATTTCCAGTTCGTACTGCGGATAGTTGGCAGCGAAGAAGGTGAACAAACCGGTCAGCTCTTTGCGCTTGCCAAGGTTTTCGAGGAACTCCTTGTTGATCTTGTCAAACTCCTGGTAATCGGTATCTGTGTTTTTATCCAAAAGACGCATCGAGAAACCACCGGATGTACCAAAGCCCGGAATCGCTGGCGGTTCGAAGAATTCGACCGTCGCGCCGAGGCCTTTGGAAGCATGTTCGAGCTCTTCCATGATCTCTTTCACATTCTGCTCGCGCTCGTGCCATGGTTTAAGGTTGATCAAACAGGTACCCGCATTGGAACCGCGGCCTTCTGTCATGATCTCGTAACCTGCCAGTGATGACACCGATTCGATACCTTCCACTTCCTCGCAAATCTTTTGGAGACGACGGGATACCTCGTTGGTTTTTTCCAATGTCGATCCCGGAGGTGTCTGGATGATCGCGTAAATGGTACTCTGGTCCTCGTTAGGGATAAAACCAGCCGGTACGATGGAGTTGGCCCAGTAAATACCGAAACAGAACAAGCCGAGCACCAGGAATGTCACCAAACGACGGGCTACGATCCTGTTGAGCAATGCGACATAACGGCCGGTGAGTTTTTCAAAACCACGGTTGAATGCGTCGATACCTTTGTCCATGATGGATTTCTTTCTCGGATGGCCATGATGGCTCTTCAAAAGCATCGCACACAATACGGGCGTAAGCGTCAAGGCGATCAACGCCGAGATCACGATAGAGCTTGCCATGGTAATCGAGAACTGGCGGTAAAAGGTACCCACAGGACCCGACATAAAGGAGATCGGAACGAATACCGACACCATTACCGCGGTGATCGCGATGATCGCACCACTGATTTCAGCCAATACTTTTTTCACCGCATTGTAAGGCGTTATCCCGGGCTCCTCCTCAAACTTGGCGTGGACGGCCTCGACGACGACAATCGCATCATCGACCACAATACCGATCGCGAGTACCAATGCAAAGAGGGTGATGAGGTTAATGGATAGCCCGAAGCCTTGTATCACGAAGAATGCCCCGACCAATGATACCGGAACCGCAAGGATCGGAATCAGGGTTGAGCGCCAGTCGCCCAGGAAGAGGAATACGACCAATGCCACGAGGATAAATGCATCGCGCAGGGTGTCGATTACCTGCTCAATAGAGGCGTCGAGGAACTGAGAAACGTCGTAGCTGATCTTATAGTCGATACCGGGAGGGAAGGAGGCCTTCATCACGTCGAGTTTTTTCTTCACTTCCTCGATCACGTCGCTCGCATTACTACCATAGTTCTGGCGCAAAACGATCGCCGCGGATGCCTTGCCGTCGAGGTTGGAGTAAATATCGAAGAACTCACTACCGAGCTCTACTTTCGCGATATCCTTCAAATGAATGCTTTCACCTTCTTTGTTTGCACGAATAATGATGTCCTCGTATTCTTTCGGTTCGCTGTACCGGCCTTTGTAAGTCAATACATATTCCAATGACTGGGCGGCGATACCGGAGCTTTGTCCGATACGGCCGGGGCGGCCGATGATACTTTGTTCCGCCAGCGATTTCATTACTTCTTCCACCGAAATGCTGTACGCACGCATGCGTTCGGGGTTGAGCCATACACGCATCGCGTAACGGCGGCTACCGAGGATCTGCGCCCGTGCTACCCCTTTGGTCCGCTGGATTTCAGGGATCATTTTGACAGTAGCATAGTTGAAGAGGAATTTCTCGTCGATGGTTTTCGATTTCGAGTACAGGTTGACGTACATCAACATACTCGGCTGGATCGGCGTGATAATTACCCCTTCACGCTGAACGAGTTCGGGAAGAAGCGGCATTACCTGGTCAACCCTCGTTTTTACCCTGATAACCGCGTCGTTAGGGTCGGTACCGGGTTCGAAGATGATCCTCAGTGTAGCTTCCCCTGCACTGGTGGCGTCGGTAGCGATATAGCGCATATCCTGAACACCGTTAATCGCCTGTTCCAGTGTAATGAGTGTGGATTTCACCAATACGTCGGCACTCGAACCGGGGTAGGCGATGAAGATGTTAACAGTGGTAGGAGCGATGTCCGGGAACTGCGAGATAGGCAGTTTTTTGATAGCCAGTATACCTATAAAGACTATCATGACCGATATCACAATCGCGAATACAGGTCGTCGTATGAATTGATTAAACATATCTTTTGCTTTCGGACCTGATTATTCCGCGTACAGGCTTAGGTGAGAGATAACCGAATCGGGCTTCTGGAACTTGTAGCTGATCTTCTGGTTTTCGCGTACCTGGCGCAAGCCTTCCAGCAATATCTTGTCGTCCTTTTGAAGACCGTGAGAAACCGCAAAAATGTGCGGCAGTTCGGCACCGATCGTGATCTCACGTGATTGAACTTTGCCGTCCTTGTCGATCACATAGCAGTATTTCTTTTCCAAAACCTCGAAGGTCGCTTTCTGCGGGATCAGGAGGGCGTTTTTCAATGGCACGCTGATTTGTACGTTCCCTGTCTCGCCGTGGCGCAGCAGGCCTTTGGGATTCGGGAAAGTGGCCCGGAATGCGATGTTACCTGTTTCGTTATTGAAATCGGCCTCGATGGTTTTCACCGCTCCGGTGTGCTCGAAGATCTTTTCGTTGGCCATTTTGAGTTTTACGTTCCGTAGGTTGCCATTGTCTTCACCCGATTTATAGTTCAGGTATTCCGCTTCCGGAACGTTGAAGTACACCCACATTTCGCTGTTGTCGGAGAGTGTTGTAAGCAGGTCGCCTTCATCCACGAGGCTTCCCAGCCGCACCTGGAAATGGTCCATGATACCATTGAACGGCGCGCGGATTTCTGTAAAACCGAGGTGCGTTGAAGCGAGGCCCAGCTCCGCTTTGGCTTTGTCGAGTTTTGCCTTGGCCAATGCGAGCTCATTTTTGGAAACTACATTGCTGTCGGCCAGCGCCTTGGTGTTTTTATATTCGATCTCCGCGAAATTTGCTTCCGCCTGTGCTTTTTGCTGCTCGGCCTGGTACACCAGCGGCATGATCTGGAACATCAGCTGTCCCTTTTTTACCAGCTGACCTTCATCCACGTATATTTTTTGCAAATAACCTCTTTCCAATGCCCGCAGCTCGATGTGGCTGATAGCCCGGATCTGGCTCACGTACTCTTTGGTGATGGTGGTGTCTTTCTGTAAGGGGCTTGTCACTGAAAAGTTAACCGCTTCTTCTTTTTCTTCTTCGTGTTTGGATGTACAGCCTGTCTGATACAACAATGCACCCAAGCTCACGAGCATGAGAATTCTTTTCATGATGATTTTTGGAGTTAGCTAATTTGAATTTTTGATAGTTACTGTTCGTATGGGCGTGCCTGAGGGCACAGTGTAAAGCAGCCGTGAGCTACCGGGGGAGATGGGCGCCACGACGACCGGATCGACAGGCCATAGGTAGCCTGCCGCTGAGCGGGATCAAATTCTGAGTACGCGAAGCCTCAGATATCGGCGGGAGGAATAAAGTGAGCCGAACCATCGTGTAGGTCGGGCCGTGGCGATGCTGTAAAAGGGAAAAAGCTGGCGCGAAGCAAATGCGGCTGCAAGAATGCCGCCGGCGCGTGGTGATTTTTTAAGGGAGAATGACTCGCTGGAATCTTCTTCTTTTTCTTCTGAGATCGTCCGTACAAATTCGGCGAACTTCCGTGCTGTGTCCGGGAGGCGGAACGCGGGATCGTTATCGTCGAAAGCCTGTACAAAATTAGGGTGTTCAGACTGGGCAAGAACCTGAATGGGGGAGAGGCAAGCCTGGCGTTCCTGCGAGCCCGCATACATATTGCTGTATCCGTCCACCAGGAGAATGCACAGGGGCAGGAAGTATTTCAGCAATTCTTTGATCATCTTAACGGGTCGCTATTGAGTCTTTTGTATAATTTGAAGCCGCGCGGAAGCGGCTTTAATCGGTATCTTTATTTCAAGTCTTTGAAAATGAGCATGCATTTAAGCGCAGGTTGTTCAGCGCGGGGTTTATAAATTGTTCTTTTCGTAGGTGTGTGTCTCTTATACGCATACAAAAACCGCACTTCATCCTTAACTCTATGTTAAAAGGAGGTTAAAAAGGGATTAAAATCTTTGAATGGCTGTTGCGCGCGATTCTGCGGCTCAGTGGTAAGAATGTTTTGGATAAAATATTCTTTTAATTATTATATTATTGGTTACATTGGAGGAATGGTACAAAGCTCCGGCTTTGCACGTACTATTTGCAGGCCTCCGGCCGGTCGTGTATGCTTCCACGTTTTTTGCGTAATGACCGGCCGGAGGCCTGCGAATGGCAGTCACGAAGCAAGCGCTTCGCGCCATGGTGCTTTGAAACTCAAAATGTATTTCAATATGCTTTTCAGGTTCATTTGTTTTACGTGCTTCCTGCTGCCGGCACTGTCATTCGCGCAGCCCAAAACGGTTTTTCATAAGGATACGCTAAAAATTGCAGGGACTTCTGTCGGCGTTCGGTTTAGTCACATGAAAGCACCGTTAATGCTACCCGGCAAAAAGTACGAGATCATCGACCTGGGGTCGGATGGGGCACCGGGGAAGACTGTGACGGTTTACCTCGAAAATGACTCCATTCAGATACGGAACGATAACTTCCCTTATGAAGAAAAGCATTTCTTCCCCCTGCAACTGGCCGGGAAGAATTACAAATTGCGGCTGCGCTTCAACAATGTGACGGCCTCATTTCCGTCTGCATATATTCGTGAAAACCGGGGACGGGCGCTGGTTGAGGTGCCGGAAACTTTTGAATTGGCCAATATCTTGCTAATGCTCTCTCCTCCGGCGAAAAAGATGGGCGGTATGGTCGACACGGGTCAGTATCACGACGAAGTCATGGCCTATTTTAAACCGTTTTTGGGCCACCCGGTTTTCAAGGCTCTGGATGTTCGCGAGGCAGAATATTCAAATCACTACTATGAGTTCCGGGATAACAGCATCTGTTACGAGTTTAAGGGAGACCAATTGATGCCTACCCAGTATTTTCTCGTGTACGGGTCGGACGATTCAACCTATTCCAATGCATTCCGCAGTAATGTCGGACTGATTGCGGATTTTGCCAGACAGTCGAATTTCCGGGCTTTTTATCAAAGCCATTTGCCCTATTATCGTCAGCTCATAGCGCAGCAAGCGGAATGGAGTGATGTGGCGGGAATGCAGCGATGGCTGGGTAAGCAATTCTCCCAACGTGGATTTGATACGTCCAAGCTGATTTTTTCACCCATCATAAATTCCAGACACAGCACGCAGCAGTTCGGAGCATCCGATGAGCATGGCAAGTCGTTTCACGAGATGGTTCTGTTTGTCAATGGCCCTAACCTATACAATGCGAAATCGGACCTGAATGAGCAACAACGTCGTGGCGTGATGGCAGGCATTATTTTCACGGAGGTGGATCACAATTACGTAAACCCGAGAACGGATAGTTTCAGGGCTCAGATAGACAGTATTTTCGGCAACCGAGACTTCTGGGCGCCTGTTTCAAAGACTTCATTTTATTCAAAGCCGGCATACATTTTCAACGAGTACATGACCCACGCACTGTTTTCGCTTTACGCGATCGATACATTTGACGCATCGACGGCAAAATTCCTGATTGCCAGACGTGAAGCTCTGAATGTCGAAGGGCGGGGCTTCGCGAAATTCAGAGAATTCAATGCGGCTTTAATGAAGATAAAAAAGGAAAACCCGGATACGGCGGTGTCCGATTTATACCCCAAAGTCATAGATTGGTGCCGGTCGTTTGCGACGCGTTAGTGAGAAGCCCCGGCTTTGCACAGCCTATTCACAGGCCGCTGGCCGGTCAGGAATGCAACATCACTATGTATCGACCGGCCGGAGGCCTGCAAATAGTAAGCGCGAAGCCAGAGCTTCGCGCCATGGTGTCACCTTCGCGCCATTTTTCCTTCTTCCAGGAAATGTTTTCCGCGGTTGCGGTAGGCGTGGATTCCGTTGCTGACCAGGATAATTGCCGAAACAATGAGCGCCGCATTGACGACCGCCGGCGTGGTGCCCCAATTGGCCACTGCAACGGCTATCAATGCCCAGACCCCAACCATCGCCGATTCGCGCAGGTTGCGTGCCCAAGTGAGACTGAGGTACACGATGCCTGCGACGTAGATCATGATCACGGTCCATGCTACGGGTGAGAGGCCGAAGCCGTTCCAACCGATTTTGGTAAACCAGGCAGCTATATTGGCGATGAGCGCCACCGATATCCAGCCCAGGTAGATGGCGAAAGGCCACCAGGTCAATGCTATTTTTTTAATGGGTATCACATCCATTTCCATGCGGGTGCGGACGATGATCAGCCATAGCGATGCGAGCAGTACGATCATGATCAACACCGAAAGACCCGTGAAATCGTACAGCCACGCCATGACCCAGGCCGAGTTGGCAACGCAGGAAATGACAAACAGCCAGCCGATCTTTTCCACTACTGCGGGAGTTTCCCGCCTGCCGGAAATACCGCGCGCCTGGTACACGACAAACGCAGCCAGCAACAGGTAAATCACGCCCCAGATGGAGAATGCGTAGCCTGATGGCGTGAAGAAATTCTGGTACCGGGCCGAAACGCTGGCCATTGTGCTGTTGTTGAAAATGCCGGTATTAGAGAGGTAGTTGACCACCACGGTGGCGATCAACGCGATGATATTGGCTGCTTGAAACGTTCTCTTCATAGTTCTGCTAATTCTTTTTGATGTCATGACGTAATGGCTTTACATCAAAAATTATGCCTCTTGCAAACAAAAAAGGACGCCGCTAACCAGCGGTGCCCTTTCCGAATGATTCTTATCTATCTTACAAACCTAAATACTACTCCTTGGCGAGCAATCCCGGGTAGAGGGTACCGTCGGCCGACGGGAAGTCGATGTTCAGCAACTTCGCGACCAGGGGAGCAATGTCGTGCAAGCCCATTTCGGGGATTACCGCGCCTTTTTTGATGCCGCGTCCAAATGCGACGAAGCCCGTCTGGATCTCTTTAAAATCGGGGAAGAACCCGTGGGTACCGCCGCTCGCTGCGCGCACGAAATCGCCGGTTGCAGCATTACCGATCGTAAAGCCTTGCTTCGGTGCGAGCGCGAGAGCAGCATTCGGGTCGGAGCCTACGGCGTCTAGCGCCGCACGGTCTTTTACTTCGAACATGGCTTTCTGGCCAACAGGCAACTTCGCAAGTACCGATTTTACCTTTTCGAGCGTCTGAGCATCGTTTTTATCTTTCAAATGCAGGAACGAAGAGCCGCCGGAGGCGTGGAAATAGGCCTTCCAGGTCGACGGGTTCTTTGGGTCGTACAAGCCCGCCTGCGCGAGGAGCACATTGGGTGAAAGCGATGAGTGAATGTCCACAAAACCGTGGTCGCCGGTGACGATCACCGTGGTCTTATCTCTGATGCCAGCTTTGTCGATGGCTTCCAGAATGGCTTTGATACCCCGGTCGACGCTCGTTAATGCAGCACGTACCTTGTCTCCGTCACGTCCCTGCTCGTGCTCGAAATGATCGACAGCCACCAGGTGAACGGCCAGGAACGAGGGCTTGTACCTGCGGATAATGTAAGCGCTCGCGCGGGAAAGATTATCGTCGATGCTCAGGTATTCGCCGTCGAAGTCAACTTCTTCCAGCTTGCCGGTGGCATTTTGCTGGATCTCCTCGTAAAAACCTTTCGGGTTCGAGTTTTCGCTGAGCGCTTTAGTCATGTTGCGCTTCCCGCCTTTGGTTTCAGGCAAATACCAGTATTCCGGAATGTTGTAGGTAGCCGGCCCGCCCACCGACACCGGCCAGAATACCGAGGCCGTGGAGAGGCCTTTTTCCTTCGCCGCGTTGAAAATGGTAGGCACTTTAATGGTCTTGTAATCCCAGATCCATTTGCCCGTCACTTCCAGCGGCTCGGGAGGGGTATTGTAGTAAACACCGTGCTTGATCGGCTTCACGCCGGTAATCATGGTCGTATGTGAAGGATAGGTGACGGTCGGGAAAACGCCCGTCACGCCGTCGGCATATGCGCCGGTGGCCATTCCTTGCCGGAGGTTCACCATCGACCATGAGGCGTCTTTGTAGAATTCGGGTCTAAGTCCGTCGATGCTGATCAGGATCACGTGGGAATCCTGTGCGCGAACGCTTTTGAAAGTGAATGTGGAAAGGGTTAAGAGCAGGATTAGTCTTTTCATAGAAATGCACCCGTTAGTTAAATTTCCGGCTCCCCGCGCGGTAGTGCGTCTGAGGAGCCGGTTTTGTATGAATTCAAAACAATCAGAACGAATAGCGCAGCCCTACCTGGATCTGGTAAGGGTTTCCGTTCAGGCTTGATACCCCTGCGCCTTTGTTGACATTGTACACAAACTCTTTTTTCGTCTTATCGAAGCTCTTGATCGTGTAAAAGGTCTGTTTGCCCAGGTTGGTACCCACGCCCCAATCCTTGTTCAGGAGGTTGGCGAAGTTGAACACGTCGATGGACGCTTCGATACCGTGCGTTTTGTAGATTTTGAAACGCTTGCCCAAACGGACGTCGAACACGCCATAGAAGCCATTCACACCGCCGTTCCGCTCAGCGATTTTACCTGTGTTGTCGCGGATGTAGGTCTTGATACTTTCTTCGGCATCAGGATTATCCATGATGGATTTCAACGCTGTACGAATGTATTCAGGTGTTGCGGAGCTATTGTAGTCGTACACGTAAGGCAAGTCATTCGAGGAAACGAAGTCACCGTTCATGTTGCCGCTCACAGCCAGCGAGTAGCGTGTACCGCCGATGCCCGAGTAACGAACGCCGAGTGTAATACCCCAGAAGCTTGGTGCTGTACCGTACACCACCACCTTGTTGCGGAACTGGTTGTTCGCATAGCTCATGCGACTCAGGTCGCGCGGGTCGTCGATCACCATCTGGTCGAGGGTGGCGGTGTTGGCCACGTTACCGTTGTAGGAAGTATTGTCCTTTGAGTCGTTCCAGGTATAAGACGCGGTGATCTGTCCATCGCGGAAATATTTGAATGTACCGTCGATGACCAATGCGTACTGGTTCTTTTTGCCATCGCTCACGAGTTCCAGCACGCGGCCGACCTGCTTGGTCCGGCGGCTGTTGAGCCAGTTGGTAGCACCGTTGGTTGCATTGATGGTTTCCGCAGGAACGTACACACCGCGGTTGGCTTCTGCACCGATGCGGAAGAATGGCTCATCCACCATGTTGCGGTCGATGTACATGTAGTTGTTGCGCGCCCACGAAGCATATCCGCTAACACCGATCCGCAGGCGGTCGCTGAAAAAGTGGTTGTACGAGAAGTTGGTTTTGTATACAACCGGCACCTTGGCGTCGGGGCTGTTGGTGTTGATCGTGATCAGGCGCTCGATGCCGGGGATATTGAAAAGTTCCGCACCGGGAGCCTTGCTGGGGTCCTGGCGGTACAACGGGAAGTTAGGGGAAGGAACGAGGTCGCCCTGGATTTCCACCGAAGCCACTTTGGAACCATCGAACAGCATATTGTTCACCATCGAATAAGGGTTCAATGCGGAACCGAAAACACCCGCGCCAAAGCGGATCACATCTTTGCTCTGCTCGTTTACGTCCCAGGTGAATTGTACACGCGGCTGTAATTGCAACGTGTTGATGCGGTTGTTTGTTTTGATACCCAGCTCGTCAAACACCACCTGGCTGAAATTCGCGCGGTTGAGGTACACGGTGTTGTCGAGGCGCAAACCGGCAGTTATATCCAGGCCGGGACCCAGTTTGGTGTCCATTTGCGCATACAAGCCGGTGCTCAGCGATTTTACTTTGTTGCTCTGGTCTTCATTCAGGTAGATTTCGCGGGCGTAACGGTAAGGTTTCAGGTTATTGAAATTATCCATTCCCGTGAAATAGAAACGACCGTTCATTTCGCTTCCATAGCGTGAATGCATCAGGTTGTACATCATGTCGATACCGAATGTGAAGTTAATCTTCCCGGTATTGTAATACAGATTATCCACCGCCTGCACCACAGTTCCTTTGAACCATTCCGGCGAAAAGCGCTGACCACCGATCTGAATGGAGGTCAGGTAATTGGTTGTACCGACAACAGATTCAACGTTTTCGACAATCGCGCGCGGAATACCTGCGGCAGGAAGCTGGGAGCTTGGAAGCACCTGTACATCCTCGTAGAAATGCTGCACTTTCAGCTCATTTGTCACACGCGGATTCAAACTCGTTCGGAGCGAGGCCATGAGGCTGTTATCGAATTTTTTACGGTCGATGTACGACTCGTAGAAGTTGATATTGGAATTATCGCCTTCCGAAAGCGCGTCGTTCTCGATCACCATGTTGTTGCGGATCGTCAGCAGGTTTCGGGCGTTCAGCTGCCAGTCTACGCGGGCGAAAATCGCGTCGGTACCTTTGGCTTTGTCAAATGCGCCATATTGCGGGTTGCTTGAAACGCCGTACTTGTCGCGGGCAATGCCTACGAAACGTTCCAGGGTTGCATTGGTAACCTTGTTGGCTGCCTCGTCGGCAGGGCTGAGGATGTTGGCAATGTAAAGCGGGCGCGAGTCGGCCTGGTGGTCCCATGCCACGAAGAAATGCGCCTTATCCTTGATGATGGGCCCACCGAGTGAAAATCCATACTGGTAAGTCGAAAACTCCTGCGTTCTTTTGTTTCCGCGGAGGTCGTATTTGCTCGAAAGCGCGTCGTTACGCATGTACGTGAAGGCGCTGCCCGAAAGCTGGTTGGTACCCGATTTGGTCACCGTGCTGATGGTACCGCCACCCGCGCGGCCCATGGTCACATCGTACTCGTTGGTAACCACTTTAAATTCCCGGATGGCTTCCATCGAGATCGAGTAAGCCCCGGAAGTACCGTTACCGGCGATGGTGCCACGAGATGTCATCCCGTCGATGGTGTAGTTGGTCGACGAGGCCAGCTGACCGCCGAGGCTGCTGCCATTGGTCAATGGCGACAGGTCCATAAGCGACGTAAAGTTACGGCCGTTTACCGGAAGCCGTGCAATGTCGCGGGCGGTAACGGGCGTAGAAGCGCCCAGTGTTACTACTGTGTTTTTCAGGGAGTTGGCGACAATGTCAATCGCTTTGAGCTCATTTGCAGCGGCTTCCAGTGCGAAGTTCAGGCGTAGCTGATCGCCCTGGTTGAGTGAATACCCGGTCTTTTTTTGCTCACCGTAGCCGATAAACGACACCGTGATGGAATAGGGCGAACCAAGGGGCAACTGTTTGATAATGTAATCGCCGTTCGCGTCGGTAACCGTACCCGTGCTGAAACCGGTCGATTCGTTTTTGACATAAACCGTAGCACCGACAACCGGCCCGGCCTGTCCTTCGCTGACCTTCCCGATAATGGACGCTTCATTCCCCTGTGCCCGCGTTTCGGGTCCCCAGAGCAGGATGAATGCGCATAGTCCGAGACATGCAGTAATTAATTTTATCATTTTTTCTGTTCGTTTGGTTATTGGTACTTCGTTCAAATGCGTTGCATAGGCGCTGCCTCCGAAGCTACGGTGTCGTAACCCGGAAATAGGATGTGTTTCGGTTCGCAGTTATAGGTACTGCCGCTTGATCGTATACGTATAGAGAGGGGAAGTGTGACCGCTAAATCCGCCACAAAAGTAGGTGGGCAATGTTATCAGTCCGTTAACGACACGTTACGGTTGGATTAACATTGCGAAAGGAAATGAAAGTATTTTAAATGAAAGTAAATTAAAATAAAGTACTATGGGAGGGCCGGCTGCGTGATTGGTACCGCAGGCAGTGGAGTCAGTTCCATGCGAAGATTTACCTGAAATGCGCCGTCATGATGCCGGATAGCCAGGTCGTGACGGCCTGGGTAAATGAGGTCGAGGCGGCGCTGTACATTTTTGAGGCCTATGCCACCGTAATGCACGGCCTGCCTCGTCGCGAGGGGAGAGGAGCTGTTGGAAACCTCAAATTCAAGCATATTTGTCTTGGCATGCAAGCGAATTTCGATCCGGTTATCGCGGTCATTGTCTTTCGAAACGTGTTTGAAAGCATTTTCAACAAAAGTCATTAAAATGAACGGCGTAATGCCTGCACCGGGAGGGAATTTATCGGTAATATCGGTAACGACTGCCACGCCCGTGTTCTGGCGTAGTTTTTCGAGCGCGATGAAGTTGTGCAGGTAAGCGATTTCCTTGTCGAGGGGTACGAGATCATCGTTGCATTCGTACAAATGATGGCGCAGCAATTCGGAGAACTTCGCGAGCGATGAAGAGGCAACGTCGGGGTTTTTATGAATGAGGAAAAAGATCGAGTTAATGCTGTTGAACAGAAAATGCGGGTTGAACTGGTATTTCAAAAAACGCAATTCGGTTTCGAGTTTCTCCTTTTCCAGCAGCTGTTTCCACCGCTCGGTACGGATCCAGTTTTTGGTGAGCTTAATGCTCATCGCCAATGTGGTACTCGCCAATGTGGAGGGCATCGCCTCTCCGAAGAAATAGAAGAAGCAATTGGTATCCCTCCCAAACAGCTTCTCCACCGACTGATGCGCCAGCCATGCGCTCAAATAATAGCCCGACACAATCGCCAGTGCCGTAGCGAGCAACGTAATGCCCAGGTAACCAATGTACGATCGGAGCCGTCCCTTTTCGAGGTATTTGGGAATGAGGTAATACAAGTTGAAATACACCGCCACTGCCTGTAATACGACATAAAACACAAACTTGACGGCATAAGGCGAGAAAAGAATACTGTGTGCGGCTTTCCATGGGTTGCCCATCGCGACTACCCACCACAAGTAATGGTAAGCGAGCCAGAAAGGAATATGGTACAGTTTGGAAAGCGCCTTTTGCATACCCTAAATTTATCAAATATTGGAAAGTAAAGGTAACTTCCTGACGCGCTTACCGGTAGCTGCGAAGAATGCATTCGCCAGCGCCGGTGCAATGGGCGCTACACCGGGCTCGCCGGCGCCGCCCATTTTGCCGTCGTCTTCAACAATATGTACCTCAATAACCGGCGCTTCGTCCATACGCAGAATGCGGTAATCGTGGAAATTGCTTTGCCGTACAGCCCCGTTGTCAATGGCGATTTCACCGAAGAGTGCCGCCGTGAGCCCGTAAATAATGCCGCCTTCCATCTGTGCCTTCACGCCGTCGGGGTTTACCGCGAGCCCGCATGCAATGGCGCATACTACGCGGTGAACTTTCAGGTTCCGGTTGGAATACGATATTTCGACCACCTGCGCCACCACGCTGCCCATGGCTTCGTGCACCGCCACACCCCTGAAATGGCCTGGGGGAAGTCCCTTGGGCGACGGATGAGTCCAACCTGCTTTCCCGGCTGCGGCGGTTAATGCGGCGAGGTGCCTCGGGTGGCCGGCCAGCAGTTTTTTACGGTATTCGACCGCATCGGTACGCGCGAGGAAAGCCAGTTCGTCGATGACCGTTTCCATTACGAATGCCGTGTGGGTGTTACCGACAGACCGCCAGGCCAGCACAGGCACATTGTTGGCCGTGGTATGCAGCGTAACGGAATGGTCGGTACAGCGGGCGATGTAGGGCGAGCCGTTCACACCGTCGATCGTGCTGTAATCGAGGCCGTTGGGAGCAATGTCTTTTTCGAGGACCGTATTCACAAAAAGCGATTGGCCGACGATGTGGTGCTCCCAGGCCACAGGCATTCCGGCCGTATCCGTGCCGACCTTGACTTTATGCAGATACACCGGCCGGTAGTAGCCGCCGCGGATATCGTCCTCCCGCGTCCAGATCAGTTTAATTGCCTCGCCGCTCGCCCGGGCAATATGCACGGCCTCCATCACCCAGTCGTTCCCGAACGAGCCTCGCCGCCCGAAACTGCCACCCATAGCAGGCGCGTAAAGGGTTACCTGCTCGTCTTTGAAACCCAAAGATTTCGCCACTTCCTGCCGGTGCAGCGCATTGGATTGGGTAGCCGTCCATATTTCGCATTTGTCGGCCGCCAATTTTACCGTACAATTAAGCGTTTCCATCGGTGCATGGGCGAGGAACGGAAAACAAAATTCCTGCTCGTAGACCGGCCGCACCCGTTTCCAGGCGCTGGCAACATCGCCGTTGGATTGTGCCACCTTACCCGGCTGTCCGACGATCTCACGGTATTCTGCGAGCAGCTGTGCGATATCAGGGTTCCCATTGCCTTGGGTATCCCATTCAACATGCAGCGCTTTTCGTCCTTGTATGGCCGCCCAGGAGTGGTCGGCCACCACGGCGATGCCTTCCGGCACCGGCACCACTTTCCGTACGCCCGGAATCCGCAGGGCATCCGACGCGTCGTAAGATTTGACCTTCCCTCCAAACACCGGGCAACGTTCGAGCACGGCGGTAAGCATGCCGGGGAATTCAACGTCGATACCATACCGGGTTTTTCCATTCACCTTATCGGGCACGTCGAGCTTCTGCGGAGGGTTTCCACCGATCAGCTTCCATTCGTTGCGGCTGCGAAGCTTTACTTCGGGAATCGGCAGCCGGGCGGCGGCGTCGGCCAGCGAGCCGTAACTTAGTCGGGTTGTCCCTGCCTGTACGTAACCCCCAGCGGTTGTACATTGTTCCGGCGCAATACCCAGGCGGTGTGCGGCCGCCTGCACGAGCATCGTACGCGCGATGGCGCCCGTGGTGCGGTAGCGGTCAAACTCGGATTTGATGGTATCCGAGCCGCCGGTGGAGAGTACCCACATGCTTTCGTCCAGATGAGGGCCTTCAATTACCCGGTGCTCCACGCGGATATGCGCCCAGTTGCAATCCAGCTCCCCGGCGATGAGCATGGCGAGTGTCGTCCAGATGCCCTGGCCCATTTCTACTTTATTGAGAACAATGCGGATGGTATCGTCGGAGCCGATTCGGAGCAATGCATTCGGCGAAAAAGCGGATGCGGGTAATGTGGCCGCAGCGGATTTCGATGGGATGAAAAAGGGAAGTAAGAGGCCGCTGGTAGCCAGCGCGGCTGTTTGCATAAAATCACGGCGGTCCATATAGCGTAATGCAAAAGTTCTGCCGCAAAAGAATGGAGCAAAAAGCCGGCAGGAAAATTGTTTTGACGAGACGCTGAGCGGAAGGGATCAAATGCAGTTTACCGACCAAGTCTGCGAACAACCGCCCCGGCGATGGCTGCTGGTTTGATTTTTGATGTAAACCGATTTTTTTATTCATCACAAACTCTGAAATCATGGCACACATCATTTTGGGCGCCTCGGGCCGGGTAGGTTCGGCAGTTGTCGACCGGCTTCTCGAATTAGGCGCACCTGTGAAGGGAGTCGTAAGAAACGAAGGGAAGGCCGATGCGCTGAAATCGCGGGGAGTGGACACTTCCATAGCCGACGCGCATAATCTGCCCGCATTAAAAGCAGCCTTGCGCGACGGCGAGACGCTTTTTGCATTGACCCCCGAAACGGGCCGGGAAAAAAATGTCCTCGGTGATACGAACGATATCCTGACCAACTATCGCGCGGCATTGGTTGCTGATGGTATTAAAAAAGTAGTGGGACTGTCGTCGATGGGTGCGCAGCATCGTGAAGGGACGGGCAACCTGGTGATGTCCTATATGCTCGAACACGCATTCGACGGCATCGGCGTTTCGCGGGTATTCATCCGGCCTGCCTACTATTTCAGTAACTGGCTCAACTATCTCGAACCGGCGGAAAAAAACGGCGTGTTGCCTACGTTCTTCCCGGTCGACCTCAAAATTCCGATGATATGCCCTGCGGATGTGGGCCGTTTCGCCGCGGAAGTGCTGACCAACGGGGACAGCGATATGACAATTTACGAGCTCTACGGGCCGCGCTCTTACAGCTCTTCCGATGTGGCGAAAGCATTCGGCGATGTGCTGGGCAGGGAAGTCAAGGCGCAGCAAATACCGAGAAAGGACTGGGACAAAACATTGGATTCGATCGGTTTTTCGGCAGATGGCGTACGCAACTTCGTCGAGATGACAGAGGCCGTTATCAGCGGCAAGTCGATGCCCGACGGTAAAGGAACGGTCCGCGCGCAGGCCGACACCACGTTGGAATCCTACCTGGAAGAAGCCGTGAAAAATGCCTGACGGTTTTCAGACCGAACCGATATCCGATAATATCCGTATCCCGCTGCGCTTCATCAACTCACTTGCATTGAAATCGGTACAAATACCGGGTGTGAGCCGGTAGTCGAATGAAATCTGTCCGTCGCGGATCGTGCTGTTGAAGCTGAAATTCTCGATCGCCAGGTCTTTGGTGAGCTGGGCCAGGTCCAGGTCGTGGGTGGAAATTATCCCGAATGCATTCAGTTCGCTCAACTGGCGGATCAACGACACGCCGCCGCGGAAGCGGTCTTGCGAGTTGGTACCCTTGAACATCTCGTCGAGCAAAAAGAAAATGGGTTCACCCTCGCCCACGAGTTTCAGCAATTGCTCGATCCGTTGCAGCTCGGCATAAAACGACGACACCGATTCTTCGAGATTATCCTGCGTGCGCATACTCGTGAATATCCGCAGGGGCGATACCCGTGCGTGCGACGCGCAGCAAGGCGCGCCCATGAACGCGAGCACGAGGTTAATGCCTACGGTTCTGAGGAAAGTACTTTTGCCGGCCATGTTGGAGCCCGTGATCATCGTCGTAGCGCCTCGTCCGCGCATGGTAAAGTCGTTGCTTACCCGCCTTTCCGGCTTTAACAAAGGGTGTCCAACCGTTTCGAAATCAATCAGATAAGGTTCGGTTGTGATTTCTGGAAAAGTGTAACCGGGATTGGAGCCGGCGAACCCGGCCATGCTGGCGAGCGCTTCCAGCTCGCTCACCGCCGCGATCCATGGGCCGACGTGTGCGCCGTTCCGCGATTTCCATTCTTCGGTTTTGAGGATAAGGTGAACGTCAACCAGCCACAGGTTATTGATCATTCCGTAAAAGGCATTTTTCCCAATGGTATTGCGGGTGCCTTTTTGCTGAAACATTTCCAGGATCTTTTTCAACGCTCCGATTTCCTCCGAGGCACTGCTGCCGGTTTGTGCAAAAATGGCTTGCAGGTCGTTTACTCGTTTTGTTTCAAATCGTTGTTTCTCAACCGTCCTGATCAGCGACTGGTAAGCTGCGATAATGCCGATATTCCGCTGGGTGCTCAATATGATGTGCTCGGTGGCATGTCTGAACTTCCGAAGGTAGACTGCGTTGACGATCGACATCCCAATCAGAGGGAGCAAATGAATGCCGGTAAGGTCGCGGAGATGGAACAGGAAATGATAAAGGAACCACCCCAATGCAAGGCTGGAAACTGCCGCAAGCGACAGGCTAACCGCTAGCAGACCCTTTCGGGATGAAAGAAAGCGCGGCCTCTCGTCCACCCATTTCAGGAGCAGTTCGTAGTCGCTGTTGGTGGAATGGAACGGGATACCGGAGGCCTGGAATTCCTGCCGCCAGTCGAGCTTATCCGCCAGCTCGCGTACGGCAGCTTGCCGGTTCGCAATCGTTTGGAGATCGGCCGGAGCGGACAGCCAGCTGGCCAGCAGCCGGGTGCCGGATTCGGTGGTGGTGCGGTTGAGCAGCTGAAATAGCGAATGATGCCCGAAAACGTCCAAATCGGCCGCGTAATCGTGGCGGCGGCCCAGGAATTGCTCTCCGGTAGGAAAGGCGGACAGCTCGTTATGCATCCGCAGGATCTCCGCCTCGTTGATTTGTATTAAAAACTCAATACGCTTTTTGTCGGCGGTAAGGCGGTTGTAGCGGCGTAATGTAAAAGCGAACCAGGTAGCACCGGTAGCGGCGGTGAGGGCGACGGGAATCACCCAGCCGGAAGCGGCAAAGCAAATGATCAGGATGCCGGTCATCAGGAACACGGCCAGCCGGGTATAGGAAAGGCTGTTGAGCTCGGGTAAAATGCCTGCTGCCGATAATTTATATGCCCGTACTTTGTCTTGATAGATTTCTTTCATTGGTCTAATCACCGCCGTGAGGCCGGCACAATGTAGCAATCGGGATACCCACGGCTACGATCAGGATCGCGATGCCGAGCAATGCCGCACCGGGGTCGGGGAGGGGCATGCCCTCGAACACGATCTGCAAAACGCCGAGGTTCATCACCAGCCAGATGAATATGCCATAAAGAATACCACTGACCAGCTTCCGGCGGCGCAGAAAGGACAGGCCGGGGTAAATGAGGTAATAAAAGATTGAAAAAATAAGGGCGATCAGGAAATGCAGCAGCAGACCGGTAATGATCATCGGTGTACCGCCCGAATAGGCAGCCTTGCCGAAGATCCCGCTCGCAATGGACATGAGTATGCGCGCCGGACTGGTCTTTTCCAATATGACGGCATACACCAGAAATGCCGCCAGGATGTCGAGCGTACCGGCAACCAAAGTGGCGGATAGGATGGCATTCCGGCCCGGCCGGCCGATTTTGAACACACTCATACTCAATTCCGAATAAGGTAGAAAAGCAAGTTACCTGATAAAGACAGAACCCGTCGGAATCTGCTCGGCTTTGGCGAATGCACGTTCATATTTTGCCTTGATGCCTGCCAACTGCCTGGTTTTCCGCTGTGCTTTCAGGCTTTGTGACAGGCCTACCAGCGACCAGCCATTGGATGGGTTGAAGATCAGGTCCTCGCGGTAGACCTTTTCAGCCAGTGCCGGTTTACCCGACTTCAACAAATAAGCACCCAGAAATTGGCGGGATGGTAGCGGCCAGTCTTTGGGTTCGGTGTAGATGAGTTGGTCTTCCAGCCTGACGGCTTCTTCCAAAGCGGCAATGCCTTTGGTACGCTCGTTCCGTGAAATGGCTGTTACACCTTCCAGAATTTTTCCGGCGATGGCGGCTATTTCTACCGGCGAGTTGAACGGGATTCTTCGTTTGGTCAAAACCGGGTCCTGGATTCGGAGCTTCAATGAAGCCAGCCGGGCTGCAGCCGAGTCGGGGCGGCCTGTGTTGGCGAATGCGATGCCTTTGGCAAAGTCGGACAGCAGGCTGGCGTAGGTCCATGTCGGATCGGGTGTCACCGAATCCGAGAGGATTTGCTGCCATTTACCCATTCTAACTTGCGTCATGACCGGCAGCATGTAAAGGTATTGGTCGTAAGTGGTTTCGGGTTTCGGCGCTACGCTCCGGCGGCAACGCTGCGCATAGCGCATGGCGTCGGTGTACATGCCTGCGGAAAGGGCGCAATAGGTCTGCACCGCAAAGTAATGCGGGGAGTGCTTGGTGAGCGAGAGGTTTTTAGCCAGCATATCATAATTCAGCAGGGCATCGTCGGCGAGGTTGTTCACTTCCACGCCTTCCGCAAAGAGGCCGTTGCGCTCATACTCGTGGCTGGCCATATGCACCATGTGCGCCACGCCAGGGAGCAGGTCGCGCAGTGCTTCCGCGCTCGCGAGGGCCACTTCGGGGTGTTTGGACGCCTCGGTAAGGTGAATATGGTAATGCAGGGCAGCCGGATGTTTCGGGTCGGCTTTCAGCGCCTTTTCGCACAATGCGACCAGTTCCGGAGTCCAGGGTTTGGCAGTACCATCCTTTTTCCAGAAATCCCATGCGTGCATCAGCATCTGAGAGTCGATATAAAGTAGCTTGAATTCATTTTCTTCGGGGTAGTCGGCTACCAGCTTTTTGAGCTTGGCGGAATAAGCCTGGTTCAGTTCAGCCCGTTTGGCGTCGGAGGGATCGTCGGAATACCGGGCATTCATGGCGTCGATCAGAAACTTCTCCTTTTCGGTGGCGTGGGCGGTGAGGCTGTTCATTCTGGCCAGGGCCTGCGCTACCTCGGCCGGTTTGATGTACAAGTGTGCTGCATTATAATACGGGCCCATGGCCAGTGCCTGGCCCCAGAATGCCATGGCATTGGTAGAGTCGATGCGCCCGGCTTCCCGGAACGACGCCACGGCTTCCTTGAAGTGATAACCATAATACATATTCAATCCCTGATCGAAATAGAACTGGGAGCTGTCGGAGCTCGTTGAAACCTTATAGGAAAAACCACCCCAGCCCGGAAGTGCCACTACATATTTACCATTCAGCATGGGTGCCGGGAGATTCTGATAAGAGGGGCCGCACACGGCTATTTCTGCGGTGGTACTCTGGTATGCCGCCGTTTCCGGCGATTGACGTTCAACTGCGACAAGGCCCGTGAGTAACGACAGGGCGGCGAGAGGTAGAATCGTTTTCATAAATATATTTAAGGCTTCAATCCCAATATAGTGATTATATTGCCTCTTCTCGTCGAAAATATCTTTAAATTGTACGAATAATAAGGTTTTAAGTCGCGGAAAATTCAGGTTAACGTTTATTTGCCATCGTTAGGGAAACTGTGCATCAGGTCTTTTGGGCCGACAAATGATATGATCAACCATTATCTGAGTCAGGTATTTAAATTTCTCCCGGCACCCAGCATGGTGGTGCTTCCGGATGGACCCAAATTTACCATCACCGAGGTGAATGACGCTTACCTGGAAATGGTGCGCATGGGTCGTAACGAACTGGTTGGTAAGGGTTTTTACGAAGCATTTCCCAATAATCCGTATAACCGCGTAGCCCCCTGGAACAACCTGCTCGAAAAGCTGATCGCAGACGGGCTGCCTAATCAATCGCCTGCTACGAAGTACATTCTGCCACCGGACAGCACGGGCCGACAGGACGTTAAATACCTGCTGGCTACCAATACGCCCGTCAGGAATGAGGCCAATGAAATCGTGTGTATTCTCCGCACGGTGATGGACGTGACCGAGGTGACGATGGCCCGGCAGACGCACAGCCCTTTTACTTCCGAAAAATTTCTGAGCGAAACGCTCCACATTGCCCGGATAGGCAGCTGGGAGGCCGATCTGATCAACGAGGTGATCAACTGGTCGGATGTGGTGAAGGAAATCCACGAGGTACCGGCAAATTACCAGCCCGGTTTTCTGTCCGCCATGGAATTTTACCGTCCCGGCGAGCACCGCGATGCTTTTTTGAAGGCGGTGGATGAGACGATAGCGACCGGCAAGCTGCTGGACCTCGAACTGGTGATCGTCACTGGCACCGGTAGCGAAAAGTGGGTCCGGGTAACGGGGAAATCTGAAATCGTGGAGGGAGTTTGTACCCGGATTTACGGGGTTATCCATGATATCGACAAGCGGAAGAAAGTGGAACAACAACTCGTGGAGTCGCACCGGCAGTTTGAATCGCTCGTGCAGACGGTCGATGGCATTGTTTGGGAAGCCGATGCGGATACCTTCGAATTCAGTTTTATCAGCGATCAGGTGCAGCATATCCTGGGCTATACGCCGGAGGAGTGGCTCGCAGATTCGTCTTTCTGGCAAAATCACATTCACCCCGAGGACCGCGATCAGGCGGTCCGCTATTGCCACCGCGAAACACGGCAGCTTCGTAACCACACCTTCGACTACCGCATGTTGAAAGCCGATGGCAGCCTGGTGTGGATCAAGGATGTGGTTTCGGTGATCCTGGAAGGCGGCAGGGCGGTCGCATTGAGGGGGCTGATGGTCGATATTACCGAGGCGAAACGGCTCGAAAACCTCGAACATCTCGAAAAGATGGTGCTCGAAATGAATTCGGTGAAAGGCACGCCGCTGGGGAGTGTGCTTGATAAATATGTGCAGGGTGTGGAAGCAATGTTTCCGCACTCGAAATGTTCTTTGCTGGCTATTAAAAACCAGAAGTTGTACACGCTGGCATCACCTTCATTGCCACAGGAGTATGTGGATGCGATAAACGGCCGGGCAATCGGACCGAATGAAGGTTCGTGTGGTACGGCCGCTTTTCTGAAACGGCAGGTGATCGTCAGCGATATCGATACCGACCCTCGCTGGGATACTTACCGACACCTCGCATTGCCGCATAACCTGCGCGCCTGCTGGTCGCATCCTGTCATCGTCGGCGATGAAGTGGTGGCGACCTTCGCCATCTACTATGACCGCATCTCGGTGCCGGGGGAAGATGAGCTGAAAGTGATCGAGCGCGTAGCATCGATTCTGAAGGTGATTTTGGAGAACCGACAGAATTTCGAGCTCGTACAGGACGTAAACGAGCGGCACGAGTATGTGAATATGGCCACCAACGACGCCATTTACGATTGGGACCTCGCGCGCGATCATATTGAATGGGGTGATGGTTTTTACAGACTCTTCGGTAGCGAACCGGACAAAACGAGTTATCCTTTGGCACGCTGGGCGGAACGGGTGCATGCCTCCGACAGGGAGCAGGTAGCGGCAAGCCTTGAAAAGCAACTCGCCGACCCGGAACAGCATAAATGGATCGTCGATTACCGCTTTATGAAAGCCGACGGCCAGTATGCTTACGTGGAGGAGATCGGCTATATCCGCCGCGACCAGCTGGGAAAGGCCACCCGGATGATCGGCGTGTTGCGGGATGTTACCAAGGCCCGTCAGGAAGAACATGAGCTGAAACTCCTCGTATCGGTGATTACCAACACCAACGACGCGGTGCTCATTGCAGAGTCCGACCCGCGCGATATTTCGGGACTGAAAGTACTGTATGTCAATGCTGCATTCACGCGCATTACGGGGTATTCTCCCGAAGAAATCGTGGGTAAGAGTCCGGCGTTGCTGCGAGGTTTCAGTCCGGCCCGGAATGACTTCGATCGACTGCAAGACGCTATTTACAGCCGCGAAGCCCTCAAAGGCGCCACGTTGCGCTACGTACGCGACGGCGAGGAGTTTTTCATTAACCTCTCGCTGTTGCCCGTCGCGGATGCGCGAGGTGTGCATACGCACTGGATTGCGATCGGCCACGACGTGACCGACCGCCTGCGCTACATCAGTGAAATCGAAGAACGCAACCACAAATTGCAGGAGATCGCCTGGATGCAGTCGCACGTCATACGCGCGCCGCTCGCGAGGCTGATGGGCCTGATAGACCTGATCCGCAACTACCAGCACTCGGATACCGAGAAAAACGAGCTGCTGGACCATGTTCTGACCTCGGCTTATTCGCTCGATGAAATCATTCGTGATATTTCTTCGAAAACCGAGCGCATTTAATCGAAACCGAACTTCACACCCAACGAAAGGCTTACGATATCGTGCAGTTTCAGGAAGCCTTTATTTTGTACATAACTGATGACAAGCAGGTCATAGGTTCCAAGCTCATAATATAGCTCGAAAGATCTCCGCCGGTTATTCAGCACTACGTTTCGCCCGGCCTTTCCTCCGATGTAGGCACCCGGGCGGATAGCCGTGGCCCACCAGTAGTAGCCCGCAGGGTAGTAGGAAGGCCATTTGGTATCAAACTGGGGCCCGAAGGTGTAGCTTAGGTAAGCCCCGATCGAAAACGGCCTGATATAATAGCTGTCGCGCAGTCCGATGCGCCAGGGCGAATAGGTGGTTTTGAGTGTGGTTGTAACAAGTGCGTCTCCACCGTACTTTTGAGGCAAAAAACCAAAAAGCAGGTCGGTTTCCAGCGTCTTGTTCCGCGAAACATAACCAGGCCCGCCGGACAGGAAGCCGATATTCCCGGCAAACTGCAATTTCAGATGATCGGGCAGGTACCAGGCGCGGCGCGGCCTGAGGCCAACTTCCTGCGCCATGCCCTGGATACTGAGTAACAGGAGTAGCGATAGCAAGTACTTTTTCATGGCTTTCAGAAATTGACCCTTTCAACACGATAACCGCCTTCCCAGGTAGAAACCACCATGTAGCCACGCGCACCCATAGAGGTAGTCAGATGGTAGTTCACGCCGTCGTCGTAAAACTGGCCTTCATAAAACCTGTGCTGATGGCCGTAAAGTGTGAATTTTACAGTCGGGTCGTTCGCCAGGGCCGCGGTGTAAGGTTTTTCAAGATTTTTGTCAAAATCGGCATCGAATGGCGGCACGTGGCCGACCACGATGGTGTTCTGGTGAGCGGGATTGTCGGCGAGCTGCGCTTTCAGCCAGGCAACATCGGGTACCGAGCCGTCGAATGCGTATTCGCGGGAGTTGGTATTGACGAAAATAAACCGGTCGCGCCCGAAACCGAAAGAATAGTTGAGTGGGCCAAACATTTTGCGGTAAGTGGCTGAGCCGTTAGCCACAATATCGTGATTGCCAATCACTGTCACATACGGATATTTGAGGCGGGTCATGATCTCATTCACCCATTTGAATTCCTGGGTAAGGCCAAAATCGGAAATGTCGCCGGCGTGCAGCACGAATGAAATGTTCTTTTGCTGGTTGGCGCTGCGTACAAAGTCTTCGCATTCATCGTACCATCGCTGGCTGTCGCCCATAAGGATAAACCGGGTGGTATCGGAAACGGGAAGCTGGCTGATTCTTGCAATGTTCTTGGCAGTGAGGTCTTTGTCCCGGTCGAGCAACGTTTCCTCATTGGGATTGTACTGGAACAGATCGTCGCAGGAGGTAAGCAGAAAAGCTAACCCGAGACTGAGCCCGAGATGGGACCAGCGTAGCATATTTTTCAATTTGTTGATGATTTGATGAACAATAAGCGTGATCCCGAACTCGCGGGAACGTTATTGAATAACCGCGAAAATCATTGTTTGATTCCGATGAGCACATTATATTTAACGACGCGCCCAGGCACGGTTTTTGCGTGGGATAAGTTACTATTGTTTATTTAAATCAATAACCACTATGAAAATCAGGGACATAATTGCAGTAATGGGATTTTTGCTGATCACGATGTCAGTATCGGCCCAGGTGGTGTCCAAAGACTCTATCAACATGCTGAAAGACCAGAAACAAGTACTCGAAGTCAGCAAGAGGCTGAACGACCGAAAGCTTGAACTGGCCAAACTGGAAAATCAGGTTGCTCAGAAAACCGAAGATGTAGCGACTACCGCGGAGAAAGCCCGCAAATCTGCCGAAGAAAACAAGAAGGCGGCTGAAAAGCTGGGTGATAACCCGCAGGACAAAAAAGATGCACGGAGAGCGAGTAAGAGTGCAGGCTCGGCCCACCGCGACGCCAAGCGAGCGCGCCGGGCAGTCCAGAACCTCGAAAAGCTGAACAAGAATATCGAGTCGCTGAAAAAGAAAATCGCAGATGACGAATCCAAACTGGCTTCCCTGCAAGGTTCGGGAAGCGGCCGCTAGTTAAATGGGTGTAAGCTTGAAGAAATTTGTACTTTTCAATTGCGTTACGTGCCGGCCGGTGGTCGGCACGTTGCTTTTATAATGGGTTGAAAATGATGAATGCTATTTAAAACAGCATACGGTTGATTTTAACGATCCCGTGAGTTACTTTTACCGCCGTGAGAAGGCTATTGCGAAATATCATTTTATTTATGGTTATCCTGGACACGACCTCGTTCTGCCAGGTGTACAAGATTCCATTGCTTCTCAAACATTTCGCCGAGCATCAATCGCTCAACCGGGAAATCACATTCGCCGATTTCCTCTCCATGCATTATCTCGGAAAGGACCTGGACGACAACGACGACGACAAGGATATGCAATTGCCTTTTAAAAAGGTGGAAGCGCACACGTCCAACTTCATCTTCGTTCCGAACACCCCTGTTTTTACATTCAAGAGGGTCTATCTCCCCATCAAAGCCGAATACGGCCCCGCTGTGCCACAGGTCGATTACAGCACTGTGCTTGGCTCGCTCTTCCGTCCTCCGCGGGCATAAATACGCCAGATCCGGGGCTATTACGCCCGCCATGTCCGTGCATGCTGCCCAGGTAGCGATGCGCGTATACGTGTATTTATTTTCCGACCAATATGCTGAACAGAATCATCAGGTTCTCTGTGGAGAACAAGCTGGCGATCGGGATATTCATGCTGCTGTGGGTTGCCTACGGTATCTTTGAGTTGACACGGTTGCCCATCGATGCCGTTCCCGACATCACCAATAACCAGGTGCAGATCATTACCACTGCACCGTCGCTCGGTACCGAGGACGTAGAGCGGCTCATTACTTTCCCGATCGAACAGGCCACGGCCAACATTCCGGGCCTCAAAGAAAGCAGAAGCATGTCGCGCTTCGGGCTTTCGCTCGTTTCCATTGTCTTCGATGATGATTCGGATATCTACTGGGCGCGCCAGCAGGTTACCGAACGCCTTTCTCAGGTGGATATGCCTGAAACCGCCGGGAAGCCCGAGCTGGCGCCGGTTACTACCGGGCTTGGGGAGATTTATCAATACGTTGTCAAACCCAAAAAGGGTTTTGAAAAGAAATACTCGCTGGCCGACCTGCGCACCACGCAGGACTGGCTCATCCGCAGGCAATTGCTCGGTACACCCGGCGTTGCGGACGTTTCCACATTTGGCGGGGAGCTGAAACAATACGAAGTGGCCGTGGACCCGTCAGGGCTGAAAGCGATGGGGCTCACCATCACGGACGTCCTTACCGCGCTCAGCCGCAATAACCAGAACACCGGCGGCGCATATATCGAAAAAGGGCCGACCGTGCTTTACATCCGAAGCCTCGGACTGGCCGGATCCATTGATGACATCAACCACATTGTAGTTGCCAACCGTGGCGGTGTGCCCGTGCTCGTGAGCCATGTGGCGCAGGTGCGCTTTGCGCCGGCGATACGCTATGGCGCGCTCACGATGGCCGGTTACGGAGAAGTGGCCGGGGGGATCGTAATGATGCTCAAAGGTGGCAACTCCTCGGAAGTGATCGGGAATGTGAAGGCGCGGATCGCGGAGATCACCAAAACATTGCCCGAAGGCCTCGAAATTGAGCCTTTCCTCGACCGTACCAAAATGGTGAACAACGCAATCGGCACCGTGGAGCATAACCTCCTCGAAGGTGCGGTGATCGTCGTGATCGTGCTTGTGTTGTTTTTGGGGAATCTGAGGGCCGGCTTTATCGTCGCTTCGGTGATTCCGCTATCAATGCTTTTTGCGGTGGCAATGATGAACTTGTTCGGTGTGAGCGGTAACCTGATGAGCCTTGGCGCATTGGATTTCGGGCTGATAGTCGATGGCGCGGTGATCATCGTCGAGGCAATCCTGCACCATTTGCATACCTCCCCCAAATACGCGGGAATAGGCAGCCTTAACCAGCGGCAAATGAACGACGAGGTGTCCGGCTCGGCGAGCCGGATGATGAACGCGGCTGTTTTCGGGCAGATCATCATTCTCATTGTGTATTTACCCATTCTTTCGCTTTCGGGAATTGAAGGCAAGATGTTCAAACCTATGGCGCAAACCGTCGCGTTCGCGATCCTGGGTGCTTTCATTTTGTCGCTAACCTATGTGCCGATGATCAGCTCACTGCTGATCAGCAAGAAGATCAGCCGTACGCCGAATTGGTCCGACAGGATGATGGAAAAGATCGAGCGCGCGTATGAGCGGGTGCTCGCGCGGGCATTGCGCTTCAAGCGCGCGATGGTGGCGGGTGCATTTGTGCTTTTCGGTGGTGCGGTGCTGATTTTCAGCCAAATGGGAGGGGAATTTATTCCGCAGCTGGAAGAGGGGGATTTCGCTACGGAAACGCGCCTTTTGGTAGGAACCAACCTCAGTACCACCATCGATGCGATCAACCGCATTTCCGACCGGTTGAAAAAGGATTATCCGGAAGTGATTGAAGTCGTGTCGCGCATAGGCAGCGCCGAAATCCCCACCGACCCGATGCCGATCGAGGGCGGGGATATGATCATTGTTTTGAAAGACAAATCGGAATGGACCCATGCCAAAACTTTTCCCGAACTGGCCACCAAAATGGCCGCTACGGCGCAGGAAGTCGTGCCTGGTGTAACGACTGGGTTCCAGTATCCGGTACAGATGCGTTTCAACGAGTTGATGACCGGCGCGAAGCAGGACGTGGTTTGCAAGATATTCGGGGAAGACCTTAACAAACTGGCGGCCTATGCCGACCAGCTTGGCCAGATCGCCCGGCGCGTGGACGGCACAGCCGACTGGTACGTGGAGGAAGTGACGGGTATGCCGCAGATCGTAATCGATTTCAATCGCGCCGAGATTGCCAAATATGGTTTGAATATCGACGACCTTAACAAAACCATCAACGTGGCATTTGCAGGCGCGGCCGCCGGGCAGATTTATGAGGGCGAAAAGCGCTTCGACCTCGTGGTGCGTGTGGGAGCGGAAGGCCGTAAGAGCATTGCCGATGTGCAGAACCTGCTCGTGTCTACGCCCGGAGGTTTGCAGATACCGCTCGGCCAGGTCGCATCCGTACGCGAGATAGAGGGCCCGAACCAGATCCAGCGCGAAGACACGCGCCGCCGCATTATTGTGGGGTTCAATGTGCGTGGGCGTGATGTGCAGTCGATCGTGGAAGAGTTGCAGCAGAAGGTCGAAGCGAAAATCAAGTTCGAAAGCGGCTACTCCATTACCTATGGCGGCGCATTCGAAAACTTGCAGCAGGCAAAGGCCCGGCTGGGAATCGCGGTGCCGGTAGCACTTCTGCTGATTTTCATGATGCTTTATTTCACGTTCTCGTCCGTGAAAGATGGCGCGCTCATTTACACGGCCATTCCGCTGTCGGCCATTGGCGGCGTGTTCGCATTGGCCATGCGCGGGATGCCTTTCAGCATTTCGGCGGGTGTGGGCTTCATCGCGCTATTCGGTGTGGCGGTATTGAACGGGATCGTGTTGATCTCCGAATTTAACCGCATCAAAAACGAAGGCCGCATTACCGATGCATTGGAGTTGGTCATGACGGGCACCCGCAACCGGTTACGCCCGGTATTGATGACGGCCGCCGTTGCGTCACTCGGTTTTCTGCCGATGGCCGTCAGCAATGGGGCCGGGGCCGAAGTGCAGCGCCCGCTGGCTACCGTGGTCATCGGCGGCTTGGTGACGGCGACCTTACTCACATTGTTTGTGTTGCCAGCCTTGTATTTGTTGTTCAATTCAAAAAATAAGCCGGAGATGAAGCCACGCATTGTCGCCGCTGTGATGGGCCTTTTGCTCGTATTTGCCAACATGGCGCAAGCTCAAAACAGCCCGGTAAGCCTCGATGAAGCGGTGCAGAAAGCATTGGCACATAACCGGAGCATCAAAGGAAGCAGGCTTGGAGAGCAGGCTGCGGATAAGCAGCGGGGCAGCGCGTTTGATATCGCCAAAACGGGTATCAGCGCCGATTATGGCAAGTTCAATAGCCCGAATAACGACATGCGCATCGGCATTACGCAGACGATTGCTTTCCCTTCGGTGTACAGCAACCAGCGCAAAGCCCGCGAAGCCGACTATCTTGCGGCACAGGCCCGGACGAGGCTCAGCGAGCAGGAAGTGCGGACAGGCGTGCGACAGGTATTTTATGAATATGCCGTGTTGAAAGAGCGAGAGAAACTGCTGCTCTATGCCGACAGCATTTTCACCGGTTTTGAAAGCAAATCCAATCTCCGTTTCGAGCGTGGCGCCTCCAATGTACTTGAAAAAACAGCTGCCAGCTCACAGAAACAGCAAATCGCCAACCAGCTCAACCTCGTGCGGAACGACCTGGGGATGGTGCTCGAACGCTTCAATTTCTGGTTGCAGGACTCATTGAGCTACACGCCGCAATGGATCACGCCGCGCATTACCGCGCCAAATCTCCCCGTATTGGACGGCGTGCAGGATTTGCCTCAGATAGAGATCGGCAGGCAGCTCACGCAGTCGGCGTACTTTCGTTACCGGACTGAGAAATCCAAAATGCTTCCGGAATTTTCCGCGGCTTACAACAACCAGAGCCTGCGCGGCACGCAGTTGCTGAATGGACAGGAAGTGAACCTGACGGCGAAAGACCGCTTTGGCTACTATGGCCTGGGGATTAATATTCCGATCTTTTTCAAGGCCCATACCGCCCAGATCGCCGCCGCACGCATCGAGTGGATGCGCGCGCAAAACGATGCCGAGCTTACCGGCCGGCGATTGCGCTCGGAATGGCGCAATGCGCAGGAGCAAGTCCGGAAATTTGCCGAAAACCTGCGCTACTACGAACAGCAGGGCCTACCCAATGCAGAAACGATCATCACCGTCGCCGACCGGCAATTTGTGGCCGGGGAAATCGACTACCTGCAATGGGTGATTCTTGCAGGGCAGTCCATTGCCATTAAAAGCGAATATGTAAATGCGCTGGGCAGCTATAATGAGGCCGTGATCCAGTTACTCCATTTGAACAATCAATAAGATATGAAAACATACATCTTAATATCCGTCGTGCTATGGGCCAGCTTCTCTTGCGGCGGCCCTGGCGGAGAGCAGCACTCGGTCAGCCAGCCGTCTGCACCGGATACCGTCGCAACGGCAGAAACCGTTACGCGGCTGGTATCATTCGATTCAAAACAAATTCGCAATGTGGGGATCGAAGTGGGCAACCCGGTGTTGAAAAATATATCCGGAAAGCTCACGCTGCAAGGCAAGATCGATGTGCCGCCGCAAAGCACCATCAGTCTGAGTTTTCCCCTGGGTGGTTACCTTAAATCTACCAAAATGTTACCGGGAATGCGGGTCAGGAAAGGACAGGTACTCGCCGAATTGGAGGATATGCAATTCATCCAGCTCCAACAGGATTACCTCACGGCGCGCGCCAAATTTGAGCTCGCCGAAAATGAGTATGCGCGCCAGAAGGACCTGAACCAAAGCAAGGCTGCCAGCGACAAGGTCTACCAGCAGGCAAAGGCGGAAATGGAAACGGAACGCATTTTGATGAATGCGCTGGCCCGAAAACTGGAAGTGATCGGGATAGCACCTCAAAAGCTCAATCCGGACAATATTTCCAAAACCGTCCCCATTCTCTCGCCGATCAACGGGTTTGTTTCGAGGGTGAATGTAAATGTCGGAAAATACACATCGCCTACGGATATGCTTTTCGAACTCGTGGATCCTAAGGATATTCATCTGGCACTGAGCGTGTTTGAAAAAGACTTGAATGCACTGTCGGTCGGCCAACAGGTTACGGCCTACGCCAATGCGGACCCTTCGAAGAAATTCAACGCGGAAATTATCCTGATTGGAAAAAGCCTGACGGATGACAGAATGGCAGAAGTGCATTGCCATTTCGACCAGTACAGCGCAGCGCTTGTGCCAGGTATGTTCATGAACGGCGAGGTGTCGGTTGAGCGAAAAAAAGCGTTGACCGTTCCCGAAGACGCGGTGGTTCGCTGGGAGAATAAGTCGTTCGTATTCGTGGAGCGCGGGTCGGGTAATTTCGAGATGGTGGAAATCGAGCCCGGGACAGTCAGGGACGGCTTTCAGCAAATTAACGGAGCAGGGCTCGATACCGGATCGAAGGTTGTGATCCGCAATGCGTACTCGTTGCTGATGAAGATGAAAAATACCGATGATGAAGGATAGTCAGCCGTTTGCTCAGATTTTGTATGACATTAATGCGCACAGGCATTATATTTTCATGTGCATTGGATGTACAATCTTTTGTACACGTTGAGTAAAGCGAAAACACCTCCCGGGGCTTCCTGGGAGGTGTTTTGTTTTAGGACTTGTGCTATTGTTTCGCTACCAGCTCGTCGGGAAAAGGTACCGGCTTGCCCGTCGTCTTGAAAGTAGGCCATTGCGCATTCCAGGCTTTTAGTTGGCGGGTAAGGAGCGTAGCCAGCTCTTTTACCTTTGAAGGATTGGACGCGGCGAGATCATGCTCTTCACCGATATCATTGCGGAGGTTGTAAAGTTCCAGTTTAGCCTGCCGGTAATCGTAGATCAGTTTCCAGTCGCCCTGCCTGAATGCGCTTGCATAGTGGATGTTCGGCCCCTCCGCGGCGATCCATCGATTGGGATGATGCCACACGAGCCCCCGTTCGTCATCTTTGAATGCCGGGTTTTTCAGAATCGGCAAAAATGTCTTTCCATCTATTTTCTGAACGGTTTTCGCATTTCTTACGCCTGCGATATCAAGGATGGTCGGGTAAAAATCCTCCACGATCACATATTGATCGGCCACCGTGCCGGCTTTAACCACACCAGGCCATTTTACCAGCATCGGCTCGCGGATACCGCCTTCGTAGACCGACCCTTTCCCCGCTTTCAGGGGAAGGTTGTGCGTCCAGGCTTTTCCGCCGCGTGCCGGTGTAATGCTCAGGCCGCCATTGTCCGACATAAAAAGTACTACGGTATTGTCCGAGATTTTCTTCTCGTCCAGGTAACGGAGCACGTCGCCGAGGCTCTTGTCCATGCCTTCGAGCAATGCGGCGTATTTGGCCTCGGTGCTGTCCAGACCAGCTTGGAGGTATTTGTTCAAAAAACGTGGGTCAGCGGTAAGCGGCACGTGTACCGCATAATGGGCCAGGTAGAGGAAGAACGGCTTCTTGTCGGCTACGGGCTTCCCGATCGCTTTGAGGGCCTCGATGGTGATCGCGTCGCTCAGGAAGGTGTCGGTGCCGTGGTAGGCTTCCAAACCGGGCACGGCATTGCGGTTGGGTTTTCCGTTGGCAGGACTGTCGTAGTTAGCCCGGCCCGAGTAGCTAGCCGGATGCCCGATCGAACTTCCCGCGATATTGATATCAAACCCTGCATGGAGGGGATCAGCGCCAGGCGTTCCCTCTGAACCAAAATGCGCCTTGCCGCTGTGCACGGTGTAGTAGCCGTTCTGGCGCAGCACTTCGGGCAGCGCAGTGGCATGAAAAGTATGTTCCACGCCGGAAACCGGGCTGAAACCGTTGATATTCCAGTCGACCGCATTAAGCGCGGTGTCGGCATAGTCGGTATTCTTGTTCTTGTCGGGCGATGTCCAGTGCGTTACGCGGGTGTGGGCCGCATTTACGCCCGTGATCAGGCTCACGCGGGTAGGCGTACACACGGGCATTGCATAGGCGTTCGTGAACTTCATGCCCTCGCGTGCCAGCCGTTCCATGTTGGGTGTATGATAGCGACGGTTGAAATCGGTGGTCTTGTTCCAGAACGGCACGGAAGTGTCCTGCCAGCCCATGTCGTCGACGAGAAAAACGATGATATTAGGCTTGCTTTTGGATGGAGATTGCCCCAGAGTGGGGTAGTTCAGGAGAAGCGCGGCCAGTATGATTGCATAGTACTGCCACGCGGTAAAGCGGGTGTTCATTGGACTAAATGGATCGGGGTAAGGAATTAAGAATGCGGGAAGATCGGGAAATTTGATGTACAAAACCAATTGTCTAATGTGCGGAATGAACTTTTGCTGCCAAGGCTTTGAAGAGTGATAATTTTAAACTTACTTTGTCTATATGATAAGTAGACTAAATAATTCCGCAGTAAACCACCTGTTGCTGGAATGGAATTTGGAATTAGAGGGCGTCAACTCCTATTAAACTGGAAACCATCATGGTATTAGAAAAGACATTTCATTTGAGTGTAGGCCGGGAGGCGAAGATCATCGTGAGAGGGCAGGTGGCCCGCAACCGCAACGAAATCATCATCGACTACGAGTTTCTCATCCGCGAAAAACACGACACCGACTTCCGCGAGCCGATCGGGCCGAACCATCCGCAATACTGGAAACTCAAAAAGTCGACCCCGGAACGTTCCCAGCTGTTGCAACTCGAATACAGCGGTATCTCACGCAAGCAAATCAGGGAAGTCACCCGCGAGTTCAAGCGAGCAGCCGGCCCGGGATATACTTTCCGCTATCAAAACGAAATAGAGGAACGCACGAAATATCTGAAAGGCATCCGCGTGAGCGCGCTTAGCAGACGGATGCTTTCAGTGGCGTGACCTTCTGATCATTTCCCATTTATCCATCGGATTACCTGCCGGCACGGGTTGCAATGATTTTCAGGAATTGTTAATTTTGAGAACAGCAATTCCTGAAAGCTATGCAGCACACTTTTCAATTAAATGCCTCAAACCTCACTCCGGGGTTTCTCGATACGCTGAGAAAACTATTTGGCGATAAGGAGATCAAAGTCGTTGTAGAGGATGTGAAGCCCAACGACACGCCTCAGCAGGACCTTTATCGATCTTTAATGGCGCTACGAGAAGAGTTCAAAGATTTTAAGGTCGATCCCAGCATTGATATTTCTAAGCTTGCAGACGAGGTGAATCTATGATTTACCTCGACACAGATGTGTTGGTTCACTTCCTGGTTCCTCAGGATATTCGCTATGCAAGAACATGGGCTTCCAGCACATCAACGATTGCCTCCACACCGCAATCGCCGAGCGGCATTGCAATGAATTATACACTTTCAATAAGTCTGATTTCAGGAGAATTGCCCCGCTTTCAAAATTGAAGGTCGTCGTTTTGGAATAGCGGGCTCGCACCACAAAAAGCCGCACCACCATCGGCAGTGCGGCTTTATCTTGTCCAATCACCATTACTTTACAGGATGTTCGATAACGCTCGTGCCGAAGGCTGGCTTGGCGTTGGGGAGGCCTTGGGTGAAGACCGTATATATTTTTCCGGCTTCCAGTTGGAGGCTGGCGGTTCCCACTTTTGCGGCGGTGGCAGCATCGAGGTAATCGAGGTTGAGGGTGCCGGCGTCGACGGTTTCAAATGGTCCGAGCGACCAGGCGCTCAATGCTTCGCCCGTCAGCGCCGAGTTCGCAGCGCGACCGTAAGCGACCTGGTTGAAGAGCGTTTTCCCGTTTTGGACCACATTCAATGTGCCGGCGCCGGGTGAAAGGTTGATAAACCGGAGCTTGGCCTTGCCGGTAGCCGGGGCTTTGAGATCGTCGTAAAAGAGGATCAGCGAATCGGCCTTGTTATTGGCGGTGCGCGCGGCCACTACTGTGTGGTAGAAAGTCGCGATAGGGCCGTTAGGGCGGCCTGTTGCCGTGAATGTCGCTGAGTTGCCGAACTGGTAGGAAGCTTTGTAGCTCGTATTGGTGCCTTCAGTGAAGTTGATCTGCACATTACCAAACACGGTCGGCACATATTCAGAGGCCTTGTTAACGGCTACCGGTGTGGGCGTTACTTTGTCGGTGAAAGTCCAGAAATACAGGCCGGTATCGACCGGGCGGGCATTGACAAAGCTGATGTAGGCACTGAGCGGGGGCCGGTCGGCAGCATCGACGTCGAGGTAGCTGGTATCTTTGCAGCCGGAAGTGAGGAAAATGGCGGGGATCATGCCGAGTAGCTGAAATGCCGTATGGGCCATTCGCTGGTATGTTTTCATGAGATTAGAGTTTTGCGGTAACACGGATGAATGGCTGGATACCGGCACTGCCGTTCTGGATGCCGATCACCGATGGGTTGTTCAAGGCACTCAATTTGGGGTCCGAGTAGTCGCCCAGCTCGTTGAAGAGGTTGTTCACCCCCAATGTAGCCTGAATCGATCTGGAAACTGCGTAGGATACCGATGCATCCACTACCGATATCGGTTTCAGTTTTTGATAGAAGTAGTCGGGTTTAGGAAAAGTCGCATTCAATGCCGAGGCGTTGGTCACCGAGCCGAAATAAACGGCCCGTGCGAGGTAGGTCAGGCGGTTTTTCTTGAAAATACCTTGTAGCGTAATCTTCTGGCCGGGGATCTGCGAAGTCACGCGCGCTTTTTCGCCGTCGTTGAAGATAATGTAACGGTACGCTTCCAGCCCTTTCGGCGTGTTCACTTTGGTTACCTCGTTTTTGACAAAATTGGCTCCTAAAAGCAGGCTCAATATGCCGCTGCGGAACGGTGTGCGGTAGCTCCCGGTGATTTCGAGACCCTTCGTACGCGTGCTGAACGAGTTGTAAAAGAACTTGGCCTGGGTAGTGCCCGTCTGTACGAACAACGTGCGTACTTCGCTCGGCAGGTTGACATCCGTGGCCGAGAAGTTGCCCGTATTGCCCACGCGGTTGTTTACATCCACGAGATAGGCATCCGCCGTGAGCTCAAAGTTGCGGAATGGCTGGGACGTAAATCCTGCCGTATAGCCTTTCGATTTTTCAGGTGTGAGCGTAGGAATACCCAGCGCACGCGTTGCGGCGCTCTGGTTGGAGGCGGTTACCTGGTCTATGGCACGGCCCTGTTGGAAACTGGTGGAGGTTTCGGTGTAGTAATACTGTGCCAGGTCGGGTGCGCGGAAGCCCGTGTTGTGCGAAGCACGGATGCCCAGCCAGTCGGTAATGCTGTACCGCGTTGCCACTTTATAGGTTGTCACATTTTGGAGCTGGGAGAAGCTTTCGAGCCGCAATGCGCCCGAAAGCAGCCATTTATTGGTAATGTTTGCTTCGATATCGGCATAGCCGGCCAAGATCGAGCGGCTCACGCTCACCTCGTTTTCGGGGCGGAAGCCGGCGTGGATCTGCGAGCCGGGCGACAACCCGTTCAGGCCGATGCTGCCTTCTTTGGTTTGATAAACGATGCCCGTAGCCGTGGTGTCGAGGCCGTAAACAGTCCGGAGGTCGGCTTTGGAATACGAGGCCTCTTCACCCGCAATGATCTGATAGGTTTCCACGCGGTATTGCGCCCCGAATGCGACGTTGATGCCTTTCAGTGCCTTCGGGAAATAGCGGCTGATATCGATGCTGCCGGTATTCTGGCTCGCATTGTAGCTACCTGCATCGAAAGTAGTGGGTGTTTTCAGGCCCAGGCTTGCATTTAGCGAATTGGTAATCACATTCCCGAAATCATTTTTACCGTACACATTGGAAATATCGACGTCCCAGTCACGGATTTTGCCTTTAATGCCCACGGCAAATGACTTGTCGGTAATGATATTCTCCATCGCCGGCAGGAAGCCGTCGGGGTAAAGGAAGGAATTGTTGCGTTCGGTCCAGCCCGGGAGCCGGTATACGGCGGTGAACTGCGAGTTGCGGTGGCTGATGCCCCCGAATGCGTACAGCTCGGCATTCTGGCGGATCGGAACGGCGGCGTTGAAGAACAGCAATGCATCCTTGGCCTTGTTGGAACCGCCCCCACGGCGGTCGAAATGGTGGCGGTCGATGCCGCGGGATGCCAAAATGGCCTCGTCGATCTCCTTCGTATAGATACCATCGTAATTGCGGGTATTGGCGCCCCCGCCGTAGATCGGCCCGAGGTAGAGACCGGCATCGTCCCTGCCCGGCAATATGGAAATCGCCTGGGTGGCAAACTCGGCTGTGGTATTGAGGTAACCGCCGTTTTTGCCCAATGCGAAGCCGTAGTTAGCATTGGTACGGGTGGTCACCCCGTCGCCGCGGCGGCGCGAGCTTGCCGTGGAGCTTAAAGTAAGCTGGTCGACGCTCTTGTTGAGCACGATGTTGATCACACCCGCGATGGCGTCGGAGCCGTATTGCGCCGCCGCACCGTCGCGCAGGATCTCCACACGTTCGATGGCCGCTGTCGGAATGGCATTCAGATCGTAGCCCGTAGCCCCGTTACCCAGCCCGCCCCAGTTGATATTGGAGCTCTTATGGCGGCGCTTGCCGTTGACCAGCACCAGCAACTGGTCTACGCCTAATCCGCGGAGCTGGGAAAGGTTCAGTGCGGAGCCTGCATCACCGGCATTGGTACCGTTCACCGAGTGGAACGACGGCGAAACATATTGTAAAAGCTGCGTGATACTGACCTGCGGAGCCGATTCCTGCAAGGGTTTTAAGTCGATGATATCCACCGGTACCGGCGAATCGATCTTCGTGCGGTTAGCATTCCGCGAGCCCACCACCTGCACCTCGCCGAGCGTATGTGTGCTGGCGAGCAGCGTTACATCGTATTCGTTGGAACTGGTAATGGGCAATTCTTTCGTAGTGAAGCCAATGAAGGAAAATACCAGTGTTTCGCCCTTGACGAGCGCCAGCGTGAAACGGCCGCCGGTATCGGTAATCGTTCCCTGGCGCGTGTTTTTGACGGCCACGTTCACGCCCGGGAGTGGTGCACCGTCTTCTGCGCGAACTACACCTGTGAGGGTGCGTTGCTGGGCCAGCAGGGGAGTTGATATTAAAAGTATAAAAAGTAATAAATGTTTCATAAGTATTTATAGGATCTTAAACCTGTTGGAAACCTGATCCGGCGATGGCAGGAATGGCTGGACGGAGAGCCTGCAGTCCCGTCGGTAGCCATTCCGCACACCGTCGGATCAAGTTGCATTATATTTAATCTATTGATTTTATAGACTAAAAGAATAAAAAAATTGACAATTAACTCCGCCAGATATCCGCCGGACAACAACGATGTTGTGTACAAGTGCTTTTCAGCACGCAATGTTTGCAAGGGACTGATTTTGACATGATTTGTAAATTTATAGTTTCCGAACTACGGCGGCCGACCGGCGGAAGGCTTCACCTATAAATCACATTTACTTTGCAGGTAGTAATTGTAAGACGCCACAAAGGTAACGGCACGGGACGCGGTTTATCAAAATTTTAAAAACACAAATCGGGTACATTGCCACCAGATGCACGGGCTGCATTATAGGTACCTGTGTAGGAGTTTGGTGGTACGAAAAACGAGTTTATTCTACTTAGTCTACGAAAATTGTAGATAATTAAAATCGCCGTTTTATATTTGCTGCATGATTCAACGGCCGGTCACAAACCACCACCGACCGCCGATGATCCGGGCCAATCCTGCAAAATGCCTCGGGTCGCAAACAGCGTATTTCATTTTTCAAAAACCTAAAAATTTCGAGTTGTATGAAAATCAACAACCAGATGAAAGCCGTGGCATTGGCAGGAGCCACATTGTTCGGCAGCGCAGCATTTGCAGGCGACGGTCCGGATGCCAAAGCACCCAGGCAAGGCGTATGGAGGGGCGAGTTTGTGATTAGCGAGACGCACATTCCTTTCAACTTTGAGTACAATGCCAAAGACAAGGACCACCCGATCCTGACCCTGCTCAACGGGTCACGCCGCGACGATTTCAAGGTGACGAAGCTAGGCGGGGACTCGATTTTCGTAAAGATGAATACCTACGATGCCGCGCTGGTAGCGAAAGTAGAAACAGATGGCAAAATTACGGGCGAGTACCGCAGCCTCGTACCGGGCTTCCGGGGCAATGCGCTGCCATTCTCGGCTGAATATGGTAAGAATTACCGTTTCTTAGAGAAAGGCAAAGAGCAGCCTACCAAGCATGATCTCTCCGGTAAATGGGATTTGCAGGTTTTCAGCAAAGCCAAAATGCCCGATAACGTGGCACTTCTGAAACAGGAAGGCAACAAACTCACCGGCGTGGTCATGTCGACGGTAGGGGATAGCCGCGAGCTCGAAGGCGTCGTGGAAGGCGACGAATTTGTACTCTCGCATTTCTCCGGCCCGAACCCGCGTGTGTACAAAGGCAAAATCAACGAGGATGGCAGCATTACCGGCGTGATCAGCTCAGGGATTTATGACAATACCAAATTCGAAGGCAGCAAGAACGACAAGGCGGAATTGCCCGACCCTTATAAACTGACTTACTTGAAAGAAGGCTACAAAAAGCTTGATTTCACATTGCCCGACCTCGACGGCAAGCAGGTTTCGCTGAGCGACGACAAGTATAAAGGCAAGGTGGTGATCGTGGAGATCATCGGTACCTGGTGCCCTAACTGTACGGACCAAACGTCGTTCCTGGCGCCTTGGTACCGCGCCAACAAAGACCGTGGCGTAGAAGCGATCGCCATCGGTTTCGAGCAGAAAGACGACCTCGAATATGCCAAATACACGCTTGGCACACTGAAAAAGAAATATGGTATCGAATATGACATTCTGTTCGGAGGTATTGCGGACAAGAAAGTAGCTTCCGACAAGTTGCCTGCGCTTAACCGCATGATGGCATTCCCGACCACGATCCTGATCGATCGCAAAGGGGAAGTGCGCCAGATCCACACCGGCTACACTGGCGAGATTACCGGCAAATACTTCGAGGATTACGTTGCGAAATGGAACAAAGACCTCAACGAGCTCATTTCTGAGCCGGTGCCGTCGGGTATCAGCGCCGCTTCGTCAGGAGCGACCAAAAGCTCGAAATGAGGGATTAGTGACGCGTACGTCGTTGTAGTTACATCCCTGCGGGATTCTGAAATATCGCATGGGGCCATGTTTTCTACCAATGTCACGTGCCTGACGGCACTGGCCGGCAAAGCGTCGAAATCGCGTTAGCGATGTAATCTTGGTAGCCCAATCGAATATCGACCGTTTAGTAAAATGCCGTCAGGCATGTAACAACAATGCAACGGATTCCGCGGACACCGTACATGCCCTTCGACTGCGCTCAGGGTGACGCAACGCAACAACAATACTTGGACTAAATCGTGAGTTCAACAAACTAGGTACGTGGTGATTTGAGACAACTGCAAGGCCGGGCCGGTAAGGTGCAACGTGCTTTGCAGTTGTTTGACATTTCATTCTTAAAATGCAATTCCAATGATTTACAGAATTTTAATGGCGGTACTGTGCTGTGCGGGCAGCGTTTTTAGCCAGGGCCTAAAAGATATTTCACACTGGAAAGTGGCCCTTTCGAAAACGGGCGCCAAACCCGGCGAGCAGATTGAAATAGTATTTTCGGCAGATATCAATAAAAACTGGAAGCTCTACTCGTCCGACTTCAAGGGTGACATTGGACCGCTCCCTACTGAATTTGCATTCAATGCCAACAATGCCTACCAACTCGTAGGCGAAATACGGGCGGTGAAGCCGCTTAAAGCGGTGGATCCGACCTGGGATAAGGCCTATACCTATTTCACAGACAAGGCCGAATTCCGGCAGACTATCAGAGTAGCCAAGGCGGGCGGTAAGGTTTCCGGTACGATCAAAGGGCTTTTATGCTCGAATGAGGACGGCCTTTGTGTGCCTTTTAAGGAATCTTTTGAAGTGCATTGAATCAAATCCAACGTTTCAAAATGGGTATTACAAAATGGCTGGCGGCCGTGCTTTGCGGTGGTTCGCTGGCATTCGTGTCGTTGCAAAGCAACGAGGCGTCGGTAGAACTGAACACAAAGGAGGAACTGGGTGAGAGGCTGTTTTCGGACCCCATCCTCTCGCGGGGGCGAGCGATCAGCTGTGCTTCCTGCCATATTCCGCAGTTTGCTTTTGCAGATACGGCAGCATTCAGTATCGGTGATAAAGGTACGCGGCTGACGCGCAACAGTCCGGCGCTGACAAACCTGTCGGGCCGTACCGATTTCTTTTGGGATGGCCGCGCGGCTTCCCTCGAAGAGCAGGCGCTCGGCCCGCTCGCCACACGCGACGAAATGGACCTGCCGGTGGACCAGGCCGTGGAACGCCTTCAAAAAGATGATTTTTACAGTGCCGCATTTCAAAAGGTATTTAAAACGGAGGTCAATACTAAAAACCTGATCGGCGCCATTGCGGCTTTCGAACGCACGCTCGAAACGACCGATACGCCCTATGATCGCTACCTGGACGGGGACGTCCATGCGATGTCGGCTGCTGCCGTTCGGGGCAGAATGCTGTTCATAGGCAAAGCCAATTGCGCCACTTGTCATTCCGGCGAGGATTTCACCGCCGACCGGTTCAAGAGCATCGGTCTGTTTAATGGCAAGGAGCTCAATGACCCCGGCCGTTTTAAAGTGACCAGGGACAGCTCGCATATCGGCCTGTTTAAAGTGCCCGGCCTGCGGAATGTAGCCGTTACGGCTCCTTATATGCACAATGCGATGTTTAAAACACTGCGCGAGGTGGTCCAGTACTACAATACGCCTGATAAATTCGTACGCAATCCCATTAATCGCGATCTGTCGCTCGGCAGCGCGCTAAACCTTTCCGATAACGAGGTCGACGACATCGTGGCGTTCCTTGAAGCCCTTACCGACGACCGTTTCAAGCGGAAATAGCATTGCCTGCATATTCTTCTCCCGTTCATGGGTAGAATTACGCCATTCCTACCTTATTTTAGTAAACAACTTGCATTTACTAAACAGTGTTTATTATATTCACATCGTAATTACAAAAGCATGGCGATTAAGGAGAGAAAAGAGCGGGAGAAGCAGGAAATGAGGAACCTGGTTATCGAATCGGCGACTCAGCTGTTTTTGAAGCAAGGCTACGATAAGACGTCGATTCGTAGCATTGCCGATGATATTGAATATAGTCCGGCTACTATCTATCTGTATTTCAAGGATAAGGATGAGATTTTCTATGTAATTCATGAAAATGCTTTCGATATCCTGGACAAGCATTTACGCCAGCATGACGGGATCGCCGACCCATTTGAAAGGCTGAGGGCGATCGGCAGAACGTACATCAAATTCGGCCTGGAAAATCCTGATTACTATGATCTGATGTTCATCATGCGCGCGCCAATGGAGCAGATCAAGAATGAGGAAAAATGGAAGGCGGGGGAATGTGCGTTCGGTTATTTGCTGACGACGCTTTCCGAATGCCTCGAACAAAAGAGGATCCGGCCGGCGGACCTGCATGTGACAGCGATTATGGTCTGGTCGTTTGTGCACGGATTGGTTTCGCTTTACGTACGCGAGCGCATGTGCATTCTCATGTTGCCCGATGACACGACCCGCGAGGTACTATACAGCTCATTCGATCTTTTTATGGCCAATCTGAAAATGTAAAAAATTTTGCCACTCACTAAACACTGTTTATAAACTAAACATTACTTAAAATGATGCGATTATTGAAACCCATGCCCCGGCATTGGCAGTATCTTCTTGTGCCTTTGCTGAGCCTGTTTAATCCCGTACGAGGGCAGGATACGCATTTGCAAGGCTATATCGACCACGCCTTGCACAATAACCAGGGGCTTAAACAACAGCGGTTTATCCTCGAAAGGAACCTGTTCGCGCTCAAAGAAGCCAGGACGTTCTTTTACCCCGAGGTCAATTTCAGTACTTCTTATCTCGACTCGCGCGGCGGAAGGAAGATCAGCATCCCGATTGGCGATTTGCTGAACCCGGTATATAATTCACTCAATGAACTCACCAACTCATCGGCATTCCCGAAAGTGGAGAATGTGAGCCAGACCTTCAATCCGCGAAACTATTACGATGCCAAATTCCGGACTTCTCTGCCGCTTTATAATGCCGAAATCACTTACAATACCAGGATCCGAAAGGAGCAGATTCATTTGCAGCAGGCGGAGGTTGACGTTTACAGGAGAGAGTTAGTGAAGGAGATCAAGCTGGCTTACTATGCCTGCCAGCAAGCCGAGGAGGCCGTTCGCATTCTGGAAAGCGCCGTTTCGCTGGCGAGAGAGAATTTGCGGTTCAACCAGGCATTGGTGAAGAACGATAAGGCGATCCGTACCGTGGTGACCCGCTCGGAGAATGAGGTGATAGGCCTGGAAGCAAGGCTGGTGGATGCGAAGAATCAATCGGTAAATGCGAAGGCTTATTTTAATTTTTTGCTGAACAATCCGTTGGAAACCAGCCTGGAAATAGGGTCGCCGAATGAGTCGGAAGTGCTTGCGGATACGGCTGCGCCAGGTAGGAGAGAGGAGCTGGCGAAGCTGGAATCGCTTTCGAAAATCAATGCATTATCCGGCCAGCTGGCACAGGCAGGCGCATTGCCGAAGCTATCGACATTCATTGACCTGGGTTCGCAGGGTGATTTCGTTAATTTCAACCGCGATACCCGCTATTACCTTTTCGGCGTGACGCTCGATTGGCGTGTGTTTGCCAACAACCGCACGCAATACAAAGTGAAACAAGCCGAATTGGAGCAGAAGGCTACCGGCGAGCAGATCAGTCAGGTAGAACAACAGCTTCAACTACAAAACAAAACAGCCGCCAATACTTTTCAATCGGCAGTGCTCACTTACCGCGCTACCAAAAGCCAGACTGCATTGTCGCAGCAATACTATCAGGACCAGCAGAAACTCTACCGGGAAGGCCAGCTGCTCTACATCGAATTACTTGACGCGCAGAACCGGCTGATCAACGACCAGCTTCAACAAAGCATTTCCTATTTGAATGTCCAGACCCGCGCTGCCGAATTGGAGCGGGCCCGGGCGAGCTACTTATTTTCAAACTAACATGATATGAAAGCTACAACACATCCCATCATATACGCCTACGTCCTCGCGGCCGCGCTCCTGACCGCCGCTTGTAAGGAAGAAAAGAAGCCGGAGCAGACCGACGACACCATTCCCGTGAAAATCATCAGTTCAGCCGCATTGACCCAGGCGCAGGCCGTGGAAACATCCGGCTTGCTGGGCTCTGAAAATGAAGCGCGGTTATCGTTCAAGATAGGAGGGATTATCAAGGATATTATGGTAAAAGAGGGCGATAAGGTGCGCAGAGGACAGCTTTTGGCGACACTTAACACGACGGAAATTGCCGCGCAAATGGGCCAGGCTGAGGAAAACTTCCTGAAAGCCCAGCGAGACGCCCGCCGCGTACAGAACCTCTTCCGCGACAGCGTGGCGACGAAGGAACAGTTGGAAAATACCCAAACCGCATTGGTGCTGGCTGAAAAACAGCTCGACATCGTCAAATTTAACTTGTCCCAAACCAAAATCTTCTCCACCGCCGATGGTGTAGTCATGCAGAAATTGCAGAATGCCGGTGAGCAGGTGCAAGGCGGTACGCCCGTGCTGCACATCAGCAGCACCAGCAGCAGCGACTGGGTCGTGAAATGCGGGCTCACCGACAAGGATTGGGCGCGGCTGAAAGGCGGCGAGAAAGCGGAAATCCATTTCGACGCCTATTCCCAGACATTCACGGGCCATGTGAAAACCCTCGCGCAGGTGAGCGACCCGGTTTCGGGACTTTATCAGGCTGAAATCACGCTCGATAAACCTGCCGCCAAGCTGGCGAGCGGCCTTTTTGCCAAGGTACATATTTACCCGAAAGAAAAGACCAGTATGGTTTCCGTTCCCGTCGATGCGTTGATCGAAGGGGAAAATGACAGCGCATTCGTGTTTGTGGCCGAAGGTAACAAGGCGCAGAAGAAGCGGGTGAAGATCGCATTCCTCGATGGCGACAAGGCATTTATCCTCGCAGGCATAGACGCAGGTGCGCAGGTAATCCGCGAAGGATCGGCCTATCTGGCCGAAGGATCGGTGATTAAAGTAGTTCAGTAACCTGTTTCAACCGCAAAGACCATGAAATTACCTGAATTTGCAGTCAAGAATTACCAGTTCACACTGGTAGTATTCCTGGGTGTGCTGGCGCTGGGGCTATACTCGCTCTTCACCATGCCCCGAAGCGAGGACCCCGACATTCACCCGCCGCAATTTACCGTGGTGGTGGTATACCCCGGCGCCAACCCGAAAGATATGGAGCAGCTGGTGGTGGACCCGATGGAGAAGAAGATCAACGAACTCGACGATATGAAGCACATTATCACCGACATCCGCGACGGCCTCGCGGTAATGCAGGTGATTTACAAATACAGCTCGGATCCCGACGATAAATACCAGGAAGTAGTGCGCGAGATCAATGCTTTGCGCTCACAACTCCCTACCGACATTGCCGATATCCGTATTAACAAACAGATACCATCCGACGTAAGCATTTACCAGTACGCACTCATCAGTGAGAACGCGACTTACGCGCAGTTGAAGAAATATTCGAAGGACTTCAAGGAGCGGCTCGAAAAGATCAAAACACTCAAAAAGGTAGAGTATTCGGGCATTCCCGAACCACAGGTGAAAGTGAGCCTCAATTTGCAGAAGATCGCGCAGCAGCGATTAACCCAGGACCAGATCGTAGGTGCGTTGCAGAGCGAGGGCGTGAACATTCCCGGCGGTAGTATCAGCATGGCCACCAAAAAGCTGAATATCAAAACGAGCGGCAGCTACCGCACGCTCGATGAAGTGGCCAATACGGTGGTGTCGCGTTCGGACGGCAAGATCGTGTACCTCAAAGACGTGGCCGACGTGAAGATGGGCTACGAAGACGAAACGCACATTACCCGCCTGAACGGCTTCCGGTGCAGCTTCGTCAATGTGAGCCAGAAGGAAGGCGAGAACATCATTTCCGTGCGCGATCAGGTGGAGCCTGTTGTAGCGGAGTTTCAGAAAGACCTGCCTTCAAACATCGAAATGATCAAGGTTTTTGACCAGGCTGGTAGTGTGGATACCCGGTTGTCGCATTTCGCACGGGATTTCGGAATCGCTATTTTGCTTGTGTTGCTCACATTGCTACCGCTCGGTACACGGGCATCGCTGGTGGTGATGATCTCGATCCCGCTTTCGCTGGCAATCGGCCTTACGATGATGAACCTGCTGGGGTACAATATCAACCAGCTCAGCATTGTGGGGATGATCGTGGCGCTGGGTATCCTGGTGGACGACAGCATTGTGGTCGTGGAGAATATCGAGCGGTATTTGAGGATGGGCTATGGCAAGGTGCAGGCAGCTATTCAGGCGTCGTCGCAAATAGGCCTCGCCGTGGTGGGTTGTACGATCCTGCTGATCTTCGCATTCCTCCCGCTGGTGTTCCTGCCCGAGGGTGCGGGCGATTTTATCCGCAGCCTGCCCATGTCTGTGATCACGACGGTGTTCGCTTCGATGCTCGTGTCGCTTACCGTGGTGCCGTTCCTGTCGAGCGTGATATTGAAACCCCATGCTTCGGAAGATGGCAACTGGCTTCTGCGCGGCATGAAAAAAGGCATTCACAAAACGTACGGCAGCGTGCTCGACCGTGCATTGCATTGGCCTAAAACGACATTGGCGATTGCCGGTTTGATATTCGCCGGCTCGCTGGCACTGGTTCCGCTGATTGGCAACAGTCTTTTCCCGAAGTCGGAAAAGCCTATGTTCCTGATCGACATTGAAACACCACAAGGGACGAATTTGAAGAAAACCAACGAGATAGCCCGCTACGTGGAAGGTGTTCTCAAACAGGAACCGCTCATTACTTCCTTTGCGACCAATGTCGGAAAGGGTAACCCACGGGTGTATTATAATGTAGTACAGCGGAATGAGAGCGAGAACTTTGCCGAGATTTTTGTGCAGGTGGAAGGACTCGAAACCGAGGAAAAGGTGGAGGTGATTGAAAAGCTGCGCAAAAAGCTCGAACGCTATCCGGGCGCAGAAATCAAGGTCAAGGACTTTGAACAGGGCCCGTTGATCGAGGCGCCGCTGGCCTATCGTATTTATGGCGAAAACCTGGAAGACTTGCGTAAAACAGCCTTCCGCGTCGCCGACCTGCTCACTAAAACGGAAGGTACCATTTACGTCAACAACCCGTTGCTGGTACAACCGACCGACTTACGCATCAACATCAATAAACAGAAAGCCGGAACGCTGGGCATTTCCTCGGCCGACATCGACCGTACGGTGCGGCTGGGGGCTGCCGGGCTGAACGTGGCCACTTTCCGGGAAGATGTAGGCAAGGCGGATAGTTACAATATCAATGTGTCGGTGCCGCGTAATGCAGCCATTCAGGATTACAGTGTTTTTGATAAACTGTATGTTACCTCGGCGTCGGGCGCGAGTATCCCTTTGAAAAACATAGCGACCATCGAGATGGAAAGCTCACCGAACCAGATCCGGCATTACGATAAGGACCGCTACGTGACCGTTTCGGCATTTACGAAACCCGGCTACAACGTCCAGAAAATGAACGACGACATTACGGCGAAGCTCAACCAGTTTAAATTTGAAAAAGGCCAGCATTTCAAAGTGGCCGGCGAAAAAGAGAGCCAGGAGGAGAGTTTCGGCGGACTGGGATTGATCATACTCATTACCGTTTTCGGTTTCCTGGGTGTGTTGATATTGGAATTCAAAACTTTTAAAAGCATCCTGATCGTATTGTCGGTGATTCCGCTGGGTATTGTGGGCGGGCTTGCAATGCTCTTCCTGACGGGTGAAACGTTGTCATTTACAGCTACGATCGGTTTTATTGCATTGGTAGGTATTGAAGTGAAGAACTCACTGCTCGTCGTCGACTTCACCAACCAGCTCCGCGAGCAGGGTAAGAGCATTGAAGAAGCCATTATCGAGGCCGGTGAAATCCGTTTCGTACCGATATTGCTCACTTCCATGACGGCGATCGGCGGGTTGCTGCCGCTTGTGATCGAGTACAGCGCATTGTATTCGCCGTTGGCACTGGTGTTGATCGGCGGGTTGATCAGCTCTACGTTGCTGTCGCGCCTGGTGACGCCGGTGATGTACAAGCTGCTGCCGCCCAAAGTTGAACAAAAGGCTGTTGTAGAAGAAGCAGAGCTGGAAGCAGCCTATTAATAACTCGCGGGGCGGGTTTTTCGGGTGCGTTTTTTATTTTGCAGGAATCGAAATGTGAGTGCTCATGAGGATTTCCTATCAGAACGAAACGCTTTTTCCCGGGAAACCCGCCCCGGTTTTTACAGGCCGGCCGCTTTACAGCCATTACGAGCAGTCGGAAGGCACTTTAATGCATGGCATGCATTGGTTTGATTTTCAGACCAATGTGGCTCATACGTTAGATGTCAGCTACGCAGCTAGTTTTTACAAAATGGTGCTATGCATTGCTGGGGAATCGAGATCCGTGCCCAAACATTCGCAGGAATACGGTTTCCGGAAGGGGCAGGCGCTGTTTTACCGGACCGAGAAGGAGCCGTATCAGGCTGCATTACCGGCAAACACGGCTTTTAAAGTGATTCATATGCATCTCTCCGATGCGCACGCGGCGATGCTGCAACGCCATGCGCCTGCTGTTTTCGAGAGAGAATTGCAGGTTATGAGTTTGTCTGCCGAAGTCACGCAGGCATTTTTGCAGCTCAAAAACATTTCCCGTGAAAATCAGGGGTTACTCAACCTGTTCCAGGAGAAGCTCATAAGCGAGCAGCTTTTCAACCTTGCGTCGCGCTCGCTCCCGCGCCTCCCGCACGCCCGCGGGGAAGCCATTCTGGAAGAGGCTGTCTGGCATATTCACCAGGCCGAACGTTTTCTGACGATCGCTGAGCTTTCGCGGCTGGCAGGTACCAACAGTTTTCGCCTTAAACAGCTTTTCCGTGAACAAATGCGCACTTCTGTTTTCCAATATCAATATGACCTTCGCCTCGAACGCGGCGCTAAATTACTTTTGGATACGAGTCTGGACGTTTCGGCCATCGCCTTGCAGTGCGGGTATGAAAGCGCCGCCGCTTTTTCAAATGCTTTTTTGAGAAAATACAAGGTTAGGCCCATGCTATTCAAAAACTCCCGCTCGCACAAATAGCGCTCCCTTCCGCGCAAGTACGCCCGGTTTGTTGCCCCGACATTTGCTTAAAAATCAGATCTATGAAAGCAAATGTAATTATCGCCCACGGGCCGGTGGCTGAGGTGTTCGAGTTGCAGCAGGTGGCCGATCCGGTGCCGACGGCATGCGACCTCATTGTAAAGGTATTGACTACCAGTATTAACCCGCTCGATTGCCGGATTCGGAACAAGGTCTCCGTTCCCCGGAATTTCCCGCTTACGCTCGGCTTTGATGTTTGCGGTATCGTGGTCGAAATGGGACGGAATGTGACGGGTTTTGAAATCGGCGACCGGGTAATCGGCTCACCGACACCCTTTCGTAACGGCGCCAATGCGGAATATGTGGCGATCGATCATCGCTCGTGTACACGTGCGGGGACGCTTGCAGATGCGACAGCCGCAGCCATCCCGTTGGTGGGGATTACCGCATATGAGGCACTATTTGATCGGTTGCGGGTCAGGTCGGGCGACTGGGTGGTGATACACGCCGGTGCGGGCGGGGTAGGGCACCTGGCCATTCAGCTTGCTAAAAATGCAGGGTGCAGGATCATTACCACCGCCAGCCGACCCGAATCCCTCGCATATTGTACCGATGCACTAGGCGCCGACCATGTGCTCAATTACCGCGAAACCGATGTCGCCGGTGCCGTGATGGACATTACCCAAGGCCGGGGAGTGGGTTTGATTATGGACAATGCCGGAGGAGAATGCTTTTCCCGCAGCCTCGATTACGTTTCGCCCAACGGCCACATCTGCACTATACTGCCGGTCGCGGTGGACGAGCAGCAAGGGTATCAACTGCTGTTGAAGAACATCACCCTAAGCTACCAGTTTATGGATGGCCGGCGCTCCGGCGGCCGGCGCTCCGGCCGCCCCAATGCAGCCCAACAGGAGAGCTGCCACGGCCAGGTGTTGCAAAAGCTGGTCGAAATGGTGGAATGCGGGCAGTTGCGGCCGCATGTTTCAAAGATTTATGATTGGCATGACCTCGCTCAGGCACACGAAGAAATGGAGCGAGGGCATGTGATGGGTAAGCTCGTGGTGCGGGTCACAAATTAACCAACACCCGCTTGCCGGAATTCTGCCGGGCAACGCCTTGCCGTGTAACCTTATTGAGGGCCCGGCCAATTCCTTTGGTGAACCCTTCTCCGATTTCAGCATAGGCCAGGTCGGTGTTTTCGATGATGAGCTTGTGGGCCAGTTCATCGTAGCTCCATTTCATACCGGCCATTTTCTGGTCGTCGCTGGAGGTCTCTGTGGGCGAGGTACATGCATCCGCGTGGTTGCCAGCGGCGAGGCTCGTAAACAATTTCCAGAGAATGAGCGCGGCCACAAACGCGGCGATGAAAATGGCCTGGCGTTGCCCCTTATGATTATGGAGCGCGGCCGATAACGCTGAGGTCAGGTTGGTAGAAGATTTGAAGAGCATGGCTAACGGATTTAATTACGGTTGAATGTCGGGGATAGCTATCTGCCTGAGGTGTCCGCCCAAAGCTGCAAGCTATCTTGTCTGACAAATTTGTACTCGAAATCGTTGAAATGGGTACGAAAAATGTCTGATCTGGACTTTTTACTATGTAAAGCGTGCATTTCAAATCGTGAACCGTATCGGCCGGCTAACCCATTTTGGTAATGAAAGCCTTTATGTTATCACGGTAACCACGAGTCCATTTTACTTTTTCACCGGTGGATAAATGGATGATGTACTCACCGTTGAAGTAGGTTTCGAGCTCTGAAATGAAGTTCATGTTTACGATATTCGAACGTCCCACCCGAATCATGACCGCCGGATCGAGGCGGCTTTCGAGGCTGCCGAGGCTTTCGTAAACTGTGTAAACCTTCTTTTGGGCCGTGTAAACCGATATGTAATTGCCATCGGCGGAGAAGTGCGTAATATCGTCCGTTTTGACCAGGTACATTTTGCCGGCCTCTTTCACCAGCAACCGTTGCAGGTAGTTTTCCTCCTTCTGGTCGCGCAGGAGGCTGTTTACCAGTTCTTCGATCCGTGGCTGGGATTTTTGGCTCAGCCGCTCTTTCAACCGGCCTAGCGACTGGTGGAAGCGGATCTCGTCAAAGGGTTTGAGCAGATAATCAATCGCATTCACTTCGAATGCACGCAATGCATACTGATCGAACGCGGTGGTGAACACGACGAACGGCTGATGATGCGGCCATACTTCGCGCAGCACCTCAAAACCGTCAAGCTCCGGCATTTGGATGTCCAGAAAAATGACGTCGGGTCGGTGTTGCAGTATTTTCACCACCGCTTCCGGGCCATTGGCGGCCTCGTCGGTAATTTCAATGGAATGATCGTGCTGTACAAATGTCCTGATTACGTCCCTGGCCAGCATTTCATCATCGATGATCAGGCAGCGGTATTTCATAGTTTCTTTTGGGGTGTTTGGTGAGCGTTGTTGGGGGGCCTTCGGCCGAAGGCCTATGGTCTATCGTCAGCGGTCGGCGGTCGGCCGTCAAAATAGAGCGTTACCGATGTCCCTCCCCCCACCGGCTGGTCAAATTCCAGCCGGGCGTTTGCGCCGTAGGCTTGTTGAAGCCTTAGTCGTGTGTTTTGTAAGCCCAGTCCCATTCCTTTTGACGGTTTCTTTGACGCGCCGCCAATGCCGTTGTCGTAAACCGTCACCTGCATGCCCGAGGCGTTCACGGTGCTGGCAATGCGGATGAGCGCGTTGGTGGTCATATCGGAGATACCGTGGGTAATGGAGTTTTCTACGATTGGTTGCAGGATGAGCTGGGGTACCGGGTAAAGCTCGGACGCCGGATCGATGTGGTATTCGATTTTAAGACGGTCCTGAAAACGGACTTGCTGAATGTCGAGGTATTGGCGGGTGAGTTTCAGTTCCTCTTGCAAGGGAATGAAATCGGCCGACTGGTTCACGAGTACGGCGCGCAGCAGGTCGCTCAGCGTGGTGATCATAAGCGTGGCTTTGCGGATATCGTTTTTAACCATCAGGCTCACCACACTATGTAATGTATTGAAAAGGAAATGGGGGTTGAGCTGCATTTTGAGCGATTGCAGCTGTGCATTTGCCAGTTGACCGCGGAGCTGTTCGTTGTGCAGCTCGGTTTCGAAATTCTGCTGTTTCAGTTCCTGGTAGCGGTAAATGTAGGACACCTTGTTAAAACCGACCACCAGCAGCAGGTATTGGCCAAAACTCGCGGTGTAGGCGATAAAAAACGAGAACAGGTAGTTTTCCAGCGGCACCGATTTCCCGACCGCACGGTACATGAGCGGATTGGTAATATAATAGTGCAGGATGTTGATGAAAATATTGAGAAAAGTAACGATCGCAAGGTGGACGAGGATCGGCTTGAAAATCGAAGAACTTTCACGGACCTTGAAGGCGATCGGGACTTTAATGGCGGCGTACAGCACAAGCGGGCTGGTGGACCACCAGAACAGTCCGTCGAGCAGCCATATAAACATTTCGTGAGGCTGCATCACCACCCCTTCCTTCAAAAGCCACAGCATCATAAGCTGACCGAACGTTATTACCGCGAAAATGCCCCAATAGCAGAAGGAGTACCACCAGAACTGCCCGACGGACAGCGGGAGCCTGGATTGTTCCAACATACGTTTCAAAAAGGTCATGACAGGATGGATGATCGGAAAACCATAAGGAGGATTTCGGGGTAAATCTAACGGTCGGCGGCCTGGAAGTAACCCGCATTTACGCAAAGCGGGCGAATCATTATCTGAAATACATCGTGGCTGTGCAATGCGTTGGAGATAATGAAAACAGGTTATGTGCTTATTTTTAGAAAAAATGTTAAAATATTTGCTTTGAAATTTTGTTGTTTAATCGATTAAATCTACATTTGGACACATTATTTCCTTATTGGCAGATTAGATACCAGATATTAAAGACAGACGTATTTAATATTTCCTCCTGCAACCCGGCACAGTTCCGGCTAGCCGTTAAAGTACCCGATACCATCACAGAACAACCTGACTAAGACATTATCATTCGACATCTTGTTTGGCAACCTGCTTAATCGTTTAAACAAAAAAATGTAGTTCAGACATAGCTTGTATTCCGTGCCTTGGAGGCATGAACTGCGTCGACGGCGTTTTGTCGGCAGTGGCATGGATTCTTTTTGATTACGTATATATATTATCGTTCGGTCTTTCAAGCCGTGCCTGTTATTTTGTTGCTTGTACTATTCCTGGCCTTCGTGTCCGTAAGCGCTTACGGTTTTCGCGTACGTTTTGCATAATTCCTACTCACCCTGAATTTTGACCCGATTAGATGTGATGAAGAAATGTTTTACGATGATCGTGCTGCTCGCGACACTGTGTAGCGGCCCGGTTTTTGCCCAGGCAGGCCGGGTTGCCGGCACCGTCACCGGCGAGAATAAGGAACCCTTACCCGGCGTGAATATCCTGATCGGGGGCACTTCGCAAGGCACTGTTACCGATGCCGACGGCAAATATGCCCTGGATGCCCCAGCCAATGCGACGCTCGTGTTCTCTTTTATAGGTTATGTAAGTCAGACCATCGCAGTTGGCGCGCGGTCGGTGATCGATGTGCAATTAATGCAGGAATCGAGGAACCTCGATGAGTTCGTGGTAACCGCGCTGGGAATTAAAAGGGAGGCCAAAACACTCGGTTATGCTACGGCGACGGTCAATTCGGACCAGATTTCGACCAACCGTACCCCCAACGTAATGAGCTCGTTACAGGGCAAAATGGCAGGCGTAAATATTACTTCACTATCGACGGGGCCGGGAGGAACGGCCAAGATCCGTATCCGCGGGCAATCGTCGTTCAGCGGGCAGAACAACCCGCTCATTGTCGTGAACGGCGTGCCGATCGATAATTCCAACTTCGCCGGAGGCGGGGATTACGGGTCGCGCGCTGCGAATAGTTCCGACGGCGGCGACGGTCTTTCCAGCATTAACCCGGACGATATCGAGTCGATGACCGTGCTGAAAGGCGCCACTGCCGCAGCGCTTTACGGCTCGCGGGCAAAGGATGGCGTGGTGATGATCACGACCAAAAACCGGGGCACGGGAAAAGGTATCGGCCTCGATTACAACATTAATTTCACAACCGATACCCCGTTGGATTTTACTGATTTTCAATACGAGTATGGTCAGGGAGAAGGAGGAAAACGTCCTACGACGGCTAATCCGACCTCGGGCGTGTGGAGCTTCGGTGAGAAATTCGAGCCGGGCATGACGCAAATACTTTTCGATAATGAGACCTGGCCTTACGAGCCCGTACGCGGACGCGTGAAGCAATTCTACCGCACCGGGACGAACATGACCAACACGATCACCGTTTCCAACAATGGTCCGAACGGCGGTTTCAGTCTGTCGCTGGCCAACAGCGATAACCGGGGTATTGTCGAGAACAACAAATTCAACCGGAAAGTAGTAAACCTGGGTTTTACGCAAAACATTTCGAAAAGGCTTACGGCTTTTGGTAACATCAACTATTCCAAAGAAATGAATACGAATCCGCCGCAGATCGATACCCAGGATTTTGCTACATCGACGGTCATTTTCACCCTCGCCAACTCGATGCCTTTCGACGCATTGAAGCAAAATCAGACCCTGCCGAACGGCGACGAGTTTGTGTTTTCACGTTTTCTCGTGCGCAACAACCCTTATTACTCGCTCACTCACCATTTTGAGAACATTTCCCGTGACCGCCTTTTCGGCAATGTGGCTTTGAAATACCAGTTTACCGATTGGCTTTACCTGCAACTTCGCGGCGCTCAGGACTTTTATGTACGCAGCCAGGATTACAACATTCCCAACGGCTACGCACCAATCGCCAAGGCGCCGGTGGGTTATGTAAACGGTTCATTTACACAGGATGTGCGGCGTAATACCGAGCGTAACTTCGACTTTATCCTCGGCGGCAATCATACCTTCGGCAACATCGGCCTGGATGTGACTCTCGGTGGCAATCAGCGTTACGCTCGCATGGACTACAACAGCGTTACCGTCCAGGATTTCGTTCAACCCGGCTTGTATACGGTCATGAATGGCCGGGTTAAAAACCCGCTTTACCAGCTTTCGGAGAAGAAAATCAATTCGCTTTACGGTGCTGCCACCATTTCCTGGAAAGAGTTTATTTACTTGAACGTAACCGCCCGGAACGACTGGTTCTCAACGCTAGCGCCCCAGAACCGCAGCATCCTTTATCCGTCGGTAACCGGTAGTTTTATCTTCTCGCAGGCCTTCCCGAACTTACCTGCCTGGATTTCCTTCGGCAAGCTGCGTGCGGCTTATGCGCAGGTGGGTTCCGACAACGTGAACCCGTACTCCAATGCATTGTATTATGCGGTGGATAACAACTCGTTCCCGAACCCGTCGGGCCAGGCTGTGCCGGTAGGCGGCGTCAACGCATCTATCGTCCCGAATAAAAACCTGCGCCCGCTCCGCATTAAGGAAGCCGAGGCAGGTCTGGAAATGAAGTTGTTCAACAACCTGTTCGGGTTTGATTTAACGTATTACCACAAAACCACTGATGATCAGATTCTTGCCGCGCAAATTTCCGATGCTTCGTCCTACACCGCGCAGCTGATCAATGTCGGGCGGAGTATGAACAAGGGTATCGAACTGTTGCTGACGGGCTCACCGGTGAAAACCAAGGACTTTACCTGGGACGTGAGCTTCAACGTGTCGTACAATACTTCCAAGGTACTGAAACTGGGCCTGGCAGAGAAAGATACCGTGATTACCGTCGGTGGCGGTGGCGGCCGGACGCTCAATATGGTGGTAGGTAAGCCGCTTGGCCAGCTGTACACGTTCACGTACCTGCGCGACGCGCAAGGCAGGCAGGTGTTCGATAAAAACAGCGGTATGCCTTTGAGAAACAATACATTGATGAATGCAGGCAATGCATTGCCCAAGTATTTCGGCGGTATCACCAACACATTCAATTACAAAGGCATTATGCTTTCGGCACTGGTGGACTTCAAACTGGGCCATAAAATGATCGCCGGGCGTAACATCAATTACATGCGCCACGGGCTGTCGAAGCGCACATTACCCGGCCGCGCCGAAGGCTACGTGATTGGTAACGGCGTGAACCCCGACGGTGAGGTGAACCAGACCAAGGCTGCCGTGCAGCCGTTTTACGAGTCGATTAACCCGCTCGGGATCAATGAGGATTTTGTACAGAATGCGGGCTTCTGGAAATTGCGCCAGCTCACATTGGGATATGACCTGGGCAAACTGCTGCCGGAAAAAGCATTTGTGAAGGGCCTGCGCCTAAGCGCCGTCGCGAACAATGTGCTCGTGATCAAGAAATGGACGGAGAATATGGACCCGGAAGAGGTGCTGAACTCTTCGGATAATGCTACCGGCCTTGATTTCTGGCCCGGCTTGCCGCCGACCCGCAGCATTGGTTTCAACCTCAATGTAAAATTCTAACCGCCGAACCCATGAAAGCTACATTCAAATATATGCTGGCGCTCGCCTTGTCGCTGACGTTCATTACAGGTTGCGACGAAGGATTTGACGAGATCAATACCAACAAGGTCGACCCGACTTCCCTGGCACCTTCCCTGATCCTGAACAAGGCGATCATTGCCACCACTTACCTCGACGGCGTGTCAACGCTGGGCATGCTCTGCTACAACTTCGGTATTGTGCAGCAGGTAATTACGCCCTATGGGAGCTCATTATCGGGCGGAAACTACAACCAGCTCAACAACTCCAACTCGCCGCTGGTTTGGGTTAATTTTTACAGGAATGTGATCAAACAGCTGGTAGCGGTTACCGAGCAAACGAAGGGGGATCCGTTGAATGCAAATATCTACCACGCTGCCCGGATCTGGAAGGCCTACGCATTCATGATCCTGACCGATACCTACGGCGATGTACCGTATTTCGATGCGGGAAAAGGCTATATCAGCGAAGAAATCCGCCCGAAATATGACCCGCAGGAGGCTATTTACAAAGATATTCTCAAAGAGCTGGAAGAAGCAGCCGGAGCGCTCGACGCGTCGCAAGCGCCTGTAACGACCGATATTCTCTATGGCGGCAATGTGGCCCGTTGGAAAAAGCTGGGCTACTCGCTCATGCTCCGGGCAGGGATGCGCCTTTCGAAAGTGGATCCGACGACAGCCAAAGCCTATGTGGCAAAAGCGGTAGCAGGCGGCCTTTTTGAGAATAATACGGATAACTCGGTTATCCGGCATACATCGCTTTATAACAACTACATTGCCAATCACCTGGCGGCGCGGGAAAAAACGAACTTCTACCTCGCAGCGCCATTTGTGAATTATCTCAAAGAAAACAATGATCCCCGCTTGCCCGTGTTCGCGGTCAGGTACGTGGGCGCGAAGGGCGGCCCGGAACAAATTCCGGCACGCGCCTCATCCGATCCGAAAGTGCAGATCGGGATGCCGATGGGTTATAATGATGTGACAATCAATAGCGTATTGGCTGAAAACGGCGTGGTAAGCCTCTGGGACTTCACGCAGATCAACCTTACCACTGTTTTGAAGCTCGACGCGCCGGAATTCCACATCACCTACGCGCAGGTGCAGCTCCTGCTCGCGGAGGCGGCCGTGCGCGGGTGGGTGACGGGCGAAGCAGCCGATTATTATGCCAAAGGAATCCGGGCCAACCTGGAACAAATGGCGCTCTACGACCCTGGCGCGGCGATCAGAGAGGATGCTATTCTCGCATACCTGAAAGCCCACCCGCTGGATGCCGCCAAGGCTTTGGAGCAGATCAACACGCAATACTGGGTAGCAACCTTCCCGGACGGCAACGAATCCTGGGCCAATTTCCGCAGAAGCGGCTTCCCGGCGCTGAAAAAGAACCCATATCCCGGTTCTGAGATCAAGGAGGACTTTATCCGCCGCATGCCGTACCCCGATAGTGAGATCGTTGTGAACTTGCAGAATGTGAACGACGCCAACACACGGCAGGGGCCTAATGATTTGAATACCAGGATATGGTGGGATAAAAAGTAATGGCAGCAATTCTTGAACCTTTAACCTGATATAAATGAAAGAGAACGGAATGAATCGGCGGGACACGATGAAAGCGCTGGGGCTGGGTGGTTCCGCGGGGATACTGGGGCTGTTCGGAAGCATTTCCAACGCCCAAGGCACCGAGCGTCGGACCGCCGAGCGTCGGGCCGCCGACCGTCGGTCCGACGAAGCGGAGACGCCGCAGTACGCTAAGGCGATGAAACCCATCACGATTAAGAGCGTTCGTGCGATTGCCACGGCGCCGCAGGGCTCCAACCTCATTGTGGTGAAGGTCGAAACTTCCGAGCCGGGATTGTACGGGCTGGGGTGTGCTACCTTCACGCAGCGCGCCGAAGTGGTGCTGGTAGCGATTAACACCTATCTCCATGAATTTTGCGTCGGAAGGGACGTCGACAATATCGAAGACATGTGGCATGCTGCCTATGTGAGTTCCTACTGGCGGAATGGGCCGGTATTGAACAATGCATTGAGCGGTTTGGACCAGGCACTTTGGGATATCAAAGGCAAGCGCGCCGGAATGCCTTTGTACCAGCTCCTGGGCGGTAAAGTACGCTTCGCGGTGCCGTGCTACACGCATGCAAACGGGCGCACACCCGAGGAAACGGTGGAGAGCGTGAAGAAGATCCAGGAGCAGGGCTACCGCTACATCCGCATTCAGCAGGGAGGGTATGGCGCGGTGGGCAGCACCACCAAAAAACCGGATTTCAAGGAAGCGGGTTTCGGCGGGGCTACCGACAACTATATGGACGAAAATGCCTACCTGAAAGCTATCCCCATGCTCTTCGAAACCGTGCGTAAGCAATGCGGCGAGGAGGTGGAACTGCTGCATGATATCCACGAGCGCGTGCAGCCGATGAACGCGATCAACATGATCAAAAAGCTCGAAGAATTCCGGCCGTTCTTTATCGAAGACCCGTTTTCTCCCGAAAACATGAAGTGGTTCAAGTTATTGCGCCAGAGCACTACGGTACCATTGGCCATGGGTGAGCTTTTCAATAATATCAACGAGTTCCTGGAACCGATGGCTAACCAGTGGTTTGACTACATCCGTATTCATGTGTCGCAGATCGGCGGGGTTACGCCGGCTATGAAAGTGGCGCGGCTCGGGGAATGGTTCAATGTGAAAACAGCCTGGCACGGTCCGGGGGATGTGTCGCCGGTAGGGCACTCGGCGCACGCGCATATCGACCTGGCTGTCTGGAATTTCGGAATTCAGGAGGCAGTGCAGTTCAACGACAAAACGTTGGAGGTATTCTCGGGTTGCCCGACGATGAAGAACGGTTATATGTCGGTGAACGAGGTGCCCGGCATTGGTGTGGACATCGATGAAAAGGCGGCTGCGAAATTCCCGATTACCACAAAATCGAACTGGCAAGTAAGAAAATTCGACGGTACGCTTATACGTCCATGAAAAAAGCATCGCTCAAAGATATTGCACAGCAGGCGGGCGTCTCCACGGCCCTGGTTTCGTATGTCCTCAATGGTAAAGAGAAAGAGACCAGGGTGGGGGAGGCCATTGCTGAGAAAATCAGGCAGATAGCCAAGGAATTGAACTATCAGCCCAACCACCTGGCCAAAAGCCTCCGGAGTGGCAAGACGTACACCATCGGGCTCATCATCGCCGACATTTCCAACCCGTTCTTCGCCAACATCGCACGTGTGGTGGAGGATGAGGCCAAAAAAAACGGCTACACCGTGATCATCGGCAGCTGCGACGAGCATGCCGAGAAATCGTGGGATTTGCTCAATGTGCTGATCAACCGGCAGGTCGACGGCTTCATCATTGTCTCCTGCGAAGGCTCCGAAAGTCAGGTGCATTATCTCAAAGAGCGGAATATTCCATTCGTGTTGCTGGACCGCCATTTTCCGGAAATACAAACCGATTTCGTCGCTACCAACAACTATAAGGCTTCTTACGACGCCGGGGTTCACCTCATTCAAAGCGGCTATTCGAAGATCGGGATCATGGCCTACAAATCGAATATGTACCATATGGAAGAACGTGTGCGCGGCTACAAGCATGCGTTGCGCGATAACCACATCGAGTTTCACGATTCCTGGTTGAAAGAGGTGCATTTTGAAACGATGGACAGCGAAGTACGGACGGCGATTGACGAAATACTGGCCTCCGGGCAGCGCGTGGACGCGATGATTTTTGCGACTTATGGTTTGGCTATCAATGCATTAAAATATATCAATGAGCTGCGCCTCAAAGTGCCGTCCGACCTGGCGATCGTCAGCTACGGTCAGGCGGAGGTTTTCGACCTGTATTATTGCCCGATCACTTACGTGCAGCAGCCGTTGGAAATGCTGGGTAAAACGGCTGTTGAGTTCTTATTGACGAAACTGAAAAATCCCGAGGAAGGTGTGAAGCAGATATTAATGGAAGCCAGGCTGATCGCCCGGGAGTCGTCAAAGGCTAAACCGACGGCGGTGGGCCGGTAGGGTGGTCAGGTGTTGTCATGTGTAGTCAAGAGTAGTCATTGGGGTAGTAGTGTAGGTTCGGGAATCGGGGCTTTTTTGGGGCTTGGAGAGAGGGGATTGAAAGCCTGTGACTTGACGGGATGTTGACGGTGGGCGCAGGGGACTCCTCCGGTGTCGTAGAACTGTAAGCCTTGCTTGATTTGCTATAAACAGGAAGCCCCTCCGGGGCAATGTAGTAACCTAATCCGGCGCGGTAGCGGCTCCGGAGGAGCCTCGTGTTTTCTAGCAACGGCTAAGAATATCGAATAACGCCGCTCTCGTAGCCCCGGTTTATTGCAACGGAATAGAAAAAACATGAAGCAACGAATTCAACAACACACAATTCCTGACCACAAATGACAACTCCTGACTCCCCATGACCATAAATGGCAATACCTGACTTTTCCCTGACAACTCTTGACTACACTTGACAACACCTGACCACAAATGACAATACCTGACTTTTCCCTGACCACAAATGACAACTCCTGACCACCAATGACCACAAATGACAATACCTGACCACAATCGCCACATCTGACAATACCTGACCAAACGAAACACTAATGAGAAGAAGAAATTTTATAAAAACAGCGTTCCTAGGCACCGCCGCCGTCGCCACCGGCTTTCCGCTGATAAAGGCCGAGGCGGCTTCCAAAATGAAGATTACCAAGATCCGCTACTACGCCGCGCCTGGATATAACAAACCGCTTTTCAACCAGGCCCGCGGCATTGTTGAGATCGAAACCGATGGCGGCATTATCGGCATCGGCGAGGGCGGCTCGAAAGATATGATTGAGCAATGCGCGCAGATGATGATCGGGGAGGACCCGTTCCGTATCGAGCATATCTGGCAGAACGTCTACCGCGGGATGTTTTATCCGCCGGGCCGCGAGAAGCTGCATGCATTGGGTGCATTGGAAATGGCGCTTTGGGATATTAAAGGCAAGGCGCTGAATGTGCCGGTGTACGAGTTGCTCGGCGGCGCCACGCGCGATTATGTGGAATGCTATGCCACCGGTTTCCGCGCCTCGAAAGCCAAAACCGAAGAGGAAAGAGCGAGAGATTGCATTGAAGCAGGGCTGAGGGCCTACCGTATCGGCCCGACGGGCGGTAACGGCGATCAGCCGTTCGATTTTTATGAGAACGTGAAAAAGACGATCGAGTTCTGCAAAAGGATCGACGACGCCGTGGGCGGAGGAGGCAAATGGGCCATCGATCTGCACACCCGTTTTGATATGACCGACGGCTTGAAAATCTGTACCGCCCTCGAATCGCTCGAACCGTATTTCGTGGAGGACATTATCCGCTCGGAGAATCCTTCGGTGTACAAAACCGTGCGCTCGATGACCAAGGTGCCCATTGCCGTGGGCGAGCAGTTCGGCGACCGCTGGGATTGCAACGAGTTTATCGAAAACCGCTGGATCGACTACACTCGGTTTACATTACCGAACACGGGCGGCATCAGCGAGTTCAAGAAACTGGCGTCGATGTGCGAAACGCATTACGTAGGCATGATACCGCATTTCACCGGCCCGCTCGCGACGGCGACATTGGTGCATGTACTTGGTTCCAGCAGCCCTGCGCGGGCGTTGATGGAACTCGGCGGAGGTGAACCGGAGCGGCCGCCGTATTTCAACGAGGATTTTATCAATTTCAAAAACGGTAAACTGTATCTCAACGACGCGCCCGGACTGGGGGTGAAATTTGATCCGAAAAAGGCGACTTTCATCATGGAGGTCAAAGAGAAAACCAAATTTCCGCATCCGATCCTGAAAAGTCCGGACGGTTCCATCCATAACTGGTAATCCCATGAAACCTAACCCGAAATCTACCGCATTGTCGCGCCGGGCGGCTATTCAATCCGTTCTGGGCGTTGCGGCGGCAGGCACAATGCTGCTGCCCAAAACTTCGTATGCAGCCAATCCGGCGCCATTTCAGGCGTATGGAAAGGTCAAGATCACCAAGCTGGAAACGTTTTTGGTGAAGCCGCGCTGGATTTTTCTTAAAATCCATACCGACGCCGGCATTGTGGGCCTCGGGGAGCCATTGCTGGAAGGCCGTGCGCTGACGATCCAAACGGCGATCAAGGAAGTGGAACCATACCTCGTCGGCAAGGACCCGCGGGCGGTGGTGCATCACTGGCAGGCGATTTACCGCCATGCGTTCTACCGGGGCGGTCCGATCCTCACGAGCGCGTTAAGCGGTATCGATCAGGCATTGTGGGACATTAAAGGCAAGCTCCTGGGCGTACCCGTGCACGAGCTCCTGGGCGGGCCGACCCGCGACCGCGTGCGTATATATGGGCGCGCATCGAACGCGGAGGACATGAAGAAACGGAAAGCCGAGGGCTATACGATCATTAAAACCGGCGTTGCCAAAAAGAACCCGGCGAACATTGTTGAGAATCCGGCATTCATCAAATATGCGTCCGACAATTTTGCCTCATTGCGCGAAGCCGGTGGCCCGGAAATGGATATCGCCATTGATTTTCACGGGTCTGTTCCACAGCAGACTTCCAAGGTATTGATCAAGGAATTGGAGCAATATCAACCGTTTTTCGTGGAGGAACCCTGCCAGGCACAGAATGTGGACACACTTGTAGACATTGCAAGAGGCACGCATATTCCCATCGCGACGGGCGAGCGGATCTTTACCAAATGGGGTTTCCGGGAAATCCTCGAAAAAGGTGCAGCCAGCATCATCCAGCCTGATTTATGCCACGCAGGCGGTATTACCGAAGGCAGGATCATCGCGGGAATGGCCGAAGCCTATTACATCCCCATTGCCCCGCACAACCCGATGGGCCCGATTTCACTTGCTACTGGCCTCCAACTGGCTGCCAGCGTGCCCAATTTCCTCGTGCAGGAGCAGGTTACGCTGGGTGAAGGCTATCTCAAAGAACCATTCAAACTACAAAAAGACGGGACCGTAATGGTGCCTACCAAACCCGGCCTGGGTGTAGAGCTTGACGAAGATGCATTGAAGGACAAAATCGGCCACGACTGGAAGAATCCGGAGAGTTACAACTCGCTGGACGGTTCGGTAGTGGATTGGTAGGGCGGTACGGTATCGATTGGGGAATTGACCATGGACCGCCGACGGCCGACGGCTGACCGCCGATCGCATATTAGGAGCGGCGGGCAGTTGTTTGTCGGCTCAACGAAAAACCAGGTGAGATAAAACCTAACGATTAATGTCAAGCAATCGGCGGTCGGCGGTCTATGGTCGGCGGTCGATATTGGAATAGTATATTCATATTTTGATAAAATAGAATTTAACAACGTTCAACTATAAATAATCCATGAAAAAATTACTGAGTTTATGCTTGGTTTTGCTCGGCCTGGGTGGCGGAAGTTTGCTTGCCCAGAACGCCAGGGTGACCGGAAAAGTGACGGACCAGGACAATGCGGCGCTGCCTGGCGTAAGCATCCTGATCAGCGGCACCTCGCAGGGTACCGTGACAGACGGGGAGGGGAATTACGTGATCCAGGCGCCGGGAAGCGGTACGCTGGTGTTTTCGTTTATCGGCTATGAAAGTCAGACGGTAGAGATCGGCAACCGATCGGTCATTGATATTAAACTGGCGCAGGGTTCGCGGAGCCTCGATGAACTGGTGGTGGTAGGGTATGGTACCCAAAAGAAAACCGATGTTACCGGTGCGTTGTCGGTGGTTTCGACTCGGGAGTTCTCGCAGCAGCCCGTTACCCGCCTCGATCAGGTGTTACAGGGGCGTGCGGCGGGTGTGCAGGTGACGCAATCGAACGGCGCGCCGGGCGGAGATTCGAAAGTGCGCGTTCGTGGGGCGAACTCCGTGCTGGGTAATAATGATCCGCTTTATGTGATCGATGGTTTTGTGGGTGCTAACTACAATTTGTTGAACCCCAACGATATCGAATCGCTGCAAGTGCTGAAAGATGCGGCTTCGACCTCCATTTACGGTAGCCGGGGTGCCAACGGGGTGATTATCATCACGACAAAAAAGGGTAGCAAAGGAATAAAAGTGAGCTATGAAGGGCAGGGAAGCGTTTCGAATGTGATTAAGAAGTTCGATATCCTGCCTGCGGGAGAATTTGCTGAGATCGTGAACGCGCGTGCCGCTGCTACCGGCTCCAATGCCCCGTTTACACAAGCGCAGATCGATGATTTCAAGAAGAATGGCGGCACCGACTGGCAGGACCTCGTTTACCGTAAGGGAAGCGGCCAGCAGCACCAGGTGACGGTTTCGGGCGGGAACGAGAAGACCTCCTTCCTGATCTCCGGCAACTACGTGAACCAGAAAGGGATCGTGAACAACAGCGGTTTCAAACGGTATGTTTTGAGAACCAACCTGCGTACGCAAATCAATAAGAATCTGGCATTGCGGCTCAATCTGTCAGGTGCCAAAACCGCCAACCACAATACCGACGGCGGCGGTGCGCTGATAGAAGCACTGCAATGGGCACCTACCACGCCGGCGTACGGCTCGGACGGTCAGCCGACATTCGCGGACCCGATCGGTTCGGTTTCAAGAAGCCCGCTGGATCATTTGTACGACAAGTCGATCGACACTGAGCGCATGAATATCAATGCGATTGGCGGATTAACCTATCAACTGCCCATTAATGGCCTTTCGCTCGACTTGCAGTATGCGATCAACTACCTCGACGCGCAGAACAAGAACTTCAACGGCAAGCGCCTTTCAAACAACAACCCAAATGCAACCCGCTACTCGGCCGACCAGGTGACTTTGCAGAATACCAATGCACTGAACTACACCCGTACATTCGGGAATCACTCGATTACGGCTGTGGCAGTATTGGAAACCCAGCAGTTTACGGACAAGAACTTTACGGCAACGGCCAACGGTCTGCGTTTTCCGCAGCTGGGTTATGATAACATCGGCGGCAACTCGGCCGCGACTGTCAGTTCCGGCTTTTCGAAATGGACGCTGCTCTCGTTGCTGGGACGCGTGAATTATGCATTCAAAGACAAATACCTGGTAACCGCGGCGATCCGTCGCGATGGTTCGTCGAAGTTCAGCGAGGACAACCGGAACAGTATTTTTCCTTCGGTTGCATTGGGCTGGCGGCTTTCGGAGGAGGAGTTCATCAAGAATCTCAATGTGTTTTCTAACCTGAAATTGCGCGGAAGCTGGGGTAAAACCGGTAGCCAGGCCATTAACCCTTACGCGACACTGTCGCCGTACAACTCTACGCAGGTTGGTTTCAATAATACCGGCGTGACGGCGGGGGTCATTCAAGGTAACCAGGGCAACAAGAACCTGAAATGGGAGACGACCACACAAACCGATGTGGGTATCGAAATGGAAATCCTGAACGGCCGCCTGCATTTCGAAGCGGATTACTTCAACAAGAGCACGACCGATTTGCTGTTGAACGTGCAGCTGCCCAACTACGCCGGCGGTGGTACACAGCCGCGCAACGTGGGAGAGATCAGGAACCGCGGATTCGAGTTTGCGATCGGTGGTACGCCTATCGAAAAGGGGAAATTCAGCTGGGAAACGAACCTGAATTTTTCTACACTGAAAAACGAGGTGGTGAGCCTGGGCGGGTTGCCACGGCTTGGGACCGGAACGGGTGCAGGAGGCGGGATGTCTATCACCAACGAGTTTATGCTCATGCCGGGCCAGCCGCTGGGCTCCTACTGGGGCCTCAAATACCTTGGTACTTTCAAACCTGATGAAGCCGATATCGCTGCGAAGCAAGGCCGCGTGCCGGGAGACCCTCATTATGAGGACGTGAACGGCGATAATGCCATCACGACGGACGATTTTCAGATTGTCGGCCATGCGTTCCCGAAATTGACCGGCGGTTGGAATAACACCTTTACTTATGGCGGTCTCACGCTGAACGTGTTCTTCCAGGGCGCATTTGACGTGGATAAGCTGAACTACACCCGCGCCGGCGCGATGTCGGGCTCGGGCGAGGCGCGCCAGTTCCTGCTCACGGAGATCCGCGATTACTACCGCGAGGGCAATACCGATTCGGATATCCCGGCATTTACCAAAACCTACCAGCCATTTACACAGTCGAGCCGGTTTGTGGAGAACGGCAGTTTTGTAAGGCTGAAAAACGTGAGCCTGGCTTACAATGTGCCGTCATCGGTTTTCAGGGACAAGGCCAACATCCGCATTTTCGCGAGCGCTACCAACCTGTTCACGATCACCAAATACTCCGGTCCGGACCCGGAAACCAGCAACGTGGGTTCCAGCACGGATACAGCCATCGGTATCGACCGCGGTTCTTACCCGAATGCGAAGGTGTATACGGTTGGGTTGACGCTCGGGTTTTAGGGCTTTAGAGGCCTTAGGCAGTAGGCAGTAAGCTATATGCTGTAAGCAATAAGCTGTAAGCAATAAGCTGTAAGCTATAAGCAATAAGCAATAAGCTGTAAGCTATAAGCCTTAGGCAAAAGCTCTGATTCTCTGCCATGTAGTTTAAATAGAAATTCAAACACCTGCTGTCGCGAAACGCGCAGCTTACAGCATATAGCTTAAAGCATATAGCTTGAAGCATATAGCTTAAAGCATAAAATTTTCACCAATGAAAAAACTAACCATACTTCTTTTAAGCGGCCTGCTTCTGACGGGAGCCGGTTGCAGTGATTACCTGGATGAGGATACAACCGGGCTTTTGTACGGGCCTAATGTGCTTTCGACACAGGACGGCCTCGAATCGGCATTGACCGGGGCTTACAAGGGCCTCGCCAACCAATGGACGTACGGCTTTTTACACCCATCGGCCAATGCGGCTGTGCTGGGTGCGGATGATGTTACTACGCACCCGGCCAGTAACAAGGCCGACTGGCGGGAGTTCGACCAGTTTAATGTGTCGACTACCAACCAGCGTTCCAATGCAGTTTATAATGGCTGCTACAAGGCCATTCAGGGAGCGAATAATGTGATTAACAACTACCAGAAAACGGTGGGTACCAAAGCGACAATCGACATCATCGTGGGCGAGGCGCACTTCATCCGCGCGTTTTCGTATTACTGGCTGACGCGCTTCTGGGGCAACATTCCGTTGATCATGGCTGGTGAGTATTCCGATGATTTGCTGACTGTCAAAAAATCGACGCCGCAGGAAGTCTACGACCTGATCGTGGCGGATTTGAAAGTGGCGGAAACCAATTTGCCGAATGCAAAACGCGACCCGGGACGGCCCAACAAGGGTTCGGCCAAGGCGTTCCTCGCGGACGTGTACCTGACAATGGCTGGCTGGCCTTTGAAACAGACGGATAAATACGACCTGGCTGCCGCCAAAGCCAAAGAGGTGATCGACAATGCGGCTACCTACGGCTTTGAACTGTTGCCGACTTTCGCGGCGGTTTTTGAAAACGATCCTGCGTCGCCGGGTACGAAAGAGGCGGTGTTCCAGATCAGCGGTTATCTCGGCGGAAGCGGCACGGCGAATGCGACCTATGGCAATACCACCATGCCCGGTGAGGAAGGCGGCTGGGACGATATGTTTGCGGAGCTGAATTTCTTCCGCGATTTCCCGGCAGGGCCCCGTAAGGATGCTACTTTCCGGACGGAATTCGGGTTAGGCGCCACAAAAATTCCCTGGCAAAACAGTTTGACGAAACATCCCTACTACCAGAAATGGTACATTAAAGGCAATATCGTGACATCGAGCATTTCGCTGCCTTCGGTGATGATGCGTTACCCGCACGTGCTGACCATCTACGCCGAAGCCAAAGCCCGCGGAACCGGCGGCCCCGACCAGGCGGCTTATGATGCCCTGAACAAGGTGCGTTTGCGCGGACGTGCAGCAGGTACGAAAGCATTGACACCCGGTGATGGCCTTACCGCCGCGCAGTTTGCCGACGAGGTCGTGCAGGAGCGCGCGTGGGAGTTCGCTTGCGAGCGCACACGCTGGTTCGACCTGGTACGCCTGGAAAAGGTGGAGGAAGCCAACGCCAAGAAAAGCACCGATGATTTGCAGCCGATTAAGCCGATCGTGAAAGCGAATTACTGGTTCCCGCTGCCTTACACCGATACTTCGATTAACCCGAATCTGAATCAATAGGGGATAATGGTTATTGTTGTTACATCCCTCCGGGGTTGAAATCGGGTTGAACCGGTTTTGCTACCGATGTTACGTCGCTAACGCGACTCAGTTTTGCCAAACGGAGCCGTTAGGCACGTAACATTGGTAGCTATGCAATTTTACCAAACAGTCAATACCGTAGGTATGTAACTACAATTAACCGGCAACCTGAATAGCTCCAAAAACGAGATGTTGATTTTAAATACAAATATTAACCAGACCCTATGACGATTCGCTTTCCGCTCATATCGGTATTGTTTGCAACGGCTATCCTTTGTTCACTTTCAACGCCGGACCAACACGGTCGCTTCCCGGAAGGTCGCTTCCCGGAAGACGGCAAGGACGCCGACTGGCCGGTCTATGGCGGCAATAATGCCGGTAACCGCTATTCTTCATTAACGCAGATCAACAAGGACAACGTGAAAGACCTCCAACCGGCCTGGACGTACGACACCGGCGAAAACAATAAACCCGGCGAGCGGGGCATGGATATACAATGCCAGCCGATCGTGATCGACGGGATAATGTATGGTACTACACCGAGGTTGAAGGTATTTGCCGTCGATGCCGCTACCGGAAAGGAGCTTTGGAAATTTGACCCTTTTGAAGGAAAGCGGCCCCGGTTTCATCCGATGCGCGGCGTGGTGTATTGGTCGGAGGGGAATGACCGACGCATTCTGTTCACGGCCGGCGCCTCATTGTTTGCATTGAATGCCCAAACCGGGAAACTGGTTGACGGCTTTGGCAAAAACGGCGAGGTGGATTTCCACGACGGCCTCGGCGACACCGCTATTTACGGTTACGATCCTTACCAGTTCAACATCCGGAACACGACTCCCGGGGTGATTTTCAAGAATCTGCTCATTACCGGCTCGTCGGTGTCCGAAGGCGGCGACGCATTGCCGGGGCACATCCGCGCATTCGACGTGCGCACGGGCAAAGTGGCATGGGTGTTCCGTACCATCCCGCTGCCGGGAGAGTACGGCTATGAAACCTGGGCGAAAGACTCGTACAAGAAACTGGGTGGTGCCAATTGCTGGGCAGGCATGGTGATTGATGAAAAACGGGGAATGGTGTTTCTGGGAACAGGGTCGCCTTCGGTGGACTTTTATGGTGGGGCCAGGAAAGGCAGTAACCTTTTTGCGAATTGCGTGATTGCCCTCGATGCAGCTACCGGCAAGCGGAAATGGCATTTTCAAACGGTCCATCACGATCTTTGGGACAGGGATATTCCTTGCCAGCCGAACCTGATCAGGGTCAAAAGAAATGGCAGGATGGTAGATGCCGTGGCGCAGGCGACGAAGGACGGTTATGTCTTTCTTTTCGATCGGGATACGGGCAAGCCGCTTTTTCCGGTGAAGGAGATGGCCGTACCTAATGCGAAGCCATTACCTGGAGACCAGCCCTGGCCCACGCAGCCGGTGCCGGTCAAGCCCGCGCCATTCGCCAATCAGACATTGACGGAAGCGGATATCACCACACGTACACCCGAGGCGCACGCCTACGTGCTCGACCGCTTCCGTACCAGCAACAAAGGCCGGAAAAACCAGCCCCCCGATTTGTCCGGCGGATTGCTCTATGGCATCGGCGGAGGTGCGGAGTGGGGCGGTACCGCAGCCGATCCGGATGGAATTGTGTATGTGAATGGCAATAACATGCTCTGGTGGCTCAAAATGAGGGATGCGGGGGATGCGCAGAGTGGTCAGAAAAGTCAGGGTTGGTCAAGAGGTCAGGTATTGTTCAATACCAATTGTGCGGTTTGCCATGCGACTGATTCCCCAATGGCCACAGCTTCCACGAACAGCCAGGCCTACCCGGTTTTAAAGGACATTGGCCAGCGCATGAACCGTGAGCAGATTGGCGCTTTGCTCGAAACCGGGCGTGGGAGAATGCCTTCTTTCCAGCATATTTCAAAGGAAGACCGCGCAGCGATTTTGGATTTTCTTCTAAAAGCAGAATCCAAACCGGCTGCGAACGACATTCACGCCCAAACAGCGACCGGCGGGCCGAAAAGCAATGCCCATTTCCCGCACCAGCCGCCTTATGTCAACAACGGAAATGTCCAGTTCCGGGATCAGGACAATTACCCGGCCATTAAGCCGCCCTGGGGCACACTGAACGCTATTAATATGAATACTGGCGAGTACCTCTGGAAAGTGACACTTGGGGAATACCCCGAGCTGACGAAAAAGGGCATTCCGCCAACCGGTACCGAAAACCACGGCGGGCCGCTGGTAACCGCGGGAGGCCTGCTTTTCATAGCGGCCACCTACGACGAGAAACTAAGGGCATTCGATACCAAAACGGGCAAGGTTATCTGGGAATATCAGCTCCCGGCAGGCGGTTTTGCTACGCCCGTTACCTATATGGTGGATGGAAAGCAATATATTGCAATCGCTGCGGGAGGCACAAGATACGGTCTGAAACCCGGAGGGAATTACATCGCATTTGCATTGCCCTAATAATCTTTTCCTTGTTCCGTCGACTGAAGTCGACGGCCAGAGAAGTCGACGGCCAAGTGCCGGAGGCATGTACATTTCATAACCCGGGGGTTCAATCCCGGCACCTAACAAAGAAACCATGAGTAAACACCTGCTAAGTTGTGACTGGGGAACGTCCTCGTTTCGGTTGAGGCTGGTCAATGTGACGGATCACGATGTGGTAGGCGAGGTGACGTCCGCGAATGGGATTGGTGCGGTTTACAATGCCTGGCAGGAAGCAAATGCGGATGGCTCGGTTGCGCGCGCAGACTATTACCTTTCGATCATTGCAACGCAGATCACCGCATTGCACAAGCAGACGGGCATAGACCTGGCGGGAGTGCCGATCGTGGTGTCGGGCATGGCCTCGTCGTCGATCGGGATGGAGGAATTGCCGTATGCGCGGCTGCCGTTTGCATTGGACGGGGCTCATTTGGGTATGAGGCACTACGAAGGTTATGCGGGTTTTCCGCACGAAGTCACATTGATCTCAGGCGTGCGCAGCGATCACGACGTAATGCGCGGCGAAGAAACGCAGCTGATAGGCCTGGGGGCGGCGATGGATCTTTCCGGCCGGGATGCGATATTCATTTTCCCCGGCACGCATTCCAAGCATATGTTCGTGAGAGATGGCCGGTTGATTGATTTCAAGACCTTTATGACTGGTGAAGTGTTCAATCTGATGGCCAATCAAAGCATTCTGAAAGACTCCATCGATCAATACTTCCAATCCGATTTCAACGAAGAAGCCGCAGCTGCATTCCGGTCTGGCATACGTGAATCGGGGTCCGGAAATATTTTAAATGCATTATTTACAGTAAGAACCAACCAGCTTTTTGATTTATTAAATAAGCGGGAAAACGGCATGTTTCTGAGTGGGCTGTTGATCGGCTATGAAATCCGCGACCTGACCAAGGAGACAAGTGCGCACCTGGTGCTTTGCGGTGGAAACAACCTGTACCAGTTGTACAAGGCTGCCGTTGAAACACTGGGACTGGCCGGCAGGGCGACCATCATTCCCTCGGAAATTGTGGACCGCGCGGCTACAACCGGACATATCCGGATTTTTGAGAACAAACATTTAACATTGAATAAAACAAATTTATGAGTGAGCGTACATTTTCGTGGGAGTTGTTCAATAAAGCACCGCTGGTCGGTATTATCCGTAACGTGTCGCCGGAGGACGTCAAACGCATCCTGCCCATTTACCGAGAAGCGGGTCTGACGACCGTCGAAATCACGATGAACACGCCCGGGGCGACGGATATGATCCGCTATGCGCTGGAAAACGAGCATTACGGCCTGAACATCGGCGCTGGAACGGTGTGTACCAAAGATGACCTGGACGCGGCGCTGGATGCCGGTGCGCAATTTATCGTGACGCCGGTTCTGAGTAAAAAGGTGATTAAATCCTGTGTTAAAAAAGGCGTTCCGGTGTTTCCGGGAGCTTACACACCCACTGAAATCTTCCAGGCGTGGTCATGGGGCGCGTCGATGGTGAAAATCTATCCCGCTACGGCTTTGGGCCCGGGTTATATCAAGGACGTGAAAGCGCCTATGAATCAGCTGAAACTCCTGCCTACCGGCGGCGTGAGCCTCGAAAACATGGATGCATTTCTGAAAGCGGGTGCTAACGGGCTGGGTATCGGCGGGCAGTTGTTTGACAAGAAACTGATCCAGGATAAAGACTGGGACGGACTGAAAGCACATTTCCTTCAATTCGCACAAAAACTCGCTTGACAAATGGGTAAAAACAGGAATTACCGCTGGATCATCGTGGTCCTGCTGTTTCTCGCCACGACCATTAATTACCTCGACAGACAGATCATCGGCCTCCTGAAACCCATTCTGGAAAAGGAATTCGTTTGGACCGAAACTGATTTCGCGCGCATTGTGATGGCATTTACAGCCGCTTATGCAATCGGTTTACTCGTTTTCGGCTGGTTGATCGACAAGATTGGCACGAAAGCCGGGTATTCGTTTACGATCATTTTTTGGAGCATTGCCGGTATGCTGCATGCGGTTGCGCGGAGCGCGTTCGGGTTCGGGGTGGCACGTGTGGGGTTAGGGCTAGGCGAGGCCGGTAATTATCCTGCGGCTGTGAAGACGGTAGCCGAGTGGTTTCCGAAAAAGGAGCGGGCTCTGGCGACCGGTCTTTTCAATGCGGGTACGAGCGTCGGCGTCGTGGTTGCTTTGATACTCGTGCCGTGGATCCTGAGCCATTACGGCTGGCAGGAAGTATTCTGGATCACGGGCGCGCTGGGTTTTGTGTGGTTGGTTTTCTGGTTGATATTTTATGATATTCCTGTAAAGCAAAAGCGTTTGAGTTCGGAGGAACTACATTACATCCTGAGCGGGCAGGAGCAGGACGAAAATGAAGCTGAAAAGCAGCCTGTGAAGTGGATCAAACTCTTCACTTTTCCGCAGACCTGGGCCTACATTACCGGCAAAGGGCTGATTGACCCTATTTATTGGTTTTTTCTGTTCTGGTTGCCTTCCTATTTCGCTTCCACATTCAACCTGGATCTCAAAAAGCCGAGTTTTGAACTCATGCTGATCTACACCGCAACGACTGTCGGGAGTATTGGCGGAGGTTACCTGTCATCCTGGCTCATCAAGCGAGGCTGGCCGACGCTCAAAGCGCGCAAGACGGTTTTGCTGGGGCTGGCATTTTGCGAATTGTCGGTGATACTGATTCAGTTTTCCAGCGGCGTCTGGATGGCCGTCGGACTCATTAGTTTGGCAGTGGCATTGCACCAGGCCTGGGCGACGAATGTTTTCACGCTACCATCCGATCTTTTTCCAAAACAAGCTGTTAGCTCGGTCGTAGGCATTGGTGGTATGGCCGGAGCTGTGGGAGGGATCCTTTTTCCGATCCTGATCGGCAGTCTGCTTGATAGCTACAAAGCGGCGGGCAACATACAGGCGGGTTACAACATCATTTTCACAATCTGCGGATTTACCTATCTTGTGGCGTGGCTGATTATCCATTGGCTGACCAAAACGCCCAAAGTAGTAGAACTCGAAGAATTGCAATGATCATTTTAAGAAGGACCGATTCCGACGACCCGGATTTCAAGGCATTAGTAAAACTCCTCGACGCCGATCTCGCCGAACGCGACGGTGCCGATCATGGATTTTATGCTCAATTCAACAAAATTGACAAGATCCGTCACGCGGTAGTATGTTATGAAAACAACCAGCCCATCGGCTGCGGTGCCATCAAGGCTTTTAGTGAAGAAGCCATGGAGGTAAAGCGCATGTACGTTTCTCCCGACGGCCGCAAAAAAGGCATTGCCACGCGCGTCCTCACCGAGCTGGAAACCTGGGCGAATGAGCTAGGTTATGTCCGATGCGTCCTCGAAACGGGCAAACGCCAACCCGAAGCTATCGCGCTTTATGAGAAGAACGGCTACCAGCGCACGGAGAATTACGGGCAGTATGTGGGAGTGGAGAATAGTGTCTGCTTTGCGAAGGTTTTGGGCGAGTAGTTTTGAGTACGCAATCAAGCTAACTCAATTTGTAGTTTGACATTTGCCTGCAAAGCACCAAATACACGAAGCAAGGTGTCTAGGGTAACGTTTCCAGCGTTATTTTCAAGCCTCGAAATCTGAGATTTTTGAACACCTATTAACTCACCCAATGCTTCTTGGGTGATTTTTCTTTTCTTGCGTGCCTGCTTTATGGCCGCCCCTACTAACTCCGTTTGCAGATCGTATTCATAACGGTCACGGTCCGGAGTGCCAATTTTACCGATGATCTCGTCTTCCAGTTCATCAAGGGAATACGTCTTCATGAATTTGAATTTTTATCTTTAAAGTAGCTATTTCTAAGGTTCTGAGCCCTCATTATTTCAGTATCGGGTACTTTACTTTGCTTTTTTAGAAAGCCATGCGTTGCAATGACCAGGGTGTGCGATTTATCTGTTTTGTCCCAAAAAGCCAGCATCCGGTATTGAATACCCTGATAACTCGTTCGGAACTCCCAAATATCGATAGTCAACTTTTTAAAAAGTGCCGGATCTATACAAGACTGGGATTTTCTGATGTTCGCCATAATCTTGGCGGCCGCCTTTTTGTCCAGCAATTTCAGAAACCTGCGTGCCTCTTCCAGGAACTCTACATTAAAAAATTGGTTGGCCATCAACGATGATAAAGGTAGTGAAAGTTTCGTCTTAAAGAAACTTTTCAGTTGAGGCAGAAAGATAAATGCTACGCCTTGCGCTCATCGAAATTAGAGAGCAAGGAGTAGCAACCAGTTAGCAGGCGGCTGTGAATCCGCAATCCCCTGGCTACCTATTCTCCTCAAACCATCCAATAATCACCGGATACAAATCCGCAACCGTTTGCCCCTTTTTCCGCGTTTTGTAGGTTTTGATCAAAAACTGATCGAATTCTTTGAAGCGTCGGAAGCCGCGGTTATTTACCATCATATCCTCAATGCCTGCAATGAGTTTGTCTTGCTCGGCCGGAGGGGCGTAGTCCACGTACCGGAGGTTGACGAGGGCCCAGTTCATGTATTCCTCAAAAGAGGCTTGTGGGGTGTTGTAGCTCCGGGCCGGTTTGGATGGGTCGTTCCAAATGGCGAGATCGGAGAATGCTTTTTGAATGCGTGCCCGATAGGCCGGTTTTTCACCTTCGGGGCCGATGAAGGCGTGGTTCAGTTCGGTGAAAACGATGTTGCCGTCCTTCACATATATCGCCTCGGGCGACCATCCGGCAGTATTTTCCGGCGTATGGAATGGAAAATTCACGTGAGCCTGTGCCTCGCGGAAGCCATTGAATTCAAAGAAACTTGCAGATTGGTTATTGCCTACCAGTGGCGACAGGATGATTTTGAAGGCATCATAACGGGTCGAAGGAAAGTTTCTGCCAAGCCAGCGCTGCATTTCAGGCACTCCGATTGAATCGCGGTAAGCCGTGATAAGCTGATTGTAGAATGGTTGATGGGCCTTGTAAAATTCCTCAAACCGGCTCGACTTGGCGAACTGTTGCAGATCGGCAATATAGGTGCGTAAGCTGTTACTGTTTGAGCGCCCGATGCGGTCGTAAACAGGACTTTGAACGATGATGCCGTCCGCATTCAGCTCGAATGCATATGCGTCCATTTTTAATGCATGGTAAATGCCGTCAACTGCCAGTTCGGTGTTGATTTTTTTTACGGCAGGTTGGTCACGATAGGGAGTGAACCACTCCATCACCTGACTATAATAGTCGGTGTTGCGGGGAATAAGGCCATTGCTCGTCCGCCCTTTGTCGGTCAACGCGAATACGACGTTGAGCAGCTCGTACATTTGCGGAATTTCAACCAATGTTTTGCCACGGTTGGCCTGCTGATACGCTTTTGAAAACTGCGCCCGGGGCATCAATTTGATCCCCCTGATTTCAGTAAATGCACTATCCTTCCCGTTGAGGACGAAGGCAAAAGGATAAGTTTTGCCCGGCATAACGTCGAAAGTAATGGAATCGCGGTCGGTGATAAAGCTGACTTTTTTACTTTCGCCTTCAATGTATGTTTCGTACACGTCCGGCCGGACCGAGGGGTCAATACCCCAGCCGCCTTTTCGAAACCCGTTACCGTCGCGTACATCCATGCTGGTACTGCCCGTGTGTACAACACGCACGTGCTGAGCCTGCGCATGGGTGTGTGCGTATAGGCATAGGAGTGTCGATAAGGAGCATTTCGCAACGAGATGGGCAGAGGTTTTCAAAGCAAGGCGTTTATGTTGATGAAAATATTAATATAAACGCCTATGTAACCTTGAAATACTTTTAATATACCAAACTATTTTTTCATCAGGCCATTCCTGAACTGAAAACTAGCACTCTGGTACCAGGCAATGGCTTCGTCGAGTAAATGCGCGTTTTGAGAGGCCGGCGTGGTAGAGCCATCTGTAAAGTTTGGCGTGAAGGTAGCGGCAATTCGTTGCGGTTTCAGCACGATCAGCGAGTCGTGCTTGATGTATCCGAGGCTTTGGTAGGTGCTCACAAATGCCCGCTCGCGGCCGGGTTCGAGTTTGAAAATATCATATCCGAAAAATTTGCTGCGATAGGAGAAATTGAGCAGACCCAGTACCGTCGGCCCGATATCGATCTGGCTCATGAGCCTCGGCATCACGCCCGGTTCGATAAATCCCGGAGCGTACATCATCAACGGGATTTTGTATTTGTTAACCGGCAGGTCGGTTTTGCCGGCGCTGGACGCGCAATGGTCGGCCACGATGATGAACAGCGTGTTTTTGAACCACGGCTGGTTTCGCGCATTGCGGATGAACTGGCCTATCGCGAAATCGGTATATTTCACGGCGCCTTCGCGGCTGGTGTGCGAGGGGATATCGATCCGACCTTCGGGATAGGTGTAGGGACGGTGATTGGACGTGGTCATGATGTGGGCGAAAACGGGTTTGCCGGTCTTCGACGCGGAGCCGATTTCACGGGTGGCCAGCTCAAAAAGGTTTTCGTCGGCAACACCCCAGATGTTTTCATAGTCAATCTCCTTTTTGGAAAGGGCAGTCCGGTCGACGACGCCGTAACTGTTATGGCCGAAGAAGTAGCCCATATTATCGAAGTACCCGTAGCCGCCGTAGAGGAAGCGGGTCTGATAACCTTTACTTTGCAATACGCTGCCCATGGAGAAGAGCCCTTCGTTATGCGGCCGGCGTACGATAGACTGGCCGGGTGTGGGCGGTGTACATATCGACAATGCTTCCAGCCCGCGGACCGTGCGTGTGCCCGTAGCGTAAAGGTTGGTAAATAGCAGGCTTTGGCGGGCCAGCGAATCGAGCGCGGGCGTGATGCCCTGCGTATTCCCGAAACTCCCGAGGAAGTCGGCGCTGAGGCTTTCAACGCTGATCAGGATGATGTTTTTGTGCAGCTCGGCTCCGGTATTGACAATATCTCTTTCAATGGAGAACTGTTTGTTGTCGATAAAGCGGCTTTCCGGCGTTTTCACCAGTGACCTTATGGTTGAGGACGCTTGCGGTTCATCGAGTTTGATATAAAACTGGTTGTAATCCAGCTCGTTGTTGAGGTATGCGGCAAAGAGCTCGTACATGCCGTTCCCGGCCAGCTCGTTGACGTAGACATTGCGGCTGAACTGCCGGACTTTGTTGTCGATAGTCAGGAAAACCGTGGTAACGATCAGGAAGTATACGCCAACAACCAACGACCGCTTTCCGAAACGCATTTGCCCGAAAGCGAACCGGCGGGATAGCCGCGACACCAGCACTGTCAGCAGCACTGCGAGCACGAGCAATATGCCGATGATCGTTTCCACCGGGTACGACTGGCGGATATTGCCCACCACTTCCTGGGTGTAAACCAGGTAATCGACGGCGATGAAATTGAACCGCGAGCCGAATTCGTCCCAGAATACCCATTCGGAGACGGCATTCAACAAAAGCAGGAACAGGAGGATAAACAGCAAAATACCGGCTGCTACTTTGAAGCCTATTTTGCCCGCGTACCTGGTGGGCGTGAGCCAGCCAAGCAACATGACCGGGATAAGGAAGTACAGGGAATTGAGAACATCATAAAACAGGCCGATGCCGAAAATGCCGAGCATGTTGGTAATGCTGTAATCGACGCCGCTGCCGGCTTTCAGCATCAGGGTGATGCGTGTCAGCATTGAGATGCCGATCAATAGCAGGGTAATTATTAGAGGGCGTGATAAAAATTCTGATTTTGAGCGTATTACGCTCGGTGTTTCAACTCCCTGAGTGGCAGTATCCATTTAGTTAGGTTTTGTTAGGTAGTGTCAGTTGGGGTAATGTACCGTATCGGGCGCTGAACCTACCACTGAATTCTGAATTCTTTTTGAATTTCTGAGTGTAAGGCGGCAGAGGTATTTGTAGTTTTGGTCCTGTGAGTTATCAAACTTTCATTTCAAGCATTAAACTTATGATCGACAAGCTGGCTCTGATTTATATTGAGAATAAAAAAATACTGGCTGCCAGAAGCCGCGGGCGGGATACCTACTACATTCCCGGCGGCAAGCGTGAGCCCGGTGAATCGGACGAGGAGGCATTGGTGCGGGAGATTTCCGAGGAGATTAGCATGACGTTGGCCCCTTCGTCATTGAAGTTTTACGGGGAGTTTCATGCACAGGCGCACGGGCAGCCCGACGGGGTGCTGGTGAGGCTCAGGTGCTACACGACCAGCGAAAGGGGAGTGGTGAAAGCTGCGGCGGAGATCGACGACGCATCCTGGCTTAGCTACGCGGATCGTCCCAGGGTGTCGCTCGCCGCGCAGCTGCTTTTCGACGACCTGCACGCAAAGGGATTGCTGGCCTGAGATACGCTTTGTCGATAAATGCATGCTGTCGGTCGACGGTTCGGAACAAAAGAATGGGCTTGCGGTTTATGCCGTCAGTTTAGTATCGTTAGCCACATTCAAATGTCAGATTTAAAAATAGCAAAGACCGACTGGGAGCCCGAAAACAGGCTCATTATTACGCATATCAGCGGCGATTTGGAGAAAGAGGATGTGATCCGCTGGGAGAATTCCCTTCACGAAGCACTGGATCGCATCGAAGATGGAGGTACGTTCAGGATCTTCGTGAACTTGCATGGCTTCACAGCTCTGAACCTGGAAGCGCACAAGCATTTTCGGACCATCGTGCCGCTGACGCTGGCGGATTACGGGTGGAAAGTGGGGTACGTTGCGATGTTTGAAGAGGAAGCCGATAAGCTCGTGATTTCCAGTAAGCGTAACATCCGGTGCGTGGCGGCGGTGCATTGCCACCAGGACGCTACGAAAATCGAGAAGTACGAATCGCTTTACAGCAGCCCCAACGAACGGTTCTTCACGGACCCTGACAAAGCCGAAGCCTGGATACGGAGCATTGCCTGATCTTGCCAAGCCCATCGCCAAACGGTGGGCTATACTTTTGCGGGCTTTCAGGCCTCTTCCTGGATGTACTTTTTATGCTCCCTACCCCATTCTATCATCGCGAGAATGATGTTTCCGAAAGTTTTGCAGTAGGGCGTCGACTCGTATTCCACCAGCACCGGGGAGTCGGGATAGACGGTGCGCTTGACGAGCTTGTTCATTTCCATTTCTTTCAGCTCTCTGGAAAGCATTCGCGTGGTAATGCCCGGAATACTCCTCTCTATTTCCCTGAAACGCTTGTTCCCATTGCATATCGAATTGATAATGGGCAGCTTCCATTTGCCGCCGATGACGTAGATCGTGTCTTGAAGGGCCTTTACTTCTTCCGCCTGATTCCTGACTAATGCTGCTTTTGCCATAACCGTAGTTGGTATACTCTGTGATACTGATTACAAAGTTATATCAATACTCGGTAATTTTGTCTCATTCAAATCAAATTTTAATTCAAATGAACGAGCAAAAGACCATCTTCATAACGGGTACCAGCAGCGGGCTGGGCAAATTAACCGCTAAGTATTTCGCTGAAAACGGCTGGAACGTCGCCGCTACCATGCGTACGCCGGAAAAGGAAACGGAGCTGACCGAATACGAAAACATCCGGATTTTCAAGCTGGACGTGACGGACCCCGCACAAGTGAAGGCAGCTACGGAACAGGCGATCGATACCTTTGGAAAGATTGATGTCGTGGTCAACAATGCGGGCATGGGCACTTATGGCGCGCTCGAACTGGCGAATGAGGCGGATATCGACTGGCAGTTTGCAGTCAACACACGTGGCCCGATCAACGTAATCCGCGCATTTCTGCCGCATTTCCGTGCACGGGGTGAAGGGATGTTTATCAATATCAGCTCGTTTATGGGCATTACCACTGCGGTGCCGTTGGGCTCGCTATATAATATGTCGAAATTCGCGCTGGAAGGACTGATCGAAGGTTTGTATTATGAATTGAAACCGCTTAATATAGATTTGCGGCTTATCGAACAAGGCGGTTCGAAAGGGAATAATTTCAGAGAAAGCATCGTCTGGAATACCCACCCGGAGATTACCGCATACGACAACCTCACGAATAAGCTTCAATCCATTATGGAAAATGCCGACGAGAGTCAACTTGACGATCCGATGGAAATCGTGAATGTCATTCATAGCCTAGCCACGCGCCAAACCAACCAGTTCAGGAATGTGATTGGCGCGACGGGAAATCAGCTCATGCAAATGCGGCATTCGCTGCCTATTGAAGATTATTTGGAGGCAATGCGGAGCTATTTTTAGATTTCGTTTAAAAAGGCGACGGGTAACTTTCGCCGCCTTCTTAACGGTTTGCCAAAGGATGTTGCAAATAAATGATAACCAGGTTGAGAAACAGAAAAGGAAGTTCAATGGCTACACCTTTCAAATCTTTTTCCAGCAGGTGAAAGCAAATAATCATTAAAATAGCGGCAGCCATTAGGAAATTACCCCAAACAAACGTTTTTGGAAATAAAATCAACAGAGCGCTGGCAATAGTGACCACTCCATTGATCATCACGCCGGTTTTCGTAAAACCCCATTTGCCGAACATTTCGAGCATTTCCGGCTTTCCACTGGCCATAGCCCATCCTTGTTTGAGGCCCATAAACACAGCGATCAATATCAGAATTCCGTTGATTATTTTCAGGACCATTTCAGTAATTGATTGAAGGTGAACAGGGGTTAATTTAAATCAATTTTTGAAATTCATTTGTTGGTAACCGAAGTTATATTATTTTGGTAAAGAATATAACTACTTCTGATATGAACCTTCTCGCATAGCAGCCTAAACACAAAAACCGCTTATGTCAGCCATATTACTATTTATGGGCTTGGGGAGTTTCGGGTTTACGTTACTGTTTATCATTCTACCGCTTGCCATTACCATCTGGGCATTGATCGACGCGATCAGGAGTGATTTCAAAAAGGATATCAATAAGCTCGTGTGGATCATCGTGATCATTTGCTTTCCCTTTGCCGGTGGAATACTCTATTATTTTCTGGCGCCAAGTCAAAAAGCTGGCTTTTGAAAACCGGCGCGTTGGAATTATAGCTCCGGTTTTTATAATGGACGGGTATAACCCTGTGCCTTTTGCTTTTCCAAAAGCGTTTTAAGCTCCTTTGCAATTTCAGGTTGCTTTTCAAACAGGTTGGCCGTTTCCGAAGGATCGTTTTCGATATCATAAAGCTGTCCTTCCGGCTCCGAGGCATCACCCTTCGACGACCAGCCACCGCTTCCCTTGCCGTCTATATACTTCCATTTGCCGCGGCGGATGGCAAACATGCCGTCGATAGAATGGTGGATAATGCTGGGCCTCATGGGCGCGGGATCGCTTGCGCTAAGCAGCAGAGGCGCGAAGCTGAAACTATCCTGACCGGCATTCCTGTCGAGCTTTTGCCCGGTAATGGATGCGAGCGTTGCCATCAGGTCGGTGAGGCAAATAGTCTGAGTGGTTCTGCCGCCTTTCTTCACGACGGCCGGCCAGCGGAGAATGAAGGGGACGCGGTGACCGCCTTCCCATATGTCGGATTTTTCGCCCCGGTAAATGTAGTTGGCCCGGTGTGCAGGGTAGATCTCGGTGTCGCCGGGCTTCCAGTCGGCACCATTGTCGGAAGTGAAAATGACGAGCGTGTTTTCGGCAATCCCCAGGCTGTCGAGCGTGTGCATTACCGCGCCTACTACCGCATCCGTATGATGCACGAAATCGCCGTAGATTCCCGCCTTGGAGCTGCCTTTATGCGCTTCCGACGGCAGCCACGGCGTGTGCGGGCTGGACAATGGCAGGTATAAAAAGAATGGTTTCGACCGGTTTTGGGCAGCGCCAACAATAAAGTCCTTCGCTTCCTGACCGAAAACATCCAGCGTCTTTTGCAAATCAAAACTCTGCGAACCTTTGCCGTCGCGCCAGAAAACACCGCGGGGCGTTTTGTTTCCGGCAATGTCGGTCAAATGCGGATCAGCGGGCTTCCCGTTTCGCAGGTAAATGTAGGGAGGAATGTCCAGTGAGGCCGGAATGATGAAACTATGGTCAAAACCGAGGTCGTTGGGCCCGGCGGTAATGCCTTTTTCAAGAACCAGGTTCTCACTTTTAGTCCAATCGGCGTCGTACTCCGCATGATTGGTGGCTTTGGAAGCATCGGTTTTGGCCCAATCGAGGCCCAGGTGCCATTTCCCGACGACGCCCGTCCGGTAGCCCGCTTTTTTCATCAGGTCAGCGACCGTAAACCGGTTGTTTTCAATGAGCATGGGTGAATAGCCGCCTAACACCCCCTTTTTGAGCCGCGATCGGAACGCATACCGGCCGGTGAGAATCCCGTAGCGCGTAGGTGTGCATACGGCAGAGCCCGAATGCGCATCCGTGAAGACAAGTCCATTGGAGGCGAGGTCGTCGAGATGGGGTGTATTGATCTGCGAATCAGAGTTAAGGCAGGAGAGATCGCCTGAGCCCAGATCGTCGGCGAGTATATAGATCACGTTCGGCTGTCGCGCGGTACCTTCGGCGAGGCCTTTTTTGCGGAATACCAACAAAGCCGATGATACCAGCAAAAGCATCAGGACCGTATAACTCAGGTTAGGATAATTTCGAAACATAACGAAAAGCTTTTCCCGTTCAGAAACGGGGCGGGGTTAGGGAGTATTCTACTAACTTACTAGACAAATAAAGAGAAAGGCCGACAGATTTGCAAAAAGTGCCGGGCAAAAAAATGGCGGCCATTTACAGGCCGCCTGCAACCCACAACAAAGAGTGGCACAGCATTAATCTGCGATTACATAATTGTAGTCCTTGACTAATCTTGGGCTTTTGCAAGCCTGTATTTGTGGTCAGCTATCACACTAACTCATGGAAAACAGCAACTTGGTTGCTTGCCGGGGATTTGTGTGCTTGCGCTCCGCGGCCCGGAAACCCGTATGACGGACCACCGATTCCAGTAATGTGATAGAAGAGGTTGCGGTAGCGAAATTAACACATTCATTTCTTCCTGCAAAACCTTATCGGATTGATAGGCCCGCTCATTTTTTGATAGAGTAGGGCAAATCTGCCAAATGGCAGTATACGCCGCATTTGTTGTACCCTCGGAGGGAATTGCCCTCAAAAGCCATTTTTGGCATGGCTTTTGAGGGCTTTCGGGCATATTATGGAAAGTTTATCTCAGTCAGTTAATACGGGAAGGCTCATCATAGTCGCATACCGGTTACCGTTTAAGGTGGTTCGGGACGGCGGTGGTTCCCGATTATTTCAAAATTCCGGCGGCCTGGTTTCAGCGGTCCTCTCGCTGGTGAAGGATCAGCAAAACGAAGCTTTTGACGCACACCAGAAGATCCAGTGGATCGGTTTCTCCGAGAATACACGGGAGGAGCTCGAAGGGCAGTCGATGGAGAATGAAAACTTCCGGGCGCACCCTGTTTTCATTCCCGACGAGCTCAATGAAAATTACTATGAAGGCTTCTGTAACAACCTGATATGGCCGCTTTGCCATTATTTCCCTTCATTGGCCCGGTTTCACGATGTGTATTTCGACGCCTACCGCGAGGCGCATGAATTGTTCTTCGAAAAGGTGAAGGAAGTGATCCGTCCCGGCGACGTGGTGTGGGTGCAGGATTATCAGCTCATGCTGCTTCCGCAAATGATCCGGAATGCATTTCCTGAGAACAAAATCGGCTTCTTTTTTCATATTCCTTTTCCTTCTTTCGAGATATTCAGGCTGCTGCCGGTAGCTTGGAGAAAGGCGATCGTGGATGGTATCCTCGGCGCCGATGTGGTAGGGTTCCATACCAACGATTATGTGGAATATTTTTTGAAAGCGGCGAGACTTGTCTCCGAATTGGGGAATAAATTGCATTACATCAATCTGGGCAACCGTATTGTGAAGGTCGATTCATTCCCCATCAGCATTGATTTCGATAAGTTCAACGACGCCTACGACGACCCGGACGTAACAGCCGCCCGCTCCGATGCTCGCCAGTCACTCAAAGAGAAGATTATTTTTTCCGTCGACCGGCTCGATTATTCCAAAGGTATTATCCATCGCCTCCATGGTTACCAGCGTTTTCTCGAACAAAACTCCGATTGGCACGAGAAAGTGTCGTTTGTGATGGTAGTCGTGCCGTCGCGTGACACCATCGAGCAATACCAGCAAATGAAGTCGGATATTGATCAGACGGTAGGGAAGATCAATGCCGATTTTGGAACCATATCCTGGCAGCCCATCATATACCAGTATCGTTCGATGCCTTATCATGAAATGGTAGGCATGTATACGGCCAGCGATGTTGCGCTCATCACGCCCGTACGCGACGGGATGAACCTCGTTTGCAAGGAGTATGTCGCCAGCCGGAAGGATGGCCACGGGGTGTTGATTTTAAGTGAAATGGCCGGTGCCGCGGCCGAGCTGGGCGAAGCGCTGATCATTAACCCGCTTGACAGGCAGGACATTGCGGATGCGATCAAAACCGCGTTCGAAATGCCGGAAGAGGAACAGAACAAACGAATGAACGCCATGCGCGAAAGGATTCGCGATTATGATGTGTTCGCATGGACCAGTGATTTTTTTACCCAAATGACAATGTTAGAATTAGAACACGACCGCTTGCGTCAGGTTTTCCTGAACAATAAGGGCATCGACGCGATTCGGCACGCTTACCAATTATCCAATAACAGAATTCTCTTCTTTGATTACGACGGTACTTTGGCGCCGATCGTTCCCGATCCGGCAAAGGCGATTATGAGCGAGGATGTAAAAAAGTTGCTCGCCGAAATTGCCAAACGCGATACCGTGGTGATCGTCAGCGGGCGCGACCGCTATTTTCTCGATAAGCTTTTCAGCGACCTGCCCGTGCATATGATTGCGGAGCACGGCGCGTTGATCAAAGCAAAAGATTCCGGTGAGTGGCAATTGAATGAAGGTTATGAAGAAAACTGGAAGGATGGGATCCGTCCAATGATGCAGATCTACGCCAAACGTTGCCCCGGCGCGTTTGTGGAGGAAAAGGAGACTGCATTGGCATGGCATTACCGCACCGCGGACGACAAGGAATATGCAAGCCGCCGTGCACAGGAGCTGCTCTGGCAACTCAAAAATTACATTCAGCCGGAACTGAACTTGCAGGTGATCGACGGCAACAAGGTGGTGGAAGTCAAGAAAACTGCATTCAATAAAGGGACTGCCACGCGTACGTTCGTAGAAAGCGGCGATTTTGATTTCATTCTGGCCATTGGCGACGATACGACCGATGAAGACATGTTCGAGGCATTGCCGGATACTTCTTTTACCATTAAAATCGGGGATGACCTTTCGGCGGCGCGTAATCATATCCGCAGCCAGGACGAAGTTTTCCATTTCCTGCATTTTATGGTTTCGCCCGTAGGCGAGTAGGAAGGGCTTTTGTATTTTAGCGGTTCTATGGAGGAACCGCTAAAATTGCTTCATTCGGTCGTTCAGGCTATCCATCCGCTCGATCAGGCCGATTGGGAGGCACTCTCGCAAATCTGGAAGCCTTTCAGCGCCCGGAGGAAAGAGATTATCACTTCCGCCGGTGAAACCGAACGGTATGTTTACTTCGTTACCGACGGCGTTCAGCGCATTTACTATCTCGACGACCAGAGCCGCGAGGCGACCATCGCATTTACCTACCGGCCATCGTTCGGGGGCATTATCGATTCGGTGATGATGGACATACCATCGCGATATTATTACGAAACACTTACGCCGTCTAGCTTTATCCGTGCGCCTTACACTGAGTTTAAGGAGGTGGCTTACGAGCGTCCGGCGATCGAGCGTATGCTCCGGGCAGGGATAACGCAGACGCTTTCCGGCATTCTGGAGCGCCTCGTGGAGGTACAATGCTTTTCTTCGGAGGATAAATTTCGTAATCTGCTCAAACGCAGCCCGCATATCCTGCAACTGGTGCCGCACAAGTACCTCGCCAATTACCTGGGCATCGATCCAACCAATTTCAGCAAGCTTGTGAATAAGGTCCGGATTTGAAAATGTTGGTTTTTACCAAATATTTCAAGGAAACGGAAGTGCAACTTTGCGATATCAAAGTATCGAACGCCCATGGAAACCATTAATAAGAAGGACTTACTGCAAAAACTCGACGATGTAGTCGAGCAACACATTTCGGATGCTGTTGCATTGTTTCAAAACAGGAACGATGAATTTCTGAACAAACCATCGGCCACGGGTGGTTGGAGCATCGCACAATGCCTGGACCATCTCAACAGCTACGGACATTACTATTTACCCCGCATGCGTGATAAGCTCGGGGCAGCGCCGCATGCTGATGCGGAGGGTTTCACCAGCACCTGGATGGGCGCTTACTTTACCAAAATGATGGACCCGGAAACGGGAAAAGGAAAGTACAAAGCATTCAAAGGGCATATTCCGCATTCACAACTGGATTCGGCGAGTGTAGTGAGGGAGTTTATCAGGCAGCAGGAAGAGCTGCTCTACCTCCTCCGAGACGGAATGAGCAAGGACCTCGACGCCATCCGTATTCCCATATCGATCTTGCCGTTGATCCGTATGAAAATCGGGGATGTTTTCCAGTTTATCATCGCGCACAACGAGCGCCATATGCGGCAGGCGAAACGGAACCTGGTACCCGAAAGCACTTATTAGCCTAGACAGGTGCAATAAAAAAGCAGCCACCGGAAGCCGATGACTGCCCAAGAGGAGAATGGATAGCCGTTAAACGTCAGCAGTTTATGCAATTGCTAGGCCGTTGGTGTCCAAACGGCTCTCATTCATGTTTTCGAGCTTGATAAAGTGGCAAACGTAGCCGGCTGACCGCAGGGCAAGCTGGATACGGGTGAAATCGGGTAGTTCGGAGGTCAGGGTCAGGAGGAAATCCTGAAAATCATAGGCCCAGTGTTTTACATTCAATTGTTTCAGGCAGTCGTGCAGCTTTTGCAGCGACTTGCTGGCCTGGATATGCGTCCGAAAGAAAATTTTATATGTATTTGCCATTGGTCGTTACTTGAAATTTAGCGGCCGGATGTTACCGACCTGATTTAGATCGTTGATTTAATAAGTCAAAGATATTGTTTATTTAAAATGATTCCAAATAAGAATAGGTGTTTATTTGGATAAAAACAAAAAAGCTCCGCAACCATGGTACCAAGTTGCGAAGCTTTTCTGAAAACTCCTTTTATTGCTATATTAAGAATTTATTAGATTTTATAAATTCTTGCAAAATAGTAGGCTAATGCCGTCAGGCCCAGTTCCTTTCCAGAAAGTTGACCCAATTGCGCCACATAATATGCTCGATATCGCTTGCAGAGTAGCCCCGCGCGGCCAATAGCCCGGGGATCGTTTGCAGGTCGGCGATGGAGTCCAGGTCGCCCGGCGATTGCTCTTTGCCATATGCACCGTCCAGATCGGAGCCGATGCCGACGTGCAATGCGTTGCCGGCGATCTGGCAAATATGATCGATATGCTGCACAACGTGCTCAATTTTCAGCCCTGTATTTTCGGGGGTCGATTTGCCGCGTATCCAGCCGGGGATCATCATCCAGGCATCAAACGCCATGCCGATTACGGCGTCGCGTTCCAGCAGGACCTTGATCATCTCATCAGAAAACTGTCGGTTGTGCGGTGTAATGGCGCGAACAAGGTTATGGCTCGCCCAAACCGGGCCTTTGTACAAATCCATCGCTTCCCAGAATGCGGTGTCGCACAAATGGGTCGCGTCGAGGATCATATCGAGCAGGTCCATTTCGCGGAGCAGGTCTTTGCCTTTCTCGCTCAGCGGCGCGTCAGAGTCAGTCCCGTACGCATACACGCCCGGGCCGTAATGTGCAGGCCCGATCGCGCGAAGGCCATAGCCATAAGCGGTTTCGAGGTTTTTGAGGCTTACGAATGAGTCGGCGCCTTCGAGGCTAAGAATGTAGCCGATAGGCAAGCCCTCGGTCGATTCGGCATTCTGCCACAATTCCAGATGGCTGCGGAGGCCGGCTAACCCGGTGATCTGAACCATTTCGCCAGCTTCTTCCATGGCCTTGTACCATGCCACCTGCGCTTGCGTGATCGCCCATGCCTGTGCTTGTGAATGCCAGCCCGGGATTTTACTGTCGGGTTTAATGTAGCGGCCGATTTGCGTAGCTACGCAAAGCCCGATATTGCCTTTACGCATTTCCGGAAAACTCACTACGCCTTTACCGCGGTCGGGCTTGTCTGTGAGGTTCTTTTCACGGTCGCGGATCGAATACAGGTCCTGGGTAAGGTCCCGGTTCCATTCCACGGCGTTCATGGAGAGGTCAAGGTGTGCGTCGAAGAGGAACATATGTTAATGGTTGAATGGTCTTTATAGTCAGTTGTGGTCAGGTATAGTCAAGTGTGGTCATGTATAGTCAGGCTTTGTCAGTAGGGCATGTACAACAAAAGACAATACTGACTTTCATGACAATATCATGACTTTCCATGACAACATCAGACCGTTTTGTTAAATCGTTATCCGCCTGCTGCGCGCCGTAATGCGCCATTCGCCCATGACGTTACCGTCCTCGATCACCGTCGCGAAATCGTGCAGTGCTACGGTCGGGCAAATGTGGTAGGGGAGTGCGTAGAAGACGTCGCCGATCTGGATCGCTTCCCATGCATCGGTACTTACTTGCAGCACGCCGTGCTCTTCGCTTTGGCCTAACAATGTGTATTCGGGCAGGTTGAGCAAACGAAGGCGGTTTTCGATTGGATTTTCGGCGGAAATGGCTTTGTGGCCAAGGTCTATCGTGACGATGCCCGGAGCGGGTTTGGATACAACGCGCGTCAGGATCAGCGCAGCGTGTTCGAACGGCTGGCCGTCAAACCGATCGCCATAGCCCCAGTCCCAAAGTACATTCGTGCCTGGACTGAGGTAAACATCCGGCCGGAGCGTGTGCACCGTGAAAGACGGCGACCCACCGACGATGATCATCGGCTCGTAGCCGCATTCGGTTTCAATGCGGTCGAGCAACGGAAGTACTTTTTCATAGGCTTCATCGGCCGCGGCTTTGCGTTCCGAAAATTCCGGATTGCGGATATGTCCGTCGTAAATGTGCACACCGCCGAATGCGAGTCCTTCGAGGCTGCTCACATAACGATAAAGTGATAGCAGGCTCTCGTCCGTAGCATGGCCGGTTCGGTTCATACCGTTGTTGACGTCCAGAAACACGTTGGAGCGAAATCCCTTTGAAATGGAAGCTTCATGGAGTACTGCCGCAGTCTGTTCGTTGTCGATAAGCGAGGCAAATGTCGTATTCGGAAATTTCGAGCGCAATGCGAAGAGCCGGTCGATATTCGGGCCGACAAGTTGGTAGGCGATCAATACCCACGGAGCACCGGCGCCGGCCACCATTTCGGCTTCGGCAATGGTGGCACATTTAAACTTGGAAATACCCGCTGAAAGTTGCTTTTCAACAATCTCCGGGCATTTGTGGGTTTTGACATGCGGCACAAGCCTTTCCGAAGAGCCGGCGATGCTGATCATACTCCGGATATTGCTTTCGATGCGATCTTTATAGAACAGGAGCGACGGGGAAATTACTTTCTCCGGATTGTTGAGCAGGTACCAGGACATGTGATGCAGGTTTGCGTGAGGAATTGGTCAGGTATTGTTAAATGTGGTAAGGATTGGTCAAGTTTTGTCATGTATAGTCATTTGTGGTCAAGTGCAGGCATGGATGCATTAAATGGCGTTCTGACAATACCTGACAACTCCTGACCACAATTGACTATTTCATCCTCAGGCTCATTACTTTTCTTCCAATTCAAACATCGCCTCAATCTCGACCGGAATGTTGTCGGGTAGCGTACCCATCCCCACGGCGCTTCTTACTCCAATACCGTTTTCTTCACCCCAAACCTTTGCGAATAGCTCGCTGCATCCGTTGATGATGAATGGATGTTTTTCAAAATCGCCGGTGCAGTTCACCATACCGAGTACCTTGATCACTCTTTTGACGCGGTTAAGGCTGCCGAGATTGGCTTTCAGCGTGGACAAGATTGCCAGACCAACCTGACGCGCAGCGAGCTTACCCTGATCTGCATTCAGGTCTTTTCCGATGCGTCCGATGATTAGCGTGCCGTCGTCCTGTACCGTACCATGTCCGGAAACATAAACCCAGCGCTTGTCAACGATCAATAACGGTTTGTAGACGCCGACCGGTTTCGGGGCAGGAGGAAGACTGAGGCCAAGCGCGGCGAAGTTTGATTCTGGTGTATTGTCCATGATAGCAAAGTGGATTGAATTTAATATCCTTATTCTTAATATTTTCTTATTCTATTAATCCTAATCTGGGACCGTTCGTTGAAACGAACGGCAAGTCGATAGTGTAAAGATTGATAACTCTGATTGCAATACTCTTTATTAGTTGAAAAAGTATCTATTTCCGTCTGTTTTAACAGGCGGAGTAGAAACGAGAGCTGCGTCGATTACATGAACAAATTTAGTACCAAAACGCCCAGCAAACCCATTATTGACACAATTGTTTCCATCACCGACCAGGTAAGGATCGTGTCTTTGATGCTCAGATTGAAGTATTCTTTGAAGAGCCAGAAGCCGCCGTCGTTGAGGTGGGAGAACATCAAACTGCCTGAACCTATGGCGAGTACGAGCAGCTCCGCGGGTACGCCCGCATTTGCGAGCAGGGGCGCGAGAATGCCTACGGTCGTAAGTCCGGCAACAGTAGCAGAGCCCACGCAAACGCGGATCACCGCCGCAATGGCCCAACTGAGCAGGAGCGGGGAGATGTCCATTCCTTTGAGGCTTTCGGCAATGAAGGTGCTTACGCCGCTGGCCGTCATGATTTCCTTGAATACACCTGCGCCGGCGATGATCAGCAAAATTGAGGAAACGCCTTTGAAGGCTTCTTCCATGGATTTACCCACCTTTTTCATGCTCATTCCACGCTTTACACCTAATGCATATGCTGCGAAAAGCACCGAAACCAGCATTCCGAAATAGGGCTCTGCCAACAATGCAATCAGTTTATTGTCGGGATAAATGCGTTTGACACCCGACATGGTCGTAAGCAGAAACACTGGAAGTAATGCGGTAATGACGCTGATCCCCAATCCGGGAAGTTCGGAAGCGGGGCGGGGTTTTACATCGAACAGGTCGGCGTCGGGCTTGGGCTGGAAGCGTTTCAATGTTTTTCCAAAAATAGGACCGGCCACCGCGATGGCAGGCAGCGAAACGATCATGCCATAGAATAGGGTTTTGCCCAGGTCGGCATGCAACTGGCTGGCGATCGCCGCGGGGGAAGGGTGGGGTGGGAGGTACCCGTGCGCCACCGACAATGCGGATAACATGGGAATACCTATATATAATAATGGTAAACGGGCGGTTGCACTGATCATAAAAATCAATGGAATCACAATCACGAACCCTGCATTATAGAACAATGGTATACCGATCACAAATCCCGCGAGCGCCATACCCCACTGGATATATTTCTGACCGAAAAGGCTGATCAGCGCGTCGGTGATTCGCTGGGCCGCACCACTGTCCGCCACCATCTTCCCCAGCATCGCCCCGAACCCGACAATAAGTACCAGGTCGCCCAGGGTCCCCCCCACACCTTTCTGGATGGCTTTGCTCACCGTGTCCACTTCCAGTCCGCTCGCGAGCCCGAGCGCGATCGAAACCAGCAGGAAGGAAATGAATGTGTCGATTTTAAGCCAGGCAATGAGTAGGATTAGGGCGAGGATCGCGATAAAGGTTAATAGTAAAGGCATAGGTGAAATTGTCGAAAATTAAGCTAATGCTAATAAGCAGGAAGAACGGGATTTTTAATGATAGATGCCAATTTAGTTTTCCCCGGGATAATTCTGGAAGGTAATGCGCGGATAGTCACCGATATACGCCCAAGGGGTTGAAATAGCACAAAAGATAGTTTGTTAGAATGCTTAAAAATGGCGAAATTTGACTTTTTAGTACCAACAAGATTGTATTAATCCGCTGGGCGATTGAATCTATCGGTTTAGCCCAACTTAAAATTTTGATTCTTTTCTAATCGTTTATGGCAGAATCTTCTGGTGAAAACATTATCCCGATTAATATCGAGGATGAAATGCGTGGAGCCTACATCGATTACTCGATGTCCGTTATCATCTCCCGCGCTTTGCCCGACGTTCGCGATGGTCTGAAGCCCGTTCACAGGCGGGTCCTTTATGGAATGGACGATCTGGGCGTAAGTTACAACCGGTCCCATAAAAAGTCGGCTCGTATTGTTGGGGAGGTTTTGGGTAAATACCACCCGCACGGTGACTCATCGGTTTATAACACGATGGTACGTATGGCCCAGCCGTGGTCGCTGCGCTATCCGCTCGTCGATGGTCAGGGTAACTTTGGGTCTGTCGACGGTGACAATCCCGCGGCGATGCGTTATACGGAGGCAAGGCTGAAAAGAATTGCTGACGAGCTGCTCGCCGACCTGAACAAGGACACGGTTGATTTCCAGCCCAACTTCGATGACTCGCTGAGCGAGCCGTCGGTACTTCCGGCCAAATTCCCGAACCTGCTCGTTAACGGGTCTTCCGGTATCGCGGTAGGTATGGCCACCAACATGGCGCCGCACAACCTGGGCGAAGTGGTAGACGGGGTACTCGCTTACATCGACAACAACGACATTACAATCCCGGAACTGATGGAGCACGTAAAGGCTCCTGATTTCCCGACGGGTGGTATCATTTACGGCTACAATGGCGTTCGTTCGGCCATGGAAACCGGCCGCGGAAGCATTATCATGCGTTCGAAGGCGCAGTTCGAGGTTTCTAAAACCGGCCGCGAGCAGATCATCGTCACCGAAATTCCTTATATGATCAACAAGGCGGCGATGATCGAACGGATCGCGTCGTTGATCAATGATAAGAAACTCGAAGGTATTTCCGACATCCGCGACGAGTCGGACCGCGAGGGTATGCGCATTGTTTTCGACCTGAAAAAGGATGCTATACCCAATATCGTATTGAACCACCTGTTCAAATACACACCGCTGCAAACTTCTTTCGGGGTGAACAACGTGGCGCTCGTAAAAGGCCGCCCGGTGTTGCTCAACCTGAAAGACCTGATCAAGCATTATGTAGACCACCGGATTGTGGTGATTACCCGCCGGACGGAATACGAACTGCGCGAAGCTGAAAAACGTGCACACATTCTCCAAGGTTTGCTGATCGCGCTCGATAACCTCGACGCCGTGATCGCGTTGATCCGCGCAGCCCGTGACCCGGAAACTGCGAAGACCGGATTGATGGAGCAGTTCAGTCTGTCGGAAATCCAGGCACGCGCGATCCTTGATATGCGTTTGCAACGTTTGACTGGTCTGGAAAGAGAGAAAATCGTGAAGGAATATGAAGAGATTATGCTCCTGATCGCCGACTTGAAAGACATCCTGGCCAACGAATACCGCAAGTACGAAATCATCAAAACCGAGCTGACCGAAATTAAGGAACGCTACGGCGACGAGCGCAGAACGCAAATCGAGTTCTCCGCAGAGGAATTCAGCGATGAAGATATGATCGCCGACGAGGAAATGCTCATTACCATTTCCAAAGAAGGTTACATCAAACGCACGCCGCTATCGGAATACCGTACCCAAACAAGGGGAGGGGTTGGTTCCCGCGGTGTGAAAACCAAGGATACCGATTTCACCGAGCATTTGTTCTCCGCGACAATGCTTAACTACCTGTTGATCTTTACCGAATACGGTAAGTTGTTCTGGATGAAGGTTTACGAGGTGCCTGAGGGAAGCAAGACTTCCAAAGGCCGCCCGATCCAGAACCTGATCAGCCTCGAATCCGGTGATTCGATCCGCTCCGTAATCAATGTGAAAACATTGTCGGATGAGGATTATATCAACAATAATTACCTCATTATGTGTACCGAGCAGGGCACTATCAAGAAGACGTTGCTCGAAGCATATTCACGTCCGCGTACCAACGGTATCATCGCTATTTCGATTAATGAAGGCGATCGCCTGCTGAACGTGGCATTGACTAACGGGGACAACGACATAGTGATCGCGTCAGCGGCCGGTCGTGCGGTGCGTTTCAATGAAAAAGGGGTAAGACCAATGGGCCGTACCGCTGCCGGTGTGCGCGGTATCAACCTGAACGATCCTGAGAACAAGGTAATCGGAATGGTTTGTATCAGCCGCGAGGATGCACAGCTGCTCGTGGTTTCGGAACACGGTTACGGAAAACGTTCAGCGATTGACAGTTACCGTGTTACTAACCGTGGTGGTAAAGGGGTTTCGACCATGAATGCAACCGACAAGGTAGGCAAGCTGGTGGCTATCCGTGAGGTAACCGAGGAAGATGACCTGATGATCATCACGCGCAATGGTATCGCTATTCGTATGAGCGTGCAGGACATCCGCCAGGCTGGACGTAACACCCAGGGTGTGAAACTGATCCGCCTGAGCAACACGGATGAAATTACGTCGGTTACCCGCATTCTGAAAGACCCGGATGAAAAAGCCGAGGAGCTGGATGAAGAAGGCAACGTAGTACCTAAACCGGTAGCGCAGGTTGAAGGTGCTTCGGCAGAAGATATAATTGTTACGGATGATGAATTGGACGAGGATGAAGATGTCGCTGATGACGAGGAGGAGGACGATGAAGAGCCTTCCGACGACGCAGAGGCATGATTTTTGTAAAAATTATATTAATTGATTTATATTTAGAACTCGAACAATCAATCACAACCAAAGTTAATATTTATGAAAAAACTGTTTTTTGTTTCTGCACTTAGCCTGTTCGGCTGTGCTGCGATGGCGCAGGACGCTGTGAACAAGGCTTTGGTAGATGGATTTCGTAAGGACAAAGAGAAAAGCGATAAAGATGCCACTGATCCCAAAGCAAGTGCAAAGGCTTCATTCTGGCTCGAACGCGCTAAACTTTATGAAAACATAGCCCTACAAGGTTCAGAAGTAGATTCTAGTGCAGCAAAAACGGCTTTGGAAGCCTACAAAAAGGTTGTTGAGCTGGATGTTACGAAGAAAGGGGAGCCAGGTAAATCTTCCAAAGAAGCCGCGAACGTAATCGCCGGCGGTGAAGGAACCCAGCTTTTCAATGCATTCGTAAAGCAAGGTGCTGAAAAATACCAGGCTAAAAATCTGGGCGGCGCGCTGGAAATGTTCCAGGCTGCGCAGGAGATCAACAAAAAGGATACATTGGCATCCCTTTATGGTGGTATCGCAGCACAACAGCTTGACAAAAAGGATATTGCAAAATCTTCTTTCGAGAAATATGCTGCCAACGGCGGTAAAGATCCCAGCGTTTTCTACGGTCTGGCTCAGCTGTACCGTTCAGAAAACAACTTCGATAAGGCTATCGAAACCTTGAACAACGGTTTGAAACAATCACCGGGTAACAAAGATTTGAAAGCTGAAGTTGTAAACATCTTGCTGGCTTCGGGTAAAGAGGACCAGGCTATCCAGGAGCTTGAAGCTTTGGCAGCAGCTGATCCTAAAAACACCCAGAATGTGGTAAACCTGGCTATTTTGTATGATAACATGTACAGAACGGCTACGGACAAGGTAAAACAGTTGAACGCTAAAGTGGGTTCCGGTAACAACGCTGCCAGCTCTGCTGAAAAAAACCTTGCGGCTGAAAAAGACAAGATCGCTGTGTATGACGGAGAGGTGAAACGTATCGGCGCGCTGATTAAGAAGCAGCCTAAGAATGCGGACCTGAAGCGTCAGCTAGCAGACGTAACTGCGAAGAAAAAAGAAAGCACCGAAGCGATTGCTAAACTGGAAGGCGAAGTGAAAGCTGCTCAGGAAGCTGCAAAAGGACAAGACGTAGCTGCATTGCAAAAAGAACTTGCTGACGCGAAAGCAAAACAAAAGGAAGCAAGTGACAAAGCGGTAGCTAACTACAAAAAAGCTTTGGAAATCGATGCTACGAACTACGACGCACTTTACAACCTGGGGGTTTTCTACTTCAACGAAGCTGTGCAGCTGAAAGGCGAAGTGGATAACATGAACATGACTGAATATCAGCAGCGTGGTAAAGAAGTTGAAGGCCGTGTTTGCGGTAAATTCAAAAAAGCGAAACCGTATTTCGAAAAGGCAATCCAGGCTAAGGACGAAGCTGAGGCTAAGGATAACCTGACAAACCTGAACGGCGTTTTGGAACAATTCGCTGCAAAAGGAGTTGCTTGTATCGAAGAGTAAGATTACGAAGCGATAGCTTCACGTGAGTCTATAAAATAGAAGAGAGCATCGATTACCCGATGCTCTCTTCGTTTAGGAATATCTATTTAACATAATATAAATTATACAACAAATGTATGTATGATGCGCTGACCACTGTATCCACAGCGATTTCTTAGAATCTGTAATAAACATGCAAAGCTACTCGCTTTACATTTGAGGTAACTGAGAAGTAATCGGAATTTCCATTGCTGTTCTCAAACCTCGCTTCGAACCCGAGCTTCCGAATTCCTGCACCGATACCAATAACAAAACCCTGGTCGTGCTTACGCGTTGCCAGCGCCTTGTCTTCGTCGACATGGACGTCTGTGTAAAAATGTGTTGTGGCTACGTATCGATTATTCTCAGAAACCACAAAGCCGTTCGAGATTCCGACGTTTCCGTACAGGAATGCGTTGCCACGGGTAATCCGGTAACGGATCAGGTTGTTCAGCCTGAGGTGACTCAGCCCGAAAGTGAAATCGGTAATGGTGAAGTTTTCAGGATTTACATTGGTCTGGTAGCGATCTGAAATTTGGTAAGACGAATACGTCAGTTCGTTGGCCACTATGAGATTTTTGTTTGTCCGTGGTATGACGATGTTCAGGAACAATCCAACTGTTGGACGTACCGACGTAGTATGCTGACGTTCGGTAAGATATTCAAAATGATAACCTTTGAACGACAATTTTGAAAATGTCACTCCGGCTAATGCGCCTGATTCAAAACCGAGACCCTCACGTTTCGTAATTACTTTGGGTTTCGTTGTGGAGCACTTGTCGTAATACAGCTCGAAAAGCCGCGAGATTTCTTTATTAGAATATCTCAGGTTTGGAACGCGGTTCGCGACACTCTCGCAATCCAAATACGCCTTGATCTGTTGCCGGTAACGATCAACGGTAGCAATTCGATTTTGATTCTCCTTGATAATCTTGTACTTATGATAAACCAGCAATTCGTGTTCAGGACCGATGTACAATTGAACGTTGTCTGATCGATCCCGTAAATAGTGCAGGCTTTTCGGACCGTCGACTAGTCTCAATAAAAATACTGTATCCCGGGTAAGCTCCGGGAGGCCGTTTTCTGTAACATTATTATCGCCTTGAATTTTTCGGTGGACCTCTGCCCTTTCATAAGTTTCGCCATGAACCTGAAATGCAGACAATTCATGTAGCCCTAATGTCTTTTCAGTCTGAAACTTTTCGTCCCGAAAACGAATGGTTTCCGGATTCTGCGACCAGTTATGATACTCAATCGTCCCGCGAATAGTGTCTTGTGACGATGTGACTATGTACCCTGGTTCAAATTTCGATTGTGCATAAATGTTGGAGACTGGAATGAAAGCTATAAAAACTTTCGCGGAGAATTTAAGCATCAGGTCGTCGAATACGGTTCGTTGATAGTGTCGAGGTTTTGATAGCCCGTCCTCTTTGTCGGGTCGATATTTTTGTTGAAATGTCAGGCGGTGTGTTTGCTGGTTTTCTTCTTTTAATGCCTTGAAATTGAGTTGATTTTGATGGTTTTATTGGTGAATAAAAATGGTTCTATGAAATTCAAAATTTCCCGAAAATGCTATTTTAAGTGCTTTTTCAGCGTTTCAAACAGCTTCCTCAGGCAATTTTCGAGCGAATACACGCAGAATGTGTTGCTTCGGCGTCAGGCTACATCGCAAATCTTCACGCATTCGGCCAAAGAAGCCAACGGCTCGCGCTTGGGGATGAATTCTTGCGCAACAAATCCTTTGTACCCGGTTTCGACAATCGCTTTCATAATTGCCGGGTAATACAATTCCTGGCCTTCGTCGATTTCGTTGCGGCCCGGGACGCCGCCGGTATGATAATGGCCGATGTATTTGTGGTACTGTTTAATGGTCGCGATCACGTCGCCTTCCATGATCGACATATGGTAAATGTCGTAAAGCAATTTGAAGTTTTCCGAACCGACCATCTCGCAAAGCCCGGCGCCCCATGCGGTGTGGTCACACATATAGTCCTTGTGGTTGACCTTGCTGTTCAGCAATTCCATGATCATGGTAATGCCATACTTTTCGGCGGATGGCATCAGGCGCCGCAGTCCGATAGCGCAGTTGCGCATGCCGTCATAGTCGGACATCCCGCGGCGGTTACCCGAAAAGCAGATGACTGTTTTATAACCGGCTTCTTTCAGTTTGGGAAAAAGATCCTCGTAACTTTTGACAAGCTCGTCGTGCAGGGCCAGATCGTTGAAACCTTTTTCGATACCCATGCCCGCGCCGTTAGGTAGCGCGCAGGTGAGCCCGTACTTTTTCAATGTCGGCCAATCCTCCGGTCCGAGAAGTTCAATGGAAGTGATACCGATTTTCTTACATTCCTGCGCGAACGTGTCGAGCGGGATTTTTCCGTAACACCACTTGCAAACCGAGTGATTGATCTTACCATTCAGTTTAGTACCTAGTACGGATTCGGTTTTGGCGAAAACTTCCGAGATGGACATCACTCCGGCTGCGGCACCTGCGGCGGTTCCCGCGGCTATATTTTTTAAGGCGTTTCTTCTGGTTGACATAATCTAAAATATGGAATATCAGTACTAAGCGATATCGCAAATAGTAACTCCCTGCTTCAAAGAAGCCAGATCGTCGCCGCGGCTTGGGACAAACTCCTGCCCTACGAATCCTTTGTAACCGGTTTCTACAATGGCTTTCATAATCGACGGATAATAAAGCTCCTGCGTTTCGTCGATCTCGTGACGCCCCGGTACGCCGCCCGTGTGATAATGCGCAATATACTTATGGTACTTTTTGATTGTCGCGATTACGTCACCTTCCTGGATCTGCATGTGGTAGATGTCGTAAAGCAGCTTAAACTTCTCAGAACCAACCGCTTCACAAAGTGCTGCACCCCACTCCGTCCGGTCGCACATGTAGTCTTTATGGTTGACCTTGCTATTCAGCAGCTCCATTACCAGTGTCACATTATGCTTTTCGCAAGTCGGGATCAGTTTGCGGATACCCTCGGCGCAGTTGCGGATGCCGTCATAATCTGACATGCCACGGCGATTGCCGGAAAAACAAATGATCTTGTCGTAGCCCGCTGCACGCACTTTCGGGATTACATCTTCAAATCCTTTGATCAGCTCTTCGTGGTTCTTCGGGTCGTTGAAACCCTTATCAATACTGCGGGTAAGTCCTTCGCCCCAGGGTAATGCACAAGTAAGTCCGTATTTTTTGATCACCGGCCATTCCTCCGGGCCCAGGAGTTCGATGGACGTCAGCCCGATCTTCTTGCATTCCTGCGCGAAGGTCTCCAGGGGAATTTTACTATAACACCATTTGCATACGGAGTGATTAATCTTGCCGTTCAGTTGCGGTCCGAGCGCCTTTTCAGAAGCGGCAAATGCATGGGCGAGAGAGCTGGAAAATGTACCCAGCCCTGCTGCCGCAGCCATATTTTTAAGCGCTTTTCTTCGATTTGAAAGTGACTTCATTTAATAGTAAACTATCTGTAATAATGTAAGTTAATGATCGTCTGGACGGTAAGCCCCTACCCTTTTTAGGCTTTGAACGTATTGCTACATACGTTTGCTTTAAGAGCGCGTGTTCCTTTCTTGCATCCACAAAAAAAGTAGTGATGCTACCGGACCCGTTTCTGCTTGGAAAGCATCAGGATCAACACGCAGCACCACTATCTTAAGCCTAATTAATTATAATCTACTCAAAAAATCGTGTGATCTATTTTCCGCTTTTCGGCGCGCCGGATTCGGAGTAGATCGGGTTATTTTTGTTACCGCCAGCCATCAGGTAGGCTACGAGGTCTCTCAATTCGTTAGGGTTCAAACCGTTGATCAGACCCGGAAGCATGATGGAAACCGGGGAGATTTTGCTTGATACTACATCTTTCTTGGCCACTTTCCGGATCGTTTTGGGATCAAACGGGTTTTGCGAGACATAATAGAAGTTAGCGTCCTGATTCACCTCGCGGCCAACGATCGACTGTCCGTCTTTCATCTGGAATGAGATCGAAGCATATTGGTCAGACACCGCTTTGTCCGGTTCGATGATCGCTTCAAGCATGTCTTTTACCGAGAAGCGGGTTCCCAGTTGGGTCAGCTCAGGACCCACGTCGGCTCCTTCGCCCTGGATCGTGTGGCAGCGGCTGCAAAGCACGGCGGAGAAAATCTGCTTGCCGCGTTCGAAGTCACGGTTGCTGAGACTGTCTTTGACGAGTTCAACAGCCTGGTCCACTTTCCACCCGCGGCCTGGTCCTTTCGGCGTGTAGAGCTTCGCCAGGTCGTTACCTGTTCCCGTAAGTAATTCAGAACCAGATAATTTGTTGTAGTAAGCCACTTTGTCGCTCGGTACGTGTTTCAATGCGAGCTGACGAGCCTTGTCGATAAAGCCGATGTAGCTGCGTCCACCCTGGTAGCTGAATGCCTTGTGGAACCATTTGAAATACTCTTCGCGTGAGGCTGCTGTCCAACCGGTTTTGGCGCTGCTCAGCATAATCGCGTAGAAAGTCTGCTGCTGTGGCGGCATTTTTTCCAACAACCCAGCCAGGTCAAGGCCGTACTGCGGATTGCGCAGGATAAGGTCGGCGGAAGCGGTTACCATTTCATTATCCTTGTCATCGAACTTCTCGTTTTTCGCGATCAGCGCAAGGGTTTTTTCAACCACTTTCGGCGCTTCGATGGTTACCAGGATTTTAGCTAAAAATCTGTTTTGCAATGCATTAGCTGATGGGTATTTCGGATTCAAATAGGCAACCAATGCTGCTTTCGTGGCGGCGTCGGGCTGACCTGTGCGGTACAGGATCACTTCCACTGCACGCAAGAGTGCCTGCTTGTTCAGATCGTCGAGTTTCGCGTAATCGATGGTGGTCAGTTTTTTCAAAAGAGGCCCTCCTACTTTGGTGGAGTCACCCTGACGGCCCAATGCAATGGCTGCATAGATGATCGACTGCGGATCTTTCTCTGCGTAAACTCTGCTTTCCCATTGGCTAACCGGCTGGTGTTCAATAGCCAGACGGCCGGCATAACGAAGGAAACGATCCGGGCTTTTCAGCAATGGCCAGGCCTGCTCGATCGCTTTGGGATCTTTCTTAACATGGTACTCTTCGATAGCTGTACGCTGCTTGTGCTCGGGGGTAATCACAGGCGTAGCTGCGTTAGATCCTGGTGCAATGTTCTTATAATCACCATAATACACGCGGTAAAGATCCGATTCGAGGCGACGGCCGCCGGTCAGGAAATACAATGCGCCGTCGGGGCCGATTGCGCCGTCGGTCAATGGAAGCGGCGCTCCTGAGAGGAACTCCTCATGATCGGCAGTATAAGTAGAACCGTTTGGTTTCAGGTGCAAGCCGTGAACGATACCAAAGCTCCAGTCGAATGCGAGCAATGTGTTTTTGTACTTCGCTGGGAAGCGCGCGTCTTTCAGGTAAATGAGGTTGGTCGGCGAGCCTTGTCCGATATTCATCACCGGCGAAAGGAAATCGGCAAATGCCGGCGATGTGTTGGCGGAACCTGTTCTCCAACCGAATTCACCACCGCTTACCGCATGGCAAACGCGTGTAGGACGATACCAGGGTGTTCCGAAATCCCATTCCATATCCGAGTCATAAGCAAAAAGATCGCCTGCTTCGTTGAATGCAATGTCGTATGGATTACGGAAACCGGCCGTGTACAATTCCCAGTTTTTGCCTTCCGGATCGGTATGGGCAATCCATCCGCCGGGTGCATTACGGTCCGTCGCGTGGCCGCGCGGGTCTTTAATGAATGGGAAAAGGTTGTCGTTTTTCCAGTTCGGCATCAGACGGTAAATATCCATTTGCGGCAGGTCGGTGAAGTTACCGGCTACCACGAAAAGTGACTTTTGATCCGGTGCCATCACAATGCTGTGCGGACCATGCTCGCCTTCGCCTTTCAGCGGTTTGATGAGCGTGATCTTGTCATACTGATCGTTATTATCGGTATCCTGCAAACGGTACAGGCCGCTGCCTTTCGGGAAACGTGCGTTCGACCGGTTGTTGATCATCACGTAAAGGCTATTGAATGCGTACAGCAACCCGTGGGCATAACCCATCGCTACTTTCGCAGTATCTCCTTCTATTTTAAGCACTTCAACCTGAGGCTTGTCGGGAGAGCCGATCGCTGGCAGTACCAGGCGGTAAAGTCCGCCGTACTGGTCGGAAGTTATCATCCTTCCCTTGTTATCGAAGGTCATGGATACCCACGAGCCGTTCTTCTCTTCCGACACACTGTATAAATGATCGGCCTTGAAGCCGTCAGGAAGTTTCAGTTTATCGACCTTTGAGCCGGGAGGACGGTGTTTGGCAGTTCGGTTACTTAGCATCACTCCACAGAAGACCCCTACGGCGAGCAGTACCGCGAGCGTCATCGGAAGTTTTAACCATTGTTTTTTTGTGTACATTTTACAGCTCAGAGTTTAAGTAAATATGATTGATAAAAAAGGATGAAGCGCGTGGATGTGTCTGATTGACGTAATTTGTTTCTTCTTAAATAAAGCAAACTAAAACTTTAAATAATCTGATATTGCAATATTAGATTGAAACATCCACGCGACTATCCTGTTCTGTGGGGTATCAGGCGGATAAGTGTGTTTGTAATGAAAAAAGTGCAGCGAGCTCTCGCTTGCTGCACTTTTTTATTCTTCTGCATCCATCAGAAATGCGGCGTCAATGCAGCTTCAACAGCAGGAAGACCGTAGTAGTCGTCCAGGACGGTGAATGCATTTGGGGGAGGCACCGCTCCTGCCGGGAAATAGTATGCGGCCGGGTTAGCCTTCACCTTGGCGCCGTAGGCAGTGATAATTTCCTTCACACGTCCAGTACGCGTAAGATCAAACCAGCGCTTGTTTTCGAATGCGAGTTCTACCCTTCTTTCTTTGAAGATGGCTTCGCGCATATCCGCCTGCGAGGCTGCCTTGGTCGCTGCGAGTCCCGCGCGGGTGCGAACCTGGTTGATGTAAGTAGCGGCGTCGCCGGTTTTGCCCTGCTCGTTCAATGATTCGGCCAGGAACAGCAGCACTTCCGAGTAGCGGTACACAGGCCAGTTCTGACCGGTGTTGTTATGCAACGAGTGTGGCCGAGCGTACTTCTTGATGTAAGGATAAAGCTTGTTGTCTACCAGTGAGGTGCTCAGCGTCACCCAGCCGATCGAAATATCCTTTCTCTTGTCGCCGGTTTCGTATGCTGCAATCAGGTCCGGCGTCGGAATGTTGTTACTTTCCTGCGAAGTCGGCTGCGGGTTGGAGGTGCCGGTAATCGGCGCGATTTCGGCAGCAGTGATAGGCGACGGAATGAAGCGATAAATCTGGTTACCGTTGTAGCCCGACGACCCTTCCATGTACTGGATCTCGAAAAGCGACTCCTTGTTGTTTTTGTTGCCCGTCGTGGTCGAGAATGCATCGTTGTAATCAGGCATCAATGCGTATTGACCGCTAGCTACGATTTCTTTCAGTAATGGCTCGGCCAGCGCCCATTTTTTCTGGGTAATGTAGAGGTTCGCCAGCAACATTCTAGCTGTGCCCGAAGTAACACGTCCAGCCTCTTGTTTGGACTTATCCAGAAGCCCGGTGATCGCTTCTTTCGCATCCTTCTCGATCTGTGCATAAATTTCTTCGGTCGTCGACAATGGGACAGGCGCATCGTCACGACCTGTTGCTGGTACCAGGTGAAGAGGTACTTTACCAAAAAGACGAACGAGGTCGAAATAAGCAAACGCACGCAGGAAGAGCGCTTGGCCTTTCAGGTTCCCCTTGGAAGCCGCGTCGAAATTCACCCCGTCAATTAATGCGATGATCTGGTTCGCGCGGGCGATGATCCGGTAGTTCAGGCGGTACTGCACCAGTACGTTGTCGTTGGCAGTAATGCCGTTAGCCGTCGGAATCGCGAAATCCGCAACGTTTTCCGTAGGGTCCACCGCACCGTACAGTTTGTTACGGGCGTAGTAGGTATTGTCGGAATGCATTTCCTCCAAAATCCAGGCACGCTCGTTGAACATTTGACGGAACGGTTCGTAAGCCGCGTTTACCGCCTGCTTGAAATCGTTCTCAGAAGTAAAGAAGTTGTTGGAACTCAATGCGGTTTCCGGGTTAACAGTCAGGAACTTGTCCCCGCAACTGCTCGTCAGCCCCACTGCCAGAAACCACGCTGCTATATATTTAGTTTTCATTTCTATCGGAATTAAGATGAGACGTTTTACGAGTCGGGTTTAGAAGTTGAGGTTCAAACCGAGTGTCCATGTACGTGGTACCGGATAGTTGGAAAGATCCACACCCTGGCTAAGGTTACCGCCATCTCCCTGTCCGTCGCCCTGGGCGCTTGTTTCAGGGTTAGGTCCGCCCCAATATTTGGTGAAGACATACACTTGCTGAACGCTTGCGTACAGACGGGCCGACTTGAAAAACTTGTTGATACCGCCCAGATTGTAGCCCAGTGTAATATTTTTGAGCGTAAAGTAAGAGGCGTTGGCAAGGAAGTGAGAGCTGTTCCAGTCGCGTTCCACACCGGTGTAGTTACCACCGTTGTTGGTAGCACCGTACATTCCTTTGCCCGGGGTAATTACCGTCTGAGCTTCCACAACGCCGGTTACCGGGTTCACGCCGTTTTTCACACGGAAACGATCCTTGGCACCTGCCACCATGTTGAATACACCGTCGAGGTTAGCCGTGCTGTAAAGGTGACGTACCCAAAGCTGGTTACCCTGCGAGCCGGATCCGGTGATCGATAGATCCCATCCACCGTAGCTCAATGTATTGGTCAGACCGTAAGTGAATTTCGGGAACGGATTTCCTATGATCGTCCGGTCGTCGGCATCGCCACCGTTGGTGATCACGCCATCGCCGTTCACGTCCTTGAACTTGATGGTACCAATAGCCGAACGGCCCGGGATGATCGCGCTGCTGGCCAACTCCTCCTTGTTCATATAGAAGCCTTCTTTTACCAAGCCATAAAATTGGCCGAATGGGCGGCCTACCTGTGTAATGTGAAAAGAACCATACACGCGGTCGATGCCGGGTGCGAGTTCCATCACCTTGTTGCGGTTGATCGAGATGTTGGCATTGGTAGTCCATTTCAATTTGCCCACCAGGTTACGGGTGGTCAACGATACTTCGTGTCCCCAAAATTTGATCTCGCCGATATTATCATTGTAGTTGGAGAAACCCGATTCCTGAGGAACCTGAACCGCGTAAAGCAAGTTGGTGGTCCGCTTGGTGTAGAAATCGTAGATCAGCTGAATGCGGTCGTTGAGGAGACCCACATCGAGACCGGCGTCAAACTGCTTGGTTGTTTCCCAGCCCAGGTTGCTGTTGGACAAGGATGTTACCTGCGCACCGGTGGCTACTGTACTCCCGAAAACCGCATTGGTAGTGTTATTAACCAATGCATACTGGGTGTAGTTACCGATGTTGTTGTTCCCGATCACCCCGTAGCTGGCGCGTGCTTTGGCAAATGACACTTTCGGAATCGACTGCATGAAGTTCTCATCCGAAATGACCCAGCCCACAGATGCCGAAGGGAATGTACCCCAGCGGTTGTCGGAACCGAAACGGGAAGAACCATCCGCACGAACAGCGGCAGTGAAGAGGTATTTGCCTTTGTAGTTATAAGTCAAACGTGAAATGTAAGACATCAGCGCCCATTCGTTAGCACCGTTGAAAGTGTTGGAACCTGAGATACCATTCACGTTAAATGAACCGCCACGGTCGATGTTGATCGCACCCTGGATTGTCGGAAGGCGGTCGTCGGTATAGGTGTTGGCCGTAATACGGTCGAACTCCTGGCGGAAACGTTGTTGTGTAAAACCAGCCAATAACTCAAAGTTGTGTTTTTCGTTGAAGCTGTGGCTGTAAGTTGCCAGGTTTTCGTTCAGCCATGAGAAGTTCTGATAGTTCTGGCGGATCGAAACGGCAGTGGTCGGGATCGGAACGTTGATCGAGCTGGTAGCTGTCGACGGGTTGAAGAAGAAGAACTTGTTGCTTTCCATTTCCACATTCAATGTCGATTTCAAAGTAAGACCTTTGATCGGGTTGTACTGGATGTAGGTGTTACCTAGCAACTTGTTGATCTTCGTCTCGTTTGTCAGCTCATTGGCAGCACGCACCCAGTTAGGATAGTTGAAGATGTTACCTGTGCTGCTTGGGAATGTGTTGAACTTGGTAAGCTCCCCGTTCGCATCGTAAATCGGCATGATCGGCCAGGTGTGCAATGCATTGAAAAGGACGCCCGTACCGCGGTCACCATCCGTTCTCGGGGTATTGTCATAGACAAATTGCGGCGCCACATTGAACCCGATTTTCACCTTATTCGAAATATCGTACTCGGTGTTCATACGCAATGAATAGCGCTTGTAGTTATTGTTCAGCACGACCCCTTTCTGGTTGAATACCCCTGCCACGAGCGATGTACGCATGTTCTCCTTGTTGGAGCTGACGGTCAGGTTGTAGCTTTGGATAGGCGCAGTACGAAGCAATGCGTCGTACCAGTCGTTGTTTTTGCCGCGATACTTTGATGGATCTTGAAACTCTTCGGGTACCGCTTTATTTTCATCTTCATACATCTCCTTTTTGAACTGCGCGAATTCTTCGGCGTTCAGCATTTTCACACGACCTCTCATCGGCACCTTCTGAATACCCGCGTAGGCGTTGAAGCTTACCGCCATTTTGCCCGGAGTACCGCGTTTGGTGGTGATCAATACAACGCCGTTGGCCGCGCGTGACCCGTAAAGGGACGTCGATGCAGCATCTTTCAGAATGGTAATATCCTCGATTTCGTCAGGGTTCATCTGGCCGATGGTGCCGGTTATCGGGAAACCGTCAATCACATAAAGCGGGTCGCTACCGGCTGTTACCGATACCTGGCCGCGAATACGAACGGACATCCCCTGCCCCGGCTTACCGGTGGTCTGGTTGATCTGCACGCCGGCGAGACGTCCTTGTAGCTTTTGAGTAACCTGCGATACCGGAATATCTTTCAGCTCCTCGCTTTTAACGGTTTGCACCGCACCTGTAATTTCTTTTTTCAACTGGCTACCATAACCCACTACAACCACTTCGCTAAGTGCCTTGGCATCGGTAGCGAGTTTAATATCCACGGTTGACGCAGCTCCGAGGGGAACTTCCTGCGTAAGGAACCCGACGGAAGAGAAAATGAGGACACCGCCTCTATCGGGGACGTTGATGGAGTACACCCCGTCCGCATCGGACACCGTTCCGATGGTAGTGCCTTTGAGTACTACGCTCACACCCGGCAGTTTCTCACCGGTGTCGTCGGTTACCTTTCCCTTGATCGTCCGGTCGGCGATAATGTTGGTGCTTACAACCAGCGGGTTAAGATGGAAACTATTGCCGGCTACTGCACTGAGCCCGCAAGCTGCACCGATAAGCGCCTGGCCCACGGACAGTTTCAGGATCGAATTCAATCGGCCGTAATAAGGGGATTGTCGAAATTGATTCATAAGCTTCATTTTTAGATTTAGTAATTAGCAGAGGTCCCAGAGCATCGTATAAAACGCCCGGGTGACGGGGTTAATCGGTTAAGCTTTTTATTCTCATAGTCATCGGTTTAAGTGAATAATTGTCGGGATTGGGGAAAAGCTGTGTTTAGGTATGTAAAAAACGGTGTCGTCTGATCACGAAACGGATGGCTTTCCTGCATGTAAACACGCCTGAAAGCTGGCAGATCTATCGTTGATGAAGATTTTGGAGTACTCTAAGAAATAAATGTCTTTATGACGCATAAAAGACAATTATTCATGCTTAAAGTAACATTTATGCAATAGTAGAATGAATGCGAGAACAGACTGTCCTGCTCTGTCTGGTTTTGATTAATATTTAATTAACATGAGTTTTTTGGACATATCTTATATCTGGCATAGAGACGCCATCCGTCCGCAGCGAGGCGACGGTCCACAATATAGGATACGAAGCAGGTGAGGTAGCAAGAAATATGTCCGCCGGAAAGCTGGTTATCAGCACGTTCCGGCGGATCAAATGGGTAAAATCAAACGAGCAGTTCTTTCACTGCGAGCCCCTTGCCGTCAGGTGTTGTATAGAACGGCCGCTTCTCGATTTCATATTGGGTATCCGGTGGGATGCCCAATGCATGATAGATCGTCTGGTGAATGCCATCCACCTTCACGGGGTTTTCAATGGTCTTGCAGGGACGTTCGTCGGCGGTTTTGCCGTAGACGAAGCCTTTTTTAATGCCACCACCGAACATCAGCATTGAGCAGCCGTCGGTGAAATGGCGGTGCATGCCGTAGAATTTGAGGTCGGAAAGGATATCGGGCTGCGCAACCTGCTCCTTCACTTTGGCATCCGGGCGGCCTTCCACCATCATATCGCGACTGAATTCGCTCGCGAGTACAACCATCGTGCGGTCGAGCAGGCCTTTCTCATCGAGGTCTTTAATGAGCTGGGCAATTGGACCGTCGATCTGTTTCTTCATATCCTGCAAGCGGGTGTGCCCATTTTCATGCGTGTCCCAACCCTTGAACGGTTCGTACTCGGTGGTGACGCTTATGAAGCGCGCTCCTTGCTCCGTCAACCGCCGGGCGAGCAGGCAGCCGAGTCCGAAGCGGCCGGTATTGTAAATGTCGTAGCTCTTTTTAGGCTCCGTACTCAAATCGAATGCTTTCGACTCCGGCGAGTTGAGTAATGCGTAGGCCTGTTCCATAGAGCGTTTCAGCGACTCGCGCTGGTAATCGCTGCCGAACTCTCCTACCGGACTATTATTGATCAACTCATTGTACAATTGGTTCCGGCGTTCGAATCGCTTCGCATCCATACCTACGGGCGGGCGCACGCTTTCGAGGCCCTGGCTAGGGTCGGGAATGAAGAATGGCCCGAATTCGTTGCCCAGGAAACCGGCCGTGTGAAATGCTTTCAGCTCTTCGGCTTCACCTACCGTGAACCGCTGGCCAATGTCAATGAATGCGGGGATCACCGGATTTTTTGGCCCCAGCTCCTTGGCGATCCATGAGCCGATATGCGGCGCAGCTACCGTTTGCGGTGGTTCGTAACAGGTGTGCCAGTGGTATTGGTGGCGTGAGTGCAGGATGTGGCCCATGTCGGCTGCGACGTACGAGCGGATGAGTGTTCCCTTGTCCATCACCTGCCCTATCGACTGCAAGCCATCCGAGAAATGGATGCCGTCCAGCTTCGTCGGGAACGATTTGAAGGTGCTCAAAACGCGGTTACCCTCCATGTCTTTTTCGAACGGCGTGTAGGCTTTCGGGTCGAAAGTTTCGGTATGCGCCATACCGCCGGCCATCCATAAAAGTATCACTGTGTCCGCCGAAGAATTGGCTCCCGCCTTGCCCCGGCATGAGGTTAGCAGGTTTGATATGGGGGCTCCTGCCGCCAAAGCAGCCATTGTAGCGGCGCTGGCGCGTTGCAGAAACTCCCTCCTATTCCATTGGATATTCATTGCTTATTTATTTTAAATGACTGTAATTCAGTAAATTATATTTATATACTTTTTATACTTTAAATACTTATAATATTTACAAATAATACTAATAATTTAATTCTTTATGTACATTGTAAATGTTGTGTATGTATTTAAAGTCTTATTCATTTGATATTTCAAATACGTTTTATCTGTATCCTGCATTTAATATATCAGCTGGAACTCGGGTACGAGTGCAATCGCCCAAACCAGGTCCTGAATGCCTTCTTCGCTTGGTGTCGTACCGAGGATTTTCTTCGCGGCAGCGAGCTCTTTTGGTATCGGCGAACGCCCCAATGCCTTCCGGTAAAGTGCCGTTACGAGTGAGTCGGAGGTCGGGTATTGCGACTTCCAGATCTTCGATCCCGCTTTGAGCGTTTCGGTGAATTTCGAGCCGTTCGTAAGTTCCAATGCTTGGAGCAGGTTCGCCTGCGAAGTACGACCGGTACTCACCGTCTCACGGTTCGGGCGGCCGAGCGAAGTAAGGAATGGATCGTTCTTCACAAACGCCGCGCGCGGAAATGGCAGCCGCGACCGGATATCTTCCGGAAGCTTCTTCAATGCAAGCGCTGTGTCGGCATACATCGGTGTGAAGCTCGTGCTGATCGCGTCGGCGAACTGCTCGGCGGTAAGTCTTCTGCGCACCATGCCGGTAAACTTGAAATCGTTCGCCATAATATCCCCGGCCTCTTTCACCGATGTCGAAGGCAACTGGTAGGTCTTCGAAGTGACGATCGTGTAGATGAGCTTTTTGACATCGTAGCCATTCGTCACAAAGTCGGATGCCAGCCAGTCGAGCAGGTCCTGGCTCCAAGGCAAATTGTCCATCGCATCCACCGGCTCCACAATGCCGCGCCCCATCAACTGTGCCCACACACGGTTCACGAGCGTGCGGTATAGTCTTCCGTCTTTCGGCTGCACGAGGAAATCGGCCAACTGGCGGAGGCGTTTTTCAGTGCTTGCATTTACTTCGATTTCGCCCAGTTCCGGGTAGAGAATGCGTGTTCCAGCAATTTTGCCCGTAGGCTTGTCGCAACGGTTGATTTCGAGCAGGGTATCCGCGAAAATGTTGGCAAATGCGTAAGCGTCGGCTAGTTTCCAGTCGCTGATGAAACTGTCGTGGCAGGAAGCGCATTTAAGGTTCAGACCCAAAAACACCTGGGCCACATTCTGGGCTGCCTGCATTTCGGTACGCTGGCTGGAATTGATCGTTCCGCGCCATTTGATACCTTTTATAAAGCCTTCGGATTCCTTATTGGGGCTGATCAGCTCTTTCACGAACCAATTGTAGGGCTTGTTATCCAGCAAACTAGCGTAAAGCCATTTGGAAATACCGAACCGTCCTCCGGTAATGTAACCCGTTCCGTCGTAGTCGTTGCGGAGGGCATCGTTCCAGAACGTCATCCAATGCTGAGCGTACGCGTCGTTCTGCGAAAGGAGCTCTTTGGCAAGTAACTCACGCTTGTCGGGGTGGGTATCCGCTACAAATGCATCGACCTTTTCCGGAGGCGGAAGCAGTCCGATGATGTCGAGGTAAACACGACGAATATAAGTGCGGTCGTCCACGACGGGTTTCCAGCTTCCTTTGTTCTTTTGGAAATAGGCATTCACAAACAGGTCCACAGGCTTGTTGAGATCGGCCGTTGCAGTGGGCACCTCGGGCGTACGCGGCGCCAGTTCGGCCACGCGGTAAATGCTTTTCTCTTTCCCGTCGGGCCACGGAGCACCTTTTTCGATCCAGAATTGGAGCAACTTTACCTCCTTCTCCGTCAGGCGCTTCCCTTTGGTAGGCATCGCCTCCTTATGTCCTTTGGGCAGTGAAATCCGGCGGATCAGTTCACTTTTGTCGGGATGGCTCGGCACAACCACAACGCCGTGCTCGCCGCCTTTCATAATAGCGTCTTTGCTGTCGAGCCGCAGTTCTCCCTTCATTTTGGTTTCGCTGTGGCAGCTGTAACAGTTGTGAGCCAGGATCGTCCTGACTTCCACATTGAGGTTTTGTACTTGTTCAGGGGTTAATGCGCCATTGTTGGTAAGCACAAAATCAGCTTCGGCCTCGCCCTCCGGCTCCACCGTTTTATCGGCACCGGGCAGCACGCCCGTGAGGTAATCTTCGCCGTGGGTTAGCATGGCGCCATAATGGCCTGCAAAGGAAACGCCGAAAACGGTGGTAAGCAGCAGCCCGCGGAAGAGACTCCTGTTACCGGAACGCAATGTAAATGCGGTGACGAGTGAAAGTACCATCGTGGCAATTCCGGCCCAGCGGTGGATTTCGAGATTGGTACCGCTGGAATCTTCGGAGCTGGCGAGCAGCAGGCCGAATGCAACGGCCAGCACCGCGCTACCTGCGCTCACCCACGTGATAATGCGCGTGCCGTCGCGCAGGACGGTCGATTTATGCTTCCAGTCGATGAGTTCAAAAAGCAATGCAATGCAGAGAAGTCCAATGGGAAAATGGACCAGTAAAGGGTGCAATCGTCCTAAAAATTGCCAAAGCCAGAAAGTTTCGGTTGCTTGGAGTAACACAAGTTCAAGGGGTTAGTGGTTCAGGAATATCGGCGGGGATATTCGGCAATCATACAATACTAAAATGCATCGAAGTCAATAGTATCCTGTGCTGTCTTGTTATAAATGAAAAATATTCATGTTTTTCTAAAAAGGATTATATAAAGCGCATTCGAGGTATTGAATTGATTATTAGTTTCATAACGATATGTTTCGCGGATTAGTTATAAAATTTAACAGGAGAGACATATTGAATGCCCCTCCTGTACATTGAAAGCACTGCAGTCGATCAATAACCCGGATTTTGGGTTAGTTTGGGGTTGATCAGTATTTGTGGCGCAGGCAACGGCAAGAAATATTCATTCTCTGTAAAGACATAATCCGTCGTATTGAATGGGACATTTCCCCTGGCAACTGTTGGCTTCGCGCGTTCCTGTGCTCCGTGTGCATTCATGAATGCCGCCCACTCAGCCGGTGTTTTGGTCCTTTTCAAGTCAAACCAGCGGTGGTTTTCGAATGCCAGCTCCAACCTTCTTTCATTCAAAACAGCCGTTCTGAATGCGACCTTGTCGGCGATAGTGAGGTCGGCAAGACCGGCCCGTTTCCGGATCTGATTCAGATAACCCTGCGCTTCGGCTGTCGGGCCGGATTGCTCATTGATGGACTCCGCGAGCATCAGCAGGACGTCGGCGTAGCGCAGCACCGGCCAGTTGGAATTGGTACGGTTTACGATCGTGTGCGGGTAGTTGTATTTGACAATATAAGGCACGTGGTAGGTGGTGGTATCCAATTTGAAATTGGGTTTCAGGGAAATATCCTTACGCAAATCACCCTTCTCGTAGGCGGCCATGATGTCGTTGGTAGGGACATTGCGGCCGCCATTAGAGCCTGCGGAGAAGCCTGTTACCGCACCTTTTGACACCCTTGGCGCGAACACGTATTCGAAGTTGCTCCACTCTCCAAGGTCGTTATCACCCATGTATTGGATTTCGAAAATCGATTCGATGCCGTTTTTCTTGGTGATAGCATAGTTATCGGCGTAGTTCGCATTCAACGCATACCCCAGGGTGGTAACCTCTTTCAGGGTTGTTACTGCTTCGGCATACTTCTTCTGCGTAAGGTAGGATTTGCCCAACAAACTCAGCGCAGCTCCTTTGGTTGCACGGCCAATATCACCGGCGGCGGCATATTTGGCAGGCAAAGCAGCTGCGGCATCTTTCAGGTCCTTTTCAATTAGCGCCCACACATCGGCTTGAGGCGATCGCACGAGATCGAAGGCGGGATCGGGGATTTCCAGCGTGGATGTGACGATGACTACGTCGCCAAAGTACTGAACGAGATGGAAATACATGTACGCACGAAGGAATTTGAGCTGGCCTTCGGCTTCTTTCCGGCCATTGTCGGTCATGGTAGCATTTACCATCCGCTCCAATGTGAGGTTACAGTTGTACATGGCGGCGTAGAAACCGTTCCAGAGGTTGGCGATCTCGCCATTACCCGAGTTGACGGTGCTGAATTCGAAAGCTTCCCAGCCACCCGCTCCGCCCCTGTCGGAAGGGTTCAGATCGACTGTGGTGTTATCCGTTTGAAATTCACCAAACAGGTATGCGGTATTCGTAAGCCCTTGAATCTGACTGTAAACCCCGCTTACAGCCTGCTTTACCTGTTCTTCATTTTTGTAAAACAAATCAACCTTTACTTTCGTTGGGTCGGTTTGATTGAGAAAGTCTTCGCTGCATGACGACAAGCACATTGCCAGAGCGATTCCGAGTATCGTTGCTTTTTTCATCTTCGTCATTTTTAGAAGTTAACTTTAAGACCCACTGAGAACGTTCTGGGCACCGGATACGACTCGTCGTCGTTGTTCAGTTCCGTTCCGCCGCGCACACCGGCATCGGGGTTATTCCCCGGATATTTGGTGATTAACAGAAGGTTAGCTGCATTTACGAAAACACGGGCGTCGGATAGGATGCCGTCTACTTTGGGAAGTGTGTAGCCGATCGTCACATTCTTGATCCACGTGTGGCTTCCGTCGTACACATAGCGCTCGCTGCTCTCGCGTGACCATTTGAAATAGTCCGTACCACCCTGTGAGTTCTTTGCATTCGGATTTGGGCCCGGGTTTTCAGGGGAGCGCCAGCGGTCTTTCGCTTTTTCCAACACATTGAAAACGCCGTCCATGTTCATGGTCGAAGCTTCGATGTTGCGGTAAATGTCGAATTTGTGGGCACCCATCAGTAACACGCTCACATCGAAACGCTTGTAATCCACGCCAACGGTCCATCCCCAGTTAAATTTCGGGTTCGGATTACCGATTTCGGTCATATCCTTGGTGTCGTAAGACACGATTCCATCCGGGCCACCATCGGGTGCGCCATGCAAGTCGGCAAACTTCATGGCGCCGGGTACAGCACCTTCCTGCAACGGAGCAGCGTCGATTTCCGCCTGCGTGTTAAAAATTCCGAGCTTTTTGTAACCGAAAATCATACCGATCGGTCGGCCCACCTGCTGGATATTGTATCCGCCGTACTGGCTTCCTTGGAGGATGAAGTCGTTCTGTCCGCGAATCGCGAGGATTTTGCTGCGATTGAATGTGATATTAGCATTGGTCCTGAAATTGATCTGGCCGATTTTCATCCGATAGCTCGCCGCAAGTTCTACTCCCTGGTTCTGCACTTTGCCCAGGTTTTTCAGCGTCGAGGTAAAGCCGGAAACGGCGGGGATATTGTAGCCCAGCAACATGTCGTCGGTGATCTTCTTGTAGTATTCAGCCGTGAAAATCAGTCTGTTATTGAATGTGGAGAGGTCGAGACCAATGTTTAGTTGGTTGGACTTTTCCCAAGTCAGTTCTGGGTTAGCAAAACGGTTTACGGTTTTACCGATCGATAATGAGTTATTGAAAACATAATTGTTCAAAGTGAGGAACGCAAGACTGGCGTAGTTACCGTCGTCACCTGCGTTTTGCCCTGTGCCGAAGTTATTGTTGGCACTTACCTGGTAGGTGTTGTTGCCGGTCATCCCCCAGCTACCACGCAGTTTCAGGTCGGTCAGCCAGGCTGCTTTTGGAATAAATGGCTCCTCGGAAAGCCTCCAACCGACGGACACCGCAGGGAAATTACCGAATTGGTGTCCTTCGCTGAACCGCGAGCTCCCCTCGCGACGGAACGAAGCGGAGAATAGGTAACGGTCTTTAAATGAGTAGTTAAGGCGGGCCAGGTAAGCAAGCATAGTCCATTTGCGCTCCATAGAGTTGGACGAACGGATGGTCGCATTGCCGAGGAACGGTGCGAGATCGTCAGGGAAAGTGTTACCGGAGCCGTACAAACCTTTGACGATTTCCTGCTGGGCAGTATAGCCGAGCATGGCGTCCAGGTGGTGATTTTCTCCGAAATTCACATTGTACGTAAGCAGTTGATCGGCGGTGTAGTTGCGCAGTTCTTCGGAGTCGTCGCGTTCGCTCGCAATGCGTGGAGGCGCACCGTTGGAGCCCGTCGCGATGGCAAGTCCGATCGTCGAAGGTACGTACTCCTTGTACTTGTTGTAGTTGATTTTCGCATTGACGGACGTTCTGAATTTCAGGCCTTTGGCAATGTTGAAATCGATGTAACCATTGGCGAGTACATCGGCGATATTGCGGTCGCGGTCAATGTTTTTCAGCAAGTACAATGGATTCGGAAAGCCGAAGATATCACCTACCCCATTGTAGTACGGGATCAGGTCTCCCTTCTGATCGTAGGCAGGATAACGCGGGTCGCTGATAAGTGTGAGACCCACTAATGCGCTGCGGCCATCAGTAGCTGCCAGACTCGACCGCGAGTAGCTTCCGGCGATGTTTACACCCATCGAAATGTATTTGTTAACGTCCCCGGCGAGGTTTGTGCGCACGGAAGCACGGTCATAATCCGTGTATTTCAGCGCACCTTCCTCTTTGTAATATCCAATTGAAACCATGGATTTGATGGGACCCTTTCCGGACGACAGCGATACGTTTATATCCTTATAAGGTGCGTTGTTGTTCAGGATGAGGTCAAACCAGTTGGTAGAATACTTGGTGTCTGCCGGGTTTCGGAAATCAATGGGGATTTCCTCATTGGTTGGTTGCCGTTTTTTGTCGAGCACGAAGCGTCCGATGAATACCTCCTTCTTGAACTGCGCGAAATCCGGGCCATTCAATACCTTGGTTTTTCTGGAATCCGGAACGTTTTGAATACCATAGTCGAAGGAAACATTGAGGCTCGTTTTGCCTTCCTTGGCTGATTTCGTAGTGATCAGAACCACTCCATTTGAACCGCGAGCGCCATAAATGGCGGTAGAAGCCGCATCCTTCAATACGGTGATAGTTTCGATATCGTTAGGGTTGAGATTTTGACCAACAGAAATACCGACGGGGAAGCCGTCGATGACGTACAACGGGTCGCTGCCGGCTCCGAGGGAGCTGATTCCCCGGACCTTTACTTCGAACTGCTGGCCCGGCGTACCGCTTTTCTGTTTGATGATCACCCCGGGGGCCTGGCCCTGGATCATCCGGGTGACGTTTGATTTGGGGACTTCACCAATGTCCTCCATACTGATGTTGGATACAGCAGAGGTAATATCGCGCTTGCGCTGGGTCCCGTAACCCACCACCACTACTTCTTCCAATGCTTTGTTATCCACGGCTAATTGAACGTCCAAAGACGTCTGATTTCCCACTGTAATCTCTTTTGGTACGTACCCGACGAAAGAGAAAACTAAAACGGGGCTGCCTGCTTCAGGCACATTGACCGTGTAACGGCCCTCAGCGTCGCTTACAGTTCCGGTGCTCGAACCTTTCACAATGACACTTACGCCCGGGAGTCCGGCGCCATTTTCATCGGTAACTTTCCCCGCCAGCGACCGGTCGGCGGTCACCATAATCGGGTCCTTCTTAAAGGCTGCTGTTGCCGGGGCTTGGTAAAAGCCAGCAAGCGCAACACCGAACAATACCTGGCCGAGCATCAGCTTTCGCAGCGGACGCAGCCCGGTATTGAATCTTACTTGTCGAGATTGATTCATACGTTCAGGATTGGAATAGTTAAAGATTGATTAAGTAAAATGGGTTTCATGCTTGATTTTTTCCATAGGCAGCTGTTTGGGGTGGAACATCAGGGCCGGAGTGGCCGGAACGGATAGTAAAATTCAAACATATTGCCGGCAGACAAAATGTTTGGCTTTGAAGTACATACCAGTAACCATGCTTGATATGTACAATTATTGATTTGAATTATATCATTTTTACAATAGTATCGGTATTTGAATTCCATACTATCCTGTGCTGTCCGGTATGCTACCAAAATTGTGAGTAAGACACAATTAAATTATCGCTGACCAACTTGCGCGAGATTTAACGGCAGCTTAAAGTGGTAACTGCATTTGTGAAGTTGGTGCCGCGCTTTTGCGCTTCAATGCGGGGAGTTTGGCACGGCCTGCGATTTTCCATGGCGTCACGTTTCAAACGGTAAAGTGACGGTCATAGTCATACGTTCCGAATTTTCGATGCCGCTGGCCGGCATCGAAACGAACATGAGCCTAATATGACAGCGGAGGGCTGTTCTTACTGATTATTGAATTTTACAATCGCTCCTTTTTAAGCCTGTTTAAATTCCTGAAAAGTGCCGTCAGAATAAAAAATAAGCACTTTTTCGATCTTTTTCTCCGGCAAAACGACCGGTTTCTCTTTGGCGACAATCGGCTGTGCGGGCTGCGGAGCGGAAACTACCTTTTTACGCGATTCTAAGGCGGGTTCCGGAACCGCCACAGGAGTCGTTACTGGCAGCGGCTCGTCGTCGAGGATCCAACTGATGCCCAGGTCGGGAAAACGCTTTACAATTTTTTGCACCATATCCAGACTTGGCTTGTTTCTCCCCGCAAGTATATGCGACATGCTTGATCGCTGAATCCCTATTTCGTCGGCAAAGAGCGACGGGGTAATATTTTTGTCAACTAGTATCTGTTTTATCTTGTCGGTGAGATCCATATCACAGTTTATAAATGTATATGCAAAAGTAAACTAAGCGGATCAAAACTGCAATATAAATATGTAAATCAACAGCGCAATCACGGTTTAATTAAGTCAATTGTAAGTATTTATAAAATTAAATTACCGAGAATGATACTTGTTTATATTTATAAACATCTAAATCTGAGCAAAAAATAAGTGCGGCACGAAGATCTCATGCCGCACTTAGATTACGTTATTCGGATGTCTTTCCCGGGAGCTACACTGCTACGCTATTGTCGCGAAGTGCGTCGTTCAGGGAAGTTTTAAGGTCTGTGCTAGGTTTGCGTTTACCGATAATCAATGCACACGGCACGTGATAAGTACCTGCCGCGAACTCCTTAGGCAGTGTTCCAGGGATTACAACTGAATCTTCGGGTACATATCCTTTATACTCCACGGGCTCGCTGCCAGTAACATCGATGATTTTTGAGCTACCAGTAATCGTCACTCCTGCGCCCAAAACGGCTCTTTTTCCCACACGGGCACCTTCTACCACGATACAACGAGAGCCGATGAATGCACCATCTTCAATAATTACAGGAGCCGCCTGGACTGGTTCGAGCACCCCTCCTATTCCTACGCCGCCACTCAGGTGAACGTTCTTGCCGATCTGCGCGCAGCTTCCCACGGTTGCCCATGTGTCGACCATCGTACCTTCATCTATATAGGCACCAATGTTAACGTATGACGGCATCAGCACTACGCCTTTGGAAATATAAGCGCCATAGCGGGCCACGGCCGGCGGTACTACTCTTACTCCAAGCTGCTCGTAGCCGGATTTTAGTTTCATTTTATCATGGTACTCGAAAATCCCAACTTCGCTCACATGCATTTGTTGGATTGGGAAGTAAAGAATGATCGCTTTTTTTAGCGCTTCATTAACAATCCATCCTCCATTAGCATCGGGTTCTGCTACGCGCAGTCTGCCTTTGTCAACCTCCTCTATGATATCGCGAATAAAATTCTTTGCCGATTCTTCTTTCAATAATTCCCGGTTCGCCCAGTAATTTTCAATTTGTTCAGTAAAATTCATGTTAAAGTATAGAGTTAATAATAATCATTTAATTATATGTAAATCAATCAGTTATGAAGTATAGTGAAATAAAATTAATGAATTGATTTACCGCCTTAAAAGTAGGCCTCGCTCACAGGAACTACAACGCAATATTATAGGTTAATAATATAGAATCAAAGCAATACAAACAGAATAAAGCCGCCGTGATTACTATTTATTTTAGTAAATAAGCATCTAAAAATACTAAATTGGCGTGTAACCCAGTACTAATTTACTAATTACAGTATCTTTCCTGCGAGAATAGTCTAATTTGTTATATTTCCTGTATATACTTTTCATCCGCAGACATTTTTATTAATATTGCGGCTGAAATAACCAATCTACCTCGATATGTCAAAAGTAAAAGTTGCAATCAACGGATTTGGCCGCATCGGTCGCCTTGTTTACCGTCAAATCTATAACATGGAGGGCATCGACATCGTAGCCATCAATGATTTGACAAGTCCAAAAGTGTTAGCACACCTCCTCAAATACGATACTGCACAAGGACGTTTCGATGCAGATGTTAAGTCTACCGACAATTCAGTTGTCGTAAATGGCGAAAACATCGTTATCTATGCACAACGCGATCCTTCGCAAATTCCCTGGGCTCAGCACGATGTTGATGTAGTTCTTGAATGTACTGGTTTCTTCACCAGCGCAGAATCTGCCAGCGCACACATCAAAGCGGGTGCTAAAAAAGTGGTTATCTCCGCTCCTGCTACCGGCGACTTGAAAACAATCGTTTTCAACGTAAACCACAACATCCTTGATGGATCTGAAACGATCATCAGCGGTGCTTCTTGTACAACTAACTGCCTTGCGCCGATGGCACAGGTTCTGGAAGAGAAATTTGGTATCGTAAACGGCTTGATGACTACCATCCACGCATACACCAACGACCAGAACACCCAGGATGCTCCGCACCCGAAAGGTGATTTGAGAAGAGCGAGAGCTGCTGCTCAGAACATCGTTCCTAACAGCACCGGTGCTGCAAAAGCGATCGGTCTTGTATTGCCTACATTGAAAGGTAAACTCGACGGTTCTGCTCAGCGTGTGCCTACACTGACCGGTTCATTAACTGAATTGACAGTTGTTTTGGGTCGCGAAACCAGCGTTGAAGAAATCAATGCTGCCATGAAAGAAGCTGCCAACGAAAGCTACGGCTATACAGAGGACGAAATCGTGAGCAGCGATATTATCGGTATCAGCTACGGTTCACTGTTCGACGCAACTCAGACTCGCGTTCAGAAAGTAGGTGACGTTCAGCTCGTTAGAACTGTTTCATGGTACGACAACGAAATGTCTTACGTGTCTCAGCTTGTAAGAACTGTTTACTATTTCGCTGGCTTGATCCAGAAGTAATAACATACTTTAATACGAAATGGCCCGTTGCGGCAAATGCCGGAACGGGCCATTTTCTTTATTGTTCACGCTATATGAGCTCTGCTTTGATGTATTTAATGGTATATCCTTTTGCCGTGAAAATGCCTTCATAATGCGTGCGCACTCCATGATGCTCATCCAGCAAATGCGACTGGTACAAGTCGGACGTATGCTCTACAATGCGGAAATCGGGCGCCTCTGTGAGCGTCTGCAACGTGTATTCGTAAAGGAAATCGCTGTCTGTTTTGAGGAAGAACATACCCCCTTCTTTCAAAAATGCCGCATACTTGGCCAGAAAACTTGGATTGGTGAGCCGGTATTTCTCATTCCGGTCACGCACCTGGGGATCGGGATGAATGAGCCAGATCTCGCTTAATTCACCTTCTCCGAAAAACTCCTCCGAATATTGAATACCTGCCCGGAGAAAAGCCACGTTCGACAAATTCTGTTCGGTGGCTAGTGCACTGCCGCGCGCAATCCGGTCACCTTTGATGTCGACTCCGATGAAGTTTTTGTCCGGGAATTTCTTACCCAATCCGATCGTGTATTCTCCCTTGCCGCATGCCAATTCCGCTACGATCGGGCTTTCGTTGTGAAAGTACAGCTTATTCCAATTGCCTTTTATTTCCGAGTAGAGCGGTTTGCCCGCCTGAACTACATTTTGTGCCTGCTCACTAAACCTGTAATGATGTAACTTTCTTCTTGCCATTATACTTGTATACTCTATAAACTTTCAATATCTGCGACTACAAAGGTACTGCCCCCTACGTAAATTGCGTCGGTCGGCGACGAATCCCTGACAGCTTCTTCCAGCGCCTCGTTCACATTTCCGAAGGTCTTCCCCACCAAGCCCTGTTCGAGAGCCCTGGATTGCAATTCTTCCGCTTTCAATGCCCGCATATTGGAGGGTTCGCAAAAGTAATAATCCGCGTCCTTCGGAAACAGCGACAACATGGTCGAAATGTCCTTGTCGCCCACAAAACCCACCACAAACCGCTTCCTTCCCTCGCAAACAGATTCGAATTGGGCCAAAGTCATGGTCAGACCGGCGGTATTGTGTGCCGTATCACAATAAACGTCAGGGTTTTGGCGCAATTGCTGCCAGCGTCCTTTCAGACCGGTGATCGCGCTTACAGCTTGCAGCGCCCTTTTAACCGAATCGTCGGTTATTTTCCAGCCTTTTGAAACAAGCACATCTTTGGCAGCCCACACTCCGGCAATGTTCTTCAACTGGTACGAGCCGGTCAGGTCAGTCGCCAGGCCCTCCGAGATCATATTCCCGGAAGCCTTTTCTATCACATCGACGAGCATTTTTCCCCCGAAGAGTTTATCAAACTTTACTGCCAATGCATTCGACGCAAACGTCAACGGCGCATTCGCCGCTTCGGCGGCCGCAATCATCACATCACCAATCTCTGCATTCTGGTATTCACTGACCACGACCGGGACCCCGTTTTTGATAATGCCGGCCTTCTCGCCGGCAATTTTGCCCAGCGTGTCGCCCAGGAATTGCATATGATCGAAACTGATATTGGTAATAACCGACAATTCCGGTGTGATCACATTCGTCGAATCCAGCCGCCCGCCCATACCTACCTCGATCACCGCTACATCTACACGAGCTCTCTCGAAATAGGAAAAAGCCATAGCCACAGTCACTTCAAAGAAGGATGGAGACAATCTATCAATGTTAGATTTTTGATCAGCAACAAACTCAATAATAAATTCTTCGGGTACACAGGCGCCATTTACACGTATGCGCTCGCGAAAATCCTTTAAATGAGGCGAAGTATACAGTCCTACGCGGTATCCCGACTCTTGCAGGATCGCTGCCAGCATATGGGACGTGCTTCCCTTCCCGTTCGTGCCGGCAATATGGATGGTGGGATATTTATCCTGCGGATCGCCCAGGGCCTTACACAATTCCCTGGTAGTATGAAGGCCCGGCTTGAAAGCACGGGCCCCTATATTCTGAAAAACCGGCAATCTGTCGTACAGATATCCGATCGTTTCCTGATATGTCATTTAATTATTAGCGTGAACGTATTTTAAAAGTGATGGTACCGATCGACTCATCCGGTACATTAGCCGATTTCGGCACGAAAGTAAGGTCTCTGACAGCGCTCTTGTATTTGTTGACCACCGCATAATCCGTAACGGTTGTCGCCTGCGTAATTACGCTTTTCACACGGCCATTTCTGTCGACCGTAATCTTGAAGGTAATATCGCCCGTGGCGTCCGAATTATCGTCGACAACCGGTCTTCTGGACCAGCTCCAACCCGAGAGGTTAAGCCCCACGTTGGTTCCGCCGCCACCGCCTTCGCCTTTGTAGGTTTTGGCAAAAAGGCTGCCGGTTTTGGATCCTTTGTCGCCTACTCCTTCGGCGTCGTCGCCATTGTTGTTGCCTCCAATGCCGGTTTTCGTACCATTCGTACCGTTGCTACCCGACTTGCTGCCGGATGATTTGCTGAACAATGCATCCTTGTTAACGGCCTTTTCAGGCGCTGGTTTTGACACGGGCGCGGACGCATTCTCGCTACCGTTTGATTTTTTCACGTCAGTCTTCTCCGGAGCCTCCACCGGGCTCTCTGCCTTCGAAGTGATCGCGGGCTTCTCAGCGACGGTTTTTGTGGGCTTTGGCGACTCTATTTTAGGCGGTGTGGGAGGTGTCGGCTTCGGTGTAGCGACCGATTTCACTTTTTTGACTTCTTCCGCATCCGCTTTCATGTTCTCTCTTACCTTGCTGTCGTTGGGCTTATTGTAGGTTTGCACGTCCCCTCTGCCCACTTTGCTGGTTCCGTAGTTCACTTCCACAAACAACTCCATGGGTTCGACTTTGGGAAGTGATGAGCTAAGACGGATGAAAAAGAATATGCCCAGCATAGCCGCGGTAATCCCAAAGGACCACGCCCATGATATTGCGATTCGCTGCCGGTCTTCTGCCTGTAATGTGATCATTTATCAAAAAATGGGTTTTCTTTCGGAAAACGTAAAAGTAGTAAAAAACGTATGCAACAAAAAAGGAGGCCAACTGACCTCCTTTCCGTATTTCCAGGTTTAGAACCTTATTTTTTCTTGAAAACCCAACCTGCTTCACCGATTACTTTTTTCAGCTCGTTGGAAGCACGATAGGCATCCGATTCATTGTCAAACCCATCCACTGCAACCTTTACTTTCTTGCTCCGTTCATCTCCGGGGATGATCAATGCTTTTGTAAATCCTTTCTCTGTGAGCTGTGCGAGCAAAACATTTGCCTGTTTGGTACCTTTGAACGCACCGGCGATCACGTAAAACTTCACCGACGATACTTCCACAGGTTTCGGCTCCGCAACGGCAGGCAATGTAGTCGGTACGGTTGCGGCGGTCTCCACTGTATTGGCCGGTGCTGAATCCGCAGGCGTTGAATCCACTTTCGCGACTACCACTTCGGTAACCGGTGCCGGTTTAGGCGCTTCTACTTCCTCGTTCTTTACTACCGTCGTTTCAGCAGCTTCTTTACGGCTAAACATTTCCGAGAACGGGTTCAGCGTGCTCTTGATGTATTCATTCTCTGTATTGACCAAAAAAAAGCTCAATCCGCAAAGTAAACCTGCGATCACTGCCGCCGCCGCCCAGCCTGCCCAGCGACGTGGCCGTGCTTCGGTTTCCAGCTCGACCACTTCAACGTCGTCGCTGACGTATTGTGCCGAGTTTAATGCAGCGACCGGACGGACCTGTGCCACAACGGCTTTGATCTTCTCAAAGCCGTACCACTCGTCTTTAAAGTACTTACCGGTGTTAGGTTCGAACACCAGCTTGCCTTCCACATTCTGTTTGAACTCACCAATGCCTGCAATACTGGCTTCACCGTTGATATCAAGGCCGGATCTCAGGCGATCAGTGTAACCCTTGATATATTCCACCGCATCGGCATGCGTCACTTTCTCATGGCGCGAAATGTAGTTCGCCAGCAAGCCATCATCCAGTTTCAGATACTCATTAAACGCCAGTCTTTTGACAGGCGGCGCGAAAATACCCGAATTACCATCATAAACCGCAGGTACCTGATGCGAGAGCAAGGCACCGAAGCCGGGAATGATCACGAATTCGTATTCGCCTATGAGTTTCCGGATGACTGTTTCGACTGCTATCATGAAGCAAAGTTTGGTGTTAACTGAGCGAAGTTAAAAAGAAAAAGACAATCCCGCAATAAAGTTCAGGCCCTGCTGAGGGTAGTATTGATACCGCTGGTAACGTTTACCCAACACGTTGTTCAGGTTTACAAATGCAGAGAAGTTCCTGGTTAACAGGTAGTCGATTTTAAGATTCAGATCTGCGATCACCGGCAATTTGGTCACTTCTCCGGTCTGAAAATTTTTCGCTTTCAAGCCTCTCAGCATATAAAAATCTGCCGTTACAAAGAGTTTTTTGCTGATGGTAAGGGCATTGAACCAGTTCAAAGTTAGATCGGGGCGGTGCCAGGGTTCTTCCACCTTATCCACTGCATAATCGAAGAAGTTGGCTTTCAACGACGTTTTGAACAACTCATTGAAATTATAGCCGGCCTGCGCGGAAATCGTCAGCACTTTGGTCTTACCCGGATCGAAAATCGCCGAGAAACGCGAGGTATCCGAAAGCGAGTTGTTGTACGAATAGAAATTCCGGTAGGACGTGTAAGCTACCTTACCCTCGTAGTTGATACCTGTGCCGGTTTCGCCTTTAACACCCGCGCTGATATCCGAAGTCTTCTCGGTATTCATCACGAGCACGTTCGGCCCCAGCCATTGGTTTTCGCTCAACATGCTTTTCAGCGTATTCCGCACGATATCGCCATTCCAGCCTGCAAAAATATGCACACCCGAAATAGGGGTTACATCCAGATTCACAGCCGGAAATGCCTTTGTGCGGTTAATGTCCAGCTGGCTATCCGTCTCGTTAACAGCGTTAATACCCGCCGAAACCGAGAACATGTCGTTCACATACTTGAACGTAGGTTTAACACGGAAGAGGTTACGGTTGTAAGTAAAGTAGTCGACACGTTGCGATACATAAGCGTCGGCTTCCAGCAATGCAAAGAACGTTTCCGAAATGGGCACGGAAGCGGTCAGGTTAGTCCCCCAATCGATTTCCGACGCATTGTAGCGGTCTTTCAGGCTGTTCAGGCTCGTTTTTACCGAGTAATCCACGAGTACCGAAGCGTCCGTATTTTCAAAGCCAAGGTTGAACCCAAACTGGTTGAGCGTCTGCCGGATCGTATCCCGGTCCACTACCACGCCGTCCGGCTGTGGCTTGTAGCCGTAGAAGTAATAGTTTTTGCGGTCAAAATTGAAGCCTGCATCAACTTTATACTTCTCGCGGATATACTTCCCGCCGATTTTAAAACCGGTGGCTGCATTAGCCGAATTTTTACCATCGACGGGACCATTAGCCGCTGAAAGGTGTTTCAGCTGCACGGTATAAGCCAGGTCTTCCTTGGGCCTTCCCCCCACAAACAACTCGCCCAGGAAACGGCCGTAGTTGCCGCCGCCGGCCTTCACGTAATTGTTCAGCACATCGGGCTCATCTTTACGGCTCTGTTCGTCGGAAGATGCAGCGACCGCCGGTGTCAGTTTCGGGGAAGCGATATTGATTTCCGGGTCAATGATCTGGTAAGACACCTTTTTTTTGCCGGTCTCGCCTTTTACAGGCTGCACCTTGTCGAAAACCCGGTCGGCCGGGGCAAATTCTATGCTTTTGTCCTTTAAAATCTCGTATGTCTGACTTTCAATCTCTCCTTTTTGCGCAACCGCGAACTGGGAAGAGAAACCCAGCGCCAGCAAAAACAGGGAGGAACGTAATATCTTGGAATGCGTCATGGTAACGGGTTTTTCTGTTTAATGAAACCGTAATTCACGGGTTATTTTTCAATTTTGTTCAACTTCTCTTTGGCCATTTCAACCGCCTCCTTATCATCGGAATTCTCGATAATGGAGTTCAGTGTCGCCTTTGCCTGAACCTTCTCGTTCATGCCCACGTATACGTCCGCAAGCAGAATGAACGAGCGTGCGCGCCAGAAGTCGTATCCCTCGAAATTTTTACCCATATCAATGATGGCAGTCTCCGCTTCCTTGTATTTCTTCTCTTTGTAGAGGACCATGGCCGACCAATAGGCTGCTTCCGCACCAAATTCATCCTTCGACGAGGTCGACAGTTTCTTAAACTCCTCACCCGCCTTCTTCAAATCGCCCTTCTCATAAGGGACCTTGCCGAGATAAAGGTGCGCCTTACCGAGGCTGGCCGGAATAATATTACCCATGCTGATGATCTCTTTCGCGTAATAGAGCGTCGAGTCGTAGCTTTTCAGGGTGAAATAGGTATCCATCAGGCCCGTCCATGCAGTAGCCTGGTCCTTCTTATTTTCGGCATTGCGCGAAAGCACACGGAAGCTCGTGACCGCATTGTTGAAGTTGCCGCGACCAATTTCAAGCTCAGCCGAACGCTGCGCCGCCGCTCCTACGAACTGCGAGCGGTTTTGTTGAACCACTTTAGCGTAATACTGAAGTGCTTCATTCACGCGGTTAGTCTTGTCGTAGGATGACGCAATGAAGTACGTAGCATCATACTGATACTTGCTGGCCGGGTAACTTTGGAGGAAAGCCTGTAATGCTGTAATCGCATTGTCGTACTTCTCGGCATAATATAGGTTGCGTACGTTATCAAACTCCACGCCCTCCAGTTTCTCGTTGCCCGGGTTGTTTTTACGCACAACACCCAGCACCTGGTTGAACTCTTCCGGACGCCCTACCGCCGAGTAGCTCTCCTGGATACCTTCCAAAGCACTTTCCGCAGACGGTGAATCGGAATATTCGGTCAGGATCTTGCGGAAATCGACGATCGCCTGTTCGTACACTTGCAAATTGTAGTACGACTGCGCCCGACGCAGCAACGCAGCCGGAATGAGCGTGCTCTTCGGCTTTTCGTTGATCATACGGGTAAAGCCCTTCACCGCGGCCGAATAGCTCTGGTTCTGGAAATCGATGTCTGCCAGCTGGAAATAGGCATTGTCCAGGTGCTTCGACTGCGGATATTGGCTGATCAGCAACTCAAACTGACGTTTCGCTTCTGCCTCGCGGTTCATGTACACGTACGCGCGCGCTTTTTGAAACAATGCATAGTCCTTGTCTACCTTACCTTTCGCTGCTACCTGTTCATACGTACGGATGGCCTCGTTGTAATTTTTGGCAGCCAGGTAGCAGTCCGCAAGCCTTGCGTGCGCATCCTCGATCATATCTGCCTCCATTCCCTCGATGTTGTTGGTAAAATCGCGGAAATAGGGCAGCGCCTGGCTATATTTTTTCTGGTTATAATAAATGTACCCCAAAGCGTACAGGCTCTTCTTTGCGTAGATGCCTGCTTTCGGGTTCTTGGCGATCTGGTTGTACAGGGTAGCCGCTTCGTCCACCCGCTTCAAACCGTACACCGATTCCGCCTTGTAAAACGAAGCAGAATTGAAGAGCTCCGCATCGATCGGGTATTTCAGCGACTTCTCGAACATTTCTATCGCCGGCTCAAAGCGCCCGGCATTGAAATCCGTCACCCCTTGGTTGTAAGTAAGCCTCTGATAGGTACTATTTATTTTAGTATTGCGTGATTTCAGCCCCTCAATGTACTTTATAGCGGCTGAACTGTTGCTAGCGCTGGCGTATCCTTCGGCCACCAACTCGGTCGCTTCCTCCGTATGCTTGCTTTCCGGGTACTTCGCCATGTAGTTATTCAGCTCCTTTACCGCATCGGTATTATTACCGAGTTCCAGCTGCACTTTTGCATGGTTATAGGTCGCTTCTTCCTTCACTACCTGGTTGAAGTCCAATGAAGCTGCATTACCGAATGACGTTAAAGCATTACTTAAATTAGTTGTCTTTAAGTTGCTGATTCCCAGGATATATGAAGCGTATTGCGAAACAGAATCCTTGCCATTTCCGATTGGCTTTAACGAAGCAATTGCGCCCTCAAAGTTGTTGTTACGGAACTGCGCGTGGCCGTAATGTAAAGCGACTGTGGGCGGGACGGTGCCCGGTTTCATGCGCTTGTAACGCTCATAGGCTTTTACCGCATTAGCATAATCTCCCTTCTCGTAATACACCTCTGCTACATACAATGCCACATCGTCCAATTTGGTATTGCCCCGCTGTGCACCGAGAATCCGTTCGCCGTAGGCAAGGAGCTCATCAAACCTTTTAAGCTGGTACAGCGAAGAAATGATCCAGTTAGGGGCCTCATTCTTATAATACGGATGCTCCTCGATCCGCTTGAAATCCTGATAAGCTTCCTCAAAGTTATTTTTTTGGTAATTGATGACGCCGGCGTAGAAGGAAGCATCACCCGCATTCTCGAAACCTACCTCCGTCTTAACCTGGTTGAACAATGGCAAAGCCAGATCGGGCTGCTTGCTGTTATAGTAGGACATGGCAAGCCGGTAGGTGCTTTCCAGCTTCCCCGCCCCTGCCCCGGGTAGATTTACCGCCTTTTCGAGGTAGGTAATGGCTTTTTCGTAATTGCCGCTTTCATAATAATATTTACCCAAATCACTATAAATAAGCTGCGCTTTGGGGTGTTCTGCATGGTTCTTGACAAACCTGTCAACCTGCACTTCGGCCTCGGGATAGTTCAGATAAAGGCCCGTTACAGCCACGTAGTACTCGGCCGTAACTTTATTGTAATCGCTCGTGCTGAGCAACTTATCCTGCGAATTCAGAAACTCGCCGAATTCCTGTCTCGCAGCCACGTAATTGGACTTTGCATAATATTCGAGGCCGTTGCGAAAGTGTGCTTCCGGCTCCGTAATACTAAGCGTATTCTGGGCTACTACGGAAGACGCGCCTACACATACAAACATGCCGATGGTGGAGGCGCTGCGTTTAAAAACCATAGATACTGAGTTGGTGGAGTTTTGAATTAAGTTTTTGTGGTCTGCCATATCCTGACAAAAGAATATTTTGGTCCTCACTTACCGCTTAAAATTGTTTGCTATCTAACGAAAAGCGCTTTAAAACCGTATACGTCTGCTTGTCAGAAATACGCCGGAAGCGCTAAAAAAGCACATTATTCCGGATGAGTGTGCCATTGAAATCGTCGTGCATGGCATCGAAACGGGAAGCGACGGCTTGCGTGAAAGCTTCGTCCATGCAGGCTTCAAGCTCGTCGGTGGACGCAACTTCATAATCGTCGATTTTGTAAGTTTGCTCATACATTCCCGATTCGATCTTGATAATGTACTTGCTGTTCCATTGGTAAAGACCGATTTTGTAGCGAGGGTTAGGGATGTCCTTGATATACCTCATAACTGGTGTTCTTACTATTACTAATTATATGTTATTCAAATTCAATACTTTAATTCAGCTACTATTTTTAGTACTAACATTACTAAATTGTACAAGCCAGAGCAAAAAAGATGCAGCTGATTTTTTCCTTAAAGGGAACCAGGCTCTCGGACAAAAGAACTATGCCGAGGCATTGAGGCTGTACGACGAAGCAATTGCCAAAAATGCAGATTTTTCGGACGCCTATCTCAACAAGGGGATAACTTTGTTGAAATTGGGGCGGGTTGAAGATGCCTACGAGGTTTTGACAGAAGCGATCCGTATCGACCCTACACTGACACAGGCAAATCTCGTGCGGTCGGAATCAGCGCTCGATTTGGGGCGTTTGAAGGATGCTCAGGAGGATTTGTTTCAAATTGAAAAGCAGTACCAGGACTCTACCCGCTTCCATCTGGTAAAAGGCAACCTGCTCGACGCCCAGGGTAACCCGTCACTAGCCATTCCTGAATACGATGCCGCACTCCGGTTAAGCAAAACCAATGTGGAAGCTTATGTGAATCGCGGTGCCGTGTATTACCGAATGGGGTCCTATGCCGAGGCTCAGTCAGATTTTGAAACCGCCGTGGCTCTTGACCCCGCACAGCCCCAGGCATTGAACAACCTCGGGCTTATTGCTTCAAAAAGCAAACAGTGGCCGCAAGCCATCGCATACTTCGATCAGGTGTTGAGCCGCGATCCTGCCGAGCCGTATTCGCTCAATAACAAAGCCTACGCATTGCTTCAAACCGGCAAGGGAGAAGAAGCCCGTGTCCTGATCGAAAAGTCCTTGGATAAGCTGCCAAAAAACGGGTATGCACTTCGCAACCTGGGCATCTATTACCAGCAGAAAGGAAATACCTCGGAGGCGCTGAACGCTTTCAATAAGGCCATTGAAATTGCCGAGCCTGTGGAAATGCTCTACGGATTGACCGGGCAGGCTTATCTGGCACAAAAAAACAGCCTGGAAGCCTGTAAAATATGGAAGCAGGGTGTCGTGTTGAAGGACTCCCTGGCGATGGCCGAGGCCGCTAAACATTGCCGCTAATACACGGCTCGTTTGAGCGCTTTCCAGGCGCGGGTATTTTCGACGGGATCGGTAAAACCTTCCAGCAGGGCGATTCCGTCGAAATCCAGAAACTCCTTCACAATCCCTTCCGTGCCTGCGAGGTCTGAAACCCGGAAATATGCAATCCCGGAATCTTCGCAGGAACGCCGTGCGGAGAACGAATGCCGGGTCTCGAAGAAAGTTTCCAACTCCGGCAAATTTCCCGGGCCATCGATCATTCGGAATATGTTCCCACCCGCATTATTCAACACGACGATTTTCAAGTTCTGCGGCAAATTGTCGATCAGCAGACCATTCCGGTCGTAGAGAAATGCAACGTCACCTACCACCAATAAGGTCGGTTGTCCATTTACCCTGGCCGCGCCGATGGCTGTACTCAAACATCCATCGATCCCGCTCGTTCCTCTGTTCGCGAACACGCCCGACCATTCATTTTCTGTGGCCAGTACATTGGCGTACCGCACCGACATACTATTCGAAATATGTAACTGATATTTATTTTTTACATACTTAAATATACAATCTAACAAAGTTAAGTCACCGAACGACGATAGATTTTTCAGCATTTCATGCTTCTTCTGACGCGCTTTTCGCTCATTTTGCACCCAAAAACTGTAATATGAGGTGTCGTGCCCCAGGTCAGAATTCTCAACAAAAGACTGATAATCAAGCTTTTCGAATAAATTTTCAAAAAATACAGTCGCTTTTCCGGGAATGTCCCTCGTAACCGACTGAAAGGGATCGGCCAGGAATGCATCTTCGCTGATGTTCCAATGGTATCTCGGCGGATTTTTCCTTATAAACTGCTTAAATTCCTTCGAAAGAAACGACATTCCGAACGTGATGAGCAAATCGGGCCGGAGATTTTCGGCACCGTCAGCCCCTAGGAACAGATCATGGTGGCGTATGATTTCTTTTCCGGATAGGTTGGCAATGCAGTCGCCGAGCACCGGAATTTGCCATTCTTCGATAATCCGGTCCAGCACCCTATTCAGTGCTGCATCAGGCTTGCCCTGGCCGCCCGCTATCAGGATTTTGGAAGCGGCCTCCCATTCGTCGAGCAGTTCTTCCCAGACCGCCTGCGGCCAAACCACTTCGTTTTCCTGCCTGTGGATAATCCTGACTGCACCCGAGGCATTGAAATCCTCACCGGCAACCGGATAGAATGGCTCGCGGATCGGCACATTGATATGTACAGGGCCATTCGGAGCGATTGACGCCAGGTTAATGGCCTCGTTTGTAACCCGGTTGATCGCCCATTGCACGTCGGAATGCTGGTAATCCGGCGAAACTTCAAAGGAACGCTTCACGTGCTGGCCGAAAATGCCTGTCTGGTAGATCGTCTGACCGTCATATTGGTGCTGCCACTCTTTCGGTCGGTCAGCGGTGAGTACCAGGAGCGGAATTTGCTGAAAAAATGCCTCAGAAACGGCCGGGGCGAAGTTGTAGGCGGCACTACCCGAAGTACATATTAAAACCACGGGAGAATCGATTTGTTGGGCCATTCCGAGTGCGATAAAGCCCGCCGAGCGCTCGTCTGTACACACATGCGCCTGAAAGCCCCCATGACGGGCGAATGCGAGCGTAAGCGCGGCGCTGCGCGAGCCGGGAGAAATTACGACGTGCCGGATACCTTGCTGGTAGCAGATCTCGGCCATGTCGATCAAAGGTTGTAAAATAGCCATATCACAAATGAAAATAGCCTCCCGAAAGAGGCTATTTAAAGTAATTAGAAGGTTTGCATCTCAATATGCATTAACCCAAATAGGTTTTCAAAGCTTTGCTTCTGGAAACGTGGCGCAATCTGCGGATCGCTTTTTCCTTGATCTGGCGCACGCGCTCACGGGTAAGGTTGAACTTCTCCCCGATCTCTTCCAAAGTCATCGCATGCTCGCCATTCAGGCCGAAATACAGGGCGATTACGTCCGCTTCACGTTGTGTAAGCGTGCATAATGCGCGTTGTACCTCTTTGCGGAGCGATTCGTTTACGAGGCCGGAGTCCGGTTTGTCTTCCAGATCGTTTTCCAGAACGTCCAAAAGGCTGTTTTCCTCGCCTTGTACGAATGGTGCGTCCATGGAAACGTGGCGACCGGAGATTTTCATCGTATCTACTACCTCGGAAGAAGAAATTTCCAGTACTTCCGCCAACTCCTCAGGCGATGGCTCGCGTTCGAAACGCTGTTCCAGCTCAGAGAAAGTTTTTGAAATTTTATTCAGTGAACCTACACGGTTGAGGGGTAAACGTACGATACGTGATTGCTCCGCCAACGCTTGCAGGATCGACTGACGAATCCACCAAACCGCGTATGAAATGAATTTAAAACCCCTTGTTTCGTCAAAACGCTGTGCTGCCTTGATCAGACCGAGGTTTCCCTCGTTGATCAGGTCACCCAACGACAAGCCTTGATTTTGATATTGTTTTGCAACGGACACCACGAAACGGAGGTTCGCCTTGGTCAAACGTTCCAAAGCCAACTGATCTCCATCCCTGATTTTCTGAGCTAACGTCACCTCCTCATCCGGCGTTAGCAAATCCACCTTACCGATCTCCTGCAAATATTTATCTAATGATTGACTTTCACGGTTGGTAATTTGCTTACTGATCTTTAGCTGTCTCATCTATGTCTTTATTAAGTATGTTATATAACGACGTTTTTACCGTTCCTACCTGTTAGAACACTCAATTAATCTTTTTTGTTCTCAGGCTTTGGTAACAATACTTTGCGTGAAAGGCGGTATTTGCCGGTTTTCTTGTCGATTTCAACGAGCTTCACCTGCACCTCTTCTCCTACCTCCAGAACGCCGTCCATTTTTTCGAGGCGCTCCCACTTGATCTCGGAAATGTGCAACAAACCGTCTTTGCCTGGGAGGAATTCTACGAACGCTCCGAAAGGCATGATCGATTTAACTTTACCGGTATAGATTTCACCGATTTCAGGGACTAGAATGATCCCCTTAACCCGTGCAACTGCCTTATCCATGGAAGACTTATCGGCAGAGAATATACTTACGAAGCCTGCGCCATCTTTCTCTTCGATAGAGATGGTTGCTCCGGATTCTTTTTGAATGTCCTGAACCACTTTTCCGCCTGGTCCGATCACCGCACCGATCATCTCACGATCGATTTTAATCACGATCGCACGTGGTGTATGAGGTTTCAGGTCAGGACGGCTTTCGGTGATGGTTTTGTTCATTTCACCGAGGATGTGCAGACGGCCCGCTTTGGCTTGCATCAAGGCTTCTGTCAACACTTCGAATGAAAGACCGTTCACCTTCATGTCCATCTGGCAGGCAGTGATACCTTCCGATGTTCCGGTTACTTTGAAGTCCATATCACCCAGGTGATCTTCGTCACCGAGGATATCGGAAAGCACCGCGTATTTACCGGTTGCTTCATCCGAGATAAGGCCCATGGCGATACCCGATACAGGCGCTTTGATTTTCAGACCTGAGTCCATCAATGCAAGCGATCCTGCGCAAACCGTCGCCATGGATGACGAACCGTTAGATTCAAGGATATCGGAAACGATACGGATAGTATATGGATTGTCCGCCTCAGGAGGAAGCACTTTTTTCAATGCGCGCAATGCGAGGTTACCGTGTCCTACCTCACGACGGCCGGGACCGCGGTTAGGCTTCACTTCGCCGGTTGAGAAACCCGGGAAGTTGTAGTGCAAAAGGAATTTGCTGTAACCATATTTCAATGGGGTATCAACGATCTGCTCGTCCTGCTTGGTACCGAGCGTCACCGTAGTCAACGATTGCGTTTCCCCGCGTGTAAACAATGCAGAACCGTGTGCATTCGGCAAATAATCCACTTCCGAAGCGATAGGTCTTACCTGGTCGAGTTTACGGCCGTCGAGGCGGATCCTTTCGTCCAATACCAAACGGCGTGAACCTTCCCAAACCAGGTCGTTGAAATAGCGCTTCGCAAGGCCTTCGTTGAAATCCGCTGCTTCTTCTTCGGTGATAGTGGCTTTGAATTCTTCCCAAACTGCTTTGAAACCGTCTTTTCTTACGTTTTTGTTGGTAGAACCCTGCTGTGCAACAGCATATATTTTAGGATAAGCAAATGCGCGAACGCGAGCTTCGAGCGCTTCGTCCGCAGGATCGCCTACGTATTCTCTTTTTTCAGTTTTGCCAACCGCTGCTTCGAACTCTTTCAAAGCAAGGCATTGGGTTTTGATAGCTTCGTGTGCGATTTTCAATGCTTCGATCACTTCCTCTTCGGAAACTTCGCTCATTTCACCTTCCACCATCGCGATGTCGTTATACGTCGCGCCTACCATCAGGTCGAGGGTTGCGTTAGCTAATGCAGTCGTTCCCGGGTTGATCACATATTCACCGTCGATTTTCGCAACGCGGACTTCTGAAACCGGACCACCGAAAGGAATATCGGATGCCGCTAATGCAGCAGATGCCGCCAATGCAGCGAGGGCGTCAGGCAATGCTTCTGCGTCGGCAGAAATCAAAAGAATGTTTACCTGTACTTCTGCGTGGTAATCGTCGGGGAATAATGGGCGCAATACGCGGTCAACCAGGCGGCTTGTCAATACTTCGTGGTCAGACAGTTTGCCCTCGCGGCGCTGGAAGCTTCCGGGGATGCGTCCCGCAGATGCGAATTTCTCCTGGTAATCAACTGACAACGGAAGAAAGTCAAGACCTTCTTTAATATCCTTGTTAGCAACCACTGTCGCCAACAACATGGTGTTACCCAGTCTGACAACCACCGATCCGTCGGCTTGCTTCGCTAATTTTCCTGTTTCAATTGTGATTTCCCTGCCGTCCGGTAAGGTTATAGTCTTGGTAACTATATTAAAGAGCATAGAATATTTGATTTTTGTAGCTGTGAAACGCCATCCTGACGTCCCGGTAAGTTCTTGTTTTTTCCGCAAAAAATCAGGGAACTTTCACATATGTCAAGTTCCCTGATTTTGAAATTACTTACGTATGTTCAATTCGGCGATGATCGCACGATAGCGATTGATGTCTTTTTTGTAAAGATAATCCAACAATCTTCTGCGCTTTCCTACCATTTTGAGGAGGCCCAGACGTGTATCATTATCTTTCTTGTGCGTTTTGAGGTGCTCGTTCAGATAATTGATACGGTACGTAAATAAAGCAATTTGTGATTCAGCAGAGCCGGTGTCACCGCTCTCCTTTTTAAAACCTTTCGATTCGAAGATCTCGCTCTTCTTTTCCGCGGTTAAATACATGATTGTAACAACAGATTAAAGTGATATGTAGTAAATACGGCACCTTGCCGCAAATAAGGTTGCAAAAGTAGGCTTTTTAAACCGCTTTTTAAAATAATTTAAATTAAATATCAGTGATAAGCTCCCTTTTGCCAAATCTACTTGCCCATTTGGACTTAATTCTTTTGAAGAACATCTGGTAAACGTCCTTATCGAACAGCCGAGAGTCGCTTCGTGCACGGTCGATGAAGTACATACCGGCCGCAAAAAGTATGGTATTGGCCATCCATGCCCCTATCGGTACGGCTACCAACCCTTCTTTCACCCATTTGTCCCCTTGGTTAGTCAATACATACAACAGGATAAAAAACAGTATCGAAACCAGCACAGGTACCCCGAACCCGCCTTTCTTGATAATGGCCCCCAGCGGTGCGCCGATCAGGAACATGATCAGGCAGGAAATTGCATTGGTGAACTTATGGTGCCTTTCCAGTTCGTATTTGCTCGCATCCTTCAATTTCGCTTGCAGGTAATCCTGCTGCGACTTGATGTAGCTTAGCATGCTGTTCGAAGCCGCTTTGGTATTCATCAGGATATCCTTTTTCAAACTGTCGGAAACAGGCTTCGCCAATAGCGAGTCAATCCATTTGCCGGGCTTAATCGTTTTGTCCGTACCTTCGCGATAATTGTAAGAATAATACTGCTGGCTACCCGCAACGAGGTTCTTCTTGGTCTCCTCATATGAAGTACGCAATGAATCCGCCGTGGAAGTGAGGTCACTGATGTTCTTCATAAACTCGTGGTATTTGAACTGCCCCTCATCCGTACGCTTCATACCAAACGACGCAAGACTTTCCGTAAGGCGATAATGCCTGAACGATTGGCGGTTGAAATTGGTGTAAGGTGTTTGCGCGCCCGCAGGAGTGGAAATATACACAGGCCGCGAGCTGCCCGAGCCTTGCTCGTCGGTATAGCGGGTACCGTTGTAGAGCTCGATTACCAGATAACGGTTCTCATTAATGGCGTACATCCGTCCCGAATCGGCCAGGATAATCTCCGTATTCCCTAACTCATACGACCGGCTGTTGTGCTTGTAAATCACCATGCCGATCATTTTGCCGTTTTCCAGCTTTTCATCGACTTTAATGCTGTACCCGGGCAAATCATTGTAGAAAATGCCTTCTTTTATCTTCAATGTGGCCTTCGTTGTCTTAATGTCATAAAGCAGGCTATACCCTTTCAGGTTAGCCCAGGGTGAAACACGGTCGTTGAAAAAGAAGGAGAAGACGCTGATCCCTATCGCGACGATGAACATGGGCAACATGGCCCGCACAACGGAAATACCGGCACTTTTAATAGCCGTGAGCTCAAAAAATTCACCCAGGTTTCCGAACGCCATCAGCGAGGACAGCAGCATGGCCAGCGGCAATGCCGTAGGCACTGTAATGAGGCTAAAAAAGAAGAATAGCTGTGCATAGTCCATGACGTTCAGGTCCTTGGACACGAAGTCATCTATATAAAAGATCATGATCCGCATCAGGAAGACGAACACCACGACCGACATTGTAATCACAAATGGTCCCCAAAAGGACGTTAAAATAAGCTTGTCCAGCTTTTTCATCAACTACCTACTATTTCTCTTAAATTATCAATAAAACCCTCCCACAAAGAAGTCAGCTCGTCACGGTCCTTGTTGGACGAGTAGTCGATTATCCGCAAAAAGGTTGTCTGGGTTAACTCGCTTACTTCTAATTTTAGTTCCAGATGGTTGTTGTCCAGATTATCTTCGCTGGTATCCTCAAAATCAAAACGCACCGCTTTATTAATTCTCAGTCCTGTCTGCCGGGCAATGTGGCTGTCGCCGTCCCATTGGAAATCGAATCGGTGGTCGGGCAGCACAGTAACCTTCTCGGCAAACCATTGTTGGAGGCCCGAGGGCGTGGAAATATATGGAAAGAGAACTTTTGGGGAGGATCGCAATTCAAATTCTGTAACAAATTTATATTTTTCCATATGTGCTGAAATTAAAGGAGCCGCCTCGTTAGCGATCGCCTTATGTGCTGATTTAAAAGTTGTAATATAACATAAATCGACAATAAAAGCGTGCAAATTTAAATTTGTTGTTTTAAAAATGCGCGAAAATTACGTTAAAAATGGGCAAATGGGTTGCATTGTAATATTCTTTAACATACTTTTGCACCACAATACGACGGCGGGGTAGCTCAGATGGTTAGAGCGTAGGATTCATAACCCTAAGGTCGGCAGTTCGATCCTGCTCCCCGCTACATTGTTAAAGACATCCCTCCCGGATGTCTTTTTTTATTTCCGTACATTTTGCGCATTCTACGAGAATTAAAATCGGCGCGTTTGGGTTTACAGTAATTGGTAACACCACCGAATCACCTCAGAACTGTATGAAATTATTGATCCAATACCTGAGCAGGTACAAGGCGCTTATATTTCTGGCCCTGCTGATGGCCGCCATCAACCAAACTTTCTCCCTTCTTAACCCTTACATCCTCGGTAACTACCTCATTGACCCATACGCCAACAAGGCGGTAGAATTTCGTACCAAAGGGCTTGATAACGAGTTCTTCAAGGGCGTACTCATGGGCCTGCTGATGATCATCGGCGTAGCGATGGTATCCCGCATTGCCAAGGCATTTCAGGATTACCTGGTGAATGTCGTTATCCAGAAATTCGGCGCTGCCCTCTATACGGATGGGTTGCGGCATGCATTAAGGCTCCCTTTCCAGGATTTTGAGGACCAGCGCTCCGGCGAAACGCTTTCGGTGCTTCTGAAAGTCCGTGCCGATTGCGAGAAATTCATTCTGAACTTCGTTAACGTACTCTTTTTCACGTCAGTAGGTATTGTTTTCGTAGTGGTAGTCGCATTCAGGCTCAGCCCTTGGCTACCGCTGATCTACCTCATCGGTTCGGTGATACTGGCATTTCTGACGAGCGTGTTAAGCCGGAAGATTAAAACGATCCAGAAAAATATCGTGAAAGAAACGACCGCATTAGCCGGCTCCACGACCGAATCCCTGCGCAATATCGAACTGGTGAAAAGCCTCGGACTCACCCAGCAGGAAATTGGCCGGTTGAATACAACCACTTACAAAATCCTGAAACTGGAACTAAAAAAGGTGAAAAGTATCCGTTCGGTAAGTTTCATCCAAGGCACGTTCGTCAACTTTCTACAACAATGCGTGATGTTTGCATTGCTGTTTTTCGTGTTCCGGGATAAGATTACCGTGGGGCAGATGATGATGATGCAGTTCTATTCCTTCTTCATTTTCGGGCCATTGCAGGAACTAGGCAATGTGATCCTCTCCTACCGCGAAGCCGAGGCATCGCTCAACAACTTGCAAACGCTGCTGGCCCGCCCGGTAGAACACAAACCGGCTAACCCCGAGACGATTACCGATATTAAAGATTTGCAGTTCGATCACGTGAAATTCCAGCACCAGTCAGCGAAACGGCCCGCCTTGGAGGACATTTCATTCGGCGTGAAGCGTGGAGAAACTATTGCATTCGTCGGACCGTCGGGCTCCGGGAAAACTACTTTGGTGAAGCTGCTCGTGGGCCTTTACCAGCCCATTGAAGGCAACGTGCTTTATAATGGTGTGAATGGAAAAGAAATTGACTTTGACGAAATCAGGCACAAAATCGGCTTCGTGACCCAGGATACGCAACTCTTCTCGGGTACGATCAAGGAAAACCTGCTTTTTGTAAATCCGGGAGCGACGGACGAGATGATCAACGATGTGCTCATGAAAGCCGCTTGCTACAACTTGCTGGCCCGTGCAGAGAATGGCATCGACACGGTGATCGGCGAAGGCGGTTTGAAATTATCAGGCGGTGAACGCCAGCGCCTCTCGATTGCCCGTGCGCTCCTGCGTAACCCCCACCTGATCATTTTCGACGAAGCTACGTCCGCGCTTGATTCACTTACGGAAGAAGAGATATCAAATACCATCCGCGACATCACCGACCAGCGCCAGCATATCACCGTCATGATCGCGCACCGTTTGTCGACCATCATGTACGCCGACCGCATTTACGTGCTCGAAAAAGGCCGTATCGTCGAAACCGGCAGCCACCACACATTGCTGGAAGAAAAAGGCCTCTATTACGCGATGTGGCGCCAGCAAATCGGCGAACGCAAGGACGAGACGGTACTTTCGGCGTGATTAATTTTGAATGATTGAATGATTGAATGACTGAATGATTGAATAAATAGTCATGTTTTGTCAGACGTAGTCAGGAATTGTTTTAGCTATTTATTTAAACAATTTATGACCACGAATGACCTCCTGACTAATTTCATTCACTCATTCAAAACTCAGTCATTCAGTAATTCTTTCATTCGATCATTCATCTACGCAAGAATCGGGTTTTTATGGGCTTTCTGGCAGGGTAATTTTGGTTTACAAACCAAAATACCACTTGCAATGATCAACCTCGAAAACCTTGACTGGTCTTCCATTCGCGAAAACCTCCACGAACGCGGCTACGCGCAACTTACCAACGTCCTCGATAGCAGAGAATGCGACGGACTGATTGCGCAATACGATAACCCGGCGCATTACCGTAAGACGATCGTCATGGAACGCTACCGGTTTGGGCTAGGCGAATACAAATACCTCTCCTATCCATTACCGCCGATTATCCAACGGCTGCGCGAAAGCATATTTCCCAAACTGGTACCGGTAGCTAATCAATGGATGGAAGTATTAAAAATGGGGCATCCCTACCCTGCTGATTTTGAAGATTTTCAGGAGCTCTGCCGCGCCCAGGGACAGACTAAACCGACCGTGCTGATCCTGAAATATGGTAAAGGAGGCCACAACACGCTGCACCAGGATCTTTACGGCGAACTGTTCTTCCCCATTCAAATGGTACTCTTCCTCAACGAGCCGGACGAGGATTATACCGGCGGTGAGTTCGTGATGACCGAGCAAATACCCCGTGCACAATCCAACGCTATCGTTTTGAAACCACGGAAGGGCGACGCATTGCTTTTCACAACGAACTTCAGGCCTGTGAAGGGAAGCAAAGGCTATTACCGCGTCAATATGAAACATGGCGTGAGTGAAGTGCATAACGGGCAACGTTACACGCTGGGCATCATTTTCCATGATGCATTGAACTGAGCATTAGGTGTGCGCGCTATTTAACGATAACATTTTCAGTCCATCACCATTTGCAAATGATTCAACACAACGAAATAGGCCCGGAAGGCTTTGCGACAAGCCGGAAATTGAAAACGATGATTACCAGCCGGCAAATAACCTTTGCCGGCAATCGTAACTTGAAAATATATGGGTTGTTATCCTGCGGTTCGGGAGAGCGGATGAAGCGCAGCAGCCGGGTATTCTTCGCAGACGAGCATGATGCGCTCACGCACGGGTACCGCCCATGCGGGCATTGCATGCGCGAAGCTTATTTGAAATGGAAATCAGGCTAATGGCTTCACGGCAAGGCTGCGCCATAAATAGAAGGTAACGTACGTTTCCCAGCCCGCGTAATCTCGGAAAAAGGCTTCGATCTTGCCCTTTTCGCTACGTTCTCCAATGATACCGTGTCCCACGAGTGCATTCAGCAGTCCTACATCGCCGTGCGGAATGCCTTCCGGCGCCCGAAACGACTTCATCAGCACATAATTCGCGGTCCAGACTCCTATCCCTTTCTGCGCCACCAAGACCTTTTGCCGTGATTCAAAATCAGGCAGAGCCTCGATTAGCGCACGGCTGAGCGTACCTTCCACAAATGCACGGGCGACGCCGATCACATACTCTGCTTTTTTCTGCGAAAACTGCATTTCACGCAGCACTCCCACCTCCGCATTAGCCAAGACTTCGGGCTCGGGGAAAATATGAAAAACCTGATTGTTCCATTCAATATGCCGGCCATAGCGCTCCACCATACGCCGTTTCATCTTGTAAGCGAAAGTGAGGTTGATCTGCTGGCCGATAATCGACCAGCAAAGCGCTTCAAACATATCTAAAATCCCCATCAGCCGCAGGCCCGAAAATTCATCTGCCATGTAGGCTAACCGGCTGTCGCGCTGCAAATGAGCATAAAACGGCGCAATATCCCGGTCCATATCGAACCATTCTTTGACGTAGGCCGCGAGAAAATCGTGGCATTCGGGGTCCGACGCGCCGTCTAGTACATCGATTTTCAAAAAATTACCCTGCTCGCTAACCCGGAAAAGCACATCACCGTAAGGCGTCGCAATTGCTTTGAAAACTTCGGTGTCTGTCACCCAATGCAGGCAGTCATCATAATTGCGATTGAGAAACCACAGGCATTCATGAAAGCTGAAAAGCGGTGCAATTGGAATTAGAATAGTTTGTTGATGCATGTCAAGTTTCATTTTGAATAGAATCGCGTAGCGATGTAATATTGGTAGAATCAGAGACGTACCACAACGCTACAATCCCGTCAGGGATGCAACAACAGATACCCTGCTTGCCTCACCGACGCGTTGTTGTTGCATGCCCAAGGGCATTTGCATAAATACAGAACTGCATTTTTCTACCAATGTTACATGCCTGCCGGCATTCACCGTATCCGGCCCCCATTCAATTTTGAATGAGCGAGTGACTGAATGACTGAATAAGGTTCTATTCAATCATTCAATGCACGATCTTGAAAACGAGTTCCCGGAGCAGCTCTCCTTCGGGAATGCTGGTACCGTCAAGCCCTTTCAAACGCCCGTCGCATTCGCGCAGATAATGGATAATGTTGACCACCTTAGCCATAGGATAATTACGGGCAGCCAGCAGATAATCTTTTACAAAATAGGGATTTACACCCAGTTCGGCAGCCAGGCCTTTTTCCGACTTGTCGCGCGCGGCGTGCGTGAGGAGTAGTTTGGAGAAAAAACCAAACAGAATGATCAGCACCGGCGCCAGCGGATTATCCTTCGAATTGGAAGCAAAAAAAGCAGCTATCTGGTTCGCTTTCAGTACATCGCGATGCATTAATGCCTTTTGAAATTCAAATACATTATACTCCTTACTGATCCCGACAAACTTCTCGACCGCCGCCGCATCGATCCCCTCGTCCACGCGCAGGTTCACCATGATTTTCCGGATCTCGTTCGAAAGCCGTTTCAGGTCGTTACCGATGTTATCTACAAGCATCTGAACCGCTTTGGGGCTGATTTTCACGCCCTCATGCTGGCAGAATGCCCCTACCCAGTCGGGCAGCTTGTTGTCGTACATCTTTTTAGATTGCACCACCACCCCGTTAGCATTGCAGGCTTTCAGGTAGGATTTCCGCTCGTCGGCATTCGCGTGGTAGCAGAATACCAGCACCGTACTCGGCACGGGGTTCAATGCATAATCTTCGAGGCGCTGCTGTTGTTCCTTCTGCTCAATGCCGTTCAGGCGATGTGCTTCTTTCACCAACACCAGCTGGCGCTCGGCCATGAACGGGAAGCGGCGCGCATAGCTCAACACGCCTGCTACATCGGTATCCTTCCCGTAAAGCACGAACTGATTAAAACCGCGCTCAGACTCCGGAACTACCTTGTTTTCAAGTTCTTCGGCAATGGAATCAATGTAGTAAGGTTCATCTCCGTGCAGAAAATACAACGGACGAAACTTCTTGCTTTTGAGCTCTTTAAGGATAATATCGGGTGTTTGTGCCATGGATTTGCGGGTTTGGACCTGGATAGGGTCCGGGCACCAAATTTACCGTTCCGCGCCGATTTATGCTGCGTTTTCAGCGATAAATTGACCAGCCTGCCGGCGTAATTCCGGAAAAAAAGACAGGAATTTGGCGTAATAAAACGCCTCATTCACCCGCAAATCGCTCACAGCCGTCGAGATAGGCGCCAAAAAACCGGCACGGCGCGAAAGCCTTTTAAAAGTGGTATCGATCCCGTCTAGCGTCGCATAAGTATTCAGCCAGTCCTGACGGATCATGGAGCGGACCATGGGCACCATCGTTTCCGGGATCAGATGCTGGTTCCGTTCGATAACCGAGTACATCCGGTGGGCGTATATAAAAAGGGGTTCCTTATGGTAATGCTCGAAGTTTTTAGCCAGGAAGTAATCGAAGTAAATGTCCATTACGATGCCCGCCAGCTTTCCCTGGGTAACAGCTGCCACATCTTTGGCTTCTGAAACTTCGGGGTGAGTATCTGTAAACGAATCGATAAAACGGTGCAGTTTCAACCCCACCACATAATCTGGGTTCCAGGTTGCGGTCTTTTCTTTGCTCAAACGCCCTTTTATGAAATCCCCTACATAATTGCCCATCATCACTCCCTCATTCTCTCCCGACAGCAAAATATGTGCTAAAAAATTCATCTAAATGACATTTTGACAAAATTCCCGTACGTTTGTTCCCATACTCTTCCGGGGAACAATTCTTTTACAACAACCATTATTTTAATCAAACTAGCAAATGAAAGTCGAAAAAAATAGCGTTGTAGCGCTTACATATAGCCTCAGTATTCCGGATTCGGAAGGCGAAACGGATGTGGTAGAAGTGGTCACCGAAAACGACCCGATGTACTTTATCCACGGTATCAGCGGTTTGCCGGAAGGTTTCGAAAATCAGATCGAAGGCCTGTCAGCGGGCGATACTTTTGAATTTACCGTAGCTCCCGAAGAAGGTTATGGCGAATATGACGAAGAAGCGGTTGTGGACCTGCCTAAATCGGTGTTCCAAAACAGCGAGGTGGATGAGAATGAGCTGCTGCAAGTGGGCAACATCATTCCGATGACCAACGAAGAAGGCGAAAGACTTCACGGTCAAATCGTCGAGATCCACGACGACGTCGTAATCATGAACTTCAACCACCCGCTCGCAGGCAAGGAAATGCATTTTGCAGGCAAAATCCTGAGCGTACGTGCAGCTACGTCTGAGGAGCTCGACCACGGCCACGTACACGGGGTTGGTGGGGTGCATCATCATTAATGGTCATTGGTAGTCAGGTGTTGTCAAGAATAGTCAGGTATTGTCATTTCGAATGAATATCTAAAACTACTCAAGACTATAAATGGCCACACCTGACAACAAATGACAACACCCCACTTATAGCCCAACCGGTTCGTCAACGGCCCCGCGATACTGCTCCACTTCCACGCCAAAGCGCCTCAGAAACTCCACGCCCTCTTCCACGGCAATGCCTTTATAAGCGGCATAGGAATGCAGAAAAATCACCTTTTTGATCTTCATGGTGTAGATCACCCGCGCACACGCGATGCAGGGGGCAAGTGTCACGAAAAGCGTTGATCCTTCGATATTTGAGCCGTTTTTTACGGCAAAAAGTATGGCATTCTGTTCGGCATGCAAGGCCAGAGAACAGCTGCCCTTCGCGTCGCGAGGGCATCCTACTCCTGGAAATTCCTCATCGCAGTTGTGCGTACCTGCGGGAGGCCCATTATAACCAATCGAAATAATCCGTGTATCCTTCGTTAGCACTGCACCGACCTGTGCTTTTATACAATGTGAACGCTTGGCAAGATTTTTTGCCAGGTCCATGTAAATGTCATCAAATTCCGGCCGCAAATTCGTTGTAGGTATTGTCATTCTATTTTCAATCCAATTCAGGGTACAAAATTAGGGAAATGACGGCTGGATTCAACGCAGTTTGAAAAGTATGACCCAAAGCATTGCACTTCTTGTTTTGCTGACCATGTTCCTTAACCCGCTTTTTGCGCAGCAGGACAAGTCGGTTGTTACCCTTTCCAAAGATCCCGCGGGCCTTTTCAAGTCTTATAAATTCTTCATTCAGAATGTCGAAGACCAACGCACGCAACCGGGTGCCTCGCTCGGTAAGGTAATCGCACTGGGCAAGGAAATTCCCGCTGTACTGCCCGGAAAGGCCGAAAATGAGTTATTCTCCTACTGGTCCTACCTGGCGCCGAAGAAAGAGCAATCCTATCTACCGCTTTATATTACCATTAAGGAGCTGTCCGTGAATGAAAAGCGTGTGGGCCCCAACCGGGTCAGTGGGGAAGTTCGCCTGAATGTGCGGTTCCGATGGTACCGCGATATGCACCCGGTGGAGCTTACCGGTTATCAAACGGCAGCCAACTATACCCGCCCCGAGACTGCGTTCACGCACGACAAATTAATCAAGCAGCTGATAGATCAGGCATTAGGCCATTTTCAGAAGTGGATGGCCACGAATGCAGGCAAAACACCCGCATTGGCCCGAAACCTGGTGCTCACATTTAAGGAAATTAACAATACCGCTTCGGAGGATACTGTTTTCTATTCGCCCAAGCGGCCGCTGATCTGGGATGATTTCAAGGTGAGGAGCGCCAAACCCGGCAGCCGGTATGCGGCAGCGGTTTTTACCAGTTTCGGCTACGAAGGCCGCACCTATCCGAAAGATGATGATCTGGTGGTAGAAATCGGGTTGAAAATATTCATGGTCAAAAGTATGTCGTGGGGCCGGCCGGAGTCGCGTAATGCGGGCACATTGCGTCACGAGCAGATCCATTTCGATATCACGAGGCTGGTCGTCGAGAAGTTTAAAGAGCGCCTCAGAAAGGCTGAATTGACCATTGAAGACTACGACAGTGAGATCCAATACCAGTTTCTCGAAGCATTCCGGGAAATGAACCGGGACCAGGAGCAATACGACGGGGAAACCGGCCACGGCCTTAATGACGGCATGCAAGCCGTCTGGGACAAAAAAATCGCACAGCAGATTGAGGCGCTCTATTCCGTACAATAGAGTTTACGGAGCAGTAGTGCGGATAATCTGTTGAATTTCGCAGCTTACCGCGTAATTTTTTACATTGAAATCAAATGCACGGGTATCCTCTGTAAACGCCTTATCGCTCAGAAGGTAAAGTCTGTTTCCCGATTTAAAGCTCAGTACCCGATGCTTCGGAACCTGAAAAACGACCGGATCAGCATTCCAATACACAATCAAACTACCTGCTATTGAAACAGTTGCAAAAACAATTACGCCCATAACCGTGGCCTTCAACCATCGCATCGAACGTGCATACCAGGCATACCAGATTGCGAAGAGCATCGAATACAGCAAAAGAACCTCCAACTTGTTCAAATGCAAGTTTTCCAGCAAATGCCCCGGCAACACGCGCGGAATCGATGCCGACCAGTCGGTAAGCTGAGCCGAAAACGTCACCAGCTGTCCCGCCACCCATGCCAGCCATGAAATCCCTGAAAGGCTCATCAGTACCAACACCAATGCCGCTGGCAGCAGGACATTCGTAAACGCAACGACCATCGGATTCACCAGCCAGAAATAGGTCGGAAATTGATGAAAATAGAAAAGACTGAGCGGAAATGTAGCGAGCTGCGCCGCGAATGCCAATGCAGTAACCTGCCAGACAAATTTCAAAAAGCGGTTAGAAGGTTTCAATATGCCGTAAACAGGCTCGTAAAACAGAAAAATACCCGCCATGGCCAGATACGACAGCTGAAAGCCAACGTCGTACAACGCGCACGGCTCAAGAAGCAGGATAATCAACGCCGAAAACGCCAATGTGTTCATCGGGTTATGCCGTCTTTCGGCGACTTCGGCAATTACCAGCACCAGGCACATGAGCGCGGCACGCTGTACCGACGGTGGCAAGCCCGTCACCAGCGCGTAAAAACCCAACAATGCAGCCATCAGAAACAGATAGAGCCATTTCCCAAAGCACCAACGCTTCACCCAGCCAAAAGCCATGCTAATCACCAGAAAAATAATCGCCACGTGCATTCCGGAAACGGAAAGAATATGTACAGCACCCGAAATCACGTAATCGCCCACTTGCTCCGCTCCCAGATCGTCGCGCCGCCCCAGCAACATGGCTTTCACGAGCCCATACGCGTCCGCATCACTCACATACGTACGGAACTGATCATCCGCCCATGCTGATACGGCTTCGGGCCAATAAACAGGGCTATTCCGCGAGCCAGCGGAAACCCGTTCGTAGGAATGATCATCTACAAATGCCGTAAAAAGAATGCCCCTGTTACGCAAATACTGTTCATAATCAAACTGTCCGGGGTTTGCCGGCGGAGCAGGGCGGTCCAGCCGTCCCCTCACGAGTAGCAAATCGCCCGGTTGTGGAATGTCGGAAAGGCTATCCGGCAGATAAATCAACGCTTTCGCAGGGTAATTAATCCAATGATTTCCCTGGCCGAATTGTTTGGTAAGAACTCCAAAACGTATGGAATTACTGCGCTTTTCAGGTATGGTGGTCACTTCCGCAGTATAGGTGTTATATTCCAGTGCATCAACCGAAATAATTTGAGCATCCTTTTCTGCTTCACCCCTGATCTTCATCCCGGCCCCGAGCAGAAACATCCATGCCGCCAATCCTATTGCAAAACCCGTAGATCGGCCAAACCGGTACAGCAAAATACATCCAATCGTTACCGGTATCAGTGCTGTTAAAACAAAAACAACCGGCATATGGCCGGTTGTACGTAATGCGTCGCCCGCCAATATGCCGGTTGCTAAGAATATTACTACGCTGACAAACGGAGCGCGAGATAGCATGGATGGTTATCGTACAACAAAACGTTTCGTAATTGTCTTATCAGCAGTCGTTACCTTAAAATAGTACAAACCGCTAGGAAAGTTTTTAACGTTGAGATAAGTACGGTTCACGGCGTCCTCCGTCACTTTTTGGCCCTTTTGGTTGTAAACGGACACGGTGTAATTCTCGAAATTCGGCGTGAAGATGTTGGTAGTGAGCGTTTCCCTAACCGGATTAGGGTAAATTTCCACCAATAGCTCTTTCGTCGAAATCTTTGAATATTCCACCATTTTCGCGCGTCTCGGGCTTAGGGCCATTACCGCGTGCATCCGCTCCTTCTGGTCGTTTGTAAAAATGCTCATACAAACGTCGGGCGAGTAATCCATGTAATTTTCAATCATGTTACGGGTCACGAGCGTACCGCGGCATTGCGAATACACCGGCGAGCACGAAACATCCGTAGTTTCATTTTTCGTATTCGCCGTCGGCGTATCATCGCAGTAATCGGTGCCGCAAGTGGCATCACCCCAGATGTGAATCAGCCCCAGCCAATGCCCTACCTCGTGCGTGGTGGTCCGGCCCAGGTTGTAGATCCGGCTTGTAATCGCATCGGAATTCCGCCCGAAATAGCGGAAATCGATGATAACGCCGTCGGTCAATGCATCGGTTTCTGCGTTTTCGGAAGTGGCAAGACCCGCGGTACGGCTGTTAAGCTCCGTTACAACCGGAAATTGCGAAGTTCCGAGGTAGCGGTCGTTCAGCCGTGTTACCCAGATATTCAGGTAACGATTGGTAAACCAGGCAGGCGAAATGTTTGCCAGATCATCCGCATCGGTAATCGGGCTGAACTGCGATGTGGCATTATAGGTGCGCACCACCGACACCAGCCTGAAACGGATGCCTGTGTCGACACCCAATGAATCGGTATAAAAGCCTTTGTAGCCGGATGTGTTGCCATAATCCTCGTTCAGCACGTCGATCTGGCTCTGGATCTGGGCATCGGAGATATTCCCGTTCCCTGCTCCGCCGATCACATTGTCGGCCCGGTTGTGAACGACGTGCACCACGACCGGAATCGTGATCACCTCGCTGGCGCTCGTACGTGCGCCAGCGGTGGACCGCAGATAGTGCTGAATCGCTTGCTCCGATTCGATCCGCAAGTTTCTCAGGGCCGGGTTTTTCAATAGCCGTACTGAGTCGCGTTCTGTGCTGGCACAGCGCGTAACGAGGGAATCCTGCGCTCTTCCGAGCACAGAAACCAGCAACAGGCCGGCCAGCAACAGGCTACTTTTCCGATTTTTCATAAGCAGCAAGAATGTCCTTCACCAAACGGTGCCGTACAACGTCAGAACCGTCCAGTTCTACGAAACTGATCCCTTTAATTCCCTTCAAAACCGTCAGAGAGTCGATCAGCCCCGATTTAAGGTTTTTCGGAAGGTCAATCTGCGACTTATCACCGGTAATGATCGCCTTCGAACTCGGGCCCATCCGGGTCAGGAACATCTTCATCTGCATCGGCGTGGTATTCTGGGCTTCGTCGAGCAGGATGAATGCATTGTTCAGCGTACGTCCCCGCATGTAAGCAAGCGGCGCGATTTCGATCACCCGGCTTTCCAGGTACAATTTCAGCTTTTCCGGCGCAATCATATCATCGAGCGCGTCGTAGATCGGGCGCAGGTAGGGATCGATCTTCTCTTTCAGGTCACCCGGCAAAAAACCCAGGTTTTCACCCGCCTCTACCGCCGGACGCGTGATGATGATCTTGCGTACTTCCTTGTTTTTCAATGCCCTTACCGCAATGGCTACCGCGGTATAGGTTTTTCCGGTACCGGCCGGGCCAATCGCAAACACGAGGTCGTATTTACCGGCCTGCTCCACCAGGAGTTTCTGGTTGGGCGTTTTGGCTTTCACGACAAGCCCCTTGTTGCCATAGAGGATCACGTCATCGTCGTCCTCGCCGGTGGCTGCGGGCATTTTAGCGATGCCGTTCAGGTAGCCTTTGACGTTGTCGTTGGTTATTTTTCCATACTTCTGATAATGCGCCAGAAGTGAGTCGATTACATCTGTGATTCGGATAATTTCGGGGGCAGTCCCCTGGATGCGGATCTCGTTTCCGCGTGAAATGATTTTACTTTCGGGGAAAGCGGCGGCAACTTCCTTGATATTCGAATTGTGAATGCCCAGAAAATCGACCATGGATACGTCTTCGAGTGTGATGATTTTTTCCAGCAAATGAGTCAGTGTTTAATGTTTCTCTATCGTTTGTAAAATTTAGTAATAATAACCAACATTTGTAAAACATAATCGTCGAAAAAACAATTATCCATCCAAATCCCGGGCGAAAAAATTCCCGTTTCCCGACCAAGTCTTTCATTATCAGACACGCACAAAAAAGTCGTGCGGCAGAAAAAAAATTATTGCGCCAAACTCCCCGCCGCCCCTTTCGTTGAAGGCCTCCAATGATTAACTTTGTCTTAATATGGAAAACGAAAAGGCATCTAACAGCTACCCCAGGAGCAGCTCCAAAGCCGGCAACGGTACCAAGCGCGCTTTTGCTCCGAGAACGCCATCCAACGATCAGAATTTCAGCAAATTACCCCCCCAGGCCATCGACCTGGAAGAGGCGGTTTTGGGTGCTCTGATGATCGAAAAAGATGCGCTCACGGCGGTGGCGGATATCCTCCGCCCGGATAGTTTTTACAAGGAGTCGCATGTCCGTATTTACAGCGCGATCGTCACGCTCTTCGCCGACTCAGAGCCCATAGATATGCTCACGGTTACGGCCAAATTGCGCAGTACCGGAGAGCTGGAGCTGGTCGGTGGGGCGTCGTACATCATGGAGCTGACCAGCAAGGTCAACTCGGCGGCCAACATCGAATTCCACGCCCGCATTATCTCGCAGGCTTATATCAAAAGGGAACTCATCAAAGTATCCTCCGAGATCCAGCGCGAGGCTTATGAAGATACGACCGACGTGTTCCGGTTGCTGGACAAAACGGAACAATCGCTTTTCGCGATTTCGGAATCCAATATCAAGAAAAACTACGCCGACATGGGTGCGCTCATGCGCCAGGCGCTGGCCGAACTCGACCAGAAAAAGAATAATAAGGACGGTCTTACGGGTGTACCATCCGGTTTCAGCGCGCTCGACAGGCTGACTTCCGGCTGGCAAAAGACGGAATTGATGATCCTCGCGGCACGTCCCGGTATGGGTAAAACGGCATTCGTCGTTTCCTCACTCCGGAATGCGGCGGTGGATTTCAATATCCCGGTAGCGATATTCTCTTTGGAGATGTCCTCGGTACAGCTCGTCAATCGTTTGATTTCCGCGGAGGCTGAGATCGATAGTGAAAAAATCCGTAAAGGAAGCCTCGCGCCGCACGAATGGGAGCAGTTGCACCACCGTATTCACCGGCTTACCAATGCCCCCATTTACATCGACGATACCCCTGCCCTTTCAGTCCTCGAACTGCGTGCCAAATGCCGCCGTCTGAAAGCGCAGCACGACATTCAGATGATCGTAATCGACTACTTGCAGCTTATGACCGGCGATACAGGCGGTAAGAGCCCGGGTAACCGCGAACAGGAAATTGCAATGATCTCGCGATCGTTGAAAAACCTGGCGAAAGAACTCGACGTACCGGTCATCGCGCTGTCGCAGCTGAGCCGGGCCGTTGAAACGCGTGGCGGTGAAAAACGCCCACAGCTCTCCGATTTGAGGGAATCCGGTTCCATCGAGCAGGATGCGGATATGGTAATATTCCTTTACCGTCCTGAATACTACGGCATTACGGAAGACGAAGCGGGTAACTCGGTCGCGGGTGTAGGTGAGGTAATTCTGGCTAAAAACCGTGCAGGTTCGCTGGATACCATTCAACTTCGCTTTATTGGTAAATACACCAAATTCGCCGACCTCGATTCAGGCTTCACACCTGCCCCATTCTCGATCGATCGCCCGATCCAGACTTCGAACCCGATCTCCTCTTTTGAAAGCCAGGCTAAACCAACGGCGCCGGCCATGGGTGGAACACTCCGCAGCCGGGCTAATGATTTGAGCAACTTCGATTACAAAGGGCCGGATAGCGAACCGCCGTTTTGAAAAGGCTATAAGCTATAAGCAATAAGCTTAAAGCCTACTGCTTAAAGCCTAAAGCCTACCGCTTAAAGCGCCATTGATCTGAACAAATAGCAAAAAGGCCGGAAATGATCGCTCATTCCAGCCTTTTTTGTCATTTGTAGTCAGGCGTTGTGGCTGGTGGATTCACTTGAGAGTTGGGTGTAGTCTGTGACTACGTCCGAGTGTATGCCGGTCTCCGACCGGCTTTGCGTGACGTTGCGGTCAGAGACCGTGTGACGCTCGGGGCTGACTAAAAAGTCCCGAGTCAAGTTGGCTGTTAATCGGCCGTTTTAGATTTTTCAGACTTATAGAAGCCAGAATTTGCAAAAAGGGTCAATAATCTGCTCTTAGGAGTGTTTTTTGACCCTTTTTGCTTGCTATGCAGCCGCTTTTTGTTGTTTGAGGTGCAGTTTTCGCAGGTTATGGGCCATAGCGACCAGGGTGAACTCGGCGGTTACCTTTTTGAGGCCCCTGAGGTGGAACCGGCGGAAGCCCATATTAGCTTTTATGTCACCAAAACAAGTCTCTATTTCAATACTTCGTTGTTTCCGGAGCTGGAAGCCTTTCTGTGAATTAAGGTTCACCCGGGCTTGCTGCTTGTAGTTATCAAGTTTTTGGTTGACTTTGATAATCCGGTTGGCACCCTGCTCGGATTTGCAGCAACGCTCATAAAACGGGCAACCCGCGCAACTGCTGCATTCGTATTCTTTGATCTGTGATTGATAACCTGTCCGTTTATGCGTTTGTTTACAGCTGCGTTGCAGGCTGAGCGTCTGGTTATTAGGGCAAGTATAGGTATCCCAGGCAGTATCGTAGTGAAAGTTGTCTTTTAGAAAAGGGGTGTTTTGATACTTTTTCTTCTGCTCACCGTGGAACCAGGGGAATTTCAGGTAGCTGTTTATCCCTTTGTTTTCCAGCAATTCATAGTTCTCTTCTGTGCCGAAGATGCTGTCTGCAATGATATTTTCAACAGGGGCGGGCTGCTGGGCTGATATCTGCGTTACATGCTCTTTGAAGCACGTGCCGTCGTGGGTATTCTGGTGCAGGCTTATGCCGGTGATAAACTGGTCTTCACAACCCGCCAGTACATTGTAGGCCGGCAGTACCTCCACCTTGTTTTTCATCATTATCGCACTCGCGTCCGGATCGGTCAAATTGTAGCCGCTGCGGGCACCTGCGGTTTGGATTTGATCATCATACTGCCGGGCCCGGTCTGCGGCCTGCGCCAGTTTCTTGCCCAGGCCCTGGGCTTTCCGTTTCGTCTTTTTACTGGTGAGACCCTTCACCTTCTCATTGAGCTGCTCGATCTGATCAGCGATAACTTGTTGGCTGATGGGCCCAGGGCCGTATTCTTCCAGGTCTTTGTTGCCATAAGCCGCATCTTCAACCGCATTTAATGCATCAATCTCTTTGAGCAGCTGCCTGCATTTTTGTTCTGCCGAAGCCTTGTAACGCTGCGCGTTCTTCTTCCAGACCATTTTGTGCTTATTAGCATCGGCCGAAAAAGTACTGCCGTCACAGAAGTAGTTTTCCATTCTGATATAGCCATGCTCCATCAAAAACACCAGCATCGAGCTGAACAAGACCTGGATGGCGTCTTTGGCTTTGCCGCTGCGAAACCGGGCGCCGGAGCGCCGGTTGATTGTCCGGAAGTCGGGGCGGGACATGCCACTTAACCAGAAAAAATGGATATCCTGCGCCAAGGCACATGCTATCTTCCTGCCAGTGTATATTTTCATGCAATACGCATACAACAGCACTTTCAGCAGCATCCGTGGATGGTAGGCGCTGGTACCGCCGCCTTCATAAAGGTTGATCAGCTCGCTGATATCCATTCGTTCGACAACCTGGTTGACAACCCGTACCAAATGTGCCTGTGGGATTAATTCTTCCAACGAAGGAGGCAACAATAGCAATTGCCCGGGGGTATATTCTTTAAAAACAACAGATTTTTTTATCTTGCCCATGTATTTCTAATGTCGTAATTAAAAATACAAAAAAAGAGGCTGTCTCAAATGAGGCAGCCTTTTTTGCGTTTTTAGGGTTTGTGTAGATCCGATGAATTGATTATCTTTAGATATAAGCAATTCACGAAAAATGGGCCGTCGGCAACCTAGTTTTAAGCCATATCACCAGCAGCAATTGATGCTGCTTCCTCCAAGTTTGGATGAACTGATTCCCAAAGGACATGTCGTCCGGGTAGTCAACGATGTGATCAACCGAATTAATTTAGAGCCGCTCAATGCTGCTTACTATTATTCAGGTTCGGCAGGCTATCATCCTCAAATGCTTCTGAAAGTGCTCGTGTTTGGCTATATGAGCAATATCTATTCGAGCAGGAAGCTCGAAGCAGCTTGTAGAGAGAGCATTTACTTCATCGGGGCCGCCCGGCGGTTTTTGAGCTCGATGAGCTTCCCTGATCACAATACCATCAACCGATTCCGGGGCGTGCGGTTAAAGGATACGTTTCGGACTATTTTTGAGCAGGTGGTTAGTCTGCTTGCCCAAGAAGGCTATTTGAGCATCTAGGAAGTATATACTGATGGGACTAAAATCGAAGCCAATGCTAACAAATATACTTTCGTCTGGAAGCGCGCCATTGCCACCAATAAAGAGAAAATGGAAAAGCAGCTGGCCGATATCTGGGCGTATGCGCAGAGCGTGGCTGCCGGTGAGGACAACCTGCCCGAACCGCCTGATCTAACTACGATCAACAAAGAAAAAGTCCAGGATACGGTCGATACGCTCAACCAGGTGCTAGGCAAAAAGGAAGGCATTGATAAGAAAATGAAGGCAAAACTGGGCTATGTAACCAAGCACTATCCGGTGAATATCGCCCGTTACGAGCAACAGGAGGCTATTTTAGGCGGGCGTAACAGTTATAGCAAGACCGATCCGGACGCAACATTTATGAAACTAAAGGAGGATCATATGCGCAATGGGCAGCTCAAAGCAGCTTACAATGTGCAGATATCAACCTCCAACCAGTTCATTGTAAATTACACAATCCATCCTAACACGACCGATACCAATACGCTGGCAGGCCACCTGGAACAACATGAAAGAAGCTTTGGTGCTGCCCCGAAGTCTCTGACAGCCGATGCCGGTTACGGCTCGGAAGAGAACTACACATTGCTCGAAGAAAAAAAGATAACTGCCTTTGTCAAGTACGGCCTGTTTGACAAACGCCAGAACCAAGCCTTCAACAAAAAGTATCCTTTCGCAGCTGACAAGATTTACTACAACTCAGAGCGAGACTATTATATCTGTCCGATGGGTCAGAAAATGAGTTATATCGGCAACAGAACAAGGAAAACAACGACAGGTTTTGAGCAAACCGTAAGACTTTACAAAGCCCAAAACTGTCAGAGTTGCCCTTTGAATGGAGCTTGTCATAAATCACAAAATGACCGAATCATCCAGGTCAACGTAAACCTGGAAAGGCAAAAGCAGCAAGCCGACCAGCTGCTAAAAAGTGAAGAAGGAGTTATCAAACGAAAGAAGCGGTGTTGGGACGTAGAACCTGTCTTCGGAAACATTAAAAATAACCACAACTTCCGTCGGTTTATGCTCCGAGGTAAACAGAAGGTCGAAATTGAGTGGGGATTGGTCGCAATGGCTCACAATATCAGGAAAAGGGCCGCCTAAGGGGGCTATTTTACCTGGATCGCACAAACAACAGCGTTAGCTTTTGATCCGAGACTTTGACCGTCAATTCTTAGTTATTAGAAATCAAAAGAAAGAGGGTGCCTCAGTTTTGAATTGAGACACCCTCTTTTGCTTTTGGGGCAGCCCCAACTAGGGGCTAGTCATGACAACGCTTGACAATCCTTGACAACACCTGACCCTTTCCCCTTAACTACGCCGAACAAGCAATGCCACGTTCTCCACGTGATGCGTATTTGGGAACATATCTACGGGTTGTACACGTGTTACTTCATAATCGTCGGCCATTAATGCCAGGTCGCGCGCCTGTGTGGCTGTATTGCAACTCACGTACACGATACGGTCGGGAGCGGCTTTCAGGATCGTTTCGATCACCGGCACGTCCATTCCGGCGCGTGGCGGATCGGTAATGATCACGTCCGGGCGCCCGTGCGTATGCAGGAAGCTCTCGTTCATGATGGCGCGCATATCGCCTGCAAAAAACGACGTGTTAGTAATGCCGTTCAACTGAGAGTTAATGCGTGCGTCCTGCACGGCTGCTTCCACATATTCTACCCCTACCACTTTCTTCGCGCTGCGGGCCACGAAATTGGCAATGGTACCGGTGCCGGTATACAGGTCATAAACCGATTCATTACCCGTGAGTTGTGCATACTCGCGCGCCACACTGAACAGCTTGTAAGCCTGCTCCGAGTTCGTTTGATAGAACGATTTCGGTCCGACCAGGAACGTCAGGTCCTCCATCGTTTCGCGGATCACCTTTTCGCCAGCGTAATGGATCACTTCCTGGTCCTGGTAAGAATCATTCCCTTTCAGGTTTACGATATAGTTCAGCGAAGTGATTTCAGGATGGTTTTGATGCAAAAATGCCATCACCTCCCCGATAATTTCATCGTTTTGCTCACCGAACTGCACGATCACCATCACGTCGCCAGAATTGGCTGTACGGATGATCACGTTGCGCATGACGCCTACATTAAAACGTACGTCGTAATAAGGATACCCTTTTTCCTCCGAAAACCGGTGCAGCGAGTTCCGGATCGCATTCGACGGATCAGGTTGGAGATGGCAATGGTCTACGGTGAATATTTTATCAAAGCGCTTTGGTACGTGAAAGCCCAGCGCGGTTTTGGCAAACTGCTGTCCCGAATCGAGCTGCTCCTTGGTTAGCCACCGCCAATTTGAGAAAGTGAATTCCAACTTATTGCGATAGTATTCAGTCTTAGGGGCAGCGATAATCTCGTTAATCTCAACATTCCTGATCTTTCCTATCCTTTCAAAATGATCCACAACCTGCTGCCTTTTGAACCTGAGCTGATGCTCATAGCTAATGTGCTGCCACTTACAGCCCCCGCATACCCCGAAATGTTCGCAATAGGGTTCCGTACGTAAAGCCGATTGAGAATGGATTTTGGTAACGATGGCCTCCTTCAATTTTTTCTTGGTACGAACCACCTGAAGATCGACGATGTCACCGGGAGCCACATTACCTTCCACAAAGATTACGCCGTCTTCCGATTTAAATATACATTTGCCTTCTGCCGCAAAATCGGTAATTTCAACGTACTCGTACTTGTTACTCTTAGACATTATTTCCTGTTTTAATTACTAATCCCAATATCCTATCGGATCAATTTTACTGCCGCATCATTCTCATGAAAAAACGGTTCATCTTATTTATTCTGATGCTGTTTGCCATTTGCGACGCCAGCGCTACACACATTGTTGGCGGGCAGCTCTTCATCACGCAAACCCAGGATCCCCGGTACAACTACAATATGGGCCTCACGATGTATTTCGACGCCCTCAATGGTAATCCCGGCGCAGAAGACCCGTTCGTCACGATTTATGTGTTCAGAAAGCGCGACAATGTGCTCATAGGCTCTCTTGAAGCCCCAAAAATAGAACGAAAATCGGTCAACTACGCAAACCCGCTCTGCGGAATCTCCACACTCCAGACGTGGCAGATCACTTACAGCGCCGCCGTGCGCCTTTTACCGACTGATTTTGCCGACGCCGAGGGCTACTATATGGTGTGGGACCGGTGCTGCCGCAACGGCACCATTACGAATATTCAGGCACCCGGTGATGCGGGCAGCCTATTTTACCTCGAATTCCCGCCACTCTTCAAGAATAATGCCAATTTCAAAAATTCCTCCCCTGTATTTCCGGAAATCCAGGGCGATTATGCTTGCGTAAATTCGCCGTTTCTGTTCAATTTCGGGGGTACAGACGCCGATGGCGACAGCCTGGTGTACTCGCTGATCACACCCATGCAGGGTTTTGCCGACAAATCCAACCCCAGCGCTCCCGCCCGCGGCTCATCCAACTACCCGCGCCTGACGTGGATCGACGGTATTTCGGTGAGTAATATGATCCCGGGACCCGATCCGCTGAAAGTCAACAAATCGACGGGGATGTTGTCGGTTACAGCCGGTTCTGTGGGCCTGTATGTGTTTGCCGTCCAGGTAGAGGAATACCGCAACGGCGTGAAAATCGGAATGCTTACGCGCGATTTCCAGCTCAAAGTGGTCGACTGCCCTAAAATGGATCCGCCCAAACTCTTGTTCAAACCCAAAGGAAAGAACACTTACTACACTGAAAACGAGATCATCACGATCAAAAAAGGTGATCCGGAGTGCTTTGAAGTAATGGTTACCGACCCCACCGTGAACCAAGTCGTAGCCGTCGATGGCCATGCGGTGAACAATTCGAAGGATTACTTTACGCTGCTACCTGCCCAATTCACCACCAGGATCCCGAACGATACCCTCAAATTCCAGGTTTGTCTGGAAGAATGCTTCGTCACCTACGATAACCGCCCGATCAAGATCCAGCTCATTGCGCAGGACGGCAGCTGCCCTTTCCCGCTGACCGACACACTGAATATCTACATTCGCCGCGAAAGCAGCGGAAATAATGCCCCCACCGTCACGACCTCGCTTGCGAGCGACTACGTACACGTGACCGCGGGCGTAGCTGTGACGTTCGATGTCTACGGAAAAGATCCCGACAAGGATAACCTGGCGCTCTCCGGCCGCGGTCAGGATTTCAACATGAACGACATGGGAATGGATTTTAAGCCAGCCAGCGGCCAGGCCAGTGTGCAGCAGAAGTTTACCTGGATACCTCCCTGCAATGCCAAAAAGGGAGATACCCTCGCTGTGGATTTCAAGGTGGAAGATATGCGCTGCGAGGGCAATCCGATGCCCGTTTCAAAACCGGTGTATTTCATCATCGATGAATCACCCAACCGGGCCCCGTCCGTGAAAACATCCTTGCCCGTTCAGGAAGTCACTTACCAGATCGGCAGTTCGCAGGGCATTACCTTCGATGTGCTGGCAAGTGACCCCGACACGAATATGATCGTTTTGACGGCCGCCGGGCGTGGATTTGACATGAAGGATGCCGGAATGATTTTCGAGGCCAAAACGGGCGTAAAATCGGTCACTTCTCCTTACGCCTGGAATCCTGAATGCTCGGTACTCAACGGCCAGCCCGAACAGACCTTCTTGGTCGATTTCGTTACCCAGGATAAAAGCTGTGCTGCGGCCACCGACACCACCACGGTGAAGGTTACCATCAAGGATAACGGTACTACCCCATTCCCTGAATTCCCGAATGTCATCACCCCGAATGGCGATGGCAAGAACGACTGCCTCGTGTTCGACGAACTGCCGACAGACAATTGCGATGATTACTTCAAAGACATCACCGTATTCAACCGCTGGGGCAAGCAGGTCTTTTATTCCAAGGTAAGACCGAACAACTGGTGCCCCGACAAGATCTCCGGTGGCTACTACTACTTCCTCATACAGTACACCAAACGCTCGTACAAGGGAGGGCTCACAGTACTTAAATAGTTATTAATCAATTAAATATCCCGTAACATCTAATATGGATGTTACGGGATATTTGTTTTATATGATCTTCACTAATAATACAAATCATAAGTAATATATGTATTAAAAGTAATGTACTTTTAATATTTCACAATCGTATCAGAAGTACTGGATTAGTTTTATACTTTTAATACATTTTATAATAATATAAAATACATAACATTTGATATGTATAATACCGTGAGTATTGAAAGTTAATACCTGACATTGGCCACTTTTAAAACTTTTGCCTGCCGAATGCAACATTCGCTTAGCCGGCTAGTCTTTTAAAAAGATAAATAAATACCAATAAGTTAATAAAAAATCTTATTAATTTATCCGCGTCTTTATGGCGTAGTATTTCTATGTACGCACTAATGTTTTCTACAAATTACAATAACTGCTTGTATCTCTAAATCTCTTTTGTATGAAGAAAATGTACCTTCTGCACAGCGCGTACTTGTTACGCCTGCTGTGCCTGCTCCTTGGGAGTTGCCTCACGCTCCATGCCCAAAATGTAAGGGTTAGCGGAACCGTCACCTCCGCCTCCGACAATTCGGCGCTCGTGGGGATATCCGTTCTCGTAAAAGGCACCAATAACGGCACCACGTCCAATGCTACGGGCGAATACGCGATCAATGCGCCCTCGGGCGGGACGCTCGTTTTTTCGTTCGTCGGTTTTGAAAAACAGGAAATACAGGTCAATAACCAGAGCGTGATCAACGTGGTCCTGAAAGAAGATAACCAGCAACTGAACGAAGTGGTGGTTACTGCGTTGGGTGTTAAACGTGAGAAAAAGCAACTGGGTTACACCGTTTCCGAGATCGCCGGTGCAAAAATGGCGGCCACGAACGAATTGAGCCCTATCAGCGCATTGCAGGGACGCATTCCCGGCGTGCAGATCGACCAGGGCGCGGGTGGCCTCATGGGTAACACCAAAATCCTGATCCGCGGTAACTCTACGCTCGGCGTCAACAACCAGCCTATTTTCGTGGTCGATGGTGTGATCCTCGACAACGATGTCTACGACGGCAGCAGCGGCCCCCGTGACTTTGGTAATTCACTTAAAAACCTAAATATGGAGGATTTTGAGAGCGTTTCGGTGTTGAAGGGCTCCGCGGCCGCTGCATTATACGGCACCCGGGCGATTAACGGGGTGATCCTGATCACGACCAAAAAAGGCGCTCAGCGCAAAGGCCTCGGCGTGAGCGTTTCGCAGACGTTCAATATGCAGAAACCCTACCGTGGCCCCGATTTCCAGAACGAGTACGGAGGCGGTACGGTAGGCGCATTCTTCACAGATACCCGCGACCCGAACTACAAACCCGATGAGAGCTGGACCACGAAGGTGTTCCCTACCAACGCGCAAGGCCAACCATACATCGACCGGCAAATGAACCGCGAGCTCGAAAACTGGGGTCCCCGCTTCAACAATCAGCAAGTGGTTGATTATGATGGGAAAATGACGACTTACCAGGCCTATCCGAACAACTACCTGGATGCATTCCAGACGGGAAAAGGCAGTTTGACGAACGTGGCGATCGACGGCGGCAACGAACGGTCGACGTTCCGGTTCTCCTATAACCGCGTCGACAGCCGGGGAATCAATTTCAAAAACAACCTCGGCAAAAACGCATTTAACCTACGTGCGACGCAAAACCTGAACAAATTCCTGGTCGCCGACGTGACTGCCGATTACACTACTACCGAGGGCACCAACCCGCCGTCGCTCAGCCTGAATAACTATATCTGGACTTTCCCGCGCAACTACGACACCCAATACTGGATGCAGCGCCAGAATTACATCGGCTACAAAGGCGGGCTGCGGAACGTGAGCGACGTGAACGAGCCTAACCTCGTCCCCGGCGCCGATTACTGGTTCAATATCTTTGAAAACAATTACAGCCAGCGCGAACAAATGGTGCGCGGGCGCCTCGCATTGACTGCTACTGTTACCGACTGGCTCAAATTGCAGATAGAAGGCAATTTCAACAACCTGTACACCAAGAGCGAAATCAAGGAGCTGGGCCAGGGCGTGAACTTCACGGGCGGCCGCTACGCGCTCGGGCACTCGACGAAGCAAACAAATTTCATGAAATGGCTCGCAATTTTTAACAAACCCATCACCAAAGACCTGGACTTCAACGGCTACGTGGGCGGCGAATCGCAGCAGTACAGCCTGTCGTTCAACAATGCGGAAACGGTAGGCGGACTTTCCTACCCAGGTAATTTCTTCCTGGCCAACTCGGTACAATCGCAAAAATCGGAAGGTGGGATCAAAACGCGCCGATCCTATAAGTCGCTGTATGCCAGCGCAGATTTTGCCTGGCGCGACCAGCTTTTCCTCCAAACTACGTGGCGCGGCGACTGGTCGTCGGCATTGACCTATTCCAATGGCTCCGGAAACAACTTTTATAATTACCCTTCGGCCAGTTTGTCCTGGATTTTTACGCAGTCATTCCACTCTTCTTTGCCTAACTGGCTCAGTTATGGAAAGTTGAGGGGAAATCTGGCTGCATTAGGTGGCGACATCGAGCCATTCCTGCTCAATCCGGGCTTCAAATTCGGCGGGTATACCAATGCCGGCAGCTTTGGTGATCAGGCATTATCGACATTCAGCGCCCAATCGACCCTGCAAACGAATATTAAGCCGCTGCGTAAAATCGCTAAGGAAATCGGCCTGGAAGTGAAAGTATTGAATAACCGCCTCGGGCTCGATTTGTCGGTGTACCGCGATAACTCCCGCAACCAGCCGATCCCCATTTCAGCGGCCATCGAGACCGGCGTGAACAGCATTCTCATCAACGCGGGAAATATCCAGAACACCGGTATCGAGATCGCGCTTGATGCTACCCCCATTAAAATCGGTGCCTTTTCCTGGAACAGCACGATAACATTTTCACGTAACCGAAACAAAATCATTGAGCTGTACGGTAACCGCGAATACTACGCCCTGGCCGACGAATCGGGAGGCGGCAACGATCTCATCCCTTATGCCAAAGTGGGCGGCGCTTATGGTGTAATCCGCACCAAAATTGCGGCTGCGCGCTTCCAGGGTACCGATGCCGGCGACCCGCGTAACGGGTTGCCGATCCTCTCGTGGCGCGGTGATGCGCGCGCGGCGTTCCCGGCCCGCAGCAATGAATGGAAAGATGTGGGCGATATCAATGCGAAATTCCGCGGAGGATGGGATAATACATTCTCTTACAAAAGGTTATCCCTTAATGTATTGTTCGATGCCAAGATCGGCGGGGATATGATCATCACCTCGCTCCGGTACGGAACGCACACGGGCGTATTCAAAAATTCGCTTCAAGGCCGCGATGCAGACCACGGCGGGATCGTGTTCCAGAGCAAGTTTGATGGTAAAACCTACGACGACGGCATTCTGCCCGAAGGCGTTTTTGCGGCCGGCCAGACCATCACGCAGCCCGACGGCTCGAATGTGAACGTGGGCGGGATGACTTTCAAGGAGGCTTACGACAAAGGATTGGTTGAACCCACCCATCTACCGCAATACAACTACCGCTACGGCTCGTTCTCGACTGCCGTCGGCGACTACTGGATTTCGGAAAACTCGTGGATTTCGCTGCGCCAGGTTTCGCTCAGCTACCAGGTCCCGCAATCGGTTTGCGAGAAAATCAAGCTCAACGCATTATCAATCAACCTGGTAGGGCGCGATCTGCTTTACCTGTACAACACATTACCGTTAAATTTCAACCCCGCATCGAACTTCTCGAACAGTACCGCGGTGCAGAAGGAAGTCGGTTTTATTCCGCCGATGACCCGCGCCCTGGGCGTTACACTGCGTGCAGCATTCTGATATAAACGGTTCATGTTCAGCCATTTTTAAAAGATATTTCCAATGAAAAATATATTAACCAAATGCGCCGCGGGTACCGTTCTTGCCACCGGCTTACTGTGGACGACCTCCTGTGAAAAGGATTTCGGCGACATCAATACCGACCCGAGCATTGTGATCACACCTGATCCCAAGTTCCTTTTTACCTACTCGCTCAACAGTCTCGAATCGTACCAGGGTACCGAATGGGTGTGGGAAAACCTGGAACAGCTCCTGCGCTTTTCACAACATCTCACCACCGATCCTTATGAGCTTTCGACCAATATCAATTCCCGGTATTCGGCTTACTATTCGAACATTTTGCCGAACCTGGTCGAAATCCGCAAGCAAATAGACCTGAAACCCAACAAAGAACGGTTTCGGAAAATGCGCGCCGCTACTTACGTGGTGGGCGTTCTGCACGGACTGCGCGTAACGGACATGAACGGCTCCATACCTTACTCCCAGGCCATTAAAGCCCGCGATGAACAGAATTACACGCCTGAATATGACACCCAAAAGACCCTGTACGACACCTGGCTGGCCGAGTTGAACGAGGCGATTACCGCACTGAGCGCCAGCTCGGAAGATCAGGAAGGCTTCGGTAATGCCGACATTATTTACCACAGCGATTGGGTGAAGTGGGTGAAAGCGGCCAACACGCTCAAATTGCGGATTGCATTGCGCTATGAGGGCCAGGATAAAGCCAAAACGCAGCAGATTTACAAGGAGGTGGCCGATAATGCCATCGGCCCCATCATGGAGGACGCCGACCAGTTTGCCTACCTCGATCCGGACTGGGGACCGGTTGGCGGCGATGTCGATTACCGGAGCACACGTTTCGCTACGAAGTCGATCATGACGTTCCTGAAACAGACCAAAGACCCGCGGCTGGCTATCTATTTCAGTCCGAATGACCTGACTAAGAATGCATTGGATTCGCTCAAAAAGTACAACCAGGCATTGCCGGCATTCATCGACCCGGCCGACCCGCAAATCCGGTTCCAGGGCGGCCCTGCCGACTGGACAACCAATCCGACCGTCGCGCAGTATTATAAAAACCCGCTCAACGCAGGCAGCAACAAGTATGTGGTGATGTCGACCATCAACAAGGTGTTCTTCGCGCCCACCCGCAACGGCGGCAAAGGGACTTTCCAGGACTACATGATTACGAGCGCAGAAGGCTGTTTCTACATCGCCGAGCTGATTCAGAAAGGTTATGGTACAGGCTCGAAAATCACGGGTACGGCCGAGGATTGGTACAAAAAGGGCATTGCCTCGTCGATGCGAACAATGAACTCCATCGCACAAGCGGCACTCTCCACCACCGGATTATCGGCCAATGCAGATGCTGAAATCGCCGCCTACCTCGCCCTCCCGCAGGTAAAACTGAACGGTACCAACAACCTGGAACGCATTTACATTCAGGAATACCTGAACTTCATGCGCCTGCCGACGGAGGCGTTTACGTTTGTGCGCAGGACCGGTTACCCCAAAAACAGCTCGACGTATTACCCACGAGACGCGTTTAACGAAGCCATTCCGCGCCGCTACTGGGTCGACGAGCCGCCGCTGGGAACCAACAACGCCAACTGGCTAAAAGCGCAGACAGAGCAAGGATTTACGCCCAACGACCGCACTGCCACCACGCTAAACAGCCAACGCCTGTGGTTTGACAAGAATAACCCGGCTTTCGGGCAGGGAATTTAAAGGGAGAAGGGAGGAAAGGGAGAAAAGGGAGGAAAGGGAGGAAAGGGGGATTTAATCCGCTGGGACTATCGCATTAACTGTGTAAACTTTCAATCGGGGCTGGTCAGTACTTACAATTCAAGTCTGACTCTATCTTCAAAAATAATTAAAAACTGATTTAGGACCATGCCCCAATTCTGGATGGGCATGGTCCATTTTTTAGAGGCTTCTCTGAGCGCCAGATAAACAGACTTCAATACTGCTTCGTCATTGGGGAAAGACAGCTTGTTCTTGGCGGCCGCCGCTGCGGTGTACTTCCTAATCTTGCCATTCAGGTTCTCAATCAAATTAGTGGTGTAAATGATCCGCCGGATTTCCAATGGAAAATCAAAAAATACGGTCAATTCATCCCAATTCAGTCGCCAGCTTTTGATGGCGTAGGAGTATTTGCTATTCCATTTTGATTCAAGGGCTTCCAGGGCAGCCAGGGCAGCTTGCCTGGTAGGAGCTGCATAGATGTCCTTCATATCACGGCTAAACTCTTTTTTGTCTTTCCAGACCACGTAGCGGCAACTGTTTCGAATTTGATGGACGACACAGATCTGAGTAGCGGATTCTGGAAACACAGACCGGATCGTTTGAGTAAAGCCGTTTAGATTGTCAGTAGCTGTGATCAGGATGTCCTGCAATCCGCGGGCCTTCATATCGGTTAATACGCTCATCCAGTAGGCCGCAGACTCGTTTTTACCCAGCCACATGCCAGAACTTCCTTGTAGCCATCCCGTTTAAGCCCAACAGCAATGTATATGGTTTTATTGATGACCTTGCTGTTTTCACGCACTTTAAAGACGATTCCATCCATCCACACGATCAGATAAACAGGCTCCAATGGCCGGTTTTGCCAACTAACAATGTCTTCTGCTATCCGGGAAGTAATGCGGCTAATGGTTGAAGCTGAAACATCAAAATTATAAACATCCTTGATCTGCTCTTCGATGTCCGAAACACTCATTCCTTTGGCATACAACGAGACGATTACCTCTTCGATGCCATCGACCATATTCTCCCGCTTAGGGACAATCATTGGATTGAAACTGGCGTCACGATCACGCGGAACGCTGATCTCAGATTCGCCGTAGCTCGTCCTTATCTTCTTTTTACCATAGCCGTTACGCGAATTGCTGTTGGCCGATTGTTCGTGCTTATCATAGCCTAAATGTCCGTCCAACTCACCTTCCAGCATCTTCTCGATGCCACGCTTTTGTAACTGCCCAAGAAAACCATTAAGCGCCTCACGGCTCTTAAATTGCTTTAAAAAATCATCGGTCAACAAGTCTTCTGGTTTCATAAGCTGTGTTTTGTTAAAAATAAAGAATCGGAATCATAAACCCCGATTCTTCACTTACACAGTTTTTGAGATAGTGTCAAAAGGGAGGAGTGAGGGGATGTCTTGTCCTGAAAAAAGTGGACAGATTATTACTAGATTCTTTCTTTCCTTCCTTCCCCTTTCAGGCTACACTGAGCTTGTGCATGTCAGAAGGCGTTTTCAAGTT
>NZ_JAHXBN010000027.1 GCF_019924045.1 Dyadobacter fermentans | reverse complement strand
GCAAAGGACTCCATGTGTTCCAACCGGCCCGGATGGTCGCATCAACATTTCAAAACGACCGGTACCAATTGAAATTACAATCCGCGGCTGGTGATTTCCGGATCACCAGCCGCGTGGTTTTGGACGCCCGTGGGCGCAAAGGCGGGCATACCCGCGAGTATATGGTGCTGGCACCGGCGTCGGTAGCGCTGTGGACGCACGTGCCCGCGGGAACAATGCCGGGCCTCGATAGGCCTCGCCGGGCCAGGCCTATCGAGGCCCGGCCCGGCGAGGCCCGAATTGAAACGGTTGAAGAGGGTTGGATATGGGGTGCACCGGTGCCGGGAGGCCTATATCGGATCATGGCTTTTACGGACCCGGATTCGATCAAAGGGCAAGAGCTGGCGCGCTCCATGCAGCGAATACTTTCCCGATCGCAATTGTTCCGGTCGGTGGTGGTCGATGAGGGGCGTTTTGAAATACAAACCTGCCTCGTGAGCGCGTACGTACACACACGCCCATGGGACCGGCAGTGTATCAAAATCGGCGAGGCCGCATTTACCCTCGATCCGCTGTCCTCGACCGGGGTGGAAGCAGCGATGCGTTTTTCCTTGCAAACGGCTATTGCCGTGCACACCATGCTGACCGATGGAAACCCCGGCGTTGCAAAGGCGTTCTATGAAAACAAACTGGCCGACGCCGTCGCCAGCCATTCCCGCTGGACTTCCGATTATTACAAGCAAGCAGCCACATCGCATTCTCCGTTTCCTTTTTGGGAAAAACGGAGAGACTTCCGCACGGAAGCACTGCCGGTTATCAATGATTTTACTGCATTGATCAAACGGAGGCTAACCCAGGAATCCCCACCTACGTACGCAACAGAACCCCCTGCCGTGCCGATCGACCCGCTCATCCGGTTCCTTTGGAACAAACCCGTTCGCCTGTCTGGTCAGCTCGCATTCAGCTCCGAATTCGCCGTCACCGGCGATCGGGTCGAAATCCGGCGCGCATTGCAACACCCCAATCTTTCCAGGCCGCTGATTTACCTGAACCAGATCGAAATCCCCCCGCTCCTGAATGCATTGAGTGAGGGTGCTACGTACGGTACGGCGATCGAAACCTGGTGCCGTCTTGTTCCTTACAATGATGTCAAAAAGGTGCTGGGATTCCTTTGGAGCACAGAGATTGTTCAGTAGTATTGTAAAGCTGCTTTTTAATCCACCAAAACCTTTTCTAAAATGGAAAACCCGGAAGGATACCGTTACGATACACTGAGCGAAGCGGTGAATGATTTGCAAAAAAGAGGGTATACCCACGATTTCCTGATCGAAGACGGCACGGAATGTCTTTACTGCAAGCAACGTTCCCTCGAACTGTCACCGGACGAATTCGTGATCGACGAAATTCATCGGTTTGAAGGAATGACGGACCCGGCAGACGAAAGCATCGTGTTCGCCATATCTTCTTCGCAACATGACATACGCGGGCTGGTGATCAACAGCTTTGGCGCGGATTTTGGGTACAGATCTTCGAAACTGGTCGAAGATCTGCACAGAAGGGCTCGTGGAAACTGAAAGAAAAGATATGATATCGGTTAGTTCCGCTGAAACTTAGCTTTCATTTTACCGGCCAGCTACTTTCTGCATATCCAGCGCATAAAAATACCCGTTGGCATCTCCGAAATAGAGCATGCCATCGGCCGCGACGGGGCCCGACAGGACCGATCCCAATGAAAGAATATGCTTTTCGGCTTGCAGGTAATTGTCGCCGTACATATCGAAATCTTTGCGGATATGGTCGGTGTCGTCGTACACGAGCGCGTGGTTTTTCTTACTTTCTTCTGTCTGGAACGTTTTGATCACCTTCCCGGTGGAGGGGTCGGCGAAATAGACCCTGCCATTGAAACAACCAAATACCAGCTTGTCGTCCGTTATCAATGCCGTTGCGTACACCCGCATGTTGAGCGGCATTACCCAGTTGACTTTTCCCGTTGCGGCATCCAGCGAGTAAAACTGGTGCGTATCCGAGGTGCCCACGAACAGGTTCCCCTTGTAAAGTGCAGGTGTGGCAATAACCCAGCTACCCTTTTCTTTCATATTCCATTTCAGCTCGCCGGTCTGGGCATTCAAACTATAAATGTAAAAATCGCGGCTGCCGAAAATCACCTGGTCGTCGTCGACGTAGGCGGCCCGCTGAACTTCACCCTTGGGGAATGCAGGGTCGCCCAAAGTCTTAAACTTCCAGACCAGGGTCCCGTTCTGCGCATCGAGCACATAGAAATGCCCGTCGTAACTGCCGATGAAAACCTTGCCGTTCCGCACTACCGGTGAAGCATGTACGACGCCCCCGGTTTTGAATCGCCAGCGCAATTTACCTGACTCGATATCGATCGCATACACCGAGCTGTCGCCGCTGCCGGCGTATAATGCATTGCCGACGGCAACGGGGGAGGAAAGGTAGTAATCCCAAATGTCGTAGTGCTGCTCGCCGCCCGTTTTGAAGGTCCACAGCAACTTGCCCTTTGTCTTGTCGACGGCATAAATGTTGCCATCGGCGCTGTTGAACAGCACTTTACCAGCCGTCACCGCGGGCGTGGACCTGATGGCCCCGGCAGTGGCGTACTTCCAGAGCTGCTTGCCCGTAGCTTTGTCGAGGGCATACAAATTCATGTCATTACTCCCGAAATAGACGACTTTGTCTGTGACGGCAGGCGCCCCGTGAATGCCTCCCACAGTTGAAAATTTCCATTGAAGCGGTTGCTGGGCGAAGGCCGGGGTAATAAGGATCAGGCAGAACAGGAAGAGGTTCAATTGTTTTTTCATGGCTATTAAAAGAAAGGATAAGTGTGCCCGCAAGTTATATGAAAATGACCAAAGCACATTGGTACAATAAAATTTCAGGGCATTTTTGAATTCCTCGCAAAATGAGTAAAATGCACAATTATTCTATTATTATCCTAACCCACGGCCTGGTAAATGTCAGACTCTACGCTTCCGGATTCACAACTTTGGTGCCTGATCAAAGACGACGACCAGGCTGCCTATACGACCCTTTTCCGGAAATATTACCCTGCATTGCTCGGTTACGGCAAGTCACTGACCGACCACCACGGGCTGGCGGGTGATTGCGTGCAGGAAACGTTCATGGAAATCTGGCTGTACCGCCGGAACCTCGCCGTGCCCGATTCCGTAAGGGCTTACCTGCTCGCAGGCGTACGCCGGCGGATCGCGCGTCGTCTCGAACGCGACCGCATTTTCAGGCATTCGCGCGACATCGGCGAAGGCGAGTTCTCCTTCCAGTTTACCCCGCTCGATGAAATGATCTCCGACGAGGAGACGCGCCGGCAGGTACAACAGCTCAATACCCTGCTTAACCAGCTGCCCGCACGCCAGCGTGAGGCGCTGTATCTGCGTTACCATCAGCAGCTTGATATCGATGAGATCGCCCGGCTGATGCAGATCAATCCTCAATCGGCTTCCAACCTGCTCCACCGGGGAATCAAGCACATCCGGGAAGTTTGGGTGGGAGAAATGCACACGCTTGCGCTGCTCCTTTGTGTGTATTTTTAAATTTTTTATCAAAAAAATAAAAATTGGTGAGTATCGCCCGGCGGTACTGTCCTCTCCTGCCTGAAAAACCACTACTTCATGCAGCGAGAAAGCTATACTACCGTTACGCAATTTTGTGACGATGCATTGTTCCGGGACTGGGTGATTACAGGGCGTGATCATGCGGGCTGGGTGCAATGGCTCGAAGCAAATGCCGATAAACAACGGCTGGCGCAGGAAGCACGTTACCTGATCCTGGCGATCGGCAGCGAGGCTCCCGGTGCTTCGGCCGGTGAAACCGATCAGGCGCTCGAAGAGACCTGGTGGCGGATCCACGAGCAGGAGCACCGCGTACGGCCCCTCGCGCTCGCGAACTGGTGGCGTGTGGCGGCTGCGGTGCTGTTGTTTGCACTTGGCCTGGGTTGGTATGCCTCACGCCGGTATTCTCCCGGGACGGACGTTTCGGTAAGCCGGCCGTCCGCTGCGTCACCGGGCAGCAGGGATATCGGGATTTACAACGACTCCAGAGTGCCTCGTCTGGTGAACCTGGAAGACGGCAGCACGATCATCCTTCAACCAGGCGGAAAGCTCAGCTACCCACGGAAGTTTGCAGCGCAAAAACGCGAAGTACATTTATCGGGCGAAGCGTTTTTTGAAGTCAGTAAAAACCGGCAGCGCCCGTTCCTGGTTTACACCAACGACATTGTGACGGAAGTAGTAGGTACGAGCTTCCGCATTAAGGCAGCGGACGACCAGCCCGAGGTGGAAGTTTTTGTTAAAACCGGTGAAGTGCACGTCCGGCAGATACAGCCGAAAGGCAGCAAAGCGGCCGAGAATGTAGTGTTGCTTCCCAACCAGTCGGTCAGCTACGTAAAATCCAGCAACCTTTTTGAAAAACCCGAAAACAAGGATATCCCGAAACGGGCTATCGAATACCTGAATTTTGACTTCTCCGATGCGCCCGTCGGGACGATTTTCTCGACCCTGGAAAGTGCTTACGGCGTCACGATCGACTATCCTCACGATGTCTTACGCGACTGTTATCTTTCCACTTCGTTGTCCGATGAACCACTTTTGTCGAAACTGAAAATCGTCTGCGAAAGTATCAGCTCCGGTACGCAGTTCCGTATGGAAGGAAACCACGTGATTGTAGAATCTACCGGCTGTAATTAATGACCCGCCTATGAATTAACCAACCTGTATACAAAAAAGAGCCGGACTGGTTGCAGCAGGCCGGCTCCTGAAATCCACAACTCCGATTGCATTACGCCCTGGGAGTGGGGTGTTATTGCCCAATTTTTCTGTCGAATCGAAACAATAAACCGTCAAATCTATGAAGAAAACTTTGACTGCCAAACGCTTATTGTGTCAACTCTTAATGAAGTCGTTACAACAAATCGTCCTTTTGATTGTCGTAGCCCAGCTGGCAATGGCCGGACCGCTGGCCGGTCAGAACCTGTTGGAAAAAAGAGTTACGCTGAATCTCAACCGTGCTACCCTGGGCAGCGCATTACAGCAGCTGGAAAAAACAGCTGAAATTAAATTTTCCTACAACTCGCGCATGCTGCCGCTGAAATTTACCGTGAGCCTGAATGCGCAGAACGAACCGCTCGCCGTCGTGCTCGATAAGCTGCTGTTACCCAACAAGATCAGCTATAAGCAGGTGAGCAACCGCATTGTATTGCGGAATCAACCGGAGGTAATCAATGCCGTGGAGCCGGGCCTGGCACCGGATGCGCCGAAATACGCCACAGTGGTGGAAGACAGGTCGCTGGTAGGCAAGGTGTCGGGAGAAAAGGGCGAAGGCCTGCCGGGGATCAACATCGTGATCAAAGGCAGCCAGCGCGGCGCCGTGACGAATGCCGACGGCAGTTACAGCCTCCTGGTACCCGATGGCGCCCAGACGGTCGTGTTCTCCTCGGTAGGCTATATTTCGCAGGAAATAGTGGTTTCCGCCGAACGTACAGCCCTGGACGTTTCCCTGAAAGTGGACGAGAAAGCCCTGGAAGAAGTGGTGGTAGTGGGTTACGGAACGCAAAAGAAAGTAAACCTCACCGGAGCCGTATCGACGGTGAATGTCGATAATATGCAGAGCCGCCAGGTGAGTAACAGCCTCGCTGCATTACAGGGCCAGGTTACGGGCTTGCGTATCAGTCAGGGTACGGGGATGCCCGGTCGCGAGAGCGTTTCCCTGCAACTCCGCGGGGCGAGTTCCTGGGGAACCAACACGAGCCCGCTGGTGCTGGTAGATGGCGTGGTGGGTTCGCTGGACGTATTGCCGATGTCGGATATTGAAAGCATTTCGGTGCTGAAAGATGCAGCTTCGGCGTCGATTTATGGAGCGCGGGCGGCAAACGGCGTGATACTCGTAACGACCAAACAGGGAAAGAAAGGTAAGCCGGCGCTGACCTACAATATGTCGCTTCGCACGCAGTCGCCGACAGGGGTGCCCAAGCAGATATGGAATTCGGGGCAGTACATGGAGCTTTTCAACAAAGCCGTAGCCCGCAATGCCGTCAGCGCGGTGCCTTTCCCGCAATCGCTGATCGACAAGTACAAGGATCCCAACCGCAATAAGGACATGTTCCCGGACTATAACTGGGCGGATGCCGTTTGGAAGTCGGCCCCGATGCAGGAGCACAATGTGGGCGTGAATGGCGGTTCCGATGCATTTAAGTACAATATGTCGGCCGGGATTATCGACCAGAAAGGCGTGCTGATGGGCCATAACTACAAGCGTTTCAACGGGCTGGCCAACCTCTCGACGACGATCAACAAGTACATTACAGTGGGTACCAACGTGAGCTACATGAAAGGCAATTCGGTTTCTCCCTATTACGAAAACCAGAATTTCGTGCTCATGACCATGACCCAGTCGCCGCTCGTGAAGCCCTATCTGCCGGACGGCAGCGGTCGCTACACCGACAAAGCGGTGCCGACCGGCGTGGGCGGTACGCAGAACAACCGTAACCCTTTCTGGATCGCGAACGAAACTTACAGGGATTATGAAGACTGGCAGGCCAACGTACAGGGCTGGCTGGACGTGAATTTCCTTCAAACCGAGAAAATGGGTTTGAAATGGAGTTCCAAATATGCCTCCCGGTTTGCCGAGCAGTTCCGCAATATCTACCACTACGGCGCCGATGCCTATTATTATCTTCCCGAAAGCGAGTACGCAGCCGGCGGGGCCAATGTGTACCAGAAAGGCACGCCATTCGGTCCGGAAGCATTGGGCGTGACCAATGGCAACTACCGTACGCTGCTAAATACCTTCTACTCGTCGGTAAACTGGAACTGGAACCCCGACCGGCAGGACATTTCATTCATGGTAGGATACAGCCAGGAAGAACAGAAATACCGCTGGCTGGGTGGTACCCGCAGCGTATTTCCTGTGAAGAACATGTACGAGATCGACGGTATGGGCCCTTTGAACCAGACCACCACCGGCGGCTTGACCGAATGGGCTTTCCAGTCGGTTTTCGGGCGTGCTACTTACGCATTCGCGCAGAAGTATTTGCTTGAAGCCAATTTCAGGTATGATGGTACTTCGCGCATCTACAAAGATAGCCGCTGGGGCTTTTTTCCTTCGGCTTCGGCCGCCTGGCGGATCAGCGAAGAGGCGTTTATCCGCGACGGTGCCAACTGGATCGACAACCTGAAACTCAGGGCATCTTACGGGTTGTTGGGTAATGCCAATATCGGTGAATATCCGTGGCAGGAAACTTATGTCACAACCACTTATGCATTCAACGAGGCATTAAACCAGGGCGTCCAGCAGAATGCCTACCGCAACCGTGAACTGAAATGGGAAGAAACCAAAACCGCCGATATCGGGCTGGATTTTAACCTCAAAAATGACCTGATCTACGGTACAATCGATTGGTATAACAAATCGACGACCGGGATCCTGGCCGGTGCCATTATCCCCGCCAGCGCCGGAATGTCGGCTCCGACGATCAACTATGGTGCACTCCGGAATTACGGGGTGGAGGTAGAACTGGGGCACAAAGGCAAGGTAGGTGCGGTGGAATATGGTATTAATGCGCAGGTATCGGCTAACCGCAATAAAGTGGTGAAGTACCCCGCGCCGGCATATGGGGATCGCATTATCAAGGAAGGTTTGCCTTACCGCGACTACTATTTGTATGAATATATCGGTTTGTTCAAATCCGAGGAAGAGCTCAAAGCGGTGGTTACGCCGGGTAACCCGCAATTGGGTGATATTAAGTTCAAAGACCAGAACAACGACGGTAAAATCGATGGCGACGACCGCATTCGTGTGAAAGGCGCTTACCCTGGCTTTATCTATTCTTTCGGAGGAAATGTGAGATGGAAAAATTTCGATCTCGCGGTTTTCTTCCAGGGTGTTCAGGGCCAGAAAGTCAGGACTTATTTCTTTGGTGAGGATCCATTCTCGCAGGGCTCATCCCCGCATCCCAAGTTCCTCAATGCCTACGATCCTGTCACCAACCCGAATTCCGACGTGCCGGCGATTTACGGCTGGGGATATGCGCCTATGACCGGCGGAACGGCCCAGAATTCGACGTACTTCCTCAAAGACGCGTCATATTTGCGCCTGAAAAACTTGCAGATCGGCTACACCATTCCGACTTCGGTTACGAAAAAGGTGGGCATTAATCACCTGAAAGTATTCGTCACAGGCGACAACATCCTCACATTTACTAAATATCCCGACCTCGATCCCGAACGGGCGGGAGACGGCTGGCATGCGCAGTATCCGCAACTGAAAGTGTATTCCGTGGGCCTGAACCTGAGATTCTGATTGGTATAAAAAGATGATTTAAAAGATATACACCATATGAAAACTTTTCTGAACCATATTCTCTTGCCGGCTTTGTTCGTAGCCACGCTGACGGGTTGCAGCGATGATTTTCTGGATAAAAACCCGCCACAGGAAATTGCCGCGGGCCAGTTCTGGACTTCGGAGGGCGATGTGCAAATGGGCCTGGCGGGATGCTATGCCCGTTTGAAAGGCACTTACCTGACCTGGCACCGCAGCTATTTCGATGCAGCAGCCGACAATGGCTGGGCACAGCATTACGGCGATATCCGCCTCATGCAGTCGGGGACGCTTGATCCGGCCAACTCCGGTGCGCCGCGGACGTTGTACACATCGTGCTATACGGGCATTGCCAGCTGCAATACTTTTCTCAAAAATTTCAAGAAGGTGTCGTTGCCCGACGCGGCGGCCAAAGCCTACGAAGCCGAGGCGCGTTTCCTGCGGGCGATGTTCTATTTCGAGCTGGTGCAGCATTGGGGCGGGGTGGTGATTTACAAAGAGGTCCCTGCCGATATCGAGCAACTGAAGATCGCCAAATCGACCAGGGAAGAGGTGTATAACTTCATCGGGGAGGACCTGAATTTCGCGGTGGCCAACCTGCCCGACGACGCTTACAAATCGGGACATGCCGTGAAAACCAGCGCCAAAGCGTTACAGGCACGTATTGCATTGTTTCAGAGTAAGTGGGACGATGTGATTTCGCTCACGTCCTCCATTATCGCATCGAACAAGTACTCGCTGGCGACCGACCTGGAATCCCCGTTCATTAAAGGGAAAGGACAGGCATCCTGCCCGGAGATCATTTTCTCCATTAAGTATATCGAAACCCGGGATGGACGTCAGTCGGGTGACGGCGGGCAGGAGGTGGAATTTTTCCGCTGGGGCGGCCTCGCACCGACCAAGGACCTGATCGATGAATATGAAACAGGGGACCTTCGCCTGAAAAAGTGGTATTATTATTCACCCAACAAAACCACTTTCGAGCGCGAGGACGGTTTTAAATTCCAGACCGAGTTTACCGCCACCAATTACGGCCTGATCAAATTCGCGGCGATCTGGGACCCGGGACGCTTCATTCCCAGCGAGCGCGATATTCTTACCGGCCACGACATTGTGCTTTTCAGGCTCTCCGATATTTACCTGATGAACGCCGAGGCGCAAATGGAAAAAGCGGGCGGCACTACTGCCGACGCCAAGGCGCTTTCGTATGTGAACGCGATCCGCAGCCGCGCGGGCGTGCCTGCATTCACCACGCTCACCCGTGCGCTCGTACGTAAGGAGCGCAGACGGGAGCTCGCATTCGAGGGTCTGCGGCTTTTCGACGTCGTTCGCTGGCGCATCGGAAAGGATCTCAACGACAAGCTCATCCATAGCAACATCCGGTTGAAATGGGACGATAAGTTCTATATTTGGCCGTTCTCCCAAAGTGAAATAGACATTAACACAGCATTGAAACAAAATGAGGGATATTAAGCGCCGTATTTGCCTACCAATCCTGCTGGCGTGCGTGTGGCCGTTTTCGACGGTCCACGCCCAACCGGCGAAGCAGCATAATCTTCATTTTGAAAATCTGGCCAAAGTATGGGACGAGGCGCTTCCGCTGGGCAATGGTACCGTGGGGGCGCTGATCTGGGAGCGGGAAGGCAAGCTGCGCTTCTCACTCGATCGCGCCGATGTGTGGGACATGCGCCCGATGGCGGGCCTGCACCGGGAGGAATTCAGCTACAAATGGGTTCAGGAGCAGGTCCGTAAAAAGGATTATAAGCCGGTCCAGCAGTATTTCGACGCCCCTTACGACCGGGAGCCGGCCCCGTCCAAGATTCCCGCTGGCGCTCTGGAATTCGATCTGCCCGCCGGATGGCAAGTGAAACGGGCCGATGTATTGCTCGCGTCGGCTTCCGCCGAGGTGGAGTGGACGAACGGCGTTGTGTTGAAAACCTTTGTACACGCTACCGAGCCGGTCGGCTGGTTCCGGTTTGAAAACGTACAGCAGGAAATGCCGCCGCAGATCGTGGCCCCGAAATATACCGGAACGGTGAAAGAAGGCGGTACGGTGAACTCCCTTGTGGGAGACGACCTTGCGCGCCTGGGCTATAAGCAGGGCACTATTACCCCCGGGCCGGGTAGCATTACTTACCGGCAGGAAGGCTGGGGCGGGTTCAGTTATGAAGTGGCGGTGCGCTGGAAACCATTGCAAAACGGGGTAGTAGAGGGCGTGTGGAGCGTTTCTTCGCATGATCCGAAAGCCGCCGCAAAGCCCAATGCTGCGGTGCTTACTCAAAATGCGTTAAAGCAATCATACGCAACAGCTATAAACTCGCATAAGGCCTGGTGGAAGCGTTTTTGGGGGATGTCGTCGATTGCCGTGCCGGATCCGCTCATCGAGAAGCAGTGGTACCTGGAACAATACAAGTTTGGATCGGCAGCCCGCCGTGGTGCGCCACCAATCTCGTTGCAAGCCGTCTGGACCGCCGATAACGGCCGCATTCCACCCTGGAAAGGAGATTACCACCACGACCTGAACACCCAGCTCAGTTACTGGCCGGCATACAGCGGTAACCATTTGGAAGAAGCCCTGGGCTACCTCGACCATCTGGACGAAAACAAGGAGAATTACCTGCGTTATTCCAGGCTGTATTTCGGCGTCGATGGACTGGCCGTACCCGGTGTCACTACCCTGGACGGCACCGAAATGGGCGGCTGGATCCAGTACTCGCTTTCGCCCACTGTTTCGGGCTGGCTGGCGCACCATTATTACCTGCAATGGCGGTACGGCAAGGACAAGGAATTCCTGAAAGCACGCGCTTATCCGTGGTTCAAGCAGGCGTGCACTTTGTTTGAAAACATTACGATCAAAAACGGAAAAGGAGAGCGACAACTACCGATCAGTTCCAGCCCGGAGATCAGGGACAATCGTCTGGAAGCATGGTTTCCCGAAACGACGAATTACGATCTGGCGATCATCAAGTTCACTTTTAAGACCGGTGCCGAACTGGCGGAAGTAATGGGGGAAAAGGAGCAGGCCGGAAAATGGCGCAAGTTGCTGGGAGAGTTCCCGGATTTTGCGCAAACGGACAACAGCGAACTGATGTTTGCCCGTACTTTGCCTTACAACGAGTCGCACCGCCACTTCTCGCATTTGATGGCCATTCATCCGCTGGGGTTGATCCAATGGGAGGACGGCGAACAGGCCCGGAGAACGATCACGAACACGATTGCCCTGCTCGATAAGGTGGGACCCGACTGGTGGTGCGGATATTCCTATTCCTGGCTCGCCAACCTGAAAGCGCGGGCCAAAGACGGAGCGGGAGCCAGGGACGCACTCGCTACTTTTGCGAAGGCATTCTGCCTGCCGAACAGCTTTCACGCGAATGGCGATCAGACAAAATCCGGGCTTTCGAAATTCACCTACCGCCCGTTCACGCTCGAAGGGAACTTCGCATTTGCCTCGGGCTTGCAGGAAATGATGCTGCAAAGCTATGCCGATGCGATTGAGATCATGCCTGCATTGCCTGCGGACTGGAAGGAAGCCGCATTCAGCAACCTCCGTGCGGAGGGAGCCGTGCTCGTAAGCGCCCAAAGGAAGGCGGGAAGGATTGTTCAAATCAGCCTTTTGGCCGAAAAAGCCGGAGAATTTTCATTGAAATTGCCTGCCACAGGCCTTAAAATAGCCATGACCAAAGGCGTGCGGAAAGTGAAAGACGACGGAAAGGTGGTTACGTTCAGTGCACCGGCAGGAGGGAAGGTCGAGCTGACCGACTAAGCCATATTACATCAGCGGTTCTGAAAACCATGAACAGCCAGCTTGTGCTTTTCAGAACCGTGCCGGATGGATAACGTACCCTTATACCCGGTGGTCCCTTCCACAATTTCCTTCGCTTCCTTCACCGCCAGAATGAGATTGTAGTCGGCCGCGGAAAAGTACATATCGAAACCTTTGGCGCTGCGGACGGTCATCGTATGGCTCAGTACGATGTTTTTGCCGCCGTCCACATAAACAGCCCTTTTTAGCGGGTCTGCCAGGAAAATGTAATGTTTCTCCGACAGCGGTACCTGCCTTAAAGCAAAGAAATATCCTGCATCTCCCTTGACGGGCCTTTCTTCGGCGGCGGAGACCAACAGGCCCTGCGCGATTTGACACATGCCGATGGCCGGGAGGAGAAAATGGATACTCACGAGTAAAATGGATAGGGCTTTCATAAGTGTCTGAGGTAAAAGTGATTAAATGATCGGTCGGGGAATGGCGCGATCATTTTTTATACAAAAACCGTGCCGTGGGAGGGAAGGAGAGGGATTTCCCCAAATCGCGAAATTTTTTTGTATTTAAAGTTTTTTCTCTTTCACTTTACCTGTGAAAAATATCCAGGTAATGGCCGGCGAGCCCACAGATGAAACAACACACTGGAAAGAGCTTCTTTCCGGCAGCAAGGAAGCCTATGCGGCGATCTACGGATTGCACGTGAAGGCGATGTTCCGTTATGGGATGAGCCTGGTGTCCATTTCGGAGGAGTTTGTCCTCGATTGCATTCACGACGTTTTCGCTGAGATCTGGATCAAGCGCGAGCGGCTGAGCGTCCCCGATAACATCCGTTCCTACCTCTTCGTGGCACTGAAAAACAGGATATTGCATTTGCTGAAACGGCAGGAGCGCCCGCATATGTTTGTCACGCAGGAGCATTTCGAAGACTTGTGGTTTGAAGCCTCGGCGGAAGATATCCTGACGCAGAAGGAGGAATCGGCGAGCCGCGAAGAGCTGCTCACCCGCCTTATCGGCCAGCTTCCGCCCCGCCAGCAGGAAGCGATCAGGCTCCGTTTTGTCGAAAATATGGATTACCAGGAGATAGGGCATGTGCTCGAAGTGAACACCCAATCGGCCCATAACCTGGTATTCAGGGCGATGGAAAAACTACGCGGCTGGCTTCTGGCGGCACTTTTCCTTTTTCAATACAGCTGGTTTCAGAAATAATATTTTGTAACTACCGGTAGTTTTAAAATTTTTTTAAAAATTTATTCCTCCTGCCGAGTATGAAAATGAAGGATGTGTTATCTAACTGTAAAACAATCTCACAGTGGACAGCACATACGAACATTTTGGAACGGTAGAATTCGTTGCGGACGATCGTTTCCTGAGACACCAATTGGCTCCCTCGGCGGATTCAACGGCGTTTTGGGATGAATATCTCCGGGCTTATCCCCACAAAAACACAGAATGGCAGCAGGCCGCGGAACTGCTCAATGCGGTGCTGCTGGGATTGACGAGCTATTCGAGAACGTATCTGTCCGAGGAAGAGGAAGCACGGCTGCTCGACAGGATCATGCGCACCACGGAGGCGTACGACGCCGGCATGCACGACACCCGCGCACAGGAGGCGCCGGTGAAGCCGCTCCGGCGGACAGGCTGGTACCGGATGGCAGCCGCTGCCGTGATCGCGCTCGCGATTGTTGCGACGGGGTACCTGGCCTGGCGGCCTGAAACCTCCCGCAAAGCGCATTATGCCGATACGATTTCCGCATTGGAAAGCACTTCCCACGTAACCCGGCACACCAACAAGTCGGCCGGACCGGAGCTGTATTACCTTCCCGACAGCTCTTCCGTTTTGCTTGCACCGAAGAGCGAGGTGAGCTTTACGACCGCCTATAACCAGGAGAACCGCAGCGTATACCTATCCGGAAAAGCCACCCTGGACGTGGTCCCGAATGCGGGTAAGCCTTTTTTCGTCTATGCGAACGAGGTCGTGACCAAGGTGCTGGGTACCAAATTCGAGGTCGTAGCATTTGATGACGGTTCGGACGTGACGGTGAAGGTCCTGAATGGTAAGGTGACTGTATATCAGAACAATGTGAGGAATAATGGGGCAGGAACGGCGCCGAAGCAATCGGCCATTCTGCTGCTGCCTAACCAGCTGGTGGTGTTCGACCGGAAGGCGGAACTCTTCGACAAGCGGCTGGTAGAACATCCCGTTTCGCTCCCCGATGTAAAGTCCCTGCCCAAATTCGAGTACGAGGACAGCTACGCAGTCCGGTTCTTTGAAGATATCAAACAAGCATACGGGGTGAATGTCGTCTACAACCCCGAACTGCTGGCCAATTGCCAGTTTTCAGCTTCATTTTCGGATGAAAGCCTGCCGGAGAGGCTGGACGTGGTTTGCAAGACCATCGGAGCGTCGTACGAGATCATCGATGCCCAGGTAGTGATCACCACCACCGGATGTAAACCATAACGCTATATATATTTGACTTGACCTAATCCTTTAACCTTTTCACCCAGCCCCCTCGTCCATATGATAACATAGCTACACCCCCATACTTCTTAAGCAACATGGCCAATGATGCTTGCTCCATCATTGGCCTGTGATAATCCTTAGCATCCCGGAGAGGTTGTAAGGATCGCTATTGTCCGAATTTTCCAAACGAACAACTCATTCAAAAGTATGAAACAAGCAAGACATTTACTATTCCAATGTATGAAAATATCGTTGGTTCAGGCGTTACTGGCGTTTGTGTTTATGGGGGTTTCCTGGGCTAACGATCTGTCGGCGCAGGAGCTATTGAGTCGTCGGGTGAGCCTGAACCTGACGGAGGTGAAACTCAGGCCCGCTCTCAAGGAACTGGAAAAGATCGCCGATGTGCGGTTTTCCTACACGCCGCAGATTGGCCAGTCGCAGCAGGTGGTAACGCTGAAAGTGACCAATGCGCCCCTCGGATATTTGCTCGACAAGCTTTTCGAGCCGATGAATATCCGATATGAGCTCAGCGGCAAGCATATTATTCTTTCTAAAACGCCTGCCGCGCCCGCGCCCGTAAAAATAGAAGTCCGCGAGTCGCCGATGATCAACCTCGCGCCGGTGAAAGGAAAGGTGGTGGATGAAATAGGCGTGCCGCTTCCGGGCGTCAGTATTTTGCTCAAAGGCACGACCAATGGTACGCTCACCAATGCCGACGGGGAGTTTTCCCTCGATGTGCAGGGTGGGGACGGCATTCTGGTGTTCAGTTTTGTAGGATTTGTATCCAGAGAAGTGCAGATCGGGGGCAGGGCTTATCTGGATGTGAAACTCGAACCCCTGGCCAGCGCGCTGAACGAAGTGGTAGTGGTAGGATATGGTGCCCAGAAGAAGGTTTCCATGACCGGCGCCGTGAGCACAGTATCGTCCGAAGCCATCAAGAATGTGCCTACTGCCAACATTACCAATGCATTGGCCGGCCGCGTAGCAGGTTTGTTCGCGACCCAGAAAAGCGGTGCACCGGGCTCGGGGAGTACGCTGATTATCCGGGGTAAAAGCACATTCAATTCCACAGACCCCATTTATGTGATCGACGGGATTGTCCGTACGTCGGGAGACTTCGAGGCGCTTAGTCCCACGGAAATCGAGACCATTTCGGTATTAAAGGACGCCACATCGGCGGCGGTTTACGGCGCGCGCTCCGCGAACGGGGTAATCCTCGTGACCACCAAACGGGGAACCACGGACGCGCCTACGTTCACTTACAGCGCGTACGTGGGTAAGGAAACGCCGAGCAAGGTCCCCGAGCGGATGAATGCGTATGAGCACGCGTTGTACCGCAATAACGTGGCCCGGTTCAACAACAGGCCCATCACCGACCCTTCGTACTATACCCAGGACGAAATCGATTACTTCAAGAACAACAATGTCAACTACGACTGGTTCAAGGGCGCCTGGCAGGATCCTGTATTTACGCAGCATAACCTGAGCGTTTCCGGCGGCAGCGATAAAGTGAAGTATTTTTCCAGCCTGGGCTACAACTTCCAGGACGGCGGGTTCAAAAACCTCAAATACGACCGTTTCAACCTGCGCTCGAACGTGGATGCCAAAATCGCCAAGGGCCTGAATATGGCGTTGATGATCGACGCCAGCCTGCAAAAACGCGACCGGCCCTACTGGCCTTATGACGGCGGCGACGACGACCGGATGTACGACCTTTACCGCGGGTTACTGAACAAGCCCTCGTTCATGCCGTGGAAAATCGGGGATAAGTACGTCCGCGCATTTCAGCAATGGAACCCCATCGGGCTGATCGACAATGCCGGTTTCAGAAGCATCCGGAAAAATACTTTCAACGGGATCCTGAAACTGGATTATGCCATTCCGCACGTCGATGGTCTGAAAGCGAACGTTTCTTTCAACTATCGCAAATACTATGAATACGATAAGACTGTCCGCAAGAAATACCCGGTTTCGGAGTTCAAAACCACCGGCGGGCACAACCACCTGCTTACGGAGGAAGTGACGAATAGCCTCCTGCTGGGCGACTGGGAAAACAGCGCCTATGCTTCTTTCAACGAAGCAAATTCCTACCAGCTCAATGCGGGATTGCAGTACGAGAAGACTTTCAACGAAAAGCACTTCCTGACTATCATGGGTATGTACGAGCAGGCGGAAGGCACGGGCAATTACCTCTATGGTCTTCGGAACAAGCTCCTCACGCCTACAATCGAGCAGCTCTTTATCGGTAATGCGGCTAGCGAAAACCAGAGTGCAACAGGTAGTGCTTCCGAAACCGGAAGGCTTGGCTACATTGGCCGGGTGACTTATTCGTACAATGAAAAGTACCTGTTCGAGGCCAACTTCCGCTCGGATGCGTCGCTGAAATTTGCACCGGAAGGTCGCTGGGGCTTCTTCCCTTCGGTATCGGCCGGCTGGCGGTTGTCGGAGGAGTCGTTTGTTAAGAATAATTTCAAAAATATCGACAACCTGAAACTGCGCGCTTCCTATGGTTTGCTGGGGAACGATGGGGGCACCCTGGTTTCGGAATATGGTTACCAGAGTATTTTCTCCGTGGCCAGCGGGGCCACATTCGGTTCCGCGACGTCGGGTATTGCTCCGGGTGCGCTGCCTAACTACAACATTACCTGGGAGAAAACGCGCATTACCGACATCGGCCTCGAAGGCTCGCTGTGGAGAGGTTTGCTGAGCTTCGAGCTGGATTATTTCAGAAAGTATACCTACGATATCCTCGGGGCCCGGGTTATTTCAATCCCTAACACATTTGGTGCGACGCTTCCCAAAGAAAACTACGGCATCGTGAGCAACCAGGGTATCGAAATCGTGGCGCGCCACGACAATACCCTCAAAAACGGCTTGCAATACTTCCTGGGCGGTAATTTCAGTTTTGCCCGCAACAAGGTAAAGCAGCAGGATTACGCCGCCGGTGCATTCGACTACCAGATCCCAACGGGCCGTCCGATAGGCTTTTTGTCGGGTTACGAGGCGGCGGGTATTGCCCGCACCCAGAAGGACCTGGAAAACCTGCCGAAATGGGGGACCTACGAATGGTCACTCGGGGACGTGATCCTGAAAGACAAAAACGGCGACGGTACCATCGATTCGAAAGATATGGTCGTGCTGTCGCGGCAAGGTGTGACGCCCGAAATCATGTATGGTATCACCACAGGCGGTCGCTGGAAGGGTTTTGACCTGAATGTACTGGTACAGGGCGTTGCCAACCGCAAACTGATATTCCCGAACCGGAACGACCTGTGGGATGAGCAGGCGGTACTGAAAATATGGACGGATTCCTGGTCTCCTGAAAACCCGGATGCCAAATACCCGCGCGTAGGCGGCATCGGTGCGAGCAGCTACGGCGCCAGCAGGGCACCATCTTCGTTCTGGCTCATGAATGGCAATTATATCCGGTTGAAAAACGTCGAGATTGGCTACTCGCTGCCAAAGGCTTTGACCAACAAGCTGGGTATCGGTGCGTTACGTATATATGTATCCGGTGCTAACTTGGTTACGCTCGATAAAATTAAAGTCTCCGATCCCGAGGCAATCGAAGGGAACTACGGCGTGTACCAATACCCGATCATGAAAAGTTACAATGCAGGTTTGTCCCTCAGGTTCTGATCCGGCGGACAGGTTATTTCAATTGATCCAAGATTTAGATAAAAATGAGAAATAGAACATATCAATACCTGTGCGCTATCATGCTGGCATCATCCCTCGGACTAATGTCCTGCGAGGATGTGCTGGATAAAAAGAACTTGTCGGCTATTACCGAGCAGGACGTATGGAAAGATCCGGCGCTGGCGACGGCATTTGTCAATAATGTTTACCTGTCGGTGCCGTCCTGGGACGTCACGCTGGCCGATGCGACGGACGAGGCTTCGCGCAGTAACGCGTGGATTTCAGGAACGACTACCATCGATAACGGCGGTCCGTCCTACTGGCCCTATGCAGACATCCGCAAAATGAACCTCTTCTTGCAGGAGATCGATAAGCCGACCAGTACGATTGACCAGGCAACCAAGACCACGCTGAAAGGCCAGGTACGGTTTATCCGCGCATTCGTTTATTTTGAAATGATCAAGCGCTACGGCGGCGTGCCGCTCGTCACCACCGCGCAGGAGCGCGACGACGACCTGCGGGTGTCGCGTAACTCCACCAAGGAATGCTTCGATTTCGTGCTGTCGGAACTGAATACTGCGGCGGGTGAATTACCGGAATCTTATCCGGTGGCTGATTTGGGCCGTGTCACCAAGGGAGCGGCGTTGGCTATGAAAGGGCGTGTGCTGCTTTTTCGTGCTAGCCCGCAGTTCAATCCGACCGGCAACCCGGCGCACTGGCAGGCGGCCTACGATGCCAATAAGGAAGCATTGACCTACCTTTCTTCCAAAGGCGTGGGGTTGATCGACACGTATAGCAATGCGGCATTGTTCCTGGCCGAAATGAATAAGGAAGTGATCTTCGCGATTCGCTACCTGAACCCCGCCGGGCGCACACAGAACCGCGACGCCGCCGTGAGGCCGATCGATTTTACGGCCAATGCCACCGGTGGCTGCCATCCTACGCAGGAGCTCGTGGATGCATTCCCGCTGAAAAGCGGCAAAAAGACGGCCTGGAACGATCCGCAACATGCAGGGGACGTGACCAAAAGCTGGCAGAACCGCGATAACCGCTTCTACGCGACGGTCGTTTACAATGGCGTGTCCTATTTAGGCAAAACCATGGAGCTGAATGCCGATGCTTCGGGTAACGGCTACTCTTATGGTAAGCAGAACGGTACCCTCACCGGCTACTATTCCAGAAAGGCAATCGACGAGTCGCTCGATATCACCAATTCGCAAATCTCCGGGACGGATTACATCGATATGCGCTATGCCGAAGTGCTGATGAACTACGCCGAAGCTGCGATGGAACTCAACAAGCTGCCGGAGGCTTTCGATGTGCTCAAACAGATCCGTAAGCGCGCGGGCATTAACGAAACGACTCCGGGCGACGCTTCCCTGGCCGGGAAATTCTACGGCCTGAGCCCCGCCATGACGCAAGCTGAAATGCGCCAGGCGATCCAGGACGAGCGTTACATCGAATTTGCATTCGAGCAGAAAAGGCTTTGGGATTTGCGCAGATGGCGGTTAATGCACCTCAAAATGACGGGTAAAGACAAACGGCATGCGATGATCCTCAACACCGACGCTTCGAAACCGGGCGGATTTACCTACACGCTCTACGACCGCGACAATGCACCGATGGTTTATAACGAAAACATGTATTTCCTGCCGCTCAGCACGGCTACCATTCAGGGAAATGCCAATCTGAAACAAACCAAAGGTTGGGGCGACGGTACTTTCGACCCGCTGGAAGGCATGTAATCATCAACCAATATCCCGGACCGGCGCTCATGGATGCGCGATGTCCGGGATATTTATTTTTCCAACATTTATATACATGATGAAAGGAATTCTCGCGGGCATATTTCTTTGCATGACTACATTGTCCTTCGCGCAGGAACTGGTTGTTCGTAATGACAAAATACAACGCTTGCTGACCTATGACGGGCAGGTATGGCGCACGACCCGTTTTGCGGATGCATCGGGTAAGTTCATTTTGCCTACGCAGAGCGATGAGTTTCATATCCTCCCGATGCACGGGGAAAAAGGATTTACGATCAGCGATTTTACTGCCGATGGCCAGCCGGTCAGCTCGCGCTCGGCAGATACGAGTTTTGTCAGGATTTCCTACCGCTCTAAACCGGCAAGTAAGGGTAAACCCGCCGTTCCCGAGAAACTCCTTGTGACCTATTTCGCCATCAAAGGGCAACCGCATATTCGCAAAAGTTTGACCATGGAATTTGCCGCCGGGGTGCCGGCCACGGTCGACCGGCTGGAAGTGGAGCGGTTCATAGTCACGAGCCCGGCGACGGGAGGCGGCAGGGGCGAGCCGGTTTTCATCGGGGATAAATGGTTTACCGGCCTCGAATACCCCGCCGGGTACAGCCGCCATACCGATGGCAATACGCCTGCCGACTATGCGAGGCATTACGAGAAAGTCGGGAATTATAGTTTCATCGATCTCGAAGGAAGGGATATCGAGCCTTCGGGAAAGGCGGGTATGGTGAGGCTGATGCATTTCCCGGGCTACGCCGTTACCACCGATTCTGTCCATTTCAGTATGAAAAGTAAGACTGCCGTGTGCGGGTTCGCGGAGGCGGGAGCTTCTGTTACGCAAGCATTCATGCAATACCTGACGACCGTGTGGAAAGCGCCGCGCTCGTTTCTGCATTACAACAACTGGTTCGAGCCGCGGGCCAAAGACCTGAGCGGCAATGCACTGGTGGATATTTACAAAGAATTCCGCGCCGCTACGGAGCCTTATGGCGTGAAGCTTGATGCCATGGTCGTGGATGACGGCTGGCAGGACCGGAAATCAATCTGGCAGCCCTTGCCCAAGTATTTTCCCAATGGCTGGACGGATGTTAAATCGCTCAGCAGCAGGCTCAAAGCGGCAGGCGTCGACTTCGGTTTCTGGCTCTCGCTGAATGGCTATAACAATCATATCGATTGGGGGATCGGGAACGGTTACCGCGAGGCTATTCCCAATGCATATTTTAAACAATACAACCGGTATTACAGCTTGTCGGCACCCGCCTACAAGCAAGAACTGCTTCGACAGGTGCCTTTTATTGTGAAAGAAACCGGGGCGGTTTACTATAAACATGATTTCAACGAGCTGAGCGACACCGGCGTAGGAAACGGGCACCCGGCTACGGACAGGCACGGGCACGAGGCCAACCTGGATGCGGCCATCGAGGTGCTGCTGGCCACGCGAAAGGTGAAGCCGGATATCCTGCAAAACCTGACAAACTGGGTTTGGTTCTCGCCATGGTGGCTCATGTACGGCGATTACCTGTGGATGCTCGCCGGCGACGACGGCACCAATGGCAACTGGCCCGAGATCTCCACACGCGCCATGGCCACCACCGACCGCGATACCTACATTTGGCGCATGTGGGGCAATGCGGCCGACCGCCCGCTGGTGCCCATTTCGCGCCTCATGACGCACGGGATCATCAAAAGCTCCGATGGTCGGATGGAAAGCAAGGAGGACAGTTTGCAGGATTGGCTGGAACACGTGCTGATGCATTACGGCCGCGGTACCCTGCTGAAAGAATGGTACATTACTCCCTCCGCCCTGAAACCCGACGAATGGAAGGCGCTTTGCACTGTCGATAACTGGGCGAAGGAAAACAGGGAAATACTCAATAACACGGTGTACGTCGGAGGGCGGCCCGATGAAGGCCAGGCCTATGGGTATATGGGCTGGCATGGCGTCAAGGGCATTCTGGTGGCCCGTAACCCTGGTGCTACCACACAAAAACTTGTGATCCCGTTCGATGCGCAGGCGGGTTTTTATCAAAAAAAAGGTGAAACCTACGCGGCTACTGTCGTATTCCCGTATCAGGGGGCTTACCCTGCGGCATTTCAGTCGGGCGGAAAGATCGTTGTCGAACTGCCGGGGTATGCTACCATGGCATTTTCATTTCAAAAAGGAAAGCCGGGGCAGGCAGCCAAACCAGCGGGTAAGATTGTTTGGAATAATACAAGCAAACTCGCCGGTGAAACGGAAACCAGTCTGACGGTGCCTGCCGACCTGGGCGGCCGCTGCGATCTGCTGCTGATCGGTTACCCGGATGTGCCCGTGATACGAATAAACGGAGCAGCGGTTTCACCGGTCAGAAGTTCCAAATCGGCCATCAACAAATTTGCCGGCTATGCCAAAGCGGGGATGGTCAGCGAAAAGGCCAGGCCCTGGACCATGCAGGCATTTGACCTGCGGCGATATAAAGGCCAGCGTATCACCATTTCGTATGAAGGAAAAGGAGAGTTTGAAAGCCATTTGCTCGCCGAGCGGAAGGTAAAAATACCCGCATTTAAATCCACCGCAAAGAGTATGCTATGGCCCATCACCCACAGTACCCGGCGTGAAACCGTGCGGCTTACATTGGGAAGTACTACTTTTGAAAAACCTATCCCCTGAGAAAACGATAATCAGTAACCTTTAAAACCCCTTAATCAATTACCTTTTCTTTTATGAAATACCTTTTTTTAGCCCTCGGTCTGCTGAGTTTTACCGCCCGGGCGCAAACAGCGGCCCCCGTGGCGCATGACTGGCTTATCCAACCCGGCCCGGCCAAGGCGCGCATAGATCAGTCGGCCAATGGCAGCGATATTGTGATGTCCAATGGCCTTGTGCGGAGAGTGTTCCGCCTGAAACCCGATCTTGCCTGCATTGAGTACAAGAACCTGACCAACGGCCAGCAATTGCTACGGGCCGTAAAACCGGAGGCGAGAGTGGTCCTGAATGGCATCGCTTACAATGTGGGCGGTTTGTACGGCCAAAAAGAGAATGCATATCTGCTCCCTCAGTGGATCGACCAGCTGAAAGTGTCGGACAGCGCCTTTCACTACGTTGATTTCAAAATCTCGCCCATAGCGCCTTACCTGCAATGGAAGACAACGATGTGGGCCGGAAGCAAGAAGGACGCAACCGGCAGCGAAGTCGCATTTCGCTTCGGCTCGTCGTTGCCTGCGCTGGCGGGTGTGGATGTGTACGTGCATTACGCGATTTTCGACGGGATCCCGCTGGTATCCAAATGGGTGACGATCGAAAACAAAAGCAAGGGCGATGTGACGATCGACCAGGTTGTGAACGAGATACTGGCGGTGACGGAAGAGGAGAGTGCCGTAGTGGGCAAGCCGGAAGAAATGGCCAAGCCGAATGGTTTGTACATTGAAAACAACTTTGCATTCAACAATTCCATGCGCTACGGGCTCAGCGACCAGGCGACGCATTGGAAAGTGGATAAAAGCTACACCTCCCAGGTGAACTACGACTACCAGACCCCCTGCCTGCTCGAAGTGCACCCGAAAGTACCGATGGGAACGCGCCTCAAAGCCGGTGAAAAGCTGGAATCGATCCGCACGTATGAGCTCCTGATGGACAGCTACGACCGCGAGCGCAAGGGAATGGCTGTGCGTAAAATGTACCGGACGATCGCACCCTGGACGACGGTTAACCCGATTTTTATGCACCTCGTGAGCAAAAACGACGAGCAGGTTCGCACGGCGATCGACCAATGCGCCGCGACCGGCTACGAGGCATTGATCCTGAGCTTCGGGAGCCATTGCAATATGGAGGACATTTCGGTCGAAAACCTCAAAAAATGGAAGGATCTGGCCGACTACGCCCACAGTAAGAAGGTCATGATCGGTAGCTATTCGCTTTTCAGTTCACGGAAAATCAGCGAGGAAGATGATGTGATTAATCCTAAAACCGGTAAAACCGGCGGTGCATTCTTCGGCAATGCGCCCTGCCTCGGCAGTAAATGGGGCCTGGCTTACCTGGACAAGCTCAAAAAATTCATGAGCCACACGGGTTTTGACATTTTTGAAAATGACGGGCCTTACCCGGGCGACGTGTGCGCGTCGACCTCGCACCCGGGCCATGAAGGCCTGGCTGATTCGCAATGGAAACAAATGGCGCTGCAAAAAGGCCTGTACCACTGGTGTGCCGAAAACGGTATTTATGTAAATGCGCCCGACTGGTATTTTCTCGATGGGACCAACAAAGTAGGCCTCGGTTACCGCGAGGTGAACTTCTCGCTCCCGCGCGAGCAGCAGAAGATCCTCAACCGCCAGAATATCTTCGATGCGACCTGGAACGAAACGCCTTCGATGGTATGGGGCTTTGTGCCGCTGACCAAATACCAGGGCGGCGGGCCTGAGGCCGTACTGGAACCGCTGTCGGAACACCTGGATGCGTACGAGCAGCTGATGATGCAATATTACGGTGCCGGCGTGCAGGCTTGCTACCGCGGCCCGCGCTTGTACGATACCGATGAGACGAAAAAGACCGTAAGCAATGTGGTGAGCTGGTATAAAAAGTACCGCGACATTCTCAATTCCGACATTGTCCACCTGCGCCGTGCCGATGGCCGCGATTGGGACGGTATCATGCACGTGAACCCGGAACTGCCCGTGAAAGGGCTGGTGATGCTGTACAATCCGACCGGCGAAAAGATAACCCGGAATGTGAAACTGCCTGTGTATTACACGGGTAAGGGTCAATCGGTGAAAATTCGTGTGAAGGAAGGTATGGCGCAATCCTACAAGGTTGGCCGGAATTACGAGGTAGACTATAAAGTGGAGATCCCGGCCGAGGGATATACCTGGCTGGTGGTCGAGTAGGTGCATAGCTACCGGCCAAGGCATATGCAATGAAAAGGACAAGTCCGCAATTGCGCGGACTTGTCCTTTTTGTTTGGAATGGCTCCGGACTACCGTTAAAATCAAAACCGGTACATCCGGAGCGTCCGGTAGGGATATACTTTTGGCAAAAAAATAAGCTATGTATAACCTGATCCAACGAATAGTACAGCAGGACCATCTGCATGCCCGCTGGCTGAATACCCTCTCGTACCTGGAAAACGCCGGTGCGAGAAAGATATCCGCTTGCGAAGACCGTACACAGGTGGAAATCATTCAGTTGAAACACGCGGCCGAGGAGCATAGGCATGCCTATATTTTAAAGAAGCAGATCTCAAAACTCGCTCCGGCAACCTGCCCCGACTATTCGGATACTTATCTGTTTGCCGCGGTATTCACCCGGCAATACCTCGCCATGCTGGATATTCAATGCAGCAGGTATATCAAAAGCGTGTTCGGATTGAAGGGCGCGCAGCTTCGCTATGCGGCGTACCTGTTTGTGACGTATCTCATTGAGGTAAGGGCCGATGAGCTGTACCCTGTTTACCAGCGTGCGCTATCGGCGGCTTCCCACCCGGTGACCGTCAAGTCGATTATCGCGGAAGAGGAGGGGCATTTGGAAGAAATGACTTCGCAGCTGAGCCAATTCTCGGCGGACTGGCAGGCACACGCGGAAGTATTGCAGCAAATGGAAGAAGGGCTGTTTAAGCGGTGGCTAAGCAGCCTGGAAAGCGAGCTGGCCGATGCGTAAGGACGTGCTGGCGCATTTGTCGCAGGCCCTTTCCGACCGGGAGGAGCAGGGAATTCTGCGGAAGCTCCGGGTCCGCCAGCCGGGTGCCGATTTTTATTCCAATGATTACCTGGGACTTGCTTCCAACAATGCCTGCCACGAAATGCTGCTGACTTCCCTGCACGATAATCCGCAATGGCTCCGCGGCGGCACCGGGTCGCGGCTAGTGAGCGGGAACTCGGCATGGACCTTGTCGGTCGAGGATTTTATTGCCGCGGAACACCAAACCGAACGGGCACTGCTGTTTCCGTCGGGATATATGGCCAATCTTGCATTGTTTTCCTGCCTTCCGAAGAGGAATGATACCATCCTGCTCGACGAGTTTGTGCACCGTTCGGTGCTGGATGGGTGCCGGCTTTCCTTTGCCGTCAAAATGCGGTTTCGGCACAATGACCTGGGCCATTTGGAAAGCCGGCTTGCCCAAACGAAGGGCAAATGCTGGATCGCCGTTGAGAGCCTGTATTCGATGGAGGGTGATTTTGCACCGCTCCATGACCTGGCGGCGCTGGCCGAGCGTTACGGGGCCTCACTGATTGTGGACGAGGCGCATGCGATGGGCGTTTTCGGGCACGGGCTCGTGTGTGACGCGCATTTGCAGGAACGCGTATTCGCGACCGTGGTTACTTATGGAAAAGCAATGGGTGCACACGGCGCCGCGATATTGTCTCGTGGAACGGTGATTGATTACCTGATCAATTTCGCCGCCCCATTCATTTACACCACCGGCCTGCCCGATCTTTTCGCGGCCAATATCCGGAACAATTACATTTTTCTGCAAAATAATCCGCGCCTGCGCGAGGACTTGCAAGATCGGATCCGGTACTTTTCCGCAGCCGGACTACCAACGCTCTCGGGTGCCGGTAGCCCGATCCAGGCGATCCCGTGCCCGGGTATTGCCAGACTGGCTGCCGCGAAGGAAATGCTCGAAGCGCAGGCCCTGTACACGTTCGCGGTTAGGCCGCCTACGGTGAAAAGCGGCGCCGAGCGCCTGCGGGTAAGCCTGCACGCATTCAATACCCATGCGGAAATCCGACAACTTACCGACTTGCTCAAAGAGTTTTATGACGCCCAATAGGACCACCTTATTCGTTACCGGAATCGGAACGGATGTGGGAAAAACAATCTGCTCCGCCGTTCTAACGGAATGGCTCAAAGCCGATTACTGGAAACCCGTGCAAGCGGGTACTCTAAGCCACTCCGACAGGAAGACGGTTTCGGGGCTCACCAGTGACGATATTGTAACACATGCGGAGGCTGTCCGCCTGCGATTGGCCGCGTCACCCCACAAGGCGGCGCGGAAAGAGCAGAAGTCCATTGCCGCCGAAGACCTCGTCCTTCCCGAAACCTCGAACCACCTGATCATTGAAGGTGCCGGCGGCTTGTATGTGCCTATTAATGACCGCCTTTGTGTGATCGACTGGATAGAGAGCCTCGGCGTGGATGTGGCATTGGTGGTGCGGAATTATCTCGGCTGCATTAACCACACTCTGCTCTCCGTTCGGGCGCTGCAACAACGGTCCATTTCATTGAAATACCTGATCTTCAACGGGCCGTTCGACGAGGACACACGGCGGGTTATCCTTTCCTACCCGGACATTCAGGCGACGGTACTCGATATCCCCGACTTCAAAACATTAAGCCCGCAAAGCATTGCCCGTGCCGCCCGCCGGCTGCGCAGGGAACATGGTAATCCTGTCAAATAATGAATACACCAAATCTAACCTGGGCGCAGCGCGACGGCGCCGTGAACTGGCACCCTTTCACGCCGATCAAAACGGCTGGCGAGGCCGTCGCGATCGTTCGCGGAGAAGGAGCCTATTTGTATGATGAAAAAGGCAAGCGCTATATCGATGCGATCTCGTCGTGGTGGGTGAATTTGCACGGGCATGCCCATCCGTACATTGCTGAGCAGGTGTACGAGCAGCTGCGTACGCTCGAACACGTCATTTTCGCGGGTTTTACGCATCCGTCGGCTGTTGCGCTTTCGGAGGCATTGCTGGCGGTCCTGCCAGAGAACCAGCAGAAGGTGTTCTATTCCGACAACGGCTCCACGGCGGTAGAGGTGGCCTTGAAAATGGCATTGCAATACGCTTATAACCGAGGCGAAAAGAAAACGAAAATTCTGGCATTCCGGCAAGGCTACCATGGCGACACATTCGGGGCGATGGCCGTGAGCGGCCGCAGCGGTTGGACGGAGCCGTTTGCCGAATTGCTCTTTGATGTGATCCATATCGATCTCCCGACGGCGGACAACCTGCCGGAAATCCAGGCAATCATCGACCAGCATGCCGATCAGATCGCCTGTTTTGTTTATGAACCATTGGTGCTGGGAGCGGGCGGAATGATCATGTACGAGGCCGAACACCTCGATGCGCTGATGCGCTATTGCCGTTCGAAGGACATTCTGCTGGTACAGGACGAGATTTTCGTCGGTTTCGGGCGGACGGGGCGCATGTTCGCGGCCAACCATTTAACTGCGCAACCCGACATGATGTGCCTTTCTAAAGGACTCACCGGCGGTACCATGCCATTGGGCGTTACCACCTGCACCGGGGCAATCCACGAGGTATTTCGCACGGACAACGTATACGGAACATTGTTTCACGGCCATTCCTTCACGGCCAACCCGCTCGCGTGCAGGGCTGCACTGGCGAGCATAGAACTGCTCAAAAGAGAGGAAACGCAGGCTGCCATTTCCCGGATTTTGCTTCGGCACGAAGCCTTCCGCGCGCGCGTGGCCACACTTGTAAGGATCCATTCCGTACGGCAATGCGGCACTATTCTGGCCATGAACCTCGGCAGCGACGACAAGGATTCCTACTTCCGCAATCAGTGGAAGCCTGTTTTTGCGGCATTGCTCGATCAAGGCATTCTGCTGCGCCCGCTGGGAAATGTACTGTACCTCGTGCCCCCTTACTGCGCGAACGACGCCGATCTTGATTATATCTATGATGCCATTATCGGGGTGCTGGGTTAATATTCGTTTGCAGGTGCCCGATATTTACTTACATATGTACTGAAATTTGATAGTATATAAAAGTATAGAATAGTATAGGGCTGTATTTTGATTAAATTTTCTAGAATAAAGTGTCTGAATGATACTTATTAGTAGCCGTTTATGGTAAAATGGCTGTATAGGTAACGTTTTATCCTATCTCAAAAATATTTTTATTTAAAATAGTATAGAATAGTATAGGTTAGATGAAAATTGTGTTCTTTTGATAAAAAATTAGACAGTGGGATTGTGTCGGGCGGCATCCGGAGGCTGGCCTGAACAGCTCGTGTTTCACTTTATAACCCTTTTTAACATGATTTTTTCTACCCGCTTTTCTCCACTGCTGCTGGCTGTGGCGCTGTTTTTCAGTGCGCTCGCGGTCAGAGCCCAGGTTCCGGTTTCGGGCCGGGTAACGGATGCGTCAGGCCCCCTCGTCGGCGTGAGTGTGATCATCAAGGGTGCCAATGGCGGCACGTCCACGAATGCGGAGGGGCATTTTTCGATCAATGTGCCTTCCGCTGACGCGGTTCTCGTCTTTTCTTACATCGGTTATATTCCCCGTGAAATTCAGGTGGGCAAGCAAAGCAAGCTCGATGTGCTGCTCGAAGCCGACACCAAGGCGCTCGACGAAGTGGTAGTGGTAGGGTACGGGACCAAAACCCGTGCAGACCTCACCGGTTCGGTGTCGACGATCAAAGGTACCGAGCTGGAAAAATCGCCTGCTAGCAATCTCACCAATTCCATCGCCGGACGTGTGCCGGGCCTGATCGCCAATACACGGAGCGGCGAGCCGGGGAACGACAATGCGGAAATATTCGTCCGCGGTAAAGCGACGCTGGGCAGCACCGGTGCGCTCGTCGTGATCGACGGTATTCCCGACCGCTCGGGAGGTTTTGCGCGGCTCAATCCGGCTGATATCGAATCGTTTACCGTCATTAAAGATGCTACGGCAGCGATTTATGGTGCACGGTCGGCTAATGGCGTGATCCTGATTACGACCAAGCGCGGGCAGGCAGGCAAACCGGTATTGTCCATTGGTACCAACTGGTCGCTCACGCAGGCGACGCGCGTGCCGCAAATGCTGGGCTCATATGAATATGCATTGGCCACCAACGAATACGACAGGATGATCGGCCAGAACCCAACCTGGCCGGACGCCACGTTGCAGAAGTTCCGCGACGGGTCCGACCCGCTCTCGTTCCCCAGTACCGACTGGTGGGATGCGACCATGAAAAAGCAGGCATTGCAGCATAATCAGGTCATTTCGCTGCGGGGCGGTACGGATAAGGTTACCTATTTCCTTTCCGGGCAGTACCAGAAGCAGGATGGGATTTACAAAAAAGACGCCGCTTACTACAAGCAGGCGCAGGCCCGTGCCAACGTAGACATTGCCGTTACCGACAACCTGAAAATCGGGGTGGATGTGCTGTACCGCAACGAATTCCGCAATTCGGCCGTAGGTAACTACAATGCCGGGGCGATATTCCGGGAGCTGTGGCTCGCTTATCCGTACCTCGTTCCGGTTTATCCGAACGGGCTCGTGGGACCGGGTATCGGCGGTGGGCCCAACAACAGCATGGTGTACGTCACCAGCGGGGAGGCCGGCTATAACCGGAACACCAACGACTATTTGCAGACCAAGACATACTTCAAATGGGATCTGTCCAAATTGGTCGACGGGGTGTTTGTAGATGGCTACTATGCCTATGACCTCACTTTTTCGAAGAACAAGGCATTTACCAAAACGCCTCCGCCCGCTTTCCGTTACGATGCGGCCACCGGGAATTATGTGCGGATCAACTCGGCTATCAAACCGAGCTTGTCGGAGGTACGCGGTACATTGAAACAAAACCTGATGAATATCCGGCTCGGCTACAATAACCGGTTTGGCGATCATTCGGTGGAAGGTTTTGCCGCTTACGAACGCTTCGAAGGCAATGCCGACGAGATCAGCGCATTCCGGTCTAATTTCCTCAGCAACTCGCTCGACCAGCTTTCGGCAGGCAGCCTGATCGGCCAGCAAAATAACTCGACTGCCGCGCAGACGGGCCGAAACAACTTCATCGCCCGTGCTTCCTACGGTTTCAAAAACAAATACCTTTTCGACTACAACATGCGCTACGACGGTTCGCAGAATTTCCCCGAAGGAAAACGCTATGGCTTTTTCCCGGCGGTTTCGGCGGCATGGCGCATTTCGCAGGAGGATTTTTTCAATTCCAAAAGCATCACGGAGCTGAAATTGCGCGGTTCGTGGGGTAAAACGGGTAACGATGCCGTTTCAGCATTCAACTATATCCAGACCTACCTCCTCGGAACCGGTTACGGCTATTCACTCGGGCCTACTGCCTCGCAGGTAAGCTCGCTCGTACCCGGCCCGACCCCTAACAAAAACATTACCTGGGAAGTAGCCACCACCACGGACGTCGCATTGGACGCGCAATTCCTCAAAGGCAGGTTGGGCGTTACCATCGACTATTTCCGCTCCATGCGGACGGGCATCCTCATCACGCGCAGCGAGTCCGTGCCTGCGTACACGGGCCTGACCTTGCCCAACCAGAACCTCGGAAAAGTGCTGAACCGCGGGATCGAGCTCGAAGCCTATTATAATGGTACCATCGGAAACAGCTTCGGGTATAACGTCAGAGGCAACCTCACTTTTGCCCGCAACAAGGTCATTTTCATGGATGAGGCCGCAAGCGTGCCGTCGTACCAGCGCAAGACCGATATCCCGATCGATTCCTGGCTCGTGTATGAATCCGATGGCCTTTACCAGAACCAGGCGGAGATCGACGCAAGCCCGCACCCTGCCAACACCGCCCCTGGTGACATCCGCTACAAGGATATCAATGGCGACGGGGCGATTAACGGCCTGGATCAGGTGCGGAAATCGTCCGTCAGGACGCCCCAGCTGATCTACGGTACCTCGCTGGGCCTTTCATGGCGGAACCTGGATCTCTCGGTGTTTGTGCAGGGCCAGGCCATGGCGCAATCGTACCTCGCGCCGGCGGGCTTGAATATGGCCAAAGAGTTCTTTGACGGCCGCTGGCAGAAAGAAGGCGACAACCGGTTCCCCCGCAATTTCAATGGTCCTACCGGCGCATCGAGAGGGGTGAATACGCTCACTTCCGATTTCTGGCTGCGCAATGCGGCATTCGTGCGGCTCAAAAACGTCGAGCTGGGCTTCACGGTACCATCCAGCTTGCTGAAAAAGGCCAAAATGCACAGCGCGCGGATCTATATCAATGGCAGCAACCTCTTTTCGATCGATCAGTTCGGGCCGTCATTTGATCCCGAAATGCCGAACAACACGGGTTATTACTATCCGCAGCAGCGTGTCGTGAACCTGGGTGCCAATATCAGCTTCTAACCCTTACCATTTAATCCATGAAACCACAAACCAACCATACAATTCAATCCGGCATCCAGGCTGCGAAAAGCGCGGTCGGCTGGTCGGGAAAACTGCTCGCGGGCATTTCCATCGTGACGGGCATGCTGGTCATGAACTCCTGCAAGGACGTGCTCGACCTGAAACCGCAGAATGCGTATTCGGAGTCCGACGTATGGACAGATCCGAACCTCGTTCAGGTATTTGTGAATGGCATTTACAACCAGACGGTGATGGCCTACAAAGACGGCGGCTTCGGTTGGGGTGCGCAAACCGACGAGCTGTACGGTAACTTCAACTGGACCAACGAAAACAGCTATGTGCAGGGGGAAGCCACGCCCGACAACCAGACCGCATCCTCGCTGAACCGCTGGGGCGATCTGTACTCCTCCGTCCGCAACTGCAATGTGTTCCTGAAAAACGTGAGCCAGCTGGATACCGTTTCCAATGCACAGGCCATACGCACCATGCGCGGAGAGGTATATTTTCTGCGGGCGCTGGCGTATTTCGAATTGTTGAAGCGATTCGGCGGTGTGCCGCTGATCACCAAAGTATACGACGTCAACGACACAGGCTTCAATGAAAAGCGTGCCTCGTGGACGGAAACGAAGGATTTCATTCTCGCCGACCTCGAACAAGCAGGAAAGTTGCTGCCCGCAGCGTATTCGGCGGACCTCGACAAAGGCCGTGCAACGACAGGTGCTGTGCTGGCTCTGAAATCGAGATTGCTGCTGTACGCGGCGAGTCCTTATTTCAATACTTCGGGGGATAAGAAGCTCTGGCAGCAGGCCAGGGAGGCCGCCAAGGCGGTCATCGATTTCAAAGGTGCGCCGTATGCATTGTATGGTAGTGCGGCCAACGGGACTTACAACAAGACTTTCCTCGATTTTTTCAATTCCGAAGTGATCTTTGCCCGTGTTTACAGCGGCCTGGCAAGAGCCGACCGGTACAATACCGTAAGCCGCGATCTCAGCCCGAACGGGTATGAAGGGTACAGCGCCTACAATGTGATTCAGCAAATGGTGGATGCATTCGAAATGGCCGACGGGACCGCTTTCAACTGGGCGAATCCCGTACATGCGAAAAATCCGTATGCCAACCGCGACCCGCGGTTTTACGCGACGGTTCTGGCCAATAACCAGCTGTTCAAAGGCCGCACCACGCAGTTTTTTGAAGGGGGCGACGATTCACCGCAGAGCCCGTATTCTCCCTGGAATGCATCCAAGACGCGCTATGTGATCCGCAAGATGGTCGATGAATCGGTGGATTGGCAGAAGCAGGACTATGCAGCTTCGCAATGGGTAGGTTTCAGACTTTCAGAGGTTTACCTGAATTACATGGAGGCCTGTGCCGCATTGGGCGAGGATGGTGAAGCGCTTACCTACCTGAACAAACTGCGGTCGCAAAAAGCGGGCATGCCGCCGGTGAATGCATCGGGCGCAGCATTGATGGACAAAATCAGGCAGGAGCGCCGCATCGAGCTTTGCTTTGAAGGCCACCGCTATTTTGACATTCGCCGCTGGGGCATGGCCGAGATAGGATCAAAAGATGCTTTGGGCGTGATCATTACCAAACAGGCCGACGGTACATTCACCTATCAATCGGCCACCGTGCAGAAACGGACCTGGCTTCCCGCCCTGTATTTCTACCCGATCCCGCGGACGGAGTTGCAGCGGAACCCAGCATTGACCCAGAATCCCGATTATAATTGATCGCCGCATATTTTATAAAGGAGAATTTATCAGAAGATTGCATTTTAATTCAAAAACAGAAGGAATGATCAGATTCATCGCAGCAGCTTCCCTATGGCTTACTTTCCAGCCGGGTTTTCATCACGGCTGCATGGCGCAAAGCGAAACGTTAAAGTTCCGGTCGACGGACGCCGCATTGCAAACCGCTTTCGACCGGGCCGCGGAAATGGCGCTGAGCCACCGCGGCAACCCCGCCGACCCGGTGGGTGACTGGTACGAGGCTGCATTGCCTTCCCGGTTCGCGTTCTGTATGCGCGATGTTGCGCACCAGAGTATGGCCGCGGAAATGCTCGGGCTGGGCAAGGCCAACAGCAATATGTTCTCCCTTTTTGCCAAAAACATTTCCGATAGCAAAGACTGGTGCTCGTATTGGGAAATCAACAAGGAGGGAAAACCTGCGCCGGCAGATTATCGCAACGACGATGAGTTCTGGTACAATCTCAATGCGAATTTCGATGTGATGAATGCTGCCTGGAAACTCTACCTCTGGACCGGCGAAAAGCGGTATATCAATGGCCCCGAGTTTGCCGATTTTCACAGGAAGTCGGTCCGCGAGTATGTGGAGCGCTGGGTATTGCAGCCGGATTCGCTACTCTCGCGGCCGCTTCACCCGAATGCGCACGCGGCGTACAACGACAAAGATGCCTTTCACCGTTGCCGTGGGCTAGCTTCCTATTCCGAAGGTGTGCACGATCTGAAAATGGGCGTCGACCTGATCGCATCGCTTTCCCGCGGGATGCAAACCTATGCGGATATGCTGCGTGTGGAGGGCAAAACCACCGAGGCATCCGCATTCGACCAGAAGGCTGAGCTGTATCGCCGGCACATCGAAGACAAGTGGTGGAGCGAAAAGGAGGACAAGTATTTCACGTATTATTCTTCCAAAGGCGTATTCGGCTATACCGAAGGCGAGACGTTCCTGCTCTGGTTTGATGTGTTGAAGGACACGACCAGGACCCGCAAAACGATCGACCAGATCCTCGCACGGGATTGGAACATGGAAAACCAGTCGTATTTCCCCTATGTGCTGGGGCAATATGGCTACCCCGAGCAAATCCGCAGCCAGATACTTCACCTCACCGACCCGGCTACCAAGCGCCGCGAATATCCCGAGGTTTCGTATGGTGCGGTGCAGGGCGTGGTGCAGGGCATTATGGGGATCGACGCGGATGTGCGCGTGAACCGGATCACTACGTTGTTCAACGGCCGTGCGGCGGATACGCACACCATTGAAAACCTGCCCGTGCTGCAAAGGAAAATATCCGTAACCGAAGGTGCGAAAACCGCCTCGCTGCGTAATGCCGGCCCTGCCTTGCAATGGCGGGTGATGTTTGCCGGAAAGCACCCGTTCATTATGGTGAACGGGACAAGACGAAAAGCCAGCCAGATGGTCGTGAAGGGATCGCGGACGGTGTCGTTCCTGGATGTGACGGTGCCAGCCAACCAGCAGCTTGTTGCCCGTGTGCCGTAACCGTTTTTCTGAATGGTACATTTCCCTGTCCCTGCCGCCACGCGTTGCAGGGACAGGTTTAAGTTTTTAGCTTTACGAAGTAATTATCGCCGAATGGAGAGCATATTTGATAAAATAAAGGAATTGCGGGAAGTGACATCCTATTCCAAACACGACCAGATCGTCGTAGGAATCATCAATGCGATTGACCAGAAGATCGTTTCGCCGAACGATCTGCTGCCGTCGGTCAACCAGATGATCCAGGAGCTGAACTTCTCCCGCGAAACCATCCGCAAGGGATACGGCGAACTGGTAGACAGGGGAGTGGTTGAATCCAAAAACAGGATCGGGTACTACGTGACCAACGCGCAGACGAGCCAGTTCATGAAAGTGGCCCTGATCATGTATAACCTCGATACATTCGAAGAACTTTTTTACCGGAATTTCCGGAAAGAACTCGGCCAAAAGGTGCATCTGGATGTGTTTTTTCACCATGGTAGCGTCGATGTGCTGGAAAGTACGCTGTTCCAGATCAAAGGGAAATACGGCATGTACGTGGTAGCCCCGATCCCGCACCGCCGGACAAAGGAAATCCTGGAAACCATTCCACGCAGCAACCTGCTGATATTCGACCGGTTTGAGCAGCTCGACGGCGAAGTGAGCTACATCGCACAGGAATTTGAGCGTTCTACCTACGCGGTGCTCGAAGCACTTGCCGACAAGATCCGGGAGTTCGGCGAAATCATTTTTTATCATTCTCCCAAATCCCTCGACCCGAAGGAGATAGTGTCGTCGTTCAAACGGTTCCTCCACGACTACGCCATTCAGGGGCAGATCGTCAGCGAATTTGTGCCGGGATCGGTCGAAAAGGGGAAGGCCTATTTCACGCTCGATAACTACACCATGTGGTCGATCCTGAAAGAATGCAAGAGTAAAAAATTCACTATGGGCGTAGATGTGGGGCTGCTGTCGGTCAACGACGAACCCGCCAAGGAGTTTGTCGACATTACCACATACTCGACCGACTTCGCATTGATGGGCAAGCTCGCCGGGCAATCGATCATGCAGAAACAGAAGATCCAGGTGATCCTGCCCAATGTACTGATCCGCAGAAAAACGTTGTGACCGCCCCATGCGCGAAGAAGTGGCCCTCAGCGGCATCGATGCCGGCATTATCGTGCTTTACCTGGCCATTCTGGTCGGGGTAGGACTTTACTTTTCCCGCAAGCGCCGGATCGAAACGGCCAACGACCTCTTTCTGGGCGGCCGGTCATTAAAATGGTACAACGTCGGCCTGTCCATTTTCAGCAGCAATGTCAGCCCGGTGATGCTCGTGGGTTACGGCGGTATGGCCTACACCACCGGCATGGTCGCCGCCAACTTCGACTGGCTTGCGTGGTGGTTTCTGTTGCTGCTGGCGATGGTGTTTGTGCCGCATTATTTCGCTACGAAAGTGAGCACCATGCCCGAGTTCCTGTTGCGGCGGTACGGCCAGCGCTCCTTTACGTTCCTCACTTACTACTCCATGATCTCGACGCTCATCGTATCGGTGAGTTTTGTGCTGCTCACGGGCGGCCTCGTGATCGCGCAGCTCCTCGACGTACCTTTCTGGGTAGCGGCGGTGGGTGCTACGGTACTCGCCACGAGTTTTACGGCTACGGGCGGCCTCGGCGCCATTGCCAGAACAGGCGTGCTGCAATCCGTCGTGGTGACGGCAGCGGCGCTTATGGTCGGCATAATCGCCGTCGATCGCATCGGCGGGATTGGTGAAGTGATCAGCCGGTCGCCCAGAGAATTCTGGACCATTTTCCGCCCGTCCGACGATCCCGTTTACCCGTGGCACGCGGTCCTGCTTGGTTACCCGGTGGTAGGTATTTGGTACTGGTGCACCGATCAGACGATCGTCCAGCAAACCCTTGCGGCCAAGGATATCCGGCATGGGCAGTACGGTACCATGCTAATGGCCGCGCTCAAAGCCCTGGTACCATTCATTTTCCTGCTGCCCGGTATTTACTGCTACATTTTATTCCCAAACCTCCGTAATCCCGATCACGCGTATCTGGTCATGACGGCCAACCTGCTGCCTGTCGGCCTGGTAGGTATTACGCTTGCAGCACTGATCGCCGCATTGATATATGATGTAGCTGTCGGCATCAATGCGTTCAGTATGGTTTTTTCTTTGAATGTTTATTCCAAAATCATCGAACCCAATGCCTCCCAACGAAAGCTCAGGACTGTCGGACGGCTGGTGATTATCGGCTCGTCGTTCGTTGCCATGATGATGTCGATCCTGCTGTCGAACGTCGATAAAGGGCTGTTCGACCTCTCGCAGGCCGTGGGTACATACCTGGCGCCCCCGCTCACGACGGTGTTTTTAATGGGGGTAATCTGGAAAAAGGCCACCAGCCGCGCCGCCAACCTTACATTATACCTCGGCTCGCCGCTTTGCCTCGGTGTAGGCATGATGCAACTGACCGACTTCCCGCACAAGGCATTCTGGCCGCATTTCATGCTGCTGACGTTCCTTCTGACGACCTTTCTGATGGTTTTCATGGCCATTATTTCCCTGCTGTTCCCCGAAGAGCGCACGGGTTCACCTTTACCGACCCTGGCCGAAACCTACGCTTTGCAGCCGCATTACGACCGCCGGGGAATATGGCTGGGCTGGGCCTGCATCGGCGTGGTGATGGGGTGCCTTTATTTTCTGTTCAGATAAACCGGATTATCCCCGATAGATTTTGTGACCCTTGGGCTTTCCTTATCGCCTAAATACAGTCACATGTTTTCCAAAAGAACCCAACTTGCCCTGTTCCGTGCCGCTATCCTGGGCGTAGCATTGTCCACTCCCGTTTTCTGCCAGCAGCAGCCTGTTGTTATCGACGTCAATCTGGCAAAGGTAAAGGCCCCTATGCAACCCATTTGGGCGTTTTTTGGCTATGATGAGCCCAACTATACCTATATGAAGGATGGGAAAAAGCTGCTCACGGAAATCTCGCAATTCAGCAAGGTGCCCGTGTATGTGCGGGCGCATAGCCTGCTCGTAACGGGCGACGGCGAAGCGGCACTCAAATGGGGTTCCACCAATGCCTACACCGAAGACGCCCAGGGCAAACCGGTATACGACTGGAAAATCGTCGACAAAATTTTTGATACCTATATCGAAAGAGGGATGAAGCCCATTGCCCAGATCGGTTTTATGCCGCAGGCACTTTCCTCGAAACCCGAGCCGTACCGTCATCATTGGAAGCCGGGTGATAATTACAACGACATTTACCTGGGTTGGGCCTATCCTCCCAATGATTACAACAAATGGGCGGAGCTGGTGTACCAGTGGGTGAAGCACTCCGTAGCGCGGTATGGTAAGAAAGAAGTGGAAAGCTGGTACTGGGAACTTTGGAATGAACCGAATATCAGCTACTGGAAAGGAACGGTTGATGAATACATTAAGCTGTACGACTACACGGCCGATGCGGTCAAAAGGGCGTTGCCTACCGCCAAAATAGGCGGTCCGGAAGTAACAGGCCCTTCCTGGGACAAGTCCGAGGCATTTATGCGGAAATTCCTCGACCATGTCACAGCCGGTAAAAACTACGTGACCGGCAAAACGGGCACACCTGTCGATTTCACTACTTACCATGCCAAAGGCGCGCCCAAGATCGTGGAGGGGCATGTGCAGATGAACATGGGCACGCAACTGCGCGACCTTGACAAAGGTTTCGAAATTGTGGCTTCCTACCCGGCGCTTAAAAAGCTGCCGATCATCATTGGTGAGTCCGACCCCGAGGGGTGTGCAGCTTGCTCGGAGGATGTGAGCCCGCAAAATGCCTACCGCAACGGTACGATGTATTCGAGCTACACGGCGGCCTCTTTTGCCCGGAAATACGAGCTGGCGGAGGCGCGGGGCGTGAACCTGCTCGGCGCGGTGAGTTGGTCGTTCGAGTTCGAGGACCAGGCCTGGTTCCGCGGCTTCCGCGACCTGGCGACCAACGGTGTCGACAAGCCGGTGCTGAACGTGTTTCGGATGTTTGGAATGATGGAGGGAAACCGTGTGGAAGTGAAGCAGAACCTGGCTTACGATTTTAAACGGGTAAGGGATGAAAGCGTCCGCAAAGAGGCCGATATCAACGGTATTGCTTCCAAAAGCGCCAATTCAGCGGCGGTCATGGTGTGGAACTATCACGACGACAACGTACCGTCGCCCGACGCGGCTGTAAAAGTAACGATACAGGGCTTGCCGTCTCAGAAAATGATGCTCTACCACTACCGGATCGACCGGGAAAACAGCAACTCTTATGAAGCATGGAAAGCAATGGGCTCGCCCAAACAGCCGACAGCTGAGCAGATCAGGCAGCTCGAAAAGGCCGGGCAACTCGCATTATTGACTTCCCCGCAGTGGATCGAACCCAAAAATGGACAGGCCACGGTGGAAATGCAGCTGCCACGCCAGGGGGTATCGCTGCTGCATTTCAAGTGGTGAGCGGTTACCTCATTAAATAGCTGTTTACACTTTCCTTCACCTCTTGCAGGGTTCTGCCGGGTTTCGGGTACGGGGCAGGAATGGGTTTGCGGGAGAATGTTTGCAGGTATAGCACCCAGGCGTCCCGCCACCACAACGCCTCATTATATTGCTTTACAAGCCGGCTCGAAACGTCGGTGTGGATTGCCGGGTCGACGGAAGTGCTGACCCCGGCCCATTGTTTTTGCATCCATAATACCGAATCGGCGCCGGTGTAGAACCGGTGGCAAAGCTCGTCCCAGAGGTTTCGGCCGGAGCTGAGCTGCTGCGACCACGGCACGTGGTGGAACCAGAGCAAATAGGGGAGCGGGCATGTGCCGGCGTTGGCCCAGGCACGGCTGGCTTCGGGGCGGTACTGCTGTAATGCATTGCTGCCGGTGGCTGTCCGGTCGAATCCCAGGCCCAGGGTATCGGCCCGGTGGTAATAAATGGCCGTCCAGTCGGGCCGGGAGCTGCGGTTCTGCCACGGCTCCGGGGCGTAATGGCTGCCGGTCCACGGGCGCGAGAGGCCTAGCGGCGTGTTGTAGTCTACATAAATTTCCCTGGAACGCAGCATGATATCACCGATCGTGGCCACGGCCTTGCTTTCTGTGGTGAGGGTGAGTTGCGTCCACTCGCGTGCGATGGCTTCCGGGCTCAGGGTGTGGTCCCAGGCGAGCCGCCCGAAGGCGTACCAGTTGGCCTGGGCCATCGGGTGGCCGGTCCAGTTGCGGTCGGAGCCGGTGTTGGCCACGCCCGCCATGCAGGTTAAAGGATATTGGTGCAGCGAGCCGTCGATAATGCGGGCAACGGTAGAGCCTTTGCCGTTCACATAAGTATCCGCATCGAGGCATTCCTTGAACAGCGGAGCTTCGTAAACCCAATGCGTCGCAAAACCCATGTATTCCTGCGTCAGCTGAAATTCCATGCCCAGAGGTGTAGCAGGCATATTCCCGAATAGTGGGGAAAAAGGCTCGCGGGGCTGAAAATCGATAGGCCCGTTTTTGACCTGTACGATCACATTTTTCGCAAATTTTCCGTCGAGGGGTACAAACTCTTCATAGGCAGCTTTGAAGCGGTCGGCGGCGGGATCTGCCTTGTACACAAATGCCCGCCAGATCACCACCCCGTTGAATGGCGCGAGCGCCTCGGCAAGCATATTGGCGCCGTCGGCATGGGTACGGCCGTAATCCTGCGGGCCTGGTTCGCCTTCGGAATTGGCCTTCACCAGAAACCCTCCGAAATCGGGGATCGTGCGGTAAATCTCCTTCGTTTTTTCGGCCCACCATTTCCGCACTTCCGGGTCGAGCGGATCGGAGGTTTTCAGCCCTCCCAGCGTTTTCGGGGCGGCAAAATGGATCGATAAATAGGTTTTAATACCATATTTCCTGAAAACACCTGCTAATGCGGCTACTTTGGGCATGTATTCGGCCGTCAGAAAGCGCGCGCTGGCATTTACATTGTTGACCACCGTTCCGTTAATGCCGATCGACGCATTGGCCCTCGCATAATCGGTGTAGCGCGGATCGACCGTCTCGGGCAGTTCGTACCATTTCCACAACGACGATCCTGCGTACCCGCGCTCGATCGTCCCTTCGGGGTTATCCCAATGATTGAGCATGCGCAGCTGGATCTTCGGGCTGCTTTGGCCCGCGGCTTTTTCAAGGGGTAAATGCTGTTGCAAATGCCGGAGCAATGCAAAACTGCCATACAGCACGCCTGCCTCCTTTGAAGCGGCAATGACGGTATTCGCTCCCTGCATTTGAATGGCATAGCCATCGCCGGGCGCGGCGCCGGTCGAAACCGTCAGGATAATGCCGCGCTGGTTGCTGACGGGCGTTTTCACGATCGGGATTTGCTTGCCGAGCATTGCATTCAGGGCGGTTTGCAGTTCCTTGGCGGCATTGTTCAGGATGTCGCTGTTGCCGGAGGCGGCAATGAAACTGAACGATTTGCTGTAAGATGTCCTCACAGCTGCATTGGGGATCCGTTCGTATTTGAGCCATAGCCGGTAGCCGTCATCAGCGCATACGTTACTGTTTGAAATGCAGATAAAAATGAGCAGCATCAGTACCGGATTCTGGATATTCCGGAACAAAAGGGTTTTTGTAAATAACATCATGATATTGGGTTGAGTGTGGAAGCCTTTTAACCGGGGGACTGCTAGCGATGCAGTGCGTGGCTCATATCCTGGCCGTCCGTGCGGAACGACGAAGCGGGAAGCCCTGCGGAATTGTAAAAATTGACACCCTCAGGATTGTCCTGCCAGGCGTACCGGACATACTTGGGCGCGTTGACCTGCTTGCTCCGCAATGCAATCCGGTCTTTGCCGAGTATTTCGGCCTCGGCCCAATAAAATTTCTTGTCGTCGCCCGCCAGGGCAAACCAGCGCAACGGCTCTCCATCGGATGCCACAATGCCCGCGCTCACATGATCGAAGGTCAATACGACCTGATTATTCTCAATGCTTTGCGATTTCAGGACGGGGCCGGAGTAGGTGATATTCTTTTCGCCATAGGCCAGGTTCCTGGCCGCCAGCGCCAGGCGCTTCCCGATATCCTTCTTGTTGAGCGGGTGAATGTCGTTCCATTCGCCGAGATCGATCGTGACGGCCACAGCGGTATTGGGCAATGTGAGGGCCTTATTCTGTGCTTCCCGCAGCAATGCAATGTTGCTTTCCGCCGGGGTGTAGTCGATATCCTGGAAATTGGGCAGCTGTGCTACGAGGAAGGGTAAACGCTCGTCTTGCCAAAGCCCCCGCCAGTCTTTGATCAGCGCAGGGAGCAAGGCATTGTAAGGTTCCGGGTTGCCCGTGTTGGATTCGCCCTGGTACCACACAAATCCTTTGACTTTCAGCGGCAGAGCCGGCGCAACCATCGCATTGTACAACGCCGTCGGCTGGTTCTGATGAACGAGCCGCGCGGGTGGTGTGCCTTGTCCGGGCGGGAAAACCGCCCCGACTTTGTACTGCCAGGTGCCTTTCAAATCGATGGTATCGTTGCCCGTTGTCATGAAATAAGGCTTATCAGGGACAAAACCGCCTTTGCCCGACGAATTGGTAACCCTGATCACGAAGGTATTCTGTCCGGCTTTGAGCAGACCGCCGGGGATTTCGTACCGCCGTGGCGGGTATTGGTAAGTGATATGGCCTATTTTTTCACCATTCACATACATTTCGTCGGCATCCACAATGCGGCCCATGTACAGCTTCGCGGCTTTCCCGGCCCACTGCTGCGGAATATCGATCGTCTTTCGGAACCATACCACGCCGTCCAGCGCCTTCAATCCCTGGTCTTCCCAGTAACCGGGGATATTGAAATTCCGCCATCCTTTGGGCTGGTAAGAACTGCTTTCCCAATGGCCTTCCCGGCCTGCGTCGGCCACCGTACGTTCCTCCGGGACCGCATGCGCCACGCGGGCGAATGCATTTACATAGCTGGTATCCTTGTTTTGATAGATGGTTTTCCGGATGTTTTCAAAATCTTTGAAACCACCTTCGCTAATCCACGCTTCGATAGGTGTTCCACCGACGGAGCTGTTGATGATGCCGATCGGTACCTGGTGTTTTTCATAAATTTCGCGGGCGAAAAAGTAGGCGACGGCGCCGAAGCTGAGCACGTTTTCGGGGTTGGCCGTTTTCCATTCGCCCTTCGGGAAATCTTCCGCGGGTCCATTGAGGTTGGTGAGCGTCGGCACGAAAAAGTTGCGGATTTCGGGATAATGGGCGGAAGCTATGTCTTTCGGAAACCGCTCCTTTACCCGCTCCATGTTGATCACCATGTTACTCTGTCCGCTGCACAGCCACACATCCCCGAATGCGATGTCCGTAATGCGGATTTCATTCCTACCCTTCAACACCATTGCGTAACCTGTGCCAGCTTTGTGTGCGGGAAGCGCTATTTCCCATTTCCCGGCCGCGTTTGCCAGGGTTTTATAGGTTTTTTGGTCAAAATGAAGGGTAACCCGCTCTTTTGGTGAAGCCCAGCCCCGGATTTTGAGCGGCTGGTCACGTTGTAAAACCATGTGGTCGGAAATCAGTTTGGGCAGGCGGATCTGCGCATACAAGGGCGCTGCCGCGCACAGGAGGAGGAAGGTCAGTAGTTTTGAAATCTTCATGCGGATCAATCCGTTGGTATTTAAGGTGCTATAATTTAATTGGATAGGTGTAAAAAGGGCTTTCGTTTGATCGCCTTGTATTCCGATGGCAGCATATTGAACTTGGCCTTGAACGACTTCGTGAAATAGTTGGGTGTGGCAAACCCGGCCGTGTAAGAGATCTGCGAAACGTTCATGTCGCTTTTTTCGAGCAACAGGGCTGCCTTTTCCAGTTTGATCGACCGTATGAATTCAATCGGGCTTTGTCCGCTGATTTCCAGCACACGCGTATACAGCGTGCCCCGGCTCATACCCACGTGCCGCGCGAGGTTTTCGACGCTGAGTTGGGTCGAATTGAGGTTGTCGTCGATATAGGAAAGTATATCGCGCAGCAGTTTCACATCACCTGATTCGATCGCCATATCGCGGCCTGTCATTTGTATCTGCCTCGAATACACATCTTTGAGGAGCCTGTTGAGCAGCAGCAGGTTGTTGATTTTTACATTCAGTATTTCAAAATTGAAAGGTTTGGTCAGATAATCGTTCGCGCCGGAGCTTAACCCTTTCAACTGCTGCTCTTCCCCGCTCGATGCCGTGAGGAGGATGATCGGGATATGGCTTGTCCGTTTGTCGGCCCGGATCTTTTCGCTCATCGCGAGTCCGTCCATTTCCGGCATGGCAATGTCGCTCACGATCAGTTCGGGATGGCAACTCAATGCCTTCTGCCAGCCCTCTTTGCCATCGGCCGCTTCCAGCACGCGGTAATGACTTTCCAGGTTTTCTTTGAGATAATGTCTGAACTCCGCATTGTCCTCCACGATCAATATCCGAGGCATTTCGTCGAAATCGGTTTGCGGGGTGGTACTTGCCGGGTTAGCGGTCGTCCCAGGGGAAGCCGGTTCGGCGAAAAGGGCCGAAGGCGCAATTTCGACGGGGTTGAACACCCAGGTTTCGCAGGGGAGCCCGACGGTGAAAATGCTGCCTTTGTGGTTATTGCTGCCGACCGTGATGAACCCGCCATGCATTTGCACAAACTCCCGCACGATCGACAAGCCGATGCCGCTGCCCTGGTTAAGCACCGAAGCGTCGGCGTCGTCCTGAAAAAACCGATCGAAGATTTTTTCGTAGTGCTCCGGCGAAATGCCTATTCCCGTATCCGAGACCTTGATATACAGCCAGTTTTGCTGCGAATCGTCGGTGCCGCAGGTTAGCTGCAATGCCACTTCGCCGCCTTCCGGCGTGAATTTGAACGCATTGGAAAGCAGGTTGAAAAGAATGCGCTCCATCTTGTCGGCGTCGAAGTCGATCAGCAAATGCGCCACGGAGCTATCGAACGTGAAACGGACGCGTTTCCGCTGCGAAAGGTCGCTGAACGAATCGCAGGCGTCGCGTACGAAAGGCACGATATCGGCGCGGCGTAGGTCGGCCTTTAATTCCTGCTCCTGTAAGTTCTTGAAATCCAGTAGCTGGTCCACGAGGTTGAGCAGCCGTTTCGCATTGCGCCGGATCGCCGAAATCTGCGGCTGGTGGGGCGATTCCTGTGCGAGCAGGTTTTCCACCGGTGCGAGAATGAGCGAAATAGGTGTGCGGAATTCGTGGCTGAGATTAGTCAGAAACTTGATTTTCAGCCTGTCGAGCTCCTGCTTGCGTTCCATCTCGCGGCGGGCCTGTTCTTCCCTGAACTTCCGGTGCAGCCTTTGGATGCCGCGCCGCCGCATGAGGAACACGGCGGCAATGGGCGCCAGCACGTAGAAAATGTAAGCATAAATAGTAAGGTAGAAAGGAGGCTTCACGATCACCGCGACCGTCGCGGGGGGCGAGCTCCAATCGCTGCCGTCGCTGCTGGCCTGCACCTCGAACCGGTAGTCGCCGGGATTGAGGTTGGTGTAACTGGCCGTGGTAGCCCGGCTGGCCTGCTGCCATTCATTTTGCAGTCCCACGAGGCGATACCGATAGGCGGTCTGCTCGGGATTGGTGTAGTTGAGCGCCCCGTAGCCGATCGAAAAATTCTGCTTGTAATCGAGCCGGATTGATTGTGCGACGGAAATATCCGCGTCGATCATGCCCGAATCGACGGATGTGACGGCCCTGTTCCCGACTTTCAGCTCCCGGAGTATGACGGGCGTCTGCCCCTGGTGTTTTTTCAGGCCGCGGGTATCTATGTAATTAAAACCCGCGATACCACCGAAAAACAGCACATTATCGGACGTTCGCATACCTGCACCCAATGCGAAAGTGTTGTTTTGCAGGCCATTATGTGCAGTATAGTTGGTGAATTTCTTGGTATGCAGATCCAACAGGCTGATCCCTTCATTGGTGCTTACCCAGATCCGTCCCTGCGCGTCTTCCAATACCTTGTTGACCATCCCGCTCGGCAGTCCATTGTCGACGCCGAATGTGACAAATTTTTGTGTTTTTGGGTCAAATAGCGCGAGTCCCTCGCCGCCGGTGCCCGCCCAGATATTGCCGCGGCTGTCTTCCAGAAGTGAGAGGACATTGTTGCTGGGGAGTGCGGCTGTTTCGCGGTCGAGCAGGATAGAAACCCTTTTTTCCGGATCAAAAACGGCGATGCCGGTGCCGTGGGAGGCGATCCACATTTTTCCGTGCCGGTCTTCCAAAATGTCTCGGATGTAGGCATTCAGTGGGATCATGCGTTTCAGCAGGGAGATGTTAGGGGTAAAAAGCCTTTCGAACTGCTTTGTTTCAGGATGGTACACATTGACGCCCCCGCCGTTGGTACCGACCCACAGCTTCCCTTTTTTGTCCCGGGTAAGTGAAAAAATGTTGTTGTTGCTCAATGAAGTGACTTCCGGACCTTGCAGGAACTGTTCGTACGCGCCCGTGACCGGGTTTAGCAGGAAGAGCCCGTCCTGAAAAGTACCGATCCAGAGTGCATCCCGGGACGTCAGTTTCAGCGAGAGCACGGCCAGCCCTGCCGAAGCCGCCTTATTCCGTGCCTGAATCGGGTATTTGCGGAAAAGGTTGGTTTTGCGGTCGTAGAGATTTACGCCGCCATCGTCGGTGCCGACAAAAATGCGGCCATCGGGGTGTTCAGCGAACGACGTCACAAAGGGAGCGCTCAAACCGTACGGGTCGTAGGGATCGCAGCGTTTAAGCCCGAAGAGCGTCAGATTGCGGTCGTATTTGTTGACGCCGCCTTTGTAGGTGCCCATCCAGGTAATGCCGGCGGGATCGGCCAGGATGGCACGTATAGACTTATTCGTTATGCTGAACGGCGTGCGCGGGTCGGGCGTGTGGTGCGTCATGCGCCCCGTGCGCGTATCGACGATATTCAGTCCGCCGTCGGTGCCGATCCAGACCTCGTCCCTGCTTTGCGGAGAGATCGTGAATATCATATTGTTGCTGATCGAATGGCTGTTCCCCGGCTGGTAGCCGAACCGCCTTGCCGGCTTACCGTCCGCGGAAAGGGTAAACAGGCCGTGCTGCGTGCCGATCCACATGCTGCCGGTGCTGTCCTGGCTGATGGCCGTCACAAAATCCGCACCATCCCCGGCTGCCTCCGCACCGCGGTAATCGACGGGCACAAACCGGTTTTCTTTACTTAAAAACTTGAAAAGCCCATTGCTCGTCCCGACCCACATTTGCCGGGCGCGGTCGCGAAAAAGCCTGTGTATGTGCTTGCCTGCTATTTGCGGCGGCGTACCGGGAACGGAGGCGAATGTTTGGATTTTCCAGGTATGCGGGTCGATAACAATGAGGCCCTGTGTGGTACCGGCCCATATTTTGCCCTGCGCGTCCTCGCATATCGAGTTAATGCTGTGGTAGACCTTGATCCGGACGAATGAATCCTTCCGGCGGTCGTACAGATGCAGCGAACCGATGATGGTTCCCACCCAAATGCGTCCGGCGCGGTCTTCGTAAATTGCCGAAACGTCGTTTGATTTCAGGGATGTGGAGTCGGTTTTCCGGTGGCGGTAAACGGTGAAGCCCGTGCCGTCGTACTTGTTGAGGCCGTCGTCCGTGGCGAACCAAAGTAGTCCGTAGCGGTCTTTCAGGATCGCGGTTACAGTATTGGAAGAGAGCCCGTCCATGGAGGTAATGGCGGTAAAACGGGGCGGTTCGCCTTGGGCAACGGCCACTCGTCCAATGCCGGCAAAAAGCAGCAGCAGACTCATCAGAATGTGTAGAAACGGCCGGGTTCTCATTAAGTTTTGAACAATGAAAGGTGATTTACTATAAAGACGACGGAAATGCGTATTTCTCCATCGTCGGGAATGGGTTAAATGCAACTTTGTCTCTGAATCTGCCAGTTTTAGGCCCTTTTTGAACATTTGTTCCCATAGTTTGCACAAATGTGCTCACGGCCGGTATCGCGGCCATACTACTTTTGTCCATTGTTAGGTTACCATAAATTATTGGAATCATTATGTTCTAAAAATATATTGTCAAAATGACAAATAAAAATTTTCAACAAAAACCCTGCAAGCCTATGCGCTACTTTTTACTGAACAAGAGAAACCGGCTCTGCACATTAGCGACCATGGGATGGCCGCTGATGTTGGCGATGACGCTGGGCCCCGCCGGCGGCGCCCATGCATCGGAAAATGATTTGAACAGGCTCGTCCGCCAGGTCGTCGCCGATGAGGAAGTGACCGGAAAGGTTACGGGGGAAGCCAGCGATGCATTGCCGGGAGTGAGTATCCTTATTAAAGGTACCACGCGCGGAACGATCGCCGACGAGAACGGGAATTTCAGGATTACTATCCCGGACAATGAGCAAATAGTACTGGTGTTTTCGCTGGTAGGTTATGCGTCCAAAGAGGTGGTGGTTGGGAACCAGAAGATCATCAACGTGTCGCTTGCCCCCGATCATAAAGTACTCGAAGAAGTAGTAGTGGTCGGCTACGGAACGCAGCGCAAGCGCGATGTGACCGGCTCGGTGGTTTCCGTGAGCGAGTCGACGCTCAAAGAAGTGCCTGCGCCGAACCTCATCAGCCAGCTCAAAGGCCGCGCCGCGGGGGTGTCCATTATCAGCAATGGCAGTACGCCCGGTTCCCAGGGGCAGATCCGCATCCGCGGTAACCGCACGCTGACGACCAGTTCGGGATCAAGCGATGGCCTCGACGGCCCGCTCGTGGTGGTCGACGGCATTCCGTTCGGCGGCTTGAACGACATTAACCCCGACGATATCCTGAGCCTGGAAGTATTGAAAGACGCTTCCGCCACGGCGATCTACGGCTCGCGCGGAGCGGGTGGGGTAATTCTCGTGACGACCAAAAGAGGGAAGGTGGGCAAGCCGGTGTTCAGCTACGACGGCTACCACGGCGAGACGCGCATCATGGGCAAATTCAATGTGATGAACGGCCCCGAATATGCACAGTTCAAAGCGGATGCGGCCAAATACAACCGTACTAGCCCCGGCACGTCGGGTTATTTGCTCACACCGAAAGAACAGGAGGCCCTGGACAAGGGTGTGTCTACTGACTGGCAGGACCTGATCTACAAGCCGGGTTTCATGTCCAACCACCAGCTCGGCATGCAGGGCGGCGTCGAAAACACGCAGTACTCGCTCGGTTTGGGGTATTTCAATGAAACGGGTATTATTCCCAACCAGAATTTCCAGCGTTTCAACCTCCGCGCTACCATCGATCAGCGGATCGGGAAGAACATCAAAATAGGGCTGAACACGCTGAATACCCTTACTTACCAGAACACGCCCGGCGGGGGCGGTGTACCGGGCGGGCTCGTGCGCCTGACGCCGCTGGCATCACCCTACAATGCGGATGGAAGTGTGAATATGTTCCCGTCGGAAGGCTCTATCGACGCGGCCGGCGTGAGCCCGCTCACGATCCTGACCAAAAAGGATTCGTACCTCGGCCGTACGCGTTCCGTGCGGACGTTCAACAGCCTGTACGCCGAAGTGACCATTCTGCCGGGTTTGAAATACCGGTTTAATGCAGGTTTGAATTTCAGCCAGTCGAATTACAATGGCTATAATGGCCCGTTGACGTACTTCAATGCCGCGACGGTACAATCCTCGTCCACAGCGGAAATCAGCAACACCGAGTACTGGGACGTGAACCTGCAACATTTGCTTTATTACGACAAAACGTTTGCCGACAAGCACAAACTGGGTTTCACGGCATTATACGAATACACCAAAAACCACTCGCTGGGCAGCCGTTTCACCGTAACAGGCGTGCCGGCGGATTATATCAAAACATCCAACTTTTCACTGGCGTCCGGTCAGCCGGTTGCTAATTCGGATTTCGGTAACTCGTTTTCGGAAACCGGCCTGCTTTCGTACATGGGGAGGCTCAATTATAGCTACGACGACCGCTATTTGCTGACTTTGACCCTGCGCAGGGACGGTTCTTCCACTTTGTCACCCGGCAACCAGTATTTCAATTACCCGGCCGTCGGCCTGGGCTGGAATGTGATCGAGGAAGGGTTTATGAAAAGCGTGGCGTTTGTTTCGAATCTGAAACTGCGCGGTGGCTGGGGCGTGTCCGGAAACCGTAACGTGGGCGCGTACTCGACGCTGGGTGCGTTGTCGGCTGGATATTACAACTTCGGAACGGGTACCGCCGGGCAGCAGCTGGCCTACACCGTGACGAGCCTCCCGGCGAGCAACTTAAGCTGGCAATCGACATCGCAGGTTGATATTGGTGTCGATTTTGGCTTCCTGAATAACCGCATTACCGGTTCCGTGGACTGGTACCACCAGAAAACCAAGAATATTCTCCTCTCGGTGCCGCTTCCTCCGAGCAATGGCGCCGGTTCTACCCTGAAAAACCTGGGTAAAACCGAGGGTAAGGGACTGGAAGTTGCCGTTACTTTCGAGATTGCCAGAAAGCCGAAAGGATTCAATTGGAGTGTGGACGCGACCTATTTCTTCAATCGCGAGAAAATTACGCAGCTGACCACGCCGCAGGAAAAAGCCAATCTCGGCGCGGGATGGTTTGTAGGACAGCCGCTTTCAGTGATTTATGATTACAAAAAGCTAGGCATCTGGCAGCTTGCCGATGCAGAGAACGGTACTTTGGCCAAGCAGGTGTCGCCTGTGCAATATCCGGGGCAGATCCGGGTCGAGGATTTGAACGCGGACGGCAAAATCGACGCGAGCGACCGGCAGATCCTGGGTAATTTCCAACCCAAATGGGAGGGGGGACTTACCAACCGTTTCAGCTTCAAAAACTTCGACGCCTCGATCGTCACTTATGCGCGGATGGGTATGAAAGTGCTTGTTCCTTACCTTACCGGTAATTCCACAGGTTCGGGCGGGTTTGCATTCTTCAACCAGAGCCGCGTCAACCAGGTGAAAACGGATTACTGGACCGATACCAACCCGACCAACGCATTCCCCGCCCCTGACGCGAGCAGCGCAGTCGCCAACTTCGGTTCGACACTCGGGTATTACGACGGATCGTTCATCAAATGCCGGAGCATTAACTTCGGGTATACATTCGCAAGCGACGTGATCAAAAAGATTGGCGCTTCGTCGGCCCGCGTTTACGTGAACCTCACGAACCCGTTCATCATCTATTCGCCGCTCGTGAAGGATAACCTCGCCGTTGACCCGGAAGGCAACAGCTATGCCAGCGGACAGTCGACGCTCAACCCGCAGGGGGCCAGCGAGCGTGGCGCGCCTGAGCGACAAATCGCCGTAAACCTCAATAACCCGCCGGTAAGGCAATTCACCGTGGGCGTAAACCTTAAATTCTGATCCGATCATGAAATCCATCAAAATATTCATCACCGCCGGCATGGTCGCATTGCTGAGCTCGGGCTGTGAAAAAGTACTCGAAGAACATCCGCAATCCCAGATCGTCCCCTCCTATTTCAACAGCCCGTCGGGCGTGCTCGGCGGTATTGCCGGGGTGTACAACGACATCCGCAGCCAATGGGGAACCGAAGGTTTTACCGTCGAAATGCAGGCTGGTACCGACGAGTTTATCCAGGGCCTCAGCGCGGGTACACCCATTCCTTATACCTACAATGGGCTGAACGGCAGTAATTTCGGTTCGGCCTGGGGCGTTGCGTTCCAGGATATCAACACCCTGAACGGCGTGTTGCAATATGGGCAGACCATCGACCTTCCCGACGCGACCCGGAAGCAATACCTCGCACAGGCCAAGTTTCTGAGGGCGTTCTGGTATTTCTACCTCGTGCAAACCTGGGGCGACGTGCCGCTTCACACCGAGTTTATTACCGTGCCTTCGCAAGCGGCTTCCCGCCAGCCTGCCGCGCAGGTGTATGAGTTGATCATTAAAGATTTAACGGAAGCGGCTGCCGATCTGCCCAACCAGCCAGCTGCGCCGTTTCTCGGCAAGGCGGCCACCAAGCCTGTGGCGCAGTTCCTGCTCGCCAAAGCCTACCTCACCCGGGGCTGGCTGAATAACACCGCTGCCGATTTTACCAAAGCTGCTGCATTATGCGACGAGATCATCGCCGGCAAATCGGCTTATGGGCTCGATCTGTGGCAGGATTACGGCGATGCATTCGTACCTGCGAATGACTATGGTAAGGAAACGATGTTCGTCAGCGACCACGTGCTGGATCCTAAATATGGCTATTACAATGTCGGCGGCGCGGCCGGCGGCGGTGCGGCGCAAAATCTTTCGCCCTGGTTTACGAACTGGAATTACCCCAACAACAGTGGTATCAATTCCTTCAAAAACGCCGCGGGAGGATTTGTGAACAGTGGTACGTCGGGCATGATCCGCGACTCATACTATGGTCGCCCGTATGTCCGCATGCGTCCCAACACCGACAAATGGCCTACCGGCCCGCACGCAGGCAAGAACTACTTCCTCGATCAGGCATTTACCCACCGTGATGTAGATTCGCGTTTTGCCAATTCTTTTTACACCGTTTATATTTCCAATACCTCTATTACCAATGCCGCCAATGCGGCCAACAACAGCCGCGGGATCAGCTACACGACGGTCGTAGGGCAGGACACCGCCGTGTGGCTGCCGGACTACGAGGTACCCGGAGCGCCGCAGTTTGTCGGTACGAGGCCATTCAAGGGGATTGTGGTGCCGCCGAGCTTGTGGAACAACGGCATTTTCCCGGCATTGAAAAAATTCATGGACCCGAGCCGCGGGGCTAATTTCAATGACCCTTCGACGCGTCCGTGCGTTTTGTACCGCTTTTCGGATGTGTATATGACAGGGGCTGAGGCGCATTTCAAAGCCGGTGATGCTGTAAAAGCCGCCAGTCTGATCAACGTCGTGCGCCAACGGGCGGCGTTCCGCAAGAGCAACACCACGGCTCAGAACGCCGCTGCGGTCGCCGCCATGACCATCACCGCCGACGACGTGACCCTTGATTTTATCCTCGACGAGCGCAGCCGCGAGTTTTTCGGGGAATGGCAGCGCTGGCACGACCTCGTGCGGACGCGTTCGCTCGTACGCCGTGTGCAGGAGTGGAACCAGGAGGCAGCACCTTACGTGAAGGATTTCAATATGTTAAGGCCAATTCCTCAGTCGCAGATCGATAGAGTAGTGGACGGCCCTGCTTTTCCACAAAATTCCGGATATTAAACCTTATTAATCAGCCTATTCATATGACCCGCAGCTTTTTATCAGCCGGTTTCATGGCGCTGGCGGCCATTGGCAGCATAGGCCTGGAAACGGGCCTATGCCAGCAAGCCAAAGTGAAACCGTTGGTCGGCGACCTGTTCACCGCCGACCCGTCCGCGCACGTATTCGATGGCAAAATTTACATTTATCCTTCCCACGACATCGAGGCCAATGTGCCGCAGGATGACGAGGGCGGCCATTTCAACATGCGGGATTACCATGTGTATTCGATGGACGCAATCGGTGGAACGGTAACCGACCACGGTGTAGTGCTGGATCTGAAAGACATCCCCTGGGCAGGGCGCCAGTTGTGGGCGCCGGACGCCGCATTCAAAAACGGGACCTACTATTTGTACTTCCCGGTCAAGGACAAACAGGATGTTTTCCGCATTGGCGTGGCTACTTCCAAATCGCCCGCGGGGCCTTTCAAAGCAGAGCCCGAACCGATTCCGGGTAGTTACAGCATTGATCCGGCCGTTTTTACCGATACCGACGGGCAGAGCTACATGTATTTCGGCGGTATCTGGGGCGGCCAGTTGCAGCGCTGGCATTCGGGGAAATATGACAAAACGCTTTCCACCGATCTGGGGAAAGGCCACGATCAGGAACCCGCATTGAGCGCCAAAGTGGCTAAAATGAGCGGCGATATGCGCACATTTGCCGAAACGCCCCGTGACGTACAGATTCTGGATGAGCATGGCAAGCCGCTCCTTGGGGGAGACCACGACCGCCGGTTTTTTGAAGGCGCATGGATGCACAAGTTCAATGGCAAATACTATTTCTCTTATTCTACCGGCGATACGCATTTGCTTTGCTATGCCGAAAGCAAATCACCTTACGGGCCATTTACCTACAAAGGGGTGATTATGAAACCGGTAGAAGGCTGGACGACCCACCATTCCATCGTCGAGTTCAAGGGCAAATGGTATATTTTTTACCACGATTCGGAATTGTCAGGAAAAACCCACCTGCGTAACGTGAAGGTGCGCGAGCTCGTGCGCGACGCGGCCGGCGGGATCGTCCCGATTGTACCTTGATGCCGGCATGATCGGGACGATCGTGCTTCGACAAACCGAAATAATGCCAATATTTTAGTGAAACGGGCGCCGGTGCCGGCTTTTAAAGGCTGTACCGGCGCATTCGTGCCGATGATCTCATCCAAAAGCATTCAATCATCCAAGCTATGCAAATCGAAAGACGTGATTTTTTATCGACATTAACATTGGCCGGGGCCGCTACTTTGTTTTCAGGTAACCCGCTGATCGCCGCTACATCTCCCAAAAAGGATAAACTCGGCATTGCGCTCGTGGGCCTGGGCTATTACAGCACGGACCTGCTCGCCCCTGCGCTGCAACTGACGGAAAAATGCTATCTCGCAGGAATCGTTACGGGCACGCCGTCGAAGGCCGAGGCGTGGAAAGCCAAATACAACATTCCCGACAAGAACATTTACAACTACCAAAACTTCGACCAGATCGCCAAGAACCCGGACATCGACATCGTGTACGTCGTACTGCCGCCGTCCATGCACCGCGAGTATGTGGTACGGGCCGCAAAAGCCGGTAAGCATGTGTTTTGCGAGAAGCCGATGGCGCCGTCCGTGGCCGACTGCGAGGCGATGATCGCGGCATGCAAAAGCAACAAGGTGAAGCTGGCGATCGGCTACCGTTGCCAGCACGACCCGAATATCCAGGCTTACATGAAAGTGGCGAAGGAACAGAAGTTCGGAAAGGTGAAGATGGTCAACAGCGCTGCCGGGTACTTCGACGCCCGCACCGATCACTGGAAGCAGAAAAAGGCATTGGGAGGCGGCTGCATGGGCGATATGGGCGTGTATGCATTACAGGGTGCGCGCCTGGCTACGGGCGAGGAGCCTGTGAGTGTGATCGCGCAGGCATCGACAACCCGCCCCGACATTTATAAGGAGGTAGAAGAAACCATGATGTTCATGCTCGATTTCCCAAGCGGGGCGAAGGCTACCTGCCAGACCAGTTTTGGGATCAATATGAACTACTTGCAAGTGAACTATGAAAAGGGTTGGCTGAAAATGGAGCCGCAGTCGGGTTACAACGGCAACAAAGGCAGTATGTCCGACGGGACCCTCATTAATTTCCCCATCAAAAGTCAGCAGGCAAAGCAAATGGACGAGGATTGCCTGGCCATCATGAACAACACCGACCTAATCGCCCCGGGTGAAGAAGGCTTGCGCGATATCCGCGTGGTGGAAGCCATCTACAAATCGGTAGCGACCGGTAAAAGCGTAAAAATATAGGTATGCAAAAAACTCCCCTGTTTCTGGCCGCGCTACTGGCGTCGACCGCCGCATTGGCGCAGCAAAAGACTTTAAGAGATGCCTACAAAGACTACTTTCCGGTAGGCGTAGCCGTGGCTCCGAGGAACCTCTCGGGGCCGGAGGCGGAGTTCATCGTGAAGCAGTTCAACAGCATTACGCCTGAAAACGCGATGAAAATGGGCCCGATCCACCCCGAGCCCGGCCGCTACGCCTGGGAAGCGCCCGACGCGATTGTCGCATTTGCGCAGAAGAACGGCATGAAAGTGCGTGGGCATACATTGTGCTGGCACAACCAGACGCCCTCGTGGTTTTTCACCGATGACACGGGCAGGCAGGTGACGCGCGAAGTGCTGCTCCAACGCCTGAAACAGCACATTACCGACGTTGTGGGCCGTTATAAGGGGCAGATTTACGCCTGGGATGTCGTGAATGAGGCGGTACCGGACACCGGAACGGCCATTTACCGAAAATCTAAGTTTTATGAGATTATAGGCGAGGATTACATTGAAAAAGCATTCGAATACGCACATGCCGCCGACCCGGCCGCGCAGCTTTTTTACAATGATTACAACACCGAGAGCCGTGCCAAACGGGACAAGATTTTTCAGCTAATCCAAAAACTGAAAGAGAAAAACGTGCCGGTTCACGGCGTGGGTTTGCAGGGGCATTGGTCTGCGTATGAGCCCGCTGAGAACGAGTTGCAGGAGTCGATCAGCCGGTTTGCAAGCCTGGGGCTGGCGGTGCAGGTTACGGAGCTGGACGTGTCGGTGCATGCAAAAGAGCATGGCCGACGCGAACGTACGGAGGCTGACAATGCTCCTGTCGCGCGGGAAGCATTTACCAGGCAGGCCGCGCAGTACGAAATGCTTTTCAACACATTCCGTAAAAACCGCGGCGCACTTACAGGCGTCACCTTCTGGAATGTGTCGGATAAAACGACCTGGCTGGATAACTTTCCCGTCCGTGGCCGGAAGGATTACCCGCTGCTGTTCGACGAGCAGCTGCAACCGAAGCCGTTTTTCAACAAAATCGTCGATTTCTGACACCGGCTATTCCAACAGCCGTGCAAAATGGTTTTCGAGGTGGCTCCGCATGCCGTTGCGGAGCTTTTCCGCCGTTCCGTGCTCGATGATATCGACTATTTCCTTGTGTGAAATGAAGTTGGTATTTATAGGGAGCTTACGCAGCAGCCCGCTCTTGTGCACGTAGTCGAAGACCGGCAGGAGCATACGCTGGAACTTCTTCATGGTTTCATTGCGTGTGATTTCGTACAGTTTGCCGTGGAAGGCGATCTCATGCTCGATCTGGAATATCGTCCGGTCGGATGCGGCGGGCTCGTTTTCCACGAGCACTCTCAGCACCGCGATGTCCTCGGGCGTTACGCGTTCCATAATGAAGTCGGCCATTCCGATTTCGAGCGACAGCCGCATTTCAAAGATTTCCTTCAACGTGTTTTCATCCAGGATTTTCGGGTTCATGCTCTTTTCGAGGATGGACACGAGGTCGGGGCTGGTAATAACCGCCCCGCGGTGCTTCTTGGATTCTACCAAACCCATCAGCCGGAGCCGGAGCATCGCCTCGCGTACGACCGTCCTGCTTACCCCCAGCGACTGGGCCAGTTCCAGTTCCTTTGGGATCGAGTCGCCTACCTTGAAATTGTGATCGATAAAAAATTGGACGAGGTTGCTCTCGACCTTGTCGACCAGCGAGCTGGTGTCGACGCTTTTGATATTCGGAAAAATGTCTCCCATGAGTGTTTATAGCGCATTATGTCTGACAAATTTGGCTGTTTTCGGTTAAAGCGCAAGCCATTTTGTGATTAAGAAATGCCGTCTGCGAAAAATTTTTTTCGCAAGATGCTTGCTATCAAGACGGTGAAAACCCTACCTTTATTATGTCATACATAAGACAAAAATAACTCTTAACCTTTTCTATGAAATTGAAAACTACCCACCGCAGCATCCTGCTCAGCCTCGTCGGGCTGTTGCTGGCCACATGCCTGCATGCGCAAACCACGCGCCAACTGACCGGGAAAGTGCTGTCCGACGACGACAAGCAGCCGCTGCCCAACGTGACCGTGTTGCTGAAAGGCAAAAACGTGGCTACCGAAACCTCGATGGAAGGCACCTACACCATTCAGGTAGCCGGAGGTGACGTGATCCAATTCCGGATGATGGGCTATGTGATGCAGGAAATGCCTGTGGGCATAGCGGCTACCCTCGATATTTCGCTCAAACCGGACGTTTCGGCGTTGAATGAAGTGGTGGTAACCGGATATGGATCGGCGAGCAGGACGAAAATCACTTCGTCCATTGCCAAGCTGGATTCCAAAGTGCTAGAAACCGGGATGCGCGCCAACCCCGCGCAGGCGCTCGCGGGTACCATTGCGGGTGTGCGCGTATCCACCGCCACCGGCCGGCCGGGCTCGATCCCTACCATTATCCTGCGTGGCGGTACCAACTTCGATGGCTCGGGAAGCCCGCTTATTGTGGTCGACGGGCAGGTGAGGGGCTCGCTGAGCGACATTAACCCTGATGACATTGAAAGTATGGAGGTGTTGAAAGATGCTTCGGCCACTGCCATTTACGGCGCGCGTGCCAGCAATGGGGTGGTACTGATCACCTCCAAAAGAGGAAAGGATGGTGTTTCGTCGATCACCTTCAAGGCCAAAACCGGTTTTAACTTCCTGAACATTCCCTATAACTACCTCAACGCCGGGGACTATATCAAATGGACGCGGATGGGTGTTGTGGAGGCGATCAAGAACGGGACCGCTACGTCGTCGCTGCTCTCCGGCGTGGGCCCGCGCGGGACGGGTAACCTGTATAAAGATGCCAACGTCGTGATCCTCGACGGTAACTACGATTCGCGCGCGATATGGAGCACCATGCGCCTGAACGACAGCAACCGCGAACTGCTGAATGCAAACGACGGCTGGAAAACGATGAAAGACCCCGTTAAAACCAATGCGGCCGGAGCTTATGACGCCAACGGGACCAACGCCGACCTGATCTACAAGGATTTTAACTACGGCGATTACGCATTTAAATCACCGGCTATTTCGCAGGATTATAATATCGGAATGAATGGCGGTAATGCGAAAGGCGGCTATTATGCCAATTTGGGTTATTACAATGAAGACGGATTGTCGCTCGGTACATTTTACCGTCGGCTTACCTTCACATTGAACGGGGATTACAAGATCAAAAGCTGGCTGAAATCCGAAAGCAGCCTCAACTTCGCAAGGGCCAACTGGCGCGACCAGTCGCTGCAAAACGGTGAGGCCAACTACTGGGGCCGGATGCTTTCTGCGCCGCCCACCATGCGCGGTACCAATGCCAACGGCGAGCTGATCCTCGGTCGCGACGCCAGCGACGGTAATCCGGTCCTTAATTTTGATAAATACAAAAGAAACAACCAGTCCGATAAATTCACGCTCGGGCAGTCGTTCCGGGCGGATATTAACGAAGACCTGTTTGTCAAAGCAGGTGGTATATTGATGTACGACGAAGCCGTGGCGGAGTCGTTTAACAGGGATTACCGCATTGGTATCATGAGCACGACCAACCCGAACACCGGCTGGAACCGCGACCGCGCATCATCGGCGGGCTTCGACCGCGTCGTCCGCCAGACCTACAATGCTGTGCTGAACTACAAAAAGGCATTCCTCGGCAAGAGCTTCATAGACGCCATGATCGGCTCCGAATATTACCAGGAAGCGACGAACGGTTTCAGCGCCGCCGGCCGCCTCGCGCCGACGGATGATTTCCAGGACCTGGGCCTGACCGTCAACGATGCCAACACCCGTACCATCGATTCCTATCATACCCGCGAACGCATTATTTCGGCATTCGGTCGCCTGAATTACGACTATGACGGTAAATACCTCGCTTCGTTTACAGTACGACGTGACGGCTATTCGAGGCTGATCGGCGACAACCAGTTTGGTACTTTCCCTGCTTTCTCGGCCGGCTGGCTCATGCACCGCGAGGATTTCATGGCCGCGACGCAAAATTGGCTGTCATTCCTGAAACTACGTGCGAGTTATGGCAAAAACGGCAACATCGGGATTGGTACCAACAATGGCATCGGTGTGTATGAGTTGCAGGGTTCCTATGGCTCTCAAACGGCTTACAACGGATCTATCGGCTTCCTGCAAACGGGCGTCGCGAACCCTAATCTGAAGTGGGAAAAAAGCAATACCGTGGAAGGCGGCGTGGAAATGGGCTTTTTCAACAATCGTATCACGACCAACATCGCTGTCTACAACCGCGTGACCACCGACAAGATCGCGAGCGTGATCCTGCCTACTTCGGCCGGTATTTCGAGTATCCGTACCAATAACGGCAGCATGCGCAACCGGGGCGTGGAATTGGAAGGCGTTTTCAAGGCCGTTCAGAAAAAGGACCTCACCGTGCAGATCGGCGCGAACGCTGCCTGGAACAAGAACATGGTGCTGAAACTGCCTTTCAACGGCAATGAGAACAACCGCCAAGGCGGCCAGCGCATTTACGACCCGAAATCGGGCAGGACGATCTGGGCGGGCGGCTTGCAGGAAGGGCAGGAGTATGGCGAAGTTTTTGGTTACGTGAGCGACGGAATTATCCGTAATGCGGAAGACCTCTCGAAATACAACAAGATCGATATCGCCGCAGGCGAGGTGCAATACAATGGCGCGGCCGGCAAACGCGTGGCGAGCGAGGCGATGATTTCTGCCAAGGGCCTTAGCCGTACCACTTACATTGCCACGCAGCTGGGCGATATGATGTGGAAGGACCTCGACAACAACGATACGATCGATACCCGCGACATGGTGTCGCTCGGGCGTACGATCCCGCGATGGACAGGAGGCGTCAATATGCAGGTGCGCTGGAAGAATCTGTCGCTTTTTGCCCGGATGGACTTCGCATTGGGCCATGTCCAGATGGATTTCCAACACCTTTGGTCGCTCGCCAGTGCGCAAGGCGAGTTCAACGTGACCGATCTGGTAAAGGATACCTGGACGCCCGAAAACCCGAATGCGAAATATCCGCGCTACACCTGGGCCGACCAGCTCAATTCCAAGAATTTCGACCGGCCGAGCAGCATGTTCTGGGTAAACTCGTCGTACCTGGCATTCCGCGAGGTGTCGTTGAGCTACACCGTTCCTTCGGCGTTTTTGCAAAAAATCAAAATCGCCGGACTGACCGTCACCGCGACAGGCCAGAACCTGGGCTACCTGACGAACAAAATGTTGGCATTGCCCGAGCGTACCGGCAGCCAGAACAGCGCCTATACTATTCCTACATCCCTTATCCTTGGTGTTAACCTCACATTTTAACCGCATGAAAAAGATCATGTTCCATATCTGCTGGGCCGTATTGTCGGTGCTGGCAACCTCCTGCCAGGATGCGCTCGAACTCGCACCCGAGGACTATTTCGGAAACAGTAATTTCTGGCAGAACGAAGCTCAGGTGAGCAATTTCATGGTGGGCCTGCACAAGCAGTTCCGGGATAATCAGTTCCAGTTTCTGCGCCTGGGTGAAATGCGCGGAGGCACGTACAGCAATGTCGACAGGCAGGCGACATCCCTCAATGAACTGCCGGTTATCGAGCAGCGGTTGGAGGAAACTTCGTCGGGCGTGAGCAGCTGGGCCGGTTTTTACGGCCCGATTTTGCAGATCAATTTGTTTATCCAAAAGGTAGAGGGCATCGGGTTCCTGTCCGAAACCCGCAAAAACTACCTGCTGGGACAGGCATATGCCATGCGTGCCTATTATTATTTCCATTTGCTGCGCACTTACGGCGGCGTACCGCTCGTGCTCGAAGCCGACGTACTGAATGGCACGACCGACGCGGTTTTACTCCGGAAGGCCCGGGCTACGGAAGAAGAGGTGGCCAATGCGGTGAAGGCCGATGTGAATAAGGCTGTGGGCCTTTTCGGCACGCAGGCAGCGGTTGGCGACAAAAGTCAATGGTCGCCCAATGCGGCGCGGATGCTGAAAGGCGAGGTGTTGCTCTGGACGGCGAAGGTGTATGGGAAAACCGCCGACCTTGCCGAGGCCAAAACGGCATTGGAAGCCGTGACCGGTAGCAGCCTGCTGCCCGTTTTCGCCCATGTTTTTGCCTACAATCAAAAGAACAACAACGAGGTGATTTTTGCCGTGCGGTACAAAGTGGGAGAGGCTGAAATGAGCGGCGTGGCGGCTTATACCTATTCTACCTTCAATATGAACGGGCTGCATTACAAAGATTCGACCGTGAGTGCCGGTGTAGGTAATTTCCTGGTGGACCCGCTCGTACTGGCCGCAACGAACTCGCAACAGGTTATTCAGCGGTATGCTTATACTTTTGAATTATTCCAATCGTATAACCTTGCCGATACGCGCCGAAATGCCACTTTCTATGACAATTACAAGGTCAATACCGATGTGACACCCTTCGTGCCGACCATCAGGAACACTGCGCTGGTGAAATTCCTCGGTACCATCGACGCCAACAAACGCTATTTCTCCGATGACTGGCCGGTATACCGCGAGGCCGACCGGCTTCTGATGCTGGCGGAGATCACCAATGCGCAGGGCGGCGATCCCGCGGCCTACATCCAGCCCGTGCGCGACCGCGCTTTCGGGGGCAAGGACCCGAAGCCGTTCGTGAATACCGGAAAAGATGCGAACGAACTGGCGATATTCAACGAGCGCACGTGGGAGTTTGTACATGAGGGCAAGCGCTGGTATGATCTGCGCCGTATGAAATCCGGCAGCGAGCCGCTGGTATTCAAAAGCGCGGCGCATCCCTATGGCGTGCTCGACAAGGCCACGCAGGAGTACCGGATTTTATGGCCTATCGAGGCTGCCGTGTGGACCAACGACCCCCTCGTGACGCAGACGCCGGGTTACAGCACCGCACGACCTAACTGAGTTTCTTTTTCAAACGGATATATTCATGAATTTACATTTGGAGGGCCTTATTGCGGCTCCATTCACCCCTATGCAGGCCGACGGTAGCCTCAATACCGATCTTATCCCCGCTTATTACGAGTTTTTGAAACATAATGGCGTCAGCGGTGCATTCATCTGCGGCTCCACGGGAGAGGGCGTATCGCTGACCCTCCGCGAGAAAAAACTCGTAACCGAAGCCTGGGCGGCCTGCGCGGCGGGCGATCCGGCATTCACCGTGATGCCCCTGCTGGGTGGTACCTGCATCGCGGATTGTATCGACCTCGCCCAACATGCCGCGGGTGTGGGCATGGATGCGGTGTCGTTCACCAGCCCGTCGTATTTCAAGCCGGCTAATGTGGAAATGCTGGCGGAGTGCATTATCGCCATCGCCGCAAGCGTGCCCGAAATGCCGTTTTACTATTACCACATTCCCGTGCTGACGGGCGTCGGATTTGCGATGTACGATCTGCTGCAAGCCATCGACGGGCGCGTTCCCAATTTTGCGGGGATCAAGTATACCCACGAGGATTTTATGGATTTTCAATCTTGTCTTAACTTCCGCAACGGCCGGTACGATATGCTTTGGGGCCGCGACGAGAATATGCTTTCGGCGCTGGCCGTCGGTGCGAAAGGCGCGGTAGGCAGTACTTTCAACTACGCTGCGCCGCTCTACCACCGGTTGATGGAGGCATTCGAAAAGGGCCGGATGGATACCGCCGCGACTTTGCAGCAGCAATCGATCGATATGATCCGGCTTTTAGGTAAATATGGGGGTATTTCAGTGGGTAAGAGCTATATGAGGCTCGTTGGGCTGGATTGCGGACAGTTCAGGTTGCCGGTGCGGAACATGACCGACGGGCAGTTCGAAGCATTCCGTGCCGATGTGGCTGCGCTGGATTTTGATTCATTTAAATCGGGCCGGATTTTGGCCAAAAACACATTTTAATGTTTTGCAAGATCAACCTTTTCTGTATCCTAATCTGCTTACATCTGATGTGGCCCGATAATGCTTTGGCTGGTGATACGCTCTCGAACCGGATCGACTGGTCGGTGGCCGCCAACCTTCCCGCACCCGGCACAGCTCCGGAGGCAGCCAGCCCGGGCGTGGCCGGCGCCTTTACCGGCTGGCACAATGGCGCACTGCTGATCGCCGGCGGTGCCAATTTTCCCGCGGGGATGCCGTGGGAAGGTGGGCGAAAGGCCTACCACGACGGCATTTATGTTTTGAAAAAAAGCGGCTCTTCCTATGTGTGGATCCGGGCAATGAACCCGCATTTGAAACAAAAGATCGCCTATGGTGCGAGTGTTTCGCTTCCGCAGGGTATTGTGTGCATGGGAGGTGAAAGCGAGGCGGGTACGAGCAAGGTGGTGTTCCTGATGCAATGGAACGGGGCCCGGAAGCAGGTGGATTTCAAGCCGCTTCCAGACTTGCCGGTCCCGCTCGCCAATGCGGCAGCTGCCAGCATGGGTAATGTGGTTTACGTGGCGGGCGGCGAGCACGGGGGAAAGCCTTCGAACGGCTTCTTCGCATTGGACCTGTCGGAAGCGAACCCGCAATGGCAAACATTGCCGGCATTACCTGTGGCGATGTCGCATTCGGTGGCCGTGGTGCAAAGCAATGGAAAGGCCTCATACGTGTACGTCCTGGGCGGGCGCAGTGCCACCGCGAGAGGCATCAGCGATTTGCATGGTACCAATTTTTGCTATGACCCGGCCAAACGCCAATGGGCGCAGCGGGCGGGTATCAGTGACGGTAGAACGCCCACCCACCTCTCGGCGGGAACGGGCTTAGCCAGCGGCGCTTCCTATATTGTTTTGCTGGGAGGCGATAAAGGGGACACATTCAACCGGATCGAAACCTATAATGCCCGCATTGGCGCGGCGCAGACCGACGGCGAGAAGCGGCGCCTCCAAGCGGAAAAAGTGGACCTGTTGCAGGCACACCCCGGTTTCAGCAGGGACATTTACCTGTACAATACCATTACCGATGCCTGGGCGAAGATCGGCGAACTTCCCGGGGCCGCACAGGTGACCACCACGGCCGTGAAAGCCGGAGAAGACATTCTCATTCCGAGCGGAGAGGTGAAACCCGGCGTGCGTACGCCTGTGGTCACACGCGGGAGCGTGCGGAGCCAGTCGTCGTTTTCCTGGGTCGATTCACTGGTGCTGCTGGTCTGTTTTCTGCTCATGACGGCCGGGAGGTTTCTTTTTACAGGAAAAACCAGCAATACCGACGATTATTTCAAGGGTGGCGAGCGCATTCCGCAATGGGCTGCCGGGATCAGTATTTTCGGGGCGAAGCTCAGCGCGATTACTTTCATGGGTATCCCCGCTAAAACCTACGCCACCGACTGGACCTATTTCTTCCTTTTGATGACGATCATCATGGTGATGCCGCTGGTGGCAGGGTATTTCATTCCTTTTTACCGCCGGCTGAACGTCACCTCGGCGTACGAATACCTGGGCAAGCGGTTCAATACCGGCTCCCGGATGTTGGCGTCGGCGCTGTACGTGCTGCTGCAACTCGGGAGGATGGGTATCGTGGTGTTACTGCCGAGTATCGCCCTCACGCTGGTAACGGGCATCGATATCAATGTATGCATTATCATGATCGGCGCGATCAGCATTTTCTTCACGGTTAAAGGCGGGATCGAAGCGGTGATTTGGGTGGAAGTGATCCAGGTGCTGATTCTGGCCGCCGGTGCATTGTTCTGCCTCTTTTATCTGCCGTTCCGGATGGATGACTGGGGTGCTGCGAAGCAGGTACTGGTCCAATCCGAAAAGCTGAAAGTATTCGACTTCCGGCTCGATTTTACCGAACCTACTTTCTGGGTGGTGGTGATCGGCGGGCTGGCGATCAACCTGCTCACTTACGGCACCGATCAAACGACCGTGCAGCGGTATCTGACCACGAAATCCGAAACCGAGTCGGTGCGAAGCCTGAAACTGGGCGCGTGGCTCACGTTGCCTTCCACGCTGGTATTCTTTTCGATTGGTACGCTGCTGTTCCTTTTCTTTCGCGAGCAGCCCGAAAAAGTGAATATGGCGCTGGACAATGTCGATAATATTTTCCCCTGGTACATTGTGAGCCAGTTGCCTGCGGGGTTGTCGGGCTTGCTGATCGCCGGTATTTTCGCCGCCGCCATGAGCAGCACCGAAGCCAGTATGAACTCCACCGCTACGCTGCTTACCACCGATTTTTACCAGAAACTGAATCCGTCCGTTACCCCCAAACAAACGCTGTTTTTCGCGCGGGCCGCTACCCTGTTGCTCGGTATTTTCGTGACTTGCATTGCCTTGTACATGGCACATAAGGGCGTTTCATCGCTTTGGGACCGGTTCAACACCATTCTGGGATTGTTTACGGGATGCATTGGCGGGGCATTTGTGCTGGGGATTTTTACTACCAAAGCCAGCGGCAACGGCGTGATGGCCGGAATGGCCCTCAGCTGCATTACCCAGCTGCTGATCCAGCAATATACCGACATCCATTTGCTGATGTACGCATTCACGGGGTTGGTGAGCTGTGTGGTATTGGGTTACTGTTTAAGTTTGCTGATGCCCGCTGAACGTGATTTGTCGGGCCTAACGATTTACAAATGAGCTTCCGGACCCTGTTTGGTTTACTGATTTTAATAGCCGGTGCCGGCATTACCCGCGCACAAAGCGCGGCGAATGACAGCCTAGCCCTGGCGGCCGTTTTTACCGACCATATGGTGCTGCAAAGGAACAAACCGGTGCAGGTTTACGGGCGTGCGAGCGCAGGGGAGCGGGTACGTGTGCGCTTTCAGGGAATGAGCCGGGAAACCGCCGCGGACACGGAAGGGAAGTGGAAAGTGGTGTTTCCCGCACGAAAGGCCGGCGGCCCCTACGCGCTGACGGTCTCCGCCGCGCATAGGGAGGTTTTTTTGAACGACATTCTCGTCGGCGATGTGTGGCTTTGCTCGGGCCAGTCGAATATGGATTTCCAGTTGAAAAACGCCGCGACGGGGCCGGAGGAATTGAAGAAAGGGAATTTTAACCCGCGTATCAGGCTGCTGAAATTCCGCGGCTCGGTGCCATGGGGAGATGTTTCGTGGGATTCGGCAACGCTGGCGAGGGTTAACCGCCATGATTTTTTCGAAGGGGAATGGAAAACGACGGACACGAATTCCGCGGCGGCGTTTTCGGCGGTGGCGTACTATTTCGGTCAGCAAATCGCGGCTTCTGAAAATGTGCCCATTGGTCTCATTCAGGTGGCGGTGGGCGGCTCGCCTACGGAATCGTGGATCGAAGAAAAGGTGCTCGCCCGCGACGGCCGTTTTGCCGGAATGCTCTCTGACTGGCAGCATTCTGAGCAGGTCATGGAGTGGTGCCGCGAGCGTGCCGGCGTGAATACGAGACAGGCGCGGTCGGCGGAACAAGGGCATCCATTTAAACCGGGCTACAATTATCGGGCGGGTATCGCGCCGCTCAGCGGCGTCCCGGTTGCGGGGATTATCTGGTACCAGGGCGAAAGCAATGTGCACAATGTGTCACTGCATGAGGCGCTTTTTGAAACGCTCGTGAAAAGCTGGCGGCAAAACCTGGGCAATGCATTACCATTTTACTATGTGCAGCTTTCAGGCATCGAGCGGCCCAACTGGCCCGAATTCCGGGATTCGCAACGGAAAATGCTGAGCAAAATCGCCCATTCGGGCATGGCGGTAAGCTACGATTTGGGGGATTCCCTGGACGTGCACCCGGTTCGGAAAAAGGAAATAGGAGAGCGGCTGGCACTGCTGGCATTGCGGGAGCATTATGGCAAGCCGGTCGTAGCCAACGGCCCGGTGATCCGGAAAGCTAAACTGGGAAGAGACGGTATTTTGCTGGATTTTACATCGGCTCAAAAGCTCCTAACGCCGAATAACGAACCGCTGACGGGCTTCGAATTGCTCACGAAGAGCGGCAAACGCCTGTCGGCACAGGCAGTGATTTCGAACAATCGCGTGCGGATCCTTTCGCCCCCGGGAGAGGACGTCCAGACCGTGCTGTATGCCTACCGACCGTTCACAAGGGCCAATTTGTACAATGAGGCCGGATTACCCACAGCGACTTTTTCTATTTCAGTACAATAATTTAATACCATGAACTATAACCCGGCAGAACTCGAAAACCTGCACGCATTTTATAAGAATCAATTGCTAGGTAACACGCTGCCATTCTGGTTTCCGAGGTCGTTCGACGCGGAACATGGCGGCTACCTTTTCATGCGCGACCGCGACGGAGCTTTACTGGATGACGATAAGTCGGTATGGTTCCATGGCCGGGCGGCCTGGCTGCTGGCTACGTTGTACAATACCGTGGAGCCGCGGCAGGAGTGGCTGGAAGGCGCAAAGTCGGGTATCGATTTTATGAACAAATACTGTTTCGATACCGACGGCCGGATGTTTTTCCATATGACCCGTGCGGGCGAGCCGATCCGGAAACGGCGCTATTTTTTCTCGGAAACCTTCGCCGTGATAGCGAATGCGGCTTATGCGAAAGCGAGCGGGAGCGCGGAGGCGGCCGACCGGGCCCGGGAGCTGTTTGGGAAATGCATCGAGTATGCGACGGTACCGGGCTTGCTGGAACCGAAATTCACCGGTACGCGCCCGGCCAAGGGCATAGGCGTGCCGATGATTCTCATGAACACCGCCCAGCAACTCCGCGAGACCATCGGCGATCCACGCTGCGATGCGCTGATCGACCGTTTTATGGCGGAAATCGAGCGGGATTTTGTGAAACACGATAACCGTTGCGTGATGGAACAGGTGGCCCCTGACGGCAGCATCATTGATCATATCGATGGCCGCACGCTCAATCCCGGCCATGCCATTGAAGGCGCCTGGTTTATCCTGCACGAGGCGAAACATCGCAATAATGATCCCCGGCTGATTGCCCTCGGCTGCAAAATGCTCGATTACATGTGGGAACGCGGGTGGGACACCGAGTACGGCGGCATGCTCTATTTCACGGATGTTTACGACAGACCCGTGCAGGAATATTGGCAGGATATGAAATTCTGGTGGCCGCACAATGAGACCATCATCGCCACCTTGCTTGCTTATACGCTCACAGGCGACGCTAAATATGCGGAATGGCACCGGCTGGTGCATGACTATGCGTACAGCCATTTCCATGACAAAGAACAGGGCGAATGGTTTGGCTACCTGCACCGCGACGGCTCGGTAGCGCAGGGCGCAAAGGGCAATTTGTTTAAAGGTCCATTCCATTTGCCACGGCAGGAATGGTATTGCACGCAGCTGCTGGCGTCACTGACGGGGAAAGAGCGGGCAGAGGAGGTTATTGATTTGAAAATTTAAAGTATTGATTATGAGATTATTGAAATGTATTCTACTGGCTAAGCTGATGGCCGTAAGTTATTTTGCAGTGGCCCAAACCCCGGTTTTTGTGTCGGGCAATGACGGCTATAAGTCGTTTCGCATACCTGCCATCGTGCGTACGCCCGGGGGCGACCTGCTTGCGTTCGCGGAAGGCAGGGTAGGCGGCAGCGGCGATTTCGGGGATATCGACATTGTGATGAAACGCAGTCGTGACGGCGGCAAATCCTGGTCGGCGATCCAGGTAGTGGCAACCTATGACGATTTACAGGCTGGTAACCCGGCACCTGTCATGGACCTGAGCGACCCCGTTTTTCCCAAAGGACGGCTGTTCCTGTTTTTCAATACCGGCAATAACCATGAAGGCGAAGTGCGAAAAGGGAAGGGCTTGCGAGAAGTATGGTACAAAACGTCGACCGACGGCGGCACTACCTGGGGCGCCCCCGTGAACATCACCACGCAGGTACACCGGCCCAAACAACCCGCGGTGAACGCTGCCTACAATTTTCCCGACGACTGGCGGAGCTATGCCAACACGCCCGGCCACGGCATGCAGTTGACCGAAGGCCCATACAAAGGTCGCATTTACATTGCCGCCAACCACAGCACAGGCGTTCCCAAGAGCAATTTTGCCGACTACCAGGCCCACGGATTTTACTCCGACGACCACGGCAAGACCTTCAAACTCAGCGAGACCATTCCCGTAGAGGGTGGTAACGAGGCGACAGCCGCCGAGCTCTCGGGCGGGCGCCTGATGTTCAACGCGCGCAATCAGAAGGGTGACGTACGCGCGAGGATCGTCGCAACCAGTTCCGACGGCGGTGCCAAATGGGACACCACCTTTTTTGACCACAATCTGCCCGACCCGGTGTGCGAAGGCAGCATTCTGACCCTCGGCCGAAGCAAGGGCAAAAACATTCTGGCATTCTGCAACGCGGCCGACACCAGAATGCGCGACAACCTGACCCTACGCATCAGTTTCGACGACGGCAAAACCTGGAAGAAAAGTTATGTGGTAGATAAAAGCGCCGCAGGCGAAAAGGATTTTACGGCCTATTCGGATATTGTCAGTACCGGGAAAAATACGATCGGCGTGCTCTACGAAAGGGATGGGTACAAGGCGATTGTATTTAAGAATGTGGAGTGGGAGAAATGAGGGGAGCTATTCGAAAGATGCTCAACAAAAAAGGCCGATTAGGGTGTATTTTGACATAGGCTTATTTCTTCTGGTTTCGAATTCGTATGGTTGTCAAGGGATAGATAACGCACCTTACAATACGGAAGCTATATCGTTTTCGCCTTGGCCTCTTCAAAGAGACGCATAGCAAAAAGCCCGTTACCTACTGCACCACCGGCCCGCAAGGCGGCTGCGATGAAAACCGTTTCTGCAATTTCCTCCCGCGTAGCCCCAGCCTTGATTGCATTTTCAATATGGGCTTCGATGCAATAGGCGCACTGAGTCGTGAGAGCTACGGCTATGGACATTAACTCGCGATATTTTACGGGATCACGCCGTCTCCGCGCTCAGCTGTGTGTTTTAGGTTTAAAAATGCGGCAGCTTCTTTCTTAGCAGCATTGATCAGGGTTTCAGTGTATGCCCTGTCTTTGGGTGTTTGATATTCGCTCATTTAGACTCTGATCTTAGTTTAATAAAGTTACAAATCAAAGTAATTAAATTCGAATACTACTCGCACTTGTAAGTCTTATACCGCTATTGCAAAAAAGAAAGCAGCCGATTGTGAATTTGTTGCCGGCTGGCTGATGAGGGATGGATGTTTCAACATTCGGAAGGAACGCGGGAGCAGCGGAATATTAGCGCATGCGTTCGGAATCGCGGTTGATATCAATGCGGCAACGAACCCGTTCCGAGGCGCGGTTACCTGGTCCGCTCCGTTTTTGAAAGTCTGGCGGGATCTTGGATGGATTTGCGGGGCCGACTGGTCGCCGACATCAGAAGACGGGATGCACTTTCAATGGGAAGGTTTTGACTTTCGATTTAGTTTAGACGTAGTGCATAAAAAAAGGGGCTGCATGGCCCCTGATTTATTGAATAGCAGTTATAACATAACGTCAACAAACCGCGCCATGCCTGATATTATACTTGCTTGCCGCTGACGTCTCTGGTAGCCAAACGATAGATTTCACACGACTGTTCAGTCTATTTTTTACGTCACGAGACCAAAATGCCATCTTGGCAAGGGGTCTAAGGCAGTTGAAAAAAAGCTCCTGCTCGAAGACATAGGTAATAGTAAATACCTGAAACTTATAAATAATAGGACCTAGTTTTTCATCATTATTCTTGATGTTCTCTATTGCATTTCGGAACTCCATAAGTTGTTGCCCCTGCTTAGATTTGTGAATTCTATGGAAATGAAAAATAGTAGGCAGTGTAATGAAGTAACTTCGTCGAATACTGGTTGTAATCGAATCATCTAAGTACTGATATATCTTCGATCTTGGGTCAACTTCACCTTTAATTGCTAAGCGACGGAGCTGATCTTGCAAATGTTCCATTCGCATTTCATATTTTTGCTGAGCGTATCGCTGATATTCTCGCTTCCAAACAACTATGATGGCAAGCAAAAGTAGGAGGTATGGGATGAGGGTTATCATATCATTATTGGTTATTTGCTACTTGGCTTTGAAGACTCTGTAACTGCGAGATTTCTCCACGTAGTTGCTTTTTCTCCTGCATAAACACTTTGACTCTGAGACTATAATACACGTGCTGCAAGATAATGGTTGCAATCAAGAGAATAAAAACAGCGATTGCTGGATAAGGGTTCTTGTCAATACCCTTCATGAGCACGAAGCTATCAATAATTTCACCTTTCTGAGTTGCGGTCGCATTGCTATGCAAGAACCAGAGACAAAATACTACAAAAAGACCAACTAGGCCATTTTCTTTAATTACTGCAATAATAATGCCTTGATATCCGGGGAGGTCATCCGGAATGGTTGCAGGCTCCTTTGCCTTGGAACGAGGTTTTGCCATTTATTAGTATAGGTATCGAAGAGGGTTTGAACTACAGTACTTAAATTGGTTGGCATTCACCGAATTCATAGTGATCATCGGAGACTACGCAAGCAAATTTATCAGATAAGTCGAAAATGCAAAAACTTACTGAGTTCTAGCAGCACTTTTTGTACCCTACTTAGTATTCGGTCGCCAGAACTAAATCTACATCCCCTCCTCGAAAACAGCACCCGGCGCATGAGAGGCTCGAACTCTCGCATCCCCGGTCTGGCCGAGGATCTTACCTATTCCGTGGGTATGCCCGTCGCGCCGGCGTGATGCGTAATCAATCTGCCTACAGAATAGCCAGGCTGACCTTTTATCAAACAAACAGAAGCGAGATAAACTCACTCCTGGTACTTTATAGCCTTAATAAGGCGTAAGTTATTTAGTTCTGGAATCGTCACGACATTTTTCTTTGGAATGACGCCTCGGTTAATCCAGGTCGTTACTACCTGCGTTCGCGGTATATCAAATTTCTTACAATACTCCGAAACGGTGAGCCACTCATCCAGCGGATAGGCTATCCCTTTTTCGTCAATGTACTGCTTAATCACCTTGTCCGTCTCGGTGATTAGCTTGTCAAATCTTGCTTTTTCTTCTTGGTTCATCATGAGAATATGGTTTAAGGGGGATTTCTCCCCCTTGGTTACTTTCCTTCGAGAAGAATTGACTTTTACTTTTTTGTCAGTGCGATTTTATCTAGAATATCGATAGTCGCGGTTTGAACAAATGGATAGCATCCGGCAATTAAATCAGCAAGGGCAGCGTTTGTTTTCTCATCGTCTTTGTCCGGCATTATTTCAGGGAAAGCCTTGTGTAGCATTGGTATGAGCCGGCTGTGCCCAGGCTCCATGTAGTATTTTTCGGGAACATGTAGTGTAATACCGTTTAGGTATTCGGTTCTTTTTGTTGGTTCGAGTTGTCGATAGTCTCGATTTGCGGACGCAAACTTCTTAAAAAAATATTCTATCCAACTTTGTAGAGTTTCTGGGCTTTCTTCTCCGATCCTGTCAGCGGAAAATGACCTTGGTATTCCGAGATCACTGTGAATACTACCGTAGTTGCGTTGGATTAAATAGGCAACAACGTAAATGGGGTCGAATAGAAAGCTTTCAATAGAATAGTAGCCTCCAATTCCATGCACTAAGACATTTCCCTTGTCTAAATTTCCTTTGTGTGTTGGCCCTTTGTCCCAATCTACAATACCGTAAATGCTACTGATCCCGGACGTAGCTAGTGACTCGACTGTTTCATAAACTTGGGCGCAATTTCCTTCTCCCTTTGCTCTCGATATGAAATATAACTTAAATAGAAATTCAGTTTTTCGAGCGCGTTGCTCATAGATACTCTGAAAATATTTTAAATCAGTTGGGCTTTCTACGAATACTTGCCGGTGGTTTTTATAATCTATGCTAAGCGTTGGTAAAAATTCTGTTAGCTTGCTCAAGAGCTGATCTTTAAGTACGGGGGCCAGGCTCAACTTACGATCTATTCTTACTAGCTCAAAAAGGCTATCCTCCGGTGAAACAGCTACTGTTGTTGCTGAGTGAGTAACGATTATGACATTGATTTTTAGTAGATTAACGAAAATTTCCTCGATGCAGTTTATCATGACCCAACTTAGCTGTGGATGTAGATATGCATCAGGCTCATCAAGCAGAAGGAGTTTCGGTTTTTTAATTTCACCATTGTAATACTTCGCCAAAAATGCTTTTAGCATAAGGCCAATAATCATCTGTTCGCCTGTTGAAAGATGCTCGAGAAAAATGATGTCGTCCGTTGATTTTTTTCTTAAAGTAACGGGGTGGAGCTCGAGAGGAACTCCATGTTCAAGTTTTAGGCCATCGAAGACGTAATCTATCCCATACTTTTCGAACAAATTATTAAGTACAATCCAAGGTGGAGGGTTCTTTCTAATAAATTCGTCGTCAGGGAGTAATATATTGTATCGATCAAACTCGTTGCCATAAGCCACTCTGTAGAAGGAGTTCCAAAAACGATAGCGAGCATACGCGCTAAATATGTCTCCAACATGCTGCGAGAAAAGGCTATGGTTTGGATTCACCTTAAATCGAAGTCTATCCATCATTCCCTGGAACCGTTCACGCTTATCATTGTCAAAGTAGGCAATTTCATGCATTTTTTTCATCGACTCAATATTCTGATCAGATGCAGTCTTATCGAAAAAAGCATATTCAAAAGCTTCAAACGACATTTCCTTTATAGCAGTATCATTAAATTCTTCCTTTGCTCTTTTAAGATACGGAATGTACTCTTCGCGGAATTTCGAATTTAACAATCCGGTTTGCCCCTTTTTTATAGCCTTCTGTAGGTAGCCCACATCCTCGGGGGCAATCTTATTGTCTGTTTTTTCACGGATGAGCACATACAGATACACATTATCGAATGCCTCGTTTCCAATCGTATGTATTTCCTGAGCTAAACTACGGCCCCCTCCTGGGATATAGTTTCCGGTCGGTTGACTGGGGTGGCTGATTTCTAGTGCACCTGTTTGAATCTCGTTAAGCTGAATTGCTTTATCGTCAACCTTTACTTTAATTTTGCCCTCTGTGATTAATTTCAATAAATAGGTTTTTCCTGAGCCATTAATTCCAGTCAGAATCGTCAATTGTGGGAGCTCTGGGCTTTCAAACTTTGAGATTGGACCTGACCATGCTACGTTTTCGAAATCTATCTTCATTGATTTGGGGTTGTTTCCTAGTTAAGCGACCATAATTTATGATTTTGTGGAACACGATACGTCGGAGAGTATTACTAAATCTCTTGTTTTGTTGGAATAAGAGCGCTGAGGTACTTCTGCGTCTGCTCATATTCGAAGGAGCCTAAGTACTGTTCAGTTGTTTTCAGACTAGAATGCCCGAGACGCTGTGAAATGAATGCAAGTGGTACTTGCGCCCGGGCTAAGGTAGTGGCGTAATTATGTCGCGCCTCATAGGTCCGAATCTTGGCTTGGATCCCAAGTTCTTTAAGGATGAGCGTGAGCATGCGGTTTACCCGCTGGGTTAAGTTGAAAATCGCTTTGTGAACTGCCTTTTCATCCATTTGCTGGTTCAGCTCCGGAAAAATGAACTCGTTTTGATCAGTGCTGGGCTGAGCCCATTTAACAATAATGTCGATTGCTTCCGGCAGCATGGATAACGTTATCCCGGCACCGGCATTCGCCTTGTTGGTGCGTGTCTTCCTCCGGACAAACGAGATTTGCCGCTGATTCATATCTACATTCCTCCACCTTAACCGCGCCAAGTCGGCCATGTTCATGCCGCCGCAGAAATATGAGAACTTCCAAATATCGAGCGCATAGTTTCGTCTAGGAAACTTGCCGGAGTAGGAGAATAGCGCGGTAAGAGTCTCGGTTGGGAGTGCTTTTTTTGTATTGTTCCCTCTTGGCGGCCGATATCCATCGTTGCCAAATGGGTAGTCATCTCGGTTGATTATTTTGGCTTTTATGGCCTCATTGACCATTTTCTTGATTGCATTCATGTAAAACGCAACCGTAGTAGGGCCAACGGGTCTGCGAGCTTTTGTTTTATTGTTAATTCCTCCGTTGGTCACTAGAAACTTCTCGTATTTTCTCAGGAAATCCCTCGCCACCAGGCCAAATGGTACCCTCGGTTGCGACTTATTGGTTATCCCTGTTTCAGTCACAAATCTTTCGACACTACTGGCAGCTGATCGGTAAATAACAGCTCTGGTGAAATTATCTTCATTGGTAAGCGTATTGAATTCGTTACGTAGGGCGATAATGAGATCATTGGCGAAAACCACTTCCGCCTGCTGCTCCGAGGATAGCAATACCTGAAACTCTTCGAATGAAAAGCGGTGTTCAATTTTGGAAATGACCTTCTGGGCTTTCAGTAGCCAGGTTTCCTTCATATCTTCGGTCGCGTCATCGATATACTCGCGACCGTAGATCTTGTTCCATAGATTTCGAAGCCCTCATCGCTCACTTTACTGGAAAGACCAGTTTTGTTTTTTGGTGAGAAATTCGACCTGCTTATCGTCGAGGATTATGCCGGCAGCATACTGCTTCTGTTGCGCGTTGTAGTAGACCGAAAGCTTAACCGAGGCGAAGCCTTCTTTCATTCGGCGCTTATCGAGTAGCAAGGAGACGGAAGGTCTTTTCATAGAATCGGAGGCAAATCAAGGGTATTTTTCACAATGAATTCACCATGTAAAAGCAAGAAATGCGCAGAAATTCATTATAACTGATACACAGTTTGAATTTGAAAACGCCTTATTTTACGTCAACTATGCCTCTTTTTCATTAATCCATATATCTCAACACTTACTATGACAAATTCCCGTCGTAAATTCATTGCAAGCTCTGCCGCTATTGCAGCAGGTGCTGCTGCGTCCGTTGCGGCCCCGGTGTCTCCGGCGAAGAGCAAAACCCCGTTGGTGCATCATGTATTTTTCTGGCTTAAAAATCCCGGTTCGGTGGCCGATCGTGACCGGATCATCGAAGGGTTGAAAACATTGCGGAAGATCGAGGCGATCAAGGAGCTTCGCATTGGCGTAGTGGCGAGTACGGAGAAAAGGGACGTCGTAGACAATAGCTGGGCAGTATCTGAGCTGATGTTTTTCGAAGACCTTGCGGGCCAGGCAACCTACCAGGATCACCCGATCCACCAGAAGTTCATCAAAGATTGCAGCCACCTGTGGGATAAAGTAATCGTGTACGACGCTATTGACGTTTAGTCGGTAGAGGAAGAAAGGGAAGAAGGGGAGGAAGGGGAAGAAAGGGAGGAAGACACATTTCCTCCTCCCTTTCCTCCATTCTCCCTTTCCTCCGTTCTCCCTTTCCTCCCTCCTCCCTTTCCTCCATTCTCCCTTTCCTCCCTCCTCCCTTTCTTCCTTAGTCCCAGTAACGTATCACGGCCATTCGAGCTGCCGGGTGTTGCTGGTGGGTTTCAGGCCGGGATAGCCAGCCAGTTGCCGATCGATGAAGCTAAGGAGGTCGCGGGCGATGCGGGGCGGGGCAATACTTTTCAGGTGCTTGCGCTTGCCGTTGAAATAGACGATGAGCGTAGCGATGGCCGAATCGGCACCTTTGAAATCGCCGAACCGGAGTGCCCGGAGTTGGGCGTTCCGGAGTTGGTAAATGAGTTTGTTGTAGGTATCGTCGTCCAACACAGCCGAGTAGGTGCCCGTTCGCATCGTTTTGTCGCCATATTCATTTCGAAAATGCACGTAAAGATTCCTTGCACTATCGACTTGCAGTGATACATGCGGGGCGCTTCCTCCAAAGAATGAGTGGTAAACCAGTTTTTCAAAAGAAATTGTCTGGTCTGTGAGGTACTCTTTCTTTCGCAGGGTGATAGATGGTTTATCCCAGAAAAAGGCTTTCGAGAAATCGGATATGGGCTCCACGATTAATATGGAATCGTTGCTGGTGATGATTTTCAGATCGTAACGATCTACGTATTCTACCTGATTGTTTGTAGAAGAAGCCGTGTATCTCGATTGATAACTCAATGTATCGCCGTAAATAAACAAATTGAAGAAATTTTCTTTCAATTCCCTGCTGCACATGTAATTGACCGAATCTTTGCCGGTGTGCAGAATTTCAATCATTTCCAATTGCGATGAAATCCAGATTCCTTTCAGCTTTTCGGGCTGGGCAAGGGTAATCCTGTTACAAAGCAGTATGAGTATGAGCGTAGCAGCGATTAGGCGGGAGATCATTTGTGTTGTTGATAAATTGGCTAAATCTATATAATTTATTTATATATGCCCGGCTTGCGTCGAACATTTATTTCGACTTCATACAACGATCGATGTTACCGATAGCCTCTTTATGCTAACCCCCGCGTCATGCGCGGCGGCGGGTTTGTATTTTAGCTAATCAATGCGTCGATTTTTCCGTCTATCAATGCTGCTGGCGGCATGTGCCATACGGTCGTTCGCTCAGGACACTACTTCCGTCATATTTACGGAAGAGAATAGCGCTGTGGTGGAGCAGCGGTTTATCGACCGCTACGAGAATGTTTTCATGACCAAAGTCCCCACGCGGAAGATGTTCAAGCTGGGGTATTCCTCAACGGCTTATAATGGGATTGGGTTTAGTGCTGCATTTGAATACAAGGTATTGCCTGCGCTATCGTTGGAAGCTACACTTACTTCGCGGACAAACCGACTGGGGAGCGCCATCACCATTGATCGTTTTGAACGGCAATTGAGTGGAAGAAATATGTTCGCGAGTATCGGAAGCAGGTGGTATTTTGAAATGAACAAGCGGATTGAACGCCAGCAAAGTGCGAATAATTTCAGTGGAAGTTATCTGGGGGTCGCGTATGAAAGGTCGCTGGCCGCCATACAGAGTGAGCGCCCGAGACAGCATTTCAGTATCACATATGGCTTTCAAAGTCGTTTTCTGGCTAATGGTTTTCTCGATTTCTCGCTGGGCATCTATTACGTAACGCCGTATTTGTCGCTCTGGGGCGTGGGCTACATGGAACCGCCGGGCTTTACTACCAGAAATGCGGTTATCGCATCCCGCTCTGTGCTGGGACTTGCATTCGGTGACTGGAGGCGAAATGGCTCAGGCCCTTTATGTGACGTACTGCATTGCGACTATTTTGTGAAACAGCATTTCAAAATCAGGTTGCCCGAAGTGAATATCGGGCTTAACAATCAGTTGCTCCGGATGGAGGTTGGTTATGAACGGAAATTGGGGAAGAGTCCGCTGTCGGTCAATTTGAGCCTCGGGAATGAAATCAGCCACTCTTCATATGGAGGTTATTCGCTACCGACGGTTGGAGAAGCACAGTTGCGTTGGTACTATCTGCAAAAACGCCAGGTGAGAAAAGGGAAAGCTTCAGATAATTTGTCGGGACTATATGTAGGCTCCCGGTTCGCATATAATTATGATCGGAGCGTTTACCGGGATTATGTGACGGGTGGCCGGTATGTCTATAGTTCCTGGAACACGTCGGCTGGGGTTTTGGCCGGTTATCAGCAACGCCTGTTCAACAAGCTCTACTTCGACGCGACGGTCAGCTACTCCGGCGGTAGTATGCAGCAACGTGTTTTCAAGGTCAATTATGCCGAACTACAAGCCAAAGCAGGGATTGGCTTTGCACTTTGAAAACCCATCCCTGCTTCAAAATTCCTAATCCGCAATGCCGGATGATGCCGCAAGTTTGATGTCGGCATGCACCCAGGCTTTATCAAACGCGGATTTGACTTCCTGAGCTTCGCTGTTGTTTTTTTGTTGTAGCAAAGCATTGTACAGGCCGATCAAAGCCCAGCCGTTTTTCTTCCAGGTCTGTAAATCCTCACGATAGGTGCGCTCAGCTTCGGCATTTTTTCCGGCTTTGAGCAGTACAGCCCCGAGGTGGTGCCGGACGGAGAAAAACCAGTCGGGCGGCTCGTTGTAGTTGAGGTTATCTTCGAGGGCAATGGCCTCGCGGAGCAAGGCGGCCGATTTGTCGAGCTGGTTTTGCTGCGCGGCGATACCGGCCGATAACACCTTGGAGGCGATTTGTACGAGATCCACGGAAGTATTGATGTTCCAGACCGTAATATCTTTCAGGGTCGTGTCGGCAGCCAATGCGGTAAGGGATTTCATCTCTTCCTGCGCACGAGGCAGGTCATGTTTGCCCAAAAACGCCATTCCCCTTGCATAATGCCAGATTGCCCGCGGATAAACCAGATCCTTGCCGGGGCTAGGTTCGGCCAGCAGCGTATCCCACATCGAAAATTTTGCAGCTACATAATAAGGAATGGTATAATAATGCTGGAGCGTGCCCCACCCGGGCTGGCGCATTACCTCTCTGGCGGTGTAATGCTGTACTTTCCGCGCGGCGAGCCATGCCATATTGGAGTTGCCTTCGAGGGCAGCGGTAGCCACCAGGAAGTGGTAATTGTGCGGGAAATACGCGAGCGGGTAGGCGCCTTGCGCATGACACACGGTGATGTAGTTGCTATCCGCCTCGACTGACCTTACGTTGGAAAGCGAGCCCAAATGATAGTCGCCGGTGAGGATGTAAATATGCGACGGCATGTGGAGCAGGTGGCCTGCGCCCGGAACCAGTGAATCGAGTAACGCCGCCGATCCCAGCGCTTTTTCGGGCGTGGCAGAGGCCTCCACTGCGTGTATGTACAGGTGATGCGCGCCCGGATGCCGCGGGTTCTTTTTCAGCAGGCTTTCCAGGACGGCCAGTAGCGCCGGCGTCCAGGATTTGGCTGCTTTCGTTTTCTTGTCGTACAAATCCCACGGGTGAAGGTCCATTTGCGCCTCGGCATATAGCGCGCCGACATCGGGATCGGAAGGGAATTGATTATACACCTTCTTCATCGCGTCCGCGAATGCGATGTCGAGCGGCGCCCGGTTGGTGGGAGGAGTTTCACTGTACCGCGCGACCAATGCACTGATCAGCGCCTTTTCTTTAGGTGTACAAGAGGCTGCCAGGCGCTGCGCTTTTTGGGTGGCCGCCCAGGCCCGCTGAAAATTGTCCGATTCCATCCCCGCATTGTAATTGGGGCCCAGCACGTAGGCATAACCCCAATAAGCCATCGCGCAGGTCGAGTCGAGCCGGGTGGCCTGGTAAAACGACCGGGCCGCCTCAGCGTGGTTGAAACCGTAGGAAAGCATCAGGCCCTGGTTAAAGTAAGCCTGCGCCTCCGGGCTGGAAGTGGTAATTTTAAAATCGATGCCCTTCAATCCATCGAGCATAGGCGCCTTTTTGCCTGAACTGTACCATTCGGCATCGGTGGTTTTGGGATTGTAACAAACCGTAATCCGCGCCGCGTTGTCGGACGCCGGTTTTTCAGATTGTTCCTTCTTTTTGAAACAGGATGAAAGGAGGACAATCAATGCGAGGTAACAATGGCCGTGCTTCATGAGCGTAGAAGTTTGAGTCACAGATCATGCAGAAGGAAAGTAACCCGCGAGGTGCGGTATACGCAAATTAAGAAAATATAAAACTGGTAATGAGGGTGTTGAGAGGTTTTTAGTGAACGGTTGCTGTAATATTGCCGGAATGCCTGTAAAGAAGTTCGATGTATAACTGTGGTTGGTATACGCCATTATTTTTCCCTCACATACTTATCGATTCCGCCCAGGCATGACTCAATCGTCATTTCATCGCCTGCTTGCGTAATGATCAGCTTAGGGCAGGCAAAGCAATCGACTAGGCCGCAATTTTCGTTGTAGGGCACATCCTTCTGCGGTTTTACCTTAAATACGTTTCCGTTTATCTCATATTCAGATGTTGCACAGCAAGAGCCGTATCCGTCGTACAGTATCACGCCGTCGAAACGTATTGAAAAGGCCTTTTGTGGTTCGTTGGTCATGTTTTTCACTATGGTAGAGTCGCCCGCCTTGTATCGGGTTTCTACCAGATGCCATTTGCCGACGATGCCGGCAATTTCGGGCAGTGGCTGCGGCTCAGCGCTTTTATCGCGTTTGCAATTGGTAAATGCCCATGAGAGAAGAAGGAGAAGTACTAGTCGTTGCATGATGTAACTGGTTTATAACATAGACGCGTTTGATCTGCAATGCGTTGTAAGGCAATGGGCCTCCTTCTTTAAAATGCCTATTAATGCTAATTACACCTTCCGCATCAACTTCAAGTACTTTCTATGCTCCCGCACCATCGCCACGCCATCCCTGAATGTCATTCGAGGCACGCCATGACGCACATTTGCCATGCTGATCTCCAATAGTATTTTCCAATGCCGGTAGATCTCCTTCCAGGCAAAGAACAGCGTATGCTTCGGGTCGTAAATGTGCGTCGGTTCGCTGGCGGCGCCGTTGAGTTCGATGATGGAAAAATGCTGTCCGGCTTCGAGGTCTTCCCAGCTTTTGAAACGGATATCAAGCCGACCAAAATGGAAGCCTGGTATCCCGGCGCATATCTGGTCGATCACCTGCGTGAGTAACGGTGTAGTGCGATGGCTAAGGTCCGTGAATTTGGAGCCGCGGCTGTGGTTGCCGTAAGGAACTAGACGGACTTTTTCGCCGGCGGCGGGAACCGACTTTAACTGCTCGCCCAGAGACGTATGCAGGGCGGGTAGTTGTAAAATCGCCCGGTCGTCTTGCATGATCAGGGTGAGAATGTCAGCTATCCCGTCGCCGGTAACACTTAACAGCTCTTTCCCGACGATTCCCGAAATGTGCCCGCTTAGTTCGCCCGGCATTCGATGATAGAATATGCCCACTTCGTTGGGGTAGTCGATGTAGGGTTGCAAAAGGAAGTCGACCCGGCTACGCCTGCGATAATCTTCGAGATTGCTGTCATTTTTCAGGAGTTGCACCTGTACACCGCGTTCGCCGACATCGGGTTTGGCGATTAATGGGAATTTGAACGGAGCACTGTGCAGTAACTCCAGCACTTTTTTTCGCGAGATGCCTGCTTCGCATAACAGCGTTTCAGGATAGGTATTTTTGGGCATCAGCGAGTAAATCCGGCTCTTGTGCTCCCCTGCGAAGCCGGCATAGCGCATGGAAGGATTGGCTGCTTCAAAAAAGCAAACCGATCGGGCCTTCATGCTCAGCCACAGCCACGCGGGTACCATGGGCAGGTAAACGCATTCCAGCGGCCAGTATTCCCAGTTCCGGAGGCGGATCAGGAAGCGTCTCATCTTCCAATGAAAGTTGTGAAATGCCGTTTGCTCGTCGGAGATCGCTGGGGGCTGTCGGGTTACAAACGTTCTTCCGGTGCGAAGGTCATGGTAATGCATGGCGGGCTCCGGGCTGGTCAAGTCGATGGAGGTGACGCTCACGGTAGCGATTGTATCCCGATGTTCGTTGAAGCTCTGGCCAGCATTGAACCTGATGTCGTCTTGGATATGAAAATCCAGAATGCTCTCCACGTTAACGGCAGTTTTGCCGTACCACTGTTGCAGTTTTGCGGCCCGCATTTGTCGCGCATCATCATTGTAGAGTGTCGCCGATGCCCAGATATGCGGCCGATGCGCGTCGAGTTCTTTCCGGTGCTTGCGGCTGCCATCCCAGGTACAGCGCATTAAACGGCCACCTGTGAACAGGATTATTGTAAAGGGTTCGATTCCTTCCAAAGCCATTGTTTCGAAACAATCTGCCGGAGCATTTGCTTCAACGATTTCGAGTATGATCAGGCCCCGGCTTCTGCTGTACGAATGCCTGCGCGCATGATTTTGAAAACCTCCGTTCAGCAGCACCGCAGCGTCGCACCGGCCTTTCAATGCGATCCAGGTGCCACCGGCCTGAGTATCTTTCGGGTAGGTGAGGGGCGCGGGAGCATAGCGCGTTACGGGCGGTTCCGCGGGAGCGCGGTCGGTGCGTTCATCCCGGTTGGAGGTCAGGAATGCACCTTTCCCGGTCGGAATGTAGGTTACGGTGCACATAGCGCCTGGCGGTATCGGATGGTGGAACTGGCTACTCCAAAACTTTCCGGCAGCTGGAAGGCGCTGAGCGCTCCGATGCCGATTTTCATCAATGCCATATGATGCACGGCGTGTTCGAGATTGTAAACCAGCTCCCGTTCATAGTTGGTTTCAACCTGAAAGCCGGTTTGGTCAGCTTCGGTGGCGGTTGTTAAAAGCAGGGTCTTATTTTCCTTGTCCAGGCTAGTCGCAATCTTTTGCAACCCGGCCAATGCCAGTTCCCGCTGCCGTTCAATGGCCTTGTCCCGGTGCCTGGCGTCGTAGTTCACGTCACCCGAGCGGTAGCCGCGGTCGAGCTCGATAAAAAACTCGATCACGTGGCGTACATGCCCGCCCAGGGAGGCACCCGAGAGGATGGGCAAACTACGCCCATATTGCTCGTCGGACAGTGCATCCAGCATGGCGCTGATCTGCGCCAAAGCCGCTTTAATTGATTTTGTTACTTGCCTGTTCATGTCGTTGGTTTTGAAATATGGGACAAAAACAATGCCCAGTTTTGGGAAAATCGGGTTTACGTTAATCGCGGAATTTTACGCCCGAAATGCTGCTGCGGTGCCAGTAGACGAGCACCAGGCAGGTAACGAGCACGACTACTGCCATAACAAAAAGCTTGCCCGAGTCGTTTTGCACCACGATGCCCAGTCGGGTAAGGTGCATGAAAACGGCGCCTGTCATCACGCCGATGCCGATCAGTGCACCATAGGCGGTGGTACGGGGAATGAGGATCAGAATGGAGGCGATCAGCTCCAATACGCCTACGAATATACGTCCCCACGGCTCCATTCCGACGGTCGAAAAGATGTATACCGATTCGGGGGCGGCGGAAAATTTGAAATAGAGGGTTTGCAGCATAATCACTGCCGCTATCAGCCGCAGCAACCACGACCATCCCGGATGTGTTTGCGTTTTCATCACTGCTTGTCTTTGATTAATGGCCATTGCACATCTGCTTTTTGGATGAATTCTTCCCGCTTTTCCGACCAGTTGTTCTTGACTTTCATATTGTAATTGAAATACAATTTGTTGTCTGCGATCGTCCAGGTTTCCGCTTCGGTGGGTGCTTTGTGGCCTTGGGAAGTTCCGTAGGCACAGTAGCCGCCATATTGCGGCACATACATTTCAGGAGCAGCTTTGAAGGTTTCGAGATTGGCGCGACTGGCGAAAAGCCAATCGGCACCCTTGTAATGGTACTTAAGGCTGTCGGCGCCTTCAACCGGCCTCGATTCTTTAAAAAAAGCGACGACGTCATATCCTTTGATAGCCTTTCCTTTAGGCGCGAAAATTTCGGACTTCTGTGCAAATGTTATGTGGGCCGCGAACATGAATGCCGCGACGAATAATACTTTGTTCATAGGTGTTGCAAGTTTTAAGGTACAAACTTCATCCAGTTGTGATCCGCCTGTGTTTTCAGGCGTGTCTCATCCTGGTTCCAGCTTTTGAGTGTATTGTTAAAGAATTTGTTGTAAAACAGGTAGAGCTTCCCGTTCACGATCTTGAACGTCTCCGGGTCGATCTCCACTTTTTCGCCTTTCTTACCCATGGCATATGCGCACCAGCCGCCGTATTGCGGCTCGTAACGTGCCGGGTTGCGCGCAAACTCATCTTTGTTTTGCTTTGAAGCAAAGCGATAAATGACACCGTTGTAGCTGGTCGAAAAGTCCTTTTTGCCCTCCAAAGCCTTGTTCAGAGTAAAATAGGCTACTGGATCATAGCCCTGAATGGCAAGGCCTGACGATTCGAGATTGTATTGCTTTTTGCGAGTCTCTTCATGCTGCGCGAGGGCGATGCCCCCGAGCAGAATAAAAAAGAAAATGAGATTGATGTGTCTTTTCACTGCAATGTGACTTTAATGATGTTGCTGATTGCCGGCAAGGTCGTGAACTTGTTCGGATTGGGTACGGGCGCTATGGCTTTGCTTTCATTGAGTGGTGTGCCCGCGAGGTTGAATTGCGTAATGCCCGCGCCGGGGAACTGGTCGATGGCCGTGCCGTTATCATACAGCCCGACAGTTCCCGAGACATCGCCGCTGGCATTTCCGTCGATGTCGTTACCGCTTGTGGCAAAGAACCAGTCGTTGGAGAAACCATACATGGTAGCGATGGCGATGTGGTCGCCGGACACAATTGTGAGCGGTTGTGAAACCTTACCCCCTGCATTTCCACCGATTCTGGGCAACAGTACCGTGCTGGTCGGTTCTTTGAGGACATAGACGTTCTTAATACCCGCTTTCATTTTCAGTGCGGCGGCAAGGACATCGGCGTTGCCTTTCTGGGCGAGTTCTTTCAAACCTTCGCCACGGTCGTTTTCACCGGATTTAAAGAATGGGTTTTCACTACCATTGTACACCACAACCAATACCGGTGAAAGCGGCGTGAAAATGCCGGTTTGAGAGGCTAGCCAGGTACTCATAGGACCGTTGTCGCCAGCTTCGGCAATGCGGGTCAATGCCTCGGTCGTCGCTTTGCCTTCAGAATAAAGAGGCTCGGGAAGCAACAAATTACCACCTGCAACGTAAGAAATCGCCCACACGCCGGGACTAAAAGGCGTCTCGTTCGCGGTACCGCCCGATTGGTTTTTGATGGTAATGGTAAACATGGAATTGCCGTCATAAGCCAGCGTCACATTCATGAGCTGAGAGGCGGGCAGATATGTGTGGCCGTAGTCGTCCATTCCTGCCACTTCCTTGATATTGCGGGGCGTAGCTTCGGCCGTGCCCGGGTGCGTTACACTCATACCGGGCGCCTGGTTCACGCGGGAGCCGTTGTCCCAAAGTTTGATTTGTGCCGAAACGTCGCCCGTAATGGGTGTGCCGTTGTCGTCGTACAGTCTGATGCCCGGATTGGCGGGAGCGAAAAACAGGTCGTTACTCCAGCCGTACATCGTGGCGAAGGTCAGGCGCTGATTCTTGGCCGCTGAAAACGAGAAGGAAACCGATTGTCCCGGCAATAGCACGGGCGGCGTACCGGTGCCTTTGAACGTACCCGATTGCACGAGCGGTTTGGCATCGAGGACGTTTTCAACGGTAAGGGTTTTGGCGGTCGGCTGCGGGTCATGGTCCTTGGTGCAGGCTCCGAAAATAAGGGCGGTCAGCGACAGCCCGAGCAATGATCTGATCATGTCTGTTTCCGTTTTGAATCGTTGGATGATGCAAAGCAACAACCACAGTATCCCGGCAGCGTCACGGAAATATAACAAAAGTATCACAGCGGCATTCCGCGCTGTTTTATTTGTAAACTTTGCAGAAAATCAGCGGATATGGATACCAAAAATGTGCTGATCGTCGAAGACGATACCAACATTACCGAGTTGCTTTCGATCCACCTTTCAGATCTGGGATGCAAAGTGGTCTCGGAAAAGAACGGCCAGAATGGCCTTGCGCGCGCCCAGGATGAAAGTTTTGACCTCATTGTACTCGACGTGATGCTGCCAGGCCTGAACGGCATGGAAATATGCCGGAAAATCAGGCAGGGCGATCGGCAGACGCCCATTATGATGCTCACTGCGCGTTCGGAGGAAATAGACAAGGTAATGGGCCTCGAAACCGGTGCCGACGATTACCTCACCAAGCCGTTCAGTGTACGGGAGTTCATTGCCCGGGTGCGGGTGATATTCCGGCGAAGCGAAGAAAAGGCACGTTACGCGGCGCCCGTGCCACAACGCATCAGCATTGCGGGGCTCGAAATCGATATCGACAAGCGCAAGGTAATACTTCGCGGAGAGCGGCTGGATTTATCGCCCCGGGAGTTTGAGCTGATTGTTTTACTCGCCTCTAATCCGGGAAAAAGTTACAGCCGCAAGCAGTTGCTGAGCCTCGTGTGGGGCTATGATTTCGAGGGGTATGAACATACGGTCAATACGCATATCAACCGGTTGAGAGGAAAAATCGAAGCAGACGCTTCCAATCCTGTATTTGTATTAACTACCTGGGGCATAGGCTACCGGTTTAACGAAGATCTGTGAAATGTCAGTCAGAACCATCGGAGGGAACCTTCTCTTCTGGAAAATAAGCGGTGTTTTTACGAGCCTGCTGATCATCCTGGGCATCATATTCGTGATGATCGCCTCCCGGTTTTCGAAGTCGTACTATATGACGGCCCACCAGCGACTGTACGGCGGAATCGCGCAGCACCTGGCGACTTTTACGCAGCCCATTAAAAATGGCAAGCCTGACACAACCGTCACACATGACATCATCCATTCCACCATGGTTGCCAACCCAAGCGTGGAAGTATACCTGCTCGATACGCTGGGGAACATTACCGACTACGTGGTACCTCAGGCTTCGGTGCAGATGAAAAAGGTCGACATGTCGAAAGTGCGGGAATGGCTGGCCTCCGACGCCGGCAAACCGATGGGCGACAATCCGAAACACCCCGGCGAAGCCAGCATTTTCTCGGTAGCGCCGGTGCTGGAAAACGGCGTGAAGGTCGGCTATGTGTACGCCGTGCTGGCTAGTGAAACCCAGAAGCAGATTCTCGCCTCGCTGACCGACGACCTGAATTTCCGACTAGCTGCCTACATCTTTTTTGCCGCGCTGCTTGGGGCATTTGTGGTGGGAATTGTGACCTTCTTTCTGATCACCGACAGTATTTGTAGCATCGCCGGGGTCGTGAAACGGTTCCGCGATGGCGACCACGCCGCCCGTGTACACGGGTACGCGACGGGTAATCTCGGTGTGCTGACCTCTACATTCAACGATATGGCCGATGTGATCGTCGACAATATCGAAAAAATCACTGCTACCGACCGGCTCCGGCAGGAGCTGATCGCCAACGTTTCGCACGATTTGCGGACACCGCTTTCGATTATGCAGGGGTATGTTGAGACGATGATGATCAAAAAAGATACGCTTTCGGAGCCAGAGAAAGAACGGTATCTGTCGATCGTTCAGGAGGGGACCCGCAAGCTTTCCGGGCTGGTGGACCAGCTGTTTCAATATTCGAAGCTGGAAGCGAATGTGGTGTCGGTACAAAAAGAAGTGTTTCCGCTGGACGAACTGGTTTCGGATATCCTCGGCTCCTACCAATTGAAAGCGGACGAGCGGAACATCCGGTTGTCGCTGGAAACCGTTCCCGCCCTGCCGCCGGTGTTGGCCGATATTGCATTGACGGAGCGGGTGTTCCAGAACCTGCTCGACAATGCTTTTAAATTCACGCCCGACGGCGGGCAGATTACCGTACGGCTTGAAGCGTTCGGTCACGGGGTCAAAATCCGGGTTGCCGACACGGGCGTAGGCATCGCGAAGGCCTATCAGGAGCAGATTTTCGAACGCTACAAACAAGCGGAGATGTACCCGTCGGGGCAGAAGGGCGCGGGTCTCGGCCTGGCGATCGTGCGGAGGATACTCGAACTGCATCAGACCACGATCGAGGTGGCCAGCGACAGTGGAAAAGGCGCTGCTTTTGAATTTGTAATGAGACGGGGATAATCGTAAGGGTCGTTGTACGGCAAACGTTGTCCGGCAAACGTTGCCCGACAAACGTTGCCCGGCTTAGATTTTTACATTTACTTTAACCGGCCAACCGGAGCATATTGTAAAGGAGACTAAGCTGATTATTGTGAAACAGGCGACCATTAAGAAATTCCGTTCATTCCTGAAATTCAAAAGGGGACTGACTGCATATAGTTTAAGAAAGTTCAAACTCTATGAAGTCATTATCTTTTGGCTCAAAAGTATTCTTACGCGGTCGCAGTTTCTGATACTATCGGGGATATTGGTGGGGTGTAGCGCGGGGTTGGCTGGCGTGGTGCTTAAATCACTGGTACATGCGATCCATAACCTGATCACCCACAAGGTCCATTTTGAAACACAGATTTTCTTCTACGCGGTATTTCCTTTCCTGGGGATCGTGCTCACATCCCTTGTCGTAATCCTGTTCTTCGGCGGTAACGATCGCAAGGGTATACCTGCTATCCTGCACGAGATCGCCCAGAATTCCAGCATAGTAGCTCCCGTAAAAATGTATTCGCAGGTGGTGCAAAGCGCCATTACGGTGGGTCTTGGCGGTTCTGCCGGTCTGGAAAGCCCTATTGCGGTAACCGGTTCGGCAATTGGGTCAAATTTCGCACAAGCTTACAAGCTCGATTACCGAGAACGGACGTTGTTGCTGGCGGCGGGCGCCACGGCGGGGATCGCTTCGGCGTTCAATGCGCCTATTGCCGGGATGATGTTCGCGGTTGAAATACTGCTCACCGGTGTCGTGTTTACCGACTTCATTCCGCTCGTACTGGCGGCTGTTTGTGGTAATGTACTTTCCAGGATGTTGCTCAATGAGGAAACCCTCTTCCATTTCAGTAGCCGGCATCCGTTCAACTACCATAACCTGCCATTTTACCTCGTTTTGGGGGTATTGTGTGGACTTTATGCCCGGTACTTTGTGGTGATCGGGCACCAGGTCGAGCGATTTTTTGCCAGGCTGAAAGGTGGGAGGTTGAGAAAAGCGATGATCGGAGGAGGAATGTTGTCGCTGCTTTGTGTGCTGTACCCGCCGTTGTTTGGGGAAGGCTACGAAACCGTCAAGGCGCTGGTCAACGGGCAGGTAGGGGAGTTAATGGAGAACAGCTTTTTCGGTATTGTCGGCGGGCAGCGGTGGGCTGTCGTCGTGTTTCTTACGATTGTTTGCCTCCTGAAAGCCTTTGCCAGCTCCATTACCATTTTCAGCGGTGGTAACGGAGGGAACTTTGCCCCCTCGCTTTTTGCAGGCGGGACCCTCGGCTTTGTATTCGCGTTGTCGTGTAACTTCATCGGCATTTCCGATGTACCGGTAGCCAATCTGGTGCTGGTAGGAATGGCCGGCGTCATGAGCGGCGTGCTTTACGCCCCGCTGACGGCCATATTTCTGATTGCCGAATCCAGTTCAGGGTATGATCTGTTTATTCCGTTGATGGTGGTGGGCGTGATGTCGTTCCTGATCTCCAAATGGTTCTCCACTATTTCGCCCGATTTGCAAAGGCTGGCCGACGAAGGCAAAATATTTACGCGCGAACACGACCGGAATTTGCTTTCGCAGCTGAATACGCTGGATTTTATCGATAAAGACGTACCCGTCGTGGACATCGACCTGCCATTCGAAAACTTTGTAGACAGATTGCACGAAAACCGGCACGACCACCTGGCTGTGGTGGATCGCGAAGGGATCTTTCGCGGCATGATCCTCGTGAAGGAGCTTTATCCTTACTTGTTTACAATGGGAGACGAAGCTGATTTGTCGGTAGCATCGTTGTTGCGCCAGCCGCCGGCAACCGTAGCGGAAACCGAGCCGGTGGCACGGATCGTAAGCCGATTGGACCAAACCGGTTCCTGGCATTTGCCGGTAGTTGATGCTCAGGGCCATTACATCGGTTTTATCGCGAAATCCAGGCTGCTCGACCGCTACCGCAGCCTGCTCCAAGCGCATTCAGGTTGATTTTACCTTTGTTTAAAAGAATACTTTTTTAACTTGCCGGCCTGCATTTTCCACCTGAACCACCCGCTATGGCATTCAACAGATACCTTCTTGCTACGCTTTTCGCCCTCAGCCTGTTAATGGGCTGCCAGGACAAGGAAAGGGCACACGAGCTCGATGCGCGCGAGCAGAGCCTGCTTGCCCGGGAGAAAGAATTTGCGATTAAAGAGGCTGATTATCAATCGCTTTTGCGCATGCGCGACAGCCTGCTTACCCCCAGGGATACGGCCGTCGTGATCCAGCGCTGGCCCGATGATATCGCGGGGCTTTGGGCAAGCAAGTCGGTCTGCCGGGAATCTAATTGCAGTGAATATGTAATTGGGGATTTGCGTTCCAATACCTGGGAGTTTGTGAGCGACTCCACCGGGCTTTATACGCGTGTGATCAATAACAATAAGGTCGTCAGGGTGTTCTCGGCGAAATACGATAGTACCAGCATCCAGCTGCATTATACCAGCGATTCATCGGCCGCCAGGAATATGGAACTGAATGTGGAGCTGACCCGCGACAACAAGAACCTGATCAAGGGAATGCAGACCACGGGGATCGACAAATCCTGCACCGCGAAATTTTCCATTGAGCTAAACCGCCTAACCAACCGCTAGATGATGACGTTGCTCAACCTCCACATCGGCAGTTTACCGATCGAGGATCCGGTATTGAAGTTTCTCCTTGAATTGATCATCATTCTGAGCGCACCGTTATTGCTCAATAAGATCAAAGTCCCGCATTTGCTCGGCCTGCTGATTGCCGGTGCCGTGGTAGGGCCCAACGGCTTTAACCTCCTTTCCCGCGACAGCAGCGTGGTAGTAACCGGTACTACCGGTCTGCTCTATATCATGTTCCTGGCGGGGCTTGAAATCGATATGGGCGATTTCAAGAAAAACATGGGCAAGAGCATCACATTCACGGTTTTTACATTTGCCGTTCCATTTATTTTGGGATTGATAGGAGGCTACTACGTGCTGCATTTTTCGATGCTCACCTCAGTTCTGTTCGCTAGTCTTTTTTCGTCACACACACTCATTGCTTATCCGATCGTGAGCAAGATGGGGGTGGCCAAAAACCTGTCGGTCAATATCACCGTCGGCGGAACCATGCTTACGGACGTACTTTCGCTGCTGGTACTGGCGGTAGTAGTGGGGATGACCCAGGGAGAAGTGAACAGCGCATTCTGGCTCCGGCTGGGCCTGTCGGTGGCGGCATTCAGCCTCACTGTGTTGTTTATATTCCCAATCATAGGAAGGTGGTTTTTCAAGAAGGTCGATGACAAGATATCCCAATACATATTTGTACTGGTGATGATCTACCTGGCAGCTGTATTGGCGGAACTGGCGGGTATTGAGGCCATTATCGGCGCATTTTTCGCCGGACTGGCACTCAACCGGCTCATCCCGCACACGTCCGCGCTCATGAACCGCGTGGAATTTGTCGGTAATGCTATTTTTATCCCTTTCTTCCTGATCAGCGTAGGGATGTTGATCGATTTTACGGTGTTTTTCAAAAGCCTGGAAACGCTGGTTGTTGCCGCCGTGATGCTCGTCGCGTCCATTGGCGGAAAGTACCTGGCGGCGGTGTTTACACAAAAGACATTCCGGCTGACAAAGGACGAGGGTATGATCATTTTTGGGTTGAGCTCGGCCTCCGCAGCGGCCACGCTGGCAGCGGTAATGGTCGGTTATAATATCATCCTCTCTGAAACCGAAAGTGGCGAGCCGGTCCGTTTGCTGAGCGAACACGTGCTCAATGGCAGCATCCTGCTGATCCTTATTTCCTGTACCATTTCTTCATTCGTGTCAATGTCGAGTGCGGCCAAGATTGCGGAGGCCGATAATGAGGCTACGGCATCGGGTGAGAATCCGGAGAGCGAGAATATCCTGATAGCCGTCAACTATGAGGATGCGGTGGAAAAGTCGGTGAACCTGGGCTTGCTCATTAAGGCCGGGCATAACAAGGACCGGCTATTCGCGTTGAATGTGATCAACGATGAGAAGAACGAGTCGTCAGTCCGAAATGCGGAAAAGACGCTTCATACAGCCGTAACCCTGGCTGCGGCCGCCGACGTGCAGATTCGGCCGCTTACCCGGTATGATAGCGATGTGGCTACCGGCATCAGCAACGTGATCAAGGAGCAGAAGATAACCGATCTGATCGTCGCGTTGCAGCCCGGGAAAGGGCTCACGCCGTCGTTCGTTTACAATCTTACCAATGGCTATTTACAGAATGAAAATGTGAATACGCTGATTTACCACGCCGCCCAGCCGATTTCTACCATTAAAAAATACATTGTCCTGATCCCGCCCAAAGCGGACAAGGAACCGGGCTTTTTTCATGCGCTGCTGCGCGTATGGAATATCGGGAAGTCGTCGGGTTCGGAAATGGCTTTTTATGCCAGTGCGCCGATCATCAGCATTATCGGGCGGGTAGCGGGGAAATCGGCCATCGAGCTGTCATTGCACACGATCGATTACTGGGGAGAGGCCGAGCAGGCAGCCGCCTCGTTGGAGGCCGACGAAGGGCTGATCTTGTTCATGGCCAAGCGCGGTATGGCGTCTTTCTTCCCGCGAATGGGCCAGATGCCTGATTTTCTGAATCAACACGCGCTGGAAAACAACTTCCTGCTGATTTACCCATTCTCGCAACAGAATGCGGACGAAACCGAAAAACGATCGGTGAGCAACCACGACGATTTTGTGGAGATCGGCCGGATGATCGGCAAAATATTTCCGGCTTAGGCAGCGCGCCGGCTGATCCGTACAAGCAAGTAATTTGAGCCGTGGAGGAAATCGGCCGGGAGCGGCAATGGGTCATCTTTGTATTGTTAAAATCAACAAAAAAAGATGACCACGATAACCAGAATGAACCTGGGCCAGAACGGCCCGCTTGTTTCCAAACTCGGATTAGGCTGTATGCGCATGTCGCCCGTCTGGGGAAGCCAGGCTAACGACGAATCCGAAAGCATTGCTACCATTCAGGCGGCGCTTGACAATGGTATTAACTTCCTCAATACCGGGGATTTTTACGGCGCCGGACACAACGAATTACTGGTAGGCAAGGCGATCCGGGGCCGCCGTGACGACGCTTTTATCAGTGTTAAGTTCGGGGCTGTTTTTTACAATAATCAATGGCTGGGACTGGATCTCCGCCCGATAGCCATCAAAAATTTCATCAACTATTCGCTGGTACGTTTGGGGATAGATACCATCGATCTGTACCAACCATGCCGCCTCGATGGCAGTGTTCCGGTGGAAGACGTGATCGGTACCGTTGCCGACCTGATTGCCGAAGGCAAAGTCCGTCACCTGGGCGTTTCCGAAATTACCGCGGCCCAATTGCGTGAGGCACACAGCATCCACCCGGTAACCGCGTTGGAAATAGGCTATTCGCTCGCCGACCGGCAGATAGAAGGCGATCTGCTGCCGACAGCCAGGGAACTGGGCATTGGCGTGGTAACTTTTGCCAATACCGCCGAAGGGCTCCTGACGGGCGAGCTGAAAGCCCCGCTTCCGGCAGGTAGTTACCAAACTCATTTTTCACGTTTCCAGGGAGATAACCTGATCAAAAACCTGGCTACCGTGGAGGTATTAAAGCAGATGGCGACCGAAAAAGGGTATACGCCCGCGCAGCTTGCGATCGCGTGGGTGAATGCGCAGGGCGAGCATATCATGCCACTGGTGAGCATGAGCCGGAGAGCACGACTGCCCGAGAATATGGAGGCGATGGGCATTACATTTACACCTGCGGAAATGGAGGTGCTCGATACGCATTTTGCTCCGGGAGCGATTGCGGGCGGGACTTATTTGCAACGCTAGCCGGTACTTTCAGCGCCCGCTTTTTATATCTTTACCCTGTGACGAATCCAACTGAAATAATTCCCGGAGTGATCTTCTATTCCTATTTCTCCAAGCAGAGAAAGGATAAAGTCGCTTTTATGGAACATAATACGCTGATATTACAGGTCTCGGGCCGTTTCTCTCTGGAAACGGCCACACAGAAAATCTCGATGGGCGCCGGTGAAATGCTGCTGGTACAGAAGAACCAGCTCGGGGAAATTACCAAAACGCCCCTCGAAGGTGAGGACTATCAAACGGTGGTGATATGCCTGCACGAGGACCTGCTGCGGACGATCGCACTGGAAGAGCAGGTAGAAACCGGGCATAAATATTCCGGCCCGCCCAATGTGCTCGTTCCGGTGAATGAATTCCTGCGGGCGTTCTTTGAATCGGTGATGCCGTATATCCGCAATCCGCATGAAGCGGTAACGGAGAAGCTCGGTATGCTTAAAGTGAAAGAAGCGGTGCATTTGCTGATGCACGCCATGCCGGAGCTGGAAGAGCTGCTGTTCGATTTTTCGGAGCCTTACAAAATGGACCTGGAAAAATTCATGCTCAGTAATTTTCACTATAATGTTCCGGTAGAAAAGTTTGCCAGGCTTACCGGAAGGAGCCTGGCGGGCTTTAAGCGCGACTTTCAACGGATATTCGGCATGGCGCCGCGGCATTGGCTGCAAGAAAGGAGGCTCGCCGAGGCCCGGTACCTGATCGAAACCAAGGGCAGGAAGCCCTCTGCCATCTACCTCGACCTAGGATTTGAAAGCCTTTCCCATTTCTCCCATTCCTTCAAGAAAAAATTCGGGAAGGCGCCTACCGAATGGTCTGCATAGCATATTGATGCCGGCCGGGCGTGGCCGGCCAGGCGCGGCTGGCCAGGCGTGATCAGCCCCTTCTTTTGGCAAGTTTGCACCCGCATTCACAGAGAATGACCATGTACCTTTGTTGTATCACAATTCAACTGAAAACACAAAACGACATGGGAAAGATCATCGCCATTACCCAACTTTCAATCGACGGTGTGATGCAGGCACCCGGCGGCCCCGAAGAAGACCCCAGCAGCGATTTCAAACACGGAGGCTGGTTCATGCATTACGGGGACGATATGCTGCATGAAACCATCAGCGAAATCATCTCGGGGGAATTTGAAATGCTGCTGGGCCGCCGTACCTACGATATTTTTGCGTCCTACTGGCCCCTGCACGACGATGACCCGATCGGCAAGGCATTCAATAAGGCAAAGAAGTACATTGCCACACGCACCCTCGACCACCTCGACTGGAACAATGCGCAGATCCTGCGGGATGTCGTAGAGGAAGTAGGGCGCTTGCGGGCATCGGAAGGCCCGGAAATCCATATCTGGGGCAGTAGCAACCTTTTGCAAACGCTGATTTCGGCCGGGCTGATCGATGAACACCGGCTATGGATCGCGCCCGTTGTACTCGGGGGCGGAAAGCGTTTGTTCGAAAACGGCATTCCAGCGGGCGGCCTTTCGCTGGTCGATACGAAAGTTACCTCGACCGGCATGATTATCAATACTTACCGCCCGGCAGGGGCACTACCCGGAGAGAGCGTGTAATTGCTTCACAGGTTATCAAAATACCTCACCATTGTTGATGATTCGGGGCGGCATTGCGGAATACCAGTTTCTTGACCTAATTTTGATCCATGAGGTCACAGATGCAGTACAAGGCAGGTCAAAAAACAAAATCGCGAGTAGTCATTGAAAAATTGGCGCTGGTTTTTGTGGGTACTGTGGTTATATGGTGTGCCATCTATGGAATCATCCGGTACATCGAAAGGGACTTCGAGGAAGAAAGAGCGTTTATCTTGCAAAACCCCGTCAGGTCAATGGGGGTCGTAATCGGTGAAACGTCATACAAGGGCAAGGGATTTACGATCGAGTACATTGTAAACGATCGTAAATTAACGTTTAAGCCGAGCGTTACGAACGAATTTTTTGACAATACATTTATTGGCGATAGTGTACCGATTGTGTACTCGAAGATCGACCCGGAAAAGGTAATATTGCAGTATTCGCTCGATCATCCCAGAAGACGTTAATTTACGTACAGGTCATTCCGACATGACTTGTACGCAAATGAACGTTGACCACGTATAATGGTATCCGCACGTAACCGGGCCTGGCTAGTCAGTCAGGCCCAGTTGCTGTTTGGCGAGCGCGTAATCTTTAAGGTCGGTGGTGTGGAGACGTCCCCGTTTGTTGGCCGGTATGATGATCCAGCGGAATTCGAGGTCGAAATCGATAGGGGTGAGCCTGGGCTTGAAATAGGTTACATCGAAGTTGATTGCCCCAGCCTGGTTTTGTACCTGCATAAAAAAGCCCAATGTCAGCTCTTCATTGGCAGAAGGCAGCGAAAACACTACACTTGGCCGGCCTTCATTACGGTAATAGGCCATAACCAGGGCGCTGTCGAGGACAGCCTGGGTAATGTTGTTGTCGGCGTGGGTCACCATGAAATACGTTGAATCCTCGCGCTGCCAGGCTGTGTTAGGTACTTTGATCCACGGCGAGACGATGAGATTGGCTGCTCCGGCCGGTCCGGCGGGGCCTGGTGCGCCATTTTGACCGGGCGTTCCCTGCGGTCCCTGGGGACCAGCCGGGCCGGTGTCGCCGTCGGGTCCTTTACAAGCTATTATTGATGCGATCAGCAAGAGTATCCAAAGGCAGGTTTTGCCGGAGAGGGGCATTGTTTTCATCATGATTCCGAGGTAGGAAGGGGACGGGCAAACGTTTCGAAACACGTTGGTAAACACCAGAATTTACCACCTCACACTCCCGCGTGAAAACGGGAGGCGAGTACAGATAGAGGCTATACTGCAAACAGATGTAACTGTCTGATAATTAGGGTTTCATATGGGTAAATATATTGAATTTAATTTGGATATATAAAGAATAAATAGCAATTTTTCTATACAATTATTTGTGCATACAAGTCCCTCTTCTTCCATCTTTAAATCCTGATGCTTATGAGACCGACTCTATCTGTGCTCTCATTTTGCCTCCTGTTATTTTCGACCTGTTTCGCTCAGACACCCAAAATAACACGCGGCCCGTATCTGCAAATGGCGTATTCAAAAAAGCTAAATGAGTTTGCTTCAACTGCTTCCATAACCATCCGCTGGCAGACCGATATCAAGAATATCGGGCGGGTCGTTTATTCATCGGAACCGGAGTATGAATTGCTCGGGAATGGGTCGCCCATCGCGGAGGAGCCGGCGGCGACCACTGATCACATCATCACGCTCACGGGCCTGAAACCCGACCAGCAGTACCGGTACTATATCGGCAGCTGGATACCTCCGGCATTCCCCGAGGAGCTGGAAAAAACACCCGATAACTTTTTCAGGACGCCCCCCTTGCCGGGTGTTAAAAAGAAAGTGAAAATGTGGGTACTGGGCGATTTTGGCTATACACCTTCCCAACCTGATACGGCCAGCCGTCAGGATAGCGTGATCAATTCGTGGAAGGACTATATGACAGTGAACAAAACGGGCCCGATGGACCTTTGGCTCTGGCTGGGCGATAATGCTTATGAGCAGGGAACAAAGGACCAATACCAGGACCATGTTTTCGACCGGCGCAGGTTGCGGTACGATTTTATGTTCCGGCAGACGCCATTCTTCGCTACGCCGGGTAATCACGATTATTACGACAGCACGAAGACCGAAGATGACCTTAAAGCGAGAAGGTTAGATAAGAAAATCCATTATTATAGTGTTGTCAACAATTTTACAAACGGGGAAGGAGGCGGGGAGCCGTCCTTTACCGAGGCCTATTATTCATTTGATTATGCCAACATCCACTTCATCAGCCTGGATTCTTTTGGATTTGAAAAAGAAGGTGATGACAAGTCGTCGATTCTGGCGCCCGCCAGCGTTCAGGCACAGTGGCTTAGGAGGGATCTTGCCAAAGCGAATGCCAATCCGGATATCAACTGGGTGATCGTATTTACGCATATGCCACCGTACACGGGTGGTTCACATAATTCGGACGACGAGCCTGAATTGATGTATATCCGGCAGAATCTTGTGCCTATTCTGGACGACTATAAAGTAGACCTGCTCGTGACCGGGCATAGCCACGGTTATGAACGCTCCCGTTTGATGCGCGGACTTAAGACCGCTTCGGCCGATTTTGTAAGCAATACCCACAATCCCGTGCTGACCAGTAATGCACAGGACAATGCCCGCTATGACGGGACGCCTAACTCCTGCTTTTATTACAAAAACAGTGCGGCCGCGAAAAATGAGGGGATCGTGTATGTCGTGAACGGGGCTGGGGGGCGAAAGGGGGAAAAGGAATATAGCAGCAATGTCAAAAATCCCGGCCTGGTTAACCGGCTTATGGCTGCCTCTGCATTGTTGTCGGGCGGGTCGATGTATATTGAGGTGGAGAACAAGCGGTTGACAGCCAAGTATATCAGCGCCAACAAACAGGTGGTCGACCAGTTCACGATTTTTAAAGATCTCGACGGCTTCACCGTTCCGGAAACCGACAACACTGTACGCACGGCCATATGCGAATGCGCGGATGCACAGCCGGGAGGTGATAATTTCACGCATTACGTCGACAATAAAGGCAACCTGCTGTTGTCGATCAACAAGCACGACCTGAGTATCGGGAAAGCGGGCGTAGCTCCCTTTGAAGTAAAACTGGGCGGAGCGCCCGGAAGGACGGAAGTAGGGGCGCTGGGGCCCGGTACCAACTACGTACGGTCGGACAGGCCGCGGTCGTTCAGCTCCAACTGGCGGGTCATGAACCGGTATTGGTCCATTAAGCCTAATCCCGAGCTCACCGGAAAGCAGCAGGTGACAGTACGGCACTATTATAAGGATGCGGACCTTATCTCGCTGCGTTACAACGATGGCGCTTACGAACAGATAGGGCATTTCAGCCTGCGTTTCTTTAAAATAAACAGTTTGACAACGACTTATAGTCTGGACCCTACGACGGGCGTGCACAACACCATCAAGGCGGCGTCGGATTTCAATAAAGATGGCATCTGGCTGTATGACGTAAAGCAGTCGAACATTACCGATCAGCAGCCCACGCCGCTTGAATACAAATGGCGGTATGGGTTCAATCAGCCGGAGGTATTTTTTTATCCTACGAAATCCTATCCTTTCTATTCCGGCGAATTTGTGGTAGGGCGATTGAATGGCGGCGGTGGCATAGGAGGCCAGGTGTACAACCAGAATCCCCGCGGTACTACCGTGGTATTGCACGCAGGCAGCAGCTGGCGCTATTTTGCCAGGGGAATGGTGCCTCCCGACAATGGTATATTTAACTGGAAAGGCGGGCAGGATCCCGACGAGCTCAATGCAGAAGATCCGCCCAATTACGACGACGGGACAAACTGGCCGACCGGCCCGGCACCTTTCGGTTATTCGCCGAATCGGGAAGACGGGGAAAAAACGCTCATTCCGGCCTGTCAGGCCGAACTGGATTGTTACGAGGCCCGCGGACGTGCTTCCTATTTCCGTGAAGGCTGCCTTGCGGCTCCGTGCGCAACCCGCTGGACTACTTCCTATTTCCGGAACTCCTTTCGGATGAGTTCGCAAAATATGGCCTACCAAAAGTCGATCATTATCAACTACAAGAGAGACGATGGGGTGGTGATTTACATCAATGGCAAAGCGCTGACTCCGGGTGACCCGAATATAAACCCGGCTACGGCTACCTTTTCGACTTTCGCGACCAATGCTTCTCCGGAATACACCTGGCAAACAATCGTGGTGCCGAACGATGGAAGCTATTTCAGACTGGGGGAAAATACCATTGCGGTGGAGGTGCACCAGACCAGCGCAACGAGCTCGGATTTGTATTTCGATATGGATATTACATTAAGCCCAGACATCCTGACCGTGCCGGCGCGCGTGGCTCCTCTGGCGGAACTTCGCAATCAGGAGCCTGAACGGGTGATCTATCCCAATCCGGTTGACCAGGATCGGATTATGTTCGACAAGCCGCTTGAATATGAAACCTTGCGGATCACGGACTCGAAAGGCATCGTGCGGCGTTACGTGTCCACGCCGGGTACTTTGAAGGAGCTGGATATTTCGGGACTTCCTTCGGGCATTTTCATTCTTTCCAGCCAGCACAAAGGCGAGGTGCGGCATTATAAGGTGATCAAAAAATAACAGTTGGCTGGCGTGTCCGATGCTATTTGTCAGGCACGCCAGCGTTTACGGTGTCCGGGGAAGATATTTTTTGCTAATCCATTTTACATCGAAAGCGGAGCTGTAAAACAGGTATTTACCGTCGGGTGTGAGGTAGGAGCAATATTCATAGCTATCGGTATTGAACCGGGCACCCATGTTTTTGGCCGGCACCCAGGTACCATCTGCATTGCGCCACGAATAATAGAGATCGCCGCTTCCGCGAGAATCCTTGCGGTCGACTGAGGTGAATAGCAGGTAGCGCTCATCCGGCGCGATCATTGGATCGTGCTCCATTTGTTCCGAATTAATGGCTGGTCCGAGATTTTCGGGCTTAGTGTGATAGCCGTCGACAAACCGGCTTACGTAAATATCGTGCGATCCTGCCGATCCCTGCCGGTTGGACGCAAAGTACAGGTTACCATTGGCGGCAAGCGACACGTAGTATTCGGTGCTGTCGGAATTCACGGCTTCAACATTTTCGGGCGACGTCCACGAGCCATCGGGCCGGGGGTGAATGCGCCATATATCATAGTCGGAAGCGCTGTCTCCGGCAGTTTTAGGCCGGTTTGAAATGTAGTACAGTGTTCCGTCAGCAGTGATGAATGGGTCCGCTTGCGAGTAGCCTGGTTCGTTGAAAGCAGCCAGCTGTGGTTTACTCCAAGAACCTGCTGCGAACTCCGTTACATAAATCATCCATTTACCTTTGCCCGATCTTGCAAAATAGAAGGACTTGCCATCCGGTGAAAAGGCCGAGTTGAAATCCAGCGAATCGCTGCTGACGATACCGGGCAGGAACGGAAGCGCGGTAGTGTCGGGCAGGGGCGTGGGGTAGGCGATCGCCGTTTGGCGGGTACCGTCGCGGCTGCATTGCATGGTCGCGAGCGCGGTTGCGAGGATGAAAACACAGCGGATGCACTGGTTGGAAATCATACGTTCCGGCGTGTTTTTCTGTAATAGTATTCAAGCGATTTTTCGCGGCTGCCGCATACGTTCATATCGCACCATTTGCGCTTGCCGTTTTTGGAAGTGTCCAGAAACAGCCAGCCGCAGCGCGGACATTCTTTGATTCTTCTAATATCCTCACGGGTAAGGACATCGATTGCGGACTTCATCACATGAATAAATGGCTCGTTCAAAGCAACGTCTTCACCATTCAAATGGATTTCAGCACTTGCCGGGCCAAACTTTACATGAATACTTTGAAAGGACTCCGAAAGCCTCCGGTTGAATGCATTCGTCACCGCCGCATCGGGAGGGTTACCGGCGGCAATGGCCGAAAACAATCCGTAAAGCATTTCGCGGGCATCTATCGCGTCATTAAGTGCTATCGACGCATCTTCCGGCTTTTCTGCGACATGTTCCCTGAGGGCCTGTAACCGCATTCCATCAAGCGATCCCGCCTTTTCCGACCACGTCAGCAGGTCGCCGAAGGTTTTCAGGTATTCGAATTCGGGGGCCGGTTTCCGGGTATTGACGGTGTTGATGAAATTAAATGCAAGGCACCCTCCATCCATTTGCAGGTTTTCCAACGTCCTCATAAAGTCTGATCAGCTGATTGTTCATTTGCATAACAGTTAAAGATAAATACTTTACCAGTAAATTGTTTTTTAATGGTAAAAATAAATTTTCACTATTTTGGCGGCACAGTAGGTGTCACCATTCACCCGGCAACATAGAAACCAGCACATTATGCAGAAAAAATTCAATCTGACGTCCTTCAATCTGTACGAGTTTCTCAAACATCAGAATGCCCACAGTTTCAATGTTCCCTTCTTTCTGGCCGACAGGCATACCTACCAAAACGCTCATGTCAACTTCCCGTTCAGGACATTCTCTTTCGGGCTGGGCATTACTTACACGGGCGAAGGCGACGTTTTTAAGATAGGCAGCACCGATTACCTCGTGACGGCCGGATGTCTCACCACGGTGGGGCCCGGAATGGTTTGCCAATGGACGGGAAACTACACCGCCGAGCACGACACCGTCTATTTCACCGAAGAATTGTTCGAGGGTATGAAAAACAATGCTTTCCTGCATTCGCTTCCCTTTTTCTTCCACGGGGGCAGGCATGTGATCCGCCTGTCGGACGACCAGACGCGGAAAATGGCTTCCTTATTCGCTTTGCTGAAAGAGTTGAAGGACGATAAAAGCGCCGTTCCCGGGATGGTCCATTCGTTGCTGATGCTGGCCGAGTCGTTTCATGCCGGCCCGGGAAGCCAGACGCCGCTCGGTAGTAGCCGCAATGGTGTTTCGAATGGTGTTTCCAACAAAGAAAAGATAGCCCAGTCGTTCCGAAAACTCGTTGCGGAGCACTTTCCCGAGCATAAGGAAGTTGCTTTTTACGCGACGGCACTGCATATCACCCCGAAATACCTCAGCGAGGTTTTGCAGGCGGAACTGGGTAAGCCGGCGAAGGCTTTTATCGATGAATATGTGGTGATGGAGGCCAAAAGTCTGCTGAAACAAACGGCTTTATCGATCCAGGAAATCTGCTACTGGCTGGGCTTTGAAGACGCTTCGCATTTTAACAAGTCGTTCAAAAAGCTCACGAACATGACGCCTACCGAATACCGGAAGAGCTGATTTGTCCAGCGGAGTTTTTTACTATCTTTCCCGAAATCCTTCCTAACGGCGCGCAGCTTCATAGCGGTACCTTTGTTTCATCCAAACAAACAGGACGCCATGAAAAAACTTCGCTTTCTGATGCTCACATCGCTCATGCTGAGCCCGATGATCACTTTTTCACAAACTAAAAAAAACGTAACAATGAAAAACATGGAGGTATTTAAAGTATCGGTTTCGCAGCAAGTACTGGACGATTTAAAAAGCCGTTTACAAAACACCCGCTGGCCGGGCGAAGCGGAAGGTTCCGGCTGGCATTTCGGCACCAGCGAAGCCTATTTGAAAGAACTGGTGCAATATTGGCTCACCAGCTACGATTGGCGCCGACAGGAAGCCGAACTTAATAAGTACCCGCAGTACATTGCTGATGTAAACGGCGTGAAAGTTCATTTTCAATATATCAAAGGGAAGGGAAAAAACGCCAAGCCGCTTATCCTGACGCATGGCTGGCCGGATAGCTATTATCGTTTCCACAAGATCATTCCGCTACTCACCGAAGGCGAGCAGGGTTTTGACCTCGTGATACCTTCCATTCCGGGTTTCGGGTTCTCGGGTAAAGTGGCTATGACGAGTGAGGCCGTCGCGGACCTTTGGAAAGAGTTAATGACAGGGAACCTCGGTTATGATAAATTCTACGCTGCGGGCGGCGATGTGGGCATGGGCGTTACAAAGGCATTGGCCTCGAAATACCCCGATGTGGTGTCCGGCGTGCATTTCACCGACGTAGGTTACCCGATGGGCCAGGAGGACCCCGCTACCATGAGCGAAGCCGAGAAGCAGTTCGCACAGTTTGTACAGCAATGGTGGTACAGCGAGGGTGCTTATGCAATGGTGCATGCTACCAAACCCCAGTCACTCGCCTACGGACTGAACGATTCGCCGGCCGGGCTGGCGGCCTGGATACTGAGTTTCGGTAGTGCAGGAGCGTCGCCGGAAATTCTGGAAGCGGCATTTGGCGGGCGCGATGCATTGCTCACCAACATTATGATCTACTGGACCTCGCAGACCATCGCGACGTCGATGCGGATGTACAAAGCGGATGCGATCGCGCAGTGGAGCGGGGCGCAGCCGTTGCAGAAGTCGAAAGTACCTGCCGGCGTGGCCTTGTACCCGAGGGAAGCCCAGTTCCCGAAAGAATGGGCGGAGCGTTTCGTGAATGTCGTCAGCTTCCGCAAAATGAGCGAAGGAGGGCACTTCGCGGCGCTGGAAGTACCGGATAGCTTCGCAACTGAATTGAGAAGTTTCTTTTATAGCATTGATTGATGAGATGAATGGGGAGTAGGAGGAAAGGGAGGAAAGGAGGAAGGAAGGAAAGGAGGAAGGGCTGGTAACGCCGGTGGAGGGTTTGGTTTAAACCGCTCCGCCGGCGTTGGGCTTTATTTTTTGATGATATTTTTGGATACGGTGTACCCGTTTTGCGTCGTCACACGCACGACGTAAAGACCGGCCGGGAGTTGTTTTGAATCGATATGGCGCTGGTTCCTGGCCCGTTGTACCACCGCACCGGCCGCATTGATCACCTCGATATCCCAGCTTTGCGACACCCCACTGATCGTAATGTCGTTCTCGGTGGGGTTGGGGCTGATAATCAATTGGGTGTCCGGCATTCTCACATTTACGATTCTGGAATAGGCGTAACTGCCATCTACATCGACCTGTTTTAGCCGGTAAAACAACATACCTGCCGGCGGCTCCGGCGTATCGGTAAACCGGTATTCCGAAATACCGCCCGCGACCCCGACCGGTGCTGTTACCCGGCCGGCCTTTCGGAATGTTCTGGCGTCGCGTGCCGATTCTACATCGAAATAGTCGTGCAAAGCTTCAAATGAGGTAGCCCAGCTGAGCGTCACCCGGTTTTGTTCCAAAAGTTCAGCCCCGAACCTCACGAGCGTCACCGGCAGTGCGCCGACGGTGACCACACCCGGTACGCGCACGTCGCTGGGGCAGTCGGCGCGGAGGCAGGAAGCGTAGTAGGTTCGGGATTCTTCGAGAATGGGCGTCGTGTAGGTATTACCGGATCCGACGTGGTTGCCATTGGTAAGGGCGTCGTACCATTGTATCAGCCCATTGCACCCTGTGGCGGTGAGGGTCGCGGCGGTGCCTTTCGGAATGTTCAGTCCGGGCACGACAGGGTCGAGGCCCTTGCTGTTGATCAGCCCGGAGCGTAATGTTTCAATAGCACTCCGCATTCTCGTGCGTTGGTCATTGGTAAACTGCGTCTGGCAGCTGAAACTGTTGTAGCCCATGTAGTTTTTGAGGACGTTGCCGTAAGGGCTGTTGTTGTTGCATGGATTAAGCGGGTTGGGGTTTCCGGGACACAGATAGTTGGAACTTTGGTTCACCGGCTCCGTGTCGCAGATGTTATCACCCTGCGCTGCGCAGTTGTCGTTGAGCGGGCATTCTATCGTCCCAAGATCGCCTTCACCGATTCCGCGCGAGAACGTGTGCCCCAGGAACATCCCGTGCCCGAACTCGTGGGCGAGCAACTTAGTGCCGAAATAGCTGGCCACAAGCAACACGCCATCGGTCGTCGAATAAGCGCCGGTCGGATAACCAGCCATGCCCGCAGCCTGGTCCATGTAGTTGACAAGCCATACATTATAGTATTCGAGATTATTCCAGTAACCCATCGGGTATACCTGGTCGTACGGTAACCCGGAGCCGCCGGGGCCGGTAACACCAAACGAGGTGTAGGCCGCATTGTTGGTATAAATCCTGTCGATTCCCGTGGTCGGTGTGCATTGCGGGGATCGTACCGCCAGTTGAAATTGAATCTGGGTGTCGACCCCGTCGGATTCGGCGAGCTGATTTCGGAATGCTTTGTTCAGTTCGGCGATACCTTCATGAATTTGCAAATCAGTGATCAGCGAACGGCCGATAGGTTCCAGGATATGTACGACGACCGGAATGGTGTACACCTGGTCGACAGCATTGGTGCGTTGCGTTTGAGAAGAGGCCATGTACGCCTTCAACCGGTTCTGTGCATCGTCAAAAATCTGTTTCGTGGGTTTCGAAAGAATCAGTTTCTGATGTTGTGACGTAGAAGAGCAGATAGGGCTGGCTAGCGGTTGCGCGTGTAGCATAGCGACCGGAAGCCATAATGCTGCAACAATTACAAAGCAGCAAACCCTGATGGGTAAAAGCCTGGTAATGGTTTTCATGGTAACGGATGCTTAGGGTTCACTTGGTACGAATTCTATATTAAATATAACTATATTTTAAATAAATATAATTATTCTCCGTAAAACGGCTGCGGAAAGAACTTGTGCGGGAGGTACCTGTAATAATCAGACATGCGTTGATTACCGCGCGCTGCGCTGCCGCGCTAACAAAAACAGCCGGCTCAGAGAGCCGGCTGCCGTCATTCTACCCTTATGGTATATTAAAACCCGGGGTTGTTGGGCAGCAAATTCGGGTTCACGTCCGATTCCTGTCTCGGCACGGGGAACAGCAGCTGCTTTTCGCTGAAAGTAGCGCCGAAGACGGTTTTGTGTCCCACAAAATTGTCCCAGTTACCGGTAATGTCGTTGCGAACTTTCCGGGTCCGGAGCATATCGAACCACATTTTGTTTTCAAAACACAACTCAAAATAGCGCTGTGACCATACTTCCTGCTCGAATGCGGTTTGATTTAAACCTGAAACAGGCGCCAGGTTCGCCCGTGCACGGATCGCATTCACATATTCGACCGCTTTCGCGTTGGGTGCGCCTTCGGCACGGTTGGACGCCTCCGCGTACATGAGGTACACATCCGCGAGGCGGTACAATGTATAGTTCAGATCGGATTTGATCGTACTTGTGATCGCATTCGCATCGAACCACTTGTAAATGTAGGTGTTCTTGAACTTCACAGGCTGGCCTGTTTTGATGCTCGGCGCAGTAGTGTAAAAGAACTGCTTCTCTTCCACGCGCTTATCGCCCTTAGGAAACGACTTGATGAACTCGGGCGTAGGGTATACCGACCCGTATTCATCCGCATATTTCGAAATGCCCGAATAGTTCGGGATCGTGAGCGGGGTGAGCGGGTTGGTTAATGGCACGCTGGCAGCATATTGCACCTGGAAAATGAACTCGCCCAGGTTTTTGTTCGCCGGGTTGATCATATCCGTGTAGTTTTTGAAAAGCGAGTAACCGCCTTTCTGGATCACATTCAACGAGCGTTTCGCCGACTCGGCATAATATTGCTGGCCGCCATTGATCGCCGCACCCGCGTAGGTGAGGTACACATCCGCAAGGATTGATTCCACGGCCGACATGGACACATTTCCCGTCGTGTTCGACCAGGGGAGCGTCGAAGCCTCGGCAGCAAGCAGGTCGGGGATGATGATCTTATCGTAAATGTCCTTTGCGGGCGTTCTTCCGACGTTCAGGTCGAGGTTGGTCGGCGTGGTGGTTACGGCAGGCACTGCGCCGTACATCCGCACGAGGTAGAAGTAGTACAGCGCCCGCAGCGTATGGACTTCCGCCAGCATATTGTTCTTCGCCTCGTCGGTCAATCCGGCGGCATTGATACCCGGAATGCTTTGCAGCGCGAGATTACAGGCGCCTACACCGAGGTACATTTGCTGCCACCAGGTGTCGAAGTAAAAAGAGGTGTTGGTGTAACCCAGGTTCTGATAGTTCACGAATCCGGTCTGCCCGAGGTCGCTGTTTGCCTTGCCGGTCATGAATTCGAGCAAGTTGTAGGTATTACCTCCGTAGGAAGCCGGTTGGCCGGCGAGAAGCCCCTGCAAATTGACATAAGCGGAATTTGCATAAGCCCGGGCCACTTTGCTGCTGGAAGCTTCGGATTCGGGCGTCAGGAAGCCTGTCGGGGTTTCTTCGAGGAAATCCGAGCAGGAACCCATGGTCAGCAGTGAAGCAGCCAGCAATATATTTTTCAGCACTTTCATATCTTTTGTAGTTGCGGTTTAAAAAGTAAGTGTCAAGCCCAGGTTCCAAACCCTTGGACGGGGATTGGAGAAGAAGTCCAGGTTTTGCGAGAAGGCGGTGTTAGCCCCGTAGCCGGAGTTGAATGTATCCACTTCGGGGTCATAGCCGGTGTATTTCGTGATCACAAACAGGTTTTGAACACTTGCATACAGGCGCAGGCGGTCGATTCTCAGTTTTTCCAGAACAGGGTCGTTGAACGAGTAGCCGAGCATGAAGTTCTGGCCGCGGATAAATGAGCCGTTTTCTACCCACCAGGTATCGAAATGCGAATCCTGCGCGAATTTGTAGTTACGCACCTGCGAAATCATCGTGTTCTGGTTGGTAGGCGTCCAGGCATTCAGCACGGTAGCGAGGCTGTTCGCGATGGTCTGCCTGTCTTCCACCGAGTGCTTGAACGTCGCCGCGGTATTTAAGCCTTCCACAAAACGGATATTGAAAGAGAAATCCCAGCCTTTGTACTTCATGGTACTGTTGAAGCTGCCGGTCCATTTGGGCGTGGTACGGCCGATAATGCTGTAATAATTGCTTCCATCGGCATTGTAAATGTACTTTCTGTCGCCTGGTTTCAGGTTATGCTCGGCGGCGAGGGCTGCTTCGTCGGTGCTGTAAGTCCCGATCCTCGTCATGCCGTACAGCGATCCGATCGGCTCGCCCACACGCAGGATGTTGGTCTGGCCGAGGAAATTAGGGCCGGGGAAAATGTCGGCGTTGCCCTTGTTCAGTTTCAGGATCTTGTTGGCGTTGGTCGCAAATATGAAGTTGGTGGTCCATGAAAAATTGCGTGTTTCGATGTTCGTTGTGTTCAGGCTCACTTCAAAACCCGAGTTCCGAACCGAGCCTACGTTTTGGTACACATTCGCATTCACTTCACCAGCCGACCATGGAATAGGCGCTTGGAGCAGCAGGTCTTTGGTGACGCGGTTGTAGTAATCCACCGTCAGGTCGATGTTCTCGCGGATACCTAACTCCACGCCGGCATCGAACTGCAAAGACCTTTCCCATTTCAGGTTAGGGTTACCCAGATAGCTCGGCAGCAAGGTCGATTGCAATGCGCCATTCAGCACCGTGCTGGTAGCATTGGTGGTACCGGGCTGGATTTGTGCAATGGATTGATACTGACCGATCTCCTGGTTGCCCGAAAGCCCATAGCTCGCGCGTACTTTCAGATTGGTGATGGTCTTGTTGCCTTTCAGGAAACCTTCTTCGGACACACGCCATGCGGCACCTACCGAGGGGAAGAATGCATATTTGTTGTTCGCCCCGAATTTCGACGAACCATCGTAGCGGCCCGTCGCCGTGAAGAGGTATTTCTCATCCAGGTTATAGGTCGCGCGGGCGAAATACGAATTCATGGCCCATTTGTAATCGGCTGAGGTAGAGGAGCTTCTTACAGAACCGGAGCCGAGGGTATGCCATTGGAAAATATCATCGATAAAATTCTGGGTTTCAACGAAATCGGTTTCCTGGTTGTACTGCTGCCACGATGCCCCGAGCAATGCCGTAATGCGGTGCCGCTGGTTGATCGTCTTGTTCCAGGTCAGGTAGTTCTCCGACTGCCAGTAGGTGTTGAGGTAGCCCCGGATATTAGCTACCCCGCCCTGATCGGCCGACATGTGCGCCAGGTTCTGGGAGGAGAAGAAGTTGTTTTTCTGAGATTGGAGGTTGAACCCAAGATCGGTTTTGAAATCAAGGTCCTTGGCAATGTGGAAAAGTAAATAGGTATTGCCGAGCGATTGGAGCGTATTATTGATCGTGTACCGGTTGTGGGCGATATTCACGGGGTTCGGCCCGCCTTCCAATCCGGCGATGTCGTTGTTACCGGCCCAGGTGCCGTCAGGATATTTTACAGGGAGGATCGGCACTTCTTCGGACACCATGCGGGGCACATTCAACCCGCCGTTACCGTCGGATACCATGCGCTGGCGGCTGTTGATCAGCGACAGGCTTCCGCCTACTTTCAGCCATTTGTTGACATCCGTATCCACCGTGAACCGGAGATTGTACCGTTTGAAGGCAGAAGTCGCCATAAGTCCATTCTGGTTCAGATAGCCGAGCGAGAGGCTGAACAACGTCTTGTCGTTACCGCCCTGGAAGTTAAGCGAATGGTTCGTCGAGATGGCAGGCTTGTACACTTCTTTCTCCCAGTTGGTATTGTATAACGGCTTGTCGTTGGCATCGAACAGGAGTGGGAAGTTCGCATGATTGAGGGCTGCCGGAGGCGCCCAGGTACCACCAGCCGGGTCGAATTTGGTGCCGTTGGCGTAGGCTTCATTGTAAACCTTCACAAATTCGTCGGAATTCAGGGTCTTGACGTGGCGGTAGAGATCGCTGACGTTCACATTTCCGTCATAGGAAACTTTCATGGCGCCCGCGCGGCCGCGTTTGGTCGTAATCATAATCACCCCGTTGGCACCCCTGGCGCCATAAATGGCTGTCGAAGAGGCGTCTTTGAGCACTTCGAGCGAGGCAATGTCGTTCGGGTTGATCGAGTTGCCATCCACCCCGATTACCCCGTCCACGACGTAGAGCGGGTCAATGTTGGAGTTGATGGAGCCGATACCGCGCACGCGCACCTTGGCCGCAGCACCGGGCGCATTGCTGTTGACGCTCACCTCGACGCCCGCAATTTTACCTTGCAGCGCCTGGGAAACGTTCGGTACGGGCTTGTCTACCAACTGCTCGCCTTTAATGGTAGCTACGGCGCCCGTAAGGTCCGATTTGCGGACGGTACCGTACCCGATGACCACCACTTCTGTTAAAGCCTTCGCATCGGTAGCCAGGTTCACGTCAATCGCCGACTGGTTGCCGACGGTAATTTCCTGGCTGGTAAACCCTACAAAGCTGAATACCAGTGCGCTGGATTCGTTGGGGACATTGATTTCGTAATTTCCGGAAGCATCCGTCGAAGTACCGATGCCCGTCCCCTTGATGAGTACATTCACGCCGGGAAGCGGGGAAGCGTCTTTGGAGTCTACAACTTTACCGGTGATTTTCTTGTCGGTGGCTGCGCGGGCATACGAGCACAGCGATATCAGGAGCAACAGGTTTAGCAGGACTATTTTCATAATCCATCCCGACCGCAGGACGGGCGGTTGTACATCACTTTTCATGTAGAAATTAGTTAGTGTTTATCAAGCGTTTTGTGTCAAAAAATACGTGGAGGGGCGTCCGTACGGGCGCGACGGGGAGCGGATATGTGTCATGATTTTCAAACAGGTTTAGTAATAATTTCAGGTTTTAGTAATTTCCGAACATGGCTATGCCAACGCTCTATGCCGCTCAGCAGGCGTAATTCGGTTTTGATGTCAGGGGGAGGGAGATATTAATATTTTTGAAAAATATAGTCCAAAAAAGGCCCGTGCAGATTTAAACGCCGTTAAAATGGCCTTAAATTAAGATTAAAATGCACCCAGGACAGAGGTGCAGTGAAGGCAAGATACTGGGCAGCAGGGCGTGAGCCCGAAACGCATTGGTTACCGGTTGAGGAGGGTTGCGAGAACAGTTCTGGCGTTGTCATTTTGAGGATTCAGAGAAAGTGATTTCTGATAAGCCGCGATCGCCTCTTTTTTCCGGCCTAACTTCATGAGGCATTCGCCATAACTGTCGAATGTGTTGAAACCTGTGGGGTAAAGCTCCGTGTTGAGCTTGAATATTTTGACTGCTTCCGAAGGGGTGCCCATTATTTTATATCCGAATGAATTGATGCCTGCCTCACTTACATCGTACAATGAGCTTGCACCTTTTTGAACTTCCGTTCGTATAAATGCTGCCGTTTCATCCACTGATTTGCCCGCCTGGTGGTATTCGAGAATCGGACGCAGGTTCATCCGGCGCTCCTTTACGAGCTGTTCCGCCAGTGTTTCGACATGATAATCGCGGCGTTCCTGGTCGGTAACCTTCGTGGTGTCGATCTGATAGCGCTGCCACTTTCCATTCTGCCCCATCATGACATATTGCGTGCCATAGATCTGCGGCATTCCTTTTCGCATTAAGTGCCTGTCGATGGCGGCGGCGAGCAGCCATTTGTCTACAGTACTGTCCAAATAGAGGGCTTGCTTCATTAATTTGATAGCCTTTGCCGAAGCGAGCGTATCTGAGCCATGCTGAAAGATCATCGCACTTCGGTAAAAATCTTGTCCGGTGCGGACTTTGTTGGAATCCAGGAGCTCGTCAACTCTCCGACGTCTCAGCGAGTCTGCTTTGTTGAGTCGGGTCCAGTTGATGTTGGCGACTTTCCGGGCAGACTGGTCTTCATCGTACATTCGCTCAATTTCCGCATTGTCGGAAGTTTGCGCAAACAGCGGTGTGCTGGCCGGCGCTGCAAGTATTATAATAAAGACGATCGGTTTCATGGGACGGGAGTTGATGAATTATCCGTTAAAAGTATTGAACGTCAGATGTATACTTCTTTAACCTGTTTGTGGGCTTGATTGCAGGATCTGGGAATTTGACGGGATGCTTCAAAAGAACTAGTTTTAGGCAGCCAACAAACGCCGTGGAATGAATACCAGCTTGTTACTTCAAAATATCGGAAACCATGTTCAGCTCGATGCGGGCGAGGCGGAGTTCTTGCTATCGCTTTTTCAACCGAAAGTGTTGAAGCGGAAAGCGTTTCTTTTGCGGCAGGGCGAGGTGTGCAGGTCGGAGAATTTCATTGTGAAAGGGTGTGTGAAAGTGTATTCGCTTGATGAAAACGGTTTCGAGCATATCCTGATGTTCGGGATTGAAGGCTGGTGGGTAGGCGATCTGCTCAGCTTTCTGACGGGCCGGGAAAGCCGCTATCATATCGAAGCTTTGGAGGATACCGAGCTGCTGCAAATCACGAAGCCCGACCTCGACCAGCTTTACGAGCAGGTGCCTAAAATGGAGCGTTTTTTTAGAATACTGCTGCAAAATGCATTCATTGCCCACATGGAGCGGATCAACCAGTCGCTTTCGTTGGATGCCGCGGGCCGGTACGGGGAATTTATCCGTAAATATCCGGCCTTCGGGCAGCGTATTCCGCAAAAGCAAATCGCCGCGTACCTCGGCATTACGCCCGTATTTCTCAGCATGCTCCGTAAAAAATTAATGGAGGGCTGATTTCTTCAACTACTTTAATTTTTTCGACCGCCGCTTTCCGGTCCTTTGCTGCCTCAAACAACCATTGACAAAGTAATGAAAGCAATCATTTTTAAAACGAACAACGACTGGACCGGCCTTATTCTCCGGCTTACAATAGGTTTGATCCTCTTCCCGCATGGCGCGCAAAAAGTGTTGGGCTGGTTCGGTGGCCCCGGTTTCGATGGTGAAATGCAGTTTTTTACTCAAACCCTTCAAATACCCTGGCTGCTCGCCTTCCTGGTGATCCTGATCGAGTTTGCGGGAGCGATCGCCCTGATCGCCGGGTTCGCGTCACGGCTTTGGTCTGTGGCCATCATCGGGCTGTTTACCGGGATTATTTTTGTAGGCCAACACGCGCAGAACGGCTTCTTCATGAACTGGTTCGGCAACCAGCAGGGCGAGGGCTATGAATACCATTTGCTCGTGATCGGGCTGGCGCTGGCGGTTATCGTGCAAGGCAGCGGACGGTTTTCGGTCGACAGGCAGTTGTCGGCTGCCGGGTAATAGGGGTGGGAAAGAGGAATTTGCCCCTGCAAAAGTTCATCTGCAGGGGCTATGCATTTACACAATCGGGTCCCAGCCCTTGGCATACTCGCGTGACCAGAGTTTCTCGGCTTCCTTATCGCCGATAATGTGCCCGTTCTTCGGATCGATTTTCAGGTCGCGGCCTACCCGCCAGGCGATATTGCCGAGCTGCATGGCCACGACGCTCTTGTAACCCAGTTCGACGTCGCAATTCGGCTTGCGGTTATTGCGGATCGCGTCGAGGAAATCGGCCACGTGGAGGTTGTCCATGCCCAGGCTGGGGCTGGCCAGGTTCCGGCCCTGCATACCGGCTTCCTCGGTAGGGGAATTTACTTCTTTGATGAGCTTGCCGTCGAGATCGTACACCTTGTAGGAGTCGCCGCCGGTGTCGAGGCTGCCGTTTTCACCATAAAAAATGATTCCCCGGTCTTGACCTTCGATTTTGCGCCCATTGGAACTTCTCGATTCCCAGACGAGCGAAACGCGGCCGGGGTAATCCATCGCGACGATCTGCGTGTCGGGCGTCTCCCAGTCGTCTTTGAACTCGTACCGCCCGCCCACCGAGCTGACGCGCGTCGGGAAGTCCACGCCAAGGCCCCAGCGCGCCACATCCACCTCGTGCGTGCCGTTGTTGAGCGCTTCGCCGGTGCCCCAGTGCCAGAACCAATGCCAGTCGTAATGGATCAGGCCCTCCTTGTAAGGCATGCGCGGAGCGGGGCCTTGCCAAAGTTCGTAGTCGAGCCAGGAGGGTACCGTGCCGGGTTTCAGGTAAGTGGCCTTTCTTTTATTGGTATACCATGTTTTAGCCAGATACACACGCCCGATAATGCCCTGGTGCAGCTGTTTAATGCCTTCCGTAAGCACCGGGGCGGACCTGCGCTGCGCGCCCATTTGCACCACCCGCTTGTACTTACGCGCGGCCTCGACTGCGAGCTCGCCTTCGCGCGGGTTATGGCTCAATGGTTTCTCTACATACACATGCTTGCCCGCCTGGCAGCCCATGATCGTGAGCGGTGCGTGCCAGTGGTCCGGTGTAGCGATGTATATGGCGTCGATCGACTTGTCTTCCAGTACCTTACGGCAGTCTTTTTCGGATTTGGGTTTGGCGGTTTGCCTGGCCTCCATTACGGCCTCGATGGCTTTCGGGATAGCTCGCTCGTCAACGTCGCAAACGGTGCCTACTTCTGTATTTTTCTGACCTGCGAAGGTTCCGCTCATGCTTTTACCCCGGCTGTTGACTCCGATCGTCGCTACTCGGATGCGGTCGTTCGCGCCGATAATGCGGTTGTAGCTTTTGGGGCTGAAACCCATGGCCGTGCCGCCGATGGCGATCCCCAGCGAGCCTGCTGCGGTAGTTTTTAAAAATTCGCGTCTGTTAGCCATGACTTGTAATGTATTGATTCGATTTACTAAGTAATGCGGTGCCGGTATATACCTTTCCGTTGCGGGCAAATTTTTTGCGTTGGACCTGAGCAAAAAACGGTATACCGGAAGGTAGCTCAAGTGTAATTTTCGGCTGGTAGTAACTGATCAAACGACCGGGTGGCTATGCGCGGGATAGCGGCGACCGGCATGCTGATTGATAAAAAAATGCGTAGTAAGGAAAATCCGGTAGTAATAAATCCAGAAAATGATGTTTAGTTTGAAGAATGGACGAAAGTGCTATACACAACCGTAGGACAACGTCCATATAGCAGATATTCTTTTAAGAGAAGCGGCAGGAAGCCCATTCAGTAATGTCATGTTTCTAAACAAGATCAAATCCCAAGAATCAGGAGTGGTACTTTACGGTATCACGCCACCCAAAGCCGACACCACTATTGAACGCGTTGCCGAAATCGCCCAGAAGACCATGGAGCGACTCGCCACCCTGGATATTGATGCATTGGTAGTATATGACGTGCAGGACGAATCTGCCCGCACGAAAGAGGAAAGGCCTTTCCCGTTCATGAATTCGCTCGACCCGATGCATTTCGCTTCGGAGTATCTCGACAGTTTGGACGTCCCGAAAATCATCTATCGGCCCGCCGGCAAGTTTTCCGCGGAAGAGCTCTCGGAATGGCTGGAAGCATTGAACAAACGAAATTTCTATCCGGTATTTGTAGGCGTGCCCGCGCCGGACTTTCCTGTGAAGACGAGCTTGCCGGAAGCTTATAAAATCTGGCGCAAGAATGAGGAAACATCCGTTATAGGTGCCGTGACGATTCCAGAGCGCCATAAGATCCTCCAAGACGAGGATACGCGGATCCTCGACAAGATGGAATGCGGAGTATCGTACTTCATTTCACAATGTGTATTCAATCTCGAATATGCCCGGCAGGTGATCGACGACCTCGCGCGTCGCTGCGATCGCGAGCAAATAACCCCACCGACGATTATTTTCACGATTACGGCCTGTGGCTCTGAAAAAACGTTGCAATTTATGGATTGGCTCGGTATCAATGTGCCGGAGGATGTGAAGGAAGATCTGCGGAAATCCGAAGATATTCTGGAACGATCGGTCAATATCTGCCTTGATATCGCCTCTGAGCTCACGACATTCTGTATGGAACGCTCCATTCCATTTGGTTTCAACATCGAAAGCGTGGCTATCCGTAAAGCGGAAATCGAAGCATCGATTTATATGGCACGCCAGATCAGCCAGATGCTGAAAGATAGGGGCGTGCGGAAATCGGAGAATGCACAAACCATTCTCCGACCTACGCAATTTCCGGGTTGAGCCGCTCGATGATTTAACTAAACTGTTGGAACCCGCTTCTTCGCTACAAGAATATACGTAGCGGAATCTTTGTCCTTGCCAGCTTGCGAGGGTATTTTGTCCAGCAGGTAAATGAGAGGCTGGAATATCAATGCGAGAACCGGGCGAAAGGATGGCGGAATGGCAAATGTGAAGCCGTCCTGGCAGAGTTGCATGCCTGCGGCCGCCCGGCCGACGATACCTCTGAAATGGATCACTTCAAAACCGGCATCGGTTACCACTTTCCGTAATCCGGCTGAGGTCCACCGCCAGTAATCGGTGGGATCGGGGTGGAACATCCAGTACCCGTGTGTAGTCAGGATCAGCTGACCGTCAGGTTTTAGCACTCTCAGTGCTTCTTTCAGGTATTCAGGCGGATTCACCACGTGTTCCAGCACCTGGGTCGATATGACCACGTCGAGACTTTCGTCGGGCAGCTCGATCTGCCCTTCGGGAGAAATGAGGATGTCGGCGAGCTTGTTCCCGGCCAGGTCGATGCCGATGTACTTGTGAACGAATGGTGCTATCAGTGATTCGTAGGGCCGGCCTCCGCAACCGTAGTCGGCCACAGTCAGTTTTTTTGAATCGCGCGCTACAAATTCCTGGATAACGTCTTCAATGGCCTGGCGAAGTTGGCGAAGACAATAGTAACGGGTGGCTAGTTTTCCGAAAATCGACGGATAAAGACGCTGAACTCCTGGTTCTCTTTCTGTCATGCTAAAAAGTAAGGGATAGTGTTTGCAAGTATTCTGAACCTGGTAGTCGAGTGCCGGACGGAGTCATAAGCTACCAGATGTTGCAATTTATAATTCTTTTCGAGCCAATTGCAGAAGGTTATGGGATATTTAACCGTTTCGAAATATTCGGTCAATCCCAATTAGTTAAAGGTTCATGAAAGATTTGCGGGACACGAAATGTTGTCGCCGACTACTTGCGAAGATGGATGCTGTATCAGCCCTCACTTTTTGGCTGCTTCACAGGCAGGCTGATCGTGAAGCGGGCACCTTCTCCCGGGATGCTTTCGGCAGAAATTGTCCCATGATGGCGTTCGATGATTTTCCTGGTGATAGAGAGCCCGATTCCCGAGCCTTCATACTGGTCCTTGTTGTTGAGCCGTTCGAAAAGTGAGAATATCCTTTCCTGATATTCCTTTTCAAAGCCGATGCCATTGTCGGCTACGACGATGTGGCAAAATGCGCCTTCATCTGTTTCCCCGGATGCGGGGTTCGCAGGGTTGCAAAAGATCCGGATAACCGGTGGCCTGTCTTGTCTTGAAAATTTGATGGAATTGCTGATCAGGTTCTGGAAAACCTGTTTGATTTGCCCACGGTTCCCTTCTACCATCGTCAGCTCGTTCACAATCACTTCCACGTTTCGCTCCTGCAACAGCAAATCATAATCGTCCAGGATTTCGGCGATTACCGCTTCCAGGTCTACCTGGTCAAAAGTTTCCGGGTTCGTTGTTAGTCCGGAATAATTCAGGATATCTGACGCCATCGAGCGCATTCGCTGCGAGGACGAAATGATTTTGTCGAGATACCTCTGGCTTTCAGCAGGAAGGTCTTTGGCGTGCCTGTCCCTGATCATATTCGCAAAAATCAATATCTTCCTCAAAGGCTCCTGAAGATCATGGGAAGCGATCGAGGCGAACTGCTGCAAATCGTGATTGCTCGCTTCCAGCTCGGTATTGGCGATGGTGAGCCGCTGGTTGTTTTCTTTCAGGAGGCGCTGGATGTTTTTTTGAAAAGTGAGGTCGGTGATGATCACGCTCAGTGATGGGCCCTCATCTAGTTGCAGGACCGTCAGGGAGAGCTGGCAGGGCACCGTGCCTTTGTTTTTGGAAACCTTCAATTCAATTTGCACGTCCTTGTGCCATGCCGTCGTGAATACCTCCCGGAACATCGGCCGGCAGTCGCCGGAAACAAACGTTTCGAAAAGCTTCCCGACAATGTCCGGCAACGTTGCGCCAAGCATCGAGGCAAACCGGGAATTGGCGTAAAGAATGATGCCGTCCTCATTCAGCGTAACGGCGCCTTCGTTCATTTTTTCGATGAATACCCGGTAGGAATGGTCGGCTGTTTTGAGCGTGTAAAGCTGATGCCCGGCGTTGGCGTCGTTCACTACGAGCGCGTCGATCTGGCCGGTACGAATGGCATCGATCGTGTCGGTGGCCTCTTCCAGACGCAGGTTCAGCTCGGCGTTTTCCCGGAGAAGTTGCTCGTAAGTTTTCGCATTGTTCATATCATTCACCGGATATACCAAGACCTTTCAAAACCTTTTGTGTGTCCGACATGTCGCCGATCAACCTTCGCTCGGGATAAGGCCGTGACTTGATCAAAAGCGGGAGCGCAACAAGCTGTTCCTGCGAAGCGAGCGACTTTTCCTGGTGGACGTCTATCACCCGGAGGGTATATCTTTCCTTGATATATTTTTCACAGATTTCCCTGAGATTCGCAACCGCCCGGATTGAATTGGAGGAAGCACCGGCTATAAACAGGTCCAGGACGAAGTGGTTGTCCATTTCGTCACTGTCGTCCCAATCCTGTGTATCGTGTGAATCTTTGATCATCTGATTTATTTTGCCGGGCGAATATTGAGCCCTACCAGGACTTTTTCCTCGTTGGACAGGTCTCCAATGATCTTCCGGATGGGCTCCGGTACCTTTTTGACCAGCGTAGGGATTGCCAGTATCTGGTCGCCCTCAGCCAGTTGCGGATGAACCAGCAGGTCGATTACCTCTATCACATATTTGTCCTTCAAGTGCTCTTCGCAATACTTTTTCAAGTTGGCCAGGGCAGCTACCGACCGGGCGGTTTTCCCGGCTACGTAAAGCCTTAGCTCCCATACTTCTTCTTTCACTTCTTCTTTCACTTCTTCCATAACGGGGTATTAAAGCAAGTTGTCACGCTTGCGGGTGAGTTCCTTGCGGTTATCTTCCATAATGCTCTTTTTAAGCTCGTCTTCGATATAGCTTTTGTTGAGCTCTTCCTGCAATGATTCGAATTCTTCTTTCAGCGTAGCGATCTTCGATTCCAGGACCAATCTTTTGCGTTCGATCTCGCGATCCTTTCGCGAAACGGCATGGTCGCGAAGTGCTTCGGAAGTTTTTTCCAATAGCTGCTGTGTCTCCCGCGCAGAGCCGGTGAGCACGCCCACGGGGCCGAGGAATACTTCCACCAGTTTTAGGCCCTCGTCGGTGATCACAAACTCCCTTACCTGATTGGAATGCTTCATTCCGCGCGATTTCATCACATACAACCCGCGGTTACGCTCTCCGTTAGACTCAATGTCGCGCACGAGTACCCACACATCCACGAGAGACGATACGCCTTCGTCGGTTTGTTCGCTGTTTTTGTCGTTGAGCGCCAGCGCGGTAAACATGACGGTAATCTGTTGGCTTTGCAGGAAATCGATCAGGCGTGTGAGCAGGCTTCTGACCTCGCTATTCGACCCGACAGTGACGAGGTTGCTGATCGGATCGAGCACGATTACGCTGGGTTGGAATTTTTCGACCAGTTTCACGATGTTCAGCAAATGCATTTCCAATCCGTTGAGCGTGGGCCGGGAGGCACTGAACAGCAACAAACCACTGTCCACATGCGCTTGCAGGTCGATATTGATCGACCGCATGTTGCGGACGATCTGGTGAGGCGATTCCTCAAAGGCAAAGTAGATGGCACGCATGCCATCGGTACACGCCCTGTCGATAAAACTCCCCGCTATGGAGGTTTTTCCTGTTCCGGCCGTGCCGGAAACCAATATGCTGCTGGCCTTGAAGAAACCTTCGCCGCCCAGCATTTTGTCGAGCGCCGGAATACCCGAGGAGATTCTTTCGGAAGAGACAGGATGGTTCAGTTGAAGCGATGTTACGGGCAAAACCGAGATACCCTCCTCGTCGATCAGAAAGGGATATTCATTTGTGCCGTGTACCGAGCCGCGGTATTTCACGATCCGCAGGATGCGGGTAGATATTTTGTTCTCGACGCGGTGATCGAGCAGGATCACACAGTCCGACACATATTCTTCGAGCCCCTGGCGCGTCAGCGATGCTTCTCCTTTTTCGCCTGTGATAATGGTCGTCACTTTCTTTTCTTTGAGCCATTCGAACAGTCTGCGGAGCTCCGCCCGGAGCACAGCCTGGTTCGTGAGACCGGAGAAAAGGCTTTCGATCGTATCCAGTACGACGCGTTTCGCACCGATGCTGTCGATCGCATAGGCGAGGCGTATAAAAAGGCCATCCAGGTTGTATTCACCTGTTTCCTCGATCTCGCTTCGTTCGATACGCACATGATCGACCCGGATTTGCCCGTCGTGCTGCAACTGATTCAGGTTAAACCCGAGCGAAGCCACATTCACAGCGAGTTCTTCGGCCTTTTCTTCAAAGGCCACAAACACGCCGGGTTCCTTATATTTCGTCGCCCCGTGTACGAGGAACTCCATTGAGAATAGCGTTTTTCCGGATCCGGCGGAGCCGCAAACCAGTGTTGGCCGGCCGGAGGGTAATCCGCCTGCGGTTATTTCGTCGAGACCGCGGATGCCGGTATTCGATTTGGGAAGTCTGCTGGGCATTTTGCTTGATTCTGAGGGTTCCAAACTCATTGTCAAATCCTAAATAGTGTATTGTGAAATGTTTTTTGCATTACGTTCGAAAAAGATCGCTGCAAAAAGCATTCCAATAAAACCATGCCTGGATAAAATCTACGGCAGAAAAAGGAAGGCCCCACCGGTCGGGTTTCGACCGGCGGAGCCTTTCGGGGATATGAGTTTGTTGATGCTTCGCTTGGTTAACTAACGGTCATAGCTACTGTCCGGCGGCCGGCTCGCTGTAAAAGAAATCGTCCATGATCACCAGGTCGTCGTTGGCATGGTACTTGTACCCGCCGGTGATTCCTGCCGAACCGGTAGTGATGGTAACCCTCGTCACTTTGTTATCCGGGAAAACGACGCCGAGGAAGGAGAAGCCGTTGTTGTCGCTGCGGGCCGGTACGTTGAATTTACCCAGGCTCTTGTCTCCTTCGAAAAACTCGATGCTGCTGATATTAGTGCGGTCAACGTCCGAAAATATAGCGCCGAATCCCCTGACGAACGCGGCGGTAGCTGTGCCGGGTATTCTGAAAGTCAGGTCCATTTTGTTGCTTCCGATGGCTGCGAATGTACGGGCTGGACTGAATGCCTTGAACTGTTCGCTATTGCCGGAAACCGCGTCACTGAAATCCTTGTCACTTACCCGTAAACCGCTGCCGGGTGTGGAAAATACAATGCCGCGTTTTCTTCCCGCAGGCAGGGAAGGGTCGGTGCTGTTGAAAAAGTCACCAGGGAAATTATCGGTGTTCGTCTGGTTATCGGGTACTGCGTCCCAGTTGATTTCCCTCCGGCCGGTTGCATTGACGGCTGTGTTCAGCGGATCGCCCAGCAATGTCCTGAACGCCGAGATTTGCGTACTAATGTCGCCACTGCCTTTGATTTCGGTGAAATTGACCACCTGGGACGGGTTTGGATCCTCGTTTTCAGAGTCACAAGCCGATACGAATGCCATGCAGGCAAAGAGTGCGACATTGGTCAGAACTGTTTTGAACGTTGTTTTCATGGTATTTAATGGTGTGAATTGGATATGGATATAGAATGGAACTTGAAAAATTCTTGAAAGTATTAATTCATGCAAAGCGCCGCCTGATCAGCCGGTACAGGGCTTTTAATTTTTAGAAACAGATTGATACCCAACGGTTCCTGCTCAACGGTGATCAGCTCCGGTTGTACGCCGGCTTCGAGCGACAGGGCGATCAGCTCCTCGCGGCTGCGGTGAATGAGGAACCATTCCCCGAAGAGCTCCATGTAACCGCGACTCGGATTGTGTTCCGAAAAGTTACCGATCAGGATCTCGCCACCCGGGCGCAGCATAGTGAGCAGGCGTTTCAGCGCCATGACAAACAGCCGGTCTTCGAAGTAATCGAACAGCCCTGCCGACCAGATCACATCGTACTTCTCTGCACTTGAAAACCGGAGGATATTTTTCTGGTGAAAACTGATTTGCTCCGCGTATGGGCTGCACAGTTCGGAGGCAAATGCGATGGCGTCCGCATCGACGTCCACGCAGGTAGTCACCAGCATATCGGCATTCACCTCGCCATATAACTCATAAAGATCACGCGCCGGGCCGCTGGCGACGTTCAGGAGGTGAAGCGGTTTTTTACGGCGGGCGATCTTATGCAAGAGCTGGTTTTTGAAAAAATCCTTGCGATTGCGAACAGCCTCGGTTGCCGCATTATAGTGGAAATACCGGTCCCAGCGCTCGTAAGCTTCATGGCCCGACTGATGATGCGTGTAGATCATGTCGATCAGCCGAAAATCACCGGCGTAGCCCAACGGCTTTCTGTATACGTAGCCATGCATGGTTTCGGCGAGAAATTCGTCCTGAAAGAGGGCTTGCAGGAGGTTTAGTGTCGAGGTATCGAGCCGGTTTGTCTGCTGCATATGGAATAGTTCCTCCATTAATGCATCCAGCAGCGGATATTCGGTTTCCCGCGGCCCTCCGGCATTCAGCATATCAACCAAAAGGCTGACTACATCGGACGTGGTCACACGGCAGGAGTGTGCGGGCAGGACAATAGCGTCCCGGTCGGCGTCCCGGAGAGACGCGAAGCTTTGATTTTGCATGATTCAGTTGAGTTTGGTGTAAGTATGTGTTAAGAGAAGAAAATGCTTAGAAAGCTGCCGAGGCGGGTATCATGGTCTTGCGTGTCAGGTATTCACGGGCGGCACCGGCGTCGTCGAGCCATGGGAACAAGGCCGGTGGATGGTTGAACCCATTCACAAAATCGGAAGCGACTGCGGGATGCTGTGCTGCCGCTTGCAGGATATCGACCACGTGCGGTGCGGGAGGGGACAGGAAAATGTCGCAAAACCGGTTGACATACCGCGAATATTTCCAGAATTCTTCGAAAGTCCGGTTCATCCACTCGATATCGAAGGGCGCATCACCGCGGTTAATAATCGCCTGGGCATAAATATTGGCCATTTTGGAGGCATTATTCCCGCCCTGGCCCACGATGGGGTCGTTGAGGATCACCGTGTCGCCGATGCCGAGCACGGCTGCCGTTGAATTAAGCTGCACAACTGGCTTCCTCACCACCGGGGTGAAAGAGCCTTTCAGAAAAGCATTGTTACCCACTACCGCCGCATTTTCAAAAGCGGGGTACCGCCAGGGCAGTAGCGTGCGGATCATCTCCTTCGCCTTGTCGAGGATGCCGGTGGCTGAATCGGCCTCGTCGAAGACATCCATCGGGCCCCCCGGGATGCTCTCTATGAGCAGGAAAGCGCATTGAATGTCGTCTTTTTGATAAAACGGGGCCGTGATGATCTCCCCGGCGCCCATCACCGCATCCAGGGTAATGGAATTGAACCGTGTTCTTTGTGTGTGTTCAAAATCGTTGATATGGATCTGCACAAGTTTACGGGCGGGTGCCTGGTGCGTCGACCGCTCGTCGTCTCTGCTAAATAGCCTCGCCAGCGGCCCTTTGCCCGACGAAACGACTACGAGATCGAACTGCGCGGTGCATGCCAGCAGGTCGGATGGCGTGGTATCACTTACGATGAATTTCCCGCCCAATTTCCCGAACAGTTTGATCCACTGATAGAATTTCAAGCGCTGATCGATGGAAGCACCCGGTTTGGCCGTGCGTGATTGGATGCCGAATGCGTAGTCGCCGGCGGGCGTGCCGAAGTTGATATTGAAACCGGTCGAATGGAAGGCGGTATCGGCCCATAGATCGAGGCCAAGTTCTTTTTCCAGTTGCAGGGTATCGTTGAATAGGTAGGTAGCGCCGGTAGGCGGGCCGTTGAATATCTCCTCCGCCGAACGTTCCGAAATGATGGTCACGTCATAACCGCTTTTGACGAGCCTGATACCCAGGTGCAATCCCGATTGGCCCGCGCCCATAATTGCTATCTTTCTCATGATTCGATCTGTTTGATTTTTCGTTGATGTTGACAAAAGTACAGCAGCCGACTGGTGCCAATTGGTAAGGACTCCTTAAAAAGTATAAAAAAATATAAAAATCCGCCAGATGGAATTTGATGGTATTACCTGAAAGTTACCTTTGCATCGCTTTGAAACTGAATATTTTAAGATGTGATGGGCCTCAACTCGATACAAATACCCGACTACCAGGTGACGCAGGAACTTTATAAAGATGCGAGCCGGTCGTTTTTGGGGGCGGTGCGCGAAAGCACTTCTGAAAAGGTCATTTTAAAAGCAGTACCGGTTTCGGCGGGGAGCGACTTGTCTTTTGACCTGGTACAGGGCACATTTGTCTGGCCCCAATTCGACAGGATTCTGAATGCGCGGCGGGTGATACTCACGGAAAGCTACCATATCACCGAACTGGATTATTTCGAGGGTGTCCTGCTGCAACAATACCTGGACGCCAATAAAATAGACACCGCTACCGGCATTATCGTCGCCGAAGAGCTCGTCCGGATCGTCGAAGAGCTGCATTATCACGGCATTTCGCATTGCGACCTGCGGCCTGCACACCTGCTGATCGATCCGGTGACGTGCCGGGTCCGGCTCGCGGACATGGCCCATGCGCGGCCCGCAACTGCCGACGGTGGAATTTTGGGACGGCAGGCGGACATCGACCTGCACTATATTTCACCCGAGCAAAGCGGGCTCATTGATGTGCCGGTTGGTTATTGTTCCGAATATTATCGACTGGGCGTGCTGTTCTATCGCTTGTTTACCGGCAAACTGCCCTTCGATAGCACCGATCCCAACGAGCTCGTCCATGCGCACATTGCGCGTATGCCCGAGTGGCATTCGGAAGAAACGGCCGCACTTTCCGGTATCGTCATGAAACTGCTGGCGAAGAAGCCCGGGGATCGCTACCAAACTTCCCGCGGCATTCTGGCCGACCTTGCGATTTGTAAAAACCGTCACGCATTGCCTGGGAGTTTCGCGGTCGGGCAATCCGACCAACCCGGACTTTTCAAAATATCCGATCGGCTTTACGGGCGCTCGCACGAGACGGCACAGGTGCTTGCCGCCTTCGCACGCATTCGCGAGGGCAATGAGCTGGTGCTTGTGTCGGGCCAGTCGGGGATCGGGAAATCGTCGCTGATCGCTGCCGTTCAGCGGCAGTTTGAAGCGGAGGGGGCGTTGTTTGTTTCCGGGAAGTTCGACCAGTATGTCCAGAATATTCCATTCGAAGGGGTGATCAAATGCTTCAAGGAACTGGTGTGTAAGCTATCGCAAGGGAACGCAGCTTACTGGAAAAAGGCTATTCTGGATGCTGTGGGGCCTTTTGGGAACATTATTATCGACGTTATCCCCGAATTGCAGAAGCTCATCGGGCGCCAGCCGGCCGTGGAGCGCCTTTCGCCATTGGAAGCGCAAAACCGGTTCGTGAATGTATTTACCAACTTTATCAATGTTTTTACCAAAGCCGAGCACCCGCTGGTACTGTTCCTCGATGACCTGCATTGGGCCGACCTTTCCAGTCTGCGCTTCCTGAGCCGTGTTACCCATTCGGTAGCGGGCAGTAATTTGCTGATCATCGGTACTTATCGCGACAATGAGGTCCCTGCCGCGCACCCGCTGCGAACGGCTATCCGAGAACTCGATGCGAGCCAGTCGAGGCTGACTCAGATCGCGCTTTCGCCTTTGCATAAGGAGGACATTTCGGCGCTGGTTGCGGATACCTTTTCGTGCCCGGTGAGTGCAGCATTGCCCCTGGCCGAGATCATCCTGGCACGTACATTGGGTAATCCTTATTTCATTTCCGAAACACTGCAAGAGCTGGATCACCAATCGCTGATCCACTACGATGCGGCGGCCTGGAAATGGATATGGGATGTGGAGCAGTTGAATAGCGAGACGAAATCGGTCCCGGCGCAGCATTTATTAGGCACCAAAATCAATAACCTTTCCGCGCCCGCCCGCAAGGCATTGACTACCGCTTCCTGTATCGGCACGGAATTCGACCTGGTGGTACTTTCGGCGCTTTTGGATAAAACCCCTCAGGAAACCGGAGAGGATATTCAGGAAGCCGTAACCGAGAACCTGCTGCGCATCATTGCCGACCATCAGCGGGGAGACCATTACCTGGTTCAAAACAGGTACATTTTCGTCCACGACCAGGTTCAGGCCGCCGCTTATGACCTGCTTTCGGGCGAGGAGCAAATCGACATCCACCTGAATACCGCCTATTTCTTGCTCGAAAGGCTTTCAGCCGAAGAACGGAACCGGCAGCTTTTCGAGATCGTCAACCACCTGAATTACAGTCCGGAATACGGAACGGCCTCCGAAAGGCGCGGGGTAGCCCGCCTCAATTGCGAAGCCGGTGAAAAGGCCAAGGCCTCCGCCGCCTACTCGGTAGCATTCGCCTACTTCAAAAAGGGCAGGCAATTGCTGAAAGAAGAAGATTGGCACGACGACTATCCGCTCGCCTTCTCGGTGTGCATTCAATGCGCGGAGAGCGCCTACATGACCGGAGAACCGGAGGTTTGCCTGACGATGGCGGGCGAGCTACTCGCCCGTGCCCAAGGGCTCGAAGAGAAGGCGACAGTCTACGACGTGCAGATCCGTTGCCTGATTTTGAGCCAGCAGGAGGATAAAGCCATTGAAATTTCCCTGACGGTTTTGCGCGAGCTGGGCATCCGCTTTCCCGGCAGGCCTGGTCATGTGCATGTTATTACCGCCTACCTGAAATCGAGGTGGTGGCTGCGTGGCCGGACGATCGAATCGTTGGCGCTGCTGCCGGTCATGACCGACGTGCGTGCGCTGGCGGCTATGCGGGTGTTGCAGCATATTACGGCTATTGTGTATGCAAAAATTCCTGCGCTGTATCCGCTGATGGTGATCAAAATGGTGGAACTTTCGCTCAGGCATGGCGTGGCGGCCGAGTCGGCGATCACATTTGCGACTTATGGTGCGATAGTGAATGCGGTCGAAACCAAACCAGCTGCTTGCTATCGCTTCGGTAATGTGGCCCTGAAACTGGCGGAACAAGTCGGCGGCGTGGCGCGTGAGCGGACGCTGCTGGTGTATAACATCGTGAACCGTCCCTGGGGACGGCACATCAACGACTCGCTCGAACCGCTGCGCAAGTCCTATCAGACGGGCATTGAAATGGGCGATCTAGAATATTGTACCTATGCGTCGAATAGTTATGCATTTCACCTGATGCTGTCGGGGAAAAACCTGCATTGGATCAGGCACGAGATCCTGCGGTACAATGAGCCGCCTCGTGCGCTTTCGCGGGAGGCGGTTACCCATTATAATGAGCCGTTTATCGAGATGATCGACGGTCTGCTGGGCCAGCGCGACGACCCGGCTACGCTTTCGGGGCCTTATTTTGATGAAAAACCCGATTTTTCAGGCATTCGGGGGCAGAAGGACCGATCACGAATGTTCGCAATTTTCGTTTATAAAATGATAATTGCCTATCTCAATGAAGACCCTCATCGCGCTTTGCAGCATGCCACGTACGCATCGGCCTACCTCGATGCGGTCAAGGCTACGCTTTTTGAACCGTTGTATATTTTTTTCTTCGGGCTGGTGAATGTCGCATTGCATCGGGCCGACGAGCGTAACATGGCTTACATTCGCTCCGCTAAATCCCTGCTGAAAAAGCTGGAAAAACTGGCGGCAATGGTTCCCGTCAATTTTGCTCATCGCTACTACCTGCTCGATGCCGAAGTTCTGGGCGTTCAGGGTAAAAGCGACCAGGCCACCAAGCGGTTCGACGAGGCCATTGTTGCCGCGCGGGAAAACGGTCACACGCACGAGGCGGCATTGGCCAATGAGCTTTGCGGCAGGTATTGGATGGGAAAAGGACAGGAAAGGGCGGCTAAATTTTACCTGCACGCCGCCTTCGACGGCTACCGCGAGTGGGGTTGTGTATTGAAAGAGAGGCAATTACTCGAAGTGTTTCCCGAAATAACCGGCTCAGCCGGCGAATCCGGAAAAGCAACCCCGCTGAACGCCGGGGAAAGCATTGCTTCGACGCTCGACCTGTCGACCCTGATGAAAACTTCGGCAGCCATTTCAAGCGAGGTGGTTTTTGACCGGCTCATGGAAAAACTGATGCAATTCGCGATCGAGAATGCGGGAGCGCAATCGGGCTATTTTATTCTCGATTGGGGCGGCGAGCTGATGATCGAAGCGATGCGGTCGGTGGTGAACGAACGGACGGATATCCGAAAAATCCCGCTTTCGGAATCGGTATCCGTCCCGCCCGACATTATCGAGCACGTTTTCCTGAAAAAAACGGATGTCGTTTTACCGGATGCGCAGATGAGTGAATTCAAAAACGACCCGGTGGTGGCGGTAAGGGGCGTCCGTTCGGCATTGTGTATTCCTGCATTGAACCAGGGGAAGGTCGTTGGGGCGCTATACCTGGAAAATAACCTCGCGACGGCCGTATTTACCCAGGAGCGTACCCAGCTGATCAAACTTCTTTCGGGGCAGATAGCCGTGGCAATTGAAAATGCGATATTATACGAAAAGCTCGAACAGAAAGTGGCCGTCAGAACGGCCGAAATCCAGGTTCAGAAAGAGGAAATCGAACGGCAGAAGCAGCTGGTCGAGCAGAAATCACGGTTTAAGGAGCAGTTTTTTGCCAATATGAGCCATGAGATCAGAACGCCTATGACGGCCATCCTCGGCATGTCAGAACTGATTTTTGACACACCCCTCAACGACAAACAGCTCGAATATGCGAAGGGGATCCGCTATTCCTCGGAAAACCTGCTCGCCATTATCAACGACATTCTTGATTATTCCAAAATCGAAGCGGGCAAGTTTTCTTTCGTAAACAAACCCTTCGAGATCCGCGACCGGTTGGAGCGGCTCGGCTACATTCTGAAGGTAATCGCCGAAGAAAAAGGCTTGAAGCTCGAAATCTCCGTGGAACCGGACGTGAGCCCTCAATTGATCGGCGACCCGATCCGCCTCCACCAGATTCTGCTGAACCTGGCCGGCAATGCGGTGAAATTTACAGAAAATGGCTCGGTAGCCGTTCGTGTGGGCGTCGCGTTGCGCGAAGGGCGGTATGAGCGGCTGCAGTTCAGCGTGACGGATACCGGCATAGGCATCGCCGAGGACAAGCTGGAATATATTTTCGAGACTTTCGCCCGGATCGACGACGATTCGAACAGCAGGCAGTCGGGTACCGGCCTGGGACTTTTTATTGCCAAAAAACTGGTGGAAGAGCAAGGCGGAACAATGCATGTGCAAAGCCGGCCGGGGCAGGGGACCACTTTCACTTTCGACCTCGCGTTTGAGATCTGTCACACTTCCGAAGACCACGCCGGGGCCGGCGATGACACGCCGCTTACCGGCCTGGCGGTGCTATTGGTGGAGGACAATCTCTTCAACCAGGTGGTGGCCGAGGAAACTTTGAAGAAAATGATCCGCGACGTCCGCGTCACGATTGCCGATAATGGCGAGATTGCACTGCAAAAACTGGCTGACGACCATTTCGACATCGTGCTGATGGATGTAAAAATGCCGATTATGGACGGTTACAGCGCCACGCGCGCCATACGTGCACGGGAGAGTGGCCGCCGGGTGCCGATCCTGGCCTTCACATCCAATGCCAACCCGGCCGAAGCGCAAAAATGTATGGACGCCGGCATGGACGACTACATTACCAAGCCCATAGAAGCCCGCAAACTGAAATACAAAATCCGAAAGTTGCTGCCGGCGAGCGAGGGTGGGACGTTGCTGTGAGCAGCCGGGATTACGGCTGCCACGATTGCCGGAACTCCCGGACGAAGTTGCTGATTTGTAAAGGGATGTGGTCGGTCTGGCCGCCATCGACCTGTTCTTCCATGCTTCGCATTTGCTCGGCCAATGCATTCATCCCGACGTAGTTGAATTGCGTTTTCAGGCTGTGGAGCGCCGTGGAAAGTGCTTCCCAATCCTGCGCTTCGCAGAGTGCCGGAAGCGCCGCCACCTGGGTAGGTACCTGTGTTTTGAAGATAGTAACGAAGCGGTCGACCAGCTGCTGGTCGCCGCCCATCAGGTTATGGAGCAGCGAGAGGTCCATTGTTATGCGGCGCCGGATTTGAAAATGAGTTTGTAGCCTTCACCGTGCAAATTCAGTATTTCAACGGCCGGGTCCGCTTTCAAAAATTTTCGCAGCTTGCTTACGTACACATTGAGACTATACCCGCGGTAATGCTCCTCGTCGCCCCAGATGCCGATCATCGCGGCGTCGCGCGTGAGGACTTTGTTCTGATGTTCGCAAAACAGTTTCAGGAGTTTCGATTCGATCGATGTCAGTTTGATCGTCTCACCGGAAACGACCAGTTGCCGAAGTTCGGGATCGAAACGGGAATGTCCCCATTCGTAATGGTCGATAGTCCTCGTTTTTTCGTGCAGTTTCACCCGTTTGAGAATCGCCCTGATCCGCAGATAAAGCTCCTCCATACTGAACGGCTTGGTCAGGTAGTCGTCCGCGCCGAGCATCAGCCCTTTGATTTTATCCTCTTTCAGCGATTGTCCGGTGAGAAAAACAATAGGGATGGTCTCATCGATTTGCTTGATCTCCTCCGCCAGCGTGAAGCCGTCCATTTTGGGCATTTTAATGTCCAGGACGCACAGATCGAATGTTTGTGATTTGAATGCGTCGAGTCCTGCCTGTCCGTCGTGTTTAAGCATTACCCTGCATCCCTTCATTTCCAGGTACTCCTTCGTCAGTTCGCTATATTGAACTTCATCGTCGATGAACAACAGATGCGGCTGTTCCATAAATGGTTATGTTAGTTGGGTGCCAGCAAGAATATTGCGAGGAAGGGAAATACAATATTATCAAAAGCCGGAGCCCCTGGCAAGAATATCCTATTTAACGGGTTCAACAGGCCTTGTTCAGTTAGTGGTTTTGTTACATTGTAGATTTTGTTCTGTACAACGATATAAAATGATTTGATAAAATAATCATCAAACTATTTTGACATTTGCAAACGTCGATCCGGATCCGGCAGTCACTGTCTCAACATTTACGCAACAAACACATCGTCATGAGCCTCGAAGTGAGCGAATCCGTGTCCTTTATCGGCGAATTGGAAGAACCGTTCGGCCTGGACAGCTATCAGACCATTATTACCACATTGAACAACTGGGGGATCCGCTTGTATGCAGGAGTAAACGGCGGAGGGGTGATCCACCTGCTCAAATACCTCGATCCGCCAGGCCAGGATGTGCCCGAAAAGCCTTCGTTCCTGACTATCGGCGAATATACTGCCGGTTTTATTCCGCTGGGTTATTACCTGGGCAGCGGCAGGATAGCGGCGTCCGTTGCGACCACCGGAGCGGCTACAAAGCTTATATCCTGCGGTTTAAGCGACGCGAAGCTGCATGATATCCCTGTCGTATATATAGTACCGGTCTCGAACGGCAGCACCGTCGGCTTCTCGCCTTTGCAAGATACCACCGAGTACGGGAGCAATATCGTGAAGCAGCTGCGGGCCGAGCTGCCCGATTCGGTTTTTCTGCTGGATAACCCTAAGACATTGAACCAACAGCTCTCGCTGGCGCGGTACCAGCTGCAGCGTTCGAAACCCGTCGTGCTCGTTCTGGACAATGAAGGGCTGAGTATTTCTCAAACTGAGCCGGACTTCCCCGCGATCGTGCCTGAGTATCCCGGGCCGGAAGAGCCTGCACCGGGCGCGTTTCTCGCCGAATTCCGGAAGGAGTCGGAAGGAAAACGCGTGGTAATGTTCGTAGGTGAGGAATTGGCGCGTTATCCCGGCGCCACGGAACTAACCACGCAGCTCAGCACGACGCTTCGTGCGGCCACGATGTGGAGCATTAACGGGGCCAATGCCGTCGACAGGGAAAATCACTACGGCTATGGCTACATTTATTTCGGGGGGAATGACAGGGCGATGTCGTTGTATAGTTCGCTGGGAGAGAACGATGTGCTACTGGTGATTGGCGCATGCCCTGATGAGTATACGGTCAATTTTAAGAAGATTTCGGCAGCGGCTACCTTTCATTTTAGCAACATTCCGCAGGGTTACGGGCTGGTAAACAACAGCTTGCAGCACGTTGTGGAGGGTAGGTATTATCAGATTAATGCTCCGTTGGATGCGTCTCTGCAAACATTCATCGACGCCGCAGAGGAGCGGCCGTTTCCCAATATTCCCGCGGAGCCCGCTCCGCATTACCTGAACGACCTGCCCTTCGACGGTGCGCGGGCTTATTTTGCCGACATGGCCATACTTTACCAGCGCCTCGATCGATGGTGGCCGCAACGGTCCATCGGTATCGACGACACGTGCCTTGCTTACAAAGACCGGCAATACGTAACCCAGCGGCCGAACAACAACATCCGTTTTTATTCACTTTATCGCGGCTCGGCTATGGGCGGGGCGTTTGGCGTAGCTATCGGCGCCAAACTGGCCGATCCGGGCAGGCAAGTGTTTTTATTCACCGGGGATGGCTGTTTCCGACTGTTTTCCGGCTCGCTCGGCGAAGTAAGTAACCTGGGATTGGTGGTATTCGTGCTCAATAATGAAACATTCGGCATCGTGGAGCAGGGGCTGAGAAAGGTTTTACCAAATGTGGTCCCGGCCAACTACCATTCCAGGCTCAGTGCCGTCGATTACTGTGCGATTGCGCGTGCAAACAACTGGAATGCGGTACGCCTAGCGCCGGACCTCGGCAATCTCGATGATATATTGGGTAAAATAGACCAGGGATTGAGCCGTTCGCTGCTTATTGAAGTGCCCGTTGACCCTAACCAGGTACTAGGCAAGAATCCACGTTTGAAAAATTTATAGCAGCATGATCTCAGCAACCAACAAAACATTAATCCGCCAGATAAACGATTGTTTCTACCGATTGGCCGGTAAACCGTTGTACGCTCCCCGAGTAGCTACTCCCGGAGCAATCGAAGTGCACGAATGGCTTCACGAAGAAGCTCCTTACGGCATATTGGCGCACAATACAGCCGCTGACCCCCATTTTATATATGCCAACAATCACGCATTAACCGCATTCAAATACACTCCTGCCGAAATACTTTCGGTGCCGTCCCGGCTGAGCGCTTCGGAGGAGGATAGGCCGGAGCGGCAGAGGATGCTGGAAATCGTGCTGCGCGACGGCATTGTTTACAACTACTCCGGCCCTCGGGTTGATAAATACGGCGGACGCTTCACGATTTACGACGGGGTGGTTTGGCAGCTACGCCATGCCGACGGTGCAGTATGGGGCCAGGCCGCACTTTTCTGGACAGAAGAAAAAGTCCGGCCCGAATGGTTCCGGCCATTGTGACCGCAGCCTGTTAATACACCGGCTGTGATTTCACGTGAGCCTTGCCCCATTTATACTGGTGCGTCCAGTAGGCCACTTTCATCGATAAATACCCGATCCCCGCGCCCACCAGGACGTCGCTGATGTAATGCCGGTTATTGGCCACGCGTAGTAAGCCCACGGACGACGCCACCGTGTACGAAGCGTAAGGCATCCACGGATAGCGGTCTTTGTATTCCTCATTCAGGAACGTGGCCGCGGCGAATACCTGGGTGGTGTGACCGGACGGGAAGGAGTTATAACTGCTCCCGTCCGGGCGGAGGGTGTGCGTGGCCGATTTCAGGATGGTCGCCGTGGTGAGCGCCATTGCTTCTCCTTTGACGAGGATCGCGGTGCGGTTAAGGACATCGGTTTTGGACTTGATACCGAATGCATCGAGGCCATACGCAACAACCAGCGGCGAAAACTGCATGTAATCGTCGATATGCGTGTGGAAACGCGGAATGTGGCGATTCCTGCTTTCAGCGACCTCGTTCTTGATGGATTCTTCCGAATGCCCGTTGGCGATGAGGCCGCCGATGATCAGTGAGGCGGGTGCGTAAAATTGCTGCAAAGTCAGCGGCTTGTGTACGGGCAGACTGTCGACGGGCGAGAATGACTGTGCAAAAGATGATGTTGAAAAGAGGAGGAAAATGATGAGGAGGCGCATGGATAAGCAATTTTTAGAATTTGAAACTGTAACCGGCCCGCACGAGCTGGGTCTCATAATAATCACGGCTGTTGTAATGGAAGCCGTCGCCATACACGGTTTTACGGATCACCAGCGTACCGAAAAGGTCGGTGGCATTGATGAATATCTCGCCTTTGGGCAACTGCCGTTTGGCGCCGGCGTCCACCGAGAAGCGGTAACCCGTGCGGCCTTGCGGTACGATGTCGGGCGCCTGGTAGATGGTCACCACTTGTACTTCGGTTTTCTTGCCTTTCAGTACGGCGCTCACTTTGGCACTGCCGGAGGTGAGCGTTTGTTTGGCGGCGCTGTAAATGGATTTTACAGGGTATAGGTTCTCGACGGAGAATGCATTCACCGTATTTTTATAAATATTACCATTTACATTCACCGAAAACCATGGCGCAAGATCTTGCTGCAAAACGAGCTCTCCGCCGGCATTGTAACTTTTGTCGGCATTCTGAAAAATGTTGTAGATCAGCGTGCTGCCCGGTACGATGGTGCCGATGCGCGTAATGGTCCCGTTGATCCGCTTATGGTACAATGCGGCGTACAGTGAGCCATTGTTCCAACTGGTTTTGTAGCCGGCCTCCCATGAACTGGTAAACTGCGGTTTGAGTGCTGGATTCCCGATTTTAATGATCTCCGCATCGTCGTATTTCGGGAAAATACGGATATCTACCTCATTGGGCCTGTCGACACGGCGATTGTAGAAGAGCGATACCTTGTTGTGGTCGTCGATTTTGTAGGCGAAACGCACATTGGGGAAAGGCTTCGCATACGTGTAACCGTCGGAGTGGTAGGTAGGGTGGGTCGGGTTAACGTCGTAACGGAGATTGATATACTCAACCCGCAAGCCCGCTTCCACCTCGAAATTCCGGTTTTCAAAAACATAGTTGCCATAGACCGCCGGAATCGTCTCCTTGTAATCGGCCCAGCCGCCTGCCAGGCTGTCGATAGGGGAATTCACGCCCGGGAAAAACTGCATGTTCGTCGGGATGAAGCGCCTGCGCAGTTTCAAACCGCCTTCCAGCCTTCCATACCGCAGCGGACGGATATAATCGGCATTGAAATCAAACACATTTTCATCCGACAGCAGCTTGAAAGCGTCCTTACCGGTGAAATCGGGCATGATGTTGGTGAAAAAATACTGCTCGTTTTCGCGGTGGAAAGTGTAATTGAGGCCAATATTGAGCAAATGCCCGGGTTGCGCGTATTTGTGCTGGTAGGACGCGCTGGCGGTTACGGTGGTTTTCAATTCGTCTTCCAGAAACTGCCAGAGCCGGTTTCGCTGGGTCAGCTTTGCATTAAAAAACGGTTCGTCGCCGCGGTCGAGGATTTTCTCGCTGCTGAACAATGCCGAAACCGACAATGCATTACTTTCATCGAAGGTCCAGTCGATCCCGGTTTTGGCCGTCACCACGTTGGTACTGCGGTTCCGCTTGGTTTGCTGCCGTATGGTATCGCCGCTGTCGTAGTAGCGGTCCACAAATTCGTTCTTGTTGAGGGTCGGTGTGTGAAGGTAGTCACCCTGGAAAAACACATTGACTTTCTTCTTCTTATAGTTCAGCGCCAGCGAAGGGTTCAGTTTGAGGGTGTTCCTGTATTGCGGGCGAATGTCGGGCAAGTTTTCCTTTCGTACCCACAATGCGCCCAGGCCGGCTGCCATGCCTATTTTCCCGTTGAAGCCTTCCTGTTTTTCTTTTTTATAAATAATGTTGATAATCCCCGCATTGCCATTGGCGTCGTAGCGGGCCGATGGGTTATTGATAATCTCGATCCGCTCGATGGCTGAGGCCGGGATATTATCGAGGCTCGTCTGGCTGCCGAAACCGGTGAGTGCCGTCTGGCGGCCGTCCACGAGTATCGCTACCTTGTCGCTGCCGCGCAAAAGTACCTTGCCGTCTTCTCCGGCAGTGACACCCGGGAGGTTTTTCAGCGCCTGCAATACCGATCCGCCGCTCTGGCTCACATTACGGCCAATGTTGAAAGTCTTCCGGTCGAGCTTGTCATCGACACCCTCTGCCTGCTGGCCGGTGATGGTTACCTCCTGCAAATTCTGGGAATCGTCGGCCATCCGGAATTCGCCGAGGTCGAGGAAGGGGCTCAGGGTACCCACGGTAATGGGCTTTTGCAGTGGCTTATATCCGAGCGACACGCATTCGATGCGGTAGTGGCCGCTCCTGACGTCGGGCAGGCTGAACCGCCCGAGCTCGTTGGTGATGGTACCTGTTACAAATGCGCTGTCTTTTTCAGTTTTGAGAACAATATTGACAAATGGGAGTGCCTGCCCGCTTGTGACGGAAATAACCTGCCCGGAGAGCGTTACTTTGCTTACCTGTGCCTTAAGTTGCGGGATGGTAAGAAAGATGCAAAGGCAGATGAAAATTCTTTTGAAGGCCATTCAGACGTTGTTTTTGATGATCTGATGGCAAAAATGAGCATCGATTTGGAAGAAATTTCGAATTCAGAGGCGGACAGAAAAGCGGTGCATACCCTGCCCGAAATCATAGCCGATCAGCCAGCCGTAGCGGTCGCATATCTCGCGTGTGATCGCAAGCCCGAGCCCGCTGCCCGCATGCGCGTCCGACGCCTGTGCAAACCTCCTGAAAAGGTTTTCCGTTTGCAATGCACCCGTGCCGGTATTGGCAACGGTGAGCACGCCGCTGCCCAAATGCACCTCCACTTGCCCGCCCTCAGGCGTGTAGCGTACGGCATTCACAAGCAGGTTGGTTAGCAGGATTTCGGTCAGTACCGGGTTCGCTTCGATGCTGAAGGGTTCGATATTTTCGGTGTAATGCAGGGCATTGTCTTCAAAACGGTCGGCAAACTGCTCTGCAACGCTTGCCAGCATTTCGCCGAGCGCTATGGTTTCCTTTTCCTCGAATTGTGCATGTTCGATGCGCGCGAGCAGGAGCAGGTTCTTGTTGATGCGGGACACACGGTTGATCGCCTGATAAACTTGCTCCACGATCCGCATTTGCCCGGCGTCCAGCGACTGACTCTGCAACAGCATATCCAGGCGCGATTTGACGATCGCCAACGGCGTTTGCAATTCGTGAGAGGCATTTTCTGTAAATTCCTTTTGCTGGCGGTAGGAGGCCAGGCTGCCTTGCATCAGGGTATCCAGGCTGGCATTCAGGTCAGCAAATTCGGTCACGTCCGATACCGGTAGCGGCACGGCCTTGCCGGTTTCCAGACGAAAGGTGCGCAGACCGGCCAGCGTATCGTAAAATGGTTGCCAGATGCGCAGGGCGGTTTTGCGGTTGAGATAAATAAATCCCGCCAGCAGGAGCATAATGAAAAAGACCGTTACTCCGCCAATGGCCAGGATGGTCTCGTCGACCTCCTCCATGTTGGTCTCGATCAGCATGCGGTATAGTTTGTGGTTGACGCGAATGTCGGTAGTCAGGCAGCGGAACTGCTCGCGATCGTTCATGAAACTATCGAACCGGATGATCGTATAAAGGCTGTCGGGCCGGGCAGCGGCCGTTTCGTTAAATGAGAAGCCGGGCTGTACCTTGTCTAGAACGGCAATCACATTATCCACCGCGGTATCGGGCAGGCTGAGGTGGGTGAGGCGCTTTTCCAGCTTTTCGCGGATGGCATAATGATGCTTGTCCAGCTCATTCTCCCAAATTAAATCGATGATCAGGAAATAGACCGGAATGCTGATCACCAGCACCGTGAATGCATAGATCACCAACGGCCGCAGGCTTTGGTCGAGCAACTTTTTCATCCTTCCCATTTGTAGCCGGTGCCGTAAATCGTTTTGAGATAATTACCGTAACCGGCCTCGCTGAGCTTCTTTTTCAGGTTCTTCACATGCGCATACACAAAGTCGTGGTTATCGAACATATCGGCAATATCGCCCGACAAATGCTCGGCCAATGCACTTTTGGCAATCACCCGGTTTTTATTCCCGATAAAAAACAGCAAAAGGTCAAGCTCTTTTTTCGTGAGTACCACCACTTCGCCATGGACGGTAATAGTTTTGCTGAGCAAATCGACCTTCAATTCATTCTGCACAACATGATTATGGTTGGCAAAGCTCCGCCTTCGGATCACCGAATAAATGCGGGCCGCCAGTTCGGGCAAATGGAAAGGTTTGGCGAGGTAATCGTCGGCACCCGCATGCAGGCCCCTGATCTTGGTCTCATAATCGCCCTTGGCCGAGATAATGATCACCCCGTCTTGCTGGCCCTGTTTTTTGAGTGTTTCCAGGATGTCCATCCCGTCGCCGCCGGGCAGCATGAGGTCCAGCAAAATGCAGTCGTACCGGTACAATTCCACTTTCTCACGTGCCTGCGCCCACGTCCCCGCGTACTCGCACAGGTAGTCCTGCGCGGTGAGGTAGGCACCAATGCTTTCGGCCAGGCCGGGTTCGTCTTCAATGATCAGGATCTTCATTCGGGCAATTTAATGCAACAATTTGGAATTCTTTTTGAAGAGGAAACTATCCTGTGCTCTGGTTTGGGACTCGCCCCGGCCCCTGTCAGGTGCTCAATGGAAATGCCGGTATGACCCAATTGATGTGCCTGGATACAGCTGTCCGATTTTGTAAATGATCAGTCAAACAGCACCGGCTCGACTTGGTAGCCTTCGGCTCGTAACAGGGTGATCACGCCGGTTTTGTAATACAGATGAGCGAGCCCGACGGCAATCAGTGTGGGGCGGCTTGAAATAGCGGATATGATTTTGGGCATCCAGTCTTTGTTTCGCTGCGCGAGAGGAATAAAGTCAAAATAGGGGGAACTGGCATTCTGCGCGGAATATTCGTCAAGGCGATATTCAAATCTCATCGTCTTGTAGCGTGCAAGTGTGTCCTCTACGGCAGGCGTGCCGTAGAGGTTCCAATCCGGTTTGTCGCTGCCAATTGTATAATTGACCGCGCGGGTTAGGTATTGCCTTGCATGCACGATTTCCGACGAATCGAAATCGGTGATTTTTACCCGATCCAGGCAATCCCCCTGCCTTCCAAGTTTCACATATAATTCAAACAAGTCCTTATCCATGTATTTTGTCACGGCGTTGGCCTTCTCATTTCCCGATACCAATGTTAGCATAATTGCTGATTCCATTTCCGCCACCGTCAGGGCCGCAGCGTCCGGGTTGTTACGGATACCTTCGCCTACCCGTGCGACGAAGAATGAATCCAGTGTTTCGAACTGTTTTTTGTCAAGCAGTGGTAACGCCTTTAATATGTCCTTTTTCGATGTAGCCGGTAAGGGCCGGGTTGTAAATTGCTCGCTGAGAATATAGTCCGTACTATCGACCACCTTGCTGAACTGAGGTGTTTTCAAAAGCCATTCCGCATCGGAGAGGTGGAACGTCCCCAATAAATAGGACGGCCTGGGGCAATTGGCGCCGGTTATTTTCCAGAGAATTGTACGGGGATCTGACCCGTTGCCCGGGTTGTTTTTTTGCGCCCACGAATAGCCGGTTGCCATTTGGCAAAGGATCAGCGCAATGCAAATGCGAGATACGGTTTTCATAAAGTAGAATCATCCTGCTTGTTGCTGTGAATATATACGGTGCGGGTGTTATCAGACCACTCTCTTTAAAAAAAATGTAACCGGATGGGTGATTTTGTCGTCTTATGGACGGAGCTGAAAATTACTATGATGCGGACTTTAACAAAACGTCATTTTCCAGTAGTAACAGGTTTTCTGAGGAAGCCTGTCAACTGCATGGCTTTGCTGCTTACCCTGGCAATTTCAACCTCAAAAGCGCAGCAATCCAATGCTGTACCGGATATGAATGACTCGCTGGAGGTTATCGTGTCCATAGAAACGAAGAAAACCCCATAAACTATCGTTTCAGACAGCTTACGGGGTTCGTAATGCTTTTTGAGAAAATATGCCGCGGGCCTATTTCTTACCGATTTTATAAAGTCTTCCCTGGTCGGTTACGGCGTAAAGTGCTCCGTCATGGCCTTCGGTGATGTCGCGGAAACGCTGGTTTTCGCCGGAAAGAAGTCTTTCCTCGCCAACTACCTTGTTGTCTTTGATCACGATACGGCACACGTGCATACCGCTGAGCGACGAAATGAACAGGTTGTTTTTCCATTCAGGGATTTGTTTACCATCGTAGAAAGTGATGCCGCTAGGGGAAATAACAGGGTCATAGTAATACACCGGTTGTTCCATTCCCTCTTTTTGCTGGATCACATCGCCGATTTGCTTGCCGCTGTATTCGATTCCGTAGGTGATCGTAGGCCAGCCGTAGTTTTTGCCGGGCAATATGCGGTTGATCTCGTCACCGCCTCTCGGGCCGAACTCCGTTTCCCACAAATCGCCCGTAACCGGGTTGATCGCCAACCCCTGGACGTTGCGGTGACCGTACGAATACAGTTCAGGACGTGCACCTTCTTTACCGATGAACGGGTTTCCTTTGGCCGGTTTTCCGTCGGTGGTAATACGGATTACCTTACCCAGGCCGGAGTTGAGGTCCTGCGCTTGCGGGCGGGTAACGAGGTCGGAACGCTCCCCGGTGGATACGAACAGGTTTCCGTCTTTCGCAAATTTCACACGGCCGCCGTAGTGCAGCGTACCTTTATAAGCAGGTGTTGCCTGGTAAATGACTTTTACATTTTCGAGTTTCGTGCCATCCGCAGACAGTTTACCCTTGGCTACGGCCGTCAGGTTGCCGTCGGCGAGCGGTTCTGAAAACGCCCAGTATACCATTCTGTTTTGTGCGAACGCAGGGTCGAGGGTAACCCCCAGTAGGCCTCCCTGGCCGTCGCTGTTCACTTTGGGAACGCCGTCGATAGGCTTTCCGACTTCTCCGGTAGCGGACACGATGCGCATGTTCCCGCCTTTTTCTGTCACCAGAAACTTACCGTCGGGCAATACTGCGATTCCCCACGGTCTTTCCAGGGAGGAGGTCAGTACCTTGCCTTCATACGGGGTTTTGGTCACGACCGAACCGATGCGGGTTTGGCCTGCAAATGCAGACTTGTATTCCGAATTGGGTTTCTTGGTTTCGACGGGTGCACCCGCTGCCTGCTGGGCGATCGAAAGGGATGGCGCAAGGGCCAGGGATGCGCCGGCGACGAACGCGTGGATTGCAAATTTCATTTTTAAGGAAGTTTAGTCTTAAAGCCCGGGATTTGTCAGGGCGGACGGTTGCGAATTTACTATTTTCATTCCAGAACGAACGCCAAAGCCGGAATAAAACGTTTCCGGCTTTGTTAAAAGTGAGTGAATGGGGCGTGTTATGACGTAATTTTATCCCCACCAAACCGACACATCCCATGCAGCAACTGATTACCCATATAACCGCACACAGTTCTGTAACGCCTGAAAGCCTGGGCCGGATAGGTGACTTTTTTGAAGTGCGGACTTTTAAAAAGCGGGAATTGCTGCTGCAAGAAGGCCAGCGGTGCCATGAGAAGTTTTTCATCGTCAAAGGGTGCGTCCATTTGTTTTACCTGCGGCGGAACGGCGTAGAGCAAACCATCGATTTCGCATTGGAAAACTGGTGGACGAGCGATTTTATGGCCTTTCAGCAGGGCGGTATTGCACAATTTTCCATCCGTGCAGTAGAGGCAACGGAGGCATTCGTCATTTCCGCTGCCCGCCAGCACGAAATGCTGTCCGCATTTCCGGAATTGCAAGAATACTTCCACGTGATGTTCCAGCGCGCCTACGCGGCTTCGCAAATGCGGATACGCAAGACCTACGAGCTATCGAAGGAAGATCTGTACCAGGATTTTAGCAGGAATTATCCTGCTTTTATGCAGCGGGTCCCACAGTATCTGCTGGCCTCGTTCCTGGGCTTCACTCCCGAATACCTCAGTGAGATCCGCAAGAAATTCGTTTCTTAAACTGGTTTAAGAAGATCCTCTGTACGACTGGCGAATTTTGTCCTATTCAAACAAAATTATGTCAATCATGTCAAAAGTTGTTAAACACCGGTTGGATGTCTGGAAAGAGGAACCTACCTATTGGACTCACATGGCGGCCATTGAAAAGAGAATCTATGCCTCCTCGATTCCGCGCAACCTGATCGAGCTGATCAAGATCCGTGCTTCGCAGATCAACAAATGCGCCTATTGTATCGATTACCACACCACGGAGGCATTGCAAATCGGCGAATCGGCCCGGCGGATATTCGCGCTCTCGGCCTGGAAGGAAAGCCCGCTATTCACAGAAAGTGAAAGAGCGGCCCTTCAACTGACAGAGGAAATCACACACATTTCCATCGACGGCGTGGCCGATGAAACCTACGAAGCTGTCAAAACGCATTTCACAACCAGCGAAATTGGTGATATGATGATCTGTATCAGTCACATCAATTTCCTGAACCGGATTGGGATTTCTACGAAGACGGTGGCTTACTAGGAGGCTTTATCTAGTATCAAAGGAAACCGGCAGATTGTACTTCACCCTCATGGGCTTACCGCACCATTTGCCGGGTTTCCATTTTGGCATGGATTCTATCATGCGTATAGCTTCTTCGTCGCACCCAAATCCCAGTCCTTTCAAAACGGTTACCTTGGTGATTTCGCCCGTCACCTCTATGTAAAAGCTTGTAAAAACCCTTCCAGAGATACCTGCTTCTTTCGCCTCTGATGGAATGTGCAGGTTGGCAATAATAAATTTGTACATTGCTTTGGTGCCGCCGGGATATTCGGGGGGCTGTTCAACACCTCCGAACACTTTTTCTGACGACGGAAGGTCTGTTTTAGGTGGTGTCTCATGCGGTACTATCGGTTGCTCGATGCTCAGAAGGCCGGTGTCGGTAGGCAGTGCTGCCCTGCGAACCTGCGCGTGAGCGCATGTGAGGGTGCATGCGGTTAGCATAAGAAATGATGTAGAGAAGCAAAAGTGATTCATATTATATAAAATTTAATTAAATATATAATAAAATATAATTTATTTCAAATACGATTGTTGCCGAGCAAAAAAACTGATTACTATGATCGTCCCACTATTCAAAGTCGCAAACATGACAGAGGCCATCCGGTATTACACCGAGGTGCTGGATTTCGTCATGACGGATCCGAACGATAATGCCGATTCGCCGGTGGTGGATTTGGGCCGCGACGGCTGGAACATGCAGATAACCACCTCGGAAAGCGAGAGGCTGTTCGGGTCGGTTATTTATTTCTGGGTGGAAGACGTGGATGCATTGTTCGCGAAATACGTGGAACGCGGACTGGATATTTCGCTTAGGCCCGGGTCGCCTGTACATCAGGGACCGGTGGATCAGACCTGGGGCAGAAGGGAGTTTTATGTCACGGATGCGGATGGAAATACGATCCGTTTTTGCAAGCTTATAGAGTAGGTTTATCCTCAATAATTACTTGTTCGATGCCTCTTAATAAAGAAGTTACCCGATTTCTCGACGAGCTCCACCATCCGCTCCGGGAGGAGATCGAGGCGCTGCGCCTGATTATTTTGGAAGCCAGTGCATTGCTGGAAGAAAACATCAAATGGAACGGTCCGAATTATTCGGTGGGAGCGGAAGACAGGATTACCATGAAAATTCAGCCTCCGAAGCAAATCCAGCTGGTTTTTCACCGCGGGGCGAAAGTGAAGGAGCAGCCGAAGGAACGGCTCGTGGAGGATGCTTCCGGTTTGCTGGCGTGGCGGGAAAACGACCGGGCGATCGCTTCTTTTAAAGATAAAGAGGCTGTGGAGGCCGGCCGGGAGGCATTGCCGGCCATTGTGCGGGCATGGATTGCCGCGACGATCGAAACTGCCTAATCCATCACTCCCGCCAGCCGGTGCGAATGCTTACCGGCCGGCGGGAGCGATTAATCTATTTTGAAATCACAAACCGGTAAGTCTGCACGATTTGGCCTTTGCTGATGCGGATCAGGTAGGTGCCGGGCAAATAACTGGTCAGGTCGAAAGTGGCTTTCGGCGTTTGGGAAACCTTTTTCGCCGCCAAAGTAAGGCCGTTGGTACCGATAATGGCCAGCGATGCGTCGGTATTGTCGTCGCCCAGGAACACGTCCAGATGCTCAGAAGCGGGGTTGGGGCCAATAGCGAACAGCTTTTCGACCGGTTTCGGCAACACCGAAATAATGGAAGAAACCGTGGCGGTTCCGTCGTGATCGACTTGCCGGAGGCGGTAGTAAACAGGCCCGTTCAAAGCCTCGTTATCCACCCATGTGTATTTTCTGGCAAGCTGCGTCGTTCCGAAACCATCTACGCGAGCGATCGCGTGGAAGCTGCGGGCATCGGCACTGCGCTCGACTTCGAAATGGCTGTTGTTCTCTTCCGCGGCAGTCTCCCACGACAACATCACTGCATCACTCACCGCATTGCCCCTGAAATACACCAGTTCGACGGGAAGTGTCGGCGACTGGCCGCTGCTATACTTGTAAATGAGCTTGGGACGGAGCGCATCGGTAGCAAAATTCCTCGACCGGAACGAGCTGTAAACATCGGTCGCAGCCGCGATCCTGACGGTCAGAATGCTGTCGGACGAGATGCTGGCCAATGCGGATGTAATATCGAAATAGACATATCCGGCCGTTGCGGGCGCGGTGGCGCTGGCGACAGTGCTGCCCGCCTGCGGTTTGTTGTTCCAGTTCACGCCCGTTTCCGTCCAGGGTGTGGCGCTGGTGGAATAGTTGTTGGACGCAACTGAGAGGTTCCAGCTGGTGCTAAGGCTGCTTTCAATGCCCCAGAGGCGGATTTTTGCATTGGAAACATTGCGGTGCATGCCGTGCAGGTCGAATGCCAGGTATACCTCCTGCGTGTCGTCGGACTTGTTGCGCGCTACGAGATACCCCTGTGTGCCGTAGTTGTTGGCCGCATTGCCATTGCTGCGCACGTAGGAGTCGGCGGTGGTGAGCAGGGAGTCCTTCAATGTTTGCGGGTTCGTGGCGTTGCTGCCGTAAATCAGGACTTGCGGCCGGTAGAGCGCGTTGGTATTTTCCCGGGCATTGAAACTCGCGTCGGTTTTGCTGATTATCGCTGCGTCGGTGGTACTGGGCTCCGAAACGATATGCAGCGAAAGTATTTTGTCGGCGGCAAGACGCCCGATCACCGCGGAAGATACATTGAACCGGATGGTGGAGCCCGTCACGGTGCCAGTCATATCGCCGAGGCGGGTGGTATGCGCCGGTTTGTTCGACCAGGTGATACCGGTTTCGGTCCAGCTGTTGTTGTCAACCAGGTAGAATGCCCATTTGGTGCTGGTAATGGAGGTATTGGCATTATTTACCCGCAGTTGCAGTACGGCGCTGTCCGGGGTGGAGGTAATGGTGCTCAGGTCGAACTTGATGAATGTTTCGCGATCGTACCCGGCGCTTTCTTTCTTGACGGTCAGGACGGCGTCGGTACCGTAGTTGGTGGTCGCGTAAGCCGCGGTGCTGCCACTGCCGCCGCTGCGTACGAAGGCGTCGGCCACGGCGGTAAGGGTGGCTAATGGCTCAACCGGTTGCTGGTAATCCGGGCTGCTGCTAGTAACGTGGGCTTCCACCGAACTGCCTGCGCTGGCGCCCGCTGGCAGGGTGATCGTCGCTGCTTTCATGGTGGTAAACTGGTTGTTCTTAATACCCACATACACCTGCTGCGCGCTCTGCGCCGGATCGGCGATGTGTACCGTCACGTCGGTGCTGGTTGCGTTTTTCAGCATCACCACGCATGCTTTGTCCACTTTCACCGTCACCTGGTCTGCTGTGAATTCGCCGGCCTGGTAAAATACGATTTGCCAGATCCCGAGCCCGTTGTGCCGTACGGCTTGTACGGTCGGGGTGTTGGTTAATATGCTGATATCCGATGCATTGTAAGCCTGCATTTCGGCGGCCGAGGTTTTGCCCGGGAGCACGAAATAGGCATAGGAAGCATTGCTCGGCGCAATGCCGTGTTTAAACCATAATTTGAAGACATCGGCCGACACCGAAGCCGTGGAACCGGTGGTGTTAATGGACGACCAGCTTCCCGTCTGCGTCTGGTTGCTCAGTGAAACCAGGCCTGCTTGCGGAAAATAATAACCCACATTGCCTTGCAAAGCCCATTTCAGGTTACCCGCATAATCGCGCGAGCCGTTGGCGAGCGTGCTCACATTGTTCGAAGCGTCGGAGACGGTTACGTCGGTTTGCAGAAGGCATTGGTTCACGGTGGTGTTAATAGCCTGGGCTGCGGAAGAGGTGATGCCTGCGCCGAGGCAAACGATTTCATTGTCGAAATAAAACCATGCTTTTTTGGCTGTCGTACTGTAATCGCTCATCGCGAATGCGCTGGCTCCGTAAACGCCGTCGGACACGCCGCCCACAAACGGCACGGTCCCGAAATTTACACCCCAGGAAGCCCGCACGGGGTAGGTAGTAATTTCGGGTACGGTCGTGCCAGGGATTTTGTTCCATTCCCAAACCGGGAAGATGTTGTAGTACTCATCGCCATTCACGGCAATGTAATTCGCGCCTTCGGTCAGGTAGTAGCCTTTGATATTCTCTCCATTACCCATTTCCGACTTCGCATTCCGGTTGGAAATGCTGCGTTGCCCGAACATATAACCCGGCCGGTGATGCACGGTGTAATCGGTGCGCCAGTAATGCACATGCTCCGGCGATACGTTATAGGACGGAAGCTGCAAGCCGCGCATCCGCTGAATCGCATTGTCGTATTCGGTGGCGTAGGCGGGGAGGTCGAATGCCTTCACTTTTTCGATAAGAGCCACGTCGGCCTTGCCCGCATTGGCACGGCTCACACCGCGTCCGTAGAGGTTATAGTCGGCATAGGCGCCGCGGGACGGTTTCACGAAGCCTTTTCTGACAAAATCCGAGAATATCGCCAGTTTATCGCTCGAAAACGCATAGGAAGTACCGGCGACGTAAACCGCAATGTTGCTGATCCCCGAAATGTACTCGCGCCCGTACCCGTATACATACAGCTGCGGGCCATGTGCGGTGTACGAGTTGTCGATCTGGATGCCTTCGCCGGTAGTGACGACTATGGAGCCGGTCACTGCCGTAATGGCCTGGTTAAGCAGTGTCTGGTTTTCGGTGAGGCAGGCGCGCATGATGTAATGCTGGGCGACGTCGGTGAGGTTCGAACCGTCTTTAGCAGGCGAAACCGTGATCGAAACGCCCTTGGTCATCCAGGCCAGCATTTGGTTTTCGAGGGTTTGGGAAATGCCTGCGGGAGATTTTCGGAGGCAAATCAGCGTGTTACCAATGTCTTTGGGCACGCTGATCGACAGGTAGAACCAGTTGGTACTGGTGGGCGCGGGGCTCAATGCGAGCCAATAGTTCATCACGCCTTCGATCTTCGTTTTCAGGCTGGCGTCGCCGTAGTAAATGCTCGTAGGTTTGGAATAGGCTTTGGCGAGAGTCCCCATTCTGGCCAAATGGTTGCCGGGTGCCCAGTCGGTCTGGGCGGTGGATGCGTAATTGATGTCGGGCCAGGAGAAATCGGCTTGTAAAGTGCTGAGGAGGGAGGCCGTCTGCGTGTCCACGGTGGAAGCGCCGGTAGCCTGGAAATTGTCAAAAATGCGGTCAGAAATGGTGGTGAAATCGTTCTGGCCGTGCGCTTTGGAACCCAGCAGGAAGGCGATCACTGCTGCGAGAAAAAGCATTGGGGGAAAGGACTTATTTTGTTTCATAATGATTTGAAATAAAATGGATAAGCCTGTTTTTGACAAAATAGGAAAGCGGAGTCGGACAAACCCGAACTCCGCATTGAAATATACTTAATTCATCCAACCTGGATTTTGCTGCAAATTGCCGTTCCGCTCGATTTCCGATTGCGGGATAGGCCAGGTATTCAGGAAGTCGCCGGACCAAACGTAAGGTACAACCACCGTTCCCCAAATTTGCTTCACGCCATTTCCGTTGTAGAAAACGGTTTCTTTCAAAGTACCCCAGCGAAGCTCGTCGAAGTAATCGACACCCTCGTTGACGAACTCGGCGCGGCGCTCGTTGCGGATGCGCTCGCGGAGGTCGGCCTGGCCTGCGACGGTGGTAGCCGCATTGGAATTGAGCAATGCCACACCTGCCCGCGTGCGTACTTCATTCACCAGGGCAATAGCGTCTGCAGTATTGCCTTTTTCGTTCAGCGCTTCGGCCCACATCAGCAGTACATCGGCATAGCGGATCAGCGGGAAGTCGGTGGCGCCGTAGGTACGGTTCTCGATTTCCACACCGGGTGCACCTTCGTAAACGAATTTGCGGTGCAGGTAATAGAAGAGGTTACCGGTGTCGGTGCGGAGATCGGCGATGGGCAGCCCGTTCGCAACGCGGTAAGGCCAGCGCGAAACCGTCGGCGTGGTGCCGTTGTAGGAAGCATACGGGGTGATTACATTGGCTTGCAAGCGCGGATCGCGGTTTTCGTATGCCTTCATGATCCTTTCTTCGTTTCCGGTAGGCAGGTAAAGGCTCATATCGAGGCCTTTGGCGGTCATGGCGGCGATTTCCGTTGCGGTAAGGTTGTTTCTCAAAAAGTAAACTTCTCTTTTGGCTACCGGCATTGCATTATAGCCGGGGATGATCGCGTCCCAGTTGAATTTGCTGCCGTCTTTGTTTTCATACAAATCCACCACATTGGGCGATATCAGGTAGGTGTTCCAGCAAGAACCGGTGGAAGAACGGGTGCCGCAGAAGAACTGCGTGGTGGAGCCATAGCCGCTCACGCCCATGTGCTGGATCGCGAAAATCATCTCGTCGCTCTGCTCGTTGGCCTGCTTGAACAGCAGCCGGTAGCTGTCGGCACCGGCGCCGGAGAACAATGCGTACCCGGCCGCTTTTACCTTTTCGAAATCGGCAATGGCGAGGTCCCATTGTTTGGTATACATATAAGCCTTGCCGCGCAATGCATAGGCCGCACCTTTGGTCACATGCCCGAATGCCGCGTTGCCTTTGGCATATTTGTTGGGCAATGCGGGCTCATTGATGGCGTCGGTAAGGTCCTTCACGATCTGCTCCCATACCTTCGCTTCGGTTTCGCGGCCTTTGGTGATTTCTTCCAGCTGCACGGGTTCGAGGTAAATGGGCACGCCTTTGAAAAGCTGGTTAAGCCTGAAATAGTAATAGGCGCGGAGAAATTTGGCCTCCGCCATGTACCTGGCCTTCTTTTCAGGCGAGGATGGCGATTTCTCGGTGAGGTTCTTGATGGCGTCGTTTGCGCGGTGCACGCCTTCGTACAACTCCGACCATACGCTGCTGACATTGCCGTTGCCCGCGGTGGCGGTGCCGTTCATGAATGCGTCGCCATCCCGTTGCTGGCCGCTCATGCCCATGCGGTCGAAATGGTAAAGCTCCCGACCGGAAGCGGAGCTGGTACTGATACCGAGCCGCAAGCCGTTGTAAACGCCGGTCATGCCGAGGTCGGTCAGGTTGTCGGTAGTCCACATGTTGTTCGACGAAATGGAGCCGTAAGGGCTGGTGTCGAGCAGGTCGGGCTCGCAGGCGCTCAACGCGAGCAGCGAAAGCGCCGGGATACCGAATTGGCAGATTTTTCTTTTGAATATATGAACAGGAAATCTCATGATACTGATTGAAAATTAAAGGGTTACATTTACTCCCAGTGAGTATTGCTTCATGGTCGGATAACCTACACCCGCACCGATCTCGGGGTCGAGGCCCGGGTATTTGGTGATGATCAGCAGGTTTTCGCCCGAAAGGAACAGCCTCGCACGGCTTATTTTCAGCTTTTTGCTCCAAACATCGGGGATCGAATAGCCCAGTTGCAGGTTTTTCAGCTTGATGTACGAAGCGTCGTACAGCCAGTTGGTGCTGGAAGTCGTGTTAATGGCGTCGCCATTGTATTTCAGCCTCGGGAAAGAGCCGGTAATGTTGTTGTTGGGGTCATTCGGGTTGGCGTCATTGTAGTAGTAATGGTCGTCGGCCACGCGCGATGCAATGCCGTTTCCATCACGGACGATGGAGTTGTTATATCCTTCGAAATTGTAATAATACTGCATCCCTGCTGAGCCTGCCCAGATCATCGACAGGTCGAAACCTTTCCAGCTGGCATCCATATTCAACCCAAACACATATTTCGGGTTTGAGGTCGTGCCGGTAAATTTCCGGTCGTAGCTGTTACCGTAGTTACCGTCGCCGTTCAGGTCGGCGAAGATGAAGTCGCCGTAATAAAGCTGCGCCTTGCCCACGCTGTTGACGGGCGAGAACGAGTAGCCTGCCGCTTTCATCGCATTTACCCAGGCAAGGTCGTCCTGCGTACGGATCATACCGTCTTTGGGGCCTGCATTGATATCCACTTCCCCTCCGGCCTTGTAGGTGCCGTTTCCACGGTAACGTTCGCGAAGGTAGAATTCGTTGATCGCGCGGTCTTCCAGAATGCGGTTGTCGCTGCCGGTCGAGACGTCGCCCAGGTTGCTGGTGTAGCTCCGCGTTCCGTCCGAGTTGGTGATCCACTGCTCGCTGAGTTTGCCTTTGTAGGTGGTCACGCGGTTGATATTGTAGGCGAAGTTCCCGTTGATCGAGTAGTTTACACCGCCCACCTTGTCGCGCCATCCGAGTGAAAATTCGATCCCGCGGTTCCGGACGGCAGCGGTGTTCTGGGTAGGTGCGGAAACGGTTCCGGCGGTAAGCGGAATAGGCGGGGTGGTAAGGATGCCATCGGTGTATTTGTCGTACCATTCGAGTTCGAAGCTGGCGCGGTTGTTCCAGGCGTTTCCGTCGAGACCGATGTTGGTCACTGTGGTCGACTCCCATCTCAGGAACGGATTGGCGATCTTACCCTGCGCGAGGCCGGAAGCAATAGTGCCGTTGAACGAGTAGTTGACCTTGCCGTAATTGGCCTGGTAGTCGTAGTCGCCGGATGCATTATTCCCCAGTTTACCCCAGGAGGCACGTAGTTTCAGGTTTGATATGTGATTGCTAAGCCCGCCGAAGAAGTCTTCCTCCGAAATGCGCCAGCCGGCCGAGAACGACGGGAATGTTCCCCAGCGCGTGTCGGGCGAAAACCGCGAAGAGCCGTCATAGCGGATATTCGCTTCAAACAGGTATTTCGAGCGGAACGAATAGTTGAGCCTTCCGAACCAGGAGCGCATGGCGCGGTCGTATTCCGTGCCGGTGGTGTTGGTCATGTCGGTGGCCGAGCCGAGGGTCGTAATGGTCCAGTCGATCAGGCCGGTTTTCGTAGCGTCGATATCGTAGTAGTTGTAATAGTACTGATTGTACCCGGCCAGCGCGCCGATCTCGTGGTCGCGCCCGATGGTGGTATTGTACCGGAGCACGTTGTCGAAGGTGATTTGGTAGTTCTTATTGTAGGTATACCGGGTACTCATCGTGGTCGGATCATTGGTTTGGTTCACGTCGTCGGCCACGTTGTTGGCGAAATTCCAGCGCAATACCGGAATAGCATGCGAGTTGTATTCCGCAAACCTTATCTGGTAGTTCATTTTGGTTTCAAACTTCAAACCTTTGAGAATGTCGACATTCGCAAAAAGTGTGGAATTGAACCGCGATTCCGAATCTTTCCCGCCGGTGGTGTTCAGGTAGGCCAGGATGCCGTTGGCCGTCTGGATTTCGTCGGCCGCTGCCGGAAGGCCGTAGCGACCGTCGTAGTAGGGTACGATACCCGGCACGGTCTGCCGGAGGAAGTTGAATGCATTGGCGGTATTGCCCATGTCTTTGGACTGGGTCTGGGCAAATGTCTGCGTACCCACTGTCACCGCATTGCCGATCTTGGTCTGCACATTGGCGCGCAGCTGGTAGCGTTTCAGGCCGGTGTTCTGCATCACGCCGGGGTTGTTCAGATAGCCCAGCGAGATATTGAAGAGGGACTTTTCGCTTCCGCCGTTCACGGATACGTTGTGGTTCTGGACCACATTGTTTTCAAAAATCACTTTTCCCCAGTCGGTATTGGGGTAGGCAAGCCAGTTGGGAACGCCGTTCACATTCAGCTCGTCGGGGTGCTGTTTGGCATATTCCCAGGTCTGGATGGTCTGGTCGGAGTAAATAGGCACTGCGCGGCCGATGTTGGCGGCACCTTCATTGAAAAGGCGCATGTGGCGCGGATAGTCGGATACGAACCGGGGGAGGTTGCTGGGGCTAGCCGTCGAGAACAGCCCGCTGTAAGAAACGGTAGTTTTGTTTTTAGAGCCCTTTTTGGTAGTAATAAGAATTACCCCGTTGGCAGCCTGGGAACCGTAAATGGCCGAAGAGGCGGCATCTTTCAGGATCGAAATGCTCTCCACGTCGTTGGGGTTCACGGCGTCCATCACACCGATAATGCCGTCGATAAGTACTAACGGGCTGTTGTCGTTGAGGGTGCCTGTACCCCTGATGCGGATCGTGGCGCCGTCGTCGCCCGGCTTACCCGAGCTCTGGCGCACGTACACGCCCTGCCCAAGGCCCGCAAGCGAGGAGGAAAGGTTGGTGACAGGGCGGCTTTCAATGCTTTTGGAGTCGATCGTCGCCACGGAGCCGGTCAGGTTGACTTTTTTCTGCTCGCCGTAACCTACGACCACGAGTTCGTTGAGGTTGCTGGCCAAGGGGGCGAGGCTGATGCTGAACTCCGTCTGACTACCTATTTCCTGCTCTCTGGATTCATAGCCGACAAAACTGAACACAAGCGATTTGCCCGCGACATCACTGATCGCCAGTTTGAACCGGCCGTCGGCATCGGTTACGGTTCCCTGCTGGGAGCCTTTTAAAATAACGCTCACTCCGGGAAGACCTTCGCCTTTTTCGTCTGTTACTTTACCGGTGAGGTCGGCGAGCGCTTTTTGAGTGAATGTAGTCGGGGCGGCATCAGCCAGTGGCGCAATGCCCGGGGCCGATAAGAGGGACAGCGCGACGAGCGCCGCACCCGCGCGACCGCGAAGGTGCCTCACGGGCGGAAGCGGGGCAGGAGGGGTATTTTTTGTTTTGGTAGAATACTTCATCGTATTTCCCGGGGTTTGAAGGTGGATTATTTTGTTTGATAGAAAAATGTTTAAACAAAATTCCGCTAACCGGGCCGTCCGACGGGGTGAAAATCCATTTCGAATGGGGGTGTTTTTCAGCGGCCGGATAATTTTATCGTATTTTAGTACCAAAAAAACAGTGGGCATAATTGTGCCTCGGAGGCGACAAATGATGAGGTTAGGGAGTGTGCTCCTGATGATAATTGCGTTGTGTGCGGGCGGGCCGCGTTCCGGTGCGAACGCACAGCGGCTGGTACCCCAGCGGCTGGTTCCCCAGCGGCTGGTTCCCCAGCGGCTGGTTTTTAATAAGCTGAATGCAGAGAACGGATTGTCGCAGAATTCCGTGCTGGCGATTGCGCAGGATCACGCCGGGTTTATGTGGCTCGGCACCAGCTACGGACTCAACCGGTTTGACGGCCGTAATTTCAAAATATACCAGCATGAGCCGTCCGTGAAGGGCAGCTTAAGCGGAAACTACATCCTTTCGGTGCTCAGCGATTCGAAACGTACACTGTGGGTCGGTACAAGCCATGGTCTGAACCGCTATTTACCCGAAAGCGATTCGTTCGAGTCTGTGCTGGCGGGAAAACCGGGGGAGGAAAGTAAGCTCAGCAGCAATACGGTCAACTGTATTTTCGAGGACAGCCGCGGGATCGTGTGGGTGGGCACCGGCCGCGGACTGAATGAGCTGATCGACCGGCAGCGTTTGCGTTTCAGGCAGTATTATGGAGGTGCTTCCGAACCCACACTGGCGGGGAATGATATACGTTGCATTTTCGAAGACTCGCAGCGGCGTCTTTGGGTGGGAACGACCACGGGGGTGACCAGAATCACGTTTGGTAATAATGGAGTCCGTTTCAGGAGTTTTGTGGCAGGAATGTCGAAGCGTGAAAGCGAGGCTAATGCGGCTGTGGGCTATCCGGTTACCGGCGGATTGAGCGACAATTTTGTAACATCTGTTGCGGAGGATCCCAAAGGGAATATCTGGGTCGGAACGAAGCATGGAGGACTGAATTTGCTGGACCCATCTACGGAGACATTTACTCATTACCAGAAACGGGAGGGGGCTAATGGGTTGGTTCACAATAATATCCGCAAGATATTTACCGACAAGGCGGGCAAGCTCTGGATCGCGACGCTGGAAGGGCTTAGCATTCTCGATCCGGCTACACGCGCATTCACTACGTACCAGCATGAGCCCGAGAATCCGACAAGCCTGAGCCAGAACTCATTGTACGATATTTTCAGAGATGCCAACGGCTCGGTGTGGCTGGGTACTTATTACAATGGTGTGAACATTGTGTATTCGCACGAAACGCCGTTCACGGTGTATCAGGCGGGAAAATCGAAATACAGCATTAATCACAATGTCGTGAGCGCGGTGGTGAAAGACCGGACTGGTAACCTCTGGATCGGAACGGAAGGCGGCGGCTTCGACCATTTGGACATTCGCACGGGAGCTGTCCGGAATTTCAGGAGCGGCCCGGGTGCGCCTGGCATGACTTCGAACCTGGTGAAGGCGATCGTACAGGACAAAAGCGGCGCCTTGTGGATCGGCACGCATTTAGGTGGTTTGAATTATTACAATGCGGGAGCGTTCAGGGCATTCCGAAATAATCCGGCGGATACGGGATCGCTTAGCTCGGATAATGTGAGCGCAGTTTTTGAAGACAGCCGCGGACGGCTCTGGGTCGGGACCGATCAGATGGGCGTGGACCTGCTCGACAAGCGGACGGGTACTTTCAGGCATTTCAACACCGGTACGGAAGCTCCATTTAAACTGAGCGGGAATTTCACCCGGAATTTTTACGAAGATTCGAAGCATAATCTCTGGATCGGTACGAACGAGGGCGTGAATGTGCTTCGAAGCGATTCGGGTGGTATTGAATGGGTTAAGCCGCGTGGCGAATCTCCCGCGAAGCGGTTTCCGAAAGTTATTAATTGCGTGCTGGAAGACCGGCACGGAATCATCTGGATCGGTTCCTATTACGGCGGACTGACCCGCTACGACCGCGCCAGCAACACATTTATCAATTTTACACGGAAAGACGGGCTGCCGAATGACAATGTGCTTGGTATCCTGGACGACGAGCGGGGGAACCTTTGGATCAGTACTTCCAACGGTTTGTCGCGGTTCGATACGGGTAAGCGCGTTTTCAAGAATTACACCGTCGCCGACGGACTTCCCGGTAATGAATTTATTTCCAACACTCATTATAAGGACGAATCCGGTGAAATGTTCTTCGGCGGGCTCAACGGGCTCGTGAGTTTTTTGCCAACGGCGATTGAAACCAATGATTTCGCCGCTCCGGTCGTGTTCACCGGTTTGAAGCTGTTCAATACGCCCGTGCGCATCGGCGGGCCGGACGAGCTGCTGCAAAAAGATATCGGCCTGACGCGTGAAATCACATTCACGCATGCGCAGAATATTTTCACCATCGATTTTGCGCTGCTGAACTACATCAAGCCCGAGAAAAATACTTATGCTTACCGGCTCGACGGTTTTGAAAAAGACTGGAACTATGTGAAGACCTCGTCGGCCACTTACACGAATCTGCCGCCGGGAACCTATACTTTCTGGGTAAAAGGGGCCAATAATGACGGGATATGGAGTAAAACCCCAAGCAAGATCACGATCCACGTGCTGCCGCCGGTCTGGAAAACCTGGTGGGCATATTGCCTGTATGTGATTGCGGCGGTTGCGGCTGTGCTTTTTATCACCCGGTACTTTTACATGACCGCACTTTTTAAGCGGGAACACGAGCTGCACCAAGTCAAGCTGAACTTCTTTACCAATGTCTCGCACGAGATCCGTACGCACCTCACACTCATACAAGGGCCGGTGGAAGGGCTTATGATGGCCCGCCAGGAGGACGAAGAGGTGCAAGCGAATCTCTCGCTGGTACGCAAAAATGCGAACCGGCTGCTCCGGCTTGTAAGCGAGCTGATGGATTTCCGCAAAGCCGAAACCAACCATCTCGCATTGCACGTAACGCGCAACGACCTCGTACCATTCCTGCGCGGTGTTTTCGGTGATTTCAGCTTCATTTCGCAGCACCGGAACATCGAATCGGTGTTTGAATATGATGCCGAAGATACTTCGCTGTATTTCGATGCCGGGCAAATGGAGAAGGTGATTTTCAACCTTCTGAGCAACGCCTACAAGTTTACGCACGATGGCGGCAAGGTTTTGCTCAAAGTCACGGAACACGACGATTGGGTGAAGATCCGGATTGAAGATGACGGTATTGGCATTGCGCCGCAATACCTGGGCAAACTGTTTGCCAACTTTTTCCAGATTTACGACCACGGTAAGCAGAACACCGGTTATGGAATCGGGCTGGCGCTTTCCAAAAGTATTGTGGAGCTGCACAAAGGCCAGCTGACCGTCGAAAGTACCGTGGAGCAGCAGCAGCACCGGAAGGGGAGGACCTGCTTCACGATCACACTCCGAAAAGGAAATGGGCATTTTGCGGCGGAACAGCTGGAAACGCAGGCGACCGTGGCCACGGGTGAAACAGATCTTCTGGCGGAAGCTGCGGCGTTAGGCGTGCCGGAACCCGATAGCGATAAGCCCGTGGTGCTGCTCGTCGAAGACAATGAGGAAGTGCGGGCATTTGTCGCCGGGGCGCTGGGCGAGCGCTATCGCATTGTTCAGGCTGAAAACGGCGAACAGGGCTGGGCTACGGCTATCGAATCCATTCCCGAACTGATTATCAGCGACGTCATGATGGCTGAAATGGATGGGCTTGCGTTGTGTACGAAATTGAAATCCGATGAGCGTACGAGCCATATTCCGGTGATCCTGCTCACGGCCAAAGCCTCGCTGAACCACCAACTCAGCGGCCTGGAAACCGGTGCAGATGCTTATATCCCGAAGCCTTTCAGTATCCAGTTGCTGGAATTGAATGTCCGGAACCTGTTGGCTTCCAGGAAACTCATGCAGCAAAAATACAGCCGCCAGATTACCCTGCAGCCGCAGAATGTGGTGATTGAATCACTCGACGAGCAGTTCCTTTCGCGGATCGTTGCAATAACGGAGGAACTGATGGACAATCCGGATTTCGGTGTGGCTATGCTGACAGAAAAGATCGGGATGAGCCAGTCGGTACTTTATAAGAAGCTCAAAGCCGTGACGGACCTGTCGGTGAATGATTTCCTGAAATCGATCCGGCTGAAAAGGGCTGCGCAACTTTTGCAGCAGCAAAAAATGACCATCTACGAAGTCGCCTACGCCGTAGGGTACGACGACCGCAAGTATTTCAGCCGGGAATTCAAGAAGCAGTTCGGGAAAACACCTTCTGACTATGCGACGGAATCCCGGGAGGTAAAATATTAAGGGGGAGGAAAGGGAGAAAGGAGGAAAGGGAGGAAAGGGAGGAAAGGGAGGAAGGGGAGGTTTCCCATTCTTTCCTCCATTCTCCCTACGCGGGCCGCCCTTTCCTCCATTCTCCCTTTCCTCCTTCCTCCATTCTCCCTACTCGGGCCGCCCTTTCCTTCTTTCTCCCTTCCCCCTTCCCCCAACAGGTGTAAACACGTGTTTTTAAAAACACGTGTTTGTAGTCGTTTTTGAAGAATTATTTCTACGAACCTTTGTCAAACAAAAGCTTTTGTAAGGTGGAGATCAGCTACCACTTGAAAAAACGGGCTTACCTGTAAAGGCATCATTACGGGGACGGATCCTGCACGTCTTACAACAGGGGATTATTCATACGTCACAATGAGCAATTTTCTTGATTTACAAAACGGCTGGTACAATGGTTTGATCCAGGGATTAGGCCAGAGCGAGGAATCTTTTCAGATCATTCAGCCAGCGCCTCCGATCGCCAGCGGCACTGCCGCAAACCCGACTTTCTGGGCCTACTACAACAATATCCCTCCGAAAACCCTTACCGCCCAGTTTGTTGCCAGTGGTGGAAACCAATTCTATAACAATTACAGAGGCTTACTTTCGGCGCTGGTACCTTCGCGGCAGATTGACGTGAAAGCGGATATCGGAGCCGAAAACTTTGCCGCGTGGCATGCCTACGTGCAGACGCAACCTGCACCGAGCATGAACCAGATCCCGACCATGTTCAGAAACTGGGCGATGTTCAATGCACCGGAGGTGGCCAACATCGGTTCGTCCGATTACGCGGCTATTCTGCTCGACCCGATCGCGACGGCCCAGAATGAGCTCACATTAGTGTATACCAATGAAAAGGGCTTGCCTGTCAACTTCGATTGGCAGCTGAACTACGCCGATATGGTCAACCAACTGGCTAGTGCGCCTTCCCGCTCGTTCAACTTCAACAGCGGTACAATGAACAAAAATGTCAGTACCTCCTGGGCGGGCGGCTCTACGTCGGGTTTCTTCGGCCTTTGGGGCGGCAGCAGCTCTACCTCGACGCTCAGCGAGCAGTTCGCTTCCAGCACGGTTACGGTAGATGCCAGTTTTGAGCACATCCTGGTATTTTCCAACACACCGGGTGCATGGTACTATTCTTCGGCAATGGGCCTTGCATATGCCAACCAAACCGGCAACCCGTGGAGCGATAAATCATCGATCAACTGGAACAACACGTTCGGGCCGAATGGTAACATGCAATACTTCTCGGCGAATGTGATCGTTGCGTCGGGTATGTCCATTACTGTTACATCCAACGCCAAGTATTCTTCTGTTGATCAGCAGACGATCACTTCCAGCGGCTCGTCGGGTTTCTGGCCGTTCTATTCGGGCGATAGCGGCAGCACGTCTACCAACCGCGTGTCGTTCAACCAGGAGGGCAACATGACCATCACTACCAGCAGCATCCCGGGTGTACCTGTGGTGCTGGGTGTGAACGTATTGTCAGCCGGTGAGTTTGTAGGCCATTCATCGAGCCTGGGCATTTCGCTCTTCGAATCGGCCAAGGCATTTGCAGCCGACAGCCTGGCTGCCGCATAATGTTTGCTTTGGAAGGCTGGGTGACACCAGCCTTCTTCTTTTGATTTTACCGTGTACCCGGAAACCATCATTCAGGAAGCAAAATGATAACTACCTACGATACGCCTACCGAGGAAATGACGGCCGTTACCGACGGATGGTACAACCGGTTGGCCGCCAGTCTCAACTTATCCGTCCAACATTTCCAATTGCTGCAACCGCCCGGTGTACCTGCAAGCGACCAGGCCCTTTGGGATTGTTTCAATGTTGTGCCGCCCGCCACGCTCAAATATAATCGCTGGTTCTACCAGCAGCCGACGTTTTTCAGTCAGTATGCTGCGGTGGTAAATAGGCTATCGTTCCCGGAAAGCGCCTTCGTGAAGGATATCGGGGCTGATACCTATGTGCAATGGCAGGCCTACCTGAAATCCATTTCGCCTCCGCCGCCGGCCAATACCTTGCCTACCGTGTGGTTTCAATGGGCGGTGGTGAATGCCCCCTCGGTAGCCAACATCGGCCGTTCCGATCTCGCAACACAGCTATTGATCAGCGGTGCGCAGGCCGTGCTGGAACCCTATGAAGGTCCGGATGCCATGCCTGCCGATTTTTCTCCTTCTTGCTCGGAACTTCAAAACATCTTAAGCGCTTCAACAGGAACGAGCTTTTCGTTCGATTCTACGAACGACGACCCGGACGTTTCCAACTCCTGGGTTCCTGGCGACGATCCTAATTATTTCGGGATATGGACGGGCAGTTCGGCCCTGTTCCACATCAGCCGGAAGTTTGCATTGAGCAAGATCACCGTTTCCATACAATTCGATCATTTTGCGACGGTTTCCGTTACACCGGGACAATGGTACAATTCCGCGTTGCTGCACCAGGCCTGGGCGTCGCAGTCGACCCCGCCATGGATCGATAGTTCCGACTGGCAGACCTATTTCGGAGCCAGCGGCAGTCTCACCCACGCCGTAGGTTCCCTGTTAGCCGCCGACGGCATTACTCTTACCCTCACTTCGGATGCCGACTTCACTCCGTCGGAACAAACGCTCATCAAGGGCCTCGTAGCAGCCGGCGACTGGCCGGTTTACTGCCCTATCACATCACCGGCCATTTCCAATACTATCACTACCGGACCCGGATCTATGACTATCCAGTTCAAATCGGCACCGGGAAATCCTGTGGTGTTAGGCTTTAATGTGTTTGATATCCGCAGTTACGTCGGGGCGGGTTAGGGAATAGTATATTTTAAAGATCGTAAAAGGTCTGCATCCTGCTGGGGTGCAGACCTTTTAGCTTTGCATTCAGTCGGTATTTTGTGGACAACTGATGCTTCGTTATGCGAATTATTCTCAGTGAAATGTAAAATAAATTCTACTTTGTAAGGCTTAGTCTACGATAACTATTTCTTATGTCGACAGGCTGATAAAATCCGGGGGTAGTAGGTTTGTTCTGTTTCAAACTCAACCAAAGTTCCACAAACAAATCACTACATGAAAGCAATTCGACTCTTTTCAGCCTTGGCGATCACCATGACCCTGGCAACAAGCGCTGCCACTTTTGGTCAGGTAAAGATCGGCTCCAATCCGACGACGATCGATCCGAACAACAACCTCGAAGTTGAGAGCGCGGATCCTGCCAAGAAAATCAGTATTCACAAAACTACTGGTAAACTGACCATCGCCGACGGCTCACAAGGCGATAAAAAAGTGCTGACCTCCGACGCGAACGGCGTAGCGACCTGGCAAAGTCAATCGGAACTTGCGATTCCGGTCACCGCATTCAGCGGTGCCATTACCGGCCTGGCTACGATTCCCACATTCACCACCCACGACCAGATTGACCAGCGGCTTCCGCTCGTGCCTACCCTGGGTGCGGCTGACTGGGACGCCGGCACCAAGCGGTTCACCGTTCCCGTGGCCGGTACCTACTCGGTGCAAGTCGGTTTGTCATGTATCAGTACAACAGGTGCCGGGGTGACACTTTGGACGAGGATTTGGGTGGTTTCAGAAAACGGCGGCCCGATTTTCAAAGGCACCAGCCCAATGGGTCTCACCGCGGGTGACTGGCAGTCGGTGGTTTATACCGGAAAACTGAATGCCGGCGACGGTATTTCGCTGGAAGGCTACACCATGCAGACCGACGGTAATCCTCCGGTGAACCCGATCTGGACCGGTACCTGCGGGCGTGCATACATGACCGTTACGAAGATCGATTAAGAGCTTACACCTCAGCATACCTTACCCTGATTTACGCGCAGTCGTTCCTGTGATTGCCATTTCAAAAACAAACACGTTATGAAAACAAAACAACTACTATCCGCCATTTCCTTTGCTGCCGTTACAGCTTTGACTACGACAGCTATGGCCCAGGTAAAAATTGGTTCGAATCCAACCACGATTACGCCAGGGGCTAACCTGGATGTGGAAGGCCAAAACAGTACGCACACAGTTATACTGCAATCGGGTCATGTTGGCATTAATCATTCGAATCCGCCGACTACATTGCATGTTCAGGCAGTTTCGAACCTGGACCTTCCGTCGGCAGCCAATGTCGTGGCGCGCTTCGATCCGCTGGGTGGCTCGAATATCGATTCGGCGGCTTCGATCGCGATCAACGCGGGACGAGCTGTGGTAGGATTTGACATCGACCCGGATCAGAGCAAGTATGCCTTTTTGCGTTCCAATTCGGCGACCGATCTTCGGTTGCAGGTAATAGATGAGGGCTTGGTTCTTCAGGAGAACGCATTCTTCATGCAAAGTTCGGGCAGTCGCACGGGTTACATTGGCCTTAATACCGAGGCGCCACAATCACGTCTGGATGTGAGAGGCGACATTAAAGTTATAGCAAACCCAGGTACTCAAACCGGCAATATCTGGAATGGTACATCCAATGTTAACGGTTTTGAAGTACGCAGTACCCCGGCGGGCGACGTTTGGGTGGGAATCCAGCGTGCAGGATCAGTTTCTCCATTGCACGTTTCGAAGCCGGCGGGCACTACTACCGGGGAGATGATCAATTTTGCTGTCGGTGGTATTGGTATGGGTAATATCACGCACTCCGCGGCGGGGATTCAATACAATACAACCTCCGATGCACGTCTGAAAGAGAATATCCGCACCTCGAAATTCGGTTTGGAGACCCTGAAATCTGTCAAAGTATATGACTATAATTTTAAGGCGGACGCTCAAAAGACGCTTTCCACGGGTGTGCTCGCTCAGGAATTGTACAAAATATATCCCCAGGCCGTCAGGGTAGGAGGGGCCGACGCCAAAACGAATCCTTGGGTGGTGGATTACAGCAAGTTGATTCCCGTGCTGGTTAAATCGGTGCAAGAGCTCAGCGACGAAGTGGAATTGCTGAGAAAAGAAAAAGCCCAGTTAAGCGCGGAGTTGAAATTGAAAGAAGCAGCTTACTCAGAACTCGACAGCCGGGTAACCCAGGTGGAAAAAATGCTCAGCGCAGGTGCTGAAAGCGCGAAATCCGTGAGCCGATAGGCGCATCATTCATTTTCGGGCATACCGCAACGCTGTAAGCATTGCCATTATGCCTATCATTTAACCAACGCGAAACAATGAAAGAACTTTATACCAGTTCATCCGGAAGCGGGTGGCGCAGCATGGCGGTTTCGACTGCATTGCTACTATTCGGGCACGTATCCCAGGCGCAGGAAGGCAGCCAGGGGAATACGACGATTTTCGGCGGGGCCGAGATGACTTTTTTCAGTAACCACAACTTCGTGACCGGGGGCGGAGGTGCTCAGCCGGGTGTAATCCTGACCGAGCGTGCGGCAGGGAATTTCGGTGTACTCAACTTCGCAGGCGATAATCTCACATCCACCGGCGCGTCCGACGCAGGTTATGTGGATGGGTACGTGCGCAAGTATGGGGCAGGCGCATTCGTGTTTCCGGTGGGCGACAATGGTTTCTTAGGTCAGTTCTCAGCTGCGGCCGATGGGGTCATGGGTGCGTATTTCCACGCCGATGCCAACACTGCCGTGACGAGCAACTTGTTCACAGGCTCCAACTATGCGCCGCTACCTACCGGCGGCCCCTTCCCGACCAGCAACATGGGAACGAATGTGGACGTGGTGAGCACCGTCGAATACTGGGATATCGACGGATCGAATGCCACACCGCTGATCTTGACATGGGACGCCGGAAGTGCTATCGGCACGTTGACCACCAATCAGCTCAACAAGCTCTCGATCGTTGGATGGGACGGTACCCAATGGGTGGCCATTCCTTCCAAAG
>NZ_JAHXBN010000026.1 GCF_019924045.1 Dyadobacter fermentans | reverse complement strand
AACGATGCGCTGTTGTTGCATGCCTGACGGCATTTTCTGAAATACCATCGGAATCTGCTACCTATATTATATCGCTACGCGATTTTGGCGACAAGATATTTACGTCGATATATTGTCCAGCCTCTTGCTTTTGGATAACCCTTGACGATGCCTGCCTACCCTTGACATATCTGACCACTCTTGACAATACTTGGCTACCCTTGACAATGCCTGACCACACTTGACATGCCTGACCACTCTTGACAATACCTGACTGTCCTTGACATGCCTGACCACTCTTGACAATACTTGACCACCCTTGACAATACCTGACTATCCTTGACAATGCGCGAAGTCAGAGAAGCATGGGCGAGATGACGGTGCGGAATGTCCAGCTCGGCGGTTAATGTGCCTGGTTCGGGTGGTTTGGGCTGTTGGTTGCGGCAGGATTGTGGTCTATTTGTATCAGAAATCGCAGCGGAAACGCCGGTTTTGAATAGAATTGGAAATTTTTAGCAATCCACAAAATCAACTCAAGAACTCATGGAAACAATCGAAATCACTCAGGCAGCAGGTACTACTACCATTGATAAAGTACTTTATACAGGCAGAACCCACACCTCGGGCGGTCGGGATGGCGCTTCACGCAGCTCGGACGGTAACCTCGACATTCAGTTGTCGTCGCCGGGCTCTCAAGGGGCCGGTACCAATCCCGAACAGCTTTTCGCAGCCGGCTGGTCGGCATGTTTTATCGGCGCGATAGGAATCGCCGCCGCGAAGAAAAAGATCACTTTGCCGGAGGGAACGGCAGTGGACGCCGAGGTGGATCTGGGCCTTACCAAAGCCGAATATTTTCTCCAAGCCCGCCTGAATGTGAACCTGCCCGGCCTCGACGAGGAAACCGCCCGCGCCTTGATCGAATCAGCGCACCAGACTTGTCCTTATTCGAAGGCGACGAGGGGGAATATTGGCGTTGCGATTAGTGTGAGGATTTAGGTTCTGACGGCTGATCGCCGACCGCTGACTGCCGACTGCCGACCATGGACCATCGACCATAGACCATAGCCAAATACAAATAGACCACAGCCCGGGAACTCTTAACCCGCTCCAGTGTTCCATGGTCGATGGTCGATGGTCGATGGTCGATGGTCGATGGTCGATGGTCGATGGTCGATGGTCATATCCCGCCGCAGCCCCGCTCCGCCGTCACACCATAACGGCAGCGGGAGCCTTCCACTTCGCTACGAATAGCTCCTGCAACTGCTCGATTTCGCTCTGGTAGATGGTCTTCTTCCGCGTTCCGAAATATAATGTGTTTTCCAGGGGCGTTTTGCCTTCCCACACGAGTTGAATCTGCCCGGTTTCGATGGCTTCCACGCACAGGAAATGCGGGACGATCGAGAAACCTTCACCGCCGCTGAGGCAACGGATGATCGAGCAAATATTTGGTACGATGTAATTAGGGCGGAAATCGGGGTGCTGGTCGAAGTTCTTGAGCCAGAAGTTTTTCAAATGCTCCATATCGGCAGCAGTGCTGTACCAGATCTGCTGTTTGAGCCAGTTGGCAGCTTCCGATTTGTTGGATTGGGCGAGCAGGTCGATCAACGGTTCGATATCCGTATGACCTCCGGCGATGAGCACAATCCGTTCTTTGGAAAACGGTTTGTATTGCAAATTCTGCTGTTGGCCCTGTTGCGGCGTTACGATCAGGTCGAGCAGACCGTTGTCGAGATCCTGCTGCATTTGAGGGTATTCCCCAAATTTGATAATGAGGTTGAACGGCAGGGAAGGAATATGCTCTTCCAGCGTGTATTGGAAGGTTTCGAAGCACATTCCGACACTGATCGTCGGCCGCTCGGATTTGGAGCTCTTGTGGAAATGCTGCTCCACGGCTTCCAGCTTCCGAAGTGGGTCGAGCACGAAGTTGTACAATACCTTTCCCTTTTCGGTAGGCACCATTTTCCTCGGCGACCGGTCGAACAGTTTGTGCCCCGTGTAGGCTTCGAGTGAGTTTAAATGCAGGCTTACGCCTGGTTGTGATATAAAAAGCTCCTGGGCCGCTGCCGAGAGCGTGCCGGTTTCATAGATCGCCTTGAAAGTACGGAGCCATTCCAGATTGAGTACCATATCTATCTATAAGTTTTGTAATACAAATATACAATTTAAGTTATTTTGATAATGCATTTAGTTGCCGGAAATTTGTAGTGTCAAAATCAAAACAGAACATGAAAAAGATATTTGTCATTAACGGCGGTCAGCATTTCGCGCATTCGGGAGGGAAGTTCAACCACACGCTGACAGGGTTGGACCGGTCCTATTTCACAGCAGAAAATGGCTTCGAGCTACAAGTAACGGATATTAATCAGCCCTACGATGCGGACGAGGAGGTTAAGAAGTTTGTATGGGCCGATGTGGTCGTGTACCACACGCCGGTATGGTGGTTTTCAATGCCCTATAAATTGAAAGAGTATATCGATACCGTATTCACGGCCGGTCACCGCAAGGGCATTTACCGGAGCGACGGCCGCAAAAACGAGAATCCGAATATCAATTATGGCACGGGCGGTATGCTCCATGGCCGGAAATACATGCTCACCACCACCTGGAATGCACCGGAAACGGCATTTACATTACCCGGCGAGTTCTTCCGGGAGCATTCGGTAGACCAGGGCGTTATGTTCGGTTTCCATCGTATGAATGCATTTACAGGCATGGAGCCGCTGCAAAGCATGCATTTCCACGACCTCGAAAAGAATGCGACGCCGGAGCGTATCGAAGATTACAAAAATCAATACCTGGCGCACTTGGCCGGGGTGTTCAATAATCTGGAAATCGAAACCGCAGCTTAACCTATGGCTATCTATCTTACCGCCGTCATCGAAAGCAAAACAGCGCACCGCGACGAGGTTCGCGCGACGCTGTTGAACATGGTAACCGAATCGAGAAAGGAACCGGCTTGTTTGCAATACGATTTGTATCAGGACGAAAACAATCCGAATGTATTTGTATTCCAGGAAATATGGGAAAGCCGCGAGGGGCTGGATGCCCATAATGCGCAGGCTTACATCCAGGCATTTGGGGCATCGTTGGAAAAGCTGGAAACGAATCCGCAAATCTATCTGACGCAACCCCTTGACAGGGCCTGATCCCATGGAAAATCTGAAAACTGCGCTGGTAGTAGGAGCTAGCGGTGTAATCGGCAGGAACCTGATTGCCCACTTGCGATCGCTGCCCGACTGGAAGGTGATAGGCACGTCGAGAAAGCCGTTGCCGGGAAGTGTGGAAACCATCGTGGTCGATTTGCTCGACGAGGCGGATGTAGCCACTCAGTTCGCGACGCTGGATCATGTGACGCACGTTTTTTACACGGCCTACCAGGACAAACCTACCTGGGCCGAATTGGTACCGCCTAATATGACTATGTTCCGGAATGTAGTGGAAACGATTGAAAAGGTTTCCCCGAAACTCGAACACATCAGTTTTATGCAAGGCTATAAAGTGTACGGTGCGCACCTGGGCCCGTTCAGGACGCCCGCGCGGGAAGACGACCCGCCGATTATGCTTCCCGAGTTCATGACCGAGCAGCAGCGGTACATTAGCGCCGTACAGCACGGGAAAACATGGAACTGGTCGGCGATCCGGCCATCGGTTGTGGGTGGTTTTGCACCTGGAAACCCGCTCAATCTGGTATCGCTGATCGCGGTTTATGCCTCCATTTCGAAGGAATTGAATGTTCCGTTCCGGTTCCCGGGCAAACCCGGCGCCTATCATCCGCTTATCGAACTGACCGACGCCGATTTGCTCGCCAAAGCCACCGTGTGGGCTGCTACTACCCCGGCGGCTGCCAATCAGGCATTTAATATTAATAATGGAGATCTGTTTCGCTGGGAGGAAATGTGGCCGAAAATCGGCCGGTACTTCGGGCTCGAAACCGCCCCGCCCGTGCAGCTTCCGCTCGCGGAGGTAATGCGCGATAAGGCGCCCGTGTGGGAAGCCCTTCGCGAGCGCCATGGATTGCGGTACGGCTATGAAGCATTATCCACCTGGCCTTTCGGGGATTTTGTATTCTCCTGGGACTACGATTTTCTCGCAGACGGCTCGAAGGCCAGGCGGCTTGGTTTTCACGAATATGCGGATACCGAACAGATGTTCTATCGCATATTCGATCAGCTGCGCGCGGAAAAGGTGATTCCTTAACCTTCCTGCTCCACAAATTCCGCCAGACTTTTGCCGATGATGTGCGTCCAGCCGGCAGTGAAGCTTTGCAGTCCGAAATCCGCGTGGTCTTTCGGGAAGGTGTGCAAGCCCTTGTGCGTGAGGCGCAGGCGGGTCTTTCCACCCTCGGGAATGAGCTCGAAACTTACCTCGGAGTCGCCGGGGTAATCGGCGTAACGCCATGAGTAGGCGAGTTTACGCTCCGGATCCGCTTCCGTGACCTTGCAGAGATGGCGGTATTGCCTGTCCTCGCTACCGGCAGTAAACTCAAACTCGAAGCCGGGCTCCGCTTTGAAATCCGGGATGTCGAAATACCACTTTTTCATCTGGCCGGCATCGGTCAGGGCTCGCCACACGCGCGCAGGCGGTGCATTCAGGACTCTTTCTAAAACAAAAGGTTCAAAAGCCATCGTTGTTATGGGGTTAAAAGTTCAGAGATTTTCATCGGAAGGGTCCTCGTCGAGGAAGCGTTCCAGCGCATCCAGCTTGTCGTTCCAGAACTCCTGGTAGGTATTGGCCCATTCGGAAACTTGTTTGAGGCCTTTCAAATCGGCCTGGCAGAAGGTTTCGCGGCCCCGGGTTTGCACCACCACCAGCCCGCATTCCGTCAGGATACGGATATGCTTTGCAACCGCGGGTCTGCTCATGGTGAAATGATCGGCGACTTTGTTCAGGTTGAGCGAATGCCGCGCCAGCAAGCCGATGATCTCCCGCCGGGTGGGATCTGAAATAGCCTGAAAAACATCGCGCCGCGTCTGGTTCATAATGGGTAAGTCGTAAAAATAAAATGGAAACCGTATGGTTTCCAAATATAAATGAAACCATACGGTTTCCAAAAAAATACCCGGGTTTTTTTTACAAAACCCGGGCCTTACCTCGTTCCGTCCGATTTAGTAATGCTGCTGAACCTTAATTATTCCCTTCGCCAGCCTTCTTATCATCGTTGCTGATCCGTTTTTTCTGACGCTGGTTGCCCGATACCTGTCCGAATTCGTATTTCAGGTTGAGGCGCCAGCCGCGGCGGTACATGGCTACGTCTTGCGTTTGCACGAAATTCGGTCCTACAAAGTCGTTTTTCCACCGTATTCTCTGATTGAACGGGTTGTCATAGCCAAAGCCGATCGTTCCTTTCTTTTTCAGCACTTCTTTTTGCAATACAATATTATAGAACCCGAAGCCGCCGTAGCTGCCCTGAAGGTTCACGCGCGGCGAGTTGTAAAACCCGAAGAGCTGCGCTTTGATGCCTTTGCCGAAATCGATGGTCGAGTTCAGGTTGATGCGGTACATCCAGTCGGCATTGCGCGTTTTGAGCTCGGCGCTTTCCAGTACATTATAGAAGAGGTTGAGCGAGCCATTGACCGACCATTGCTTCATGATTTTGGTATTGGCGCTCAGGTTGAGGCCGTAGGCGGAGTTCTGCGCTACGTTCTGGAAAATCTGTTTCAGAACGCCGGCGCTATCGACGGTACTGATGCTCTCGATCGCGTTGTTGGTCTGGCGCAGGAAAAACGATGCATTAATGCTCGTCTGCTTGATCGACACGCTGTAATTCGCTTCCACCGAATGTGTCAGCTCGGGTTTCAGGTACGGGTTGCCACCGTACTGGTTTTTGGAATCGGCCTGGTTTACGTAGGGATTGAGGTAAAAAAACTGCGGCCGCTGAATGCGCTGGGTGTAGCTCACACGCACCTGCTGGTTCTTTTTGAGGCTCCTTGACAGGCTCACGCTCGGGATGAGGTTACCGTAATTGTTGGAAAAAGAGGCCGTGCCATTCAGGAAGTTGGCTTGGATGAATGTGTGCTCGTAACGCGCGCCGAGGTTAATGCCCCATTTCTTCTTCGGCGTGCGGTTGTAAACCAGGTAGGCGGAGGTAACCTGCTGGGCATAATCGAACACATTGGCCTGCTCCGGCATATCGTGGAAATCGTCCGAACCGTCGATGGCGCTGGATATGCGGTAGTCGCTCAGGATTTTGCGGAAAATCGTTTTGGTACCTGTTTCGAGGGTACTGATGCTGTCGAGCGGATTGGTGAAATCCAGCTGGATCGTCCCTTCCTTATTATTGCTGATGTTATAACTCTTTTCGCGGTAGTAGACCGCATTGCTTCGGTTTTGAAGATCGGAATCGTAGTCGCTGTCCTCACCTTCGAAGGAGTACATCATCAGCAGGGTGAGTTCCTTTTTAGGTTTTTTGAACAAGCGGGTGTAGTCGAAATTGACTGTCGCGCCCTGCCAGTCGTAAGTACGGCGCATATCACGCTGAAAATACTGTCGGGAAACGCCCAGGCTGGTCTCGTCGAAAGTAATATCGAAGTAATTGGTGTTGATACCATTATAATAGTTGATACCCGTGCCGACGCGGTTGAGTGAGTCGATATCCCAGTCGGCGTTGAAGGACCCATACACGTTCCTGCCCCGGCCGCGGATCCATTGTAACTGATCCTGGTTGGTGACGGTGTCGGCATTGGTAAATGTGCGGAGCTGCTGCATATACCGCTTGTTTTTCCAGTTGCTGAAACCGCCGTTTGCAGAGAGCGTCAGGCCTTTGTTGCGGTGGCTGATACTTGCATTGGGCCAGTTGTTCCATTGTCCGAAATTAGGGCTGATGGAGCCGTTGGTTCCTTTCAGTGTATTCTTTTTGGTAATAATATTGATAATGCCGGCTGTGCCTTCCGCGTCGTATTTGGCAGAAGGAGAGGTGATTACCTCCACCTGCTTGATAATGTCCGCTGGAATTTGCTTTAATGCTTCGGAAACGCTGCGTGCGACAACATTGGAAGGCTTGTTATTGATAAGCACCTTAATATTGCCGCTGCCGCGGAGCTGCACGTTGCCTTCAATATCCACCGCAATGGACGGGATTTTCTTTAAAACATCGGTAGCGTCACCGCCCTTGATGCTGATGTCCTTTTCCGCATTGTAAACCATTCTGTCGGAACGTTCTTCGAAGAGCGCTTTCTGTTCGCTGACAGTAACTTCTTTCAGGTTTTGTGCCGCGGAAGCCAGTTTGATGATACCCAGCTCGACATCCTCCTTGTCGGCATGCACCGGGCCGAAAGTTTTGGTCGTATAACCGAGCAGCGAGGCCTGGACGATGTAGACGCCCGGCACCACCTTCGTGAATGTAAACCGGCCCTTGGCATCAGCCGTAACGCCTTCGGTGATCTTGCCGTCTTTCAGCAACGCCACCGTGGCGAATTCTACCGGTTTACTGGCTGTGGAATCCATCAGCAAACCGGAAATCCGTACATGCTGGGCGGAAACGAAATGTAGGGTGAGGGCCAGAATGGCCAGGGTGAGTAGGGGTGTTTTCATACATGGCTAATTAACGACTGTTCGATCTGCACTCACTGCCGGATGCCGTGCGGCGAATGCAATGCAATGACGACCGAGTTCCCGAAACGTTGCACGGGAAAAAATAAAAAGGCCCGGATAGGCCTTTAAAAGTCTGTTAATCAGCTTGGGAAAAAGAAGGTTGGCCGTCAGGCCTTTTGTGTGTTGAAGGGCGTCTGGTCGTAGCGAACCTCTTCGGCCAGCCTGGAAATGTAAGGAATACCCTCGCGCTCGTAGGCGGCGATCTGCGCGCTTGTGAGGCGGATCACAAAATCATACAAACCAGCCCCTCCGCATACCACCGAGAGAATGTAATCTCCGGGATGTTGTTCGGAAAAAGTGTAGTTCCAGGCTTCCTTGGCAATTTCTTTCATGTAAAAAAGCGTTATGCGGGGGCTAAATATACGTCAAAAATAAAGGACAGCACGTCGCCCAACGTGCTGCCTTGTTTTCATGGTTATAGTGGTGTTTCCGTGTATTTTCCTTTCGGGATCTTGTTGATAACGGCTTCGGAATAGCCCGTCGGCAGATGCCCGCCCGGGAGCCACAAGCTGTTGGCGCCCATTTCGTTGCCCGAAGGAACGCGTACGTTCAATGCTTTGGGATCGGAGATCGATATCCGTACCATTTCCTGGCCTTTCCAGCTGCCGGCTGGTATACCCAGTTCTGTTTCTATTTTGCTGATGTCCTTGGCCGTTTTGGTCAGCATGGCGTCCATTTCAGCTTTTGTCATCACGAATTGCGTATTGTCGGGATAGCCCAGGGTATCGCGGCCGTATTTATCCAATGACGACTTGGTGACGAGGTAAGTAGCACCGCCGTTGAACTGCGCCAAATGAAAATCGATATACTTCTGATCGAGGTAAACCGACGGAGCCGGGCGCTGGCCCTTTGCAATGTCGAGCACTTTTTGCGAAGACCATCCATCCTTCCAGGAGTCTTCGAGCTTGATGGTCTCAGGGGTTTTGTCGTCGTCGTCGCTACATGAGAAGGACACGGCTGCCATGAGCATGAACAGCCACAAATGGAGGAGATTTTTCTTCATTGAAATAGTGTTGGCTAAATGTTGTAGCCGCAAGTATACTGAAAACTTAATTAATTCTACTTTTATACTATCTTATTTTGAAGAAATTCTACAAAAAGCTCGCAATATTGCTGCTTCGCTTACAGGGACCGTGCAAATTTTTTCCTAACACAACAATCCGTTTTACAGGCCGGTATGCAGTGACGTACGTTACTGGGCCATTCTCGCCGCAGCCGGGGTAGCGTTTGCCGGACAGCGGTCATGGAACGGATTTTGCCATTTGCATAATAACCGGAAGGTCGGCCGCTGCATTCTTTGCGTTGCTGCGGCCCGGCAGACCGTAGCCATTTACCTGTAAAATGATGATACCCGAAAACATTTTGGTTCTGCTGGTTGATGACGATGTCGACGATCAGGAGATATTCCTGCTTACGATGCAGGATACAGGCGCGGGTGTTGAATGCGAGTTTGCATGCGACGGCATCCAGGCGCTGGAAAAGCTAGGCGGGGACAGCTATCAGCCCCACCTGATCTTTATTGACATCAATATGCCCAAGATGAATGGGATGGAATTGCTCGTGGAATTGAAGCAGAACCCCAGGCTGGTGAAAACGCCGATTTACATGTACTCAACCTCCGATCAGAAGGAAATCGTGGCGAAGTGCATGGAACTCGGCGCCTCCGGTTTTATGAAGAAAAGCCCGGACATAGAGGAAATGCGGAGAGATTTTTTTCAATTGATTGATAGCCGCCTGGCTTCATGAGCCCGCGAGGAGTCAGGTGAGCCTTCCCGGCGGATGTCGGGCTAATTGCTATGTATCCAGCGGTTTATATTATGCCAAATATGTCAATATAGGACATGAAAATGCGAATATTCGAAGGGAATGTCCGTTTGAATTGTTCTATTTGAACATTTTTTAGTATTTTTGATAAAAGCAAAAACCTGACTATTTGGCTTCTCTTTTTACCGATACCGATGATAGAATGCTCTGGCAACGCTTCCGGCAGGGAGACGAGGAGGCATTCACTTTACTGTATCAGCGGTATGTGAGGGTTCTATACAGTTACGGAAAAAAACTGATCGCGGACGAAGCCGTAGTAGAGGACCTCGTTCAGGATTTGTTTATCGACCTATGGCAGAGCCGCTCTCGCCTGGCTGACGCCGAGTCTCCCCGTTTTTATCTCTTCCGCTCGTTGAGGCGGCGTATTCACAAAAACTGCAACGGTCGTTTCAATGAACGCTGGGACCTGATCGACGAGGAATTTCACCCGGTTGCGCTTCCGAAAGAGAGCGAAATCATCGAATCGGAGCAGACGCAGAAGCAGAAGGACGAGCTCGATGCATGGCTGAAAAGCCTGCCCGGGCGCCAGTACGAGGTCATGATGTTGCGGTTCTACCAGGATTTCAGCTATTCCCAGATTTCCCAGATCCTTACCATTAATGAGCAGTCGGTGAGAAACCTCGTGCAACGCGCTGTTTCTAAGCTTCGTCAGCTCACCATTTCGATCCTTACTTCGGGATTATTTCTATTTCTTCTAAAATAATTTACGAAAAGTGAGTTAAACCACCCGCCCGGTTGCTCTTTCTTGTTGAGCACCAAGTCAAATTTTTCATCAAATTATCATACTGATGGGTTACTATCATTACGAAGTAACTGATTTCCTGGAAGATCAATATTTCAAGTCCTGGGTACTGGCCCCGTCTCAGGAGACCTGTGATTTTTGGAATAACTTTTTACTCACACATCCCGAAAAAGCCGAAGCCATTGCCGGTGCACGGTCGGTATTGCTGGGTATCCGTTCTGAAATGGAAGCGGATTTCCCGACCGACGCACGGGTAGCAGCCATGCTCGATGAGATCCACAGCCGGAAAGATTCGGCAAGCCGCTGGCCCATGCGAGGGCTGTGGCTGCGTTTGGGGGCGTCGCTCTCGGCCGCTGCGGTAGTGTTGCTAGTGATTGGCTGGGCGAGGCAGCCCAACCGGCACGACAGCCATGTGAGCTACGAGGAACTAGTATCGGCGGTGGAGGCACCGCTGGTGGAGCAAACCAACACTACCACGTCGCCGATCCTGCTCACATTGCCGGATAGCAGCACAATCCTTTTGCAGCCGAAAAGCAGTGTGAGTTATCGTAAAGACTTCGTGAAGAATGCCTTACGGGAAGTGTATCTGTCGGGGCAGGCATTTTTTACAGTGACCAAAAACCGTCAGCGTCCATTTGTAGTGTATTCCAATGAATTGGTTACCAAGGTTTTGGGTACCAGTTTTATGGTGAAGGCGTTTGAGGATGCGAAACAGGTGGAAGTGTGTGTGAAAACCGGTAAAGTTTCGGTTTTCCCACGTACGGATACGGAAGTGTGCGAAGGGATCGCCAGCCCGGAACTCGCAGGGACGATCATCACGCCGAACCAGAAAGTGCTTTTTTCGCGTGAGCAAACACAGCTCCGCAAAGGATTGGTGGACGAGCCGGAGATCCTGGCGTCGGCGGTGTTACCAGCACCGCTGCTGAAATTCCAGGACATGCCGGTTTCGGAGCTGCTGAACAATATCGAAGAGACCTACGGGATCGACATCGTATATGACCACCGTTTGTTCGGGGAATGCCTGTTGACCGCCTCATTCACGACCGAAAGCCTTTATGAAAAGATGGACCTTATTTGCAAGGGCATCGAGGCAAGTTTCGAAGTGATCGACGGAAAGATGATCGTCACAGGCAGAGGATGTAATTGATTTCCAGTGGAATTACAAATGCTTACAAACCTAACTAATCACCCTAAACCCAGATTGCTTCTATGATTTAACCAAATTCCCATCAAAAAAAGAAGGTTGATGATGTTGCACCATCACCAACCCTGAGTTCATCCCCAATTCGATTACATCCGTTACCAGCGGATGGAGGACTCGTTTTGCCCATTTTTCCATGTTACAAAACTTAGTAAAGTTATGAAAAAATCGTATCCTAACTATGCTTATTGGCAGATCCTTATGAGATTCAGTTGTATGCAACTCATGATTGCTGCACTTCTGACGACCGTGGCCCTGGCTGGTGCTACCGAAGCGCAGGAGGTTCTGAATAACCGCGTTACCATCCAGATGCAGAATCAGGACGTCCGTAAAGTGTTGTCAGCAATTGAAGACCAGGTTAAAATAAAATTCCTTTACAGTTCCAATCTGATTAAGGCGGAGCGCAAGGTGAGCGTGAATGTGAAACAGGAGCAGCTTGGCTCGGCACTTAAAACCATCCTGGCGCCACTGGACCTTGGTTTTGAGGTTTCAGGCAAGCAAATCATCCTGAAAAGAGTGAAATTGCCTGTGGAGAAACTGAACCCGCAGAGCTACAAATCGGTGACGCTCGACCGCACCATTTCCGGTACGGTAACCGACAAAGACGGCTCATTTCTGCCGGGCGTTTCGGTGGTCGTGAAAGGCACCGCGCGTGGCACGGGCACCGATGCCCAGGGGGTATTTAAAATTGACGCACCCGATGGCAACGTTACGCTCACATTCAGCTTCGTAGGGTTTTCTTCGAAAGACGTGGATGTGGCCGCCGGCCAGAGCACGCTCGATGTGACGCTGACCCAGGACGAAAAACTGTTGAACGAAGTGGTGGTAGTAGGTTATGGAACTGCCAGCCGCAAGGACCTGACCGGTGCCGTTTCGATTGTGAAGGTTTCCGAACTGACCGAACAGCCTAACTCCAACCTCAGCAACCAGCTCCAAGGCCGCGCCTCGGGTGTGACTGTACTTACGTCCGGTCAGCCGGGACAAGCGCCGCAGATCCGTATCCGCGGTATCAACTCATTCGGTAACAACACGCCATTGTTTGTGGTGGACGGTGTGCCTACGCAGGATATCAACAACCTCAACCCGAACGACGTAGCCTCGATGCAGGTATTGAAAGACGCAGGTTCGGCATCCATTTACGGTTCGCGTGCGTCCAACGGTGTCGTGATCATCACGACCAAACGCGGCCAGGGCAAAGTGAAAGTGAGCTACGACATGTTCTACGGCACACAAACTGTTCCGAAAGGCAATGTATACGACATCCTTTCGCCGCAAGGTATGGCGGATTTGAAATTCCTCGCGCTCAAAAACTCGGGAGCGACGATCAACGATCCGCAGTACGGCAGCGGAGAAACGCCCGTTTTGCCCGACTACATTGTGCCTACCGGCGCCAAAGAAGGCAGCGTAGACCTCACAAAGTATTATGTGAACCCCAACTACACCGACAAAGCGGATATGGACTCTTTTTACCGCATTGTGAAGGCCAACAAAGGAGGTACCGACTGGTTCCACGAAGTATTCAAGAATGCGCCTATCCAGAGCCACAACCTGTCGGTGAGTGGCGGCGGCGAGCAGGGTAATTACCTCTTCTCGTTCAACCACTTCAACCAGCAGGGTAACCTGATGAACACCTACCTGAAACGCTACACGATCCGTGCCAACAGCCAGTACAATGTGACGAAGTTCATCCGGGTGGGTGAAAACATCGCGCTCACGCTCGTGAATAACCCGCGCACAGGTATTTTGGAAGAGGGTGGTGGTATCGGTATGGCTTACCGTATGCAGCCGATCATTCCGGTATACGATATCCAGGGTAACTATGCCGGTTCTTTCGGTAGTGGGTTGGGTAATGCCAAAAACCCCGTCGCGATCCGCGACCGTGCCCGCAACAATCGCGGTATTACCAACAACTTGTTCGGAAACATGTACGCCGAAGTGGACTTTCTCAAAGATTTCAACTTCCGCACCAGCTTCGGTGGCGGTCAGTTTACCTATGCAGAGAATACATTTTCTTATCCTGAATGGGAGAATTCCGAAAACGTAACGACCAACTCGTACTCCGAACGCGTGAACTCCGGCTATAACTGGACCTGGACCAACACCGTTACTTACGAGCATTCGTTCAACAACAAGCACAATGTGAAGGTGCTTTTGGGTACCGAAGCATACAACAGCACCTACCGCGAAGTGGGCGGTTCTACCCAGAGCTATTTCTCTTTTGACCCCAATTATACCAGTCTTTCTACCGGTTCAGGAACACCTACCAACTTCTCGAACCGCTCTTCGGATGCATTGTTCTCGTACATCGGTCGTATCGACTACAATTTCAAAGACAAGTATCTCCTGAGCGGTACACTGCGCCGGGATGGTTCGTCGCGTTTTACCTCGCAATATGGTTGGTTCCCGGCTGTGAGCGCCGGATGGCGACTGAAAGAGGAAGCATTCATGAGAAGCGCTACCTGGCTCACCGACCTGAAAATCCGCGGTGGATGGGGTATTATGGGTAACCAGTTCAATGTGGACCCTGCCAATGCATTTACCACATATGGTCAGAACAGAAGCTTCGCATTCTATGATATCAAAGGAACCGGCAACAGTACGGTATTGGGCTTCCAGCGTACCCGTGTAGGTAACCCGAACGCGAAATGGGAAGGCAACATCAACTCCAACATCGGTATCGATGCGTCGCTGTTCAACGGGGCGATTGATTTCACAATCGATTACTACCAGAAAAATATCGACGACCTTTTGTTCTCACCTGAGCTTGCGGGAACCGTCGGACAAGGTACAGCACCTGCTGTGAACATTGGTAAAATGAAGAACAAGGGGATCGACATGTCGATCTACGGCGAAAAAACCATTGCCAAAGACCTGAAACTGAATGCGACCGTTACCCTCACGACTTACAACAACAAAATCGTGAAAATCACCGACGGCGTGAGCTATTTCGATCAGGAAGGCCGTCGTTTCAATGGTAGCACGATTGTCCGTAATGCAGTGAACCATTCGATCGGCCAGTTCTTCGGCTACAACATCGTGGGCTTCTGGAACAGCCAGGCGGAAATCGACGCAGCAAATGCACAGGCGGCTGAAAAAAGCGGTAACCCGGCAGCGGTTTATCAGAACGAGGTGAAAGTAGGACGTTTCCGCTACGAGGATGTAAACGGAGACGGTATTATTACTGCCGATGACCGTACTTTCCTCGGTAACCCAAGCCCTAAATTCAGCTACGGTTTGAATATCGGTGCTACCTACAAAAACTTCGACTTTGGTATATTCCTTTACGGTGTACAGGGCAACCAGATCTGGAATAACCTGAAATGGTGGCACGACTTCTACACCAACTTCCAGGGCGCGAAAAGCAACACGGCATTGTACGATTCATGGAGACCAGACCATATGAATGCCACTGCGCCGATCCAGGAGAACACAGGTTCTTTCAGTACGACCAACGTGCCTAACTCTTACTATGTTGAGAACGGCTCTTACCTGCGCGCGAAAAACGCCCAGATTGGTTATACGCTGCCGAAACACCTGACCCAGGCGCTGAAAATCGATCGCCTGCGCGTGTATGTGCAAACCGCCAACCTGTTCACAATCACCAAATATTCCGGTCCGGACCCTGAGGTTGGACAAAGCCAGGTGGCGGGATCCACCGCATTTGGTTTGGATGAGGGTGTTTATCCGAACACGCGCCAGTTCCTGGTTGGTTTAAACCTGACATTCTAATTCACTGTATATAAAAACAGAAAGAGATGAAGACATTTAGATTTTCAAAAATAGCGCTGGTCGCGATTTTCGGTCTGATTTCGTATTCCTGCAAAGAGAGTTTTCTGGACAAACCCGCATTAGGCTCATTGAGCGATGCTCAGCTGAGCACGAAAGCGGGGGTGCAGAGCTTGCTGGTGGGAGCGTACGCCGCATTGGATGGTAACGGGGTAGGGGCTGCCAGTGCATGGGATGCTGCCGCCGATAACTGGATTTACGGCAGTATCGCCGGTGGAGATGCCAAAAAGGGAAGCGACGGTGCCGACCAGCCGGGTATCAACTCGATCATGATTTACAGCGCCGGGCCCAGCAACGGGTTTTTCAACAGCAAATGGCGTGCTGCCTACGAGGGGATCAACCGCGCCAATACTGTGCTGAAATTCATTCCTCTGGTAACGTCGGGCATTACCGATGCGGAAAAAACCGACTACACAGCTCAGGCCCGCTTCCTCCGCGGACATTACTATTCGGAATTGAAGAAAATGTTCAACATGGTACCCTGGGTGGATGAAACTACGCCGGACCCGGCAGCGGTAAAGAACGATGCCGATATTTGGTCGAACATTGAGGCGGACTTTAAGTTTGCGATGGACAACCTTCCTGCTACACAATCGGAAGTAGGCCGAGCGAACAAATGGGCGGCTGCCGCTTATCTGGCAAAAACTTTCCTGTACGAGAAGAAGTATGCGGAAGCAAAGACGATTTTTGACCAGGTGATCACGCAAGGTGTTACCAGCAATGGTTTGAAATACGACTTGTTGCCTAAATACCAGGACAACTTCGACGCGGCGCAGAAGAACCTCGCCGAATCGGTTTTCGCGATCCAGATGGCTGCCAACGACGGTACCAACACCATCGACAATGCCAATACCGGCGGTATGCTCAACTTCCCGTACAATTCGCCGTTCCGTTGCTGCGGTTTCTACCAGCCAAGCCTGGACCTCGCCAACTCCTTCCAGACCGACGCCAACGGCTTGCCCAAAGTGGACAACTACAATGCGACGACTTTGAAAAACGACATGGGCATCAAATCCGACGCGGCATTCACGCCGGATGCTACTACGGCTCTCGACCCGCGTATCGACTGGACGGTGGGCCGCCGCGGCATTCCGTTCCTCGATTGGGGTAACCACCCGGGTCAGTCGTGGATCCGTGACCAGAGCTATGCAGGTCCATATTCGCCCAAAAAGAATATTTACTGGCAGGCTACGCAGGACAAGTATTCCGACCAGCATTCATGGGCACCGGGTACGGCTATCAACATCCAGGTGATCCGTTTTGCCGACGTGCTGCTCATGGCCGCCGAAGCGGAAGCGCAGCTGAATAATCTCGCCAAGGCGCAGGAATATGTGAACCGCGTGCGCGCACGGGCCGCGAAGCCTGAAAGCTGGGTATATACCTACGCCGATCCGGCAAAACCGATGGGTGGATTTACGAAAACACCTGCCGCGAACTACAAAATTGCACAGTACCCTGCCGGCGCTTTTGCCGCAAAAGGAAAAGACGGTGCGTTGGCGGCCATTTATTTCGAGCGCAAACTTGAACTCGCGATGGAAGGTCACCGCTTCTTCGACCTGTCGCGCTGGGGCATTGCCGAGCAGACTTTGAATGCCTACATCGCATTTGAAGGCAAGATTACGCCGGACGTGAGAGGTGGCAAGTTCCTGAAAAATGTGAATGAGTACTTCCCGATCCCGCAGCGTCAGATTGACCTTAGCACCAAAAACGGGGTGTCGTCACTGAAACAGAATCCCGGTTATCAATAACAAGCTAGAACCAGACGAGGGCGACTTCGTCGTGAGGGGCAGTTTATAACTGCCCCTTTTTGTTTATAATAGGAGGATTATTGATTGGATTTATGAAATTATCTAAGTGGCTTCCAGCATTACCGGCCGGCATTTTTATCGCGGCGGTCTGCATACAGGCCTGCGGCACATCCGGCCGGCCGGGTGAAGCCGGGCTGACCGGTGAAATGGCGGAAGGACGGGATGCCGCCCGAAAGCATTGCAGTTCCTGCCATTTGCCGGTCGATCCCGCATTGCTTGACAAGGATACGTGGAAGAACCGGGTGCTGCCGGTGATGGCACAATACTTCGGGATCGAGGTGTGGCAGCGGAACCAGTATTTTGCCAGCGAAAATTCCGCGATGCCCATTACCGACTGGATGAAGATCGTGGCGTATTATGACTCCCTCGCGCCGGTGCATTTGCCAGGAGCATCCGTGACTACGCCTGTGCGTAAGGAATGGGCGGGTTTTACGCTCAAAAAGCCTGCTGACGACACATCGCACCTGGCTACTACCACCATGGTCGCTATCGACAGCGCTGGACAGTCGATTTATACAAGCAGTTCCGAAATGCCTGCGTTGGTACGCTGGGATCCTAATTTCAGTAAAAAATCGAAGGCTCCACTGACCTCGCCGGCGATGCATATGTTGTTTACCTCGGGACAGCCTGCCTCCGGACAGCCCATTGTGACGGCGGTGGGAGAAATGCGTGCCTATGATGTAACGCGCGGCGAGCTTTACCGCGTGGAAACTTCGGGATTGGGATCGGTGCCTTTTATCAACGGCTTGCGCAGGCCGCTGCAAACTTCGGCGGCGGACTTTAACCGGGATGGGAAAACGGATTACGTCGTGTCGGCATTCGGACATAATCAGGGCGGCTTGTATATCTTCAAGCAAATGCAGGGCGGAAAGTTTGAAAAGGCCGCCGTTCGGGAAGTGCCAGGCGCAACACAATCGGTAACGGGCGATTTCAATGCCGACGGCTGGCCTGATATCATCGCGTTGTTCGCTCACGCGCAGGAGGGCATCTGGCTTTTTACCAATGATCAGAAAGGCGGTTTTACCGAAAAAGAACTGCTGCGTTTCCCGCCCGTGTACGGCTCATCCAGCTTTCAGCTTGCCGATTTTAATGCCGACGGCAAGCCCGATATCCTCTACACAGCAGGCGACAACAGCGATTATTCCCGCATTCTGAAACCTTACCACGGTATTTACATTTTCCTCAATAAGGGAGATTTTCAGTTTGAGCAAAAATGGTTTTACCCGGCTAATGGCGCTACCAAAGCAATGGCAGCGGATTTCGACGGCGATGGCGACCTGGATATTGCATCGATTGCGTTCTTCGCCGACCTTATTCATAACCCGGGAGAGAAGTTCCTGTATTTCCAAAACGAGTCGGCCAAATCAGCCTTGAAATTCCAGCCATTTTCGCCTCCCATTGCGCAATACGGCCGCTGGATTTGTATGGATGTAAAAGATTGGGACGGCGATGGCGATCCGGACGTCGTGCTGGGTAATTACTCGCGCGGTTTTTTGAACCAGGATGATGTGAAAGCGGATTGGAACGTGTATTTGCCGTTTTTAGTACTGCAAAACGACCTCAATTCGGCAGCAAAGCATTCGTTTTGACACAAAAAAGCACAGACCAACCGGCCTGTGCTTTTTCCGTTACCAAGTACTATTTATCTAACTATGATTACCTTTTGCACCCGTTGGCTGCCGTCGGCCAATGTGAGCTTCACGGTGTAAATGCCCGGAGCCAATTTGCTAACGTCGAGCCCTTCCGGGGTGACGGCCTTGCGGTCGATTACTTTTATGCCTGCCGCATTGTGCAGGATAACAGAGTTCACTTTTGCAAAATCCTTGAACTTCAATCGGTCGCTGGCCGGATTGGGATAAGCGGCGAGCATGGCATTGCCGTCGAATTCGACGCTCAGAATGCGGCTGTATGCGAATGTTGCATCCATATCTACCATTTTAAGGCGGTAGTAGTTTAGTCCCGCTGCGGGTGCCTGGTCAACGAACTCGTATTTACGCAACACGCTGCTTTCACCGTGTGACGCCTTGGTTCCGATGGTCATCCAGTTCTTCGAGTCGGAGCTGCGCTCGATTTCGAAACGGTCGCTGTTGGTTTCTTCGGAGGTGTTCCAATTGAGCAACGCGGTGCTGTTGGCTTCTTTGGAAACCGAGAATGAAACCAGTTTAACCGGTAGTCCGCATTCCTGTTCGGTCCGGACGGTGAGCAAGGCCGATCCGGATGTGAGCGTACACAAGTCGCTGTCGCTGTCGACAATTACGCGGTACTGGTTGCCACTCCATCCAGTGTTGGCTGGCGAAAGCCGCAATGTGTCCGAATTTGCCCCCGAATAGGTTCCGTTGGCGTCGGTAGCGCCGCCAGGGACCAGGTTTGTCCAGTTGGCGCCTCCGTCGGTGCTTACCTGCCATTGGTAAATGAGCGTGCCGGTACCGGTGGCTTTTACGGCGAAGGTAGCAGTAGTGGCCTCACACACAATCTGGGCCGCTGGATTTGGTTGGGTAAGCTCAATATCGCAAAGCGTCGCAGTTACGCAGTTGGCGCCGTCGTTGCTGTTGGATGGCAGCGAGGTCGACATATAACTGGCCGAATTGCCGACCGGGTCTATTTTGTAAAAACGGCCGGATTCGTTATGGAATGCGTACAGTTTGCCTGTTGCATCCGCGAAAACAGCTCCGAAGCTGCTGTTGCCGGGCAGGCCCGATACAGGTGCCGCGCCGACGGTAACCGCACCGGTAAGCGGGTTAATGGTCGAAATACGGGCGTCGGTAGTGAAGCCGTAGATCAACTGCGTCGAAGGCAGGTAGGCAAAATCGGCTCCGCCGAAAGGTGCGCTCAATGCTACTCCGTAAGTTGGTCCGGTTTGAAGCGCGAAACCGTTGGTCGGGTCAACCAGTTTCAGATAAGTCGAAGGACGGTTCGGGTCGACGTCGATCACGTAAAAGCTGGATTGGCCGGTCGTGTAAATCATCATATAGCCGTTAGGCAACTCCACCCCGACATTAAAACTACCGGCCGCAGGCAGGTTGGCGATCGGGTATTCTACGGTACCGCCCTCGCGATCGATCTGTACAATGCTGTTGGTGCCGTTTTTAGTTGCCCAGAGCATATTGTCCGCCGAATTGTAGATCAGCGAGTTGACTGTCATTGGCAACGGCGAGATTTCGCTGCGTGCGCCGGTATTCACATTGTATGCGTAGAGTGTAGAAACAGGTTCTCCGGCAGCAGCGGCCACCTGGTAGGTGATACCATCGGCGCAGTCGAAGGGCAGGTTTTCCAGAATTGAGTTCGGACAGCTCGCTCCGTCATTGCTGTTGGAGGTAATGCTGGTCGAAAGGAGCGTCGAAGTAGCCGCAGTGGGGTTAATGCGGTGGAATGTCCCGGGATCGTTGGCGAATGCATAGAGCTTGCCGCTCGGGTCCGCAAACACAGCTCCGAAGGAGGTGCCTGTCGGTAAGCTGGCTACGATGGAACCGACGGTCGTCGCCCCGGTGACATGGTTGAGCGTCACCAGTCTGGAAGTGGTGGATTCAACCCCGTAAACCAATCCGGTAACTGGTTCATACACCAGGTCGGCAACGTTGATGGCCCCGCTCAGCGCTTTGCCGTAAGGTGCTGCGGTTTGCAACGCGTAGCCATTCGCCGGGTCGACCAGTCGCAGATAGGTTGAACGCGCCGGGTTGATATCGATCACGTAGTACCGCGGCTGGTTGGAATTGTAGACCAGCATATAGCCTCCCGGTAGCCCGGTGCCGACATTGAAGTTTCCGCTCAGATTGGCAATTGGATATTCGATCAGCGTGCCGTCGGCGCCGATGCGAACGATCGAATTTGTCCCGTTTTTAGTTGCCCATAGCGTGTTGTCGATCTCGCTGTAAATAAGTGAATTCACCAATGTCGTGAGTGGTGCGATCTGGGTTCTAACACCAGTGACAACGTTGTAGGCGTAGAGCGTAGACACGGTTTCACCTCCCGCAGCGGCCACCTGATAAGCTACGCCGTCCTCGCACTCAAAAGGTGTAACGCAGCTGGTGATGGTTATCGGCTGGCTCATCGGACCGGAACATCCGGGGTTTTCGTAACGTGCGTAGTACGTGCCGGCGGGTGCCTGCGTAGGATCGGCCACGAGCGTACCTGCGGAAGGGGTCGGTGAAGTGTAAAAACGCAACGTGCTGCCGGCAGGAGCCGGGCCTGCTACCAGCCGGTTCAGGTCGTAGGTAATCGCGGGGCAAATCGGAGCGTCGGTGCCGGCAACCAGTGTTGGTTCACCGGGCGTAGCGTACACGTTCATGGTAGCCGACGACGACTGAGTAGTACAAAGGTTGCTGGTAATGACGCAGCGGTATTGGTAGTTGTTCCAGACAGCTGTGGATGGCGTTACGGTAAGCGTGGCTGTGCCGGCACCTGAATAGCTGCCGTTCGCACCTGTGAATGGCGTTGTTTGCATATTCGCCCAGGTACCACCGCCGTTGGTGCTTTGCTGCCATTGATAGGTAAATGGACCATTGCCGTCGGGAGCGACAGTGAAGTTGGTTGAATTGCCGGGGCAGAGGGTCACGTCGGCCGGCACCACGGGAATATCCGTATCACATTCCACGAATGCATTCGGGCAGCTTGCCGCGTCGTTTCCGCCCGAAGGAGGGCTCGTAGAAAGTAAAGTAGCGGTATTGGCAACAGGATCGATGCGGTAAAATCCACCGGTGGTGTTGTTGAATGCATATAATTTGCCTGCCTTGTCGCTGAATAAACCTCCGTATGGATCGGCCGGAAGGCCTGTTACGCCTGTCGGATTAGTCGTTACAGCACCTGTTGCCGGGTTGAGCGTTTGCAGGACGCCGGTTGTAGTGATTCCGTAGGCAAGGCCGGTGGATGTCAGGTAAGCGATATCCGAGCCAGCAAAGCCTGCGGAAACGGGTGTGCCGTAATTCGGACCTGTTTTCAACGCGTATCCGTTGGTAGGGTCAACCAGTTCCAGGAAAGTCTCACGTGCAGGATCGACGTCGATCACGTAGTAATCTGTCGCATTCGTGGTATAAACCAACATGTAGGAATTGGGCAGTTCCACCCCCACATTGTAACTGCCCGACGGGAGGTTTGCAATGTCATAAACCACCGTTCCAGCACCCGCGCCGATCCGTACAATGTCGTTGGAGCCAACAAGCGTAGCCCACAGAAAGTTGTCGGCAGCGGTGCTGTAAATCAGCGAGTTCATTGAATAGGAAGTCAATCCAATCAATGTTCGTGTACCTGAACCCACGTTATAGCTGAACAGGGAGGACTCCGTCTGCCCGGAAACCACTGCAATCTGATAAGCAATACCGTCCAGACACCCGAACGGCGTCTGCTGACTCATCTGGAAATTTTGGTTTGCCATGTTGGCAGCCTGGTTGGTCAGTGCGATTTCGCCGTTCAGCGGAGCATTGGCCTGGTTGGCGGTGTTGCTTGGCCCCACCACGTCTTCGGCCACGTAGTAAGTGCCCGGTATACGGTTCCCTTTCGGATTGGTGGCCGTGTTGGTCAGCACCAGCTTGTGGCCTGTCAGGTTGTTGGGCAGGCCGGTGAAGGAATAGCCACCGGCAGGGCCGACTTGTGTGGAGGCAATAATCGTCCCGGATGCATTGACGACGTTGACGTACATCGTACCGCCGAAGTCGGTGCCGGTTTCGCCAGCATCGACGATGTTGTCATTGTCGGCATCGACCCAAACGGTCCCGGTGATGTTGACCGCTATGGCCGCACCATAGCAGAGCATTCCGATGAGCAGGAAAAGTGCCCTGATCAATAGATTTTTGTTCATAAGCAAGCGTTTGATTAGGTGAAAAAATTAGGGGATTGAAATTCATAGTTGGAACAGGCTGCGTAAGTGGGGGCCGCGTAGGTCGGGCGATGAGGGAGAGCGTAAGCCAGAATGTAACTCGCGGACAAATATCGAATTAAATGTTCATGTGACATGAGTTAATTCGTAGAGATGGTTCTACAAATAGTGATTGTTCTTGTAGAAAAAATTTTCTATGCAAGTGCATTAATGGAGTTAAATCCGATATGATAAGCGTGACCGCTATCTAAGAGTATAGTGGTAACCTCGGGGTAAGCGGTCGATCTCGGGTACGACTGAGGGCTAATTTTGTATCGCCGCCCGGCCCTGACGGCAGGCGATCAGGAGTGGCTTCCTGTGAGGGCCAGGTGTGAAGTATTCATACCATCAAACACAATGAAATCATGTCAAAGACAACGTGGAATGTAGATGTAGCGCATTCAGAGGTTCAGTTCAAAGTGAAGCACCTGGTTATCTCGACGGTAACCGGCTTTTTCCGCACTTTCAGCGGGTCGGCATCGACGGACGGTGATAGTTTCGAGAACGCCAACGTCAATTTTACCATAGACGTAAACAGCGTGGACACCGGCCAGCCGGGCCGTGACGAGCATTTGCGTAATGCCGATTTCTTCGAAGCGGAGAAATATCCCGAGTTCAGCTTTGTTTCTACCTCCCTTAGAAAAGATAAAGGCGATTTGTACAAACTCGTAGGTGACCTGACGATCAAAGGCATTACCAAAGAAGTAGAACTCGCGGCGGAATACGGTGGTACCGAGCGCGATCCCTGGGGTAATACCAAAGTAGGCTTCGAAGTGAGCGGTACCATCGACCGCAAGGAGTTCGGCGTCACATTCAATTCACTCACTGAAACCGGCGGCCTTGCATTGGGGGAAAATATTAAAATACTGGCTAATATCCAGTTGGCGAAACAAGCATAACAGCCATTATTTAGAGTAGCTGACGTGCGAGAGGGTGTCCTGTTTCAGGGCGCCCTCTTTTCCTGTATATGCTTTTTAACTTAATTTGCTAGTCTATTAAATCGCTAGAATATTCCCGCGCCCTGTTTATATGCAAATCGAGATTAAGAATAAGTTGAACGAGAAGGAGTTGTTTCGGATCAAAAGGATGAAGGAGGTGATCAAAACCACTCACCCGCACGGCCATAAGGAATATCTCGAAATCATATACCTTACACAGGGCGAAGGGATGCACCAAATCGATCATCACCGTTTTCCGGTAAGCGGCAACAGCCTGTACCTGGTCATGCCGGGTCAGATTCACAATTGGGAACTGACGGCGATTCCCAGGGGATTTGTGGTCATGGTGCAGAAGGATTTTCTGCTGGGGCATCCGCTTTATGATACGCTTTTTCAGACCTTCCCCCTGGCATTCAGCAGCGGTTACCGTCTCGAAAACGCGGGACCGGCTTTTATGGGGATTTTTGAAAGCATTGAAAATGAATACGCCGCACGCCAGTCAAACTACGAGGCTGTCGTGCAGACTTACCTGCTGCTGCTGTTCAATTTACTGAAACGCGAAGCGCACATGGAACGCAGCCAGCCCGAGCCACCTTTACTCAAATCCTTTTTTGAAATGGTAGCGGCACATTACAAAACCATGCATGAGGTAGCCTGGTATTCCGGCGAACTGAATGTGACGCCCAAAACGCTGAATGCCAATTGCCGCAAGTTTCTGGATAAAACAGCCGGGGCGGTGATCAACGAGAAACTGACGGCGGAAAGCAAGCGACTGTTGCTGTATTCGCAGGCAAACCTGGGTGAGATCGCCTACGAGCTCGGTTTTACGGACCCATCGCATTTCAATAAATTCTTCAAAAGACAAACCGGCGTTTTACCGAGCGTTTACCGGAGGGGGATTTCCTAGATGTACCAGTTTTAGGACTGAAAGTACAAAAGTCTACTGATTTTGTAGGGTTATTTTTGCCGCAACAATATGAACAGGCGGAACTAACCCTTATGAAATTTCTTTTTACGCTTACATTACTTTTGGGCACACTCGTGCCGGCGATGGCGCAAAGCCAGATGGCTGTCACGGGCAAAATCACCGATCAACAGACGGGCCAGGGACTACCTTATGCCTCCGCCGCATTGTTCCGCTCAGCCGATTCGACGCTCGTTAGCGGAGTACTGGCCGATGATAAGGGCATTTTCCAATTCGAAAAACTGGCTGTCGCCGCATATTACCTCGAATCGCAATACATGGGGTACCGCAAATCGCGCATGTCCGTACCCGCGCAGGCAGGTAACGTGGCATTGCCGCCCGTAGCCATGCAGCCCGACGGGCGCGTTCTCGATGCCGTGGAAGTGACGGGAAACCGAAGCGCCGTTGAAAATAAGATCGACCGGCAGGTGTACCGTGCAGGTGCGTTTCTCGGCAGCCAGGGCGGTACGGCCGTGGATGTGCTCAAAAATACGCCGTCGGTGACGGTCAACAGCGAAGGCGATATTGCATTGCGCGGCTCAACGGGCTTCCTTGTACTTGTGAATGGCAAACCTGTGCAGACCGACCCGGCTGTTGTCCTCAATCAGATCCCCGCCAACAGCATTGAAAACGTCGAAATCATCACCAGTCCGTCGGCGCGCTATGACCCGGACGGGAAGTCGGGGATCATTAATATTACCACTAAAACGGTTGCGAAGAACAGCCAGAGCCTGGTTGTGAATGTGCAGGGGGGCTTGCCGTCGGTTCATACGTATCATAACCTGAAAAATCCGCAGCGTTTCGGCGCGGATGCAGCCTGGGGCATCAGGGCTGGCAAGTGGGAGGTAAACCTGAGCGGCAACTACCTGCGGAACGACCTCACGGGACGCAGGGTAGGAGATGTCAACACGACGATCGGTGATGTTTTTACTTCTTTCCCTTCCGATGGCGAGCGGAGTTTCAAGCGGTACAACTACACGGCCCGGGCATCGGTGAGCTACACGGCCGACCCGTCGAACGTCATTTCAGCAGGTTTTTACAAGGGTTATCGTTTCCAGTCGAGAAGGGCGGATTTGGTTTACAACAATACCAAAACAAACCTGGTAACAGGGCAGAACGTGGGGAGGATAACCTATTTCAATTCCAATATCGCGCAGAAAACAGCCGATGTGACATCCGCTAATCTTGATTACCTGCATCGCTTCGGAAATAAATCGGAATTGACATTGTCGGGGCTGATAGAGTCCGCCGGGCTGGACGGGCTCACGACCAACATCAACCTCGCGGAGCCCGGTCGTGCACGCACGTTGCAAAGCACCCGCAATCCGAGTGAAAATCCATTAAATGCCTACCGCTTGCAGGCCGATTATGTAGTGCCGATTGGAAAAGGAAAACTGGAAACCGGCTATCAATACCGTAACCAGGTGCAAAAAGGAATGTTTCAGTATCTGGATCAAAACCTCGAAACGGGGGAGTTCGTACTTGTGCCGGAGTTTTCGAGCCGGACACGCCTCGTGAACCACATACACTCGATGTACGGCCAGTACAGCGGGAAGTCGGGCAAGCTGGAATATTCAGGTGGCCTGCGTTATGAATATGCAACCCGGCAGTTTAGTGCGGCCGGTACCGGCACGCGCAATCTCGATTTGTCGAACTTCTTTCCATCTGCGCAGTTGCAGTACACATGGGGCAAAGGCTGGCGCGGGAAAGCGGGCTACACCCGCCGCGTGCAGCGCACAACGAACAACGAGCTTAACCCATTTCCGGAACGCGAGCACTCCGAAACACTCGAATCGGGTGATCCCGACATTTTGCCGGAATTTATCGGTATGGCGGAAGTGGGTGTCGTGAAAGAGTTTGAAAAGGGAAGCGCTTTTGCCACATTATATAACCAGCGGATTAAAAATGTTGTCAATCGGGTAAACAGCGTGTACAACGATACCATCGTCAACCGCATTTACACTAATGCCGGCCTGGCTACCTCCTGGGGGATAGAGCTCGGGGGGAATACCAACCTCACCAAATGGTGGCAGCTTTACGCGGGCGCGAACGTGTACCGGTACGCAATTGAAGGAGGGCTTTTCCGGAATGCGGCCGGTGTGAATACGGTGGTAGTGAATACATCGAGCGTAGTATATTCCCTGAATGCGAACACCACATTCAAAATTGCGCCTTCCTGGCAGGTGCAGTGGGGGATCAGCTATCTGTCTCAGAGGGTGACGGCGCAGGGGGAAGACTCCCGGTTCGTAAACCCGGTATTGTCGGTGAAGAAGAGTTTCCTCAAAGGAAAGCTGACCGCTACGCTACAATGGCAAAATATGGACCTGGGTATCGTGGGATCCAACCAGCAGCGCATTTCGACATGGGGCAAGGACTTTTATACGACCACTAATTACATCCAGGAAACCGACATTTTTCTCCTGAATCTCAGCTATAACCTCAACCAACTCACCAGAAAGGCCAAACTCCCGGCCAGCGAGTTTGGTGACCGGGAGTTTTGAAGTTACTTGCCGTGGATGAGCTGCAAGGCTTTTTCGAGCGGCTCATCGCGGCCGTCGGCAATGCCCTGGATGGTGGGCTTCACCTCTACCTGAGGCACAATGCCGATTTGCTGGGTTTCGCGGCCGTCGGGGTAGTAAACGCCGATACCGCTGATGCTCGTACGTAGTCCGCCGGGCAGGACGATGTGCGATATATCGCCATCCGCACCGGCTGTGGTGCTGCCGATCACCGTCACATTGGGAGCAGCGGCGAGGGCCATCGTCGTGTATTCCGACAGGCTTACGGAGTTTTCATTCACGATCACAATCACTTTTCCCTTATAGTGATCGGGGTTGGTTTTGCCGAGTTTCAGCTCGGGCGTCCAGGTGAAGACGCCGGGCGTTTTGACGTTGCCTACGGTGAATTTTGCAAACGGTTTCGCCTCCGGCAGCAGCAGCGGCCCGAATGAGAACACCATAAAATCCGACGGATAACACCGCATATCCACGATCATACCTTTGCTTTTCTCGATTTGCGGCGTCAGCGCAGGCAGGTAGGCGTTTTTAAATTTCCCAGGGAAAATATAGGCTACATCCTGCCCGATCATCTTGAAACAAGTGTCTTTTCGATTGTAATTGGCATATATATCAACCTTGCTGGGCGGATAAACGGAAATGTTGGCTTTTTGCACTTTTCCTGCCCGTTTGAAGGTAATCGCAACCGTGGAGTCGTTGCTCCGCAGCAAGTTGGGTGCCATAGTTTTTAGCTGCATCACGGAGTTGGAGCCAGGCGTGTAAGGCTTTTTTTCGGCAACGATCTGCTTAATACCTTTCCCATTGATCGTCTCGATCACATCGCCCGGTCGCAGTCCCGTTTGCTGGCCCAACTGCGCATTGTAATAATTGACAACAACCGGTTTTCCCTCGATAAAACGCAACTCTACGGGCGCGAAATTTTTCCCGAAATATTTGTCCAGCGCTTCACGGTTGCCGTAGAGGTTGGCGTGCGAATCCTTGACCTTTGCGATGAGAGCCAATGCGGCCAGTTGGTATTCCGTTTCGTCCGCAGCCGTCACGAACCTGGGTACGAATTCTTCCAATACCGCGTACCAATCCTCGCGGATCAGCGGCTTGTAGGGGAAGAAGTACTCAATCATATTCCAGTACCTGAACAGTGAGAGCAGCCTGAAACCGGCATCGGGATAGGCCATTGCTGTATAAGGATTTTCGTTCTTGAACTCGGGATTACCCACATCGATATATGACGCGATATAGTAATGCTCATTCGCGCGGGCAGCCCGGCGGATGGAGTCGAGCCGGGTCGGCAATGCATTGCCCGACTTCGCAAGCCACGCCAGGTCCGGTTTTATCACCGCATCTGCGGGAATCGTTTCGGGCGACAGTTCCCTGATCGGCCCGAGCTTGTTCAGCCATTGGCCTATTACCTGCTGCCGCTCTGCATCGTTTTTGGCAGCGAGATAGGGCGCTGCCACACGGAAAAGCTCATAATCCATATTGAAATTACCATCCGCCACGGCGGGATGATGGTATTTCACAAATCCCCAGATCCTGCCCAGCCGCGCCAGGCTGGTAGCCTGCTCTTTGGAAAGCTGATAGCCCGGGCCCAATGCCAGCTTCGATCCACCGTTGAATTCCTGGTCGAGCTCGGCGGGATAAATCTTTTTGGGAGGGGCTTCGGTGAATGGCTTACCGTCGATAAACAACTCGAACTGATCGACCCAGAGTGTTCCCGGCCCCACGAGCAGCGCGCCAATGTAGATTTTATCTGCACCGGAGGGGTAGGGCAGCTTAATGCTGTACTGCTTCCAATCCTGTGTCCCGCGCAGGTTTTCGCCTTGCATATTATTGAATTGCAACGGTCCCGATTTCCCGTCGATCCGCATCATCAGCCCGGCGAAACCCTTCCCGACATCCCTGAATTTCATATAGCCCCTCAGTTCTATCTCCTTGCCGCTGTAATCGGCCGACAAGGGGTTGGCCGCAGAGCCGAATTGTATATTGTCCATCACCTCCGGCGACTGGATGCGTAGGGAGGCCTTACCCTGGTATTTTTCCGTGGTATCGGGAGAGAATTTATAGCCTTTTCCCCATTCCATCCATGGAGCAGGTAACTTGTCTGCTATGCGTGTTTTTTCAAAGTTGAGGTTAAAATCTGTTGATGAAGGCTGCTGCGCCAGGGCGGCTCCCATGAAAAGGGTGCACAGCGTGGTGGTCAGGAAGTATCGCATGAGCAAGGTTTTTCCTGGTAAAAGAACGGTTACTAATGTGCTTACTGTAACCGAATGTAAAAAGAATGTTACCTAAGGCCCAACAAAGAAACCCCGTGGTATTTCCGCGGGGTTTCTTTGTTGTATCTGGCTACGCCTTGATAATGAGTGTGTTATTTCGTTTTTTCCAGACGAAGGATGTAGTCGATACCGTCTACAAACTCGGCGCCTTTCGTTAGCTTTTCGCTAGCCGTGTCGTATTCCCAGATGTAGTCCTTGTCTGCCGCGTTCACGGCGATGTACGCTTTTCCATCTTCTACTACCACAGCATTCACCATCCGTTCGCCTTTGTCGGCAGGAAGGTCGAGTTTTTTGATGAATGTGCCGGTTTTTACGTCGATAACTGAAAACGAGTGGTCTGCGTCGATTGATTCGCCCTTGATACGGGTACGTACGATGGCTTTACCGTTGCCGATGTACCACATGGCCGCGCCCATACCATTGTCGGTTTTGGCTGAAAAGTCAAAGAAATAGGTCGGATCGAGCGTAGTAGCACCGTTTTTAATGCGGTAAACCACCGATGCAGATTTGTAATCGTACCCGGCCACCGGATCGCTGATGAAATAAATGTCGCCGTTTTCATCCTTGAACGACGCCGGCGCGTACACAATCGGCCCGCCGGGCGTGGTGGTACGCGTGTCGGTGATGGTACTTTCGGTTTTCATGGAAGGGTAGCTCAGTACCGCCACATTGAAGTCGGGGTTCACCGGCAGTGGTTTCACCGACCAATCCGAAAATGAGTAGCCGTAGCCCACGAACAACTTGCCGTCGCGGTACTCGGCAAACCCGACGTTGTAGCCGGTAAAGCCCGTCGGTTTCGCTTTCAGATCCAGTTTTCCGGTAGTAAGGCTCATATCTGCCACTTTCACGATGGCGTAACGGCCTTCGCCTTCCGCGTCGCCGAAGATGACGAGCGTTTGATCGTCCACCCACACATACGAACTCCAGTTGAGGAACGTGAACGGCACCTCCTTGTCGATCACCAACGCGCCTTTTTCTACGTGATATTTGCCAAAGCGCCCGCTGCCAAAGTTGGCGTGGTAGTAAAAGCCGTCTTTTTGGATAATGTCCTGTGCATAAACCTTGCCGGTCATTTCGGCACCGTTGCCTTTGATACTGATGGTACCGCTGGTCAGCGAGGGCACATCGGCAATGTAATAGGCGGTATTGGGCCAGGCGCCTACACAAAGGACAGCGGAATATTTGCCTTCTTCCTGAACGGGGGTGCCTCCATTATCGTCGCTGTCGCTGCATCCGTTGACGGCGAATGCGGTGAGGGCTATCAGGATAGCTTTTGCCGGGTAGCTGAAAAATCTGTTCATTTTGGGTGTTATAGGTAAAGTTTAAGTTGCTTAATGGATGAAATAGCGGAGTTTCAGTGCGAATGCGCGACCCGGTTTTTGGAGCCTGAAATTGTCATAAGCCAGGTCGTCGGTGAGGTTGCGGCATTCCGCCGACATGTTGTAGCGCCCGTTGGCAAATGAATAGCTCAGTGTGGCATTGTGAATCAGCTGGCTCGGGATCGTCGATTTGCCGGCTACATTCCCGAAAGCCTCCCAGGTGAGGTAAAACCAATGCACATATTGAGTAAACCAGCTGAATTGGAGACGCGAGCCCTTCCTAAACACATCATTTTTCCCGACGCCGAGATTGGCATTTCCGAAAAACCAGGGCTGATTCGGGATCTTGTTCTTATAGGTCGCTTCCGGCACGTTGGAAGTCGTGCTGCCGAACCTGGTCATGTTGATCGCGTTCTGGTAGGTTGCATTGATGTTGAATGAAAGCAGGTCGGCGTAGTCGTACCGTAGTTCTGCCTCGAAACCGGTCACCCGCACATTCGATTTGTTCTCGTTTTTCAAAGCCTTCGAACGCTGGTCGGCAACGGGGTAAATAAAGTCGGACGCATTGCGGTAAAAGCCGGCTGCTTCCGCGAAGAAGCGGTGTTTGCCGGTGCGGAAACCGTAATAGGAGCCCAGGTTCACGTTGTCGCTGCGCTCGGGTTTCAGGTCCGGATTGGGCTGCACATTCAATCCATCCCCAAAAACCTCTTCCACTTCCTGCAAACGGAATGTATGTTCCAACGAAAGCTTTACGCCCAGATCAGGTAGTATTTTGTACCTCGACGCTGCGCCGTAACCGTAATTGGGAAATTTGTCGGTCTGCACCTGGTAGGCATTGTCGATCCACTTCTTCCGTTCGAGGCCCAGGCCATAATATTTGGTAAAAAGAGTATTCGTCCACCGCTTGTCGAGCAACTCCTGCTGGTAGGCAAGTCCCAAGATCTGCTTCGTCATAATCCCCGTCATATCGTCACCCGACACAAGCAATTCGTTGTAAGTCTCGTTTTTGAGGCGGTCGATCGTGTAGTTGATGTTAAACGAATGCCGCTCGTTGAGCGCGTAGCTCGCGTTCGCACGTACGAAGGCGCGCGGGCGGATGATGTGCGAGAGGGATTTGATACCGCCCATTTCGGTCGCACCCTTGGTAGTCCAGGAACCATCCCAGTAATATTGGCGAAGCAGGGTATCGGCGGTCAGGTATTTGTCGGTCGACAGTGAGGCAAACAGGTTTACATCGAGGCCATTCACCAGCAGGTTGCTTTTTTTGTAGCGCAATGTCCCGGTCGATGATTTCCCTTTCCGCTCCACATTACCGTACACAATGGTCTGTTCAAAGCCCGTTTGCTGGTCCTGATGGCTCTCAGAATAACCAAAACCTGCATACAGCACATCCGCCCAACTTTTATTGGTGATACCCACTTCCACTTGCCCCATACCCGAGCGGTAATGGTCATGGAAGCGCTTCACGTCGGTCACCACGAAGTTCGCGCCATTGAGATCGGTGATCTGGTTGCCGACGCGCGTCCCGCCTTCCAGGATCTCGACGCCCTTCATTTTGTAGTCGTTGTCGGAATAATTGAAAAAGCCGCTTGCTTTGATGGTAATACCGGTTGGCTTGTGCACGTACTGCGCTGTGAGCGCCGAACGGTGGGTGTTAAACGAGCCGTAGCTGTGGCTGAGGTCTAAATAATTGGTCTGTTTCTGATGGGTGATCACATTCACTGCTCCGCCCATGGCATCCGAGCCCAGCTGCACCGGCACCACACCTTTATATACCTCGATACGCTCCGAGAGATTCACCGGAATGTTGTTGAGCGACATCGCACTGCCCATGACTTCCATCGGTACGCCGTCGATGAAATACTTCACCGCTTTGCCCGAAAGCCCGTTGATCGAGAAATTGAAGTTAGATCCCAATCCCCCTTGCTCGCGAATGCGTACACCCGCGCTGCGGTTGAGCACCTGGTTGAGGTCGGCCGTAGTGTTTTGAAACTGCTTCGTCTCGATCGCATTCACGGTAAATGGCTGCTCTTTCACCGCCTGGGTCTCCGTTTTGCCGTAAACGCTCACCTCGTTGAGGTTCTGTTGGTTTTCTTGGAGGACGAGAATGAGCGAGGCAGTCTTTCCGGCTTGTATAGTAACTGCCTGCGACACGGCTTTGTAGCCCATCAATGTCGACTGAACCGTGTAGATGCCCGCTTTCACGGCCGGAAGAGCAAAAAAGCCGTCGGCATCGGTCGTAACGCCGTGCGCGGTTTTCAGAAGGGAAACCGTCGCACCGGGTAGTGCCTCGCCGGATGCTGTTTTGACATAACCCGAAACCGAAGGCACCTTTTGGGCGAACCCGTGGAGCCCGCTAAAACTGATTGAAATCAGGAGGAACAAACGTATAAATAAGCTGCGTGGCATGAGGTGATGATGCTTGTATCACCCCTTAGTAGCCCCAAAACCAAACGCCCGAAGGTCGGGTTTGAAAAAAATCAGAAATTGGAAAGCGTTTTAATCGTAAAAGCCATACCGCTTTTTGATTTTGCCCTTGATGGTCGTGGAACATGTGATCTGGCGCCTTACCATTTCGAAATCCTGTTGGTCGAGTTTGCCGATAACGATGGTAGGGCGGTTTTGGATAATCGCGCATAGTTCCGCCCGCTCGATAATTTTAAGTTTCGAACAATCGACAAACGAAGTATGGTCAAGATAGTCGCGACCGTCGGCAGGAAATTCGAGATGTTGGCATCGAAGGTCCAGATTGTAATTGACCGTCATGTTGAGTTCCGTATTAATGTATACCGAAGCTAATGTAAGGCTGTCGGCAGACTCACCGACTATAATGAAACGCTTGACTTTAGGCGGAGTTGTATCTTTGACCATCATCCGAAGGACGGTCCCAATCAATGAAGCCATCTGAATGATTGCAGCTATTGGTAATCATTCAAACTTGGCCGAATGGATCAGCAACTGGTCTTCGATGTACTTGACCATATGATTATCTGCACCGCCGGCTCTGGCAATGGCAACCGGACTTATTTCCTTGTCCCGGCCTGTTTGTTTCCAGGCTCCGTCGTGTGATTTATCCGTCAGGTCGTTAAAGCTGAGACTTTTGTTTTCCTGTACAGATTCGTCGATGCACTTCATTTCTGATTCCGAAAGAAAATCCAGGTCCGGCTCCCCGATGCCTGCAATCGAAAAGCGCTCCACAGCGGAAAAATATGGGGCATAGGTTACACCGCCGTCTTTAACACTCTTGTAAATATCATAGGCAATGGAAGGCACCGGCCCGTTTTTCATCGCGTGATAGTGATCCTGCGAAATAGTAGCACCATACCTAACCAAATGTTTCTGCTCAGCGAAGTAAAGGATTTTGAAAAGCTTGTGAATGTCGGAAGGTCCCCCGAGCTTTTTTAAAATGTAGAGTAATAAATGAATAGTTCCCTCGATTTTTTCTTCAAATGCGTTCATAGCTCAAAAATTAGGTTTTACCGGTTTATGGTTTCCTGAGTGCGAAATGAATGAAGGAACATTTGAGTAGCCCAAAGGTACTGCTGTTTTGGAATTTTTACAAGCCCTATGGAATTTCTCCGGATTTTTTTACTACTCCCGTAACCCGCCGTCGGCGCCCGAATCAGTAATTTTGCCGCTCCGACTACTTGTAGCTTTTAGTAACTACCCAAACTAAACCCATGGATTCAAGAAGAGATTTCATCAAAAAGGCGGCGATGCTGGCCGGCGGCGCCGGCGCGGCGAGTTTGTTCCCGGAGTCGGTGCAGCGGGCGATGGCGATCACACCCGATCCGAACACGACCTACCTCGATGCCGAGCACGTGGTGATCCTCATGCAGGAAAACCGCTCGTTCGACCATAGCTACGGTAAGTTGCAGGGCGTGCGCGGCTTCAACGACCCGCGGGCGATCGACCTGCCGAATAAAAATAAGGTTTGGCTCCAAACCGACCTCAAAGGAGATACTTACGCGCCGTTTCGCCTCGATATTAAAAATACCAGGGCCACGTGGATGCACGACCTCCCGCACTCGCGGGAGTCGCAGGTGGATGCATACAATGGCGGGAAATACGATAAATGGCTCACATCCAAGCGATCGGGGCACAAGGAATATGCCGAAATGCCGCTGACGCTCGGCTACTATGATCGCGAAGATATTCCGTTCTATTACGCCCTGGCCGATGCCTTCACCATCTGCGACCAGAATTTCTGCTCGTCGATGACGCCAACACATCCCAACCGCTACTACCTCTGGTCGGGTACGATCCGCGAAAAACCGGAAATGGATTCGCTGGCGGTGGTGCGGAACAGCTACTTTTCCATTCATAAGCCGGTAAAATGGAAAACTTTCCCTGAGCGCATGCAGGAGGCGGGCATTAGCTGGAAGTTCTATCAGAATGAAGTAGGGGCGGTGGTGCAGTTCCATCCCGGCGTAGGCTCTTGGCTGAGCAATTTTGGCTGCAACCCGTTGGAGCGTTATGCGCAGTATGGAGTGAAATATTCGAAGGATTTTATCCATTTCGCGACTTTGGAAGTGGAGAAAATTAAAAAGGACCTTCCCGCTTTGAAGGAGAAACTGGATGCGGCGACGGGGGGCGAAAAAGATAAGCTGACCAAATCCTGGGAGCAGCGCCACGCATTGCTGGAACGCCTCGAAGCCGATCTGGCGGAATTTAGTGAGGAAAATTTTAAAAAGCTGTCGGTATTTCAGCAAGAGCTGCATCGCAATGCATTCGTGACCAACCGCAATGACCCGGATTATCTGAAATTGTCGTCGATGTGGTACAAGGATGGGGATCAGGGCAGGAAGATCGAAATGCCGAAAAGCGACATTTTCTACCAGTTCCGCAAGGACGTGAAGGAAGGTAAGCTGCCGACGGTCTCGTACTTGGCCGCGCCCCAGAACTTCTCCGATCACCCGTCGGCGCCGTGGTATGGCGCGTGGTACATTTCCGAGACGCTCGATATTCTTACCCAAAATCCCGAGGTGTGGAAGAAGACGATATTTATACTTTGTTACGACGAAAATGATGGCTATTATGACCATATTCCCCCGTTTTCGATCCCGGATCCGACCAAGCCGAACTCAGGAAAAGTGTCTGCCGGCATCGATGTCAAGGCGGAGTATGTGCCACTGGAACAGGACGAAACCCAGGTGCCGAAGGCGAATGCACGCGGCGGTGCGATAGGCCTGGGCTTCCGGGTGCCGCTCGTGGTGGCATCGCCATGGTCGCGGGGCGGGAAGGTGTGTTCGCAGGTTTTCGATCACACGTCGATCATCCAGTTTTTGGAAGAATTCACAAGCCACAAGTCGAAAAAGCAAGTCCGGGAAACGAACATTACCGAATGGCGGCGGACGATATGCGGGAATATGAGCTCGGTTTTCCAGCCTTTCGACGCGTCACCGTATAAAAAGCCGAAGCCGGTGAACCGCGACGAAATCCTGACGACGATTCACAAAGCACAGTTCAAAGATGTACCGGCGAATTTCAAGGCTTTGGATGCCAGGGAAATCGGGAAAATAAATGTAAATCCGGTCGGGTCCCCCTTTTTGCCTAAACAGGAGCCGGGTACCAGGCCGTCGGTGGCGCTTCCTTATGAATTGTATGTCAATGGGGCGCTTTCCGCGGATAAGGCCGCATTTGAAATAACAATGCAGGCGGGGAATAAGGTTTTCGGTGCAAAATCGGCCGGCGCGCCGTTTATCATTTATGCTATGAACCCCTATGAAGGCGAGGTGCTGCGGGTTTGGAATTATGCCGTGAAGGCCGGCGACACACTGACGGAAAGCTTCAAACTGACTGGTTTTGAAAACGGTCAATACCATTTGCGGGTCTACGGCCCGAACGGCTACTTCCGCGAGTTCGCGGGTAATGCGCAGGAGCCTGAGATAGCGTTGGTTTGTGGTTATGTTTTGGATAAAAACGGTAAACCGACCGGCGATGTGGAACTCGTGGCGGTGAATAAAGGCAAGAAACCGCAGGCGCTGAAAGTCACCGACAATGCGTATCGGCAAAAAGAAACAGAGGCAAACCTGCCTGCCGATGGAATGGTGAAAATGCTCATTCCGGCTTCCAAAAGCCATCAATGGTACGATTTCAACGTGTATAGCGGCGCCAAGAAGAGTGTTATGCGCTTCGCGGGGCGTGTAGAAACGGGTAAGGAAAGCATCAGCGATCCGTTCATGGCTCATGCTACCAGCAAAAGGACCGACAATATTTACGCCCGGCAGAACCTCATAGCCTGGTGCATTGTCCCGTTCGATTCGAAAGAACGCACCCCCGAACAGCGGGCTGAAATGTTGAACAAGCTCGGCTTCACTATGCTTGCCTACGACTGGCGGGAAAAGCACATTCCCGAGTTCGACGCTGAGCTGGAAGCATTAAAAAAGCACCACATCAAGTTGCAGGCATTCTGGCTGTATTCAGGCCCGAACCCTGAAAACGATAAGAACCTGCCCATTATCCTTGACCTGCTGAAACGGCATAATGTTAAGACCGAGATCTGGTGCATGATCGGCGGGATCAAAGACATGGACAAAATGACCCAGCAGCAGAAGGTTCAGGCGGTAGCCAAACCGGTGGCCTATATTGCGGACAAAGCTGCGGAAATTGGCTGTACCGTAGGGCTTTACAACCACGGCGGTTGGTATGGAATGCCCGAGAATCAGCTGGAAGTGATGGATTATCTCAAAAGACCGAACATCGGCATCGTCTACAACCTGCACCACGCCGAGGAGGATATCGAGCGTTTCCCTGAGTTTTTTCCAAAAATTCTACCGCATTTGATGGCGGTGAATTTAATGGGCCTGAAAAAAGGGAACCCTGTGAAGGTAGTTCCGGTGGGCGAGGGCGATGCGGAAGCCGACATGATCCGTATCATCCGCAGCAGCAGTTACCGCGGCCCGATAGGCATTATCAATGAAGAAACCGCCCCCGACGCCGAGGTCGGGCTGACGATGAACGTCGATGGTTTGAAGAAGATATTGAAGGAGCAGGGGGACACGGGGGCTTTGCAAACTTATTGAGGGAGTATGGAGGAAGGGGAGGAGGGGGAGGAAAAGGGGGAGGAAAGGGAGGAAAGGAGGAGGGCATGGGGGCTATTGCTGCATTTCGCGGACTTCGGCGTAACCGTCGAACTCGTAGATCGGGCAACTGGCGGCGATGGCCGTGGCTTCGTCCAGGTCTTCGGCTTTGAGCAATAGAAAGCCGCCCACGATTTCCGTACCCGCGTAATGAATGCCTTCGTTGGTTTGCCCGTCTTTGATAATGCGGCCGTTGAGCGTCAGCCCGCTACCGCCTGCCAACTTGCCTTTGGCACCCCATTCGGCAAACCATTTTGACCAGTTTTCCCGATGCGCCGCAATTTCCGCCTCTGTATGGGAATCCCGCTGACCGTCGGACCGCCGACCGTCGGGCTCGCGGAAAATGATAATGTAGTTTTTCATGGTTTTTTCATGGTTGAAGAGAATGTTTCAAAAGTAGCAACTCACTCCGACCTGAATGTATGCTGAATGCCATTTTAATTACTATTTAATAATCGTGCAGGCCGCGCTGGTGCAAATCTCATGATTTGCACACACTATTCGCAGGCCTCCGGCCGGTCAGTACCGCAATATCGCTTTGCAGCATCGGCCGGTCGGAGGCCTGCGAATAGGGAGCACGAAGGTAGACCTTCGTGCCATGAAGCATTTCACCGCGCCCGATTCTGCTCCGTCTCGCCGGTGGATTTGCTGTTAAATGTAATTTTTCCCGACCTCCCAAACCGATACACAGCGCTGACGCCGAAGAATGCAGTCGAATAAGTGCGGTGGTAGTAAATATTGGTAGCACCGACGCTGTATTTGCCGTGCACGTGACTTTGATGAAAAATATCGTTCGCGGTGAGCCTGATCTTCAATGCGTTTTTCAAAAAGTCTTTCTCCGCGCCCAGCGTTACCGTCGACCGGCTGAAATCATTGTATAGCCCTTGTGACCTTTCGCTGAGATACCAGGCCATGAGCTGAATTTTAAAAATATGGTTTACATCAAAAGTATTGCTGGTGTAGGCATAAAGCTGCGGCCTGGGTTTGAGGATATCGAAGCCGTATTCGTTGTCGATCAGGTTGTTGCGGCTCACGGTGACGGTGTTGGTAGTGTTCCACCAGGCGATGTTGAATGTCGCCGACGCTGTAATGAAGAGGGAATGCTCCCGCGCAAGGTTAATGCCCTTTAAAATGTAGCTGTTGGGCGACTCGCCGCGTAATGCAGCGCCGCTGATCTTGTCTTTGGTGTAGGTGTAACCCGCCCGGACGTCGAGTTGCCTGTATTGCAGGCCGGTTTCGACGGTATGGATCTTCTCGGGCTGCATGTTGGGGTTGCCCTCGATGGTCGTAAAGGGATCCTGGTAGATCACGAACGGGTTGAGTGCCTGGTAGCGTGGGCGGGTGATCTTGGAAACGTACGAAATGCGGCTTTGGAGGCCATTCGGGAAGTTTTTGCTGATAAAAAGATGGGGGAAAACATGGAAGTACTTGTCCCCGATAACCTGGCCGCCGCGTGCGGTGGTATTGAGCGAATAGCTGGTGTATTCGCCCCGCAGCCCGGCTCCGAAACGGACATTTTTTTTCAGATTTCCCAGATAGCTTAAATACACGGCCGGTACCTTTTCGCGGTAACGGAAGTTGCTGCTCAGGCCAGGGTCGGGCAGGAACGGGCCGCCCTCAGTGGAAACCATGAAATCGGTGCCCGAGCCATTATCGGCGTAGCTGAACTTGGCGCCGGTTTCGAGCTTGTCGCCGTTGCGGAACACTTTGGTGTAATCGAGCTGGGTGCTGGAAATGTGGATGCGGACGAGCACGTCGTTGAGCAGGTTCCGCAGGCCGTTGCTTTCGCCGGTGAGGCTGCTTTCGGCGATACGGTCGTGCTGGTCGGTTTTGAAGCGGGCATATTGCGTGCCGACAAACAAAGCGGAGCCGAGTGTATCCAGCGCTTGCTGGAAGTTGAGGGTAACAGCGTGGTTCCAGCGTTCTTCGTCCTTGGCCACGCGGCTTTGGTAGAAGCTGCTGCCTTTTTTGTCGGTGAGGGCATTACTGCTATTTTGGCTGCCGCCAAGGCTGTTGAGATTTCCCTTGTAATTCAGCGACAAATAGCTGTTGGCGTTCAGGTTCCATTGTGCGCCCACCCCGAAATTGGAATAATTACGCAATTTGCGCTGCCAGTCGGTGGTGAGGTCCGAATGGAGGTACTCGGTGGGCGAGGGACGGGTGCGTGTGGTATGGAGTACTTCGCGGCTGTTACCGGTTTGCAGGGCATAATTGGCTTGCAACGCCAGTTTGTTGCGCATGTACTGGGCATCCGCGAGGGTATTGAGCTCGCTGCCTGCAAATCGGGTGTAGGCATATTGCTGGGTGACCGAGCCCGTCATACCGGTATCCATTACCTGCTTAGTGATGATATTGATCACCGCCTTGCCCTCGGCATCGTATCGGGCCGAGGGGTTTGGGATCACCTCCACCCGTGCAATGCGGCTCACGGGAATGGCCGCCATTTGTTCAGGGGTGATGGCCTGTCCGTTCAGGAAAATCAGTGCTTCGCCGCGCCCCGCGACGCCCGCCCGACCTTCGGTGAAGATAATGCCCGGCGACCGGCCGAGCAGTTCCGAGGCCGAGGTGCTGCCGGCCAGAATACTGCCGGTAACCTGGATTTCGATGGTGCCGTTGGCCCCTTGCCTCACGAGCGGGGCCTGCCCGCGCACGGTCACGCCAGCGAGCGCTTGCACGTGCTCACGCATGAGGATGGTGCCGAGGTCGATGTGCGCCCGGCCGTTCGGGCTGATGACGATCAGCGTGTCGGCAAGGCCAATGCTGCTTAGCCGTATGGCAACGGCTTGATGCACAATGCCGGTGAAGGTGACGCTGCCGTCCTCGAATGGCGCGCCTTGCAGTAAAGCGGAATCGGGTAGGGCAAGCAGGCGGGCATACACGGCAACCTGCTGCCGGTTTGCACCGACGGCCTTTCCCGAAACCGCGTAACGGTGCTGGGCGACGGTTATTTGGGTAAACAGAAAAAGGATGGAGAAAATGATGCCGGAAAGCTTCATGGCTGTGACAATGGATCTGGTTTGAAGCAAAAATCCAAAGCCCGCCATTTTCGAAGGTATGCAAAAGGCAAATCAGGAGTACGGATTTATAAGTTCGTACCGCTGTTAATCTGTAATAGGTTGATTAGTAGTGAATTGATAAGAAGAGGGCGTTGTGCCTTTTACCTTCTTGAATGTAGCAAAAAAAGTAGATTTGGAATTGAAACCGACCTCATAACCGATTGCTTCGAGCGTTAGATGCTGCTCGGTGGCGATCATTTTGCAGGCTTCGGCAATCCGCCACTCATTGATATACGTCGTGAAATTCTTGCCCAAACCGTCGTTCAGCAAGGCTGAAAGCTGGTGGCCTGAAACCTGTATTTCGCGCGAGAGGTCGTGCAGTTTCAGGTCGGGGTTTTTGTAGATGGCTTTTTCGGTCATCACCTTTTCCAGCTTGCCAAGCCACAGTTCTGCATCGCTCTCGCTGAGCTTTTTAGCGACGGGCTTATCGGGCAAAAGCAGGAACAGCTCGTCGGTTTTCTTCTTGTAAATCACCAGAGTGATCATCAGGTAAAGGATGAGCGAAAATGCAATGGACCCGCTGATGTACGAAGCGAACGGGGCGTTGATCAGCGAAGAAAAATACAAAAGGAAGATCAGCACATTGCCCAGGAAAATCATGGAAATCCACGTTTCGGCTGGCTTCATTGCGTACGATCGGCGGAACAGTTTGCGCAGCAGGCCGCGGATCATAATGCCCGAGGCAACCAAAAAGCAAAACCATTGCACGTAAATCAGCCTCGCAATCACTTTATTCCACAAAACCGGGTATTCGGAATAGGGTAGGGCAATGCCCACAGCCAGTGTCAGCACGGCCAGGACGATGAGCGTCCATGTCCAGCTCTTGGGTGTCTTTTCCAGGGGTGTTACCGCAGACCGCACGAAATAGTACAAAAATGGCCCGATGAAAAAACAGGCGGAAAGGCCTATTTGCAGATAAATCTTCGGCAGCCCTCCGTCGAAATAGAGGCAAACCGACTTGGCAATCCTCACGCTGGACGCCAGTAGCATGCCCGCCAGGAAGTTGTTGGCGAGGTATTTCTTTTGGGTAAAAAACAACAGGAATAGCCCGAGCAGGATGCCGTTGAAAGCTCCCAGCGCGCTGAAAAAGAACAGAAGCTCCTTGCCTATATTCATAAACCGAACCGATTGTATCCCAAATGTAACTGTTTGACAACCGGTTTTCAAGCGCTATTTGCGACTTGTCCGCTTTGATAACACGGATGTTCGGAATCGGACAGTCATCAGGCCATGTCAATCGCCCGAAACCCTTTTTTGAATACCTGAGGCCCACTTTCCAAATTTGGCACAGCATTTGCCCGACATTATCGGAATAAATGCATTCAGCCATGAGACGAACATTTTTAGGAGAACTGGAAGAGGTCGTGCTGCTGACGGTCGCGGTGTTGGGCGAGGAAGCCTACGCCGTGACGGTCGCGCAGGAACTCGACCAGAAAGCCGGCCGCGCCGTCGGGTTCAGTACGGTACATACCACCTTGCAGCGACTGGAAGAAAAAGGGTTCCTGTCGTCCGAAATGGGCGGCGCTACGGCCGAGCGGGGTGGTCGCCGCAAACGTTTTTTCCGCGTGACCGCATTTGGCCGTAAGGCGTTGCGTGAAGCGAAAGAGGCGAGGGAGGCATTGTGGAATGCGATGTCGCCGGATACACTCCAGTTAATGACCCGATGATATGGAACGAAAGCCAACCTCCGTTGGGCCGGGCGTCGGTACGCCGGGCGTCGATACGCCGGGCGCCGGTACGCAGGGTCCCGCTGGGCCGCCGCGGTGGGCTACCCGCCTGCTGGCAAGCTGGTCGCACCCCGATACCCGCGAAGAATTACAGGGCGATATGCTCGAAATGTACGCCTACTGGCTCGAAAGCCTGGGCAAACCGGCTGCTGACCGGAAATATGCCCTCGCTGCCATTCGCCTTCTGCGCCCGTTCGCGCGCCCGAAAAGCTCAAACGACTATTCCGAAACCTATTCATTCAGTGCTGCCATGATCCAGAATTATTTCAAAATCGCATTTCGTAACCTGCTCAAAAGCAAAACGTTCTCGGCCATTAATATTCTGGGCCTCGCGCTTGGAATGGCTTGCAGCCTCATGATTTTGCTCTGGATCCGTGACGAACGGGCCGTAGATGCGTTTCACACGAACAATGGTCAATTGTACCGCATTTACATGCGTGAGTATTTCAGCGGGAAAGTACAGGGCGTGATCTGGACGCCGGGACTGCTGGCGGAGGAGCTCAAAAAATCGATACCGGAGATTGAAATGAGCACACCGTATTCATGGACCAACCCGCAGACGTTTTCGGTCGGTAGCAAGGTACACAAACAGGCCACCAACTGGGCGAGTGAGGATTTTTTCAAAATGTTCAGCTACAAGCTTTTACAAGGTACTCCGGAAGGTGCATTGCGTGATAAGAGCAATATTGTGATCTCCCGCAACATGGCCGAAGCGTTTTTCGGAAGCGCGGAGGCGGCGATGGGAAAGGCGATCCGTTTTGACAACCGCAAGGAAATGACCGTTTCGGCGGTTTTTGAGAATATCGGCACCAACAGCTCGTTGCAATTCGATTGTCTCATGACCTGGGATGCCTACACGGATGATAACCGCTGGGCCGAAGACTGGGGCAGTACGGATCCTCTGACGTTTTTCAAACTGCGGAAGGACGCCGATCCAGCCAAAGTAGCGACGAAAATGCTCCACTTGCTCGACAAGACCAACCGCGACGCCGGGAAGCCGTACAAGACTCAGCTGGCCATGCAGCCTTTTCATGAATATTATCTTAACAGTAATATCAAAGACGCCAAAATGGACGGCGGCCGCATTGAATATGTACGGTTGTTCAGTTTCGTGGCCGTGTTCATCCTGCTGATCGCCTGCATTAATTTCATGAACCTCGCTACCGCACGCTCGTCGCGCCGCGCAAAAGAAGTGGGGGTAAGGAAGGTAGTAGGGGCGATGCGTTCCATGCTCGCAGGGCAGTTTATGGGTGAGGCGCTGCTGATCGCGACGCTCTCGGCGATATTGGCCGTGTTGCTGGTGGCTTTGTTGCTGCCGGCGTTCAACAGCCTTACGGGCAAGCAAATGGCACTACCGTTGTCGGAGCCGATGTTCTGGGGCGTCATAGCGGGCTTGCTTGCTGCGACGGGGTTGCTCGCGGGGAGTTATCCTGCATTGTTCCTGTCGTCGCTCAATCCGGTCCGCATTCTCAAAGGCGCTTTGAAATTTGATTCGAGTTCGGTATGGGTGCGGCAGGGGCTGGTGGTCTTTCAGTTCGGATTATCGGTGATCCTGATCGTCGGCATGATCATTATTTACCGGCAGGTAGGTTTTGTACAAAACAAAAACCTGGGGTTTGACCGCGAAAACCTGGTTTACTTCCCGATCGAGGGCGAACTGTTCAACAAATATGACATCCTGAAAGTACAATTAACGCAAGTTGCCGGAGTGAAAGAGGTGTCGCATATGACGGCCTCGCCTGCCTCCAATGGTAACGGCACGGAGGGGATCACCTGGCCAGGCAGCGATCCGAATGATAAGGTAAGGTTCACACCGGTGGGTGTAGGATATAATTTTACCAAAACAATGAACCTGCAAATGGCCGAAGGCCGCGATTTCTCGAAGGAATTCCCGACGGACTCAAGCGGTGTGATTGTCAACGAAACGGCAGTGAAAGTAATGGGTCTCAAAGATCCGGTCGGCAGGGAAATCAACTGGGGTAAATCGAAAATCCGGATTGTGGGTGTCCTGAAAGATTTCCATTTCCAGTCGCTGCATACGGCCATCCGCCCGCTTATCGCTTACCTCGCTGCGCGTGAACCGCAAGGGAGCGTCATCGTCCGTATTCAGGCGGGCAAAACGCCCGAAACGCTGGCGGCGATCGAGCGGATTTGCAAGAAACTCAACCCTAATGTGCCGTTTACCTATGCATTCACCGACCAGGAGTACGCCCGCCAATACCAGAGCGAGCAGATCGTTGGTAAACTGGCGGGGTATTTTGCCTTTCTGGCGATATTCATTTCCTGCCTTGGATTGTTTGGTCTCGCCGCATTCACCGCTGAGCAACGCACAAAGGAGATTGGCGTCCGGAAAGTACTGGGAGCTTCCGTAGCGGGGATTGTGGGGCTGCTTTCCAAAGATTTTCTCAAACTGGTTATGATGGCCATCGTTCTGGCCTCCCCGGTAGCCTGGTACATCATGAAGCAATGGCTGCAAGGGTTCGCTTACCAAATCGACATCGAATGGTGGATGTTCGTGCTGGCTGGCGTGATCGCTGTGCTGATTGCCGTTTTTACAGTCAGTTTCCAATCGATCAGGGCGGCGATGGTGAATCCTGTGCGAAGTTTGCGGAGTGAATAGGCCGCGGGCGGCCTGACCGCCGACCGCCGACCGCCGACCAGAGGCCTTCGGCCGACCATGGACCATAATTAGAGGTTGCCTAAAGTAAAACCAGTAAGCCATTGTCCATGGTCCATGGTCTATGGTCCATGGTCTACGGTCTACGGTCTATGGCCTACGGTCGGCCGTCAGCGGTCGGCCGTCAGCCGTCCGGTCGTCTGGCGCAGCCCTTCCCCCGCTATACTTTTGGATACTACCCCAAACACCTGATTCCGGAATCTATATGCTGCATTGCCGGTTGTATTTCTGACGTTGCAGGGATTGCAGCGTGAGAAACAAAGACGAAAATCAAACAGGAAATGGAAATAGGAATCAGCATGTTCGGGGATCTTGCATTTAACAATGAAACCCGTTCTTTTCAGTCGCCGCAGGAGCGCTTGCAGGATATGTTGGAGGAAATCAAACTGGCCGACGAGGTTGGGCTGGATGTGTTCGGTATAGGCGAGCACCACCGACCGGATTTTGCGGTTTCGACGCCCGAGATTATTCTGGCGGCAGCGGCCTCAGTGACCAAAAATATCAAGCTCACCAGCTCTGTAACCGTATTGAGCTCCGCGGATCCCGTGCGGGTTTATCAGAACTTCTCGACGGTTGACCTCATTTCGGGCGGCCGTGCAGAGATTACCGTTGGGCGGGGCAGTTTCATAGAGTCATTCCCGCTTTTTGGGTACGATTTGAATGATTACAATGGACTTTTCACCGAAAAGCTGCAATTGCTGAAAGAAATCAATGAAAACGACGTGATTACCTGGAAAGGCAAGTTCCGCGCAACACTCGACAGGCAGGAGGTTTTGCCCCGGGCTGTGAACAATAACCTGGAAATATGGGTGGCGGTAGGCGGCACGCCGCAGTCGGTGGTACGCGCTGCGCGGCTCGGTTTGCCGTTGATCATCGCCATCATCGGAGGTATGCCTTCGCAGTTCAAGCCGTTTTTTGAGTTATATAAAACCGAATACCTGGAAGCAGGGCACGATCCCGCCAAAATGCAGCTGGCCACGCACTCGCACGGGCTGGTGGGGCCGGATGGAAAAGCGCTGAGCGACTTATACTTCCCTTCCTATGCCGCCCAGATGGACCGCGTCGGCCGTAGCCGTGGGTGGGCGCCTTACACACGTGCGCAGTTCGAAGGCGGCCAAAGCCGTAACGGCGCATTGTTTATAGGCGAGCCGAATGAAGTGGTGGATAAGATCCTCTACCATCAGGAGATGTTCGGCCTCACTCGCTTTCTCATGCATACGGATGTGGGTGCGCCTGCGCACAAGGATTTGATGAAGTCGATCGAGCTGCTTGGAACGCACGTCGCACCGGCAGTAAAAAAGGCTCTTACAGTGAATCAATGACGTTTTTGAAGCGGGTGTCGCAAACGCACCCGCTTTTTGTCGCAACAGGCATCGCTCCGTTTCCCGGAAACCCGGCAACTTTGTAACATCAAATCATCACTAAAAAACACAAAGAAATGGAAGCGACAACACAACCTGTAACTGTACAAGCGAATGTCAATGCGCCGGTAGCGGACGTCTGGAATAAATGGAATGCACCGGAGCACATTACCCAATGGTGTTTCGCATCCGACGACTGGCATGCCCCTTTTTCTGAAAACGACGTGCGTGTAGGCGGCAGCATCAAAACCACCATGGCTGCGAAAGACGGTAGTTTCAGCTTCGATTTCGGTGGTACTTATACCGAAGTGGAGGAAAACCGTTACCTGGCTTACACTTTGGGCGACGGCCGTAAAGTGACAGTCCTATTCGAACAGGATGGCGACGGCACCAAAGTGGTGGAAACATTCGATCCTGAAAACACGCATCCTGTCGAATTCCAGCAGGCTGGCTGGCAGGCGATCCTGGATAATTTCAAGAAGTATGCCGAGCAATAATTGATCATTAACGTGAGTCATAGGCGGGTGGCCCGGTCAGTGGGATCGGGCCACCCGCTTTTTGCTTTGCACGGGGCTCATCAGAAAAATAGTAGATCACAGTTAATGCTACTTTATTAATTTTGATGTTCTGAATACAAAAAGTAAATGCAACCCCGAATAACATCCCGTCTCACCAACCGCCAAAAATGGGAACTTGGTCTGGGCTTCGCGGTCATATATGTGCCAATACGCATTTATATGAACGTTTTGCAGATCGACATGCCCATATTCTGGCATCGCCTGCCGCTGTGGACGATGGAGCTGCTGTTCAGCATTGCCTTTTTTATTCTGTGGATCAATGTCATTGAGTGGCTGCAATACATTACCTCCCGTTTCCTGGGAGAGGACTTTCCCGAGCGTTTCCGGGTGGTGAACCAGGCTATCATGCTGGTGGTGGCGATTGGCCTGGCAATGGTATTCAATCACTGGTACCGCTACCTGTGGCACTGGATGGAGGCCGTTTTTGAAAAAGGGAGCTTCGATGTGCTGCCCATTACGCTGAACAAAACACCCGTGCTGAAACAGCGGGCCAATACCAGCATTACGGTACTGGCGCTGATGGCGGAATATTACCTCGCGGCCAACAAGCGCGTGTACGAGCGCCTGCAAAGAGTGGTGGTCAACGAGGAGCGGTTGCAGAAGGAGAATGCGACGGCCCATTTCAATGCATTGAAAAACCAGGTGAGCCCGCATTTCCTTTTCAATAATTTCAGCGTGCTTACGACGCTCGTGGAAACCAACCAGGAGCTTTCCGTCAAGTTTATCAACCAGCTTTCGAAGGCCTACCGGTATATTCTGGAAAAATCGGTTTACGATTCCATTAAACTGGCCACGGAAGTCGAATTCCTGGAAACTTATATGTTCCTGCTCATGATCCGGTTTGAGAATAAGCTCAGCCTGGATATCCGTATTTCCTGCCAGGAGAAGGACAAATACTCGATCGTGCCGCTCACATTACAGTTGCTCGTGGAAAATGCGGTGAAGCACAACCGGATGTCGGCCAGCAATCCGCTGCTGATAACCATTGGCGTGGAAGACGATTACCTGGTGATCAGCAACCCGCTGCAAGTACGCGAGCTGCCGGAGTCGTCCACCCGGCTCGGCCTTCAGAATATTGTAAACCGCTATAAATTGCTGATCGATAAGCCGGTGATGGTCGACAAGACCGACGGCTGTTTTACCGTTAAAGTGCCGCTGCTTTCATGAATGTGCTTATTATAGAGGATGAGTCGCTGAGTGCCAGCCGTCTGGAAAGCCTGGTCTGGAAATATGATCCCAAAATCAACGTGATGGGGAAACTGTCGTCCGTGAAAGAGAGTATCCAGTGGCTGAGCGACGCCGCCAACCTGCGTCCCGATTTGATTTTCATGGACTTGCATCTGGAAGACGATCTTGCATTCAAGATCATCGAGGAACTGAAACTGACGATCCCTATTATCTTCACCACCGCGTATTCGGAATACACGCTTAAAGCATTTAAAGCCAACGGGATAGATTATTTGCTAAAACCTGTCGATAAAGCGGAACTGACGGCGGCTATCGACAAGTTTGTGGCCTTGCATGCCAAATCGGCGGCCACTCCCACGCCTGATTTTGCCGCATTGATGGCTATGTACCAATCGGGCAGTGAAGAGGGGTACAAAGAGCGTTTCCTCGCGTCGGCCGGCCCTAAGCTGTTCAGCATTCGCACGAGCGAGATTGCCTATTTCACCATCGAACAGAAAGCGACGTTTCTCCGGACGTTCGACGGGCAACACCTCGCGATGGATTACAGTCTCGATAAACTGGCGCAAATGCTTGACCCCAAGGAGTTTTTTCGCATCAATCGCTCGCTCATCATCGCATTGAACAGCATCCGCTCCATCTACACCGTTTCGGCAGGCAGATTGAAGCTCGAACTGACCCCGGCGACTGCGCAGGAGGTGTTCGTCAGCGGCGATCGTATGGCCGATTTCAAGCAATGGCTTGGTAAGTAACCGTTGTAACCGGGTCTCCTTTCTTCCTCCCAAAGCGGGCATTCAGCTTCGGAAATCCGGCATTGGGCACCTTTGATTTTTTGGTTTGGCTATTGGTAAACATCTTTGGTTACTGACTGTGTTTTTGCGAAAACCAACAGTAAGTTGACCATAAACCTAAACCCTGTGTTTCGTGGAAGCCGCGAAAGGCAGATACGAGATGAGGTGACTATTCCTAAACCCTTCTTCAACGTGATGAAAGAACTCAATATCGATCAAACTCTGAACCTGGTAAGCTGCGAAGCGCGCGAGCTCGAACAGTCATCCCGCTATGGCGGCTTGTTTGGTATTGCATTTGTCACGGAAGGGGAGGGCGTTTTGTCCTGCGACGATGATTCGTGGCACTACGAAGAGCAGGCGATCTTTCTCCTTTCCCCCGGCCACCCAATTCATTTCAAGTCCTTTTACAGGACCAATTTGCTTACTATCTTCTTCGATCCGTTCCGCATCGCCGGGGCGGCGGATCCTCTTAACAGCTTCACGGGCATGTTCCGCGCCGTGCGCGACTTGTTTTCGGTGCCCAGTTTCCTACGCCAGAAGGAGCTTCGCAACGAAACCGACCGGCTGGCAGTTACCCATCTCGTGCGATTGATCGAAACCGAACTCGGGCATTTGCAGGATAGCAGTCGCGAGCTCGTGGCGAATTCGGCAGCATTGCTGGTCAATCTTGTAAAACGCAACCTGCCCGACACGCACCACCCCGAAGCCAGCCCACAATACAGTGAAGAAACCGATCGCGTACTCAACCAGGTGCGTACAATGTTGGAGCAAACCGAACATCTTACCATTCAGGAAATAGCCGCTGCGATGAATATGTCGCAGTACAACCTTAACAAACTGGTGATCAAAGGTACCGGCGAGACGCTTAAGGCGATTATTTCACGTTTTCGGTCGGAACTTTCCAGGGCGGATCAGCTTGTGACCATAGACCATAGACCATAGACCATAGACCATAGACCATAGACCATGGTCGGCGGTCGGCCGTCAGTCGTCGGCGGTCAACTACGCCTCTCTGTTATCCCTCCCGCCTCCAGCTCCATTAACGCCCTGCCGTAGGCTTCCAGTGCCTCAATGGCCGGGATGGACTGCATTGCGCGGTCTGTGAGCGTATATTCAACTCTTGGTGGTTTTTCGCGAAAAATAGTGCGGGTCACCATGCCTTTCCTTTCCAGGTCGCGGAGCTGGGTGTTTAGCATTTTATCGGTAATGTGCGGGATCGCGTTTTTTAGGTCGCCGTAGCGGAGCGGCCCGTTGGATAGTGCACGGATCACCGGGATTTTCCAGGTACCGCCGATGTATGACATTGCGAATTCAATGGGGCTGTAATAGACCCGCTTGTCATGGATGAAATCTTGCATGGCCCAAATTAAAGGAATTGCCGGAGAACGGTTCCTAAGTGTCTCCTTTATCGTCAAAAAAGTATATAAAGGGAGTTTTAAAATTCCATACGCTAGGTTTGCCGGCTGAACCAAAAGCCAGTTTTATGGAACAAAAAGAATGGACAACCGTGCCTGTATTGCCCTGCAAAGCCATTGGCGAAACACTTGCATTTTGGGAGAATCTCGGTTTTGCGATTACCTACCGGCAAGACAGGCCCTACCAGTACGGGGTCGTCGAACGAAATGGGCATCAGCTGCATTTTGTACGGGTGAAAGGGGCAGAAGCGGGTTATACAGGTTGTTTGATGATGGTGCACAATGTCGAACAGACGCATGCGGATTTCTCGCGGGCATTGAAAACAAAGCTCGGCAAGGTGCCGAACACCGGCATACCGAGGATCTCCAGATTACGCCCCGGCCAGTCCCGCTTCACGATTACCGATGTTTCTGAAAATGCCGTCATCGTGATCCAGATTGGTGAAAAGGATCAGGTAGAATACGAAGACGCCGATCCGGCGAGCTTGACGCCGTTACAGAAAGCGATCTCGCTCGCATTACGCCTGCGCGATTTTAAAGAGGATTTCCCGGCCGCGTTAAAGGTTCTCGACATGGCCATCCGCAAAATGGATGATGGGGAGTCGGAATACGACCGTGCCAGGGCGGCTGAAATCCGACAGTCGGTAGCAGATTTGATGGGGTGACCTTCGACCGCCCTCCCTAGTCGGCGGTTGATCGTCCAAGGTCATCGCCGCAGGCGCGTACTTTGCTAATATCGGTCAATAAATGATTAAAACCCGGTACGTTTTCGCAGAGATTTTGGGCTATTTTTGGTGAAATCCAACCTAATATCCCTGAATCCTATGATGCATAAATACGTAACGCGCTCGCGTTGGGCAGTTTTTCTTTTTTGCTGGCTTGCCGCCTTCGGAGCAGCGGCACAATCTTCCAAATCTAAATTTAACCTATATGAACAAACCAGCGAGGTGGCTGGTTTGGTGATCCAGTATGCGCAGGACATTCGTGCGGTGAATTATTTTTATGGGCCTATGCCTGCGGGTGGGCGGGGGCAGCAGGGTGGCGGCTCGCCGCTGGCATCGCCGGAGCAGCGGAAGAGGCTATGGGAGGTGGACAATGACTACCTGGCAAAGCTGGCCAGGGTGGATTTTAACAGCATGAGCATTTACGGCAAGGTGGATTACCTGCTGCTGAAACGCAATATCGATGACCATTTGCTAACATTGGGCCAGGAGGAAAAGGAATATGGGCAAATTGAAAAGTACATTCCGTTTGCCTCCGGGATTTATGAACTGGAGAGAGGCCGTCGGCGCGGTGCGACTGTGGATGGGCAAGTCGTAGCCGCGAAACTGAACGATTTGCAGAAAGAAGTAAAGCAGTCGGAGGAGTCGTTCAGAAAACTGGAATCGATCGATATGCCGCTGTCGCGTATGGGCGTGGAGGCGGTGAATGGTTTGCAAGCCCGGTTGAAGAGTACATTTGAATTTTACAATGGCTATGATCCGCTGTTTACCTGGTGGGTGCCAAAGCCTTACAAAACGCTGGACAGCACATTGCTGGCCTATTCGAAACTGATCCGCAGCAAAGGAAAGCTGAATACGACGCAAAAGGAGGACATCAGCGGTATCAAGGGTGTTCCTATTGGCCGGGAGGAATTGATTCGCCAGTTGGGGACCGAGATGATCAGCTACACCCCCGACGAGCTGATTGAGCTGGCCAACAAGGAGTTTGCCTGGTGTGATAAGGAGCTGTTGAAAGCATCCGCGGAAATGGGTTTCGGAAATGAATGGAAGAAGGCGCAGGAAAAGGTGAAAAACAGCTACGTGCCGGCTGGTACCCAGCCCGAGCTGATCCTTAAACTTTACAATGATGCGAAGGAATTTATTCTTCAAAACAACCTCATCGACTATCCTGAAATAGCTGATGAAACCTGGGGAATGCAAATGATGACGCCGGAAAGGCAATTGGTGAACCCGTTTTTCCTGGGTGGCCGTGATATTATCATTTCCTACCCGACCAACACCATGGCGCACGACGACAAGCTCATGAGTATGCGCGGCAACAATCCTTATTTCTCGCGTTCTACGGTGCATCACGAGCTCGTTCCCGGCCACCATTTGCAATATTATATGAACAGTCGTTACAAATCCTACCGCAGCGATTTCTGGACGCCGTTCTGGACGGAGGGTTGGGCATTGTATTGGGAGTTGCTTTTGTATGACAAAGGTTTTGCGAAAACACCCGAGGAGCGTATCGGGATGCTTTTCTGGCGTATGCACCGCTGCGCACGTATCATCTTCTCGCTGAATTACCACCTGGGCAAATGGACGCCCCAGGAGTGCATCGACTTTCTCGTCGACCGCGTGGGGCATGAGCGTGCAAATGCGGAGGGGGAAGTAAGGCGCTCATTTGAGGGGAATTATGGTCCGTTGTATCAAGTGGCTTACCTCATTGGCGGATTGCAGTTGTTCAGCCTCAAAAAGGAACTTGTCGATAGCGGTAAAATGACGTTCAGGCAATTTCACGACGCGGTCATGAAGGAAAATAACATGCCGATCGAGATGGTGCGTGCCACATTGACCAACCAGTCGCTGAAACCTGATTTCAAAACCCAGTGGAAGTTTTACCAGTTCAAATAATCTTCCTGAATCACTCCTATATCATGTATTTCAAAAAGACAAACCGCTGGCTTTGTATGCTGGCGACGCATTGCCTGGTGTCTGGTGCCATTGCCCGACAGTCCGTGCAGGTCAGGTTTACGGTTTCCATGCCCGAGCCCTCCAACCACACTTTCCATGTCACGATGGATTGGCAGGCCGGTGAAGCCGATAGCACGCGCCTCAAACTGCCGGATTGGCAACCCGGCTACTATCAGCTGATGGACTACGCCTCGAACGTCGGTAAGCTGGTGGCAAAAGACGGTAATGGCCATGTGTTGCCATGGGTGAGATCCGGCAAGAACGGGTGGGTGATCGCGACAAAAGGAGTGCGCAACCTGCACGTGGAGTACGATGTGAAGACGACGCGCAAGTTTGTGGCAACGAGTTTCCTGGATGAGGAACATGCCTACCTCACGCCCGTTAGCTTGTTTATGCATGAAGCAGGCAAACTCAAAACGCCGTCGGAAGTGACGATCAAGCCCTTCGGTAGCTGGAACCGCGTTGCTACCGGGCTGGACCCGGTGCCTGGAAAGTTATTTACTTACGTCGCGCCCGATTTTGACATATTGTATGACAGTCCGCTGCTTGTGGGTAATCTGGAAGAGCTTCCCATATTCAAAGTCAAGGGCATTCCACACCGTTTTATCGGCTACAAGCTGGGAGATTTTGACCGGGGCAAGCTGATGTCGGACATTCAGACGATCGTCGAAAAGGCGTCGGCGCTCATTGGCGATATTCCCTACAAGCATTACACGTTCATCGCCATTGGCCCCGGCCAGGGTGGCATCGAGCATTTGAATTCGACCACGATCAGTTTCAGCGGCGACCAGCTCCATGCACGCGGATGGAATGGAATGCTGGGTTTCATCACCCACGAGTATTTTCATCATTACAATGTCAAACGCATCCGCCCCATCGAACTCGGGCCGTTCGATTACGACAAAGGCAGCAAAACCAATATGCTGTGGGTCTCGGAGGGGCTGACCGTTTATTACGAGCCGCTGATCATGCGTGCGGCGGGGCTCATGGGCGAACAGGAATTTCTTGATTTCTTCAAAAAGCAAATCACTAATATAGAAACGAAACCTGGTCGTCTGTTCCAAACGTTAGCGCAGGCCAGCGCCGAAACGTGGTCCGACGGCCCGTTTGGCCGTACCGGCGATGCCGTCAACAAAACCATTTCTTACTATCAGAAAGGGCCGGTTGTGGGGTTGCTTTTTGATCTCGCTATCCGGCACGAAACCAGGAACAAGCGCTCGCTCGACGATGTAATGCGGAAATTGTATCAGGATTTTTACATTAAAAAAGACCGGGGCTTCACCGAAGCAGAACTCCGCGCCACCATCGAAAGCGTGGCCGGAACGAAGCTCGACGAACTATTCAGCTACATCTATACGACCACCGAGCCGGACTATAAAAAGTACCTCGGCTACGCAGGGCTGGAAATCGATGTGACTACGGAGAAGCATTACGGGACGTTTGAGATTACGAAGAAACCGTCGGCAAGTGCTTTGGAAAGGGAGATATTCAGGAGTTGGAGTCGGGGGGAGTAAGGCTCTGGCTTTGTCCTTACGGCAGATTATAGTAATTCCAGCATATTAATCCTTTCAAAATGCCTCTTGTTTAAAGTTGCAAGAGGCATTTTGTTGGAAATGGCGGTTGCCGCTATTAACAGGTCTGCTATCTCAATTTGTTTCCTGTCGAGTTTTAGCTGAGAATTGATTGCCACTGCTTCATCCACACAATGATCTTCCAGTGGTATAATTGAAACGTCGGCGAGGGTATCTTTCCAAAATTTTATTTGCTGCGGCGTAGCACCAGCATAAACTTCATATTTGACAATTACAGACATTGCCAAATCGAAACCGCTGTTAACCAGTTGAAACCAAGTGCTTTTGCTTTTGTCTGCTTTTCTGAAATATTCAATCAAAATGCAGGAATCGATCATAACCGTTTTCTTCCCCATTGATTAATGGCTTTTCTGTTGTTCTCAATAGTCCTGATTTCTTCTTCAGTTGCAACAGGTCCATTGAGTAGCAGCGCAAGCAATTCTTCCCGGGAGTGGGTCTTCCGTTTTCGCGAATCAATTAAGGTTTTTAATCTCTTCCATTCTGTCGGCGGTAGTTTCTGAATTGCATCGGCCAACTGTTCGAAAGTCATTTCTGATTTTACTTGCATAGCGGTGTTGTTGAAAGTGTTATTGAATCGATAGCACAAATTTACAACAATTTCAACAGATCATCACCCCCGCAACGCCTCCACATCCTTCACACTTTTCGCCAGCTCCTTCCCGAGAATCCTGTTCCCGTTCTCAGTTATCAAAAGGTTATCCTCGATGCGAATGCCCGTGAAATCACGGAAGAGTTCCAGCTTTTCGTAGTCGATGAATTGTGAGAGTTTGTTCTCTGCTTTCCAGCGGTCTATGAGGGTAGGGATGAGGTAGAGGCCGGGCTCGACGGTGATGATGAAGCCGGGTTCGAGGGCGCGACCCAGGCGGAGGGATTTCCAGCCGAAGGTTGTGCCTTTTTGGAGGTCGTCGGTGTAGCCTACGTATTGCTCACCAAGGTTTTCCATGTCGTGCACGTCGAGGCCCATCATGTGGCCGAGGCCGCATTGGAAGAAGAGTGTGTGCACGTCGTGTTCGATTGCCTCCGCCACGTCGCCTTTGACTACGCCCACTTGCTTCATGCCCTCAACGAGTTTGGTGGAGGCGAGTTTGTGAATGTCTTTGAACAAAACACCCGGCTTGCATGCCGCAATGGCGGATTCCTGGGCGTTGAGTACGATTTCATACATTTCTTTCTGAATGCTCGTAAATGCCTTGCCAACCGGGATGGTTCGGGTGAGATCACCGCAATAATGCATGGCAGTTTCGGCTCCCGCGTCGCATAAAGCCATTTGGCCGTCGCGGAGCGCGAGGTCGCGGGCGTGGGTATGCAGGATTTCTCCGTTGACGGTCAGGATGACGGGGTAGGATATATCGCCGCCCTGCGCAATGGCCATGCTTTGGAGCCTGCCCGCAATTGCCTTTTCGGTCATACCCGCGCGGGTGTCGCGCATGAACGACAAATGCATGTCGACCGAGGTGTTCACTGCTTTTTCGAGCTCGGCAACTTCTTCCTCGGTTTTGTAGGAACGCATCGAAACCACAGCCTTAATGAGGTCGACAGAGGCCTTTTGCGCGGCCTCGGAAGGATTGACATGCAGCCATTCCTGCAATTTCAGATAATGCTCGCCGCGGTACGGAGGCAGGAAGTGGATCCTTTGCCCACGCGACAATGCGTCTTTCAGGAAGCTGCCCACAGCAGCAGCCGGTTTCACTTCGTTTACACCCACTTTGGCCGCTTTTTCGGCGAGCGCTTCCTTCGGGCCGGTCCATACGATGTCGTCGATGGTGAGCTCGTCGCCGAAAATGATTTCACGATCGTTGTCGAGGTCGATCACGGCCGTTAATGACGCCTGGTCGATGCCAAAATAATAGATGAACGTGCTGTCCTGACGGAATGGATATACGTTATCGCGGTAGTTCATGCCGCTTTCCTCGTTGCCGAGAAGCAGGATCAGCCCTTTGCCTAGTTTGGATTGAAGCGTTTTTCTGCGGTTTAAGTATGTTGATTGTGAAAACATGGGATAATGGAATTTTGAAATACAATAAAAAATTGCCCACCGAAACAAAGATACTCCGTCCGGTGAGCAAATAGGAACTACCTAACCCAAATTTATAAATGTATTAGTAACCCAGGTTCTGTTTCAGATTGGGGTTTTTGTCGATTTCATTCTGCGGGATCGGGAAGAGCGAGCGCTGGGCCGTTTGCGGGCGGTGGTTGAACCATTTCTTGGTCTCATAAGCTCCGAAACGGATCAGATCTTGGCGGCGGTGCGCTTCCGCGGCGAACTCCCAGCCCAGTTCGTCCAGGAATCGGCCAAACAGAATGTCATCACCTCCCTGACGTTCGGTAATCGTGCCGTCCGTAGCCTGGTAACCGTAATTATAACGGCTGCCTTTTGCGAGATCAGCCGCAGTTACCTTAGCCTTTTCCGGGTTGGCTTTGAATGCCCGCTGGCGTACCTGCGTAACGAGTTCGGCCGCCTCGGCCGCTTTGCCGGTGCGCAGCAATGCCTCCGCCTTGATCATCAGTACATCCGCGTAACGAAGGAACGGGAAGTCGTTGTCGAGGCTGCCGGTGGCATTAGGTTTGATTTTGTACTTGCCAATGCGGAACCCGTCGGTCGATGCAGTTTTATCCATTCCCGGTACTGCCTTGTTGTAGGTAATTACCACCGCGCCGGTTGCTGCGCTTTTCTGCGGGCCCATGATCCAGGTGTCGGCCAGGCGGGTATCGGCGGCATCATAAGTGTCGATAAACTGCGGAACGGCGCAGTTCCCTCCCCACGGGCCGGCATTCATCGGGTACACCGAGCGGCTCAGCGGATCGAGCGTTTTCATATGGATCTGGTTACCGGTTCCATAGATCTCATCGTAAGGAATCGCAAATATGATTTCCTTGGAATTGAAGTTAGTCCAGGTGAAAACATCGGAATAGTTGGCATCCAGTACATACTTGCCGCTTTTGATCACGTCATCGGCTTCCTGGATCGCCTTTGCCCATTCGGGTGTGCCCGTGTATACCTGTGCGTTGAGGTAAATTTTGGCCAGAAGCGTTTTCGCGCCCCATTTGTTCATCTGGCCATAAGTAGTAGCGGCGTTTTCGCTCAGGTTCGGAAGCGATTCCGTCAGTTCTTTTACCACAAAATCATAAACCTCTTTACGCTGGCTCTGTTTGGGAAGGGTAACGTCCTTGAAATCGGTTACAATAGGCACATTACCATGGTTATCCAGCAAAAGGTAATAGGCGAAGGCACGCACCGCACGGAGCTCTGCGATGGTCGCATCCTTGCCGTTGGTTAGCGGCAAATCACCGTCCGCGATCTGGGACAGCACGCGGTTCACCGTGGTAATGCTGGCAAATGCCTGGCGCCAGGCATTTTCGGGTTGCCATTGCAGGGCCGTCCACGTGTGCTGGTGCATACGGCGGTAGGTGCCGCCATCGTCCCAGCCATTGGGGCGCACGGGGGTGATGATGGCATCGGCCGCCTCCTCCTGCAAATCAAAATAGCCCTGCCAGCCGAGCATCAGCGAGCGCAGTGATGAATAAACGGGCGCCACAATGGCCGGAAGATCTTTTTCGGTCGGTTGGTAACTGCTTCCGAGGACTTCCGAGTACACTTGCTCGTCGAGATCGGTGCAGGAGTAGAGCGGGGCTCCGGCTAGCAATGCAGCCAGTATCGCGTATCTTATATTTTTGTTTTTCATTTAATTCAAAATGTTTTGGGATCAGAATGTTACGCTCAGTCCGGCTGTGAATGTCCGGGTGGTAGGGTACTTGTCGCGGTAGTCGTTGCCCGGTGAGAAGCCGGTGAAAATCACACCCTCGGGGTCGATGCCCGTGTAGCCGGTAATGGTTGCCAGGTTGAGACCCGACACGAAAATGCGCGCGTTTTTAATGCCTTTGATCGTATTGGCAGGCAGGGTATAGCCCAGCGTCACGTTGTCGACTTTCCAGTAGTCGCCTTTTTCAATGTAATGCGATACATACACGAGGTCGGTATTGAGCACCTTCCCGTTGATCGGGTCGTAGGCGGTTTTAAGCATGTTGTAGGCCTTGTTACGGGGGTTGTTGTAGAACATGCTCTGGAAATTGAGGATGTTGAAACCAAATGCGCCGCGCATATTCACAGCCAGGTCGAACTGCTTGTAGCGGATGTTGTTGTTCCAGCCCACAATGTGTTTTGGAATACCATTACCATAATACTGGCGGTCCTCCGGTGTAGCGTCGGCAATAGGGATGACCTCGCCATCCTTGTTTTCGATGAGCCAAGCGCCCTTATCGTCCACGCCAACGCTCTTCCAAACGAAGAAACGGCCGATCGGTTCGCCTACTTTCACGCGGTGTGTGCTCACCTGGATAGGCTCGCCCGTGTAACCCGCGTCGAAGAAATCGTTCGCCGCCTGGAACTGCTCGTTCGAAAGGCTCACAAGCTTGTTTCGGTTGGTGGAGTAGGTGAATCCTGTATTCCATTGGAAATCACCCGTCTGGATAGGTACGATATTCAACAGTACCTCGACGCCCTTGTTTTGCATGACCCCGGCATTGATAAACATGCTGCCCGTCAGATACGGTGGAACAGGAACAGGGAAATTGTAGAGCAAATCTTTCACCTTGCGGCTGTAAAAATCGATCGATCCGTTAATGCGGTTTTTCATGAAACCGAAATCCACACCTGCATTGTATTCCTCTTTCTTCTCCCAGCGGAGGTCGGGATTGAAGTTACGCGCCGGCACGAAGCCCGGAACCCATTTTCCCCCAATGAATGCACCTTCTTCGCGGTCGAAATTGTAGCTGATCTGAGACATATACGGATTGTTTGCGATCGTACCCGTTACACCTATGCCCGCACGAAGTTTGATATCGGAGGCTGCTCCGAGGCCGCCCATGAAGTTCTCCTTACTGATACGCCAGCCTATGGACGCCGCCGGGAATGTCCCCCACCGGTTGTTCACCCCGAAGCGCGAAGAACCCTCGCGGCGTACGCTGGCCATGAATAGGTATTTGTCGCTCAGACTGTAAGTCAAACGGCCGAAGAAGCCTGCGAGCTGCCATTTGTTTTTGGTGCTGCTCATACCGGCCTGACCTTTCTGCAATGCACCACCCGCGCCGAGGTTGTTCCAGTCGTAGGCGTCGGTCGGGAAATCCCAGTTATTGGCGGCGAATGCTTCGTAGGTCGCGTCCTGCCAGCTATATCCGCCGAGTAACGAAAAACGGTGCTTGCCGATGGCTTTGGAATAATTTCCCGTGAATTCGAGCAGGTTCTCGTTGTTGGCGTAGGTGTTGCGGAACGCGGTCGCATTTTGGTTGCTCAGGCGCGTGGCTGTATGGTTAAATGTGGTGGAACCGCCTTCGAGGTTGCTGTTTTGAACGTTCGATACGAGCAACTTGAAATTCAGGTCGTCGATCGGCGCGTAATCGAGGCTACCGGCCATCCGCATTTCCTTGAACGAGCTTTCGAAATTCGATTCGTTGAGCAGCGAAACCGGGTTTTCATAGAAATAACCATCGCGCTCCTGCCATTTACCGTCGTCGGTCCGTACGCGGTCGGTCGGGTTGCGGATGATGGCCTGGCGGTAGGCATAGCCGTAGGCCGCGTCGTCGAGAGCCGGACTCACTGCGCCGTTGGAGCGGGTAATGCGGTTGATGATCTGTAAGTTGGTTTTCAGCTTGTTGTTGAACATGGCATGGTTCAGGTCCGCGCGACCGGTGAACCGGTTTTGTCCGGATCTAAGGAATATACCCTCCCAATTCCGGTAGTTGATCGAACCGGTAAGGTTGGTGGTGGTGTTTCCACCAAAAAACGTGAGGTTATGGTTGTGGCTCACCGGTTTTTGCATGATTTCCGAAAGCCAGTCGGTATTGCCGCCGTAGTCGGTGTAAGCGATACCTTCCTTGATTTTCTGACGGTAATCGTCGCCTGTCAGCAACTCGGGACGGCGAGCGATCGTCTGGATATTGACATAATTGGAATACTCGATCGTCGAGCGTGAAGTACCGCGGTTTTTGCGGGTCGTGATCAGGATCACCCCGCCGGTGGCACGTGTACCGTAAATCGCCGCCGCCGAACCGTCCTTCAACACGTCCACGGATTCGATATCTTCCGGTGCCACGGTGTTCAATCCGCCGGGAATACCGTCGATCAGGATCAGCGGGTTGGCCGTTCCTTCAATCGAGTTGATACCCCGCAAATTGATCTGCGTGTTGGAAGTAGGAGAGCCGCTGGGCGTCGTAATGCGCAAACCGGCCACTTTGCCCTGCACCAGCTGCGCCGCGTCGCGCACGGTTCCCTGGACAAAATCTTCCCGTTTGATGCTCGCCACGGAGCTGGTAATGTCCCCTTTTTTCTGCGTACCATACCCGATCACCACCACTTCCTGCAACTGTTTCTGGTCGGGGGCCAGTTCCACGTTGAACTCACTCTGGTTACCCACGGCCAGTTCCTGGCTTACATAGCCAATGTAGCTCAGGATCAGCGTGGCGCCCTCAGGCACTTCCAGCTTGAACTTCCCGTCCGTATCGGTGGCGGTACCCACGGTATTTTTCCCCTTCACGATAATGGTTACGCCGGGCAGCGGGTTCTTGTCTTCGGCGGACACTACTTTGCCGGAAATCTGTCGGTCGGCGGCGAGCGCCAGGGCATTTTCGGTCAGGAAACAGACTACCGCCGCCGCGAGGAGGCAAAAGCGGTGCAGTTCCCGGATCAGGCGGGATAATGGTCTTTTCATACAATTGGAGTTAGATGGTTAAACTTATTTGAGGGTAGTCATTGCACTTTCATAATGCCGTTCATGATCCGCCAATGGCCGGGTACTGTGCACAGGAACGGGTAGTCGCCGGGCTTGTCGGGCGCGATGAACACCAGCGTCGCATTGCCTTCGGGGCTAACGAGTTCCGTTGCGTGCATTACTTCGGGCATTTTGGGCACATAGTTGAGCGCGATCGCATTCGCTTCCCGCGCCAGCAGGTCGGCCGCATTACCTACTTTTTCCAATGTTCCGGGTTTGATAATGAGCAGGTTGTGCTGCATGAAATCCGGGTTTGCAAACTGGATGGTGACCTTCTGGCCTGGCTTTACGGTGAAATTTTTCTGGTCGAACTTCATTTCGTGTTCGATCACTTTCAGCTTGATCGTCGTGGGTGTTCCTTTGCCTTTTAGGACTTCTGCCGGTGCAGGTATGATTGCTGTCTTTGGCGTCTGGGGGGCCAGACCTTGAAAGGCCTGGTTAAGGTGCAGGGTACTCTTGATGTCCAGCCAGCCGCGTAGCCGTGCATTGTCGCCATATTCGCCTACCTGGTTCCCGTCGCGCAAATCGCGGCCCAGGCGGATGTCGTCCGGGGTGAATGGCTGGTGAAAAAGGCCGGCTGCATTACCGGTTACCGGTGATTCATCCTCGATCGCGAGTGTCATTTTACCGCCTTCCGAGAGTGTGGCGTAGGCATTGAAGCGCTCATCGGGCAATTTTCGGGTAGAAGTTACTTGGTAGGATTTGCCGTCCTGCCGCACCAGCCAATGCAATTTGCCATCCTGCATGTATAGGCTGTACCCGTTCTGCCGGTTGCCCTGCGAGGCTATCACACCCGAAAGGTCTTCCTGTGCTTTGGTAATAATGGCTTTGATCCTGAGTTCTTTATGTGCAACGTCGGGTGGGTAAATTGGTGGCGACCAGAGGTTCAGCATATAAGTTTCTTCGATCAGCCCCCGCTCGATACGCGCGGTTAATGTGGAGTCTTTGAGTTTAGCTGCCGCCTCCTTGAAGCCGCTTTCATGCTTGATCACTCCTGAAAAAATCGCCTGCGCCAAATATTCGTCGGCTGCATTCTGCGAATCCTGACCCGCCAGGTATAGCATTCTGCCGATTTCATTCGAAGCGGGCAGGTCAGTCAATGCGTGGACGGTCGCGAGCCTTACTTTCAAATCAGGATCGTTCAACGAATTGGTCCATTTCAATGCGGAAAGCGTCTTATCGTTACGCGGGAGCAGCTTTACGGCCGTCTTGCGCACGCCCGCAGCCGGGTGGCGCATGGCCCGCACGAGCGAATGGTACGCTTCTTCGTCAGGTCCGGTGAATGCCTCGAGGCCGTCGAGCGTCCATAATGCATGGACCGCAGGGCTGTTCAAACCGATTTCATCCACCGACTGGTCATTCACCATCTTGATCAGCTCCGGGATCACCGCAGTGTTCTTCGATTCCACGATCAGCCGCTGTGCCGTCGTACGCCAGAACATATTGTCGTTTTTCAAACCGGCCACCAGGCTCGCCGCGTCGTTTTTGTCCAATTTCGGATAGGGCGAAGTTTTGGCATTCTTCCAAACGACCCTGTATATACGTCCATGCTGATTGTCCCGCAGCGGGTTGATGTACGCGTTGCCTTTCCCGTTTTCGAAACCACGTGGGGTGGGGTTGTGCTGGATGATGAAACTGTACCAATCCGCGACCCATACCGCCCCGTCCGGCCCCACCTCCGCGTGCACGGGAGAGAACCACTCGTCGGCACTGGCGAGCAGGTTGAAACCGTTTTTCTCTTTGTAGCCGGCACCTTTGGGTTTCAGCAATGCCTGGTAAAGCAGCCGGCCGGTTGGTTCGCAAACGAATGCCGTCGCATTCCAGTACGATTTCGGGAAGTTGCGGGCCGTGTAAAGGTTATGCCCTGCCGCAGCCGTGAACCCGCCGTGGAAATCCACCTGGCGCAAAGCGGGTGTGAGGTAATTCATTTCATAATGCGAATCCAGTTTGTAAACCGTATTACCCGAGCCGTCCGCCACGGAACGCTTCACGTATTCAAGTGGCATGGCAAAGTGCCCGCTGTAATTCCCGTTTGCTGTTGAAATAAACACTTCAAATTCTTCGGAAAAACCCAAGCCCCAGGTGTTGTTGGAAGTGCGGCCGATGTATTCGAGGTTTTTGCCATCATTGTCAAACCGGTAAATACCCTGGCTGAAATTCAGCTGCTTGCCTGAATTCGTTCCGCGGAATCCCGCGTAGCCCAGTACGCCCCAGATCTTGTTGTCCAGGCCATATTTAAGGTTAGAAGGTCCTGCGTGGGTGTCGCTTTTGCCCCAGCCGGAGATGATATTCTCGCGGATATCGGCCTTGTCGTCGCCATTGGTGTCTTTCAGGAAAATGAAATGCGGTGCCTGGGCCACAATAAGGCCGCCGTTGGCAAATACCAAACTGGTCGGAATGTTCAGGTTATCGGCGAAAATGGTGAATTTATCGGCTTTGCCGTCGCCATCGGTGTCTTCACAGATTTTAATGCGGTCCTTGCCCACGCCGTCCTGGTCGCGTACTTCGTTGGGATAGTCCTGGGTTTCGGCTACAAACAAGCGCCCGCGCTCGTCCCAGGCCATGGCAATGGGTTTTACGATGTCCGGCTCCGAAGCGAAGAGTTTCAGCTCGAAATCGACAGGTACCTGCGTCAGTTTCTGTGATTCGGCGGGGGACAAGGGCTGCTGAAACTTCGGTGCCGGGTCGCGCTTTTCGTAGTTGGGCACGTTGGCGTCGGTGTAAATGGGTTTGGTTAAATTGAATTTCGCTAACCGCGCCTTCGCGTCGTCACTTACTGCCCACATAATGCCGTTGGCAACCAATTCCTGAAAGGCAGGTTGTTTCCAGGTCCGCTCATCGTGGCCGTAGGCGGTGTAGAACACGCGGCCCTTGCCTTGCGTGCGTACCCATGTCCAGGGTTCGTGATGGCCGCCTTCGACGCGCTCTTGCAGTACCACAATATCCGGGTTCAGTTTCGAATGCACGTAAGTCTCATCCCAGGTTTCAAACGTCTTCCAGCCTTTCATCACCGGGTGGTCTGCTTTCACGACCGGTGCGGTAAATGTACCGTATTTGTGCGAGCTGAACTGGCCGCCTACCGCTTTGATATACCAATCCGAATTCTGGAAGCAAAAAGAAGCTGCATGAAGGGGAATAAGTGCCTTACCGCCTTCTACGAAAGTTTTTAATGCATTTTCCTGCGCGGGTGTAATGGTGTTATGGTTGGCATAAATCACGACGCCGTCGTACTGCGCGAGGTTTTCCGTGTTCAGTGCATTCGGATCGGAGGTGTAAGTGAGGTTAATGCCCTTCTGGAACAACGGCAGCGAGAGCATCGGGAAGTACTTCTCCGAAAAATGGTGCCGACTGTCGTGGCCCAGGAACAGCAGCTCGATGCGGCGGGCGTCGTTATGGCTTTCAGTCGATGTGGCTGACAGTTGTGCCGGTTTTCGTTTTTGAGCGCAGCCGTGCAGGAGAATGACGAAGGGAAGAAACAGTAACGCTTTTTTCATGGGAGGCTATATGCTTTAGGCTATAAGCTGTATGCTATATGTCTATTATTTCTTTGTTTTTTAACGCGTCGTTTTTTGCTCTTTGGGCAGGAATGCCCCTTAAGGCAGTTTCACTGCCTTTGCGAGTCGAACTTTTCAAACCGAAAGCTTAAAGCTTATCGCCTATTGCTTACAGCCCTTTCCTACCGCCCCAGAGCTGCTGGCTGCGATTTGCTTGTTTCTGTTTGGAGGATTTACACCCAGCAATTTTTGTACAAAAAAGTCTCTTTTCTTGCGGCGTCCGTATGGGCCGCCGTCGCTGTGGCCCATGCCGGGGATTACCAGCAGGTCAAACTCCTTGTTGGCCTTGATCAATGCGTCGGCTACCCGGTAGGTGCTTTCGGGTGGCACGTTGGTGTCCACTTCGCCGACGATCAGCAGCAGGTCGCCCTGCAATTTGGCGGCATTGGTCACATTCGACTGTTCATCGTAATGCTTGCCCACGGGGTAACCCATCCATTGCTCATTCCACCATTGCTTGTCGACACGGTTGTCGTGGCAGCCGCATGCCGAAACCGCCGCGTCGTAAAAGCCCGGGTGGAAGAGCAATGCGCCCAGCGAGTTTTGCCCGCCGGCGGAGGTCCCGTACACGCCCACGCGGGTCGAGTCCACCTGAGGATATTTCTCGGCCAGTGCCTTCATCCACGCAATGCGGTCGGGGAAGCCGGCATCGGCCAGGTTCTTCCAGCACACGTCGTGGAATGCCTTGGAGCGGTTATAGGTGCCCATACCATCCATTTGCACGACTATAAAACCCAGCTCGGCCATACTTTGCATTTCGCCGTAATGGCGGAATGCTTTGGGTACAAACGAGTCCTGCGGGCCTGCGTAGATGTTTTCGATAATCGGATACTTCTTCTTGGGGTCGAAGTTGCTAGGGCGGTACACGATGCCCCAAATGTCGGTTTTGCCATCGCGGCCTTTGGCTTTGAAAATTTCAGGCAATTTGAAGCCTAATGCGAGATAGGGGGAAATGTCCGCGGTTTCGAGTTTCATCACGAGCGAAGCATCGGCCGTTCTGCGGAGTTCCGAAACCGGTGCGCTGGTCATGGTCGAGTAGGTGTCGACGTAATAACTTCGGTCGGGTGAAAAGGTGAGCTGGTGTGTGGCTTCCGCGTGATCGGTGAGCTTTACCAGGCCCGTTCCGTCGAACTTAATGCGGTAATAATGAATGTGATATGGATCTTCGTTGGCATTCGTGCCGCTGGCTTTGAACCACACTTCGCGCTTCTGCGTGTCGACGCTATCGATCTCGCGTACGACCCATTCGCCTTTCGTAACCTGGTTTTTAATCTGGCCGGTTTGTTCGTCTACGAGGTAAATGTGCCGCCAGCCGTCTTTTTCGGAAACCCAGATAATTTCATGATTGTCAGGCTGGTAATGCGTGTAAATCATGTTCTGGTAAATGAAAGTATCGGTCTTTTCGTCGATGATGTTCCTGGTGGCACCGTTGGTAGCATCCACCTCGATTACCCGGAAACGCTGGTGGCCGCGGTCTACTTTTTCGTAGGTAAAATGCGTGGCGTCACCCTTGCGCCAGCGTATCACGGGCGCATTGAAAAAGTCGATCACCTCCGATTGCACCTGCACGCATTTGCCGCTTTGCACATCAATCACGCGCATTTCGTAGCTCGTAAACTCGTCGCCGGGCTGGGCATAGCCCCGGGTTTTTACCTCACCGCGGGTGGTGTTAGGCAATGAGGAGAATATAATACTCACCTGCCGCTCGTCACGGTGATCGATCCGGTAGCAAACCAGGTACCGGCCGTCGGGCGACCAGCTTAGTTCGCCGTATGGTTTCAGCGGGTTGCCGTCGTAAGTGAGTTGTTTACCGTTTTTATCTTCTTTTTTGCTTAAATAGATATTACCATTCCGGACAAATGCTTTCGTTTGCCTGTCGGGCGAGACGCTGTCGGCGCGGAAGCGTCCCCACCGGCTGAGCTGCCTGGTCCAGCCGATATCCTTCGGTTTGGGCAGGTCCGGTTTGTCGATTTTCTGCGCCGTGCCGGTTTCGGTGTCGTAAGCAAACCATTTTCCCTTGCTTTGCAGGATCATGCGGTGTTTGTCGGGCTCGAAATGGAGGTCGCTGATCCATAACTTAGACGCCGAAAACGTGGAATCCGATGCTTTGGAAAGCGCTGCGGCTACCTGAGCATTTTCGAAGGCGGGTATTCTCTTGTTCTCCCCGGGCTTAACGACCAGATATTCCGTCAAACTATCCTTTAATACATTCCTGTACCAGAATGATTGCCCGTCGGCCAGCCAGTTGGGCTGTACCTGAGTTTTCAGTACGGTGCCTTTCGTGAGCGAATCCATCAGTGCCATCCTTTTATACGATGCCGAAAGCTCGGCCGGATTGGGCTGGTACGCCGGCAGTGATTTCTGTGCTATCAATGGCGATGCCAGGCATAATGCGCTGATGGTGTGTATGTAAAATCTCTTGCAAAGGCTTGGGTCGGGGAATTTCATAGCTGCTTAAACGAAAGTAAGGGCAATATTTATCTGCTTCCTGATAATCAGGTAGTTGTTGTGTTTTGCCTTTTGGCTGCCGAGGTTCCGGTACTTTGTGACCGGGTTTCGGAGGGTGCTTTTTGAAAATTATCTATTTGTAAAATTAGCAGGTCGGAAAACCAAAAACTTGATGTGAATTAGCGGCTTTTTTACCGATATTAACTTATTTGCTCCCGAAATTCCGCAAATCTGTGAATTTGGGTGATTTTATTTGGTTAATCCTGCTAAACGACGAATAATGGCTTGTTTGGGATACGCCGGGCTGATTTGGCTGTGAATGCGCGCGCCTTTAATATTGTGGAGTAAAAAAAGAGCTATGAATACCGCACTAATACTGGAAACGTTGGGCTGGCTGGGCGTGGTTGCGTATGTACTGGCGTACCTGCTGCTCACGATCGGTGTGCTGAAACCGAACGGCTATCCATTCCACATTCTGAATATGACCGGCGCCGCTACCCTCATTGTCTATTCCCTCGAATACGGCGACAAGCCGAACGTCGCGGTCAATGTGATCTGGCTCATGATCGGGATAGGGGCAGTTGCCCGCAGGCTCGCGAGGCGGTCATCCCGCAACGTCTGACAGCTCCTTCAAATGCAGGATGGATAACGCCTGCTGCCGGTATTTGCTCAGGCGCTGTTCGTATTCTTCCTTGTCGGACACCAAGCTGAGGTAAAAATAGGCACCGTCGATGAGCACGAAGATATTATCCGCCACCGTTTCCACGTCCTCCACATCCAGCACACCATCTGCACGGCATTGCTCGATATGCCCGATCAGCATCGCCCGGAGTGAATCCAGCAATTTCTTATAAAGGTCCCGCACCTTCGCATCGTGAAATGCCATAGCATAGCAGCCATAGAACAGGCCGTCGTCGAAGAGCGCATTCCACTTTTTGGAGAAAATATTGCCGATGATTTCGAGCAGGGCTTTCCGCGAATCCTTCGAATGGGCGGCGCTCACCTTATATATGAGTTTGTATTTGTCGAGAATATAATCGACTAGCCCGTACACCAGATCTTCGCGCGTTTGGAAGTAATGGATAATGAGGCTGGGGTTGATTTCCATCTTCGCCGCGATTTTGGCGATGGACGTATTTTCCAGGCCGTTCTTTTTGGCCAGGCTGTAAAACACTTTAATGATTTCCTTTTTACGGGCTTCTTTGAGGCTTTTTCTTCCCATTGGCGGTTCGGGGTATAACGTACCGGCAATATACGGTTTTTTACGGAAACCGGAAGTGTGTTATTCGTTTGAAAATTAATTGAACATTCATTCAATTTATAATCACAATCAGCTAACTATTTTTTAATATTGGCGTAACTTTTGATTAGGACATTTGCATTCTCAAAATGCCCCAAAAGTGGCTAACCTTTAACTTTTACTTATGATGAAAAGTGTACCCAGACCTTACTACACAAGGCTGCTGCGAAGCTTGCAATTGGCTGTGATTTTTGCGCTCGGCGCCATCGCACCTGCGTTCGCACAAACGACCCTCAACGCCGGTGGCAACGGCAAAGCGGCCGCAACCGCGGGCGGCAGAGTTACCGGAAGCGTAACCGACGGCAAAGACCTCCTTCCGGGAGTGAATGTGGTGATCAAAGGCTCCCAAAGAGGGACCATCACCGACCAGAACGGCCAGTACTACCTCGAGGGCGTTTCGGGGAGCGACATCCTGGTGTTTTCTTACATTGGTTATAAAACGCAGGAAGAGCTCGTGAAAGGCCGCAGCGAGATTTTTGTGACATTGCAGGCCGACCTCGGTAACCTCGAAGAAGTGGTCGTGATCGGCTATGGTGTCGAGAAAAAGGTGAACATCACCGGTGCCGTCGACCAGATTTCCGGTAAGCAGTTCGAAGCCAGACCGGTAGCCAACGTCATGCAGGGCTTGCAAGGCGTAAGCCCGGGGCTGAACATCACTTATCAGAGCGGTACGCCCGGAACCGTTCCGAACTTCAACATCCGCGGTTTTACCTCTATTAATGGCGGTGAGCCTTTGTTCGTGATCGACGGTATCGCCGCCGCGAGCAGTACCGACCTCCTCCGCCTGAACCCTTCCGATATCGCGAGCTTTTCGGTATTGCGCGATGCGGCTTCGGCAGCGATCTACGGTGCCCGTGCGGCGTTCGGTGTGGTGCTTATCACTACCAAGCAGGGCGGGAGAGGCAAGCAGTCAATTACTTACAACAACTTCTTCTCCTGGGGCCAGCCGACGGTACTACCCAAGCCGGTCACCGACCCGTACATTTTTTCGCGGGTGCTGGAAACGTCCACCGATAATACACCCTGGGACTATGTCAATTATTCCGACGAATATTACGCCTGGGCTAAGGAGCGCTCGGATAATCCGTCCACACCCGACACGCGTATAGACCCATCCGATCCTACCAAATGGGCCTACATGGGCAGTAACAACTGGTACGATTACTTTTTTACCAAAAGGAGCTTTTCCCAGAATCACAGCATCGGGTTCACCGGAAGTGCCAAAACGGCCAGCGAACGCACGGTGGGCTATTACATTTCGGCGGATTATAACCACGAGGGCGGCTTGAACAAACTGACCGCCGATTATTGGAGACGTTACTCTTCCCGCGCCCGTTTGGATTTCACGCCCCTCAAATGGCTGAAACTGGATAACAACCTGTCGATTTACCGTACCGAACGCGCGGTGCCGACGGCTAACATCAACGACATTTATACACTGCAACCTACGCAGGTGGCCGTGAATCCCGACGGCACCTGGGCGAACTCCGGTGCAGGCCGTTTGGCTGCCAGATTGGTCGACGGAGGCAACAGGAAACAGGATATGTTCGGCTTCCAGAACATTTTCCGCGGCATCGCCACCGCATTGAACGGCGACCTGGTGATAACCGGTTCGGCGAGTTTCAAGCGTGAACAATGGAATACCAAGCAGGACCAGCGCAACTACCGCATTGGTTTTGGCCCGAACGACATTCGTACCGAAGGCGGGACAGGCGGCGTGTATGAGACTAACGCCACCCTGGCCAACAATGTGATGGATTTGTTTGCCAATTATACCAAAACGCTGGGCGTTCACCGGATCAACCTGCTCGCGGGTTACAACCAGGAGAATTACAGCTATACTACCACCAAAGCGCAGAAAATGGGCCTCATTTCCCCCTCGTTGCCTTACATCAGCCTTACCAGCGGGATCGCACAGGCATTTGGCGCGGATACGAGTTACGCCACCCGCAGTTTCTTTGGGCGGATCAACTACACGCTGCGCGATCGCTACATCATCGAAGCGAACGGGCGCTACGATGGCTCGTCACGCTTCCCGACAAGCAATCGCTGGGGATTCTTTCCGTCGGTATCGGCTGCGTGGATCGCCAGCTCAGAGTCGTTCGTGAAGGATGCATTGCCTCTTTTCCCTACACTTAAATTCCGCGCTTCGTACGGCGACCTCGGTAACCAGAACGTGGGGTATTACAGCTTCCGCCAGGCATTGCCGACCGGGCTGTCCAACTACCTGATCGGCGGGAACAAGCAGACGGTGATTACCAACTCGCCGATCCTGCGCGTGGACCCTTCTAACTACACCTGGGAGCGCGTGTCGACGCTCAACTTCGGGGCCGACCTCGGGGTATTGAGAGACCGCTTGACCTTCGGCATCGACTACTACATCCGCGACACCAAAGGGATGCTCACCGACGGGGAAGAGCTTCCGGGCGTACTCGGTACAAAGGTTCCCGCTCAAAACGTAGCCGATTTGCGCACAAAAGGCCTTGAACTGACCCTGAACTACAACGATACCTACCAGGTGAGCGGCAAAACGCTTTCGCTCAGCGCCAAATTGATCGTGTCAGACTCGCGTTCGAAGATCACCCGTTTCAAAAACGACCAGGAGCTGTTCTCGAAATTCCGCAAGGGACAGAACCTGGGTGAAATCTGGGGACTTACCAATGACGGCCTGTTTCAGAATACCGACGAAATTGCGAAGCTCGACGAGAGCGATATCGTTCCGTGGGGAGCGTTGTCCGTTGTACCGGGCTGGCCTAAATACAAGGACCTCGACGGCGATGGCCGCATTACGCAGGGGTTGACCAAAAAGGACCCGAAAGACCTTTCAGTGATCGGAAATACGACCCCGCGTTACCGCATCGGTTTCAACCTGAATGCCGACTGGAATGGTTTCGACTTCTCGGCGGTACTGCAAGGCGTGCTGAAAGGCGACTACTATCCGCGCCATTATCTCTACTGGGGGCCTTACCAGCAGCCTTATGCCAACGTCTATCCCTGGAACCTGGACTACTATCGCGGTCAGGCCGATTCGGATCAGCAGCGTGCGAAACATTCGAAATCCTACATTGCGGCAGGACTTGCCGATGCGAATACCAACGCTAATTTCCCGGTGCTGCAATCGTGGCTCGCGGATAACAACTATGGCTCGGGCCTCGACCTCGCTCAGACGAAATACCTGCTAAGCGCGGCTTATCTGCGGATCAAAAACATCACGATCGGCTATTCGCTGCCTACGTCGTTGCTGCAAAAGCGCAATATCAGCCGGGTACGCATCTTCGCGAGCGGCGAGAATCTTTTTGAATTCTCACAACTCAAAAAGTACTTCGATCCGGAGGTAATCAGCAACAGCAACACTTTCAATACTTCGAACGGCTTTTCGTACCCGTTCCAGCGGAAGTTTGCATTTGGTGTCAATGTCGAGTTTTGATTTTAATCCATCAGCCTGAAATGAAAAAGCATATATTATTACTGGCGTTGTTGACCGGTGCGAGCGCCTGCAACGACGATTTCCTGGAAAAACTGCCGCAAACCTCCATTTCGCCGGAGGTGTTCTTTGCCAACGAGGGCGACCTCGCATTGTACGTCAACGGGCTGCTGAGCATGCCCGACATGTACGGCACTTACCTCAACGACCAGAGCACCGACAATGCGGCTACAACGGGGGCTGTGGAAATGAAAGTGGTGATGACGGGCTCTCCAAGCTCGCAAACCATCACCGGCGGTTGGGACTGGGGCCGCTTGCGGAACATCAATTATTTCCTGGACAACTATAACAAGGCCGCTGCAACTGCCGACGTGAAAGCGCATTATGCCGGTATCGCCCGCTATTACCGTGCGCAGTTCTATCTGGAAAAAGTGGGCCGGTTTTCGGACGTTCCCTGGTTCTCGAAAACGGTGAACCCGGGTGACGAGGAGCTTTACAAAACCCAGGACCCGCGTGCGGTTGTGATGGATAGCGTAATGGCCGACCTCGCTTTTGCGGCAGCCAATGTACGGGAGTCGGTGACCGCCGGAACGCCCGGCAAATGGGCGGTGATGACGCAGTACGCCCGTACGGCGTTGTACGAAGGTACTTACCGCAAATACCACTCCGAACTGAACCTCCATGCGAGTGCCAACAAGTTCCTGGAAACGGCAGCGATGGTTTCAGCCGAGATCATGGCATCGAACAAGTTTTCGATCTATAACACCGGCAAACCGAATGCGGATTATGCGGCGTTGTTCAATAGCCAGGATCTGAGCTCGAACAAGGAAGTGATCCTGGCGAATGCATTCGATCAGACGAAGGACCGCAGCCAGAATGTGAATAGTACCGTGTTCGGTGACTACGAGCAGGCGCCATCGCGTGATCTCGTGCAGACTTATCTGATGAAGGACGGCACCCGCTTCACCGACGTGCAGGGGTATCAGCAGTTTGGTTTTGTGAAGGAGTTCCAGAACCGCGATCCCCGCCTCGCGCAGACGCTCGTGTATCCAGGCTGGGTACGCGCTGCGGAAACCGCCCCCTACATTTTGCGCCTGAACAAGAACTTTACCGGTTACCACCAGTTGAAAGGCTATATCAATTCTACCGACAATGTGATCCTGAACAGCGTGGATGTGCCGGTGTACCGCTATGCCGAGGTGCTTTTGACCTATGCCGAAGCGAAAGCGGAATTGGGGACACTTACCCAGGATGATCTGGATAAATCGGTGAACCTGGTCCGTGCGCGTGTGGGAATGCCCGATCTGAAACTGGCCGCGGCCAATGGTAGCCCCGACCCGGTGATGGTGCAGAAATACCCGAACGTGACCGGTGCCAACCGCGGTGTTATTTTCGAGATCCGTCGTGAAAGAAGGGTGGAGTTTGCGTTCGAAAACCAGCGTTTCAACGATGTAATGCGCTGGCAGGCAGGTAAGCTGCTGACGGTGATCCCGGAAGGACTGTATTTCTCAGGTTTGGGTAAATACGATCTGACAGGCGACGGTGTGGAAGATATTATCCTCATCGACAAGTCGAAAACGATCCCTGACGAAAAGGAAAAAGAAAAGAACAGCCTCGGTGTGGTGCTGATCTACTACCGCGCGGGGGCTATCGGCGAGGACGTGACCGTGTACCTCAAAAACGGCAATGCCGGCGGTACGATGGTGACCGAAACGGCCGTACGCAAATTCGAAGATCCTAAATACTATTACCGGCCTGTTCCTCAAAAGGAAATGTTGCTGAATCCCAAGTTGAAGCAGGTTTTTGGATGGAATTAATTTAAAATCAATACAATGAACAGACGTTCCTGGATCCGTCATACCGGATTGCTCACGGCTGCTTCGGTTGCAGGCCCGGCTACACATGCCGGGCTTGTCGCCGATAAGCCGGTACTGAAAATCGCCCACATTACCGACGTGCACATCCGCGCGGGCGACGATGCACCCAACCGTTTCAAAAAGTGCCTCGCCGATGTTCTAAAGCAAAAGCCCGATTTTTTCCTCAATGGCGGCGACTCCATTCATGCCGCAGACTACAAGGATGTTACCCGCGAAACCATGCTGGGGTACTGGAAACTTTGGGACGAATGCACGGCCACTTTAAAAGGCTATGAAATCCATAGCTGCATCGGGAACCATGATCCCTGGTGGGCGGCGCCTTCCAAAGAGGATGAAATGTATGGTAAAAATTATGTGGTGAAGCGGCTCAAAACACCGGGCCGCTATTACAGCTTTACCCAAAAAAACTGGCATTTCGTGATCCTCGACGGCAACAACGAGCACGTTTCGCTGGACGAGGAGCAATATCAGTGGCTGGAAGCCGACCTGGCCAAACTGGCACCGGGCACGTTTGTGCTCCTGATGTCGCATTACCCGATCCTGGGCGCCACGCCTATGCTCGCGGGCGGGGGAGGGCACTCGGATTACAAGAAGTTGAAAAACCTGTTTTATAAACACCGCGATAAGGTGCGGATTTGCCTCAGCGGGCACCAGCATTTGCAGGACCATACCGAGTACAACGGCGTTCAGTACTGCTGCAATGGTGCCATGAGCGGTTTCTGGTGGGAAAAGGGCGATGCGGAATCCGCCGGGCCTAACTATTATCAGGAAACCCCTCCCGGATATGCGATGCTCGAATTGTTTGCGGATGGAAGGGTGACAAATACCTATTATCCACATACTTACTAGTTGATAGTCAGGTATGGTCAGGCGTGGTCATGTGTAGTCAGGTATGGTCAAGTGTTGTCAAGTGTAGTTTTTACCAGTAGTAAATGCCGTTAGGCATGTGATATTGGTAGGAAACGCGACGAATCCGGTTTCGCCAAAAATGCCGTGAGGCATGTAACAACAATGCGTTGTTGTTACATGCCTCACGGCATTTTCGAAATACACCATTCGAATCGATTGCTACCAACATTACATCGCTACGCGATTGCGGTGGTACTTTTACGTCAATGCATTGTCCTGCCCCGTTGCACGCGATAATTTGGGATAATCTTTTTGATTAACCCTGACTATACCTGACAATATCTGACTGCACTTGACAATACCGAAAAAACACACTTGACTATACCTGACAAAAAACCAACCACGCTTTTTTTTGCACAAACAATCTCAATTTTGACCTAATTTGCAGGCCGACTTACAATACCTGACCACCTGACTACACTTGACCACACTTGACAATACCTGACCACACCTGACCACACTTGACAATACCTGACCACACTTGACAATACCTGACCATACTTGACAATACCTGACCACACCTGACTACACTTGACCATACCTGACCACCACCTGACCCTATCCGACCCGATGCCCTTACCTTACCATTTCTACGCCGCGCTGTTCTGCGCATTGCTACTGCTACACCGTTCCCACGCGCAAACGGTATCCGTAACCGACGCAGGCATTCATCCCGATACTTACGAAAATGTCACCGCCCGCATTCAGCAGGTCATCGATGAGGCGATCCGTACCGGGAAGACAACCCTGACGTTCCCGAAAGGCCGGTACGATTTCTGGCCCGACGGTGCTATCCGCGAAAAATACTTTATTTCCAATACCTCCACCGAAAAGGAGGACTCACTTAAAATCAGGACAGTCGGGATGCTCTTTCGCAATGCCCGGAACCTGACCATCGATGGTAATGGTGCGTTGTTTGTCTTTCATGGAAAAATGACGACGATCGTGCTGGAACATTGCGAAAACGTGAAGCTGCAAAATATCCACGTCGATTTCGAACGCCCGACGATGTCGGAAATGCGGTACGCAAAAGTGTCGGATGGCGGGGTGGAACTGGCCATTCAGCGCGACGCCCGTTACGCGATCCGCGATGGCAGGTTGGAATGGTTTGGAGAAGGCTGGAAAACGACGCATTTCCATGCCGTGGAGTTTGATACAACCCTGAAAACCATGCGTTACAGCAACTGGAAACCATATGCTAATGCGCAGGCGACGGAAATCGCTCCTGGCCGGGTGCATTTCAAAGCCGTTGCGACACCCAAACCGGGCAACATCCTCACCGTCCGCGATATTATCCGCGACCAGGTAGGCATGCACATCCGCGAATGCAAAAATGTGACGCTCGAAGATGTGGGTATGCATTATATGCACGGCCTGGGCATTGTGAGCCAATATTCCGAAAACGTGACGATGCACCGCGTTACCTGCGCGCCGAGGCCGGAAACGGGTCGCATCATCGCCTCGTCTGCGGATTTTATGCATTTTTCGGGATGCCGCGGTAAAGTTACTGTGGAGGATTGCCGGTTTTCGGGCGCGCACGACGACCCGATCAACGTGCATGGGACCAATCTGCGCGTTGTGGGCCGGCCCGATGCGGCTTCGCTCAAAGTGCGGTTTATGCACGGGCAGAGCTACGGTTTTAGTGCATTTTTCCCAAAAGACACCGTGGCGTTCGTGCACTCGGCTTCCATGGAGCGGTTTGCGAACGGGGTGGTCAAAACGGTTGACCGTTTGAACGACCGCGAAATACTGCTAACCTTCGAGAATCCTGTTCCTACGACGCTGGAAGACCACGATTGTGTCGAAAACATAACCTGGACGCCGGAAGTGCTCATTCGTGGCAACTACTTCACCCGCACCAATACCCGCGGTGTGCTGCTCACGACCCCACGCAAGGCTGTGATCGAAAACAATACCTTTTTCCGTACCGGCATGAGTGCCGTGCTGATCGAGGCGGATGCGGAGGGCTGGTACGAATCGGGCCCGGTAAGAGATGTTACCATCCGCAATAATGAGTTCATCGACTGCGCCTACCAGGGAGGGCCGGGTAATGCGGTCATCGCCATTAACCCGTCCAATAAAGTCGCCGACGTCAAAAAACCGGTCCATTTTAATATCCGGATAGAGGGTAATACTTTTAATACATTCGATTATCCCGTGCTGTTTGCCAAGAGTACCCGCGGATTGGTTTTTGGTAACAACCGGATCGTCCGCACAACGGAACTCGCGCCTCAGTCTGGTAACCATAATATGTTCTGGTTCAATGGCTGCTCCGAGGTGGAGGTTTCGGGTTTGAAGCTGGAAGGAGAGGTGCTGGGTAAGAATATCAAGCTGGAAAACATGCCGAAAAGCAACATAAAAGTTACCGGTTTGCCCAAGCTGACAATAGAATAGGGGGCGGCGATTGTCAAAAAGTCCATTTTTTAATTCAAAAACGGCATCTAATTTTACCATTATTTGCCAAAACCCCAGTGATGAAAACATTTCTCGGACTACTCATTTGTTCTGTTACCGCATTCAGCCCGCTGCAAGCGCAGCCCGATCCCAAACCCAAACCCGCACCTTTGTCGCTCTGGTATAATCAGCCGGCCAAAGAATGGATGACCCAGGCATTGCCGATAGGTAATGGCCACGTGGGCGCCATGTTTTTTGGCGGAACGGACGAGGAGCGCATTCAGTTTTCGGAAGGCAGCTTGTGGGCAGGTGGTAAAGGGGCTAATGCCGAGTATAATTTTGGCTTAAAGAAAGAGGCTTATAAATATTTGCCGCAGGTGCGCGAGCTGCTCGCCGCAGGGAAAATGAAAGAGGCCCATGCATTGGCGAACAAGGAGCTGACCGGCGTTATTCATGAAAAAAAAGGGAATACCCCGTCTTCGGATTTCGGTGCGCAGCAAACGGTGGGCGACTTGTTCATTAAGTTACCTGCCAAAGGCGCCGTGCAGAATTACCGCCGCGAGCTCAATATCTCCGATGCATTGGGTAAAGTGAGCTACGACGCCGGGGGTAGTCATTTTGAAAGGACCTATTTCGGTAATTATCCTTCGAAGGCGATGGTGTACAAATTCACCTCTTCGACGCCCGAAACCTATTCCATCCGTTTCGAAACACCTCATGCCAAAGATTATGAGCAGTTTGTTAAAAACCAGTACACCTTTGGCGGGCATTTGAAAGACAACCACCAGGAGTTCGAAACCGTTTATCGTATCGATACCGATGGTAAAACCGCTTTCAGTAATGGCGTACTGACGGTAACCGGCGCCAAATCCATCGTCCTGATCCACACCGTGGCAACGGACTACGTGATGAAATTTCCTGATTACAAAGGGAATGACTTCAAAAAGGCGAACGCCGCAACCATGGCGAAGCTGACCGGCAAAAACTACGCCGCGTTGCTGGCCGAGCAGCAAAAGGATTACCACGGCCTCTTCGACCGCGTCGCGCTGACGCTGGGCAATGCCACCGCGCCGGCACTTCCTACCGACCAGCGCCAGAAAGCCTATTCGACTGGCCAGCCCGATACCCGTTTGGAAGAGCTGTACTTTCAATACGGCCGTTACCTGATGATCTCGTCGACCCGCCCGGGCACCATGCCCATGAGCTTGCAGGGTAAATGGAACGACAGCACCAACCCGCCGTGGGCGAACGACTACCACACGAATATCAACATACAAATGCTTTACTGGCCCGCCGAGGCGACCAATCTTTCGGAGTGCCATTTGCCGCTGATGGATTTCACGCAGTCGATCGTGGAACCGGGCCGTTTGGCAGCGAAGGAGTTTTTCAATGCCAAAGGATGGATCGTCAACACGATGCTGAATGCCTATGGTTACACGTCGCCGGGTTGGGATTTTCCGTGGGGCTTTTTCCCCGGCGGTGCGGCGTGGCTTTGCCAGCATTTGTGGGAGCATTATGCATTTACCAATGATAAGGTGTTCCTGAAAAATACGGCCTATCCCGTCATGAAAGAGGCTTCGGAGTTCTGGATGGACTACCTGAGCAATGACGGTAAAGGGCACCTGGTATCCTCGCCATCGTACTCGCCCGAGCACGGCGGGATTTCTACCGGCGCTACTATGGACCACGAGATGGCCTGGGACGTGCTGAACAATACCGCCGAAGCCGCAGCTTTGCTCGGTATCGATGCCGACTTCGCGCAGAACGCCCGCGCTACCCGCGACAAGATATTGCCGTTGCAGATCGGCCGCTGGAAACAGTTACAGGAATGGCGCGAGGATGTAGACGATTCCACCAGCCACCACCGCCACGTTTCGCATTTGTACGCATTGCATCCGGGCAAGCAGATTTCCATTGGCCAAACCCCGGCCGAAGCCGAAGCCGCACGCGTGAGCCTCAATGCCCGCGGCGACGACGGTACGGGCTGGTCGCTGGCCTGGAAAGTGAACTTTTGGGCACGCTTGCAGGATGGCAACCGTGCGCACAAGCTGTTCAAAAGCGTGCTCCGGCCCGTAGCCGACCAGGGTACCAATATGGCCGACGGTGGTGGTTCTTATGCCAACCTCCTTTGCGCCCACCCGCCGTTCCAGCTCGACGGTAACATGGGCTCCACCGCGGGGGTAGCCGAAATGCTCCTCCAATCGCAAACCGGGGTGATCGAACTTCTTCCCGCATTACCCGACGCCTGGGCCACGGGCTCAGTCAAGGGCCTGAAAGCACGCGGTAATGTAACGGTCGACGAAGTTTGGGAGAATGGTAAATTAAAATCCGTGACGCTGCTTACGCCCAACGCGCAGAAACGGGTTTTGAAATATGGAAATAAGACTATCAATGCAGAGCTCGCCGCAGGAAAGGCAAAGACGTGGAATGCCGGCGACTTTAAGTAATGTAGCAATCAAATGCCGGGCAAAAATCGCGTAGCGATGCAATATCGGTAGCCTCGTTGCAGTAAAGTACGAAAGGAAATGCCGTGAGGCATGTAACAACAATGTTCAGCTGTTACATGCCTCACTGCATTTTTACAATCCGGGTGCGGCCATTTTCTACCAATATTACATGCCTGACGGCATTCGCCAACCGGCCATACCTACCAATATCACACAACACATGACTATCCCTAACGATCCCTGACAATTCCTGACCACACCTGACCACACCCGACTATTCCCGCCCGCCCGAACCGGTAAATCAGACGCCCACCTCCCTTTTCAATACATATTCACGAACTGAACGACCATGGACATCGACCACGACGCTATTCCGCCCGACGTGCCTGACGAAGACCGCCGCTTTTTTCTGAAACAATCCATGTTCATTGCCGGTCTCTCGATGGCGCCGGTAGATTTCCTGCAAGCCGCGCTGGCACCCGATGACGGGCCGGTCGGTAATGCGGTGAAGGTTAAGCTGTCGCTGACGGTCAACGGGAAGCGCAGGCGCATTTCCATAGATCCGCGCATGACTTTGCTCGATGTGCTCCGCGAAAATATGGGCCTTACCGGTACCAAAAAGGGCTGCGATTTCGGGCAATGTGGGGCTTGTACGGTGCATGTCGACGGACGGAGAACATTGTCCTGCCTGACTTTCGCAGTGATGCAGCACGGCTCGAAAGTGACCACCATCGAAGGGCTCTCGGATGGAGAAAAGCTGCACCCATTACAGGAGGCTTTTATCAAACACGACGGCTTGCAATGCGGGTACTGCACGCCGGGACAAGTGATGTCGGGCGTTGCGTGTATACGCGAAGGGCATGCGGGCTCGGCGGCGGAGGTGCGGGAGTACATGAGCGGAAATCTGTGCCGCTGCGGAGCCTACCCGAATATCGTGGATGCCATTCTTGAAGTCAAAAAGGAGGGGGCGAAAGTATGAAACCATTTCAATACCTCCGTCCCAAAACCATTGCGGAGGCCATCAGTATGGCCACCGATTACCCCGAAGCGCAGTATATCGCCGGCGGTACCAACCTGGTCGAGCTTATGAAGCGCGGTATTGCGTCGCCGTCGAAGCTAATCGATATCAACCATCTTCCATTAAAGAAAATAGAACACCGCTACGATCGCCTGCGCATTGGTGCATTGGCGTTGAACAGCGACGTGGCAAAGCATAAAAGTGTATTGAGCCGCCAGCCGCTGCTCGCTCAGGCATTGCTCGCGGGGGCGTCGGGACAACTGCGCAATATGGCCACGGTGGGTGGTAATTTATTGCAGCGTACGCGTTGCAGCTATTTTTACGATTTGGCATTGCCCTGCAATAAGCGTAAGCCGGGCACCGGCTGTGGGGCGGAAGCGGGCATTAACCGCACGCACGCTATCTTTTTTGCGGGAAACGGTTTCGGAGGAAATGAAAAATCTTCGTGCATTGCCGTGCATCCCAGCGACATGTGCGTGGCGCTCGCTGCCCTGGACACAGAGGTTGTGATCAACGGCACGAGTGGAGAGCGGAGGGTACCGTTAAAGGATTTTCACCGGCTTTCCACGCTGCAACCCGAGCTCGATACCAACCTGCAACCCGGGGAGCTGGTGACGGCCATCGAGGTAACGGATAATGCATTTGCCCAACACAGCCACTACCTGAAAGTACGCGACCGTGCGTCCTATGCTTTTGCATTGGTGTCGGTAGCGGCTGCCCTGCAAATGGACGGCGGCCGCATTTGGGATGCGCGGATGGCCCTCGGCGGTGTAGCACACAAGCCGTGGAGATACTGGGCTATCGACCTCATGCTGAGAGGACAGGCGCCTTCGGAAAAGCTTTTCAGGGAAGTAGCGGAGCATGAAATGCAAAGCGCCAGGGCGACCACGCAGAATGCGTTTAAAATTAAACTAACCTCGAACGCCATTGTAGCGGCTTTGAAAGCGGCAACGGGCATTTCATGACCGGACTATGAACAGACAGTCGTTGGATAATCCGTCGGATCCCTCGCTGAGTCGCGTCGATGGCGCGGCGAAAGTGACAGGTACAGCCACGTATTCGGCCGAATATGCGATTCCCGGGCTGGTACATGCGGTGTTGGTGACGAGCACGATTGCGAAGGGCAGCATTACCGCCATCGACTCGCGCGAAGCGGATGCGGTGCCGGGCGTGCTTGCGGTGATCAGCCATATAAATGCCATGACAATACCGGGCTGGCCTCCCAAGAAGCAACCAGCGGAACGCGTCCCGCCAGGTACCGCATTCCGCGTGTTTTATGATTCGCTCATTTATTTCGACGGACAGCCTGTGGCGATGGTGATCGCGGCTACGCACGAACAGGCGATGCATGCGGCCTCGCTTGTGCGCGTGACCTACCAGCAGGAGCCTCATCGGACACATTTTGAAAAAAATATCGCGCACTCCGGCATCCCGCTGAATGTCCAGCGCGCTAAAAACTCACCTTTTCAGGACTACGAGCGCGGCGATGCAGCGGCTTTGCGTGATGCCCACGTCAGGATCGAGGCCGAATATACCATCCCTACCCAGCACCATCAGCCGCTCGAACCGCATGCGATTATCGCTGTGTGGGAGGCAGAGGATAAGCTCACGGTATATGACAAAAACCAGGGCGTGAAATCCGCACAGGGACAACTCGCGCAGGCATTTAAGCTGCCGAGGGAAAATGTGCAGGTGGTGGCCACTTACATTGGCGGGGCATTCGGGTCGGGCATACGGGTGTGGCCGCATACGATGGCGGCGGTCATGGCTGCAAAGCAGTTGAAACTGCCTGTGAAACTGGTACTGGGGCGGGAGCAGATGTTTACATCGGTGGGTTACAGGCCGTATACCAAACAGAAAATCAGTATCGGCGCCGTGAAAGACGGCCGCCTGGCAGGCATTGTACACGAAGGGACGGGGCAGACGTCGATGTATGAAGAGCATTTGGAGCGTACCGTTCTGGCCTCGCGTGCGCTATACGCGTGCCCGCACGTGGCCACGCGCTACCGCCTGCTCCCGCTCGATGTGAACACACCCACCTGGATGCGCGGGCCGGGCGATGCGACGGGGATGTTTGCATTGGAGTCGGCGATGGATGAGCTGGCGTATGCATTGAAAGCAGACCCGCTGGAATTCCGGCTCAAAAACTATGCGGAATCCGATCCCGAGCGGAACCTGCCGTGGTCGGCGAAGTCGCTGAGGGAATGCTATGAGCTGGGCGCTGAGAAAATAGGCTGGAAAAACCGGCTGCCGGAGCCGCGGTCGGTGAAACGCAATGGCATGCTGCTCGGCTACGGCATGGCGTCGAGCCTGTACGGGTTTCACCGGCACCCCTCCAAAGCGCGGGCTATCATGCAGGCCGACGGTTCGGTGATCGTGCAAAGCGCGACGATGGACATCGGCCCGGGCACGGGTACAGCCATGACCCGCATTGCCGCGAAGGTTTTAGGTTTGAATGCTAAAAAGGTACGCTTCGATCTCGGCCATTCGGCCTTGCCCGATGCACCCGGCCAGAATGGCTCGTCCACAATTCCCAGCGTGGGTTCGGCGGTGCATGTCGCTTGTGAGGCGTTGAAAAGCAAACTGGTCGCTTTGGCGGGAGAGATGCCGGAGGGGCGTAAGTCAGGAGGGCAGTTGGTGGTCAGGAATGGCCGGATATTTAGTTCTCAGGATGACAAGGAGGGAATTAGTTATGCCGATATCTTAAAATACCATTATCTGAATGAGCTGGAAGTGACCGAAGAATCGAAATCGGGCGCGGAGCGTGATCAGTACTCGATGTATTCGTTTGGGTGCCATTTTGTGGAGGTGGAGGTGAACCCGCTCACGGGCGAGGTGCGCGTTACGCGCGCGGTTACGTGTGCGGATGTGGGTGCGATCATCAATTATCAAACCGCTCGCAGCCAATCGATCGGCGGCGTTGTAGGCGGCATTGGCATGGCGCTCATGGAGCATTCGGAAATGGACCATCGTTTTGGCCGTTATGTAACTACCGATTTTGCCAGCTACCATATCCCCGTTCACGCCGATGTGCCGCCGATCGAGGTGTATTACATCGACAAACCGGATATGCAGGCCAACCCCATTGGTTCGAAAGGCCTTGGCGAAATCGCTATTGTAGGCGTTGCGGCGGCCATTGCGAATGCCGTATTCCACGCAACCGGTAAGCGTGTGCGGGAGTTGCCGATCACACCCGACAAGCTGATCTGAGCTATTCAGCCGGTGCTAAGCTCTTTGCCGGTAGTCAGCAAATAGCGGTTCGAGCCGCTGATTACGCCCAGCGTCAGTTTATATTTTTTGTTTTTGGATAAATATTGCCGCAGCATAGCCATCGACTCGCAATAACCGGCATAATAGCGACCGGTGCGCAGGAAGCGGAGAAACGTGTTCCTGCGGAGGCGCATCGGTAATATATGTATTTCGTCATCGGAATGGATGATCAGGTAAATGCCATCGTCGGGTGAGCAGCGGACATCCGGCACCTCGGCACCTACGACAATAAAGTCGGCCGTACGGACCACAATTTCTGAAGTCCCGCGAACTTTGGCCTGCTTGAGGCAGTCGAAAGGAAGTTCGGGGAACTGGTAGATGCTGTTTTTCAATGCGTTCTCGAAAATAGAATCTACCGTCTTTTTTACAGCAATGTAAATGGGCGCCGAAGGGAACTCCCGGTTCTTTGTCCAGCCATATGCATCTGTTTGAATGGTTTTTCGCAAATAGATCATATCGCCCCAGGTCTGAAAATAACTACCTCCGAAATAGATTAAGGCAGCAGCTTGTAAAATGAGCAAGTACCGCTGGGCCATGCGCTGAAACAGCGGCAGTTGAAGCATGAGCAGATAATTGAATATGGCCCAAAATGCAAACATATGTTTGTACCTGCTCAACAAAATGCTGTTTGCACCATTGGCGGCACGGCCGAAGGTGAAAGCGAAAAAGGTGATCATCAAAAACAGGATGCAACCAGCAAGCCACCATTGGTTCGGTGTAATGGCCTCTCTTTCGCGCACGAGCTTGCCGCCGAACCGGAATGCGCTCACACCTACCAGCGAAAGGCTTACCACTCCGGCACCGGCCGCGCAAATCAATCTTAAAATTGGGCTTCCCTCCAAAAACACGTCGGCAATCATGCCGGGCATAGCAACGGCTATCAAGAGCATGTCCGGCCAGGATGCTAAGTTTTGGGCGAAGGTTGGACGGAAATCGGGCATTACCAGCCCATTGAAGTAGGATGTGGCGACAGAACCGAACAGCAATATCCAAAACGTTGCCGCCAGCCATCTTCGACGGGTCAGTAACATCACGGCAACTACTGGGCCTATAAATATGCCCGTCACATCGGAGTAAACAGATAAAATGCCCAAAGCTGCCCCCCAAATCAGCCCGGTACGTGTATTACGGGCCACTAACCAAATGCTGGCGAATCCCCAGACATACACCGCTATGTGTTGCAGCGGGACCATTGCCTGGTACAATGCCACGTAGTTGAAGTTGGAGAAGAGCAAATACGGGACCGGCAGAAGCAGCACCAATGAAAGATTGGGCTCGGACCTGAACCAGGCAAAGACCAGTTTGAGGAATACCAGATAAGAGCAAATTCCCACCAGTGCGATCATGCGAAAATCGATGGATCCGCTTATCCAGTACATCACACAGGCCACCAACCTCACAACCACAATCCGACGCTCATCATCCTGCTTAGATAACGCCGACCAGAATTCGCGGATTGAGCCTGTTCCCTCCGCTATGGCCGAGGTAGATTCCAGGATTGCGTCGATATCGTCCTGATAAGGGATATTGACCGTGGTGATGGCCCATACCACGAAGAATAACATCACGGGTGTTGCCCATGCAAGGAAAAACAGGATTTTACGCAGTGTGAAAGGCCCGGAAATGGAATACTCTGGCTCCGGTGACTTAGCGACTTGCAGGTAAGCGGCAAACAGGGAAATGCCTCCGACGAAGGCCGACAATGCAAGGAAAACGAACAGGTTCATTGGCTCGTGGCTTTAATGCAAGCCGCCAAACTATCTGCTTTTTTTTCCCTATTACCAACCAACCATCCTTGGGCACGCCCGGGTTATCAGGCGGTTTTTATCCATTTCACAATCAGGTTCACAACCAGCAAAAGCTGGAAAGCCCCGAACGTAACCACCGCGCCCACAAAGCGCACCCGCATGTCTTCCCACTCTTTGTATTGCTGTGGCGAAAATGTCGACCAGGTGTCCACGGCATTGTTGGGCGGGTAGCCCATCGTGCTGGTGATGTAGAGGGCGATGCCGATTGTCGCGAGTACGTGAGCGGCAGTGAGCTGTGGGAAACCGGTGCGGTTTCGAGTGAGCCAGTATAGCAGGCTGGTAATCAGGATGATCGTAATCAGGAACTCCGCTATCAAGTCGATTCGAAGTATGTAATAAGTATCGTACAGCTGCACGTCCACTGAATAACTTCGTCGCATCCAGGCAATAACAGCTATGATGGGGCAGGCGAGGAGGAGTAGGATGTGGGGTTTGGTTTGGATGAAGCTTTTGCGCATTGTGTCGTATTTTTAGGGGTGCAAATTAAAAAATGAAAGTTTTTTATTGAACAACTAGGGTAGCCTTTCCAAATTTTGTCCTGTGGGTGTAGCCCTAAACCCAGCCCCGAACCGTGACGCCCGAACCTTCCGAACATTTACCGGACGAAGAGAAAAACCCCGAAAGACCGATCGACCCTAGGGCGGGGATGCCGCAGGCAACCGTGCCCGATAATGCGCTGCCCGACAGGGAGTTTTTTATCCGGAAAACATTCGGGCAGGATGCGGCCAAAGGGTATGAACTGCTGTTCAGGACCTACTACCAGCCGCTTTGCAGCCATGCCGCGAGGTTTGTGTATAACAAAGAAATTGCCGAAGATCTGGTAACGGAAATTTTCCTCAATTTCTGGAAAAAAGAATTGCATACCTGCATCGCCACGACCTTCCGGGCCTATCTCTTCACAGCGGTGCGGAACAGATGCTTCACTTACCTCCGCTGGGAGTTCAACAAAATCAGGCAGGAGGAGCTCGACGACGATTTCCTTTCCGATATGCTCGCGCCTGACCATATCATGGAAATGGACGAGCTGTATATGCAGGTGGAGCGGGCGATCCATGCTTTGCCCCCGCAATGCCAGAAGGTGTTTATCCTGAGCAGGTTTGAGGGTAAATCCTACCAGGAAATCGCGGAGAAACTCGGAGTGACGGTAAAGGGCGTGGAATGGCATATATCCAAGGCGCTCAGTGTATTGCGCCGATCATTGAAACAAAACTGACAAACTAAAAGCATGAACACACCATTATCCAAAGAAATGCTCTTCACCTATTTCGCCGGCCAGGCTACGTTGCTGCAAAAGCAGCTTATCGAAGAATGGCTGGGCGAACCGGGAAACACGGAGCGCTATTTCGAATGGTTACAGGAATGGGAAAACAGCCACCCGCAATTTTTACCGGATGTTGGGGAGGCTTTTAAAAATATTCAGGCCTTGCTGGAATCGCCGTCCCTTGCCGAGGACAAGAACCGTGCAGGGGCCGCCGGGGCACCATCGCTGCCTTGGCGGAACTGGTTACGCATTGCCGCGGCCGTTCTGTTGATGGCAGGAGGCGGATACTATTACCGGGATGCGATCTTTTACCGGCATTACCGCACCGGCTACGCGCAAAGCCAGACCGTTCAACTGAGCGATGGAAGCCGTGTATCGCTGCTGGCCAACTCCCATCTGAAACTCCTCCGGTGGGGCTTCGGCAGCATAGGGAGGGATGTTCACCTCACAGGCGAGGCCGGTTTTGTGGTAACGCACCAGGTGGATCACCAGCCGTTCACGGTTCACACGCCCGACCAGGGAAAGGTGACCGTGCTGGGTACCGAGTTTTTTGTGTATACCCGCAAGAAAGGCACCCAGGTGGTATTGAGCAAAGGCAAAGTGCAGATTTCTTCCGCTGAAATGGTCCAGCCGCTCGATATGAAGCCGGGTGAAAAGGCCTCCGTGGCTGCGGATGGCAAGATCGCCATTCAACCGCTGACCGTCACGGAGCTGAAAGACCCGGCGGTTTGGCAAGAGCATCATTTCCATTTCGACCATACCACCCTGGCCGATGCGAGCCGCGAGCTGAATGCGGTATTCGGGCTGGAAATCGTCGTGGCCGATCCCGCACTCGCCGCCCGGCAGGTTACCGGTACATTCAAAGCCCGGCAGGCCGATGAATTGCTGTCGGTGCTGTCCGAAATGCTTGATATGCGTGTGCTGGTCGGCGGCGACCAGGTGCGCCTTGTTCCCGATTCAACTGACACCAATTAGATCTTTTAACTAACCCAAACGCTACCATGAACCCACATGTACCTCTGGCAAAGGCATTTGGCCTTTACGCCATGCTCAGTTTGTGCCCTCCGCCGGGATTCGGGCAGTTGCTGGCATCGGCCCGCCCTTTGCAGACCGAAACGAGGCAAACGCAGCCCGTACGCCTGCGCGATGCATTGCTGAAATTGAAAGAGAGCTATGGCGCCGACATTCTCTTCGAAGAAAAGCTGCTCGACGATTTGAAGGTTTCCTCCGCTGCGGTCAACCCATCCCGAACGCTGGAACAGAACCTGGATGCATTGCTGGCTTCCACGGGATTGAAATACAAGAAGATTAAAGAGAATACGTATGTGCTGCTGGCTTCGAAGGATCGCCGCAAAAAGGATAGCCATGCTGCGCCGAACCGGGAAAGTTCGGCATTGTCGCAGGACAGTCCGCTCGCATCCCTCTCGCCTGTAACGCGGGCGGAGGTGGCGGAGTCGGCCGTGCGTGGTACGGTGGTGGACGCGAAAGGAGAGCCGCTGATCGGCGTAAGCGTGCTCGTAAAGGGCACCACGCGGGGTACCGCTACGGATGTGATGGGGAAATACGAAATTGCCGTGGACGACGCTTCGGCAGTGCTGGTGTTCTCCTTTGTGGGTTATGTGCGCAAAGAAGTGGTGGTAGGAGCGCAGTCGGAGATCAACATTACCCTGGCCGAAGACACGCAAAATCTCTCGGAAGTAGTGGTAACCGCATTGGGTATCAAGCGGGATAAGCGTGCGCTGGGTTATTCGGTGCAGGAAATAGGAGGAGAGGCGATCAGTACCGCCAAGGAAGCCAACCTTGCCACCACATTGGCGGGCAAGATGGCGGGTGTGCAGGTGACGCGTTCGGCCAACGGTGCGGGAGGCTCGTCGCGCGTAGTGATCCGCGGCTCCAATTCGCTCGTCGGTAACAGCCAGCCGCTATATGTGATCGATGGTATTCCGATGGATAACAGCAATCCCAATTCACCCTCATCAACGGGCGGTATCGATTATGGGGATGGTATTTCAAATATTAACCCCGAGGATGTGGAGTCGATCTCCGTGCTGAAAGGGCCTAATGCTGCCGCGCTCTACGGCCAGCGGGGTAGTAATGGTGTGGTGCTGATCACCACCAAATCAGGTAAGTCGAGAAAAGGTATTGGTATTAAATACGGTGTCGACTATTCGGTAGGTGACGCATTGGTACTGCCCGACTTCCAGGATGAATACGGCCAGGGGCTGGATGGCGCCTTCACGCATTTCCGGGGCAATGATGGCAAAATATACACCTGGGCAGCGGCGCAGGCCGGCAATATTCAGGGGATGCCCAAAGCCAGCGGTGGCCGCGACCGTTTCACACGTTCGAGCTGGGGCGCCCGTATGGATGGGCAGCAATATGAGGACCAGTGGGGTAATGTGCTCAATTTTACGCCTCAGCCCAACACTTTTCAAACCTTTTTCAGAAAGGAAAAGCAGTTGGTCAATAACCTGAGCCTGGAAGGAGGGAATGACAATGTCAACTACCGGCTTTCTTATGGGCGCACCGATATCGAGGGGTACACACCGGGCAATACGCTGAAACGTAACAACGTGAACCTCCGTACCGTCGCGAAGATCACCTCGAAGCTGGAATTGGATGTAAAAGCCAACTACATAGGCCAGAAAGGCGCAAACCGGCCTACGGTTTCGGATGCGAGTGATAACCCGGCGTACCTGTTCATCAGCCAGCCGCGCAGTATGCCCATGAGCATTCTGGCCAATTCGGCATGGACGGCGGAGGATGTAGCGAAGCAGCTCGGCTATGGTACGGTGCCGTTTGTAGGGATGGAAAAGACCTATGCGACCAATTCATCAACCGCCAACCCATATTGGACGGTCGATCATACCCGTAACTCGGATGATCGCCAGCGGTTGCTGGGTTTGATCCGCCTGAGCTACCAGTTTAACGACTGGATCCGCCTCACCGCCAAAACCGGGACTGACTTCTACACCGACCAGCGTCTGCGCTATCGCGAAAAAGGCACTTATCAAAGCGCCAACCGCAATGGCGATATTTCCGAGCAGGTTACCCGCGTACGGGAGGATAACAGCGACATTTTGCTCTCGCTGACCCCGCAACTGACAAAAGACATTTCATTTGGCCTGAACCTCGGTGCGAACCATCAGAAATTCTATTCCCGCACTACGGGCAACACCGGTACGGAGTTCATTGTGCCGGGCTTGTACGCAATCAATAACACATTGATCAATTCTTACGTGTTTGGGCTCACGGAATCGTCGATCAACTCGGTTTATTTGTCGGGGCAGGTTGGATATAAGGAATATCTCTTCCTCGATTTCTCAGCGCGCAACGACTGGTCTTCGACGCTTTCGCCTGCCAATAACTCTTTCTTTTACCCGGCGGTGAGTGCGAGTTTCGTCGTGACGGATGCATTCAATATCCGGAGCAATACATTGAGTTTCCTCAAACTACGGGCCTCCGTAGCGCAGGCGGGTAGTTCGGGTTCGCCTTACCAGCTCACCGGTACCTATTCGCTCGACCAGGTTGCGCATGGCGGCGTTCCGCTGGCTTCGTTCTCGTCGACCATTCCTGATCCCAATTTAAAAAACGAGCTGACTACTTCCCTCGAATTCGGCGTGGAGGCGCGCTTTTTCAAGAACCGTGCGGGATTAGCATTTGCCTACTATAATGCATCTACCAAAAACCAGATCCTGGACGTGCCCCTGCCGCCGTCGAGTACTTTTGCCTCTCGGAGGATCAACGCCGGTGAAATCCGTAACCGTGGCGTCGAGCTGACTCTGAATGGTACGCCCATCAAAACGGCCGATGGGTTCAGCTGGGATGCGACATTCAATTTTTCCAGAAACCGTAACCAGGTTGTGGCCCTGGCCGAAGGCGTGGATACTTACGTGCTCGGTACCGACCGCGGCG
>NZ_JAHXBN010000175.1 GCF_019924045.1 Dyadobacter fermentans | reverse complement strand
GTGAAGTGGATCAGACCAGCCACCGCTACCGGGCTACCGGCTCAGTACCGACTTTACAGGGCTACCGGGCAAAATGGTACCGCTTTCACCAAAATAGCCGACATCAATACCAACCTCACACCGGGAGCCGCCGATACACTTTTCGTTGATAAGGGATTGAACACCGAGGCCAATGCCTACAATTACAAACTTGAATATTACACCACGGTAAACGGCCAGCT
>NZ_JAHXBN010000025.1 GCF_019924045.1 Dyadobacter fermentans | reverse complement strand
TCTTCAATCTCGCGAACTACCTCTTGTTTAAAGCTCAGACTGTACTTAATTACTGGCCGACGTTCATGCATGTTCCTATGATTTGGGTCAACCTATTTCAGGACGCGACAGGATCCTTTCCTCCCTTCCTCCGTCCTCCCTTTCCTCCCTTTTTCCCTTTCACAAATAATCCTTCAAATAGGATCGCAACGCCTTTACAACGAGGCTCAAATGGTGTTCTACGGTCCGTTGGGGCATTTGAATTTCTCGTGCGATCTCTTTGGTGGAGCGGTTTTCGAGGCGGTGGAGGCGGAAAATGGTCTGTGCTTTTTCGGGAAAATGGCTCAGGCGGGCCTCTATATTGTTCATCAGTTCGCTGGCATTCAGCTGATCTTCCGTGGTGTAAGTCGCATCGGAATACCCCGTGAATGCGTGGGTGAGGTATTTCTCATGCACCATCGCCGATTTGAAATGGTTGATGCACGTGTATTTCACCGACGTCATCAGGTAGGCTTCGAGATTGTCGATCTGCAAAAGACTGCGGCGTTCCCACAATCGCAGGAATACATCCTGAACAATGCTTTCCACGGCCTCCCGGTCGTCGATCTTTCGGAGGGCGAGGAGGTACATTTTTTTCCAGTAACGCTGGTAAATCTCGCGGAACGCCAGACTGTCGTCGTCGCGCAGGGCTTCGACAAGGTGTTCGTCCGGAAGAGATTTGAGGTTCATGAGCGGCTACCGATACTGTGAAAAAAGGGACTTATCGGATGTTTCTAAAATTGGATTTTTCCGATATGGGATCAGCTGCTTCACCCAGGCCCGGACTTAATTTGGATCCATTTTTAATGGTGACCAATGCATTCGGCCGATTTTTTTACGCAGACGTTGCCGGGAACGTTGTCATTCCGGATTTTTATAGGGAAAGCCATACTTTTTCCCGGCAATACCAAATTAAACCATGAGATTTGTCAGATTGACATTTGAAATATTGCAAGAATACTTTGTGTAAAACCAGCGGTAAAAGTGCGCGAAAACCTGCTTTGTTTTGCTCTCATCATCCTGCCGAGTTGTCATGACTATTTCCAGAAGAAAATTCATTCATACTGCCGCGGCTGTTGCCGGTGGCACTGCTATTTCGCCCGTTATCACCGACTTCGCACATGCCGGCAGGCCGATCCATTCTGCCGGATCGTCGGTAGCCGACAGGATCCGGGTGGCGGCGATCGGGATCAACAGCATGGGGTGGGCCGACGTCAATGCCGTGATGAAGAACCCGGGTGTGGAATGCGTGGCGCTGTGCGACGTCGACCGTAATGTGCTCGACAAGCGGGCAGCAGAACTGGCCGGGAAGGGAATACAAGTCAAGACGTTCAGTGATTATCGGAGCATCCTGGATAACAAGGACATAGATGCGGTGGTGATCGGTACACCCGACCACTGGCATTGCCTCATGATGGCCGAGGCGTGCGATGCGGGTAAGGATGTGTACGTCGAAAAGCCGATCGGAAACTCCATCGCCGAATGCCGGGCGATGGTAGCGGCGCAGCAGCGGACCAAACGGGTTGTGCAGGTAGGACAATGGCAACGCAGCCAGAAACATTTCCGCGATGCCGTCGATTTTGTGCATTCGGGAAAGCTGGGAAAAGTAGGGCTGGTGAAAGTATGGGGGTATTTTAATTATGGTAACCCTATTTTAAAACAGCCTGACGGCATCGCTCCTGCGGGCGTCGATTATGGAATGTGGCTTGGCCCTGCGATGAAGAGGCCTTTTAACCCTAACCGTTTTCATGGCTCGTTCCGCTGGTTTTGGGATTATGCGGGCGGTATCATGACTGATTGGGGCGTGCATTTGCTCGATTACGCATTGCTGGGTATGAAGGCAAACGCCACGCCAAAACGTGTCAGCGCGAGCGGGTCCATGCTTCGTAACCCCGGTGCGGAGGCGCCGGACACGCTGACGGCCCTCTTCGAATACGACGATTTTAACATCCAATGGGAACATGTGATAGGTTACGGTGCCGGTATTTACAACCGCCAGCATGGAATTGCATTCCTGGGCGAGAACGGGACGCTCATCGTCGATCGCCAGGGCTGGGAAGTGGTACCTTACGAAAACCGGATGGAGGCGGTTCCTCTCACGAATTCGTCGGATAATGGCCTGGATGAGCACGCCAAAAACTTTGTGGAAGTGATCCGCTCGCGGCGCATAGACGACCTGCATGCGCCCATTCAGGCAGGAGCAGAAGTAGCAACGCTTTCACAAATGGGCAATATCGCTTACCGAACGGGTAATACGCTCCATTGGAATGCTCAAAAAGGGGAGTTTGACGACGCTATGGCTAATAAATTGATGATCAGCGAATACCATAATGGTTATAAAATGCCTCGCGTGTAGTTTTTTCTAACAACGTGCTCAGGAAGGACGGGGGAAGGCTTTGCTTATCAGCCACCCGAAAATCACACATCCGAAAATGCCGACGCCGGGATACAGGAAGAAATGTACCCAGCCGTTGGCCTGCACGAAATAGAGCAATACTGCGCTGAGGAAAAAGCCAGCGAGGATGCCCGTGCTGTTAATCGAGGCAACGAATATCCCTGCCACAAACATTCCCGCGAGACAGCCGCCGAATATGCCGATCAGTTTCAGGTACTGGTCCCATATGCTGTTGTTCTCCATAAAAACGAGCCATATCGCAATGCCGATTCCCGCGGCACCCAGCACGAGTGTGGTGTAGCGGGCAAAGCGAAAGCGTTGCAGATCGCTGGATTGGGGAACAAAATGCTGAAAGAAATCAGTGGTCACAACCGTGGCAATGGAATTCATGGACGAGCTGATCGTTGACATGGTGGCCGCGAAAAGCCCCGCTATCACCAACCCACGCAGGCCCGCAGGCAGTTGTGTGGAGATAAACCAGGGAAAAATATCGTCGGTGCGTGCCATTGGGTTCAGCAGGGTAGGACTTTGTTTGAAATACACCCATAAAGCGGTCCCGACAAGGAAGAATATGAAAGTGGCGGGAATCACGAGGAATGCATTGGTCCAGATCGACCGGCGGGCTTCCGCCTCAGTGGGTGTGGTGAGGTATCGCTGCACCACCACCTGATCGGACGTGTAGGTTACGATCTGCGTGAGGAAATTGCCTGCCAGCACCACCCACAGCACGGGCTCGGTTATGGCCCAGCCGTTGTTGACCATATGAAATTTACCCGCACCACCCGCCTGCCCGAACATTGCATCGAAGCCCCCGGATGCATTAGCAATGAAGAATAAACTGACAAAAGCCCCGCCCAGCAGCACGCCGACTTGCATTACCTCCGTCCAAACCACGGCCTCAATGCCGCCGGAGATCGTGTAGGCGGTGGTAATGAGGCTGGTAAGGACGATGCAAAGCATGAGGTTCATGCCCGTAACCGTGCTCAGTACCAATGCGGGGAGGTAAATCACGATCCCCAATCGTCCAACCTGAAAAACGACGAATGTGAGGCTGCCGACCAGCTTCACTGTTTTGCTGAACCGGAATGCGAGGTATTCGTACACGCTGGTGATTTTCAGTTTGCGGAAATAGGGCAGGAAAAAGCAGATCACGAGCGGCGCCACGACGACGATCATCGCGTTGGCAAAAATGTATACCCAGTCGGTGGCGTAGGTTTTTGCGGGAATCGCGATGAATGTGAGCGCGCTCAGCTTGCTCCCGAAAATGCTCAGCCCGGCCGCCCACCAGGGGATGTTCTGGCCGCCGAGGAAGAAATCGTCGGTGCTGGCGCTCATTTTGCGGGAAACATAAATGCTGATACCCAGCACGAGCAGAAAGTAAACCGCCACCACGCCCCAGTCTATCCCGTTGAATGTGCCCGTACTCACCACCGGACTGCCCGCGATTACCCGGGGTGTGCGGATACCCGGCTGAACTTCGCCGGAAGGGATCACCAGTTGCCCGTTCCAGGTCACGAGCGGCGTCGTGACAGAGGCTTTTCCTCCTGGAAATGCTCCGAAAGGAGCCCAGGTGTCGGTAATGCTGTGGTAGGCCATGATTTCGCTGTGGAACCCGGGATGCTTTTCGCGAAGTTCCATCACGCGTTGCGCATGCACGCCATCGTCCCCGCCCACGACGAGCAGGTGCGACTGCCCGGCCGCGAACGCCGGAGAGGGCGCAGCCGCTACCGCGTGGGGCAAGTCGGCAATGCGTTTCCACGTTTTGGCTGCTGGATTATAGGCCAGGCATTCTTTCAAATAATTACGCTCTACCGCGCCCGTAGCCGCATTGTAATGGAGCTCGGCACCGCTGAAAACGAAGAACCGGCCATCCTGTGCGCCGGCGACGGCCAGTATCCGGCCATTTCCGGGTAATGCGGGCAGCTCAGTCCATTGTTTTTGGTGTAAATCAAACTCCCAGAAGCGGCTCAATGCCAGGGTATCTGACGGCGTGCTGGTGCCGCCTGCTACGTATATTTTATCACCCACCACCGCGCCAGACGCATAAGCAAGCGGAACAGGCAGAGCGGGGAGAGGTCTGGTTGTGACCTGTCCGTTTTTCCATAGGAGAAAGAATGCCTGGCTGTAATGGCGCGATCCGTCGGCACCTCCAAGGCAAAAAATGCCTTCCGGTGTCGTGAGCGAAATACCGTAGCCCATTGCCCGTGGTAGTTTACCTGCCTTTTTCCACCTTCCCGACGGACTTTCCAATACAAAAAGAGCATCGTACCAGGTCTTCGACACTGTACCCCAGGGGCCTGCATTCCCCGGAAAGTTAGCACCCCCGCCCACGATCAGCGCACCGTTGCTGACACCCGCATAAGCACCCGCAAATCCAACTGAATCGGGCAGCGCCGGAAGGTCTCGCCATACAAAGGGAGACGAACCGGCCTCCTGGGCATTGGAAACCAAAGTGTGCAGGAAAAGCGTCAGGACGAAAAGGAAGCGGGTCATCAGGTCGTTCAGTTACTCACTCAATCAGTCATTCAATCATTCAATCATTCAGTCATTCAATCATTCAGTCATTCAATCATTCACTCATTCAGTCAGGCGTCGTCATGGATGGCCAGGGGGCTTCCCCGGTGGGCAGGAATTTGAAAAAGCCGATATCGGTTAGCTGGCGGTGCAGCGCCTGGTATTGGTCGTCGGGTAATGCGGCGAGGGGTAGCCGGCATGGGCCCATATTGAAGCCAAGCATCTTCATCACTGCTTTCTGGGCTGGAATCGGTGCATATTGTACCACCACACGCACCATTTCTACGCAGAACAGCATTTGTTTCCGCGCCTTTTCAATTTCGCCCGCCTCGAAGTAATGCCTTACTTTTAAATAGAATGGCGCTGCGAAGTTGAAAGTGCTGCCGATGCAGCCTTTGGCGCCCATCGATAATGCAGGCAGGTGGTTTTCGTCAAAACCATACAATACATCATACTTGGCACCCTCGTAGTTCAGGCATTCCTGGTATTCCCAAAGCGTTGCTGCGGTGTATTTTATGCCGGCGAAATTGGGGATTTGCTTTTCGGCAATGCGCATAAAGTCGAGCACGTCCACGGAAAAGCCGGTGAGTGAGGGAATATGGTAGTAATAGAAGGGCAGTTCCGGTGCGCCGGCCGCGATGTCGGTCATGCAGTCGGCGAGGTTTTGTACGGAGGTGGGTTTGAAATAGAATGCTGCGACGGACGAGATGGCGTCGGCACCCGCTTTCTGCGCGTGCCGTGCCAGCTTGCGCGCCTCCGCGATGCTTGCGTGGCCCACGTGTACGATCATGCGCAAGCGACCTTTACCGGCACTGATCACGGTTTCGGCAACGCGCATGCGTTCTTCCAGTGTGAGGTTGGGGCCTTCGCCGTTGCTGCCGCAGATGAATATGCCCGAATTGCCGGTGGCGATCAAATGCTCGACCAATGCGGGCAGCAGTTCGTAATGTACGGAGCCGTCGGGGTGCAGGGGGGTGAAAAGCGCGGCAATGAGGCCGTTGGTGTGTCGGATGGTATGCATAATGGTAATTGTCCTTCAAAATCAGTTATTTGCCGTATCCGAATATCCACTTCGGGGTGATGGTTTGCAATACTATCTGTTCATATGCGCCGGTTTTTCCGGCTTCAAAAAGGCACAGAATATTGCCGTGTGGCAATGCAACCATGCTCGAATAAGCCGATGGCCCCGGGTAAATAGTCCGGAGCACCCGCCAGGTTTTTCCTTCGTCGAAACTGGCCCGTAATGTGAGGTTATGACGTTTGGAGGTGCTCGCTGGATTCAGGAAAAGCATCGTTGACCGACTTTTGGCGTCAGGCCAATGGTAGCGGATGAGCGAAGCCTGGCATACCGGTTCTACAAGCTCCGGAATGTCCTCCGGCGCCGTCCAGCTCTCGCCCCCGTCATAACTTACGGATTGCGCGCGCCTCCCGTGACCGAAGTAGGAACGCATGTTCATCAGCAGCGTGCCATTGCCGTCGGCAATTTCAATGACCTGGCATTCATTCATTTTGGGTGTGATGGTCCCACCAAGTTGCCACGTTTTGCCGTGGTCGTCGCTGTAAATAGCGTGCGCGCCGTATTCGAACGGACCGTTGCGGACTTTGCCGTTCGGGTCGTCGTAACTGAAATCGCAGGGGATCACGAGGCGACCTTTGCGCGGGCCGTTCCGTATTTGAATACCAACACCCGGGCCGGTTGCATACCAGCCCCATTCGGGTTTCTTGGTGGTTTGGGTTATATCAACCGGCTTGGCCCAGGTAGCACCGTTGTCGGAGCTCCGGGAGAGCCATACCGTCCGGGTCGACCCGGATTTTTTGGCGATAATGTCTTTTTCAGGCGCGTCGCCGCGGTTATGTGTGAGGAGCAGGAATATTTCGCCGGTTTGCTCATCGAGTACCGGACAGGGGTTGCCGCAGGTATTGGCCCCATCGTCCCAGATGACCGTTTGCGGGCCCCATGTTTTGCCGTCATCCGTCGAGCGTTTCATGAGCAGGTCGATGTCTCCGGCGTCGCCGGCTCCTTCCCTCCGGCCTTCGCAGAAGGCAATCAATGCGCCATTTTTAGCCCGGATGAGCGAAGGGATGCGGTAACTTTTATAGCCGTCCTCACCGGCGATGAACAATGCGCGGGTTTCAGGAATGTCTTGCGAAAATGCAGGCGCAGCGCCCAGGACGATCAGGAGCAGCCATGTCTTTTTGATCATAATTAGTAGTTATGTTCTACATATTAGTAAATTTAAAAGCATTGAAGCTGAACATCCAAATATTTATTCAGAAAATAATGCAAAATGTTGGCTGGAATGTGCGCTTCTAAACTTGTTGTTGCATCCTTGACAGGATTGCTGAACTTGCATGTACTCTTTTCTACCAATGTTGCATGCCTGACGGCATTTAGGACTTTCAATCAAAGGCCGTGACGGCCTGCATCTAGAGGGGAATCACGCAGCGATGTACTTTTACCCTGTATAACCAGGATATGTAATTTTCCTCAATCGCGTAGCGATGTAAACACTTCCGATCTGCGACGGCATCAAAAAATGCTAACATCAGGCTTTCAGCCGATCGAAATGGGGTTTTAAATGCGCTTTCATGCCGCGGCGGAAATCCTCCGAATCGCCGGTTTTCAGGATTTCAACCAGGTCGCGGTGTGTGACCTCGCCGACGTCGGCCTGGCCGTTCGCCTGGATTTCATAATCGAGCACGTATTCGAATACCGGCAGCAGCATTTTCTGGAAACGCATGTAGGTATCGTTGCCGGTCATCTGGTAGAGCTTGCCATGGAACGCGATTTCGTGTTCTACCCGGAAGGGCTTCTGCTGCTTGTTCACCTCCTGGGCCACAATGTTTTCCAGCGCGGCGATATCTTCGGGCGTTTTGCGGAGGTATAGCAGGTCGGCGAGGCCCATTTCCAGTACCAGCCGCAGTTCGAAAATATCCTTCAATGTGTTTTTGCCGAGCAGGAGCGGGTCGAGGACGCGTTCGAGCGAGCCGAGAATGTCGGGCTGCGCGAGCAGCATACCGCGTTTTTTGCGCGTATCGATCATCCCGAGCATGCGCAGGCGGCTCAACGCCTCGCGCACCACGTTACGGCTCACGCCGAGGGCGTCGGCCAGTTCCTGCTCCTTGGGCAGTGCGTCGCCAGGCACAAACGATTTCCGTTTTAAATATTCCCGCAGCCGGGATTCGACCAGGTCGGTCATCGTGGAAGGCTCCAACGGCCGGATATCGTTTTTCAGATCACTCATAATACAAGGCCACGCGCCGGCCGGAATGGATTAGGCTGTAAAGCTAATAATTCCTTTTGTAGGACATAATGTAGGACGTTGAATTTTAGCGGACTGCCGCGGGGGCCGCGAGGCCGCAATTCTTGATCAGGTGTTGTCGGGCGTGGTCAAGTGTAGTCAGGCGTGGTCAGGTGTAGTCAGGTGTGGTGAGGTGTAGTCAGGTGTTGTCGGGCGTGGTCAGGTGTTGTCAGGCGTGGTCAAGTGTAGTCAGGTGTTGTAGGGTGTAGTTAGGTATGGTTCGTTTTTATTCATTGAGAAACAAATGCCGTGAGGCATGTAATGTTGGTAGGAAACGCAAGTGAGCCGATTGCCTCAAAATGCCGTCAGGCATGCGACAACGACGCGCTGTTGTTGTCGCATGCCTGATGGCATTTTAGAAATACGCTGTTGGAATCGAGTGCTACCAATATTACATCGCTACGCGATTTTAGTGGGAATCGCATTGAGTATACCTCACCACGACTAAACCAGGCACTACTTGACCACACCTGACCGCACCGACCACATCTGATAACACTGGACTATCCTTGGCCACACCTGATCATACCTGACCATACCTGACTATCTCTGACCATACCTGACTATCCCTGACTACACCTGACTATCCCTGACTACACCTGACTACCCCTGATCATACCTGACTATCCCTGACCACACCTGACTACCCCTGACCATACCTGACTATCCCTGACCACACCTGACTACTCCTGACAACCTCTGACTATTCCTGACTACGGAATGCACATTGCTGAATCGTCTCGCCGTGAAAGTCTTCGACCGTTAAATAAGTTCAAAAGTAGTAATAGTTCGGATACATCTTATTTGAGCTAGTTTGTCAAATATTATAAAACTAGTTTGATAATTCAGAACATGGTGAAATCCGGATCGGGTGCGTTGCGGCAGGTTGGTGACTATCGGATTGACAGGCCATGAGTGCCCGGTACGCATTCTCTTTTTTCACTTAAACCATCATACACCATGTTAAAAGTTACTAGTAATGCCCTTCAAACCGTTCGTTTAGGCGGTGCCCCTGATGAAACCGTTTCGATGTTCGGTCCGCTGACCGACCTGATCGGTACCTGGGTGGGCCGCAAGGGCTGGAACCTGGTTGCGGTTCCTAACCAGAAAGGCGGTTTCCTGCTATTGGTGCAGCCGTACACCGAAACGCTCACGGTGACGCCATTGAGCACGCCTACACCCAACCGCGGAACGCACATCGTACAGCAGGTGCCTACGTTGCTGTACAGCCTTTCCATTCACAGCAATGTCGACGGCAGCCTGCTCCATGCCGAAAACGGTACCTGGCTTCTGTTACAGGATTGCCCGGATGAGTTCAGCATTGCACGCCAGGCTTCGGTACCGCACGGAGATTCATTGCTGGCATTGGGTGGGTCGTCGGTAACGCCTGGTGCGCCCAATATTCCGGATATCAGCACGTTGCCGATTACCGGTCCGGGCTCCAAGCCGCTGGGTTACACCGATCCTTACCTGACGCCGCTGGAAGGTTTCAACAAGGTGAACCCGAACGCCACCCTGCGCGATGCAATAGCCGGCCAAACGATTACTTCCACTACTACGATTTCGGTCAGTACAGCCAACAAGGGCGGTATTACCAACATTCCGTTCATCGTTCAAAACGCCAATACGACGAGCTTCGAGGCTACGTTCTGGATCGAAACCGTGAAGAACCCCAACACGGGCGGCTCGTTCCTGCAACTGCAATACTCGCAGAACTCCATCATCGAATTTATCCCGCAGTTCCATGACCCGTCCAAACTGATCGAATGGCCGCACGTGAATATTAATACGCTCGTGAAACAATAAGCAATCCGTAAAACCTTCACAATAAATAGAATATCCATGGCGCAACCAGCAGATCATCATTTTGATGTGATCGTGGTCGGGGGAGGGGCGATTGGCCTCTCCACCGGTTACCATCTGGGAAAACGAAAAGCGAAAACACTGGTTCTGGAACAGTTCTACTTCAAAAACCAGCTGGGCAGCTCGGCGGGCGTTTCGCGGCAATACCGCATTCCATACCCCGAGGAATATATGGTTCAAATGGCGCTGGATGCGCAGCCCTATTGGGACGAGCTTCAAACCCTTACACCCAGGACCTTGCTCGACAAAGTGGGCACGCTCTGGTTCGGCGACCCGTCGGTGCATTCCACCGAGGGCAATATCGCCGAGGCGGAGCAAGCGCTCAAAGCATTGAATGTGCCTTATACAAGCCTTACCGCCAAAGAAATTGAGGCGCAATACCATTTCCGGGACCTCCCGGAGACTTACACAGGGCTTTTTCAGGCCGACGGTGCCAGCATCGATTTCCGCGCGACGATCGAGACTCTGTACCAGGCCTGTGAGCGTGACCCGTACACGACCCTGCGGGACGAGTCGCCCGTGACGGGCATAGCGCAGGATGGGAAACTGTTTAGCGTAACCACGCCGAACGGAGTTTTTACGAGTGAAAAGCTGGTGCTGGTACCGGGTCCGTATATCGATGCCGTGATTAACCTGCTCGGCTTTACGATCGAGGCGACTTACTGGAATATGTCATCGTGCTATTTCAAAAAGACGGATCCGAAGATCCAGTACCCGACATGGTTTGTATTCCAGAATGCGATCGGCTCGAACGGTAACCAGTTTTATGGTTTCCCGGGCGTGGATTGGGACCACCCGGAGTACATCCGCGTGGCGCCCGATTTCGTGATCGATCCGCTGACGAGCCCCGAGCAGCGCACGCTCGTGCCTAACCCGCAGGAGCTCGCGTATACGTCGGCCTGGGTCCGCGACCACATGACGGGCCTCGATCCCACACCTCATTTCACTTCCACGTGCCTTATTGCGTTGAGCAGGATCCCGGACAAGGAATTGTTGATCGATTTTGCACCGCCTTATGTGCCCAATAACCAGAACATCGTGGTATATGCCACCGGCTGGGCGGCCAAGTTTACGCCGTTTTTGGGCAAAATACTGACCGAGCTGGCGCTGGACGGCCATTCTACATTTGATATTTCGCCGTTCAAGCTGGGTTACAATTATTTCAGAGCCATTTAAAACCATCAACATGAATAAAAACACGCCACTAAACAATGGGATGAAGCCCGGCTTGCAAATGGAAGTCGCGATCATCGGCGCGGGAACGTCGGGTTTGTACAGCGCCTTCCGTCTTACCGACGTGGGCAAGTACACCGGCAGCCAGGTACAGATCTTCGACATGAGCGAGCGGCTCGGCGGGCGGCTTGAATCGGTGATCTTGCCGGGAATGAATTTCTGGGGAGAATTGGGGGGCATGCGTTACCTCACCTCGCAGGAAATCGTGACGACGCTTATCGAAGGTTATCCGCTGACCGAAAAAGACCTGAGCAAACGCACTCCCGTGCTCAAAGACCACATGACGCCCGTTCCTTTCCCCATGGGTAATCCTGCCGACCTACTTTTTTACCTCCGCAAGCAGCATTTCAAACAGAATGCCTGGAATGTGGCGCAGGGCAAAGGAGAGAAACTGGTAACCCGGTACTATCTCAACGACGACGACATTGGTTTCAGCTCCGATCAGCTTTTCAACAAGATCATCTATGATGTACTGATGGCCGATCCCTGGTTTGTGAGCAACTTCCCCGGCTTGGCTATTCAAAAAGGGGAGTATGACTACGAATTCAAACTGACCAGCGAAAACTGGGACCAGGTGAAGCCCAACCTTACATACCATTTCCCCGGCTCACCTTATGACGGCCGCAAAGTGAACGACCTCGGTTTCTGGAACCTGATCAAGGACCAGGTTTCGCAGGAAGGGTACAATTTCGTGGCCAATGCAGGGGGGTATTATTCCAACACGATCAACTGGAATGCGGCCGAAGCATTTCCTTATATGGTAGGCGATTTCTCAGCTGATGTTACCTACAAAACCATAGAGGAGGGCTACGACAGCATCGCCTACGCGCTGGCGAACCAATACATGGGCATTCCGGGGGCGTGTATCTGGTCGGAAAACAAGCTGCTGACGTTCTCGAAAGGCCACGACCAGCGGGAGCATTACCGCTACGAGCTGACGTTCCTGAATATCCCGGCTAACCAGATCTGGCATGCCTATGCCAATCATATTATATTGGCTATGCCGCGTAAATCGCTCGAACTACTCGATCAGCAGAACTTCTTTTTCAATTCCAACGAAAATACCGTTCTCGACCGAAATATCCGCTCGGTGATCATGGAGCCTGCATTCAAAATATTGATGGGCTTCCGGGAGCCGTGGTGGAAAAAGCTGGGCATCGACTCCGGGCATTCGATCACCGACCTTCCGATGCGCCAATGCTACTATTTCGGGACCGATCCACAGAACAACAATTCGATGCTGTTGGGCAGCTATGGGGATATGGAAACGGAGACATTCTGGAAGGCTCTTTCGGATGATACCGTGCTTTTTAAAGTGAGTGCGGCAGAATCGGCTTCTCTCGTGGAGCTGAAAGCGCTCGAACGAGAGCAAGCTACGCAACTGATGGTGAACGAAATTATGAATCAACTGCGCGAGCTTCATGGGGCCGAGGTGGAAATCCCCGAGCCATACGTAACCTATTTCCGTGACTGGTCCGATGACCCGTTCGGTGCCGGGTATCACGCCTGGAAAGCCGGCGTTGCGGTTTGGGACGTCATGCCCTACATGCGGAAGCCGGATACCGACGAAAATATCTATGTCGTAGGCGAGGCCTACTCCGACCAGCAAGGCTGGGTAGAAGGGGCATTTTGCGAGGCGGAGAAAATGCTGGAATCCCATTTCCACCTCACCCGCCCGACGTGGCTGAGCAATACTTATTATATGGGCTGGTAGTTTGTTTCAACGACTCGTGCCAGTCATTGAAACAGAGATTTTGAAATTAGCTGCTATTTTTTTATTATTGTGTTGGGATTGGGGTGTCCCCGGTCGGCAAAAAGAGTCATTCTTGATTGGAATGGCTCTTTTGCTTATTATGGGAATTTTTTAAGACCATATCTTTTACCGTCCTTTAGATAGAACTTGTCAACGATAAGATCGAAGGCCGGATTAGCGCGTTCCGGGTGGATAATGTGGTTGGAAATTGGGTATGCAATAAGATCCGATATTTGCAGGCCATTTATGTTTTCTTTTTTGCTCCTGAATTCGATTTTCATGTCATACCGCCGTATTCGCTCGCGGGATATGAATCCGGTTCCCCTCGCTTTGATTTTCTCAAAATGACTCGCAAGCTGATAGTCTTCCTTTTTGCCCCTTCTCTCGATAATTATCTTGATTGTTTTAAAAGTAGATTTTACGTCGTCAAGTAGAAATATGGATCTTTCTATGATAAAGGACAAGGCGATTTCGTAGGGATTATCTGCAATGTGCCCGTATGTTTGGATATGTTTGTTTTTATCGATTGCAGCAGCTATTATTCGATAACTACCATTTTTTAAGCAACTATTCAGCCTTTCATAAAATTGCCTTTTAACATCCAAATCCAGTAAAATTGAGAATTCTTTGTTACACTTTCGAATATCCCTGGAATGAAAAATAACTTCCTTCTCGCCCCAAAAGTGATGTTTAACGCTGTTGAGACAGTCTGTCATTCGTTTGTATCCTGAGATGGTAAACATGATCCCGCAAAGTGTGAAAACGGGAAAACCGGGGTCTATTTTGTCTAGACCGTGATCTCCGCTCTCATCCAGAAACAGCGTAAATTCCATATTGTTAGAAGAGGGGGGCTTATTTTTATGTAGCTGTCAGGACGACTGTACGTCTTATATTAATTTTTAAATATATAATTGATGTATCCAGTGTCAAAACCCGCTGTTCATAGTTGATATACCAATTATCTTGCGGGTATTTCTGTGTCCGGCAACCACTTGTTCCGTCGGCAGTGGTTGATTTATTGGCTTATATTCCTACATTGAAACGATCATTCAACCTGCAAAAGTCCTGCGGCCGCTATTCATGCGGTGCCGTGTTTTTTAGTTATGAGTAAAAATATTACAAGCCTGATAGCGCTCGCATTATGTATTATTTACCCGGTACTCGTGGCCCCATTATTCGCCGCGGACATTTACGTGGCGCCGGATGGTAACGATCGAAACCCCGGGTCGCGGGAGAAGCCGCTGGCAACGCTTGAAGCAGCGCGTAATCAAGCACGCGGAGTGAGAGGGGCGGTTACCGTATTTCTGAGAAGGGGTACTTACGTGCTTCCCAGTCCTTTGGTTCTCGGGCCGGAGGATTCCCGCAGCGAAGGGCAGACGCTTACCTTCAAGTCCTATCCTGGCGAGAAAGTAACCATCAGCGGAGCGGCAGCAGTTGCGGTTAAATGGTTGGAATATGCAGGGAATGTGAAGAAGGCGACGATTCATGGTGACTACATTTTCGACCAGCTCTTTATCGGTAAGAAAAAGCTGCATATGGCGCGCTACCCGAATTTCGACCCGGCGGCGAGCCATTTCGGCGGGTATTCGGCGGATGTATTATCCGCAGCCAAAATCAGATCCTGGAAGAAGCCGGAGGGTGCATTCATTCATGCGATGCATAAGCACGAATGGGGCGATTACCATTACCGCGTGACGGGCAAAAGCAGCGACACCACCCTCGCGCTCGAAGGAGGTTATCAGAACAACCGCCAGATGGGCATGCACGATAAATACCGGTTCATCGAAAACCTGTTGGAAGAGCTCGATGCACCCGGCGAATGGTATTATGACGCAGCGTCGCGCACGCTTTACGCATACGCGCCGGACGCGCCCGTGGTGCTCACACCGCAGATAAGACATTTGTTCGAATTCCGGGGTTCGGCGGAAAAGCCGGTGCGGAACATCCATATCGAGGGGCTCGAATTGACGCATACCCTCCGCACTTTCATGGAAACCAAAGAACCGCTGCTCCGCAGCGACTGGGCCATTTATCGCGGTGGAGCGGTGTTGCTGGAAGGCACTGAAAACTGCGCCATCCGGAAATGCCATTTCAATGCGACGGGCGGTAATGGCGTGTTTTTCAGCAATTATAACCGGGGCGGTGAAGTGTCGGGCTGTCATTTCGACGAAACCGGTGCGAGTGCGGTTTGCTTTGTGGGTGATCCTGCGGCGGTGCGTTCGCCGAGTTTTGAGTACAACCAATCGGTGGCTTACGACCGGATGGACAAAACGCCCGGCCCGAAAACCAACAATTACCCGGCGCAATGCAGGGTTTACGACAACCTGATGCACGGCCTGGGCCGCGTGGAGAAGCAGATTGCCGGAGTGGAGATTTCGATGAGTATGGAGATTACCGTGAGCCACAATACGATTTACAACATCCCGCGGGCGGGCATTAATGTGAGTGAAGGCACGTGGGGCGGGCATGTGATCGAATTCAACGATGTATTTGATACCGTGCTCGAAACCGGCGATCACGGGTCGTTTAATTCCTGGGGTCGCGACCGGTTCTGGCATCCTGTCCGCGAAAGGATGGACAGCCTTGCGGCGGCCCATCCCGAGCTGACCCTGCTCGACGCCGGCAAGACGATCATTATCCGCAACAACCGTTTTCGCTGTGATCATGGCTGGGATATCGACCTCGATGACGGAAGTTCCAATTGTCACATTTACAATAACTTATGTCTGAATGGCGGTTTGAAACTGCGCGAAGGTTTTCATCGGGTGGTTGAGAACAATATCATGGTCAACAACTCCTTCCATCCGCACGTATGGTTTGCCCGCAGCGGGGATGTGTTCAGGAAAAACATCGTGACCAAGCCTTACGCGCCTATCCGGGTGAATGAATGGGGTAAGGAAGTCGACTATAACCTTTTTCCCGATCGGCAGGCGCTGGAAAAGGCCCGTCAGAATGGTACCGATGCGCATAGCGTGGCGGGCGACCCGATGTTTGAAGACGCCGCCCGAGGCGATTACCGGGTGAAACCGGGCAGCCCGGCATTGAAAATCGGGTTTGTAAATTTTCCGATGGACCAGTTTGGCGTCGTTTCGCCCGAGCTGAAAAGCCAGGCGGCCAAGGTTCCGTTGCCGGTGATCAAAAATGTGGCCGATGGCAAGACCGCGTCCGAAACGGCATGGCTGGGCGGTAAGCTGCGGAATGTCAGCGGCCTGGGCGACCGCTCGGCATATGGGTTACCGGATGAGAAGGGTGTGGTAGTGGAAGCAGCACCGGAAAACAGCATTCTGGCCCGTGCAGGCATGAAACCTGGCGATGTGATCCGCGTACTGAACCACCGGGATATCGCCAATGTGATGGAGCTGATAGATGTTTTTCAGGAGATCAACTGGATGGGCGAGGGAGAAGTGGCATTTTTCAGGAACCAAGCCATACAGAAGTTGAAGATATCCTTTAAATAGTCGGCGCCGATTCTGTTATATTTGAAGTTCCGCCTGTGAAAAACGGGGCGGGTAAGAACCACTTCGTTCGGAAATATGTCAGAAAAGCGGGTTATGCGGGTGATGAAACGCATATTTTCAAATTTACTAACCCTTAGCCTATGCTGCGCAGCCCTGGCAGCGTATGCCGCGGACAATGCCGCTGGGCGGGTGCTTCGCTACTCGATCCGGGAGGGCTTGTCGTTTGGCGTGGTGAACAGCATTGCGCAGGATAACGACGGCCTGATGTGGTTTGCCACGGGCGATGGCGTGAGCCGGTTCGACGGTACTGCATTTAAAAATTTCAAATACGACCGCAACGACCCGCATAGCTTGCCGGGAAATTATGTCAAATCTATTGTTCGGGACAAAAACGGCACCATTTGGGTCTCCTCCCGCGACGGAATCGCCGAGTTTGTACCGGCCAGCCAGCGTTTCAACCGGTACAAGCCATTTCAAAACGCAAGCGGTGTCGGAAACGATGTGAGCGATATCAGCCAGGGCCAGGGCGACCGACTCTGGCTTGCTCTGAATGGCTCCGGGTTTGCCTCATTCAATACCCAAAACCATCAGTTTACACACCATAACCAGCAAACGCTGCCCGGGCTTTTCACGAATTCGATCCTGAATGTGTTCGAGGATTCGCAGGGGATGATCTGGCTCGGCTCCCGTGACAGCGGGATCGAGGTGTGGAAATTCAATGCTTCCGGCAGGCTCGTGAAGGCCGGGGTGGATACCGGTAATGTGCCGGGGTCGCGGATCAATGCCATTTACGAAGACCATTTGCGCAATGTGTGGATCGCGTCTTCAAGGGGCCTGATCCTCTTCAAAAGAGCTGAGAACCGGTTTTATGATTTGCATATCAACACATTTCATCACAGCGACATCTATCTTTCGCTGGTCGAGGACCGGCAGCAGAACCTGCTGATCGGCGTGCAGGATGGCGGCGTTTACCGCCTGGCATTGTCTCAAATGGCCGTGCGGTCACCCGATGCGCTTGTTTTCGAGCAAGTGCGCGACAAGGATAACAAAGGCATCACGCAGCGCTCGGTGCAATCGCTTTATATTGACAAGGACCGCAATGTGTGGCTCGGTACTTATGGCGAGGGCACCTACCTGATCAGCGCCATACCCGAGAAATTCAGGAAGTTTGAACAAAAAACCATCGATTCCCGCGCCGAAAGCTATTTGCGCTACTACGGAATGTGTGCCGACAAAGAAGGCAACCTCTGGATCGGTACCGATGGGGACGGCATTTACAAAACGACCGCATCCGGCGAGGTATTAAAGCATTATGCCGCTTCTTCACAGCCGGGCCAGCTGCCGGACGGAGCCGTCATTGCCGCGCACCGCGACAGGCAGGACCGGTTGTGGTTTGGGACCTATTCCAAAGGGCTTGTTCGCTACGATCCCGGCACGGATAGCTTCAAGCGTTACGCGGCAGATCCGTCGGACCTGCATTCGCTGGGTAAAAACGATGTGCGGGTGATTTACCAGGACCGACGCCGGAATATCTGGGTCGGGACGAACGGTGGGGGGCTTAGCCTGCTCGACGAGCGGACAGGGAAGTTCCGGAATTTCATTCCTGCCAACAGTTCCATCAATGCGAACGATGTCCGGGCTATTACGGAGGACAAATACGGAAACCTATGGATAGGTACCTACGGTGGTGGGCTCAATTATCTCAATACCCGCACCATGCAGTTTGTTCCGTGGTTCAATGCGGCGGGTAAGGAGCCCTACCTATCTAACCGCATTGTTTTTTCATTATATATGGATGGCCTCGACCGCCTTTGGATCGGGTCGGAGGGGAATGGGCTGCTACTGTTCGATACCCGAGCGAAAAATGTACGTTTTTTTGATGAAAAGCGTGGTTTGGCCAGTAACGTTATCAATGCGATCCAGCCGGAAAGTCTGGATAAAGTATGGATAAGCACGAATAAGGGATTATCGCGGATCGACCTGAAAATAGGTTCGATCGAGAATTTCGATACCAGTCATGGCCTGCAAGGGGGGCAATTCAATCCTGGTTCTGCATTATTGAATGCGAAAAGCGGCCTGATGAGTTTCGGCGGGACCGAAGGCTGGAACCTCTTCGATCCGAAACAGGTGCGGGCATCGCACTACCAGCCGAAGGTAATGATCAGCGGGATCAGGATTTTTGGGAAAGACAAGGAAAATGAAGCGATTTCATTGTTCGAATACCTTGGCAAACAGCGGCGGTTTTCAATCAAGCCCGATCAGCCCGTCTTTTCAATCGACTACACTGCATTAAATTACGCTTACCCGGAGCTCACGCGCTACGCATATATGCTCGAAGGGCTGGACAAGGACTGGAACTACGTGGAAAATGAGCGATCGGCGACTTACCGTTACCTACCGTCTGGGAATTATGAATTTAAGGTGAAGGTGGCCAATCAGGACGGCATCTGGTTTGAAGACTATGCTTCGCTGCCGATCCGCGTTATGCCGCCGTGGTATTACAGCTGGTGGGCCTACTTACTCTACATCCTGACGATCGGGCTCGTGCTGTATTACTACCAGCAATACAAGTTGGGGCAGGAAAAAATGAAGTACGACGTGCAGCTCGCGCAGATGGAGACACGCCAGCAAAGGGAGCTGAATGAGAAGAAGTTGTCCTTTTTTACGAATGTGTCGCATGAGTTCCGTACGCCGCTCACGTTGATTATCAATCCTATACGCGAGATGATGCAAGGTGCCAACGAGACGTTGGCTGCATCGGCGGGGACCGTCGAGACGACGGCCCCAACCGTTTCGTCGGCCGCCACCGCCAACATGCATATCATTTATCGCAATGCCAAGCGCCTGCTCAGCCTCGTGGATCAACTGCTGCTCTTCCGCAAGGCCGACCAACAGACCGACCAGCTCAAACCGGCCGCACATAATTTTCAGCAGCTGGTTACCGAGGTGTTCCAATGTTTCCTGCACCAGGCGGAACAAAAACACATTCACTACGAGCTTACATTGCCAGAGACCGAGCTGGAAGTGGTTTGCGATTGGGAAAAAACCGAAATCGCCATTTTTAATCTCATTTCCAATGCATTGAAATTCACTCCCGAGCACGGTACTGTCCATGTGCAGGTCGTTGATCTGGCTGAACAAGTGGAAATAGTCGTGAGCGACACCGGTCCCGGGATCCCGGCGGATGCGGGCGAGGATATTTTCAAAGTTTTCCATCAATATGCCGACCGCCGTTTTACGGCCAAAGGTGGTTTCGGGATCGGGCTGTACCTGGCTAAAACATTTGTGGAGAACCATTTCGGGCAGCTGCGGTACGAATCGGAGCTCAACAATGGGACTACCTTTCATGTTGTACTCTGGAAAGCGCATCCTGATCTTGTTTCGTATGCCCGCGGAAGTGAAACACGCGGCTCGGTATTGCTCGAAGAGCTTTCGGAAGGGGTAATGCCGGTGAAGGCCCCCGCGTTTCCCGACTGGCAAAGCGAACTGCTCGATATGAAGGAGCCTTCAACCGAAAGCCATACCATGCTGGTAGTGGACGACGACCCGGAAATCAGGCAATACCTGGGCTCCATCTTCTCGGGAAAGTACAAAATGTTCGATGCCGGAAGCGGGGAGGAGGGGCTGGAACTCGTCCGGAAGCATTTGCCCGATATTGTGATCAGCGATGTGATGATGGGAGGCACTTCCGGCATCGAATTGTGCAGGCAAATGAAGCTCGACATGGCATTGAGTCACATTCCGGTGATCCTGCTGACGGCCAGCACCTCGCAGGACGTGCGCCTGAAAGGCATTGAGGGTGGGGCGGACGACTACATCAGCAAGCCGTTTGATAAGGACATTCTGGTGGCGAGAGTGGCCTCGATCCTCCGCAACCGTAACGATCTCCAAAGGTATTTTTACAATGAAATCACCTTGCAGACGAGCGATTTCAAGATTTCCGTCGAGTACAAGGAGTTCCTGACCGAGTGTATCCGCATTGTTGAGAACCACATTACCGACTCCGGTTTCAATGTCAAGGTGCTTGCTGCCGAGATCGGAATGAGCCATTCTACGCTCTACAATCGCATTAAATCGATTTCGGGGCAGTCGGCGAGCAGTTTTGTAAGATTTATACGCCTGCGGAAGGCTGCTCAGCTGCTCATAACGACGGACATTACAATCAGCGAAACGGCGTTCAGCGTCGGCATCAACGACATCCGCTATTTCCGTGAGCATTTCCAGAAACTGTTCGGCATGAAGCCTTCGGATTATGTGAAAAAATTCAGAAAGCCCTTCCACGAGCGAAGCACCATCGACAAGGACCTTTTCCGGAAAAAATCTGTGTGAGCCGGTTCTTTATTGGAGTATCCCCAGCTTTTCATGCCTGATTCCAACAGAATCGGGCATTTTTTGTGAATTCACCCCCTCTTTAATGCGAAAATGTCCCCCTATGGCCGGGTTGAAATAGTCCTACTTTTGATTGATCAATTTATAAAAGTGGCGGGCGGTCGCCCCGGTTTATGACTAAACCAAGATTAGGCGCCTGGCGCTACTTTGAACTGATCGGCATCAATTATTCAACTTTTACAGCTGTATGAAAAAAACTTTTTACAGAGGTGATGATGTTCGGCCAACCCTCCGGGTGGCCCTGTACACCGTCAACTGGCCGATCCGGCCAATTCTCGGAGCAACCCCGCAAATCGGTACCGGTCTGCCTGCCGTTGGCAACGCCCTCCGGGGGAGTTTGTGCACCGCGTGTTTTTTGCTGCTCTTCGCCTTAACCTCCCTTTCAGCGTTTGCGCAAGGCACTTTTAACGTGAAGGGTACAGTCACTTCGGAAACAGGCGAAGGCCTGCCCGGCGCGAGTGTGATCCTGAAAGGCACTTCCACTGGTACTACTACCGACGTGGACGGCAAGTATTCGCTCAACCTGCCGGATGGCAATGGTACGCTGGTGTTCACGTACATCGGCTATCTGAACCAGGAAATCGTGGTAGGTAACCGTTCCCAACTGGACGTGAAACTCGTTCCCAATGATAAAACCCTGGACGAGATCGTGGTCGTGGGTTACGGTACGCAGAAAAAGGCCACATTGACGGGCTCTGTCTCTGAAGTGAAAGGGGCGGATATTGTGAAAAGCCCGCAGCCCAACCTTTCGAACTCCCTCGCAGGCCGTTTTTCGGGCTTCGTAGCCAACAACCGCGGTGGGGAGCCCGGTTATGACGGTTCGAGTTATACCGTGCGCGGTTTTGCGACGACAGGCAATAACGACGTACTCATTGTCGTGGACGGCATCCCCGGCCAGGTAGGGGGGCTCGACCGCCTCGACCCGAACGATATCGAGAGCATTTCGATCCTGAAAGACGCTTCGGCGGCGGTTTACGGAAGCCGCGCGGCCAACGGGGTGATCCTGGTTACCACCAAACGCGGTACAACAGGCAAGCCGGTCATTTCTTATAGCTTCAACCAGGGTTTTTCGTCGGCTACACGCCTGCCCAAGCTCGCGGATGCGCCTACGTATGCGACGATCATGAACGAAATCGATTACTATAACAACCCGTCGGGCGGGATGAACCAGCATTATTCGGCAGAGGAAATCGAGAAGTTCCGCAACGGTTCCGACCCATTGAACTACCCGAATACCGACTGGCAAAAGGAAGCGCTCAAAAACTTCGCATTGCAAAACCAGCATAACCTGGCAATCAACGGCGGTACCGACAACGTGAAGTACTACGTGTCGCTGGGGACGATTTACCAGGATGGTTTGTATAAAAACGGTGCGACGAAATACAAGCAGTACAATTTCCGCTCGAACATCGACGCCAATGTGACCAAGGATTTCAAAGTTAGCCTCGGGCTCTCCGGTCGTCAGGAAAACCGCGCTTTCCCGATTTCTTCGGCAGGGAATACCTTCCGTTCGATTTACCGCGCTTACCCAACTGTGATCGCGCAATATCCGAACGGCTACTATTCGACCGGCGTTGAGAACCAGAACCCTGTGGTACTGGGAACCAACATGGGTGGTACCGTGAGCAACCCTACTTCGATTTTCAACGGTATCCTGCGTGCTAGCTACAATCTGCCGTTTGTGGATGGCCTTTCGGTGGATGGTTTTTACTCGGTGGACAAGTCGTTCAACTTTTCGAAATCGTTCAGCATTCCTTATACGCTTTATAACTACAATAAGGCAACCGGCGCTTATACAGATGTGGTTACCGGTGGTTCGGCAGGTGCGGCGTCGATCGACCAGTCGCAGCTTAATATCACTAACATCACGCAGAACTTGCGCTTGAACTACCTCAAAACGTTTGGCAAACACAATATCAATGCATTTGTGGCCTTCGAGCAGAACAAGCGTAACGAGGCCAAATTCGGTGCAACGCGGATCAACTTCCCGACTTCTTCCACCCCGGAGCTCTCGCAGGGTGGCGCGGCTGCAACCGACAAAAACAACTCAGGTAGCAGCTTCAACTTCACCCGCCGCAGCTACATCGGCCGTTTGGCATACAACTACAATGAGAAATACCTGGCCGAAGTGCAGGCGCGTGTGGATGGTTCGTCGGTTTTCCCAAAAGGCAAGCAGTACGGTTTCTTCCCGTCGGTTTCGGCAGGTTACCGCATTTCGGAAGAGGATTGGTTCAAAAACAGCATCAATTTCATCGACGACCTGAAATTCCGTGCTTCTTACGGAACATTGGGTAATGATAATGTGGGCCAGTTTCAGTTCTACAACAACTACTCATTCGTGAACCAGTACGTGTTGGGCAACAATGTGATTTCGCCGGGTATCGACCTTACCAAGCTGGCCAACCCAAACATTACCTGGGAAACTTCCAAGAAACTGGATATTGGTTTGAATGCAGTGTTCCTGAAAAACTTCAACATCGAGGTGATCTATTTCAACCAGAAGAGATCGGATATCCTTGCGGCGAGAAATGCTTCTATTCCAAATACTTCGGGTATCGTAAACCCATACAAAACCAACGACAATACGCCGCTGGTGCCTGACGAGAACCTTGGAAAGGTGAACAACACCGGGGTGGAAGCGACATTGGGCTACAACCACAACGGCAAGTTCCGTTACAACATTTCAGGAAACATTACTTATGCCAAAAGCAAGGTGATCTTCATCGACGAAGCGCCGGGTGCATTGGATTACCAGCGGCAGACAGGCGGGCCGCTTTATACCAACCTGTTGTACAATACCCTTGGAATTTTCCGCTCGCAGGCAGATCTGGACGCGTATCCGCATGTACAAGGCGCGCAGCCGGGTGACCTGATCCTCGAAGATTATAACAAGGACGGCAAGATCACGGCCGACGACCAGGTGCGCAGCAAATACGGAAATGTGCCTTTGCTTACCTACGGTCTGACTTTCAATGCAGGTTACGACGCATTTGATCTGGCGGTGGTGTTCTCCGGACAGGGCATGGTGAGCCAGTATGTATTGCCTGAATCGGGCCAGGTAGGAAACTTTTACAGCAGCTGGGCCGACAACCGTTGGAGCCCGAGCAATCCCGACGGCTCATACCCTCGCGTGGATACCCGTGCTTCTTCGTCGATCAATGGCGGTTTGTATGCCAATAATTTTTGGTTGAATAATTCGTCGTTTGTTCGTCTGAAAAACGTAGAACTGGGCTATACGCTGCCTAAGGACGCATTGACGAGGCTGAAAATTTCGTCGCTGCGCGTGTATGCAAGCGCATTCAACCTGTTTACGATCACCGGCGTGAAGGATTACGATCCGGAAGGTAACAATCCAAGCGGCCAGTTCTACCCGCAGCAGCGCATCCTGAACCTTGGCCTCAACATCAAATTTTAATGGAAATCATGCTTAACATGAAAATAAAGAGCTTCACCTTACCAGCCCTGGCCGCGGCGATGATGCTTTCGCTGTCTGCGTGCGACCAGAACTTCCTGGACGTCGTGCCCACCGACCGTGTGTCCGATGCCTCCATTCTCTCTGATTCCGTACTTTTTGAAGCGTACGTTACCAACCGCTACATGGGCGTCCGCCTGACCGATAAGGAAGCGGAAGGTACATTGCCGGGCTTTGGCCGCGGTTTTGAATACGCCATGTGGTCGTCGGTTACCGATGAATCTATCTACAACAACGATGATAATACCTGGCTGATCCAGCGGGGGCAGATCGCGCCGGAGAACACCGGTATCGCGGGTACATTCTGGGGCCGCAGCTACCGCAGCATCCGCGAGATTAACTACGCCCTGGCGAATATCGACGGCGTGCCGATGAGCGCCGGCCGCCGCAACCGGTTGAAAGGTGAATTGCAGTTTATCCGCGCATTCCGCTACCATGACCTGATCCGCAACTACGGCAAAGTGGTTCTGCTGGGTGATAAGGTTTATGAAGTGAGCGACAACCTCACAGGCCCCGAGCTTTTCCAGCGGGCGGAGATCAAAGCCGGCCTCGACTATGCGATCGGACAGCTCGACGAAGCGGCTGCATTGCTGCCGGCGTCGAACGACAACAATACCTGGAAGCTCGGCCGTGCTACCAAAGGCGCTGCATTGGCATTGAAGGCTCGCCTCGCATTATACGCTGCAAGCCCGCTTTATAATGCCGGTACCTGGCAGCAAGCGGCCGCAGCAGCGAAAGCGGTGATGGATTTGAACAAATACAGCCTCTATACTGGCGGCTACGGCAATCTTTTCACGACTACCGACAACCAGGAGATCATTTTCGGCCGCTTGTACGCGGTAGGCGCACGCCACGTGTGTCTGGAAATCTCGAATGGCCCGAACGGCTACAACGCATGGGGCGGCAATGTACCGACGCAAAACCTCGTGGATGACTACGAAATGATGGACGGAACGCGCATTACCGACACCAACACCAGCTACGACGCGAAAAATCCGTATAAAAACCGTGATCCGCGTTTTTATGCTACCATTCTGTACAACGGCGCACCATACCGCGGCAGCACGGTCGAAACATTCACGCCAGGCGGCAAGGACAGCAAAGACGGCCCTTCCAACTGGAATACTTCGAAGACCGGTTATTACCTGAAAAAATTCATGAATGATAACCTGCCGATCGACAACCCTTGGGATGTAGCCGGTACACAAACCTGGATTTACTTCCGTTATGCGGAGATATTGCTGAACTACGCAGAGGCGCAAAACGAAGCTTCGGGTCCGGATGCGAGCGTATACGCGGCTGTGAACGCGATCCGCCAGCGCACGGGTGTGGGCATGCCTGCATTACCTGCGGGCCTCACGCAAGCACAGATGCGTGAGCGTATCCGTAACGAGCGTCGCATTGAGTTGGCATTCGAGGAGCACCGTTTCTATGATGTACGTCGCTGGAAAATTGCTGGCACGGTCGAAAACAAACCTGCTTACGGCGTGGAAGTGGGCAAGAGCGGCAGCACGTTTACCTATACCCGGAAGGAGGCGTTGACAGGGCGCGCCTTTGCGGAAAAACAATACTGGCTGCCGATCCCACGCACCGAGATCCAGGCGTCGAACAACCAGCTCGAACAAAATCCTGGCTATTAATGCAATTTTCACTCCCGGTGCCTCCGTCGCCGGGAGTTCTTTTTCTATCCATTCCCTGACAGACCATTTCATGCAAAACTCACAACACCTGGGAACGCTGTTCCTTGGGCTCCTTATGGCTGCGTCGGTAAGCTGCAATGGAGGCGAGCCCGTTATCGAAACTGTGGGCCCGGCCGACGGCCCGACAGTGACGATCCGTATTGACCCATCAAAAAAGTACCAGACGATCCGAAATTTCGGGGGATCCGACGCCTGGGCTTGCCAATTTGCAGGCAATTGGCCGCTGGCGAAGAAAAACGGCATTGCGGACCTGCTTTTCAGCACCGATACCCTGGCAGACGGCCATTTGAAGGGCATCGGGCTGTCGCTCTGGCGGTTTAATGCCGGCGGAGGTACCACCGAGCAGGGCGAAGCCAGCGGTATCCGTGACGAATGGCGCCGCGCCGAATCTTTTTTCGCCGCAGACGGCGGCTACGACTGGAACAAGCAAGCCGGGCAAATGTGGTTTCTGAATGCGGCAAAAGAGCGTGGCGTAAAAGAATTCCTGCTTTTTCCGAACACGCCGCCGGTGCAGTTTACAACCAACGGGAAGGGCTATTCGACCAACGGACAGCCGAATCTCGCTTCGCAGCAGTTCGATAAGTTCGCGGGATACCTGGCCGACGTGATCGATGGCATCCGCAAGAAAACGGGGATTACGTTTCAATATGTGAGCCCGGCGAACGAGCCGCAATGGGATTGGAGCGACGGAGGGCAGGAGGGAACGCCTTATTTCAACAACCAGGTAGCGGCCATCACACGATCCCTGAGCGCGGCTCTTCTGAGGAAAAACCTTCCAACCCAAATCAATATCGCGGAAGCCGGGCAGATCGAATACCTTTATTCGGAACATAACCGTCCTGGCCGCGCGAGTCAGATTACGGCCTTTTTTGACAAAAACAGTGCCGATTATATTGGTAACCTGCCCAACGTAATCCCGGCGATTTCGGGGCACAGCTATTTTACCACTTCTCCCTATAAAACCGCCGTCCAGAAGCGCAAGCAGCTCGCCAATGCAGTAGCGACCGTGCCGGGGCTGGAATACTGGCAGACGGAATACTGCATATTGGGGGATAATGAGGGTGAAATCAAAGGTGAGGGCCGGGATTTGAGCATCACTTCGGGGCTGTACATTGCCAGGGTGATTCATAACGACCTCGTCAATGCGAATGCAACGGCCTGGCACTGGTGGCTTTCCGTTTCGCCTTACGATTACAAGGATGGGTTGGTTTACATTGATAAAAACAAGACCGACGGCCAGTACCAGTCGTCCAAAATGCTTTGGGCATTGGGTAATTTCAGCCGTTTCGTACGTCCGGGTGCGAGGCGTGTGGAGGCTTCCAGTAGCCTGGGCACCGATGGTTTACTGGTTTCTTCCTATTTAAATACCAATAATGAACTGGTGACCGTGATCGTCAACAGCGATAACGAGGAGAGAGAAGTTCAACTGGCCCTTGGATCGGGGCAGCAAGCGGGTGCGGCGAAGGCTTACGAGACTTCGGCGCAAAGCGATCTCGCGCCCATGAAGCTGAATGGCTCGGGAGGGAAGTTTTTGATAAAAGGCCGCAGCATTGTTACGGTGGTTAACAAAATGTAGTCCGGTACGATGAGGAGAAGACGGCGGGTTGGTTCTGGGAGCCAACCCGCTTTCTGTTGTATAGCTTTTTTGTAATGTAACAGTTACAACCTAATTTTGGCCATACTACTCATCCAACTCTATCCGGTTTTGTTATATGACTGAATTTTTACTTTCTCTGCGCTCAGGCATACTCGCCTACGCGATTTTTTTCGCTGTTCCGACGTTGTCCAGGGCCCAGGATTGGAGCCAGGTCCAGAAACTGCTGGCGAAATATCCTAATGGTAATTCTGCGGCCATCCCGAGCATGTATTACGGTCAAAGTGTTAGTATCTCGGGTAACTACGCGGTCGTAAGCGCTCCCAACGATGCTTACGACGCTTCCAGCGGCGATAATAAGCCGATGGCAGGAAGTGTTTATGTACTCATCAAAGAAGCTGGTGAGTGGAAGCCCGCTGCAAAACTCACAGCCCCGGTGCGTAATGCCTACGCGAGGTTCGGTGCTTCGGCGGCAATCAGCGGTGATTACGTAGTGGTAGGCGAAACAGGTGCGATGGCAGTCGAGGGTCGATACGTGGGTCTTGCGCACATTTTTAAGCGTGCTCAGGGAGGTGCAGGCGCCTGGGGATTGGTGAAGAGCATTCAGACGCGCACCATTAATCCCGGTGACAGTTTCGGAGAAGCGGTGGACATCAGCGGAGATTTCGTGGTAGTTGGAGCTCGTAACGACGATTTCGATGTGAACGACGCAAATTTTGTCGAGAATGCGGGTGCCGCTTACATCTACGAAAAGAACTCAGGCGGTGCAGATAATTGGGGTTTAGTTAGGAAAATTGCCCCGGCACTCAGGGAATTGGGCGATAGCTTCGGTGTTTCGGTAGCCATCGAAGGCGATTTGTTCGTCGTAGGGGCACCCGGCGAGCGCCAGGATGCTTCTGAACTGGTACCCTTGTCTTATACAGGGGCCGCATATATTTATCGAAAAGACCAGGGCGGAGTCGGTAACTGGGGACAAGTGAAGAAGATCGCGCCGACTGTGCGTGCGGAACAGGATTGGTTTGGAGCTGATGTGGATATTTCGGGGAATAACATCATCGTCGGCGCGCCCTTTGAAGATGAAGACCAGGACGAATTAAACTACCTAGGCGACGCCGGGGCAGCCTATATCTTTTCGAAAGACGAGGGAGGCACAGATGCCTGGGGTCAGGTACGCAAGCTCACTGCTACGACGAGAACTGCCGATTCATGGTTTGGAAACAGTGTAAAGATTAGCGGCGACTTCGCCGCGGTGGGTAGTAGTTATGAAGATTTAGATGGTCAGGGCCAAAATTTCGTATCTGGGGCCGGAGGGGTGTACCTTTTCAAAAGGGATGTTGCCAATGGCGGCCAGTGGATACCCGTCCAAAGGTTATCGCCTTCTTTACGCGTCGGAGGTGATAACTTCGGGAAATCCGTGGCATTAAGCGGCACCACCCTTTTTGTGAGCGCTTTTGGCCTCGCGCGGGAAGCCGGAGAACTCGATGTATTTAGTCCCGGGACCGTTTACATTTTCCAACAAGGTCCGGCGCTGCCCGTTACTCTGGCCTCATTCAAAGTTTCCAAAGTCGAAAACCAGGCATTCCTGCAATGGACTACTTCCGCGGAAACCAACACTTCCCATTTCGAAATACAAAAAAGCCTGAACGCGAAGGATTGGACGACGATCGGGACGCGAGAGGCGGCGAAGGAAAGCAATGCAGTGCTCCACTACACACATTGGGACAGTCAGCTGGCGGCCGGGAACATTTATTACCGGTTAAAAATGGTCGATCAGGACGGCACTTTTGCGTACAGTAGCATCCGTAACTTGTTGGGGGAGAATGGGGCAGAACTCGTAGCGTTCCCGAACCCGGTAACCGAGAAAATCTTTATTAAAACAACGGATTCCAACCAAATTGCGGCGGTTGAAATCCGTAATACCGCCGGCCAGCTTGTACACCAAACCGCCCAGATCGACGGTGAGGGCATTTCGGTGGGCAATTTGGTGCCGGGAACTTACATTATTCAAATCCGTAATGCCGATGGCACATCGGCTGCCCGGAAGATAACTATCAGCAGATAAGCGGTTGGCTGGCACGGATTTTCCGGTAGCGCAGACAGTCCCTAAAACATTTTATGTCTACAAGAAATATCCTTGCCTTGCTTGCAACCCTGCTGCTGATCGCGGCAGCGCGTCTGTACCTTGTCGAAACTTACGCTATCCCGCTGCCCTTCTGGGACCAGTGGGATGCGGAGGGCGACCACCTCCTGAGACCGTGGATCGAAGGCCGGCTGCATCTGGACGATCTCTGGCACCCGCACAATGAGCACCGCATTTTGCCGACGCGGTTGCTGTCGCTGTTGATTTTTAACATGACGGGTGTTTGGGACAATCTGATCGAGGCACGGGTGAATATCCTGGTGGCAGCCTGTATCCCGCTTATTTTCCTGCTGTTTTTAATGCGTCAGAAGGCATTGTACGGTGCCCACTGGTTGGTGCTGATCGCCATTATCGCTCAATTTGCGCTTCCTTTCGCATTTGAAAACGTGCTGGTGGGTTTCCAGAGCCAGTTCTATTTTCTGATCATCTTCACACTTTTTGCGATCATCCTCGCCGCGTTGTATCCCGACAGCCTCCTGGCGATGGCCGGTGTGCTGGTGCTCTCGTGGCTGAGCGTGCTTACCATGGCTTCCGGGATCTTCACACCCCTCGCTGCCGGGGGCGTGTATGCCTTGCAAGGCTTTCAAAAGCGGGAAATCAACGGGAAACACGTGGGGCTGGTAGTAGCGCTGGTGGGCCTTGCCGTGATAGGATATTCCATTATGCCGCAGATCGAAGCGAACCATATATATCGCGCCCGCAATCTTTCGGATATGCGGAAAGCATTGCGGTTCATACTAGCGTGGCCGGTGTCAAAAAGCTGGCCGGCTGCGATTGTTTTGTGGATACCGGGCCTGGCGATGGTTCCCTGGCTTTTGCGCAACCGGACGCTCTCACGCGCAGACCTGTTCATGGCCGGGTGCGTCGTATGGTCGCTTGCCCAAACGCTCGCCATCGCGTACGGGCGTGGGCAGGAGATGGGGGGCGTATCCTCGCGCCACTCCGAGCTTTTCACCCCCGGACTGATCGGTAATGCCTGGTTTGCAGCACGTTTTATTGAGGTTACGTTTAAAAACAAGCGTATAACCTGGCTCGGAGCCGTCTTTTTTATCGTATTCATCATGGGACACATCACGCGCCGCAAGCACGACATGCTCGCCGTGCACCAAACCTATGGCCTATCAATGAAGCAGGAAACAAACGTGCGCAAATACCTGAAAACCGGTAACCCCGCTGTGCTCGTTCAGCCCCAATTTGAAATACCTTATCCGGATTCCATCCGCCTGCGCAGCCTGCTCGACAATCCGACGATACGGCCCATTCTGCCACCGTATTTGAGTAGGGATTAGAGGGGGAAGAGGGAGGAAAGGGAGGAAAGGGAGGAAGGGGAGGAAGGGGAGGAAAGGGAGGAAGGGAGGAAAGGGAGGAAAGGGATCGTACTGGCATCACATCTGACAATACCTGACTATACTTGACAAAACTCCCCTTCCTCCTTTCCTCCCTCTAATCCCTTCTCCCTTCTTTCCTTCCTCCTTTCCTCCCTTTCCTCCATCCTCCCTTCTCCCTTTCCTCCCTTCTCCCTTTCTCTCCCCGTTAAATCACAGAAACCCAGTAAATATCCCCTAATTTTCTCCGTAGGATAATCATAATTGGGGGGCCAGGTAAAAAGGAATAGCATTGTACCCGAATTCCGGGCGGTGGTTGCGGCAGTGCTTAAAAAGTCGCATGCCATCTGCTGCGGAACAGGTGTTCACAAAACAAAAGCTATGAAAATCAACACATTTTTTACATTGGTTTGGCTCTTTGCAGCATTTCAATGCTTCGGTCAGGAAAAGCTCTGGACTGCGGCGGACAAACAGGCTACGATCGACCAGTTGATCCGCACCCGCGACGCGGTGGTGAAGGAGACGGAAAACCTCACGCCCGAGCAATGGACATTCCGTGAGTCGCCCGATCGATGGTCCATAGGCGAGATCGTCGAGCATCTCGCGCTTTGGGAGATCATCTGGTCGAGGGAGCTCAGCATTGGAACCCGTAACAAGCCGCAGCCGGAACTGCTCAAAACCACGCGGCCCGACAGCTACTACCAGGAGTTCATCATGGAACCCAACCCTCACAAAGCCGCGGAAATCGCCGCACCGACAGGATTCATTACGGGAAAGGATAACCTGACCTTCTTCCTCCGCGGGAGGGAGCAAAACCTGTCCTTCGTACGCAACAGCGAAGCCGATATGAGGGCTATTTTCGAGTTTACCGGTACCCCCGAGCCACGTAATATGCACCAGGTGCTTATTTACCAATGGGGACACACGGACAGGCATTTGCGGCAGATCATGAAGGTGAAGAGTCACGGAGCGTATCCGAAATGACCGCTGACCGATGACCGCCGACGGCCGATGACCATAGACCATAGACGATAGACCATGGTCGGCGGTCTATGGTCGGCGGTCGGCCGGCCTCCCTTTCCCCCTTTCACCCAAAATAAAAATTGTTTAATTATATAAAAAGGCGTAGGATTGCAGTTTCGATAGAACTGACGTACCTCTCCTGAATGCAATCCCATCCCGAAAACAATGCTGATGACGCCGACTTGTGGAAGTCATTTCGTGCGGGGGATGATGATGCTTTCGGGCAGATTGCCCGGCATTACTACAAAAGCCTTTTCAGCTACGGATCGAAGTTTTCACGTGACCGGGAGTTTGTCAAAGACTGCATCCAGGACCTTTTTATGGAACTCTGGGCCAAGCGCGAGACCATCGGAGACACGGCATTTGTGAAATTCTACCTGCTTAAATCCCTCCGTCGGAAAATTTACCGCGAAAGCCAGCGCCAGCAGTGGATCAGCGAGGGCGAAGAACTCAATTTTTCTGCCGAGGCCAGCGGCGATGCTTCCATCGAAGAGCATATCATTGAGATCGAAACCAATGAAGCGATACTCAAAACGCTCAAACAGCAAATCAACCTCCTTACCCGCCGCCAGCAGGAGGTAATCTATCTCCGCTTTTTCGAAAGTATGGACAATGAGGCCATCGCCCAAGTGATGGGGATCTCCCGGCCAGCGGTGGCTAATCTGCTTTATCGTACCATCCAGGAGTTGAAGGACCGTTTATAGTAGCTCGTCGCCAAATCGCGTAGCGATGTAATATTGGTAGTAGATTAAATGGAAATAGGATTCGTAAATCCCGTTAGGGATGCCACAACCAAAATTGCGCCAAGATCCAATTTGCTTAGTTGTTTCATGCCCAAGGGTATTTTCGAGGTGCCTGCTCTTCTGCTTTACTACCAATATTTCATGCCTGACGGCATTTCTCTCTTTTTTTTCTTTTAAAAAAAAAATTGAAATTTTTTGATTATTCCAATGCAGGTGCTGCCTATGTATAGTTAGAAAACAATTATAACATGGATCAGTACCAGGAATACACGCTTGAAGATTTCGTCCTCGACGCCCGCTTTCAGGGCTGGGTGCGGCATCGGGGCGCCGCCGATGCAGTATTCTGGCAGCAATATCTCGATGAGAATCCCGCCCAGGCGGATGACATTCAAAGCGCCCGCAAACTGCTCGACAGCGTTTACCGGCATTACCGCACTGATATCGACGAGGCGGAGATCGACCTGGAAATTCAGGGGCTTCTGGAACGCGTGAGAGCCGAAAAGCAGCGGTTCTCTGCGCAGGTTGCCGGAGGGAGCATGGAGGAAAGGGAAGAAGGGGAGGAAAGGGAGTTGGTCATTGAGGAGAAGTCAGGTGTTGTGCGAACGATACCTTCAGGCAGGCCGTGGTATGCGGATATATGGATGAAAGTGGCGGCTTGCACGGTGTTGGCGATTGGCCTTGGCTGGGTAGGATGGCAGTATTATCGCTCCAATAATGGTTATAACGGGCTTGTATCGGGCAAGGAGCTTGTAGAAAGGGTGAATACCTCCGGGAAACAGCAAGTGATCAAGCTCATGGACGGCACGCAGGTGGTATTGTACCCGCAATCCAGATTGAGCTTCGCTGAAACATTTCCCGCCGACCAGCGTACTGTGTATCTGTCGGGCGATGCGTATTTCCAGGTGGCTAAGGACCCGAAAAGGCCGTTTCTGGTGCATACGACGGACCTGGTGACGAAAGTACTCGGTACCAGTTTCTTTGTGCGGGCCCGGGATGCTTCGGATAAGACGTTGGTAGAGGTGCGGGAAGGAAAGGTGTCGGTTTTTAAACAAAAGGAATTCGCGGCACGCAGGAATGTGCAGTCCAAAATGCCCAACGGCATGGTGTTGACGCCCAATCAGAAGCTGATCTTCGAGCATGCCAGCAGCGAAATGCGCAGAACACTGAGCGACAATCCGGAAATCGTGCCATCGGACAATCCGAAAACATTTGAATTTGTAAATACCCCCGCGTCTTCCGTGCTGACCGATATCGAGGAGGCTTACCAGATCGACATCATTTTCGACCGTGATGTCATGAAGGGATGCCCCGTAACGGCGTCGCTGGGCGGGCAGCCGATGTTCAGCAAGCTGAGCATTCTCTGCGAGGTGATTGAGGCGCGGTATGAAGTGCTCGACGGCAAGATCGTCATTTATAGTAAAGGCTGTAAAAGCTAGAAAACCCTTTTAAACCCATTCAAAACCCCGGATACCATGCGTATATAGAAGAAAGTAATCACAAAAAAAGAGTCGGACAATGCTACCAACATGCCCGACCCTCATGAATCCCCATATTTGTTTTCGACCGCAAATACTATCCGTCCAAAGAAGGATAACGGGGATTGTTTTATCAAAATCTAACCTCAATAAAACAGTCAAATGTATGAAAGAAGCTTTTAAGTTTCAATTTATTTTCAGAGTCATGCGGATATCGCTGTGCCAGTTTTTACTTGTGGGATTGTGGGCGCTTGGTACAGCCCAAGCGACGGACGGTCAGGCGCAGGCGCTTTTGTCCAAAAAAGTGACCGTAGATATCCAGGAGCAGGGTATCGAAAATGTGCTCGGAAGCCTGGAAAAACAAGTGAACGGAAAGTTTGTGTATAGCGCCAAAATGATCGGCAGCGAGCGGAAGGTGAGTGTGAAGGCGGCACAAAAACCATTATATAAGGTACTGGATGAAACGTTGAAACCGCTCGGGCTGCATTACCGGGTGACGGATAACCTGATCATCATCAGCCGGTCGGACAAATCGGCGGCTGGTGCCGCGACGAGCATCCGGAGCCGGGCCGCAGGATACACGGTATCGGGGAAGATCACCGACGTTTCGGGCGAGACGCTCAGCGGCGTAACGGTGATACTCAGCTACAACAACCTGGGCGTCGTAACGGACATTAACGGAACTTACAGCTTTACCGACATCCCCGATGGTAGCTATACGTTGAACGTGACGAGCATTGGTTTCACGGCTGTTAAGAAGGAAATACAGGTAGCGGGCCAGGATGTACAGCTGAACATCGAAATGAAGGACGACATTCTGCAATTGCAGGAAATCGTCGTGACGGGCGGTAACCCGAAGAAAAAGATCGAAAGCAGTGTGGCGATCACCACAATCAATAATAAAGACATTCAAACCCGCGCGCCGTTGAACAGTACCGACCTTCTGAAAGCGATCCCAGGTCTGACGGTGGAAAGTACTGGTGGCGACGGACCTGGTAACGTGTGGGTACGCGGTTTTCCGCAGCAAGGCGGCTACATTTTCCTCGGGATCATGGAAGACGGCTTGCCGGTACTACCGACGGGTTTCAATTCCATTCCTTCTGTGGATCAGTACTATAAAACCGATTTGACCATTAAAAACATCGAAGCCGTGCGCGGCGGTAATGCGTCGATTGTGATGGCCAACACGCCGGGCGCGGTGATCAACAACCTGAGCTACACCGGCGCGGATAAAACTTATGGCAAGTTCAAGGCTACTACCGGTCTTTCGCAAGGCCTCTACCGCCTCGATGGTAACGTCGGCGGTAAGGTAAGCGACCAGATCCGCTACAACATCGGCGGCTTTTTCCGTACCGACAAAGGCATTGTGCCGCCGGGCTATACAGCCAACCAGGGCGGTCAGTTGAAAGGCAATATGACTTTCAATTTCAAAAACCAGAAAGGCTTCGTGCGGGTTTATGGAAAGTATCTGAACGACAAGGTGCAATGGATGCTGACCAGCTTCTATCCTTACGACGGAACCGGCAAGCCCACCAAATCCGGCAATTTCGATATGGTAACCCAGTCGCTGGCGACCGTAGATACGAAGTTCAGCTATACCGATGCCAGCGGTGTAACGCGTAACTACGATTTCGCCGACGGTATTCATACCAAGCAGGGTTCGGGCGGTTTCCAGTTCAACTACCTGCTTGACAACGGCTGGGAAGTGAACAACAATTTCCGCTACCAGCACACCAACCGGACCGTGACGGCGGGGATCCCGGCCAGCATTATAACCTACAACGGATCGACACCTTACTATTACCTGGATGGCTCAGAGGTCGGTTTGAAAGCAGGAGACCGGATTGTGAATGTGACCGGCATCGGCCAGCAGGGTAAGGATGTGCAGATTGTAGATTATCTGGATTTTAAAAAGTCAATCAGTAACCATAATGTGGGCTTCGGCGTAGGTATCCACCAGTTCAACCGCAATGACGGGCCTAACTACAACTTTTCTTACCAGCAGGAGTTCAAGGAAAATCCTAAGAGATTGCTGACCTCACCAACGGGTGCGAAAATCACGGCCACCAACCTGACCACGGTCATTGGCGACACGCGTACATTGTCTGCCTACGCGTCCGACGAGATTACTTTGAACCCCAAATGGCGCCTCGACCTCGGTGCGCGCGTCGATAATCAGAATGTGGATGGTCGCCGTCCGTTCTATGCATTCAAGGCTGACGGCACGCCGGATTATACCAAAGGTGCAGGCCTGACGATCGCCGGTTACACCGATTATTCCGAAACAATCACCAACTGGGCGGCCACAGCAGGTTTGAACTACAAAATCAATAATCAAGCGGCACTCTTCGCACGCGCTACCCGTGCCTACAATGCGCCAACCATCGCGGATTACAACGCAACCGCGTACGATCCTGCGAAGATCAAGAAACGTCCTGTGTACCTGGGTGAAGTGGGGGTGAAGTATGCGAAAAACGACTTTTCACTGTTTGCTTCTGCCAGCTATTCTGCGATCAAGAATGTGTCGTTGTCCATCACCGTACCGACCATTTCCTCGGGTAACCAGGTTCTCGTTGCATTTGGCTCGACCCGTACTTACAGCGCTGAATTCGAGGCATCCTACAAGCTGACGAAGGCCCTGAGCCTCCGCTGGACAGGTACTTTACAGGATTCGAAATACACCGATTATACCGCGAATACCAACACGAACTCGGCTATTATGGCGATCCTGGGCGATACCACTTATAGCTTTACAGGCAAGCGTACCGAGCGTGTCCCGGTTTTCAATACCGAATTGTCGGCCACTTACGACTACAAGAAGTTCAATATCTACCTGGCAGGGAACTACATCGGATCGCGTTTTACGTCTCCGAGCGATAGCTACAAACTACCGGCCTATGTGCTCATGAAAGGTGGTGCAGGTTACAATTTTACCAAGGCGATCAATGCCCGTTTCTGGGTGGATAACCTGCTCAATGCGAGAGTGTTGACCGAAGGTGACGTGCGCGGCGACCAGTTCCGCAACTTCGCTGCCGTGGAAAAAGGAACAATGATGCCGGGACGCACGATTCTCCCGAGGAGTTTTTGGCTCTCGGTGTCTTACGAGTTTTAACACTGATGGATGAAAGGAGGGCGGGGGAGGCTTCCCCTGCTTTCCGCTTTTGATGCGCATTCAATGAAAGTCATATATTAAATGGTTCACTTTGATGTACATACCTATGCTCAAACCTATCCCGCGCAAAAGCCTCATCTCTACGGTCCGCTGGTCGGCCAAGCTGATTACGGTCGCCGCTCTCGCTGCATTTACGATGCAGGACACCGTCACCAAGCCTGACGAAAGTCGTTTTACACCGGTGGTCCTGGCCGACAACCTCGACGAACCGATGGCATTCGAAGTATTGCCCGACGGCAGCTCCTACATTATCGAGCGGAAGGGCGCTTTGAAAAAATACAATCCGTCGACGAAAACGACCGAGCTGATCACGACCATTCCGGTTAATACCAAGTATGTGAGCAAGGAAGGTGTTTCCCGCGAGGCGGAGGAGGGTTTAATGGGTATTACCCTGGATCCTAATTTTGCCAAAAACCACTGGATTTACCTCTACTACGCTCATCCGAGCGAGAAAAAACACATTCTCGCTCGCTGGGACCTGGTGGATGACCAGCTCGTGGAAAGCACGAAGAAAGTGATGCTTGAAGTGACCACCCAGCGCGAAGTATGCTGCCACACCGGCGGCGGCATGACGTGGGATAAAAACGGTAACCTATTCCTGACGGTCGGCAACAACACCGGTAATGACAAAGCCGCCCAAACCGACGAGCGCCCCGGCCGCGAAAGCTGGGACGATCAGGGACACGCGGGTAATACGAATGACTTGCGGGGCAAAATCCTCCGCATTCACCCCGAACCGGACGGTTCCTACACCATTCCCGAAGGTAACCTTTACCCGAAAGGCACAGCCAAAACCCGCCCGGAGATTTATTCGATGGGCCACCGCAACCCGTGGCGTATTTCGGTGGACAGCAAGACGGGCTACATTTACTGGGGCGAAGTGGGCCCCGATGCGAACGAGGATTCCGAGATCGGGCCAAGAGGGTACGACGAGCTGAACCAGGCGCGTAAGCCGGGTAACTTCGGTTGGCCGTGGTTTGTGGGGAACGATCAGGCTTTCCCGGTTTTTGATTATGCCAATAACAAACCCGGCGAGAAAAAGGACCCGAAAAATCTCGTGAACACTTCGCCTAACAATACCGGTTTGAAAGAGCTGTTCCCGACGGCGCCGAGCTTCATTTACTATCCTTATGGCGTGTCCGAGAAATTCCCGCTCGTAGGCTCAGGCTCGCGCAGCGCGACAGGCGGCCCGGTTTACCACCGTACCGATTTCAAGGCACCCAAAAGACCCTGGCCGGCCTATTACGAAAACAAATGGATCGCCGCCGACTTCTCCCGCGGTTGGATCATGGCCATTACCATGAACGCACAGGGCGACTATGAATCGATGGAGCGCGTGCTGCCGAGCTATCACCCGGTGCAGCCGATCGACATCAAATTCGGGCCGGATGGCGATTTGTACATTCTCGAATACGGCAGCAACTGGTTCCGCAAAAGCGATAACTCGCGGCTGGTGCGCATCGAGTACAATGGCGGCAACCGTAAGCCGGTGGTGGCGGTATCTGCGGAGAAAAAAGGTGGAACAGTGCCATTTGAAACCGTTTTGTCTTCCAACGGCACGAAGGATTTTGATAACGACGCATTGAAATACAGCTGGAAAGTAACCAGCCCGGGCATTGCTCCGAAGGTATTCGCTACCGAAAATCCGAAGGTGAAATTCGATAAGGCAGGCGTTTACACCGCCACGCTCACGGTGACCGACTCCAAAGGTGCCAGCAACAGCCAGTCCGTCCGCATTATCGCAGGCAACGAGCCGCCGAAAGTGGCGATCAAACTGGATGGTAACAGCACATTTTTCTTTTCAAACAAACCTATCGGCTATGCGGTAGGTATTTCGGATAAGGAGGACGGCAGCACGGCAGATGGTAAAATCAAGGCCAATCAGGTAGCTGTGAGCATCGACTACACCGCGGAGGGCTTCGATTATGCGGAAGTTGCACAAAGCCAGCGCAGCGTCGACGCTACCACGCAATTTGCCGTAGCTCAGGCGTTGATGAGTAAAAGCGATTGCAAAGTGTGCCACCAGCCGAATACCAAATCGGTAGGGCCTTCATTTGCGGACGTTTCCAACAAATACAAGGCCGATCCCGGCGCGTTGGACAAGCTTGTCAAGAAAGTGCGCGAAGGCGGATCGGGTGTTTGGGGCGAAGTAGCGATGGCCGCACACCCCGCGCTTCCGGTGGCTGATGTGGAAGTCATCGTGAAATATATCCTCAATAGCACCGAAAAGACGCTTTCGACGTTGCCTTTGGAAGGGAAATACACGCCGCAAATCCCGAAAACGGATAATGGCAAGGGCTCCGTGATCATCCGCGCGGCTTATACCGATCGGCCGGTTGGAGCAACCAAATCTGTTCCGGCCCAAACCACCGAGGAAATGATTGTCCTCCGCAGTCCCGAACTGAATGCCGCCGAAGCGCCGGTTACAAAAGGTGTTGAAACCAAAGCGTTGGGCGTGGCAGGGCAAGGTTTTGCCGTAGTCGCATTTGAAAACAGCTATATCGCATTCCCGGGTATTGACCTCACAGGTATTGATTCCCTCGAACTCAACGCGGCTGCCCAGCAGCGCGAAGGCAGCGTGGGAGGTACCATCGAAGTCCGCCTCGGCTCACCGACCGGCACGCTGATCGGCCAGCAAAAACTGGCCGTAGCCAAGCCGGTGGATATGGCTAAAATGATGGCTGAATTGGAAAATGGCGCCAAAAAAGAAGCCGCTCCTGCCGCTGGTGGCTCGTCTACGGGAGCCGCGGCCAAAGCACCTGCTGCTGCACCGCGTAACCGCTTCGCCCAGCCGCCGGTCCGCATTGGCCTGCAACCTACCAGCGGCAAGCAGGATATTTACCTTGTATTCCGGAACACAGAAGCCAAGCCTATCGAGCCGCTAATGTCTTTCTCCAAAATCAAGTTTAAGAATTAACCTTAAAACATGAAAACAATGCGTAACAACATAAACAGAAGAGACTTCCTTACCCGCGCGGGCGCATTGGCTGCCGGTACTTTCATGCTGCCTTCGCTTGCCGAAGCAGCCCGTCAGACAGGCATAACGCTCGCCGATAAGCCGGTCGGTATCCAGCTTTTCACGGTTTTTGAAAAAATGAATAACGACCCGAAAGGTACATTGGAGCAAATCGCCAAAATTGGGTACAAGGAAATCGAATCCGCATTCAGCACGCGGGGTAAGTACTATGGCTATGAGCCGAAGGAGTTCAAGGCGCTGGTGGAAGGCCTCGGTATGACCTGGCGTGCGCACCACGCATTGGGCGCACCGTTCAAATTGCCTCCGGGACGCAAGCTGCCCACCGGCTCCGACGGCAAGCCCATTACCATTCCGCCGATGAAGAACCTCCGCGACAATTACCAGGAATTGGTGGACGACGCGGCTTCGGCCGGTCTGAGCTACCTCGTATGCGCGAGCACGCCAGTAGGCACGACCGACGAAATCAAGAGCTCTATTGAAGTGTTCCAGAAAACCGGGGAAGCCGCTAAAAAGGCGGGGCTGCAATTTGCTTACCACAACCACGCTACCGAATTCGATCCCGTGGACGGCGGCAAAACGCCTTACGAGTTGGTATTGTCCCAAACCGATAAGGATCTCGTGAAAATGGAACTCGACCTGGCCTGGGCTACCAAAGCCAAAAAAGACCCCGTCGCGTTGTTCAACGAGCATCCGGGCCGTTTTCCGCTTTGGCATGTGAAGGATATCAAAGCAGACCTTTCGACCATTACCGCCGTCGGGACCGGTGTGGTGGAGTTCAAGCGGATTTTTGAAGCTGCGCAAATCGCCGGGTTGAAATATTTCTTCGTGGAATACGACCTCGCACCGGGTATCGAAACCGTGGAAACTTGTTATAAAAACCTGCAAAAAATCCTGGCCTGACGGTTTCAGACCAGGATATCAAAGCACACGTTTCAATCAGAGACGTGTGCTTTTTTGCATTCAGGACCGGATGCCCCGGTTAGGGGGCCGGAGGGAACAGTTGAAACTCGTTCACTCCAAAATAGCCGTGGTAATCCTGAATGGCCAACCGAAATTTCTGCGCTTTCACAGGGGCGACTGTCTTGTCCCAATCACCCATTTGGGTGTCCTGCGCGAGTGAAACCCATTCATTTCCTTTTAAATACAACACTTCAAACTTTTTGATTTCCGATTGCCCGTATTTGGACTCGCCGAGCTTAATGCGGCCTACGGTCTCGGGCTTGCCCAGGTCTACTTCCAGCCAGCCGGTCGGTTCGTACAGCGCCATGATCTCCGGCGACTGGTAATGCAGGTTTTTGCCATAATATTTCGAGAAATCGACATCCTTGCGGCGCCCGATCTTCCAGGCTGTTTTCGGATTATCGTCAAATGCGGCAGCCGGATCGTGGTAGAACTGGCCCACCGAGCTCGAAGCTGTGGCCTGGTGGGCGTACGCGAGGGAACCGGTGGCGGGCAGGGGCACGGTCGGCGCGATGGTCGACGCGTCTTTGTCGAGTGTCAGCACGGCAACGGTGGCAACAGGGTCGATCTTTCCGGAAGGGTAGGTGAGGCTAATGCTCTTGTTGGTTTGGGTAAACTGAACCGGCGTGCCGTCCAGCAACTTCGCGCTCCGTATTTTGGCTGGAATGGCCGGTAATGCAAGAGTCGTTTTGTCCGCATTCAGCAAATGCACAAAAACCTGTTTCCCGCGATAGGAGCTTACGTAATCGGGCGCAGGAGTGAACACGCCACCTTTGGTATTGTAAATGGCGGTGTGGTTTTTCGCAATCCAATCGCCCATTTCGCGGGCCCTCGCGGCAAAATTGGCCGGGAATACGCCCGTGCTGTCGGGGCCGATGTTGAAGAGCAGGTTGCCGTTTCCGCCCACACACCGGAGCAAGGTATGTACCGATTCCTTCAAATCGCGGGGCTTGTCGCCGAACCGCCACGCCCATTGGTGGCCCATGTTGGTGCAAGTCTCCCAGGGTACCTTACCATAGCCCGCTACGAAGCCCTCGGGGGTTGCATAGTCCGCATACTTGCCCACATAGGCGTGCGACTCATCGGGTGTAAATGGTTCGAGGCGGTTGTTGATGATGATTTCAGGTTGCAGCTTGCGCGCGAGGTCGTACACTTTTTTAGGTTCAACCGGCGTCGGCCAGCCTTCGTAATCGATCCAGAGCAGGCTGATCTTGCCGTAGTTACTCAACAGCTCGCGCACCTGTTCCAGTGCCCGTTCGGCAAATACGCCGTTGGTTTGCGGGTTACGGCAATCGGGGTCTTTCCAGTCGGCCACGGAAAAATACCAGCCGATGGGCATATTGGCCTCGTGCGCGGCCTGGGCGAGCTCTTTGCACACATCGCGGCCGAATGGCGTGTGCATGATGTTGTAATTATTGGTCTTGGTGTTGAAAAGTGAGAAGCCGTCGTGATGTTTGGCGGTGAGCACCATGTATTTCATGCCCGAAGCCTTTGCCAGCGCCACCCATTCTTTGGCATTGAAGCGGGTAGGATTGAAGCCGCGGTAAAGCGAGTCGTATTGAGCCTTGCCGTATCCCTCGCGCGACCAGCTGATCTCCTTCCCAATGCGTGAAACCGGTCCCCAGTGTATAAAAAGGCCCATTTTAGCTTCCTGCCACCATTTCAAGCGCTGTGTTTTGGGTATTTCGGTCTGCGAGAATCCCGGCAGGGCGAGTACTGCCGATAGTAGTAAAGTCAGTATGTTCTTTTTCATCATCCTAAAATTCAAATTCATGCTTCAAACTTGCGTCGCGTTTGCCTGTGTTACCACGTGGCCTGCGCGTGCGTAATACACGAGGTAGGCGTAGCACAGCACGGGCACGACAAATGCTTTTTGTATTCCGAAGCCATCGGACAGCAGCCCCATGACCGGCGGGATCACGGCCCCGCCCACGATGCTCATGATGATCAGCGAGGAGCCTGTTTTGGTATAAATCCCTAAGTCTTTAATGCTGAGTGTGAACAGGATAGGGTACATCACGGAAGTGAACAACCCCACCAGCGACAATGCGTACACCGATACATAACCCGTACTCGTCATGGAAATGCCCACCAACACCAGCGCCGCCACCGAGCAGAAGGCCAGGATCACCGGCGGATTGGCTTTGCGGAGCAAATATGCCCCCGTCAGTCGTCCTGCGAGGACCAATGCCATATACAATGTGATAAACAATGCCGCGCTTTGCTCGGTAAGCCCCGGAATGCCCGATGCTTTTGCGTAGCGGATCAAAAAACTCACAATACCCACTTCGGCCCCGAGGTAACAGAACACCCCCAGCGCCCCGAGCACGGTATGACGGAATTTCAGGATGTCGCGGATGCTGCCGGCGTGCCCGTCTTCGCCTTCTATTTTGGGTAGGTTAATAAAATACAACAGCAACCCGATCGCCAGGAACAACCCGCCGAGGCTCAGATAGGGCGTTTTGACGAGCTGGGCTTCGGCATTCAGATAGCTGCCGAGTTGTGCGGCGTCGAACCTGGCGAGGGCCTCCGGAGCTGCTTCCGTGGCGTGCAATAAAAAGCGGCTGCCGATGAAAGGCCCCAGCGTAGCACCCACCGAGCCCACGGCCGAGGCGAGGCTCAGGCGGCTGGAAGCGCGTTCCGGATCACCGAGCACGGAAATGTACGGTGTGGCGGTCACTTCCAGGAAGGTGAATCCGGCCGCCATGATGAATAGTGCAGCCAGAAACAACGGGTAATAGCGGGTGTCGGCAGCGGGGAAGAACAGGAACGCGCCTACCGCCGCGGTGAGCAGCCCGGTAACCATGCCCGCCTTGTAGCCGAACCGGCCGATAAACTGTCCCACCGGCAATGCCAACAGGAAATAACCGCCAAAAAATGCCGATTGTACCAGCGACGATTGGAAGTCGGTGAGCTGGCAGGCGCGTTTCAAATGCGGTATCAGTACGTCGTTGATATTCCGGCTGAGGTTCCAGATAAACATCAGGCTCATCACGACCAGGAGCGGGACCACTACGGCTTTGCTGTTTTTCATTGCAAATGGTCGTTGAGTAAAAACACCGGTTTCATCGTGGCCCAATGCTCACCGGCGGCGGCTTCGGGCAGTTTTTGCTGGAAAGTACCCATCCACGCAGCCCATTCGTCCTGCCGGGGCAGGGTAGCCATTTTGTTGAATGCGGTTGGGAGGTCGGTACTGTCGTCGTGCTCGACTATCATGAACAAATGCGGTCCGATGCGGTAAATCTGCATATCCGAAATGCCCGCGTCGCGGATACCCGCCGGTATTTCGGGCCAGATGTTTCCGGGTTGGTGATAGTGCTCGTACGACGCGATGAGCCCGGCATTGTCGATCAGGTCCAGGGCCATACAGGTTCTTTTTGTTGCCATATTTATCTTCGATAACCTAATTCCGCCCCGCCGCTTACGGGCATAATGCATCCTGTCACAAACCGCGCGGCGTCCGAAATGAGGAACACAGCCACATCGGCGATCACGTCGCCTTCGGGGCAATGGCCCAACGGATGGATGTCGTCGAGGTATCGTTCTATTTCGCCCGCATTAGGTTGCTCGCCTGCCCATCGCCGCAGCATGGGCGTCCACACGCCCGCAGGGCACACTGCATTCACGCGAATGCCAAAGGGAGCATAATCCAGCGCCATGGCCTTCGTCAGTGCGCTCATACCGCCTTTGCTAGCCACATACGCGGCATGGTTGTTCTGGCCGATTTCTCCCACCATGCTGCTTGTATTGAGGATGTTGCCCCGTGTTTGTTGAAGGTGTTCCAGGCCGTATTTCGTAGTGTAGTAAACACTTTTCAAATTGATATCGAAAAGACTGTCCCATTCATCCTCCGAAGTTTCATGCAGCGGCTTCGATGGGCTGGCAATGCCGGCATTGTTGTGGATCACATGCAGGCTGCCGAATGCGGCTACCGTTTTTTCGATGGCAGCGGCAATGTCATCCTTTTGCCGCACATCACCCGGCAAGGTGAGCAGCACATCGCTGCTAAACTGCCCTTTCAACGCGTTCAATGCATTTTCATCGCGATCTAGCACGCTCACGCGGGCGCCTGCACGGAGGTAGGCGGCCACGCAGTCGCGCCCGATGCCAGAGGCCCCGCCGGTGATAAATATCGTTTTGTTGGTCAGATTCATCATGCTGTTCCTGTTTGCGTCAGTCTTTCAAATCGCTGCTGCTGCCGGGCACCTGCGGTACCTGATAATAACCTCCGGTAATCTCCGCGGGTTGTACAAAATACGGCCGCAAATGGGGAATATGTTCCAAAAATAAATGCTCGTGCCCCATGCCGATGTGGTTAAACAGCACCAGGTGCTGGTGAATCTGCCCCATATCGCCTACATGCGGCACCACGGGAACGCCCATTTGGCGTGCTAACAGGCTGATCGTGAGGAATTCCGATACGCCGCCGACACGCACCGCATCGACCTGGCAGAAATCCATCGCTTTGGCCTGCAAAAAGTTCTTGAAAATCACTTTGTTAGGAATGTGCTCGCCCGTAGCCACCTTGAAAGGAGCAATAGCAAGTGCAATGGCCTGGTGGCCGATCACGTCGTCGGGGTGGGTAGGCTCTTCGATCCAGAAAGGGTTAATGTCGCCGAGCTTTTCACACACATACAATGCCTGCGGCAGGTTCCATTTCTGATTGGCATCGACCATGATAGTCGCGGCGTCGCCGGCGGTCTGGCGGATGAGCGCCGCCCGGCGGATATCGCGCCCAGGATCGTCGGAACCCACTTTGAGTTTCATGGCATTGAAACCATTATCCATCGCCTTGCGCGTATTTGCGACGATCTTTTCATCCGGATAGTTGAACCAGCCCACCGAGGTGTCGTAACCCTTGTAACCCGTCGAAAGTACCTGGGTACGCTCGTTCCTGGTCGGGAAATGTGTTTCGAGCAATGCAATGGCCTGGTCACGGGACAGGACTTCTTCGAAATAGCTGAGGTCGAGCGTGTTGACAAGCTGTGCAGGTGTGAGATCGAGCAGAAGCTGCCACAAGGGCACCTGCCGCGATTTAGCCCAAAGATCGTAACACGCATTCACGACGGCTGCCAACGCAAGGTGTATCACGCCCTTGTGAGGCCCCAGCCAGCGAAGAGAGGGAGAATCGGCGATCCGCCGGTATTCATGACCGAAGTCGGCCATCAGTTCTTCGATTTCCCGTCCTTTCAATGCGACAGAAATGTACTCAATCGCTTTGCAAACCAGATCGGTGCCTGCGCCCAGGGTGAATGCCAGGCCAATTCCCGTAACGGGGGAGTCGGTACGCAGGCAGCAGACGGCATAGGCATATTGCGGCGTGGTGTGTGTAGCGTCCGAGCCGACGCCCTCGGGCAGGTCGAACCGCTTGTCTTTTATTTCAATGGAGGTAATGTGCATGTCTTTCGGGATGTCAATATGATACCAGTATTGATTTGAGTTGACCTGACTGGTTGAGTGAAATGGTAAAACTCGTGATCGTGTTCAAACAGGGCACTTATCGGTGTTTTATTTTAATATAATGTTAAAAATGGTTCCAGGAATTTGGATGTCAATATTTTGCTTACTTGGTTTGCAGCAGAATTTGTACAAAATTATAAGTGATAAGTCCTGTAAGTTAATGGCGGATTGATAACTTGTAGTACTATGTTTGCGTAACTTTTTCAAGCTCCCTTACCTATGAAAGCGACCTATACGCTGCTGCCGGAATTTGCGCCCTCGCAGAAGCCATTTGTGGTCAAGAAGATCGAGAGGCCGTACTTTTCGACCGATTTTCATTTCCATAAAGAATGCCAGCTGGTGTACGTGCTTTCCGGCTCGGGTACCCGCATTATCGGCCATTCGATCGAGCGGTTTGAGGAAGGTGACCTCACGTTTGTCGGCCCGAATGTTCCACACGTCTGGTACAGCGAATCCAAACCGGACGAACCGGCTTCCGAAGCCATTTCATTGGCGCTTTACATTAATCCTGAGCTGATCTGCGAGCATTTGAGTGCGCTGACCGATACCCAGGAGTTGAGACAGTTTTTCAGGGAATCGGAGCGGGGGATTCGTATTTGCGGGGAGAAAAAGGAGCTCATTATTCACATTTTAAAGCAAATGCACGCGCAGCAGAACCGCCATGTGGGCATGCTGGCGTCGTTCCTGCAAATCCTCGATCAGCTGCTCGACCCGGAGGAGCTCGTTTGGCTCAACCTCCCGGACCCTATTGCCAGCTACACGAGCCAGACGTCCGGCCGCGTGCCGAAGCTGATGCATTTCATTCAGCAGAATTTCAAGGAAGATATTACCCTTCAACAGGCCGCGTCGGTAGCCGGTTTGCAGCTACACTCTTTTTGCCGCTTTTTCAAAACGCTGACCAACCGTACCTTCTCCGATTTCCTCAATGAGGTGCGTATCGGATTTGCCTGCAAACTATTGCAGCAGTCGGATTTGCCTGTTACGCAAATCGCGCTCGAATGCGGTTACACCAATATTTCCTATTTCAACCGATGCTTTAAGAAGATCAATAAAATGTCGCCGAAGGTGTACCGGAGTGCCATTGTGGCTAAAAATTAAGCTACCCGCCAGAAGTTGACGGGTAGCTGTAAACGTTATTCGAAACATTGTCAGGCCGTTTGGCCTCCGGCTTACGCCGATTAAGCGTTGATATCACAGCGCCGAGCTAACGAGGCTTACGATGCTGCCCAGTTGCTTTGATGATGCCGCTGCCGCCAACTTGGCTGCCGGACCCTTCTTGTCCAGTCCGGAAACAGTTTTGGTAGCTTCGCCCAGCAATCCGTTCAGTTTCGTCTCGTTGGAACCGCCCAAAATAGAACTTCCCGCCTTGATCAGCCCGAGGCTGCTGGTAAGTCCTGCTGCATTGCCCAACAGGCCCGATTCGCCTTTTCCTAGCAATCCGCTGATACGATTGGCGCCGATCAGCATTTTTACGGCGTTAACTACCTTGCCCAGCGCACCACCCGAGAGCTTGCCCGACGAAGCCAGCGGGATCATGCTTTTGAGGTCTCCTGCCTTGCCCAGCAGTTTGTCTTTCAGGCTGCCGTCGGAGGATTTGGCCTCTTTTTCCAAAGCGGAAACCCCCTGGGTAAGCGCATCGGCCGTCCCGGCCTTGTCCCCTTTTTGTGTCAGTGATACGGCCTTGTCGAGCAGACTTTCAACCGAAAGGCCTTGTGCAAAGGCATTGGAGGCTCCTGCGAACAGAAATAATGTGGCGGCAAGCGAAAAGAGGAAACGTTTCATAGTGGTTTTAATAACAGATGTGTTTAAATGGGCGGCAAAATAGGCAAAAAAACATGTTTTTCAGGATTTTTTTTGGCCCCGCCCTATCGCTCGGGCATCGGGTCAATTGGGAATGTCGACACGTAGTGACTGTTTGCGCACACACGTTTGTGAAGTACTGACTATCAGCGGTTTGAATACTTTTTGGAAAAAATATGACGAATTGGTGTCGGGGTGGGAGAAATTCAATTCCGTCATGAAATCTTAACATCGTAGAGAGACGATGCTAAACCCAATTTTAACCAATCTTACTAACTATGAAAAGAGGATCTACCCAGTCTCTTTTTTGTGCAGCGGGGTGCCTGCTTTTATTGCTTCGGCCCGCTACGGCGTTCCCGGAATCCCTGGCCCGGCCACTTACCAAAGTGGGCCGACACAGTGTGGACAAGACCATTACAGGCCAGGTACTTGCCAAGGACGATAAGTCCCCGATTCCCGGTGTGACGGTCGTTGTGAAAGGTACTACCAATGGTACCACGACGGACGCGGAAGGAAAATTCCAGATTCAGATCAAATCCGAAAGTGATGTGCTGGTATTCTCGGCCGTGGGTTTTGTTACCCAGGAGAAACAGGCCGGTAATGCGAGCATTATCGACGTGGAACTTGGCAGTGATCAGAAGACACTCGATGAAGTGGTCGTGGTGGGCTATGGTACTGCGAAAAAGCGTGACTTAACCGGCGCTGTGTCGCAGGTGAATGCGACGAAGCTCGAAAATGAAAACCCGCAGTCGGTGCAGGATGTACTTCGTGGAAATATCCCGGGTATGAATGTCGGTTTTTCGGCCTCGGCAAAAGGGGGCGGTAACGTGGCCGTGCGCGGAACCAACTCCCTCGGCGCAGGGAGCAGCCCGCTGGTCGTACTCGACGGGGCGATTTACTACGGCGGACTGGAAGACATTAACCCGAACGATATCGAGACGATCGATGTCCTCAAAGATGCGAGCTCCGCGGCGGTTTTTGGCGCGAAGGCTGCGAGCGGGGTGATCCTGGTTACCACCAAAAAAGGGAAGGAAGGAAAGACGATTATCAATATCAATAGCAACGTTGGTTTTGCGGAAGTAGCTAAAAATCAGCCGGTTCTGAGCCCCGATGGGTTTATCTCCTGGCGGCAGGAGGTAATGCGGAACATCAACGCAACGACCGACCCCTGGACCTTCGCAAACCCGAACAACCTGCCGGCAGGCGTAACCCTCGAACAATGGTTCGGCAAGGATAAGGGCGACCCAACCACCGTTTGGTTACAGCGATTGAATATGCAGCCGGCCGAAATTCAAAATTACAAGGACGGAAAGAGCGTCGACTGGTATTCCAAAATATTCCAGAAGGGGTTCCGTCAGGATCATACGCTGAGCCTTTCGGGTAGAAACGATAAGGTATCGTATTACATGTCATTGGGCTACCTGAACAACCAGGGGATCGTCGTGGGTGACGCGTACAGCACCGTACGTGCCCGTGTGAACCTCGAAGGAAAGGTTAACAAGTTCCTGACGGTGGGCCTCAATACCCAATTCGCCGACCGCGACGAAAGCCAGGTGCCGGTGAACATCGACCTCGCGCCGAACTTGTCGCCGTGGGGATCGGAATTTAATGCAGACGGGACGTACAAGTGGCGCCCCAACGACGAGGCCAGCGGCGGTAACCACCCCTACTATGCGCGTAGTTTCACCGACCGCGACAAGGGGTCGATCACCATCAACAATGTGATTTTTGCGAAAGTGGCATTGCCGTTCGGCATTACTTACCAGGCCAATTTTACCCCGCGCTACGAAGTGTACCACCGATACAATGCCGAGTCGTCCAAAAGTATGGAATGGGCAGCGGAAGGCGGCAGGGCATCGCGTGCGGATTCACGGTTTTTCAGCTGGCAGATCGATAATATCCTGAAATGGAACAAGACATTTGCCGAAAAGCACAGCTTCGACGTGACCTTGCTTGCCAACAAAGAAAGATACCGTTCGTGGAGCGACAGCGTTTCGAACAAGGGGTTTGCACCGAACGACTTCCTGGGTTACCACAACATCAGCGCCGGTAATGCGCCGGTCATGTGGAGCGATGACCAGACGAGTACTGCCGACGCCTTGATGGCACGTTTGTACTATACCTTCAAAGACCGCTACATGCTGACGTTGTCGACGCGTCGCGACGGGTATTCGGCGTTCGGGCAGAAAAATCCCCGTGCGACGTTCGCTTCCGCGGCGTTGGGTTGGGTATTTACCGACGAACCTTTCATTAAAATCAACTGGCTGAACTACGGTAAACTACGCTTATCGTACGGTAGCAACGGGAACCGGGACATCGGGCGCTACGACGCGTTGGCCAACCTCGCCACCGGCAAGTACCTGCACGTGAACTCAGGCGGGACAGTGTACCAGGTGAGCCAGCTGTATGTCGACCGCATGCAAAACCCGAACCTCAAATGGGAGCGCACCAACTCACTCAACTTCGGTATCGATTTCGGTTTTTTCAATAACAAGATCGACGGTAGCCTGGAATTGTACAAGTCGTCTACCCGCGACCTGCTCGTGAAGCGCGCATTGCCGAACGTACTCGGCTTTGATTTCGTACTCGACAACCTTGGCCAGATCGACAACAAGGGTCTTGAACTGAGCCTGAACTCGAACAACATGAAGAGAGACAACTTCTCGTGGCGGTCGACCTTGAACGTGCAGATGAACCGTAACAAGATTGTACACCTTTACGGTAATAAGACGGCGATCAAGGATGCTGCCGGCAATGTGACCGGCGAGCGTGAGGCAGACGATATTACCAACAAATGGTTTATCGGGCATGCGATCGACGAGATCTGGAACTACAAGGTGATCGGCGTATGGCAGGTGGAAGAGGCGGAGGAAGCCAAAAGATACGGCGTGAAGCCGGGCGACCACAAGATCCTCGATGTGAACAACGACGGCAAGTTCACCAACGACGACAAGGTGTTCCAGGGATACCAGAGCCCGCGCGCACGTTTCACGCTGCGCAACGAATTCAACCTGTTCAAAAACTTCGATGTGTCGTTCATGGTGTATTCTTATGTAGGGCAAAAAGGGGAGTTCAACCAGATGAAGAACCGCCCGGGCTTCCCGGATCGCAGCAGCTCGTATGTGTTTCCTTACTGGACTGCCGAAAACCGGAACAACGAATGGGCGAGACTTTATTCGAGCGAGGGTTCGGCCACGGGGTATAGCGTTTACCAAAGCAAATCTTTCGTGCGTTTCGAGAGCTTTGCGGTGGCCTACACCATTCCGAAAAACCTGGTACAGCGCATTTCGGTCCAGAACCTGCGCCTTTATGCCAACGTGAGAAATATCGGGTTTATATCCAACTGGAAATTCTGGGATCCTGAAAACGGTACCAACGGTGCAACGAATCAGAACCTGACCTACTCAGTTCCGAGCCCGCGCATTTTTACGATGGGCGTCGATATCACCCTTTAATAGCTATTATCCCAATCGAGTCAAAATGAATACCATATATCAAAAATCAAAAAGAATTCTGACCGTATCCTGCGTGCTGATGGGATTGACGGTCGTGAGCTGCAAGGACGGCTGGCTGGCGCCGGAACCGTTGTCGTTCTATAACCCGGACGAAACGTTCAACGACGTCGGTGGTTTACGTGCGGCGATTGTAGCCTGCGAAAGGAATATGCGCCTGGAATGGTACGGTGACGCGCCTCCGATGGTGACTGAATCGATTTTCTCGGACATCGCTGTGGAGGGCACCACCGACAAGTCGGGGCCGGCACAGAACCTCAATTTGCTGATTACGCCGGATGCCCAGCTTAACAGTGGCGACTACAACAAGATCGGCTGGTACTGGAGTGAAGGGTATAAAGGGGTGAAATATGCGAATGTGGTGATTTCAAGGATCAATCAGCCTACCAACTATAAGGACGATGCCGAGAAAAATGCATTGCTTGGGGCGGCTTACTTCCACCGCGCGGCGCGGTACTACCGGCTTACGCAGCAATTCGGGGATGTTCCGCTGATCCTGGACGAAATCGTAGGCCCTAAACTGGATTTCCAAACGACCAAGCGCGAGGTAATCCTGAAAAAAATGAAGGAAGATCTCGAATTTGCTGAAAAATGGGTGACTGCCGTTACCGACAAGGGAACGGTTAATAAAGGCTCGGTGAGCCATTTGCTGACCAAAGTGAACCTCGCCCTCGGTTTGTTCGACGATGCCATCAAATCGGCCAGCAATGTGATCGACGGCGGAACACACAAGCTCATGACGTCCCGGTTCGGGGTGGACGTCAACAATCCTGCCCGCAATGTGATCTGGGACTTGCACCGCCCGGCCAACAAATCGATCGGAGCCAATACGGAAGGCCTGATGATGGTGATCGACCGCGTAAGCATCGACGGTAACATCGACGGCGGTATTCAGCTGATGCGTAATACAGTTCCGTTCTGGCATAACAACATCACTACCCCGGCCGGAAACCGCGGGACCAGCGATGTCGCGAAGATCGAGATCGATCAGGTGACGACCCTTGGCCGTGGCATTGGTCGCGTACGGCCGACCTACTACTCGCAGGAAGGTGTTTGGGATGATAAAAAGGACCTTCGCCACGCTCCCGGTAACTGGACCCGGATGGAGGACATTGTTTACAACCACCCGGATTTGAAATCGAAGCTGAACGACCCGTACTATGGTAAGCACCTTCAACTAAGGAACGACGCCGGTGCCTTACTGACGATTGACACAATCCGCTGCTGGTTCGACTGGCCGAGCTATAAACTGTACATCGAGGATCCTCTGAAAGTACAGCCAAATGGTGGTAATACCGACTGGTACGTATTCCGTTTGGCAGAAACTTACCTGCTTCGCGCGGAAGCCTATGCGTGGAAAGGTGACATGGTGAATGCTGCGAAGGATATTAATGCCGTGCGCACCCGTGCCAACTGCGATCCCTACAAGCCTGCGGACGTAAACATCGGTACCGTGCTCGACGAGCGTGCGCGCGAGTTGTATTTCGAAGAGCCGCGCAAGACCGAGCTGACCCGTGTTGCATATATTTTCGCGATGACCGGCAAACCAGCTCCGAACGGGAAGACTTACAACATGGAATCCTTCTCCGAGAACAACTATTTCTATGACCGCATCATGGAAAAGAGCGATTTCTATAACAAAGGTGTTAAAACACGCCACGCCGACGAATACACCATGAGCCCATACCACGTGCTTTGGCCTGTTCCGCAACCGGCGATCGACGGAAACACCCAGGGGCGGATCAACCAAAACAAAGGTTACAACGGCTTCCAGAATAACATACCGCCATTGACAGAGATCCCAGCCAAGGGATTGTAAACGGTTAATGTAGGAGTTTAAATACAAAGCGCAAATCTGATAATAGGTCAGATTTGCGCTTTTTTTGGAGCCTTCTCTAAATTTTTTCTAACTTTTCACCAACCGCCAGTCCTTCGGCGATACGCCAAACCGCGTTTTGAAAACCGTGGAAAAATAGCTCTGCGAAGTAAAACCGGTCTGGTCGGCAATTTCCGCGACGGTGAGATCGGGGTTGCGGAGCAGGGTGCAGGCCTTTTCGAGGCGGAGGTTGAGAATAAGATCGTTGGTGCCGCCACCCAGTAAGGCTTTGGTTTTGCGGAAAAGCTGCACGCGCGACAGGCCCATTTCCTTGCCGATGGATTCCACGGTGAGGGTAGGGTCGCCGAGGCGCGAAACGATGAGCGCACGAAGCTCGTTGACGAACTTCTTATCGAGGCGGGACAGCCCGGTTTCGGTATCGCCGATATTCCGACCCACTTGTGCCGATTGCAGCAATTGTCGGTTGGTCAGCAGACTGCGCATGCTTTCCTGTAAAAATTGGGGGCTGAATGGCTTGGTCATGTACATGTCCGCGCGTGCCTGCATGCCCTCGACCTGCTGCTCAGACGTATTTTTGGCGGTGAGCAGGATCACGGGGATGTGCGATGTGCGCATATCGGATTTGAGGGCGGAGGTGATCTGCAAGCCGTCCATGCCTGGCAACATCACGTCGCAGATAACCAGGTCGGGGACGGTGTCGAAGCATTGATCCAGCCCGGCCTTACCGTCGGTGGCCGTGATCATCTCGTATTGGTTTTGTAAAAGGGCTGTCATGAATCCGAGCAAATCTTCATTATCCTCGATCACGACCACGGTAGGGAGGTCTTTGGGCTCTGCGAGCGCGGTTTGAACGGGCGTCTCCGTCCCGGTGTCCGTCCAGGCGACCGACTTTTCGATGGTGCCGGCAGCGGGATCGGCAATGTCTTCTTGCTGGAAATGGTCGTTTCCGAGCGGTAATGTAACAGTGAATGTGGCGCCTTCACCTTTTTTACCGTCGGCGGCAATGGTACCCTGGTGCAATTCCACAAATTCGCGCGAAAGCGGTAAGCCAAGCCCGGTGCCTTTAATGGAGTTTTTTCCCTGGTAAAACATTTCGAATGCCCCTGCAATATCAGCTTCGCTGAGCCCCGAGCCGTTATCTTGCACTTTGAACGTCACTTCATCGCCCGAATGGCTGATATGAATGTAGATATGCCCCCAGTCGGCAGTGAATTTAAATGCATTTGAAAGCAGGTTGAACAATACTTTATCCATCATGTCGCGGTCAAACCAGACATTTAATTGGCTAATTGTGGTGATCAACCGGAAATCGATCCTTCGCTTTTTAGCCACCTGCTCAAAAGGCAGCATTAACTCGCTGATGAACGCGACAATGTCGTTTTCCGTAACCTGCAAGCGGATCTTGCCGCTTTCGATCTTACGGAAATCCATGAGCTGGTTGACGAGCCACAGCAGCCTCCTGGCATTCTTTTGAACCAGGGAGAGGTTCTTTTTAACGGCCGGGCTCTCATTTTTTTGTCTTAAAAGCTCTTCCACAGGCGCCAGAATGAGCGTCAGCGGCGTCCTGAATTCGTGGGAAATGTTGGTAAAAAACCTGAATTTGGATTCCGTCGCTTCCTGCGCTTTTTCGGCGATGTCCTGAATGCGGTTGCGCTGGATCAGGATTTCGGAGTTTTTGGAATTCAGCTCTTTGTTGATCTTCTTGTTTTCGATCAGCGAATACAATGCAACCGAGCCAAGAATGATCGAAACGATGAACAGGCCGGTCATGACGTACAGCAGCCCGCGCTGGGTGTGGTAGATTTCCAGCTGCTCGTCGATCCGCGCCTGCTGGCGTTCGATATCGTTCTGCTGGGAGATCATCTTGTCGGTTTGCATCTTGATCATCCGCACATTCGACGAGTCGATAATCGCCGTTTGCAGCAGATTTTCTTTTTGATAGGGTTGTTTTTGCAGGATATTCATCGCTACCCTGGCGGCTTCCTCTCCGCCCGTGGGGTAAAGTGCCGTGGCGGTAATCTGGCCATCATACACCATTTGAATATCGCCGAATTGGCCAGGGAGGCCGTCGACGCCGATCACGCGGATTTTGCGTTCGGGGAAAATTTCGTTGCAAACCTCCCGCGCACCCTTGGCCATTACCTCATTCTGCGCGAAGATGAGATCGAGGTCAGGGAAGTTAGGAAGCGCTTTACGGAGTTCTTTTTTGGCAATATTTTTTTCCCACTGGCCATTTAATGTGGCCACGCGCTGAATGCCCGGCCGGGTCGCGAGCGCGTCCACGAGGCCACGGTGGCGGTCGGAGGCAGGTGAGGAGCGGGGCAGGCCGGTAACTTCGATCATCTTGCCCTTGCCGCCCAGCAATGTAGCAGCATATTCGCCCACGGTTTTGCCTACCTGGTAATTGTCCCCGCCCACGTAAGCCGTGTAATAAGGCGAAGATGTGCGCCGATCGACGACCACCACGGGAATGCCTTTTTGATAGGCCTTTTCAATCACCGGGGTAAGCGGGTCCGACTCGTTGGGCGAGACGATCAGCAGCTGAATGCCGCTTTGCAGAAGCTCTTCGATCTGCTTCACCTGCACCGTGCTGTTCGCATGTGCATCCTTGAAAATCAGTTTTGCATTGTTATGAAATGCAAGCTCACGCTGCATGCCGTCGAGCATGGCACGCCGCCATTCGTCGTCGCCAGTGCATTGAGAAAACCCGATGACATACGCATCTCCCTGTTTTTCGGCACAGCCCGCAAACAACGTCAGCAACAGGAAAGCGATCAGCGCGAATCTCATAGGATAAATTGTATTTCAAATATAATACAAAATAGAGCTGCCGGGGATACTACCACGGCAGCTCTATGTACTGCGGGGTGGCTACTCGATCGAGGGTTTCAATACATGGTACTGCACCTCCTCCACCTGAATGCCCTTCACGGACTTGATACTCAGATCAGAAAGCGGCGTGTCGGCGAAGAAAATATCCGTCATCACGGTAAGCCCGCCATCCGCGAAAAGCTCCACGGATGCTACATCAGCGACGAGCGTCAAGGCAATTTTACCCTCTTTGGACAACCTCGGAGCCGTATGTTTTTGTCCGAAACCCGCTTCAAAATCGATTTTGCCCGATTTGGAGCGGTCGATATAATACTGGTTGCTGGCCTTGTTGTAGCCGATCAGGAGCTCATTACCGGTCTTGTTGGACAACACGAGTTCGAAATCGCCGGCAGTTGCGGTTTTGAGGTCGAGCCGGAACAGGCCTGATGCATCGCCGCCCTTAGGCGCCAGGTCGACCGGTGCTTTCACGGTCAGATTCTTTTGGGAATAACCTTCGCCTTTAATATTTTCCAGCTCGCTGGCCGGCACGGAAGTCAGGTAGAGTTCCTTACCTACGGCTTTCAGCCCCAGTTCGCGGGAAATGGTATTGGCACTGCGCCATGGGTCGGTAGGCACCTGGTTGGCGTATTGCCAGTTGCTCATCCAGCCCATCAGCAGGGAGCGGTTGCCGGTGTTGGAGAAAGTTACGGCAGCATAGTTATCGGCGCCCCAGTCGAGCCATTTGGTTTCTTTGGAATACGCAGTGAATGTTTTGCCGTCGAAATCGCCCAGGAAATACTGCCCTGCCGAGCCCTTGTTGGGGCCGCCCGGGTTGATATTGACGATCAGCAGCCACACCTGCTTCCCCTCGTGCGTGAGCGGGAGCAGGTCCGGGCACTCCCACACCCCCCCATGCTCGCCTGCGTCGGCCCCGAACTCGCTTTCCTTCGACCAGCTTTTGAGGTCGGGGGAGGAGTAGAACGTAATGCGGTCTTTGGTAGCGAGTGTCATGATCCACTTTTTTTGCGGTTCATACCAGCGCACTTTCGGGTCGCGGAAATCGGTGATGCCGGGGTTGGGGAGTACCGGGTTGCCGCTGTATTTGGTCCAGGTAACACCGTCATCGAGGCTGTATGCAATGCTCTGGTACTCGTGACGGCCGGTTTTCTGTTTTTCCAAAACAGGGTTATGGTGCGTGAAAATCGCCACCAGCGGTGTTTTACCGTCCTTCCCGAAGCCGGAGGTATTGTTCACATCGGCCACGGCGCTGCCCGAGAAAATGTAGCCGAGGTTGTCGGGGTAGAGCGCAATGGGCTGTTCTTTCCAATGTACCATATCCTTGCTCGTGGCGTGGCCCCAGTGCATGGGGCCCCAAATTTTCGCCTCCGGGTAATACTGGTAGAACAAATGGTAAGTGCCGTTGTGAAACAGCATCCCGTTAGGATCGTTCATCCAGTGCGCTTTCGGAGAGAAATGGAACTGGGGACGGTACTTTTCGGGGGTGTCCTGGGCGTTTGCGAATGATGTGAGTAACGCGGCTGCGAGTATTGAAGTGATCGTTTTTCTCATGTTTTATTTTTTATGCCACGAAGGCACTAATTAGCACGAAGATTATTCGTGTTTCTTCGTGTCTTCGTGGCATATTTAAATTTAGTAACCAGGATTCTGAACATAAAGCCCCTTCGTGAAACTGATCTCCCGCTGCGGAATGGGCAGGTATTCATCTCTTCCCGCAGTGAATTTCGCCGTCGCGAGGAATGGCCTTCTTACTTTCTCTTTTTCAAGATAAGCATTCAGCGTTTGCTCGGCAATTCCCCAGCGAACGAGGTCGAAGAAACGCGGGCTTTCGGTTGCAAATTCGAGCCTTCTTTCCCAACGGAGCGCTTTTCTGGCATAATCCTGCGTCCAGCCGGATGCGCTGTATTCCTTGATATTGTATTTCGAAGGCAACGTCCCGTCCGTCTTTTTCAACCGTCCGGTGCTCGCGGCAGCGCGTTTGCGGATCTGGTTGATGAGCGGCAAAGCCAGCGCATGCTGTCCAAGTTCAATATAGGCTTCGGCTTGCATTAATAACACGTCGTCGTAGCGGATAATGTCGATATTCTTGGAGCTTCCGATAAACGGTCCTTCTTTATGATACGACGAACTGGTGGCCAGCTGCTGCTCCTTCATGGTGTGGAAGAATCCGTACACACCCGGGTCGCGCACCCAGCTGTTGCTGAATGGCTTGGTCGCGTCGTATTTGTAAGGGTGGCCGTCGATGCCGATGGTATGGTCCACGCGCGGGTCGACGGTTTCGGTGTTGAAATCCACATTTTTGTCATTGAATGTCTCGAACAGCGGCAACCCGTTCGCATCGGTACGGTAGGCGTTAGCCAGGTTCTGGCTCGGCTGGTGGAAGCCGCAGCAGCCGTATTGCGGTGCGCCATGCGGGTAATTAAGGCCGGTCACGTAGCTGAGGCGGCCCGCTGCGGTACCGTCGTTGATCGAGTACTGGATCGCAAAAATGGATTCGGGGCCGTTCTCGGTTTCCGCAATGAAATTCTCGGCGAAATCGGGTTGCAGGCTGTACTGGCCGGATGCGATCACAGCCTGGGTGAGGGTTACCACTTCCTGCAAACGGTTTTTGTTAATGCCCGTCACTTTGTGGTTGGCATCCTGCTCATAGGCCTGGAAAAGGCGCAATTTTGCCAGGTAAGCGGAGGCTGAGAGCTTATTGGCCCGGCCGATCTGCGCCTGCTTCTGCGGCAGGTTATCGACTGCAAACTGGAAATCTTCCCCGATTTTGTTCCAGAGCTCGTCGTTGTTATACCGTACATTCGATTCTTTCAGAATGTCGTCGCTCGACAGTTTTTCATCGATGTAAGGCACATTTTTGAACAACATTTTGAGCATAAAATGCGAATGGCCGCGCAGGAAACGCATTTCGGCAATACGGGTAGCGCGGAGCGGAAACTCAGCGTCCGTCAACGCATTGAGGCTCGTGAGCGCGGCATTGGCACGGGAAATGGCTTTGTAAAAATTCTCCCAGGTGTAGGGGTGCATCCAGCCGAAGTCGGGGCGGGTGAGGTTGTAGTGCTCGTAAAAATCTATTTCCGCCACGTCGGATACACCGCCGCCGCCTTTGTAGGCGTCATCAGAGCGTACGCTGCCGTACACCCACATGCTCGTCATGGGGCCGATCATTTCGTCGTTGCCGATGCCGGCATAAGCCGCCGTCACGAGCGACTCCGCTGCGGAGGCTGATTTGATATTCTCCGACGACAGCAGCCCCTGCGGCTGGTAATCGAGGAAATCGTTACAGGAGGTGGTGATCAGCAACGTTCCGCTGGCGATCAGACCGAATATGTATTTGCTTTTCATAACAATGCGCTTTTTCAGGATTAGAAAGAAATGTTCAAACCAAATGTGAATGTCCGGGGGATCGGGATGGCATTAATGTCTGTCCGCTCGGGATCAGGACCGCTGAACTGCTTCGATTTGATCAGGAACAGGTTTTCGGCCATCAGGTACATCCGCACGCGTTGCAGTTTGATCTTCTGGATCAGTTCCGAGCTCAGCGCATAGCCCAGCTGGATGTTGCGCAGTTTGAAATAGGAAGTATTCACATTGAAATAATCCGAAGAACGCGTCTCGTTGTTGGCATCGGAGAGCGACAACGCAGGGATTTTGGAACCGGTATTGGTTGGCGACCAGGCATCGAACACGCCCGGGCCTACATTCTCGCGGCCGCGGATGAAGTTGTTATAGAAAGTGTAAATGTCGAAACCTTTGCGGCCTGCGATACCCGAGCCGAAGATCGAGAAGTCGAACGACTTGTAGAATGCCTCCACTTTCAAATTATATTCAAATGCCGGTAAAGTAGTCCCGAAAAACACACGGTCGAGGTCGTCGATGCGGTTGTCGCCATTCGTGTCCACATAGCGGATACGGCCCGGCCCTGCGCCCACCTGTGTGGGAGCGGCGTCCACTTCGGCCTGGTTCTGGAAGAGGCCATTGGTTTTATAACCGAACAAATCGAACTGCGAATGGCCGAGGATCGTCTGGATCGCATTACCCGGGTAGGCTGCTCGTACTTCTTCGGGCAACGCGGTGATCTTGTCGCGGAAGCGGCTCACACCGGCCATCACATTGTAGGTGAAATCGCCTTTCGGACGGGCATAGTAGCCTGCCGAGAACTCAAAACCTCTGTTAGACTTCGCCGCGCCATTCAATACGCGCAGCTGCCCTTCGCCCACGGCGGAAGCCACCGGCGGGGTGATCAGGATATCGCTGGTTTTGCGGGTAAAGTAGTCGAACGAGCCCTGGATCATGCCGTCGAACAGTCCGAAATCGAGCCCGAAGTTCGCTTCATCGGTCGTTTCCCATTTCAAATTAGGGTTAGCACCCTGGATCGACACGAAGCCGGAAGGCAGGTTGCCGGTGTTGGCGCCGTTGAGGTCGTAGGCGGTACCGATGTTATAAAACTGGTCGAAAAAGCTGTTATGACCGTTCGGGAACTGCGATTGGCGCGCACCGTAACGCGTATCGTACAATCCAAAGCGGGCGAGGTCACCGATCTCCTGGTTACCAACCCTGCCGACCCCGGCCCGCAGTTTCAGATTGCTTATCTTGGTTACGCCTTTGAAAAACTGCTCCTTATCGATGCGCCAGCCCACCGAAGCCGCCGGGAAAATACCGTACGCATTGGCTGAGCCGAAGCGGGAAGAACCGTCGCGACGAATGGTGATCGCGGCCAGGTAGCGGTCCGAGAAGCCATAGTCGATGCGGGCGAACTGCGAAAGCAGCCTGCTACCGGAGCCGGAACCCGTAACATTGGTATTGCCGGTACCTGCATTCAATACAAAATACTCCTTGGTCTGCACGGCAAAGCCTTCTTTTCTGGCTATTTCAAAATCGGAGTCGTTTTTAATGGCCTCGATACCTGCCAGGAACTTGAAGTGGTTGTTGCCCAGGTCGAGGTTGTAGCGGGCGGTATTGGACCACGTAATGCTCAGGTAGCGGTTCTGGTCGATTGTCAGGCTGTTGTTGGCGCGGCCGAATGAGCCTTCTTCGAAGGACTGTTCGATGTTTTTGAAGCGGTAGGCCGCATTATCGGCACCGAGGCTGGTTTTGAGGAAGAAATTTTTGAATGGCTGGATTTCCACAAACACATTACCGAACAGCGTAAGCCGGTGTGCATTGTCCCACTTGTTGATCTCTTGCATGTGGAGCGGGTTATTGCGGTCGGAGTAACCCGAGCCGATGGCACCGCCCCAGGAACCGTCCTTGGCATACACCGGAATGGTGGGCGCCAGGGTAACCGCCAGGCCGGGCGTAGCTGCTCCGCCAATGTCGGTCGACGCGAGGGTTTCGTTGGAAGAGGCAAGCTGCATATTCGCCCCGATTTTCAATTTGCCGTCGAACGCACTGGTAAGCCCGTTAATGCGACCGCTGATCTTGTCGTAATCGGTGTAACGGAGCATGCCTGTGTTTTTGTAGTAACCCAAATTGATTTGCAGGGAAGAAGTCCCGTTGCCGCCTGAAATCGTGAGCTCGTTATTGGTCACGATGCCGGTTTTGTACATTACTTTCTGCCAGTCGGTATCGCCTGCGGGCATGTTGGTGTTGCCCCCCACAAGCGGCTGTACTTTTACACCATTTAATATGGGATTCGTGAAATCCTTATTCCAGTCGAACTGGTACAATGCGCCGTAACCGTCCTCGGGATTCACCTTGTCGTTCACCGAAGCCTGCCACAATGCACGCCCACGATCAACGGCATTCAGCATTTTGAACCTTGCATACTTCTCCGATTGCGTCGAAATGCTGGTATTGAAGTCGATATTGATCTTGCCGTTGCTGTTTGCGCCGTTTTTGGTGGTAATGATAATTACCCCGTTGGAAGCCCGCGACCCGTAAATGGACGATGCCGAGGCGTCTTTCAGCACCTGGATCGACTCGATCGAGTTCGGGTTCAGTCCCTGGAACACCTCCGGCCGCTTGGTAGGCACACCGTCGATGATGTAGAGCGGGTCGGTGTTGCCGAGCGTGTTGGCACCGCGGATCAGGATCCGGGAGTTCGTACCATTCGGCGAGCCGGTTTTTTCGATGTATAAGCCCGGTACGCGTCCCTGCAAGGCTTGCATCGGGTTACCGGAGCTGATGTTTTTCAAAGGTGCCATGTCCACCACGGCGATGGCGCCGGTCAGGTCTTCTTTTTTGGAAGAAGTATAACCCACTACGACCACTTCGTTGAGGCTTTTCTGGTCGTAATCGAGGGTAACGTTAATGGTCGTCTGGTTGCCTACGGCTACTTCTTTCGTTTGCATGCCGATGTAGGAAAATACCAATGTAGCATTGGCAGCAGGCGACACACTGTAAGCCCCCGAAACATCGGTAACGGCGCCATTGGAAGTCCCTTTTTCGAGAACATTCACGCCGGGAAGCGGTTCGCCGTCGACACTCTTGACGACGCCCTTGATTTGAGCCCTGTTTTGCGCGTGGGCGGGCAGTTGCATCACGCAGGCGACCGCGAGGGCCACCAGCAGTAAAATTTTTCTCATAATGTTTTCGATTAAAGAGCGTGAATTGGTAATCAGTGGATTATAGGCAGCATTGGCTGCTGTTGAGCATGAATGAAATCCTGAATGTCGGTTTCCGAGAATGCGGGCAATGCACCGGCCTTACCGGCTACGAATGCACCGGCGGCACAGGCAAATTCGAGGGATTCGGCAAGCGGATGCCCCGTGGCGGTTTGGTAGAGGAATGCGCCGAGGAATGCGTCGCCGCTGCCGATGGTATCGGCCACTTCCACCGTAAATCCCGGATGCTGGTGGAATTCGCCACTGCCGGTAAGCACCATGGCGCCTTCCGCTCCGCACGTTAGTACGAACATATCGAGTTTGAAACGGTCGAGGATGTACGCCATGGCCTGTTTTTCGTTTTCGAAGGTCGTGAGCCAGCCGGTTACCTCTCGCAACTCATGCTCGTTCATTTTGACAATGCTGGCAAAGCCCAGCAGTTCCAGTACTTGTTCGCGCGAGTAATGCGGCGGGCGCAGGTTCACGTCGAATACCCGTACAGGGGCGGGGTCCAGGTAGCGCAGGAGCGTCTCGCGCGAAGTGCGGTCACGTGCGGCGAGCGTGCCGTACACGAAGAAGTCACTTTCAGCAACCTGCTGCGCAACCGCTGCGTCGAACTGAATGTAGTCCCAGGCCACAGGATGCAGGATTTTGTAAGTAACCTCGTTGCTGTCCGATACGTTGGCTTTGGCAATGCCGGTCAAATGCGTTTCGCCGGTTTGCACCCATTGCGTATCGAGGCCTTGCTCAGCCATGAATGCGAGCAGCTCCGCGCCCAGCTCGTCGTGTCCGACGCGGCTGATGAAGGCCACGTCCATGCCGTAGCGCTGCAGGTGCGCGGCGACGTTCATGGTAGCCCCGCCCGCCAGGCGTGCATCGGGCAGCACGTCCCAGAGCACTTCTCCAAAAACAGTCAGTTTCGGTGTCATATGTAATCGTTTAAAGTGGAGATTTTAGTGAAGGATTAATGTCTTTTCAATCTGTTCGAGGGAGGTACCCTTCGTTTCGGGCATGAGCTTCCAGACGAACAGCAGTTGGAGTACCATCATACCGCAGAAGATCATGAAGGTGTTGCCGCCGCCGAGCGTTTCGGCGATGTAGGGGAATGTGAATGCGATCACCGCCGCCAGCAGCCAGTGCATGAAGCTGCCCATCGACTGCCCCGCTGCGCGCACCTGGTTAGGGAAAATTTCTGAGATAAACACCCAGATCACGGCGCCCTGCGACAATGCGAAGAAGGCAATGTAAATGAACAGGTACACCGGCACGGCATATCCGCCCAGGTTACCGCTATAAAATGCCTGCGCCACCAGTCCCAGAGTGGCTATCAGCCCGAATGACCCGATGAACATCAGCGTGCGGCGACCGAAACGGTCGATGAGGTTAATGGCAATGAATGTGAAACAGAAATTGACCAGGCCCACACCGGCGGACGACAATAATGCCGAGCTTTTGCCCAACCCCGCCATTTCAAAAATGCGTGGTGCGTAATAGATGATCGCATTAATGCCCGAAACCTGGTTGAAAAAGGCAAAAAGCAGCGCCAGTACCAGCGGTAATTTGTATTGGGATGAAAAAATGGAAACACTGCTGTTAGACTGGGTGCTCGTGTTGGCCGAATTCTGAATGTCGGATACAATGCCGCTCACGTCCATCCCACCATTGGCGATGGATAATATCTGCCGTGCTTCTTCCACCCGGCCGCGTTTCACGATGAGCCAGCGGGGGCTTTCGGGTACAAAAAGGATGGCCACCAGGAAAATCAAGGAAGGAACGGCCTGCACGCCCAGCATCCAGCGCCAGTCGTTGTCGCCCATGCCTACCAGCAGGAAGTTGGACAGGTAAGCGATGAGAATGCCCAGTACTACATTGAACTGGAACATCGCCACCAACCGGCCGCGGGAATTGGCGGGGGAAATTTCGGATATATATAATGGAGCGGTAACCGACGAAATGCCGACGCCGATGCCCCCGAGGAAGCGGAAAATGAGAAAGGAAATCCAGTCGGAGGCGAGCGCCGAGCCGATCGACGACAGCAGATAAAGGACAGCGATAGCGAAGAGCGTGTACTTGCGCCCGTAACGCTCGGAGGGGATAGCGCCCGTGAGCGACCCGAGGACGGTGCCGATCAATGCGATGGAAACTGTGAACCCGTGCTGCACCGTAGTGAGGCCCCACAGCTGCTGGATCGATTTCTCCGCGCCCGAGATGACCGCCGTATCGAAACCGAATAAAAAACCGCCCAGCGCGACTGTGAATGCCCAGAAGATTACCTTTTTGCTTGTCATGATTGTTGAATTAATTTCTGACGAAGCTACCGGCTCTCCGGGCAAACTATTTTCGAATCCGTACCAAATGTTTTTAAATTTTAATTGGAACGGTTTTGTATTTAACTGTTTGTTTTTGAGGTTTTTATATTAATTTAAAAAGGAGGTGTTTTTAAATTTGCTTCAAGGTTTTGCGGAAATGTTTCATCACCTTTCAGTCGCATAAAACCGGTAAACCCGGATCGGCTGCAAAGGGGAGCAGTTGGGCGATCTGCGAATAGGTAACCCGGTTGACCGACAAATCCAATCCGGGCAGTTCACCGAACTTCACCCAGCCCACGCCGGAAGTCTCGTTGGTTTGTTCCAGGATTTCGCCCCCGGTGATGTGGCAGAGGATGAAGAATTTGTAAACATACCAAGGCTCCTCGGGGTGGTCGTGTTTGCTTTTATCCAATACCGCCAGCAGCCGTGCGGCTTCCACATGCAGACCGGTTTCCTCGAAAACTTCCTTCACGGCCACTTCAAACGGCGTGTAGCCCACATCCGCCCAGCCGCCGGGTAATGTCCAGCGGTCGTTGTCGATTTTTTCCTGCACCATCAGGATTTCGTCGCCACCGCGGAAAATCACGGCCCGGATATCGACTTTCGGTGTCACATAACCTATTTCGTGGGGCAGCAGGCTGATAATCTGTTCAACGGGTGCATTGCTGATGTGGGCGAGCAGGTCGAGGCTGATCTGCCGGATTTCCTCGTAACGTTCGCGGTCGTATTCGCCGGGTTGGAAGGCCAGGCCGGTTTGTGACAATGCCAGAATGCGTTTGATCGCAGCCAGCCAGGGATTTGTAGACATAGGAATGAAAAAGGACAAGCGTAGATTGATCCGTACCAGCTGAGTCAGATGGCCGGTGAAAATAAGTCACCGGCGAATATCTGAAACATTTGTCTGAATTCAATCCTGCTTGCCCCCGCCTTATGAACGTTGAGTATTGCCGTTTCTAAAATTATTGCGTCACTGCGAATTGGACGCTTTGCCGGTTGCCGCCGGTCGTTTCGATTTCAACCGTGTAGGTGCCGGGCACCAGCGTGCGGATATCGATGCTGCCCGGCTGCATAACGGGTCTTACCAAAAGTGTTCCACGCGTATCGAACACCCTGATGTTCCGGATGTTTTCGGGCTGGACGCCTTTCAGATGAACAGCCTGGACGTCTGTCGCAGGGTTTGGGTATATAGCGATTTTCTCCCCTTCAAAATTCAGCACGGCAATGCGGCTGTACGAGAACCGCGCCGTACCCCGGTCCGGGCGATCAATCATTTTAAGCCGGTACATATTGGTACCGGCTAATGGAAGGGCATCGGTATAGGAATAGTCGGTAAGGGTTGCTTCGTTGCCTTTGGCTGCCACCCCGCCAAGGTAGTGCCAGCGCTTGCCGTCGCTGCTGCGCTCGATCTCGAAGCGGTCACTGTTGGTTTCCGAGCTGGTCTCCCATTGCAGATATGCCTCCTGCTCCCGTTTTTTAGCCTGAAACGAGACTAGCGTAACAGGCAATGCCGCTTCGGATTGGCCCGAAATAAAGAACCCGCTGAACCCGCTCACCTCGAACGAAACGAGGTACATGGTATGGTCTTCGCTTTCGGTCACCGTTACATCCGTGATCAGCTGCGTTGGGCCGGAATACGTGCCCGGGAAGCCGTAAGGGCTGGTACCATGGTATTGTACCACTTTCAGGTTGGCAGGAAGCGAGGCATTGTTAGCATTTCCGTAAGCCTGGTTGTAGGTATCGAAATCCTGTTTCGAGAAGAACAGGGTCACTTTGGCCGGGCCGTCGGTGCCGGAGGGGGTTATGTCGTAATGCCTTTTCACAAATACCTTTTCCCCTTCCGAAACGGTATTGCCCGCTGCCAGGAACGCCTTCACCGTCACATTGCCGAGCGTCCCGGGGCCACCGGTGGGCTCGATGAGCCCGAAGGTCTTGCAATCGCTGGTAATGGCGGTTGCGCCCGCATACACGGGCAGCGTAGCCTGCTCGCCGCTCGCGGGTAATGTGCCCGGGCCTGTGATCGCTTGCAGTTCGTAAGCGCCCATATCGGTCTGCACATTGAAAGTGCGGGTGTTGCTGGCGAGATCGGTTGGGTTGGCGGGCAGTCCCGGGAGGGCTTCGTTGGTTCCGCGGTTGATGGCCGGGGAGCAGGGGAGCAATGTCCAGTCGGTTTCGCCGGCAAACTGCGGGTTGGTCGTACCGGCAAGGTTGTGATCGGTATCGCTCGCATTCATGCCTTCCACGAGGCTGTAAGTGACTGAAATTGCACTTTCCTGGCTCGTAATGCCGCTGCCATTGCCATAAATAATGCTGTTGCGGACGGTTACAGGGCCATTATAGCCGTTAATCGTTCCGCCGTTGCTCTGGCTGTTGTTTGCAACCGTAGCATTGAGAAGCGTTAGCTGGGAGCCTTCGTTAAAAATAGCCCCGGCAAACTGCCCCGAGTTGTTCGTCACCAGGCAGTTGATCAAAACGGTGTTCGAGCCGTTGGTATTGGCAATCGCACCGCCGCCGCCGAACGATGCGCCATTGCCTCTGAATAGCGAGTTGGTAATCAGCAGGGAAGATGCATCGTTGTAGATAGCCCCGCCATTCGATGCGTAATTATCCAGAAAAGCGCAGTTTGAAATGGTCAACGAAACACCTACGTTCCGCATCGCACCGCCGTCGCTGCCAATTACATTGCTGATCGTAAACCCGTCGAAAACGTCGTCATAGGTGAGACCGTTGTTGAAGTTCATAATGGCCGGACCAACCGAAGAAGTGAGCACGCTGGCGGTAGCCGGGTCTCCGTGGGCAATGGGCAGGGGACGCTCGCCGAGCGTGGTTTCCGAACCGGTGAAGCTGCCGTAAATTTTTACCCCATGAATAAATGCAAGCTGGATGCCGCCCGTTTCGTATTCTCCTCGTGCTACCCAGATCTGATCACCGTCCGAAGCGCTATTAAAAGCGGCATGAAGATCGGCAAAAGCATTGCCCCAGCTGTCGCCCGATGGATCGGGAACGGTGCTGGCCGCATTGACATACCAGATCGCGCTCGGGGTTACTTCGTACGGCCCGAGATCTATGGCGGTACTGGTAAGCCTTCTGTTGCCGTTGAATGCGACGGGTGTATCGTCGGCGTTTCGGGAGAATGGGGAAAGATCGGTGGCCGGGTTGCCGGCATCGGTGACGGGACTGCCTTTTAGCTGTCGGAAATTACCTTCCCCCGCATTTTCAAACTGCGGATCGGTATCGAGAATGTTGGTTCCGCCAGCAAAACCACCCTGAATGAGCGAGTAAGAGACGGCTGGTGTTCCGCTGCCGCCGATGCTGCTGACACCTCCCGGCGAAGCAGCGTCGGTATTGTTCCAGATAATGCTGTTTTCAATAACCGGCGACGAAGTGCCGATCGCATACAATGCGCCACCATTGCCTGGTGTAGCGTTGCCGCCTGCTTCATTGGCTGAAAATGTGCAGTTTCTTATCGTGGGCGACGAATTGTCGATAAAAATGGCCCCGCCTTTTCCGGAAGCAGTCCCTTTGGCCGAATTGGAAGCGAAAAGGCATTGGATGATTAATGGACTTGAATTGAGCAGGTAAATCGCACCTCCCTTTCCGTCCGCGGCAGAAGGGTCGGTGGCATTCTCCCCGAAAATGCAGTTGGCAATCACCGGTGAAGAGTTGGTCGCGTGCAAGCCTCCGCCCCGTCGGTCGTCGCCGACGGCCACGCCGGTCCCGCCCGTAATCACAAAGCCGTCGAGCCGTGTTGAGGCGCCCGCGCCGGATACGGTTATCACGGGGCCTCCCTGTCCCGTTAATACGGTCGCGTTTGAAGCAATGGCTCTCTCCCGGACATCGCTTTCATAGCCCGAAAAACCACCGTAGTAGGCGACATCGTTAGTGAGCGTCATAGGTGTATTTTCCGCTTCGGTTTCGTAGGAGCCGCCTGCTACCCATACTTGTTGGATGGCCGGCTTCATTGCGGCTGCCCGTGTGGCGTAGTACATCCGTTTAAGTGCATTGTCCCAGCTGCTACCGTCGCCCGGGGTCCCGATATTGGCGTCGACATACAGTATTCCATTGGCATCGGGCGTCGCTTCGGCAGCGGGGTCGTAAGCCGAGACAGTACCGTTGATCGTAAAATCGTCGATGTGCGAGTAATAATTAGGATAACCCCCGTTTGTCACGGCGATCTTGATCACGATTTGATTCCGCAGCTCGGATACCGTTTTGGTGCGGGTAATGAGTGCCAGGGTATTGGTTGCGGTGAATGTAGTGCCGTAGTTTTCTTCATCAACCTTGATCTGCATGGTGGCATTGTCACCTGAAAAGCGCCGGAACGAAATGCTGGTGATTTCTGCCTGAAAGCCTTCCTTCATCGTAATTGTAAGGACATACACGTGGTTATGCGCGTTCAAAGCCATTCCCGGATCACTGCCATCGTTGCGGCTGTAAGGAGTATCTCCAATTCCGCTCCACACGGCAGTCATGTTGGCGTTGATCGAGGTAGGTGCCGAGAAGTTCTTGTTGTTGAAGTTGTGATTGTAAATCACCGCCGCATGGGAGACGGTGGCGATCACCAGTGCGCAAAACAGTGTGAAAAGGGGTCGTAGTAGTTGTGTATTCATAGCGCGGTCGGGAATGATGAGTGATCATTTTTTGGCCGCAATATGGAGTGCAGAGGCACCCGGGGATTGTCAATTTTTAATCAGAAACTATTCATTTTTCGTCATACAAGGCTGTTTTATTGTAAATTAGCCTCAAAGCACCGGTATTTGAAGAAATTCTACATGATCCGCTGGGTAATCGTTTTCGTGCTGCATGGGCTGGCTGGCTGCGGTTATCTGCCGGCGGCGGCATCGGCGCAATCGGCTAGCTTTCCCGTCCCCGAGAGCATTACCGCCAAACAGGGCCTGCCGCAGGGTTTCGTGCCCGGTATTGTGCAGGACAAGCGTGGTTTTATGTGGCTCGCCACGCGCGACGGGTTATGCCGGTATGACGGCCGCCGTGGCGACGGCCGGAGTTTCAGGGTATTTCAACCGTCGGACACGCAGGAGATATCGCTTTCTTCATTAGGACTGGAAAATTTGCAGATCACCTCCGACGGCAAAATCTGGATCACCACCGACCAGGGGCAGATCGATCTCTTCGACCCCATACGCGAGACTTTCATCAACTTTTCACGCCAGGCATTCTATCAGCAACAGTTCGGCAAGCGGTTTTTGAGAGATATGTACGCCGATAGCCAGCACCGGCTCTGGCTGATGTCGGATGGCGGCGGATTGGATTACATTCATTTAAATACCCAAAAAATAAAAGGGTACCACCAGGAGAACGGCGATACGAGCGCCATTACGCATGCTCACGTACGCTTTGTGAAGGAGGATAGGGCCGGGAATATCTGGGCGATCACCAACAAGGGCCTCTTTATACAAAAAAAGGGCACGGATCATTTTGCAGCCTACCACTCGGCGATACTTTCAGGTGGTATTGATCGGAAAGTGAACGCGCTAGCCGATATGAGCGACGGGCGCCTACTGCTGCTTTACAACGCGGGAATGGTGTTGCTCGACCCGACGACGGGCCAGGGCGAGACCCGCGCACTGGTTTTAGATACCCAGGCCCAATACCGGCATTCCATTGTGACCGACAGTAGGGGTAACATTTATTTTTTCAGGATGAATCGCCTGTACCGGCTGGATAAGCATGATAGCCTTGCCGAATTTCCTGTTCAGGCGGATGTGGGTGAATTCAAGAGCCTCTATATTGATCGCTCCGACGTACTTTGGGCAGGTACCAACGGGCAGGGGGTCCGAAAGTACAACCTGAGGGCCAGCTATTTCGAGACGAAACCCTATTCGTCTGGTTTTATTTCGGACCTTCTGCGCGACTTCCTGAAAGTGCCGCCGGCCGAAATGACCAAACTGCCCAACGACCTTTTTTCCTACAATTTTCGCTACGCATTCGATGGTCCGCAGAAAATGTGGTTCAGCGCCGGGCGGACGCCGCTGTTTGAACTGGATCTGAACAGCCGCGCGATCAGGAGTATTCCGTTTCCGGTACAGATCAGGGATATTAAACGTTCGGAGCTGGCGATCAGCCTGGCAAAGGACCCCGACGGGAGGATGTGGGCCATACATGATAGTTTGTTGTTTTCTTACAAGAATGGTGTCTGGATGAGGTTTCCCCATGCGATTCGACCGATCGCGGCCCGACCGATCGCGGCCCGACCGACAATCGAGTCGGGGGTCATTCAAATCGTAGCCGACAGGCGATATCTCTGGGTGGCGACGACGGTGCGGGGGCTGTACCGTATCGACAAAGCTACCGGCGCGATCAGCCGCTACGGGCAAGGGACGGGCTCATTGAGCAGCGATAATTTGTATGGCCTTTTCGCCGATCCGCTCGACGAGAACCTGCTGTGGGTAGGTACTTTCGGCGGTGGGCTTTGCCGGTTTGATAAGCGTACGGGGCATTGCGAGCGGCTGTCGAAGCAAAACGGGTTGCCTAACAATGTGGTATATGCAGCCATCCCCGACCTGCGGGGCAATGTATGGGTGGCGACCAACCAGGGACTGTCGCAGGTGAACAGAAGTACCTTGCGTACGCGCACCTACACCCGCGAGGACGGTCTGATGGCCGATGAGTTCAACCGCTTCCATGCTCTCGCATTGCCCGACGGGCGCATTTTCCTGGGTGGGATGGAGGGAATCACGGCTTTTGATTCGAAGCAACCCAATGAGGACCATTATCGCCCACCGGTTTACATTACGGGCATTTTCATTAATAATGCGCCCCTGGAACCGCGTCGGTCGGCCGGAGAGCTGCCCGTAACGGCCATGCAGGCACTTGACCTGGCGCATTGGCAGAACTTCCTCACCATCGAATTCGCGGCGATGCAATACAACCGCAGCGATAAAATCCGCTACCGGTACCAGCTCGAAGGCGTGGACGAGCATTGGATTGAAACCGAAACGCCGGTGACCAAGTACACCGACCTCCGGCCGGGCGATTATGTATTGCGGTTAAATGCTTCCAACACGTTCGGCGTGTGGAGTCCCGACGTGCGGGAACTGCATATCCGGGTGAACCCGCCGTGGTGGCAAACTTGGTGGGCTTATGCGATCTATTTGCTGGCTTTTCTTGGTCTGGTTTATGGATTGCTGAGGGTTTATATCAACCGCGTCCGGATGCAGGAGTCCATCGTTTTTAAGCAAAAAGAAGTGGATCTGAAAGCGCGGGAGGCTGAGCAGTTGCGTGAACTCGACGGAATGAAGACCCGCTTTTTTTCCAACATTACCCACGAATTCAGGACGCCGCTCACGCTGATCCTCGGACCTGCCGCGCAAATGCTGGAAGAAACGCGGCAGGAAAAAGATGCCAAACGCCTTTCTATGATCGACCGGAACGCACGGCAGCTCCTGGGGCTCATCAACCAGTTGCTCGATCTCTCCAAACTGGAAGCCGGTACAACGAATATCAACGTGGCCCGGGGTAATTTGCCGGATTTTGTGGAAATGCTTACCGGTGCTTTCCAAATGGCTGCGGAGGCGAAAAATGTGGTTTTAGAGTTTGAAAACCGCCTTGAAAGCCGGTACTACTGGTTTGATCATGAAAAACTGGAAAGGATTGTCACCAACCTGCTGTCCAATGCGGTGAAGTTTGCGAATGCCCGGGGGCGGATATTGGTTACACTCGGTTCGGCTGATTCGGAAGGGACGGAAATCACCGTCGCGAATACGGGCGCGCGGATTCCCGATGCGCAGCTCGTCCGTATTTTCGACCGTTTTTACCAGGCCGATCAACCCGCTGGCTACCAGGAAGGTACCGGTATCGGGCTGGCTATTGTGAAGGAACTGGTCGGTTTGCAAGGGGGCAGGGTTTCGGTCCAAAGCGGTGCCGACGGGTTTGATACCGTTTTTACGGTGAGATTGCCGTACCGCCGGGATGAAGCCTTGCGGCCAGCCGGGCCGGTGGTTCCGAAAGTTGGTGAAAACGGTCCAGCCGACCCTGAAGAGGCCCGTTTGGTGCAGATCTTGCTGGTGGAGGACAATGCGGGACTGGCCGAGTTTGTTTCCGATAGCCTGGCGGGAAATTACCGGTTTCACCACGCAGGGAATGGCGAGGAAGGGCTGGCTATGGCCGCCGAAATCATGCCTGACCTGATCATCAGCGACGTGATGATGCCGGTAATGGATGGATATACTTTTTGTAAACACATTAAATCCAACCTGGAAACGAGCCATATTCCGGTGGTGCTGCTAACGGCCAAATCGGCGCTGGAAAGCAGGGTGGAGGGGCTGGAACTCGGCGCGGACGACTACATTACCAAGCCTTTTCACCTGCCCGAGCTACGCCTGCGCATCCGTAACCTGCTCGACAGGCAGGCGCGCCTGTACGAGCGCCTGCGGGCGAGCTTCGCAGGACCGGTAGCATTGCCGGCGGATTCAGGGGAGGGCACAGACCCGTTTTTGAACAGGTTATACCCAATTCTCGATGCCCGCCTCGACGACCCCGATTTCGGGGTGACCGAGCTGATCCGTGAGATCGGGATGAGCAACAGCAGCCTCAACCGAAAGCTCAAAACGCTGGTCGACCTTTCGGCGGTAGAGCTGATCCGTAATTACAGGCTGAAAAAAGCGGCTGCGTTGCTTTCTGGCGGTGTTACGGTCTCCGAAGCGGCTTATGCGGTGGGCTTTGATAACCTTTCCTATTTTGCCAAATGCTTTCGCGATCTGTATAACATGACGCCGAGGGAGTTCGCAGCCAATGGCATTCTTTAAACGGCCGCTGTAACGAGCCCTTTCCGGAAGGCCGTCGGGCTGGTGCCGTGGTGCTTGCGGAACTGGCGGCTGAGGTGGCTTTCGTCGGTATAGCCCAGCTCGTTCGCTATTTCGCTGATCGTCAGGTTGCTTTGTGTGAGGCGCTGTGCCACGAGCTTAATGCGCGACGATGCGACATAGTTTTGCAGGCTTTCCCCCGTGTATTTACGGAAATATTCACCTACATAGTTGGGCGACAGGTTGAATTGCCCGGCGAGGTATTCGACGCGCAGCCTTTCAGGGTCGGCGATGTGCCTTTGGATATGCAACAATACCCGGTTGATAAGCGCTTGCCTTGTGCCCGAGGTGTCGGCCGCGCGGCCGTCATGCACATTGCGGGTGATTACGTTGAGGATCAGCGTTACCAGGTGCCGCAGGTTCTCTTCATGGCCTGCCTGCCGCTGCTCGTATTCGGTGACGAGGTGGGAGATCAGCGAGGCGATCATCCGGCAATCGCCCTCGTTGCGGATCAGGAGCTCTTCGAACCGGTTGTGGTGTGCGAATATCGTTTCAAGCTGTCTCAGCCATTCGGTCACGCGCTCCTTGTCCTGCTCGGTTTTGTATTCGGAGAAAAATGCTTCCGAAAACCGGATGGAGCAGAATCGTGTGGGTGTCTCGACGTCGAAGCCGCGGCAATCCAGCGGGGTGAAGAGGAAAATACTGCCCGGGCGGTACGCGAATCGGTTGCGGTTGGTCTCGCGCGTGCCGGTTCCGTCGATGATCCTGACTATTTCGAAGAAGTGGTAGATCAGCGGTCGCTCGTTCCAGCAATCCATATCGGCTACGTACACTTCGAAGGGCTGATGCAGTGTCTTTTGTTTCATAACCTGTAAAAATACCGAAAAAACCACGCAACATCACTGTTCGGCCGCAGGTGGTGCAGATAGTTTTGCATTCAAAAAAGCCATTATGGAAACGGAGAAAAAACTATTGACACCACTGATAACCGATACGCTCGAATTGCCGAACCGCGTCGTAATGGCCCCCATGAACCGCAGGAGGGCATTGAATGGCGTTCCCGGGGCGTCGGCCGCCTCGTATTTTGGGCAAAGGGCAGGCGCGGGCCTGATCATCACAGACAATACCGCCGTGGCCCCCAACGGCATCGGTTACATGGGTACCCCCGGAATTTACAACCAGGCGCAGATCGACGGCTGGAAGCGCGTTACCGATGAAGTGCACGCACGAGGCGGGCGGATTTTCATGCAGCTCGTGCACGCGGGGCGCGTCGGGCATTACCTTAATAATGAAGGACAAATGCCGCTGATCGGGCCATCTGCGGTGGCGGCCGAAGGGTTGATACGCACAGCAGGGGAAATCCATTTACCCAATAGCGAGCCAAAAGAGGCCAGCGCGACCGACGTTCGAAGGCTGATCGACGAGCATATCCGGGGCGCGATCAATGCGATCGGGGCGGGCTTCGACGGTGTCGAAATACACGGTGCGCATGGGTTCCTGCCGGAGCAATTTCTGCACCCGCACACCAACCGGCGCACCGATGCCTACGGGGGAAGTATCGCCGCCCGCAGCCGTTTCCTGCTCGAAATCGTGGAAGGTACCGTGGCGGCAATCGGGAAGGAGCGCACCGGAATACGCCTGTCGCCGTTTGTGAAACTCAACGACCTGCCCGACTACGCCGAAGAGGCGGAAACGCAGCGGTATATTGTGAGTGCATTGCAGGAAATGGGCATTTTGTATATCCATTTGTCCGATCAGGGGCCGGTGGAGAAGGGCAAAATCCCTGAAACTTACATCCGCGACCTGCGCCGCCGTTACGATGGGTTGGTGATGCTCGCGGGAGGCTATTCTGCGGAATCGGCGGAAGCGGCCTTGCAAGCCGGGCTCGCCGACCTGATCGCATTCGGCAGGCCATACATTGCCAATCCCGACCTGACGGAGCGTTTCCGCCTCGATCTTCCCCTTGCAGCGGGCGATCCCGGGACCTACTACCAGGGTGGCGACGGCGGGTATACCGATTATCCCGTGTACGACCACACATTTGGCGCAAATACCACCGCTGATTGTCGTTAAACCCCGCGCATTTTCACCGGCAATCGGATTAGGTTTGTAAGATCATCAGCACATCTTAAAAAATGAGAGTCAAGGACTATCACCACACCATCGATATCTGGCTTCGATCGCTGGAACCCTACGATATTGCCAGGTTGCTGGCCCAGCCGGGCCCGGGCGCCTGGTCGCTGGGGCAGGTTTATATGCACATTCTGGACGAGACGGAGTTTTATTTCAGCCAGATCAAAGTCTGCCTGGCGTCGAACGACCATGCGATGGAGGAATGTTCTTCGGAAGCGAAAATCATGCTGCGCAACAATGCATTTCCCGATGCGATCCTCGATGGGCCGCCTTCCAATGCATTTGTCCGGCAGCCCGCCAGCAAACAATCGCTGATAGACCGGCTGCTGCAACTGAAAACGATCGTTGCCGAAACCGACTTGTTGATCGCACGGAGCCTGTTCCATGGAAAGGCGAAGCACCCGGGCCTGCATTACCTGTGCGCGGAGGAGTGGTTTCAGTTTTCAGAAATGCATTTCAGGCATCATTTGCGGCAGAAGGCGAGGATAGAGTCGTTTTTGGAACGTACATTTGGTAAGTACGAGCCTCAAACCTGATTTGAAATGAAACTGAATCTCCTGATCTTCTTCTGCTGCTGGCTCGCCGGCACGAAAGCCTATGCGCAGATAAAGCCGGACACCGCGCTGCTGGGGAGAAATCCCAAAGCAGGTCATTTTGCCGACTTGCGGGGTGTAAAGTTGTATTATGAAGTGTACGGCTCTGGCAAGCCGGTCCTGTTTGTCCATGGCAACGGAGGCTCGATGCGCGACTTCAGACATCAGCTCCATGCATTTGCAAAGTCTTACAAAGTGATTTTGGTGGACAGCCGGGCGCAGGGGAGATCAGAGGACAAGGGCGACTCGCTGTCCTACGAAATGATGGCCGACGACCTGCACGCATTGCTGGAACATCTCAAAATCGATTCCTGTAACGTGGTAGGATGGAGCGATGGCGGCATTAATGCATTGCTGCTGGCATTGCGCCACCCCGAGAAAGTGCGGAAACTGGCAGCGACCGGTGCCAATCTCTGGCCCGACTCCACCGCATTGGATCCCTGGCTGTATAAAAAGATCCTGGAATGGGATGCCGATCTGACAAAGCAAATGGCCGACCCTGTCAAACGCAATCAGCGAAAGCTTATGCACCTGATGGCCGTCCAACCCAATATGACGCTTCAACAACTGCATCAAGTACACTGCCCCTCGCTCATCATCGGCGGCGACCACGATGTGATCATCCCCGAGCACACGGTGCAGATCGCAAGGGCTATCCCGAAGTCCTATCTCTGGATTCTGCCCGATTCGGGGCATTCGACACTGATACATTACGCCTCAGATTTCAATCGCGTTACGATGGCGTTTTTTGAAAAGCCGTTTCGGGAGATACGGGAGGAGCGGATGTTTGAATAGGCCCGGAGGGCTGACCATGGACGATGGACCATTGACCGCCGACCGCTGACCGCCGCAGGGTATTCTGCACCAGCGCGGTATGTGATCGGCCGTTTGCCGGTCGGGCCCGCAGGGCATTTTTAGCACGGGCGCAGCATATGATCGGCCGTCGGCGGTCCATGGTCGGCGGTCGGGCCCGCAGGGCC
>NZ_JAHXBN010000174.1 GCF_019924045.1 Dyadobacter fermentans | reverse complement strand
TTCGGGTCAGGGATGTGTAGGATAGGTGGGAGGCTGTGATTGGGCGTCGCCAGGCGTTCAGGAGCCAACGTTGAAATACCACCCTTCGCTGGCCTGGGATCTAACTGCTCAATGAGCAGGACCGTGCATGGTGGGTAGTTTGACTGGGGTGGTCGCCTCCAAAAGTGTAACGGAGGCTTCCAAAGGTCTGCTCAACACGCTTGGTAACCGTGTGTGGAGTG
>NZ_JAHXBN010000173.1 GCF_019924045.1 Dyadobacter fermentans | reverse complement strand
TACCCCCATGTTAGCGGCCATATCCAGTGTTACTTCTCGTACTTTGCCGCGAATGCGCTTAGGAATCTTTCTTAAAACCTCAATGACCGAGCTGGCTTGAGTGCCTTTGACCATAGCCACCAATGAGCCTTTCCGACCCTGGGCTGCTTTATTAGTCACAATCGTGTAAAGCTCGCCATTGGAAAGAGAGGTTTCGTCAATACTCAAATGGGCCCCAGTAT
>NZ_JAHXBN010000024.1 GCF_019924045.1 Dyadobacter fermentans | reverse complement strand
AAATTGTAACGGCGTTGCAATATTCCAAACGCGCCAATTCCGTTTGTCTACCAACATTGCGTGCCTCTTGCGCTTGGCGATGTGCCGTTTGGTTGTCGGGTTGCTACCAACATTGCGTGCTTAACGGCACTTGCGATGAGGCTATTTTGCATTAATGCCCAATCGCGTTAGCGATGTAATATTGGTAGCAAATGAAGTGAGACCGGTGTGTGGTAAAATGCCGTCAGGCATGTAACAACAAAGATTGCGCCACACACCCATGTTGACCAACAGACCCGCATTCCCAATGCCCTCTCAAATACCTGGAAACCTCGACTTTTGCCGGCTATACGACTGATACAGGAAGATAAACATCCCCGTCATGATCGACACATCGGCCATATTGAATATGCCTGTTTGGAATAACCCGAAATTGATATGCATGAAATCCGTGACCGAGCCGTGCACGAGCCGGTCGTAAATGTTACCGATACCGCCGCCAATGGCAAAACTCAATGCGAGCGCGCTGAGCCAGGTCAGGTTCTTTTTGGTCAACAGGTAAATGATACCGAATAGCAAGGCGATCAGCGGGATGACGGACAGCACAAATATCTTGATCGAATCGGGCAGAGAACTCCCCAGGCTCAGGAATGCCCCCGTATTTTCGACATAGGTAATGGTCACGTAGTCTTTGATCACGTGGATCGTCTGATAAAAGCCCACATTCTCCCTCACCACGCTTTTCGAGATCTGATCACAGCCGATATTGGCGATCAGCACCACGACAATGGCGATATTCCTGACCAGACGGTTTGATTTAAGGTTCATTATTTGGATAGCGCTTTAATCGGCGTCAGTTTAATATCCTTGAACTCAACTTCGGAGCCCTCCGACTGCAATGCGATCTGACCTTTCGAAGCCGTCGCGTCATAGCCGTAGTTGACCAACACGCCATTGAGCCATACTTTAATTGAATTCTTAACACATTCTATCACCATCGAATTCCATTCGCCCAAAGGCTTTTCGGTGCCGTCGGTGAGGTTGGGAATGCGGCGGAGCTTGTCGCCGTTCACACCCCATTTTTCCTTCGGCCCGCGGCGTTTTTCCATGTCGGGCACGGTAATATCTTCCTGAATACACCAGAAATCACCCGCATTCTGGTGCATCATTTGTACTTCGATGGATTTGGGAAACATATCATACAAATCGCGCGGCTTGGAAACGAACACCAGCGCACCGCAGTTGCCTGGCTTCCCTGCGAATCGGTATTGATATGTAAACCGGAAGTTCTCATACTGCGCGTCCGTGATCAGGTGCCCGCCGGGCGTTCCCAGGCTCACGAGCAGGCCATTGCGCACGAGGAACGGATTCACAGCCTTCGGATCTTTGTCCATTTCGGGCACATCGATGTGCCATCCTTTCAGATCTTTTCCATTGAAAAGCGCTTTTGTCTGGCTGTAAGCGTGTTGCGAGGTGATAGCGAGGGTCAGGGCGAGCGGAAGGAACAGTTTCTTCATGAAAGGTCGATACTATTTAAAGGTTTAATGGGATTTGAACCGGAAAAATTAAGCAATAATCGGGTTAGTAGGTGTATGGGGGCTTTAAATGTTCGGTTATTGGGTTAAATTGGTGCATTGTCACTTCAAAATCATTTAATCAGTCCATGAAAAAACTGGCCGCATTGCTTGCCGCGCCCCTATTATGCTCGTACGCGTTCGCGCAGTCGATCCGCTACGATGTGTCCTTTCCGAATATCGTCCACCACGAGGCCCGCGTAGCGCTGAGCGTAACGGATGCGCCTCAGAAGGAGCTGCTTTTCAGGATGTCGCGCTCGTCGCCGGGCAGGTATGCGACGCACGAGTACGGGAAGAATATTTATGACGTGGCGGCATTCGACAAATCGGGCAAGCCGGTGCCGGTGCAGCGCGTGGATGGTGATGTATACAAAATCGCCGTTCCCAACGGTTTTGTAAAGGTAGCATACACTTTGTATGCCAACCACCCCGACGGCACTTACGCGGGAATCGATGCCAGCAGCGTGCATTTCAATATGCCGGCTGCATTCATGTGGGTAAAGGAGCTGGAAAAAGCGCCGATAACCGTCGCATTCAACCTGCCTGAACCTAATTCCTGGACGATCGCTACGCAACTCAAAACAACGGGAGAAGCGAATGTTTTCACAGCTCCCGATTTACAGTACTTTATGGATTCGCCTACCAAAATCGGCCAGCTGACGATCAAGGAATGGACGGTTCCCAATGCGGATAATAAGCCGTCGCGGTTCAGGCTTGCATTGGAGGCGAAGAGCAGCGACTCACTCGCTACCGCATTTGTCGGGAAAATAAAACGCATTACCGAGGAGGCGCGGATGGTTTTCGGAGAATTTCCGGCATTTGACAACGGGAATTACACCTTTCTGGCCAGCATTAACCCCTATGTAAAAGGCGACGGTATGGAGCACCGCAACAGTACGATGATCACCCTGCCGGTCGCATTCGACGGTTCCGACAACCTGCTTGGCGTATTCTCACACGAGTTCTTCCATACCTGGAATGTCGAGCGCATTCGCCCGAAAACACTGGAACCATTCAATTTTGAAAAAAGCAATATGAGTTTCGAACTCTGGTTTGCCGAAGGGTTTACCCAATATTACGGAGAACTGCTACTCGAAAGAGCTGGTTTCGATTCACTGGACGATTATTGCCGCACCTTGACATCCCTGGTTAATACAAAAGAAAATACCGTTGGCGCGACGCGCATATCGCCTGTGCAGGCCAGCAGCAATGCCGTTTTTGTAGATGCGGGTGTGGCGATCGATAAGACGAATTATCCGAATATTTATACTTCCTACTATCCTTACGGAGCCTCGGTGGCGCTTGCATTGGACCTTCAACTAAGGGGCAAGGGGCTGAACCTCGATGATTTTATGAAGGCTGTTTGGGCAAAACATGGAAAACCCGAGATCGCCTATAATGTGGCTGACCTGGAAACGGTTTTGGCCGCGTACACCAAAGACAAGGTATTTGCACAGCAGTTTTTTGCAAAATATGTCAATGGGCACGAGTCGCTGGACTATGCTCCATTGCTCGCCAAGGCGGGGTTGCTGCTGAAAAAACAGTTTGAAGGACAAGCGTGGATCGGCGATGTGCGCTATAAAGAGGGTGCAGGGCTCACCATCACGGCAAATACCATCATCGGAAGCCCACTCTACAAAGCCGGACTGGATATCGACGACGAAATCCTGAAAGTGGACGGAAGAATGGTATCGAAAAACGATGAATTGACTTCCATACTGAAAACACATAAACCAGGCGACCAGGTTGCAGTGGAATATAAACACCGCGACGAGCAGAAGTCGGCAATGCTTGAACTCGCCGAAAACCCGCGTTGGCAGGTAGTTACGTTCGAAGAAGCGGGGCAAACGGTTTCGGCCGATATGCAGACATTCCGAAAGGCCTGGCTGGGAAGTAAATGGAAATAATCAAAAAGCGGTTGCCTGATTTCAGGCAACCGCTTTTGCATTAACGCGTGAGTAAAATCTTTTTCGTTTCTACCGAATCCGGTTTCTTCACTTGGAGCAGGTAAATGCCTGCGGGGGCATTACCGAGGCTGATGCGCTCCTCGTGCGGGCCCTTGCCTTTGACGCTCCGCGAATGCCAAACCTTACCCTGCACGTCGGTCACGCGGATGGTGGCCGCTTCGCCGGTTTTCAGGTGAAAGCTCGCTTTGAACTCCCCGGGCGCGGGGTTGGGGTAGGCTTGGAGCAATGGTGCGTCGGTTGGTGTTGAAACAAACTCCGGTACGGCCATTCGTGCATTGCCTGACAAATTTCCGACACAAATTTTGTCCTGACGGACAGCCGCGCCTGGTAATCCCTGAATGCGGATCACACTGTTGCCCGCAGGTACCGCAATGTAGACCGTAGCTTCCCGCGATACGATATTCCAGCTGTTGGATGCACCTAACAGCACGGAGGAGAGCTGTACGTTTCCATTTACCGACACGCTTACCTGCGCATCGGATTCCGCATAGTATCGGAGCGTCAACGGGTAGGTGCCGGCCGCGAAGTTATTGATCTGGTAATCCACATAATAATCATAATTGTTTTGAGCGCCGCGTGTTTGACCGTTCGAAGCGTTCGGATCGCTGGTACCAGGTCCGTTGCTGGCCATGTGCTCGGCTTCCACACAAGCCGAGGTTTCACCGCCGGAAGACCCACAGTCGTTCACCGTGAACCAAACCGGAATGTGTCGGCTGGCGCATCCTTCCTTACCCGCCACGAGTGTATAGTAATATATTCCGTTGGCGGCCGGTACCGGCACGTCGATCGTTTTTGTATACCTGGCATAACCATCCGGCCCATACCAGTTGTAGAACACCGGGCCGCAATCCGCTCCGGAACAATTCGAGGAGAGGGTAATCTGTGTGCCGCATTGCGGAGTGAAAGTGGACAGGTGCGGTACTACCACGAAATCGCAGGCAGGAGGTACGCCGGGCATTTGCTCGACGCATATCTTATCGTGGCGTACCGGACTGTAACCGGGCAAGCCTTTCACTTCAATAAAATTCAGCCCTTTCTGTAATGCAAAAACGATAGTCCGCTCGGTCCAGACGATATTCCAGGAGTTCGACGCCGGGAGTTCTATTTTGTATGGAAAAATTTCGTTATTGATAGTCACTTCAATGGCCGTATTGGCTTCGGCGTAATACCGGAAAGTGACGGCGTGAGGGCCCTCGGCCTGGACGTCGTGAACCTGGTAAGATACTGTGTAATCCTGCCGGTCCTGGCCGCCCCGCGTCTTGCCTCCTGATGCATTCGGATCCATTGTAACGGGCCCGGTTCCGGCCGCATCCTCGGCTTCGAGGCATACTTTGAACGGCCCGTCGCCACAATCGGTGATGGTGAGCTTAAATTCGGTGACATTGTCGGGGCAGCCCGGCTTCGAGGTAGTTCGGGTATAGGTGTATGTGCCGTTCTGGGAGGGCGCATAGAAATTCACAGACGTTTTTCCCGGACCTGAAACATCCAGGCCTGGTCCAGACCATTTGTAATTGAGGCCCAAGCAGCCCAACCCGTTGCAATCTGCAATGGCCCACATACCTTGCCCGCAGCTCGGCGTGTAATCGCTTACAGTCGTCCCTACAATGTAATCGCATTCGACAGGTGTGGATTGTACACGTATTTGCATGGTCGCTGTGGTGTCGGCACAGCCTGGTTTGGAAGCGGTTACCGAGTAGAAATAGTCTCCGTCGGTCATGGGGGCGGCTGTCGAAATAGTCTCACCGTTGAGCGCAATACCATTGCCGCTCCATGTGAACGAGGTGGCGCTACAATCACTGCCAGTGCATTTGGCACTCAGGTTCATGGTTTGCCCTGGCGTATAAACCGGGTAAGTCTCTACCGAATATGGGCGTATTTTATAGTTGCACGACACAGGCTGACCAGTGTCGCCGATCCTCACAAGGCAGATTCTATCCTGGCGGGTAGGGCTGTGAAAGGGGAGGCCGCCAAGACGAATTTTGCTGTAACCCTCGGTTAAGGTAACATCGATTGTACGCTCTCCCCAGGCGATATTCCAGGAGTTGGTAGCAGGTAACCCCACAACCGGGGCCGTTTCGGCACCGTTAATGGAAAGCCAGGTCCACGCATCGCCTTCCGCATAATACCGGATCGTGAGCGCGTACCTTCCGGCGGGCGCCCCAAATACTTCATAGTCAACATAATGGTTCCAATTATCTTGCGCACCCCGCGTTTTGCCATTAGAAGCGTTGGGATCTTCGGTAATCGGCCCGGTGCCATCGGAATTTTCAGCCTCAATACACACACTGAACGGTGCGGCATTTACGGCCGGCTGCTTGTCGGGCGTGCCGGTGGTGGAAGGAGCATTGCCATAACCGCCGGCGGGCGCTACGGCATAGGAGGCAATCGCTGAGAGCAGAATGCAAATGACGAACGTAAAGGTTTTCATAGCATGCAGGAAAATGTGGTTGAATGGACATTCCAACGGGATCGTTGGAAAAGCCAATCCGAACTTGGATTGACTACATTTTCCGAGACACGATCCGCTATGTTAACCGTGGCGACATGCACAAAAAATATTGATTATCAGCGAAATCTATCCCTGCTTCTCCGAAAGGTATTTCCAATAGCGACGGGGCACGTGCCGCACGTGCAGGCGCGTGTTTTTCCGCGCCTGAATGTTGGTACTTTTGAAATAGTCCTGCCAAAGCAATGTATAAAGCTGTTCTTTCGCGTCGAGCAGGCCGGACGGAAGCGCATTGGTGACCGACATTTGCGGGGCGGCGTCGAGCTCGATTTCCTCGGTTTTTTCGAGGTCGTAGTAAAGGCCGTATTTTCTTTTGAGATCGTAAATAATCCAGCGCTGGTCGGCATAGCGGTTCTGGAAATGCTCGGTAAGAAGTGGGAGTACGTCAAAATCAGGCTCGATATGGGCGTAGTAAATGCCGTCGCCCGTTTTCTGGAACCGTACGAATGCCTCCATCCGGTGTTTTTCGCGATGGACTTTCTGTGCGATCTGGGAAATGGCCAGGACATCGGGATGTGCGAAGTTTTCGCATGCACCGGCCGGCTGGTCGATCACATATCGGGCGAAATTGAACAAATGCTGGTAAACTTCCGGCTGTTCGGAAAGGAACGCCTTGTAAAACCGGAACTGCCATTCCTTTCCCAGCTTTTTACAAAGCCCTTTCCAAACCCGCTTGCCTTTTTCGCGGTCGGAAATCACCCGGTAGCCCGGATCGAAAACATCCGGAACGTGAAATACTTCGGACACAAGCTTTACAGCCTGCGATTTTCGCCGATAGCATTCAAAAACGGCCGTCAACATCCCTTCCAGCGAGCCGTCGAAAATATAAAGCTCCATCAGAACAGGGATAATTGGTTAAGCGGGTTTTTCTGGTATTTGCTTTTGCTTTCCGAAAGGATCAGCCCTTTGATATGTCCCGCTTCATATTCTTTGAGTTGAACGGGGCTGTCGGCATACCGTATGAAGTGCCCTGCCTTGCGAAATGCAATGCCGAGTTTCCGTAAATGGCTTTCGTACAGCCGGTTAAACTTGCGCGCCTGAACAATTTTCAATGCGGAACTTACGCCTATGCCCGGCACGCGCAGGATCATGAAGTAATCTGCTGTATTAATGTCGACCGGGAACTGGTCAAGGTTCCGCAATGCCCAGCTTAGTTTCGGGTCGACGTCCGCTTCGAGGTTCGGATGAATGTCGCTGAGGATTTCCTGGACTTTAAAACCGTAGAAACGCATTAGCCAGTCGGCTTGGTATAGCCTGTTTTCGCGAATCAACGGCGGCTGGGAGCCGATTACCGGCAGCCTCGCATCATAGCTGATTGGAATGTAGCCCGAGTAGTAAACCCGTTTCAGGGAAAAATTCTGGTAGAATGCGTTGGCGGTGTACAATATCTCTTTGTCCGACTCAGGCGTGGCCCCCACGACGATCTGCGTGCTCTGCCCGGCCGGCACGAATTTCGGCACGCTTTTGATCAGCGCTTTCTCGCTTTCAAACTGGGTGATGTTGTTTTGAATGTACTTCAAGGGCTTTTTCACTTCGGCGTGCGACTTTTCGGGGGCAAGCAGTTTCAGGCCCGATTCGGTTGGCATTTCGAGATTAATACTCATGCGGTCCGCGTACATGCCTGCCTCGCGCAGTAGCTCGTCGCTAGCGCCGGGGATTGTTTTCAAATGGATATAACCATTGAACCGCTCTTCCTGCCGCAGCTTTTTTACAATGCGGACGAGCCTTTCCATTGTATAATCGGCATCCTTGAAAATGCCCGAGCTTAGGAACAGCCCTTCAATGTAGTTACGCCGGTAGAAATTCATGGTCAGTTCCACCACTTCTTCCACAGTGAATGCGGCCCGTTTGATATCGTTACTGCGCCGGGAAACGCAGAATGCACAGTCGTAAATGCAGTGGTTGGTGAGCAGTATTTTCAAGAGTGACACACATCGGCCGTCCTCGGTGTAGGTGTGGCAGATCCCCGTGCCTTCTGCATCCCCGATTCCCTTGTTCTCATTTTTCCGGTTGCTGCCGCTCGATGAGCATGACACATCGTATTTTGCAGCATCAGCCAGAATCCCCAACTTCTCACGGATCCGCTCGTACATAAGTAAATTTGCAATTAGTTAAATCGACCTAAAATATCGAATGGTAATTACCAGTTATTAGGAGGTCATGTCTGGTGATTATTTGTGCATGAAAATATCAATAATTTGATACTGATACAATCTTTTGAGGCAGAATGTTTGTGAGTCGTTTACCGAAATTTACCATTTGCTTGCTGGCAGTTGTCGGATCTGTCAGATTTTCAGCGTTTTGTCAATCCGATGAGCCGAAGGTAACACGCTATAATGGCAAGGTGAGTCAGCAGTTCGTTATGAACCGCGATACCCCCATTATCGATCACGCCACCGGCAAGCGGATCAGTTACGAGACTTATGACAACATGCTCAAACGTAGTCCGGGGCAATACAAAACCCAGCCGGTATTCGATAAATATGGCAAGGCTTCATCGTTTGAAATCATCAAAAAGAGCCAGTTGTACGTGCAACAGGATGGCTCGGTGATGAACAATCCCGACCTGATGCCCGAAATAGGAGAACCGATTGCGCCCTTCGTAATGCGTGGGTTGGACGGGCGGGAATATGATTCGGAAAAACTGCGGGGGAAATATATTTTGCTGGGCTTCTGGGTACGCTATGAAAAGCCTCTCTACACGCTCGCCAGCACGAAGGTGATCTCCAATTTTGTGGATGAGAATAAAAAGAAGGGGATTGACATAATTTCCCTCGGAACGACGCTCAATACGGAGGAGGAATGTCTGGAAGCGATTCCGAAACGGAACTGCGGTTTCATTCCCGTTCCGGAATCGTATGGTTTCAATCACCGCTACAAGATCAGCGAGACGCCCTATTTCATATTGGTAGATCGTAAAGGGATCGTCAGGGCCATGGCGCCGCACACCGAATTTTCGAAAATCAGCGAGCTCGTACTGCGCTGATCAGCCCAATGCGCCGCTGATGCGATTGTAAAGGCGTTCTGGATGCCAGACTCTCTTTGGCCCCAGTACCATCCGGCGGGAGGTTTTCCGCAAATGGAAGTCCTGTTCTTGCAAAAATTTCAAGCCGGCTGTATTGCCCATCGGCAGGATGGCAAACGGCCGGGACACAACGCGCAATTGCATAAGGGCAAAACCGGCGGCATCGTTCGTGGCCACGATAGGTCCGTCGCTCCAAGCGGGGAGATACACGCCCTGCAATGCCTCATTGGAATCCAGATATAGAAAGGAGTCGGCCAAAAACTCAGCCATGATCCCGCGCCTGTCCTCACCGGACACCATCCGGTCGAGCTCGTAAGCCGCCTCGCGAAAATCTTCGGTAAATGGGCGGATCAGCGGAGACGGCTCCAATTGGGGTGCATTGTCCTCCCGCCGTAAATGTGCATATTGGCATTCCACTTCAAAACCCTGTTTCAAATACACCGGATAGCCAAATTCCGTCGCATCGAGGTAGATGGTAGGGTAGCGGTTCCGGTCGACGCTACCAATCAAATGGCGCGTGATGGCGCTCCCCAGGCCTCTGTTGCGATAGTCCCCGTGCGTGATGATACACGCGAGCCAGACCGTATCGCCATGAAAAATGGAGGTACCCACCGCAACGGGCCGCCCGTCTTCGACGATCTTGATCGGCTTGCAGCAGTCCGATTTTAAAAAGAATTCAAACCGGGGGCGAATATCGCCCCAGCCCTCAGGTTCGAGGGCGGGGAGGAAAGCAATGTCGTCTTCTGTAAATTCCTGGCAAATCATGGCATGGATAATTGTTAATCCCGCTAAAATGTCAAAAATCTGCTTCCAACTGCCTGAAATGGGTAATTTTTCTTTGCCAGCTGATCCAGGAGTAGTAGAACAGCAAAGAGAATGTGATGATTAAAGCACTCAAAATGATGTACTTGCGCTGTGTGAAAGCCGCTTGATAAGTCAGGAAGAACAAAAGGGTAGCCGCATACACAACCGATGAGGTCAGCGACAACACCGCCAGCCTTTTTAATGAATGTACCTGCTTCGCCAGCGCCTCCCGGAAATTTCCGCTTACCAGGGGATTCTGGATATGATAATAGCTCAATGCATTATTAATAATGTAAATAGTAACGCTGATAATCAATAGGATATTAACTATTAAAGGCTTTTGAGCCCCGTCGAGGCCATCATAAAAGAGAAACAGGAAAGCGGTAAGGGCTACTATCTCCGTCATGAATTTGATCCGCAATTTGCGAAGTGAAGGATGGTTGCGGACACGCGTCATCATCGCCAGTTCCTTTTCGGAAAGCGATCCCTGGCCGGCGCTTTGCCATTCCGATTTCAGATCATCGATATTCATCAGTTTTTTGAGGTTGAAAGTGTCTTAAGTTTTTCTCTAATGCGATTGAGCTTCACGCCCACGTAGTTTTCGGAAATGCCTGTTACCGAGGCAATTTCAGCGTATGAGTAATCTTCGAGGTAGAGGGAAATGAGCGCCCGTTCCGATTCGCTCAGCGTGCGCAATGCGCGGAAGAGCCATTCTTCCTGCTCGGAAATGGTATCTGGTGTATCGGCCAGGTCGGGCGGATGTTCGGAGAGGGAAATGGGTGGTCGGTGCTTTCGGTACGCCGCCATGGCGGTGTTCAGCGCGATACGGTAGATCCAGGTGGTGATCTTCGATTCGTGCCGGAATCCCGGGAAAGCGCGCCAGAGTTGGTACACGATTTCCTGAAAAAGGTCCTGCTGGTCCTCCGGCGTGTTGCGGTACATCCTGCTTACTTTAAAAATGATCCGCTGATGCGCCCCGATCGTTTCAAGAAAAATTTTCTCCATAAAAAATCAAATCTTTCCCAATAGGTTGCTGAGATTGGGAAAAACTTATCAAAAGTGAGTTTATTTACCAAAGTTTTTTCAAATGACCCGGACATGAATATCATTACAACAGACCAGCTCAAAACCATTCTGGAAAATGAAGACCCGATCGTGATCGATGCACGGGGAGGGACCGATGCTCTGGAACGGTACAACCGTGCGCATCTCGAAAATGCGCAGTTTGTAGACCTCGAAACCGACCTGTCGGAGAAGACAGGCGACCCGTCAAACGGTGGGCGGCACCCGCTGCCTGAGCCTAATGATTTCGGGCGTTTTTTGGGAATTTTGGGTATCAGCCCTTCTTCCACGGTTGTTGTTTATGACGATAAGAAAGGTGCCAATGCCGCCGCACGCTTTTGGTGGATGCTCAAAGCGGCCGGCCACGAGAAGGTATTCGTGGTAAGCGGCGGACTCGACGCGATCTCGGAGGCGGGTATTGATTTAACACAAAAAGCAGCTTCCCTGCACGCTTTGGAGGAATATCCGATCAAAGGATGGCAAATGCCGCTAGTGGATGCCGAAGACGTGGCGCTTGCCGCTGCCGATCCTGAGTCGATGGTGATCGATGTGCGCGAGCATTACCGTTACCTGGGTGAAAGCGAACCGATAGACCTGGTGGCCGGCCATATTCCTGGGGCGGTCAATATACCTTATACTTCCAATCTGGATGAAAAGGGCGAATTTATGTCGCCTGCTGACCTCGCCGCGAAATACAGGGAAGCATTGGCAGACAAGGACCCGCGCAAGGTGATCGTGCATTGCGGTTCGGGCGTAACTGCGTGTCACACGCTGCTCGCGCTCGCGGAGGCAGGCATGCATGGCGCGAGCCTGTACGTGGGCTCGTGGAGTGAATGGTCGCGGACGGAAAGGCCCATAGCGACGGGGGAGGAATGATACCAGCACCGGGCCGGGCTTTTTGAAAAGTCCGGCCCGGTCGTTTATTGAATAGATTGCAGGAAATCGTAAAGCGAAGAAAGCTCGCCGCGCGTGTACTGCGCAGTCATTTTCCACGGCATATCTTCATTTTTAAGCACGTGGCCTTCGGGTGTTTTGCCGGAGGTAAGCGTCGAGATAAACTGCGCTTTGGTCCATTTGCCAACATGGCCTGTCCGGGTAATGTCGGGTACGGGTGGAAAGCCGGGGGCGAGCGGTTCGCCCCCTTTGAAATTCTCGCGGTGACATCCTGAGCACGATACGGCCAGGTATTTTCCTTGCGCTGCTCCCTCTGTCGAATCTGCGCGTGCCACCATCGGTTTGTTGTGATCGATTTTTTCAACGGACAGGAGCGGCATTTTGCCAAGGTAACTCATGATGACGGCTACCGGGCCGAGGTCATTCGCTGGAAGGGTATTATCCACTTTGGGAATCTGGCGGCAGTAGGCGATGAGCGCGGCCATGTCCTGGGCGGAGAGTAGTGTCGTTTCATGGGAAGGCATAAAAAGAAGCGGCTTACCATCCTGGTGAACGCCGTGCCGTAGCGCGGCAAGCCAATCGGAAACGTCATAGCCCGCAGGTAAACCGCCCTTCCCATGCGTGAGATTCCCTGCAACGAGCCGGCCAATGGCGCCGTCGTCGTTCATGACTTTACCTTCCAGGTTGTTCCCATGACAATCCTGGCAACCTTTTATCGCCACCAAATGCTTCCCGCGGGCGATGGAAGCACTGTCGGTCGGGATTTCAATGATTTCTTTTTCAAATACATAGGCCTTATTCATACGGTTTTTCATGGCAACCGACATGTAAGTGTAAGTTGAAATCGCTGCGAGCACGATTCCGGCCAGGAAAATGCCTGTCCATTTTAAGATTTTTCTGATCATGGCTTTGAAGTTTTTGGCAAAAATGAGGTCGGTAACGCCGCAAAGGCCTACGCAAAACGGATTAAAATCTACGACAAACGGATTTCGTCGATTAATTGGGCCGTTCACTCAGTAGGAAGCAGGCGGGAGGCGGGCGTGGGTGTATTTTCGTGTTGTGTTCAAACAGTTCCGTCCTATGGCTACGCTCATTCATTCCGCCGACATCCTTGATTTTAATCCGGTACCTAATCCGCAGTCGGTTATTCCGGGCGCGCGAATGAATAACCGGGATGACATTATGACCCGCTATCACCCGAAGGTGGGAGAGATGAAGTTCCGAAGCCTGCTTTTCCCGCACATGCATGTGATGAACTTGCATTGGACGTCGCAAGAGGATGTGATCCTCTATGACAGCACCCCTGTGGACACGATCAATATTAATTTCCACATGGCAGGAAGGCTCGATACCACTTTCGAAGGGCTGTCACATGATCTGAATATGCGGCCGGGCAAGCACAACCTGGTTTTTTCGCCCGAGGGCGGCGATATCAACCGGGTCGGGGCAAACGATTCCCTGGAAATGTTTCACATTAGTCTCGATAAAGCATTTTTTGCAAACATGATCGGGTGCGACGATCATTGGAGCGAGCGCGTTCAGAAGAATTTACTTCACAACAGGCCGTTTTCGGGCATTACCGGCACCGCGGATACTACGCCGCTTATGCAAAGCATCATCCGGGAAGTGAAACAATGCAGGCAAACCGGGGCCGTTCGCAACCTCATGATCCAATCCAGAATGCTGGAACTGCTGGCATTGCAGATCGACCAGTTCCGCGGGCCACAGCAAGCAGACAATATTTCGGCCGCGGATAAAGACAAGCTGTTTCAACTGAAGTACTTCCTGGATACGCACTTCCTGGAAGAATTGTCACTTGCGGAGCTGTCGCGGATTTGCCTGTTGAACGAGTTTAAAGTTAAAAAGGGATTCAGGGAATTGTTCGGTACTACCGTTTTTGGTTACCTGCGCAAAATCCGGATGGACTACGCCGAGCAGCTGCTGCTAGATGCATCGCGCTCCGTGGAAGAGGTTTCGGACCTGCTGGGGTATGAGCATGCACACCACTTTTCGGTCGCATTCAAAAAGTACCGTGGAGTGAATCCGTCTATGATCAAAAACAAGAGGATAGTGGCCTGATAATATCAAACATGACAATGAGAAAATATTTAACAGCGGTCAGTTCATTGGTAGTTAGTGGATATGCATTCGCTATGGTGGCGGGTTGGCGCATTGCGGAAGGCTATCAGATCAGGTTTGATGGAAAGTATGCGCATGGTTCTTTCCAAAAAATAGAAGGAAATATCCGTTTTGATCCCCTGCATCCGGACGATTCTCATTTCGAAGTGTCCGTGGACGTTGCCTCGATCGACACCGGAATAGAGCTGAAAAACAAGCATGCGAGGGGCGAGAAGTGGTTCGATGCAGATAGATACCCGCGTATTTATTTTGTATCGAAAGCGGTAAGCCGGACAGATACCGGTTTCGTCGTCCACGGAGAGCTCGAATTGAGAGGAATAAGAAAAGAGCTATCGATACCTTTCGCATTCACAAGTACTGGTGGTCAGCACCTGTTTTACGGGAAGTTTAAAGTTAACCGTGGTGATTTCGGAATTGGGAAAGTGAGCGGTAAAGAATCGGATTCTACAAGTGTGGAAGTGTCTGTGCCAGTTCTTGCGTTGGAGTGAGCATTTATTTACCCTTTAATGCTTCCAACTGACGCAACAAATCTTCCAGTTCACGTTCCGCAGCTCTCAGCGACTTCATTTCCGCGCTGTCGGCCGCATTTTGCGCCGGGTCGTCAAAATTTTTTGTTTCTTCCATAACGTCCGGGTTCTCACGGTTTTCCGACGAGAACGCGATAGTTTCTTCCAGGCTGGTACGCTCAAAATCAATCTGCTGTCTTTTCGCGAGGATTTTGTCTTGGAGTCGTTGTTGTTCCTGTGTGATCATAGCCATTATTTTTTATTTTTCTCCTAACAATAACTGAGCCAAGCATTTTGCACAATTGACAGGGGGTAATTTCAATTCGTGACTAACTTTGCTTGTATTTGGTACGAACCTGGTATTTAAAACTCAACAACTCGCACAGAACTATGGATTATGTAAATGCTTCATCTGATTACCTGAGTGCCAACCCCAGCTGGCACATCGAAGATTCGCCCTGGAAGGCCACTCAGATTATCAAAATGCTGAAAAAGAATAACCTGCATCCCAAATCCATCGTAGAGATCGGGTGTGGGGCAGGGGAAATCCTTAACCAAATCCATGACCGCTGGGAAGATAAGGCTGTGAAGCTTTATGGCTACGATATTTCACCGGATGCGTACGAGTTTTGCAAGTCGCGGGAAAAAGACCGTTTGAAATTCTTCAACGATGACCTGTTACAGACGAACGAAAAGTTCGACCTTCTGTTGATGATCGACGTGTTCGAGCATGTCGAGAACTACTTCGATTTTATCAGGAAAAGCGCCCGTCATGCGGAATACAAGATTTTCCATATTCCACTTGATTTTTCAGCCCTGGCCGCATTTACGGGCCATTTAATGAAGCTAAGGCATTCAGTAGGCCATATTCATCATTTTACGCGCGAAATGGCTATCAACACTCTGAAAGATTGCGGTCTGGAAGTAGTCGATTGGTTTTACACGCTTTCGGAGCTTGAATTGAATTACGGCAAACACAATTTCAACGGAAAGGTCGTCAACTCTTTCAGAAAGGTGCTATACACGGTTAGTCCGGAGCTGGCGGTAAAAGCAGTAGGCGGGTTCTCACTGCTGGTTTTGGCCAAATAACACAACAACCACTTCGACTCTTACGCGCGCGTGGCCCGGTTTATCGGGCTGCGCTTTTTTTATGCTTCCGTTTGGTCATTGCCTGCCTGCCGTTTGAACAACGTATTTGACAGGGGCGGGTGGTATTTTCAAATTGCACGAGATTATTCAAAAGCACAGATTTAAATGTGCCCGACACCCACTAGCATCCCAACATGAAAAAAACAGAAGATTTGAAGCGAGAGGTCACTATTTCCCCTAACCCGGCCAAGGACGAAGTTCGGATCTCCGGTATGTCGAGGATGGAAGTAGCTACAATTGTGGCCTGGACGCGCGCAGGCCAGGCGATCTCGTTGAAAGAAAAACAGAACGGCACGGTCGATGTGTCGCATTTGAAGCGCGGGCTTTACTCCCTGGTAATCACATGCTGGGATGGGTCCATGATTTCCAAAAGGATTTCCATTCGCAGATAGCGCGGCACGAGCGGCAAGTGGATACCGGGTTTGTGCCAGCTATTTACTTCATATTCAACGCCCGCTTCAAAAAGCCTCCCAAAAAACTGGCGGCGAAGGTCAGGATCATCGAGCCGTAGAGGCTAAAATTTTCCAGCTCCTGCCGCGCCTGGTCCCCGGGGAGAGAAGTAAGCAGGAAATAGCCCATTGACAGGAGAATGCACTGCATAATGGCCAGCAGCCAGCCTTTGTAAGGTTCAACAAAGCCGATACAGATTGCCGCAAAAACGGCCACGAGATAGGGCAGGTGAATGCTCTCCGCATTTTTGATGACATACACAAGCAATGCACTCGTCAGGACGATTATCACCATGTTGATAGCCAGTCTTTTATCGAAAAACGAAGCTTTGGCGGCAGGCGATGCTTTGGGATTCTTCAATAAAATCTCCTTCAATTCGATTTCATGCGCAGCGTCCCGGGCCGCCTCTGCTTCGCGGCCGAGCTGTGTGAATGCATTTGCGCGCAAGTGATAAGCATCGGTACTGGTTTCTTCCGACAATGCCACGGCCTTGTTTAGCGCAACCAGTGCTTCGGCGGGCCGATTTTGGTCGAGATACAGTTTTCCGAGTTCGAGGTAAAGCGGGAAAACCTGATCATCGTAGCTTAACCCCGCTTGTATGTCGGTGATTGCCGCGTCGGGATTTTGAAGCTTTTTCTGGCACAAGCCCCGATACAGATACGCAATGCATGACTTAGGTTTTTGCCTGATCCTGGAATCGAAATAAGTAAATGCTTCGTCGGTTTGCCCGTTTTCATACAGCGTTATTCCTTCGGCGAGCGCCGCGGCTTCCTTTTCACTGGGTGTACGCAGGTCGGCATAATTGCGCAGGTAGTAGATATAACCAAAAAAGGCGATAACAACGAGAAATTCCATATAATCTGCAAATTCAATGAGGCATTCGTAGACGCCAAAATTCGGCACGGATACCCGCAAATCAAAAGGAATCGGGTGTTTTGAGGTGGGGAAATTTTATAAATAGTCAACTATCAGACAAGTATCACCATATTCGGCTCGCCGCCGCTTTCCGTATGCAGTGCAGAATAAGCGAGTGCGATGCGTTTGCCCGAATTTTCGGCCAATTCAAGCAGCTGAAAAACCTTTTCTTCCCCCTCGATGCGCAGCGCCTGGTACAGTATGTTCCCATAATTGAATTCGTGAGAACCCAGGCCGTTCTTTAATGCCGCCAGTTGATACCGGTCGAATATTTCCTTTCCTGACATGAAGTGCAACATTTGGGTGTGATATTGCAGGTGAATTTGCCCGAAAGATGCTCGAACCGGTATCAAAGTTGCATGCGGTTAACTTAAATGTTGAGGAAGTGGAATATTTTGGCTCGATTCATCGGCAACCGGCTTGCCTCGTAAAGTTTGCAGGGGAATGAGGCCCGACCAAATAGGCAGTTCCTGATCCTCCGGCTCGTCTTTCGGCATACCATCGCGCATTTTGGCTGAGGCTTCGTCGAAAGAGAATGCGAGTGCAGTCGTTTTTCTTACCTCGCTGTCGGTCATCGGACGGAGGTAATCCCAGCTGTCCGGTACTATTTTATTGGTAAGCCATTCAAATGCCGCCCGTTTTGTTTCGATATCTTCGATCTTTTCCGCTTTGGAAAAAATAATCACCGACCGGTAATTGACCGAGTGGCTGAATGCCGATTTCGCAACGACGAGCGCGTCGGTCAGCATGACGGAAATACAAACCTGTATTCCCGTTTCGATTGTTCTGATGAAATGGCTGCCAACAGAGCCATGAATGTAAATTTTGTCTTCATAGCGGACAAAAGCCGTCGGAATGGAGAACGGCTTATTGTCTACCGCATAGCTAATAGTGCAAAACAGTGCCTCGTCCAGGATTGCGGAGATCGTTTCGTGTTCGTAATGCGTGCGCTTGGCCGCCCGGCTGGGTACGAGATAGGGTGGTGGTGTGCTCATCTGCGTTGTTTTTCTTCAAAATTATGGCTTAATTGGCCTATCTATCTAATCCAATATTTTAAATAGTGGTAGTCCAATTATGATGAATGTGCTGTCTACGCTGATCACCCCCGACAAAGGGGGGAAGCAGCCGGTATACCTCCAAATCGCCAATCAGCTGATGTCGCTAATCAAGAACGGTACATTACAATCGGGCTATCGGTTATTGAGTACCAGGCAGTTGGCGGCTATTTTGAAAGTACACAGAAGGACAGTCGTACAGGCATATGATGAATTGCTCGCCCAAGGCTGGCTGGAAAGCCAGACGGGGAATGGCACATTTGTAGCCCGGAACTTGCCCGACTTGCGACCGCTTCCATTACCAGTGGAAATATCGGTCGGTCGGGACCCGCTGAAAAAAGCGGGTTTTCAATTTGAAAAACCAGACCATTTAAACCGTGCAGTGCTGAAAGCCGGCTCGCGGCTCCATCTCGACGATGGATTTCCGGATCCGAGGCTTGCGCCGCTGGAAGACTTGTCGCGGGCATATCGGAGCCAGTTGCTGCATGGTAACGCCTATGCGCGGCTCGGTTATGGCGAAACGAGCGGTACAAACTGGCTGAGGCAGGAGCTGTCGGCCCATTTGAACGAGACGCGCGGTCTGAAAACTTCACCGGCTAATATATTGATCGTGAGAGGTATGATCATGGGTATGTACCTGGCCGTGACGAGCCTGGTGAAACCCGGCGATTGTGTCGTTACCGATTCGCCAGGGTGGTTCGGCGCCTCGATGAACTTTATCCAGGCTGGTGCCAATATTTGTCATGTGCCTGTGGATGAGCACGGTATGGATATCGATGCCCTGGAAGAAATATGCTTGAAGCAGCCGGTGCGAATGGTGTATGTTACTTCCCATCATCAGTATCCTACCACCGTTGCTTTGCGGCCCGATCGCCGGATCAAGCTCCTGAAACTTGCGGAGAAATATGGATTTGTGATTTTTGAGGATGATTATGACTATGATTTCCATTATCTGAGCAAACCGCTATTGCCGCTTTTCGGGGCCGATCAGGCCGGAATGGTACTTTACTGCGGATCATTCACGAAAACGATTTCGCCCGCATTTCGCGTCGGCTATCTGGTAGGGCCGGAAGATGTGATCGCACATCTGGCCTCATTGCGGCGCATTATTGACAGGCAAGGGGATACCATGCTCGAAAATGCCATCGCTGAGCTCCTTCAAACCGGAGTTATTCAACGGCATTTGCGGAAATCGGTGCGGGTTTATAAACAGCGCCGTGATTTGTTTTGCGAAATGTTAAAGCATGAGCTATCCGACCATATCAGCTTCGAAATTCCCGATGGCGGGATGGCCGTATGGACGCGCTTTGACCCGAAAATTGATATTGCCAGGCTCGCAGAAAGGGCTGCACAAAGGGATTTGTATTTTGCCAACGGAAAAGTTGCCGGATATCCCGCACAGTTCAGGAACTATATACGCCTCGGATTCGCTTCTTCTGATCCGGGAGAACTGGAAGAGAGCGTAAAGATTATCAAGGATTTGCTATGATCAGGAAAGTTATTGATGCTTACAGGGTGTCGTTCACAGGCCTCAGCAGGGAAACCTGGTTGCTAAGCCTCGTAATTTTGGTGAACCGTTGCGGGTATATGGCCGTGCCGTTTATGAGTATGTATATTACCCAAAGCCTCCACCGCAGCATCGAGGACGCCGGGCTTATCATTACGCTGTTCGGGGTTGGCTCGGTCCTGGGCGCTATGGCGGGGGGCTACCTGACGGATAAGCTGGGTTTTCAGCCCGTGCAGATCGGTAGCCTGATATTGAGCGGCGTATTCTTTACCCTGTTCAGCTTTGTAACCGATTTTGGGTTACTTTGCATGCTGATAGTCGTACTTAGCTTTTTTGTGGAAGCATTCAAACCGGCGAACCAAACGGCCATCGCGGCCTATTCTACACAAGAAAACCTCATACGCTCGTACGCGCTCAACCGCCTTGCTACTAATATCGGTTTCGGCTTTGGTACCGGAGTGGGAGGGTTGTTGGCAGCCATTAACTATCACCTGCTGTTCTGGGTTGACGGTGTAGTATATGTGCTGGCCGGTCTGCTCATCGTGGTACTCTTGCCTAAAAGAAAGCATGTTACGAAAAACGACCTTCCCGCTGAGGCCGACGTAAGTATGGCTTCTCCCTGGAAGGATGCATTTTTTGTACGCTTCCTCGTGATGGTTACGCTTTATATGCTGTGCTTTGTGGTGCTGTTCAGGCTTGTGCCCGTGTATTGGAAGGAGGAAATGGGCATAGGAGAATCGACTATCGGGATTATGCTGGGCATGAATGGGCTGATCATCGCCCTCTTCGAAATGGTGCTGGTGCAAAATCTGGCCAATAGAAAACCCGATTACTTCTACATGGTTTCGGGCCCGCTTTTTAGTGCGATAGCATTTCTGGCACTCATCGTGCCGCATGTTTTGCCGGTAATCCTGGCTATTGCGACGGTTGTGCTGTTCACAACGGGCGAAATGCTGGCATTTCCTTACCTGAGTACGTTTGTCATGAACCGTGCCAGCGACCTGAACCGGGGCAAATATTCAGCCGCCTATTCGGTGTCCCAGGCTGTTGCGCAGATCATCGGCCCCGTCATAGGAGCCTACGTCGCCGGGCATTGGGGGTACAGCGCCTTGTGGGTCTTGCTGATCGTCACCAGCTGTGCCTGTGCATTGGGTTTCCGGTCGTTGTTTCAGCGCAACCTGGCGTTATGACGCAGGTTCCTCGCCGGGTTCATCGCCTTTCTGAGCTTGTTCCAACTGTTCTTTCAGGGTATTGATCCGGTCGGCTTCAAGTTCGAGCGCCTTGCGCTGAAGATCGATCAGGTCGTCCTTCTTGATCATGATATACTGTTCGCGGGGTTCTTCGAACATCGGTACCTCGCCGACGAGTTGGGCAACCGTTGTATCGAAGAGTTCCGCCATCATCCGGAGCTCAGCCAGCGAAGGATCGTTTCTCCCGTTTTCCCAGTTTGATATCACGGCTTTGCCAGATTTTTTCAAAGCCTTGGCCAGCTTATGCTGGTTCCAACCCGCCAATTCGCGGCATTTTCTTATTCTTTCGCCAACAATTGACATTAGTTATAAGTTTAATATAAAATTACTTGACGTTTGTATAATTATTCTGTACTTTTGAATACGGTATGTTTTACACCGAGAGTAAAGCGCAAATTACAATTTTTCTACACACCCTATACCAATCTCATGATTGAGCTTCAAGCCCGAGTCTCCGAGTATGGTGGATTATCCATTAAGGAGCGCCTGTTAGTCAGGTTCATTAAGTCCAGAAACATTGTCGGTAAAAGTTGGAGGGGAGTGCTCGCGGAAGCGGACCCATTCTTCAACACCAAGCTGGGAGGGGATTACTTAACCTCAGTGGCACAGGCAGTTTCGGATAGCAGTCGCGGTAACGTCGACCGCATCGAAAGGGTCACCATCGCCCTTGAAAAGGTGGCAGGCATTACTCCCGTTCCAGTCGTTTGAAGAATTATTTTTCGGTAGATTTCACTGATTTATCGGCGGCTCTGAGTCGCCTTTGAACCAGTGTATCTATCGGAAAAACCGGATTGGTTTTTCACATTCGATCATTCGTTTGTGCAAGGAAACCTGTATTGAGACACGCAGCAGGTTCAGTACTGTTGTACTTGCTGCGTGTTTATTTGCCTGCATCCGGAGGGGTGGAGGCAAAGATGCCCGTGTCGAAACCGTCGATGCTGGCCATGTTTTTCCTTGCCCAATAGTTGTGAATGCCGTCCGGCCCCTGTTTTCTGGCCCATGCGTTTAACTCGTCCCGTTCGCGGTTGTAATCCATGAACGGCACAGCCATGCCGCATGAAGTCTGGACGAGGTCTATTTGTATGTCTATCAACTGCCGCGCACCTTCGAGTGGAGTAAAGAGCGGGTAGTATTCGTGCCATTCGGCGTCGGCGGGATGGTAAGCCTTGCCGTGCCCGTACAGACGCAGGATCAGCGGTTTGCCCTCGAATGCGCAAAACATAATGGTGATGCGGTCATTCAGCAGTAAATGCGCCGCTGTTTCGTTGCCGCTGCCGGTGACGTTCAGCCACATGACGCGGTTAGGGCCAAGAATGCGAAGCGAGTCCATTCCCTTGGGTGAGAGGTTCACCGTGCCCGTTTCCGCCGCCGTGGCAACAAAGTAGATGTGCTGTTTGTTGATGAACGACTCCAATTCCGGAGTGATCCGGTCCAATTGCTTTCCCATGATATTTGAATAATGCAGGCCAATTATAGTTTCTTTCCCTGAATGCGGTAGGCATTCAAAATGGCGAGCAGTGCAACGCCAACGTCTGCGAAAACGGCTTCCCATAGCGTAGCAACGCCGCCCGCACCGAGCACCATCACTGCAATTTTAACCCCCATAGCAAGGGAAATGTTCTGATAAACGACGGATTTTGTGATTTTACCGATCTTAACCGCCGCAGCAATGCGCGACGGCTGGTCGTTCTGGATCACGATGTCGGCCGTTTCGATGGTGGCGTCGGAGCCGAGCGCCCCCATGGCGATGCCCGCGTCAGCGAGAGCGATAACGGGGGCGTCGTTCACACCGTCGCCCGCGAATGCGATGCGTTTGCCCTGGTCTTTAAGCTCTTGCACGATTCTCACCTTGTCTTCCGGCAGCAACCCACCGTAACTTTGGGTGATACCCAGTTCTCCCGCAACCTTGCCCACGACGGCCTCCTTATCGCCCGACAACATGATCGTCGAAATGCCGAGGGTTTTCAATTCTGCAACAGCGGTGGCTGCATCTTCCTTAATTTCGTCTGCAATCAGGAAATAGCCCGCGTAGCTGTTGTCGATCGCAACGACCACGAGCGTTTCCACCAGGGAGGCAAGCCCGGCGGGGTACTTGATCAAATGCTTGTCGAGGAGTTTGGTGTTTCCGGCGAGCACGGCCTTACCTTCAACCGTACCTTTGAGGCCATGTCCCGCAATTTCCTCCACATCGAGCGGTTTGGTCAATGCAGCCGATTCCGCCGCGGCCACCACCGCTTTGGCGACGGGGTGTGTCGAGTAGCTTTCCAAAGACGCAGCAATGCGCACAAAATCATCCTTTGCAATGCTTGTCTCTATTTTCTGAACTTTAAAAACACCTTTGGTAAGCGTGCCGGTTTTGTCCGAAACCACCGTGTCGATTTTAGTGATAACATCCAGAAAATTAGCTCCTTTGACCAGAATTCCATTGCGTGAAGCGAGCCCTATGCCGCCGAAATAGCCCAGCGGAATAGAGATTGTCAAGGCACACGGGCAGGCGATAACCAGGAAAACCATGCCGCGGTAGAGCCATTGGTCAAAATTGTAATTGGCCACAAAGAGCGCGGGAACGACCACGATCAGCAATGCGAGTAAAAAGACCGCGGGCGTGTATACGCGCGCCAGGCGGCTGATCAGCAGTTGGGTAGGCGCTTTGCGGGCGCTCGCCTCCTGCACCATTTCGAGTATCCGGGAAAGTTTGGAGTCTTTGAAAAGCGCTTTTACCTCAATTTCGACCGACTTTTCGATCGAGATCATACCGGCCAGCGCTTTTTGACCTTTTTCAATAATCTGCGGTTTGGGCTCGCCGGTTAATGCAGCGGTGTTGAATATGCCCGATTCAGAGACCATTTCGCCGTCCAGCGCCACTTTCTCACCGGCCTTTACCAGTATTTTTTCACCGATCCGAACTTCGTCCGGCGTGACTTGCAGGGGTTTTTCGTCGCGGAGCACAGTGACGGTATCGGGGCGGATATCGAGCAATGCTTTGATGGAGCGTTTGGAGCGGCTTACGGCAATGTCCTGGAAAAGCTCTCCGATTTCGTAAAAAATCATCACAGCAACTCCTTCGCTGAACTCCCCGATATAAAAAGCGCCGAAAGTAGCGATGGTCATGAGGGTAAATTCGTTGAAAAAATCGCCCCGGCTTGCTTTTCGGAATGCCAGCGCGACTGTTTTATTTCCCGCCAGCACATAGGCGACCAACATCATCGAGATTTCGACTGCGCGCGGGAGTTCAATTTTCGCAATGTGGGTCAAAGTGAGAAACACCGCCAGTATCGCCAGGCTAAGCCATAGCATCCACCGACTTTTGAGAATGCCGGCGTCTCCCTCCGTTCCGTGGCTATGGTCGCCGTGGTCATGATCGTGGTCGTGACTATGATCATGCGCGTGGTTATGGTTATGTCCATTAGGTTTGCTATGCTCATCGGGTTTCGTCGAGCAGCAATCGTCGTGCGTGTGAGCGGAGGTATTTTCGTCGAGTTTCATCATGCAATTATTCAAATACAAAGACCTGCCTAATGCGGCTAACCCGCCGCAGGATCATTACAAAGGTAGGTCTCAAACCCGTGCAACAGGGTTACAGGTACTGAAAATCAGGTAATTGCAATATTGTTGCGATTGTTTGTGAACTATTGATCAGCCACTTGTGCATTACTCTGTATCCTGATCATTTCCCCCAATCTCCTTAAACTGGCATCGATGGCTGCATTGTAAGGCGCGCCGAAGCTGATGCGGATGTAGTTGCTGAACCGGGCGTCGGTGCTGAAAATCTGGCCGGGGGCAATGCTGATGCTTTCTTGAATGGCGCTTTCAAATAGCTCGAATGCATTCACACGCTTGTTGAGTTCGATCCATAGAACGTAACCACCCTGCGGCCTGACGAGCCGGGTGTCGGGAGGGAAATAATCGCTGATCGCCTGCACGTAGCGCAGGCATTGCGTATGAAGCGCTTTCCGTAAATGCCTCATATGCAAATCATAACGACCCGTTTCGAAGAAATTGGCGACGGCTGCCTGGGTAGGCGCGGCGGATGAAACCGTATGCGTGATCTTGCTGCTCAGCACTTTGTCTTTGAATTTCCCCGGAAGGCACCAGCCGACGCGGTAACCCGGTGCCAGCGTTTTCGAAACCGATCCGCAGAGCATAACCAACCCATTTTTATCATAGCTTTTGCAGGTACCCGGCCTGGTTTTCCCGAAATACATTTCGCCATAAATGTCATCCTCGATCAGCGGTATCTGCCGGGCAGCCAGCATTTCGACGAGCTTTTTCTTTCGATAGTCGGGCATGAGTGCACCGGTGGGATTGGAAAAATTGGGTACGAAAAGCACTGCTTTAACAGGAATGCTTTCCAATGCTTTTTCCAGGTATTCCAGGTCCGCTCCTTCATCGGGATGGCACGGGATTTCGAGGATTTTCAGGCCCAGGCTCTTCATAATGTTGAATATGCCAAAGTAAATCGGATTCTCGATCGCCACGGTGTCACCCGGCTCGGTGACGGCTTTGAGGCAGAAAATGAGTGCCTCCATGCAGCCTTGGGTCGTGATGACTTCGTCCTCGCTTACATTTCCTTTCCAGTTGAATGCGTATTTGGCGATCTGTTTCCGCAATGCAAGGTTTCCCTGTACCTCGTCATATTGTGTGCAGCTATTCGGACTTTTCCTGAGCGCCTCAATCATCGCCTTGTTCAGCTTAGCTTCGGGAATCAATTCGGCGGCAGGCGCGGCTACCGACAAGCGGACTATCCGCTCGTACGTCATGGTTTTGTACACCGTCCGAATCATTTCATCTACATTCGCCTTTTCGATCAATGGCCGGGGAGGTGTATTATGAACCCTTTCCGGGGTATTGAGGGGTGAAAAACGCACAAAGTAGCCTGATTTCGGTCGGGCTTCGATAATGCCCTTGTTTTCCAGCTCAACATAGGCTTTGTACGCCGTACTGAGGCTGATGCCCTGCTCTTTGCTCAGCGCCCGCAGTGAAATCAGCTTGTCGCCGGCTTTCAGAATGCCTTTTTCGATCTGCGCCGCGAGGCGGTCGGCGATTTGCGAATAGAGAAAATCTTCCCGGACGGGTTCCTCAACCATAAGTATTGACTTTTTAACTGTTATGCTTCAAAATAACAAAAGTGAATCTGTTTTATTAAACTTAGGAGCGGGAATTTTGTGGCGTTCAATGTAAAACGGCTATGAAAAGTAATCTGGCGGCATATTTCGCATTAGTACTGGTGTGTTTCTTTTGGGGTACCACTTATCTGGCGGCGCGTATCGGGGTGACAGGCTTTCCGGCCCTCTTCTTTATGGGTTTCAGGAATTTAGCGGCGGGCGTGTTACTGCTGTTATTTCTGGTGCTCAGGAACAGGTCGTTCCGCTGGACCTGGGCGGATATTCGCTTGCAGCTCGTTCCGGGATTTTGTATGCTAACCTTCGGTACGGGGCTGGTAGGCTGGTGTGTACAGTTTATTCCCAGCGGTTTGGCGGCCCTACTTTATGCGACGGTTCCGATTTTTACGATCTTAATCAATATGCTGGCACGAAGAGACGAGCGCATCAATGCCCATGTAGCAACTGGGATGATGCTGGGTCTGGCGGGCGTGATGCTGGTTTTCAGGGATAACCTCGAATACCTGACCAGCCGGAGCTCGTTCCTTGGGATATGCGTCACGCTGGCGTCCTGTGTGTCGTGGTGTTTAGGAGGGTTGTATACCAAAAGTTTTCCGGGCAAAACAGATTCGTTTTTCAATGCTGCAATCCAGATGATAGCCGGTGGGGTGGGATTGCTGACACTGAGCGCATTCAACGACGACTGGGCAAATCTGCCCGAGATGCGGCCGCAATCCGTTGTGGCATTGGTATACCTGATTTTCTTCGGCTCCATTCTCGCTTATGCTTCTTATCTGTTTGCCATGTCCAGGTTGCCCGCAGGATTGGTGTCGATTTATGCGTACATTAATCCGCTGGTAGCTTTGGTATTAGGCTTTTTAATATTGGATGAAAAGATTACCTGGCTTACTGCCCTGGCGTTCACGGTAACGCTGAGCGGGGTTTTCCTGGTAAACCGGGGTTATCAGCTCCAAAAGCGAAAAAACGCATTAACCTTGATAAACAGTCATGAATAGCGACATATTCATCACCTTGTTCAGCCGGGATCTCAAAAAACTCCGGAAAGAAATTGAACAATACCATTCGGAAGCCGCATTGTGGGTAAAACTGCCTGGGACGATCAACCCGGGTGGGAATCTCTGCCAGCACCTGATCGGCAACTTACGCACTTATGTGGGCCTTACGCTGGGTGGGCATGCCTACGTGCGCGACCGCGAGGCGGAATTCAATCAAAAGACATTTACCCAGATGCAAATGCTTGCGGAGCTCGATCAGCTTCATGAAATCGTCGTTGGTACGCTGGGCACGCTGGATGAGCATAGGATGGAAGAGGAGTATCCCCACGATGTGGTAAACCTCTTTCCGGAACAGCCTGTGCGCCTCGTTCTTGCGCATTTGCTGGCGCATCTTTCCTGGCATTTGGGACACATTAACTACCACCGCCGCTGGATCACGCAAGTACAGGCGGCACAACAATAAACAATATGCATTTGACAGAACAAGCAGCTCAATCCTTCGCAGTGCAATGGATTGATGCCTGGAATCGCCATGACCTTCCCGCGATCATGGAGTTGTATTCCGACAACATCCGGTTTTATTCTCCCTACATCATCAAGCTGGGCATGAATGACCTGGGCGTGATTACAGGGAAGGATGAACTGGAAAAGTACTTCGGGAAAGCCCTGGGCATTTACACGGACCTGCATTTTAAACTGAATGAGGTACTTACGGGCGCGGACTCGGTGATTTTATATTACAAAAGCGTCAGTAACAGAATGGCCGCCGAGATGATGGGACTCGATGAGTCGGATAGAATCAGTTTGGTGAAGGCGCATTATCACGGATAGTTTATGTTAGAGTTGTTTGAAAATGAATTGAATAACCTGAAACCAATATTGGATCAGGTTACCAGTGCAAGTCTGGATTTTCTGGAAAATATCGCTGAAAAGGCCACTTACATTAGCGATCAGACGGTGACTGCTGCTGATCTTTCGGATGTGGGCATCGGTGCCCCGGGGAGCCTGGAAGTTTTTAGGAAGTACTATGAAAAGCTGATGGTTGCCAGCCCGGGGCCCCGGTATTGGGGGTTTGTAACAGGAGGGGCAACCCCGGCTGCTATTGCGGGTGACTGGCTTACAGCTGTTTACGATCAAAATACGCAAAGTACTCAGGGCGCTGGGGACGTTTCGGCGATTCTTGAAAAAGAGACGATCCGGCTGCTGTGTCAGCTGCTGCGTTTGCCGGAGGATTTCAACGGCGGTTTTGTGACGGGCGCTACCATGTCCAATTTTACTGGATTGGCGGTGGCGAGGCAGTGGGCTGGTGAGCGATCGGGCCGGGATGTTTCGCGAGAGGGAGTATCCGGTGACCTCGTGGTAATGGCCGGCACACCGCATTCTTCGGTGGTCAAATCGTTGGGTATGCTGGGGATCGGCAGTAATAATGTGGTTCGAATTCAGGTGCCGGCGGGGCGTGAGGCTATGGATGTCGCGGACTTTGAGCGAAAGCTCATCGAGCATCAGCATCGACCTGTTATCGTGAATTGCAGCGCCGGAACTGTTAATACCGTGGATTTTGACGACATCAAGGCCATTGTGGCCCTGAAACAAAAGTATCCTTTCTGGCTTCATATTGACGCCGCATTCGGAGGGTTTGCCGCTTGCCAGCCAGCCCAGCAGCATTTGTTGGCGGGATGGGAGCAGGCCGACAGCATTACCATCGACTGCCATAAATGGATGAATGTGCCCTATGATAGCGCGGTCTCCCTGCTGAGAAAGGAACATAGCCGCCTGCAAGTGAGTACATTTCAGAACTCGAATGCCCCGTACCTGGGGGATCCGTCGGAGAATTTTTCCTACCTCAACTTCCTCCCTGAAAATTCGCGGAGGTTCCGGGCATTGCCTGCGTGGTTCAGTCTCACAGCCTACGGCCGGAACGGATTTGAGTGGATCGTGCAGAACAGCATTGCCTGCGCGCAGGCGTTTGGTACTTACATTCAATCCAGCGAACACTTCGAATTGCAGGCGCCTGTCAGGTTGAATGTGGTTTGTTTTCGCCTGAAATCCGGCCGCGAAAGGATGCCTGTTTTTCTGGACCGATTGAATCGCCGCGGAAAAGTTTTCATGACCCCTACTTTGTTATCGGGCGAAGCGGCAATACGAGCTGCGTTTGTGAATTACCGAACGACAGAAGTGGATATTTTGATAGCCATTCGTGAAATGGAAGAAGTAATGCGGATACTGTGAAATTCGTTAATAAAGCTGTACATTGATACACGTACAGCTTTATTCAAATTACACATGCTACGTTTATTACTCACGGCCGCCATTGCGTTCGTCGGCTTGCTGATGTTCGGTTGCAAGTCGGGGCGCTCTGTGCTGGCAGTCAGTGAACTCCCCAATTATGATACCCGGTCGCCCGACCACCTTTTGTTTCTGAATTTTCGTATTTACGGCAAGCCCGGAGGAAATGAGCGCGTTGAACTCGCGGGTGCCAGTGTGGCCAACGGGCGCATGAAAAATCTTGCATATCCCGTTCATTTTCCGGTTCAAATCAAGGCTATCCCCAGGTATTCTACCAGTGCATCGGAGCGGGAAATGGTGTTTGAGCATCCGCTGCACAGATCGGTGGAAGTGAGTGACCCGTCGGGACATATGCGGCGCGAAGAAATGCGGGCCGATGAAGGCACGCTCATGATCCGTATGCCGCTGGATCCGGGGCTCAACCGTTTGGAACTTTTCAGTGTCACACCCGAGAGGGGTTCTGTGAAAATCTATACACTCAGTTTCAATTAGCCATGAAAAGAATTTTTGCCACATTATGTGCCATTTGCATTGCTGCCGCCGGCTTCGGTCAGGTATACCAGGTAGATACCCTGTACAAAACCGGGCCGTTGGATAACCGGATCAATGTCGTGATCCTGGGAGATGGTTTTACGCAGCAGGAGCTTCCCAAATTCGCGACCGAAGCCAAAAACTTTGCAGACTTCTTCCTGGGCTACGATCCATACCTGCATTATCGCAACTATTTCAACTTTTTCGCCATTCGTACACCATCCGTAGAAAGCGGCGTAACCAACCCGGGTACGGCTCCCGACGCTTATAAAGATCAGCCGGTTGGCGTAAAAAACACATTTTTTGGCTCCACGTTTGGTAGTTCCATCCATCGGTTGGTGACAATCTCGAAGTATGAGGTGCTCTATGCGCTGCTTGCCAACCAGTTTCCGATGTATGATTTGGTGGTAGTGCTGGTCAATACACCTTTTTACGGCGGCTCGGGCGGGAGTATATCGGTGCACACGCTTCATACGCAGGCGAATACGATCGGCGTCCATGAAATCGGCCACACTTTTTCGCACCTCAACGACGAATATTGGGCAGGCCCGGGCTATGGATGGGAGGCAGCCAACATGACGAAGGAAAGCAGCCCCGCACTTGTGAAGTGGAAGAACTGGCTGAATCAGCCCGGGATCGGCATTTACAAGCATGGCGAAACCGGGGACGCAGCGCTTTGGCATAAACCTGCAAACGGAACCTGCCTGATGGAGTATTTGAACCAGGAATTCTGTGCTGTGTGTAGGGAAGCGACGGTAGAGACCCTTCTCAAACAGGTCAACCCCGTAGAAAACGCAGAGCCGGTGCCCGGGAGCATAGTGACGGTCAAAGACTTGCAAACTTTTAAGATCGGGCTGCTTACACCGGGTCCCAACACAATACAGGTGCGATGGACTGTGAATGGCGAATTGCTCTCTGCAACAGGCCCACACCTCACACTCACATCCGAGCAGGCGCCCGACGGCGCCGTTCTGGCAGCGTCTGTTTTCGACACGACGGCTGCCAGCCGGTATGACGGTGCCAGGGCCGATCGTACGCGAAAGTTGGAGTGGACGCTTAAATCCAATACGCCCAATGTGTTCCGGATAGCTGCTTCGAAGGATACCATCTGCGTCGGAGAGGAAGTTACGCTCACAGCTTATGGTTGCCGGGGTACATTAAGCTGGACAGGCGGAGTGGCGGGCGCATCGTTAAAGGTAAAGCCTGAACGGACAACTACCTATTCCGCTTCTTGTAAGGTGGAAGGGGTGCCTACCCAAACGATCGAAGTGCCCGTGCATGTGATGCCGCTGCCGAATGCAACAGCCGTAAATGGCGGCCCGTATCTGGTGGGTGGTACCATAGAGCTCACGGCGACGGGCGGTGTCACTTATCTTTGGAGTGGCCCGAGATCGTTTGCATCTACATTGCCGAATGTTTTTCTGCACGATGCAGTACTGGATAATGCCGGTACCTATGAAGTGACGGTTACAGATGTAAACGGATGCTCGAAAACGGCACAGACAGAAGTGAAGATCGACCCGATCCTATCGGTGCCAACCGTGCCGGAGGTTGTCGTCAATGTTTCACCGAACCCCGCGCGGGATTTCCTTTCGGTTGAAACCAGATTAGCCGGGAAATCGAATATCAAACTGTACGATCAGGCCGGGCGCGAAGTACTCACAAAATCTTTTGAGAGAAAAGCGGATATTAAGCTGAATGTAGTGACGGGTATATATGTGTACCGGTTTACAAATGGAGGCAGGGAGCTTTCCGGAAAGGTTGCGGTGCAGTAACGAGCAGAATCCGAGCTTGACAATTTTCAATACACACTATAATTATATGATTTATGGGAAGATGTTCTCTGACCTTCTGGTTGCTATGTACCATTTCCTGCGCTTTTGGCCAGCACTATCAGGTTGATACGCTTTACAAAAGTGGGGCGCTCGACAACCGCATCAATGTCGTCATTCTGGGTGATGGATTTACGGAAGCTGAAATGCCCAAGTTTGTGTCGGAGGCCCGAAAATTTGCCGATTTTCTTCGAGAGTGCGAGCCATTCGTTCACTATCGCGATTATTTCAATTTTTTTTCCATTCAAACTCCGTCCCGGGAAAGCGGGATCACAAACCCCGGTACTGCGGTGGATGCAAATCCCGGGCAGCCTGTTGAAACAAAAAATACCTTTTTCGGAGTGTCTTTTGGCTCAAACGTACAACGGCTGATGACAATCACAAATGTGGATGTCTATCATGCATTGCTGGAAAGCCATCTTCCCGAGCAGAACCTTGTGATCATGCTGGCCAACAGTTCGTACTTCGGTGGATCCGGAGGAAATGCCGCGATATTTACACTGGACAAAATATCGAATCAAACCGGCAGGCACGAGGTAGGCCATACCTTTGCAAACCTGGCCGATGAAACCTGGAACGATGCCGTTTTTGGGAGGGAAGCACCCAATATGACTTCGCAGGAAATGCCGGGACCGGTTAAATGGCATAATTGGCTCAACTATCCCCCGATTTACATTTATCAATATGGCAGTGGTGAAGCTTCGCATTGGTGCCGGCCCACGTCCGGCGAATGCTCTATGGCCTACCTCGATAAACCATTTTGTGCCGTCTGCACGGAAGCCATCGTCGAGCGAATTTTGGGTCTGGTAAATCCCATTGACCGGTTCACGCCAGGCAATGTAAGTGCGGTAAACCTCGATGCCAATGTCACGTTCAAGGTCGATCTGGTCACGCCGGCGCCTAACAGCCTCCAAACAGAATGGCGGATTAATGGCATGTTGATCGCAAACAATGTCGATCACGTCGTTTTAAAGTCGGACCGGGTAACGGACTGGTCAACGCTTACCGCGACCGTCTTCGACTCCACCGCATTAAGCCGGAAAGACAATGCACGCCAGTTGCGGACCAAAACGGTCAGCTGGTTGTTGCGATCGTCCCTTCCTGCAGTATTGAAAGTTGCAGCGTCGAAAGCGGTAACATGTGCCGGTGACACGGTCACGCTAACTGCTTATGGCTGTTCCGGCCAGGTGAGCTGGGACAATGGGGCGGCGGGGAACTCATTAATCGTAGCTCCCAACCAGACAAAGACATATGCTGCGTCTTGTGAATCTGCCGGTAGCCCGAGCATGCGAGCCGAAGCGACCGTGACGGTGTTTCCGCTACCGAATGCGACGGCAAGTAATGGGGGCCCCTATATGGTTGGCGAAACAGTTGCACTTCATGCCACCGGAGGAGAGAAGTATGAATGGGCAGGACCCAGACTCTTTCATGCCGACACGTCGGACGCTATGTTTCGGAATGCGGCGCTCAATAATGCAGGTACTTATGAGGTAAAAGTTACAGACAGCAAGGGTTGCGTAAAAAAGATTTACACAGAGGTGCAGGTTGATCCTATTCTGTCTGTGTCGACCGACCAGAAACAATGGATTAAAGTTTCGCCGAATCCGGCAAAAGAGCGCGTAACAGTGGAGACGATACTGCCTGGCGAATCGCTTTTTACACTTTTCGATCAATCAGGCAGGAAGCTGGTAACCCATTTGTTTAAACAAAAATTGGAAATCCGGCTGGAAGGTGCGGCGGGGCTTTACATTTATAAGTTTACCAATGGTAAGCGGCAAGCGAGCGGGAAGATCGTAAAGCAGTAAAGCAATGCAACAAAAAAGTCTCCCTCTCAGGAGACTTTCGTTTTTATACCAATGCCGATTTTGGCTTGCGGCCTACTTTCGTACGGTTGCGTATCTTATCGGGGCGGGGGCGGATTTCTTTGTCCTGAAAATACAGCTTTAAGGATTCGATGATGATGTCCTTTTGCGTGAGACCTTCCCAGTAGCCGTAATCCTTCATATTTTCCATCAGCACAAAATCACAATCGAAGGTCACTTTGGTAGGAGCGCCGTCAATGACTTCGGCAGCGGCTGCCGGGGCGATTGTTACCGTGGGCTCTTCCTGTACTTCGGGTAGCGGTAGTGGCGCAAAATCAAACTTCCTTTCCTTTGCCATACGTGTCAGTTATTTATTCGTTCCAGTATTTCTTTGGTTAACTTATAATAATCTTCGGCTCCGTTGCTGGTGGGTGCGTAATCAAAGATCGTCGTTCCATTGGCCTGTGCTTCCGACAACGCGATGTTGTCGCGGATGTACGCTTCCATGAAAACCTCGCCCAGCTGCTCCCGCGTGGCCATGATCAGTTCGTGGCTGATCTTCTTCCGGATCTTCGGGTTGTAGCGCGTTGCGAACACGCCGCCGAGGTTGGTACTTGGGCTGATCTTCTTGATCTCCGCCGAATACACCAGGAAGTTGCGCAAACCCTCGTAGCTCAAAAACTCTGCCTGCAACGGTACATAATATTGGTGGCATGAAACCAATGCCAGCCTCGTGTTTCCGTAGAGGGCAGGAGGGCAGTCGATGATCACAAAGTCGTAACGGTCCTTTACTTTTTCCAATGCAATTTTCAGGTTGAAAGGAAAAACAGGCGCCGACTTGATCGTGTCTTCCCGGTGGATCATTTCGGCTGATCCAGGCAATACATCAATGTCTCCAACTCGCTTGACGATCTCATCAAATTCGTATTCGCCGGTGATGAACGAGCCGCTGTCTTTCTTAAGACCGGCATGCTGAATGCCGAAACTCTTGGTAAGACTGGCCTGCGCATCCAGGTCAATTACCAGCACTCTTGCATTGGCAAATTTGCTGAGACCGGCAGCAATACTCTGGGCAGATGTAGTCTTTCCCACACCACCTTTGTTGTTGACAATACTGATGATTTTCATTTAAAAGTATTATAAGTATAAAAAGTTAATAGTTTATTTCACGTCCAATACGTAAATAAACGTAAAATATTTTTATCCCTATTCCTTATAAATAAAAAGTCGTAAAAGTTTTTGTCGTGGTAAATGTATCAATCATTTTAAATGAATAAAAAGTATTAAAAGAATTTTTTTGTAATTATTTTATAATGATTTGATAATAAGAATGCTATAAAAAGCCGTCACCCTGGGCGAGGCCGGGGCTTATTGCAAGATTGTCCTCACATTTGACCTTCGACCTCACCCAGGGTGACGATAAAATCCGTAAAAAACTTTTATACCGCCGGATTAGGCGCATTTGCAGGTGCTACTGCCGCCAATTTCGCCGCTACATATTTATGAATACGGTACATGAGCAACGCCGTGACGATTACGGCGAATACAACCACATCGCCCAGCAGCGGGTAGTTTTCGATGAAGCCGGTACTCGTTTCCGAGACGATAAATCCGGCGAGCAATGAGGCGAGGCCTCCGGCTATTTGCTGAATCGACGAGTTGATGCCCATGTAGGCGCCGCGATCCTGCGGGTCGGGAACTGCTGTCATGAGCGCCGACGCGGAGATCATCCGGCCTGTAATTCCGATGAAGAGCAACACATTCAAACCGATGATAATCCAGAGTGGGGTCACGCTGAGATTGCAATAAATGAGGGTCATGATGCAGGTCACCGTCGAACCCATCAGGAACACCTTGTACTTCCCGGCTTTGTCGCTCAGCTTTCCGATCATCGGACTAAAGACGAGCATCGAAATGCCGGTCACCATATATAATGTCGGGAGCGATCCTTCGGCGATGCCCAGGTTGTGCACACCGAAAGCAGTACCGAATGGCATGAGCATAAACCCGCCGGTGGCAAGTAGCGCGGTGGCCGCGAAGCCCTGGAGGTAGTCGGGGCGGGCAAGGGTTTTGGCGAGGTGCTGGAATGCATTGCCTTTCCGCGGGTTCTTCAAGTGCGCGTCGATGGGTTTCATCCGGGTAACAATGAGAATGCCGACGATCAGCCCGAGCCCGACGATCATCAGGAACGGTGCATGCCAGCTGAACTGGTTGGCCAGGTAGAGTCCGATAGGAATCCCCAAAACCTGGCTGCTCGCGAAAGCCATTTGTACAAACCCCATCACCCGTCCGCGGACATTGATTGCGAACAGATCGGTGATGATGGCAAAGCTGATGGAGCCGATCACACCGCCGAAAATGCCGGTGAATATGCGTGCCGCCAGCAATAAATGGTAGGTAGGTGCGATCCCACAAAAGAACGTGCCGATCAGGAAGCCGACATAAAAGAAAAGCAGCAGCTTTTTACGGTCGAATTTGTCGGCGAAACCGGCAGTGAGCAGGCCCGAAGCCCCCGCGCTGAATGCATAGGCGGATACGACCAGCCCGAACTGGCTGGTGGTGATGGATAGTTTGTCGAGCAGGATGTAGCCCAATGGTGATAGCACCATGAAATCGAGTACAACTGTAAACTGCAAAGTGGCTAAAAGGGCTATGATGAACTTTTCATAGCCGGTAAATGTGGGTTTGGTTTCGGACATAGAGTTTGATTTTGTAAATTTTTAGTCTGTTAATTCTTCGCACGCGTACCCTGCGCGGGTGACCAGCTCGATCATGGGCTCGCACTGTGCGTGTGTCGCCTCAATGCGCAACACTTTATCGATGTCAGCCAGATCGACGTTCCATTTCAGGATGTCGGGACAGTTGTCGAGGCTGGTAGCAATCGATTTGACTTGTCTCGGATTATTGATGTTGGTCTTGAAAACCAGCACAAACGCTTCGGTTATACTGTGATCGTTCATGGCAAACAAAATAGGATGCGGACCGGTTTCAGCTTTTCATTAAGGTTTTAGAGCTTTTAACACCAATCCGAGTGTGAGGTTGATTTTCTCTTCATCGAATACAAATGGAGGGCGTCCAGGCATACTTTTGCCCGCGATATGGAACTTGACAAGCTGGTAAAGCGGCGCAAAGGCTATCGACCAGTATATTTCTACCGGCAACGGTATAATTTCCTTCCGGTCGATCGCATTATGTACAAACCGCTGCATTGCCTGCAAAAAACGCGTATCTACGGTCGAACGCTCCACGAGCGGCGAATGCTTCACCTGCTCCATGAACGTCATGCTGTACGGGTTTTCCAGGCAATAGGTCATGCGATTGATCCATTGCCGCTTCAATCCTTCATCAAAATGCGCATCCGGATCGAAGTTTATCAGTGTCGCTTCCGTCATTTTGCGTGATTCGTCGGTGTAAACTTGCTGGATCAGATCCTCGCGGTCCTTGAAATAAATGTAAATCGTAGCGACCGATACCCCTGCCGCCTTAGCCAGCTTATGCATGCTCAGCCCGTCGAAGCCGTGGTTGACGATCAGCTCGATGGCCTTCTCACGGATCAGCGCCTCCTTACTAGCGTCCCTGATTCTCAATGTTGTTGCTCATTTTTTGTAATGCAAATATAAATGAACGTTCGTTTATTTATAGGCTTTTGAAATCAAATATTCCGAATATCGGGATGATTAATAAGCTACTATTTGATGCAGATGGTGCTCCATATGGTCTACATAGTCATCAAAATACCATTTGAGCGTATGTCTTTGGCCATCTCGTCCGGCACCGTTTCGGGCAAGGTTGGAGGCTGGGATAGCCTTAGCGATTGCAGCCAAATGCAGGTTATAGTTCTTCCAGGTGGCAACCAGTTGTTCCGTGGCGATCTCGTTGTACTTGCTTAGCCCGACCCACTCATTCTGGTTGTAGAAGATCACTGGCTCATGCTCGGACTGGATCCGGATAAATCGCTGGTGGTTGTTGGCGGCACTATCGATTAAATGCCCCAGGATTTCCTTTTTACTCCACTTGTCGGGTGCGGGCTTGTTTTCCAGCTCTGTAACGGGAGTTGCCTCGATTAGCGCGGGAATGTGGTGGCATAACCAGATTAAACGGTCAATTGAAGCGTTGATGTCCATGGTTTCAGGAGTGATTGGTGACAATAAAATTCTCGATTACCTTCTTGTTATAGCCTTTGTACCCGCCTTGAAAATCCCGTCCGGCTATGGCCACGAAATCGGCCATGCGTTGCGAATTGAGCTGTTCAAGAAGCGCCTGGTAATCACCATCATATTTAATAAAATAACCCGAGTAAACCGTCACATCCGGGTTTTCGTACAAAATAAAATTGGGTTCACGGTTCATCGGCGAGAAAATAATCTTCTTGCCAAATGCATTGTCCAGTCCCTGCGCCCGGCCGAATGCGTACCATGCCACCGCGTTGGGTTTCCCGTTATCACGACGATCCAGTTCGGATTTTACTTTAAGCAGATAGGAATATGTTTGAGGAAAATCATTTTTGAGTGTCTCTTCCGGGATAATGCGCTGTTTATCAGATTCATCCTTTTGATAGGGAAATAAAATATATTCCGTAACCGCATCATTCGCACTTTTCAATTTGGACCCTTTGACGATCGGTTTAAGCAAGTCCTTTTCAAGATGCGTGTAAAAGCCGTTCTTATTTTTGGCATACACTAACTCATTCTTTTCGCCGATAATCTGGAAGAGATAGCAACCATCCGCGAGTGTTGTCAACCCAACGGAAATTCTACAAATGTCACCGAGGCGCCGCCCTTCCTGTGCTGGCTGGGCTTGAACAGAAAGCTGCCATGGAATGTCAATCTGCAATTCGTTATGGGGAATATCACGGCCTTCATATTCGAAACGATTATTCACGCAATGCTCGAACCGGAAATGGCCGGTAGGCTCACCGCCAAAAATCGTGATAGCAGGGTAGGTGGACGCCGCACCAAAAACCGGCACCGTACGGTAATTAGTAATTTGGCGCAGGTTGCGGTTTTTATAGAAATACTTTCGCAGCGGCCCGCCCGATTCTGAGACCAGATAAGAATTGGGCGTGATCATCGCGCATATTCCATTGTCAGCCATTAGTTTGGAGGCTAGTTGAAAGAAGGCAATGAACGCGTCCGTCGATCCGGTGCTGCAAAATGAATAGTGCTTTTGGATATATTTCCGCTGGGATTCAGGCAAATGCTGGATGCGGATATAAGGCGGATTGCCGATGATCAGGTCAAATTTTTCCCTGGATCGCCATTGCTTCAATGCATCGCATTTCCGCAAATTCCAGTTGACCTCGATACCCAATGGAGCTGTCAGTGCATTCAGGTTTTCACGGCATTGCTGCAATGCTTTTTGATCGATATCCCAGCCATGTAGCTGTTGCAGTTTCACAGCTATCTGATCGGCCGGAGTGTTGCGAATGATAAATTCTGCCATAGGAACGAGGAAGCGCCCGTCGCCGCAAGCCGGATCGAGCATACGTTTCTCGCTCAAATCGGCTTCATAAAAGCCGCAATGCCCCAATATTTTATCGACAATATGAAAAGGCGTATAAACTTGGCCCAGCAATTTCTTGCGCGCATACGTGCGTGTTTGTGAAGCCATTTTAGAAGTCGATACCTTTTTGCTTTTTGAGGACGGTGGTCACAAAATCGAGGGGCGAAGTTACGGTAATGTTCCCATTGTCCACGCAGCGATAGTCTGTAAGATTGGTAGTCAGAAGGAAATCGCAATTCGATTTCAATGCAGAAAAATACTGAAATGAATCTTCAATATCGGTGAAATCAGATCGCAAGCCATTAATAAAGCACTGGGTATCAATATGCGAAATATTTAAAACTTCAAGATAAGAGCATAATTGTTGTTCTAATGCTTCTTTCCTGATCCCGTGTTTTTGCAAAAGATATACAAATGTGTAAATGCAACCTGGCGAGACAAACATTGGAATTTCGTTGTACGCTGCCCAGTCTAATATGATTTCAGCTTCAAAGGGCTGACCTGTTTTCCGAATCAAAGCATGGTCTACTAGCACATTCGTATCGAGAAATAATCTCATAGGCCATACTTGTCTTTCATCATCATATCCTTAATTTCTTTATCGGTCATGTTGGCCATTGGGCTGTCTTTCAGGAGGCCAAACATGCTATTAATAATCTCGGCTTTACGTCTGCCGTCAGATTCTGGCTCGCGAAACCCGTCCAGATATTCTTCAACCAAGAAGGACACTGATGTGTGATGTTTGCCAGCGTATTCCCTCGCACGCTCGGCAATGGATTTCCTGACACTCAACGTCAATTTCACCTTCGGATCTTTCGTAGCTTTCATGGTTTGAGGCAAATGATGGAGCATTATTCAAATTTACGCACAAAACATATTCATTTCAATCCACACAATCTGAATCCTTTTATCCTGCGGAGCGAATTAGTTACCACCGGCGGAGCGATGTCCGAAAACAGTACTTCGTACGTCGATTCGTTGAACGTAAAGGCGGTACCATCGGCCCGGGTGCGCTTTGTACCGGCACGGAACAGTGTTCCTGTCTCGCCGTTTTCCAATGCCTGCTTGTCAATAAAACCGAGTAACGAAGCAATAGTGCCGTCGGTTTCGGATTGGTGGAAGGAGATGCAGAAGTAATGCGAGGTCTTGGAGCCGGCTTTGTGAAGTTGGGAAGAGGGTATATTCAAAACGTAATCGCCGGTGAGAATGCCGGAACGGCGCTTCATGGATTTGATGTCGACGGCGAAATCTTCGGTTTCGGAGCGGATGAGGAAATCCTGGCCCCAGTCCTGTCCGTCGGTGGCACCGAAGGAGCGGACAGGGCGGGGAAGGTGGTAGCAGTCGGCGAAGACGACTTCCCCGAGCGTACCTGTGAAGCGCATCATACGCGTCTGCGCGAGGCGGTCTTCACTTTTATCCCAAATGTTCGGAATGTGATGATGAATTATCGAGTGGTTCACCAGCTGACGGGCAAAAAGCTTCTGCTCGTCGCTGACGGAGATTTGAATATACGTGCCCTTGTTCAGAACAATTTGCTCCATGCAAACCTGATGGCTAGCAGAGTGAGTATAAAACCTATTAAAATGACTGAAAATGGAACGTAAGTGAATGCTACTAAGTGGATTCTGTCGAAAAACCACATCACGCCGATGAGCGCGGCGATTAAGGTAAGAAATCCTGAAATTTTCCCAAAACCGGGAATGAGCGAGAATGGGATCTTACTTTTGATCAACATGAGGGTAATAGCCATGGAAATGATGGGCAAATACTGCAAAACGATGTTGGCCTGCCAAATGCTCTGGCGCTCGAAGAGGAAAAGATAGATGTTGAGGGTGACCGCGAAGATGCCGGGAATGCAAACGGCATAAACAAGAATCGCATAAATGATGCCCCAGAATTTAATGTCCCGGCTCCCGTCCGCCGCCATTCCCACCACCCAAGCCGTAAAAGGCAATATCAAAAAGTAAACTACCGCAGGCCACGGATTGGATGAAATAGAGGCGAAGAATTGTTGTAGCGTCATGTTAGTGAGTGGGAGAAAGGAGGAAAGGGAGAAAGGAGGAAAGGGAGGAAGGGGAGGAAGGGGGACAGAGTGGGCAATTTTACTTTCTCCCTTTCCTCCATCCTCCCTTTATTCCCTTTCCTCCCTACATTATAGTCCCAACAAAAAACCAATTGTAAAATTAGCGTCCCAGTCGAATACGAATTGCTGACAGCCGGTGGCATCGGTTACAGCTTTATAAATGTTAACTCCCGCTTTGGACTTGGCATTGGTTAGTTTGGTGTAAGCCAATGGAGCGCTTAATGTAGTGTAGCGTTCCTTGCCTTTACGAACTTCTTTGGCCATTTCGAAAGGTACCCCTCCAATGATAAAGCATGTATTGCGCAGGTTAGCAGGCACTTGCTTGGCTTTGGCGCTCACTTCCTGGTATACTTTCGAATCGTCGGTTCCATCCTGGAAGTATTTGGCTCCATAGGATTCCAACGCAGAGATTTTACCGCCGCTGATCCAGGAAATCTTGGTGTTGCCTGATCCAATGTCCACTACGAATGCCTTGTCCGCATATTCGGCAGGTAATACGGATTTAAGTGCCAGCTGGCCTTCCTGTTCCGGGGTAACCTGGTTTACCACATAGCCCAGCGACTTCAAAACGCGTGTGATTTTAGTAGTTACCTCCGCTTTTGCAGCACCCGAGCTCACCACGAAATGGATGTCTTTGCTGCCCACTCCGTAATCGAGCATAGTACCTATATACTTTTTCAGGCCAATGCGCACATCCTCGTCGGTGGCCATATTTTCGGTTACCAGACTGTTGCCAAACTCCGATTTTTCAAGCTTCCAACGTTTTTCCTTATCAACAGTGATGATAAATGAGTTGAAACCGCTCGCACCAAGTTCCACAACGCCCCTGAGTTTTCCGTCCACAGGTGCGGGCGGTGTGTAGGTGAATGCCGCGTTCTCGCCCGAGGCGGTGGCTTCGCTGTTCGATGAAGTGCCCGGATCCGACGCCGTGCTTTCAGCCTCGCCGGTGGTGGCTTCTGTCTGAGGAGTTTGTGCCTGATCTTCGGCCATTTGGTTGAGGGCTTTTTGCCCGCCCAGGTACTTGTACCCGACGAAAATGGCTCCCAAAATGAGCGCGGTGATGATCAACCGGCCGGCAACTGTTAGTCTTTTCATGTAGTTATGCTGTGTAAAATGAGAAATATGAAGCGAATAAATAAAGAATTATCAATCCAGTAAGCCTTTGTAGCTCGAATCTTTCGGCGTATCTATCGAGCGGGTAGCAGGTGCAGGCGAATCCAGCTGGATCAGTTTGAACTGGCCCGAGTTGTAAGCTTCCAGCATGGCCTGGCCTTTATCTGAAAGCAGTCCGTTCTGCACATCCACTCCATTGATAAAGTCCAGCGACAAGTCCATTGCACGTTTCATCTCTCCCAGTTTCTGACTCATATCATCCTGGATGTATTCCATCGACTCATCGAAATAGAATTTCTTGTCAGGGTTACCTTTGAAAATGCTGATTGCTGTACGCAATGCATTGGAGCTTTCCTTTACAATTCTGTACTCTGCCTCTTTGAGTTTAACTTTTATCTCTGTCTCTTTAATAATGTAATCTGCACTCTTGTTTACTTTTTCCATAAATTCCAGTACAGTCTTCATATTCCGCTGCAAGGGGAGAAGCTTCTCATTCATTTCCTGTAAACCAGCGCCTTCAATCGTCGCGAGCGATGCAGTTTCCTTCATGCCAGGACGATCGAGCATGGTGCTTGCCTTGTTGGCTTCCGCGAACTTTTGCTTGATGCGCTCGTTGTTTTCATTGATATTCTTGTTCAGTTTCACCAGCTGGCCGGCCAGCGTATTGATCTGCCCCTGCATCTTCTCGCGCTTTTCTTTCAGGTCATCGACGTAAATCTTCATGATCGCAATCGGGTCCAGCTTGATAATGAGTCCGGTAATGCTCCGCATCAGCGATTTGAACAGGAAGAACGCCGCCGTGCGCACGTCTTTGCTCGTCAGCAAAAAGATCACCAGCGCCAGAATGGCCATCAGGAAGCCGAGGTACAGCGTGTTTTGCGTTACTTCGATCAGGAAAGCCGCGATTTTGTTCCAGAAATAGAGCGCCACAGCCCCTACGCCTCCCAGGAAAAGGAGGGAAGTAATGCCTTCCGGTCGGCTCCAATAGGACTTTTTGGAGTTATCCTCCTGCGAGCCGCCGATCTGGGTGAAATCTGGTGTTGCCATTGTGATTTAGTTGTCAGGTTTTATTGAAGATATTGGTTGATTTTCGCCAGGTCGGACTGGATCTGGTCTACAAAACTTACATAGGTGACCTCGAAGCTGTCCTTATTGGTGTTGATTTTGGCCGTCTGCTCCGACACTTCGCCCGCAATCTGTCCCAAACGGTTCTTATTATCATCAATTTTCTTTTGTAAATCGATGATCTGCTGCGCGTAGGCCGCATTCGTTTGTTCCAGTTTCTGATGCTCGTCCTGCAATGCGCCCACCCGCTCCTTTATTGCCTTTTCGACATCTTTCAGGAACGACTCGCGGTCTTTGACCAGGATAGTGAGATACTGATCGGCGGAAGTTCTGAGAACAGTGGTATCTTTTGCCCCACCCATGGCCTTGAAACTCGCCCAAGCCGCCTGAAACTGCTTTTCTTCTCCCAAACCGAGGCCTTCCATGCTTTGAAGCGCCTGTTTGTATTCGAAATAGTCGGGGCCGGGCAGGTTGGCTTTTTCCAGGAGATTGACGAAATGCTCCGTAAACTTCTTGTCAATCTGCCCTGTACCCGCCGCATTCGTGACAGTCACAGGCGCTGGTTTCGACGTTTCGGGAGCGGGGCTCGCGGTTGCCGGCTTGGGAGCTTGCGCTGCCGGGGCGGTTTCGTCGGCGTCTTTGATGAAAAAGCTGAGTATCTTTTTACCAATACCCGGTTCGGAGTCTGCCATAAGTGATAAAGTGTTAAGGTTCATTGTTTTTGTCGGATCAATATTACTAAAATTCGCAGGATTTCATAGGGGGCGATATTTACCAGTGGTATCCTGCGTTGATGAAGCCTCGGAAATTTTGGATGGGAATTTCCGGTAAACCTTGAAACCCGCTCGTTTTTTGTTGATGTTTGCCAAAAAACTAAGTCCTTATGCTCAAATTAGGTTTTAATAGTGCAATCCTGGCCGATTTCGGCTTTGAACACGTCGTTCAATTTGCTGGAAATAATGGCTTTTCTTGTGTAGAAATGATGTGCTGGCCGGCCGATAATGCCGACAGCCGCCGGTACGCGGGCGTGACCCATATCGACGTCAACAACCTCACCGACCAGAAGGTATCGTCCATCAAGCATAACCTGAAAGAAGCGGGGGTCTTCATTTCGGCGCTGGGTTACTATCCCAATCCGCTGGATCCCGATCCGAACCGCTCGGAATACTACATAGAACACATTAAGCAGGTAATCCGCGGAGCTGCGAAGCTCGATATCCCCGTGGTAACCACTTTCATCGGCCGTGATCCTTCCAAAAGCATTAAAGATAACCTGGCCCGCTTTGCCGATGTATGGCCTGCGATTGTGAAAGTGGCCGAGGAAAACAACGTGAAAATCGGTATTGAAAACTGCCCCATGTTCTTCACCGACGATGAATGGCCGGGAGGGAAGAACCTCGCGATCAGCCCGGCTGTGTGGGACCGGATGTTCGAAATCATCCCGGATCCGTTGTTCGGCTTAAACTACGATCCGTCACACATGATCTGGCAGATGATGGATGAATTACTGCCAATTTATAATTATAAATCTCGCTTACATCATGTTCATTTGAAGGATGCGAAAGTTTATAAAAATAAATTGAACAATGTAGGCATTCTGGCTAATCCGTTGGAGTACCATTCGCCTAAACTTCCCGGTCTCGGAGATGTGAACTGGCGGGGCTTCTTCGCGGCATTGACCGATGTACGCTATCGCGGCCCCGTGGTAATTGAAGTAGAAGATAAGGCTTATGAGGGCAACATTACGGATGTAAAAAGCGCCATTCTTACGAGCCGTAACTACGTTAGTCAGTTTTTAGGGTAAATGGCTTGATTCCAAGAGTTTGTAAGCGATCTTTGTAGAGAAAGCTGGACATACCTTCGGAGACTTAACTACCTTCGCTTTGCAGTTCCATACCTGACGGCATTTAAACGTTAATTAATTGCCGACGTCTCTACCAATATTACGTGCCTTACGGCACTGGATTGTGGGAGGGCCCAATCGCGTAGCGATGTGATATTGGTAGCATCGATGATAATTAATGGGTGTCGAAAATGCCGTTAGGCATGTAACGACAAAGTTGGCGCAAATGCCGCACGGTTAACGATCTGTGCGGCATTTATACTTTAAAGAGTTTATATTTATAAATTTAATATTATTTACAAATATAAACATTCAGTTATGGCTTTTCCAGAAATCGTAACAGCGGCATGATAAACCTGTTGAAATCCTCGATATGCGGTAAATGCCCGACATTATCGAGCTCTGTAAGCTCGCTGTGAGGGATTTTGACTTTGGTTTGTCTACCGAGCTCCGGATAATTTCCGAGCGTTTTTCGCGCATTCTCAGGCGCCAGGTTCTTGCCTACGGCGCTCCGATCGCGCTGGCCGATGATGAGCAGCGTAGGGGTTTTAATTAAACCAAACTCGTAACAAACGGGTTGGGTGTAGATCATATCGTAGGTCAATGCGCTGTTCCAGGCCACTCTCGGATAGTCCTTCCCGAGGGTCCAGCCGGCCAGCAGATTCGCCCATTTGGTGTACGAGTCCTTCCATTTACCATCGTAGTAGCTGTTTAGTTGGTAATTTTTAATGGAATTGAAATCGCTTTTCAATTCGCTCATGTACCATTTGTCCACGGACTGGAACGGCACCTTCACCTTGTAATCTTCGAGGCCGATCGGGTTTTCGAGGATGAATTTTTCCACCATTTCCGGATACATCAGTGTGAAACGCGTTGCCAGCATTCCGCCCATCGAATGCCCCAGAATAGCTATTCTGCTAATGCCGAGCTTGTCGAGGACCTTTTTAGTGTTCGAAGCCAAGTCATGAAATGAATACTGGTAATGCAGCGGCTTTGTCGACTTCCCAAAGCCGATCTGATCGGGAATAAGCACCCGAAATCCTTTTGCGGTAAGCGCTTTGGCCGTTTCTTCCCAGTAGGCACCGTTGAAATTCTTTCCATGCAGGAGCACGACTGTCTTCCCGTTCGCGCGCGGAGGGCGCACATCCATGTACGCCATGCGAAGCTTTTCGCCTTGCGATTCAAATTCCAGGTAATCGACCGGAAAAGGGTAGGTATATGCTTCCAGATTCATGTCCAGCGGTCGCAACGTGTCGTTTTGTGCATTTACGGCGGTGAGGGATAGCAATAGCAGGCCAATGCTCAGGCTAAGTTTTTTCATAGGTTTTGCGCTTTAAAAACGAAAAGAGGATAACGTCACCGCTATCCTCTCTTTGCATTGAAAAATGTGTTCCAGTATGTCTTAGTCGATCAGACGGGCTTTGGTCGATAAATAGGCCGTCAGTGTTGCCAGCACGCCTACGATCGCGAACGACCAGCGGAGGTTGGCAAACTGAGCCACAATACCGATCAATGGCGGGCCGATCAGGAAGCCGATAAAGCTGATGGAAGATACCGCCGCCAGCGCCATTCCTGCCGACATGGTTTTAGAACGTCCGGTTGCGCTGTACACCAGTGGAACAACCGATGATACACCGAAACCTACTAACAGAAAGCCCAGTGTAGCAGTAATCAGGGTCGGGAACACTACTGCGATCGCAAGGCCGGTACCCATTAATGTACCACTCAATTGCAGCATTTTACGGCGTCCGAGACGGTTGGCTAACCAGTCACCTGCAAAACGTCCGCCGGTCATGGTCCCCATAAAAGCCACGTAACCCAGTGTGGTCATCGAAGCCGGCACGTGAACAGCCTCCTGGAAATAAACGCCGCTCCAATCGAACATGGCGCCCTCGCAGACCATCGCACAGAAGCCGATCAAGCCAAGGATCAGCAGGTCGCGGTCGGGCTTTACGAACATGGGTTGCTCTTCGCCTGCCTCTTTCTCCGTATCAGGCATCGTATGCTTGTACGCCGTGAAAATGATGGCAAACGCTATCAACGCGATGACGATGAAATGGATATGAGGAGGGATATGTACCGAAATGAACAGTGAACCGATCATCGCACTCACGAAGCCCGCAAGGCTCCATAACCCGTGAAAAGATGCCATAATGGATTTGCCATAAACCTGTTCTACCGCCACTGCCTGCGTATTTACGGCAATGTTGGTAAGGTTGCCCCATAAGCCAAATGCGAACAATGCAATCACGAGCTGCTCGGTGCGGGTTACAAAACCGATGAATGTCAGCGTGATAGCATAGAGAACGGCCCCGATCAGCACCATTTTCTTACTGCCGTAATGGGTTACCATCCAGCCGGAGATCGGAAGGCTGGCCATTAAGCCCAAAGGGAGGGCCAGAAGCACAGTTCCGAGTCCACCCTCTGTGAGGTGGAGCATGTTTTTAATGTCCGGGATACGGCTTGCCCAGGCGGCGAAGCTGAGCCCTTGTACGAAGAAGAAGGCCGCGACGGCCCATCTTAAATATCGTCTGGAATCGGAAGGAGCGAAAATCGAATAATTCATGACGTGTGACTAGTAATATCTTTATATAATTTTTTTAATTTTTTTGATTCTGGGGTTAGAGGCGTAAAAATTGCATTATGTGCAGTTCTTAACTTCCAGTAATGCAAATTTAACGCATCTGGCAATCATTTAATTCATGGAAATTGTATTTTTTAAATTGAATTAAAAAGTATGTGTTGTACAAAACCAAGAATCGTTGTATTTTACTAGTTGAATGGTGCGGGAAGAGGTGGTTGTAAGTAAAATAGTAGGCAAAACGGTGACTGTTTTTTAACTTCACCCGTTCACCTAACCAACCTGTTCACTGCCTGATGCGCGTCATTTTCACCTCACTCCTTAGTTTAGTTGCATTACAAACCTGGTCACAAACCGCCTCGCAGGAGCGGGTCGATAAAATCAGGGCGACACTTCCCGTCATTGAGAAACTCTACCACGACTATGCGGAGAAAAACCATTTCCCCGGGTTGGCATTCGGGTTGGTAGTGGATGGCAGGCTGCTTGTTTCGGGTGGGCAGGGCTTTTCGGAGATCGCAACTTCTACAAAAGCGACGCCCCAATCCCTTTTCCGCATTGCATCCATGTCCAAGAGCGTCACGGCGATGGGCATTCTGGCACTCAGGAAGGAGGGGAAATTGAAGCTCGACGACCCCGCATACCTTTATATCCCCGAATTGAAAAACATGCCGTCGCTGACGAAAGATGCGCCTGCGATTACCATCCGGCACCTGCTTACCCACATGGCCGGCTTTCCCGAGGATAACCCGTGGGGGGACCGCCAGCTCGATACCAAGGACGAGCAGCTAATCGCATTGATTAAGAAAGGCATTTCCTTCTCCAATGTGCCGGGCGTGACGTATGAATACAGTAATCTGGGCTTTGCGATGTTGGGCAAGATCATCTCCAATGTGTCGGGCAAGCCTTATCAGCAGTACATAAATGAGGTTATTTTCAAACCACTGGGCATGAACAATACCATTTGGGAATATACACTTGCCCCGAAGAACCTGTTGGCGCACGGTTACCGGTATGAAGATGATGTGTGGAAGGAGGAGGAGCTCGAACACGACGGCACTTATGGCGCCATGGGCGGGCTTATCACTTCAATCGACGATTTCAGCAAATATGTAGCGTTTCATTTATCGGCGTGGCCGCCTTCTTCCTCCGCGGAAGCTGGTCCGGTACTTCGCAGCGACGTGCGGGAAATGCAAATGCCCTGGAATCTCAACAGCTTGAACGCGTCATATAAATACCCAAGCGGGCGGGCGTGTGCGATGGCCTCAGCCTATGGGTACGGGTTGCGCTGGAGCAAAGATTGCGAGGGGAGGACGGGGATCGGGCATACCGGCGGCTTGCCGGGATTCGGGAGCCAGTGGCAGATTCTGCCGGAGTATGGCATCGGCATCATCGCGCATGCAAACCGCACGTATGCGGGTATGGCCACGATCAATACGGCTGTTCTGGATACAATAATCGCATTGGCGGGACTGAAACCGCTGCCCGTTGCCGTGTCGAACGTTTTAAAACAACGAAAAGACCAGCTCGTCAAACTCCTTCCGACCTGGCAGAATGCCGAGCAGAGTGGCATTTTTGCAGAAAACTTTTTCCCCGACCGCTCTGTGTCGCACCGCCGCAGGGAGTTGGATGCATTGCTTGTCAAAGCGGGAACAATCACCGGGTCGACCGACATGGTCGCTGAAAATCAGCTCCGCGGCACATTTAAATTGCAATGTACATTGGGTAATATCAAAGTGTACTTCACGCTGTCACCCGAAAACCCCGCATTGATCCAGCAGCTGGATTTCTCGCTGGCCCAATAACGGTTTTGGAAAAAAATAAAGTTGGCGTAGGGGGATCGAGGGGGCCGGTTGTCTCGGAAGAAACAACTTAGCGATTATGAAAAGGACTCTTTTATCACTCACCTTCATCTTGGGCCTTGGTGCTACTGTCAGCACGTTTGCGCAGGATAACCAAACGCTCTTTCAAAGCCGTGGCATTTACCGCTCCGGTGGCTATGCGGCGATTTCCAATAAGTTTACGAAAATCAATGGCGATTACGCGAACATGGCCGAGCTATACGGAGGCTGGTTCATTAATCAGCGGTTTCTGTTAGGGGTGGGCGCTTCTGCTACCACGAACTACATTCCGGTACCAGCCTTGGAACAGAATTTCCCCGCTCGTAAAATGACGTATCAGTATGGTCAGTTCGGGTTGATGACCGAATATGTGTTTGCATCGACGCGTAGGGTGCATGTCACGGCCAATTTGCTGACAGGTGCCGGTTTCACACTGCAATACGATCGCCACGATATAGACGATTGGGACTGGGACGATTGGGACGATCGCCACGACAACGACGACGCGAAATGCTTTTTCGTGATGGAACCCGGTGTGCAGGTGGAGTTTAATTTATTGAAATGGATGCGGTTCAGTCCCGGTGTTTCCTACCGTAAAGCATTTAATGCAAAAGGCAATGGCCTTACCGACAGTGATTTGAGCAATATTTCTTACAACCTGACCCTGAAATTCGGCCGGTTTTAAGCTTTGGGGGATCAGATGCCGTTCACTAACTGGTGTGGCATTTAATCCCCCTTTTTCCCGAACGGTCGCCACTCTTCCAGTGCATTGCAGTAAGTTAAGGGCTTGATAATCTTTGTGCAAAGGCAATAGGAACAGAAATAATGGAGTTATTAGGAGATTGCACACGATTGGGAACTAAAACAAGAGGGATGATGCGTGTATCGGGGTTTGTATTGATCGGGTGTTTAATGCTCGCTGTTTCTGTCGCCAGGGCGCAGAATGTCTACGATGTGATCGTGGCGGGCCGCACGATCGGATCTTTGAAGGTATTCGATGAAAAGGGCACGGATAATACGGAAACGCACCGGATCGAATCGGATTTTAAGGTAATGTTCTACAAAGGGTCATACTCGACCCAAACCAATTATGTGCAAGGCAAACTCGTCTCCGCCACCTGTGCACACCACGTCAACGGCGATCTCAAAGAGAAAACGCTCACCAAAACCAGTTCCAAATCACTTTACGAAGTGCTATTCTCGGGAGAGGACGTGAGCGACAAACCCAATGTGGTGGTAAATAAGCCCATCAGCAGCACCATTACCGGCCTGTATTACAAGGAGCCTGTCAATATTACCGAAGTCTATTCCGAACGTTACGGCAAGATGTGCAACATTCGGAAGCTTTCTGAGGGCCGATACGGCGTAACGCTACCGGATGGGAAGGAGGGGGTGTATTCCTACAAAAACGGCCTTTGCCGTGAGGTAAAGACCGATCTTGCAGGTTTCAAACTAAGAATCGTACTGAATGAGGGCAAAACTGCCCTTCGCTGACGGCCCTAAATGGCCGCCTGCTTCACATTTTTCAAATCCGAATTGTCGCGGATTTCTTCATTGGCCACTTTCACGAGTACGTCACCTTCTTTGACATCACCGAAAATCTCGGTTTTTTCGGTACCGCTGCTGCCCGTTTTCACCGGCACCCATACCGCCCGCTTATCTACGACCTTAATCACATAAGTTCCCTGCGTCGAATTCAGCACGGCCGTTCTCGGAACGGCAAAAGTGTTCACATCACCCGATAACGGAATGGAAACCTCGGCAATCATACCAGGTAAAAGTTTTCTATCACTGTTAATCACATCCATTTCCGTGCGTTGCGAACGTAAACGCACGTCCAGCGCACCCGCGAGGCGGCTTACTTTGGCGGGGAAATTCTGGTTAGGAAGCGATTTTACTTTGAATGTAACCTGGCTTTGGTTTTTAAGATAGCTGGTATATTGCTCCGGCACACTCACCACAAGGCGTAACTTCCGTTGCTCCACCAATGTAAAAAGCGGGAACTCCGAGCCCTTGCCCGATGGCCCCACGTAGGCGCCTGTACTTACATTACGTGCGGAGATAATCCCGCTGAATGGCGCACGTATTTCGAGGTAGTTGCGGGTATCGGTGATTTCACGACTGGCAGAGCGTGCGGCATCGAGTTGAGCGAGGTCGGAGCGCTGTTTGGCAAGCGCGACGTCCAGGTCGTTTTGCGAAACGGTGCCCGGCGTTTTGCTCGTTTCGAGCAAACGTTCGTAATTCGCTTTACTGGCCTGGTATATCGCTTCAAACGATTTCAGGCGCGACTCGCTCGTAACAAGCTGCGAGGTAAGTTCCGGCGCCTCCATCGTGGCCAACAGCTGGCCTTCGCGCACTTCGCTGCCTACATCCACGTGGAGTTTTTTGACAAAACTGCTCACTTTGGCATAAATATCCACCTGCTGGTAGGCGATCAGCTCGCCGGGGATCTGGATATTGGATACGAGTTGTTCTTTTTTGAGCGGGAATGCATCCACCACGGCTGCGCCCGCACTCGCCTCGGCCGCCGCTTTCTTACTCTCTTCTTCTTCGGCCCGTGACGAACCGCAGCTTTGCAGGACCGTCGCTGCGCCTGCAACGAGTACGGTCATGGCGATTTGATGAATATGTCTCATAGTCGGATAGGTTCGATGTTGTGATTAACGGGTCATTGGAACATAATACTTGCTTTCTTCATCCTCCGGATCGAGGGAAACGCTTTGCGTCGACGCTTTGCCCTGTCCCCACGCGAACACGAGCGGGAGAATGAACAATGCAGCGAATGTGGAGGCGATGAGCCCGCCGATTACCGCACGGCCCAGCGGTGAGGATTGATCACCTGCTTCACCCAGCCCGCTCGCCATCGGGATCATCCCCACGACCATCGCTACGGCGGTCATCACGATGGGGCGCAGACGGAGGCCGGCGGATTCTTTCGCGGCCTCAATGGCATTGCCGCTGTGCTTGCGCAACTGCTCGGCATTGGTAATCAAAAGCACCGCATTCGAAATCGATACCCCCACAGACATGATAATGCCCATATAACTTTGGAGGTTCAATGTGGAGCCGGTTACCATCAGCAACGCCAGCGAGCCGAGGATTACGGCCGGCACTGTCGCCAACACGATCGCCGATACTTTAAACGACTGGAAGTTAGCCGCCAGCATGAGGAATATCACCACAATGGCAACTACGAGGCCATTTTGAAGGCTGTCCAATGTGTCTGTCAATGTCTGGCTCAAACCTACCAGCTCCACGGTCAATCCGCGCGGCAGTTCGCCCAGGGAGGCTAGCGCTTTTCTCACGTCAGCTTGCGCTACGCCCAGGTCGGTATTGTTCAAGTTGGCGGTAACCGAGAGTACCGGCATGGCACCAAGGTTATCATTTTCGCCATAAGTGGTATCAGGCGTGATTGTCGCAATATCGCCAAGCACGGGACGGTTGGCATTTCGGAGCAGCGGGATTTCCCTCATTTCCTCTACGCTGTTCATTTTACTTTCCGGGATTTGCACCTGAACAGAATAGCTGAATCCGCCTTTTTCATCGACCCAGATATTTTTGTCGGTGTAGCGAGAAGAAGATGTCGAGGCGATCAGTGATCTCGAAACATCATTCATGTCCACACCCAATTGCGCTGCCCGCATGCGGTCGACTTCAATTTTAATGGCCGGGTATTTGTTGGATTGTCCCAGTTGAATATCCCGCAAATAGCTGATTTCCTTCAACTTCGAGATTACCTTCTGCGCATATTCTTCGTTCAGCTTTTTGCTTCTTCCCGACATTCGCACTTCGATGGGTGTAGGGGAGCCCTGGCTGAGGATCTTGTCGGTCAATTCAATCGGTTCGAAAGACATGGTCAGGTCGGGGATCGCTTGTTTTACTTCGCGGCGGATCTTTTCTTTCAATTCATCCAGGTTCGTGTGGAATTCTTCGTGTAAGCCCACCTGCAAAACCGCTTCCTGCGGTCCTGCCATAAAAAGGTAAATAGGGTTTACCGAAAACAATGCAGGGTGCTGGCCTACATATGCCGAGGTAACCGATACATTCTGCGGTCCCACGATTTTCTTGATAATGTCGATCGTTTTCAGCGTTTTCTCCTCTGTGCGCTCGATACGCGTACCCTCCGGCGCACGCAGGCGCACCTGGAACTGACTGCCATTCACTTTGGGCAAAACATCCTTTCCAATATGGCTTAGCAGAAACGCGGCTAATGCGGTGGTAATAATCAGGTATGCCGCTACGATGGGTTTGCGGAAAGGCATTACGCGGTTAACGAAGCGCATAAACCGGGCCCGAATACGTTCGAACAGGCTTATCTTGCCATTCTGGTCGGCGCGGTGGATCAATGCTTCTTTCTGGGATTCGGGATCTTTGCTGAGACCGGATGCCGCAAATTCTTCGGCATCGGTCATTTCCGAGCCATCCGCCTTTTTATGGTGCTTCACTTTCATGATCCAGTTGGCCATCACGGGCACGAATGTCTGCGCGAGGAAGTACGAAACGATCATACTGAACCCGATCGCCAATGCCAGCGGCAGGAACAATGATCCCGGAATACCGCCCATCGTGAATGCAGGCGCAAATACGGCCAGAATACAGAAGAGGATGAGCAACTTAGGGAACGCGATTTCCTTACAGGCATCCCAAATAGCGAGCGACTTGGGTTTCCCCATATCAAAATGCTGGTGGATGTTTTCGATCGTGACGGTACTTTCATCGACCAGGATACCGATCGCCAGTGCCAGGCCGCTCAATGTCATAATATTGATTGTTTGCCCGAAGAGGTTCAGGAACAAAACGCCGGCGATAATGGACGTCGGGATGGTCAGGATCACGATCAATGCACCCCGTGGGTCACCGAGGAAGAGAAGTACCATAAGCCCCGTCAGGATGGCACCAATGGCGCCTTCCGTAAGCAAGCTCTTCACGGAGTTCATTACGTAAGTCGATTGATCGAACTCGTAGCTTATCTTAACATCCTCCGGCAAGGTACTCTGAATGCGTGGAATAGCTTTTTTCAGGTTTTGAACCACTTCCCACGTGGAAGCATCGGCGCTTTTGGCAATACTCAGATACACCGAGCGCTTGCCGTTCACAAGTCCATAGCCGGAGGTAATATCGGCGCCGTCTTCCACCGTCGCTACATCCCGCAGGTAGAGGTTCTGCACACCGCCTTTGAAGAGCGGGATGTTTTCAAATTCCTTCACCGTGTGAATGGTCGTATTGGTAGGTGTGATATAGTTTTTGTCGCCAATCCGCACGTTACCCGAAGGCGCGGTCTGATTGTTCACACGCAATGCTTCCACGAGTTGGTCGGGCGTGAGGTTATGTGCACGCAGCAGCTCAGGATCGGCCTTCACAACGATCGTACGGATGTTCCCACCGAAAGGAGGGGCCGAAACCAGACCTGGGATCGAGGTAAATGTCGAGCGTACATACACGTTCGCGAGGTCGAGCAGTTCGTTGTTGCTGCGTTTTTCAGAACTCAATACCAACTGGCCCACCGGCAAAGTCGATGCATCGAAGCGGATAATGAACGGCGGGTTGGAGCCCGGCGGGAAGATGGCCTGTGCACGGTTGGTGAATGCACTCAGCTCTGCCGAGGCCTGTGCCATGTTAGTACCGGGATAGAAGTTTACCTTCATCAGGGTCAGGCCCTGGATGTTCTTCGTTTCTATGCTTTTGATACCGTTTACATAGAGGAGGATGTTGATGTATTGCTTGGCAAAGAAGGTCTCCATTTGGTCGGGCGTGTACCCCCCGAACGGGTGAGCGATGTACATCACCGGCAAATCGAGTTTCGGGAAGATATCGACCTTGATCTTCCGCACTGCATCGATACCGAAAAAGAATAAACCGGCTACTATCACCATGATGGTGATCGGTTTACGTAATGCAAAACGTATTAAATCCATGTTACTGAAATGTATGGTTAGTACCGAATGTGTGTGTTGTCAGGAAGTAGTCAAGTGTTGTCAGGTGTTGTCATGTGTTGTCATGTGTGGTCAGGTGTTGTTAAGTGTGGAATGTAATGAGGGAGAGAAATTGAAACTGTTCGCATAAAGAACTACCAATGACAATTCATGATAATTCATGACAATTCATGACCACACTTGACTATAAATGACCACCCCTGACCACAAATGACCACTCCCGACCATTTTCAACCTCATGGGGCTACTGGTTCAGAAATACGCTGAGATCGCCACTCGCTGCTGCTTTGAGCAACACGGCCTGCCAGATATTCGTAGCGGCGATGTCTCGGCTGGTTTCGGCTCGGTTCAGGACGTACAGGGCCTGCGTCATATCCACGATATTGCTCAGGCCGTTTTTATACAAAACACTCTTTTGCAAATAGGCGTCCGAAGCCGATTGTACTTGCACAGGAGCCTCACGGTAATTGGCGATCGCATTGCTGATCTTCGTCTCCGAAAGTATGAGCTGGTTTTTCAACTGCTGATCCGCCAGATCGTATTCTTCTTTCAATGCATTGGAAACAAACTTCTGCGACATCACCTGCTGGCGGGTGCGCAAGATGCTGGTCATGTTCCATGTAGCGCCGATACCGAGCAGGTAGTTGGCCCTGACGGGCTTGATGCCTTCAAAATAATTGTGGGTATAGGCCGTCTGATCCTGGGCGTAGGTCGACGAAAAACCCGCGCCCCGTCCCTGAAACACTCCGAATAACGAGAATGTCGGCATCCCAAGGGTGTGGAAGTACCTGGCCTGCTGTTCGCTGACGGCGATGCGGTTGGCGTAGAACTTCAACAGCGGGTGGTTTTCGGTCTTACTAGCCGAATCGGCGATTGTGTGCGGCATGCGGGCGAGAAGCATGGTGTCGAGCTGAAAACGCTGGTCGGTAGTGCCCAAGAGCTTCGCGAGGGTGTTGGCTTGTTCCTGTTCAAAATCCCTTGCCTGCGTAATACTGATCTTCGCATTCGAAACTTCTGCATTGGCCAGGGAGGAGTCCACGCCGGGTATCAACCCGTTTTTGGCGCGGGTAACCACCACCGTTTTCAATGCATTGGCGCGTTCCAGGTTGTTTTCCCAGGAGCGGATCAGGCGCTGTGCGGCAAGGAGGTTGAGGTAAGCCGCGGCTACACGTACACTATGCTGAAACTGCTCCTGTTCGAGGTCGGCCTGGTCGCGGTTCACGGCCTGTTGGGCCACATTGATACGCTCCCGAGCGCGGCCGAATGCGAAGAAATCCCAGTTAACGTTCGTCAGGTACAGTGCACCGAACGCCGAATTCCAGTTCTGATGCGGCAGCGGCAACCCGGACGAGGCCACCGACAATCCGAGACCATAGAGTGGTCCGTTCTGGCCGTTGATCGTACCATAGTTCTGCTGAGCCGACAGGTTGAGGTTGGGAAGGTATTCTTTCTTGCTTTGAAGGACCGTCGCCTTGGAGGCGCTGAGGTAGTTGTTCTTCGCTTTGATGCTTCCGTAGTTGGAGACTGCCGTTTCCACGGCTTGTTGTAATGTAAGCGTTTGGGCACTCAGTTTTTCACCGGCTCCGACCAGCGAGAGGGTCAGAAACAGGGAGGGGAAATACTTCTTCGATGTCATTTGCATTCAGAATTATATGGCAACTGAACCGGGGCGTGTGTGTGAGGTCAAAAGATTGGCCGCCACTGCGATGGTCCGCCACTGCGGTGGTCCGCCACTGCGGTGGTCCGCCAGTGCGGTGGCCGCCAGGCTCGTCGGATTGCTTTGCAAAGGTAATCCGACGTCCTGTGGCAATGTTTATTAGTTTCAAACAATATCTTATAAAATTCAAACATCGCTAGCGTTCGTGCACGCGGTAGGATTTGGGGGTAGTACCTATTTGTTTCTTGAAAAGGTTATTGAAATAGGCGGGATACTCAAAACCGAGGCAGAACGCGATCTCCGCGACGCTCCAGTTGGAGTGCCGGAGCATTACCTTAGACTGCGCCAGGACGCGGTCGATAATGTGTTCGGTGGTAGTTTTTCCGGTGATTTCTTTCAATGCCCGGTTGAGGTGGTTCACATGCACGCCGAGCCTGGTAGCGTAATCCTTGGCGGTTTTCAGTTTGAGCTTATGCTCAGGGGATTCGATCGGGAACTGGCGTTCGAGCAGCTCGTGAAATTGCGACGACAGCTTCGCCGATCCGTTCACATGCACATCGCTCACCTCCGAGGGCTGCATTTTCATCGCCTCGTGCGCGAGCACATTTACGTAGTTGCGCATGAGGTCGTATTTGTGCACGTAGTTGGATTCGATATCCGCCTGCATTTTTCCGAAAATGCTGAGCAGGTATTCCTGCTGCTCCTCATTGATAAAATACACCGGGATGCAGTCGGTGCGCTTTATAGGACAGTTGGAAATCGTCGCCGAGTGGTTGATCGTACTCAAAAACTGATCGGTAAACAAGCAGAAGTATCCCGACTGCTCTTCCGACAGTGCCTGCCAGGAATAGGGCACATTGCGGTTGAAGAAAACCAGCGCGTTGCGGTTGATTTCGATCTCCTGGTTGCCGTAGGTAATTTTCCCTTTTCCGAGGATGAGCGAGATCTTATAGAAATCCCTTCTCGCATAGGAGGTGTACTTGTTGCAGAACACGCGGGAGAAGACATTGAAATGACCTTCGTCCCCGGTCGTTTTGTCCGGACCTTTTAGCCCTTTCGCAGCGGGGTGCGTCTGGTAAAAATGCGCTACGGTCTCATTCGGTATCATGAGTTGAAATTATGAAATTCAAATATTGGCTACAAAGCCAGTGGGTTAAAAATTAATTAAATAGGGGAGACGCTTGGTATCGTCATAAATTTTCCCGGTTAAACCACTTTCAACGGGAAAAGCCGGCGCATAGGGCACCGGCTGGATATGAGTGGCATTTGTTATAATTACATCGTACCGCAGATCCATTCTTCTTCCGGAACGGGCTTGATCGTATGCACACCATTACCTGTTTTGTAATTGCGGGTCGAGATGAGCGGGTTGATCGCGTTCCGCTGGGTGCGCTGGCGGGTGAAGATGACGAACCGCACTTCGCGGGGCGCATATTTGGGCGTCGGGTCATTTTCGGGGCGCCCGACGTTCAGTGTAGCAAAGCGGGCGGCGAGCGCCGGAGCAGAGGATTCGACAACCAGCCTGGCCTTAGGCGCCGCCGCCGCTTTGTTGGGATGCTTGTAATTGTGGGTCGAAATGCCGGGGTCGGAGATGCGGATGGGTTGCGACGATGCCGTGTTACCCAGGCTCGCGACGCTTGCGAGCAATGCTGCCAAAATGAGTGGTTTAGGATTCATTAGAAGGTTAATTAAGAAACAGGTTATCAGGACTTGTTTTCAAAATTACCTGCAAGCTTTCTTACAATTCATACGCATTTCAAACATTGAACTATAAAATTCAATCATGTAGTAAATTATTTTTCAGCGCGTTAGTATTCTGATCGGAAAGAATTTAGTTTTTTGAAGGTGTAAAAATCGCTCGTTTAAAACAGACAAAAAAAGCCTAAAAAATTCCTAATTGCCTTAATTTGACCTTTTTAATAATTATTTGGATCGATTTTGGAATAAAAAAACGCCGGCCTCACAGAAGCCGGCGTTTTTGTGCAATTATACAATGGTTAATCTTGTGTCGGATAAACCTTATCCGGCGTATTATAATATTCAGCCATTTGCGCCGTATCCTTGGTCACACTGATAGCGGGGGTTTTATAATTTCTCGGCGAGGTGAGTGGGTTGATTTCCACTCCTTCCGGCTTGTATTCGCGGGTTACCACGAGGGCGGCAGGCCGCGGCGCGTACTTGGGCGTCGTGCTGGCATACTTCGTCTGGTACTTACCGAAGCGCTCGATGGTCCGCATGTTTGCAACGCGTATCGTTTTCTGATCCTTGCCGGCAGCTTTGGCTTGTGCCGCCTTGTTGGGATGCTTATAGTTATAAACCGAAATGCCCGGATCTACGATCGACTGCGCGTTGGCTGCAACGGTGAGTAATCCGACAAATAATATGGCGATTAAAAATGTGGCTTTTTTCATGTTGGTAATCGTTTATTCTGATTAATCGACCCTTCCGGACCGCCATGGCGGGGAGGGGTTGAATTGAAATTACCAACAGAAAGAGGTATTGCCAAATGCTCTAATAACTCCCAAAATTGAGGTTTTTGTAAAAATAGGTTGCTATTACACGCTAATGTTAAGCGAAAATGAAGAGAGTGTGAAAATCAGGAGTTGCGAAAACCGATTATTATAAAAAAAATAGGTGGGAGGCAGAAATCGCTTTAAAATGAGATCCTGTGAAAATCCCGGAAAAATTTTAGATTTTAATCAGTTTCTAACTACTTTCTAATGATTCCGGGATTTTGAGGCTATTTGAGCAGTGCGCGCGTAGTTGTGTGAATGCCTTTGCAAATTCGCTCCATGGGCAGGTCGTTGCTATCGTCGCCAAACGGATCTTCAATTTCCTCGGCGATTACTTCGAGGCTCGCGAGGATGTAGAACACGAACATCACGAACGGAATGACGAGGAAATGCAGGCTGAACACGTACCCGATCGGCAGCGTGAGGCAGTAAATGAAGATGAATTTCTTGATGAATGAGCTGTAAGACAGCGGGATAGGAGTATTCTTGATCCGCTCACATGCGCCGCAGATATTCGTGAAGCCTTCGAGCTCGTGGTTCAATATAATGGTATGCTCGGGTAGTAATGCGCCCTTTCTTTGCAGATCGATCACTTTGGCAAACAATGCGGCGGCGATCTGGTTGGGAACATGGTCCGTCGCGATCAGGGCCGATTTCTTAAAAAGTGCCGGGTCGTCGAACTCTTCCGGAATATAGGTATTCCGCAAATGGTTTTTCAGTGCGAAGGCATAGTTCGGAATCATCTTGGTGAAAAACTCGCGCTCCGCGGCATACTCCGGGCCGATCAGTGCCGCCAGTTTCAATGCGAGGTTACGGCTGCCGTTCACGAGCGATCCCCATTGTTTGCGCCCTTCCCACCAACGATCATAGGCGGTGTTGGTCCGAAACACGAGCAGCATCGAAATCACAAAGCCCAGCAGCGAATGCATGAGGGAGATGTTTTTCAGGTCGTTGTTCTCAGTAATTTTGAAGTGCATGATAATAATGTACGCGACCACGCTGGAATAGGCGGCCATCGTAAGGATCATGGGCGCCAGTTTGCGCACGGTGTCGGCCTTCTGGAAATAGAAAATGTAACGGAACCACTCTTTGGGGTTGTAATCGATCATATGAGCTTGACGTGGTCGATGAGCTTGAAAAATTCTTTAAAGCATTTGGCGGTAAGGCGGGCGTCTTCCAACGCATTGTGCGTTTCCTCCTCCCGCTCGAATCCAAAATAGCTTGCCACCGAGCCGAGGCTCAGCGAGCGCGGCACTTGTTTGCCGTTCTTTTCGAGGATTTGGAAGAATAAATAGGAAACCGTGTGAAGGTCGAGCTGCTTGTTGGAGAAGCCCCATTTCATTTTTTCGTTGCGGTAGGCGAAGCGCAGGAAGTTGATATCGTTGATTACGCTTTGGCCGCAAATGACCACATTCGCGAGGCTGGGTTTGCCGACGTTCAGTTTTTTGATCCATTTCTCGAATTCGGGGAGTACGTCGTAGATCATCGGCGCGTCTTCCAGGTCGTCGAGCGACAGCCCGTGCACCTCTTCCGATTTGACTGAAAAAGCCTCCTCATTCTCGGGGTACACATTTTGCAGGTACGTTCCGAGCGAGCGCCAGTTGTCGTCAAAAAACTCCGCTCCGATCTGGATAATCTCGTTCCAGCCAGGCTCGGGCCCGGTCATTTCAATATCTAAAACAAGGAAGGACATAGGCAGGCTAGCGGGGCTGTGTGAAAAATGGTCATGATTTGGAAACTCAAACTTATAGTTTTGTGTACAAAATTATGCAATCATTGCATGCAAGAAGATTCTACCAACACTCATTTATAGCAAATGGCTATTGATTTTAAAGAAATTCCGTCACCCTGTTTCGTTTTGGAAGAGGAGTTGCTCCGCAAGAACCTCGAACTGATCGACTCGGTCCAGAAGGCGGCAGGATGCCAGATTATCCTCGCGCTCAAAGGTTTTTCCATGTACAGCGCTTTCCCGATCGTGAAAGAATACCTTTCGGGTGCTACGGCCAGCTCACTCAATGAGGTGAAGCTGATCAACGATTTTATGGGTTATCAGTCGCATACCTATATGCCTGCGTATCTCGACAGCGAGTTTGAGGAGATTATGCAGCGCAGCAGCCATATTACCTTTAATTCGCTTAGCCAGTGGGAGCGGTTTCAGGGCAGGGTAGAAGCATATAAAGCAGCCAACCCAGGTAAGATGCTCTCCTGTGGTATCCGTGTCAACCCGCAATACTCGGAGGTAGCTACGGACATGTATAACCCGTGCGTACCGGGCTCGCGGCTGGGCGTTACGCGCGACAAGCTACCGAACGAGCTTCCCGCAGGGATCGACGGCATTCACTTTCATACGCTGTGCGAGAATGGCAGCGACACTCTGGAGCGCACACTCGCCGCATTGGAAGAAAGGTTCAGCGATTTGCTGCATCAGGCGAAGTGGCTCAATATGGGCGGCGGCCACCTGATGACAAGGGAAGGATACGATATTAGTAAGCTAATTAAATTAGTTAGTACTATCAAAGAAAAGTACAATCTGGAAGTGATCCTGGAACCGGGTTCTGCCATCGCCTGGCGCACGGGAGTATTATACACAACGGTACTTGATGTGCTCGATAGCCAGGGGATTGAAGTCGCCATTCTGGATACCTCTTTCGCAGCCCACATGCCCGACACATTGGAGATGCCTTATAAGCCTGCAATACGCGGCGCATACCAGGAGCCGGAAGCAGGAAAGCCGACTTACAGGCTGGGAGGAATGACCTGTCTCGCAGGCGACTACATGGGCGACTATTCGTTCGACGAGCCCCTGGAAATTGGCGATAAAATCATATTTGAGGATATGATCCACTATACTATGGTGAAGACGACAACATTTAACGGCGTTAACTTACCGTCCATTGGTATATGGAAAGCTGACCAAAAATTTCAGCTCGTGCGATCTTACGGCTACGAAAGTTTCAAAGACAGGTTATCGTAGTAAGAGTAAACTTATTTATGGATAATGGTTACATTTGACTTAAAGAGCTTCTCGGAAATATCCTAATGATTGAATGACCGAATGACTGAATGATTGAATAGTTTTTCTCCAAAATATTCGGTCATTCAGTCATTCAATCATTCAAAATTATTGCCGCGGCAGCATCGGAAATAGCCGCCTCACCTCGTCAGCCGAGGGCTGCTTTCCATATTCGGTGACCTCGAAAACCTCCACATATTTCACCTTCTCGGCCTTCTCGGTACCGTACCATTTTTCCAGCGACGCCTTGATTTCCGGGTTCACAGAAGAGCGTCTTTCCATCGACGAGAGGAGCCATTTTTTACGCTCGACCACATCTTTGGGAACGTTAGCAAGATCACCATTTGTCCAGGGAAGCCACTCATAAAATTGGGAAACGTGCGCGTCGAGTCCGTCCACTTTTTTAGCAAGCGTTTCGGTGATATCGATCGCAATATCCGGGCGGAATGGGTTCGGTCTTTGAAAACGGTCCCGGAAATAGAGGAAAACCGGATTCTTGGTGAGCGGAGGCACGCTGCTTAAAATATTCGGCACAATTACCAGGTACGCGGCATCCTGCACCACCACGCCCGTATTGCGGTGGTCGGGGTGATAATCGTTCGTACGCGGCGCTATCACCACGTCGGCATTCCATTCGCGGATTTTACGGATCACTGCGAGGCGGTTTTCGAGGGTAGGGAAGAGTTCGCCGTCGTGGTTGTCGAGAATGTCGTATTGGATTCCCCAGCGGCGTGCAGCTTCCTGTGCTTCTTTGTAGCGGCGATTAGCCAATTCTCCGCCACCGATATCCTGGTGGCCTTTGTCCCCATTGGTCATAGAAACGAACTTCACTTTGTGGCCCATCGAGGAATAAATGGAGGCAACTCCGCCGGCGCCGAGATCACAGTCGTCGGGGTGAGCGCCGAAGACGATAATGTTAAGCGGTTTCTTCGAATCCGCGGCTGTTTGCGCCCAGGCGGTGGCACCGCAAAATAGCAATGCGGGAAGGAGTAATAACTTTCTGATCATTTGTATTGAGGTGATAAAGGTTTGGAATAAATGCAAAATAGAAATTTAAATTCTGGAAAGGCCTGCCGTTACCTTATTTTGTATGTCGTTGAAAGGAATCGACCACGGGTGTGCGAGGGCAGGGCGAAGTTTCAGAATATAAATTTTTCAATACATTTTTTTTAAATGGAATTTTACCCATTTTATGAAGGTGTCAGGTCGTACACTTTCGGTCGAAAAGTGCGATTCCAGGGCGTGGGGCAAGAAAAAATTATATTTTATTACCAACCAGACAGCCAGGCGCTTACTGTTTTCCAGCTAAATATTTAAACAGGCCCCGCTTAGATTCTTCTAATAATCCTGTATCTTTGTATCCCGTAATCATAGAAAAACAGCAAAGTCTTATGGCTTCCAAAGCACGAAAGACCGCTAAGTACATTTTCGTTACGGGCGGTGTTACATCTTCACTTGGCAAGGGAATCATTGCCTCATCACTAGCTAAATTACTACAAGCGAGAGGCCTCTCAGTCACAATCCAAAAATTTGACCCGTATCTGAACATCGATCCGGGAACCATGAACCCTTACGAGCACGGTGAATGCTACGTAACAGACGATGGAGCCGAAACCGATCTGGACCTTGGGCATTATGAGCGTTTCCTGAACGTTCGCACTTCACAGGCAAACAACGTTACCACAGGCCGTATCTACCACAACGTTATTACCGCCGAGCGTCGCGGCGACTTCCTCGGAAAGACCGTACAGGTGGTTCCGCACATTACCGACGAGCTGAAAAGAAACATGCTGTTGCTGGGCCAGTCCGGCGATTACGATATTGTGATTACGGAAATCGGTGGCTGCGTGGGGGACATCGAATCCCTGCCGTTCCTGGAAGCGGTTCGTCAGGTGAAATTCGAAATGGATGAGCAAGACACGCTCGTAATCCACCTTACACTGATCCCTTACCTGAACTCCGCCGGCGAGCTGAAAACCAAGCCGACCCAGCACTCGGTCAGAATGTTGCAGGAATCGGGTATTCAGCCGGATATCCTCGTGTGCCGTACCGAGCACCCGCTGCCTTATGACATCCGCAAAAAGATTGCATTGTTCTGTAACGTACAGGTGAACTCGGTGATCGAAGCGATGGACGCGGACACCATTTACGCTGTGCCTTTGCTGATGCTCAAAGAGCGCCTCGACCAGCGTGCATTATATATGCTCGACATTTATAATGACAAGGACGTGGACCTCGAATCGTGGAAGACCTTCCTTTCCCGCCTGAAAAATCCGATCGACTCGGTTCGTATTGGTTTGGTAGGGAAATATGTGGAACTGCATGACGCTTATAAATCGATCGTGGAGTCGTTTATTCATGCCGGTGCGGCCAACGAATGCAAGGTGAATATTGAATGGATCCATTCCGAAAGCCTCACCGCCGAGAATGCGGTTGAAAAATTGGAGAACCTGGATGGTGTACTCGTTGCTCCTGGCTTCGGCGAACGTGGTATCGAGGGCAAAATCGCCGCGATCCAGTATGTACGTGAAAACAACATTCCTTTCTTCGGAATCTGTCTTGGTATGCAAATGGCCGTGATCGAATACGCACGTAACGTGATCGGCTGGGAGAATGCGCATTCGGTTGAAATGGATGCAACCACTTCACATCCGGTGATCCACCTGATGAAAGATCAGAAAGACGTTTCCAACAAAGGGGGGACCATGCGTCTGGGTGCTTATCCGTGCCGTATTAAAAAGGATACGCTGGCCCACAAAATCTACGGAAAGACCAATATCAGCGAGCGTCACCGCCACCGCTACGAGTTCAATAACAAATATTTGAAAGAATTCGATGAAAAAGGCCTGGTAGCTACCGGTATCAATCCGGACAACAACCTCGTCGAAATGGTGGAAATGCCTTCGCATCCATTCTACATCGGCGTACAGTTCCACCCTGAGCTGAAAAGCACGGTGATGAACCCGCACCCGATCTTCGTGAATTTCGTGGCTGCCGCGTTGGCCTATTCAACGCAGAAGAGATCCGTAGGAGCCCTGACACCAGTTTCCCACTGATCACATTTTAAGGCCTGTTAAGCGAAAAAACTTGTTACCTTTGCCGCCTTACAAGCGGTATGTTATTTCAATAATTTAAAGTAAATAATGGATAAAAATTTTGTAATCGGCCTGGTCTTGATCATGCTGATGCTGATAGGCTACCAGGTACTGGTTCCGAAACCTGTGGAACCCACGCCGGTAGCGGAGGTGAAGAAAGCGGCTGCCAAGCCTGCGTCTGTCACTTCGGATACTACCCAGAATTCCTCACAATCAGTTGATTCCACTGTCGTTCCTCAAAAGGACCTGGTAATCGAAACGAAGGACGCCCGCGTGGTTTTCACCAACAAGGGTGGGGTTATGAAAGAGGTAATGTTGAAAAACTACAAAACCTACGATCAGAAGCCACTTTACCTGATTGCCGAAAAACACAACAATTTCCAGATCGATTTGCCGACGCAAACCGGGGATGTGAGACTGACTAATCAGACTTTTACTACCGACGCACAGGATCGTACATTGGCTGAGAAAGATTCGGCGGTGATTACCTACAAGACCACGCTGAAAAATAGCCAGACCGTAGAGCAGACTTACGTCGTACGCGGAAGCGGTTATGTGATCGATTACGGTATCAAGGCGAGTGGTGCTTTGCCAGCCAACAAGTCGGTGGAATTCCACTGGGATAACGACCTGCTGCAACTGGAAAACGATATGAAGAAAAACCGTGAAGTGGTTACCGTTAACTACTACACGGACGAGCTGAAAAGCCTTCCCACGAGCCCCACTTCCAATGAAGAGGAAAAAACGGCTGACCCGGTTAAATGGTTTACCATTAAGCATAAGTACTTCCTTGCAGGTCTGATTGCGGAAAAACAGCCGCTCACGAATGTGACCATGCGTGCGAATGTGAATGCGGAAGACTCGGTGATCGTGAAAAACATGAACATCTTCGCGGGTATCCCGACGGCCGCTATCCAAAAAGGGGAGGCGAATTTCCAGTTTTACCTCGGACCTAACGAATACCACATTGTAGACAAAGTAAAGGCGGAGAACTTCGACCAGAACGTGTACCTCGGTTACGCATTCCTGAAACCGATCAACAAGTTTTTCCTTGTTCCGCTTTTCAACCTGCTCGAGGGATTTGTGAGCAACTATGGCTTACTGATCATTCTGCTGGTATTGTTTGTTAAAACATTGCTGACGCCGCTGACTTACAAATCGTACATCAGCATGGCGAAAATGCGGATACTGGCGCCTGAGCTGGAACAAATCCGCGAACAGAATAAAGACGATATCGCGAAGCAGCAGCAAGAGCAAATGAAGCTCTACCAGCAGGTAGGCGTGAGCCCGTTGAGCGGATGCGTACCGGTACTGGCCACCATGCCGATCCTGTTCTCGCTCTTCTTCCTCTTTCCGAACCTGATCGAGCTGCGCCAGCAGTCGTTCCTCTGGGCAAGCGACCTTTCGACTTACGATTCGTTCTTCAAGCTGCCGTTTAATGTGCCTTTCGGCATCGGTAACCACATCAGCTTGTTCACGATCCTGATGACGGCTTCGAGTATTGGTTATGCCTACTATAACAACCAGAACACGCCGACCCAGCCCGGACCAGTGAATATGAAGGCGCTCGGTTACGTAATGCCGCTGATGTTCATGTTCATCCTGAACTCTTTCCCGGCAGGTTTGACATTCTATTACTTTGTTTCAAACATCGTTACCATCGCTCAGCAGCTGCTCATCAAGCGCTTCGTTAATGAGGATAAAATCAAAAACATCCTTGAAGAGAACCGCAAGAAAAACGCTACCGGCGAGAAGAAGCAGAACAAATTCCAGAAGTATCTTGAAAAGTCTTTGCAGGCTGCGGAAGAGGCGAAAAAGAAGCAGGCTGAATTAGAGAAAAAGACCAAAAAGAAATAAAAGGTTTTTCAGATCGTAATAATAAAGGGCAATGTTCCAGTTGGGATATTGCCCGTTTTTTTCCATTTTGGGCTGATTTTTGCAGCTAAAAGATCACCACAATCTTGACCCCGAAATCCTGATGAGAATTATCTTTTTTTTGATTTTGACAGTTTCAATCGGCTTGTACCAGCCATCATTCGGGCAAGGCAACGCCCAGGCGGAAAGCAGGTACCGGTCGGCCCTGGCAGATTACAAACAAGGTAAATACGCGGTGGCGATGGAGAAGTTCTATCCCATGACGAGCGTGAATGCGAAAACGGCCTATTCGCCTTATGCGCATTATTATTATGCGTTGAGCGCCTACCAACTGAAACGTTACAAGGATGCCAAACCTATGCTGCTGCAATTGCAGAGCCGGTATCCGGGTTGGAATAAAATTAATGATGTGTATTACCTGCTGGGCGCGGTAAGCCTCGCCAACGGGCAGATCAACGACGGCCTGGATCAGTTGGCCAGGATCAAGGACCCTTCCCTGAACAAAGATGTGCAGGCATTGAAGCAGCATCATTTGGGCATCATCAAGGATTTCCTGAAACTGAAAGACCTGCAAAAGCAATTTCCTTCCGACCGTGACATTGCATTGATGGTTTACCAATCCATTCAGGCCGCCCGCACACCTGCCCAAGGCTACCTGGCTTATGCCGATCAGCTGGACAAGCAATTCAAATTCCGCAAAAGTGAAAAGGCAGAGGAGGCGCCTAAACGCAGTACACCTAAGTCGGATACGCAATGGACGAAGGGGTACCTGGATGTGGCGGTACTGCTGCCGTTCCGTCTGGATGAATTCCACACTTCCAAACGTCGCTCGAACCAGTTTGCTTACGATTATTACCTGGGCCTGACCGTGGCGAAAGAACAGCTTCAAACGGAGGGAATCACTGTTAACCTGTGGGCTTACGATGTCGGCAACGACGCCAAAAGCATGCAGGCCATTGCTGATAACAAGAATTTCCAGCTTTCAGACATGATCATCGGGCCGTTGTATGCCGGTACTTTTGATGTGGCGGCCGATTTTGTTTCAGGTAGTAACGCCATTATGCTCAATCCGCTGTCGACCGACGGTGCCTTGCTGAAAAGCGGAAACATTTACCTCGGTCACCCTTCCATTAGCTATCAGACCCAGAAAGCTGCCCAATGGATGCGTACGCTATCGCCTGGCCTTAACACCGTAATTTACTACGGAAACACCGCCAAGGACTCTGTTATGGCCGCTTCCTATGCTACCGAATGGAAGGCCAAAGGCGGGAAAGTAATGTCCATTGCCCGTATCCAGCCCGACCGCGAATCGCTGGAAAGCAAAGTACCTTCCTTTGAAACCAACAAACCGGCGCATATCGCATTGTTTTCGTCGGATGGCGAATCGGGCGGAAACCTGATCGAAGTTTTGAACGGCCGCAAATTGAATACGCTGCCGGTTCTCGCGACTTCGACGAGCTTCAATACCCAACAGTCCAGATTGTCGCGTTACGGCGCGCGGTTAACATTGCTCGATGCGGATTATGTGGATCGCGAGAAGGAGACCATCCGCATATTCCAGAAGAATTATTATACCAAAACCAGTACTTTCCCTTCGGTATATTCCTACCAGGGCTACGACCAGCTGCTTTTCTTCGCGCGGATGCTTTCGAAATACAAGGACAAGCTTCCTTCCGGTCTGCAATCGCGGAAATTCGGCAGTGAGGAATACCTGCTGTCGGGCTTTGATTATACTAAGGCGAATGAAAACCAGATTACACCTGTCCTGAAATACAGCGGCTCCAAATGGGTGCCTGTGGACAGATAATGCCAACCTTTTTTAACAGAATGAATACTTCAACCAGCCAGCAACTTTTCGCAAAAGCACAAAACTATATTCCCGGAGGCGTGAACTCGCCCGTACGCGCATTCCGCGCGGTAGGCGGTACTCCGATATTCGTCAAATCGGCCAAAGGGCCTTACATCTACGACGAGGACGGCAACGAGTACATCGAGCTGATCAACTCCTGGGGGCCGATGATCCTGGGCCACGGACATGAACTGATCCAGAAAGCGGTTTCAGATGCCATTCAGCATTCGTTTTCTTTCGGCGCACCTACGCGCAGGGAAGTGGAGATCGCGGAGCTGATCGTATCCATGGTGCCGTCGATTGAGAAGGTGCGGATGGTGAACTCTGGTACCGAAGCCACGATGTCGGCCATACGCGTAGCGCGCGGGTACACCGGGCGTGATAAAATCATCAAATTCGAAGGCTGCTACCACGGCCACGGCGACAGTTTCCTGATTGCGGCGGGCAGCGGTGCAGTAACGTTCGGTACGCCGGATAGCCCGGGTGTGACCAAAGGCGTTGCCAACGATACGCTGACGGCCCCTTACAACGACCTCGAAGCCGTGCAGCAGCTCGTGGATGCCAACAAAGGGCAGATCGCCGCGCTGATCCTTGAACCGGTGGTAGGTAATATGGGCTGCGTGCTTCCGAAAGAGGGCTTTTTACAAGGTTTACGCCGTATTTGCGATCAGGAAGGCATTGTTTTGATCCTTGATGAAGTGATGACCGGCTTTCGTCTTTCGAAGGGCGGAGCGCAGGAAAGATTCGGAATTACGCCGGATTTAACAACGTTAGGAAAAATAATAGGCGGAGGAATGCCCGTGGGTGCATACGGCGGCAAGGCAGAGATCATGAATTATGTATCTCCGGCCGGCCCGGTTTACCAAGCTGGCACGCTTTCAGGTAACCCCATCGCGATGGCGGCAGGTTACACAATGCTGACTTATTTGAACGAGCATCCGGAAGTGTATACCCAGCTCGAAAATGCGGGTAGCAAGCTGGCAACCGGTTTCCGTAATTCAATGGAAAAGCTGGGTTTGAAATATACTTTGAACCAGATCGGTTCCATGTATACGCTATTCTTTACGCCTAATGCCGTCACGGATTTCCCGTCGGCGAAATCGTCGGATCTGCCTTTGTTCGGCAAGTATTTCCACGCCATGCTGAACCGCGGGATCTATATGGGGCCAAGCCAATTCGAGGCAATGTTCCTGTCGACGGCGTTGACCGATGCGCATTTGGAAAGGATTATTGCGGCAAACGAGGAGGCGCTGGCGGAGGTAACCGCCTAATCGCGTAGCGATGTAACATTGGTAGCAGAGATTGAAATGCATATCGTTCCTAAATCCCGTCAGGGATGCAACAACAATGCCGGCGGTTAACGCAAACGTTTTGTTGTTACATGCCCAGGGGCATTTTAAAACCGGTTTTGATTATTCGAGCTACCAATATTACATGCCTAGCGGCATTGGGTCGTCGTTCAAAACTCGACCCGGTCAAAATTCAATCAATCATTCAATCATTCAGTCATTCAAAATTGAACCCGCGCCGCTACTCGATCATCATCCCCGTTTACAACCGCCCCGACGAGTTGGAGGAATTGCTCGGTTGCCTCGCAATGCAGACTTACAAAAATTTCGAGGTAGTAATTGTCGAAGACGGTTCCAAAATCAAAGCGGACGCAGTAGTAGCTTCTTTCACAGACAAGCTCGACATTCACTACCATTACAAAGAAAACGGTGGCCAGGGCTTCGCCCGTAACCACGGTTTCGAGCGCGCTGCGGGCGATTACTTCATATTGCTGGATTCGGATGCGTTGATTGAACCGGATTACCTCTCCATCGTCGAAAACAGGCTGAATACGGATTATGTAGACCTCTATGGCGGCCCGGATACGGACCATCCTTCATTTACGCCCATTCAGAAGGCCATTAGTTACTCGATGACGTCCGTATTTACCACCGGCGGCATTCGGGGTAAAAAGAACAACATGGGGGGGACTTTCCATCCGCGGAGCTTCAATATGGGGCTTTCGCGCAAGGTGTGGGAGCGCACGGGCGGGTTCCTGACGAGCCGGATGGGCGAGGATATTCTGTTCAGCATTGCGGCACTCAGGCTGGGCTTTAAATCCGCGTTGATTCCCGAGGCATTTATTTACCACAAACGCCGCACACAATTCGGGGCGTTTTTCAGGCAGCTCAAATTCTTCGGACGTGCGCGCATCAACATCGCCCGCTATTATCCCGACGAGCTGAAACTCGTGCATACATTTCCGTTGCTGTTCACGCTGGGTGTTTGCAGCATTCCGGTCTGGCACTTTATCTTCGAACCGTTCTTTTACCTCGGATTGTGGCTTCTCGGGATTTACGTTGCATTGCTGTTCATCGACGCATTGCGCAAAACGAAGAGCGTGGAAGTGGCGTTCCTGAGCATCGGTGCCGCATTTACACAGCTTTTCGGTTACGGGATCGGCTTTGTACAGGAAGGTTGGAAGCGGCTTTGGGAAAACAAATCACACCGCGAGACGGGGGCGGCGATTGAGTATCCGTCGTGATTTGGTCAAGTGTAGCCAAGCGTGGTCAGGGGGAGTCATTGATTGTCAAGTGTAGCCAAGCGTGGTCAGGAGGAGTCATTGATTGTCAAGTGTAGCCAAGCGTGGTCAGGAGGAGTCATTGATTGTCAGGTGTGGTCAAGCGTGGTCAGGAGGAGTCATTGATTGTCAGGTGTTGTCAAGAATGGTCAGGTGTGGCCATTTATCGTATTAGAATTATAATAAAGAGAGTGTTCAAAAAAGTGTGTCAAGTTAGATTTAGTAACTTGATGAACAAATGAAAGAAAAACAGGAGAAAAAAGCGTTCGATTACGAGTCTTTCCGCCAGCAGGCTAT
>NZ_JAHXBN010000172.1 GCF_019924045.1 Dyadobacter fermentans | reverse complement strand
CACCGGTGGTTGGGGATTACGGGTGAAAACGGAGGATATTGCCAAGTTCGGGCAGCTTTATTTGCAAAAAGGAGAATATAATGGCAAGCGCATTCTGCCTGCCGCGTGGGGGGAGGAAGCTACACGCTCGCATATTATGTCCAAGGGCAGCAACCGTAAGCCCGAGGACGACGACTGGCAACAGGGGTATGGCTATCAGTTCTGGCGTTGCCGGAATGGTG
>NZ_JAHXBN010000171.1 GCF_019924045.1 Dyadobacter fermentans | reverse complement strand
TTTGCAGGCTCATTCCGAAAACTTGGGGGGCGGTGAAAAAAGTATTTGTTTTGCAATGAATCAACATTGAATGCATTGCAAGAGTCCTATTTAGCCCTAGTCCGCTTCCTATTACCTGAGGGTATCCTCGAATATTTTGAGCTTTCCAAGGTTGTTGAAGGCCTTAGCGGTCTTCATATCTACTTGGAAGAAAAGAACCTTCCTCCTTTCGAATACAAAGA
>NZ_JAHXBN010000170.1 GCF_019924045.1 Dyadobacter fermentans | reverse complement strand
CGTAAACCTGCGGTATGCGTTCGTTGCACTTTGCGCGTCGATGATGCCGTTTAGCAGCCCGTTTGAAGAACTGTAGACAATATCCGATATATCCAGACTGCTCGCGCCGATAAAAGTGTTTCCGTACGGAGCAACATCCAGCACATAGGAGGCTGTCGGGTCCACCAACTGCAGATAAGTGGCTGCTCTGGCCGGATTGATGTCGACTACGTAATACCTTGTAGCGAGCCTGCTGTAAATGAATAAATAGCCGTCGCCAAAGACCTCCCCGACATTAT
>NZ_JAHXBN010000169.1 GCF_019924045.1 Dyadobacter fermentans | reverse complement strand
ACGCCTGCACGGAGGCCTTCACCGCCGTTGTTGTCCAGGAATGTGGTCTGGTTAATGTCCACCCTTCCTATTTCTTCATAACCCGAGCCGGCAGGAATACCCGGACGACACACATCCTCTTGAAGGTCGGTACATTTCTCAGCCCTGTAAATAGCGATTTTGGCTCCTGGAATCTGGCATTTATAAGCATCCCAGTTGAGGCGATAGGCTGTTCCGGTAGGGTCGGAGACGGCAGTACCCTTTAATCCGGT
>NZ_JAHXBN010000168.1 GCF_019924045.1 Dyadobacter fermentans | reverse complement strand
CTGCTTTTCGAGCGTTACCCGCTTATCGAGCAGGCTTATAGGCTTGCAACAGGCTTAGGAACTGTTTTTCGGGTTTGCAAATCCAAAGAACAGGCATTTAAAAAACTGGCTTTGTGGTATAATGCAGTGGAAGATTGCGGCCTAGATTCCTTCAAAACTGTTGCCAGATCGATCCAAACGCATTATCTGGACATCCTCAACCGCGGCGGCGGACCGCTTCT
>NZ_JAHXBN010000023.1 GCF_019924045.1 Dyadobacter fermentans | reverse complement strand
TCAGGTAACAGGAAGCGGACTAGGGCTAAATAGGACTCTTGCAATGCATTCAATGTTGATTCATTGCAAAACAAATACTTTTTTCACCGCCCCCCAAGTTTTCGGAATGATCCCGAGAACATTGCAAGTTGGAGGTGCAACATAAAAAAAAGCACTTAACAATGTTGTTAAGTGCTTGATCTTCAAGAGCCCCCAGTCGGGATCGAACCAACGACCTACTGATTACAAGTCAGTTGCTCTACCAGCTGAGCTATGGAGGCCTTTTTTCTTTGTGATACCGTTTGTTATTCCGTTATCATGGTGCAAAAGTAGTCGAGCGGGATATACAATGCAACCTTTTCAAAGTAAATTTTTCAACTTTTTTTTCAGGTTTTAGATAGCTTCCTGAATAATAGTGAGTTGGTGTTTCAGTTCGTCCAACTGGCTTAATGCATTATTGATCTTTCTTTCGAACTCGGCCTTCAAACGATCGGACGTTTTCGATTTCGCGAAGAATTCGATGTTATTTTGCCAAAGCGCAATGTCGTTTTCAAGTTGCGTGATCTTGCGGCGGATGTCGTTTTCCTTGCGGTAGAGATTGCGGCTGCTTTCACCGTCGCGTACCAGTTCCACTTCGCTTTCAAGTACGGCCTGTTCTTTCTCTTTGGTAGAAAGCTGTCCGATGGCGCTCACGTAGGTGTTAATAGCCGCGATATAACGCTTCTGAATAGCCTGCATGTCTTTCTTCGGCACAAAGCCTATCGACGACCATTCCGACTTGAATGCGCTCAGTAAATTGAGCGAAGATTCGTCCTTGTCCTTCGCCGCCGCCTCGATGCGTTCGATCAGGTCGGTTTTGAGTTTCAGGTTATTTTCGAATTCTTCCTCTACTTCGCGGTTTTTGGCACGTTTCTGGTCGAAATATGCGTCGCAAGCCTTTTTAAAGCGGTCGTAAATGGTGTCCTTGAATTTCTCCGGAACCTGGCCGATGCCTTTCCATTTCTTTTGCAGCTCGATTACTTTCTGCGTGGTGGCAGGGTTGTCTTCGCCGGTTGACAACACAGCTTCGGCTTCTTCGCAAAGTTGGTTTTTCAGGTCGAGGTTTTGCTCGCGTTTGGCTTCCAGCTGGCGGAAGAATTCGCCTTTGTTATTGAAAAACGTTTTCAGCGCCGCCCAGAATTTCTTGCTGAGTTCCTTGCCTTCTTCGCGCGGCATAATGCCTTTCAGAGCCACCCATTGGTCCTGGAATGCCATAATGTCCTTGGTTTTGGCATTCCACTCTTTAATACTTCCCGAGTTGTAAGTAGTGAACGGAACGATCGCTTCGTAGATTTTCAACTTTTGATCGTAGTTCTCCTGCATGGATTTCTTCTGCTCGGCAAACTGACCGCGTTGTGCATCATAAAGCACATCGAGCGCTTCTTTGAATCGTTGCCACAGTTTTTCCTGGTCCTCTTTCGGGGCAGGGCCCAGGTGTTTGTATTCTTCGAAAATATGGTTGGCTTCGTTCAGGATTTCGCGGGTCATCGGGCGGCTTTCCAGCGATTTACCCAGTTCTTCCACTTTCTCGCACAACTCTGCTTTCAATTCCGCATTGCGGCGGCGGTCGAGTTCTTTGAGTTCAAAGTAGATATTCCGGTTGCTGAAATAGCGGTCGATCAAGGCATTATACGTCGCCCAAAGCGTTCCGTTATGGGGCGATGAGACGTTGCCCGCAGCTTTCCATTCTTCCTGGATCTTCTTGAATTCCTCCCAGCTAGATTTCAGTCCCGTAGCGTCCGTTTCACGTGTACCTTCCTCGTCCACGAGCGCACGCAGGCGACCGAGAAGCGCGGTTTTTACGTTGAAATTCTTCTCTTTTTCCTTCTCCTGGCTTTGGTAGAATGCATTTTTGAGACCACGGATTTCACGGCTCAATGAGTCGATTTTCTGCGTATCCGCATCGTATTTGTATTCGAACCCGTCTTCGCCACCTGTTTCTTCGATAAACGTTTTCAGTGCCGCTTCGCGGTCCTTTTGTTTGATTTGATCTACCACCGTACGAACCCCCTTGGCAACCGCCTCCGCTTTTTTCAGCTGAGCGGCAGTCGCACCTTCGCCGCGAACGGTTGCCAGTTCGTTTTCCAACAAGTTAACCAACTGCTCCTTAGATAATTGGCTGTAATCTACATCAGGCGTTTCTTCCTCGTGCTCCTCCGTCAACTCATTGTTAAGATCAATTTCAAGGGTATCAATCGTTTTGGGTGCCAGGTCGTCCTGCTCTTCGCTTTTGACCCCTTCTTGTTGTTCTTGTGCCATCGTGATGCTTGTTTCGTACGTACGGTCTCTTATAGATTACAAATCTAATAATCTTTCCTCTGAAATGGCTACTTTTGGCATCCCAACATTGAACATATTAGTATCCAATGGATCATAACATTGCAAATATCCGTTACGATTATCAGCTCAAAGGGCTACTGGAAGCCGATCTCGATCCAGATCCGCTGAAACAGTTCAGGTTATGGTTTAACGACGTGCGCGAGGCCGACATCAGCGAGGCGAATGCGATGCTGCTTAGCACGGTATACGAAGGTCGCCCGACAGGCCGGATCGTGCTCCTGAAAGACCTCGATGATCGGGGTTTTTCCTTCTTTACCAATTACGACAGCAAAAAGGGCCGGGAGATCGAAGCAAACCCGCAGGTTGCCCTCACGTTTTTCTGGAAAGAGCTTGAAAGACAGGTTCGTATCGAAGGAAGAATCGAGAAGACTTCCGAAGAAGAATCGAGTGCGTATTTCGCTGTACGGCCCCGTGGAAGTCAGATAGGCGCCTGGGCCTCGGCGCAAAGTGAGGTAATACCAAACCGGGAATTTCTGGAAGAAAAAACGGAGGAACTAAAAGCCCGTTTTGAAGGCCAGCCCGTGCCACGTCCACCGCATTGGGGCGGTTACCGAGTAGTGCCCGATTACGTCGAATTCTGGCAGGGGAGACCCAGCCGTTTGCACGACCGGTTAGCTTATACGAAGACGCCGGATGGCTGGAAGATAGAGCGGCTTTCGCCGTAGATGTTCGGAGTTCAGAGTTTAAAGGCCAAAAGTGAAAAGTTCAGAGCCGAAGTATAAACCTATACTTTCAACTCTGAACTTTCACTTTAAGCTTTGAACTCTAAACTCTAAAATTTACTTCCGCTCGCTCATCGGAACGAAATCCCGTTTCGGTGCTCCGGTGTAGATCTGACGCGGACGGCCGATCGGCTCCTTGTTCACGCGCATTTCTTTCCATTGTGCAATCCATCCCGGCAGACGGCCGATCGCGAACATTACCGTAAACATGTTAGTAGGGATGCCCAAAGCGCGGTAAATGATACCTGAATAGAAATCCACGTTCGGGTAAAGCTTGCGTTGTACGAAGTAATCGTCTTCCAAAGCCGCTTTTTCGAGTTTTTGCGCGATTTCCAAAACCGGATCGTTGATGCCGAGTTTGTTGAGGACATCGTCCGCCGCTTTTTTGATAATGCGGGCACGCGGGTCAAAGTTTTTGTAAACGCGGTGGCCGAAACCAAACAGACGGAAACCGCTGCTCTTGTCTTTCGCCATATTAATGTATTTCTGCGTATCACCGCCGTCGGCTTTGATCGCTTCGAGCATTTCGATCACTTCCTGGTTGGCACCGCCGTGAAGAGGGCCCCACAAAGCGCTGATACCTGAGGAAATAGAAGAGAAAATGTTAGCGTGTGACGATCCTACCAGTCGCACGGTCGAGGTAGAGCAGTTTTGCTCGTGGTCGGCGTGGAGGATCAGCAGTTTATTCAATGCCGCCGAAACAACCGGGTCTACATTATATTTCGCTACGGGCAGCGAGAACATCATGTTCAGGAAGTTCGAGCAGTAATCAAGTTCGTTTTGCGGGTAATTGACCGGGTGGCCCTGCGATTTTTTGTACGACCACGTGGCGATCGTAGGCAGTTTCGCGAGCAGCCGGATGATGTGCAGCTGCGTTTCAGCTTCCGAATTCTGAGCGTTGGCATCCGGGTAGAAAGCGCTCATCGCGCTCACCAGCGACGACAGCACGCCCATCGGGTGCGCATTCACCGGAAAGCCTTCGAAAATCTTGCGCATATCCTCGTTTACGAGTGTATGCGTGCGGATTTCATGTTCAAATTCAGCGAATTGTTTTTCGGTAGGAAGCTCTCCGTAGATGAGCAGGTATGCTACTTCGAGGAAGGAAGATTTTTCGGCCAGGTCCTCGATCGAGTAACCTCTGTAATTGAGTACGCCTTCTTCACCGTCCAGAAATGTAATCGCGCTTTTAGTCGCGCCGGTATTCTTGTAACCTGGGTCAATCGTAATATACCCTGTCTGGTCGCGCAATTTGGAAATATCTATCGCCTTTTCCTGCTCACTTCCTTCAATTATCGGAAACTCGTACTTTTTACCGTCAAGGGTCAATTCAGCTATTTGGGACATAGAAATAAGAATAAAATTAAAAAGGTTAATGAACAGGCAGGCCAATCGGTCAATTCAAGCCAAAGTTTTTCGTTAACAGCGATTTACTTGCCCAACAAGTTAATTTTGTGTTAAATGGCTGCGGGTTTAACCATTTCCCGGTCCGACACAAGCCGCAATATCCTAAAAAACCGCGTACTTTCTATTATTATCCGTGGTTTATTTGTGAAAATTCAAGACGGAAACAATAATATTTCACAATTTGAAGGATTTATGAGAATATTCTACTGTCTCATGCCGTTTGGACAACAATTTATGGCTTTATAGCCCCGCTACACTGCTTCTGAGCCATTTTTTCCTTCTGTTAAGGCATCGTTAATCGGTTCCCTGGCCAGGATCCGTTTCACGAGGTACCTCAGGTTCAACCCCGCCAGTATGACCGGCAACAAATGCGCCCCGTAAATGAACGACTTGCCCGTGATCCGGTAGGAAAATGACGAAAAAGTCACAAACACATACATAAACCAGAACAACGCAATGCCCGTCAGAACGAGATAGCTGAAAATAGCCGTCTTCTTTTGCGTAAATCTGTAAACCAGCTCACAAACAGCCAGGGATAAGCCCACCACAATCATGACTGTGAGCAGCGCTCTTGGAAAATTGCGGATATAGTGATGCTTGTACACCAGCACACCGATTTTCCCGATCAGATTCGGATGCGCGAGGAGGTATGCATCCGTTACACTCAATACCAGCAGCAACAACAGGCTGCTCCATTTGCGATTCATTATTTAACGACGTTTTTTTGGTTGGTTTACACTGACATACTACCGGCATTGGCGCTTTTAAATTCCCGGTAACGCGCAATTATGAATTGGATTTTCTCACTTTCAGTCCACTCGTCGGGTATCCAGTTGATTATCAGTCCGTCCTTTTCCATTTTCCTGAAAAAGGTCATCTGCCGCTTGGCAAACCGGTGGATCTCCGTTTCGAGTTTGGTATGCATTTCTTCGAAAGTCATAGCGCCGGTGAGGTACAAGGTTACATACTTGTATTCCAAACCGTAGTAGATCAATGAGTCGGGTGCAATACCTTGATTTAAAAGACTTTGTACTTCTTCTATTAAACCATGCTTTAATCTTGTAGTAAGCCTGTTGCTAATGCGTTCCCGCCGGGTTTCGACGGCCGGATTCAGCCCGAAAAGCAGTGCGGGATAGGTAACGGATTCTGTGCCAAAATCTACGTCTTTCTCAGGGTGTTCGTTCAGGTAAGCGACTATTTCTAATGCGCGGACGAGTCTTTTGCGGGTGGAAATATCCGCTAGTGCATGGTAACGGGAGTCGGACTTGTGAAATTTCGTCAGAAGCTCCTCGTTCGAAAGTGTCTCCAGCACCGCACGCAGTGACTCATTCACGGGCACCGTGTCATTCGCATGGCCTTTCAGCAATGCATATATATAGAACCCGGTTCCGCCACAAACGATCGGAATGTGACCATTGGTAAATATTTGTTGGTATGAACCTGCGAAATCATGCTGGAAATCATTCACATTGTATTTGTCGCCGGCATCCCGGATGTTAATCAGATGACAGGGGACGGGGGCTCCATTCACCACGTATTCATCGAGGTCCTTGCCGGTGCCGATGTCCATTTGCCGGTATACCTGCCGTGAATCGGCGCTGAGGATTTCACCGCCGATCTCATATGCGACGCGGGTTGCCAGATGTGTTTTGCCCGAAGCCGTTGGGCCCAGAATGATCAATAGAGGGGTTTCAGCACTCATTTGCATTGGTATTAATGTCCCTCACGTATTTGATGCTGCCTAAATTATACACTGTTAAATATTCGACCGATGGTTCTCCGGCAGGCTGGTCGGTTTCTACACGCATACGCACCCGACGCATGTCCGCTAGTTGCACAAGAGCCTTTCGGGGAGGCATATATCCCCTTTCTTCAAACCCAAGCCGCTTGTAGCTCCGGCCGTCGGACCATTCGAGGTCGGCGTAGGTCATGATATCGTCCGGTGCTTTTTCGCGGATGAATGCGTTCAGCAGTTTATCCAGCGCACCCACCACATTGGTGTTCAGCAAGCTCGCGAACCGGATCAGCTCGTGCGACCGGAATGGTGCGCCGTTTTGTTTAAAAATTCGGGCATTGCTGAAAGTGGCGACGGCCACGAGCATTTCATCGGCGGACGCGTCGGAAACGAAGCCTTCCGGTAATACCCGATAATATCTTTTTGGCAAAAAAAGGCCGTAACGAAACTTTGATAGGGTATTGCCATTAAGGTGATTAGCTTCCAGGAAATGCTCAGTCGTAGCGTTGTCTATCCTTCGTGCGAGCGTCAGTCGGGCGGGAATTTTCACCGAAATACCCAGCGTGGCGGCCAGCCTTGATTGCACAATGCTTTTTCGGGCCAGCCAGTAATCTTCCCAAAGTAGGATTGCCGGAATGCCCTGGCCGCGAGCGGCTTGCAGGTAGTTGGTTGACAGGTTTAACAAGCTTTCCTGGTTCATTTTGTGCCAGATAGCAAGGTCCACCGGTATCACTTTTAGCACCGCGCGATCATTAGCGGCTATTTCCAGAACAGGCAGTGCCCAATCCGGCTCATTCACAGCATTGCATTGGAATGAAATGGAAGTCAGCCAGTTGCAAATTTGTCCTGAAAATGATGATGGTTGTGCCAATGGGAACCTGCTAAATGAGCGGGCAAGTTAATGCGGGATTCCAACACCACAAAAAAACGCGCCGATGTGGCGCGTTTCCTTTTTGAATGCTTTGCCAGCTATCACTTGCCGCCTAGTCCGAAAATAATCCCGACGTTCACCCCGCCAAATTTGGAGGTCGATTCGAAGTCAATATTGTTGGGCGAACCGGTTTCTGAATCATGGTTTTTGTTACCAAACACAAAATGGTAAATACCCTCTACCTGGATACCCAGGTTCCCGAATGCGAATACCAAACCGGCCCTCGGCGCTGCTCCGAAATTGCTGTGCTTGGACGATTCCAGTACCGTCTCACCGTTCCATTTCGCTTTGTACTTCGAGAAATACACCCCGGCGTCACCACCGATGTATGGACGGATGGCACCTTCGGTGAAGAAATAATCGACGGTACCGGTCACCGGAGTGAGTGTTCCGGTGGTGCTTAGTTTTTGCCCGGCCACGTTATAGTCGCTGCCGTCGGCGTAGATCTTACCGGCAACCCCGACTGCAAATTGCGGGGAGGCAAATACACGAAGGTTCACGCCACCGCCCGCTACCGTTTTCGAATCTTCCACATTCGATTTGGCGATCCCGCCTTGTAAGCCGAGTGAGAACTGCGCAAAGCTGGCCGAGGTCGCGGTGACGACCAGAGCGAAAACCGCCAGCGATAGGATTAGTTGCTTTTTCATGTTGATGTACTAATTATGGTTGATAGTTTTGAAACAATGCATCCATAATCAGTCCAACACGGAAAAATTGCATTATCAAGCTGCTATTAAATTGTCATACAACCCATTATAGTGACAATCTATTTTTAATGTACTATTTCAATGCAGCCTGCTTCTGTGCAAAATATTCCTCATCCTGACGGGCTGCCTCCCAACCAATCAATGCTTTTTTACGCAAGCTACCCCAGCGGTACTCACCGAGAACGCCTTCTTTACGGATTACCCGGTGGCAGGGGATAATGTAGGCGATCGGGTTGTCGCCCACAGCCGATCCTACGGCGCGGACGGCTTTGGGATGGCCGATACGCTCGGCGATTTGTTGGTAGGTCGTCACGGCACCTTGCGGGATGCTGAGCAATGCTTCCCATACTTTCAGCTGAAAGTTGGTGCCCTGGACGAGCAACGGTAGCTTTCCGAGCGATTGCTGAGCAGGGTTGAAAATGCGCTGCACATAACCCGCCGTCAGTTGCTGGTCGGGGCGGATGGTGGCGTAGTGCCATTTGCGGGCGAGTTCGATGAGCTGGAAGTCGCGTGTGGCCTCGTCCACGAATGCCATGGCGCAAATTCCGCGCTCGGTTGCAGCAATGAAACAGTCTCCAAATGGAGTTTCGTGAAATCCGTAACTGATTACCAGTCCCTTGCCGGCACTTTTGTATTCCTGCGGCGTCACTCCCTCAATCGAAATGAAGTGGTCGTATACGCGGCTTTGGCTGGAAAGCCCGGCCGATTCGGCCAGTTCTGCCAGGTTGTTCGAATCCCTGATCCGGTCTTTCAGGTATCCCGCGGTAATGTATTGCAGGAACCGTTTGGGGCTTACGCCCGCCCATTCCGAAAACATGCGCTGGAAGTGAAACTGGCTGATGCTGACCTCGTCGGCTACCTCGTTGAGCGTCGGCTGTTCTTTGGCGTTGGCCACGATGTACTCGATGGCTTTCGCGATTTTGTCGTAATTATAAGCTTGCTGGTCCATTGGATTTTTTAATTTGTTGATACAAATTTGGCCTGATCCGCCCGGGTAGCCAACCCGAAACTTGCGCACTATCCGCACCAGTCACTAAGCCGGGCTGGCACTGTTTATGCAGGCCGGTTTATATTCGCATCAGTTTTAAACAGCCGCATTAACTCGTTCCTTACAGCCATGAAATTACTTTTTGCCAGCCTTATTACCACCATACTCATAGCTCAAAGTGCCTATTCGCAGAACTTCAAAGCCGAGCTCCGGAAGCTCAACGGTCAAATCGAAGCGGCGTACAAAAGCCGCAAGCTGACCGCTAACGAGTACGCCAAATTGAAAAAAGAGCGCAATGCCATCGAACTGACGATCGACAAAGCGCTAGCTGACGACATCCTTACGCCGGATGAAAAGAACAAGATCCATTCGAAAATCGTCCGTTCGCGGAAACGGCTCTCCAAATACAAGACCAACCGCGAGATCTATTAAAAGCGAAATGGCTCCTGCAACGCATTGCGGGAGCCATTCGGAAAGAGTTTTCGGAAAGATCAATAGTCTTTCTTGCCATCCTTTTTTGCCTTTTTGTCGGCTCTTTTTTCTTTCAGGGATTTAGTAGCTTCCTTTTTGGTGCTCCCTTTGTCCAGGTTTTTTCCTTTGGCCATGACTGTTGAATTTGAGTACTAAGAATCTTTTAAATAACAGCAATATCCCGTGCATTTGTATTACACACCCTAAAATTATTGCTTTCGGGTGATCCTGTCCATGATCAGGTTCGCCCGTGCACCCGTATCCCCGCTGCTGGGGCTCGTGCCTTCGCCGCGCAACTCCCGCACGATCGATTCGATGAGTTGCTGCTGTACATGCTGAGGATAAGGAATGTGGAAGACCTCGATACCTTCGGAAGTTTCGACGTGAATATCGAATTTCTCGAAAAATGAAAAGGTAATACGGCCTTTGGATCCGATGATCTGCGTTTCATCTTCTCGCTGGTCTTTGTCGATGGTATAGCACCAGCTTCCTTTGCCCAACACACCCGATTCGAATTCAAAATTGGCGACAACAATGTCGTCGGCCTCATACAGGCCCGCCTGGTTGCGTGCGATCCCCGTTGCATGGCGGATAGGTCCGAAAATAAATTCCAGCAGGTCGAACTGGTGCGAAGCGAGGTCATGGAAGTGCCCGCCACCCGAAATTTCAGGGTTTACGCGCCAGCGTGGCTTTGCATTCGGTCCGACTTCCTCATCGTAGGGCTGCCATTGGAGACAGATATCGATGAAACGAATATCCCCGATCACTTTTTTATCGATCAATTCTTTTACTTTCAGGAAGTAATCCAACGCCCGCCGGTAATAGGCCACGAAAACCGGTACGCCGGTGCGTTTGCTTTCTGCATTGATGCGGTCGCATTCGGCGGCAGTGCGGGCCATGGGTTTTTCGATATAAACGGGCTTCCCTGCTTGCATTGCCTTGAAAGCCAGGCTTTCGTGGGCATCAGGCGGTGTGGCGATGTAAATCGCATTGACATCGGGGTCGTTGATGAGCGCTTCGGCGTCGTCATACCATTTGGGCACGCCGTGGCGCTCGGCATAGTCTTTGGCCAGCGCGCCGTCGCGCCGCATAACCGCTACGAGCGAAGAGTTGGGTACCTTGTTGAATGCGGGCCCACTCTTGACTTCGGTCACATTGCCGCAACCGATAATACCCCATTTTATCTGATCCATCGGACAGTTTTTAGGTTTTGAACTAATCAACCTGCATAATAATTATTTAAGAAGGAAAATCTACTTTAAATGATACAGCAACATTTTTTTAAAGGTATACATGGAATCGCAACCCAATAACCCGCTGCACGGCAAAACACTCGAAGCCATTTTGAACGAACTGGTGGATTATTACGGCTGGGAGCAAATGGGTTATTATGTCAATATCAACAGCTTTCAGCACGATCCCAGCGTGAAATCGAGTCTTAAATTTCTGCGGAAAACGCCGTGGGCACGCCAGAAAGTAGAAGAATTGTACCTGAAAATGCTGGCACGAAAGTAGGAGACCGTTTTATAAACCACTATTCACTTCAACAGATTGAATATTTATGGCTTTTGTAGATTATTATCAGATACTCGGACTTGACAAAAATGCTGACGATAAGGCCATTAAGAATGCTTACAGAAAACTGGCGAGGAAATACCACCCTGATCTGAACCCGAACGACAAGGAAGCGCAGAAGAAGTTTCAGGAGTTGAACGAAGCGAATGAGGTGCTGAGCGACCCGGAAAAGCGGAAGAAGTACGACAAGTACGGCAAAGACTGGCAACATAGCGAGGAATTCGAGCGTGCACGACAGGCGCGCAGTCAGGCAGGAGGACAGGAGGGGCAATGGTACGGCGGCAGCAGCGAAGGCTTTTCAGATTTCTTCGAATCGATGTTCGGCTCAGGCTTCGGCGGCGGTCGGCAGGCGCGTTTCCGGGGACAGGATTACCAGGCCGAAATCCACTTGGGCCTTCGCGATGCGTACGAAACGCATAAGCAAACCCTGACAGTGAATGGCAAGAACATCCGCATTACCGTGCCGGCAGGTGTTGAAAACGGGCAGACCATTAAAATAGCGGGCCATGGCGGACCGGGCAGCAACGGCGGGCCTAACGGAGATTTGTACATTACTTTTTCGATAGGAGCCGATGACAAGTTCAGAAGATCGGGCAATGACCTGCATTTGAAAGCGGACCTGGACCTTTACACCGCTGTACTGGGCGGCGAGCTCGTGGTGGAGACATTAAGCGGAAAAGTGAAGCTGCCCGTGAAGCCCGAAACACAGAATGGCAGCGTGGTTCGTCTGAAAGGTAAGGGGTTTCCGGTTTACAAACAGGACGGCCAGTTCGGGGATCTTTACGTGACTTTCGATGTCAAAATCCCGACTAATCTGACCGACCGCCAGAAGGAGTTGTTTACAGAATTGTCTAAATCCTGAAAACGATATGGAAAATGATCAGTTAATTGCCATTGAGGTATTTTGCGCGAGCTACGATGTGGAATACGCATTTGTAGAGTCATTGCAGGAACACGATCTGATCGAAACGGTGATCGTCGGCGATGCGCGCTTTTTACAGGTCCCGCAGCTGAACCGCATCGAGCGCATTATCCGTCTTCATCACGAGCTTGACATCAATCTGGAAGGGATCGAAGCCATTCAAGGCCTGCTGAGCCGTATTGAGCATTTGGACAGAGAGATTGCCGCGCTCCGGAACAGGTTGCAGTTTTACGAGCCGGGCCGGTAATACCTTATGCAATGCCGGATAACCGGTTATCTTTGCACTCCATTAAAACGAAGGGCAGGCCGGGGTCGGTCTGCCCATTATTTGCCTATGAAATTTGAAGATTACCCCATTGCCGCGGAGATCAAGCGGAGTCTGGAAGCAGCCGGGTTCAAAAAACCGACCGATATTCAGTTTAAAGCGATTCCGGCGGTGATGAAAGGGGAGGATGTGCTGGCTATCGCGCAGACGGGCACCGGTAAAACGGCCGCTTTTGCGATCCCGGTGGTCGACAAGCTGCATAAACAAAAGACATCGAGCCGGTCGGAGGGAATCAAATGCGTGGTTATGGTGCCTACGCGAGAACTGGCGATCCAGATTGCCGAAGTTTTTGCGAGCATTTCGCGCCATACTAAAGTGAAAACTTTCAGCGTGTTCGGCGGGGTGGAGCAGGGGCCCCAGATCGCGAAACTCGAAAAGGGGATCGACATCCTCGTCTCGACGCCCGGCCGGATGTTTGACCTCGTGAGCCAGGGCTACATCAAGCTCGACCGAGTGGACACGCTTATTCTCGATGAAGCCGACCATATGCTCGACCTCGGGTTTATTAAGGATATCCAGGACCTGATCAGGCATTTACCAAAGAGACGACAGACGTTGTTTTTCTCGGCGACGATAGATGAAAAGATCAAGAAACTGGCCTATTCGCTGGTTAGGAATGCAATCCGCATTCAGATTTCGCCGAAAAACCCTGTTGCGAAGAACATCGACCATTCCGTTGCGTTTGTGGCTATGGACGACAAGCGGTTTTTCCTCGAACGTGTCATTCGCCAGAATGTCGATAAGAAGATTCTCGTGTTCGTGCGCACGAAGGTGCGCGCCGAGCGTGTGTACAACGCGCTCGAACGCATGGAAATCAAAAGCCTGACCATTCACGGGGATAAGGAGCAGGCCGATCGGCTCACAGCGATGAACGAATTTAAGAAAGGTAATGTAAAAGTGCTGATCGCGACAGACGTGAGTGCGCGCGGGATCGATATTCCGAACGTGGATTATGTGATCAACTACGATTTGCCCGAGCAGCCCGAAAATTACGTTCACCGTGTAGGCCGTACTGGTCGTGGTATGCAGAAAGGTATCGCAGTTTCGTTCTGCAGTGAAGAAGAAAAGCCGGTACTCGATCAGATACAGCAATATCTTGATAAACCGATCGCTGTGGTGAAGCTGACCGCCGAAGATTATGCCGAGACGCTCGAATTCACCACTGACGCTCCCGACGATCTCGGTGCGCTGATGCGGGAAGTTGAGGAGTTCGAATCGAGGAAAAAGAAGAAAGGTAAAAAGTAAGGCACTAAAAAAGGCTTTCAGGAGCGATCCCGAAAGCCTTTTTTATATGGTAATAAAGTCGATTACTCTTCGAATTTGTCGACCAGGATCTGTCCGCGGATTTCACCGTAGTAGTACAGCTCGGTTGGGATATTTACATACATCATACCAGTGATAAGCTGGGTTTGCTGCTCCAAATTGAGCTTCACTGAACCTTGGACCTGATTGGTGGCTGGTTTGTCGGCAAGCGGGAAAACAATGCCACCGATTTGCCACGCAGGATTAGCAGCATGAATGTTCACTGAGGTTGGGGTGATGTTCTGGTAAGTGATGTTGTATTTCAGCTCCATGGTAGCTTTGTTGTATTCAAAAACACCGGTTCCCTGCGCGGAAGATGTAGCTTTTGGCATCGTGGCGCTACTATTGATGACGGCTGACAGCTTCACAATGTCATCTTTATGAGGTCCTTCTTCTTTACAAGAAGTAACAAAACCTAACATCAAAACTCCTGCGATCAATAGTAAAAAACGTTTCATTGGCTTTTTCATACAGCGTTAATTAAAAAATTTGACTCCTAAATATACATACAAACTCATATGTTGCAAAAATGATACCAACCGGGTTTGTTAAATGTTCCACAGGTCGCTTTTACGAATATAAACGATCCGGTTGTTCCAAATGACCCTATCCCAATGGTCCACAGACCCTATAATTGTCAGTTTATGGCCCTTTCCGACCCTGTCCACCACACCCGCAGCCGATGAAGGCTCGTCGCGCAGGAAGGTATTTTCATTCACAATGATGCACGTTTGATAAAGAGAAGGTACATTTAGTATTCCCAGTAATGCGAGCAGATAAACGATAATAGAAACTTTGTGAATCTGCAAAATAGGCTCCTTCCTACGTGTCTTTGTTACCATTATGACAACTATATAGGTGCCCAAAGTTAGGAGCAATATCGGAATGTAGTCACCATATTTTCGATAAAATATTATGAAATAGTTGTAATCGTCGAATTCATAGCCACTTAGATTTTGTTCTTTGGCGAGCTTATCCATTTTCTCAAAAAGATGCCTTGAAGGCTGCACGAGGGCCAATTTGCTGAGAAAAAAAAGGCAGTCGGTGTAATTGTTGGTCTTTTCTGCGAGAAAAGCGAGCTTCAAAAGGAGCGCCTGGCTATTTTTTTCAGTCAAACTGAAATTTTTTTTGTAGAGGGTTTGGGCCTCCGGATACCTGGCGATAGCGAACAGAGAATCAGCCATTTTGAGCTCTTTCCGGTTGGCGCAAAAAGCGGCATCCGGCGCCAAAAAAGCCAGGAATAAAAACGAAAAAAACAGTTTTTTCTTGTTGTGTACTTGCATTATACTTTAAAGAATTCTACTTTTGCATCGCAATTAAGGAAAACGCCACGGCTAATCCAAGAGCGCAAAGCTTCGAAAGCGACAACGCAAGTAGAAAACGATTCCGTAGCTCAGCTGGTAGAGCAATACACTTTTAATGTATGGGTCCTGGGTTCGAATCCCAGCGGGATCACTTAAAGCGCCTCAAAAGGCGCTTTTTTCGTTTAAAAACGTCATTTTTTCACTGTTTTCGAAGATAAGCATATCATTCTGATTCATTCCAGATCAAAGCATTCGGTAACCTATTCGGTAACCTGCTT
>NZ_JAHXBN010000167.1 GCF_019924045.1 Dyadobacter fermentans | reverse complement strand
CAGAAGATTGTGGAACTGGTTGGCAGCTATCGCAGGCAACTGCCTCGGATCGGTGGCAGGAAGCTATTTTTTAGTCTTTCGGGGCAGTTAGCCAGCTATGGGAAAGTGGGAAGGGACAAGTTTTTTGCTATCCTTCGAAAGCATGACTTGCTGCTTAAACGGCGGCGCTGCTATGCCAGAACAACAGATTCGGGCCATCATTTCAGGGTTTATCGGAACTT
>NZ_JAHXBN010000022.1 GCF_019924045.1 Dyadobacter fermentans | reverse complement strand
AAACCGCTATACGGGTCGTGTGAACCTTTCTCAAAAGCTATTCGAAGACCGTGTAACGCTCGATTTCAACCTGAACGCCACGAATACCAAAAACACGCGCCCCAACAACCAGGGGGTAATTGGTAGCGCGCTGACGATCAACCCTACGTATGCGCCTTATGACGCAAACGGGCAGCTTATTCAATATCAGGATTTTACCAACCCTTTGTTTACCCTGCAACAGTACAAGGAAGAGCTGACTACCAACCGCGTACTTGCAAGTATTTCGCCTTCGGTGAAGATTATCGACGGGCTGGTTTACAAGTTGAACTTCGGTATCGATAATTCAACGGCTACCCAGGATAAGCAATTGCTGCCGAGCACAATCCCAGCGGAAATCGGACGTCTGGAAACCTACGGCCTGCGCAATACCAACAGGCTGATCGAAAACTACCTGACTTACACACTGAATACCAAAGTGCACAGCCTTACAGCGTTACTGGGGCATTCCTACCAGCGCATTTTCATCCAGAGCAGGAATTTCAGCATCAATAAGTTCCCGATTTCGGATATCGAGCCAATCTACAATCCAGGTCTCGGACAGGATCTTTCATTGACACTGAACCAGCCTGGCGGTTTTGCCACTATCAATGAGCTGCAATCTTTCTTTGGCCGTGCGAGCTATGGTTTCAAAGACAGATACCTGCTCACCGCGACATTGCGTATCGACGGATCTTCCAAGTTTGGTTCTAACAACAAATACGGGTCTTTCCCTTCATTCTCGGCAGGTTGGAGAATCTCCGAGGAACCTTTCATGAAATCGTCGCCATTCTCGGAACTGAAACTCCGCGCAGGCTGGGGATCTACGGGTAACCAGGAAATCCCTTCCAAAATTACCCAGGCGAGGTTCACATCGGTGGTTTCAGGAACAGCCAGCTATCCGTTAGACGCCGGTACCACCTACCCTGGCGGGACTACTTATACACGTCTGGCTAACCCCGACATTCAGTGGGAGGTTTCCAAACAAACAGACTTAGGTCTTGATTTCGGCTTGTTCAAAGGTGCATTGACCGGAGAAATCGATTATTTCAGAAAAGTGTCTGAAAAAATCCTCCTCGAAGTAATCCCCGCCGACCCTGTTCAGCCAGCCGGTACTTTCTGGACCAATGTACCTAACATGCAGATCATCAACCAGGGCTTGGAGTTTGACTTGAACTACCGCAAGGCACTCGAAAACGGCCTGAAATATGCATTGGGCGGAAACATTACTTTCATCAAAAACCGTGTGGAGCATTCACCTTACACCGTAATTCCGTCGGGTTCGGCACAAGGATCGGGTCTGACATCGGCGACGATCAACGGTTATATCAATGGTGAAGCCATCGGCTCGTTCTACCTGAAAGAGTTTATCGGGTTTGATGAAAACGGCATCAGCAAGTTCCGCGACGTAGACGGCAATGGTATTGTCAACGACGCCGACCGGATTGTGGCCGGTACCGCATTGCCTACCCGCATGTACAATTTCAATGGAAATGTGAGCTTCAAAGGCTTTGATCTGTCGGCAAACTTCAATGGCGTTGCGGGTAACAAAGTGTATGACAACACAGCTAATTCGAATTTCTACAAACTGAAATTGTCGAAAGGTGTGAACGTAACACCGGAGGCGCTTGCTTCACCGGAAGAATCGGTTAACAACTCAGCGGGGGTTTCTACGAGGTATCTTAAAAACGGTGCTTACCTCAGGCTGAACAACCTTGTGTTGGGTTACAACCTCAATACCGCCAAGCTTGGCATCAACAGATGGGTACAGACGGCCCGCATTTCGGTTACCGGCCAGAACCTGGCATTGTGGACCAAATACAATGGCTACGACCCGGAAGTTAACAACGACCGTTCCATCGCCGGTATCACCTCTTACGGTATCGACTACCTAAGCTATCCGAAAGCGAAAACCGTCATTTTCTCGATCAATCTCGGCTTTTAATCATTGACCCATGAAGAAGAAACTATCAACCATATTTGCGGTAACCGGCCTGCTGATGTTCAGCAACGCCTGTACCGACCTGAAAGAGCAAGTGCTGGACGAAACACTCACGGCAAAACTTTCAGAAGAAGAGACAGTCAACGGGCTCCTGGCACCTACCTATGCATTACTGCCCAACCTTTTCCAGCATACTACCTATTTTGCATTGCAGGAAATTTCTACCGACGAGGCTATTCTCCCCTACCGCGGCGGAACCGACTGGGGTGATAACGGTATTTACATCGCATTACACGGCCACAATACCACCAGCACCGATCCGAACGTAAACAACACGTGGAACCAGCTGGTACAGTCTATCTCGCGGTGTATCACGGCTATCGAAGGTCTTAAAACTGCTACCTCGCCCAACGCGGCACTTTACACCGCCGAGGCCCGCGGTATGCGCGCTTATTACAATATGGTTATGCTCGATTTGTTCGGGATTGCGTTTGTGAAGGACGACCCGGGAACTACTTCGAAGATTATCCGCGGCGACGAGGCTGTCAAATACATCGAAAGTGAATTGCTGGCTGTTGAGCCAACGGTGCAACCAAAATCGGTGGTGGGCCCCGGCCGTTTGAACCAGGCTGCCGTATGGAGCTTACTGGCTCGCCTGAACCTGAATGCCGCCGTTTATCGCAACATTTACGGCGCCACATTCGATTTCAAAGCTGAGGATATGGACAAGGTGATCCAGTACACCGACAAGGTGATCAACTCAGGCCAGGCGAAACTCTCGGCTGATTACTTCGCGATTTTCGGCAACAACAACCATACCAACGAAGAGATCATTTTCGCGGTAGACCAGCGTGCCGAGCTGAATGGTCACAACCGTATGGCCTACTTCTCGATTTCAGGCGACCAGTTCCCGCTGGCTGAATTCCCTGCTGCGAACGGCACCGACGGTCCGGCCATCACCTCTGATTTCTATCAATCGTGGGTACAAGCCTACGGAGCGGTGGACCCCTCGCGTGACCCGCGTTTTTATCAGCAAAATATGTCCATTTACTCCAATGCCGCTGATACTTGTGTCGCTGACGCTGACTACAAAATCAACCGCGGTATCCTGAGAGGCCAGCAATATGGAGCATTGCGTGTGAACGGTGCTTTCCTGCGCTGCCCCGATGGCAAGCTGAAAGTAGGAAAGCTGAGCTACGTAACGCGCAACCGCGCCGATTTGCCGGTGAGTTTCTCTGAAATGATCGACTTCACTACGGCCGGAAGTAACTACAACACCGGCTATCGCGTGGAGAAATACGAGTTCAGCAGCAAGTCGAACACCGGCCGTAACCGTGGCGAAGCCGATATCGTGATCGCACGTCTGGCTGACATCTACCTGATGCGTGCCGAAGCGAAACTGCGCAAAAGCAACGACGCAGCCGGCGCCCTGGCCGACGTAAACCTCGTGCGCGCATCGCGCACGAAAACGCTCGCACCTCCCGCGCTGACCACCATGAACCTCGACCTCCTCTTCCGCGAACGCGGCTTCGAGTTCTACTGGGAAATGCTCCGTCGCCCGGACATGATCCGTTTCGGCAAATACGAAGGTAAATGGACCGAAAAAACCAACACCGACGTGAAGAAGCGCATCTTTCCGATCCCGCAAACGGCTATCGACGGCGCGTCGAATTTGCCGGGGTATTTGAAGCAGAATGATGGGTATTGATATTTGAGTTGACAAAAAAGCCGGTCAGAGACATGTCTCCGACCGGCTTTTTTGTTTTGCTTTAACCGGAACTACTATTCCAGTGGCTCTGCTACCTCTGCGCCTTCGCTCAACTCCTTCTCAACGGGCTGGTCGTTGTAGGTATTCACGAACGTTCGCTGCACACGCGAAGACTTGATCAGGTAGGGAATCCACACAGCGGAGAAAAACATCGCCCGGCCTATCGCGGCGATTGTGTTGTTCAGCTCGCCACCAACCATATCCCCTGTCAATGCCGAGCTAAGGCAAGTGTCAAGAATAATTCCCAACAGATTAATTCCTAAAAAGTAGATATAGAGTGTCGGAAACGAATCCCGCTTTTTAAAGAACAAAACCGCAACCAGTACCGCGTAGCCGATCATCGCACCATTAAAACACAGTTCGAAGACCAGCAATGCGCGGTACGCTGTCGAAATGAGCATACCCCTGGCTTCCATTGCGTCCCAATAGGTCGAAGAAACATAAACCGGCAGTTGCTGGCCGACGAACTGAACCACCAGTGTAAGCGGCGCAAATCCAACTGAAATTGCCAGTAAAATCAACCAGCCGCCCAAAATAACCCCCGACTCATGGTATTGCCTGTAACCCGGCGAATACCGGTACAACCTCCTGAAAAATGTAACCGCAAATATGCCGACGGCTATCAATAACCCGACCATCCAGCCGTTGATGTCGGATGCATCAAACCCGGCCGATTTCGGCTCTGTGAGTTGATATTCGAGGTTTTCTACCAGTTTATCAATATCTGCCTTGAATTGTTTAGCCTCCTCTACCGGCACATGGTCTTTCAGTGTTTTAAATTGGTATTTAAGTTGCCAGGTATATTCCTCAGGCAGATATTTTGATTCAAAACTGATGATGTAGGAGTTGCGTTTAATTTCCCATTTATCCGCGGGAACATTCCAGGCATCCGGCATATGTACATTAATCGTGTAGTTCTGATCGGACGGGAATTTGAGCGAAACCGGATCTTTCCTGGGGCGGCCAGGCAGAATGTTCAGCGTAGTGTAAAGTGTCTTGCCAAAGACCTCAAAATAGAACTTCCCGCTGGCGCTATCGCGTTTCCAGGGGTTTTTGAGAGAATATCGCTCTACCAATGAGAAACTGTTGCCTTCGCGTTGATCATAGTATTCCAGTGTATCCGTAGCTTCCACCACAGCGTGTTTGAAGAGATCTTTATAAAAATTGAGATAATTCTCTTCCGTTTCCGACACATCGCCTTCCTGAAACTGCGCCCGGAAGTCGTCCGCATCTCCTTTGTAATAGGCCGTTTTTACTTGAATCCGGCCTTCCGCTGTTGAATCGCCCGTCTCCGGCAGGTAAATATCCTCGATGATGTCGACATTTCCGCCATTATGGTCGGGGATCGTAACTAGCTGCGTCTGACCGCTTTTCAGTAACAGGCCCTTACCATACGGCGGGCAATACATTTGGGGAACTGCTCCTCCCTGCAATGACATCGTGGCGTCGATGAACGTAAAACTGAACTCGCTGTCCTTCGCAGTCTTCTCCTGCACACGCACACGGGCAATCACGTGGTTGAAATCCGCAGGTGAGGGTAGGTTTTCCGCTATCTGCGAACGCTTATAGGAATCGACCACTACCGGATCACATTCGATACCATTCGACCTCAAAATGGCACAAAGCAGGAATGTCTTGTCTTTACAGTCACCATATCGTTGCGCAAATACTTCTTCCGGTTTATGAGGCCGATGTGAATTTTCACCGGTTTCAATGCCCAGATAGCGGATCTCGTCCTGAACAAACCGCACCGCCTTTCCGATAAAGTCCAGCGTACTCTCACTTTGCGACTTCCATTCGTCGACCTTCGCTTTCAATGCTCCCCCAGGCACCGGTACCTGATAGAAATACAGCCCCCAGTCCACCACTTCTTTCCAGCTCCCGAATTCGGTCACCTGGACCGACGGCTCCTTGCCGTACCAACCCGGAACATAGTCGTCGTAGGTGTTATTTTTAACGTTACGTGCATCCCATTCGTACAGCGTATTTCCGCTGAGGTTCCGTGTGGTTCTTACAGGAGGTTTGTTGAAGTCCTTGAAATGCAGCACCCTTCCAGCCGGCGAGAGAATGGAGTTGTGGATATGCGCGATGTAGTCATAGGCGTTGAAATACAGAAAATCGGAATATTTGTTCATGAAAACCGGGTTCCAGCCGGTCGTCGAATAAGCCACGTCGATCCGGTCGCCTTTACGGATGTCTTTCAATACCAGCGAGGCAGAATGAAAGCCGTTGTAAATAAAGCGCTGCCGCTCGGACTCAACGGGCATCACTTTGAAATCCCCCTGCTTCAAATGGGAAATACGTTGCCCTCCCCGCCAGACAGTCACTTCATGAAAGTCTACCCGCTCATAAGCCGGATCGAATGTGACCGAAATCTCTGACCCATTCTGAATGCCGCTTTCCGAAACAATTTGCCTTACGAACCGCTGGTAAGTACTCTTTGATGCGAGGTTCACCTGCTTATCGATAAAAGAAAGATAATACCCTCCGGAAAAGTCTTTCGCCGACGGCGGTTTCCCGCCCGGAGTAACAGGCACCACCCACGAAGGAACTGGCTTGATACCAATGGAAGGAGCTGCCCGGAGCTCGCCCGCGCACATAGCAAGCACACACAATACGGACAGGAAAAGTCGGATTGGACGGAATGTAAAAGTCAAGTTAATAAATCAGATAGAAGAGTTACAGATCGCCTAAGCTATCAATATTTCCTCAAAGTATCTGACAGTTACGCGCTATTTAATTCCGCAAAATAACAAAACCTCAAATCCGCAGCGAAGACTCCCTGATCACCAGTTCCGACGGCAATACAATGCTCTCCGGCGCGAAATCCCCCGAACCGTTCAACTGGTTGAGAAACAAACGGGATGCCTCCATCCCGATCTTCCGCCCCGGGCGGTGGACGGTGGTAAGCGACGGAAATGTGTACGCCGAAATGGGTGAATTGTCGAAGCCCACGAGCCCGATATCCTGCGGAATGCGAAGCCCTTTGTCTTTGGCCACACGCATGGCGCCGATCGCTACCTGGTCATTCACACCGAAGATCGCGTCGGGCGGGGACGCGAGTTCGAGCAGGCGCTTGGTGGGCAGAATGGCGCTCTCTACGTTGAAGTTTGTATTGAGGATCAGGTCTTCGCGGATAGGCATATTGTACTTTTTAAGGCAATTGATATAGCCTTTGAAACGCTGCTCCGACACGGTAAGGCCATTAGGCCCCTTTAAATGTGCAATCTGCTTATAACCTATTGAAATTAAATGCTCTACGGCCGCAAATGCACCGTGGTAATCGTCCACCGTGGCACGGCTTGTTTCGAAATCCTCATACTCCCGATCGATGAAAATAAGCGGGGTTTTGCGCTGGATCACGCTTTCGAGATGCTCGTAGTAACCGGCATCGTAAGTCTCCTGAGAAACCGACAGGAATATCCCTTCAGTACGGTTGGAGAGCAGTTTAGATAACGATTCCTTTTCAAGCAGGTAGCTTTCGTTGGTTACGCAAATATTGAGCGTGTAACCCATGGGTTGCAACACCGTATGCAGGCCTTCAATGACCGCTGTTTCGTAATAATTGCTGATCGTCGGCACCACTACACCGAGCGATGCGGTCTTTTTGTTGAGCAGGCTCAGCGACACTTCGTTACGCTGGTAACCTACCTCTTTGGCATATTCCTGGATGTTTTTCCGGGTGTCTTCATTGATGGCCGGGTGGTCGTTGAGCGCACGGGAAACAGTGGATGGAGAGCACCGGAAACGGCGTGCAATGTCTTTGATCGTAACAGGACGTGAGGAATTCATGGGTGGGATTAGGACAATTAATTCTTTGAAATTTTTTCAAACGTTTGCATTCAATATTAACATATTTACATTTTGTGTTTAATTTATACAACACTATCATTGTGCAAATGTAATGGATTTACCACAATGAGTAACCTGCTGATCAAGCCCCAAACACACGACAAGACCTATCATTCTCTCACCGCCGAACAGGCTGGCTGGACCTACCTGAACTTCGAAGCTAAAATACTGGAAGCAGGCGAACAAATCGTGGGAGATACGGGCGAATATGAATATTGCTTCGCATTGCTGGGCGGAAATTTCAAGATAGAAGCCGCCGGGCAAGTCTGGGAAACGGGCAATGGCCGCAAGGATGTGTTCAGCGGGATCGGGCATGCGATGTACCTCTCGCGCCGCACGCCGTTCGTACTTACGGCGCAGTCGCCCGGTACCGACATTGCGATTTGCAAAGTATTGTCCGACGAAGACCACCCGCCACGCATGAAGCGTCCCGAGGAAGCTGCGATCGAATACCGTGGTGGTGACAATGCCAACCGCCAGATCAACAGCCTGCTCGAACCGGGCTTCGGCTGCCACAAGATAGTTTGTGTGGAAGTGTACACGCCTTCCGGCAATTGGAGCTCTTTCCCTGCGCATAAGCACGACGAGCGCAAGGTAGCCGGGGATGGCACTTTGCTCGAAGCGAATCTTGAAGAAATCTATTTCTACAAAATCGACAAACCGCAGGGCTACGCCATCCAGCAGGTTTATACCGAAGACCGCTCGCTCGACGAGATCATCCGCGTGAAAAACAATGAGGCGGTGCTCGTTCCCAAAGGCTACCACCCGGTAGTAGCCGGACATGGCTATAACGTATATTACCTCAATTTCCTCGCAGGAAGCGACCAGTCGCTCGCCAACACCTCCGACCCCGACCACGACTGGATTTACGGAACGTGGAAAGGCGCCGATCCGAGACTACCGATCGTGACGGCGGAGATGAATGGATGAAGGGAACTTCGGCTGTCGGCTATCGGCTGTCGGACTGTTGGTGATTAAGATAACATAACGAAAAACAAGGGCCGACGGCCGACTGCCGAAAGCCGAAGTACAAAAAAGACATGCCCAAATACGATCTTCTTACCCTTGGCCGCTCGTCCATTGACCTCTACTCGGCCAACGTGGGTAGCCCTTTTGAAAAAATCGAGGCATTCAATGCATTCGTAGGCGGCTGTCCGCTCAATATCGCCACGGGAAGCCGTCGCCTGGGCCTGGAAACGGCTATCCTGACCGGCATCGGCAACGATCAGGTCGGGAACTTCATCAAGCATTTCCTCGACAACGAAGGTATTGTTACCGAATGGGTTCCGGTTATCGAAGGTACCCGCAGCTCGGCCGTCGTGCTGGGTATCGAGCCGCCCGACCGTTTCCCGCTGGTGTATTACCGCGAGAACTGTGCGGATATCAACCTGAATATCGATCACGTATCCTCCATACCGTTCCAGGATTTCAAAGCAGCTGCGTTCTCAGGCACGGCATTCAGCAAGGACCCGAGCCGTACTGCGATGTTCTATGCCCTTGAACTGGCGAAAAAGAATGGTGTTACGCGATTGCTTGACATCGATTTCCGTGCTGACCAGTGGTTTGATCCGCGTGCATTTGGCGTAACCATTCGAGCGGCATTGGGTAGCTTCAATATCGTGGTAGGAACCGAGGAAGAGATCCTCGCTACGTTTTTGACTGATAAGGAACAGCTTCTCATTAAACATCAGCAAATATCAGCACCCGAAATCCGCGGGAATATTGAGAATGCCATCCAGGAAATCTTGAATTCGGGCGTGGAGACGCTGGTCGTGAAGCGCGGTAAAGACGGTGCGTCCATTTTCCAGCCGGGTAAGGAAGAAGTGAAAGTACCCGGTTTCCCGGTGGAGGTACTGAATGTCCTGGGCGCTGGCGACGCGTTCTGCGCCGGCTTCTCGTTCGGACTGCTTCGGGGCTGGGATTTGTACAAAAGCGTGAGAATGGGCAATGCTTGCGGGGCGATCATCGTGACTCGTGAAGGCTGCGCGAATTTCATGCCGGTCTATGACGAGGTGATGGAGTTCGTGAAAGGATACGGAGGATTATAAGTTTTAAAATACAAATGGAAAAATTACAGAATTACATCAACGGCCGCTGGGTCGACAGCCATTCCGACAACTATGTGGATGTGGTGAACCCCGCCAACCAGGAAGTGCTGGCGAAAGTGCCCTACGGTAATGCGCAAGACGTCGCCGATGCCGCTGCGGCTGCCCAGGAAGGCTTTCAGGAATGGAGAAATACGCCGGTTTCGAAGCGTGTGCAATATTTGTTTAAACTTAAAACAATACTCGAAGACAACGCCGACGACATCGCGCGAACCATCACCCTCGAATCGGGTAAGACGTTCATCGAAGCGAAGGCCGAAATGGTGCGCGCGATCGAGAATGTCGAAAATGCGTGTGGTATGCCCACGCTTATTCAGGGCGAGTTTTCGGAAGATATTGCCAAGGGCATCGACGAATACATGATCCGCCAACCGCTAGGCCCGTGCGCATGTATCGCGCCGTTCAACTTTCCGGGGATGATCACGTTCTGGTTCCTCCCCTATGCACTCGCCTGCGGGAACAGCTACATTATCAAACCCTCGGAAAAGGTGCCCCTGACCATGACCAAGATTGTTGGACTCATGGAGCAACTGGATCTTCCGAAAGGGGTATTGAACCTCGTGCAAGGCGCGCGTGAGACGGTGGATGCGATTCTCGAACACCCTGTAATCAAAGGTATCAGCTTCGTAGGTTCTTCCAATGTGGCTCGCTATGTGTACGCCAAAGGCTCGGCCAACGGTAAGCGTGTGCAGGCACAGGGAGGCGCCAAAAACCCGGTGATCGTGTTGCCGGATGCGGATATCGACATGACTTCACAGATCGTCATCGACAGCGTTTACGGCTGCGCTGGTCAGCGATGCCTCGCTGCTTCGACGATCATCACTGTGGGCGAACATAAAGATATTACCGAAAGCCTGGTGGAATCGGCACGGAACCGTAAAACGGGTTTCGGCCTGGATTCGGATGTGTTAATGGGGCCCGTCATCACTGCAGAGAGCAAAAACCGAGTTCACAGCCTCATCGACAAGGGCTTGCATGAAGGTGGCCGCTTGCTGGTAGACGGGCGTAATGCGAAAATCGATGGCTATGAAAACGGTAACTTCATCGCCCCAACCATCATTGAAGACATTCCGCTGGATGGCGAGCTGGCGGCTACCGAGATTTTCGGACCGGTGCTAAGCCTAGTGCATATTAATACCATCGACGAAGCGATCCGCTTTATCAATTCCGGCAAGTATGGGAATATGGCCTGTATTTTCACCAGTAGCGGCTTGAATGCCCGCCGTTTCCGTCATGAAGCAGAGGCGGGGAATATTGGTATCAATATCGGTGTCGCCGCTCCTGTGGCGCAATTTCCTTTCTCGGGCTGGAAGGATAGCTTCTACGGCGACCTCCACGGCCAGGGCAGGCATGCGGTCGAATTCTTCACCCAAACCAAAGTGGTGATCGAGCGCTGGCTGAAAGAATGGAACAGGAAGTTTTAGAAATTAAAAAATTCTAATCTATTCAATTCTAATCAATTCCCGTCGACTTAAGTCGACGGCAAGGAATTGACAAATGATCCGATAAGAAATCTTGTATAATCTTTTGACCGTCGACTTTAGTCGACGGATGCAACTCGCTCGCAATACTAGAAAATGACAAAAAAACTCAAAACCGGTGTGATCGGACTGGGCCGGATTGGCCAGATCCACCTTAGCAACCTTGTGCACCATATGCCCGACGCGGAAGTGATCATCGCTTCCGACCTCTCGCCTGCTGCACACGCATTCGCACGTGACCTGGGCGTACCCGAGGTCGTTACGGATGCCTACGATGTGATCAACCACCCCGGCGTAGAGGCGGTAATCATATGCTCGCCCACTCCTTTTCACGTGCCTTACACCGTAGCCGCTGCTGAAAAAGGGAAACACGTTTTTTGTGAAAAGCCCCTGGATGTAACGTTGGAAGCGATTCAGGCTGCCGAAAAAGCGGTGTCGGACAACAATGTGAAACTAATGCTCGGTTTCAACCGCCGCTTCGATGCCAACTTTATGAATGTACGGCACCTGGTCGCGAATGAAAAAATCGGGGAACCGCACATTCTCCGCATTACCAGCCGTGACCCGGCACCGCCGCCGGTAGAATACCTGAAAGTTTCGGGCGGGATTTTCCTCGATATGTCCATCCACGACTTCGATATGGCGCGCTACATAGTGGGAAGCGAGATAAAAGAGGTATTCGTGAAAGGCGACGCGCTCATTCACCCGGAGATCAGGGAATTCGGTGATATCGATACAGCAGTTATCGTGTTAACCTTCGAAAACGGGGCGATAGGTGTCATCGACAACAGCCGCAAGGCCGTTTATGGTTACGACCAGCGCCTGGAAATTTTCGGTTCTAAAGGCATGGCGAAAGCAGAAAACAATACCACCGATACACTCATTCATTTCGACAGCAATGGTGGCCACAGCTCGTTGCCGCTGCATTTCTTCCTCGAAAGATATGAAACCGCCTATCGCGTGTGCCTTAAAACGTTCATCGATTGCGTGTTGAAAGACACCCCGTCACCGGTGGATGCGCACGATGGTCTCATGGCGACGGCAATCGGTATCGCTGCCATGAAGTCGCTGACCGAGGGCAGAAGCGTAAAATTGGACGAGGTGCTGCATTACGCAGCCGCGGCTCAGGAATAGCCAAACGTAGTCATTTGTAGTCAGGGGTGGTCAGGTATTGTCATTGTAGTCATGAATGGTCAAGTATTGTCATTTGTAATCATGAATATCAGGTGTAGTGGAAAATGAATAAGTTTGGCCCACATAAACAACCAGACCTGACTACACTTGACAATGCATGACAACACCTGACTACTCTTGACAATGCCTGACCAACACCGATTCCCGACATCAATTACCGTAACATTTAACCAACTAACCCTTTCATAAGCATGTCCACTACCGGTCTGCAATCGCTGGATTACATAGTATTTTTCATCTATCTGATAGGCGTTTCCGCTTACGGTTACTGGATTTATAAAAAGAAAAGCTCGAAAGAGGTTAGTTCAACCGACTACTTCCTTGCAGAGGGCTCGCTGACGTTCTGGGCGATCGGTGCTTCCATCATCGCTTCCAACATTTCGGCGGAGCACTTTATCGGGATGTCGGGATCGGGATTTGCCATTGGCCTGGCCATTTCTTCCTACGAATGGATGGCTGCGGCCTCACTGATCGTCGTCGCATTGTTTATCCTGCCGGTGTATCTTAAAAACAAGATCTACACCATGCCACAATTCCTGCGGGAAAGGTATAGTCCCACGGTGGCGACAATCATGGCAGTTTTCTGGCTCCTATTGTATGTATTTGTAAACCTGACATCCATCCTCTACCTCGGCGCACTCGCACTCGAAGTGACCGCCGGCCTCGATTTCAACTACGGCATCGTGGGACTCGGCCTGTTTGCGATCGTGATCACGATCGGTGGGATGAAAGTAATCGGGTATACGGATGTCGTACAGGTAATAGTGCTCGTGATGGGAGGTCTGGCCACGACTTACCTTGCTTTGGACCTCGTTTCGGAACATTTTAACAGGCCGGGTCTTTTTAATGCGCTAGCGTTGCTCCGCGAACAGGCCGGTTCGCATTTCCATATGATCCTGCCGAAAGAGCATCCTTTTTATAAAGATCTTCCCGGTCTGTCGGTGATCATCGGTGCAATGTGGATCAACAACCTCGCTTATTTCGGCTGCAACCAGTACATTATCCAGCGAAGCCTTGGTGCGAGCTTACCAACGGCCCGGAAAGGTATCCTTTTCGCTGCGTTGCTCAAACTGCTCATCCCGATCATCGTCGTAATCCCGGGCATCGCCGCATTTGTTTTGTACCAAAACGGCATGTTCCAGCAGGAAATGCTCGATGGTAATGCGGTGAAACCTGACCATGCTTACCCCGTTTTGCTCAACCTCCTGCCCGCAGGCCTAAAAGGAATGGCATTTGCCGCGTTAACCGCTGCTATTGTCGCGTCATTGGCCGGTAAAGCAAACAGTATCTCAACGATATTTACATTAGACATTTACAAACAATACATCGCTCCACACGCTACCGAACGCCAGCTTGTGCGCGTAGGCCGCTACACGATCTACGTCGCCATGGGGATCGGTATACTCATTGCCCCGCAACTGAGGGTGCTCGACCAGGCTTACCAATTCATTCAGGAATACAGCAGTTTTATTACCCCGGGTGTGTTTGCCATATTCATCCTGGGCATGTTCTGGAAACGGACTACATCCGCTGCGGCTCTCACAGCCGCATTGCTGACGATCCCGTTGTCGACAGCAGGGAAATTTAGGTATCCTGAAATCCCGTTCCTCGACCGTATGGGCTACATCTTCCTGATCCTCTGCGCCGTGATCGTCGCCGTTTCCCTGGCCGATCCGAAAAGCAAGGACAATCCGAAGGGCCTGAAAATCGAGGCGTCGATGTTCCAGCCCGGCAAGAGTTTCGTGATCGGCTCGGTGCTGATATGCGGTGTGCTGGCAGCTTTATACACGATATTTTGGTAGCTGTCGGCTGTCGGCTGTCGGCTGTCGGCTGTCGGCGATAAGCGAAGTCCGGAGCGTTTAGTTCTCGGGGAAATGTATTGATAAAAAAAAACGGCCATACCACCAATGATCGACTGTCGATTGCCGACAGCCGAAAGCCACTAACCAGATGCTTCTGACGACGAAACAATTATTCGAAAAGTGCTATGGCCGCTACGCGATACCGGCCGTGAATGTGTTTTTCATGGAAGAAATCCATGGCCTTTTCGCCGCAGCACAAGAGGCCAATGCTCCTTTCATCGTACAAACTACGCCCTTCGCACGTGACTACGCGAATGCGGATATGCTCCTGTCAATGATAGGTGCGGCGGCACGCATTTACCCGCACGTGACGTATGCGATCCACATGGATCATGGGTATGAAGAGCACATTTTCGATGCTATCGACAAAGGCGGCTACACCTCCGTGATGATCGATGCCTCGCACGACAATTTTGAAAAAAATGTAGCCCGTACCAAAGCCGTAGTGGCCGCAGCACATGCCAAAGGCATTAGTGTGGAAGCTGAACTTGGCGTGCTGGCCGGTGTGGAAGATGATCTGACCGTAGACGCCGCGCATTCATTTTATACCAATCCTCAGCAAGTCGAGGATTTTGTGCATGCTACTGATTGCGACAGCCTGGCCATTGCCGTCGGTACCAGCCACGGTGCCTACAAATTCTCGGGTGGGCAGGGTTTGCAATTCCATATTCTCGAGGAAATCCGGCAGCGCTTGCCGGGCTTCCCGCTTGTGCTGCACGGCGGCTCCAATGTGGTGCCGGAAGTGATAGAACGCATTAATGCAGCCGGCGGCCGATTGAAAACCGATGCCAAAGGTGTGCAGGAAGAAGAAGTAAGGAAGGCCATTCCGCTGGGAATCTGCAAGATTAACATTGCCACCGACACGCGTTTGCTATGGACGATGGTCAACCGGGAGTTTTTCCGCGACCGCCCCGACGAATTCGCCCCCACTACCCCGGGGAAGATTTTTATGGAGGAATACAAGAAGTTTATGCTGAAAAAATTCGACCTGTTCGGTTGCACGGGCAAGGCGGGCGATTTCAGCGACATTATCAGCTGACTCTGTTTCGAACAGTAAATATTCAAAAGACATGACCAAACGACTCACGGTAGCACAGGCTACCATCATGTTTCTAAAAAACCAGTACATCGAACGCGACGGCGTCGAGGAGCTCTATTTCGGCGGCTGTTTCGGCATTTTCGGGCATGGCAATGTGGCCGGACTGGGCCAGGCATTGCAGGAAAACCCGGATTTCCGTTACTACCAATGCCGTAACGAGCAATCGATGGTCCATACCGCGGTCGCTTATGCGAAGGTGAAGAACCGGTTGGGCGCATTCGTCTGTACAACGTCCATCGGCCCCGGCGCTACCAATATGATCACAGGCGCCGCATTGGCAACCATTAACCGGTTGCCCGTACTGCTTCTCCCGGGCGATATTTTCGCTACCCGCGAGCCTAACCCGGTTTTGCAACAGCTCGAAAGCGCGGCTTCACAGGATATTTCTGTAAATGATTGTTTCAAACCGGTTTCCAAGTACTGGGACCGCATTAACCGCCCAGAGCAACTTATTTACTCCTTGCCCGAAGTAATGCGCGTACTTACTTCACAGGCCGAAATGGGTGCGGTGACGCTCTCCATGCCGCAGGATGTCCAGACTCACGCCTACGATTTTCCTGATTCATTGTTCCAAAAACGCGTATGGCACGTCGGCCGGCCTCGTCCTGACCTGGTAACTTTGCAAAAGGCGGCTGAATGGATCAAATCTGCTCAAAAACCGGTGATTGTGGCAGGTGGCGGGGCTATTTACAGCGGTGCAGCTGAAACACTTCATCAATTTGCCTCCAAAACCGGCATTCCTGTCGGCGAAACTTTCGCCGGAAAAGGTGCCGTGCGCTACGATGCGCCGTACAGCATTGGCGGCTTGGGCGCTACCGGCACCAAATATGCTATCGATGTGGCCAACCAGGCCGACCTCGTCATCGGTATCGGCACGCGTTACAGCGATTTTACGACGGCTTCCAAGTCGATCTTCAAAAACCCGGATGTCCGTTTTATCAATATCAATATCAGCGAGTTTGATGCTTTCAAACACGCTGCATTACCCGTGATCGGGGATGCGAAGGCCGTCCTGGAAGAACTCGCGGGACTTTTGAGTAACCATGAAGTCGCGGCGGATTATCGCCAGCATATGGCTGATATCAACAAGGCGTGGGATGATGAAGTAACGCAAATCTACGCCGACGGTAACGGCACCGTTCCACCGATCGATCAGGCGGTGGTGATAGGTACATTGAACAGCTTCATGGACGATCGCGATGTGATGATCAACGCATCGGGCAGCGCTCCGGGGGATTTGCACAAGCTCTGGCGCGCCACCGATCCTAAGAACTTCCACCTGGAATACGGTTTCTCCTGCATGGGTTATGAGATCGCTGCGGGGCTGGGTGCTAAAATGGCTGATCCTACCCGCGAAGTGTACGTACTCTGTGGTGATGGCGGTTACCTGATGAACAACCACGAGATCGTAACGGCCATTCAGGAAGGTGTGCGCTTCACGATTTTGCTTTTGAATAACAATGGCTACGCGAGTATCGGAGGGTTGTCAGAAAGCATCGGCAGCGAGCGTTTTGGAACCATGTACAAATACCGCGAAAACGAAACCGGCCAGCTGTCGGGCGGATTTTTGCCGGTGGACCTTGCCAAAAATGCGGAAAGCCTCGGCGCCAACGTCATCCGCGCTACCGACAGGCAGTCGCTTGAAAACGCATTGGCACAAGCCAAAACCGCCGGCCGGACGACCGTCATTTACATCGAAACGAGCCTCTACCGCACCGTGAAGGGCTACCACGCATGGTGGGAAGTGCCTGTGGCCGAAATATCGACATCGGCATCGGTGCAAAAAGCATTTGAAACTTATCGCGAGAACAAAAAAACGCAACGAATCTTTTTATAGGGAGAAAGGAGGAAAGGGAAGAAAGGGAGGATGAATTTTTCTCCTCCATCCTCCCCTTCCTCCATCCTCCCTTTCATCCCCTTCATCCCTTTCCAAAAAAATGAACTTCGAAAACATCAAACTGGGGGTTGCTCCTATCAACTGGACCAACGACGATATGCCGGAGCTCGGCGGCGAGAATACATTTGAGCAATGTGTGAGCGAAATGGCGCTGGCCGGATTTACTGGCTGCGAGGTCGGCAACAAATTTCCCCGCGATACCAATGTCCTGAAAAAAGCACTGGGACTCCGCGGCTTGCAGATCTGTAATCAATGGAACAGCTACGAGCTGACAACGAAATCCTTCGCTGAAAACCGCGAAAACTTCACGAAACTGCTCGATTTCCTGGAAATAATGGGGGCGAAGGTGATCGGTGGTGGCGAAACGGGTAACAGCTGCCAGGGCCAGATGGATGTCCCGGTATTCGAAGGCAAAGGAATGCTGAATACCCGTGAAGACTGGGACAATTTCACCTACGGCCTGGATGAGCTCGGCAAAATCGCCCGCGACCGGGGCATGAAACTCGCATTTCACCATCATATGGGTACTTGCATTCAAACCGTGGAAGAAACCGACCGGCTGCTCAACGAAACCAATCCCGACTACGTGTTCCTGAACTACGACTGCGGGCATTTCCATTTCGCCGGCGAAGACCCGGTAGCCGCATTAAACAAGTACATCGGCCGCACAGCGCACATACACCTGAAAGACGTACGCCCGAACGTGTTGCAACGCGTACATGACGAGCGCCTGAGCTTTCTGACGGCCGTTAAAAACGGCGTTTTCACCGTCCCCGGCGATTCCGAAGGCTGCATTGATTTCCCATCGCTTTTCGAAATCATCAAAAAAAGCGATTATGCGGGCTGGATCGTCCTCGAAGCCGAACAAGACCCCGCCAAAGCAAACCCGCTCGAATACGCTATCATTGCAAGGAATTTTTTCAGGGGATTAACAGGGATTTAAGATTTCAGTAGTTCAAGCGCCGACATTATTCAAGGTCTGCGGCATTTAACAAGCAACAATTGCGGGAACAGGCCCGGCGGGCCCACCTGTTTACAGTATATCAATACGCACCCATTTAACCGGCTCCGGAGGGGCCTCCTGATAACTTAGGAGGCTCCTCCGGAGCCGGTTTCCGTTTTATGAATGGTAATTCTATAAACAGGATGCCCCTCCCGGGGCAGTTACTCCGTTTTTTGAATAAAAATAGCATCTCCCACCGCCACATTTCCCCTCCACCCTACGTAACAGCAGTATATTACCGATTAACCTACATTGCATTGCGGCCTATGGAATCAGTTTACACATTACTTTAAACTGAACACTATGTTAAATTTCAAACAATTACATCTGCTCTATGTCCTGATATTTGCGTTGGCGGTGGTGGGTTGTCACGATAAGGATGTCGATCCGGCCATCGCAAAAGTCGATTCCACCACGGCGGCGGATTATCCCGAAATAAACAGCTGGCTTTACGACGTGATGGACGACGCATATTTCTGGTACAAAAACCTCCCGGCCGAAAGCACGCTCGATAACACCATTGATCCTCACGATTACTTTGAGAAACTCGTCTATCAACGGACAACCGTCGACCGGTTCTCGATGGTTACCGACGATATTGATGCCTTGCAGGACGAGTTCAATGGCATCAGCAAAATTTTCGGCATCAGCTATTCATTGTCTTACATCGATAATGGGAAGTCCAACATTGCCGCCTTCCTGAACTACGTGGTAAAAGGCAGCCCGGCAGAAGCGGCAGGCTTGAAACGCGGAGATATTCTCATGAAAGTGAATGGCACACAACTTACTTCCAGCAACTACACGTCACTCCTCAGCAGCAACGAAACGGCTACTTTCACGCTGGGAGAAGTCTCGGGTTCCGATATTGTGGCAAGCAGCCAGACCATCACCATGACCAAGGCGGAGGTAAGCGAAGACCCCGTTCTGTTTTCCACGGTTATTTCAAAACCCACTTATGGCAAAACAATCGGTTATCTGGTTTACACGCAATTCGTACCGGGTACCGAAACCGACGCATCGAAGTACGACAATGAGTTGCGCCAGGTATTCGCGGATTTTAAAAGTAAGGGCGTCAATGAACTGGTACTTGACTTGCGGTTCAATCCGGGGGGATATATCAGTTCGGCAGAAACGCTCGCATCGCTCATCGGGACCGGTGTTTCCAACTCTAAAATTTTCTATAAGGAGCAATGGAACGATAAATACACTGCTTACTGGCAGAAAACACAGGGAGCCGATGCACTCAACTATTCGTTCCTCAACGAAGCGAACAATATCGGCAGCACATTGAACCGCGTGTTTGTGCTTACATCCAATGGCACGGCATCAGCCAGCGAACTGGTAATAAATGGATTGAAACCATACATGAACGTGATCAAGATCGGCGAACATACTGCCGGCAAAAACCTGTTCGGTTCGCTGGTCAGCGACGACCAGGAGCGATGGAAATGGGGCGCCTATATCATGCTCGGGCAAACTACCAATGCCAACGGCGAGTCGGATTATGGTACAGTGAATGGTATGACGCCGGATTACGAAGTAGAAGACTCTACCGTGCCTTACCTGCCATTTGGTGATGAAAATGAAACGCTGCTCCGCAAAGCACTCGACATTATAGGGATTCCGGCTCCGGAAGGACAACGCCTTGCAGCCACGAAGAGCGTCGACAGCTTCCGAAAAATGCTTCATGATGACCTCAAAACGAAGGACAATCTCATGATCCGCCGCGGAAACGTAAGAGCAATCCCATAATATACTCTCACATACATATTGTTCACTCGACCGGGCCTGCATTTGCGGGCCCCGTCCGTTTTCTAGCCGCTCCATCAAAAAAGCAGCGAACTGGCATCGTTTTAGTTGTATTTACCGTAATTTTGAATCCCAATTTTTACTCACGTTCGGTATGCAGGCAACGATATGAAGGCGAGCGCTTTATATATCCTCTTCTTTTTCTGCTCTTTCCTGCCTTTTGCTCACGCGCAGACCGGCAAACAAACCTATCGTTTTAGAAACGAATTCGCTGTGGCACAGCCGGAATGCGGGCCCGACCTTGTACAGGTAAAATCGGGCGGCTCATGCAATGCCGGGAGTTCGGGAGGCAGGTCTGTTTCGGAAGTCCTTCCTTGCGGCGAGCGGCGGGCTGTCTATCATACTAATATGAATTGGGGCCTAATGTACCCCAATCCCGACGGGCTCGTCTCCGAAACCTACACCATTCAGCTTTACCTGAAAGTGACCGACTGGGGCCAAACCAGGGCCAGGATCATCGATTTTTCGAATGGCACCCGCGATCAAGGTATTTATTTCAAAACTACTCCGGGAAATAACAGCCATTGCCTGGAATTAACTCCAAACGGTGTTATCGGAGAATGCCCTTATTTTGATTCGGCCACTTACTACCTGCTGACTTTCACGCGCGATGGTGCTACCGGAAGAATGGATATTTATGTTGGCAACAACCTTTTTACGAGCTTCATCGACGCCAACAAAAACTACGTCGGTAAAGCCGGGGTACCGATTTATGTTTTTCGGGATGATAACGTAGTTTCCTGTGAATCCGGCGAAGCGAATATCGCTTACTTGTCTTTTCGGCGTGAGTATTTTCCGCAGGCAGCTGTGAATAAATCCGCTGCGGAAATCTGCTTTGAGGCCAACATTAACCCGTATGCGGATTTTTCCATCATTGCCAGCCCGGATTGTGACCCTTCAAAAAACGTTGAGGTAAAATACACCGGCCCTATTCCGGCACCCGGCACCGGCTATGATTTCAAATGGGGCTGGGACGGTGCTCAGGTTATCTCCGGCTCCGGAATGGGCCCCTACGTATTAAAATGGTCAACCGGTGGTCCAAAATATGTTACACTTGCCGTCACCAGCCAGGCATGCGGCAACACCCTCGAAAACGGCAAGCAGATTGTCATCGGAAGGCCGAAGCTCACAGCCGAAGTGGCATCGGGCAGCTGCGATACCGGCACCGATGGTACGATCACGCTTACAGCAGCGGACGGCACTTCGCCTTACCAATACTCTATCGACTCCGTTAATTACCTCGCGTCCAACACATTTCAGGTGCCGGCAGGGCATTACAGGGTGTTTGTCAAAGACTACAACGGCTGCACCACCGCGCAGGATGCTAATGTGACGTTTACCAGCGATATTATCGTCAGTACCATGCCGGACACTACCCTTTGCACAGGGCAATCTGTCGCACTCGCTACTACCAGCAATGGCCAGGCGTTTTCATGGCTGCCGCAAAACGGACTGGATAATGCCAGCATGTTGGAGCCGGTGGCTAGTCCCGAAACCACTACGGAATATGTTATTACTGCCACGAAGGGCTTTTGTACCCAAACGGATACCGTGCGCGTCACGGTATCCCCGAAAATCGAAGTGAATGTAACGCCCGACGCCCTGATCGAATATAATGTCCCTTTCCAGCTCAATGCTACTTCGCCCCAGATTCGCAATTACGCAGCGGCCACGTTTCTCTGGACGCCGGCAATCGGGCTGAACAACGCTAATATTCAGAGCCCGGTGGCAGTTTTGCGGGAAAATCAGTCTTATACGGTAGATGTTGTATCGGAGACGGGCTGCAAAGGCACCGGCCAGGTGAACCTGTCCATTACCCGCCAGGAGAGCATTATAATTCCCACCGCATTCTCGCCCAATCGCGACGGCAAGAACGAAGTATTGGTACCGGTCGTGAACGATATCGAATCGATCCGCTACTTCCGCATTTTCAATCGCTGGGGGCAAGTAGTTTTTTTCACCAACCAGCTCAACACCGGCTGGGATGGCTCTTTCAACGGCAGCACAGCCGTTTCGGGTAACTACGTGTGGGAAATCGAAGGAGTATCAACCAAAGGGAAGATCATCAGTAAGAAGGGGGCGGTAATGTTGTTGCAGTAATGAAGTAAGGCAATGGTCGATGGTCTGCGGTCCATGGTCGCGTTCGTAAACCGACCACAGACCATGGACCATAGACCATTCTGTTTCTTCACCGGCTTATCCAGCTAAACTCATATGCGAGATCCGGAATGCGGGTACGGTCTGCTATTCTTCTGAGTCGCGCGGGGAGGGCCATCAGATAGTCTCTCGCTTTTTCTGCTTTCTCGTTCATGTCGCGCACGGAGCCGATATTCCATTCTTTCAATAAGTCTTCCAGAATATCGATGTAGTCCAGCGTCGTATATACGCCCAGGCGTTGTGCGGCGTCGGAGAAGTGGGAGAAAGTCTCGCCCATTTTCACACCGGTTTCCCGCATAAAATGCGCCGGCATCACGATCTTCTTCCTCATCATATCTTCCAAAGCCAGCATCAGCTCCGATGGGTCGACTTCCAGGATCCGGGTTACGAACGTCTTGTAAGCCTTCGCATGCCGCATTTCGTCGGAAGCGATCACACCACATATTTTCGATAAATGCGGATTCCCGAATTTCTTCGCGAGCGTAGCCGTGCGACGGTGCGAAACGTTAGTCGCCAGCTCCTGGAATGAAGTATAAATGAAGTTCCGGTAAGGGTCACGGTCGGTGCCGATATCGAAACCATCGGCGATGAGATACTGTGTGGAAACCTCCATCGCACGCATATTCACACGGCCCGAGAGGTAGAGGTACTTGTTGAGCAAGTCGCCGTGGCGGTTTTCTTCGGCCGTCCAGGCACGCACCCACTTCACCCAGCCGGATTCCGGCTCGTCGACCTGGTTGACACCGATCACATCCACCAGCCAGGATTCGTAAGTAGGCAGCGCCTCTTCCGTAATCGTGTCCCCGATCAGCACGGCAATGTAGTCATAAGGCAAATCACGGCAGCTTTCCTGCAAAAGCTTCACTTCATGCAAAAAATTCTCCCGGGTAGCATCGGGCAGAAAATCAGCTGGTTGCCAGTTTTCCTCGATCGGTTTCAGGTATTCTCCAATCAGCCCGTCGAGGTCTTTGCCTATATGTTTCATTACTTCAAGCCTTTCAGCTGAAAGCGTAATATCCATTGGTATTTCGATTTAAACACTATTGACTATTTTACAAATAACGTGAATTATACGTAAGTTTTGAATGACAATTGTCATTTCGCGTTTTAGAATTTGGAGTAACCAAAACAGATTTAGACTATTTTTGCAAAAAAAATAAGAATGAAAAAAATCCTCGATTACGTTCTGAGTGCCCTCTACCTGATCCATTTCGGCATTACCCTATTAGTTTTCCACGTTATACAGGTCATCGCATTCAACGTCTTCGGCAAAAAGGCGCACAAAGTGTCGGTCGACTGGCTTAATTTTTCCCTCACATTCGGCCTCTATCTGACCGGTGCGAGTATTAAGCTCAAAAACCTTGCCCAGCTGCCCAACGACCGGCCGCTTATATTCGTAGCCAACCACCAGAGCAGCTACGACATCTCCCCCATTTATTGGTACATGCGGAAATACAGCCCGCGGTTCGTTTCCAAAATAGAGCTCGCAAAAGGCGTTCCGAGCATTTCCTATAACCTGCGGAAGAGCGGCGCGGCGCTGATCAATCGCAAAGACGGCAAGCAAGCCATTACCGAAATCGCGCGCCTCGGCAAGCTGATCCATGATGAAAAGGCTTCGGCGATTATTTTCCCCGAAGGAACCCGAACTGCCAGCGGCGACATGAAACAGTTCCAGTCGGGCGGGGTAGCGACTTTGCTCAAACGCGCTCCGGACGCGCTCATTGTTCCGGTTGCGATCGATGGCACAGGCGCAATGAATCCAAAGGGCATTTTCCCCCTGAAATCATTCTGCAGATTAAGTTTCACGGTACTCCCCGGCATCGAACCCGCCGGAAGGAAAGTGGAAGAAGTACTGGCGCAGACCCAGGAAGAAATCAGGAAGGTAATCCAGCCCGAATCGGTTGCTGTGAGATCTTGATCTTCCAACTGCTACTGGCATTCAAGGCCTTATATTGGCTTAACAATCGTTAACAATCCCCTTTTAAACCTCTGCGGCCGGTAGCCCTCTAACCCACAAACATTAAAACTTTTGGGTTATGAAAAAGATACTTTTTGCCGCAGTGGTTCTCGCATTAGGATTCACCAATGCTTCCGCCCAATATGGTCCCCGTTACGATCGTGACGGCTACCGCGACGGTTACAGCCGTGAAAGAATGTCTGACATCAACAGACTTCAAAGAGAAGCACGACAAAATATAGCCAACGGTGTGCAATGGGGTACCCTCACTTCCCGTGAGGCGAACATGCTCATGAACCGCTACGAGAATATCGAAGACAAGGAACGCCACTTTGCCCGCCACGGTCGCTTGTCGAACCGTGAGGAAAGAATTCTCCGCAACGACCTGCACGAGCTGATGTCGGATACCCGCCGCCTGAGCCGCGACCGCGACCGTTGGTCCCGCGATGGTCGTCACAGAGACAGATACTAAGATTTTAAAGGTTATAGTTGAAGGTTTAGGGTAATGCAAAAAGCACCGGGACGTTGGCCCGGTGCTTTTTTTACTCGTTTTTGAAATATCTGACCAGCTTTACATGCGACTTTTCGAACCCCTCGCGCTGGTAGAACCTGTGCGCCTGCTCCCGCGTGGCGCGTGAAGTGACTTCCATTTGAATGGCCCCCTCTCCTTTTGCAAATGCTGTGACGTGCTCCATCAATGCTTTCCCCACCTGTTGCGAGCGATATTCCGGTTCAACATACATCTCCTGGATCTCCGACACCAGCGCAGCGTGATGCAAAAGCGGCTGAATGTGGCAGCTAACGATTCCAATGGGCTTCCCATCCAGTTCGGCGAGGAAGTAACTGATATTCGGGTTTGCCACGTTGCGATCAAAAGCTGCGTCGAATCCCGGCCGGTCGAGAATCGTATTTTCGAGGCTGCATATCATATGATAAAGGATCTCACGGTCGGCAGCGGATGCGCGGCGGATGGTAATGGGTTGGCGCACTTTGGTAACGGGTTGAGTTGAGCGGCACAAATTACACCCGGCGCTGCGGAAAGGCAAGAATGCGGGCTACTTCTGCGGCCAGATTACAGGACCCCGCCTATCTCCCCGGACCGTTTTCGTAAATTCCTGCATTTCTTCTTGTGTCAGTTTCGAAAGGTCGACGCGGGTGCCGTCGCAGCGAAACACCGTGCAAATGTTGCAAGACATATAAAGTATGGTGTAATCAAAAATGATTTCGCCTTTGTACTCCCCGACCGTCACCGTGAGCATATGATCCTGTTTTTCCGTCTTCAACGAATCGATCTTCGCTTTCAGCCATGGAAGATTGCGAACGGGATCTTTTACACCGCAGACTTCGAGCGTCGACGAGACCGTTTTTTCTTTGCAGGAAAATGCAAATACCAGAAAAAGAGAAAGGAGAAGTTTTTTCATGGGTCGGGAACAGGTGTAGGTGATTTGAAAACGAGACACTGTATTTATCAAAACGGTTGTAAATAGTCAGGCATGCTCTTTTGCCTTGACGCGAGGTTTATATTATTTTAACATTCGGTTACAAAATTTAAATTACATTTGAAAAACACTTCAATCCGGTTGTCAATGAGACAAATTATACTGGCATTTGCGCTGATAATCTCTTTTCAATGTCGCGCTCAAATTACTTTCATCGATACCAATACACCCTGGCGACAACTCTCCAAGCAAGCGAAAGAACAGGATAAGCTTATTTTTATCCATTTCGAAAACAGTGAATGCGTCCAGTGTAACGAGGTAGCTTCCATGGGTTTTAGCAGCCCGATCCTTAAAAAGACCTTCGACGAAGAATTCATTTCCATTCGCTGCAATGTAGGCACCTTTAACGGTCAAAATCTGGCACAGAAGTTCCGGATAATGAGTTCGCTGATGTCGCTTTATGTAGATTCCGAGGGAAATATCCTGCATGTAAACAATGGCTCTACCGGCGATTCCTATACTTATTTAAACGGTGCGGAACTCGCACTCGATCGCAAAGGGAAAAAGCAATTGCCCGACTACGAAAGAGAATACAAAGCAGGTGTGCGTACATCCGCTTTCATGAGGGAATATATGGTTAAGAAACAGGAATCGTCTATGGCAATCGATGACCTTCTCGACGAATATGTTGCCTCACTCAGTCCCGATTCGCTTGGCAATTTTCAGATTGTCAAAGGGATATTTGAATTTTTCCCCGCAGTAAATAGCCTGGCCTATCAGACGATCAAAAGCAAAACACCAAAATCGATAACCGACAGTATATTCAATTCAGCCAAACCCAATGACCGCAAGGCAATAAATGATGGAATCATTCAAAATTCATTCCGTATAGCGGTGCATAAGCGGGACGATAAAATGGCCTCGCAAATCGCTGAATTTGCCAGGGAAGCTCAGGGAAAAAACCGGTCTCAAGGTGAAATCGATTCGGCCAAATGGATGGTCAAATACTACTATCGGATCGGTGATACGCGGCGGTATTTTGAAAACGCTGCAAAGCTGATCGAAAGCAAATACATGCCGTTAACTGTCGATTCCCTTAATGCTATGGACGATGCTGCCTTTAAAGCGCAGCAAACCTTTTTTATGTCTAAACGCGGCAAACGGGAACGTGACATAACGGTAATGTCCATGGCCATAGCACCACCATCCCAGTTCGTTTATCTGGAACTCAATGAACATGCCTATCATTTCTATGAGCTGACGCGTGATAAGGAATTGCTTGAAAAGGCATTGACCTGGTCCAAAAAATCAATGGACTTATCCAATGCCAAAAGATCAAATGCTGCCAACCCATATCGGCTGGGCGATCCGAATTTTATTGATACCTATGCACACATACTTTATAAACTAGGCCGAAAAGAGGACGCCATCGAATGGCAAACCAAAGCGGTAGAAGCGCAGAAGGTTTCCGGTATGGCCTACGAATCCTTTGAAATACGCCTTAACAAAATGAAAACAGGCACATTATAGTGGCCCATGTACCTGTTTTCACACTATACAAACGCACTCTCCCCTGTAATTGCCCTGCCGACGATCAGCGAGTTGATTTCTTTCGTGCCTTCGTAAGAATAAATGGCTTCGGCATCGGCCACGAACCGGGCAATGTCGTATTCGAGCAATATGCCGTTGCCCCCGAACAGCTCGCGCGCATGGTCCACGATGGATCGCATGCGCAACGTGCAGAATACCTTCGCGAGCGACGCGTGCTCGTCGGCGAGATTGCCCGTGTCCTGCAATTGGGACAACCTGTAAACCATCGTCTGCATGGCCGTCAGGTCGCCGAGCATCGTTACCAGGAGGTCTTGTACCAACTGAAAACCGGCTATCGGCCGCCCGAACTGCTTTCTTTCCATGGTGTATTTCAATGCCAGCTCGTACGCGCCGCGTCCGCAGCCAACTGCCTGCCACGCTACTCCTGCGCGCGTCATACGCAGGACATTGGCAGTGTCTTTGAATGAGTTCGCATTTTGAAGGCGATCTGATTCCGGCACACGGCAGTCAGTCAAAGTAATCAATGCATTCTGCACGGTACGCAGGGCCATTTTGTCCTCCATTTTCTCGGTTTTAAAACCGGGATTTTCTTTGCGAACGATAAATCCTTTCACCTGGTTATCGTCCACATTACGCGCCCAGATAATCGTAATGTCCGAGAAAGTGGCATTACCGATCCACTTCTTTTGCCCATTAATGACCCATTCATCGCCTTCCCGCTTGCAGGTGGTGGTGAGCCCGCCAGCGGCACCGGAACCTACCTCAGGCTCGGTAAGTCCGAAAGCGCCGATCAGCTCCATGCGCTGCATGACGGGCAGCCATTGCTGTTTCTGTTCCTCCGAGCCGCAAAGGTAAATCGAGCCCATTGCCAGGCCACTATGCACGCCGAAGAATGTCGAAATCGATGAATCGACGCGGGCCATTTCCATCGCGATAAACCCTTCCAGCAACGCCGACCGTCCGGCACAGCCATAACCGTGGTAAGTAAGGCCGCAGATATTCAGCTTGGCCATCAGCGGTATGACGTGCATGGGAAACTGCGCATTGTTCCAATAATAGTTAGCAATCGGCCGGATTTCCGTTTCCATAAATTCCCGCACTTTGAGCTGGATTTCACGTTCCTCGGGATTGAGCGTAGCGCTGAGCTCATAAAAATCACCATTCACGACGGGCGGCTCTTTCCTTTTGCTCGCACCGGCTTGCATGAATTTCAGCATTTTGCCCAGGTCCTCTTCACTCATTTTGGAGACTGCACCCATTAACTGGTTAAGGTCCACTTTGCGTGAGAGCTTCGCAACGGCATCGATATCGATGGACTTGAGGAGATCGCGTATCTGAGAAATCGATTTGAAAAGGTTCATCTGGTTTGTTGGATTGTGATGTGATAAAGAGTCGGCTCCGCAGGCCGTTCTACTGCACAGCATTAAAAAAGTAACGCCGGCGGGAACGGAATTTGCAAGGATCGACCAAAACCTGAAAAACCATGAAAACGCAAACCAACAATGTGGAAGGAGGTTCGCCAAGCCAGGGCGGCCCAAAAGGCAAGTCGAAACAAAAGGACGATAGCCTGAAACCTTCGGGACTCCTCAAACAGGAATCCATCCGGAAATCGGAGAAGGTGAATATGACCCAAAAGAAGGGCTATAATGAAACGCCTGAAACGGTTCCGGTAAAGGGCAAAAAGGCCTGAACCGGGCTTATTTCATCGTTGCTTCCAATGCGGCGGCGAGATAAACCATGGGTGCATTCCAGTTGATGGCGATCTCATTGGAAGCGTATGAACAATCGTTATCGGTGAACGACTCGTCCGCAAATTTGTTCGGGTATCCGGCGCATTTATCCTGCTGCCCTGGATTAGGCCCGCCGGAAAGCAAGCCCGGCACCGGGTCGGCGACTCCATCCGCCATCGAAAGGCGATGATGCGGGTGCATGATCCGCCGCGAGCCAAAGCCGGTCAGGAAACAATAGCCGGTTGCATTGCGACCGAGCAGGTAGTCGAGGTTGCCCAACGCTGCGTGCAGATATTTCTTGTCGTTTGACAACCGGTAGGCATACAGTAATGCAATACCCTGGTTGGCCGCTACCGAACTGCTGCCCCAGGCGTAGTCCTGCGCGGTTTTGCCCATTACGGTATGGTATGGTTGAGTTTCCAGGTCGGTCACGATTTTGCTCGCATAACTCAGGATGTTTTCCCGCAATGCCCCGGACTGCCCGGCAGGTAATTTCACGGTCTCCGCCGAACGAAGCAAAGTGTAGTACCCCAAAGTTTTCACCTGGCTCCAAGTAGGCAAAGCCATGGGCTGCTGCAATTCCAGATCAATATTTTGGATGTACTCCGGCTTGCCTGTGGTGGCATACATCTCGCACGCAGCCCAAATCCACTCGTCCTTCACAGACCGGTCGCCGTAAGCACCGGTCGCCACGTCGGGATCAAACTCCTTGTTCATCGCACCCTGGTTGTACATCACCTCAGGATTCTTTTCAGCCCATTGCCAGCCTTTGACAGCCGCTGTCGCACACGAGTCGGCCAAGCCTGGAAGTTTGTTGTCAAAGTTTTTGAATATCCGCGAGGCTTGTGCCATCACCGCTACCAGATCGAGCGTTGCTGCGGTGCCTTTCTGCACCACATAGCGGGGATTTTTCGCGGCATCCGGCATAATCGTCCCATCAAAGCGCGGGTTGGTAAGCTTATGGTAAACGCCGCCATCGGCAGGGTCCTGCATGGTAAGCATCCACCGCAGGTTCCAGACGACCTCGTCGAGCAAATCGGGTACACCGTTATTACTCTCGGGAATATTGGTATTGAAATCTTCAAAATAGAGCGGATAATCCTCGTACAACGAGAGCAATGTTCCCATCGTAATGCCGGAATTGACGATGTATTTGTTATAATCGCCGGCATCATACCAACCTCTCGGCGAGGAAATTACAGTATTTTCCGGCCGCCCGTCTGAAACCGCCGATACGTGAATAAGAACGTGCTCATCGGGGTGCCCCGCGGGACGCGCCCATTTGCCGGCATATTTTTCGGGAAGGTCAATAGAAGCACGCTGGTAATAGAATCCTTTCAATGCCGCCTCGGCAACATTTCGATGGACACGGTTGCGAATGCTGAATGCAGCCGATTTTCCCAATCCTGCTATTTCAATCACATAAGTCCCCGGCTTCCGTACCGCGCTAAAATCCGCCAAACGGGTGTGCTTCCCCGAATGCTGGCTCGTCCGGACATCCCCGAGCGCACCTTTTAAAACTGTTTTCCCTGACTTAGCCTCCTTCACCTCAAATGCCCCGCCCGCCTCTGCCGCAACAACCGCTACCTTGGGTGCAGCCGGGTAAAACCCAATCTGGTTCAAGCGAATCGCATCCGAATGCTGCTGCGCACACGCCGGCGAAAAATACAAGCTAACAGCCGCCAGCAAAGCCGCTAAATGAGGGAGTAACTTCATTATACTTAAACAGTTTAATTTCAAGATCACAAAGTCTCCCCGCGGGCAAGTTTACCTCAATCCTGTAATTCTTTTACGGGGTGTTCGATATTGGTACCCGTGATCACCAGACGGTGGTATTCGCCCCATTTGCGAAGCTCCTCGATCAGCGGATCGAGCGTGCGGGCATGTGCAGTGCGCTCATACTCGATCACGGGCGGGAACGAATCGTACACCTTGCGCTCTACCAGCAGGTTCATTTCCAGCTCTTTCAGCTCTTTCGATAGCATACGCGGGGTAATATTGGGAATGGCATTCTGCAATTCCATGAACCTCTTGCTGCCCAGGGACATGGCAATAAGGATCGAAATCTTCCATTTTCCGCTGATTACATCCAGCGCGTCCCGTACGGGCAGGATCATTTCCCGGCATTCGGGGTGATTTTCCTTGAAATTCTCTTTCATAGCATTACTCCTTCAAAGCATTTAATCCACCTTCTTCGGCCCCACGGAGTCGTAAACCACCACTTTTTCCCACAAGTGAGCATAATGTTCGATAAAATCGAGGTGAATGGGGTGGGTCTGATAGATCTCCTCTTCAATGATATTTTTGAAAAAACACATCCAGGAAATCGTATAGTCTTTCACAATCACCGAGCGATTCGTAACCGCCGGCTTCCCGATATGTACGTACTGGATCGTCGGGACCTTGGCCAGCTTATGCAATCCTTCCAGAAGCTGCGCCTCATGCTGGGCATTGTTGGGCTCTTTGAGGTAAAAGAAAACATGATGAATGAATAACTCCCTGGTCCTTTCCGGCTCGGCGATGACAGGGGCAACAGAGGCGAGTGAAGCCATTCCCGCATTTTGCAGAAACTTCCTTCTTGATTGATCTTCCATGAATTGAGCGCAAAACGAACGCCGGAGAGTTTTCCGCGTTCAGGCTTCAAGGATAATGCTTATTTACCCATTATCAAAACACCTGGGCATGCACACATCTCTTTTAAGATTATATCAATAAAAATTAAAATTATTTTGACACAATATTCAAGGTAAACATACCGGATAGAAGTCTTTCTACTAAAACTACTCAATATACCCCCTATTATGAAAATCACTAAACGAGACCTTACCGTCGCTACCCTCTCTGTTTGTTGTACCTTGACCTACATTATCGCCCAACCCAAAGGCAGCATCCTTGAATCAACCGCTTTCGACTGGAACAATATCGCCGTAAGAGGCACTGCCATCGGGTCTGTCAGGACGTTTTTCCGTTCCCCAACCGCTACGACTGACGAACTCGAATGCCACGTTACCACATTGAATCCCGGTGAAGCCGCACATGCGCCCCACAAACATCAGGAAGAAGAAGTAATTATTATCAAAGAAGGCACCGTAGAGGCCCTTGTCAATGGAGAGAAAAAAAAGCTAGGCCCCGGTTCCGTCGTTTTTCAGGCCTCCAACCAAATGCACACCGTCCGGAACGTGGGCAAAACGCCTGCGACTTACCATGTTGTCAGCTGGCATTCGCCGGGGACAATGGAGCGTTAGGCTTTCTTTTGGAAGAGGTGGTCGGGGACGGGGTGCTTTTCGAGGAAGGCCCTGGCCTGAGCCGCCTTTTTTTCGAAGAATTCGTCCTCGTTAACCGGACGCACTATCGGACCGGTGGCTTGCTTCACTTTAATCTTGCTAGTTTCAATTACCGACATCGCTATCTCTTTTTGGCTATCCCAAGTTAAACATTCATGCCTTATAAATCAAGAACGCATCGTACTCAACTCCCAATTCAATATCACACCATTGTCCATGTCGGCTTAAAATCGCACCTCCGGTATGTTCGTAACGACCACTTTTTGACCTGTATCCTGCCACTGTATAATCGCTCAATAGTGGTAATATTTTATTGACACCCATTTGATAAAGTCGTGTACGCGATCTGGTGCTTCCTGTTGCATAGACACGTACTGAGGGAAATATCTCCAAAAACAGAAGTACTGTATTGGCCACCGTTGCTAATATTTTCCGACTGTCGCCATTCCTGAGTTCGATCAGATCATCCAGTGCTTCGGTTTCCGGATCCAGTACTCCAAAGCCTAGGTTAAAAATATTTTGCCAGATGTAAGTGAACTTCACCCGCATTTCAAATTTGCCTTCCGATCCCGTGCTGAAAAAGCGATAGGTGCGCTCATCCAATTTCTCTATTTCGTAGTGTTCCAAATCCATGCTCACAGACTTTAAGGGTAACAAAAAATAGCCAGCGAAAAGTCGCTGGCTACCCTTTCAATCTGCTAGTATACAAACTATTCCGTCTTCGCGTACGCGGCTGCGAGGTCGTTTAGCGTTGCATCTTTCAAATGCTCGGAAGCGATTACCAGACGGTAGCGGAAGGTCGTTGATTCGCCTTTTTTCAATTTGAAATTGAGCGTTTCCTTGCCGTCGCTGAGCGCTTTCATACCTAGCGGGTTCACGGCGAACAATCCGTAACCTCTCGCGTGCCAGTAGGCAGGGTAACCGACGTTCTTAGGGTGGTCAATCATCGCAACGCTGATGTTCTCGTCCTTGATCTTCCCTGTGAGGTTACACCAGATCGCACGCTTGCCCCAAACCGTCTCGCCTTCGATGCCATTGCTGTTACGATAGTTACCGGTAATGCCTTCATTGTTCAACGCAGGCACCTTGGTTGCAATTCCGCTGGCGTCGGTAAAGATTTCAGGTTTGTTAGAAGGCAATTCCAGTTCGCGTGCCACGCGGATCGCGAACATACCATCTTTTACGTCAGGCATATTTACCTCCGGCAAGACCGCTGTGAGCGTCGTGCTGCGGTCGATAATGCGGGTATCGCCTTTGCCGCTGAAAGTGTATTTGGTCACTTCTTTCAGGGTCGGCGTACCGTTCTTATCCACCCAGTCGGCGGTGACGGTGAGCTCGCCTTTGTCTTTACCGCTTTTTACGGAGGTAATACCGGTATGGATAATGGTCCCGTAGGCGCGCTTTTCGTGGTTCACGGCGTCGGAGTTGTTCCAATAGTCGTTACCATTCACATCCTCATAGTTGAGCCAGATACCCACGTGATGCGGGTGATCTACGCGCTCGCCTGCGCGAGGGTCCAGCGGCCAACCCCGGGTGATTACCGTACCTTTCGCGGTCATTACCGGGTACAGAACGGCCTTTTTTAGCTTCTGTTCGCCCGGATAATAGTAGGCCGTAAATGGCTTTCCGTCGATTTTCACCTCCACTTTTTTATCCTTATCGTTCCGCACGAGATCCACCTTCTGCGCGAATGCGCTTCCGGCAAAGGCTACGGCGGTCAGTGCCAAAGCAGTATGTTTTAAATTCACTGTTCGATCTTTAAAATGTTAGCTAAGCACGATTTCCTTTTTCTTCGGATCCCAGTTCACCCGTTTGCCGGTATGCAGCGCCTGGGTAGCCATAATATTCGCCACTGAGTGGTTGAAACCAACGCGGGCAGGTGCATTCGTTTCCTTGCGGCTACGGATACATTCCATCCAGTTACGCATGTGGAGCGAAGTCATCGGGTCAGCACCGGTGTTGGCATCTGTCGCGATTTTCTCGCCTGTTTTAAGAGACATTTCCGGCAGCAAGTTCGCCTGCATGCCCATTCCTTTGGCATCTTTTTCCTTCAAGCCGCCTTCGGAAGTGATCTTGTTCGTGTCAAGGTTGATCATCCCGCCATTGGAATAGTAGTATTCCTTCACGCCGCCAGCCTCATTGTTGAAACGGGAAGAATAAATCACCTGGAAGCCTTTGCTCTTGTCGTCGAAAGGACCATATTCAAATGCCGCGCTGAAAGTATCGACATTGGTACGGCCGTCTTTCCAAGTGTAAATACCACCGTTCGCCACCACATTGCGCGGCGCATCAAGGCCTGAGAACCAGTGTACGGTGTCGATTTGGTGAGCCATCCACTGCCCCGGAATGCCTGAAGAATATGGGTAAAACAAGCGGAATTCGAGGTAGTAGCGAGGGTTCCATTCCACTTTCGGGCGGTTCATCAGGAAGCGATCCCAGTCGGTATCTTCCTTGCGGATCTGCGACACGAGCTCTTTACGTCTCCAACGGCCGGGCTGGTTCACATTCCAGGTCATCTCAACCGTTGTAATGTCGCCGAATTTGCCTGATTTGATATATTCATAAGCCGCCCAGTAGTTAGGAGCGCTGCGGCGCTGCGAGCCAACCTGTACGATTTGTTTCGAAGCTTCCACCGCTTTTAAAGCCACTTTTGCGTCTTCGAGGGTTTCGGCAAATGGTTTCTCCACGTACACATCGCGGCCCGATTTTACCGCTTCCGCACAGTGCAATGCGTGCTGAAAGTCGGCAGTACTGATGATCACCGCGTCCACATCCTTGCGGGCGAGCAACTCTTCGTTATTCCGTGCTTTTACAAATTCGCTGGCTGCATAGGGTTTCCCTTTCATGAATGCCTCCGCTTCGTCGCGGCGACGGTTCCAAAGGTCGGAAACACCCATAAACTCAAAGTTCAGTTCCTTGGCGTGATCCGAGAAAGAAGGTGCAAGCGAGCTACGAAAACGGTCCGAAAAACCGATGATACCTACTCTTACGCGATCATTCGCTCCCACGATACGGCGGTAGCTGGCCGCACTGAAAGCATTAGTGCCCACTGCGACACCCGCAGAAGCCAGTGCTGCATTTTTAAGAAAATCCCTTCTACTGGTCATGATATTGGATTTGAATAAAAGTTGACTTTTTGATTGCCTTTGAGTCGATTTGCGGGCAATCGTCTTTAAATGTCGGGCGCCCGTTTATCTACTGTATTTTTTTACCTTTTTTCCGGCGATTCGGGCTATTTGATTTCCTTTACTTTTAAGCTCCGGAAAAACACATTATCACCATGATCCTGCAACAGCAGGTTACCCTCCTGTGAAAGACCGAAACCATCAAATTTGGCGAATTTCGAACCTGCCACAAACTCCTTGAACTGCGGGGAGCCGCGTACATATTCCACCACTTTATAGCCGTTCAGGAAATGCTGCACGGTGCCGTCCTTCTGCACCACAATACGGCCCTGGTTCCATTCCCCGATCTTTTTCACCGCATTCCTGGGACGGTCCGCGGGAATCACGTCGTAAAACGAAGCGATGGTACGGTTGCCATTCTTGCCCAGTTTCGCATCCGGGTGGCGCTCGTCATCGAGCACCTGATATTCGCAGCCGATACCCGATTTGCCGTTCGAATTGAATTTTTGGTCAACAAAGTATTTGACGCCGCTATTGGCACCTTCGGTCAGTTTAAATTCAAATTCATATTCGAATGCCGGGCCGTAAAGTTTGCGGGTAACAATGTCATTACCGGTTTCCGAGCCATCCGATTTCGAAATCTGAATAGTACCGTCATTGTAGCTCCATCTTTTGGAAGGGAAGTCGGTACCGCCATAAGACCGCCATTGATCCACCGATTTGCCGTCGTACAACAACGAATAGCCCTGCGCTTTTTCCGCAGCATCGAGGTTGTTCGGGATGAGGTTTACAATGCGCACATTTGTAGCCGGGCTTGGTTTCAGGTTCGTTGTCTTAATACGTACATTCTTCCAGCTCACTTGGGTACCCTCCATTTCCTTGCTGCCGATCGCATGCACTTGCAGGCATATAAAGCCCACGGGTGTCATATCGTCCACCACGTGCGCCACAGGCACACCATTCAGGAATGTACGGATCGAGTTACCGATCGCCTCGATGCGGTACTTATTCCAGGCATCTCTTTTAAACGCTTTTTTGCCTTCCGGATTCAAATCGAGCGGGTACAGCCAGCCGCGACGCGCTTCGTCGTAAATACCCGCGGAATAGGCACGGTCGCTAGGGTCGATCTCTACCTGATAGCCATGCACGCGGCCATTCATATAATCGGGTTTCGACAAGCTGCGGATCTGAATACCCGAGTTCAGTTTGTTGTCCACTTTTACATCGAGTTCGAGGATAAAATCGCCGTAGTCTTTTTCAGTTGTGAGAAATGAATTGGGCGTACCCATCACGGAAGTACCTACAATGGCCCCGTCTTTCACTTCATATTTGGCCTGGCCGTTGAGTTGTTTCCAGCCTGTGAGGTCCTTGCCGTTGAAAAGGTCTACCCAGCCACCTTTCGACTTCTGGGCCTGGAGTGGAGCGCTGAGCAGGAACGCGGCCATAGCGACTACCGGTAATCGGAATTTTTTCATTGTGCTGATTAAAATGATGAATAACTGAAAAATGCGAAAGGGCTTCCTATCTAATATCAGTTATTACATTTATAACGAAATATTAATAGGAATACCCTTACAAATCCAGTTCGGACTACAATGGATATTTTAAAACCTCGGTGATGTACTTTTTATTGGTTTCGGCGCAAATCAATGGCGATTTCTCCGGGTCAGGCACGCCATCGAGTTCCACAACCGCCCAGCCTTTGAACTTCACTTTATCCAAAGCCTTGAAAACCGCTGGCACGTCCACCCTACCCTGCCCCAGTTCCACAAACTTGTAGCCGCTTTTGGTCTCGGCCGGTTTAGTATCTTTCAAATGCAATGAATGCAGAATATCCTTGTACTTGATGATCGCCTCGTGCGGTTCGCCGCCGCCCTGCTTGTAATGCGCAATATCGAGCAAGAGTTTAATGTAACGCGGGTCCATGGCCTGCACGATCACGTCCACCTCCCCGGGAGTCTCACCCAATTGGTTCATATGGTTGTGATAAACCGCCTGCACGCCGAGATCTGCCGTTTGCTTACCGACTTCATTCATCACCTGCGCCAATTTTTTCAGCTCTTCCACCGACGGTGCCCGGTCTTTCGGACGAAGGCTGTTCGTAAGCTGCAAGGCACTACCACCCAATGCCTTCACAAAACTCGCGTGCGCGACGTGGGTATCCACGGTACTTTCCAATTTCGCAGGGTCGATCTCCACATTTCCGCTCGAAAACATGCAGAGAGTAAGGTTGTTCTTTGCCAGAGCATCTTTCAACTCAGAGGGTTTGCTACGATAGGGTGCGAAAGTATTGGCTCGCAGCTGAATGCCCCTGAAGCCCAGGCCTGCCAGGTCGGCCATGGCTTGCTCGTCCTTACCACCCCAGGTAATGGCCGAATAGCCGATTTTAATGTCTCCCTTTTTTATAGCGGCTTCGAGCCAGCCGGTGCCTGCCATGGTAGCGGCCATCGCAAGCGAAGTGTTTTGTAGAAAATTCCGTCTGTTCATTTCAGGTTTAGATTAATGTAAAAATCCATATCTCCCAGACGATATAAAACAACAATGACCCGCTATCTACGGGCCATTGCGTGTGAATTTATTTCGGTAGTGCTGTCAGTGGAGGCACATTCTTCTCGTACCCCGAATATCCCTTGTTTTGATTGATCCTCGCCTGCGTATTCCCGTCGATAGCCGACTGCGGAATGGGCCACAACACGTGGTAAGGGCTCATGGTGTATTCATCGGCGTGGCGGGTTTTCACACCTTTGTTATAAAAATCGTTTTTCTCCATGACCCGGTCATAAAAGTAATTGTCATCCGAGAATTTGTCGAGGCTGTACGTCTTGCCATTCGGCGCCGGTTTGCCGGTTTGGGCGAAAATATAGGCAATGCGGGTCAACTCCGTCTTCCGTGGTTCTTCGAAATACAGTTCGCGGGCGCGTTCGTCGAGAATGGTACCGATATTGATCTTGCCGGCAGCGAGCGGGGCGCAGTTGGCACGGACTCGTACCGCATTCACGTCGTCGGCGGCTTTCGCCATATCGCCTTTCCACGCGTAGGCTTCCGCACGCAGGAGATATGTTTCGGCCAACCGGAATACGTACCAATCCGAATTCCCTCCCTGGGGCTGGACGCGCGTCGGATCTTCTATGAAAAGTTTGTAGTTCGGCCAGTCGAACCAGCAGCGTATCGTGTCGATCGTCAGTACCACGCCTTCCGCGTTTTTAAGCTGTAAATTCTTACCGTAAAAGCTGTCCTTGTCTTTAATGGCTGGATTATTGTACAGAATATCCTCCATACGCGTCCAGTTTCCCGGCGCATGGCGAAGGTCGTTTTTATCATCCCAAATCTGGTTCTGGGAGTAATCGGTCGGGCGCAAACGTCCGATCCCCCGACCATACTTCACAACCTGATCGATCTCAATACCGTAGGTGTCTATCGTGCCCCGGTTTCCATTCGGGGTGTTGATGTTGTTAAACCAGAATGGAACAGCGTTGCGCATAATGAGCATGCCCCCCTCGACATTACCTTCGATATTCAGCCGGTCGATCACCAGCATTAGCGCTTCGGTATTCGCAGCGATCGCCTTGTTCTGCGGCCGGTGCAGGTCCCAGATCACGTTCCTGCTCGCATCATTAGCAGTAGCTCCGAACCGGGCGGTCATCAGCTTGTGCGTACCGCCGTCGATCACATTCGTCGCGGATTTAATGGCATCGTCAAACAGCCCCAATGCCAGGTTGACCTTTGTGAGCAAATGGCTCACCGAGCCTTTGTTGACGGTTCCTTTGTCTGTCACAGCGGGGACCCATTGTTCGGCAAATTCGAGGTCTTCCTTCATTTTTTTGAGGATTACCTCCCTTTTAGTCGTCTGGAAATCGAGTTTCGGGCCATTAATTTCGCTGAGAATGAGCGGCACATCGCCAAATTGCTGCGTGAGTCGGTAGTAGCGCGCCGCCCGATGGAAATAGGCTGCTCCAAGCAGTTCTTTCTTTTCTTCTTCACTTTTGTAAGTCGGCAGATCAATGCGGGAAATGGCCGTATTAGCATACTTAATGCCTTTGTAACCTTCGAGCCAATACCAGCCGATGCGGTTGTAATCGATATGGTTCAGCTGGGCATCGGGGGTGATGAGCAGGTTCAGGTTCTGTGCCGGACCCGATTTATCGGTGGTCCCTTCCACGGCGATATCCGAGAAAATGGATTCCGTAATCATCGGCATCGCATCTCCGTACCATTCCATCCGCAGGTTACGCTCACACGCGACGAGCGTCGCTTTTAACCCGCCGAGATCTTTGAAGGTCAGATCCGGCTCGTAAAATGAAAGCGGCTCGGGTTTCAGCCAGGTTTCTTTGCAGGAGGTAATCGTCACGCCCGCTCCGAGCAAACCTATTGCCAGTATATATTTTGATGTTTGATTAAACATAATCCATATAGTTTTGTGTGATAGTGATTACAGGGTGATATCCAGGCCGATGGTGTATATGCGCGGGCTTGGTACCGAAGTAGCAATGCTGTTATTGGTTGCCCCATTCGTTCCATTCTCGGGATCCCAGAAATTCCATTGCGGTGCCCAAAAACCGATATTGCGGACATTACCGTAAATACGCAGGTTTTGTACGGCCACTTTCTGCGAAACGGCTTTCGGTACGGTGTAAGCCACCGAAAGGTTCTCGAAGCGCACAAAGGACTTGCTTCTGTAAACCGCATAGCCCGTTGCCGACCCTTCGCTGGAATAGAGTCTTGCCCATTCATTCTGGCGATTTTGTTCGGTCCAGTAAGGAAATATGTAGGAACTGGTGCGGTCTACGAAGCCGTCACGATTCTTCATCTGATTGAATGTGCCCTTCTGTCCCCAGTAAGAATAGATCATGAATGAAACATCCAGGCTCTTGAAGAGTTTAAATTCGTTCCGGAACGTCCATCGGAAACGCGGTGATGTATAGCCAAGAAATTCCTTGTCGTCACTGGTGAACTTGCCGTCGCCATTCACATCTTTCAACTTGAAATCACCTGGTTTCACGCCATATTTGGCTGCTTCGGCCTCCTCTTCCTTCTGCCATACACCGAGGATGCGGTAGTTCCATATCTCGTCGAGCGCATGACCGATAAACCAGCGATTAGTAACGTCGTCGGCCTCCCGGCGGCCTGTGACCTTGCCACTGCCGTCTTTGATATCGACCATGTTACCGTACAAATGCACAATTTTGTTGCGGTTGAGCTGGAAGTTGAATGTACTGCGCCAGGTGAAGTTTTCGCGACGGATATTGTTGGAATTCAAACTGATTTCCAGCCCTTTGTTCTGCACTTCTCCGAGGTTATCCCAAACGTTGTCAAAACCCATCACATTAGGCAGCGCGCGTTTCACGAGCAAATCTTTCGTGGTCGATTTATAAAACTCTATACTACCATCCACCAGATTGTTGAACAATGCAAAGTCGAGCCCGACGTTCAGCGCATTGGTTTTCTCCCATTTCAAATTCGGGTTTGCCATCCGGCTTACATACAGCTGGCTTACCTGGTACACTGTCCCATCCGGCTTCACATGCAGGTATTTGCCGCTCGTAAGGTCGGCGAGGGCGTCGTAACGCGGAATATCCCGGTTGCCATTGTTCCCATACGAAACCCGCAGTTTCCCGTAGCTCAGCCATTTGGAATGTAAAAATCCCTCGTCGGTAAATACCCAGCCCAATGCCGCCGATGAAAATACAGCCCGCGGGTTCTTCTGCCCGAATGCGGAATAACCATCCCGCCGGCTCGACAGCGTGAGCATGTATTTGTCTTTGAATGCATAGAACAGCCGGGCCATCAATGCATCGGCGGTGCTGGTCTGATCGTCGGTGTAAACGACAGGTAATCCGCCCGCTTGGATGTTGTGGTAACCCAAAACGTCCGTCGGGGCGAAGCCTTTGTTGGAAATACTGTCGCGCCAGCTTCTGAAACGTTCGGCATTAGCCAGGAAAGTAAGGTCGATCTGATGCTTTCCGGCGATGGTTTTGTTCCATTTAAGGATATTGTCGACCTGCCAGTTGAACACGGTCGAGTCCTTGCGTGAGGCCCGGCCGCCCTCGGCAGCCCATTCGGCATGCTTGGCGGATTCGGCATTATAGCGGTGTGTATAGTCGAAACGGGGCGTAAAATTGATTTGATAAGTAAACCCGAGAGGCAGGCTTACTTTGGCGAACAAAACGGAATTCAATGTTTGGGCACCCTGGTCGCGTTTGATAAACTGACGGGCATAATAAGGGTGGTTGCCCCCGCTGGCCTCGCCATTGGGCCGCCAAGCGTAGTTACCGTTCGCATCGAACTCTGAGCCCCAGGGGGAAATGGTCCGCGCCAGATCATAGTTTACAGGTACCTGGCTTTCATCACGACGCGCAAATTGGGTATTCATCCCTACCGAAAGGAACTTGTTCACTTTACCTTCGAGGTTCAGCCGCGCGCGGACCGTGCTGTACTTGTCGCCCACCACAATGCCCTCATTGTTCAGGTATCCCAAAGACATATAGTAGGAAATGCGGTCGTTGCGGCCCGATAGGCTCACGGTATGGTCTTGCCTGAAACCTTTCTGAAATACTTTGGAATACCAGTCCACGCTTTTGTCGTCCTTGTAATTCTGGATTTCTATGGGCTGCATTCCCAGGCGTTGGAGCCAAACCGTCGTGGGGTCGCCCGTGGAGCCGTCGAAAGCCAGCCATTGGTCGAGGGTTACACCGGCCGGAAGATGGTTTGGATCGGCGAAGCGCGCAGGCTCGGCAGTAGCATTGATGTTCCGCATGACCTCCTGCCGCCAGCTGATGAAGCCCTGGGGGCTCAGTACCGGCTGGTTTTTAGCCACTTCGGCAAACCCGAAATTACTGTTAATATTGATCAGCGGCTTGCCTTCCTTCCCCTTTTTGGTAGTGATCAGAATGACGCCACTGGCCGCTTTGGCGCCGAAAACCGCCGAAGAACTTGCGTCTTTGAGTACATCGATGGTTTCGATATCGTTGGGATTGATGTCTTCCAAACCACCATAGTAAATAGTACCGTCGAGCACGATCAGCGGGGTAGATCCTGCATTGATCGAGTTCTGACCGCGCACCGAGACATTCCCGCCTCCTTTCGCGGAGGTGGAAAACCCGACATTCATACCTGCTACATTCCCACGCAACACATCCTGCACCGATTGCGGGTTTTCGTTTTCGAGCCGTGTCGCGTTAACCTGCGATACCGCACCTGTCAGGTCACGTTTCTTTTGCGTACCGTAGCCAACCACCACGACTTCATTTAGCGTTTTCAGGTCCGTGGCCAGCGAAATGTCAACCACGCTCGCATTGCCCGTTTCCTGTTCCTGTGTGACATATCCGACAGCCGAAAACACGAGTACTGCTGAATTGCCGGCAATCTCGATGGTGTACTTCCCATCCGCATTGGTTGTCGTGCCCTGGTTGGTCCCTTTGACAACGACCGTTACGCCCGGTATGGGCGTATTTCCATCTTTGGTAGAGACGGTACCGGTGACAGTTTTCTCGGCTTGCATTACATGGCCGAGCTTCGCGACCGGACTCGCGACGACACTGGCGGGCACCGGCGGGTGCATGCATATCGCACATATGCATACTCCGCTCATGCGCCGCAAGGAGGTAAAAAATCCTTTTGTGATGTGCATAGGTAAGTGGATTAAGATGATGTTATGAGTGAAATATACCCAAACATCAATCCACCTAAATAATTATCTGATTTACAGTAAATTATAAATCGACTATTTCAGCAAAATTCAAATATTGCAAGTAATGTTGCAATAAAAAAGCTCAACAGATACCGAAGTAATTTCTTAAATTTACTAACTGGCAGTTCGAGTATAAGACTTGTAACCGTAACTTACGATCAAGTACAACTCTCTACCAACAGTGAATTATGGAAATTGACGGTCAGTTAATGAAAGAGCAATTCTTGATAAGATTTGAAGTCGATTCGCATCAGATTGATGCAAATACCTTCGTTAATTATCTTATCCATTTCAATACAACTATCCAGGAAATCAATAAGAGCCTTGCTCCTGAAAGAAAAATTGTCATTAAAATAACGGCGTTTGAGCGGGGTAGCTTTTTGGCTTTCATCGAATTTCAGTCTTGGCTGGATCAAATAATTTCATTACTCCCATTTAATCCATTTGATCACTTATCAGAAATTGTCGCGACTTACAAGGTTGTAATTGAGATTAGAAAGCATTTAATGGGCAAAAAAGCTCAAAAAATTACCCAGGACGGCGATTTCATAGTAATCGAAAATGCTGACGGATCTATTATCAAAATTTCGAAGAAGGCGTACGACATTTCAACTAACAATCCAGTAGTGAATGAAGCAATCAAGAAGCAGTTTGAAACCCTGGAACAGGATGAACAAATTGATTCTGTTGAATTGCTGGCAAAAGACGGCAGCACCGTGATTCACGTTAACCGAGACGAGTTCGAGGGGCTCGCGAGCACACCTTCTCCTACTACCGAGGTCGAGCCATTCGACACCTCCCAACTCGCCATACTCAATATTGTCAAGTTCTCTTTTGACCCTAAATACAAATCCGACTTCTATTATCAAGGCAGGAAGATCTCGGCATATATTAAGGACAAGTCATTCTACGACGATGTAGATAGAGGTGACAAATTCTCGAAAGGCGACTCATTGGAGGTTGTGATGGATGTCAAAAAAGTTTATGACCCATCGGTCGATCATGACGTAATCAAAGGATATGAAATCAGAGAGGTAAAGAGGCATATTCCAAGAGGAGAAAAAGGCCAACTTGAAATAGACCTATAAAAAGCCCGGTTGGTGCCGGGCCTTGGTTGGGATTGGATAAAAACTACCCAAGTAACTTCTTTTTTTGCTCCTGAAATTCCGCATCGGTGAGAAATCCTTCTGATTTCAAGTCCGCAAGTTTACGCAACTCGTCCGCAACGGAAATTGCATGGGAGTTGGATGAGGAAGTTGGGTTATCGCGTTGCTTGATATATGATTCAATCAGCTCCTTTGCTCTTAAAAAGTTATTATAGTGCTCAGAGGTAAGCATGATAGAGTTCTCATCCTTAGCCGCATCAAAAGCCCCTCCCTTTGACGCCTTCTCGCCGGATAGGCTAAATTGTATGAATCCGCTGGTAAAACCAGGCTTTTTCATCTGAATCGCTGTAATGTTCTTAATGAATATCTCCTTATCTCCTTTGCTACCATGTATTAAAAACGAATTCAGTCCATGTCTTTTAATGACAATTTTATTCTCATAGACCTGTAAAGTAGCTCCGCTTCCTTTGAATTCCTGCATGTGTTTTCTTATTGAGGGTTAGAAATTATTTATTTGCAGTCGCAATACTCTTTATCAACATTGATTTTCTTCTTGCCATCGTAGATAAAACACCTCCCGAATTTGCCTTTGTAGACAGTCCCCCATACTCCATTATTTGCCTGAACAACAACACCGCAAGGGCTCTTTTTAGGCCCTAGCGGATCCCCCTCCTCGCAGGAAAGTAAAAATGCAATGATTATGATAAAGGATAGCTTCTTCATTAGTCCAGGGGTTCAGTTCTGGCCTTAACATAGTATATCTCGCGAACATCAGCAAGCGAAAGTTCGAAGTCGGGATAGGTTTCTTTGTCGGGATTTAGCGAATGGCAAACGACAATGCCCTCTTCTACTCTGTGATCAATGATTTCCTTAATTTGAATCCCATCGACGGTGACCAGGACAAAAAATTTGTATTTGTGAATGTGAAGCTTTCCCCGCCAATACTTGTGTTGCAACTTGCGAGCTGTTAAAATATCTCCGGCGGCAAAAGATCCCCTAAGTCCGTTATCCATACTATCACCTCGCACGGTAAATGCGCGGTATACTCCAATTGAAGGTTTGCTCAACACTATTGAATGTCGTGGTAATTCTTCCAGGTATACAGGATCTGCCCATCCGGCAACGTATCCAGCGTATGCGGATTGTTCTACGAGAGGGCAGATAATCATGTACTGGCCATCCCCTACCAGCCTGAACTCGGTAGAGTCCTCCTTTCTTATTAGTTCCAGTTCGTGCTCCTCGCCTGGTTGAGGCATTGGAATTGGAATCGCGCTCGATTCCGGCAACGCCCTTTTAATTATGCTTTCGCTCTCTGTTTTAAGCATCTCCCCTTCGCCAAGAAGAAGCCACGAGGTGCTGAGCTGAGGAAAGGCCCTGCTGATACCCTCCAATTTGGCGTGAGAAATGGAGTTTGAGATATTACCCACATATCCATTTGAAAGGCCTGACTGACTTTCGAACTGCCGTTGGCTTATGCCTAAGTGCTCTATAAATCTCCTAACACGTTCCTTTACAGTCATTTGCATTTAAAGTAGAAAAATGTAGAAAAATTCTCTACACTTTATTTGCATAAGTGCTGAGCAATTCTCTACATTTGTAATGTCTTCTATACGAAATGCAAAGTACAACGGAAGATCAAGAAGAAAAAATTGTCTGATTTAACGGTATACGTCAAAATGGATCAAAATCAACTGAGAGGAATATTGCTACCGAATTTTACGGAAGCTGAGAAGTTGGAAATCGATTCACCGAAAATCGGGGAAATGATTTGGCAAACTGACGGCATCCAGGGCGTTCATGTTTACTCCCAGGATGGATGGATAATTCTCTACGGGTTGCATCCATATCAGTTCGTTACAACGGAATACATCGATGCCAACTACCCGGGGTCGGCACTGGAAAAATAAAAGAGGTCTCCCGATCGGTGCTCTCGATATCCTTAAAAGTCTTTACTGATAGAGGAGGGTTAACATAAGAATGGCGGCTGGCGCTTGCTGGCCGCCAACTTGAAAAGCCCGAAAGAGTTTCATTTGTTGAAGTAGAAGTGTATTTGTCCATTTTGGTAGCGGGAGATTCCTGCTACCAACTTTCAACAATCAGAATTGTATTTCATCAACAAGCTAAATAAAAAGTCCGGCGTAGGCCGGCAAACGCACAGGTGGCGGAATTGGTAGACGTCGCAAGCAATAGGCAGTTAACTCAGCAGGATCCAGCAACTACCGGTAGTGTGCAGCTGAGTTGTCCTAATTTGACGCAATGAAACTGAGGACGAAACTCATTTTGTTGGTGCGGGTTCGAATCCTGCTCTGTGCACGAAAAGGTTAAGGAATAGTATATGTATTAGGAAGCCTTGGCGGCTGGTTTTGCTGGCCGCTAACTTTAAACGAATCAAAGACCCGAACCGGGCTGCTGTAAAAAGCCGGAGGCCCCATGCCGCGGGAATGCGCGGCACACATGGTAATAGCGCAGTCAGGTAGCGTACCTCATTTGGGATGAGGGGGTCGCAGGTTCGAATCCTGCTTACCATACAATGACAGGGAGACACGTAGGGAATTGACCGGACGCCATGAGCTACGAGATAGCTGACGCAAGAAACGATACTGTCATTTCGCGATATAGTGTAATTGGGGCACGAGACCGGAATGCACGTAATGGTGAACGGGGCAAGAGTGGAGGTTCGAATCCTTCGATCGCGGCAACATTAAAGCGAAGCAGAGGCAGCTAAACCGCGTATGCGGCCGCCAGTACGTAGGTGGATGATCAGGGACGCGGGCAGGCGTACAGCCCAAACCGACGAGAAAGGCTTTCCGGTGTGCCGCAACACCGGATGTTATATTCTAAAACACAATCAAACATGGAAGGGACAATTAAAGAGCGCCTGTTGAAGCGATTCACAGGTGCACGGGAAAAGCTCGGCCCAAATTGGAAGAAAAGGGTCAAGGAGGCTAATCCATTCTACGCAACGGACATTGGTCATGTACGAATGGGAAACGTAGCCGGCGCTGTAACAAGGCCGAGGAGCGCGGGACCTGACACTATTGAGCAGCTTGTGATTACAATGGAGGGAATCTTGAAAGAGGAACTTGCTGAGGTATGAAACTGCTGATCAACCTTTTCGGCGGGTTGGTATTTTCGATACCAGTACTCGCGATAATTGGGAGCATTGGCGCACTGGTCGAATATGCGGCTAAAAATGTCAACTGGCCGTTGGTTACGGTGCTTTTTCTCTCCGGTTTGTTCCTGCTGACATTTTTAAGAAAGCGCAAAAGCGACAAAACGTATAGGCACAATGGTAAGTATTAATTTTAGTGAACTAATCGACGCTCTTACCGATCGGTTCCGTGAAATCGTAAAGCAGGAATTGAAGAATCTGTATTCCGATGAGAATGGAGCGGATACTAGGACCTATCTGACTGTCGAGCAAACGGCTGAGTTCTTGGGCTGTTCTACGGAGTTTGTCTACAAGTTGAAATATCGCATGCCTCACAGTAAGATGAATGCAAAGCTTTATTTCCGCATCGACGACCTGAATCGTTATCTGGACTCTGGTCGCGTGATACCTGGCAAGTTAATAAAAGCGGCTTAATGGCGAAGCAATGCGCAGTCGAGGGATGCACGCACAATGTCTTTTCGAAAAAGCATTGCCTTTGGCACCAGTACATAGTGAACCCGCCGAGGCGAATTAATCCAATCGGTAAGAAGCGAGCCGAGCGCCTGAGAATTTACGGGCCACTGAGTAAGCAGTTTCTCGCAGAGAACAAGAAGTGCCAGGCAAAGCTGGAAGGCTGCGAGGAAAAATCAAATCAGGTGCACCACAAGCGAGGGCAAGGCAAGTACATGAACGACGTTTCGACGTTTCTGGCGGTTTGCCAGAACTGTCACGATATCATCCATAACAAAATGAGCATGGATGAGGCTGTAAAGCGAGGGCTGAGAATAAAACAAAATTGATTGAGCGATGGCGCGACCCTCTAAAACTGGACTGGATTACTTTCCATTTGACGTGGATTTTTTTCAGGATATCAAGGTCAGAAAACTGATAAAGTATCAAGGGTGCAGGGCTATACCTGTGTACACGTTCCTACTTTGCAGAGTATACCAAGGCGGCTACTACCTAAAATGGGATGAGGATTTGCCGTTTGTGATCTCGGAAGCAACGGGGTATGATGAAGAATACGTGAACCAGGTAATAAATAGCTGCACCGACATTGGACTGTTTTCGGCAGACCTGTTCCGGCAGAATCAAATTCTTACATCGAAAGGCATCCAGGAGCGTTACAAGACGGTAACGGCATTGACCAAAAGAAAGGAAGTTATTTCGGAGTATTCGCTAATAAACTCGGAGGAAATACCAGTTAACTCGGAGGAAACCCCGGTAAACTCCGGAAAAAGTGCACAAAGAAAAGAAAATAAAAAGAAAGAAAATAAAAGAGAAGATAATGACGAGTCATTATCAGGATCTCCGCCGGCTTTTGTGCAGCGAGAACTCAACGATTTGAAAAATAAAAGTGATCCCCCCGAGTTCCGCGCCGCCCCCCTTACCCTCGATGAGATCGAGGGGCGATTGAGAGATAACCGGTTTTTGCTGGAAACGGCCTGTATGAGCAAAAAAGTGACTCCCGCTGAGTTTTTAGAAGCCTTGAAGGAGTTTTTTGCCGACAAGCGAGCGACGCGGCATAGCTGGAAGAGCGAGCAAGACGCAACTCAGCATTTCTTGAACTGGCTCCCGAAATGGAAGCAGAGGCAGGCAGAAGCGCCCAAGGGCGGGAAACTTACCCAGGCAATCAAATCGGCTGTAACGGCAGCCAATGAAGGCGAATACTTCACATTCAACGACGTCAATACACGATGAGCAGCTTAACACTATTCAACAAGCCGGAGCCCCTACCCGACCAAGTAGCCGGAAAGCTATCCCGGACAGAAAAGAGCATTGCCGCCCTGACGGTGGCGAACGAGAACAACCCGCGAATTTCCGAAATGGACGGAAAGCAGATAGCGGGAATCATTACGGCGATTGTCATGAAAGCCGCCATTCGCCTGGGAAGCAGAGCCCGCGACGCTGAGGAGCAGCGGATGATCAATACGGAGCTAAACCGGGATTTAGTCATGAAGCTGAGCGGTTTCACTGAGCGCGAAATCATGATGGCGTTGGAGAACGGTTTGGATGGAATGTATCTGCGGAAGCCGGACGACCCGATAATTTTCAATCCCTCCAACTTCGTGCAGTGGTGCCGGGCGTTCGTGGAGCAGACCAAAAAGCCGGTCATGAAAAAGGCGGCACAGCTTCTACACCAACAGAAGGACGCGGAATTCACTGCGCCTGATAGTGAAAAGCTGAAAATGTCTCATGAGTTCTTCCTGAGCATTATGAAGCGTGTTTTAGATGGCGAAGCATACGAGGACTACGGGAATGTGATTTACAACTTCCTTGAAAAGATTGAGTTTCTCGGATTCGGGACCACGGACAAATGGAGGGCTATGGATCAGGCAAAGCTACGTATGATCGCCGAGGCTCGCGAAAACAAGGATTTGAACGCGCAGAAATCGGCTGTAAAAAATGCATTGGAGCTGATATCGAAAGCGGAAAACGAGAAGCCAGACGAGCAAATAGTTTCGATGGCAAAGAGGATCCTTGTGTCCGAAAAGTTCGCCGCATACAAGAACATGCCAGAGGATGAGCAGTCGATGCTCCTTGAATCAATTGCCGAACGCGTCGAGTATCTGTGCATCGAATTGAAAGACCCGGAGCAGTACAACCCCGATGAGGAATGACCGGTTTTTACAGGTCGCTAATTGACGGTGCATGCTATCACGTATATACAAAAGGGTTCGACCTGTACGCGACATGCATTGAAGCCAAACACAAGGCGACGGGCAAGCCCTTCCCGCTCAAAAGGGAGCATCTTGAAACCTATTTGAAAATTCCAACCTGGGTTCAGATCGAGAACCCGAATTCAACAAACCAATGAAACAAATTCAGATAATCGGCAACCTGGGCCGCGATGCAAAACTTGTCAACTCAAACGGCAGCGAATTCATTTCTTTCTCCGTGGCGGTGAATGACGACTACACGAACATGAACGGCGAGCGCATTGAGCGTACCGACTGGTTTAGCGTGACAACCAGGAATCTCGCTATCCTGCAATACCTGACCAAAGGCGCCAAAGTATTTGTCCAGGGGCCTATTAGAGCAAAGCCATTCGCAAAGGAAGATGGAACCACGATAGTCGATATCAACATCTCCGCGAACTGGATACAGCTGCTCGGCACTCCGGGAACCGCTGAGGCAGCGCCGGCCCAACAATCGCGAGTGAACCCGGACCCGGAGGGAATTAATCAAGACCTGTTGGCAGAAATGGCCGCCCAAAATGAGAGCGACGATCTGCCATTTTAAACCAGAACGCTATGACAGCAACAATCAAAATCGAGTGCGAGAGCTACAAAGATTTGCAAGCCCACTTATCAGAAATCAAGAACGAGTTAAAGCGCAAGAAAAAAGTAATCTGCGCTGAGGAAGAGCAAGAAATCCACATTGAGGATTCGAACTGCTACGGAAGCCACGAGGTAGACCTGACTGTTTTCGACCTGTTCACGCTGCCGCGCTGAGGAGTATCTATTCACCATTTCAATATCATCCCCATGAGAAAATCCACGGATATCAAGCGGGAAATTTTCGATCTCGCAAATTTTCAGGTAAAGCTGAAACCCGAAGACAAGGAGTTCAAGCAGAACAAAAAGCGGATTGAATATCTGAACGAGTGTGTGTTGTATCTGGAAACCTCGCCGACCGAAGAGTTTTTGGAGAGGGAGGTAAAGCGGTTGGAGGCGAACATAGTCTACATCGACAAGCAGTTTGACAAATGGCTGTCAAGGCAACATTTCAGCGCCCAGGCTCCGCATCAACGGCAAAAATCAAAAAAAACCTTCGAGAAAGAATCAGGCATACCGAAGCTGAGGCAGCAGCTTAAAACGATTGAATTCCTGCTCAATAAGTAACCATTTCAAATTTCAATTTCATAAAAATGGCAAGTTGGTATTTCTCAAAAATCCGCTATCAGAAAGAAGATGAAGCGGGAAGCCTCAAAACGATTGAGGAGGCTTATTTGATCGATGCGGTATCCTTCACGGAAGCCGAGGCAAAATGTTACGAACTGATCGTAACCGACGCGAGTGATTTCAGTGTAACCGCGATCAACAGAATGCGTCTGGCGGATCTCTTCACCTACGAAGAGGGAGAGCAGTGGTTCAAAGCAAAGGTCATTTACTTTTCTGTGGATGAGAAGAGCGGCAAGGAAAAGAAGATCGTGAATTTTATGCTGGTCAACGCCGAGGGAATTCAGCAGGCGCTCGACCGCATCAACGAAAGCATGCGTAACTTCCTGACCCCCTACGAAGTGACCGACGTCGTTCTTACTCCCATCCTGGAAGTAATCCCTCACTCATCCGAGCCCGAGGCCGATCAGTCCCACGTTGCCCCATTCGCATAATCGTCCACTTTTTAACATTCGTCACAATCATGAAAAAGTTCTTGTCTCTCGCAGGCTTAGCGCTTGCGCTCACAATCCTCATTGCCTCATGCAAAGAAAAAACGGTAATCGTGCCAGTGCAACGCACCTTAAACGGCACGGTTTGGAAAAAGTACGAAGTGCGGACCGGCGACCGGGATGTTTACAAAGTGCTGACGTTCCGGGCCCCGAACATCGTCAACATTGCCGTTCGCGATGATCACGGATACCTGTATGCTGACTTCCAAAAGGAGTACACCTACATCTACGAGCATCCGAATTTCACGGTTTTCGCTCCTAACAACCTGCCTAATTTCGGCCGCCTGATGGATGAGGAGACCATCGAGTTCAACGGCGAGATATTCCTGAAATCGAAGTAGCGAATTGTCGGGTAATGTCGCTACTCGAAAAAGGGCATTACCCGGAATATTACCCAAAGTTCAAAACCTTAACAGAGTCGAACCCCTATGAAACACGGTAGCCTGTTCTCGGGCATTGGCGGCTTTGACCTCGCAGCTCAGTGGATGGGATGGACAAATGTATTTCACTGCGAGTGGAACCCGTTCGCGCAACGAATTCTCAAACATTACTGGCCGAATGCCAAATCTTTCAATGACATCACAACATCAGATTTCACTGTTTTCCGAGGACTCATTGACATACTCACCGGCGGTTTCCCATGCCAACCATACAGCTCAGCGGGTAAGAGGCTTGGAAAGGAAGATCACCGTCACCTCTGGCCGGAAATGCTTAGAGCAGTACGCGAGATTCAACCGCGCTGGGTTATCGGCGAGAATGTTAGCGGCCTTACTAATTGGAATGCCGGGATGGTATTCGAAGAAGTGCAAGCTGACTTGGAGTCTGCGGGCTACGAAGTCACACCGTTTTTACTTCCGGCTTGTGCCGTCGCTGCTGACCACAGACGTGACCGAATTTGGTTCTTATCGCGGCTTAATACCGACGATTGCAGTAATGGACGCTCACGGTATAAAGAATTTGAGAAAGAGCTCGAAGGTCTCGTTGACGGGATTTCACTCCATGAGCCTGACGCACTTTCTCGTGCAGGGATTGCTGCCGGCTCCTTCCTGGATCGACCGGAATTCAATCGATTGGCAGAATTCCCAACTGAATCCCCGGTATGGGTTGGAGATGATGGGTTTCCCTCCCGACTGGACGGAATTGCCGTATCTGACTGGCGATTCGAATCCATCAAAGGAGCCGGCAACGCCATAGCGCCCCAAGTCGCTATGCAGCTCTTTCGAGCGATCGACCAATACGAAAGACTGATTACTACACTTTAACAGCGTCGAACCTATATGAACGACAGCAAATTCAAAAGAGGCTCAAAGCACTACAAGTCTGTGCTGACTGAGTCAGACATTCCAAAGATCCGGGCATTGTTGGGGACGAAGAGTTACCAGCAAATAGCTAACCGTTTTGGAGTGGGCAAGCAGGCTATCTACATGATAGCAAAGGGAATCAATTGGGCGCATGTTTAAGACAACAGAGATATGAGCAAGGTTATCAAGTTTTTAGTCCCGCAGATTGTATTCGAAGCTCACGAGGTTGAGGTAGCAGATGATTTTGAGTTAGAGGAGCTTGCTTGGGAGCACCGAATTGATTTCATCTACGAAAATCTATCTGACCTGGATAAGCAATGGATCGGGTCTCCCGCCGCCGAAAAAGACCATAAAAAAATCATAGAACAGGCGATGGATGCCGATTACATCTACATCAAAGAAGTTAATTCATGAAAGCTATAACCTTACAACAGCCTTGGGCGGGCTTGCTCGTCCTTGGCGTTAAAACCTGCGAGACTCGCAGCTGGAATACCCACTATCGCGGAAAGATCGCGGTGCACTCCTCCGCCAAGATACCAGCGGAGGGAAAGAAGCTTTTCGAGCAACTATGCGAGCTAAAACCGGAAATCTTTTATGAAGGTAGCCGCGCCTGGGAGCTCTGCACTACTACCGGCCATGTGCTCGGCACGGTAACAATCGAGCAAGTCTACTCAACCAACAAGCGCAAGCCATCGGATGAGGGAGAGCTGATGCTCGGAGACTATTCACCAAACCGCTATTGGTTTTGGTGCATTCGGCCGGAGACTTATCAAACGCCCATTCCGGCGAGCGGCCAGCTGATGATTTGGGAATGGGACGAAAATCAAGAACGATTTTAAAACCTGACAGCGATGAGGCTAAACAGACGAATTCGTGTTGTATTTCAACCCAAAGACCGAAGCTTGTATGACGGAAAAAGGCGCTTTGGAGTGGGTGTTCATTCCCTTCGTAAGTACGTCGGAGAAGAAAACGCAGAAACCGCCTTGGAGCGCGCCGAAAAGAGCGATGCTGACAAGTGTACCGTCAAGCTGAGAAAACACGGCAGGATCGATTTTTACTTTAAATAACTCACCTGTTGTGCGGAATATAGAACGTGGCGCCGACCGCAGTTGGCCCAAACTGAATTCTTGCGGGTTCATCAGCATACATAAGATTCCAACTCTCATTGATGTTATTATAGCCCGCCGCTCTTAATGAAGCTATAATATTGTCTTTGAGGACTGTCATCTCAGCATCTACTCCGTTATACCCTATGAAGCGAATATGTAACGCGGTGTCAGGGAAGTTTCGCCGGAATTCTGCAATCATCGCGGGTTCTACTCTTCTGGGTTGTATGCCAATATTAGTAATGTTGTTGATAGTATTGTTTGAGCCTCCAATAATTCCCGAATTGGTGCCCTTGTTAACATTCTGTTCGTTTTTGCCGGTTTCGTTATTTTGTACCATCGCTTCGAGGGGAGTGGTTTTTGATTTACTTTTTTTGAATAGTTTGGCTCGCGGGTCTCCCTTGGGCTTCTCAGTCACTTTTGATGGCTGCGCGTTACTCTGTTGTGTTGGAGCATTAGACTTCATAGGCCCGAGTATTAATGCAGTAGCGGCAGTTAGCAAAAGGCAAAATCCAGTAAGAATCGCAAATACCTTCACAATAGTTGGGTAGTTCTGCAAAAAGGGTATCCAATCAGTCATAGAGGAGATTATTTCTGGCATAGCTTCGAATTATACGCCCAAATTAATTAACTACCTTTAAATATCAATTCATAACAAACTATGAAACTTAAATTCAATCGGTTGATCACTCATGACACAACCTTTCACGCAGACGATGTTATTGCCGTAGCGCTTCTGAATGTAGCAGGTTACAAGGAGTACGCATTCGCCCGGACCAGGGATAAAGACGCCGTTGAGGAGGCGCTGAGGAGCCCGGAAATTCTGATACTGGATACCGGCATGGTCTACGATCCGGTAATGCTGAACTTTGACCATCATCAGGACAAAAGCCTAATGTCGGCTGCCGGTCTGATTTACGAGGAGATCAAGGACGAGCTACTACCTGCCGACGCGCAGTTTTACTTTGCGCAGTGGATTTCTTCCATTGATGCGATCGACACAAACCGCGATCACATCTACCATTTGTGGGATCAGCTGCCGTCCGGCTTCCGGCATACATCCAGCATTCTCGGAGGGTTTAACCGGGATCCTACAAACGCTGAGGAGCAAGACCAGCAATTTGCAAAGGCGGTCGAGGCTGCGATATCCATTGTCCGCAATGAAATATACTCTGCTATCAAGAAGGCCGAAAGCGAGCGCCATTATACGGAGCGGACAATTCTTGAAAACAACGTAGCGGTTTTTGACGAGTACTCGACAGTATGGAAAGAGCATCGGGACCATGTGTTTGTAGTGATGCCTCATGCGAACGGATGGCAGATACAAACCATTGATACGGCTATCGACGTTATTCCGGAATCCGTAGCATTGGCTCCGGGCTTCTCCTTTCGCCACATCTCGGGATTCATGGCAACCCTTCGGACCAGGCTCGAAGCAATAACCTTTGCGGCTACTCTTCCGCACCATCCAAGTTTACACAAAAACGAGCTAGTGTACCGGTAAAACAGGTATTTATAATAACTCCTTTTTATCTTTGAGTTCTAGATTTTAAAGCATCCTGAAACGCAAAAGTCGGGTAACAAGAGCGCCAAATGTGGCATTTCTGTTGCCCGGCTTCGGCACTTCAGGTTTATAACTTTCATCAACAAACTCATACTTCATGAATCCCACTACGACGAGAGCGCCCAGGCGTTCACGCAAGCAAGAGTTAGTCAAAAATCTCCCCGAAACTGGTTTGCGGAGAGTTGCTCAGTCTCCCGATATTCAACGCCTTGTTGGCCTCGTTCCTGGTGTTCGTATACTGGTGGAGGTTGAGGCGCTTGCTGTCAGCGACAAGGAATGTGTCGCCGGCAGTCTCTGCATTGTCGATGGTCCAAACCATCAATCCTTCCCGGATATCCATTTGCAAATCCTCGACGTTCGCTACAAGTGATGAGCGATGATCAGGCAAAGGCTGTGAAAGCGGCATTGGGATCGGCGATTCATGAAATGAAATTGTCGCTCGTCCGAAACAATGGAGTTCCGCAGTCCGGAGATGAAAGGGAGAGCTTTGTTAGGATTTCTGCCAAAGCCCTCGTTTTGGCGGCGGCTTTGACAGTTTACAAATGCTAGTGCCAAGAACCGCCGCCGAGGTAAGAAAAATACGCGATTGCAGAGAGTGGCGCGACAGGGCGCGGCCTCAGCAGCTGCGAGACTTTCCATACTGTCAGCTCTGCGACAAAAAAAATGGTGCGCAAATTCCAGCGGTCCAGGTAGACCATATCGTGCCATTGGAAGTGGGCGGCGCTCCGTTCGATCCTAAGAACCTGCAAAGCCTGTGCAAGCGATGCCACACCATCAAAAGTGCCGGAGAGGCGAGAGAACGTAACAAATCAAAAACCAATGAACAGGAAAGACTTCTTAAAGACTCTGATCGCGGGAATGGCCGTAGCTCCCGCCGTTCTGCGGGCTGAGGCAAAAAATCCAGTAGAGCACCAGGCCGATATCGAGCAGCTCAATGAGGTTCCGAATGCCTTCGAATTTGATATTGATGGGTATGCGATAGATCGAGCTACTTTCAATTTCGTTTCAATCAGCTGCGCCGTTGGGTCAGAAACCGTTTTGGAAGGGGCTGATCTGTGGACCTACGGTTTAAGCTCGCGCCATTCCAAAGATATCCTGCGACTATTTTATGATCCAAGGCCTCATCAGTGCATTGCGAGAATGACGCGGCCAGATGGGAAAGTGGATGTGCTTGCATTTACAGGCTTCCTCAGTGCTTTTAAACAGTCGGAAATATTCCAGCAAGAGCCTACAATCGATGTTCGCTGGTGCATGACCATGCCGTCAACCGAAGTTATCGTATTGTAAACCGCAATTATCAATTATGAAAGACAAAACATTAAATCGTATCGCAATGGCAGCAGCTATTGGGGCTTTCTCTCGGGCAGCTTCAAGGCACATTACGAAAGCCTCGGCCGTCGCGCTCGAAGCAGAAAAAAAGAGAGTTGAGGACAGTAACCGCCGACACGCCGTAGCAATGATCGACGGTAAGGTAATCGGTGAGTGCTATTTCAGTGATCTGCCGGGCAAAGGCCCTGTTGAGGTCAGCGTTACTCCAATCGGCGTCACCCAGGCTGAGCGGATCGCAGGAGAGATAAAAAAGACCTCCCCGCAAAAGGAGGATATGAAGGCCTGGAAGAGGAAACACGGACTTAGATAGCTGATATGGCACTACTTAGATTAAAACGAAAGTACGCTTTCGATAAATTCTATCCCAATGTGTCGAAAGCTCTGTTTCCCGAGTTTGCTCAAATAGCCGAACAGGGAGATCATTACATTATTTACAGAGTGTCTAATGATCATTTAGCAGGGCACCCGAGTGATGCTTTGGTGGATGTGTTCGCTAGCTCGAATAAGAAGGATTTATCGACCAAGAGATTTTTCGGACACATTACTTTCAATTACGAGGGCGCTCGGATTCATGCGGCCTATTGCTTCTCTACAAGTACAGGTTGCATTAATTCCGTTCGAAAGGCTCTCGGGCTAGAATTGTTGCCAGAGCCGCAATGGTATAGCCCGGAATAATCATACGATTCAAAGTATCCCATGTGAATCGCACCTGCACTTAGAATAGTTCAATAAAATTTATCATCAACAAGCCAACATATCATGAAAATCGATTTACAGGAAGTCTCTCCCGCCCTAGCGGAGGAATTGCTTTCCGGAAACGTGAGCAATCGGCCCCTAAGTAAGCATCATGTGAGCTTCCTTGCTGACCAAATAAAAGCCGGCGCATGGCAAGTGACTGGCGATCCCGTTAAAATTAGCTCCGCTGGTCGCGTTCTGGATGGTCAGCATAGGCTGCACGCGATCATTCAATCCGGTATTCCGGTTCAAGTATTCATTGCATCTGACGTTCCTGATGAGGTATTCACTGTCTTGGATACTGGCAAGGTGCGTTCTGCTAAGGATGTACTGGGTATCGAGAATATGAAGAGCCCGTACGATCAAGCAGCAGTAGCGAGAACCTATCTGATGTATCGTGATGGGACGATCAGGTCAAAGAGCCGAAGTTATACCAATCAGGAGATCCTCGACTTTTGCCGTGCTAATGATGTGCTCTATCATGTGAATATGGCGCAGCGCTTCTTTCATAAAGGCGCGCCAATCCAGCGGACTACCATCGCATTTAGCTCCTTCCTGTTGTACATGATCGATGCGAAATATGCAGGACAGTTCATGGACGCCCTTTGCCTCGGTGTTAATGTTAGACCAGGCACAGCCATGTGCATGCTTCGGGAGAAGCTTACTAAGGCCGCTATGGGACGCTACGATCTTAGTAAATGGGAAATCATTGCATTGATCATAAAGGCCTGGAATATGGATAGATCAGGTGGTGAATTGCCTACCATGTTGATTTACAATCCAGATCGGGAGGATTTCCCTAAGGCGGTATGAGTAGCGCATCAGGCGAGGCTATGTGCTTCGTATTGGCATACCTGCTGGTGCTGGGCGGTCTATGCAGCCTTGTGATGCCTCGACGAGAGGCCAAGCCTGAGACAAAGCAAAAAGGCCGTTTCCAGCGTCCTGAGGCCGATTTTGAGCCTTGTAGTAGTCCTACTACGGGGGAGGGGTCAAAACTTTAAAGGTAACCCCGTGACAATGCCCGCCGCCCCCAAACAAACGTCGTGTCAAAATTCAGGGGTGGGGGTACTTCCGGGCAATGCCCATTTTTGTAATGTTTTCGATTGATTGAGTAATGGCAGGTAGACCCGCAAAACCAACGAACCAAAAAATTATTGATGGCACTTTCCGCGTTGATCGTGCGGTCGAAAATGAAATGATGCCGTCAACTTTGGAAAGCGCGCCAACTGCACCGAAGGAGCTTTCGAAGGCAGCCAAATTGGAATGGGATAGTGTTTGCCAGGAATTGTTACGGCTGAAAATGTTGCATCGGGTTGACCTCGGATTGCTTGCCGCGTATTGCATCGAAATGTCTACCTACCTGGAAGAGACCAAGAAAATCAAAAGGGAAGGATCGGTAATTACCATTCAGGGGAAAATGGGCGAGTACAAAATGCCAAACCCGCGGGTCGCAATTAAAAACGCTTCGTTGAAAAATGCGCAGGCGCTTGCAAATCAATTCGGATTCACTCCCTCGGCTCGGGCCCGGATCAACGTGCCAGCGGGCGAAACAGAGAGCGCGTTGCAAAAGCTCCTTAAAGCTAAGATGGAGAGAAATAAGAGACTAAAAAATGGAGATCAACAAGATTGAATACGCTTACCAGTATGCCGAGGGTGTCCGGGACGGTTCGATTTCTGTTTGCAAGTACGTCCGGTTAGCGGTTGATAAATATTTCGATCAGCATGCGCGCGCTGATGAATTGGGAATATTTTGGGATGAGGAGGATGCGCAATATGTGCTTTCGTTTTTTGAATTACTCTCCTTTACCGCTGGCCAGCACGCCGGCAAGCCTTTCAAGCTGGAACCCTGGCAGTGTTTCCTACTGGCAAATATGTACGGCTGGAAAAAGTGGGCGGATAACGGAGAGGCATACCGGCTTTACCGAGAGGTGTATTTTGAGGTACCGAAGAAAAACGGAAAAACCGAGCTCGGGGCAGGAGTTGCTATCTTTATGATGGTTGGTGACGGCGAAGCGGGAGCGCAAGTTTATACGGCAGCCTACACCCGAGACCAGGCAAAACTTTGTTTCAATGCCGCGCAGGAAATGGTTAAGAAGTCTCCGGAGATACGAAGCGAAATCCGGCTACTGACCAATAACATGAGCGTGCCGGAGACGTATTCAACCATGTCGGCGGTATCCCATGATGCGAAAAATTCGGAAGGGAAAAACAGTCATTGCGTGATCTATGATGAGTTTCACGTACACCTCACCGATAAGCTAAAAATGTCGTTGGAGTCGGGTATGTCTGCGAGGACTCAGCCGGTACTTTTCACTCCAACAACCGCCGGGGACAATAAGCAGTCGCCGTGCTACGAATTCCGGACGACGTGTATCAATATCCTGGAAGGGAGGTCGGACATTACCGATACTTTCGCACTGATCTACACGCTCGATGAGGGGGACGACTGGAAGGATGAAAAGGTTTGGCATAAAGCAAACCCCAATTTGGGAGTATCGAAGCAGCTTCAATACCTACGGGACAAGTTCAAAAAGGCACTTGAAAACGGGCGGGAAGAGGTTGATTTCAAGACGAAGCAGCTGAATATGTGGGTAGACGCTGCTGTAACCTGGATACCCTCGGAAACGTGGAATGCACTGGCAAAGCCGGAACTGATTCACAATCTTTCATCCCGGGCAGTATGGTATGGCGGATTGGACCTTGGGCAGTCCCGGGATATCGCTTCTTTCGCTGCTTTCTTTCCCGACATTGTGCCCAAAACCGAGGACCGGCCAGCGATCGGCTATTTGGTTGTAAAACACTACTGCGCTGAGGAGGCCGCAGAAAATGCTGTACGGTCCGGAATTGATTACAAGCAATGGATTGAGGATGGCTATTTGATCGCCACGCCGGGCAAAACAACTGACTACAATTTTATCAAGCGCGATATTTTCGAAACCGCCCAAGAATGGGAGTTGATGTTTTTAGGATATGACCCGTATTCCGCCCCGTACTTCAAGGATGAACTTGCCGAGGAACTGGGTACCAGGTGGGCGGCACTTCCTCGCGAGGACGGATCCTTGAATTGGGATTACTACGCAAAGGTTCAGGTATTCCTGCAAAAGGCCGCAGGAATGGCGCCTGCCACCAAGCTATTCGAAGAGTTGGTATTGAACGGGCTGGTTTACCATGATGGCAACCCGATTACAGCCTGGATGCTGGCAAATGTCGCGCTCAGGACTGATGCATATGGAAACTACACGCCGGTGAAGGATCGCAGCGTCGATAAAATTGACGGAATTGTAGCCTCGATCATGAGCGTGGGCAGTTACTCAAAATGGAATTTAACAATGGGGGATTCAAAAGACGATGGATCATACGGCATTTATTGACATGAAAATTCAAAAAACAGACCTACAACTGACTAGAACGGCTTTTTTAAAGTTGTTTAGCGATCATTTAGCTACGGGAATCAGCGTAAGGAAGGCATTTGACCACGTTGACCGGATTTGCTCCGCCGATGGATATAAAAACTACTATTCATCTTTTGAGTCGTTTAAAACGGCTTATTATGGCAAAAAATCAAATATTTTTTCAAGGTAGGTATTGGGAGTTACCATTTTTAGTTTTTCGCTTCCGTACCTTTCGAGCAAACTTATATTTCATTGGGCTTTTGGAATAACATCTTTCGATCAGGCGAGAGATCCCTGCCCGCACCCGTTGAATCCGTTGAAGAGCGGTCGGTAACTCCGGCAACTGTTTCGGACGGCTCAGGTTCTGTTGCTTCCACGAGGGATTCAGCAGAAGAATTTGTGCGGAAATTGGGATTGGATGAGCTGCATGTCTCTGTGACGCCACGGAACGCGATGAGTATCGCCGCGTTTTACGGGTGTGTCAGGTTTATATGTAACATCCTTTCGAGCCTACCGTATACAGTTTACCGTTCAGAGGCGGAAGGTGGTAGCAAAAAATTCACGGAGCATCCGCTCCATTGGGTTTTGACAAAGCGTGCGAATCGGCATATGTCGCCATTTATAGCGCACAGAACAATGTTAATGAATTGCCTGGTCTATGGCTGGTCAATAGCAGAAATCAAACGTGATTATCTGCGCAGGGTAACCGAAATCATCCCATATCCATGCTCGAAAGTGTTCATCCTGCATGACGTTTCTTCGGATGAGTTCTATTTCAAGATCCCTCACCTCAATAAGACGCTTTTCGAGGATGATGTGATTTGGTTAAAAGACCTGAGTTTTGACGGCAATTGGGGCGGATCGATTGTAGCGTGGCAAGCCCAAACGATCAAAATTAACCTGCTAGCCAAGCAATTCGAAGACAAGTTTTTGTCGAAAAGCACCTTTGTCGGGGGGATCATCGAGAGCGGCGACGCAAAAAATGAGGATGCCGCGAAGATCATCAAAAAGAGGATGGTCGAAGGGTTGCAGGACGGCGACGACGGCGGCTTTGGACTCGTAGTTCTTTCTCACGGGACCAAATTCACAAAAGTCGGCATGACACCGGTCGAGTCGCAGCTGAATGAGCTTTTTAACCATTCGGCAAAAGAAATCGCGATGATGTTCGGGCTACCACTTTCGGTCTTGGGTAATACCGAAGTTCAAAGTTCATGGGGAACCGGCGTCGAACAGATGTTTATCGCACTCACAAACTCGGTACTGATCCCGATCGCGACACAATTCGAGCAGGAGCTCGACTACAAGTGCCTGCGGAAGGACGAAATACTAGCCGGGATTTTCACCCGACACAATTTCAAAGGATTGCTGAAAGGCGACCAAAAGGCACAAGCAGAGTATTACACGAAAATGGCCGGCGCTGGCTTCTTTAAGCTCGACGAAGTGCGAGACTTGGAAGAAATGGACAAGCTGCCTGATGGTACCGGAGCCACGGCTTACATGAACGGGTCAAACCGTCCACTCGCTCTACTTGGAAAGGAGTTTAAACAGTCAAAAAACAACAAAAAAAGCAATGGAAACGAGGATAGTGCCTCAGAATCTTAGTCAAGTGCGGGCCGTTTCCGGAGCCGATGGCGTTGTACACATCCCTGGTACCGGCATTGTATTCAATCAGCGGTCGCAAAAACTTGGGTGGTTTTACGAAATCATCGACCCGCGCGCGCTGAATGGCGCCGATCTGGACGATATCGTGTCTTGCTTCAATCACAACATGGTTTATGTGCTGGGCAGGACGACGAATAAGACCCTTACCTACACTATCGATGAGAAGGGTTTTCATTACGACGCTGTACCGCTGCCGACGCAGACCATCAAAGACCTGGTAATTGAGCCTATTCGCAATGAGTATGTTACGGGTAGCTCATTCATGTTTACGACGGCTGACAATGGCGATGAATGGGATTTTAGCCAGGAAAGAGACGGTGTTATTCTCCGGTATGTAACACGGATTGAAAAGGTGTTCGAAGTCGGGCCGGTCACCTTACCAGCCTACACCCAAACTACGACTGACGTCGCTCAGCGATCTTATGACGCGGCGATAAAGGCGATTAAAGAGCAAGAAAGGCAATATCTGAGTCAGTATGCGCGCATGCGGATCCAGATGATCAATGGTTAATAACAATTTCATCAACAAACAAAGCAATGTCCAAGAAAACGCTTAAAGAACTCCAAGACGAGCGCGCCGTCAAGTATGGCGAAATGGAGAACCTTGCGAAGGAGTCCGATACAAGGGCACTTACGCCGGATGAACGCTCCCAATTTTCTACGCTCACTAACGAGGTGAAGGATCTCGACGAGCAGATCAGAAGCGCGCAACAAATCCAGGCTTTCAATGCGGGCCGGGCTGCATCCGTCGGTACTGGCGAGGATGGGCAGCGCGATATTTCGAAGCAGGACGAACGCGACCTTGCACGATTTAGCTTGCTACGCGCACTTGACTCGAAATTGCACATGAGGGAACTGGATGGCGTTGAAGCCGAAGTTCAGGCAATCGGTATGGAGGCCGCCAAACGTGACAATATTGAGGTAAACGGCGCTGGTATCATCGTGATGGATTCGGTTTTCTCTAAACGCGGTCAGACTGCGACGGGCCAGACAACCAATCCGGGCGACCAGGGTGGTGTGTTGATCCGTGAGGATGTACGCTCCGTTTTGGAAGTTTTGCAGGCCAATACCTTCCTGAAAGAAGTAGACGCAACTTTCTTGACAGGCTTGACGGGTAACCTCAAAATTCCTGTGCAAGACACCGTTCCAGTAATTCAGGAGCTCGATGAGATCGAGGAAATGCTGGACGCCGAAATCCTATTCAGCTCACTCGGCATGGTGCCTGAGCGTCGCGGCGTAACCATTCCTATTTCCCGTCAGATCATGATCCAGGGAAGTATCGACATGGAACAGTTCGTGATCAATCAGATCGGCGAAGCATTGGCGCAAAAAATGAACGTTGAGGCGGCTATCAAGCTCCTTTTGATCATTACCAGCGCGAATGGCAACTTGCTTCCTCTCGATACCAACGGCGCATTGCCTACTTACGAGGATATTGTAGAACTGGAAACTATGGTTTCTGGATACAATCACTTGCGCGGCAAGCCTAAGTACCTGACCAACTCAAAAGTCCGTGGAATCCTGAAAACCACTCAGAAATTCACCGGCACGAACGGTGAAGCTGTTTGGGATACCCGTGACAACCTTTTGAACGGCTACACGCCGGTTGTTTCCAACCTGATCCCGTCGAACCTGACGAAAAACACAGGAACGAACCTCTCCGCGCTGATCTACGGGAACTTCAAAGACTGGATTATCGGACAGTGGGGCGGTACTGAGTACATCGTTGACCCGTTCACTGCGAAGAAAAAAGCGGAAATCGAGGTTACGGTCAATGCTTTCTGGAACCAGCGCGAAGCTCGGAAGAAATCGTTCGCCGGTATCAAGGACATTGTCACCGTTCGTCCGTAATCCGCAAATAAGCTAGTTTTTAACCTGGGCCCTCACGGGCCCGCTTCCACAAATACAAATGGCAAAAACCAAAAAAACGGAGGGTGCCGAGCTAGAAACCCTGAAAGTTCGCATCGTCAAACTTCACCCGCTGGTGGTGAATGAGCCAGGTGAAACGCCTGAGCTGCCTAAATCAGTGGCTGAGAAGCTGCTTGAAATCGAATACGCAGAAGAGATCGAGGCGTAATGCAGAGGAGCTACCCGATATTGAAAGAAAAGTACACTGTTTCGCCTGTCACACTTGATCAGGCGAAACAGTGGCTTCGTCTGGATATTCCTGGGTATGTTGCCGAAGATGCGAAGGTTGAAGCACTAATCGGTGCTGCGATCGATTATGTTGAGGTTGAAACTAATCTATCACTCGCAGTCTCGGATTATGAATGGTATACCAATTCATTGCCGTGCGAGATCCGTGACAAATTTCTCATCCGAAGCATTACAAGTATCGAGGAAGAGGGCGAATCCGGGTTTACAGAAATTCCGGCAAGCAATTACAGCCTTATTCCGGAAAGTGAGCTACGTTCCCGTATCCGTTGGAATCCCTCGTTTCGGACTTCGAAAACATCGTTCCTGGTAACATTTAAGGCAGGATATCCAGATGGTAAAATTCCAAAGCGCCTTTTGCAGGCTGTTCGCGGCCTGATAGCAGAGTGGTACGATGATCCAGGCGATTACGTACGCGAGAAAAAGACAATGGTGGACCGGCTCTTGGAGCCTTACATACTTCCTTATGCGGGATAGAAGACGCGGCGTAGGTCAGTTTGATCGGCGCATTCAAATTTTTAAGCCGGTGAAAATTTCGAACCGGGTAAATGAGTCAAAAACTGGTGATGAGCTGGTTTATGACAATTTTCCTGCATATCGGAAAGAGCCAGGATCTGTCGAGGAGGATAATGAGAAGCGTAATGCTTCCCGGAGTGTCACAAGTGTTGATTGGGAGATTCATTTCATTCCAGGGCTCGACATTGAAACTGGTTGGAAGATCAAGGACATTTTCTCCGGCAAGCTTTACAACGTCGTTGCCGATGCTACGGAGATAGAGCGCAGAAAGAGGATTCTTATCAAAACAGAATTGGCAAAATGATCAAGGTAACCGCCGATACGTCCGAAATCACCAAGGTCGAAAAGGCGATGGGCAGGTATTCCCGCATTATGCCTCCGGAAATTGCTAATAACCTTTTGAGAAGATCAGTAAGGCCGATGCTTATTGCCGCGAAAGCCCAGGTGCCTGTTTCGTCAAACGGGCAAATGCGAGTTTCGTTGAAACACCGTAAGGCCGGCAAGAGTGCAAATGCTTACGCTCAGGGAGGCGCAACCAGAAGGGATCTGCGCATTAAAATTGGTCGTCCGGAGATAAAGGAATTGTCGCGTGTATTGGTTGGCGTTAGCCGTATGCCTGGCAAAGTTGGATGGAGAACACCATTTATAACCGGAGGTACCAAGGACCGGCTAACGGAAAAAGGCCGTCGAACAGGGCGCGTTCGAGCGAACAACTTTTTAGATAGGGCTTATGATCAAACCATATCCATGGTTCGCACTGATTTTCAGCGCGAATATAGGGAGCAGTTTATCAGGTGGGCGAAAGAAAATCTACCCAAATCTGCAAAATGATAGAGGAGGCAATAATTAACTTGTTACTGACAATCCCCGAATTAGCGGCCATAGTTGGAGATAGGATCTTTCCGAATATCATCAAGGCGGACGAGGAGTATCCCGCCGTTTATGTCGCGGCAAACCGCATGGAGCCGATGCAATGTGATAACCCGATGGGGATGCACAACGGAGTTGTCGAGGTTGGGATATTTGCCGACGACTACGTACACTGTCTTGACGCGATGGCGGCGATCAGAAATGTTCTGAATGACTACGCCGGTAAGATCGGGAATATAGGAATTAAGTTCCAGCGCGGCCAACACGGGCCCGACGGTTGGGACGACGAATTAAAGACCCATATTAAAGTGGTCGAATATGAGGCATTTGCAAGAGTATCATCAACAAATTAATAAATAACCAATGGCTGAAAGAATTGATCCGGCCGTACTCAACCGCGAGGTAAATTTCTTCGTAAATAAGGGTACGGAAGCCGCCCCTAACTGGATAATGGTAGGGTGCGGAAACTCAAAGGACTACGGGGGCGCTGCCAACCTGGTTACGCTCAACTGCGATTCCGGGAAAAAGAAGGTGCCCGATGGCGAGGAGCCAGACTATGACATGCAGCTAACCGGTTTTGTGTTCGAATATGCTGCGGCGGATATTGCAACCAACGTTTCACGGCGTGAGTTTGAGACCTGGTTTAAAACCGTTCCGCAGGTATTGCGATCATACCGGCTTGCCGGCAAGTACACTAACGACTTGGTTCGTGAATTCCAGGCTTACATCGCCTCGTTCCGCGAGACAGGATCGAATGGCGAGGCAAGGACTTACACGATCGCCTTCACCATCGTTGGGCTTCCTGAGCTGTCAGATCAGGAATAACACTTTCATCAACAAACGGCCACTCCTCAGTTTTGAGGAGTGGCTTTAAACTAAATCGCAATGCAAAATCTTGGAGATTTCTCTGAAACCAAGGTGCAATTGACCCTTGGAGAGCACCAGTATCTTGTGAATTTCGGTATCTATGCTCGCCGACGCATCGAGGAAAGGCATCCGAATTTTAACCTGCTAGACCATCAGCTACCCGATTTCGAGGTGGTTCCTTTTTTGATTCAGTGCGGTATCGAGCCCGAAGATCATAAATGGAAAGACGAACGTGAGTTCTTCGAGCTGTATGAAGAGTGTAGGGACGAGGAGGCTCTGGCAAAAATACCGCTCGCGTTCATGAACGCATTGGGGTTTATCAATCGGCAGTTCATTCCAGTATTGGAGCGAGTGAGCCAAACGATTCCGCAAGCCCAAGCCAAGACGCCGAACAAGAGCAACAGGAAGAGATAGCTCCCCCATTCGACTGGCGAGATTACTGGCGCGATGCGGCCCGTATGGGCATTTCACCCAAGGACCTCAAAGACATCACGCCATACGAATTTAACCTCCTTCGCGAGGGGTATTACAAGCAACGTGAATTTGACAGCAATGAGCGGTGGAGGCTTGCTCGCTTCCAGGCACACACAACTTATGCAATGATTGCCGGGGCATTGGGAAATACTCCTGATGAAATCATGGATTGGTTCCCACTTCCTACCGACGAAGCTGCCAAAGAGCAACGCGCCAAATTAAAGTCCGAGCGCCTTATCGATCTCGACTACAAGCGAGAAATGGAGGCTAAAATGAACGCAATCAAATGACAGCTACCGTAGGCGGCGCAAACATACCTATTAGTGCGGATGCAACTGGGGTAATTTCGGCCTTGACAGAGGCGAGGAGGAAGTTCGCGACCTTTGCCAAGGAAGTGAATGCTGATCTTAGTGACGCCTATAAAAAGGCAGACAAAGAGCAGCGAGCTTTCCGCAATGGTTTGACCAGGCTCGGGAACGATCTGCAAAGTTTCGGTCGTCGGATCGCCACTCTCGGCGCATTACCGACACTTTTTGCGGCCGGCGCAGCCTATAAAACCTTTGCGGATATTGAGAAGCTAAAAATAGGGTTGGCTCAATACGGCGAGACGATCAAAACCGTAAAGGAGCTGGCAAAACTCCCCAATGTTAGCATTGAAGGCGCTGCACAATCCCTGTTACAGCTACGGGCAGTTGGCGTTGAGTCAAATTTTGCCCAAAGAAGCATTACCGCATTTGCCAATGCACTGACGGCCGCCGGGAAATCATCTACTGACCTCAATCCGGCGTTGACCAACATCGTACAGATGCTTTCAACTGGCGTTGTCTCGGCTGCGGACGTAAAGGAGCTGGCAAACAGGATCCCGCAGGCTAGAAAGGCATTGATTGATGCGTTTGGAACGGCATCCGGCGAAGAGCTGACCAAAAAAGGAGTCGCCAAGGTGGTTGAGCAACTCATTATTGAGCTGGAAAAGATTCCCAAAGTATCTGGCGGCGCAGGAATGGCTTTGGAAAAATTAGGTGATGACGCAAAATTTGGGTTGGCAACGATCGGCGAATCGCTGGACAAATCGTTTGGGGTTACAAGCTTATTGAATGAGCTATCAAACAACATCGGGACGCTCACTGAAAAGTTTGCCTCTCTCGACCCTAAGACTCAGAAGGCAATTTTTGCATTTGCGGGCATGACTGTCGCAATCCCGGCGCTGATGACGGCAATCGGCGGCGCAATAACCATCACTACAATGTTTGCGGCAGGTATTGGGGTTGCAACGGGCTCCGTTTTGGCTATCACTGCTGCTGTCGCGGTAGCCGGCACGGCGATCATAGCAAATTGGGACGATATCAAATCATCAGTTGGCGATACCGGAGTATGGAAAACCTTGGCAGGCATTGGCAGTTCAACACTCAACGCCTTGGTCGAGCTTTTCAAGCTAGCCGCAAATCTCATCACTGCCGACTGGGAGAATATGGGAATTTCGCTGTCTAATGTCCTGAAAAACCTAGGGAATCTAAGTGTGAAGCTTTTCGGCGGCTTGCTGAAAATTCTCCCTTCAATGATGGGCACGTTGCTCAACATTGACACGAGCGCGGTCAGTAAGGGCATTGATAAGATTGTCGAGGCAATGCAGATCGAGGTGCCCAAGTCGGCGAGCATTGGAACTGGGGCGATAGAGCGGTTGAGGAAAAAGTTCGAGGAAGTAACTGGGTCGATCGGCAATATTGCTGGCGGTGGAGGGAAGGTTCCGCCAGCTACCGGCAAGGGCTATGAGATATCGGCAAGGCCATACCAGGAACTGCTAAGAAAGGAGAAGGAGGAGCTCAAAGACCGCCTTGCGATACTGAAGGAGACCAAGGCAATCGCATCTGATCTGAAAGAGCTGAATCTGAGCAGCTCGGGAGGCTTGCAAAGTACTCAGTCTTTCGGGTGGCTAACCAATATTCGTCAGGCAATGTCGAGTCCGTACATGCTCGCAACCATGGGTAATGAGAGGGACTGGATGGGTAAGTTGGATTGGTTGACGCAGCGGAAGGGTTCTCTATCCGCTGCAAAGGAAAAGTTAAGCACCATTGACGATTCCCGACTAAATGTAGCAACGGCCGGTATCAACAGGCAGAACGTTGGCAGGTCCATCCGTAACGATGCCGCGCAGGAACTGAAAGATTTTCTCGGATCCCAGACAACTACGGCAGAAATGCAAAAATACTTCGATGCATTTCCCAAAATGGCCGAGGAGAGTGATCGGGCATACGCTGATCGGATTTTTTCATTAGTTGATCGCACTAAAAAACTGAGCGCAGATCTGTCCGGCGCATTGCAGGGAGCGGCCAATGAGGCCTCCATTGCTTTTGGAGAATTACTTGGAAACCTGATGACGGGAGCCGGCGGCGTCGAGCAGTTTGGTAAACGCGTAATCGGCTCCCTGGCTACCATGTTAAAAGACATGGGTAAATCCCTGATCGCTGCCGGTACCGCTGGTATCGCCTTGAAAGTGTTCGCTAAAAACCCTTACCTCGCTCTCGCTGCCGGTATCGGTTTGGTCGCGCTCGGTCAGGCAACCCAAAACAAGGTTGGGCGGCAAGCCAACCAGGCTTTAACCAGGATGGCGAAAGGCGGATTGGTTTACAAAGAAACTCCCGTAGTGGTCGGCGATAACCATAACGCTTACAATGACCCTGAAATGATTGCTCCTTACAGCAAGGTTCACGACTCGATCAAAAAGAGCGTGCAGGGCGCAAACATCGGACAGCCCCAGGTATTCATTGAGGATAGCGTACTGAAAGGAGAAGACATTTATAGATCGTGGCGTCGTGTTGACGAGCGCAACAAATCAATTTTTGGCGGATAATGGGATTAAAATATTTTGCGCGTTACCGGGATATAAATCAGACCGTTAAGGAGATCAGATTTTTCAAAGATGATTTTTCCGGAACGGCCGTAGAATGGTTTTGCGCTGACGGATCCGTTGAATACAATTTCGGGAACAACGACACGTCATTTTTCCCGGAGCAGCCGATTATCGCGGGCCAGGCACGCATTAGCCTTTGGCTAACCCAATATTACGACTTAAAGGATTTCACAACGAACAGGAAAACCTATTTTGTCCAAATCGTTGATGTAGCGGTCGAGAACGTCGAATTCAGCGGGTGGGTAGAGCCGTGGGATGCAGCACGACCTTACAAAAAAGCGCCCTGGCCGGTGTCTCTCACGGTAAGCTGTGGTCTGGCTCACCTTTCAAAGACGAAGTACAAAAGCCCGGACACTGTTTTCAAGAAAACCGGCCTGACGATCATTCAGGAATGTTTGATTCTGATTCAGGCGGGTGATCTGCCGCTGAGGCTATCCACTCACATCGTGGAAACCAGCTTTTCCGGGTCTGACGTGCTCGGGCTGACTTCTTACGAACAAAGCATTTTCCGTTTCTTCGATTCGAATGGAGAGGCGATGTACTGCGATGTCATTGTAAATGATATCTTGGATCACTTCAATGGCGAAATCGTTCAGATAGATAATTGCTGGGTTATCCGCGGCATTGTCGATAACTCGACCGGCCTTGCTAACAATCACCATGACATTGGAGATGTTACGGGCAAAGCATGGCCGTCTACCTATGAGGTAAACAGCTTGCAGGCATTTACCGAAGATGGCGGAGTGGTGCGGATCCTGCCGGCAAAGAACAAGTACCGTACCGAGGTTGACTTTGGATCACAGATGCCGTTTTTTGAAAACGGGAACATGATCATTTGGACCGAGAACGGGCTTGTGGGATGGGACTTTACGCACATGGCGAAAGGGAATCCAGGATGGGAACAATACAGTCTTGGAGGCGAATCGGGCAGGTCAATTCTTAAAATCAATGGGAAATCCCCGCAGCCGTATCGCAAGCGCAAAAAAACGAGCCTCTTTAAGAAGCTGACAAACCAGGCGATCAATGTTGCAATTGCTGGTACCGGTGCTGTGGGCGCTCTGTTCAATAAGCCCGTTTTAAAAGGTGCCTGGTATGACGTAGAGCCGTCAGAATGGATTGAAAGCCCTGGCGGCAGCATTTCGAAGGCTGACAGGAGCGTAACAATTTCTTTCGACTATGAGACCGAGGCATTTTCATCGGACATACTCATTTCCATTCGCATCCCTCTCCTTAATAAAGACGGAAGCTATACCAATTTTTGGGTAGACAAAAATAGCAATCCGGCGCAGGCAGGAGCAGATAAAACGCATTGGGGTGGGGATACTAATTTTCACCTTATCCGGGTGCAACCGGTTGATCGTGGTAGTTTGATCAACAAAGGAGAGATCAATGTGTCCTCAAATCCGGACTATCCGGCCGCGAGTGCCGCAAATTGGACTTGGGCTGTTACCGGCGTGCCCTCTGGCGAATATCGGAAAATAGGCGGGGCAAATGGGGTGAATGTCGAGAATGGCGACTTGATCATTGCCCGGGTTCCGAACGCAGGCGGCACACAGGAGGGGGTTGGCGGTAATTTCGAAGTTGTCAGCATTCGAAACAATACCAAGAAAGGGACTTTTAGCGGAACCGTAGCGCTCAATACGGTCATATTAACCCGCCCAGATCAACCATTTCCGGGAGATAAAGTCTACGTCCGCTTCTATAAAATGGCGGACGATGAGGGCAAGCCGGGTGATTGGTACAAGATTTACAACCTGAACGGTGCTCTCGAAGGTTTTGTGCCGTCCGAGGAATCAGCACGATACGCTACCACCTTGGAGCGCGGAGACGTGACCGATGAGGAAGCGACAAAGATCAACCTGATATCGGGCGACTATACCAAATACTACGTGGGCGCGTGGACTAAACCGGGTTCAAACGAAGTCACAAAGTCATGGAAGCGCCGTGGTAACTTGAACGAGTCGATCAGTATCTACCGGGCGATGATGAAGGATCGCCTATGTATGACTACGCGCCCGCTGACCTTGATCGAAGGTACAATCAAGCTCATGCCGGGAGCGCTGAGGCTTACGTACATGCACACGTTGGTTTTTGGTGACCAGGGAGAAAAGAAGTTCCGCATACTGAGCTTTAAATACAACGATTACAAACGCACGGCCCGGATTGTCGCGGCAGAGGTTCGATTTGAGGATATTCCCGATTCGGAGCTCAAACAAAACTCCTATATCCCAGGCTCAGGCAAGCAGCTGAATACAGTTCCTGATCAGGGCGACGGCATCTACCCAAGCAAGGAGGATACCACTACCGGCAGGCTGAACGCTGAGGATATGCCATTGACGGGCGAGGAGGTATTGGAGGCTATCCAGGCGGTGGGCAGAACGGGCGCGCTCTTTGAAGATATCACGCCGCTGACCTATGTAGCCGGCATTGAAAGCGAGGATTCGATTGATCTTCACGACTTCATTTCCGAGGCGTTCACGGAATACGAGGAGGATATGGAAGAGGAGGATAAAACCGACTTTTCGACGCTGATCTTCAAAATCGTTTCGAAGCCTACATGGGTTAGTGCCGTCGATGTTGAGAACCTGGTAATCACCGCTACCGCGTTGGCCCCAAAGTCAGGATCATTCTTTATTGACTTCGAAGCATACGACCCAACGGATCCGGAAAATGCAATCCCTATCCGCGTGCCGGTCCTGGTCGAGGAGAACGAGGACTACGTCGAGACATGGCCGCCGGAGTTTGAGCCGTTCCCGGTTTTAAATTTCGCGCTGGACAAGCTGACGACAACAGGCTTTAATTTTCGGGACTACATGCCCGACGGCCACAAGCTTTTACGGTACCGCTTTTTCTCCGTGCCTGAATGGATCACGGAACGCAGTGTTGTGAATGATGATTTTTCGATCACTGGTCAGCCGACCATTATTGAGAAGCGTCAAATTACGGTCGAAATATGGGACGGCGTGGCAGAGCACCGCCCGTATACCGATGAAATCACCCTGCAAGTGATCGAGGCGACTGAGATCACCGGCGAGCTGATGGATACTTCGGCTGGCGATGCCAAAATTGGAGACCTGCCGGGTGCTTTCGAAGTTTTGACCCAATGGGATACGCCGATATCGGTCAAGGGTCTTCACGACCGGGTAACCATCAAAGTAACCGGCGGAGGCGATCTTGGGAATGAGCTGGACGTCTTGAAAAACTTCCCATTGTCCGCTCCTGCTGAGGAGGGAGTTTATCGACCGTTCTCTGATATCGGGGGAACGACGGCCGGCGTAGGTCAATACACGATCGAGGTAACCGCATTCCTTGGCGAGAACGAAACGGTACAGGCATTCGAGTTGACGCTTTACGATGAGGAGTACCTGGCAAAAATGCGCAAGTTCCTTGTAAAAGGATTCGATTACGTCGGCGAGATCATGCCGGACGGAGCGACGTCATTCGTGTATCCGGGCCCGGTCAACGCCCGCGCTGAAATTCACGATATCGATTACGATGAAATTTACATCTCACTGGAAAAAGATGGTGAGGTTATCGGCGAGCAGCATATCACAGACGTTAATCCGACGCTCGCATGGTGGTTTGAAGTGTTTGAGGAAAACACTGAATTGGAGCCTGGCGTATATACATTTCCGGTACGTTTGTTAAAGGCAGGCGTAAATGTTTTCAAGCGTACCGATAAATTCACGATCGAAGGCAAGGAAGCAGAGCCGAAACCGCTCCTGTCGCTTGCTACTTTTGCGCCTGGGACGACGAACGCGACGATTATCGCGGAGAGCATTCCATTGAAGGGAGCAGAATACGACCTTGTACCTTGGACGCTGGTATTTAATGGTTTTGGTCCGGGTGTGGAATGTGTTACAGGTGAGTGGGAATTGAGCTTTTTGCGTGGTGGTGCATTCGCTGAGGTAGACTTGGAGCAGTTTACGGGTTATCCTCAGAAGTTTGCGTATACGTCGGGGAAAACCCTTATATTTGGCAACAAATCATCTTTGAAAATCGGGGACATTCATCAGGCACCATCGCGCGTCCTGGCGAAATTCATTGGCCGTGATACTGCGGGTAAAATCGTCGGTATTGCTCAGGCTGATTTCGGCTTTCGCGTTGCGCTGGATCCGGAAGATTATTCAGGTCTTCGGTTCTTGACCATCGATCGCTCAAACAGCGGCGAAATGACGCTGCTCGATGCGAATGTTCCGAAAACGGGCCGTCAATACTTTATGCCTCCTGAGGGGTTCTGGTGGACCATATCGGGCCGCAGGTTTGGCGGGGAAGAGTTCGACGCGGTAAAAGTCATGTTATCCAAAATTGTTGGAGGAGTCGAGCAACCTGCATACGTTTTCGGTTCGGACTACATTGTTTACCACAATGTTGGAAGCGTCGTTACCGAGCTGACCGACGATGACAAAGCCTACATTTTCGGGATTGTGACGCATGGCGACGGCATCCGAATGGTAAACCGAGTTGGAGATAATGTAGAAATGCCGCTCGACGGAACGGCCGGATTAGGATTCTGGAAAATTACGATGATCGCTTACTTGGCAACGGTCGAGGTTGCGACGCTTTCCGCCACGATTGAGCTGATCGAGGACGTGGAACCGCCTATAAAAGATTGCTGCTCTGATTGCGAATGCGAAGGGGGCGGAGAATGGAACGGAGGCGATGCGCCCGAGTGGTAAACAAGAATTTCATCAACAAACAAAGATAAGAAATGGCATTAGTTCAAACCTTTAAGGTGGCGACTTTACCCGCTACGCCGGTTGCCGATGCAATCTATTACGTGAAGGGTCCCGCCGAAACAAAACACCGCGTATGGGTAACCACTACGGCGGGTGTGGCGCGAGAGATCGACGCAGTAACAGAGGCGGCGCTTACTGCCGCACTCGCGTTGAAAGAAAACGTTATCGCTGCCGGAACAACTGCGCAGTACTGGCGTGGAGACAAAACATGGCAGACGCTCAACAAGGCAGCGGTTGGGCTGGGCAACGTGGATAATACCGCAGATATCGACAAGCCTTTGAGTAATGCTGATATCGCGGCGCTTGCGCTGAAAGCGAACGACAATGCGGTTGTTCATTTGACAGGCAACGAGTCAATAGCCGGAATCAAAACTTTCAGCTCTTCGCCACTGGTCCCCAACGCGACAACGGCAGGACAAGCAGCCGCTTACGGCCAGGTAACGGCGGGTGATGCCGCGCTTCAAACGCAGATCGACAACATCAATACGGCGATTGCCTCGGGTCTTGAATTCAAGGGAACGATCGATGCTTCGACGAACCCGAACTACCCTGCCGCTTCTGTGGGTGATGTTTATATTGTGAACGTGGCCGGTAAAGTTGGTGGCGCTTCGGGTGTTGACGTTGAAAACGGCGACATGCTGATTTGCCGCGTAGCGAGTGCTGCCGGCAGCCAGGCAACTGTGGGCGCGAACTGGAACATTGTTCAAAGCAATCTCGGCGCGGCCACTGAAACAACGATCGGTTATAGCCGGAAGGCTACGACGGCGGAAGCTACTGCCGGTACGTCCGACGTAGGTTTTATGACTCCGCTGAAAACTCAGCAAAAGATTGACGCAACAGCTGTCAAGTGGGATGTTGCGCAATCCCTGACAGCTCCGCAGCAATCCCAGGCGCGGACAAACATAGGGGCCGCAGCTGCGACCTCAATCGCTGGTACAACAGGAAAGCTTGCGAAGTTCACAGCATCAGGTACGATTGGCGACAGTATAGTTACAGAAACCGCTGGTGCGATTACCGTAGCGGGTACACTCCAAAGCGACTTGGCTCCGAACGCCAACCTTCGCGGCATGAACCTTCTGAATGGTGGAGGTTTAAGCCGTTGGGGAGTTGGTAAAGCAGGCCTTGAATCGGGTTCTGACGCTGGGTCTGACTTCGTAATATGGCGATACAACGATGCAGGAACTTTCCTGGGGGAGGCGGTTAAGATTGTCCGTTCAACAGGAGCGGCCACTTTCTCCGGAACTGTCTCAGTGGCAACGCCTACCGCGCCGGGACATGCGACTACAAAAGCTTATGTAGATGCAATTGGAGCAGGCTTGAACTGGGCTGCAACCGAGTGGTAATTCATCAACACTAAATCGATAAATCAATGGCATTTGAAAAGGAAAAGGACGCCTTAGATGGCGTTTTCAACGGACTTGACAAAGCGTGCCGTACCGGCGCATTTGGTTTGCAAGAAGCAGCAAATCTAATGCTCAATGTAAATACAATCGGCACACTACTTCACGGCGGAGTAAGCGCCGTTCTCTCTCAAATCGTCCAACCGCCCGCAGAGGAGCAACCGGCAGGAGAAGGCCCAGAATCTGAACAGCTGGCCGAAGTTGTACCAGGCACAAATGATCGAGTAGCTCAACCTAAGTAATAGCAATGGGATCAGTAAAGATGTACCGCAATTCCTCCCTTCCGTCGCCGGGCACAATGGCGGCGGACCAGGTGCGGTATGTAAAGGTAGGGAGCAGCTACATCCAGTATGTAATTGACAACTCCGGCGTTGCTATCCCTCCGGCAGTGATGGCGCATACCCACAACATTGCGGACACTACCGGACTGCAAGCGGCATTGGATGGGAAAAGCGATACGAGCCATACCCACGCAACCGCGACTATCACCGTGGCAGGCTTCATGTCGGCGGCTGATAAGTCGAAGCTCGACGGGTTGAGCAATTACACGCACCCTTCCTCTGGCGTGACGCCGGGCACATACCGCAGCGTTACGGTAGATGCGATGGGCCACGTTACAGCAGGTACGAACCCTACAACGCTTTTGGGGTACGGAATCACGCAAAAGTATGTTTCGTTGGATCCTGCGGACGGTTTTGCGACTCCGGTTCAAAGCTCGTACGACCTAAATACCGCTGCGCTGACTGCTTATGGATATGCCACGACCGCGACCAACAGACCAACAGGCGCGGCCGCAAACGGGTATTTTTCGACCAACGCCATAGATAGTACTTCCTTTTTCCAGACGTTCGCGAACCCGACCGTACAGGATGCCTATTTCTATCGCCGCCGAAATACCAGTACAAATTATGCATGGTTGCAAGTGGCCTCTCGGGAATGGGTTGCTACTCAGATTTCGGGGACAACGGGCAGGATCGGCAAATTCACAGGAGCTAATACGATTGGGGACAGCCTTCTCAGTGAGAGCGGAATCGGGATTATTGCAAATGGCGGTGTATTTGTCAGCGATGTTCCTCACAACTCCAACATTAGAGGCTTTTCACTTTGGGCCTCTGGCCTGAACAGATGGGTATTTGGGAAAGCCGGTACGGAATCAGGATCCGACTCGGGTTCAGACTACGTAATGTGGTGCTACAACGATGCCGGGGCCTTCTTACGTGAGCCAATGCGCATTTCCCGAGCTACTGGCAACGTAACATTTTCCGGAACGCTGACCGTATCCGGAGGGAATAGTACGCAATGGAATGCTGCTGTTCCAAGTACCCGCACGTTGACCATTAACGGCACAACATTCGATCTCTCCGCTAACAGATCCTGGACGATTTCGGCGGGAATTGGTGGAAGTGCGACCGTTGGCAGATTGCCGAAGATGGCAACAACCACGACTATCGCGGATAGTTTACTCAGCGAATCGGGAATTAGCATTATTGCCAACGGAGGCGTTTTTGTTTCGGATACCCCAACAAACACTAACGTACGCGGGTTTTCTATTTTAAATGGAGGAGTGACGCGCTGGACGTTCGGCAAAGCGGGAACAGAATCAGGCTCAGATTCGGGCTCAGATTTTACATTATGGAGTTATAGCGATGCTGGATCCTTTGTAAGGGAGCCGATGCGTATTTCCCGCTCAAATGGCTTTGTGACTTTCACGGCAACAGTGTCAGCGGCTAGTTTCGCAGTCGGAGCAAATACCAGTGCCCAATGGACGCAGGCGTTCAGCTGGGGCAACCATGCGACATTTGGATACGCTACTGTTAGCTACGTCGATACGAATACCTATTCCAGGTCTTACCTTGACTCAGAAATCGGAATCCGGGCCTATGCTGGTATATCAATTACGGGACAATACAGTTTAACGGGCGGCGGAACACTTGAAGCGCATAGACAGATCACTTTGCTAAACGATCAACACAGCCCCGGAACAAACAGGTATTACGGCACTGATGGATCAGGCGCAAAAGGATGGTTTAGCCTGCCTAGTAGTGGAGGTATTTCAGGCAGTGGAACAGCTAATATTATTCCTCGCTGGAATGGCTCAACCTCATTAACGGACAGTGCGTTGCTTCAAGCGTTGGGAAGTGTATATGTTGGCGGAGCAGGCGATCGGTATAACCTGATTGTGTCAGGGTCGATTATGGCCCGTCCAATGACTGCCTCGGAAATATCTTCGTATACTCCGCCTGCCCTGGGATGCATGGTATACCAAACTGACGGCACAGAGGGGCTATATATGTACAAAGCTTCGGGTTGGCAATATGTGGGATAATCAATTTTTCATCAATAAACTAAATCAAAATCAATGCTAACTACTTACAAAAAACTTATCGAATTTTTCAGCCTGGCAAACAACTACCTGCAATCCGCTGAGGAATCAAAAGAAAAAGATACGCCGCTCAGCGATGCGCTTACCGACGCCATTGAGGAATGGAAGCCGAACATCCAAAAGTATAATAAGCAGCTGGACCGGTTACGCCGGAAGTTCGCCGAGAAGGACAAAAAAACTACCGTATTGCTGAAAGATGCCCACGGGCATTACCTGTTTACGGAGGATGGCGAAAACCGACTTGATGACGCCATTGAGGAGCTGCAAGATGAGGAGATACATATCGAAACCAATTGTATCGACCAGGTACCCGAGGACTTGCATCGGGGTTACCTGAAAGGGTTTAAAGGCTTCGTTATCGACCCAAACTATCAACCACCCAACAAGGACAAAGAAGAAAAAAAGTAAAGTGTATCATTTCATCAACAACTAAAAACCAATGAAAAAGCTGCTTTTATCGGTACTCCTGGCGTGTTGTCAGGCAGCAACCGCACAGTCGATCGATCAGGTTATCGACGGAAAAATCAGGGCGTCTGAGGCCCGGCAGAAAGCTTACGCGGATAGCCTGTTCAAGATCAAAGGCAATGGCGGAGGCGATACCGGAAATCCCGGCAATGGCTTGGATAGCTGCAAACGCGGACCGGTGCCTACTGGCGTTTACGATATTACCCAAAACTCCGCTACTGTCTTGTTCGACGGCGAGGGTGTATTTGGATGGGATTTTTCCATTATTCAAAGCGGGATTGTGAAGGTTACCGGCAATTCCGGGAATGATAAACTCACGAAGAACACCGTTCCGATTTCTTACTCACTCGCGCCAGGTGAATACGTGCTGACTCTGAAAGGCAATACCTGTTTGAGCAAAGTATACACCCGCACGTTCACGGTGCCGAAGCCTACCGGCGACAATGGAAATGGTGGGGACGGTGGCAGCAATGGCCCGCCTCCCGTGAATAAAGGCACGCGCAGCATTATTATGAATCTAACCGGTTACGGCTTCGATGTAAGCGCGCCGACCGGTATAAATTCAGACTGGCTCGAACGGATCGAAGCATTCTGTAACCTATCCTACAACGGCAAGAAATTCAGGGGCATTGACGCGATTCGTGTCAATATGAAGTGGTACAGCTACGAGCCGAGGGAGGGTACATTTCGCGACGATAAGGTTCTCGACCTGATCAACTATTGTAAGGCTCGCGGTTTAAAGCTATGTATCGCGATAATTCCGTGGCGTGTTGTCGGCGATGGAATGCTCGACAGGTCTGAATGGCTGGAACAATTACCAGACCCGTACTGGAAGCCGGAATACCCTGGCGAAATTCAGGATCTCGTATGGCATGCAGAAGGTAGGCTGCCGAGTACCGAAAAAACATACATGCCGAGTCTGCACAGCAAAGCTGGTCAGCAAAAGTTCAAAAACGCCGTGCGGCACCTCGCTGAGTTCATGGCCAGGTATCCTGAGTATGTGGATTACATTTCAACTGCCACGTCGCCAGGCGAGGAATACGAAACCAATATTCAGCGATCCAACAATCAGATTCTTTTGACCGGCTACGGACAGGCCGATTTGACTGCATGGCGCGAATACTCCGGCGGCATGGCAGCTCCTTACCCGCAAAAAAACGACGAGGAACACATTGCGTACCTTTTCACAAACTCCGAGGCAGGCAAAAAATGGTACGAGTTCCGGACGAAGGGATTGAAGGACTTCCACGCGGCATTCGTTCAGGGAGTCCGTGAAGGCGGCAAAGGCAAAGTCCGCAGTTTGGGAATGTATGCAGGTGTTGGCGCGCCGTCCGGCACCTGGACCGGCCTTTACAAGCTGAATGAAATTTTCAGCGCAGGCACGTCTGATCAGCCCGATATGATCTATTCCAGCGAGGGTGATGCCGGAAGCCAGAACTCAAAGCTGATGGCAACCGACTTGAACGCGGCCACTTTCCCGGGTGCCAGGTATGCGATAGAATTTGATCCGAACGACGTGTCGGCGGATCAGACATGGGATACTAGCCCGGATGAGGACGTAAATGGTGATATCCTATATTTCTGGGCAGTTCCGTTTTTCCGTCGCGGCGGGGATGATCTACACTTTGCTATGGCCTTCCTCGCTTCAAAGATCAATGCTCAGCTCGGGCCGGCTCTTTATCGGCTCCGCTCGGAGTTTATCGACTCCGATAGCGGAATGACCGGCATTGCTCAGGGCGACGGCTTCACGTTTCCAATTACCAGGTACAGCGGCTTGCAGGAGTTCAGAGAAATTTATTCGGGACGTGGCGGCGGTATCAACAAGGTTGTAAAGATCACGCTGAAATGAAGCTCGACCACTGGAAGATCATCGCCGGCCTGCTGGTGGTGATCTTGGTTCTCTCCTGCATTCTCTGGTACCGAGGACTCCGACAACCCACACCGAACCCGGACGCTCCCAGCTTTGCCGACACAATCCGGAAGAGCCAGCGCCGCGCTGATCAGCTCGCCGACACAACCGCAAAACGCAACAAGGACTATGAAGCCAAAGATCAGAACTACAATAATTGGGACCCTGCTAGTCCTGCCCGCGACAGTCTGGGCGCAAGGATCTGGCGCGACGCCCAGGCAAAGGACAGTCTACGAAAACGCGCTCCTTGACAGCACTTACCGTTACGAGTTGCTAAAACCCACTTTCTTTTCACTCAGATCGGCCTATGAATCCCAAACAAAAGAAGTTGAAGAGCTACGAGCCGCCTTGCATCTGTCGGCTTTGCAAAACAACGTGCAGAAACAAAGTTTTGAAGCCGAGGTCCGCAAGGCGAGGCAATCGGGTGGATTCTGGAAGGGATTTAAGTGGGGATTTGGAACCGGCTTCGGGACAGGATTTTTAACCGGGCTTTCTGCCCACAAATAATAATTACATGAAATTTCAAGAACAATTGGATGTCCTGGGTAGCATGTTCGCTACGGTTTGGGTGACTGTGAAAGCGATGATTACAAGCCCGGTTTTATTGATTCTCTCATCGTCAACAGTAGGAATAATTCAGGTATTCTCATACAGATCAGATCTGACTGGAACCTTAGCGGCCGCCGTGGCGTGGGTATTCGTTGTTATGACGGTCTTAGGGCTCGCTAAGCACATCAAGGAGGGGGAGGCAAAGGCGGAAATATTTCTAAGAAAAACGGTCGAGCAGATTATTGTGACTACTTCCGTGATTTCTTTGGGGTACGCCGCTTCGCTGGTTACGACGGTCATTTTTAAGGTCGTTACGGAGGCTGTGCCAGGAGCGAAAGAGGTACCAGGCGTTGCGCTATACTTTATCTTTTCGGGCTACGCAATTATGTTCACGTACTACTTTATCAAGTCGTGCGACCTTGTAGATCAAATCTTGCCCGGATTGTTGCCGAGGGCGTTTAGCGCCCCTTTCCGCAAATACAGGAAGAGCGGAGACTTCAAAGATTTACTCGCATTCAAGGAAGAGGAGGTGAAAGATGAGGTTTGAGCGGGCAATCGAATACGTCCTTGCTGAGGAGGGCGGATTTACGGCTAAGGAAAGCGATGCGGGCAACTGGACCGGAGGGAAGATCGGTAAAGGCATTTTAAAGGGAACGAAGTTCGGAATATCAGCAGCGCGCTACCCAGATGAGGACATCCGTAATCTTACCAAAGACCGGGCGAAATTCTTGTACAAACGTGATTTCTGGGATGATATCAAAGGCGACCTGCTGCCGGATAAGATAAGCCTTCACGTGTTGGATTTCGCCGTGAATGCCGGAGTCGGAACGGCTATCAAAGAGTTGCAGCGTGCGGCCGGCGTCACCGTTGATGGTCTGATTGGTCCGCGAACTTTAAAGGGAGCGACTAAGGTAGACCCTTGGAAGTATTCAGAAATGAGGATCTGGCACTATACCGGACTCGCAAAAAAGAAAGCAGCCTACCGCGAATTTTTGACCGGCTGGCTGCTGAGGAATCAAAAGATAACCAGGATATGCCTGGAAAATTGACATTCGATTTAGTTTAGGGATAGTGCACAAAAAAGGGGCTTTCTAGGCCCCTCTTTTATTCTGAAAAGAATTTTTCTGTAACGTCCCCATCGCCTGACCTGTAAAGGTTTACGATTCGGCTATATCGACTATTTTCCCTGTGAATTAAAATTGAAGAGTGTAGCGAATCTTCGTCGCAAATTACCTCTCTATCGTATTTATGGATAACTTCTTGATCCATAAGTTGATGCCATCCATTGAATTTGCGACTGCGGAATACGCCCCGACCATCGTCGTTGTCACAATGATAGGTTATAACCATCTCCGGTTCGTCCAACATTCGTTTTGAGATTATATCAGCAATAGTAGCCTTAATTTTCTCATCACGAATAGTTGACGGAGGATCCGTGTAGATATCAAATGTGTAGACGTGGGAAAGCTCGGGATTATCTGGAAACCAAGTACGATTTCTTGCCAATAGAACTTTGAATGCCACTATATGATCCGTGGTAAAAACATACATTTTGGTTTTCGGATCAATCTGATAGTCGTAAATGTCAGCCAAGTTCTATCCCCATTGATTCGAGTTGCGCCAAGGTAATTTCTCCTTTAGCATATGCCTTGAGGTGCTTTTTAGTCTCAATAACTTTAGCGAAAGCCGAGCCTTTACGGATTTTAGCGGGTGAGAATGTTGCTCCAGTAAATTTGACACCAGCTACAACATCTGAGCTATGTGCCTTTGTTGAATGTGTCGTTTTCATAGTTCTGGGATTTCTCCGATTTAGTTAATGTCACGGTTGTTTCAACCGATCTTGTTAAGGCCAGTGTTTCTCCGGATGAAGAAACTCATTTAGCGTTAACTGTAACAAAATAACACAAAATGAATCAAAAAGGTATAATTTGTTTTTAAACAAAATATCTAAAAATCAGCATCTTAGACTGATTTTACAGTTAATCGTTACCCCTAAAAAGTTATTATAAATACCTCATTCAGTGTGAATTGAGCCATACTGACGTATATACCTAAATTTTTATGCAAATATTTGTTAACGGTATTGACTTATTGTGACGGAAAGTAGGTTTTTCGCCTACGGCCTTCAAAAATACAAAAGCAGCACCCGACGCATGAGAGATTCGAACTCTCGTCTCCCCGGTCATGGCCGGGGATCTTACCTATTCTGTGGGCCTACCCATCCATTACGAATGCGCCGGCGTGCTGCATAATCAATCTGCCTACATAATAGCCAGGCTGACCTTTTATCAAACAAACAGAAGCGAGATAAACTCACTCCTGGTACTTTATAGCCTTAATAAGGCGTAAGTTATTTAGCTCTGGAATCGTCACAACATTTTTCTTTGGAATGACGCCTCGATTAATCCAGGTCGTTACTACCTGCGTTCGCGGTATATTAAATTTCTTACAATACTCCGAAACGGTGAGCCACTCATCCAGCGGATAGGCTATCCCTTTTTCGTCAATGTACTGCTTAATCGCCTTGTCCGTCTCGGTGATTAGCTTGTCAAATCTTGCTTTTTCTTCTTGGTTCATCATGAGAATATAGTTTAAGGGGGATTTCTCCCCCTAGGTTACTCTTCTTCGAGTAGTTGGAGGAGAATCTTAATTCGATCTAAAATCGCATTTACTTCATCCTCTGTTAGCTTACCCTCCAAGTCCCGTAGTAACTGTTTCAGGGCTGCCAATTGCATTCTCAGGTGAAATTTATCCATTCGCTATCTGTTTGTTTGATGATATAAAGATAGCTCATGAATCGTTACGAAACAAGAAAAGTGCAATAAAATTTTAATTATTTTTCATTCTTTTCAACCCATTCTTTCATCAAAATCAACCGCAGGATCAGCGGCTCGTTTGCCCGCTCATTCGGGTCTGCTTCAATAGAGTCAAAGTGTAGTTGGAGGAAGTGCCTAGGATCATCTACCTTCATGGACTTGTGGATCCAGGCGGGGCCGGCCGGTATTTCCCGGCCTTCAAACCATTCTTTGAGTTCTTGTACTGTCATGCCGGCAAAGATATTATTTTTGTCCCTTCACAACTTCATCAACAACATGAACAATAGATACTCATTGGAGGGGCACCTCCTGCATTCCGGATTACAGCTAATCTGGAAGCGCCTCACTGCTACCAGCCGAATGGACGCAAGGGAAATACTTACTCGAAACAAACCTCATTTTCAGCAGGTAGCCGAGGGTATATGTAAACGGTTCGGGGTTGTTTGCACGGAATCTCATATGAAAGAAGCCTCTGAAATGCTTCACTATGCATATCAGCTCAACATTCCTAAGAATCACTATGTCATTATGCGAAGCGATTCTTTCGCGGGTACTAAAAGTGTCACAATGGACGATGCAGGAAATATCGTACCTGCGAAGGAAGGCACCGAATGGACCGCTGATGAAGCTCAGGAAATGCTTGCCGCAATCAGATACCGGCACCCAAAAGAAAGTGTTTGGATTGAGGATCGGATTCCGCGATATGTTCGACGGGTCAGGTTTGGTGATTAGCGAATGGAGCCAGGATTTAGGAATCCTGGCCTTCTTGTTTTTGAGGTATCAGCGCGCTGAGGTACTGAGAAACCTGCTCATCCTCAAACGAGCCGATATACCTTTGCGTCGTTATCAAACTCGCATGCCCGAAACTTTGCTGAATAAAGGCCGCTGGCGCATTGGACCGGACCAATGTCGTAGCGAAGCTATGCCGTGCTGAGTATGTGTTTACGTTTATCGTTTCTGGATCGTACCCGAGCTTCTTAACTATTGCTTTCATCCACCTGTTATTAACCCGAATAGCGTTGTCAGTAACGATGCGCTTCCGTTTCGCGTCCATTGAATCGTTGAGGAAATCAAATACATAATTTTCCGGAATCCTGTCCTTTGTCGCCCATTTATCAAGAATCTCCAAACTCGATTGATTCAGTCGGACTACAATGTCCATAACGCCTTCCCGTTTTGTCCGCTTCGTTTTTTGCCGAATGAAGCGTAGAGTTTGAGACGATAGATCAACATGCTTCCATTTCAGGTTCAGGATATCCGTAAAATTCATGCCGTTGCAGAGGTAGGAGAAAACCCAAAGGTCCCGCCTGTATTCCATGATAGATCCCGGTTTGCACTCGTAATAGAATATCTCCGAAATAGTTTTCGTGGAAAGGGCTTTTTTGAGATTTTTGGATTTCGGCGCTCTGTACTTTTTGAATGGTGAGCTTTCCGGGGCGATAACACCCGACGCAATGGCCTCGTTAAATATAGTTTTAACGTTTTGGCAATACATCTTAATAGAGGTGTAGCTTGCCGGAGCCCCTGCCCTATCCACGAACTTCCCATCGGGCCCCTTTTTCGCTTTCTGGAATCTGCCCTCTTTCAGCATCCATTTTTCATAGGACTCTAAAAACCTTACTGTGATCAGTGATAACGGAATGGTAGGGGTGCTTGCATTTGTGTACCCTTTGCTGATTGCAAACCGTGTAAAGCTTTGGGCGGTATTATTTATTGTTCTTGCTGTTGACGGGTATCCATCCGCGAAAAACTTATCTCGCCGCTCTCTCAGTCCTTGCAGGAGCTCCGTTGAATAACTGCCATGTTCTTCGTCCTGAAACTTGCCGTTAATAGAATTGGCGAATAAGTCAAAAGTAAAGCTATCCCTGATCTTGTCAAGGTGCGCGGCCCCTTCTGCGAGTATTCCCGGCTTGCTTTTCCCGGTCTTGGTATCAAAGTATTCGGCTCCATAGACGCGGTTCCAAAGCTGGATCTGCTTGTCATTTTTGATTCTGGCGGGGAGCCCGCTTTTGTTGGCTTTGAGAAATTCTACCTCAGTTTCCGTAACTTCGAATCCTGTGGAGTAATTGCGACTCTTCCCGTTATGGTAGATTAGCCACTTGGTCATATAGTAGCCTTTGCGCATGCCGCGTTTGTCGAAGAAAATACCAATCGTAGTTTTTGCCATCAATGTTGCAATAAATGTTGCAACGTAAATTTACCAATCAAACACCAACAGAAACCAACAGGAGCAAAAGAAAAAATAACAAGCACTGATAATCAACAATATACAATTACCCAACAGGTACAAAAACTACCCAAAACCGTTCAAGACAGTATTATGAGTGAAATATACCACCCTGACGCCACCCATTCCAGCCCGCCCGCACTCGTATTAAGTCCTAATTTCCAACCGGATAGTACCATTGATTCTCCGGTAGGTTTTTTTTCAGGCGCCCCTTTCAAAAACGAAAAAAGGATGGCTGCACGAGGCAACCATCCTACTAAAACTAAACTGAGATCAGATCAATATCCGGTGTTCTGCGGGAATACCGACTTACCATCCGATGTCTTGGCACTGCGGTCGATCTGCGTCTGGGGGATCGGTCTCACCACGTGGTAAGACTGGATCGCAGAAGCTTGCGGGTTATATTTTTTCACCCTCTCCACAAGCAGTCCCCAGCGTTTGAGATCCACCCAGCGGGTTTGCTCTCCGGCAAGCTCCCGTGCGCGTTCCTCGATGATTGTTTCCATCGTAAGATCCTTCGCGTCGATCAGCATTTTGTCCTTTTTACCAGGCCAGCCCGCACGGTATCTTACCATATTAATAGCTTCGGCTGCACCGGCCTTATCACCCGTTTGCAGCAATGCCTCCGCGAGCATCAGGTAAACGTCCGCCAGACGCACCACGTAATAATCGCGGCTACCTGGTTCGTAAGTCATATCAGGGCGTTTCGAATCGAAGAACTTCTGCAGGGTCGGGAACAATGCTTCCGAGTATTTGCTAGGCACAAGCACCTGGTATTTTTTCGTAGCACGAACCTCTTTGGTCATTTCGTAGCCCGGAATAAAGATCGCCGTATCACCAGCAGCAAACGTCACTTTTGTTTTGGAATCATCAAATGACGCCGCATTGTAGGTTCCGGGGTTGTTGGACAACCATGTATCGCGGAAAGTCTTTTTGTAGCGCGAATCATTGACACGGTCGGCAAAGACAGTGTTCAGCAGATATTCGGTCGGTCTCAGGCGTTTGAATGGGCGACCCCAGTACACGTCCCGCTTCATACCCGGTTGCACGTCGTACTGCATCCCGAAATAGAGGTGCAAGCTGTTACCCGTTCCGTTCGTCAAAGCGTCGGTAGTGTATTGCACGGCAAATACTACCTCGGCGTGGTTCTGGTTGTTTTCATCAAATACAGCCGAGAAATCATCGAGCAGTTTGTAACCATATTTGGTAGAAACCTCTTTCAGCAGGTCGGCTGCTTTGGTAAAATCGTCTGCCGCTTTTTCCGTCGAATACCCTTTTGCCAGATACACTTTCGCCAGCAATGCCTGTGCATGAGGCTTGGTAGCGCGGCCATAATCGCTCGACTGTGCCTTTGCTTCCAGATCGTTAACCGCATCACTCAGGTCCTTGATGATCGCCGCATACATTTCTGCATCGGTTGCACGCTTGGTTTCCTTGGTAGGAAGCACCGTTTCCGTCAGACGAAGATCCACGCCGCCATACTGCTGGTGCAGGAGGTAATAATAATGTCCGCGCAGGAATTTGGCTTCGGCAACACGCAGCTTTTTAACATTATCGGCAACACCCACCACATTTGGAGCACGTTCGATGACCGCATTACAAGTGTTGATCCCTTTGTAAAGCTCATCCCAGGTTGTAGCCAGGTAATCCACTGTCGGGTTCAGCTGGCCGTCGTAGAAATGGAAACCTTTGTAACCGCCATCGGCACCTGTTGCGTAGATATCCGTACCATACTCGGTCAAAGTCAGCCCTTGCTGCGTTGCGTAGTAAAAACGCAGCGATGAGTAAGCGGCCTTCACACCGTCCTCAAATCCTTTGGCAGTATTCAAATAGTCGTTACCTACACCGGAGATGATGTTCTCATCGAGCACATCCTTACACCCCTGCCCTGCCAGCATCAACGCCGCCATGCCGCACACCACGATCGATTTTCTTATATTTTTCATTTGTCAGTATCTTTTAAAATTTCAAAACCAGGCTGTTAGAATTTCGCATTCAAGCCGAAAGTAATCACCATCGTTGCGGGGGTAACACCTGTTCCACCTGCTGCAAGCCCGGTTGTTTCAGGGTCAACACCGTTGTATTTGCTGCGGTATTTTGCCCAGATAAACGGCTGCTGGATGCTTGAATACAGGCGAAGCGACTCCATTCCCAGTTTTTTCGACATTTCCGGTGTAAATGTGTAACCTACGTTCACGTTTCTCAATTTCACGAACGTTCCATCGAAATAGGTAAGCGTACTGCCGTAAACCGGGAACTCCTGGTTGCTTTTCGGGCGGGGGAACTCGTTGGTCGGGTTGTTCGGCGTCCAGTAATCCACCTTCATTTGCTGGTAGCGGCCAGCCAGCGCGTTGTTGTTCCGGTGGAACTCGCTGCGGATCAGGTTACCCACACGTGCAAAGAAAAAGAATGAGAGATCGAAGCCCTTGAAACTGAAACGGTTGGTAATACCTGCACTGAAATCAGGGACGTCCGAACCGATGATCTCGCGGTCATTCGCATTGATCTTGCCGTCGCCGTCGATGTCTTTCAGCTTGATCTGACCCACTTCGCTGTTAACCGCCTTCGCTGCATCCGCTTCGTTGGTCTGCCAGATACCGATCTTTCTGTAATCATAAACGGTGCTCAAAGGACGGCCAATGAACCAGCCGTTACCAAGGTCATCCACTTTTCCATTATAGAGCGACAGGATAGCTTCTGTATTTTTGGTAAATGTAAAATCCGTGGTCCATTTGAAACCGCTGTTGGTGTTGACATTCGTAGTAGTCACACCGAGTTCGATACCGCGGTTGCGGGTTTCGCCCACGTTGCGGGTAACGGCGTTGAAACCGATTGATCCCGGAAGTTGGTCAGACAGAAGCAAATCGGTGGTATTAGTTTGGTAAAATTCCAGTGAACCCTGTACACGTCCGCGAAAGAGACTAAAATCGAGACCTACGTTGGCAGTACCGGATGATTCCCAACGCAAATCGGCATTTCCGATCGTTCCGGGGCGGTAACCGTACGCCGCCGTTGTATTCCATGCATAGCTGGTACGGCCAAGGAACGCCTGTGTCTGATAAGGGGCCAAACCGGTGTTACCCACTTTACCCCATCCTGCACGTACTTTCAGAAGATCGATCCAGCTAACGCCTTTCAGGAAATCCTCATTACCGATATTCCAACCTACCGCGATACCCGGGAAGTTACCATACTTGCTGTTCTTACCGAAACGGCTCGAACCGTCACGACGTATCGTCAATGTAACCAGGTATTTGTCATTGTAATCGTAGTTCACACGTCCCATGAACGAGTTGATCGTCCATTCAACCAGACCGCTACTGGGAGAGAATACAGTTGTTGCTGCGCCCAGGTTATAGAAAGATTGTGTTTCAACAGGTACTCCCTGCACCGACGAAGTAAATGCTTCGGTGCGGTCGCGTTGGATAGAATGTAGCAAAGTAACATTCAGATTGTGCTTGCCTCCGAAGGTTTTGGTGTAATTCACAATGTTTTCCAGCGTCCAGTTGAAACCGATTGCATTACCGGTGCTGGCTTGTGCATCACCGCCCTTTCTCGCGTTGGTCATAGAGCCTACAAAACGTCCGTAACGGTAAATATTGAAATCCGGACCAAAGTTTACACGGTATTTCAAACCCGGCAGGATACTGAACTCCGTATAAAGACTATTGAAAATGCGGTAACGCTTCATCTGATCTACTTGCGCTCCCTTCACCAATTCGGCGAGCGGGTTGGTCAGCAAGGCATCGTTGGTAGGCGAGAAAATCAGCTTGCCGTTTTCATCGTAGGGCACCGCGAGCGGGTTCTGGTTGATCGTCATCCCGTATGTATTCAGGTTTTCACCGTTACGGATGCTGTTCATCATGTAGGAAGAAAGGCCGACTTTCAGCCATTTGTTCACATTGTGATCAATGTTGGCACGCAACGAGAAACGGGTGAAGTTCGCTTCCTTCACAACTCCCTTATCACGGAAGTAACCACCCGAAATATAGAATTGGGTACGGTCGCTTCCTCCCTGGATGCCCACGGAGTGGCTCTGCATCATGCCGGTGCCCACTACGAGGTCCTGCCAGTCGGTGCTGGTGCCATTGGCGATACCTTTGGCCACGTTGGGGTCACCGCCCAATACCGCCACTTTCGCGTCGGCCTCTGCATTGATCACGCCTGTCGGAATAGCATTGCCGGCAGCATCCTTGTAACCGCCTGTGGCACGGTACGCTTCCCGTACGAATTCGGCAAATTCAGCGCCGTTAAAAAGCTTTACCTTATCGAGCGCTTTGGAAACCCCCGCATAACCATCGTAGCTAACGGTCGTTTTGCCTTTCTGGCCACCGCGCTTGGTGGTCACGATCACCACCCCGTTCGCACCGCGCGAACCGTAAATCGCCGTGGCGGTTGCATCTTTCAAAACCTCCATCGACTGGATGTCGCTGGGGTTAATATCTTCATAGCCCCCCGCCAATGGGATACCGTCCACCACATACAGGGGATCATTACCCGCATTGAACGAGCGACGGCCGCGGATCAGGATCTTCGGCACCGTTCCCGGCTTCGAGCCTGACTGCGTCACGTCCACCCCGGCCGCGCGTCCTTGAAGCGCCTGCCCGAGGTTGGTAATAGGCATTTCATTGATCTCTTTTGAACCAACCGACGAAATCGCACCGGTCAGCTGGCTTTTCTTTTGCGTACCATAACCCACAACCACGACCTCCGTCAATATTTTCTGATCGCTGGCAAGTACTATGTCCACCACGCTTTTATTTCCAACAGTAACTTCCTGCGTCACGAAACCTACTGCTGAAAACACGAGGACTGCATTGTCTTCCGGAATACTGATCTTGAAAGTTCCGTCGGCATCGGTATTGGTACCGCTTTTACTTCCTTTCAGTACTACCGAAACGCCGGGAACCGGAAGGTTGTCCTCTACGGATGTCACCTTTCCTGAAACTGTCCTGTCGATAACCCTGATGGCGGGGTTTGAAGGCCTCATTGCATAGGCCTGCCCTGTAAAACCCGTCATCACCGCACCAGCCATTGCCCAACGCATCATACAGTGGCCAATACTTGTAAAGTTTCTTTTCATACGCATTGATTGTTTAACCATTAATAGTAGTTCACCATAAACTGTCAATTCTGACGATCACTTGATAGATTACCCCTACAAAATAATTATATTTTTTCCATAAATAGTTACAAATAAACATAGGGTTACTTAACACAGATTTGTAACTAATCTGTTAAAATATTTTATCTGGAAAGGGACTTAGGGATGATAAGGTACTTTGATTTCCGGTCACAAGCTCATTTGAACAATTCCAATAAGCCTATTTATTGTACCAAAAGTACCATTCGGAAATCTTTCGGAGAATAGAGATTCGGGAAGAAAATTGAAAACGATCCGCGAAGTTTATTTATGCAATCGTTATCGGGAACGTTGCCAAAATAGACTCGTTCCAACATTTTATTATAAAATATTTGCACAAACGAATACGAAAATGCCATATCCGCGGGAAACACCCCTTCCAAATATTGTATTTAAACAATATTAAGTAAGAGTATTACCAAACAGATATGGCACCCGGTTTGCTGATGAAGCGGTAATCTGACACCTATTTGTAATGGTCCGGGTTCTCGTCCTGCCACTCGTTTACACCGTCGCGGATGCGATTCCGGAATGTCAGTGTATCCTGTGCGAAAGAGGTGGTACCATCCTCATTTTCATATTTATAATTCAAAAACAACTTTCGTTCCTGCAACAGTTTTGCCCGGTTAAAAGTACTCGCTCCATCGGCCTTCACATCCACCGCAGAACCATCGGCTTTGCTGATTTTAATGGCATTTCCCTCGAGCGTAATTTTAAAGGAACCCTCCTGGTCGCTGATCATGTTCGTCACAAGCGCATCGGGCGCCACGGTTTTCAGCTTGAAAATTTTGGCTTCCGGCGACGGGATCGTCGTGTAATACTTCACAGTCTTCACCACCTTACCCGCAGCGTCTTTCACGGTGGTAACACCGCCGTGCCAGTAGTTGCCAAAAAGCATATTCTCATATTTAAGCGCAACCACCGCCGAACGTTTGGCGCGAACGATTGAATCGGCGTCGGCCGAAGTGATGTAGAACGGAATCGCATACCCGGCCCGGATCGTCGCGGCGTCTTTCAGAAACCGGGCGGAATCGGCCTTGATCACCACCGAGCCCATATGCGTGCCAGCTTTGATCACCATTCTGGAATTATCAGAAATAGTGAAGTAGTCGGCAGGAAGCGGTTTCAGCGTGTCGACGCCGCTCACAGCTTCCCGAATGTAAGCCGCCCCGGCTTTCATCGCTTCCAGCGCATTCGCATTCACCAGCGCGGCATCCATTTGAAAACCTACCACCCGATCCTGCCTGTTCTCGCGCACGCCTGCCAGCGCAGCGCCCACCTCAATGCTCATCCCCTCGCCCACCACGAACGTACGCGCGTTGGTCTGATACATAAAATAGACCGAGGTGTAGTCGAAATCCTTGATGTAGTCGTCATAGCAAGCGCTCAGTGCCATGGTGAGCCCGATGGCGAAGGCAATTCTCTTTTTCATAGCATTCATGTTTATTTCCAGGCCTCCCAGCCATCGTTTTGTACCAGGTTAGACATTCTAAGCACTTCGTCATAAGGAATCGGCAGGAAGGCAGATCGGTATGACCGCGCTTCCACCACTTCGTCGAGTTTATATTCAAAACTTCCGTCCGAATTACGGGTAATCTTCGCCATCCGTACAGGTCTGTTCAGATCGGTAAGATTGGTCGACCAGCGACGCAGATCGAAAAACCGCATGCCTTCGAAACAGGTCTCGATTCTTCTTTCATTCTTGATAAACCCATCGAAAACCGCTTTCCCTTTGGATGCGGCCTCGGCGAGGTAAGGATCGGTCGTAAAGCCTTTTCCCCCATCGGTATTGTCCTTCTTGCGGAGATACTCCATCGCATCCCTGGCCGACATACCGAATTTATCGCCCTCGGGCCCCTCCGCCTGATTGGCAGCCTCCGCAAACGCAAGCAGCATGTGCTCCCAGCGAATGAAGAATTTCGAATGCGGCTGGCGATTGATGGAATTATCCGACCAGTTCAAGCCCATGAATACCATTTTCTTGATATGATAATTGGTGCGGCTGTTCACCGCAGGGCCGGCGGCATCCTTCGCATTCTGCCAGTTTTCGAACGTATACATCACTTTGTCGCTGTTGATTTTTACAGCTTTGGCATTGTTATGAAAAATCGTGGCGTAAAAGCGGGGATCACGGTCGGCGTAGGGATTAGCCGGGTCGTATTTGCTGCGGGGGTCGGTAATGGGGTAACCGTTCTTCATCGGGAATGCGTCTACCAGGTCCTGCGTGGCCCCTACCGATCCGGTGCCCTGGAAACCGCCGGGATAGAACATCCGCTCCATGGCGTCATTCGCATTGTTATAGCGCGATGCCCAGATGATCCCCGGGAAGTTAGGATCGAACCAGTTTACGGCTTTTGTTGCATTGAAGCCATTGGTAACGGCGTCGGTCTTCATTTTGAAATCAATCACCTCCTTCGCATTCTGCGCTGCGAGGTCCCAGCGCGTCATGTCGTTCGACGGGTTGAATCGCGGGCTGGCCCAGGTAAGGTATACCAATGCCTTGATCGCCCGTGTGGTGATGCCGTCCATTCGCCCCCAATAGCGCCCTCCGGCGTAAGCACGGTCGTTGACGTTCTTGACCAGAAAATCGCGGTGGGCAATGGGCAGGTATTTGTAGGCGGAATCGCAGTCGGCGATGATCTGTTTCACGCAGGCGTCGTACGTGCCGCGTGCGAGATTCGTCTCCGCTTTAATATCCACCGGATCCAGTACGATCGGAAAGCCCATCAGCTGCCCGTTGGCCATACCACCGAACTTTTGAAGCAGATCCCATTGAAACCACGCCCGCAATGCAAATGCCTCGCCCTGCAAACGGTTTTTAACGAGGCTGTCGAGGTGCGGGTCCACCAGAAAGCGGGTATTATATCCCCGCCGGTCTTTCAGGAACAGATTCAAAAGATAAATAGAGCGGTAATCCCTGTCCCAATAAGTCCTGAACGGGTCGAGGCTGGTGGGCATGGCACCCACTGCGAGGCGGTTGAGCGGATGCGTGGTGCTCGTAATGACTACGTCGTCAGTAGCGCCGTCGAGGAAAACGCCTTCGTTGTCGTTGTAGTTGCGGGTCATGTTATCATAGCACTGCCCCACAAGCCCTTGAACCATATCCTGGTATTTCCAGATATCGTCTGTGGTTCTGTTGCCATTCGGATAAGGTTCCAGGTAGTCGACACACGACGCGAGCCCCAGTACGGCGATCGTCAGCGAAAGGATATTTTTGATATAAAATGATTTCAAATACATAGCTCTGGCTTTAAAATGTCAGTTTAACCCCTCCTGAAAACGTGCGGAACAACGGATAGGCGGTAATGCCCGAGTTCACCGACTCCGGGTCTACTCCTTTGATCTTGGAGAATGTGAGCACATTGGCCCCGCGTACATACACACGGATGCCGCGCGCAGCGATCATATTACCCAGCCTGACCGGCACATTATAGGCCAGCTCCAGATTCTGGATCTTGAAAAACCCACCATCGCGCAGCCAGAAATCCGAAGACACGAAGTTGTTATTAACCTTATAGTAGGTAAGCCGCGGATACTGGCCTCCCATGTTTTCCTTCACGAAATCGGAGTAGTTGTTATCACCCCAGCCATTCCAGAAGTACTTATTGGTGAAAGGAATCTGATAGAATGCCCGGCCGGTACCGATGGCGGTGAGTTCCAGATTCCGGAATGCCAGTTTCAGGTTCAAGGCATAGGTCAGCCGGGGCGACACGTGACCGATCCGGCTCTGGTCATTGTCGTCTACCACGCCGTCGCCATTCATATCCCGGTATTTCAGGTCACCCGCTTTGAGGTCTTCGTCGTAGATCTGCGGGACAACCTCGGTTTCTGCATCACTGGCGAACTTGCCCGTGTATGTTTGCCCCCAGTAGCCGTCGGAAGGTGTTCCAATGCGCGTCTGGTAACCGAAGCGGAAATTGGGTTCGTCCCATTTCAGGATTTTGCTGTCCTGCACGGTGGCATTACCGCCGATCGAAAACCGGAATTCCCCCAGGCGCTCGGTATATTGCAATGCAGCCTCCACACCGAAGCTCCTGACTTTGTTATAATTATACCAGGGCCTGGCAGCGGAAATACCTGCCACCAGCGGCACGGTATTGGCCAGCTGCGATACGATTCCGTCACGCAGGTTGTTGAAATAGTTGATTTCAATCGAAAGCCTGCGTTTCAGAAACAGACCGTCGACGCCGATATTGAACTCTTTCCTTTTTTCCCAGGTCAGGTCGGGATTACCGATGCGGCCCGGCGAGGTGCGGTAAACCAGGTTGTCGGTATTACTGCCAAACCATTGCCCTGTCGAATAAGGTCCGAATGCCGAGCCGGTAGAGTTCACGCCCCAGCGGTCGAGATAATAGAACGGCGGCAGGAAGCTTTCATAGCCGAGCATACCCGCTTCCGCCCGGATTTTGAGGTAATCAATACCTTTCAGGCTTTTGAAAAAGCCCTCTTCCGAAATCACCCAGCTCACGCCGGCAGCAGGAAACAATGCGTACCGCTTACCTTTGTCGAAACTGTAAGTACCGGCATAGTTAAGCACGCCCTGGAACACGTACCGGTCTTTCAGCGAATACACCCCATTGAACACCGCATTCTGCTGGCGCTGGGGTTCTTCGATCCCGTTACGTGATAATTTGCCCAGGTAATAGGTCAGCCCTGCCTGAATGCTATGCACGTTCCAGCTTTTTTCGTAGCTGAGGTTTTCAAAAACCACAAACCGCTGCGAATAGTAATCATGGAGTTTCGCCTGACCAGCCATATCCACACCGTCATGTACTTTTGAGAGCCTGATGGTATCCAGGCCGGCGTCGGTTTTGCCGGGTGTTGCAATGTAGGCGATGTAATCCTCGGCCTTTCCGATCCGCAAGCTGTTGAACAGGTTAAACCCGGCATAGGTCGTCGATCTGAGGCCCGGCACGAGCTCTTTCAAGTCGTAGTCAAAAGTGAGGTTAGAAGCCCCTGTCCGGCCGGTTTCGGTATAATAACCATTGTGCATAAGGTTACCGATCGGGTTGGTTTTATAGTTGGAACTCACCCCGTACCACGGTGCCACCGCATTATCCCCAAATGCCGCGTACACGGGAAATGCGATCGGCGGTGTGTTGGTGATATCGTTAATGACGCTATTGAACTCCACAAGATCCAGTGCGGTGTTGGCGTTGAAATCGTCGCTCGTAAAATTGGCGTTATATCCGTAGTTGGGTGAGCGACGCAGCCCAAGCCCGCCAAAAAAGTCGAATTTGACCTTGATCAGCGGATTGATTTTAATGTCGATGTTCGACCGCACATTAATACGGTTGTAGTCCGATTTGCCACCGATTTTGTAAATATCCCCTTCCCCGTTGTAGCCCAGGTAGGCATTGTACTGCACGGTCTCGTTGCCACCGGTCGACGACAGGTTTACCCGTGTAAAAGGCTTCGAGTCTTTCAGCATCATTCGCCGGAAATCGACGCTGGGCCGGTAAAGATCGTACGGATCATTCTTAGCGTAGGCAGCAATATCATTTTCATTGTAAAGCGGCGACAGCAAACTATTGGTCCGCGCCACATTATTCAGCGCGGCATACTCCGCGCCCGACGCCCAGCCAGGGAACCTATCGACAATGCTCACGCCCTGTTCAGCATTCACGCTCAGGATCCTTTCATTGACTTTCCCTCTTTTGGTTTTAATGTAAATAATGCCGTCCGCGCCCCTTGGCCCGAGCATGGCTTTGCCTACAATGTCCTTAATGATCGTAACCGACTCGATTTCCTGCGGGTCTATCGGCATTTCGGTAATGTCGGTGGGGATGTCGTCGATAATGAAAATAGGGCTGCGGCCGCGCGTGGCAAGGCCTATCTTTTCCGTGATCCTGAAATTACCCAGTTCCTCCTCGGCCGTCAGCCCCGGCGAGCCGTCGCGCTCCACCACTTCCAGGCCGTTAACAAGGCCCGAAAATGCATTACGGAGGTCGTTGGTAGGATACTTTTCAAGATCGGCGGTTTTTAGAGTCACGTAACTTCCCGTTGCCAGCCGTTTCGGCATATTCATAAAAGGCATGGGAATGGCATCATCGGCCGTGGCAAACAACTTGGCTTTTTTCAGTTCCACCACGCTGTTGGTTACAATATCGCCCACGAGCGACACCGATTTGCTGTAACCGTAGGACGAAACCGTCACAAAATCCTCGGGCAATGCTTCGAAGTCAAAATCGCCGCTCTCGTTGGTTTCGGCGTGAATCTGCCCCTCGCCTACCACCACCGAGGCATTCGGGATCGGGTTACCGTTTTCGTCGGTCACTTTAAGACTTACATTCACGGGCTTCGGCTTTTTGGCCGGCTTATCCTGGGCGAGCACACTGCCGCCCCACAGCAGGCAGAGTACGATCATTCCGATAGCCGCCTGCGCTGTATAATGGATTATTTTCTTCATCATGGATTGAGCGTTACGGGTTACCAGACTTCGTTAGGGACGAAATTTTTCATTTTGTACATATCTTCCGTGTTGAACGGCAGGTAGTACATCGCTTCTTTCCAGCGCGTCTGGCGGTCTGCCGAGAGCGGCATCCGGGTATACTTGAAGCCAGTCGGGTAAGCGGTGCTGACAGGCACTTTCTCCACGTCCATCCGGTAAAGCGTGCCGCCCATTACTTTCGGGGCGTCTTTCCACCGGCGGATATCGTGGTAATAATGCCCACCTTCGAAGCAAAGCTCGATAGTACGCTCATTCTTGATACGGTCGCGGAGTTTGTCCTTCGTACCGGTATAGGCCTGTAACACGTCGGGCATTCCTGCACGCGTGCGAATGCGGTTGAGCGCCTGCAAGGCGGTGAGGGATGAACCGGGAGCCGCACCATTAGGGCCGTAAGCTTCGTTGGCGGCCTCAGCGTAGTTGAGGTACAACTCCCCGAGGCGGATCAGCGGATCGGTATACTGCGGGGTAGTTTTGTTGTTCACACTCTGCTCGCCCCAGGTCTTGCGCTCGTAGTAGCCCGTGCGCGTAATGCCTGCATAAGACTGGTCCAGCAACTGACCGTACACCGCAGCGCCATCTTTGGTCTCGTAGTAGATCTTGGCATTGCCGTAACCGGGCACCGGTGCGGTGTTATAAATAATGTCAATGTAAAAACGCGGGTCGCGGTCTTTGTAGGGATCCTGCTCGCTGTAATGCCCTGCGGCCACCGCGGCCTGCCGGTCCGCAGGAGTATTCAATGGCTCACCCCATTTGGTTTCAAATTTATCGACCGTGTTCTGGGTAGGGCATTCTCCCGACCAGCCCGTTTTCCCACCTCCGAAAACCCCGTTCATCTGGCCGTTCAAAGTACCGTCGTTGTAGGTTTTCGTACCGGCATACCATGCCCAGAGTTGTTCATTGGAATAGGTGGTACCAATGTAATTCTTCTTGTAATCGGCAAGCGAAAGCAGGTCGTAGCCATATTTCTCGGCGATCTGAATGGCTTCCCAGTTGGCTTTGGCGGCCGCCTCCCAGTCGGCATTACCCTGTTCGTTGTTCAGGGGACTTGCTGCGTAGAGCAATGCGCGGGCTTTGAATGCCTTGGCCGCTACGCCGGTCGGGCGTTTTTGTTCGGGATTATTGAGGTGTCCTGCCACGCCGGGGCCCGGGTCACGGCGCATGAGATCGGCCTGCTCGAAATAGGCAGCGGCCGAGTCCATATCCATGGCAATGCGGATCAGTGTTTCGCGTTTCGAGAGTCTTGGAATATCCCATTCATCTCCCTGCCCGATCACCTTGGTAAGGTAAGGCATCGGTCCCCATAACCGGAACAGCTCGAAATGCGCAAACGCGCGTATAAAGTGCGCCTGACCTTTGAAATCATTGACATCTACCGGGCTGGCATCTTTGAGCATCCCGATGTTTTTCAATGTCATGTTGCATTTGCGGATAATGGCGAACATCGCCCCGAGGATGGGCCGGCGCGACGGGTCGTAGGTCATTTTATTGATAATGGCCGAAATCTGGCCGCTTTTGATCACCTGCGCATCCATTACCCGACCCATATCGCTCATATCCGTGAGCGCCTCCATGGTATATTTCTGATCCCAGAAATCGAAATACAGCGAATAGCCTGTCTTAATGTTATAGGCACGCCAGGTTGTACCGTCTATTTTATTGCCCTCATAAATGCCGTCGAAGAACTTTTTGAAATTTTCATATTTTGAAAAAACATCCGCCTCCGTCAGCCCCGACTCGGGCGCCTTGTCCAGATAGTCTTCTACGCACGATGCCAAAAGGAAAATGAACAGCACCGGTACACACAGTATCGTAATTAATCTTTTCATCGTCTGTTGGTTGGGTTAGAATGCCGCCCTGATGGCAAATTTCACACTAGTCATTTGGGGGTAGAAACCCTGGTTAAAATCCTTCCTTTCCGGGTCGCCCTCAATGAGTTTTGTGAAAGTCCACAGGTTATTGCCGGTCACGAAAAACACCAGGTTCGAGGTGCCGATTACCCGCCGGAGGAATTTGGAATTGAATGTATATGACGCATACACTTCCCGCAGACGCAGGTAATTGGAGTTGCGCCAGAAACGGTTTTCGATCATGATATCAAAACCCCTGTCGGCCTCGCCGCCGCCCCAGAAAAGGTTATCGGTGCTCCCGCCGCCGGAGTAGTGCAAGGTGGCGTGGTTCGCACCCGGATTGGTAGGTGTCCAGTAGTCGAGCTGCGAGGCATGCACGCGCCAGTCGCCTTTGATAAACTCGACTTCATAGGGCTGGTTGAACTCGACATATTTGCCCACATTACCCTGGAACATAAAGTTAAAATCAAACTTTTTCCAGGAAAACCCTGCCGAAAACGAATAGGTAATGGGCGGATAATCGGAGCCGGGGATCGGATACTTGTCGAGGTTGGTCACCTTTCCGTCGCCGTTGAAATCGAGGAATTTGTAATCGCCTACATTCAGTTTTTGCAGGTCAATGGCTGACACGTTGTTGTGAATATCATCCACGGAAGTGTAGTAGCCGCTGCCCGTCAGTTCCACACCGCTGAGCTGCGCGCCGAGTGGTTTGCCTGCGTCTTTCTGATAATCATAGGCATAAGGGAGATCGTCCTTGAACAGAATGCGGTTTTCATTAAAACCGAACAACCCTTTCACAAAATAGCTGAGGCCCGACGCTGTGTTATTCCGATATTCCGCTTCGAGCTCGATACCGTGCTTTTTGAGCCGTCCAAGGTTGAGCTCCTTGAATGAATTGCCCACGAGCATAGTGACGCTTCGCGGGTCGAGAAGCATCTTCTTGCGACGCTCGTCGAACAGATCGACGCCGAAGGTGAAAGTGTCGTTCCAGAGTCCGAGCTCAATCCCAAAATCCCGCTTCCGGGCTTCTTCCCATTGTGAAACAAGGTTTGGACCAAGGTCTTCGTGGATATATCCGGCATTATCTTTGAAATAATCACTCAAATACAGCCACCGGTTGGTCGCGATGTCACTGCCCACCTTACCATCCGAATAACGCAGTTTCAGTTTGCTGATCCAGGGGATGCGTTCCTTGAAGAACTTCTCTTCCGATACGACCCAGCCCACAGCACCCGACGGGAAAAAGCCATACCGCATACCCGGTGCAAACCGCTCCGAACCAGTGTAGCCCACATTCACTTCAAGCAGGTATTTACCCGAATAATCGTAGGTACCGCGGCTCACCAGGCCCTGGTTGTAATACGGAAAACTCGTTTCCCGGTCGCGCTGCTGGCGGTTCACGAGCACCAGCCCGCTCACATTATGCTTGCCGAACGACCGGTTGTAGTTGGCCGACAGTTCGTAATACAAATCTTTGTAATAGCCGCCTTCCAGCGCGCCTACATTAATATCCAGTGGAGTTTGCTGAAATACCTCGTTCCCCTGGCCGGCGCGGAACCACGGATTTTCCTCGGTGCCGATCTTATCGTAATTCAGCTGGTATTCCGGAAAGGTGTAACGGCCGGTCAAAGACAGGTTCTTATAATAGGTACTCAGCGAAACCTTGCCTTTCGCGGCGAGCCCCGGCGTAATGAAATCCAGCTTCTGATCGAGTATCAGGTCGGTAAAGAGCTTGGAATCGAGGTAGCGGTCGAAAGAACCCTGGTTCATCGAAGTGTAAGGATTACCCGTAAACTCGCCGAAGTTCATCGCAAGGCGGTCGCCGCTGTCGTTGGGATAATCGGGATCCGGCACCTGTTCGAGCACCCAGGCCGGAAAATAAGCCGGGTAACGCGACGGCCCCGTCGAATACAAATTACGCCACGGCGTACCGCTCGGTTGGTTTTTAATGCCCGTCTCGCCGCCTACGTTCAGGGATAATGTCGTCGAGCGTGTCAGGTTAAAATCGATATTGGTCCGGTAGTTGAAGCGGTTGTACCAGTATCTGGTATCATCATAACCCTCGTGATAGGCTTTGAAAAAATCTCCCTGGTAGGAATAGCCCAGCGATGTGAAATACTTGATGAAGTTAGTGCCGCCCGATACATTGAAATTGGCATTTGCATTGGTTGCAAATGGTTTTGTCATCAGATCGAACCAGTTTACGTCCGGATAGCGCAGGCTGTTCAGCGGCGTGGAGGGGTTCCTGTACTCATTCAGTGCATATTGCGGAATGAGGTCGGTAAACTGCTGGCCGTTCATCAGCGCCTGGTTGTACATCGACATCGTCTGGTAGGAGCTGATGTGGTCGGGAATGCGGGTAGCCTTTGCCAGACCATAAGATGCAGTAAAATCCAGTTTGGGCTTCCCGATCGTCCCGCGTTTGGTCGTCACGATAATAACCCCGTTGGCCCCTTTCGCGCCAAAAACGGCCGTAGCCGATGCATCTTTCAATACCGATATGGTCGCGATCTCGTTGGGGTCCATGTCGCGGAAATCGCGCTCTACGCCGTCCACCATCACCAGCGGCTGCGAGCCGTTCCAGCTCGAAAGTCCGCGGATCACGATCTCTGAATGGTCGCTTCCCGGCTCACCGCTCTGCTGCATCGTGAGCACGCCCGAAAGCTTGCCCGCGAGCGCGTTGGTGACGTTGGACGTACCCGAGCGCATGAGTGCCTTGTTGTCGACCTGTGAAATAGCTCCCACTACACTCTCCTTACGCTGCGTGCCGTAACCCACCACAACCACCTCTTCCAGTGCCTTGTTTTCAGGCACCAGTTTTACATCCAGCGACCGGCGGCCGGCGACCTGTATCTCCTGCGAAACGTACCCTATATAACTGAATACCAGCACCGAAGCATTATTCGTAACAGTGATTTTGTATTTACCCTCGGTATCGGTCGAAAGCCCGTTGAGGGTACCTTTTTCGACGACGTTCACGCCCGGCAGGCCGATCCCGTTTTCGTCGCGGATCACCCCGGTGACCGTCACAGTCAATGAAGCGATGGCATCATCCATCACCTGGCGGAGCCGCTGCGCATGATAGGCCTCAGCGGAACCGACGAATGCCTCGGGTTTGCCCGTGGCCGACGCCTTGAACACCGAGGTGCCATTGAGCACTTCGGTCACGGCGTGCCTTTTGGCATTGGAAACATAAATGGTTTCGTTGACCCTGCTGAAACTGAGGCTCGTCTCCTCCGAAATATGCCGTAACAGCTTCCCAACGCTCGCTTGCGGAAAACTGAGGTCAACCGTTTTGTTCCGTACGAGTTTATGATCGTACTGAAAATTGAAATTGGTTTTGTCGTTGATCACCACAAAGGCATCTTCCAGCGGCACGTTGTGCAGGTCGATGGAAATGTAGATTTTCTCAATGCTCTGCTCCTGGGCCTTGCCGTCGGAAGCCGACAGCAAACCCGCGAAAATGCATTGCAAAACCGTCCCGATAACCGCATACCTAGACATCGCTACAATTTGTCGTAGTAGTTTATATTGCATATTTTTGATCGTTTTGAATTTCACGTTCATTACACGTGACTTTCCCCGTTACCTGATTGAGCGCCAACTCTTAGCACGGGAAAGTCACACGGACCGGTAATCAGCGATGGTTACCGGTTCTTTTTTCAGGAGGTGTCGGACCGCATACGGTAGTTTCGGTTATTGAAGTTTGACAATGCTGTTATTGATCTGATAGGAGAACCGGCCGGGATAGCTCATCACCCCTAGGATATAATCGAGCGGCTTATCCTGGAATTTGCCGCTGAACCGCCAGTCGGCATCCATGCGTACACCCGGCGCCACCTCGAACTTTACGCCGTACCAGCGTTCCAGTTTAAGAATGGTAGAATGGAAATCCGATTTCTGGAAGTATAGCATGCCGTCTTTCCAGCCAATCTGCTCTTTTTCGTCATAAGTGCTGACGATGAGTTCGCCGGCTTCTTTTTGAAAAGTCGCCATTTCACTTTTGCTCAGGAAAACGCACGCATTCTGATCCTCCGAGCCTATCCGGGCATTCACTTTCACCTTGCCGGTCACCACTGCAACCTGCACGGACTTGTTTTCGGGATAGGCGCTGATATTGAATGAAGTACCGAGGACTTTGGTCACTACGCCGCCTGTCGTGATCACAAAAGGTTGCTTCTCGTTTCGCTTGACATCAAAGAATGCCTCGCCAGACAGACTTACTTCGCGGATATCTTCTTCAAATTCCTGGGGAAAGGAAATGGACGAACCTGCATTGAGCGTCACGCGGGTACCGTCGGGGAGCAGGAGCCTGCGCTGCTGACCGTTTGCCGCCCTATGCTCTACCGGCACGTAAGCCGACGCCGGAGCATGATGCCCAATGAGGTAGCGGTTCACGAAGAAAAACGCCCCGACCACCACACACGCGGCAGCGAGGAGTCTCCAAATCCAGGTGAGCGTAATGCGACGGGACGGCGTTTCGCTTTCTTTTGCGGCTTCGGAAGCGGCGATAGAAGATTCAAGTCGTTTCCATTGTTGCCCGATATCGTGATCCGGAACGGATTTATCCTGAAAATGCAGGGCAAGGACAATTCTCCTGGCTTTTTCAATTTCTGCCTGGCGGGCCGGATTGGCAAGAAGCCATTTCTCCCACAGATGGTCTTTTTCGGGGGCGGTGCCGTTGAGCCATGCACGGAAATCATCGTCGAGGACGAAATCCTTATAGCTAAATCGGTCGTATTTGTGCGCTTCCAATAGGATAATATTTATTCTTTACTTTGATAAAGCCAGAATAAATACGGAGTGACCCTCGACCGGTTAAATTTTTTGTAAAAATTTTTACATTTCTTTCAAATACCTTCTAACTATCCGCGGATGAGATCACTAACAACTTCTACATTCTCTCCCATGACGGCTCCGGCCCCCAGTAATGCCATGTAAACGCCGAGCACAAAAGGCACGTCGCGCCCCTGCGGCGCGAGTTCTTCATTCAATGCATCCAGCGCCTTGTAAATGAGTTTGTAAACAGCCCGGGTAGAAATATTCATGATCAGCGCGATCTCAGCGAACGATTGTTCGTTGTAGAACCGCAGGTATAACGCCTCCTTCTGCCTCGCCGGAAGGTTTTGAATCGCATTTTGCAAGGAAAGTACGTTTTCTTTCAGGGTCTGATCATGGATCATCTGCATTTCCACCGATAGTTCGACATGAAAAATTGAATCGTCTTCTTCGAGTGCGACGGTCATCGGATTTGCCTTTGCCCGTTTGAGGATAAGCCGGCGAAGCGATGCGAGCAGGTAATTCCGGATGGAATCCGAATTGCCGAGAAACGCCTTTCGCTCCCAGATATTCATGAAGAGAATCTGAATGCAGTCTTTCACCTCCTCATCGTCCTTATTGAAACGAAGCCCGTAGTTGAGCAGCGACGGATAATAGTGCCTGAAAATCTGTTCGAAAGCTTCCCCGCTGCCCGCCCTCAGCATATTCCAGAGGGGTGAGACCGGCTGCCCGGACGGCTGAGGCGCGACAGGTTCGGATGCGGCAGCGTCAGCCGGGTTCAAGTTCCGGTTGTTGGTCAGGTTTATAGCTTCCATGTTCGCTGAGATTGGCTAATTTTCGGTTCAGGCAACCATTGGCAATATGTAACTGCACAATGATTTTTAGGTGACGCAGAATTCCCTCATCACCCTTAAAAAAGTCAATAATTTTCAGGAAATAATAAAATCAGAAACGGAAGGCAGGAGGGCTTAGTGATTCCCTAATATAAAGTAAAAGATAAAAAGCAGGAATGTGACCGACATCAGGATCAGCACGATGTTGCCCGCCGAGAGGCCACTGACCGGACCATCTTGTGCATTCTTTCTCGAATCGCGATCACCCATGATGTCGAGCGAGCTCATGATCCGGCCCCATATCGAGTTTACATCCTGAGTGGAAAGACCGTCGGGCTTCCAGTCCGAGGCGATCAGCACCAGCTCACGGGCTTTTGCGACAGTGTCCTTCTGCGCGGGATATTTGAGGATCCAGTTTTCCCAAAACGAACGGATTGGCGGATCATCGGGAAACCGTACCCATCTAATGAAGAGGTTTTCCATTGCCAACTCCTCAGCCGATAACTCTGAAAACGGTTTCATCGATATTAGTAGATTGAATTTTAGGGCTTAGCAAACTTAAATCCGGATTTAGACCATCCAGGGTATTATTTGTTTGTTAAGCTTTATGTCTAAAAAAGGAGGCGTTTCGGGGTTTATACTCACTTTTGAGGGAGTTAGAAAATTATTTCAAAAAAAGCCATCCTGTACTGTGGGGTAGTATCGAAATCGCGAATACTGGTTCAATCTAACCGCTGAATACTTCCGCTTAACCCTTGAACATTGCACAAGACACAACAAGATTTCTGGCGATTTTCTCGCATGTATTTTGAGCAGATTCCGGCACACACTATCCTGTCTACAACTTTGAAAAAGCTTTCAAATGTCCCCGAAGAAGAACTAATGTTGTTGCTTTCTGAAAGCAATCCCCATGCGTTTACGCGTATTTACAGGGAGTATCAAGCGGTTGTATTTGCTTACGCCAATAGAATTACCAAATCCCGGCCAGTAGCGGAGGATATCTCCCAAGATGTTTTTTTCAAGATATGGGAACAACGGAAAACGGTGGGCAGCATCAGACATTTAAAAAAATACCTGCTAACGATGAGCAAGCATAGCGCCCTGGATTGGCTTGCTAGAAAAGCCCGGGATCAACTGATGAGGGAAAAAATGCGGCACGGTGCGGAAGAATTTCATTGCGATGCTGAAAACGTCCTCCAATCCCGCGAATACCACGACTTGCTGCATAACGCCATCGAAAAACTGCCTCCAAAGCGGAAACTCATTTTTACCCTTTGCAAAATTAAGGGCATCAGTTATGACAAGGTTGCCGAACAATTGGGAGTCGCACCGGGAACTATCAATGACCACATTGTAAAAGGCACCCGGTTTGTAAAAGAATATCTGAAACAACATGACATGGCGCACACCTGGTAAGAAGACGCCCGTTTCCCGGAAAAAATTTCCCTAACAGCATATCACAAGTCCTTCTCGTACGTCTGGATTAAAAACCGGTAATGATACGGCGAACATTCCTTCGTGAAAGTTTCGGCGCCGGTATAAACATCAATTATTCGTCACTAAAAACTACATGCACATGAAAACGAACTATCATTTGATCGCAATGGTGGGAATCCTGGTACTAACGACATCCTGCAAAGACAAGGAAGCGGTATCCCCCGATATAACAGTGTTGTCTCCGAAGCCTCATCAGGTTATCGAAGACAAGGACAGCGTGGAAATCAAAGCGGTCTTCAAACCGAAGGGCGCATCGATCACCAGTTATAGCATGACGGTAAAGGACAAACAAGACAAATTACTGTTTAACGATCAGCGAAGCTGTGACTGTAAATCCCGCGATAAAGTGGAAGTGAAGGCTTCCTTCCGCCACGACGTCGACAAGACCTCCGATTTATTTCTGGAAATCAAAGCCGTACTCGACGACGGCCGGGAAATTGGAGAGAAAATTCCATTCATCTTAGCCGAATAATACCATTTTGTCAGGAAGCCGTGCTTCCCTAGTAAAGCACGGCTTCACCCGGTTATTCATCACCACACTAGAATCTTGAAATTATGAAGCAGTGTATCTCAATTGCATTATTATGCAATTTCCTATTATGCATTTCCCTACATGCAGCCGCCCAACGTATAACCATAAGCGGTTTCATCAAAGAAGCTGGTAGCCAGGAGCAATTGCCCGGGGCCAATGTGTACATCGCTAGTACTTCACACGGCACAGCGACCAACACTTACGGATTTTACTCATTGACTTTACCCGAAGCTGATTCTGCGATCATTTCCTTTTCATGCGTCGGTTACCAAAGGCAAGAACGCAAAATCCAGATTAAAGGCGATGCGCAGCTTAACGTCTGGCTGATACCTGACAATCAGCTTGATGAAGTTATCGTTCAAGCACACCGCGACGACCCGGCGAATAGTGTGCAAATGAGCCAGATTGACGTTCCGATTCAGCAAATCAAGAAAATACCGGCCTTTTTGGGAGAAAAAGATGTACTGAAAGTGCTCCAACTGATGCCTGGTGTACAAAAGGGAACCGAGGGGCAAACCGGCCTCTACGTGCGCGGAGGTGGCCCGGACCAGAACCTGATCATTCTGGACGATGCTGTGGTTTACAACGCCAATCATCTGTTCGGTTTTTTTTCTGTTTTCAACAGTGATGCGATTAAGAGCGTGGAGCTTACCAAGGGCGGATTTCCGGCAAGATACGGCGGCCGGCTTTCGTCCGTGGTTGAAATGAATATGAAAGAAGGCAGCAAGGATCGGCTACATGGTGAGGGTGGTATTGGCCTTCTATCCTCGCGGCTGACGCTGGAAGGGCCGATCAGAAAGGAAAAGTCGTCGTTTCTGCTGTCTGCAAGGCGAACATACGTCGATGTACTGGCTGCGCCGTTTATTGCCCATGCACAAAAAGGCCAGAAGGACCGCACAAAACCCGGGTACTACTTTTACGATTTGAATGCAAAAGTAAATTTTGACGCCGGAAAGAAAGACAAACTATATCTGAGCGGCTACTTTGGCAGGGACAAATTTTATTTCCGCGAAAAAAGCGAATTTTACCGATCGAACAGCGGGTTAGACTGGGGCAATGCTACGGCTACCCTTAGATGGAATCACCTCTTTTCACAAAGATTATTTGCAAATTCTTCACTGATATTCAGCAATTTTGACTTCGGCACCTTCAATGAATTTATCGACCTAAACGGCGAGGGCTCGCAGATTGGTTATAGCCGCTTTCAATATAATTCCAGGATCAGGGACCTTAGTTTCAAGACGGATTTTGACTATTATCCTTCTTCGCGGCACACTATTAAGTTTGGTTTGCAGCATATTTTCCACAGGTCCACTCCATCAGCGTTGGCCGTTGCCGGGTCGGAGATCGATGCTGCGGCAAATCAACCGACCGAGATTTTCGACTCGTTCGAAACCGGAGCCTATGCAGAAGACACCTGGCAATTGTTCAATGCATTGAAAGTCAATGCAGGAATCCGACTAAGCACATTCAGAACGCAAGGCAAAACGTACATTCGTCCGGAACCCCGGATTTCCACCGCAATCGAACTGGCGGAAGACGTCTCCATGAAGTTGTCGTATTCGACGATGAATCAATACGTGCATTTACTGTCTAACACAGGAATTGGTTTACCGACCGACCTTTGGGTACCTGCCACGAAGAAAATTGTGCCGCAACGTTCAGATCAATTTGCAGGCGGCTTTACCCGATATCTAGAAAGGCCCGAATTGACAGTAACGCTTGAAGGCTACTATAAAAGAATGAACCATATTCTCTCCTATAAAGAAGGGGCCTCGTTTCTGAACATTGAAGGCGAAAACTCCAACGAGATAAGCTGGCAAGATAATGTAACGGCCGGACGCGGCTGGTCCTATGGAGCCGAAATACTTGTTCAAAAAAAATCGGGGAAGCTATCGGGCTGGGCCGGTTACACATTGTCATGGACGCGGTGGAATTTTTCGGAACTCAACTTCGGAAAGACATTCTTTCCCAGGCACGACCGGCGTCACGACATATCTCTGGTTGGAATTTATGAGGCCAGCAAGCGCATCACCTTGTCGGCCAACTGGGTCTACGGCACCGGGAATGCGCTTACCTTACCGGTTTCAACGTATGACGGTGTGATGGAAAAATTTATGGGCCTGGCGGTCGGCAACGACGCGCATTTGGTTAATACCAAAATGACCGAATATTCCGGGCGAAGCAATTTTCGCGCCGAGGCGTTTCACAGGATGGATATCGCGATTCAGTTTCACAAACAGAAAAAACGATATGAAAGAACCTGGGAGATTGCTATTTACAATGCTTATAGCAGAAAGAATCCATTCTTCTACGACGTCGACACGGAGCACGCGGGGAAAAATGTATTAAAGAAATATTCGCTATTTCCGATACTGCCATCTTTTAGCTACAACTTCAAATTTTAAACCGCACACTTATGAAACCTTTATCGTTAGTTTTCATCCTGGCTGTCATTGTAGCCTGTGAAACCGTAGTAGACAATATCCCCGAGGCCCGATTGCCCAAAACCGCATCGAAACTGGTTGTACATTCCTTTATATCACCCCAAAACGCACAAATCAATGTGGCTGTTTCCGAATCCACTCCATTGTTTCCAAATGCGGGTGTGAAAGACAATGTGATAAAAACAGCCCTGGTTAAAATTTCAGATGGAGTGAACGAAATCACGATTCCCTTTGACAAGGCTAGTCAACTATATAGTATTGACCAGAGCAAATTCCAGATTGTTGCTTCAAAAACGTACTCCCTTTCTGTGTCGGACGGTGAGCGAAAAGTTACGGCTCACTGCCGTATCCCCGGAGGTATTCCTGTTATCAAGTCGTACTCGCTGGATACGACCGCGGGCGGTCTGTTCACCCGGGAAGACACAGCCCTTGTCCTGAAAATGAACTGGCAGGATATCCCAAAAGACACCAACTATTATCGGGTGAGAGCGTTAGCAGAAATCGAATACAGCGTTCCTGATCCCGTAACAACTGAAAAAAGGACGCGAAACGATTTCGATTTCTCCTGGAACGAAGTGTCGGGAAAGAGCGAATGGCAATCGGATAAAAATCTGGATGGTTCGCTTTTTTCGTCACCCACGGGAAAAGTATTTATGCCAACCTTGGCGCCGGTACAAACTTCCGACGGCACGCCAAAGCCATTTTTTTCAAAATGTCGGCTCATTTCCGTGACAATGATGGTCTACAATACTGATGTAAATTACTTCAAATACCATCGATCGTTGCAGCAACGGATGGATACCGAGAATCCATTTACCGAACCTTCGGTCATCTACAACAACATTGAAGGTGGCCTGGGCTGTTTTGGCGCTTACAACATTGGAAAGCTAGTATATAAGCCCGACTGATCGAGATTTTTCGTTACCTTTGCGCCCAATTTCATATTGGATTTAGCAGTACCAAAACAGACACAATGACCTCGCATCAAATACGTCAGGCTTTTCTTGATTTTTTCCGCAGCAAAGAGCATTTAATAGTACCCTCAGCGCCATTGGTTGCCAAGAACGACCCCACGCTGATGTTCAACAACTCGGGGATGGCGCAGTTCAAGGACTTTTTCCTCGGTAACGGCACCCCTCCTTCGCGCCGGATCGCGGATACCCAGAAATGCTTGCGCGTGTCGGGAAAGCACAACGACCTGGAAGATGTGGGCTTTGATACTTACCACCACACCATGTTCGAAATGCTCGGCAACTGGTCCTTTGGTGATTATTTCAAAAAAGAGGCGATCCATTGGGCGTGGGAACTGCTGACGGAGGTTTATAAGCTACCGAAAGACAGGTTGTATGTATCTGTATTTGAAGGAAACGAAGCCGATGGCGTACCATTCGACCAGGAAGCATGGGACCTTTGGAAAGGCATTGTAGGTGAAGACCGCATTATCCTGGGCAATAAAAAGGACAACTTCTGGGAAATGGGTGACACGGGTCCTTGCGGCCCCTGCTCGGAAATCCATATTGATTTGCGTTCGCCAGCCGAGGTTGCCGAAGTATCCGGTAAATCGCTCGTGAACAACGACCACCCGCAAGTGGTGGAAATCTGGAACCTGGTATTTATGCAGTTCGAGCGCAAGGCCGATGGCTCGCTGATCCCCCTCCCATCGACGCACGTTGATACCGGAATGGGTTTCGAGCGCCTTTGCATGGCTATCCAGCAAAAAACATCTAACTACGACACCGACGTTTTCCAAAATACGATTGGCGTACTGGAAACACTTTCGGGCAAGAAATACGGACAGAACGGCGAGCCGTTCGCGGACATCGCGATGCGCGTAATTTCCGACCACATCCGTGCCGTGTCGTTCGCGATTACCGATGGCCAGTTGCCTTCTAACGTAAAAGCGGGTTATGTGATCCGCCGCATTCTCCGTCGCGCGGTGCGCTATGGATACTCCTACCTGGGCTTCCAGGAACCGTTCTTCCACAAACTGGTGCCGGTATTGGCCGAACAGTTCAAGGATGTGTTTGCGGAATTGAAAGATCAGGAGGAATTTGTGACGCGTGTGATCCTGGAAGAAGAAAAGAGCTTCCTACGTACGCTGGAATCAGGTTTGAAAAGGCTTGACAGCATTATTTCAGGACTAAAAGAGACCGGCCTCAATACCATTCCGGGTGACGAAGTGTTCGAGCTAAGCGATACATTCGGTTTCCCTGTGGATCTTACCGCATTGATCGCACGCGAAAAGAACTTCCAGATCGACGAAACAGGGTACCAGGACGCCCTGGCCGAGCAGAAAAAACGCTCTCGCCAGGATGCAGCCAAAGAAGCGACCGACTGGATCGAGCTCCGCGAGTCCGACGGCGTGGAATTCCTCGGTTATGATTTTGAAGAAACGCACAGTCATGTTGTAAAATACCGCAAGGTGAAAACCAAGGCTGGCGAAGAATACCATATCGTACTCGACCGCACGCCTTTCTATGCCGAAATGGGTGGACAAGTGGGTGATACCGGTGAGCTTATTCTGAATTCGGGGAGTAAGGAGGAAGGAGGAAAGAGGATTGCGATTGTAGATACGAAAAAGGAAAACGACCTTTTTGTACATATTTCCCGGGATAAGAACCTGGATGAAGCTTTGTCAGGAGCGGGCATTATTACCGCTAAAATCGACATTGACCGTCGCAATAAAATCAAAGCGAATCACTCGGCTACGCACTTGATGCTCTCGTCTATGCGCGAGGTACTGGGCACGCACGTGAGCCAGAAAGGTTCGTTCCTGAACGACGAAGTACTACGTTTCGACTTTGCCCACTTCTCGAAAGTGACCGACGAAGAGCTGCGGAAAATCGAAGACCGCGTGAATGAGAAGATCCGCGAGAACATCGCATTGGAAGAAAGACGTAATGTGCCCATTCAGCAGGCGCTGGATGCAGGTGCTACGGCTACTTTTGGTGAGAAATACGGCGATTTCGTACGTCTGATCATTTTCGATCCGAAATTCTCCTTCGAACTTTGCGGGGGCACGCACGTGCCTTCGACGGGTGAGATAGGCGTGTTCAAATTCATTTCCGAAGGTTCGGTATCCGCAGGTGTACGCCGCGTGGAAGCCGTAACCGGCGAGAAAGCATTGGAGTTGATGCGCCAGCAGGAAGAGACTTTGAATAAAATCAAAGACCTGCTCAAAGGCCCTGCGGACTTGGTCAAAGCGGTGGAAAGCCTCATCGAAGAACGCTCGGCGTTGCAGAAGAAAATCGCTTCACTCGAAAATGAGAAGATCCAGGCATTGAAAACCACATTGGTGGAGAATATGGAAACGCACAGCACTTTCAATCTGATCGTGCAGAAAGTGGATGTTCCAAGCGCGGATTCGTTGAAGCAACTTTCCTACGAGCTGCGTGACCAGGTCGAAAACCTGATCGCCGTGTTTGGTGCCGAGATCGGTGGGAAGCCGCAGCTTTCGGTATTCATTGCCGAAAATATCGTGCAGGAAACCGGCCTCAATGCAGGCAAGATCGTGAAAGACCTCGCGAAAGAAATCCGCGGCGGCGGCGGCGGCCAGCCATTCTTCGCTACGGCGGGCGGCTCCGATGCCAGCGGACTGGATATTGCGCTGGAAAAAGCGAAAGGCCTGTTCTAAACAAGCATTACTACTTATCAGCTCATAACAAAAGAGCGGCATCCTCAGGAGCCGCTCTTATTTTTTGCACTGCGCGAATGCCAAATCAGCGGGTTACTCCTCAGCTTTGAGCTGACCTCTAATCTCGCCGGTCGGATACTTGGCTGTGTGAATGTTCACATAATACAAGCCTGCTTTCAGATCGGCCACTTGCGCCTCGGTAAGGGTGTCTTTAAATGCGAAGGGTGTTTTGAAATCGGTGCCGAAGTCGATCACTACTGCACCTGTGGAATCTGGCGATCCTTTGTGGATGTGCCAGCCGGTTGGTACAAAGAGCGAATCAGCGCCTGTTGAATCCGACGCCGATGAATCGCTGTACATGATATTGAGACTTAAAATCCTCGTCTCCTGATCTAATGTACCATCTACTGAACCGGTAGCTGTTGATGGATTAGCGGGTACTTCGTTTGCACCGGAAAGCGTCGTGGACACTTTCAGCTCGGGCAACACGGGAGTTGGGTCTGTCGGATTGTCGTCGTCATTACATGCTGCCACCATCCCGGCGATCACAAACACACCCATGAATGCTAATTTTCTCATAATGCTTTGTTTTAGTAAAAAATTGGTTTGACCGCCGCCCGGTAAAATTATGGTTCCCTTTCGAACCTAGTTTACCCAACACATTGTATTCCAATTATTTACAAAAACGACTTAAAAATAGATAGTTGGGGAAAAGACCTACCCTTTGCTGAATATTACAACAATCCCAAGGCATTGACCGGCTTCTGGCCGTGTCGTGAATGGAATTTCCAACGGTTATGCGACCAAAGCCAAAACTCCGGCTGCCGTTCGATGGTGTTTTCCAGGGCTTTATAGTAATGTTCCATAATGCCCGCCTCACCCAGCTCGCGCGCCTGCGCCGTGATGAGCCGGAACCTGAAATCGTACGCATTGCGCTCCCGCCGGGTAACGTCCAGGTACACCACCGCGCAATCGCGCTGCACGGCAATGCGCGCCGCACCCGACTGCACGAAGGTTTTCCGGTTCATGAAATTGAGGTAATATTTACCCGACTCCGGTGGCCGCTGATCGGCGATAGTGACGAAAATGGCGGATGATTCCGCATTCCAGCCCAACGTCCTCCGATACCATTCCGATTTCGGAATCATTACCGCCCCAAAGCGCCCCCGCAGTTTCAGTAACCAGCTATTGATCCATTTGTTCGAAACCGGCGAATATGCGGCCAGTACCTGGCAATCGGTTTGCAATGGAAGCGACAGCAGATATTCCCAACTGCCATAATGCGAAGCCATCAACACGATGTGTTTTTTCTCGCGCAAAAGCCGCTCGATCAGCGCCGTGTTCTCATAACTGACCAACTTCCCGAGGCTACCTCGGGCCACACCGCCGATCATAAACGGCTCCACAATAAGATCGGCGAGATGGCGGAAATAGGCGGTAACCATTTGCCTTATCTCTTTTTCCGAGCGCGTCGGGAAGCAGCGGGCCATGTTCAGCAGCACCATATTGCGGCGGTAAGGCCAGAGTCGGAACAGGACCAGGAAGATCAGGTCCGACAGGGAACGCCAGCCCCATAGGGCCAGCCTGAACCGGAGTGCCTGCATCAGAATATGTACTGCATGCCCACGTTAAATCCTACAAAAAGCCCCTGAAAGTCTTTGGAACTGTTGTTCTTCCAAATGTATTTTTTGATAAAATCATAGTCATTTTCGCGATCATAGGACACGTAATTGAGCGTAGGGCCGGCGAATGCTTCGAAACGGCCGCCCAACTTTAATGCCGGCAACACCCGGAGCGAATTCTTATTGTAGCTGCCTCCGTGAAAATCAGTAAGCGTGGTACTGACAGCTTCCAGGTTAATTCGCAGGCTGCTGGCCAACGGAATATGTGCTCCCAAACCACCTTCCGCCGCATACATCGCTTTCGGATTGTCCTTGAAATTGTACCCTATCCCCGCAATTCCGTACAGCACGCGCCCTCCTGAGCGGAATGACACAATGCCCGTCATGGTTTCGTCGATGGTAAGCGCTACCGATTTCTCACCGTTTTTGATGAAGTTGAAGATCGCGATCGGATAATCGCTGCTGTCGGCAATATTGATAAGACCGGCCAGCTGAATTCCTTTCACTTTTTTGGCGACGTTAGCAAAACCAGCAATCTGGGCGTTCACGTCGCCGCCTTTGTTGAGAAAACCGGCAAGCTGCAAACCTTTCGCGTCCTTTTTGGCAATGTTCGCAAAACCAGCTACCTGCGCCGCACCCGACGCTTCGGCAAGGTTTAAAAAGCCCGCTATCTGCGCACCGCGCGCTTCTCCGCCCGTAATATTGGAGAAACCAGTCAGCTGGACACCCGTTGCTCCGCCGCCGATCACATTGGCCACGCCCGAGATTTGTGCACCGCTGGCCGAGCCTCCGATCACATTCACAGCACCTGCGACTTGTCCACCGCTTACATTTTGCTTTACCACATTGGCCACACCCGCAATGGATGCACCCGTTTCGGCCTTGGAAAGCCCGGCGATGGCGTGTAGCGAAAATCGGTTGGTAATGGACGCTGCATGCCTGCCGTTGGAACTTACAGGATATATGAAACCGATATGTACCGCTGCGGAACTATCGCGCTGGGCCATTGCGCCAAATGAGCCGGTGATCAGTAGTAAGCTGATGAAGAATAAACGGGATGGATTAAAAAGCAAATTTTTCATGGGTAATGCATTTGAAAATGAATGTCTGAATGCACACGCTTCCCGATCTCATTGCAGGCCTTCAAATCGGTCGGTCAGAACCCGTATGCATTAAACCGACAACCGGAATGCTGGTTACCCTAAAAATCTTTTAAAAAAATATCTCCATGCAGTAGTCTTTTTAACCAAATACTAAATATATCTCTACAAATTAGGTTCACACTGTATATTATATCAGTAGAAATAATTTTATTGTTAATTCATTTATTCTTCAAATATTTATATACATTTAGTTCATTATCACATTAATCACGTTTCCTTTTACACTTAATCTAGTTTACTATGATGAAACGCTATCTGCTTTTTTGCCAGTTGGCATTACTTCCAACAATGGCCGCACACGCACAGTTTACAGCAGGAACTGATGGTTTCTTTATCGGCCAGAACACGCAAGTCTTTATCGACAGCCTAACGCTGCTCCCAAGCGTCGATTTCACGATCGCATCACAAACGCTTACAATCTCCCCGACGCCGATTCCGGGTTCCCCGCCCAGTATCGCGAGGGTTTACAGTTTTACTACGCCGATGGATTTTACAGGTGTTGCGGGTTTCTTCTACCGCGCTTCGGAGCTTAACGGCAATGTCGAGAGCACGTTACAACTCACCCACGGCAATGCCAATTTCGTATCGACTACGGGAAGCACCGTCAATGTAGGGCAGCATTACATTTCCAACACCCTGCCGCTTACCAATTTCACGTCGCTCACCGCTGCACAGGAAAATGCATTGCCTGTCAACCTGATTAGCTTCGACGTGAAACGCGTGGAGAACAGAACAGTGCTTTACTGGCAGACTGCGGAAGAAAAAAACAGTGATTTCTTCGAAGTTCAGCAAAGTGATGATGCAAAAAAATGGAACAAACTTGGCATCATCAATGCAGCGAACACGAGCAACTCTAAGATAGATTACTTCTTCGACGATGCGGCAGAACGTTATGGCACGCAGTATTACCGCCTCAAAATGGTGGACACTGACGGCACTTTTGCTTACAGTAAAATCCAGTCCATACGGCTTGGATCTGCGGGGCTGATCAGTGCCTACCCGAATCCGGTGGTGGACAAACTGCTTATCGGCTCCAAGGAAGCGCTCGCTAGTGTAAAAATGACCGACCTGACGGGTCGCCAGTTTATGGAACTATCGAAACCGAAACCAGGCCAGGAGGTTAGCTTGAAAAACTACCCTGCCGGCACGTATCTGGTGAAGGTTGAGACTGCCAGCGGCAAGACTCAGGTTATCAAAATCATTAAACAATAAAGCTGCATTCCCATGAAAAGACTATATGTTTTCAACGTTCTTCCGTCCTCTCTGCAATGGAAGGGGACAGTCCTGACTCTGCTTCTCGCATTGTCCGCATTCGTTGCCCATGCGCAGGTTGGTATTGGAACTATCTCGCCGAATACCAGCGCCCAATTGGATGTTCAATCGACAACCAAAGGATTATTGACTCCCCGCATGCTTGATACCGAGCGCGCAGCCATTGCCAGCCCTGCTACTGGCTTGCTTGTATATCAAACCAATGGAGATGCGGGCTTCTGGTACTACACCGGCTCAGAGTGGGTTCCGCTGAAAAGCACTGCGGCAGCCGGCGGAGGCGCCATCATTCCATACGCATCAGGAACTCCTGCTGTGATGACGACCATCCTGGGTGGTTTGGTCGGTACCACTTCGGTAGTAGGCTTTGGAATCAACACACCGGGCGTGTCGCTGGTTGGAGGCCTGATCGATGCCACGAGCCTCACCAACATGGCCTTCTCCGTACCACGGGACGGCACCATTTCATCCATTGCCGGCTTTTTCAGCAATACGGTTGCTCTGGCCCTCGTAGGTACCACAGTTACAGTACAGGCTCAATTGTATTCTGCACCCGCGGGTAGCAATAGCTTTGCACCAGTTCCCGGCGCATCCGTAACCCTCGCACCAAGCTTGACAGGCTTAGTGTCAATTGGCTCTACCTCTTCCGGACAGACCACCGGCCTAAGTATTCCGGTAACTGCGGGCACAAGGTTGCTACTCGTTTATTCGGCTACGGCAACAGGACTTTCCCTTATTAACACAGTAACCGGATACGTTAGTGCGGGTGTCGGCATCAACTAAGAATTACAAAAACGCATTCTACATGAAAAGATCTTATATCTTAAATGTCTTCTTGTCCCCTTCGAAATGGAAGGGGACATTACTGACAGCTCTCTTCGCTCTGGTCGTTCTGGCGGCTAATGCGCAGGTTGGTGTCGGTACAATTTCTCCGAACGCCAGCGCACAGCTGGATGTGACATCGACGACCAAGGGGCTTTTGATCCCGCGTATGACGGATACCGAACGTACTGGTATTGCAAGCCCGGCTACCGGCTTGCTGGTTTATCAAACCAACGGTGCTGCCGGTTTCTGGTACTTTGACGGAACCACATGGCAACCATTTATGTATGGCGTTGCGGCTTCTCCTGCGGGTTTTACCGCCGCGTTGAGCTCTTTGACCGTTAATGCAAACAGCGCTATTACGGGATACAACCAATTGTATGCCGACGGAACAGGCCTCAATACGGCAGCAGGAACTTACACTGTGCCGACAACAGGCAGGTATCGCATATCAGCCACGGTCAACTACACGACCACCGCGGCCATTTCGGTCGCGCTGGGAGCCAGCGTAGATCCGAGGATCGCCTTGCGTGTGAACGGTACGGAAACTTTGACGGGACTTTTCCCAATTCTTAACGTCAATATAGTTCTGGTACTAACATTGCGGGCGATTTTGGGTAGCGGTACAGTAGTGGTGGCTGGCGACCTTCCGCTGAACGCCGGCGACGTTCTGGATCTCCAATATGTAGCCGACGGCCTTACTATCAACCTCAACCTGGGGGGGACCGGTATCACCAACGGAATTGTGTGGTCTGTCAGGAAACTGTAACACGTAACTGAACAAGTAGTCATAAAAGAGGGTTTCTCATCACGGGAAACCCTCTTTTTGCGTTTAACCTCTATAATTTGCCATACCGCCAGCTGATACCTGCCTGCCAGCCGATCCAGGAAGTTACTTTCTTGCTTCCGAGATCGATGTTCGGATAGCCAGACAATGGGAATGACTTGTACCCTTTCTTAGCCTCTATCCCATCGCTGTCAAACACCGAATAGGAAGGACCCGCAAATAGCAAGAAATGTCTCCCGACCTTGTAAGTTGCAGCGATCTGCAAACGGGAAAGCGATGGTATTTTCTCCCAATCGCCCTGATACACGTTCTGGCTCAGTAATTCCACGAAGAAACCCGTTTTTCTGAACGGAAAGAACTCGCGTCCGATACCCGCGCCGAATGTCCGTACTTTTTCCGCTCCGCTGAAACCGGTCCCGACCATCAGTAAGCTGTAAAATTTATGCGTTCCCATTTTCCAGGCTACATTCACCGGCGCGACCTCCGTCGCATATACCGTAATGTTGGAAGTGCTTTTCCTGATGATGTTAATGAGACCGATACTCGCACCAGCAGAGCTGTCGGCGATGTTGATCATGCCTATCTGCACACCACGCATTACTTTGGCATAATTGAATGGCGCAAGCTGTACGCCCCTGATATTCCTGGCCATATTGAGCCCGCCGGAAATTTGCGTCGCGCGGACCGAATCGCGGGCGTTGTTCGCGGCGCCGGCAATCTGTACTCCTTCGAAAACACCCCGCACCTGATTGTATCCACCGGAAATCTGCGCGCCGTGGCCTCCGTTACGGATCAGCCCGATAGCTCCCGTAATCTGCGCTCCGGCAATGCCTCCCCCTGCCCTGCTCAGGAAACCGCTCACCTGCACGCCATCCACGTGCTTACGTACCATACCACTAAACCCGGAGATTTGCACTCCATGCAGCGAATCCAGCACATTATTACTGAAACCGGCTATCTGTACACCATTCACGTGCCCGGATACTACATTGAATGCCCCTGCAAGCTGCACATAGCGAACATTCTCCTTGGAAATATTAAAGCCCCCGGCGATTTCTACTCCGTTAACACCGGCTGTGTACCCGCCCGCGACATTCAGCGAAAACTTGTTGACTACCTGTCCGCTCATGCGCCCATGCGTACCCAACCCGGGCGTAAGCGATGCCTGGTACGGCAATGCCACAAAGAATCGGCCGATGTTCCGGCTCTGCGCGCGGAGGCGCTGGGAAAGGAATAGGCGGCCGAGCCAGGTAGATTCACCTTCCGAATACCGTACAATCAGCGGGTCGAGATCCACGGCTTTGGGCTGTATCCGCATGGTTCGTGCCGACTCCTCGGTGCTGTTGATGACCATCGTCGTATCTCCGTAACCTACCTTACTCACCGTCAGATAAATGGGAAAGGCCCGTTCTTTAATACGCAACCTGAAACCACCGTCGTCTTCCGACAGTGTCGACACGAGCAATTGCCGCGAGTACACGCTCGCATAATCGACCGGTTTCCCGGTCTCATCATCCAGAATAAGCCCGCTGATATGGAACGACTTTTCCTTCACACCCGGCAGAATGATCAGGTAATCGCCCTTTTCTTTGTATTGAAATCTGTTGTAAAAAAGCTGATCGAGTACCTGCCGCACCGGCTGCCGGTTCACGTTTAATGTAACCAGACTGTCTCCGGCGATGAGGTTGCTGTTGTAGGAAAAATAGAATTTGCCCTGCTCGCTCATGGTTTTCAAAACAGCAGAAACCGGCTGTCCCTTTACAGAGATATCAACCGGTTTATTCAAAATCTGCTGCGCAAAACTCCTGCACGGGTTCATTACTAATATCACAGCCAGCCCTAAAACAGTACGGAATATAGAATTCTGATTCATCCCGAAAGATAAGGCTATTTCAAAATGATCTTGTCACCATCGTGTTCAACTTTAAGGGAAAGGGTTTCACTCACAACGCCCAGGATGCTTTCAAGGGTATTCTGGTCGAAAGTGGTGTTGATGGGCAGGTTCCTCAGCCGCTCGTTACCGATCACGATATCAGCCTCATAAGCTTCATTCAGGATTTCAACCAGCCTCCAGAGTGGTGTACCGTCGCAAAACAGCCTGCGGGTGCGGTAGTAATTATGAAACTCGTCGGAGGTGACGCCCTTATGCATTCGTGCGCTCGCTTTCACGACGATAGCTTCTTCCCGGGGAGTAATACGTATCCGCTGCGTGTCCCTGGAAACCTCTACAATACCGGTTTCGACGATGACCTCCGTTTTCTCCGCATTGTCTTTTACATTGAAAGAAGTACCGACCACTTTTACCGTCACATCATTCACCGAGATAATAAAAGGTTTCGATTTATCGGGTTTTACGTCGAAAAACGCTTCACCGGCGAGCTGCACTTCACGTGTTTTTCCTTCAAAATCCTTTGGATAACTGATGCTCGATTTCCTGTTAAGGGTCACGACTGAGCCATCCGGCAACGTGTCGGAAAGTGTCTCTGTGCCCGATCTGACCGTCAGCATTTCATGAGAGGAACTGCGCATCGAGAAAAGGTAACTCAGCCAGCCCACGCCGGCTGTCATAAGCACCATCGCCACCATCCGCAGGATTCGGAATACCGGTTTGGAATACATGGGTAGTACCTCCGCCTCCTGCTCTTTCGCCCTCGTACGTGTTTTGAAGCGTTCCCAAGCCGCATTTTCATCCACGGTACTCATGCGGGCTAGGCGCTTGCTTTCGTTCCAGATGAGTTCAAAATGCTCGAAATAACGCTGGTTATCGTCGTCATCGAGCAGCCATTGCTTGATCTCGATCTGCTCCGCAACGCTGGCCTCGTCGAGCATCGACTTCACCAGCAATTCATCTATGTTCGGGTTGTGTTCTGTTTTCATGACTGATCAGCTGAGGAAAAAAAGTAAAAAGGACGCCGGAAGGAAATCGGCCAGTTTGACCCGCAGAAGCCGCAATGCCTTACCCATCTGGTTTTCGACCGTTTTGACGGGCAATTGCAGGCGGTCAGCGATTTCCTGGTATTTCAATTCTTCAAACCTGCTCATTTGGAAAATCGTCCGGCATTTCTCGGGCAACTCCCGCAATGCCATGTCCAGGCGCGATTCGAGCTCCGACAGTTCGAGCGCTTGGGAAGCACTGGCGCTCTGTTGCTCCTGTTGCAAAGTGTAATCGCGATGCGCCTCCCGTACTTTCAGGTGTTTGAGGTAGTTCAGGCTCTCGTGGTACACCGAGCGGTACAAATAGCCGCTGACCGATTCGCGGATGTCGATATGGTCGGTCTTCTCCCACAACCTGCAAAACACATTCTGGACCATCTCTTCGGCCATTATATCGTCCTTCAAAATAGTGCAGGCATAGGCGTGCAGCCCTTTGAAATGTTTCTTAAAAACCTTCTCAAACTCCGATTCCCTGTCCCTGCTCAAAACCGTTACGTGGTCATCCGCTAAGGCTGCATTCATTGCACCGACTGGTTTATGTAAAAAAATAAGCGCCCGACTCGGGTTGTACGATATATTGACAACCGGTCGGGCGCTTACCCTAAATTTTGCCGAAAAATATTCGGGCTAATGTTTTCGACTTCTACTTTTTCTTCGCTGCCTTGGTCGTATCGGCTTTGTTGGTTTTATAGCGTTTGTCGGGTGTACCGTCCTTTTTGAGATGTTTATTTTCCTTGTAACGTTTATCCGGGGTACCGTCCTTTTTCAGTTTCGCTTCCGTTTTTTGCTTTTCTGCCGTAGTCTGTGCAAAAATCGGCGTCGCCACCGCCATCAGAGCCAGCAACATCCATGCTTTCAGGTTTTTCATAGTTGACAAAAATTTATGTGAGCGATATTTTAAAGTGGGGCTAAGTTACAACTCCTGAGGAAAATGCAAGCGCGGCGAACCTTGGAAGAAGTAAGTTTAATGAGGATTTAATGCTACTACAAGCTGTTACCTTTTGCAGCACTTGCCGTAAAAGAAGAATGTATCAACCAAAACATTCTTCGAAATGAAAAATCAGAAGCTTATTGTTAATGATCAGGAGATTAGCGTACTGAAACAGGAACAGGGTGAATTTATCTCGCTAACGGACATTGCGCGGCAAAAAAATGCGGCCACCGGGCTTGTAATTTCGCACTGGCTAAGAACCAGGTTCACCGTTGAGTTTATCGGGTTGTGGGAACAGCTGTACAACCCTAATTTTAATCTTACCGAATTCGGTAACATTAAAAATGAAACGGGGAGTAATAGCTATGTGCTGACAGTCAAACAATGGATTCAAAAAACTAACTCAATTGGTTTAATCTCCAAACCGGGACGGTACAACGGAGGAACATTTGCCCATAAGGACATCGCTTTCGAGTTCGCCTCCTGGATTTCTCCTTCATTCAAACTCTACCTCATCAAAGAATTCCAGCGACTAAAAGATGAAGAAAACAACCGTCTGCAACTCGACTGGGACTTGCGAAGAAGTTTGGCGAAGATCAACTATACCATCCACACCGATGCGGTCAAAGAGAATCTGGTGCCCAAAGAGCTCGATCCGGTCATGATGGGCAAGATTTATGCCGAGGAAGCAGACATTCTAAACCTTGCCTTATTTGGTATGACAGCCCGCGAATGGACAAAAATGAATCCAGATCGCGGGAATCTCCGCGATACCGCAACTTTGGAACAACTCGTCGTCCTCTCGAATCTGGAAAGTATCAATGCAATGCTGATCGGTCGAGGACGACCGGCAGTTGAGAGAGCTATTGAATTAAACAGGATTGCGATTATTCAAATGAAATCACTTGTTACCAACCAATCACTTCAAAAAGCTGCCCTGCTATCGGATCAATCAAAGTGATAACTATTATTTTTGCATAAATAGCATTTATATAATAGTTAAAATGAACATCCAGCAACTGGAATACATCGTCGCGGTCGACAACCATCGTCACTTCATTCAGGCTGCGGAGCATTGCAATGTGACGCAGCCTACGCTTTCGATGATGATCCGCAAATTGGAGGAGGAACTGTCGGTCAAGATTTTTGACAGGACCAAACAGCCCATTGTCCCTACCAGCGTCGGACGTGAGATCATCGATCAGGCGAGGGTAATTTTGCGGGAAACGTCGAGGATCAATGAAATCGCTAAGCATTTCAACGGCGACCTCTCGGGAGAGCTGCACGTGGGCGTCATTCCGACCATTGCTCCCTACCTGCTGCCGCATTTCGTGAATCCTTTTATCGCTAATTTTCCGGATATTAAACTTCACGTCTCGGAAATGATCACCGACCGCATCATTACCGCACTGAAAATGGGGAACCTCGATGTGGGCATCATCGCGTCCGTCTCGGAAGAGAACAGTTTGCAGGAAATTCCGCTTTACAAAGAGCGCTTTTACGCCTACGTCTCCGAAAAAACCGGTTTATATTCCAAACAATACATTCTCCCCACGGACATCGAACCCAATGAGCTTTGGCTCCTCGAAGAAGGCCATTGCTTCCGCACGCAGATCCAGCGCCTGTGTGAGCTAAGCCGTAGCAGCCAATTCGGGAGCAGTTTTAGTTACCGCTCGGGCAGCATTGAAACACTCATCCGGATGGTAGAGCGCAACGGCGGCATCACCATCCTGCCCGAAATGGCCGTTATGGAGTTGTCGGAAGAACGTCAGAAACACATCCGCCATTTCCGTTTCCCCGAGCCCGCGCGCGAGGTATGCCTGGTCGTCAACCGCGAACAAATGAAGGCCCGGTTGATCGACGCGCTGCGGGAGGGCATTATGGCGCATTTGCCCGAGGGGATATTGAATCAAGATTTGGAGGTGAAAGTTTTATAGGCAAAATGGGAGGCCTTATTGCAAAAAGCCTCCCCAGATAAACCCGTCGAACACTCTGACGGGATGTCTGCCGATCACATAGGATTCACTGAGATCGAGGTTCCTGGCCAGTGATGCGGTATTCTTTAAATCGGCCTCGGTAGCTGTTTCCTTCACTTCGAAGCATTGTTTCTGATCGAGGATAAAATCGATCTCGCGACCGGTTTTAAGCTGATAATAAGCCACTTCGCCTTGATGCATCAACTGATTGAAAACTGCATTCTCAAATTTTGACCCGCTGCCAAGCTCACCAGCGAGCGACGCAATGCCATTATCGAGAAAGTAAATCTTTTTTGCTTTCACGATTTCGCGGTCCGGGCTATTCGCAATTACAGGGATTGTTCTGATTAAATAGCTCTTTTCAAGAAGATCCAGATAATTCTCCACCGTTTGCCGCGCCATTCCCGTCAAACTTGTAAGCTTAGAAACATCCAGCTTGGTGCCAATGCGCACCGACAAAAGTTTGATAAGCTTGTAAAGATTCGTTGGGCTACGAATGTCGGAAAGTAATGTCAGATCAAAGTTGATATACGAACTGAGAATATCACTGATCAAATCACGCTTGTCCTCCACTGAACCTGCTAAAACTACCTCTGGAAAGCCACCAAAATCAATGAATTCATTGTAATAGCCTTTCAAACGCTCATATTCGGAAGTAACAAATTTGCTCGCCTTGTGAATATCAGCCTTACCCACCTGCACTCCTTTGAATGCCAGTAATTCTCCAAAAGTCAGCGGATATATTTCAAAGATTTTCTTACGCCCGGCCAATGACTCGGAGAACTGGTTCTTCATATAATAGGCACTCGAACCGGTGACGATAAACTTAACATCGTAAGTATCGTACAGATATTTGAGCACACTCGGCAAGTTGGGTACCAGCTGAATTTCGTCAATGCATATCAGCACTTTCTTAGAAAAATCCGTCCCCTGGCGGCTGAGCGCCTGAACAACGGTTTCATAGTTCGGCTCGGAGAAAAGCGCACGCACATCTATCCGCTCTAAATCGAAATAGTGTTTCTGGGGGATGTCACATTGCGCCATCAACTGTTTCAGGAGCGTCGTCTTCCCGGTCCGACGCATTCCGGTTAGAACGGTGATTTGCCGCTTGGTTGCGTGGGCCAGAAGTTTGGAATAAATGTAGCGTGTGACAAACATATTTTACTATTTTCAAAGCATACTGCAAATATAGTTATACTATTTTACAACCAAACCTTAAAAATAGTATAACTATATTAAAGCTACACTTTAAAAATCGCTAACCCATTTTGCTTATCCGGCCTCTCAAATACTCCTCCATCTGTCCCAGACTCAGCGCATTAAAGGTCATATCCTTAGTCAATCCGCCTTTTCTTGCATTTGCTACGCCATAATGCATATCCAGGTAGCCTTCCATCGCGTGGGCATCTGGGTTGATGCTTAGCATGACACCTTTTTCCATGCAATAGGCTATCCATCTCCAGTCGAGGTCGAGACGCCAGGGAGAAGCGTTGATTTCGATCACGACTCCGTTGGCGGCGCAGGCGTCGATAATTACCTGGTGCTCGATCGGGTAGCCTTCGCGGGAAAGAAGCAAACGACCGGTAGGGTGTCCCAAAATAGTAGTATACGGGTTTTCAATGGCTTTCAAGAGGCGAGCCGTCGCCTTTTCGAGGGTCATCGAAAGGTTACTGTGGACGGAGGCCACGATATAATCGAACGAAGCAAGTACATCCGCGGGGTAATCCAGCGAGCCGTCGCCGAGGATGTCGGACTCTATTCCTTTCAGGATTTTGAAGGGTTTTGAAGGGTTTTCGGATGCGAAACGTGCATTTAATCGGGCGATTTCTTCATGCTGTCGTTCCACGTCTTCCACTTTCAATCCCTGGGCGTAAGTGGCTGTTTGAGAATGGTCGGCAATACCAAGGTATTCGAAACCGAGCTCTCGACAATAGAGCGCCATTTGTTCGAGGGTGTGCTGCCCGTCGGAATAGGTGCTGTGGTTATGCAAAATACCCCTCAGATCGTCCCAGGTCACCAGCTGATCGGGCGTATGCGTTTCCGCCCACGCGAGCTCCCCTGCCCCTTCACGCATTTCGGGCACGATGTAAGGCAACCCCGCTTTTTCGTAAATGGCATGCTCCGTATCGGCGGTTTCGTAGTAGGCATGGCGCCAGATCGTGTTACCCGAAGTCCCTGCCAGCCCAAGGTGATCCTCGCCCGCAGTTTCAAGAAATAGCTCGTTCACCAGCCGCTCAGGTTTCACCGCCACGATTTCGATGGCCACGGCAACATCCTGAATATTACCACGCCAGACAAATGGCGATGATTTCTTCTCATCCTGTACCAACAGCCCGATAGAGCCGATCGTATTTTGAAGAAGTGCCGGAGAGTCGGTTCCGACCAGAATCCGGATCGTTTCCACCACCTCTGATTTCCTTCTGATCTCGCCCGCCGCTTCGACCTGGTCGAATGTCTTCTTTAATTCATTTATGATCGAGTTGGCCGCTACCTCGGCTTTATCCATGCGCAGTTTACCGGCCTGGTCTTTGAGGAATGCCAGCGAATCGAGGATCTTTTGCTGGGTATTGGCCCCGAAACCTTTGACTTTTGCCACCGTGCCGTTCAAACACGCCAATTCCAGCTCGTGCAGGTTGTCGATACCCAGTTCCTGCCACAAAACGGCGATCTTTTTAGGCCCTATACCTTTGATATTGAACATTTCCATCACCCCCAGCGGTGTGTTGGCGATCAGCTCTTCCAGTTCCGGGAAAGTGCCGGTTTTCGCTATTTGCGCGATTTTCGTGGCCGTGCTCTTCCCAACCCCCTGCAATTTGGTGAGCTCCTGTTCGGTCATAAATTGCAGTTCGCTTTCCTTGTATTTATCCAGGTAAAAAGCCGCTACCGAATAACCTTTGATCTTGAAAGGATCGGCATTGTGCAGTTCCAGCAGCTTGGCAGTTAGTTCGAGGACTTCTACGATTTCAGAATTACTCATGGGGATCGGGATTGATGAATTCTCTGCGAATTACGAAGTATGGATCAGCATTTGCAAGCCTGCGCCCCGCGCCGAACGCCTTCGCAGAGTAAATATTCCATAAAAAAATATTTATAATGATAATTAACCCGAACCGAATAGCCGAGGCCGGCTTCATGAAAGTATATCCAACAACCATTTCAAAACTCTGACCATATTTTAGACCAATGAATGTAGATCAATTGAAAAGCTACCGCGAGGAAATTCGCCGGCATTTGACAAACGAATTACTTCCCTTCTGGGAAAACCGCGCTGTGGACAAGGAAAATGGCGGCTTTATAACCCATTTCGATAATGCAGGCAACGATTCGGGCGAGGACGAGAAGTCGCTGATCGCGCAGACACGCACGGTTTATACCTTTTCTTCGGCGCACCGCGCAGGTTACGGCGAAGGCCGCTATGCCGAAATCGCACGGCACGGGGTGGATTTTCTGATCAACAAAATGTGGGACAATGAATATGGCGGGTTTTACTGGCTGATGGACCGCAAGGGCAATGTAAAAATCGACGAAAAAATCGTCTACGGACATAGTTTCGCGATTTACAGTCTAGCGGAATACACATTGGCCACCGGCGATCCGCGTGGGCTCGAATATGCTGAGAGGGTTTTTGATTTATTACAAAAACACGGCGCTGATACCTACTACGGCGGCTATTTCGAAATGTTCCACCGCAACTGGGATCTCAAAGGCCCTGGCGCGGCGGGCGGCGACCGCAAGACGCTCGACGCGCATATGCATCTCATGGAGGCATTCACTACATTATATGAAGCGTCGGGCAAGCAGGTTCATCGCCGTAAACTCGTTGAAATCATCCGTCTGCTGATTAACAAAATCATGCACCCTCAATACAAAACGGGTATTCCGCAGTTCTGGGAAGACTGGACAGTGGCGCCGCAGATCAAATTCGACATTATCTGGGGTTGGGACCGCTTTACCGAGGATGGCGTGAAGAGCGCTGCCGAAGATAACACCAGCTATGGCCACAATGTGGAGTTCGCGTGGCTGCTTATGCACGCGCTCGACATCGCCGGCATTCCTTACGACGAATACCACGATCAACTGAAAGCGTCTTACGACCACGCCGTGGAATATGGTATCGACTGGGAGTTCGGGGGCGTGTACGTGGAAGGCTCTCATTCAGGCGAGGTGTACGACCGCGAGAAAGAGTTCTGGCAGCAAGCGGAAGTCATTATCGGGATGCTGGATGCATACCGGGTTTACGGCGACGAAAAGTATTTGAAAGCTTACGATGCCACTCACCGTTTTGTTTTTGATAAAATGATCCACCATTCGGTTGGCGAGTGGCTGCCGCTGCTGACACGTCAGGGGGAGCCTATCTGGAAGCACATGAGCCATTCGTGGAAGGTCAACTACCACTCGGTGCGCTCTATGGTGCAGGGGATCGTCCGCCTGGATAAGCTGATTGGAAGCAATTAGCCACGCTTTTGGGGCGTTCCGTGTAAATTTTTGCTCAGTGATTCGTGCCAAATGCGGCCAGCAAGCCAGTTTGCGCGTTGGAATGGTTCTTTAAAATGGTGATGTACAAAGCGCTTGAAAGGGCGCCATTATCAAACTTAAAACCACACAATCATGAGCTCATTCACACAACAAGTTAAAGGTAACTGGAACGAACTCAAAGGAAAGTTCAAGCAACAATACGCTGACTTGACCGACGACGACCTGCTTTATGAAGAAGGAAAAGAAGATGAACTTCTTGGAAAAATTCAGAAGAGGATCGGTAAAACCAGAGAAGAAGTGGAACGTGAAGTGAACAACTGGTCGAACTAGATCCTGACACAGGTCGATATAAGCCCCGGAATCGTTGGTTCCGGGGCTTTTTTTGTAGTAACCGGCCGCCGGGATACGCTTTTAAGAGTTATATTACCTGCTTCAAATCCTAAATCCGTTTTCTGAAATGAATCCTAATGAAATCCCTGTCGGCATAGTTGGTCTTGGTTTAATGGGTTGCAGCATCGTAACCTGTCTGCTCATCGCCGGCCACCCCGTAGCGGCTGTGGCACCTATTCCTGCGGATCTCGACCACGCCGAACGCCGAATCCGTGACCATTTGCAGAACGCCTGGCAAAACGGGATCATCGACAACGAGCCGGAGTACTATTTGAGGAAACTGATCATTACCGAAGACTATTCAGTACTCTATCCCTGCAAGCTCGTTAATGAATGCACAATCGAGAACATCGATATCAAGAATGCCGTGTATCAGAAGATCGAGAAAGAGATTGCGCCGGACGCGCTGCTTACCAGCAATACTTCGGCTATTCCGATCAGTCAGCTTCAAAAACTGACGCAACATCCGTCGCGGTTCCTGGGCCTGCACTGGACCGAGCCCGCGCACACGACCCGATTCCTGGAAATCATCTGCGGCGACGACACCGACATAGAAAACGGAGAATACCTGTACGAACTCTCGCATTTATGGGGCAAAGAGCCTATTCTGGTGCGGAAGGACATTGCTGGCTTCATCACCAACCGCCTTATGTATGCGATGTATCGCGAAGCGATCAGCCTCGTCGAGAACGGTTATGCCACCATCGAGGACGTCGATCGTTCCTGCCGCAACAATGCAGGGTATTTCATGACGCTCGTCGGGGTGTTCCGCTGGATGGACCTCACCGGCGTTCCGGCTTATCATACGGTCATGAAAAACCTGCTTCCCACGCTGAACAACAGTACCGAAGTACCGGAGCTGATCGACAAAGTTGTGCGCGAAGGTGGCAAGGGCATTCTCAATTCACACGGCTTTTATGAATACGAGCCAGGCGAAGCGGAAGTTTGGGAAGAAACTTTTAAGGAATTTACTTATGATATTCGTGAGCTGGCTTTGAAATATCCCGGAGATATTGTCAAGCGACGGCTGGCTGAGAAGCAAAATCAGGAATCTGCTGAAAACAGCTAGTTAACCCTCCCGTCTTTCAAAAACACCGTCGTCCCCGATATCCCATCCGTATCCTTCAAATAGAAAAAGGCATACTTATAGCCTTCTTTCGGGATGGGTTGAACGATCGTCTGTGCATCCTCGTCGATCGTTGCCGGGCTGTGCTGCCATACGCGGTGCTCGTTGTCGGAGGTAAGGTCATTGGTATAATAAAACTCCGCGGAGGCTACCTGCTTGCCTGCAACCGGTTTCAGCATGACGGTTAGCTGATTTTTATCCAAACTAATGGTACTTGTCGCCACGAACGGGCGAGGATTACCATTTAGTGCACCATCGAAAAAGGTACGTATTTCAACAGGCGCCCAACCATCTTTGTGGCTGTGAGGCATGTCGGGGATAATGCATATCTGTTTGTTTTTACTTAACTCATAGGTCTTAATGTAAGGCCCCACATTATAATGCTTATCCTTGTTTCCATTAATAAAAAACATCAATGGCTTGGAATACGGCAGGTAAGCCGACGGGTCAAAGAACTTCATCCAACGCGCTTTTGCGGCCGGCGACAATGCATTCAGATTTTGTTTAAAAACATCGGAATCATCATAAAACCCACAGCCATAAACCGGCGCGGCGGCAATGAAACGACTATCCAGGCTCGCCACCAGGCAGGTAAGGTAGCCTCCCCAACTAATGCCGGTCACGCCGGTACGCAGCGGATCTACTTCCGGGAAACTTAGCAGCAACGAATGGGCCAGAATGCCGCTCGCTACGGCATGGTATGTCCATACATTTTTCAAATTGCCTTTTTCGATTTTCTGAAACTTGTTTTCATTCGATTGCTCCGGCCCGGGTTGCTCTACCTTGTTACCGTCCGCGCCATTGCCCGACAAGTCCATTGCAATGGCTGCATAACCTTCATTTGCCCATTTCTCCACCCATTCGCGAAATGCCTTTCCCCCTCCGCCGTGGATGAGTACCAGGCCGGGGAACTTCTGATTGGTCGTGGGCCGACCGGCGACAATATCCGGATTGGAGTAGTAGGCAAACACCTCCGTTGATTTTCCCTCGAACTCGACGCTTTTATATAATAGCGATCGCACGGCGCTGGTGTCATCGAGCCAGCGGGACTGCGGGGCTGTGCTGAGCGCTTTCAGGTCCCATAGCAAAGTATCTACTTGGATGTGCCGGGCGTCGATCAGCCATGGTGGTTGGAATTGTGCGCTGGCGCCGCCGGCCAGCAATAGCAGTATGGCAATGATTTTTTTCACCCTGTTCATGGTTATTTGCAACGCTTGAAACATTTTGATAAAAAAAGGCCAAAACCCCGATCATTTTAGTGCAAATGATGGTTCTTCTAGAAAGTCTTGACTAGTTTTGAAATACCCTTTGGCAGCTGTTCCTAACCCGGAAAAAGGTATTTTTCAGTAAATCTATTCCCATGAACGATTTCATAGCCGCCAGATCCCAAATGGCCCTTTCCCTGGGCTTTCACATTATATTTTCCTGCATCGGAATGGTCATGCCGTTCTTTATGGCCGTTGCCCATTACTACTATCTCAAAACCGGCCAGATTGTCTATAAAAACGTCACCAAAGCTTGGAGCAAGGGCGTTGCCATTTTCTTTGCAACCGGTGCCGTGTCGGGAACGGTGCTTTCGTTCGAACTCGGGCTTTTATGGCCGGAGTTTATGAAACACGCCGGGCCGATTTTCGGGATGCCGTTTTCCCTGGAAGGAACTGCATTCTTTATTGAGGCAATCGCATTGGGCTTTTTTCTTTATGGGTGGGACCGGTTCAATCCGTGGTTCCATTGGTTCACGGGCGTAGTCGTGGGTGTGAGCGGGCTCGCGTCGGGGATTCTGGTAGTGGCTGCCAATGCATGGATGAACAGTCCGGCGGGTTTCGAATATTTGAATGGACAATACCTTCATATAGATCCCATTGCGGCGATGTTCAACGAAGCGTGGTTCTCGCAGGCACTGCACATGACGATCGCAGCATTCGCTGCCACGGGCTTCGCAGTGGCGGGCGTACACGCACTGATGATCCTGCGTGGGAACAATGTGCTTTTCCATACCAAATCCTTCACAATCGCGGCAGTATTCGGCTGCGCAGCGGCACTCGTGCAGCCATTGAGCGGTGATATCTCCGCAAAGGACGTGGCAATCCGCCAACCCGCAAAGCTGGCAGCGATGGAGGCCCATTTCCATACCGAAAAATCGGCCTCGCTGATTGTCGGAGGGATTCCCAATGAGGCTGAAAAAAAGGTCGACTTCGCGATCAAGCTGCCGGGTTTCCTGAGTTTTCTCGCGCACGGCGATTTCAAGGCAGAAGTAACGGGTCTCGACCGCATTCCGGAGGAAAACCATCCGCCCGTCGCGGTGACGCATTATGCATTCCAGATTATGGTCGGAATGGGTATGGCCATGATGCTCGTTTCGGCCCTCTATTTTGTAGCATCATGGAAAAAACGAAAATGGTTGCGGGAGCCCTGGCTTTTGAAATTGTTCGCCTTAGCGACTCCGTTGGGTTTCATAGCCGTTGAAGCCGGCTGGACCGTGACCGAAGTGGGTCGCCAACCGTGGATAATTTACGGCGTCATGCGCACCGCCGATGCCGTTACCCCCATGCCCGGCATTGCCTACTCCTTTTATCTTTTCACAGCCATTTACGCCTCGCTGGCCGCATTTGTCGTATTCATGCTCTACCGACAGATCCGGATGGTTGGGAGGTTGTACGATGTCCGTGACTGATATCTCAACGGTTTGGTCAGGTGTTGTCAAGTGTAGTCATGAATTGTCAATATCAAGTCAACATAACACCTGACTACACTTGACCATACTTGACTAAACCTGACTTCCCACCCATTACACATTCACTCATTCAGTCATTAACAATGCTATACGTAGTCATCACATACCTCTGGGCGTCGATCCTGTTGTACCTGCTGCTAGGCGGGGCGGATTTTGGAGCGGGGATTATCGAGCTTTTTACCTCGCAGAAAAACAAGCAGGTTACCCGCAAAACGCTGTACTCGGCCATAGGGCCCATTTGGGAAGCCAATCATATGTGGCTAATCATCGCGATTGTGATCCTGTTCGTCGGGTTTCCGGTGATTTATTCAACCATGTCTGTCAACCTGCATATTCCGCTAACCGCCATGCTGATCGGCATTATCGCCCGGGGAACGGCCTTCACATTCCGGCATTACGACGCCGTGGTAGACGATATGCAGCATCTCTACAATACCATCTTTGCGGTTTCCAGCTTCACGACACCGCTTTTTCTGGGCATCATCGCCGGTAGCGCGGTGTCCGGGCATATCGATCCGCAGGCCGGTTCCTTCCTGGATGCCTATATTTTCAGCTGGTTGCATTGGTTTTCGGTCACCGTTGGGCTGTTCACGGTATCCATTTGCGGCTTCCTGGCATCGGTTTACCTCATCGGCGAAACGAATGTCGAGCACGAGCGCCTACGGTTTGCACATAAAGCGCAGTTTTTCAATATCGCGGCGGTTGTCTGCGGGGCGCTGGTATTTGCTGCTGCGTGGTTTGAGCACATCCCGCTGTTCGACTGGGTTTTCGGAAGCTGGACCGGCCGCATTGCCATTTTATCCGCTACACTCTCGCTGATCTGGATGTGGACTTTGCTCTACCAGGGAAAAATAAGCCTGCTGCGGCCGCTGGCGGGCTTCCAGGTGACGATGATCCTTCTAACAACGACTTTCAGGCACTTTCCCAACATCGTTATTCTTAAAGGCGGCGGCTATTTGTCGCTCACAGAGCACGCCGGCCAGGAGAAAACGATCGAGGCGCTGGCGTGGGCATTGCTGCTGGGCAGCATTCTGATACTGCCAGCGCTTTTCTACCTGATTTACAGTTTCCAGAAAAAGCCGATCGGTTACGAAGGACAAGCCCATTAAAATCACCTTCAAAGCGCATGAAATTGGATTGGTTGGGGACCGCCGTTCCTTTCAATAACCGTTTGGTACCATACGGACATTGGAATAAGCTCGGTTGTGCCCGTTATCATACTTTGTGAAAAAATCGCAGCCGGGTGAGCTGCATTCACAAGGTATTTTAACACCATACCCACTATGATAAAAGCGCTGATCATCGACGACGAGCCAAGAGCCCGCAATGTTTTGCACCAGCTTATCATCAGCTTTGTGCCCGAAATCAACGAGGTACGAACTGCCGCATCCGTGGAAGAAGCCAGGGGCGTACTCGAATTCTATCAGCCCGATCTGGTTTTTCTCGACGTAGAGATGCCCCACCAGAACGGGTTCGACTTTTTACAGCTCCCCAACAACCCCGATTTCGACGTGATCTTCATTACAGCCCACAACCAGTACGCCATCCAGGCGATCCGGTTCAGTGCGCTGGACTATCTGTTGAAGCCCATTAGTCCGGAAGATCTGAAAGAGGCCGTGAAGCGGCACCACACGAAAAACGAGAGTTCGCGGCAGCGTAAAATGCTGTTCGAAAACCTGGCCGCCAATATCGACAAGCGGGATGTGAAGGATTTCCGTCTGGCGGTTCCTTCGAGCGAGGGCGTTTTCTTCTTTTTGGTGCATGAAATTCTTCGCCTGGAAGCCGACAGGAATTACACGATCATTCATCTGATCAACAAACGACCATTCATCGCCAGCAAAACGCTGAAACATTTCGAGGATATGCTGGCCAAATTCCGTTTCATCCGCACCCATAAATCCCACCTGGTCAACCTCGACCATATCATCCGGATCAGCAACAACAACGAATTCATCATCCTTTCGGACGGCTCGCGCATCGAGGTCTCACGCAGGAAAAAGGACGAAGTTCAACGGCAACTGAACATCTGAAATCCAGCCTTTGCAAAACAATGTATCGGAATATTTATGGGGTAAAGAAGTATTTCCTCCTAAAAAAATATAATTCCTTTGCATTGTTTTGTTTTACTTTACAGCCGTTCCTGCATCTATTAATTTTTAACCTTTATGACCGATCGTAAGACGCGGCTGGCTGTCATCCTCATCACGTCACTGTTTTTTCTCTGGGGCTTTGCCCTTAATCTCAACCCGATCCTGATCCCGCATTTAAAAAAAGCCTGTCAGCTCAGCGACTTTCAATCAGCGCTGATCGACTCCGCTTCCTACATTGCCTACTTCCTGATCGCATTGCCCGCGGGCCTTTTCATGAAAAAGTATGGATACAAAGCGGGTATCGCCTTTGGATTGCTGCTTTTCGCAACCGGGTCCTTTCTTTTTTATCCCGCATCCGAAATGCGGCATTTTGGATTCTTCCTGTTTGCATTGTTTGTGATCGCCAGCGGGTTGACCATGCTCGAAACCGCGGCCAACCCTTACATTACCGTCCTCGGCGACCCCGATTCGGCAACGCAAAGACTCAATTTTGCCCAGTCATTCAATGGCCTGGCAGCTTTTCTGGCACCATTAATGGGTGGAAAGTTCATCCTTTCCGGTAAAACGCTCAGCGAAGCCGAGCACCAGGCCATGTCGCCCGACCAGCTGAATGCCTATCTGAATGAAGAAGCTTCATCGGTACAGATCCCATTTATACTGATCGGGCTGGTCGTGCTGTTCGTAGCGGTGATGATCTGGCGGACTTCGTTGCCTGAAATCAAGGAGGAAGAAGAAGTGGCAGATCCAAAACCGGGCGGCTCGATCTGGGGCGAGAAAAACCTGATCCTGGGTACCACAGCGCAGTTCTTTTACGTGGGTGCGCAGGTGTGTATCAGTAGCTTTTTTATCCGTTTTGCCGATCATGTGGCGGGTATCGATGAAAAAACGGCTGCATATCTTCTTTCCGGTGCGTTGCTGGCATTTATGATCGGCCGGTTTATTGGCACTTACCTGATGCGTTTTGTAGCTCCTCCCCGCTTGCTGGCGATTTACAGCGTTGCCAATATCGTTTTGCTCATCATTGCGGTACTTACCGACGGCATGTTCTCGGTTTACGCATTGGTAGGCGTCGAATTCTTCATGTCGATCATGTTCCCGACGATCTTCGCATTAAGTATCCGCGGATTGGGTGAAAAAACCAAAATCGGCTCATCGCTCGTGATCATGTCGATCGTGGGTGGCGCGTTTTTCCCGGTAATTATGGGGCAAGTATCGGATATTTCGTCCATTCAAACGGCTTACATAGTCCCTGCGGTGTGTTTTCTCGTAGTACTATACTTCGCGATCCGTAACAGCTCCGTTAAAAGTGTTACGCTAAGCACGTCGCATTAACAGATAATGCTATTCATTTATAAGTTTTTATATTAATCATAATGGATTTAAAACTTCAAAATAAGGTGATCATCGTGACCGGCGGTGCCAAAGGTATCGGCGAGGGCATTGTACAAGTGCTGGCATCCGAAGGCGCGATTCCCGTGATCGTAGGCAGAAACGCGGAAGATAACCAAAAGGTAGTCGACGCGCTGGCGGCCGTCGGTAAGGAATCTTTTCAGGTAGCGGCCGAACTTACCCAACCTGATGCATCCGAAAAAGCAGTCAATGCTGTTTTGGAAAAATATGGCCGCATTGACGGTCTGGTCAATAATGCCGGGGTAAACGACGGTGTGGGGCTTGAAAACGGCACCTACGAGGGCTTTGTCGCCTCCTTGCATAAAAACGTAGTGCATTACTACCTGATGGCACATTACGCATTGCCGGCTTTGAAAGCTTCCAAAGGGTCCATCGTGAATATCAGTTCCAAAACCGCGGACACCGGCCAGGGCGGAACGTCGGCTTATGCCGCTTCTAACGGCGGGCGTAATGCATTGACCCGCGAGTGGGCGGTCGAACTGCTCAAATACGGCATTCGCGTGAACTCGGTGATCGTTGCCGAATGCTGGACGCCGCTTTACGAAAAATGGATCGAAACCCTGCCTAACCCACAGGAGAAACTGGCGGCGATCACGGCGAATATCCCATTGGAAAACCGCATGACAACCGCCGAAGAAATCGCGAACATGACCGTTTTCCTGCTCTCGGAAAAATCCAGCCACACTACCGGACAGCTGATTTATGTCGACGGCGGCTATGTCCACCTGGATCGCGCGCTGGCCAATTCCTGATAACGATCAATGGAAATACTCGTTTGCACCACGCCCGGCTCGTTCTCCTACGAACAAGCCGCGGCGCCGGTAGCCACCCCGGGACATACCCTGCTGAAAATTAAAAGAATAGGCATCTGCGGGACTGATTTGCACGCTTATGAAGGAACGCAGCCTTTCTTTCACTACCCAAGGATACTCGGCCATGAACTGGCCGGCGAGATTGTAGAAACCGACGCGCCGGGTTTTGTAAAAGGCGAAGCAGTAACGTTCGTCCCGTATTTCAACTGCGGTAAATGCGTTGCCTGCCGAAATGGCCGTCCCAACTGCTGCACCAGCCTGAAAGTGTCGGGCGTGCATATCGACGGCGGGATGGTGGAGTACCTCGCTGTCCCCTCTTATTCGCTTGTGCACGGCGATGGGCTCAGTTTTGACGAACTCGCGCTCGTGGAGCCGCTCGCGATCGGTGCGCATGGCGTACGCCGCGCGGATGTACGCAAGGATGAGTTCGTACTCGTGGTCGGAGCAGGTCCTATTGGTTTGGGAACCATGGAATTTGCCCGCATCGCCGGTGGAAAGGTGATCGCCCTGGATATCAACGACCAGCGCCTCGCATTCTGCCGTGAGCGCCTGGGCGTAGAGCACGCCATTAATGGCCTTCGTGAAGATGTCGCCGAACGCCTGGCAGAAATCACAAACGGCGATATGCCCACCGTTGTCATCGACGCGACCGGTAATTTACGTGCCATTAACACTGCATTCGCGTACTTGGCACATGGAGGAAAATATGTGCTGGTAGGTCTTCAAAAAGGCGAAATCGCATTCAGCCACCCCGAATTCCACAAGCGCGAGGCGACATTAATGAGCAGCCGAAACGCCACCCGCGCCGATTTCGAGCATGTGATCCACAGCATGAAAAACGGCTTGGTCGATCCGAAAACATACATCACCCACCGTGTAGCATTCGGGCAGGTGAAGGATGAATTCGAAAGCTGGCTCGACCCGGCGAATGGGGTTATTAAGGCGATGGTGGAGATGGATTGACCGCTGACAACTGACCGCCGACGGCCGTTTTTTGGGGCCTTCGGCCCGATCATGGACCATGGACCATAGACCATCGACCATGACATTGTATTGCATTGCACTGCATCGAAATTCTAAAATCCATGGTCCATGGTCCGCGGTCAATGGTCGGCCGAAGGCCGCGGTCGGCGGTCGGCGGTCAACGACTCAATTCGTCTTTTTGTAGTTCAGAATGGCCCAGCCATTAAGAATCACTGCCATTAATGCAACTACCCCGACGTGCGGCAGAATATCGGCAAAGCTGCTGCCTTTGAGTATGACCATCCGCATGACCTCGATCATGTAACGCACCGGATTGACGCGCGTGATCAGCTTAGCCCACTCCGGCATGCTGTCGATCGACGTGAACAGCCCTCCCAGCAGGATGAATAGCATCATGAAAAAGAACATGATGAACATGGCCTGCTGCTGGGTATCGCAAAACGTCGATACCAGCAAACCAAAACCCAAAACAGCCAACAAATACACGGAAATAAATGCATAGAGCGTCAGCAGGCTTCCTACCGGTATGATCCCGTACACAAACCGCGCTACCAGCAGGCCTATTGTAAAAACGATATTCGCCAGCACCCAGAACGGCACCAGTTTCCCTATTATAAAAATGTGCTTCCTGATCGGCGTGACGTTGATCTGCTCAATCGTTCCGATTTCCTTTTCCCGTACGATGTTCAATGCGGATAAAAAGCCGCCGACCATTGTGACCAGGATCGCCAGAATGCCCGGAACGATGAATACTTTGTAATTCAAAACCGGGTTGAACCAGTTGGAAGCGACCACATCGATAACCGGAAACTGACTGAACCGCGGCGGAGTGACGAGCTGCATCCGGATATCCGCATTGAAATCCGCGATAATATTACCCAAATAGGACCCTCCCAGGCTCGCTTTGGTTCCGTTAATCGCATTCACCGCCACAAAAAGCTTCTCGTGATCCTCCCGGATCAGGTTTCTTTCAAAATCGTGCGGGATTTCGAGGATCAGATCGGCCTTGTCGGATTCGATCAGGCCGAATGCTTCCTTGAATGACGCATTATAGCCCGTAAGCCGGAAGTAGCCGGATGCTACAATTTTAGAAATCAGTTTTTGAGAATAGGGCGACTTATCATGATCGACCACCGATAAATTGATGTTCCTGACTTCATAGTCGGCTGCGAGCGGCATTAATATCAGCTGCACCATCGGCATAAAAAAGATCATCGCCACAATGGCCTTATCCCTGAAAATCTGCCTGAATTCTTTGCGTAAAAGAAATCGTAATGTCCTCATTGCAAACGGATTTTAAAGCTCTTCAAACTCACCAGCAGCAGAAACACGGTCATACCGAACAGAATCAGCGTCTCTTTCCAAAGCGCAGCCAACCCTAATCCTTTGATCATGATCGATTTAACAATAATGTAAAACCATTTGGAAGGCACGATATTGGAAATCACCTGCAACGGCACGGGCATGTTCTCGATCGGGAACAGAAATCCGCTGAACATCATCGTCGGCAACAGCATACCCATCAGCGAGATAAGCATGGCGATCTGTTGCGAGGAGGTTTTAATGGATATGAAAATGCCCAGCGCCAGACAAGTGATGATAAACAATGTGCTTTCCGCGAATAGCAGTGCTACGCTGCCTTTCACCGGCAAGTCCAGCACAAAAACACTCAGCAGCAATATCGCCGTCACGTTCACGAGCGACAATGCGAGGTAGGGAAATGCTTTGGCGAAAATCACCAGCACCGGCTTGAATGGCGATACGAGCAGGATTTCCATCGTACCCGTTTCCTTTTCGCGGACGATAGAAATGGCGGTCATCATCACCGAAACCAGCAGCAGCACCAGCGCCATCACGCCCGGCACGAAACCGTGTGCGCCTTTGAGCTGCGGGTTATAAAGCATTCGCACCTCGGATGTAATGCGGTAAGGGATTTCCAGGTTCCGATTGAGCTGGTTCTGGTAATCCATGATGATCGACGACAGGTAATTGGTGACCATGTTCGCCGTATTCACATCGCTGGCGTCGGTAATAATCTGGATCTGGGCCTTATTGTGGTGCAGCAAATCCTCATTAAAATTGGCCGGAAACACCACGACAGCCTTGATCTTACCTTTCTGAAACGTGCCCAGTATCTCGCTATGGCTCAGCGCTGCCTGCCGGATGTTGAAATACCGGCTCGAACCGATCTTCGTGAGCAGCTCCTGCGAGGCATTATCTTTGGCATAATCCACCACCAGGATCTCGGAATCCTTCACTTCGTTGGTCAAAGCGAAGCCAAAGATCAATATCTGAGCAATGGGCATCCCAAACAGGATCAGCAGCGTCCGGCGGTCACGGAGCACGTGGTAAAATTCCTTTCTGACAAACGCAAGAAACTGTTTCATAACTAATCTCCTCTTTTTGCGCCACGTGCTAGCTGGTAAAACACTTCGTCCATCGACCGCGCGTGAAAGCTGTTTTTCAGGTTTGCCGGCGTGTCGAGGACTTCCATTTTGCCATCCACCATGATGGATATACGGTTGCAGTACTCGGCCTCGTCCATGTAGTGCGTGGTCACGAAAACGGTAATGCCGTCATGCGCGGCTTCGTAAATCATATCCCAGAACTGCCGCCGCGTCACTGGGTCTACACCGCCCGTAGGTTCGTCGAGAAACACGATTTTGGGCTCATGCAACACAGCTACCGAGAAAGACAGCTTCTGTTTCCAGCCCAATGGCAGCGAGCCCACCAGCTTGTTGGCCTCGCTTTTCAATCCAAGCCGTTGAAGTAATTCTTCGGTTTTGGATTTGATACGCTCATCAGAAAGACCATAAATCCCCCCGAAAAACTCGATATTTTCCAGCACCGTGAGGTTTTCATAAAGCGAAAACTTCTGGCTCATGTAGCCGATATTCCTCTTAATCTGCTCGGTTTGGGTGTACACATCATAGCCCGCAATAGTCGCCTTACCCGAGCTGGGAGCGGAAAGGCCGCACAGCATGCGCATGGCAGTGGTTTTGCCGGCACCATTTGCGCCGAGAAAGCCGAAGATTTCCCCCTTGTGTACGTCGAATGTAATCTCATTGGTGGCTACAAAGTCCCCGAACCGCTTGGTAAGCTTCTCGCAGACTATCACTTTGTCGTCCTGCATCATAGCGGTTTTAATGTAATAATTTGATAAATGAATCCTCGATCGTCACCTCAGCCTCCTTCACTTCCACACCCGTAAGCCCATGCTCATGCAAGTACACCTGCAATGCGTGCGTGTCCGTATGCGCGTCGCGTAGCGTTGCATGCGCGTACTCGCCGAAAGCGTAGCTGTTCAGAATACCCGGATACCCTTTCAGTGCTTTCAGCAAACGGTACATTTCGTTGGCTTTAATGGCCAGCAACGCGTCGGGGTAGCTATTTACGATGCCGTGTGGCGTGTCGATGGATAATATTTTGCCGCCCTGGACCAACGCAATGCGGTCGCAAAGCGAGGCTTCGTCCATGTAGGGCGTGGAAACGAGGATCGTGATGTTCTCTTCTTTCAGCCTCCTGAGCATCTCCCAAAACTCTTTCCGCGAAACGGGGTCTACGCCCGTGGTAGGCTCGTCCAGAAACAATGTGGTGGGTTTGTGAATCAATGCACAGCACAATGCCAGCTTCTGCTTCATTCCGCCCGATAGCTTTCCTGCACGCCGGTTTTTAAATGGCTCGATCTGCACGTAAATGTCTTTGATCAAATGGTAATTTTCTTCGATCGTCGTGCCAAAGACCGTGGCGAAGAAATGCAGGTTTTCTTCAATGGTCAGGTCCTGGTAAAGCGAAAATTTACCCGGCATATACCCTACCGAACTGCGTATTTGCCTGAAATCCTTCACGATATCGTGCCCGTCGACTGTCGCCGAGCCGCTATCCGGCAGCAGCAGCGTAGTCAGCATCCTGAAAATGCTGGTTTTGCCGGCCCCGTCGGGCCCTATCAACCCAAAAAGCTCACCCTTGTCTACCGAAAACGATACATCGTCCACGGCCACGGTTTTTTCCTTGCCGTAAGTTTTGACCAGATTTTTGACCACAACCGCTTCCATCATTTCAATGCGACTTCGCCGTACATTCCTATTTTCAAATAACCGTCATTTTTCACCCTGATCTTCACTGCGTAAACCAGGTTCGCGCGTTCGTCTTTGGTCTGAATCGTCTTAGGGGTAAACTCCGCCTTGTTACTGATCCACTCGATCGTCCCCGGTAATTCACGGTACTGCCCCCCAGCGCTGTCCACAAGCACTTTAACCTGCTGATTCAGCTTGATACCCGTCAGCTGGTCGCCCGTCACGTAGGCGCGCAGGATAATTGTGGAAAGGTCAGCGATTTTGTACAGAGGCTTTCCCGCCGCCGCAACTTCATTGGCCTCCGCATATTTCGTCAGCACTGTACCATTCACTTCGTTGACAATCTTCGTTTTGGCAAGCTGGTCGTTAATCTGCTCGATTTGGACAACTAATGGCTGCACGTCCGCCCGCAAGCCGGAAGTCTGCGTTTTCAAAACCGATGTTTGCGCGGCATCCTGTTTACGGATAACGTCCAGCTGCTTTTGCAGTTCTTCCACCTGCGCATTGATATCGTCGAGCTGCTTAGGCGTGGCTGCATCGGCTTTTAACAGGTTTTGAACGCGTTTCTGCTCGTGGAGCAGGTTATCGAGGCGTACCTGCGATACGGCGATCTGCTGTTTGTAAACATTTGTCTGCGCTGCAATGTCGGGCACGCGGCTACCGGTAGCCCTGATCTGCGCTTCAAGCTGCTTTTTGCGCAGCGACAATTGTAAACTATCGATATAACCCACGATCTGCCCAGCTTTCAGTTGCTGGCCCTCTTCCAGGTTCAGCGCCATAATGCGGCCGGTTGCCTCGGCTGACACGATCGTTTCCACAGCCTCGAATGTCCCGGAAGCGTCATATGGGTTTTCTTTTCCATTGCAGGCCGCCATCGCCGCAGCCAATATGATCAGATAAGAATAGGTTTTCATGTGCTTGTATTTAAATGCTTATTCAATGTTGGTTCCCAGGGTATTATCCAGGCTGTACTGCGCCATCAGCTGCTGAATGCCGTGCAGGATCTTACTCAGTCGCGCCTGGTCTTCGGCATTCACTTCCCGCAGGAAGTCGTTGGTATTGATCACCCCGTTTTCGAGTTGTGCGGCAGCTGTGGTTTTGATGCTTTCGCGGAGGGCAATAATTTCATCGTCGGTCGTGAGCAGTTGGCTGTAACGGTCAAGCTCTGCGTTTTGCTGTTTGGCTGCCAGATTGGTATTGAATAGGAACGTCTCCTTTTGAAGCTGAATGGCATCCCGGTTGTTGCGGATCAGCTCGCGGTCTTTCTTGATGGTGTATAATCCTGAAAGCGACCAGTTGAGCCGCAGCCCGGTAACGTAATAAGGATCGAAACCGTTGTTGAGAATATTTAACGCGGGCCGGCCGTAACCTCCCTGGAAAAAGAAATTGAGTTTCGGGCGGTTACGAACTTCCAGTAGCTGTGATTGCACATCGAGGCTCCGGTTTTGGGCCTCGTACAATTTAAGTTCCGGCCGGCTAATATCGCTCGACGCCGTCTGGCTCGCCGGCTTTTCCAGAACCGCCGAACTGCCCAGCGGCTGCGCTATCAGCATTCCGAGCATTTCCAGGTATGCTTTACGGCTCGCATTCAGATCGATGGCACGCTGGTCGGCTTTCAGCAGCTCCGCTTTCAAGGTGTTTGCATTACTCTTGAATGCGGTCCCGTTGTCGATCAGTGCCTGTACTTTGCGAATACCCAAGTTTATATCCTTTTTCAGCAAATCGTTCTGTTTCAGCTGCTCATCCAACATTAATACACCGAAAAACAGCTGGTTCACACGCTCATTAAGCTTGTACAGCTCCACTTCCAGTTTCTGCGATTCCACTTGCGCGTTCGCCTCATGCGAGCGTACCTGCGTACGAACATTGCCTCCGTCGTAAATCGTTTGGGTTACTTCGCCGTAAACCTTGTACTGATCTTTGCTAATGCTCGGGAATTCAACGCCCGGGATGGAAACAGGCAGTTTAAATTCCGTCACCGCCGACTGGTAGGTAGCCTGTCCCTGCACCGAGAATTGCGGCAGATAGCCCTTCGCGGCATTGCTCACCGAGTAGTCACGCGTTTTTTCGATCAACTCCAGCTGCCTGATCATCGGGTAGTTTTTCCGGGCGAGCTGATAAGCTTCCCGGATCGTCAGCGGCCTGTCCTGCGCACGCAAATGCAGGGCTGTCAATGCCAAAACACTGATCAATATTGCGAGTCTAAATCCATTAATCATTTTATTTATTCGATTTATTTAATCATTTGATTAATTTCTATGCAAAAAAATAGGGTTGCTAACCCTGATCCAATATCAGCTTCATCCAGGCCGGAACCAGTTTTTTACGCTGCTCCATCAGCTGCTTGTACATTTCCTCATTGCCTAGGATCGGTTGTAGAACCGGCTTTGCAACAAACGGGAACAAGTTCATTCCCAACAGGTTCATCAGAAAATGAAATGGGTTAATATCGCTTCTGCGCTCTGCTAGCTGCTTAATAAAAACCGATTCCGTGAGATGCTTCCGGGCCTGAAAGCGGTTTGAAAGCTGATCGGGGTTGTTGCGGATTTCACTCAGTACGAAAATCGGCAGGTCGGGATGTTCGAGAAGCATATTAATGTAGCTCTCGGTGATCTTTTCCAGTTTCTCCTCCAATGTCGTCGACTCGTCGTTCAGCACCGGGCCAAGTACGCCGAACAGCTTGTCGATCCGCTCTGCCATTACAATCTGGAAAAGCTTCTCCTTACTGCGGAAATAGTAGTTCAACAACGCCAGGTTAATACCCGCCTCTTCGGCGATATCCCTTGTGCGTGCATTGCCGTACCCCTTTTTGGTGAATACAATGCTCGCCGCTTCCTTGATCTTCTCTTCCGTGCTCAGATCCAACTCCGCCTTTTTCGCTTTCGCCATCAGTCAATTTCCGTTTTGATGCTTCAAAGGTAAATGCGATTTTCGGTTTAACCAAAATATTTAATCATTTGATTAAATATTTTGGTTAACACTACCTTATGGGAGACAGAATGTACCGTTCGGCCATTTCCCTACGCAGACTTCTTTTTCGGGTCATTTTTTTCCTAACTTTTACAAAAAAATTCTACAATTCCAGACACCTCTATGATCCATAACTCTACCACGTACGCATGACTTCATCATCCTTCAAGAAATGGCTTCCCGGAATACTCTTTCTATCGGCCCAGGTCATTAACACACTGTACGAACTCACCCAGGATACCCGAACGATCTCCTGGGCGCCGCATACCACCCAGGTCTTCTACCGGATCGATGCTTTCGAGCACGGTGTTCCCTGGGACCAGCAGGCCATCGAAGCCCGTTACGGGTTAGCCCAAACCCAATGGGAGGCACATGCGCCGGGTAACATCAGGCGGCTCGTCAATTCGGTGGAAGCACAAGCCCCCGCCCACCCCGACAGCGTCAGGGTCTCCTATCGCCGGAACGGGGCACCGGAACAAACCTATCTCTGGAAAGCCAGTCGTTGAGCTCTATGCGTCACCTTAATCCTTTCTATGTCAAGGGAAAGACCGTCGCTCCCGAACTGGTGCTCGCAGTGCGGATGCTCGCTGTTTACCTGCTTTTGACGGGAGAGTTCCCTTTCAATGGCAACCAGGGCGGTGGCAGGTTTTATCCGCTTATTGAATTGCTGGGCCAACTTGGTACCGACGAGCAGTTCAATCTCGGCGTCAGGATGCTGTTCCTGAGCGGCATCGGTTTGCTCCTGTTTTCGCGTTTTGTGCGTATTGGGGCGCTGGGCGTCGGGCTGGCATTCGTCACCGGGCTCCTCTCCTGCCAGATATGCATCTCCGTGGCCCATCTTTTTACGGGTTGCGTGTTCCTGTGCACCGCGCTTAGCAACCACATTACCGGCACGGACCTGGTCCGCTTTCAGCTCGCCGTACTCTACCTCGGCGCCGACCTGAACAAGGTTTTCGATCCCGACTGGTGGAGCGGCGCCAGTATGGAAACCCTTTTGGTGACCAAACATCAGATAGCATCCTACATGAAGGCCGCCAGCATATTCCCGCGTGGCTTTCTGTCCCAGATGATGGGGATCGGGGTTATTGTACTACAAATCAGTATCGCTATCCTCCTGCTCCGCCGGGCAACGATCATTTATGCCATGCTATTGGCGCTTGTGTTGCATTTACCTATGGTATTGCTAATGCATATGACGTTCGGGCCATTTCTCTTTGCTCTTGTGACCGCCTACGGTTCGCTGCTGACATGGCCGCGGCGACTGGCTTGCGATAACCGTTTGCATAGTAGTAGCTTGCTCGTCAAAGGGCTGACGCTGCTGGATTTTAATGGGCAAATAAGTCCCTGTGCGTCGAATGCAAAGGAGTCACCGTTGCGCTGGCTCAGAACCGGCCTGCGTTACATGGCGCATCCCGCTATGTTGTTGTCTATGACCGTCCTTGCTGCCGCTCTGGTGCGCTATGGCCAACTTATTCCCCTAACCCTAGTCGTGGTGGCGGCGTTCTGGCTGTACGCGTGGCCGCAGCGGAAGCGGCTGAGAAAGGTCCTCTCGCCTGCCGGCCTGTGAGCACGCTTGTCATTTTTAGTTTCAACTTCTGTTTGAAAACATCTTGAAATATTAATTACCCTCGTAATTTTGTGATTGCTTTGACCTGAACTATATATTCAAAGCATTGGAATAGGAACAACTTTCATGAAGAAAATCCGTAATTTTTGCATTATTGCCCATATTGACCACGGGAAAAGTACCCTGGCGGACCGTCTGCTGGAATTTACCAAAACTGTATCGCAGCGCGAAATGCAGGCGCAATTGCTCGACAATATGGATCTGGAACGCGAACGCGGCATCACCATCAAGAGCCACGCGATCCAGATGAACTATATTTATAAAGGAGAAGAATATATACTCAACCTGATCGACACTCCGGGCCACGTGGACTTTTCCTACGAGGTTTCGCGCTCGATCGCTGCCTGCGAAGGCGCATTGCTGCTCGTAGATGCCTCACAAGGTACCGAAGCGCAGACGATCTCCAACCTCTACCTGGCGATCAACCACGACTTGGTAATCATCCCTGTTCTGAACAAAATCGACCTTCCCGGCGCCATGCCCGAGGAAATCAAGGACGAAATGGTGGACCTGCTGGGTTGCGAGCGTTCCGACATCATCCCGGCCAGCGGTAAGGAAGGTATCGGCATCGAGGACATCCTGAATGCGATCGTAGAACGTATCCCTGCTCCTGTGGGCGATCCGGAAGGCCCGTTGCAAGCATTGATCTTCGACTCGGTTTTCAACTCTTATCGTGGTATCGAGGTAATCTTCCGTGTGAAAAACGGCAGCATCAGGAAAGGCGACAAAGTGAAGTTCATGGCGACGGGCAAGGAATATATTGCCGACGAAATCGGAACCCTCGGTTTGCAGCAAATACCCAAGCAAGTGGTGGAATGCGGCGACGTAGGTTACCTTATTTCGGGTATCAAAGTGGCTAAGGAGGTCAAGGTAGGTGATACTTTCACACATATCGATCGCCCTGCAAGTGAAGCGATCGTAGGTTTCTCGGAGGTTAAGCCGATGGTTTTTGCCGGTATTTATCCCGTAGACACCAGCGAGTTCGAAGAACTTCGCGAGGCGATGGAAAAATTGCAGCTGAACGACGCCGCATTGGTTTGGGAACCTGAAACTTCTGCGGCGCTTGGCTTCGGTTTCCGTTGCGGCTTCCTGGGAATGCTGCACATGGAGATCGTCCAGGAACGTCTGGAACGCGAGTTCGACATGACGGTGATCACGACGGTACCATCCGTGCAATTCCGTGTGCTGACTACCAAAGACAAGATCCTGAATATCAGCGCTCCGTCGGAAATGCCTGAGCCTAACCATATTAAATACATTGAAGAACCGTACATCAACGCACAGATCATCACCAAATCGGACTACATCGGCCCGATCCTGAACTTGTGTATGGACAAGCGGGGTATCCTCAAAAACCAGATTTACCTTACCGCCGAGCGCGTGGAGCTGCAATTCCTCATTCCGCTGGCCGAGGTGGTTTTTGATTTCTTCGATAAACTGAAAACAATCTCCCGCGGGTATGCTTCACTCGACTACGAACTGGCAGGTTACCAGGAGTCGGACATGGTAAAACTCGACGTCATGCTGAACGGCGAGGCGGTGGACGCGTTGTCGGCGATCGTACACCGTTCGAAATCTTACGAATGGGGTAAAAAGCTTTGCGAAAAGCTGCGCGAACTGATCCCGCGGCAAATGTTCGAGATCGCCATCCAGGCAGCCATCGGACAGAAAATCATCGCCCGCGAAACCGTGAAAGCCATGCGGAAGGACGTTTTGGCCAAATGTTACGGCGGTGATATCTCCCGCAAACGCAAGCTCCTCGAAAAACAAAAGAAAGGAAAGAAACGGATGCGCCAGGTAGGTAGTGTAGAAATTCCGCAGGAAGCATTTATGGCCGTTTTGAAGATCAACTAGTAATTACACAATATGAAAGCAAAATACCAGCAGTACTACCTCAGAGGGTTGTTGCTGGTATTTTTGCTTTATCATGCGCCCACCATTTTCCTCGGCCCGGGCGCATTCTTCAACGCTTTCGATTCCCTCGATTCGTTCGTAGTATGGTACCGCCTCGCCACACAGCACGCCTACGCGTGGGCGCCCCCGTACGCGATCATCGAGCCGTTCATGGGAGGCGTACCGAAATTCACGCTGGTAAGTACCTATAATGTGTATTACTGGCTCAATCTCCTGCTGCCGACTTTTACCGCTTTCCAGTTCTACAATGTCTTCATCAGCGGCGTCGCGCTGATCGGCATGTGGCTGCTTTGCAGGCGGCATTTAGGAGCTAACGACCCTATTTCGGCCTTTCTCGCTTTATCATTTGCATTTACTCCCTTCCTGCCAACCTGGGGACTGAGCATTGCGGGCCAGCCGCTCCTGCTCTTTGTCATTCTGAATATCCGTAAAGGCAGCCCGGCCATCTGGAACTGGCTGATCCTGGGCGCGTTTCCATTTACCTCCAACTTCCAGTCTGCGGGAGTATTCATCCTGTTCGCATTCGGCGTACTGATTGGGGTGGATTTAATTCAGAAACGCCCCGTCAAAATGCTGCTGCTGGCATTTGCGATCCTGCTGGGCGTGTATCTGGTCACGAAGATCGACCTGATCCAGAATTTACTTGGAGGCGAAGGGTTTGTATCGCACCGGATGGAGATGCGGCGGTTTCCGGTGTCGTTGGATGTTTGCTTTAAAATATTTGCCCGGTACTTCCTGCTCGGGAATGTGGATGTGGCGTTATCACTCCATACGTTCGTACTCCTGCCGTTTGTGTGCCTGGCTTATGCTATACACATTGTTCGCAAAAAAGAATTGCCGTTGAGCCTCACCATTACGCTCGGCATTATTACGCTGATCTGCTTTTATATTGCCATCCTTAACTGGGAGCCGCTGGTGGAACTCCGGAACAACTCCGATCTGCTTCGGATGTTCAGCCTGGAAAGGTTTCATATCTTTTTGCAATTGCTCTGGCATGTTGCGGCTGCGCAGGCATTCTTATTAATTATTCCCCGATACCAACCTCGCGTTTTGATTGTGGTAGCGGCCATGCAGCTTGTGGTTTGCTTCGCCTACCAGCCCACCTATTACGAACGCTTCGTCAAAAAATTCGTCTCCATCGTCCCCTATCACTACATCTTCACCTACGAGGATTACTATGCCGAGCGGATGTTTGACAGTATCAAAATGGCGATCGGCAAGCCGGTAGAGACCTATCGTGTGGCCAGTATCGGCATTCCACCGGCAGTGGCCCAGTACAATGGTATGTGGACGATCGACGGGTATTCGAGCAACTATCCGCTTCCTTATAAGCACAAATTCCGGAACATCATTGCCGGAGAACTGGAAAAGAACGGTAACAACCGGGGCTTCTTCGATTTCTGGGGGAGCCAGAGTATTGTCGTCTATGATCAGGGGCTGCCCTATTTTGAGACCCATATGACACGCGGCATGGCCCCTTCCGGGCGCCCGATTACGCTCTCGCACGAGGCGTTACGGAACCTGGGCTGCAATTATATTTTGTCTGCGGAAAATATCGCTAACCCCGAAAAGTCGGGCCTGCGCAAACTGGCGATATTCCGTTCAGCGATCTGGCATTTGAGTCTATATGAAGTCGTTAACACTCAGTGACGTATATGTAACCGAAAATTATTTATTACCGGTTGAAAAGTCATAGCTAACGGGTTGCTCGCTGGGGACATTTTTGCGTATATTACCACACCAAAAGATCCCCATTCTTTATGAGCATCGTAGTTTCCAACATCAAATTTCACAACAACCAGCAGCTCGATTATTTCGGGCACAAGATCAAAAAAACAATGATCCCGGTTTCTTCGCCTTACGTGCGCAGGCATGTGAAAGAGGTAATCGACTTTGCGGGGATTAAAAAATCCGACCGGATTATCGATGTAGCCTGTGGAATGGGGAAATACACGCTGAATTTCCTCGCTCAGGGTTACCGGGTGGAAGGGCTCGATTTGTCGCCATTCCTTTTGCAGCAGCTATTGGTTTATAACGACAATAAGTTTCCCGTCAAGCTCCATGCCGCCGACATTCTGGATGCGCCCGAAGAGCTGAACGACCAGTTCGATGTGGTAATGGGTTTCATGGCCCTACATCATTTCCACAGCCTGCATGCTTGTTTCCAGGCCATGTACCGCATATGCAAACCGGGCGGAAAGCTGGTATTTCTTGAACCGAACGCCTACAACCCGCTTTACTATCTGCAAATCGCACTGACACCGGATATGTCGTGGGAAGGTGATAAAGGCGTAGCTGACATGACCAAAAAGAAGCTGTTCAGTGCGATGGATTACGCAGGCTGGAAGAATTTGAAAATGAAAAGATTTGGTTTTTACCCACCCTTCCTCTCCAATACTACATTGGGCCAGAAAAGCGAACCTGTCCTGGAAAAAATTCCGGGATTGAACACTTTTCTGCCTTTCCAGATCATCACAGCAGAAAAAAGATGATTGAAGAAAAAAGAGAAAAGTGGCTGGTTTCCTACCCGGACGACGGCAACTCGGTGTGTTTCGAAATGGAAGACATGTCGTTCTGGTATCAGCACCGGAACGGATGCCTTGTGGAGGCTATGAAGGCGAATGGTTTTCCCAAAGATTTCCTGGATATCGGAGGTGGCAACGGCATTACCGCATTGGCTATGCAGAACGCGGGCTACAACGTAACGCTGGTAGAACCCTACGCTACCGGGATCGAGAACGCCCGGAAGAGAGGGATCCGATCTACGGTCCAGAATACTTTGGAGGAATACGTAGCCAAAGTGAATGGAACAGCCCCGGCGGCTGGATTCTTCGATGTGATGGAGCATATCAGTGATGATAAATCCTTCCTCGAAAATATCAACCGGCTGCTTACTCCCGATGGACGGATCATGCTCACCGTACCCGCGTTTCAGAGCCTGTGGTCCGAAAACGATGTGCAGCTGGGGCATTTCAGGCGGTACACCCTCGAACAACTCTCCGCATTACTTGCAGAGGCTGGGTTCAAGGTGACTTACGCCACCTATTTCTTCTCGCTCGTGTGGGCACCTATGTGGTTTGCGCGCGTATTGCCCGAAAAATTCGGGATTAAGAAAGATAACACTCCGGAAAAGAAACGGAACGAACATATGGCTGGCCGTCCTGCCACCGCACGTTTATTGAGACGTTTGCTGGGCTGGGAAGTAAATGCCATCCGAAGCAGGAAAAGAATCCCATTTGGTACCAGTTGCCTGATCGTTGCACAGAAAACAAGAGGCTTGTGAAGCAAAATTTACACAACCATTTCCAGCTCTTTCTATTCTCGACCGACCCGACGATCGTCCGAACGGCCATCTCAGCTGGTGTGGACGGTATCATCGTCGATTGGGAGAACCAGGGAAAGAAGCTCAGGCAGGAGAATTTCGACACACAGATCAATTATGATACTTATGAAGATCTGTGCCGCGTGCGGGAAGTTACACCGGCAGGCAAACTGATTTGCAGGATCAACGGCTTCTCTCCCGAGCATACTTATGAGGAGGTCGAGCTCGCGTTGCGCGCGGGGGCCGATGAGATCTTCCTGCCGATGGTCAGGACCGTTGCAGAAGCACGTGACACCCTGCAAATGATCGGAGGCAGGGCCGGGTTCAACATCCTCATCGAAACGACTTCTGCGCTCGACTGCGTCACCGAACTCAGCAAATTGCCGCTCCGCAGGGCCTACATCGGGCTCAACGACCTGCATATCCAGCAAAACAGCAGGAACATTTTCGTTCCGCTCATGAATGGCACCGTAACCGACATTCGAGAGCAGTTCGCTATACCGCTCGGCGCGGGCGGTGTAACCTACCCGCCTAACGGCCAGCCGATCGCCAGCAAATACCTGATTAATGAATATGCCCGCCTCGGCATCGATTTCAGCTTCCTGCGCCGCACATTTATTAAAGACTACGCCCATCACAGCATGGAACACATGATCCATCATATCCGAGCTGCGTACGACGAAGCATGCAGGCGGCCGGGAGAGCAAGTGTCCGCAGATTTCCAGGCTTTCCGCGAGCAGGTCGAAAGCTGGACCACCAATCCGCATCACGCATGATCCTTCTGATGTATGACCCGGTACAGGCACACCTGCAGCGCCTGCAACAAGCCGCGCCGGATCAGGAAATAGCCATTGCACACTCACTGGAAGAAGCACAGAAGCTCATCGAAAACGCCGAGATTGTGCTGGGTAACCGCTATTTTATCCAAAGTCTCCCCTTTGCCAAAAAGCTTCGCTGGATGCAATCCAATTCGGTGGGGGTTGACATTATATTAACCCAAAAACAACTGCTCCTCGATAAGGGCGCCACGCTTACCTGCGCCCGCGGTGTGTACGATGCCGAACTGGCCGAACATACCGTCACGCTGCTGCTGGCGCTCTTCCGCAATATTCATTTGCTTCGCGACGAGCAGAATGCACATTCATGGCAGCGGCACAGGTTACGCTCATTACACAATAGCCGCTGCCTGATCCTGGGATGGGGCAGCCTCGCGCAGGAGATCGCGCGGCTGATTACAGCAATGGGCGGGCATGCTGCTGCGGTTAGAAACCAACCCGAAGATTCAGAAGCGCAAGGTATTTCAATATTTGGGCAACAAAACTGGCAGGCTCAGCTGGCCGATACCGATGCACTGATCATTTGCCTTCCTAAAACTCCGGGGACACGCCATTTTGTAAATGGAGCTATACTGGACCAGCTCCCTGACCGCGCATTTGTGATCAATATCGGCAGGGGCGGCACGCTCGACGACCATGCACTACTCGAAAGGGTGCATGCAGGTCAACTCGCCGGTGCCGGGCTGGATGTATTCGAAGAGGAGCCGTTAGGTGCCTCGCATCCGATGTGGGCGGAGCCGCGGATACTGATCACCCCGCATGTAGGCCGCAGCCTGGAAGGACCGGAGTTTAAGTGGCAGCCACTTTTTGAAGAAAACCTGGCGCGCTATGTGCGCGGGGAAACGCTGCTGAATATCGTCAATTACGAAAAGGGCTATTGATGATCAGCGTTGTTATTCCTGTATACAAAAGTGCTACCACGTTGGTGGCTTTGCACGAGCGGATCAGTCAGGTGGCTGCATTGCTTCCGGTTTCATGCGAAATTGTATATGTCAATGACGCATCTCCCGACCATTCGCTGGCTATCCTCCGACAACTCCCTCCAACGGTTTCCTATCATATTGTTAATCTGAAAAAGAATGCCGGCCAGAGCAGCGCATTGATCGCCGGAATGGCATTTGCCCGTGGAGAACTCGTTGCCACAATGGATGCCGATTTGCAGGATGAGCCAGAAAACCTGCCTACGCTGATCAACGCATTAAAACCGGGCGTAGATGTGGTATTCGGAAGACGCCAGGGCAAATATGAGTCGCCCGGTCGGCTACTTACCTCGCATTTTTTCAAAGGAATGGTACATTGGTTCTCCGGCAGGAAAATACCGATGAATGCGGGGCTTTTCATGGTTGCGAGAAAGGATGCGACAGGTGATTTCACGTCCTATTTACCCCATGCTCCCTACCTCATAGGGCTGATCGCCAGAGCAGGTTTGCAGTGCGCCACGGTAACCGTGGACCGCCCGGGGAATGCATTCGGTGAAACTTCCTATACTTTCCGGAAACGCATGGGAGTCGCCCGCAGCTTTTTCCGTACCCTTCGGCTTCCAGTCCCAAAACCGGGTCCGGAAGCTGCTGAATGGCTAAATTCACATCTTTTGGCCGATCATTTATATATCGCCCGAAAGCAGTGAAAGCACGTTGCGAGGATGCTGTTTGGGGCATAGTAAATTGATAAAAACGCCCTAAACCGCCATACCACACTGATTATCAAGCATTACAAGAAAGATGAATTTCCCGGGAGAAGACTTCAACGACCAGGAGGGGCAATTTTATAATGTCAAACATCTCTCCTATTCACCTTTTATTGTAATTTTGACCAAAGTCTGAATTTCGACCAAGAACAAAAATACCTTAACAAGCGATATGGCAGAAGTAATTCGTATGCCCAAGATGAGCGACACCATGGAAGAAGGTGTTATCGCGGAATGGCACAAAAAAGTAGGTGATAAAATTAAATCCGGTGAAGTGATTGCTGAGGTGGAAACCGACAAGGCAACCATGGACCTCGAATCTTACTGGGACGGTACCCTTCTATATATCGGCGTAAAAAAAGGAGACGCAGTACCTATCGACGGTATCATGGCGATCGTGGGCGCTGAGGGCGAAGATTACCAATCCCTGCTCGACGGTGCCAGCAACGGAAACGGATCAGCTCCTGCGGCTGCTCCTGCCGCGCCAGCTGCCCCTGCTGTTGAAACAGTAACACCACAACCCACGCCTGCTGCGGCAGCCCCTGCCGTGTCTACCGAGAAAATCAACGCTGCGGTAGTTCGCATGCCTAAAATGAGCGATACCATGGAAGAAGGTACGCTGGTTTCGTGGCAGAAAAAAGTAGGCGATAAAGTAAAATCAGGTGATATCCTGGCCGAAGTTGAAACCGACAAGGCTACGATGGAACTGGAAGCATACGAAGACGGCACGCTGCTTTACGTAGGTATTAAAGAAGGTGACGCAGTACCGGTTGATGCAATCATCGCGGTAATCGGTGAAGAAGGATCGAATGTAGAAGCGTTGCTGGCCCGTGAAAATGGCGAAGCTCCTGCTGAAACTGCTGCTGCACCTGCACCGGGTGCTGCTGCACAAGCTGCTCCTGCGGTAAATGGCTCGGAAAAGGCTGTTTCGGTAGCAGATTCCAACGAGCGCGTAAAAGCATCTCCATTGGCCAAACGCCTGGCCGACGAAAAAGGCATTAATCTGAGCGAAGTGGCCGGAAGCGGCGACAACGGACGCATCGTAAAACGCGATGTGGACGAGTTCAAACCTGCTGCACAAGCATCGGCTCCTGCGGCTGCCCCTGCTGCACAACCGGCACCGGCTGCCAAAGCGGAGGCCGCTCCTGTTGCTTCTGCACCAGCCAACGGCGATTTCGTGGACACTCCTATTTCGCAAATGCGCAAAACCATTGCGCGCCGCCTGAGCGAAAGCTTGTTCACTGCGCCTCACTTCTACGTGACCATGGAAATCAACATGGACAAGGCTATGGCATTGCGCCCGCAGCTGAACGAAGTGGCTACCGCGAAAATCTCTTTCAACGACATGGTAATCAAAGCTTGCGCGGTAGCGTTGAAGCAGCATCCTGCCGTAAACTCCGCATGGCTGGGTGACAAGATCCGTAAATACAACTATGTCAACATCGGTGTAGCCGTGGCAGTGGACGAAGGTCTGCTGGTACCAGTTATCCGCGAGGCTGACAAGAAAACGCTTTCTGCCATTTCAGGTGAAGTAAAAGACCTGGCCGGCAAAGCGAAAGATAAAAAACTGCAACCGAAAGATTGGGAAGGCAATACATTCTCGGTATCGAACCTCGGTATGTTCGGTGTAGACGAGTTTACTGCGATCATCAACCCGCCGGATTCCTGTATCCTCGCGATCGGCGCGATCAAGAAAGTGGCTGCTTTCAAGGAAGATGGAACGGTTTATCCGACCAACATCATGAAAGTAACGCTCTCGGCCGACCACCGCGTGGTAGACGGCGCAACCGCAGCTCAGTTCCTTTTGACAGTGAAGAAACTGTTGGAAGAACCTATGAGCATGCTGGTTTAACCCCAATACAAGTGCATGAAAAAGTGTCAGGCCCGCAAGGTCTGGCACTTTTGTTTTCAGAGGCATTTTGTTTCAAACGCGACAAACATTTGCATTCAAATATCAATATGGAGAAAATACACGCTACTACCGTCCTCGGGGTATTGCACAACGGAACTGTCGCATTAGGCGCGGACGGCCAGGCAACAATGGGCAACACGGTTGCCAAGAGTAATGTAAAAAAGATCCGCACGCTGCAAGGCGGCAAGATACTCGTCGGCTTTGCTGGCTCTACGGCTGATGCATTCACCTTGCTGGATCGTTTTGAAGAGAAACTGAATGGCTACGGCGGCAATATGAAGCGGGCCGCCATTGAACTGGCCAAGGACTGGCGCACCGACCGCTACCTGCGCAAGCTGGAAGCGATGATGATTACCGCAAATAAGGATGAAATCCTGGTCATTTCAGGAACCGGCGATGTTTTGGAGCCCGAGAATGGAATTGCGTCGATTGGTTCCGGCGGAAACTTTGCATTATCGGCAGCGCAGGCATTGAAAAAACATGCCACGCATTTGAGTGCAGAAGAAATGGTACGGGAAGGCTTGACCATTGCGGCTGATCTTTGCATTTACACCAATCATAACCTGGTGATCGAGAAGGTCGTTCAGTAGTGAAACGAATGGCGCGAAGCTCTGGCTTCGTGCCCCTATTCGCAGGCCTCCGGCCGGTCGGAACATTCCGCATACAAAATACGCGAAGGTAATTCCAGGATATTGTTCTAACCTTCCCGGCAGCTTTCGATAAGGCGGACAGCCTCCTCTCTCAGAGGTGCTTTCGAGTTGTCGTTACATGCCTACGGCATTTCCGTTCAAGCCGTATACATTCCCTTTTCTACCCATATTACGTCGCTAATGCGACTCTTCATTTGCATTACGAGTGCCGTTAGGCACGTAACATTGGTAGAAAACGGCGCAATCCAAATTCAATGGAAATCCCGTCCGGGATGGAACAACAATTACAATTCCTCACAACTCCGCCATCAGCGTCATCAGCTTCACCAACGAATCGGAAATCACGCGATTACTCCCGGGCACGTACTTGTGCGCGATAATCGTAAAGCTCAGCAATGCCCCCGATTTCGCATTCACATAGCCCGCAAACGCCCGCGTACCTTCGATTGACCCGCTCTTCGCATGCATATTACCCGCCGCGCGCGAGCCCTTTCCAAGATTACGCACCGTTCCATTTTGCCCCAGAATGGCGATACTTTGGTAAAAATCTTTAAAACTGACATCCTTATTCGACAGATTTAAAATATCAGTCAGGCTACCCGCGGTGATGGAGCCGGAAGGCGATAACCCGCTCCCGTCTTTAATATAAAACCCCCTCAGATCGGCTCCCCTGCCCGACCAGTAGCCGGTAATGGCCGTAGCCGCATCATCAAACGCCGAACTGCCGGAAAGCCGCTTGCCCGATTGCTTGAAAAACACATCCGCAAAAAGGTTAATACTCCAAAAATTGGCTTGTTGGCACAATTCACGCAATGGCGGCGATTTGTACTCGTCTATCATCTTCTTCGGATTGGGTGTAAGCAGCACTTCATTGCCCGGCTCCGCTTCTGCTACCACTACTCCATTGCCGGACAATGCATTTTTCAATGCATACGCCGTGTACCACGCCGGATCAGGAATGGAGCCTTTTACGGTAAAAACCGCATTACCGGCTGGTACTGTGCCCGTGAGCAGCACATTGTTTCCAAGCGGACTGCTGTAAATGATCGTCTGGTCACCCGAACCGCGCTCACCGGTCGTAACCTGATTGGTGAAGGACAGATATGGGATTGAAGGTTCCGTACCAAGGACGGTCGTGGGGTCGCCCGGTTCCACGCCGGGTTTGAACTTAACCCGGTACAGGTTTTCGTTGAAGTTAAGCCCCTGGACGCCTGCCCCATAGTAATTTCCCATATCGCCCCAGATCCACGTACTCGCGACCGCTTCCTTATCGAAAAAGGAAGCATCGGCAATGACTTTGCCTTTGATGTATTTAATGCCCGCCTTTTTCACCGCCGCGACCCACCGGCTGATCATTTCCGATGCCGTAGGATAATCTTTGAACCGATCACTTCCGAGTGAAGGATCTCCCGTTCCGTGAATATAGAGGTTGCCCGCGAGCGTATCGCCGCGCAGAACGCCGTCATGTTCGAGGAAAGTCTGGAACTTGAAATCGCCGCCGAAGAGCGCCAGAACCGTTGCCGTGGAAACAAGTTTCAGGGTTGAAGCGGAAGGTAATGAGCGCTCCGTATTCAATGCAAATACGTTCGTACCCTCTTTTACCGCCTTTACACTCACCGCCAGCGAGCCGCTCCGCATAAATTCACTGTTTTGCAGTTCAAGCACCGCATCGCTGAAACGGACCAGTCCGGTACTGTCGATGACCTGTGCCGACGCCGCGCGGCCTGTCAGGAGTATGCAAAGAAAAAGAAGGGTGGTTCTCATCATATTAAATATTCGCCGGGCACAAAATTTATGCCGCTTCTTCTAATCTAGTAACTAATGTCCGTATCTCAGGCTGTTTTTTGGTACTTTTGTAAGATATTAGACAAACGATTAGTAGTTTACAAAGAAAAGATACAATAGTGATATTGATTTTTCCGCCAGATGAAAAATGCAATATAGCTTTCACCCCATACTATTTATATGAAATTGACATTTTGGGGGGCTTCGCAGCAGGTCACAGGTAGTATGTTCCTTTTGGAATCGGACGACTACCGCATCCTGATCGACTGCGGCTCCGATTTTGATCTGGATGAGATCGGCAAGAAAACAAGATATGAACAGCAGAAGAGCGTTTTCCCGTTTGAACCCAGTCTGATCAACACCGTTCTGCTCACACACGCGCACATTGACCACTCAGGGAACATTCCAAACCTGTACAAGGAGGGTTTCGAAGGACGGGTGGTTTGTACCGAGCCTACCATGGCCCTGACGTCGCTTTTGTTGAAAGACGCGGCCAACCTGCACCAAAAACGCCTCAATTCACGCGTTAACTCCAAAAAACGAAGCGGCAAGAAGAAGCGTGAAGTGCCTATGGATTACTATGTTGAGAAACATGTGATCGAGGCCATGGACAACTTCGTGCCCGTGGCATTCGGGCAGCGCTACCGCATTGCCGACAATGTGACGGTGACCTATTACGCCGCCGGCCATTTGCTGGGCGCCGCGCATATTGTTTTGGAGGTTTATGAAGATGGTGAGAAAAAGCGGCTGTGCTTTTCGGGTGACATCGGGAGGAAGAACTATCCGCTGCTGATCGATCCACAGGAAATCCCGCAGGTGGACTACCTGATCTGCGAATCGACTTACGGAAACAGATTGCACGAAGACAAGCGCGGAACCGTAGAAACGCTGGCGGATGTAATCAAACGCACCTGCATCGATATCCCGGGCAGGCTCATTATCCCGTCATTCAGTGTTGGCAGGACCCAGGCATTGCTTTACACGCTCAACAAGCTGTACCTCGACCGCTCTTTCCCCTACATTAAGGTATTCTCCGACAGCCCGTTGGCCCATAGCAGCACGAAGGTTTACCAAAAGCATTCACGGATGTTGAACAAGGAGGCCCGCGACTTTAAGGAGGAGAACGATATGCTCTTCGATTTCGAAAACCTGATCTACCTCGAAAGCGCCGATGCGAGCCGTGCCGTTTCAAACTATAACGAGCCGTGCATTATCATTTCATCATCCGGAATGGTGCAGGGCGGGCGCGTTGAAGCGCACGTGGAGGCCAATATCGGCAATCCCTATGCGACGATCCTGATGATCGGCTATGCGTCGGAAGGTACGCTCGGCTGGCGGCTTTTGAACGGGCAGGATACAATCTCTATTCGCGGAAAGCAGTATCCGGTCTTGGCTAATATTGAAAAAATTGACGTATTTAGCGGCCACGGAGACCAAAACGACTTAATTAATTTTGTAAAAATGCAGGATCCGGAAAAACTGAAAGGCATTTTCCTCGTCCACGGAGAGCAGCAAAGCATGGCTGAGTTCCAAAGTAAGATCCAGGAAATCGGCTATCATTCGGTGGAAACGCCGTTGAGGGGCACTACTTACGAACTCTGACCGTACCTGATCCCGCCCACTAATCACAGAACCTGAATTATGAGAACATACCTCGATTTTGAAAAGCCTATGGCCGAGCTCGAACGCAAGCTCGAAGAAATGAAAGCGTTGGCGAAAGAAAACAATGTCGATTTTTCGGACGCCATTGCGTTGCTGGAAGGCAACATCACCAACCTTCGAAAAGAAATATTTGAAAACCTCACGCGCTGGCAGCGTGTGCAACTCTCCCGCCACCCCGATCGTCCGTACACGCTTGACTACATCGAACTGATCTGCGACGAGTTTATCGAATTGCACGGAGACCGCCAGGTGCGCGACGATCCGGCTATTATCGGTGGGCTGGCCAATGTCGGAGGGCAGTCATTCATGCTCATCGGACAGCAAAAAGGCCGTAATACGAAGCAGCGCCAGCACCGGAACTTCGGTATGCCGAACCCGGAAGGCTACCGCAAAGCTTTGCGCCTGATGAAACTGGCCGAGAAATTCAACAAGCCTATCGTGACGCTGATCGACACCCCGGGTGCATTCCCCGGTATGGAAGCCGAAGAGCGCGGACAAGGCGAGGCGATCGCCCGCAACCTCAAAGAAATGTTTATGCTGAAAGTACCCGTGATCTGTATCGTGATCGGCGAAGGTGCTTCCGGCGGGGCATTGGGTATTGCCATCGGCGACCGCGTGCTGATGCTCGAAAACACCTGGTACTCGGTAATTTCCCCTGAAAACTGCTCGGCGATCCTTTGGAGAAGCTGGGATTTCAAGGAGCAGGCTGCCGAAGCGATGAAAATTACGGCCAAAGACATGACCAACTATGGACTGGTAGACGGCATTATCGCCGAGCCGCTTGGTGGCGCCCACCTCGACCATAAATGGATGGCCGAAGAGCTGAAAAGAACAATTCTCGAAAATATTGCCGAACTCGGCGCCATCAGCGAGCAGGACCGCATCGATCAGCGGATCGATAAATTCTGTGCAATGGGCGTGGTAGTAGAAGCATAAGCATACCCATGAAAAACGACCAAATCAGGAACATCATTTTCGACCTCGGTGACGTCATTCTCAACATCGACGTCCCCATTGCTTCCAAATCATTTGCCGATCTGAGCGGGCGTGAGCAGCAAGAGATCCTGACGATTTTCAAAGAGAGCGAAATTTTCCGCCAGTTTGAAACCGGCCTGATGGACGAACCCACGTTCCGGAACTATGTGCGCGAAATCCTGAATTTTCCTGATCTGTCGGACGAAGCCATCGACACCGCCTGGAACAGTTTGCTGCTCGACCTCCCGCCTGAGCGCGTGGAGCTGCTTAAAAAGCTGGCGACAAAGTACCGGCTGTTCCTGCTCAGCAATACCAGTTCGATCCACATTACACAGGTGAACAAGATCCTGGAAGCATCGACGGGTGTTGAAAAGCTGGAAGATTTGTTCGAAATCGTTTTTCTTTCCTACGAAATGGGCCTGATGAAGCCCGATCCCCGTATTTACCAGGAAGTACTGGCCAAAGCAGGTCTGAAAGCGGAAGAAACACTTTTCCTCGACGACAATGCGGACAATATCCGCAGCGCATCGCAGCTCGGTATCGAAACCATCCACGTCCAAAAGCCGGTTACTATTCTGGAATACCTCAAAGACTATGCAGTCTAACACACGAACCCACGTCATCCAGGCAGCCCTTTTTATCATCACCATCATCACCACGACGATGGCCGGTGCCGAATGGATGTTCGGGAATATTTTTGGGTTCGTTTATGACATGCTCTTTTTCCTGATCGGCCAACCGGACGGTAAGGAGGTGCCGATTCCCACCAAACCGATGGGTTGGGCTGAATTCATCCAGGGTTTTCATTTCTCGATACCGTTCCTGCTGATCCTTACGATACATGAATTTGGCCATTACTTCGTCGCGAAAGCGCATAAAGTGAAGGTTACGCTACCCTATTACATTCCATTGTGGTTTGGCATCTCACAAAGTATCGGCACGCTGGGAGCATTCATCCGGATCAAGGAAGTGGTTAAATCCCGCGTCAAGTTCTTTGACATTGGCATCGCAGGACCGCTGGCAGGCTTTCTGGCAGCATTGGTAGTACTCTGGTATGGTTTCACCCATTTGCCTCCGCCGGATTACATCTTCAAAATTCACCCCGAATACGAGCGTTTCGGACTAAATTACCCTCAATTTGCCTACGAAAACCCCGCTGGTAACCTGATGCTCGGGGACAATATCCTGTTCTGGTTTTTCAAAAATTACGTGGCCGACCCGGCGCGCCTGCCGCACGCGTACGAGATCATCCACTACCCCTATCTTTTTGCGGGGTATCTGGCACTCTTTTTCACTTCGCTGAACCTCATACCCATCGGCCAGCTCGATGGCGGCCATATTCTCTATGGTATGATCGGAAAGAAGCGTTTCAATGTTGTGGCACCGGTTCTGTTTGGCATTTTTGCGTTTTATGCGGGTTTAGGCGTGTTCCGCACGGAGTCCTTTGCGACAGGCAGCGATGCCGTGTTTTACGAACGACTGTTTTACCTCGCCATTTACGTCTATTTCCTTTATATCTGTTTCAAACGCGCATTCGATAACCCGTCGACAGCGTTGATGACCAGCCTGCTGATCGTCGTTGGCCAGTTTGCCCTCACCTACGTCCGCCCGGATTGGGACGGTTCGGTCAATTTGCTGCCGTTTGTGTTTATCCTGGGCCGTTTCCTCGGCATCCGCCACCCCGAAACGGAGGACAACACGCCACTCGACACCCCGCGGTTCATTCTAGGCATCGTCGCCTTTGTGATTTTCGTGATTTCTTTCAGTCCTACGCCGTTTATTATTATTGAGTAAGTAGGAGATCAACGCGTCGATTACCTTTTAGCTCAAAAGGTAATATGGCTAATCACATTTCCCGCAGGCAATTCCTGACCACACTCGCCATGACACCTATCATGGCAAGCGTCGGCATTTCAGAGGAGCCTTACACCTATTCTGTCAAAGGGAAAATCGCTGCCTCAGCGCTTGGCAAATCGTTGATTCATGAACACGTGATGGTCGATTTCATCGGCGCGGAGAAAATTTCGCCGGATCGCTGGAAGCATGATGAGGTAATCCGCAAAGTCCTGCCCTATTTACTCGAAATCAAACAGCGCGGCATTCAAACGCTGATGGAATGCACGCCTGCATTCATTGGCAGGGATGTGGTTTTGTTAAAAAAACTTTCTGAACAATCGGGCCTGAATATCCTGACCAATACCGGGTACTATGGTGCTTCGGATAATAAATATTTACCCCAATGGGCGTTCACCGAAACCACAGAGCAATTGGCAAGCCGCTGGATTGCCGAGTTCGAGCATGGCATCGAAGGCACCGGCATCCGGCCCGGATTCATCAAAACCGGCGTCAATAGCGGTGCGTTGTCAGACCTTCATCAAAAGCTGATCAGGGCCGCGACACTCACGCATTTGAAAACAGGGCTCACCATATGTTCCCACACGGGGCCTGCATTACCTGCACGGGAGGAAATTGAAATATTGAAACAATCGGGCGTGAGTCCGTCCGCATTCGTGTGGGTACATGCGAGCGGAAGCCCGGAAGAGCTGGAAAGTGTAGGTCGAAGCGGCTGCTGGATCAGCCTCGACGGTGTGAATGCCGATAATATCGACAAGCACGTGGACCTGCTTACTTTTTTGAAAAACAAAAGCCAACTTGGCCAGGTGCTGATTTCGCACGACGCGGGCTGGTACCGTCCCGGAGAACCTGGCGGAGGCGAGTTTCGCGGCTTCACGACGATTTCCGACAAGCTGGTTCCGGCATTGAAAGCGAATAGCTTTACCGATGCCGACATCCGCACACTAATGGTTACCAACCCCGCAAAGGCATTTGCAATAGGCATTCGGAAAAGTTAGCTCTCCTATTTTTCAATGCGGAACTCGGTCCAGCCGTCGGGCCCGGTTTCCAATGTAAAATCGAAGCCGTGATTGCCCAGTATTTCACGGGTTAATGTGAGGCCGATGCCCTGCCCGTCCCGTTTGGTACTGAAAAACGGGTTGAACAGTTGGGCAGCTACATCCGGGTCGATCGGTTTTCCATTGTTGCGGACGGCCAGGTGGTCCTTCGTCGCGCTGATCCTCACTTCCTGCCCGCTCTCGCAGGCTTCTACGGCATTCTTGATCACATTGATCAGTACTTGCTCCATTTGCCCCTTATCGACCTGCCAGAATACGTTTTCCTGCGATTCACTCACCACTGTTACATTGCGAATAGAAGCCGCATTCTGCATAAATACGGCCACGTCGCGCGTCAGCGCGCCCATATCCGTACGTTCGTGTACAGGCGCGGGCAGGCGCACCACGTCCGCGAAGTTGCGCATAAAGCGTGTGAGCTGCTGATTGCGCTCCGACGCCACGTGCAATGCGTCCTTGATATCGCCATAGTCGGAGTCCGGCAGCAGATGCGTCGTCGTCTGCAATATCGAATCAGTGGCTCCCAAAGTGTTATTCACTTCATGGGCCATCATCCTGATCACCTTTCCGTAAGCATTCTTCTCCGATTCCAGGATTTCGTTAGTCAGCTCCTCAATCATCAGAAACGACCGCCGGAAGCCGCGGTCCATGAAATGCGAGCGCTGCGCCTTAAACGTAGCAATGCCATTGGTTTTGATCAGCCTGGATTCCCCGTCCAGCAGGCCGGCGAGCTCGCTGAGCAATGGCAGGTCGGTTTCCTCCGGCTTTTTCCCCATTAATGCACTATTATCTTGCCCGAACTGGCTTTTTGCTTTGCTGTTGAGGGATTCGATGCGGTCGTCGTAATCGAGGATAATGATGGAAATTGGCGATGCTTCGATGAGTTTTTCCAGAAAGAAATGCTGCTCGTTCAGCTTGATCCGCTCCTCACGCAGCTGGTCGATCATCAAATTATACACCTCGATCAGCACATCGACCTCCCCTTTGCCTGTCGGGACAAATTTGATCGAAAAATCCTTGTCCTTAATGGCTTCGATTCCGGACTTCACAAATTGGATAGGTTGCATAAAATTGTTGTAGAGAATGATAGACATGCCAGCCGACAACAGCAGAAAAACTTCCGAGGCGATAAAAAGGGCCTTATTCTCAAATAGCAGTTTATACACCAACAGGACCAGCACCAGGTGCAGAGCCGTGATGTAGGCAATGTATTTCGCTTTCGTGGACAACCTCATACTTCTTCCGAGTCAAACGAGATGCCGAATTTCTCCAACCGCCGGTACAATGCAAAGCGGGTAATCCCCAGCGAACGGGCCACTTTGCTTACCTTGTTTTGATGGTGCTGCATGGCCCGGACGATCATCTGGTATTCCATTTCCTCCAATGTAATGCTGCCTACTTCCGGCACATGTTTTTGCGTGGATGCCGCATTACCGGCATGCAGGTTACGCTGGAAATCGTCGATATCGAGCATGTTATTACCGGCGAGGAGTACCGTCCGCTCCACCAGGTTTTTGAGCTGGCGGATGTTGCCTTGAAGCGGCAATGTTTTAAGCCATTTCAAAGCCGCATTGCTGATTTTCAGTTCCGGCCGGTTGTAGATGGTTTTCAGGTTATCCGCAAAAAACGCGGAGAGCAGCGGAATATCGTCGGGCCGCTCGCGCAATGCGGGTAACTTTACGGTGATCAGGTTAATGCGGTAATAGAGGTCCTCGCGAAATGTGCCCTGTGCCACCATTTCCTCCAAATTACGGTTGGTAGCGCATATTACCCGCACATCTACCGTCCGGCTCTTACTGCTTCCCAGCGGCTCGAATGTACGCTCCTGCAACACGCGGAGCAGTTTTACCTGACTCGATAGGTCCAGTTCGCCGATCTCATCCAGGAAAATCGTGCCGCGATGTGCCATTTCGAAACGGCCCATCCGGTCGGTTTTGGCATCGGTGAATGCGCCCCGCACATGCCCGAACAGCTCGCTTTCGAACAATGTGGAAGAAATGCCACCCAGGTTCACCTTCACGAACGGCCGCATTTTACGGCGGCTGTTGAGGTGGATGGCTTCGGCGATAAGTTCCTTACCTGTCCCGCTCTCGCCCGTAATGAGCACGGGGGCGTCCGTAGGTGCAACGCGCCCGACGGTTTCGAGGATATCGAGCAGTTTCGGATCTTCGCCAACGATGTTTTCGAAATGATACTGCTGATCCAATTTCCGGCGGCTTCCCGCCTGCTGCGCCGGTTTGGACAGGTTAAGGATCGTTCGGATGGACTGGATCAGGTAATCGTTTTGCCAGGGCTTGGTCACGAAATCGGCAGCGCCTTCTTTCATTCCCCGAACCGCGAGATCGATCGTCCCCCAACCGGTAATCAGGATCACCGGAATTGCCGCATTGTGTTTTTTGATCCGTTGCAGCAAATGCATTCCCTCCCGTCCCGACGTTTCGATCGAGAAATTGAGGTCGAGCAATATCAGCTCCGGTGTAACTGCTTTCAGTATTTCAAATGTTTCCTCCGGCGATCCTGCCCCACGCACTTCGAAGCCCTCCTTTTTCAAAAGAAGCAAGAGAGAGGTACGGATAGCCAGGTCGTCGTCTACGATAAGGAGCATGGGGAATTTTGAATGATTGAATGATTGAATGATTGAAATTTGAAATTTGAATGAGTGAATAAAAATTCAAGTGTGGTCAGGCCTGGCCATGAAATTGTGAAAATAAAAACAATACTTGACCACTTCTGACCTAATGACTAACCATTCAATCATTCAGTCATTCAATCATTAACTCATTCATTCCTCATGCAAAGCAACAGCCGGATGTATCATGGCGGCTTGCTTGCTGGGGAACCAGGCACATAGTGTTACAATGATATAAATTACGGCGACGGCGGCCAACATCGCAATGATGTAAATTTCCTTATCCAGGTCAAAAACATTCATCAATGGGAACTGAACTGCAAAAATAAGGCCGATAATAAGGCTGAATGTCGCCAGCACCCATATTTCACCAAGAAACTGGCCCGTTACCCCCGCCTCCGTTGCACCCATGGCACGGCGCAGGCCTATTTCTCCCTTGCGTTTGGCAATATTCAGATTTAATACGCCAAAAAGGCCTAGCGCGACATTGGTTAGAAGAAACCCACTCACAATCAGGAATATCAGCACGGGGACAAGGGTCAGATTTTCACGGTTTTTACGCGAATCTTTGAGATACCCCACTTCCACGCCCCAGCCGGGCAACATCATCGCAACATCTTTCACCAGCCGTGCTTCGAAGTTGGCATCCGTGCCCGGTTTGGTTTTAATGAGGATATTCGAATTCCAACGGTCGTTTTTCTCCAGAATCTGAAAAAGTGCAGGATTATCCGACATAAACAGCCCCTTCGCCTTGAACTTGTCTACAATACCGACCACTTTATAGGAAGTCTTGTCGTCGCGCTTGACAACCTTGTTCAAGCCCGACTCGTTCTGGAACAATTTATCTTCCATAGCCTGATTAATCACAATCGGAATGAACTTACCGACCAGGTCGCTTTCAGCATACCATCGTCCTTTTTTAAGAGGTAAATCAAGTACTTGGGCTAGTTCGGTGTCGGTGTAATAAAAATCTCCGCCTACGCTGACCTTGTTATAAGTTACCGAATTACCTATCTGATTAGCCGAAAAGGGCGTGTTGCTGCTCATGCGACTGGCAGCGGTTACTTCTGAATACGACCGTACCCGTTGCATCGTCCGCTGCAGTTTTGTGGCGATATCGGTAGTATCCTGGTTCGAAGACAGTTCCAGGTTCCATACCTGCTCATATTGGAAACCAATAGGCTGCAAGTAGTTCCGCAGATTGAAAACAATGAGCGTGAGTACGCCGAAAAGCACCATAAAAGCGGCCCATACCTCGATAATGAGCAGGGAATGCGTGCCTTTTTTATTCCATATTAATTTAAAAAGATGTCGTAGCATGGCTAGTCAATTTTGAATGACTGAATGAGTGAATGAGTGAACAGGTAAATCAAACTTTCAGCGCTTCGGCTATTTTCAGTTTCGACATTCTGAAAGCCGGCAACACGCCCGACAGCAGCCCGAAAACAAGGCATACCAACACACTGACCAGGAATACGGGCAAGTTGATCGTCAGGTCGGCGTAGGCGATCCACCCACTGGAATTGATAAAATGGATGACTACCAGGGTCAGGATCAGCGCAAATGCACCGCCGATGAAGGTAATGAATACGTTTTCGATGATAAACTGCCACAAAAGCGCTTTCGAAGGGGCTCCGAACGCTTTCCTTACACCGATTTCCGAAGCGCGTTCGAGAATGCGGCTGACATTCACATTCACCAGGTTCACGGCCGGCAACCCCATAATCATCAGCAGCACAAGTCCCACGATCGCGTAAAGTGTAACACGGTCCTTCTCGCCCCGGGTAAACATGCTGAGGAAATGGTCAAAATAGGTATCGGCCTTCACGATCAGAACATTGAACCGGTTATTATCCGAATACTCCGAGCGCGGGATGCGGGCAATGTGGCTATCGAATTCTGCCTGAATAGCGGAAAGATCATCCAGACTTTTAGCTAAAACAATAGCTACGAAGCGCCCGCGCATACCTTTTTCCTCATAGTTGCTTTTAGGTGCTGTGTAAGGAAAATATACGTCCGAATAGGTGTATACACGCGTCGGAGGGCTACCCTTCACAACCCCTATCACGCGGTAGTTTATATTTTCGATATCGATTGTTTTTCCCACCACTGTTTCGGCGTCGCTACCGAAATACTCCTTGCGAAGGGCATCGGTAATTACTGCCACGTGGTCTGCATTACGGATATTTGTGTCGTCGTAAGGCTTGCCTTCCAGAAATTCGAAATCGGTTACCGACCAGAAATCGACGTCGGTATATTTAGTATTCAGCTTGATCCGCTTACCATTTACATATGCATTGGAAAAACCGAAGTTATTCATGATAGACACCCGCTCGGCAGTTTTCAGTGACTTGGCATACTTCTTCAAAAACTCGAACGAAGCAGGTCCCGACGACATGGTCGTATTGGCCGAATCGGTTTGGAGAATCGTAGCAATATACAGCGAGCGGCCACGCTTGGCTTCCGGATAATGCGCCCCGAAAAGATGGTCGAGGAAAGAGGTCACAACCATCAGCACCGTCAATGTAAGGGTGATGCCGAACAGTGTAATGAAAGTATAGAAGGGATGCCGTAGCAATACCTTCCAGGCTATTTTGATGTAGTTTGAGAGCATTGGTAATGGATTTGAATGACTGAATGACTGAATGAGTGAATGATTGAATTTTGAATGAGTGAATGAGCGAATGGTAGGTCAGGTGTGGTCAAGTGTAGTCAGGTGTGGTGTTTAAATTAACCTTGACAATTTCCTGACTACTTCTGACCTCTTGACGACCTATTCAATCTTTCACTCATTCAGCATTAACTAACCTGCGTGCCGTCAAACAGCCTGATGAGCCTGTCGGTCTTTTTCGCCATCGCTTCGTCGTGGGTGACCATTACGATGGTGGCGCCGTCGCTGTTCAGCTTTTGCAGGATACCGAGGATTTCGTTGCCCATGGCGCTGTCGAGGTTACCGGTCGGCTCGTCGGCGAGGATGATTTCGGGGTTACCGACAATCGCCCGGGCGATGGCTACGCGCTGCTTCTGTCCACCCGAAAGTTGCTTCGGAAAATGCTTCATGCGGTTGCTCAATCCCACTTTTTCTAATGCCGCCTGTGCAAGCTCGCGGCGCTGCCTGGCGGACGTATTCCTGTAAAGCAGCGGAATTTCGACGTTATCTATCACCGATAGATCATTGATCAGGTGAAAGCTCTGAAAAATAAAGCCCAGCTTGCGGTTGCGCAATTCGGCCAGGTGTTTGTCGGTATAACGCTCCACCGGCGAGCCGTCGATCTCGATTTGTCCTTTCGACGGCGCATCGAGCAGCCCGATGATGTTCAGCAAAGTACTCTTCCCGCATCCCGAAGGCCCCATGATCGACACGAACTCCCCTTTCTTTACATCGATGTTGATGTTATTCAGAGCTAATGTCTCAATGGAACTCGTGCGGTAAACTTTTTCGACGTTTTGGAGTTTGATCATGGCGTTGGTACTTTAATGTTGAACGTTTTGGTTTTCTGACGGCCAACCGCTGACCGCCGAATGGCTGTCTGTTGCGGTGCGGTTTGCGATCTGCTCTTGATATATTTTACATTTAACTCAAATCAATTAAAATAGCCCGCCAAACACGGTTCTCGGTTAACAAACCAAAATTAGCGAACTCAAAAGCTGTGGTCCGCGGTCGGCCGTCGGCGGTCAATAGGCAATCTTCCTCCCCAGCTCAAAATCATAAAGCGTCAGCAGCCGCAGGCTGTAATACGCCTGCCAGTAATCCCGCAATGCGAGAATGTAGTCACGGCGGGCGATGTCCTTTTCCTGCGTGGCTATGCCGAGGTCGGTGACGCTGAGATCGCTGAGGATGAATCGCTCCTTGGCGATCTGGTAGCGGTCGGCGGCGATACCATCGGCCACCTGCGTGAGTTTCACCTGCTTTTGCAGCATTTGTAAAAGGGTTACCTGGGTAAATATTTCCTGTTCAAAGGTAAGCTTATCCTGCTCTACCGATTGCTGCGCAAATTCCTGAGCGGCGCGGGCCACCTCGGTCCTTGCCTTGTTCCGCCCCCAGGTGAGGATCGGCAGCGTGAGTTGGAGCTCCACAAACTCGCGGTCCTGCGGGCTCACGTACACGTCACGCGGGAGGCTACCCTGGTTCGACAATCCGAAAGTGGCATTGAGCGTAGCGTTCAGGCCGTTGTCTTTCCTTGCTTGCTGCACATCGCGCTCGGCTTCGAGCAGTCTGCGCCGGAATGCTACCGAGGCGGAGCGGTTTGCAAATGCCTCGTCGAGGGCAACCCGGGGATCGATCGCAAATTCGCTGGCTTCTGCCGGGATACCGAGTTCCAGCTCCCGCTCATCGCGCGAGCCCATGTACATTTTTAATTTAAGCGATGCCACGGCCGCCGATTGCTGGGCCGAAGCCAGGTCTTTCTGGGCGGTAAGCAGTCCCATTTGCAGTTGCAGGAGGTCGTTTTGGGAGATTTTACCCAGTTCCAACTTGTGCTTTGCTATTTTAAACAAGGTATCATTGTTACTCCGGTTCTTCTCGGCAATCTGCAAATTCACCTGCGACACCAGCAGGTCGAAATAGAAACCGGTTGCGTCCAGCGCCACCTGTTCCAGCGACTGGATGTATTGCTGGTTGCCCTCCTGGTATTTCAAAGGCGATATCCTGCGGTCCCATTTAAGGGGGTTGAAACGAAACAATGGCTGCTTGATGCCTATTTCAAACGGTATGCCGTTGTAACGCGTCACATCGCGCTGGAAATCGTCGAAACGCTGCATTTGCTGCTGCACATAAACAGTACCGCCGGTGAGGGCGATACTCTGGCTGAGCGAAAGATTGAGCGTCGAATTGTTGTTCGAGACCTGCTGGAAAGAGACTGTACCATCAGGCTGTACCACCTGAATATAGGACCGTGTAAAACCCGGAACTGTTCCCAGCAGGCTCAGCTGCGGCTTGTAATCGGCCTGGAACGAACGAAACTGCCAGTAATTGGTCTTTTTCTGCGTCACTGCCTGCTTGGAGGCAATCGATTGCTCCTTCGACTGCTGCACCACTTCTTCGAGGGTCAACTTGCGGATCTGCCCCGAAACGGTGCCGGAAAGCATTACGAAAATCCAGAGGAAAAGCTTTCTCATAATCATTGAATGGTTAGCTCTTCCAGGTGTTCGTAGTCATTCATATTGGTCAGGATTACCTTATCTCCCGCTTTCAGTCCATTTTTGATTTCTACATAATCAAAATTGGAAAGGCCTGTTTCGATTTCCCGCCGGCGCGCCTTGCCGTTTTCGAGAATATACACATATTGTTTCCGCTTACCTGTAAACGCAGGGCCATTCGCCACGCGCAATGTTTGGGCACTGTTGCTTGTCACCACATACACCTCCACCTTCATATTGGGCCGGAGCGATTCGTTTCGGGCATTGTCGAGCTGGATCGTGAAGCCAATCACGCCATCCTTCACAGCCGGCTTCACCTGCGTAATTACTCCGCGCAGCTGCACGTCATTGATTTTGATAATGGCCCCGAGCCCTGCTTTCACCTGATCCGCATATACATCCGAGCAGCTTCCTTCAACTCGAAAACTACCCAAATCGGCCACTTTGGCCAGCATTTCCCCTTCATTCACCGACGATCCGATATGCTCGTTCACCCACGTGAGGACGCCCGGGCGATCAGCGACGATATCGGCCATTTTGAGCTTATGCTGTAATTCCTGCAAGTTTTTACCCTCTATCTGCGCGCCCAACTCGGTCTCGCGTAAGCTGGCTCCCATCGATTCGCGATTATAACGGAGGTCGTTTTCCAGCTGCTTCTTTTCGAGCTCCGCGATTTTCAATGCATTCTCGGCGCGGGTAATGTCCTCGACAGTCCCTCCGCCCACTTTTTGCAGCCTTTTGGCATCTTCAAAATCCGCTTTCAGTTTGTTAATGTTCAGAGATTTGATCTTGTCATTAATCTCCGCATCATACAAATTCTTGTTGAGCTTCATACGCAGCTGGTCGATGCCGTTCTTTTTCAGTTCGAGCTGGTCTTTATAGCGTTCAAATTCGATCTCCGTCAACGATTTGTCGAGTTCAATAATCGGCTGCCCGGGCTTCACACGCGTTCCGGGCGTGAGCAATATGCGCTTAATGCTCGCACGGATCGGGCTCGTGAAGATCTGCTCGTAGGCCGGGATGATTTCTCCCGAAGCAGTAAGCGTGTTTTCGACGTCGCCGGTTTCGACGGTACCGGTTCTCACGCGGGCGCTTTCGAGCGTGCTGGAAAGCGATTTTTTGAAAAAGTAAAACAGAACTGCCAGCCCGATGACGACGGCACCGATGATCACCCATCGGCGGTTCCTGGTTTGCTTGACATATTCCGGAGCAATTTCGCGATCCATGCAGGTTTGATTGGAGGTTTTCAGTGGAAAAATTCATGGCTAATACCCTTTCCCTTATCCGAAATCCGTGCCAATCATCATCTAATTGATAATCATCATTTTACATTAATATCCAAAAACAAAAAACCGTGCGATAACGCACGGTTGGTGTGATTTCAAACGTATTTCTTCCGCTGTTAACTTTCCGGTCAGGTCTTCAATTTTTTCTTTTTCGCGGCCGGAAAAAGAATATTGTTCAGGATCAACCGGTAGCCTGCCGAGTTCGGGTGCAGGTTCAAATCGGTCGGTTCTTCCCCTACGCGGTGCTGGTAATCCTCCGGATCGTGGCCGCCGTAGAACGTAAAAAAGCCCTTGCCATGCGTACTATGAATGTAGCGCGCCTCCTTGGCGTTTTTGTTCTCCGCGAGGATAATTACCTCCGGTTTGATCAACCGGTTTTTGAATGCAGTGGTTTGTCCCAGAAAACCTTTGATGATGGTCTGGTGATTTTGAGTGAGCATGCTCGGTACCGGGTCCCATTTGGCCGAGAACTGGAAAAGCGAGAAAAAATCGTTCGATTCGACCATACCGCGTTCGTCAGGCTGGTTATCGATGTCCGAAAACTCGATTTCGTACGGATAAGGAATCGTTTTAAAGTCCTGGAATGCAAAAGAATTGTTGTAATTCAGTTTTCCGTTCGCTGTGGGATCAGCGGGTGTGCCGTCGTACATAGCATCCACAATATCCACGCCGTCGGCGGCGAGTGCAATGTCAAAAGTATCCGTCGCATTGCACATCGCGAACATATAACCTCCCCCGGTCACAAACTCGGCGATCTTTTTGGCGACGGCCAGTTTCATTTGCGGGACATTGTTGAACTGGAATTTGGTAGCGGTTTCTTCTGCTTCCTTCTTCTGTTCGCGGTACCAGGGATAATCTTTGTATTGAAAAAACTTACCGAACTGCCCCGTGAAATCTTCGTGATGTAAATGCAGCCAGTCGTATTCCGGTAATTTATTGTTCAACACTTCATCATCATACACCACATCGTACGGAATCTCGGCATAGGTGAGCACCAGCGTCACCGCATCGTCCCAGGGCAGCTTGGATTTGGGAGAATACACCGCAATGCGGGGTGCTTTTTGCAGTTTCACCGCGTCCATATTCACATCCGGGGAACTGATTTGGTTTAATATCTGCCCGGCTTGTCCTTCGGAAATCACCTCGAAGCTTACGCCGCGCACGGTCATTTCGGAAGCAAACTGCTGATTGTAAGCCACCATAAAACTGCCGCCCCGGTAATTGAGGAGCCAGTCCATTTCCATTTCATAGTTTTTCAGTATCCAGAAAGATATGCCGTAAGCCTTCAAATGGTTCTTTTGAGACTCGTCCATCGGGATCAGCAGGCGGTTTGCCATGGCATTCAGCGAGCCGATCAAAAAAATGACGAGCGGGATATACAGGCGTATCACTGGTTTGATTCTTTCGACTTTCATGCGCAGTTTTACATTCAGGTAAAGATTAAATATAATAAAGAATCCGGCACGTTCCGAAATCTGCCACAAAACTCGTTCCGGTTTCCGGCGTCCGGCCGCATTTCAAACCCTGTGTGGATTCCATACAGACACTATTACTTACTAACGACCAAAACCTGTTTCTGGTGCACCACCTTTACACGCCATGATTATACGCGAAAACATCGAAGAAGGCCTGCGTTCGATCCAAAGTAACCTCCTCCGGACTGTACTGACAGCCATGATCATCGCCATCGGCATTACCTCCCTCGTAGGAATACTCACGGCCATAGATGGCATTCAGGGGTCTGTCAACAGCAGCTTCGCCGACCTTGGTGCCAATACGTTCACCGTCCGCAACCGCGCGGACGACGATTTCCGGAGCGGAGGCCGCCGCAGCAAGCAATATCCCTCAGTCACTTACCGCCAGGCCAAAACCTTCGCAGACAAATTCAAAGCTACGTACCAGGCCACAGCATCGCTTTCGGCGGACATTGCCGGTGCCGTGCAAGTCAACTACCGGAGCAACAAAACCAACCCGAACAGCAACGTGGTCGGCTCCGACGACCAGTACCTGGGCATTAACGGCTACAAGATCAGCCTCGGCCGTAATCTGGACAAGAATGACCTCGAAAAATCCCTGAATGTTGCAGTATTGGGCCAGGAAATTGCGCGCAAACTCTTCGAACGCAACGACCCGCTCAACAAGGAAATTACCTTCATGGGAAGCCGGTATAAAGTAATAGGTGTATTGGACAAGAAAGGCTCGCTGGGTGGTGATAACAACGCGGACCGGCTTATCCTCATCCCGCTGGAAAACGGTCGTGGCCTCGCCGCCAACCGCACACTCACCTACAACATCACTGCCTCGGCCCCCAATGTTTCCGACGGCGATATGATCGTAGAAGAAGCCCGCGGCATGATGCGCCGCATCCGCAACGACGAACTCGGCAAAGAGGACTCGTTTACCATCGACCGTGCTGACGCGATGGTGAAGGATTTCGCGAACATCACCGGTTATCTGCGCATCGGCGGGTTCGTGATCGGCACTGTGACGCTGCTGGGCGCCGCCATTGCATTGATGAACATCATGCTCGTATCGGTTACAGAACGGACACGTGAAATCGGTATCCGCAAATCCCTTGGCGCCACGCCGCGCGTAATCCGGATGCAGTTCCTCATCGAAGCCATTGTGGTTTGTATTCTCGGCGGTATCGGCGGACTAATCCTCGGCATTATCGTCGGAAACTCCATTACAGGCGTTATCAGCGAAAACGCAACCTTCGTAGTCCCGTGGCTCTGGATGGCCGTGGGCATTGCCATATGCGTGATGGTAGGTGTGCTCTCGGGTATTTACCCGGCCATCAAAGCGTCGCGGCTGGACCCGATAGAGGCATTACGCTATGAATAAGCGGGTTAGCGGCAGGCGCTGAATTTTATCACAAAAATCTTGCAAAAATTTGCACCAAGGGCTTGCTTAATCTCTTTTTCTGCCTACTTTTGCACTCCCAACCCAGAAGATCAATGCCCAGATGGCGGAATTGGTAGACGCGTTGGTCTCAAACACCAATGAGGTAACACTCGTGCCGGTTCGACTCCGGCTCTGGGTACGGAAAGTATAACACCATATCGTTATACATGTTAATGTAAACGCCTGTTCGCTTGAATGGGCGTTTTTCATTTTACATCACGATCTATATCACTAGGTTTTTGCTATTTTTGTTTCAGAGAATGTTTCAGAATTCAGCAAATGGCAACCTTCACCCCGGAACTTGATACTTATGAGAGAAAGGATGGCACGCAAGCCATCATGATCCGGATTACGGTTGATCGTAAGCACAAGCGAGTGTCCATTAAGAAAAGCATTCCGGCTAAGCATTGGAACGAGCAGAAACGTGAAGTGCGGAAGACTTACCCACAGGCCGCTCAGGTGAATGCCCTTATCAAAAGCAAAATTGTCGAGCTTGAAGAAATATACCTACGGAGCCAGGCAAATAGAAATCATAAAACAGCCAAAAATCTCCAACAGGCCGTAACCCGAAAATATTCAGGAGACAGCTTTCTGGAATATATGGAGCGCCGAATAAAAAATCTTCCCGCTGCTAACACCCGCAGGAGCCAATCAGCCATTCTTTCGAAGCTCCGCAGTTACTCTGGCGGCGAACTTTCGTTTGGTGAAATCACAACCGAGTATCTGGCAGAGTACCGCAACTACCTAACGCATGTTGTCAAGAATCGGCCCAATACCATCCATTCAGATTTTCATCGAATAAAAGCCGCTTACGACGACGCGGTAGAAGACGGCATCTGTTCTTTTGATGGCGTGCATCCGTTTACCCGGCTCAAACTGACCACTACCAAGTCAAGACGTGTAAAACTGAAAGAAGAACATATTGCGATTCTGGAGGGCTACAAAGCAAATCCAGAGCTAGCCCAATTCCATGCGCTGAACGCTTTTCTCTTTTCCTACTATATGCAGGGAATTCGTGTTGGAGATTTGATGATGATGGAATGGCACCATGTGGAGGGCAATTACCTACGCTACCAGGCCGGGAAGACAAAAAAGACCAGACCGCGACTACTGATCTCGAAGGCCAAAGCCATTTTGGATATTTATCGAACAACTCCAAACCCCTCAGGCTATATATTTCCTTTTTTAAAAGGTAAGCGCCGAGAGAAACACACTGATGATGAATGGGCCAAAATTCTTGATTCTGCCAACGCTTTTATCAGGAAAAAACTGGAAGTGATCGCAAAACAATTGGGGCTACCAAAATTCAGCATGCACGTCGCACGTCATAGTTTCGCCGATATCGCGAGAAAGAAAACAGGCAACATCTATTTGGTATCCGACGCCCTCGATCATGGCAACGTCCGGGTCACAGAAAATTACTTCTCTGCTGCCGAGGCCGAAGAAAACGACGAATTTGTAAAATCAATCCTTGGAGAATGAAAGCAACCTCTAATCCCGAATCGGAAGCAATCCGCACCCGTTTTTTCCATGCTCTCGACGAAATTAAAGCACGTAAGCTGGGTACAGCCTATCGTTTTTCGAAGGACCACGGTTTGGATCCGAATAATTTGAGGAAGCTTAAAACAGCCGAAAGGCAGCCAATACCTGGATGGTACTTGGCTGCCCTCGTGAAAGATTACAAGATTTCTGCGGAATGGCTGCTGCTGGGAAGCGGGCAGCTTTTCACCGCTTAATATTCATTATCGTAGAACGATTGGACGTACCAGGCACCATTGTGGTAAACCAGAGTCACAACTGACCCACCCACAAAATTTATATTGCTGGTAGTTACCGGCCTGACTGTTCGATACAACTGATAGCTCACTGTATCGTTGATCGCGATTATCGTTACAGTATTCCCGTTTTTTAATCCATTTTCATACACTGCATCGCCTGGGCTGCCGGGAAATTCATTATACACCTCCTTGACCAGCGTCAAAAAAGAGCCATTCCCGTTTGTGTTGTAAATGATGAGGTTGTATTTGGACGGATCCACATATGCCAGACTGCCCGCCGGATTGCTCACCTCCTTAGTACTTTGACCATTTGTCAGAAGCCCACCGAACATAGACACTCCTTGATTGGCCATAATCGCTATGTTCAAACCACCTTCCCCTAAAATACCGGGAGTGGCGCCACTTGCCTCGAACATAGCTGCAATGTTGTTACCTCCTGAGGTGACGCGATTATTAGCCACCTTCATTAGCCCGCGCGAGAATCCCGCAGTGGCCGGAATGATATTGGTGCCGATCCCGACAAATGCATCTTCCGGATCGTGCCTAAAAATAATGTTTGCTTCCTGATCAAACTGACCATCAACACCTCGGTTCGAAATGGATCCGGTAGTCAGCTCGATGTTTTTACCCATCCGACCGACCTCCATTTGCGCATGCCCTCGCCCATCGACCCGAAACGGAGCTTCTTCACGATTCGCATAGTCTCGACCAGCATAAATCCTGATCCCTTCGTCACCCTCGACTTCACTGCCAGCAAGACCCGCCTGACCTTTATATCCGTCAGGTTCGGAGCTATCTACTCCTTCTACTTCAATCCGAGTGCGCCCAAAAACTTCACCCGATTGCTCGACCCTGAAAGGAGCCGTTTTTCGGTTAAGGTAAGACGCACCGGCCCAGAAGCGCACCGAATCGCTGGTGGTACCATTGCCGGTAATCCCAGCCCAAACCGCATTCTTGTCCCCGGCAAGCTGGATGGTACCAGACGTGAGAATACCGGCATCAATGGCCGTGGCCGTATTGTCGAAGTTGAACGGTTCAACCCAGTCGTTAGGATCAAACATTTGCCCAACCACTTTGTTGCCAACGCTGCGACGCAGGCCTTCTTCCGACATCCACAGGTCGCCGTCGTTGTATTTGGGTACCGGCGTTGCCGTGAAAAGCTGTACATTCTTGTTGTTACCGAGCCGGGCGTACTGCTTAATGTATGATTTCAATGTTTCCGGATCCGTTACTGATACCCATCCACCGCCAACACGACGTGAGACAGTCAGCGTACCGGAATTGAACCACATATCGCCGGTGTGAAACGACTCTTCACCACCTGGCCAGGTCGCCGGGTTCGTCGACTGGAACCACGCTGTTATTTTTCCGTTCGGGTAAGAATCCAGCGGCTCAATGACGGAAACTTCATAAAACCGGTCCGTTGCCGCTCCGATATCGGAAAGATCGCGGTAGTTGCCCTCGGAATCTATGAACTTGATGTATCCTCCAATCGCTGATAGGTCGAGGTCGAAAAATGTACGGCCGTCGAATGACTGGATCCGACCAGTCTTGATGAACCGCCCATTGATGGCCGTGGCGCCATATGTAAGGCTGATCCAACGAACGCCCTCCATCACCGAATGCAGCGTACCAATTAGGAAGTGGTAATAATTAGGATCCTGATCAGGCAAGATCTTCGCGGTATCGAAAATGATATGGCCATCGGTAAACTCGGTCTTGCTGACCTTGGCATAAATGTAGCGCGCGGCATTATCCGTAATAGTATGCCTTGATGCCTGAATGTTCCAGGTCAGGATTTCTTCCTTCAACGCGTAATGGATCAAAAGTCCCTCCGACACGTCGACGACATTTGCATTTCCTTCGAAATTGGGTTGAAACACCACATCCTGTAAAATGAACTGCTGAGACTTGGCGCCGACAACGAGCATCATTGTCTCAATGCTTTCCGGCTTGATCTTGCCGCCGTCGAAGTATCCGTCCGTGTCAAAGATCATCCCCAGCAGCTCCAACGTTGTTTTCCACCCCATCTTCGCGCGCATCGGGTCGCGCAGGTCATTCACCCTGATGATCTTATCAGTGTCTTTGATCTTGTCGATGATCTGGATGATGGTTGATACCTGGTAGGTATCATCGATGGTGAGCTCATATTGGTACGGGCGGAGTACGTTCCGGCGCATGCCGATGATTCGGCTGCTTCTATCAATCGCCAGATCTTCGTCAAGGATATGTACATAATCACCAATTCCGTAGAAATTCACAATGCTGCCACTACCTACCAGGTCAGCCAGATACATTTCGTCCACTTTCAGGGAGTACTGAACTTTCGGGTTCTTGACCTGGTCGTAATACTGCTGTGCTTTGTAGAGTAGCTCCGATTCTGCCGACTCGACATAGCTATCAGGCAACACAATATCGAGAATCACATACTCGTCCCCTACCTGCATTTGAAATGCCGCGTGGTCCGGGTTTGGCAATTCAAGATCGCGCTCGTCCTTGAATGGAATCAACGTGAAAGTCTTCGTTGAATGGACGTATCCGGTCTTTTCCTTCAAACTGAATTCATAGCCGGCCAGGTTACCGGTATTGAAATGAATCTTGGGTTGCGCGCCGTCAAGCATCCATTTCGTGCCGCCGCTTCCGTCTGGTTCGGCCAAGTCGAAGTTCATGGTGGAATCCACAAAGGTATTCACGCCGGTAACCGCGGTAACCTGGCCGGTACGGTGAGGGTAGATATCATCCCAAACCTTTGTGTTTTCGATGATACCGAAAGCCGCGACAGCCTGCGCGTCCTGAATGTAGCCGGGATCCGGAATGCGGAGCCGCTGACTGAAATTCCGGTAGTTGGATTTCAGGTTTTTGCTGGAACCAAACGGATAAAGCCTGGTAACGATGTCGGAGTCGGTAACTGTCTGCCTTTTGAGCTCATAAAGCCCGTATCCACGGCCATACTGATATGTGTGTCCGAGTATCTGGCCAGCTTTACGGATGTGAAGCGTATGGGAGCTGCCGCCCTGGACAATATCGAATTCAGTATCGAACTCCTTGCAAATGGTTTGCAACGCGGCCAGGCAGTTGTTTTCGCTGAAAGTGATCGTCTTTGCCGCCGTCGTCGGGAACTGCCCTTTGATCCATTTCCCGGCTCCGAAAACCCGCGAAAGGTTATTGATCAGCACGTCAAGGAATAGCTCGCAGTCTCCGGTGAGCGGGAAATCGGAGGTAGTGTTGAAGCCAGTAATGTCGGCATTGAAGAACACTGCTCGACGAAGCGTGTATTGCGGACCTTCAAAGGTGAGGACGTATTCGAAATGCCGCTCGCCTTTCACCTGGGCCGTCGGCAACTGATTCAGATAATAAGTTTTTCCGAAAGAGGTCACGCGCTGGCCTATGATCAGGTCGAGCGGCTCGACGGAGGTTACAGAGATATTCAGCACATCCTGCCCGAGAAGTTCCTGGACCTGTTCTGCTTTCGTAACAGTGCGCAGCGGCTCACGCTGGAATAAGGCGATAATGTCGTCATTAGGCTTGACGATTTCTATTTGATCTGGCATAGTGTGCGGATTAAACCTTTACTTCTTCAATTTGGACTCGATGGAGCCTTTCAAAGGCACCCCGAGCAGTACTTCCGCCGTGCATTCACCATTCAGGTAATCCACGGCCAACACAGCGATAGCCCGCCCCTGCGTCGTTTTCAGCTTGTCAATTCCGGCATACGTCCGGCGATCATCGGCCAGGATGTCGACCGATTCTTCGTAACCTTCTTTTACCGCGGCGTTGGCCGAAAGCGACATAGCCCTTTCTTCGAGGCGGTCTTGCACCTTTTGAAGCGTATCTTCGATTTGATCCTCCGTTGGAAGAAAATGGGGAGTTTCATTTTTTTCTAGCATATTGTTATTGATAACTTATACCACTATGTGGAGAATTTCTAAAATTCGGCTAGCGTCAATCATGCTGATAGCATCCAGCTGTATCGGCATTCTCATGTTTTTCTTTTCGCCTTCGGAAAACGTCTTTACGGAAACCACAATATCATTTTGTCTGCTGGGCCTTCCGATGGGCATTGCAATCCTAGTCGCTTCCATTGTCATGGAAGGACAATAGAAGCTCTAAATCTTGCTCCAAACAATGACCGCATCCGTCGAGAACCCGGTAATATCCTCGATGTTGCCGGAAATCACCACGTACTTATCCCCTCCACCGGAATAGCTATGGCTGACAGTTACGTTATTCCCGTAGACGTTCATGGTTTTCTGCCCGTCACCCCATGAGATCGACAGCAGCTTACGGCTGGTAAGCGTGATGCTTACCGACGAGCCCGACACTTTCAGCACTCGCTTAACTGGTTCCGGCTCCCGGAGCTTCAAGGTAAAGCGGATGAAATACGGTCCGGCATTGCGCCATTTATTAGATGGCTCCAATCTCTCACGGTGATACACATCGAACAGCAACGGCTTCGTTCCGGCGTCGATCTGCAAGCGCTTCGTTCCGGCGCTCATGAAAATGTCACGGACTTGCAGCCACTTAGAGACCAGTTCATCCTGCGAAGTCGCTTTCATCCAGCATTCGAGCTCAATCTCGCGCGGGCCATATACCGGCTTCATCAAATCCACCACCTCACCATGGTAGTCTTCCCAATCGACGGTAAGCGGATCCTTCATTTGCGGCAGCTCCAAAACACCGTCCAGCCGCTTCACCACAATGCCGAGCGAGCTGAAATTGATATTGTCGATATGAAAATTCACTGGCTGTAAAGTTTGTTGAATATTGTCGTCGATTTCTTCCGGAGTGAGCGCTTCCGAGTAACTCCGGGCGCCGTCGAGTGAGCAGTAACCGCCGGTCTTATGCGGTGCATCGTTGATGATGGCAAAGCCGGTCATGTTGTCCGTTCGTGTGAATATGCCCTTTTGAACACCGTCGACGTAAACCTTCACCGTACTACCGTGCTGCGTAATTGCCAGATTCTGCCAGTAATCCAGCTTCGTGAACAGCTCGATTTCGACAAAGTTGGTGCGGCCCGGAAACTTGAACACTGCCCACGTACGATTTGGTCCTTCGGCCTGCATTTCGGCTTTCGCCCAGACCGTTACGCTGAAATCCTGCGTGAAGTCAATCACCGGTCCTACAATCTCAGCTTTGCCTTCTGCTGGGAAGTACACACAGTTACCAAACTTGCCAGGAATAAAGCGCCCGGCTTCTATGGATGCGTGGTGCGCGCCCGGGCCATAGTCGTAAGCTACGGTTGAGCCGTCAGGCTCGTCGAAGGGAATGTCCAGGACTGGGTTTGCCATGGACAAAGATAATAATATGGGTATATATTACCCTTAAAATTTTCCGCAAAATAATTAGCTATTCTATTTGGGTAAAATTGTTACAATATTCATTACATTTAACCACGATCATCTTTTGATATATTGATGTCGTCGAATAGTAGAATTTTTAACTGCGGTGCTTAATCCATCATATACTCAGAAATACGCCGTTATGCGCAACCTATCGCCCTCTAGACCTGCAAATTCACGCTTAACTCATCACGGAAACTGCTCTTCCCGACTCACTTTCAGGGATTCTGCCATACGCAAATTCGCAGTATAGCGAATTTTTTTTGGTGTAGCTGTGTTTTCAGTGTACCTTTGCACTCTCAAATGAAAACCTCTCGAATTGAGATACGCCAACATCCCCAAATTGTGTACCATCCCGGTTCCCTGTTTAGTACTTTCCTATAATGTTGGAGAAATCAAAACAAAGTTTTAACAGCGCTGTTATCCTAAAAGATAAAGGAGAAGTATGCTACTGTATGTCTGCGCAATGTGCCTATTACAGTGGACTTCAACTCGCTATGACACTGTTAATGACGATAAAAGGGTTAGACGCTGAGGGACTTTTTGCGTGGTACATTAGTGACAAAAACAATAAGTCGACCACGCAATCGGGAAGTAAAGCCGATGAGGGCAAAGGGAACTCGCACGCTTTTTATATTGACCAGCTGGAAAAGGCAATCGAACAAATTACCGGAAGCGAACGAGTGGCATTTACGGTGAGTCAAAAGCTGACGTCTCTAAAAGGCATTCGTGTTAAGGCTGCCTATAAAGAACATCAGGTTGACGAAGATGAAATAAAAAAAGTTATTTCTAAAGCTACTTTGCTACAAGAGTCAATTCCCGCATACATTACACAGTATCTGAACAAAAGAAAATAGATATGAGCAATATTCAAGAAATCATAAAATCCCACTTTGAAAATTTATACGGGGTTACTGTGCTGTATGAATATTCAAGTTTATATGAGTTACACCTTTTAAAACTTATACCTTATAATTCTATTCTGAAAGATGAGGTATTCAAGGCGATCAGAGCGGTCATTAGAGAGTGTACTCGTAACAATCCGGATGAATCGTGGTATTTGGTAGAAGATGATGACATGATCAAAATGACATGCCCGACTTTTCTGTATTGGAAAGAAGAGAAAGTCGTGTCTAACCACGTCTATGTTGACGCGTCGTACAATGGGAGATATCTGCCTACGCCCGGCGTTTTGATTGCAACCGACAATTTCAAAAATTTAATGTCGCCAAGAAAATTAGCTAAAACCATCGATGTGATAGAGAAAGCTACTTTGGAGAACTATGAATACGCATTTGCTGCGTAGAATTGACCGATAATTATGGCATCTTTTTCAATTAAGAAGGTTTATTTAGTTGAGAGTGACTTTAAGTATAATCCCGAGGTAAGCACTTCAGAATCCGCAAGGTTTGACCTAGAAGTGACTATGTCAAGGATGGATACTGACAATGGAGATACGTTGATATCTCTGGGAGTCAAAGTAGTAGCCTTCTCTGGCGACGCCAATCTCTTAACCGTCACTGCAAGAATGGATGGTATTTTCGATTTCAATTTAGATGGGGCCGGTCCAGCAGAGGATTATTTGGCTAATGTAAATGCTCCAGCTATAATTTATCCATTCATCAGAGAGCATATAGCAAGTCTTACCGCCAAGGCGGGAGTTGATGCGTTATTAATACCGCCATTTAACTTTGTTGATCATTATCAGCGATTGAGAGAGAAAGCTACGTCCGAATCGGACGAAAAATAACAGCGACATTCTCAGTCGATAACTAAAAGGGCTTCGGCCCTTTTTTCATATCATAACTTATCTGGTCTCATGATAAAGATTGTCACCAATGAAATCAAAGACAGTATCATCGAACGGGTTCTCGAGGTACGCAGGGGCGCCTTTTTTGAAATTTCCAACTCTGATGCTGAAGAGCTATTTGATATAAACGGAGGTCTTTTCTACAGTTTTTTCATTGAACTACAAGCCCTGGGGTACATTCGGAGCTTATCTGGCGACTTTGAAAGTGTTACGGCATTCACGACCAGCGCGCTTGATACTTTTTACCTTCAAGGCGGCTTTGTAAAGCACTACAGCATAAAAAATCTCCTTGAGGATAAACTGATGTATGAGGTAAGCCGAATTCTCGAAACCGGCGAAAAAGCCGAAAAGTCAGAAATTCTCGCCAAAGTCGAAAAGCTTCGACCTTATATCGATACTGCGATAAATCTCGCGAATGCCGCGGTGACTGTAAAGTCATTTCTAAGCGGTGGCTCGGGCTCAGGCGGACATGGCTAGAAGTTCAGCGTTACTTCATGGTGCGAATAAGGACGAACAAAATCAATTTTTAGACACCCTCGAATAGTCCTTTTGCCCGACTTGAATTGTCGGTGCGTCTACCCAATTTTCTCCGTCTTCCCCGAATTCATCGACGGCCTCTCTGTATGTTTTCGTGAATGGAATTCCTGCGGAGGCCAGAGCTCTTTCAACCACCTCTGTGTAATTACGAAAACTATTGTTCCTTACAGGTATTTCGATATTAACGCCGACTGTTGAAATGGGAAATACTGCCGGAACTCCTGTTTTCCACCCTGCTTCCTTAAAAGCTGTTCGGAAATCATCTAAAAATGCGGTTTCTTCAGGCCCCATGCTTGAAATAAATTTTATCTTATTATCATCTGTTCTATAATTTTTTATGGTCTTTACCATCGCAGAGATTTGATCCTTACTCAGCCTTCGCGGCATTTGCAGATATGCTAACTGCTTCTGACTCACAGCAAGCTCTTGAACCTTATCGAGCACCCGTCGCTCGGCGTCCGCGGTCTTCTCTTTTTGAGCCTCATAGTCTTTAAGTAGTAATAGATGATTGTTCTCCAATTTTCTATTCTCTTTTTCAAGAATAAGAAGTTTTTCGTTAGCAATCTTTTCCTTTCTCTTCGACACATATGAATTTGCTTTATAGGCTAAAAAGCCAGCAATAGCCGCAACAACCAGCAATATTTGGCTCCACGGGCCGAAATGCTCATCAAATTTTTCAATAAATGAATCTGGAATACCGAACATCTTTAACACCGTTTTTAGTGGCTATATTCAATGCCTTAAATTATAGAAATAACAAATATTGAGCGAACGCAAGGTTAATAGTTACCAAAGGCTACTCACAGGGAGAAAAATCAAAAATAAATAGTTCATTTAAATCGAAGGTACCTTTGAAGTAATAAATCACAACATCAGGGGAACAGCTAAAAATCCTTGCGGTTCCACAATCCGTACTGGTTATCAACAAATTAACCCCAATGGAACCGCTGAAACCGCTAAATGCTATGGAACTAACGTTTTTCTAATTAGGGAGTATCTATATAGAATCATTACATATAAGCACTCCCTAATTGCCATAATTGGTTTATATGGATTTTTGCGGTTCTTGCGGTTCCAGTGGTTCCACTCTCCCTATTAAAGCCCAGGGGCTTGATTTGATGGGTAAATTCCGATTAACTTACCACGGTCGAATCTTAATCAGGATAAATGATCAAACCCAATACCGCAGATGATCTCGGAGCATCACCAGAACCTGAGGTCGGGCAGCACCCGTCTGATAGCGTAAAACACGAAGTGTGGCAGGACGAAGAAGGGTTGACAACGGTGTGCTTTTCAGATGAGCGGGGCGACGATTGCAGAGCTTTGCTCGAACCCGGCAGTAAACTTATCTACGAGTTTTTTGCCAACTGCCATTATGATGCTATGACGATTTACTACAAATTCATGGACTGGGGAACGTACACCACAGAGTTTGAAATTGACAAAAAACCCTATTCTTACAGAGAGGAACCCTGAAAATGTTGGCATAGCAGAAAACACTTCATGAAGAAGAAAATCATAGGCGCCCTCGGGCCTTCCAGCTGGGTTGTCGGTGTCAGCCTAATTCCACTCTACGGCTTTTTTGTTGCAATCCTGGTGTCTGCTGCCCTTTGGGCGATTTGGCGATTCACCTATCTGAGAATGTATCCGGAGGAAGGGACAGAAGAATAAACTGTTTGGATCGATTGACCGGCTATTCTGGACAGCAAACCGGACAGCAAAAACCACCTACTGTCCGCCAAAAAATATTAAAACCCAGTTAGTTAAATTTAACAGGACAACAAGGACAGTAAAATACTATAGAAGTTATAAAATATAATTAGGGAGTATCTATATAGAATCAGTACATATAAGCACTCCCTAATTGACAAAATTAATAAATATGGATTTTTGCTGTCCTGTCCGTCCTACTGTCCGTCCTACTGTCCGATTGATAAGTTAGCTTTTATATTTTTCGGGGATTTGATATTATTGTGGTGACTTAACTACCTCTATTGTGGAAGGATTTCAAGAAGACAAGTATAGGATTTTGCTTTCCTGGTACATAGACGTGATACAGGACATAAGATTGAAGCGAAATTTGCAGCAACGGCTCACCGAGGTTGAGAACGTTATGAGGGATATTGACGAGCGGATTGAAAGTGATGTCGCAAAAGGCATTACTTCTGATGTTTTCCCAACGTTCAAAAACGAGGTGGCCTACCTAAAATACCAACTACTCGAAACACTGTGATATTCATGAAGGCTTATATACTGCCCCTCTTTTTATTACTTCCATTTGGCGCATTTGCCCAAACGTTCTTTGTTGAGCCTACCGAGAAAGGTTTTGAGAAGGAAGTTATTCAAAAACTTGATTTCGCAGGTATTAAGTTAGTCAAAGAAAAAACCGACGCCGACTATTTAATATCAACTCATTATCAGAAGGTTAAAAGTATAAATTTGGGGACCTACGCGGCTTATATGGCAGTCTCCGACAAACAAGGATTTGAGGTGTATCGGACTAAAACAAAGAAAAAGCAGGCGAACATTTATAACGGATACCAAGCAGTTCCCGCAGTCCTGGTCCTTTTGACCGAAAAAGACTTGATTCCACGGTTGCAGAAAGGCCTCTGAACCGTGGAATATGTGCTCTCGTTTAGTTGAAACCGAATCCCCTAAGCGATTTATTATTCTGCGCAATCAGCTGGTCCAATTTTGAATTGGTATCTATCAGCAGACGAGTATAATATGTGTTTTGGGAAATCTGAGTCAGAACCAATAGCGATGACCGAACATCGAAAGCCATTTGAGCTTGGTAAATCCGTATAGCATTCCCTTGCCCAACCAAGATAGACGCAGTTTCCTCTGAAACCCCTTTTATTGATCCAGTCATTGCAGAAGAATTTTTGCCTTGATCTCGGCCAAATGCGTTATTATATCCTGCATCTTGCAAGTACTTGTCAGTAGCTTCTAAAACTTGAGTTGCGACGGTTGCGGCAGGCCCCAATGCATCACCAAGACGTACAAGATCATCGACTATACTTCCGTCGCCATCTTTACTTAAAAGTGATTTTTCAGCGTCTGCCATAAATCCGTCAAGCACCGGCCCGATAATCCGAGAAAAGACAAGATTAGTTACCATGTCGGCAATGATTTCTCCGACGGTCTGCTTTAAGGCCTGGGCCGCGTCATTACCGGCCCTAAAAGCGTCAACAAGAGCGTTTTTCAAACGGTCCCCTATCTGACCAGTTAGTTCAACAATTGTATCCTGAACCTGCTGTTTCGCCTCTTGCATAGCCTCATTCAGTTCAATAGCATTTTGGATAAGCTCTTTTGTTTTGTCATCCACCTGGTTATTGGTAATGAGAGCGTTAGCCATTTCTACGTTCAATTCAGCCCACCCGTCAGCAGTTTCACGTACCAATTCAGGGTATTGCTGCATCAAAGAACCGAAAACGTCCTTTTTCTTTTTGGAAAATAACCCTCCCACTAACCCCACCACAGCACCTACGGCGGTACCAACAACAGTCCCAATACCAAGCGCCCATCCTCCTATCGCAGTTCCGATAATCGCCCCAGCAGCCGCCCCAGAACCGACCATACCAAGTGTGGTCTTGCCATCTACTACGTCTTTTTGCCGCTCTTTTGCCCTGCCTTCGTTAAGCTTATCTATCGCAGCTTGATACTTTTTAGCGGCGTCAGCGTATTGCTCTACTCCGGCTTTGATCAGACCGTCATAATCTCGATAGAATGGATTCTTATTATAGTTATTCCCGATGCTTTTGTTGAGCTGCAACGCGTATTCATTCTCAAATCCAATACGTTCAGCCTCAAACTGACGTTCAGCTTCTCGACGACGTTTCTGGGCATCAATGATGCCTACGATAATTTGAATTACGTTTTGAGCGGCTGCGGCATAGCCCTCCATGGACATTTTACCATCAGAGGTTTTATAGTTGTCCATGTTTGCAAAAGCGTTGCTTACTTTTGAAGCACCAGAAGCCAATCCGGATAAAGCCCCACCGATCTGCCCCAACGCTCCCTCGTACCCCTCCAACGAAGAGCCGATATCTCCTATCATGCCCGCAATCGCGCCCCAAGTTTCCGCTACTCGGCGACGGTGGTCATTTTCGGCATCTTTAACCTGTTGCAGCTTTTTAATGTACTCGTCTGTACCAACAGTCAGTGAAGCAAGTTCCTGTTTCAGCAATTCGAGTCTGCGACCGGTATCGTTCCGTTTGGTAAGGGCCAACGCTTTTTCGAGCTCCTTGTACCCTTTGGATTCTGTGATTGCCTCCGTATTGAAGTTTTGCAGCTCTTTCTTCTCTTTATCGTCGATGGCGGCCATCATCTTTTTATAGCCGGCCGTCGTTTTGTCCAGGTTCTTTGCCTCCAATTCGGCACGCAGGTCTGCGTAATACTTGGTAATCTCCAACCGCTTCTGCTCGGATCCGGCAACGGAAACCAAGAAATCGCGCAGTAACTCCTTGCGCTGTTTCAGAACGGCCATTTCACGCTCAGCCAACGCCTGGCGCTGGGCTACTGCGGTCGAACTGTTGTCATTGGGGTTAAGGCTGGCCTGAACGTCTTTCAGCTTAATTAGCTCGTCAGTAAGACTTTCCGAAGAATCTCGAATGTTATCAAGTTGCTTATTGAATTTCTCCATGGGAGTAAAGTCGCCCTTAGCCTCCCCCAACGCCTCCTTCAATTTCTCCAACTGCGCAAGCTCGGGAGCGATCAGGCCCACTCCTGGCGTATCCCGCTGCGTTTCGAGCTTTTTGATCTCGGAGTTCAGATAATCAACCAGCGACCCGCCATTTGAAACCAGGGACGCAAACTGTTCCTTGGCTACCCCTTCGCCCAAATGCTGCACCCACCTTTCGAAAAGCTCGTACTGCGATTTCTTGTACTCCAACTCTTCATCGAAGGACCGGACTGCAAGTACTTTCCGCACGTCGTCTGCCTTCTGCTGCGCGTCAGCGATAATTTTTTTCTGTTTATCGATCTCAGACGCATTAGAAAGCGGAGTATTGGAAATGATCTGGTTGGCGATCTTCTGGACCTGCTCCCAATACGGCAACGACCCGTAAGGCATTTGGTTAAGCCGCGCCTGCTCGGTCATCAACTGCGCGTTTTGCAGGACCTCCTGCTGCTTCTTAATCGATGCCGCCCCTGTTTTAGGGTTGGTCTTGTCGATGGCCTCCTGGGCTTTACGTGCCACCTGTTCCCAATATGCGATCGATCCAAAAGGCTGCGGCTTGTCCTTCTCGGCCACCCTTTTCGCCGTGGTGTTGTAGGCTTTCAGATTGGAATCAGCCTCGGCAATAGCTTGCGCCTGCTTTTTCCATTCTGCCGAACCTTTCATAGAGACAGGTAAAGCGTCTAATGATCCTTGGGCATCAGACTTCTGTTTCTCCCAGTAGGCTTTGTTCTTGGTAGCCGGAGCAGTCTCTTTCCCGATTTCGTTTAGATGGCCTTTCGCTTCAATCAAATCTTTATTGAGCTGGATCAGCCGCATTTCGGAGAAAATCCTTTTCAGGCCGTCAGCATGCGGTACCATTCCCGTTACACCGGCCAGGCTTTTTTCAATCTCAGAGCGTTCTTTTTCAAGCTGTGACACTACGCCCTCGTAATGCTTTTTCTTCTCCTCAGGCGCAGTATTTGCCTCCCATTCCAGACGCGTGTTCTCCTTGATCTGCTCACCCAGTTTTTCAACCACCAGCTTCGCGGCTTCATACCGCTTTTTAGTCTCATCGAGCGTGGCGTATTCCCCTGCACTTTCACGGTCGCCACGGAGCTTGTTCAGGTGTTCGATCCGCTTGCCAAGATCATCGACGGTCTTTTTCGCCGCATCAAATTGCTTGGTAAGGTCAGATTTACCCATCTCGCCCATGGCCTGGTTGAGCAGACGCTGGGCATCGGCGGTTTTCAAGGCCTGGAACTCGTGCAGCTTCATTTGGCCGAGAATACCCGGGTAGAGCTTTTGCAGGTCGGTGAAGGCTTTTAACTGCGCGAAACGGGTCTGCGTTTCATCCCGGATTACCGATATGAGGGAGGTCGTTTGGCTTTCCAGCTCCTGCTTTTTGCGGGTGGCTTCTTCGGTTGATTTATTCAGGCTCTCCTGCGCCCGTTCCTGCGCGGTTGTACTATCCTTCAATGCCCACACCGCCGCCGTCATGCCCACGAATGCGACCGTGGCAAGGACGATCGGGTTTGAAAGCAACGATGCATTGAACGCGGTTTGGAGAGCGATGAGCCTGGTGGTTACCGCCGCACGCAGCTGCTGGGCTGCTGTCAATCGCACCTCTGCCGCCGCACTGATAGTTTTCGCAGTCGTTGACGCGGACGTCGCGGCAGTTTCCAGCGCCGCCTTCTTGGTGTAAAAATCGGAACTGGCCGCTAATGCTGCCTTTCTGGTGATGGAAGCACGCTCTTGCGCCGCGACAACCACCTCCTGCGCCTTGGCAACTTCCCGCGCAGCGTTTTCCCTAACCTTGGCATCGATGAACTGTGCAGTCGCTACTTGGTTGGCCTGTGCTGTGGCCAGCGTAACACGAGCTTCCGCAAGTTTGGCCGCGGCGTTACGGGCGGAGTCCAGCGCCTCGGCCTTCTTCGCCGCTGCCGTAGCTACCGACAACCGCATGCCTGCCACCTGTGCGACGTTTGATTCGGCCAGCGCTGCAATCTCAGCTTTGATCGCGGCAGCATGTTCCAAGGATCCGGCAGCGAGGCCCAATTTGGAAACCCTGGCCTGCGCCTCGACTGAAAGCAGAGATGTCAATGATGCAGCCTCGGCAATGTATGCTGACGAGGTTGAAACCACGTTGATAGCGTGGGCAGCAATAACGGCGGCCTTGTACGCGCCGTATGTCGCAATGAGAATCGTCAATACGTCCGCAATATCTTCGTAATGTTCAACGGCCAGCGACGCTCCCGCGATAACTCCTTCAATGGTCCCCTGGTTTGCGCGGCCGATGTCGTTGAACATTTGGTCGACGGCATCTTTCAATCTTTCAATAAGCCCCGGCAGGGATTTGGATTGCTCTGCCATCAGATTGTTGAACATTCCGCCGGCAGATGTCATGTTCCGGAATGCTTGTTCCACCTGCGGGAACCCAACTTTTCCGGCTTCGACCAGCGCGTTCACTTCTTCCTTTTGCACACCGAGCACTTTGGCCAGCTCCGCATAGATAGGAATTCCGCGCCCAGCAAACTGGCGAATATCGACAGCATAGGCCCTGCCTTGGCTCCTCAGAGTTCCATATAGGTAGATCAATTCGTTAATCGGGACCGAAACACCGGAAGCAACGTCGCCGAGCATACGTATTTCGCCGATTACACCCTCTGCCGTCGAGCCATACGCGAGCAACTGTTTCGTACCAGCCGCAAGGTCTTTCATCCCGAACGGGGTGGATCCAGCAGTCTCCACTATCTCGCCCATCAGCGCATCAGCCTTGGACTTTGAGCCGAGCATTGTATTCAGAGCGATTTCTAGCTGCTGGAACTCTCCACGAACACGAACGATCTGGCCAGGAAGTTGCGACAGTTGGTTAAATGTCAGATATCCCGCCGCCACTTGGCCAAGTCTTTTGAAAGCCTGATCTATTTTTTCAGTTTCAGAAACAGTTTTATTCGTGAATCCGGAAACGTTCCGGGTCATGGACTGGATTGACTTATTGAAGTCGGTTTCACCTATATAGGCTTCAAACGACAAGGCGCCGTCATGGTTGTTCATAGTGTGTGATGCGGGTTACCCGCGCTTGATAGCGTTGATTTTGTCTTTGAGAGCCTCATGGTCGGACTCTTTCTTATCACTGCTGTAATTAGGGCCGTCGGCCAACATGCGTTGAATAATGGGCCACCTGATTCCCCAAAGCAGATAATCCCATTCCATTTTGAAATGGGCGATTATCGCCCCGCGAGAGCCAAACGGGCTCTTTAATCCTCTATCGCCTGCGGAGCTGTCGTCCTGTTCACGGACAGTAATGCGATAGAGGCGCTGAAATCCGAGAGATTCGAGGCTTTGAGAATGATTGTAGTGAGTTTCATCAGGTCGGACGGGCGCACGTTCCAGTATATTTGCTCGGTATACTTCCGGATTAGGAAGTTGATGCGCACTCGTTTGAAAAGCCGCTCCCACATTCCTTTCGGTACTCCGATGTGATCTACGGCCGCGATGGCAACAATGCGGGCAAGAAGGCGAGCATTCTTGCCTATCATCCGTTTTTGCTCTTCGAAAATCTCCATCGAATTTTCGGACGACAGCCTTTCCTTATCCAAGTCGAGCTTCAAGAATAGTTCGGATAATTTGTCGAGCTGTCCGAGAACCGGCTGTTTGATCAGGTATTCGACATTCCCGGCCGTGAAGGTGATGCCTTTGTCGAGCAGCACTTGTTGTTCGCGCGCCTCTGCTGCGATATAATCGAAGTCAGTCTCTTCCATGTGTGTGATGGTTTATTTGTAAAAAAAAGCCCGGTCGGAAGTCCGGCGGGCTTTGTTCACTTTATACACTATAATGAATCAACTATACTTTCTCTGGGCCGAAAGTAAGAGACCCAACTCCTGCCTTCGCGGGCTGCAATGCCTCCGCGACGATGTCTACGGCGAATTTGGCAGCCTTTGCAAAGTCGGCGTTGATTTTACCATATACCGCCGCGCGGGCCATGGTAATGACCAATCCCTTTCTTGGCGTGATCTTAACGGTCTGATCCAGGATGGATTTGGAAGAAGGCAATTCGTAGGTTGCGGTCGCGCCGGTTCCAGTTACGGTACCTCCGAAAATCTTCGCCAACGTATCCAGATCCGGGTCGACTACTGTGAAAAGCAACTGTTTCGTTCCACCGGTGACCTCCACATCGAGAGGTTCGTCGATCTCATGTGCGTAAAGTCGGTCAATAGTGGGCTCTTCTTCAATGAGAGTAACCGCGCTATCACGGTCGGAGAGCCCCAAGGCTGCAAGTGTGGTGCCGGGTCCGCCGTCAACGGCAACATCCCCTACCTCGATCTTATCAAGCCCGCGTGTTATTTTCTTAATTGCCATGATAGTATGTGATTATTGATGATTATACATTTGAACTTCTATTCGAATGTTGATGAAGTGTTGATTTATTTCGTATTCCGGTCGCACTCTGGTTGAATCGATCCAGACAACATAGTCGTCGCCATCGGTTTCCTCCAAAATTGGCTTTACAAGATTGGTAAGAGTGAGTAGTCTTGCGGTATTGGTTAGAAACTGCTCCTTTCCGGCGATGGTCGTTTTGACGTCGGGCACATAAATATTGACGTTTGAAACTCCGTACTGGCGCGTACCGTCACCAGTAGTGGGGGAATTAATGATGATATCTTCAAGTTCAGAACCCGCAGGCCGTCTTCCTTTGTAGATGCCTCCGGTGATTACGCTGGTAACAGCCGGAACATTCAGCAGCTTGAAGATTATGGTATCCTGATCCAGTGAAGTTCTCATTTCAGTTTCATTACGTCGAGCCGAAGCGCGGCTCTCATGCGCGGCAGTTCCTTTTTCGCGTATTGCTCGGCAGAGCTCAAAACGTCCTTACCCCTTATTTCAACCGCTTCGGCGTAATTCATTCCCGCTACGACTATTAGGACGTATCCTCTGCTATGTCCGGAAACCAGTTCAAGTGCCAATGATTCGCCAGTTTTAACCCCGTCACCCGAACCAGAGGTTACCCTTTGTTTTCCAGATTTTGAAGTTTTGACCACTTTGGCCGAACGCTGGAAATTGTTGAGAACCACCTTTCCGTTCTTGACGATCACATATCCGACCGAGTTCCGGAGGTTTCCCGTCTGATCCTTGTAAGTATCAAGGTTGCGGGCAATGTTTACGCATTCCTCACCGAGATACTGCAACCGGAGCAAGATCACCTGTTCGATCTTCTTAGCGTCAGCTGCGAGCTTTGCCCGAACATCTGCCAGCTTGAAAGTAGGTTTCAAACCCATAGCCTCGAATGCAGTTGATCTTTCTGAAATCGCTTGACTGTGCTCTTTACGCGAACGATGTTGCCGTCCATTACCCTGATCGACCTACCCGTTTCAACTGGCAAAGTGCCTTTCGGAAGCTGGATAAGTGATTCGTAGACGTGAGCGGTTCCGTCAGTCAGATTGATTTGATTTCCGCCTAAATTGGCTTCATCCCGGCATTTGGCATAATCAGTGTACAGCTCTACCGAGGGAATTGGATTGCCTTCATCATCGAAACCGCCGCCGGTCAGCGTCAAAACCTGCAATATGTAAGGGTATTGCCTCACCATAAATGCGCTTTGCTTCTGATTTTCGGTTGTGGATTCAACTTATCGGGAATGCCCAACTCTCCACACAGCCAACTATAATAAGCAGTCACAGCGGCACGGTCAAACTTGATCGAATACCCGCCTTCGGAAACATCCGGAGCAAGGAGCAATTCGGGAATCACACTGGCAATAACTTTCAAAGCAGGTTTTGAGGCCTCTGGCGCATACGGATCGGAAGGGGTCAGAGCTTGATCCTGGATTGCTGCGTCCAGCTCGGCCTCGGAGAGGTCGATATTGAATCGTGAAAGTTTTGCCTGGATGAATTCCCGAATTGTTGCCATGCGTTTTTAGTCGAGATTGTCGCCGGGAACCTCCGATTCAACTTCTCCTTGAACCAGGCCTCGTTCAATTAACGATGCGAGTCTAGCTTCGGAAAAGTGACTGACATCATCACCAGGTTTGTGTTCAATATCCCAGTTTTCGATGTCACGGAAAGGTTTCAGGACAGTGAAAGGGGAAGGAGCCGGAGACTTGCCGGCTTCCGATCCCTTCGGTGTTTGTTGTTTTGCCATTATGCTTGAACAGTTTTGGTGTCAAGAAGGTAGATTTGGTCTACTGCGGAGATCACCGGAACAACTGCTGCTTGCGAGGTGGTAAACTCCTTCAGCGAAGGTCTGTTTTCGCGGAACATGGAAACCAGGATAAATTCATCGGCGGTTTCATACCGGGTCCCTTCCACTGCATTATCCATTTCGGCAATGTCGGTGTATACAAGACTGCCCACTTTTTCGCCAGACGCAAGTGCCACGACAGCTCCATCTGCCCACGGACGGACAGTAGTTTTCTGGCCGTTCTTTTCAAATCTGGTTGTCCAGTCGACAATTTCAATGGATCCGATCTCAGCTCGATCCAAAAGCACCTCATCCAGCTGAGAGCGTTTCAACGAAGGAATTTTCGAATAATCGCCACCAAAGTTGATGCCGACTCCATAAAGGTCCTTCATTTGTGCCGAACGAATAAGATTGTTGTAGGCAGTTCGGTCCATCAACAGCTTTGAAATCTTGTTTCCATCCAAAGTTGCTTGATCACGCATTCGCTGAAGATCATCGATCGGAGTCGATGCCGCTGGATTAGACCATAAAGCAAATACACCGAATTTGTGATTGGTTGGATATTTGAAATCCAGCCTTACACCAGTACCGGTGTTGTCCGAGTCAGACAGGGATATGCCTGTTGAAAGCCCTTGAAGGAACATAAATTCGTTACGCTCGTAAATCGCCTTGATAGCTCTTGGAGCGTCAGCAAAGATCCGTTTGAGAATTTCTTTCTCGCGGCCTCCCTGTCTCTCCAGAATTTGAATCTCGCGTAATTGCTTTTCGTTTAACCAAAGTTCGACACCCTGCTTGGAGATGTCGCCGCTTGCGCTCCCGAGCGAATCCCTTGATTTAAGAGGGAGACTCGAATCCAGTGCTACAAAATCAGCCATTACTGTGCTGAAAGACCCGGTGAGGGTTGTCCACTTCCCATCAACTGAGTAGTCTTTCTCGAGCATCCGGCGGTGGAAGTAGGTAGATGGGGCATCCACAGTTCCGTTCAGACGAACCACGGTACCCAAAATGAGCGAGGTCAAAAATCTGTCGATCCGCTCTATAAATTGTGATTGTGCCATGTTAGTCTTGTCTGAAATCGATAAGTGGAAGAGCGGTTTTTACAGCAGCAAGAATGCTGGTCATTGAGAATGGTGCGGCAGCCGGGTTCACAGTGCCCTGCACCAAAATTCCGGCAAATGGCCGCTTCGTAAGTATCGATGCGATCAAAATGCCTGCGTAAGTGTGGCCGGCGGGTAGCGCTGCATATGCAGTACCTCCTCCGTCCAAAGGCATCGGTTTGTGTATGCCGGTTGCAGTCTCGACGATGATTACATGGCCCGCTTTGATCACCATTGGCGTAAAGCCCGTCGTGTCTAAAGAACGGCCTCCTCTGATTGAGGCGAACACATCAACGATAACAATGTTATCCTTTGAAGTATCGATGGTGTCAGCGTCGTTAACGAGATTAACGGTAACTCCCATAATGTGTGTTAAAAAATTGAGTTCAGAACGGCATCGACTTCCTCCTTGGAAGCCTGCTTTTTGGTGCTCCCACCCTTTCCTTGCACCGGCGTTTTGATCCCTCCAAGTCCATCGTTCGCTTCCGCTTGGATAAACTCTTTCGCGTCTTCTTCAACTTCGGACAGGAAAGTCTCGAAAGCATCGTCGTCTTCGAAGCTCATTCTTCCGTAATTTTTTAATACGGTTGCCTTGAATTTCGGGTTAACGCCTTCCAATCCATTCAACTTTGCTTCGAGTTGAGTTTTGCGAGAGTCGCCGATTTTGCCAGCTTCAAAGCTGTCTATTTTCGCCACTAATGGGGCGATAGCAGCTGCTACTATTTTGGCAATGTCGACAGGTTGACTTGGGTCGGGCTTGGGATCATCGTCTGATGGCTTCGGATCATTGTTGTCCGGCTGCGGCTGTTTTTTCTTCTTCGCTTCAATCTCGCGCTGACGGTCGTCATGGCGAACCATATCCGCAAAAGGGAAAAAATCATTCAGCTCATCCAACTTTTCGTCGATAGCATCATCATCCGCATCGTCTTCGAGTTTGAGTTTAGCCACGATTGTGTCTAGCCTCTTAGATGACAAGTTTACGCCAGGAAATTTCTCTTCCAGTCGCGCCTTGACCTTTGCTTTGGGAAGTGCCATAGTGTGTTGTGTGGGTGAAATAATTTCAAGCCCAAATATAGGTAATATATACCCATATTGTTTTACATTTGTCCCATAATTTTTTTTCACACACTATGGGATTGGTCGTTTCTTTCGGGGATTATGGCGTCGGCGACATCGTTCAGGATGCGCAGGAGCTGTATGATCTCCTACTCAATCTCTGCCAGGATCAACTCGACTGGGCCAATATTCTCAATAAGCCCCAGCTCTACACAAAATCAGAAGTTTACAACCGGACCGAGATTGACCAGATGTTGGAAGACATCGCTCCGGGCGCACATACACACACGATACCCGACGTCGAGGGCCTGCAGGCGGCCCTCGATGCTCGGTATACGAAAGCCGAGACGGATACATTACTCGAAGGGAAATCCGATGTAGGGCATACGCACCCAACTTCGGAAATCGAAGGTCTCGACGAAGCCATCGCCGCACTCGGAGTTCAAATCGTGGAAGAGCTTCCCGCAACCGTTGTTGACGGGAAGGTATATATGCTACACCCGGCCGGATCGACTCGGTTCACATCATTTATAACTGCCGCAGGCGCATACGTTCCGCTCGATGCCGTAACCTACACCGCCCTGGCGACGGCGCTCGCAACAAAGCAAGACAAACTTACCGGTACTGCAACTCAATATGTAAAAGGCGATGGCACTTACGGTGAAATGAACAAAGCCGCCGTCGGGCTTGGCAATGTCGCCAACCTGAGCCCCGCCAACATGCCGATCAGCGACGCACAGGCCGCGATCAATGCACAGAAAGCCAACGACTCAGCGGTGCTTCACAAAACTGGGAATGAAACCAAAAGCTCCGGGGTGTTGACGTTCGCAGTTTCGCCTGTGGTCCCTACCCCGAGCGCTTCTGAGGAAGCAGCAAATAAAGGATATGTCGATGCCAGAGCCGATGAGCCAACCGAACAGTTAGAATTCCTTTTCGAAACACCAGCGGAAGAATGGATCGTAACTCACAACCTTAATAAGAAGCCGGATCCTTTAATACTAATAGGTGGAAGTAAAATACTGTCCGACGTCCAATACATCGACAATGACGTGTTCAAAGTGATTCACGCGAAGCCACAAACTGGTTCTGTGTTAATTATATCATAATCAACAAACTAAGATGGAAATTTACAATAACCTTGATATGCAGCAGAACCAGATTATCAATGTGGTTCTGCACTCGCAATCAACTCCGCCGGGGAGCCCTGCAAACGGGCAAATCTGGCACAACTCTACAAGCAACATTATAAGCTATTACCGTCTGTCGGACTCAACCTGGGTACCACTCGGATCAGGAACAGTTGTTGGCGGGGATGGTTTATTGGAAAGCACTACGGGTGGTATCGTTACCCTTTCTGTAAATGTTGACAATACGACGCTGGCGATTACCTCGGATGTAGTCGGTGTAAAAGATGGAGGTATTACTGCGATCAAACTCGCGACCGATGCAGTAACGACTCTAAAAATCCTGAACCAGGCGGTAACATTCGCCAAGCTGCAAAACATCAACGCGATGACCGTTATCGGTCGGACCGCTGCCGGCGCGGGCGTTGCTTCGGAGATCACCCTGATCAACGATAATACCCTCGCGTCCGCGACCGGGACAAACATTGCTACGGCCGGATCCGTCAAAGCTTATATTGACTCATTGGTAGGGGCTGTTGGTACTCTTGTCGGCGCTTTCAATGCTTCAACCAGTACCAACTACCCAGGAAGTGCAGCAATTAAAAAGGGTGCGTACTGGTATGTATCTGTTGCCGGCACGGTTCAGGGAACTGCGTTCAACGTTGGCGACGTCCTGATTGCCAATAAAGACAACCCTTCGACGACCCTTGCCGCCGACTGGATTTTCCTCGAAACAAACCGCGACCAGGCCACCGCTACGGTGTTGGGTCTTGTAATGCTGGCAACTGCCGCCGAGGTGCAAACCGGTACGGATGCTGTCAAAGCCGTTACCCCCGCCACACTGAGCGCACGGACCGCAACGGAAACTCGTACCGGTTTGATGGAGATTGCAACACAGGCAGAAACCGACGCAGGCACCGACGACACTCGCGCAATCACTCCGTTGAAACTGGCCACCTACGTAGCGGCCAGGATTGCGGGTGGAGCATATGCCGCAACTATCGGGGACGGCACGGCCACGGCCTACACTGTCACACACAACCTGAATACGCTTGATGTTGTGGTGGAAGTCCGGAAAGTTTCTGACAATTCATCCGTCATTGTTGACAATCGCGCATCAACCGTTAACGCGGTGATTGTGACATTCGCCAAGGCTCCCGCCGCCGGCGCATTCCGTGTGATCATTAAAAAGTAAGCAATGGATTTTTTAAGCGACGCATATTTCGATAATGCTCTTACCGCCGCCTCCAAAATCCGGGCGGCGACAAGCTACGTCATGCTTGCTGTCGGAGTCGCAAACAGCGCCTATGCGAATGGTGCGTTTGAGGCATACACCCCGCCAGGAGCGTACACTGCTGGCGCCCGGCCTGGTATTGGGTTTCATGCGTCCGGGTCTTTCGGCACTTACCTGTATGCGCAGACCGCCTCTGATCTCAGGTTGAGGACAGATGCAGGCCTTGATTATACATTATGGCATTCGGGGAACGCGCGTAGCGATGCGCAGAACGACACGCGTTATTCTCAGCTCGGGCATACTCACACAATTTCCGAGGTTACAGGCTTACAGGCGGCGCTCGATGCGAAAACCGGAGGTAGTGGCACGCCTGGGCGCTATGCAAAGTTTGCAACGAACTCGACTTTTGCCGACAGCCTTTTGAGTGAATCGGGAATAAGCATTACCGCGAACGGAGGTGTGTTTGTTTCGGACGTGGCGCATAATAGCAATGTTCGGGGTTACGGGCTGTGGGCTTCGGGGTTTGCCCGTTGGTCTATGGGTAAAGCGGGCACCGAATCTGGGTCAGATTCTGGCTCCGACTTTGTTTTGTGGGCTTACAATGATGGCGGCACTTTCCTACGCGAGCCACTTCGCATTTCTCGGGCATCTGGCAACGCGACGTTCTCGGGCACGATCGCGGTTAGCGGAGGCAATTCAACACAGTGGAACTCTGCCTTTGGGTGGGGCAATCACTCGGGTCTTTACGTCCCCCTTGCGCGCACCGTGTCCGCTGGCACTGGATTGACTGGCGGCGGGGCGTTGTCTGCAAATATTTCCCTGGCTTTCGATACCACTTACGGCGATGGAAGGTATGCAGCACTATCCCATACCCATACAATTGCAAACGTAACGGGTTTGCAGGCCGCACTCGACGCAAAGGTGGCGGGTACTGCCACGGCAGGAAGGCTCCCTAAAATGGCGACCGCTACAACGATAACTGACAGCCTTTTGAGCGAATCAGGAATTAGCATCACCGCCAATGGAGGGATTTTTGTTTCTGATACGCCCACCAACACTAACGTTCGCGGATACACAATTCTAAATGGTGGTCAAACGCGCTGGTCGTTTGGTAAGGCAGGTACTGAATCCGGCTCAGACTCAGGATCAGATTTCACTTTGTGGAGTTTTAACGACGCTGCGGCATTTTTGAGAGAGGCGTTGCGGATTTCCCGCGCAACAGGTAACGCGACTTTCTCGGGAACAATCACGGCCAGTGGCGGTAATTCAACCAACTGGAACACGGCATTTTCCTGGGGCAATCATGCGAGTGCCGGCTATGTCCCATCTACCCGCACGATCACAATCAACGGCACTACGCTTGATCTTTCCGCGAACCGTTCATGGACTGTCTCGGGCGGCGTTGGAGGATCCGGGACAACCAATAGCTACGCGCTTTGGACATCAAGTAGTGATATCGGTGTAGGCTCCCTTAGCGAAGATGCCTCCTTCTTGATGACCAGTAAGTTCATGCGGATTGGATATCAATCGGGCGGCACTTTAAGGTACATGGAGACCTATCATAGTACGTCAGCCGCTGTGAACTATTTTTTAAAGCCAGGCGCGGCCGAAGGTTGGATGTACGGGTACTTAGGGGACGACGTGATATACCAATATTTCCACCCGACAAATCCCGTCAGGGTCTTTTACTTGAAATCCAATGGTCAACTGTCCCTGGATATTCCGACGGGAACCGCTCCGTTTGGGTTGGTAAGCACCACAATGAGCCCTAACCTGAACGCCGATATGGTGGATGGGTTGCACGCCTCAAATTTGGTCCAAACGACCAGAACCCTAACCATCAACGGGACAACCTTTGATCTTTCCGCAAACCGAACTTGGACGATCGCGGCAGGCATAGGCGGTAGTGCTACAACGGGGAGACTTCCCAAAATGGCGACAAGTACAACATTGACGGACAGCCTTCTCAGTGAGAGCGGCATTGGCATAATCGCCAACGGCGGCGTATTTGTTTCCGACGTTGCTCACAATAGCAACGTTCGCGGATATTCGCTGTGGGCATCCGGGGTCAACCGGTGGGTGTTTGGAAAGGCAGGGAGCGAAACTGGTTCAGATTCCGGATCTGATTTCGTTCTGTGGAGCTATAACGATGCAGGCACATTTGTACGGGAGCCGTTCCGTGTTTCCCGCGCGACGGGCAATGTAACGTTCACAGGAACAATCACGGCCAGCGGAGGCAATTCAACCAACTGGAACACCGCTTACAGCTGGGGTAATCACGCAGCAGCGGGATATGTTTCGCTTTCATATGTGACTACCAACTACTACGATAAGACCTCGGTCAATAACATGGTGGCCGGATATGTCCTGGATAGCAGGCAGGTGTTAGGCACTGGAAGTATTCAGGGTGGCGGTAATCTTGGCGTCAACAGGTCATTCAACTTGTATGGGGACCAGGATAACCCAGGCGCAAATAAGTATTATGGTACCGATGGATCAGGCGGCAAAGGATGGTACAGTCTTCCAACAGGCGGCGGCAGCAGTGTTCCAAACTCACGTGTGCTGACAATCAACGGAGTTTCTTACGATTTGTCAATGGATAGATCTTGGTCAATTTCCACCGGCATATCAGGCTCCGGTTCGCTGAGCAAATTCACCAAATGGTCCGGTACTGATTCGGTTTCCTCCGTTGAAATGTACGAATCGGGCAGCTGGATCATTGTCGGTTCGGCGGGAACACGTCGGGATTTAATTGTACAGGGCTCGCTTGTCCCTAAGCAAATGTCAACGTCTGAACTTGCCAGCTACTCGCCTGGCTTCTACGGCGCCCTTGTAGTGGTGACGGACGGCACCGAGGGGTTGTACAGAAGCAAAGACAATGGCTCGGGTGGTGTCACCTGGGTATTTGTAGGATAATCAATTTTTTCATCAATAAACTAAATCAAAAAACAATGGAGACCAGCTACAAAAGTGCTTTCAGATTCGTGGACGTCGCGCAAATTCTGATCAAAGAATCGGACGAAAAAGACACAAAGTTCATCGCGGCGTTGAATTCAGTAATTGAGCAGATCGATGAGCAGCGCGATGGGTATGGTAAGAAGCTTTTGAAGATCCAGCGCAAGCACGCAGCTGAGGACAAATTCGGGTGCATTCTTCGCGATGAGCGCGGCAACTACCGGTACAAAAAGGACCAGGAAGAGGCGATGGAGGAAAAGATTGAAGAGCTGTTCAATCACGAAACCAGCGTAGAGTTTGAACCCGAGTATGTCGATGAGGAGTCGATACCCGCGAGTGTCCCGAAGCACGTCCGTAAATGGCTTGTTGGCTTTGTCATCGCGCCTGTCGAGGAAGAGCCAACCCCTGCCAAAAAGCTTTTGAATTCTTTACCAACAACAAACAATACAACCAATGAAAAATAGCAACATCTCGGCGCTGGTGGAAACAGAAACGCCGGCACCTGCTCCGCAATTCCAGTTCGACTATGCGAGCATCAACTTTTCAGTAACTGGCCGCGAGGTGAGCACTGGTGAGCCCAAAGCATTTTCATTCAACGATTCGGCCAGCCTCAATTTCAATGATGAGAATGAGCTGAACAGAACATTGAACGACAAGGGCTTTTTGCTTGAAGTAGTTCCCGCCCTCGTGCGAAGAGCTTTGCAGTCGTACGATTCGGAGAATGAAAAGGCGAAGCAGCTCAAACAAGCGCTCGGCGCACTGCTTCAATAAGACTTTCATTTCATCAACAACTAAACGTCAAATACGATGATTCCGAAATCTGTAACTGAGGTCGAAAGAGGGCTGGATGCAAATCTGGATAGAGGTAAAATGGTCTATCAAGCTGATGGAGACGCCCCCGGATTGTATATGTACAACGAGGGCGCCTGGGTGTGGATAGGCTAACAACTAATACGTTGCAATTTTCCCGAGCTTCGCGTCCTTGATAGACTCAATATTAATCTTTCCCATTTCTATCTCGTTTGGGACATCTAGTTCTTTATTATGTTCAAAGATGTAGCCTAGTACGCGTTCAAGCCTTGAAATTCGAAAAAGTATCATTTGTTCTTTTGTAAGTTCTGGCTGTTCCATAATAGTGAAAGGTTAGGTGAAAAAATTGAACTGACGAACCAATGTAAGTAACCTGCCTTTCGACTTTGTAACCGAATAATAATTTCATCAACAACTAAAAACCAATTTATGAGAAATCTGCTTTTAGCGGCACTGCTGGCTTGTTGCCAGCTGGTAACCGCGCAATCGATCGATCAGGTTATCGACGGAAAAATCAAGGCATCCGAAGCCCGGCAGAAAGCCTACGCGGATAGCCTGTTCAAGGTGAAAGGTGACGGAGGCGGCACACAGAACCCGCCGAACGGATTAAAGCCGTGCCCTCGCGGGCCAAAGCCTGAGGACATCTACAACGTCACTACTTCGACCGCAATGGTGCTGTGGGATGGCGAGGATGTGCGCGGATGGGACTATTCCATCTACAAAGGATCTACTCGCGTTGCCTTCGCATCGGTTAAGCCAACGGGCAACCGGGAACCAATTACTTATGCAGGCCTGGAACCAGGTGAGTACACGCTGAGCATGCAGGGGAATACCTGCAAGAGCGACGTGTACAGTAAAACGTTTGTAGTCCCAAAGCCGACCGGCGACGGAAACGGCGGGGATGGTGGTAATAGTGGCCCGCCACCTACAAGCAAAGGAGATCGGCAAATCATAATGAACCTGACCGGTTACGGGTTCGATGTTAATGCTCCGACCGGGATCAGCAGTGAATGGCTAGAACGAATTGAGGCATTTTGTAATCTCAACTATAACGGTAAGAAATTCCGCGGGATCGACGGCATCCGGGTCAATGTGAAATGGTACAGTTATCAACCAAATGATAAAACGTTTCGCGACGACAAGATTCTCGACCTGATTAATTATTGTAAATCTCGCGGTTTAAAGCTCTCGATTGCGCTTATCCCCTGGCGTGTTATCGGCGACGGGATGATTGACCGGTCCGAATGGCTGGAACAATTACCGGATCCGTTCTGGAAGCCCTCCGAAGAGGAGCCTACGCAGGACCTTGTGTGGCACGCAGAGGGTAGCCTACGTTCCACCGAGAGAACCTACATGCCTAGCCTGCACAGCAAGGACGGTCAAGATAAGTTTAAGAAAGCCGCGCGCCATTTGGCCGAATTCATGGCCAAATACCCGGATTATGTGGATTACATTTCAACAGCCACGTCAACGGGCGAGGAATACGAAAACAACATTCAACGCGCGACAAATAACCAGATTCTATTAACTGGCTACGGGCAAGCCGATTTGAACGCATGGCGCGAATATTCGGGAGGTTTGCCCGTTCCGTATCCCGCGCAGAATAACGAAGAACACATTTCCTACCTGTTCACAAACTCGGAATCTGGTAAAAAATGGTACGAGTTCCGGACGAAGGGATTAAAGGAATTTCATGCTGCTTTTGTTCAGGGCGTCCGCGAGGGAGGCAAAGGAAAGGTTCGTAGCATGGGTATGTATGCAGGGGCAGGTGCGCCGTCTGGCCCCTGGACAGGATTATATAAGCTGAACGAGATTTTCAGTGCTGGCACCAGTGATCAGCCTGACATGATCTATTCCAGTGAAGGCGATGCGGGAAGCCAGAATAGGAAATTGATGGCCACCGATTTGAATGGGGCCACATTCCCGGGCGCGGCCAGGGTAATCGAATTCGATCCTAACGACCTATCGGTAGATCAGGACTGGCAGACAAGTCCAGAGGAAGACGTAAACGGCGACATTCTCTATTATTGGCTGTCTTCCTTTTTCAAACGTGGTGGCGACGATGCGAGTTTGGCAATGGCATTTTACGCACCCAAAATCAATGCGCAGCTTGGACCGGCACTTTACCGAATCCGCTCCGAATTTATCGATTCGGATAGTGGTATGACGGGCATTGCCCAAGGCGACGGCTTCACATTTACCATTACCAGGTATGCGGGCTTGCAGGAGTACAACGAAATGTATTCTCAGCGCGGTGGAGGAGCAAACAAAGTCGTCAAAATCACGCTAAAATGAAGCTCAACATTCACAAAGTCGCGGCCGCGTTCGCGGTAGTGGTTCTCGTCGTTGCTGTGGTCTGGTGGATTAGGTACCAAAAAAGGGTGGTAGTCAAGCCAGTCGAACGGAAGCTGATGGACAGTATCGACTACCACATAAATGAAGCTCAAAAACATGCTGACATCGCAAGAAAATACGTCGATGAGACTGAAAAATATGCTGAGGTGTACAACAATCCTCGCATTGATTCTACTGAGCGTGCCAGGATTGGCGCAGAAATCTACGCTAACGCCGTCCGAAAAGCGGATAGCTTACGAGAATGCTCTACTCGATAGTGCATACCGCTACGAAAAATTGAAACTGGCCTTTATCCCGCTGAAAACCGCTTATGAATACCAAGGCAAAGAAAATGAAGAGCTACGAGCAACCGTGCGTCTGCAAAACCTGCAAGCTTCGGTACAGAAACAAAGTTTTGAAGCCGCGATCAGCAAGACAAAACAAGAAGGTGGATTTTGGAGAGGTTTCAAGTGGGGGCTCGGCACCGGATACGCAGGAGGATTATTAACAGGGCTTCGAGTCCGTAAATAGCAATTACATGAAATTATTTGAAAAGCTGGATGTAGTTACCAGTGTTCTCGGTACGGCCTGGCTGACCATCAAGGGAATCTTTACGAACCCGATTCTTTTGCTGCTTTCATCCTCGACGGTCGGAGTAATCCAGGTGTTTACCTACCGGAAGGATTTGACGGTCAAGTTGGTTGCGGCAGTCGGCATCTGTTTCATTTTGATGACCTTTCTCGGGCTGGTAAAGCATTATAAGGAAGGGGAATGGAAAGCCGAAATTTTTCTAAAAAAGACGGTCGAGCAGTTTATCGTGATGGTTGCGGTTATTCTGCTGGGCTATGTGGCTTCGCTTGTTGTCGGTGTGGTATTTAGCGTGGTAACCCAGGCGAAGCCGGAGGCATCGCCAGAGTCGAGCCTGTCGCTATACTTCATTTTCACCGGATACTCGGTGATGATCGCTTACCACTTTGTCAAGTGTTGCGACCTGGTTAACCAGATCATTCCGGACGTTATTCCCAAATGGTTTGGCGCGCCGTTCCGCAAATTCCGGGAGACTGGCAACATGAAGGACATTCTGAGTTTTCAGGATGAAGAAAAGGAGGTGACGCCATGAAAACACAGGCGCAGCTGATCAAGCAGTTTGGTAACCCCGAGGTTAGCCGTCTGCCATTCGAAAATAAATGGATGAAGGTGTGGATCGTGCCCGCCGATATCCGGGAGGCAATACCATGCATGCCGGCGAAAATCTATCTGAACCGCCTCATTGAAGTACCGCTGAACATGGCGCTGCGAAAACTGATTGCGCTCGGCCTGCATACGGAAATCAAGACGTGGGATGGATGTTTCAACATTCGGAAGAAACGCGGCAGCAGCGGAATATCAGCGCATGCGTTCGGTATCGCGGTAGATATCAATGCGGCCACGAACCCGTTCCGGGGCGCGGTTACCTGGTCCAAGCCGTTTTTAAAGGTTTGGCGGGATACCGGATGGATATGTGGTGCGGACTGGTCCGCAGCTTCGAGAGACGGTATGCACTTTCAATGGGAAAGGTATTAGCGATTGATTAGGATTGATTCAAAAAGTGTTTGACCTAACGTATTCTTTTCTCCCAAAACACTTATTTTGGGAGAAAAATCCTAGAAAAATAGCCAACTTAAAATGAGCCAATCCCCTCTTCTTCCGACTCCGCAGCAATTTCTTTTAGAAGTTGCGCTTTATAAATCATACGCACATACGCTCCAAGATCGATCCAAAATCTTCGACATTCTATTTTTTGAAGGAAGTATTGATGCTCATTGCCCAGCCTGTAAGCAAAAGTCAGTGTTCTTATCAATTGAAAATCGCCCAACAGGAAACTATGGACTTCACGTAGGCGTCAAGGATTGGCACCCGGAGCATCATTACAATAGCGTGATTTTGAAATCATTTCGTTGTTCTCGGGATTTTTCTCACAGATCGCACTTCATTTTCAATTTTGAGAATGGGCGAATTACAAAAATTGGACAATATCCCTCACACGCAGACATCTCTGTCACCAGGCTTGACGATTTCAAAAAGGTAATTGAGCCTGAGGTAATGCAGGAATTGAGAAAAGCTTACGGCCTTTTTGGGCATGGGGTCGGGGTTGGTTCCTTTGTATACCTAAGACGCGTGATTGAAAGGTACGTCGTAGAACCAGCATACGATCTTGCAAAAAAGGAATCCGATTGGGATGATGTCGCCTATGGTCGATCAAGATTCGGCGAGAAATTAGAACTTTTAAGGCCCAAACTTCCCGAATATTTATTCGAAAATACCAATCTATACGGGGTAGTTAGCAAAGGGATTCATGCCCTTTCTGAAGATGAATGTAAAGAGTATTTTCCAGTTGTTAGCGAAATAGTTTTACATATACTCACAGACTTGAAAGCAAAGAAAGAAAGTGAGGAAAGCCGAACGTCTCTGCGAAACAGTTTGAATGCAATAGCTGGAAAAATTGCTTGACAGACAGCACCCGACGCATGAGAGATTCGAACTCTCGTCTCCCCGGTCATGGCCGGGGATCTTCCCTATTCCGTGGGCCTACCCACCCATTACGAATGCGCCGGCGTGCTGATGTTTTAATATCCGTTCGCTTCCATCCACTCTTTCATCAAGATCAGTCGCAGGATCAAAGGATCGTTAGCCCTTTCGTTCGGATCTGCTTCAATAGAGTTAAAATGTAGTTGAAGGAAGTGTTTAGGATCGTCTACTTTCAAGGATTTGTGTATCCATACTGTCTCCGTAGGCATCTCTCGGCCTTCAAACCATTCTTTGAGTTCTTGTACTGTCATGGCACAAATGTAAAACACCCCGCACACATTGTATGCAGGGTGTCCGTACTATCTTCATCATTTGAAACCGTTGCTTCCGCAACATTCAATTTCATATATCGCCGGCCGCCTTCATGGCTTCCAGTAGCTTCTGCGCTTCTTCGATAGCTTCTCCCTTTGTCCAGCCCCAGAACGTACCACCCAAAATATGACGCTCCGATTCCGAAACCTTCGGCGTATCAATGGAGGGCATGCCATCTTCCGGGCCCCATGCATCAAACACCTCGCCGTCCTTGCGCAGGATTATTTCATAGGGCATCTTTCCAAAACTGACCTGCTCCTTGTATTTATCAACCCTGATATTCATGGCCGCGATCTCGCTCCGCTCACGGAGAACCGGATCGATCGCGCCCTGCATATGACTTGCAAGAATCTCGGCGTATTCCCTGTTCGTGAATGCCGCCTGCGGGTGCTGCGTTTCGGATCCAGCGTAAACTACCCATGCGTGGTTCGGATATACCACCGGCTCCAATTTCGCTGTAACTTCGTCGCGCCAGGCGGTATATGCCGCTGCAAGGCGCTTCCTCATTCCTTCGGCGCTGTACTCCTCGAGTTCTTCTTCCTCCGTTTTAGTTGTTCCAAATTTCATAGTTGCTGATGAATTATAGTTGTCACTGATTGATTTTTATTCTCCAATCATTTTGAGCTTTCTCAATTGCTTCGGAAATCGAAGTTGCCCAAAACGTACCTGAAAATATTTCAGGTCGATCCACTGCGAACGATGGAGCCGTAATGTTAAAAATCTCACTATCGTATGTGTCTTCACGCAGCAGCTCGCCATTTTCAAGAATGACTGTATAAGGGATGAGTCCTTCGGCCACTTGCCGCGAATACTCGTTGATTTGCACATCGATTTCATTCTCCCCCATCAATATTGGCGGTTCGGAATCACATAGCTCTTGATGCAGCTGCTCGGCCAATGCCTTGTCGTGAAACGCGGCCGATTGAATCCGCTCAGGTACTGTCGAATAGACTACCCACGCTGCGCTTCCGCTGGTTTTCGAAAGACCGCCGATTTCCTTGTAAAATGTATCTCCCATGCTCTGACCCATGATTGAAGTTTAATATCCAAAGTTAAAAAATGCTTTTGAATCATGCGCAACATTTTGATACTTTTGTTACCATTTTTTTGATACCAATTTCATCAACAACAAAAGTAAACCCATGAATTCGACCTATTTGAAGGTGGGAGACATTCTGTTCTTGCAAAAGGGAATGTTGGTTGGGTGCGAGGAAGTGCCCAGGAAGGTCATTAGCCAATATTATAGCCCCTTTGACGAAACTTTGACGGAGGGCCGTTTCAAGCTGGGATTCGAGTATTTCAGCCGCCAGGACGTGTTTGAAGAGCGGATCGAGGTAAGGACGCGCATAATAGAAATATTCAGTGAATTGAAGATTCCTCTCGATGTTAAGATCCTGGACCGATTCTTGTTTAACCAAATCCGAGAGCAGAAGGCCACGAAGGTTATGCTTCCGTCCGGGCGATATATGGTCACCGGAATAAAGAATGACAAAGGCACGCGATGGATTTACTGCGAAGAGATGTACGGCGAGCCTCCTGCGAAGATTTTCTTCTGGCAGGGGAATGAATACGCAGGCTCATGCGAGCTGATCCATAACGACATCGTTCCTGAACGCGGCATTCGATGATTTTAAAGAATTTACTACTTTAGGCTCTAAACCAAACAGGTATGGCTTTTACAGCAGATGATTTTGTTCTGGATTATTTCGGCGTAAAACTTGATATCAAGACGCTTGACATGCAAGACCGCACGGTTTTTCAGATAATTTTCGAAGACGGCCGGGAGGATCTTTTTATCACGCGAGCGACTCTCAGAGATGGGAAGCGGTACTGGATGTCAGTCCCCGAGGATCCAAAAAGGCAAAAAGAAGCGGTAGAAATTGGTCGGTCGATTGTTCAGTACTTTAAAAACATTGGCAATGTGTAATTATAACAGGCAAAAGGTTCTTAAAACGGAGTATGTTACGTTGAAAGACATCGAAAAGGACATCAAAAAGTACAAGCTGAACCAGGCTAAGCCGATAAACAACGGCTTCGATTATGCCCCAGTATTTGTGATCAAGCCTAACTTTTCGAAAAACGACTACGACATTGTTGAGATGGAATGGGGCTTTCTGCCTAATTACGTTTCTGATCGGGATCGGGCCAAGGAGTTCCGGAATGGATATAAGAAACCAGATGGATCGTACCAACAAGGAATAACCACCCTGAATGCCCGGGGAGAAGAACTCCTTTCAATCGATCCAAAGACCGGCAGAGAGAAAATGTTTCGTGATGCGGCGCTTAACCGTCGGTGCCTGGTATTATCTACCGGCTTCTTTGACTGGCGCCATGTGTACCGTCGAAACAAGAAAACCGGCGAGCCGCTTAAAACGGCGGACAAGTATCCCTATTTCGTAAATTTGAAAGATCAGGAGTATTTCTTCATGGCCGCCGTGTGGAACCCTTGGACGGATCGCAAGACAGGAGAGCATATTGAAACGGTGACGATTGTAACCACCGAAGCCAACAAATTGATGTCCCAGGTTCACAATGCGAAGAACCGTATGCCAACAATACTAGATGATGCGCTGGCCTGGGAATGGATCACGGGAGATTTGTCTGAGCAGCGGATTACTGAGATTGCAACCACTCAGTACGATACAGATAAAATGCAGGCGTATACGATTATGCAGGATTTTCGGACCTTGGAGGAACCGACTATCCCTTTCACATATCCGGAAATGCCGCCGTTGGAACAAACGGTAGCGAATGAGGCACCACCAAGTCAGTTGTCACTTTTTTAAGGAATTTTCATTCTAAGGGGAGGCGCAGGAGGCAGTTCAAATTGACGATTGGGGTTCAATTTCGCGCGGAGTTTGAATATGAACTCATTGTCGCCTGCCTGCTCAATCTCCTTTTCGTCAAAGGTAAGATCGTCCTGGTACCCAAAATACCTAATATGCTCACGCATGAAGCGAATTGCATCCTGCATTGTTTCGCCGTCACCAACAATGACATGCTGCTTAACACCATGTTTCCATTTTGTGTGCTCCGTGTAAGTATCTTCAATCTTCATAATCAACAGCTACTTCCAGTGATCTGGATGAATTTTATCCCCAAATTTTACCAGTCCAAGCGGGCGGGATTTGCAAATATGGTGAAGTATAAAAATATATTCGCCGTCAACAAACTCAACGCGATTCGCATTAAAAGTGAACTTGCCATTCAACTTAAATCGATAGATGGCATCCCTCATGAATTCAATCGCGTCTTCACGAGTTTCGCCTGGTTCCGGGATTACATGTTGGCGTGTCCCCTCCTTCCATTTCTTGTACCCTTCGAAGTTTTTATCGATTTCCATCGCACATCAAATTATTTCACCAAATTAGGCAAAACTTCCGTTAGGTTGCAATTCAATACCGCCAGATAAACCATATGGACTTCTTTATTTACACATCCGATTCCAAGTTATTCGATTTCAACAAGGAGAAGCTCGACCAAATCACCCAAGAGACGATTACCCGGCACGGCCTACTGGTAGATACCACTGTCTCCGATTACAGCGGTGACATGATTACATTTTTGACTACGATCGAGATTGGGAGAGTCAGTGAAGGCACCATCGACGTAGCAGAACCGGAAAGGCTGCTGACATTCAAGGGCAAAACAGTTTTTAAGATTGAACAGCCCGGACTGTTTACTTTCGGAGTGACAGATCATGCCGTATCGGTTATGGAAACAATGATAACCTTGTCGCAAGCACATACCTACGGCGCATTTAACGTCACGGTTCGGGAAATGAATTTGGCACGCCTTCCAATGGAGGTGAGTCCGATCGACAAGTATCTGGAAGGAATTACCGCCTTTCTATCGGCAAATATTCAGTAGTAAACTTCAACAACAAACACCACAGCCATGCCAGAAGTACCAGAGCTCAACATCGTAGGGATCACCCTGCAAAAGCATTTCAAAGGCCAGAAGTTCAAAAGCATCGACGTCCTATGGAAAAAGCGTGTGAAGGCTTCCAACGAAGAATTCAACGAAGCGTTCACAGGAGCCACGCTCCAATATGTCGACCGTAACGGGAAAGAGCTACACCTGCATTTCGATAACGGGAACGTCCTGGGCATCCACATGATGCTAACCGGCAAAATGGTGTTATTGCCGACTGACGAGAATCTTAAAAACCCAATTTTCGAACTTCTATTTGAAAACGGAGCTGGGATAATGGTGCTAGACGGCATGGGCCAGGCAAAACCAATACTGAATCCGGAGGTGCCTGATGTTCCGGACATTCTGAGCGACGACTTCACCTTGGAATATTTTGCAAAGTACCTTTCAAAGGCATCAGGCAAAATCAAGGAAGTCATTCAGAAACAGGACAAGATCCGTGGCATCGGCAGCGCTTATGCCGACGAAATCCTTTGGTGTGCGAAGATTTCCCCCTACTCCATCGCCAAGAACATTCCCGCCGATAAGGTGAAGGAATTGCACAACGCAATCAAGACGGTGACGGTTGAGGCAACTGAGGAACTGGAAAAACTAAAGACTTCGGATGATGTTTTCGAAATGGAAAACAAGGACCACCGATTCGTCCATAATCCGAAAAGGAAGACTTCGCCTGAGGGGGAAGAGATCATCGTCGGCAAACTTGGCAGCGGCAAAACGTATTATACTGAGAGTCAAGAACTATTTTAGTCAAAACATTTTTTCCTACCCCATCCTCCTAATAATTCAATAATGAGATCATTACTGTTACTGTTGTTCATATTAGCAACTGGTACCGAAGGTTTGGGCCAAAGCAAATCGCCAGCTACATCAAAAAATGATTCAATCGCTAAAAGGTTAGATAGTTTCGAGGTGCAAGTAAAGGCTATTTCCAAATTGAACGATTCCTTATCCAATGAGCTCAAATTCTATCGCCAGAAGGAAGACCTGTATATCGGTCTATTTGAAAGATATTCAACAAGATCAGAGGCGATGTTTGGGATATTGCTTGGATTATTTGCTATTGTATTTCCTCTTGTAGGAATTTTCACTTGGGGTGGGATAAAGAGAGATTTGAATAAAATAAGCCACATTCAGCGGTCAATGGACAAGAGCGAAATCGAATTTAAACATTCTCAGAGAGATTCATTTCACGCAATCGGTGCATTGATGGCAGCATTACAATTATACAGTTCGCATATTTGGAAGGACAAAAAAGACAATCCGATCGATGCACCAGATATGCTATGGAATTCTCTGTACAGCATAGAACGAGCTTTCAAGTTTAATGATTATCAAGACTTCGACGGAATCTGCAACAACATCACTTCCCTGTTAAAGAAACTATCTTCTGTCATCTCAAAATTAGATGTTGAAAGTGAAGGGGCTCAATACAAAGATGCAGAATGGATACGCGGACGTGAAGAAATTCTCTTGCGTCTCATGCGTGCGAGTGAACCTAATATCCATTTCGAAGCTACCAAATTGAATTTGACAATTTTAGATTTTGAAAATCGCTTAATAGCTTCAGAAAATCCGTAAGTCGTCAAAAAATCGACACTAAAAGGTCTCTTTCAGGGGCATAAATAGGTAATATATACCTATATTTGCATCAAACACACTATGTGTTCAACGCAATCTCGCGCTGAATGGAAGATCAATTACCGCCAGAAGCCTCTCTCGAGGAAAAAGGCCTCACCAACAAGCAAATACAATTTTGCCGGGAATACCTGGTTGACTTTAACGGCGCACAGGCCGCTATCCGGGCAGGATATGCGGTGAAATCTGCGCGGGTGACGGCGTGCAACATACTCAAATCCGAAAAGGTCGACGCCTATCTCAAAAAACTTCTCAAAGATGCCGAGCTCGGCCCGGAAGAAACGGCAAAACTGATCTCGGACATTGCCCGCGGCAGCCTCAACGACTACTTCACTACTCGTACGGTCGAATTCACTCCCAAGATTCGAAAACCAGTTGTTGAGCTGATCAGAGAAATTGAAGCCGAGATTGAATTCGAGGAAGATTATGCATTGGAGGCGGAGTTATCGGACGATGAATTAGCGCTTCATGCGGCGCATCAGGCGCTGCGCCAAAAGTCCATTGTCAGGTATCGTTTGCTGCTGAAACGCAATCCGAACGCAACTGAAATAGTGGATGGACCGACGGAGCTGAAAGAAATTCCCGAACTGGATATGGCAAAGCTGGTTGCTGATAAGGAACGCGGCAAAATCAAGTCGATCACACCCGGACAATTCGGTACGAAGGTCGAATTGTACTCCGCCGACACCGCTTTGACCAACCTTGCTAAGATTCACGGCCTGTTCGCCGCTGAGAAAGTGGACGCCAATTTGAAGGCTACGGTCCATGTATCGATCACTAAGGAAGACATTGAACAATTCAGGGAAGCTTTCAACGCCAAGTACTGATGAGTCCAGGAGAGCTGACCGAACACAAGCAAACCAAGCTGCTTAGGCTTGCTACGCAAGAGGATTACCTCTTGTATGTCAGGTATGTATTTAAAGAAATGTACAACCGCAAGTTTGTCGTCAACCGACATCACGAAAAGATTTGCAACGTACTAAAGAGAGTTCTGAACGGTGAGCTTACCAAGGTAATGATCAATATTGCCCCTCGCTACGCTAAAACTGAATTGGCCGTCAAAAACCTAATTTCATATGGCCTGGCACTAAATGCCGCAGCAAAATTTATCCACCTCAGCTACTCGGATGATTTAGCGCTCGATAATTCGGAGGGTGTAAGGGAAATCGTTGAGCACGAGGCATACAGAAGGGTTTATCCCGAGGTAGAGATCAAAAAAGACAGCCGTGCAAAGAAAAAATGGTATACCACAGCGGGCGGGGGAGTTTACGCAACTTCAGCAGCCGGGCAAGTCACAGGTTTCGGCGCCGGGCAAGTGGACCGGGAAGATGATGATTCCGAGTTGATATCTGAACTTGACAGTTTCAAGATCGACACGGGAATCAATGTCCAATTCGGCGGCGCGCTGATCATCGATGATCCGATCAAGCCGGAAGATGCCGACTCGGAGACGCGCCGGGAACGTGTGAACAACCGCTACGACTCGACTATCAAAAACAGGGTCAACAGCCGCAAAACGCCGATCATCATTATCATGCAGCGCCTGCACGAACACGATTTGTGCGGCTACCTGCTGGAAAATGAGCCAGGTGAGTGGGAAGTGTTGTCGCTGCCATGTATCGAGTTAGACGAAAAAGGCGAAGAACGAGCTCTTTGGCCAATGAAGCACACGCTGGAAGAGCTTAAAAAGATGAAGGATGAAAATCCAATGGTCTTTGAGCGTCAGTACATGCAGAACCCGACACCGGCGGGCGGCTATTTGTATGGCAAACCATGGAAGCTGCATCACGGCATAGACAGCCTCCCGATTGTCAACTGGTCAATCCGCAAGAACTACACTGATACCGCCGACCTCGGAACGGATTACTTGTGTTCGATTGACTACCTCGAGACGAAAACTGCTATGTACGTGCTGGACGTCTCATACACGCAGGCCGGCATGGAGATCACCGAACCCATGGTGGCAAAGCAGGTATTGCGCAGTCAGCTCGACCTGGTCCGCATTGAAAGTAACAACGGTGGGCGAGGCTTTGCTCGTAACGTTGAAGCGCAGGTTAGACTCGGGGGCAACAAGCAGATGCGCTTTGAGTGGTTTCACCAATCTCAGAACAAGCATGTACGCATATTCACAAACGGTGCGACCGTACAGAACCTGATCGTATTCCCATCAGACTGGCAGGCCCGCTGGCCGAAGTTCGCAAAGCACGTGCGGGAATACATGGCAGCAGGCGACAATGCCCACGATGATGCGCCGGACGCGCTTACCGGCATGGTCGAGTTCTTCGGCAAAGATCAACCAGGCTCAATTCAACGACTCGGTCAATTCCTCAAATAACCAACCTATACGCACATGAGATACCAGGATCTGAAAAAAATCATTGACGGCGAGGACGCCGCAAAGGCAGTAGAAGCACTTTCCTCACAGAAAAAGGACGTTGACGTTGAAATCCTAAAAAAGCAGTGGTCAGTCGACAAGCACGACGTTACCGACAAAGGCAAGCGAAAAGACCGAAAAGTTCTTTACGAAGAAGAGCAGGAGACTGAAAACGGCACTAAAACGGTGGTTAAAGAACGGCCGGAGCCGGTCAACCGCATTCCCGTTCCGTTTCAAAAGAACATCGTAGGCAAAGCGGTATCGTTCCTCTTCGGTAATCCGGTGAAAGTCGTTGCCGCTGCCACACAGGAGCCGGAAATCAAGCTGCTCGATGCTGTTAACAAGATTCTTGACGATAATAAGACTGATAGCCAGAACCGCGTTGTTGCCAAGCAGCTCTTCCGCAGTACTCAGGTCGCCGAATTCTGGTATCCGATCAAGGCAGCCGAGCCTCACGAGGATTACGGATTCGAAACCGAATTCAAGCTTCGCATGTCCATTTTCAGTCCATGGGACGGCGTGAAACTCTTCCCACTTTTTGATGATTACGGCGACCTGATCGCATTCTCTCGCGAATACACCGTGAAGGATGAAGAGAATAAGGACATTCAGCAATTCGAAACCTACACGGCAGAAAATTACTATCTGTGGAAGCAGTCCGGTACCAGCTGGGAGGTGGTCGAAAAGGCCGTAAACCCCATCAAGCGCATTCCCGTAGTGTATTCCGAGCAGGAACAAGCAGAATGGGCTGACGTGCAGGTTGCCATTGAGCGCCTGGAGACCCTCCTATCCAACCATGCCGACACCAATGACTACAACGGTTCTCCGACCGTGGTGGCAGAAGGCCAGATCCTCAGCATTGGTAAAAAGGGCGAACAGGGGAAAGTTTTGGAGGTTGAGAAAGGCGGCAAGGTGGAATACTTGTCATGGGACCACGCACCTGAGTCCATCCGCATGGAGATCGAGAACCTTTTCAAAGTGATCCTGACCTACACGCAAACACCTGATATCAGCTTTGAGTCAGTCAAAGGTGTTGGCGCCATTTCCGGAATTGCATTAAAGCTGATGTTCATGGACGCCCACCTGAAAGTGATGGACAAGCGCGAAATCTTCGATCCACACCTGAAACGCCGGCTCAATATCATCAAAGCCTTCGTCGCTGAGATGGACAAAGACTTTGGTAAAGTAGCCAAAAAGCTCAAAATCGACGCCGAGATCACCCCATACATTATTCAGGATGATCTCGAACGCATGAATTTGCTGATTACTGCCAATGGCGGCAAAGCGGTCATTTCTCAAAAAACCTCAGTGGCTCAATCTGGCCTGGTGGATGATCCAGACGCTGAATACAAGCAGCTCGAATTGGAATTTGAGAAAGCTAATACGGTGGCGGTTACTGAACCTACGGAGTAAACCTATTTATCTGTTTCGATGGCTGCGATGTAGGCAATGCCACATGGGTCGCCGGGGTTACCGCATGGTAGCGCCGTTATGGAAATCGCAGTAACCCGGCCAAGAGATCCCCGTGCCTGGATGGTTCGCTCCGCACTTTCAACGGACTTGACCACTCCCGAAATGACAGTTGTTTTGACGCTATTTGCGGAAGAATTGGAAGAGCTAAAAGCATAGTAGGATACTCCTAACAATACAGTACCTACCGACAGTAACATCAATGATTTTTTCATAACAGCCAGAGTTAAGTTTCCTGAATTTACTCTACATGTCAACAAGTTAACAACCGGTTGATAATTGTCACACGCACTATAAATGGGAAAAGGAGAAGAAGATTACGCCCGCCGGCACATAAGCAACATCGACGCGTTCGCCTTGAAAGTACAGAACCTGTACTTAAAGGCGATCAACGAGGCTATCCGCATGGGGTTTCTCGTCAAGCACGACCCTAAAAAGCCTTTCCAATTCTCTGATTATCCAATTCTACGGGAACGGGTTAACAACATGTTGGCCGATCTGACCAGCGGCATTGTGAAAGTAATCAGCTCGGGATCCAAGTCCGAATGGCTGCTTGCCGAACAGAAGAACGACGAATTGGTAAAGAGGCTGTTCGGTAAAAACCTTCCCAAAGCACTGGAAGACCGGTTTCTTGGTCGGAACCTTGATGCATTGGCCGCATTCCAGAAACGCAAAGTAGACGGGCTCGACCTTTCAAAACGCGTGTGGCGCTACACCAAGCACTTCAAATCCGAAATGGAGATGGCGCTGGACGTCGGCATACTGGAAGGCCGTTCTGCCCAGCAACTCAGCCAGGACGTGCGCAGTTATCTGGACGAACCGGACAAGTTGTTCCGTAGGGTTCGCGACGCCCGCGGGCAGCTTCACCTTTCAAAGCGTGCCTCTTTGTACCATCCCGGCCAAGGCGTATACAGATCATCGCGCAAGAATGCGCTACGCCTCACCCGCACTGAAACCAACATGGCCTATCGCGAGGCAGACCATGAAAGATGGAAGTCTTTGGACTTCGTTGTCGGTATTGAGATCAAGCGGTCAAACCACCCTTACGAATGCCCCACCTGCGGGCCATTGGCGGGAAAATATCCGAAGCAATTCAAATTCCGTGGATGGCATCCTAGTTGCCGCTGCCACGCTGTAGCGATTCTTGCCACTAGAGCCGAGTTAGACGCCATGGTCGATAAAATACTCACGGGTGATGATTCGAACGCTCCAGCGTCAAAAAACGAGGTGCGCGATATGCCGGGAAATTACAACCACTGGATCGACAAGAATCGCCAGCGACTTTTGACTTCCGCCAACAAGCCCTACTTCATCCGGGACAACTACGGCACCGGCACGGTGATGAACCTTTCACTCGACCTGCCGAAGATGCCGGAGGTGGTAACGAAGACGAGAGCCTGGGCTCCTGAGTTCGATGCAAGGTCGCAGGCCATCGCCAAGGCGCTGGGCGTGATCGTGACGCCGGTCAACCTGAAATCGGACAAGCGGATCTTGGAGAAGGCACGTATGGACTACGGCGGCGACGTGACCCAAGTGAAAGATATGGTCCGCAATACTTTCATAACCGTTACCAATGAGAAAGACGACCAGGTAGTCGCCAAAATAAAGACCGAATTCAACGTCGACCGCCTTAAACAACAGGTCGCCGACCGAGACCCAATGGGTTACAGCGGAACGCTGATGCAGGTCAAAGAAAACGGAATTTTCGCCGAAGTGCAGGTCAATACCGCTCAAATGATTTACGGTAAAGAGACGGAAGCAAAGGCCATTTTGGGCGAGGAACTGTTCGAGATGATAAAGAAAAAGTCCGGCATGCAGCACGGACTTGGCCATAAGTTCTACGAGGAATCCCGGGTACTCGACCCCAATAAACCTGAAAATAAAGAGAAGTTGAAAAGGCTTGAAAGTGAATCCCGGGCCTATTATGCGAAACTGCGGGCTATCAAACTTTAAAATGCATCATACTCCGCCTTTGTCAGAGTCACCGCCTCCTGAGTCGCTTCGAATACCAGGCGGTGGCTGTACTGCACCTGAAATTCCTCTCTCCCTCGCAGCTTCAAAAACCATACATTCTCTCCGTTCCGCTTTTCGAAACGGACGGCGGCATCTTCATAATCATTCAACAAATAGCCTGAATCGTCGTTTGCGATCGATTCAAGCACTTTTTCGTGTGCGGTTGGCATAATTTTCTCTGAAATAGTTAAACCATATCTGCTATCTGGATAATACCTCTGGTAATCCGGATGTCGCTTAGTGCGTCATGGAAGCCCGGGCCATCTACCGCCAGGCCATAATGCGCAGCTACGGTTTCGAGCTTAAAGTTAGGCATTTTATGGCGGTAGTCGCGAAGGTAGTAGGCAGCAAGGATCATCGCGTCAATTGAGGACGACCAGAAGTAAGTGCCGAAATACGTGTCTCCGTTGCGATCGAACAGCGTTCTGAGGAATAACATGTCGAATGCCTGACAATTGTAACCAGCGATAAAAAACTTATCACTGCGGTCGTATTTGTCCACGTGCTTGTTCAGGATAGCCTTAAAAGCGGCAAAACCTTGCGACTGCGGCAGGTAATCGGCCATCATCGCCTTGGTGATTCCTCCTACCGGGGTCACATAATCCAAAGGAAGCTCGGCATAGTTTATCGGCTTCATTCGGATATCGAATTCTTCAACGACAATACCGTCGATCTCGACGATGCCTGCCATTTGATGAATACTGTCCTTTGCGGGGTTCAAACCCGTCGTTTCTACGTCAAAATAGAGGATTTTGCTCATTTTGTTAGTGATTGTTATACTTGTTAATCTTTGCTTTTATGGCCTGCATCAGCTGCTCTTGGCCCCATGCTTTGTTCTTTAAGCCCTTCACGACGTCTTCGTCCATCGTATCTGCGCAAATGATGTGAGTGTTGATCACAGACTGGGTTTGTCCCTGTCTATCCAGACGGGCGACAGCCTGTTGATACAATTCCAATGACCATGGCAATCCGAACCAAACAATCCGGTTTCCGCCTCTCTGCATGTTCAGGCCGTGACCAGCCGACGCGGGATGTGCAAGCAGGAACGGTATTTCACCTTTATTCCATCGATCGATGTCTTTGGCTCCACCCAGCTCGTGCGGTTTGTACTTTTTCAGCTTCTCTTTGATGCGAACCACGTCGTGTTTGAAATTGTAGAACACCAAGACCGGATTACCGGCGGCAGCTTCCAGGCATTCCTCCAATGCGTCGATTTTCAGGTCATGCGTTTCGTAGTAGGTTTTGTCCTCACGATACACTGCGCCGTTACTGAATTGCAGCAGCTTGTTTGTCAGTGCCGCCGCGTTTACGGCTGAAATATCCTCGTCGTCCAGCTGCATCACCGACTTCTTTTCAAACTCGTTGTACTGCGCTTTGAGCTCCGGAGGCATCGCTATCTTCAAATCATTATCGATGCGGGGCGGCAGGTCTAACCAGTCCTCTGCCTTCATGCTGATACAGATATCGCTGATCTTGTCGTAAATCTCAGCCTCGTTGATATCTGGGCCCAATAGCTCGTCGCTGGATTGCCGCAGGTTGTATTCATAAACCACGTGTCCATTCCGGCGCCCTTCACTGAAATACTTCTGCCGGTAATTGCCGATGGTCTTTCCTAGCCGTTCACCGCGGTCAAGCAGGTAAACCTGGCTCCAAAGGTCAAGCAGGTTGTTCGGCGCCGGCGTGCCGGTAAGTCCGACAATGCGCTTTATCAGTGGCCGGACCAGTTTCAAGGCCTTGAATCGTGCCGAACTTGGATTCTTGAAACTGCTCAGCTCGTCAATCACCACCATATCGAAAGGCCATTTGCTGCCCAACTGTGCTACCAGCCATGGCACGTTCTCGCGGTTGATCGTGTAAACGTCGGCATCTTTCTTCAATGCGGCGATGCGCTGCTTTTCGGATCCGATGCAAACCGAGGTTATCAGATGCTTCACATGGTCCCAGTTCCGTATTTCCTCGGTCCAGGTATGCTCCGCCACTCGTTTCGGGGCTATGATCAGCACCTTCTTGATTTCAAGCCGGTCGAAGATCAGCTCGTTGATGGCGGTCAGCGTCGAGATCGTTTTTCCCAAACCCATATCCAGGAAAAGCCCAGCACCACGGGTCTGGATGATCACTTCATTGTCAAGTATCTGCTTTGTTGCGAAGGCCTGGTACGGCCGCGGAGTGTATTTCATTTCACTTGTTCGATTAAATCCTTCGAATGCTGCTGTTCGTTCGACCAGTACCGGCCATTGGTTTGCCAATATTCCTCACCTGACCGCACTGGCGTCGGCCTGTTATCTCGCATCAATTCATCGATGAACTTGGGTTTCCCATTTCTCATGCGCCAGGTCTGCCCGGCTTCAATAGTTGAATCCATCACTGTGATTTTAAAAATGCCATCCAATGCGTACTAAGGTGCCGCCCCGTTACGTGCCCGAATAAAGGGCGATGCCCTATTACTGTCAGTAGTTTTGAAACTTTGATTTGGGTCTCGTTCCACTTGAAGATCAATGTGCCGTTAAAGTCAAGTACACGCATGCATTCATCGAAACCCGCTTTAATATCCTCTTCCCAAGAACCATTCAACTTCCCGTATTTCTTGGCCAGCCAGCTGGAGCTACCAAGTTTCTCCAAATGAGGCGGATCAAACACTACCATTTTGAAGGTGTTGTCCTCAAATGGCATATTTCGAAAGTCTATCCTGACATCGGGCACTATGTTCAAATCCCGCCCGTCGCATAGAATATGGGATTCATTTCTAATATCCGCGAAAAGGACATCGGGATTTGTCTTATCGAACCAAAACATGCGGCTTCCACAACATGCGTCGAGTATCTTTTTATCGGTTTTCATATCTCTTTCAAAAACTCGTTTAATGTTTCCTGACTGTCGATCACCGCTACCGGCAATCCAAGTTTATCAAGCATTCCGGCCATGATCACCTGCCTATCGCTCTGCTTCTTTCCGGTCGATTTTACTTCAACCAGTTTCACCTTTCCACCGGGCAAGATGATGATCCTGTCAGGCACCCCAGTTACACCCGGGCTTACCCACTTCAAAGCCAATCCGCCGGCATGCTTGACTGCCTCGCGGAGCTTTCGCTCTAATAGTTTTTCGTTCATTGGAAGATTTGATGCAGGACAACAAGGACAGCAAAAAGCCTATGTAGATTAATTATGTTGATTAGGGAGTATATATTACCTATTACACTGCCTAATTATTATTTTTTCAATTCTATTGATTATTGCTGTCCTTGCTGTCCTAGTTAAAATAACTGATTGAAAATATTACACTTAACCCGGACAGCAAGTAATTTTTGCTGTCCATTTTGCTGTCCGTTGCTGTCCGATTTCGCCTTCATCCGAGTTTCTTGCTGTCCGCAAACTTTCCATTGCTGTCCGCATGAAAGTCACCTTTTTGGGGATAGTAAATGTACTCGACTTGTTTACCATAACTCTTGAACGTGGACCTTCCCGGTGAGCCAAGCCAGTCCTTTGTATTTCTCATGTAATCGTGGATAAACTTGGTATTCTGCGAGGTCATATCCCCCTGATTTTTGCCGAAAGCCTCGCACCAAATCTCAGCTGCGCACACCCGCTCACGCTGCCGCGTGCCCTCGGGTTGTAGGTCATGTGGACGGCCGCCGTTCTCAAAAAAGCCGCGGCGCTCGAACAGCCCCATCGACTCCCAGTTCGTTGGCAGCAGCATATCAAGGTACCGCTGAATGATACCCGCTCGCTCGTCGGTTTCCTCGTGGCGGGCCTGCTCTGCATACGCCATTTCTTCCAGTTCCTTGGATAAGTGAAGAACTTCCCCTTCCTGGTAGTACTCCATGGCTTCCGCCCAAATTTGGCCGATTTCCTTCGCGGTAAGATCCTCCCAAATATCCTTTACTGGTGGCGTAACCCACACGTCGACGGGCCAAAAGCGGCGGTTACCGCCGGCAGATTTCAGAAAACCCGGGTCGTTGGAGGTTCCAAAGGGCACCATTTGCCGCTTGCGGACCACTTTCTCGCGGCCGTATGAGGGGCGGTATTCGTCCTGCTGCGCGGAAAGAAAGCTTTTGGCCGCCTCGACCTCCACTTTACGCATACCGGCCATTTCCCCTATCTCGATGATCCAGACGCCCTGTATCTGCTCCTGGGCCTGTTTGCCGTTGCCTCCCGACAGCATGTGGAAGCTGAAATTGTCGGAGAACCAGTCGCCGCCCAGCTTTTTCAGGATCGTGCTTTTACCGGTACCCTGCTTGCCGACAAGGGTAACGACCTGGTCGAACTTTACCCCGGGCTCTTCGATCCGGGCAACGCAGGCGATTAGCGCCTTGCGGGTAACTGCACGCACGTACGGATTGTCTTCTGCACCCAGGTAGTCAATGAAAAGCCGCTCGACGCGCTCCACGCCGTCCCAATATTGGCTTCGCAGATAGTCGCGGACAGGATGAAACGAGTTCTTACGCTTCACTATACCGTCCATCACGTCTTCCAGCTTCGGCGTGCGTTGCAGGTTGTAGGGCTCCTCACCCAGGTAGCAGCGCAGTCCCGACCAATCTTCATCACTCCACGGCCTCGGGCGCATGTCCTCGTTCCACGGCAGCGCGCCAAGCACTTCCAGACGGTGCGAGAACAGATTGAGCCCGAACCTGCCTTTCAATGCATCGTCGTTTTCCAGGATCAGGCGGATGTTCTTCACGCTGGTATCATATTCGCCCTTACGGTTCGCGTCGAGCTCTGCCATCCAGTTCACATCCTCGAAGTCGATACCGGCGTCGGCCAGCTTCTCAACGTCGCGAGTGTGGCGTACCTCCTTGTCCTTCTCTGCAAAGTCCAGCATCGCCAAATATGACGGCAGGCGGTTGATCGGCGTGTCCGGCTGCGAGTGTTCATCGCGAGTACCGAACATGTGTATACGCACAAGGTCGAACGCGTTGCAGAGCTTTCCTGATACCGGATCCGTACCATGGTGGCTATATGCGAATTTATCGTCATATATGATCAAGCCGCCCGACGTACTTCCCTCCTTGTAGGACCACCGGTCCTCGATGTCGCAGGGTTCGTAAACGTGCGGCAGATATTTCTCGATCGCCTCGGTGATCGTGTGTGTGCGGCAGAAAACGCCGACCATGCCTTCCTTTTCCAACGGGTCACCCTGCTTGGTGATACCAGTTTTAATTGCGCGGTTCTCCCGCTCACTCATCGGCCACTCGCTCGCATCTTTCCAGTTCCTGTATGAACGAAGTATCTCGTCGGCGTTCAGCGGCTCTCCGTCCTGATACTCGAAAATGAACTGCCCGTCCTTGCTGGTGGAAGGCCAATACATTAGCCGGTTGATATCATAGGTTGTATGGTCGAACTGCTCTATTCCAATCAGCCCGGCCACTTTGCGCGCTAAGGGCTCATGCTCTGCCGCCGTCAATGGTCTGTCCAGCGGGATCACCAGGCGCAGGCGCTGTTTATCCGCGGTATGCTTATGCGTTGAGTAAATGAAGCCAGTACAGCCGAAGATCATTTGAAAATCCTCCCACAGTACGCTAGTGGCGAAATCTGCGTCCAGCGTCAGTAATTGACGGTGCAGCACGGTGTCGCGCTTGCGGCGACCACCTGTCAGGTAACCGCCGACAAACCCGCCGATATCCTTGATTTCGTCCTGGCGCGACTTTGTCGAGGCCATATACTCCGCGTACGTCTCGGCGGTGCGGTGCGTGCGGGAACACCTGTCGGCAAGATCCTCCCAACTCATTTGCATGTTACGCCAGGTTTTGGCGTTACGATGTTTGCCGATCGCGATGTCTAATAATTCCATTCGTAGGTTATTGAAAATTATGGGTCAGATAGTGTGGTATGATCTCTGTTTTTTCAGAATTATAATTCTTTGTATCTTTGGAGCCATCAAAGAGACTGTCCGCAGTGACAGGAGGGACACCAGGCGGGACTGATAAATTCGTCCTTTGGATTGCAGTGGCAGCTGGACTACGTACGTTGGCGCAAGTCAAATGGAGAAGCCTAAAAAAATGGGCGACACCAACCAGCTGGAAGAAAATAAATTTAACCACTATTAAATCGAAAGGAGGCAAGATTATGAAAACAATCACTACGAATACAATTAATTCGATAGCTGCCGCAACTGAATCACTAGCCTCGTCCTTCATGTTATTTTCTATATAGAGGCTTCCAAACGGAGGCCTCTTCTTTTTTCCCGGATATTCGTTATCACGCATCCGGTTGCGAACATACCGTGATAAACTGCATTCCAGAACCAATAGCCCTCGTCCGTGTTCGCCCAGGAAAAGGCCCTGCCGAGGTTGTCGGACTCGTCTCGTCCGGCTTGCTGCCTGCGGAGCTCGGCTAACTGCCGCAGGCCTTCGGGTAATTGCGCAATACTCATTAAATTGGAACCCATTTTGTGTAATAAAATATTCCTATGTCAAGAAAAACGATCTGGATAATTGCGATTTGTTTAACCATCGTATTAGCCATAGAGCCCCTTGGTTTACTTTTTCACTTCTATCAAAATCCCAGCAGAGAGGCCATTTTTTCAAAGGCTATGGAAATACCGATGACGCCAATTACAATCGGGATTATGGCATTGGTGTTGACTTTGCTCGTTGCCTTAGTCCCTTTCAAGGGCACGACCTACGCTCACCGGTTTAAAAGAATCTATCCGTTTGTGCTTTCCGTACTAGCCGTTATCGTGATTTTCTCTTTGTACCACGTAACTTGGCTCGAAGCGGCAAGTGACGAACCGGTATCTCCCGTACATCTGTTTTAGAGATTGCTCATTCAGGCCCACAGCCTTTTTGCCAATTCAACTTTTTCGGTCAACTCCTTAACCTCCTTTTTCGCGTAGGTCAGGGAAAACGAGTGGCTTCGTTCAATGCTACCGTCCTTCAACCCATGGTGATTTCTAACAGCTTGTTCAAGTTTGAACTCGAAGTATTCAAGGCTTTCCGGCATCGATAGGTTGATGGTATGGGCTCTCTTTTCCCAATAATCCGCCCGGCTACTGTAATCATCCGCCTTTTTCGAAAACTCAACCGATTTACCCATACGGTTGTAATTCCTTTCGATTAGCGCGCGGTGCCGTCCTTCGCTATGGTGCCCAATCTTGATTGGCTCGGCCAGGACAAGGAAATCCTTCCCTTCGTGCGATGCCTCCCAATACTGGTTACTTTTTGCACTGGCTCGGGCGCTTGCATTATTCAATCGTTCTGCCTTTCGTTTGGCCCACTCCTGAACATTGAACCCGTCAGCCCGGACGATGGAATAGTAGTAGAAACCGTCCTTTTGGTAAATCAGGTTGAAAACTATGCACTCGTGCTCTTGGCCATATTTTGTTTCCAACGTAATTGTCGAACCTTTTTCATGCTTCTCCTCGCATTTCGCAAGGAATACATTGGGGCAATATTTGCTGTAAGTGTTCATTGCCTACTTCGATTTAAGGAATATCTCACCGTCCATTTCAATCACATCGTCTTCCATGAACCTGCCGAAGTGAGGGTCGTTCATCGAGTCGAACACCGTAAAATTCGGGTGTTCATACATGTAGGTGTATTCCTTCTGAAACTCAGCAAAAACGTAGCCGTGGTCGTCGCGTACCGAAATGTTGACGATGTTAGGCGCCTTAAATGTGAGAATCTTAAATACGTCCCGGTCGCCGCGGCGAACCTCGTATTTCTTCCACTCGGTACCGTTCAGGGTTCTTTGAACGGGAACAACCTTTACTTTTTCCTTGCACGCCATGGCGGCGAAAACCAGTAATAACAGCAGTAGCTTTTTCATTTGTGTTTGTGTTTTGTTTACGACTCAAATGTATAACAAAAGTTATACAGTGCAAATATTTTTGTATAATTTTTGTTATACGAAAAATTCCTGAGTAGTTTTGAATTATGGATATCAAGGAATTCTTAAAATCCGAGCTCAAAATCAACCTTAACGAGGTTGCACAACGCATGTGGCCAAACAATCAGCATGCGAAGGTGCTTATGAGCATGAAGCTCAAAGGGACTCGCCAGTGGACCGATGATGACACCGAGCGGGCCAAGGCGGTCTTGCGCGAACTTTATACCGAAGGGTTATCCAAGCTCGACACTTTATAGACTATCGTTACCTTGATGATATTCCGAGCCGGTATCGATTGCTTCTTCTGACCGGTCGTGAAACCTATCACCTTCCCTACGTGGTCCTGCACCACCTTCATTCCTTTGTAGCCGATATCCACGCAGCCACCCTTGAAATTCCGGTTGTGTTCCTCGATCAACACGCCGTAAAAGGTGCCGTTCATCGTCTTCACTTCCACTTTCCGGCCGATTTGGGCTTCTTTTGTGATCCTATTCATTAGTGTGCGATGGTTTTTGTGAGTTGATCGATTTTCCGCTGCAAATACCATTTCGCCTTTTCCAGGTCTTCCAGCAGCTTGGTGGCATCCTTTTTACCTGCGCGGGAAATGTATTTAACAGTGTTTCCAAGCGGGAAATCCAGCTTCCAGGCTTCGATTACCTTTATCGCCTCGTACGGATCATCCTTGCCGCCGTAATGCGCCGGGTGGTCAACCTGGCTCTTGTCTGGCATAATCGAACGCAAGTGGTTCAAATGCGTCTGCCAGCGCTCTTTCTGCTCGTTTTCCAGAACTACGCCCCCAGTGGCCGATATTTCGACGATCATACCGAGCTCAGAGCCGCCGTTGAAGGTATCGTTCGCGAAGCCTCCGACGGTGAAATTTGATGAGTTATTCATTGTAGGATTAGGTTTTCGTATTGATCAATTGCTTTGAAAATTTGCAGGGCGACCTGCGGCACGATCGCGTTCCCTGCGGCCTTTATTGATTCAGCCCTCCACCTTGAAAAGGAATTTCCGTCCAGTTGGGAGGAAATCCCATCATTTCCTGAACATACCGGGTGTTGAGTCGGGAAGTTTTCCCAGTCAAGTTTGCTATTGCATCGGTCAGAAGAATTTGGTGTTTTGAACCCACTCTGTTCGCCATGCCGCTTTTGTAATCCGACGTGCCAGGCGTGGGCAGCATCCCCATGAACGCGTAATCCTTCAAATCCCCTCTCCACGATCCCGCTCTGTTTGGATCTCGTTTTCCTGTTTTCAATCGAAGCGTTCGCCCCTTGCCATTCCCATCGATCGCCTGCGGGGTCGGAAGCAACGACAAATCCATGAATTCCGTCTTCCCGTTCGGATTGCACACCTTCAACCCCTGCGTCTGCACAGTAGGCAATAAACCAAATCCTTTCTCGTCTGTGCGGGGCGTTGACACCGACAGCTGGAAGTAAAAACGGGAGGACTTCGTATCCCTCAGCTTCCAAGTCAGCTTGCACCTCGTCGAAAACCAACCCTCCATTCCAACTAATAAGCCCGCGAACGTTTTCGCCCACAACCCAGCGCGGCCGGATTTCTCGAATTGCTCTAAGCATGTGGGGCCATAAGTGGCGTTCATCCTCCTTTCCAAGGCGCTTTCCTGCGGTGCTGTATGGCTGGCAGGGAAACCCTCCTGTAAGAATATCACACTGTCCACGGTGTGACAGGAAAGAGGTCTTTGTGATGTCAGAGTAACTTTTAGCATTGGGCCAGTAGTATTTTAAGATGCGTTGTCCGAACGGGTTCCATTCACAGTGGGCTATGTTTTCCCAGCCCATCCATTCGGCTGCCAGGTCAAATCCGCCTTGTCCGGAGAACAGGCTTATATGTTTCATGCAGGCACCTCCTGTTTCTGATGTTTCAGCATTTCCGAATGGTTCTGATATTTCGCGTACACCTCTGGCATTTGCGCCCGGTATTTGTGAAGGAGCCGGTAAATGTGCCGAGCTCCGGTTTCGCTTAAAGGCTTTTCCTCTGTTCTCTGCCGGTCCCAGTGCTTGATCAACGTTTTATCGAATGATCCGGGCAGCAGACTGCACGCGGCCAGCGCGGCCACGATTTCAGCGTGTTCGTTTTCCATTGATTAAAGGGGTTTGATAGTTGCAGTTGGGTATTTGGCTTGGAGCTCTTCCAGGCTCTTCGAGCTGGTGATCGTGCTACCCACTTTCCCGGGCTCGGTTACCTGGTATCTCCTTTGCGGCGCCTGCGCCGTCGGCACTTGCCCGCGGAAGACGTGGGGCCGTACCTTTTCATTTATCCAGTTGTTGATGGTCATTATTTATTAGTTGATGAAGGCCGTACCTTTTGGCCGTTTGTTACTTTGTTGGGTTTCACTATCTGCCCAGCGGCAATTTGACTTTTCATAATCGCCATCGTTGTCGATGCGGTCGATTGAAAATGATGCGTCGCTCCTCTGGCCCATATCTGTGTAAAAAGCCTCAAACGACTTTCGCCAGCTTTCACAGACAGCTATTCCACGCCCGCCGTAGTATTCATATCCCGCCGCTTTGGGATTGTAACACCTCTGAATCATAGCTTTCCAGGATTGATATTCTGGCGCCAGTCTCAGCCCATGTTTAGTGATTACTTCTGTATTAAGACAACCACAGCTCTGCGTATGCCGTCTTTTCAAATTGCTTGCGAACACCACTGACGCGTTGCCGCATTTACACCAGCAAAACCATAGCGCATGTCCGTTTTTGCTAGATCCAGCTCTTTCGATGACCGTTAACCGGCCAAATTCCTTACCTGATAAATCCGGAGAAAGCATGTCAATCCTTTTTATAGAACTCGGTTTCGAAACTCTCGGCTTTTAGAGGCAAGCCAGGGGCCCATTTGATCGGAAGACCCATGATCCTGTTCACCTCTTCGATTGATCCTTTCCCGTAGGGCATTTCCAAAACCACTTCATCGTGGACATGAAGCGCGATCTTGTATCCTGCTTCATCGAGGCGGAGCATTGCGACGGCCAAACAGTCCCTCGCAATGGCCTGAACCATATTTTCCACCAGCTTGCCCCCGTAGGTTTCCTGTGCTTTCCACTGCTTTGTGGTCTGGTCCATTCCGTCGTAAACCAGGTGTGAAACCCATTTCTCCCGTGGAGCATCGTCGCCGGCCATGAATGGCAGCATCTTGCCGGAGGCGCTGACATAATTCCAAGTTTCAACCGTAGGGTCTTCCAGGTACTCAGCGAGTATTTCCGTGTCCTTCGTCCTGACTTTCCAGTATTTGATGGTTACTATGCGAGGATTGACGTAGCACAGATTCCGGCCGCTTGGAAGTGCCACAGTCAGAGTATCGTCGGAAACCACCTTTACTCCACGAACTTCAAACCATTGACCCTTGTACGTGATCGCATTGTATACGGCTTCCTGAGAGGCGTTCCACAACTCCACAATCGCGGGGTTTGCCTTCCGCCACGCTTTCACGATGGCCTTCAATTCCTTCTTTGTAAGGCCCATATTCAGCGCTCCCATTGCCTCCATCGCCCCTACTCCGCCCTGGTAACCGAGTGCGAGCTCCGCTACCTTTCCTTTCTGCCTTAGCTCCTTCGTAATCTCTTCAAGAGGGATTCCGAACATTTGGGAGGCCGATGCTTCGTAAATCTTGCCGTGCGTGTTGAATACGTCCAGGCGCCACTGTTCCCCGGCCAGCCAGGCAATCACTCGGGCCTCAATAGCTGAGAAGTCGGCAACGATGAACCGCTTGCCTTCCCCGGCCACAAAGGCCGTGCGGATCAGCTGTGACAGCGTATCAGGCACGTTACCGTAAAGCAGTTCCAGAGCCTCGCCATCGCCGCTTCTTACCACGTTGCGGGCCAATTCCAGGTCCTTGATATGGTTCTGTGGTAGGTTCTGCGGCTGGATAAGTCTGCCTCCCCAACGCCCAGTGCGGTTGGCTCCGTAGAACTGGAACAGCCCTCGAACACGGCTATCCCGCCCGACGGCCTGCTGCATCGCCGCGTACTTCTTCACGGAGGTCTTGGCCATTTCCTGACGGATTTCCAGCAACCGGCGCGCGTCGCCCTCAATCTCACCTTCCAACAGCTCCTTCACATCGGCCTTACGAAGAGTCTCTACCGCTTCACCTTGGCGGTTCATCCACCCAATAATCTGGCTTACGCTGTTGGGATTTTCAAGTCCGGTCAGCATTACAGCTTCATGGTGCAACTTATCCACATACCCGGAGTTGATATCGATCGCGTTGTTCACAAACTGCATGTCCAGCTCGATACCGGCATCGTTTATACGTTGATCCAAATTCCACAGCAGCGTTTCGAATTTGGGAACATACCAATCAATCACCTTTGACCGGATTTCGGACTCGACCACAACGTCCTGCACACAGTAGGCCATAAACTCTTCCCACTTCTCAGGGGCGTGCTGCGGCAGGTTACGCGTGCGTCCGCCGTTGGCTTTTGTGGGCTTACAGGGAATGCTGAAATACCGGATCAGTGCTTTACCGCTTTCCATTTTCTCCTGTTGCAAGCCCATCGCTTTGGCAGTAGCGCCCAGGTTCATCGGCCACCCGGCGCGGGCTGCGCGGATCATCGTGCAATCCCACTGCGCTGGGTCGAGCTGGATACCGAGGTGTTTTGAAAGGCAAACTCTTTCGAAATTGGCGTTGTAGGCTGTTTTCAGGACACGAGGGTCAACAAGAGCGGCTTCAATTATTGTGGGCAAATTCACCTTGGTGAGATCGACGATCTGAACCGGCTGATTATCCACCTTGTAGGCGAAAAGCATAATCCGGAAATCGTCTGCTTCCACATACTTGTACACCCCACCTTTCGCAATGTCGGCGCTGCTGAAGGTCTCGATATCTATGGACAGGACGTTCATTAGGCCATCATGGTCAAAGTCTCCATTACCTCGCGCGGGTTCTCCGCGTTCTTCATTACCTCGATGAAAGATTCAAGCACTTCGGCAAGAAGCAGGTTATCCGTCTTGTAGTGCAGTTTGCCGCCGACCAGGTCAATTTCCTGAATGTCGAGCGTTACGGCTTCCGCATCCTCGGCACGTTTGAGAGCGTCGGATTTCTCCTCCTCGAGAACCGCGATTTGCTTCTCACGATCATCGAGTTTTTTCGTCACCCCCTCGATTTGCGATTCCAGCTCCTTAATCTGCGCACGCAAAATCTGCCTTTGATCGTTCTCCGACATAGCATTTTTGGGATCAAAACCCCACATATACATATCCAGACCAAGAGGCATAGAACCGGCTACAACTCCGCTGTCTCCTTCTTCGTCGTCCTCGTACACCGGATGTAATAAATGAGCAGCATGTTTATTGAGAGAAGTGCGGCTCAACCTGAATGCGGATCTCCCCGTAACTTCACCGATTTGATTGACGCTGCTGGAGTTGAGTCCGATTCTTAGTATTTCATCGCCGGAAGGGATAACTCGCTCCACATCGGGGTAATTGAATTCCCCCACCACCGGATCTTTCAAGTCAGTCAAAAACGACATCATCCCAATTTTTGCGCCTTTGCGGTCAAGCGCCGTGAGGATTAAACCATCACGTTGAAAACTGAAGGCTTTATTCATTCGCGACGCTGCCCACTCCGACAACCGGATAAACAATTGTTCGGTATCTGAAACGATTCCGGCGCCGAACACATCGGCCGCTGGCATCTTAATAAACAAGTGTCCGTTGCATAGATAAACAAAGCCGTTAAGCACTTGGGCAAATTGAGAATAAGGCACCTTGCTAAATGACTCTATTTTGTGAAGATTCTTCATAGATTTTAAATTTTGGGAGGCCGAAGCCTCCCGGGTTGATCAATACATGTCCTCGTCCATTTCCGCCATCACCTCGAAATCGTCCTCGGCACGGCTGAATCCGCCCAGTGGGTCGCCATCCTTCATTTTTTGAAGGTTATTCAGACCGGCGGCGATACCCTTGTTGCCGTTCGTGTTGAACGGGTAGAAATTGAGCGAAGCGCGACCGTAACAGCCAGAGTAGAATTCGTTGCGATCCATGATTGGCTTCAAATTCTTGTCGACGAGCTGCGGCTGGTTCTTGCTGCTGCAATTCAAAAAATATGAATTTGCATAAGCCGGATCGCCTTCCCTTTCGACATCTCCGTCGCGTAACGGCAGTTTGAACGTCGGGCCCGCCGGAACCTTGCCGCCGAATTTGCTGTGTTTACCCTCCTCCGTTGCCGCTGCCACCGCTGCCCGGATAGCGTTGATCGTTTTCACATCCGATTTCGGGATGATCAGCGACACCGAGTACTTAGGCGTGCTGTTTTCTTCACTTGCCCTGGGTTCAAAAACATAGGCGTAGGAGAACCGTACCAATCCTGTAATCACTTTTGTTGCTGCTGACATAGTTTTTCTGTTTACTGTTTTAACTAATTGACTTTAACTGATTGAAAATTTGCCGATTAAGCCTCGGCAAGCTCTTTTGCGAAGTCGGACGCTGCCGCATTGTATTCCGGGCGCTTGTCTGACTCCGGTACGAGTGTAGGGGCTCCTGGCGGCTTGTCGACATGATCGCCGAGAATTGAGACCATACCAGGTTTGCCGATCAGCTTTTCCATGGCGGTCAGGCCTATGATCTTCTTGTTGAACACGCTTTCTTCCGGCCAGCCTTGTTTGAGAACTGCCTTGGCAGCCGCATCTTCGTCGACGTATCGGCGAACGCTGCGACCTTCCACGAGCTTAAAGCCCTCCCACTTCCGGCCACCAAGGGCCTCCTGCAAGGCGAACTTCTTCACGGAGCCTGCCCAATCTGTCAGGAGATCGAGGCGTTTCAGGATTTCGGAGACCTCGTGATCGTCCAAAAGCTCGGGTTGTTTGAAGTCGTGCTGCGCAAGCTGCATGTTGTATTCGGCCATGGCGCGACAGCGTGCTTTCACTTTGCAGAATCCGCAGTGTTTTCCAACGACCAGCTCGCCAGTTCCTTCGAAGGCCATCTTCGCGCGCTCTTTGAGCTCGGTTTCAGCCCAGTGAAGCAGCTCTTCAACCGGCAACTCGTAGGAGCTGTAATTGTCCAGGCGTGGCTGGTAGATCGTCATTCGCACGCGGCGGATGTCGTACATGATCTCGAACTGGCGCATGGCGGCCAGGCCGTACAGCATCATCTGCTTATTCTCCTGCGCATTGACAAGCACGCCCTTACCATATTTAAGGTCGATGATGTCGAGCGTTCCGTCGGCCAGGATGATACAGTCTCCCGTTCCGAAGCCCTCCGGTACGAATTCGGTCATATCAAGCTTCTGTTCGAGGAAAATTCGAGGGTCAGGAGTGCTTGCCAAGGCATCGTGGTAACGCTCGATCACAAAGTCGCGATAGTCCTCTGCATAGCGCTGCATATCGGAACCGTAATACTCAGAGCCTTCTATTTCAGCGAAAAGGACCTGCCACTCGTCAAATTCGACTGTACCAAGACATTCACGGAGAAGCAGCTCACCGAGTGCATGCGCAACCGTGCCTTCGGCGGCCGCAGCCCCGGACGAATCCGGGAACTGCGATTCTAGCCGTGCACTGGGGGTGCATGCCAGCCACCTGGCTGCTGATGAAGGTGATAGCAGTGCGTGAGACATTATAGCGCAGAGATTTTGTTGAAAAACTCGGCGTGCTGCTCCGCAGTGGCCTTACCGTAGAACTCGGTCAAGCCCTTCGAGTCATAGGAAGTAAGGATTCCTTTGATCGTGTCACGGTGACCGGCCAGCTTATCATTGAAAACCGCGCGGATCTTCTCGAGACTCAACCGTTCGCTTTTCGGTTCTTCCGATGCCTGTGCCGGCTGTGGATCGGCTTGCGCCTGTGGCTCTGAGGGAGCGTGATCGACAACTTGTTCTGCTGCTGCCGTTGCAGCCGCAGGTTCCGGTTCAGAAGTTGCCGCAGTTACCGACTGTTTCGCCGCGGCTTTGCGAGGTTGTTTGGTTTCGGTTGCCGCTGGCAGCGCAACGGGAGCTGCCGGAGCTTCAACCGGGAGAGAAATGCCGCCGATGGCGGCGAGTACTGAGGCGAGCTCATGCGGGCCGCCCTGGATTTGAAGTGAAACAAGCATAATATATAGGTTTTAAAGTTTCTTAATCAGTTTGCCGTCGTGATCGACAGCGGGATGTGTGAGCTCGTAGGCCAGACCGGCGCCGAAGACGAGCAACAGGACGGCTATTGTTGAAAGAGCTGCTTCCACCATTGCGTTTTTGACATTAAAATGAACAGAGCGATAACCAGTGCGATAGCCAACAATCCAGTATTCGGATTGGCGAACAGGTAGTCCAGAATGGAATCAATGGACAAAGCGATACTTGCACAGGTCGTCATGATGACCTGCCTAACAACTACGTTCATATTTGCCGTTTGCTATTTGGTGAGCGGGGATAGGAATGCCTTAACCCCAAGTTTCTTTTCGACGTCTATGTCCAGATAATCAGACCGGTACCTGAACAGCTTCGGCCCGCCCTGCACATACCGGAGCCATCCTCCTTTGCGCCAGGCCTCAATGGTTTGCTTGCTGACTTTCAGTCTCTCCGCCGCTTCCTCTGTCGTTAACCACACGGTATTGTTCTGCATCGCTATCAGCTTCTCCAACAACTCTTTATTTGTTTGTAGAAGTGACAATTGCTCAGGAGGTAGGCTTAAGTTGATGGTTGATTGCATGATGAACGATCTACTATATATGACTGCCTTCTATTCCTGCTACCTTTTCGAGTGCCAAAGTCACCCGCTCAATGCGATCCACGCTGATTCTGGTGGATTTTGACACCGCTCCTGTGGTCTGGTTCATCCAGCCCGCCCCCTCCAATGTGTTGAAAAATGGATCGGATTGTGCTAGTGACTGTCTCCAGTTAACTCCTACCACTTCGCGGGCTTTATTAAATCTATCAAGTAGTCTTTCCTTAATGGGTTTGCAAATTACTTCCATAACCGTTCAATAAAGCTTATGCGTAATGTCAAATGCTGTATGTATCTTGCGTCCTGTAAATATGACATTACAAATGTAGCAATATGAAATGATAATGCAAGTATTATGAAAGCATTTCGTATTATTTAAAATCATTATAAATAATGGATACGGTTCAGGCGCGCTTAAATTATCTCTTTGACCTCTCAGGGATGTCAAATTATGAGATCAGTAGGCATACGTTAATTTCAGAAGCTACCCTTGGCCGCATTAGGTCGGAAAAACCTTACAAGCCCCAAAACGCCACAATCATGAATGCTGCGGTTTACTTGGGAGTCGACTTCGGGTGGCTGAAGTTGGGTCAAGGAGATCCGCCCAAAGCTATTGCATTGAACAGTGTTCAAAGTCAATTCGAAGATGCTGATAAACAGGAGCAAACGGTACCAATTAAACCTCTCCTCAAACGTGCAAATGCTAAAGACAAGGGAGATTATCACCCGGAAGATGGAGAACGATACATACGTCGAACAAATGAATACGTAGTCGTCGAGGAAGGAAATTACCGGCTCAAGGTTAAAAAAGTAGATCAGAAGGCTTTTGCTGGTTACTTAGCTGGGTGGGCAGACCCCCAGTATATTGAATCCCTCCCGTTTACAATAGTGACAGTAAAAGAATTTCACTCCGGCGAGTATAGGTCGTTCGAGGTTTCCGGAGACTCGATGGATTACGAAGGCAAGAGAGCAATTGAAGATGGTGACCACGTAATAGGCCGACGAATTGAGCAGGACCTTTGGTCGTCCAAGCTACATATTAAACAGTGGCGCGAGTGGGTGATTGTGCATGACGAAGGCATTGTGGTGAAACACATCGTAAAGCATGACGTGGAGAACGGGATCATTACCTGCCGCAGTTATAACGAAGACAAGATCGCCTATCCGGACTTCGACTTGCACCTGGACGACGTTTACGAGCTGTATAATGTGGTGAAGGTTGAGAAGAATAGGTAGTACCGAAATGACATATCCACAATACATCTTCATATGAAACCCTCCATTGCCGTATTCCTGATTGCATTTCTTGTTGGTTGCAAAAAGAAAGAAGTCGATCCACATCTGCTGCCCGAGAAAGGCATTGTCATAAATCTTTGCCCGTCAGGTAAGGCCGACACTGAAACGTACTTTTCAATCCCCGATCTGCTGAGATGCGGCGCCCCTGCGATAACGGTCGGCAATATTATTGCTAGCCTTAGTCGTGATGAATTATCCTCCCCCTCACTGGATTGCAAGGATTCAGAGCCCCAAAATGGACAGAGAATTAAATTTACCCAAGCATCTGCAATTCGGCTCGATGTCTCATATTACAAAAATATCGGACGCATCGTATTCGACGCCTCAGCCTTCAATGATGACGTTGGCGCAATAGCAAACTGCCGAATCACATTAAACGACACTGACGGCAAAACGATCGAGGTCATTACCTTCGCAAGTATGGAACTCGTACCGAAAAATTATTCAACGACAAAGAATATGGCGAATCTAAAAGAAGTAGTGATCACATGCGGACGAAGCGCCGGAAGTATAGGCGATATCACACTCATGAGATAAATTGATGCAGGTTTTGCCATCTATCCAAAAGGTCCTACTTGTATGGCAGCGTCTTTTGTAAGAACATTGTCTTAAATTGCACCGATTAATCAATTGTGTTTAGATGCGCCAAAATGGCTGTACGAAGTTCAAATTGTCGGCAAAACGAAGATTTGTTTCAGAATAGTTTCAGAGGAGCCTTCAAAAAGTCCAAATTTTTGACCATAACAATCTCATATATAACAATATAATACAAAATCGGTTCGACTCCGGCTCTGGGTACGGTAGCCCTTCAACGCAAGTTGAGGGGCTTTTTTTGTTTCCGAGAGCAAAAAAATTACAACTAGTACTTTGTAAGATATCACTTTGTCACCATTTGGTTCGACTCCGGTTGCGGATACTGAACTGGATTCAGTAATATTCCCGTAATTTCCTGACCGTTCCCTAGGATAAGATTTGCTGTTTTATCCCTACATGGCACATTGGTTCATTCTGATTACTTTCGTGGTATGAAAGTTTTTGATGACCTAACCCATTACAACAAATACTTAAACCTGTCGAACCCGATGCATCCTTTGATGGATAGCCGGATTTGCAAGCAGGCCATCCCCAATTTCCCGACCCAAAGCACTGAAATTCAGGTCAACCTATTTAAGGTCGCATTCAAAAAGAATTTCTCAGGAGACATCAGATATGGCAGTGGCAAATACAAGACGGAAAATGGTTTGATGCTATTCAGCGAACCCGGCCAAGTCGTTTCATGGGACACGCTCACTTTTTGGGACGGCTACGCTTTTGTCTTTCATCCTGATCTTATCAAAAAAAATCCCATCGCCAGCCAGATCAGCCGTTATAAATATTTCAGCTATGAAATCGATGATGCCTTGTTCCTGACCGCAGAAGAGGAAGAAACCATCACCTGGCTTTTCACCAGGATACATATGGAACTACTCGATAAGCAAGCCGATGCCAATGTAGACGTGATTCTTTCCCTATTGAACGTGGTACTTACCTATGCCGAAACCTACTATGAACGGCAGTTTCGCGACCATCAAGCTCCTGCTCGGACGATCATCTCGAAAATAAAACAGCTCCTGCAAGAACATTACAATAACCTCTCTGAGCCAGTATGCGGGGTACCCACTGTATCCGCATTAGCTTCAAAGCTCAACCTGTCCCCCAATTATCTCACCGACTTGGTACGGCAGGAAACAGGGAAAAATACCATTACCCTGATACATGACTATGTTATCGAACAAGCAGAAATTTTGCTGACCCAAACTGATATGAATGTACAGGATGTAGCGTATCAGCTTGGTTTTGACAATGCCCCCTACTTCTCCCGTCTCTTTAAAAAATCGAAAGGCAAATCCCCCCTTGAAACCCGAAATCAGGGAAAAGTGTAAGGATCTCCTTGGTTTGTGTTAGCTGGCCGAAATTGCCGGGTTATAGCTTTGGGCATTCTAAATATTGCTCAATAACTATCTAAACACAACCATGATTTTCAAGACCGACAAGATCAGCGAGGGCTATTGGAAAGTCACGTTCGACAATCCCCCGATCAACATGTTTGATACCGAGTTCTCCAAACAACTGATGGTATTAATGGATGAAATGGAGTCCAATGACAAACTGAAAGTCGTTGTCTTCGAAAGTGCCAACCCTGATTTTTTTGTGGCGCATGTCGAGCTGCTCAATGTCAATGATTTTCCGAAAGGCACAGGCAAGACAGGCCTCTCGATTGCCTGGCCTGATATGGCCAAGCGATTGGAGCAGGCCAGCTTCGTTAGCATTGCATCCATTCGCGGCAGGGCAAGGGGACTAGGAAGCGAGTTCGCCCAGGCATTTGACATTCGGTTCGCAAGTGCGGAAAAGGCGTTTCTCGCTCAAGTCGAGATTGGAATTGGATCATTCCCAGGCGGTGGCGGCCTGGAGCGTCTGCATCTACTTACCGGTAAGGCCAGAGCGCTCGAAATCATTTTGAGCGGACAGGATTATGATGCCCAGACAGCCGCCGCATACGGTTGGGTGAACCGGGCGATCCCGGATGCCGAGCTAGATTCATTTGTCGACAACTTTGCCAGAAGAATCGCATCCTTCGATCAGAAAGCAATTGCCTCGATCAAATCGATCATGAATCAGAGAGCAGCCCTTCCTCGAAATGAAGATATCAACGATACCCAGGTCAAATTCTTTGCATCCCTGGAATGGCCGGAAGCGCGACAACGAATCAAGAAATTACTGGGCAAGGGTCTGCAGCAAAACGGAGAACTTGAACTCAATCTTGGTGAGCACATTTACCAAAGCGACATCTGACACCCGATTCTAATAGTCAACTGATTTCAATTATAATGAAAACAATCATATTAAATGCACCAGGCAGCGTAGACCAGTTGGAGTACGTCGATACCGCGATTCCGGAGATTGGGGCCGGCGAGGTGCTTGTGAAAGTAAAATCCATCAGTGTTAACCCTGTCGATACGAAAGTACGCGAGGGCAAGGGACTATATGCGGCCCTGAAGGATGCGTCACCAATTATCCCCGGGTGGGATATTGCAGGAGTAATACAAACGAGCCGGAGCGAATCTTTTAAACCGGGCGACGAGGTGTTTGGAATGGTGAATTTTCCAGGCCATGGAAAAGCCTACGCGGAATACGTTGCAGCCCCGGCGAGTCAGCTTGCCATCAAACCAGCCAATGTTTCGTTTGAAGAGGCTGCCGCCTCGACCCTAGTCGCCCTGACTGCATGGCAGGCTTTGGTAACGAACGGAAAGGTAGAGGCGGGCCAGAGTGTATTGATTCATGCTGCTGCCGGTGGTGTGGGTCACATTGCGGTGCAGCTTGCTAAACATCTGGGCGCAATTGTTACCGGCACATCCTCGTCTAAAAATAAAGACTTCGTGCTAGGCTTGGGAGTAGATCGGCATATCGATTACCGTGGGTTTGACTGGCAGATTCAATCGCGTCAATACGACTTCGTTCTAGATACAATCGGAGGATATAACATCGACAACTCCATAGCAGTAACCCGCGAAGGCGGAACCATTATCAGCATTCCAACCGGGCTGAGCGACCAGGTAAGTGAACGAGCGAAAGAAAAGCGAGTGAACTGCTACTTTATGCTTGTCAAATCCAGCGGAGATGATATAAAGCAAATAGCTTCCCTTTTGGAGAAGGGAGTAATTAAGCCTCATGTCTCACAATCGTTCGACTTTTCTCAAATGCGCGAGGCCCATTTGCAGATTGAGTCCGGTAGAACTGTTGGGAAGGTCGTCGTCGCGTTGTGAGCTGACTCTTTCCTGAGCAATTTTACTATCCGCAGTTAACAGAGTGCCATACATTTGGCACTCTGTTTCGGCAGACGCTCTAATACCTCCCCAACGATTGCTACTCCTTTTTATTTAGCTTGCTATTCAGTTTTGACCAAATAGCGTCACAATTGCATTGATTGGACAAGGTATCAGGCACATTAACTTTGTCCAAACCCAGCCCATGATAGCGAAAGAGCAAACTATCACTTTTATCGCCATATGAGCACCTTTTGGATATAGGCATCGAATCTGCCTCTTAGCTAGCCACCAGGTGGCTTTTCCGTAGTTTTTCGATTGTACGCAACAGTCTGGGACGGGTATACCGCTGCAACAAAACAGGATAGAAGTTCAGGAAGACATTAAATACAACCAGCCATAGGGCAGCCTTGGCCGAATAGGCAACAATAACGTAGGCGGTGACGATTAACACAACGACACCCGCTACCAAATGCCCGGCTTCCGCTACCCTGCTTGCCCGTTCATAGGCCTCAAAATCATGTAGACTCTTTCTAATAGGAGTTGACTTCTGCCTTAACTTCTCCCATCCGCTTTTGGTCAGAATAGCACGGTACCACTCCACACCCAACCTGCGGTAGAATTTCCCATCCTTTTCAAAAGGAAAGGAGTTGAAATAGGGTGAATCAAGCGTCGGTTTAAGCTGAGTTTCAAGCACCGAAACCCAGAACATCTGCGCAAAATTGAATCCAAAACTGAATGCTGCCGATGTTACATCCATATAACGAAGCATCAGGACCGTGGTCGCCAGCGCTAAACTGACGACAAGCAGAGTTTTAACCCATTTCATAAGCGTAGAAGAGCGATCTGTCTTTTTTCGCTCTAAACTATCAAAAATTTTGCGTTGCACCTGAGGTATTTTGCGGTACGATACAACGAAAGGCTTACATCACTTATGAAAATCGCGTTTATCACTTACAATAGGCAAGTGAAGTATTCGGCAGCGGAAGGCCTTTTCAATTACCGGTCTGTTTTTTCGCCGGTTCATAGTAATGTATAATGGCACCGGAATCGAAGGCTTTTGTCTTGACCAATTTCAAAAGTTTCCTGTCGCGGATGTCTTCAAACAACTTCAAACCCTCTCCTGCTATAACAGGGTGGATCATCAGCTGAAATTCATCTATCAAATCCAATCGCAGCAGGTCGATAATCAGGCTCCGGCTACCCACCAGAATGCGCTTGTCCGGCTGCTGAGCGAGTGCGAGAGCCTCTTCTTGCAGGCTCCGTTTTGCCAGCGTTGCACTTTTCCAATCGACATCGTCCAACGTGCGTGAAAAGACGATTTTCGGAATACTATCCATCGCCACCGCAAACTCATCCATGGATTGATTGCCCGTCGGCTGTTCGAGGATGGTCTTCCAGAACTCCATCAACTGGTAGGTTATTCGCCCGTACAGAATAACGTCGGCCTGGCGTAGCAGTTGATCATAGTGGTGATGGACTTCATCATCTGGTGTCACTTTCGTATGGTCACAAACGCCATCCAGTGTCATATTGATCCCGGCTATTATTTTTCCCATGTTATCGGATGTCTTATGATCGGCTTTTAAACTAATGCAAATTAGACAGATGCAGGACAACATCGCGTAGTCATTCGGGACAAATAGAGGGGGAATTACGGACAGCCTCCTTTATCTTGTCAACGACCTCCGGTAATTCAAAGGCGTCATGCTTGTTTTACTTTTGAACAGCCGGTTAAACGACTGTGGGAATTCAAAACCGAGCTGGAACCCGATTTCACCGACGGTCAAACTGGTTTGCGCCAGGAGCTCTTTGGCCTTATCAATCACAAAGCGGTGAATGTGCTGCTGCGCATTCTGGCCTGTGAGGTTTTTGAGAAGGTCACTGAGGTAGTTGTCTGAAAAGTTCAGCTCACGTGCCAGGTACGATACAGTGGGCAGCCCTTCCAAAATTGGCCGGTCGGTTTGAAAATAGTCGGATACCAGTTTTTCGAAGCGAATCAGCACATCACTGCTGACCGGTTTCCGGGTAATGAACTGACGGCCGTAAAATCGGTGCGCATAGCTGAGCAGCAGTTCGAGATGAGCAACGATCACGTCTTCGGAATAAGCGTCGATTCGTGCACCGATTTCATCGCGCAGCATTTCCATCAGGGAAATAATCAGCCCCTCTTCTTGTTCCGAAAGGTGCAGCGCTTCATTAACGGAGTAGTCGAAAAAACCATAATCCTTAATCCGTTGGCCGAGCGGATGACGTCGGATAAAATCGGGATGGAATACAACACACCAGCCAACGGGCTTATGATCCTCCGTGATATTGCCCGTCACCTGCCCAGGCGCGGTGCAAAACATAATGCCCTCGTCGAAATCATAGAACCCCTGGCCATAACGCACTTTGCCGGCCACATTCCGTTTCAGCGAAACACAGTACATATTCGTAACCAGCGTTTTTATACGCGTGTCGGCATTCGCATGATCCATTTCATCGAAACTGAAAACACTTACCAACGGATGCACCGGCTTGGGTAATGCAAGTATCCGGTGCTGTTCAGAAATAGAATGAACAATATGAGGGGCCTGTATTTTCATAGGCTAAATATAAAAACATACAGGCAGAACATGTGCCCTGCCTGTATCATGGTTACCGGTCGATCGCCTGCATTCCGGCCTTGTCGTACCGGTCGCCCGTTTCGGTCCCGAGGGGGATCACGGCTTCCAGTCTTGCCAGATCGTCCTCACTTAGCCGGATATCCGTAGCAGCAATATTCTCTTCGAGGTATTTGCGCCGCTTGGTCCCCGGAATAGGCACCACGCCCTTGGCGATCACCCAGGCGAGTGCCAACTGCGACGACGTCACCTGCTTTTCGGCCGCTATCGCCTGAATTTCAGCCAACAGGTCCAGATTTTTATAAAATTGTTCACCTTGAAAACGTGGTATCGAACGACGGAAATCATCTTCGGCGAGGTCATCCGGGCTTTTCAGTTCACCGCTGATGAAGCCCCGGCCCAGCGGAGAGTAAGCCACAAAGCCGATGCCGGATTCTTCAAGCGCCTGCAAAATGCCGGCTTCTTCCGCATTCCTTTCAAAAAGCGAGTACTCTGTCTGTACGGCGGTAATCGGATGGATTGCGTGCGCCCTGCGGATGGTCTCAGCCGATACTTCCGACAAGCCGATGTAACGCACCTTCCCCTCTTTCACCAGTTCCGACATCGCCCCCACAGTCTCTTCAATCGGCGTGTTAGGGTCCAGGCGGTGCAGGTAATACAGGTCGAGGTAGTCGGTGCCGAGGTTACGCAACGACCTTTCGGCCGCCTTTTTGACGTACTCCTTGTCTGCCCGGAACTTCCAGGTTATCTGACCATTGTCATCAATTTCCCAACCGAATTTCGTAGCAAGAAGATAGTCATGCCGGCGGCCTTTCGTCGCTTTTGCCACCAGTTGCTCGTTGACCAGCGGTCCGTACAGATCGGCCGTATCCAAAAAATTCCCACCTAATTCCAGCGCACGATGGATAGTCGCAACGGCTTCCGCTTCATCGGCCTTTCCATAAATATCCATATGGGCCATGCCCGTCATGCCCATGCAACCCAACCCCACCTGTGGCACCACGAGCCCCTGGCTACCTAATTTTACAAGTTTCATACTTTGGTATTTTGCGTTTGTTTTAATCCACGCAAAACTAGGCAGGCTCTTTCCAGCAGGATTAACCGTTTCCGGGGGATTTGTATCCGAAACCAGGTCAGAGTATTTGCAGCGAGCGACAATTCAGCCTTGTCAGAACTTCAACGCATAGCTATCCAGAATCCATTTCAGAACCTTATCCCGCTCTTTCTCGGTATCAAATTGCCACCGGTCTATCACCGACAGCTCCCCTAAGCCGGCGTTATGCAGTCCTCGTTCGAAGACGATCTCATAATGGATTCCGTTTTCGGTCTTGATACTATCGATATTGTCCAGATTGATGGCGCGTGGCTGTTTTTCGTTGCGGATGAAAGTCGGCATGGTCAGGCTGATTGGTATAACAATTGTTTTCACCAACATACCGTAATCCAATCTCGTATCCAAGTATTTCTAAGCAGAGGAAATTTTATCGGGATGAGCCGTCCAAATCCGGGATGGTCATTCAGAACTCCACATCCGGATGCAGCCCGGCCTTAGTGAAAGTCAGGAATGCAAACTACGGACATGCTCCCAGCCCGAGCGAAGGTATGCGCCCTTGCGGACGATGGCCAGCAGTTCATCATCGGTAAGGTCCCGGAAGGAGGCATATACCTGCCCTACTGCGTAAAACCAGTCGGGCATAACGAGTATTTCCATGGCATCGGCGTCATCGAGGAGCGCATCGTAGTTATTGCCAGCCACGGGCACAGCCACGATCACGCGATCGGCGCCCCGACTGCGGCAAAGGCGTAGTACGGGTACCAGCGTTACGCCCGTCGCAATGCCGTCGTCGACGATAATCACAGTCCGCCCCCGCAAGTCCGGGAGCGGTTTGCCACCTTTGTAAACTCCAATCCGGCGGTTCACCTCGTCGGTCTGTTCGTCGATGATCTCTCCGATAGTTTCCGGTTCGAGTGACCGTCTGAACCGTGGGGCGATGTACACCGACAAATCTTCCGCAATAGCCCCGAAACCAACTTCCGGGCAGCCGGGAACCGGCAATTTCCGCGAAATGACCATATTCAGGTCTGTTTCCAGGCATTGAGCGACATAATAGGCAACCTCCACGCCGCCACGGGCAATGCCCATCACGAGCGGGTCCGAGCCTTTGTAGCGTGCCCTCAGGAAATGTCCTAATTGCAGTCCCGCATCCTTCCGATCGGCAAAAATGATATCGTTGCTCCGGTTCATAGGTTTCACGTCTGTACAAAAAAATCCACAGAACCGGATTGATTAAAAAGTGATGCCGGAACCGCGAGCGCTTAATGCTGCGAAACCATTTTCAGTCCCGCAATGGAGAGGATCAACGTGCTGATGAAGAATATTCGCCAAAAACTGACGGGATCTTTAAAAACCAGTATCCCTACCAGCACCGTTCCCACCGCTCCTATACCCGTCCACACTGCATAAGCCGTGCCAATAGGAAGCGTTTGCGTCGCTTTCAGAAGCAATGCCATGCTCACAACCAGGGAAATGATAAATCCGGTAAACCATAAATACATTTCGTTTCCACTTGTTTCACGGACTTTTCCTAAACAAGAAGCAAATCCGACTTCAAAAAGGCCGGCGACAATTAAAATAATCCAGCTCATAACACTTTGTTTTTGCACACAAAGGTCCGGCGCCGGATCCGCAAAAAATTTTACAAATGATAAAAAGAGAGTCGCTACCTGATCTCCGCGCGAATGCGGCTCAGACTCACTTGCGTGATCCCCAGGTAGGAAGCAATATGGCACAATGGCACACGATGAAGCAGGTCAGGAGTGCCGGACATCAGGTCGAGGTACCGTTGCTGGGCAGTTTTAAACTGCATGGAAATAAGCCGCTCTTCGGTCTTGATCAGTTCCTGGCCGATCAGTTTACGTCCCCAGTTGGCAATATGAATGTCGCTTGCAAAAAGCGATTCCAGATCCTGCGCCCTCATTTGGTACAAATCGCATGCTTCCAGGGTTTCGACATGCTCATAACCCGGTTGGCCGGAGACGTAGCTTTTCATGGAAATCACCACATCCCCCTCCTTTCCGAACCAGAACGTCACATCCCCGCGATCGGCGTCGGAGTACGCACGCACGATGCCGCTCCGTATGAAATAGAGCGTTTTTTCCACCCTCCCCGAGCGAATCAGCGCATGGCCCTTCGGGTACTTTACCTCCGAAACATGCGCTATCAAAGCCTCCCTTGAACCGGGCGGCAACGGGTGAAAACGTTCGAGGATTTCATCTATTTCCATCGCATCATAACAATCTTGCAAGGGCTTCTTCCACGGAAGGCACAAAATTAACCTGCCTGCCTTTGTTACTTTCGAAGATAAAATCACGCAGGCTTTTGCTTTCGTAACGTGTAAAATCGCCTACAATAGCCAGCCGGACGCGGTAGGTAGTAAATTTCTGCAAAATTTCGCCCGCAATGCCTGTTTTCAGGTCAAAGAATTCGGGGGTGATATTTCGTGCATGCAAGATCATCTCACCGTAACCCTGGTAATACAAATCGACCATTAATTGCAGGCCGTCGTCGGGGGTATGGATCAGAATCCGGTCGGATGTTACCTCCGCAATCGCGGTTTCGTTGTGTTGATGGACCTGAATGTTCATGGCAAAAAAAGACGCGTGGTTTGTTTAATGCGGCCTGCTAAATTAGTCAAAAAGTCTTCTTCCGGGCACTTACAGCGTTTGAACTTTTTCTACATTTCAAATTATTTATTCTAATCTGTTTTTTGACTTTCAAGAATAAAAGATACAAACAACCACGACCGGCTGACTGACCGGCTCGACGCTTTGTCAGCTTGCGGTTGCCCCTTACAGGGAACAATCAGGCATTAATTCACGCTCAATGCCAGACCGATCGTCAGCTAAAAAGACCCTTACGCGCTTTCCTCGTCACGATCTACGCACATCATTAAAACTATTTTTACAAACCATGTCGAATAGTATTTTTACGGCATAGGGCAGGCTATTTTCTGAAACGAATTCGCGGTTGTTTGGCATGAGTTTTATCATTAATATTCGAATACGCCTCCCGTTAATTAAGCATCCATGACCCCGGAAACTGCGCAACATCATGCCATTTCAGACGACCGTATAACACTTTGCCGTACGGGCTCAGCTCCCTTAAAAGCAAGCCAGGACGGGTTACCGGAGCAGATAGCAGAATTCTTTCGGGGGATTTTCAACCAATCGGAATGGCCCGCCCGCTGGTATTGCGGCTCATGGTCGGATTTCCATGGCTGGCTGTACATTGTTTCCGACGTGCTCATCTGGGCGGCTTACTTCCTGATACCCATTTTCCTGATCCGGTTCGTCCGCAGCAGAAAAGACTTTCCATTCCCCAAAACGATCTGGCTGTTCATCGCATTTATCGCTTTCTGCGGCGCTACGCATTTGATCGACGCATTGATCTTCTGGATTCCGGTATATCGGTTTAGTGCGCTCGTCAGATTTGCCACGGCGGTCATCTCGATGACGACAGTTTACTACCTGTTTAAAATCTTCCCGAATGTGCTCTTGTTGCGGTCTGTCTCCGATCTGCAACGAGAAATCGACGAACGCACCGCCGTCGAAGACAAACTGGCAGAAAGCGAGTTCCTCCTCAGCGCCGCAAGCAATGTAGGCAAACTCGGCGGCTGGGAATATGATCCTGCCACGGCGCAGTTCCGCTGGACCGCCACCTGCGGCAACATCCTGGAAACCAATGAAGAGCGTATCCAAAACGAAACAGATCTGCTACGCTTCTTCCCCGAACCTTACCAGCTGATTGTCCGCGCAGCACTGCGGGAGTCCATTGCCACCGGCAGCTCCTGGGATCATGAGCTCCAAATCACCACCGCCACGGGTGCACGTAAATGGGTGCGTTTTTCGGCCACGCCATCGCTGAATGCCAGCGGCCAGGTGAATAAGATCCGCGGCATCATTATGGATATCGACCGGTACAAAACACTGGAACTGAAATTGGTCAAATCGATCGATCAGATGGCCCAGAAGAACAGCCAACTGCAAAGCTTCACTCATATCCTTTCTCATAACCTGCGCAACCATTCCAGCAACATTGCCCTGCTTGCGGACTTTGTGGATGAATCGACCCTTACCAAGGACAATGAAGAGCTTTTTCAGAAGATCAAAACGGTGTCCAGGCATTTGAACGGCACCCTGGACGACCTTTCACAGGTTATCAAGATCCGCGACAATCAGCTGGAAGGCGAAAAGTTGAATATCAGGGAAGTTACGGACCAGGTTCTCGGTGTGCTCGACGAAAGCCTGCACACCAGTCAGGCGGAAATCGGGATGGACTTTATGGAAGAAGAGATTTTATTTCCACGCATTTACCTGGAAAGCATTCTGATGAACCTCATTTCCAATGGTATCAAATACAAAAAAGACAATCAGCACCCGGTGATCCGGCTTCGGTTTTACCGTAACGAAAAAGGACTTAAAGTACTGGAATACAGCGACCAGGGCAAAGGGATCGATCTTTCACTTCATGCCGACAAAATCTTCGGTTTATATAAAACTTTCCATAAACACGAAGATGCTCACGGAGTTGGCTTATTTTTGATAAAAAATCAGATAGAAGCCCAGGGCGGGAACATTCAGGTATTCAGTAAGGTCGACGCGGGTATTACATTCAAAATTACTTTTAACGAAAATGCTTGAAATACTCTGCGTAGTGGACGATGATAAGATCTTCACTTACCTCCTCAAACGCATTATTGAAAAAGCCAAAATAGCCCGGGAAATCATCTTTTTTGAAAATGGCCGGGATGCGATGGACTATCTTAACAGCCACAAAGAGGACGCGCTGAAACTTCCCCAACTGATATTGCTCGACATTAATATGCCTATCCTCGACGGCTGGCAGTTCCTGAACGAATACGGGAAACTGAAACCGGACGTCCCCCGGCCCATTTCAATTTGCATGATGAGTTCTTCCTCCGAAGTAGAGGATTATGACCGGGCCATGGGTTCGGGCCACGTGATGGATTATCTCCAGAAACCCGTCCAGATTCCGCCGCTCAAAGAGGTTACCGAGCGTGTATTGTCTTTTCTTGGCCCGAAATAGCGGCAAACCCCCTATTTTTGCTTTGTAACCAAATCGTGAATCCACCCTGCCATTCCGTATCCTGATAGCGCCGCTGGACTGGGGACTGGGACATGCTACACGCTGTATCCCCGTCATCCGGTACCTTATTGAGAGAGAATGCGAGATAACCATTGCTGCGTCTGGTGCAACCGCGATCTTGCTGAAAAAGAACTTTCCCGATCTGCCGCAGTTTCTGCTTCCCGGTTACGGCATTACGTATAGTAGCAGCGGCGGCACTTTTGTATTAAAACTATTATCCCAAATCCCAAAAATTCTGCGGGCAATCCACAGGGAACGAAAATGGCTGCACGACACGCAAGCCACGCACCAGTTTGACCTGGTGATTTCCGACAACCGTTATGGATTGAAAATCGAAGGTCTAAAATCCGTAATCCTGACCCATCAGTTACAGATCATGACGGGTTTCGGGCCGGGAGCAGATTCCGTGATGCGCCGGATGCATTTCCGGATGCTGGAAAAATTCGATGAGTGCTGGGTGGTTGATACGCAGGAAAATGGCGGGCTGGCCGGTGCATTGTCGCACCCGCGGCAACTTCCTGCGAATTCACATTACATTGGGCAACTCTCCCAACTGCTCGCCCCGGTCGCGCCTGAACAGCATAACAACAGCATCCTTATTTTGCTCTCAGGCCCGGAACCCATGCGGGGCATTTTGGAAGAAATAATGCTTCAACAAGCCGCATTGGCCATAGATTACCATTTCCATATCATCGCCGGCAATCCTTCCGGACGAGCACCTGCGCATTTGCCCGCGCATATCACGCACACCGCCTATGCGAACACGCAAGAGCTTGCGGGCGCGCTCGCGCGTGCCCGACTAGTCGTTTGCAGAAGCGGTTATTCGACGCTGATGGACCTCGCAATGTTCGAAAAAAAGGCATTACTCATTCCCACACCCGGGCAATCGGAGCAAGAATACCTGGCTATGCATTTGCAAACCCGGGGAGTGGCTTTAAGCAAGCGCCAGGGAGAGGTTAATCTGAGCAAAGACATTCCCGAAGCATTAGATTATAAGGGATTTAAGCGCAACCTCGCGGGAACATCAGGCCTCATGGAGGCCGTAATCGACAATGCATTACAACAGTTGAAAGTCGCCGCGGGGCGGCATTGAAGACACGCTCCGCGGCGCTTTTCTCAATGGCTCTCCGCCACTACCGGGCCCGCATTCCGGTGGGCACGCATCACTTGCAGCATTTGCAGTACGACCGATAATATGATCAACCCCAGACCGAGGTAAAACGACCAGCGGAGCTCCTTGTTTTCATGGTAGATCAGAATGGCCAGGATAATCGTGTAAACCGGTTCCAAGTTCAGGCTGAGATTGACCGTGAAGGCTGAAATGCGGCGCAGGACCTGCGTTTGCAGCATATAAAGAACTACGGTACAGAAGAACGCCAGTAGCAACAGGTAGCCCAGATCCGCCCATGACGGTACGAGCGTCGTGACAGGGAAAAAGTGGAAGTACAGCGGCATGAGCGGGGTTAATGCAATAGCTCCGCCGATCAGGGCATATACGGTGGCCGTTTCACTTTTGAAGGAATGCGCCAGCCGCTCATTGTTGATGGTGAAAAGCGACCCGAGCGCCGACGACACCACGCCCAGCGCGATACCGACGCGGTACCGCGAGTCGAAACTGAAAATCAGTGCAATCCCCAGCAAGGTGAGCAAGCTCAGCAGCAATTCCGAAAGCACGAAACGCCGGCGGTTGATCAACGGCGAGAAAATAGCCGTAAAGAAGCCGACCAGCGAGAAGCAAACCACCCCTACTGAAATGTTGGAATACTTAATGCTTCCGTAAAAGAAAATCCAGTGCAGCCCGAGCAAGAGCCCGGTCAATGAAGTGCGGACAAAATCGCGAAAGGATATGCGTTCGAGCTTTTGGGTGGCCGCCAGGATCAGCAGCATCAGAATGCCTGCGAGGCAGATCCGGTACCACGACAGCAGTCCTTCATTGACAGTGATGAGTTTTCCGAAAATACCGGTAAATCCTGCGAGAATAATCGCTATATGTAGCTTGATGAAAGCTTGTTTCATTGGAGTATTTGTTCAAAAAGGTATTAAAATGATTATCGGGCGCGGTGAGTACAGCGCGAACCGGTTAAGCACGCCCCTCGGAAGGGCTCAGGCTCAACAACCTTTATGAACAATGGTAACAAGGAATAACAATATCTCCTCCCGAAGAAACGGGAAGTACCAAAATAGATTCCGGTCATTAAGCCATTCAGGCTACCGGAGGAGGCGAAATGCAGAAAAGAAGTCTGTTCTCGGACATAAGTTTGGTAATTGTCCTGCAAAAATAGGCGGTTCCGCCGGAAGATCAATCCAAAGTTTCTTTTTTCGGTTTCAGCCTCGAAATATTGTACGATATTTTCATTTTTTTGACTTTATTTACCTTTGCATCCAAAAAACCGCTGGAAAGAAATTTGGGCCGATTTTTATCACTCCTGCTTTTTGCACTACTACTCTATAACATGATGGGCTATTCGGTGCTCTATCTGTGTGAGGATCAGTATGTGCCAACAGCAGCTGGCCGTGAGCATATCGAACGCACCGCCTACTCGCGTGATATCGTCGTGAAAGTACCGGTTTCCCTTCCTTACCAAACCGACTGGTCGGTTCCGGAGCCTTCAGAAGGTAAGATCCGGCATGAAGGCGAGTATTATCAGATCAGGACCAAACAGCTTCTGAACGACACGTTGTACGTCTATTGCGAGTACGACCAGAATGCCCGCGATCGGTACATGGAGCTCGTGGACCATATTCAGAATGAAACCATCAGCGCGGCACCGGGAAACACTGTGCCCAAAAGCCACGCGAAGCTGCTCAAATCCTTTTTGAAAGAGTTCATGACCTCTCCGAAGAAGCATGTCTTCTTTGTCATGGAATGGATCGAAACAACACCATCAGCAACAGACCAATATTCCTGTCCGGTTTTCGAAACCTGTCATGCCGTCCTCACACCGCCGCCTGACCGCCTGCTTACTTAAGCATCTTTTTTAAAAGCCTCGTAACCCTGCAAATCCGGCAGGTGTAAGAGGCGTGTACTCAACCCCAGGAACATTCACCAAATTTGTAATGAAAAAACTACTACAATCGTCACTCGCATTGCTGATATCGCTTTGCGCCACCCAAAATACATTTTCCCAAGGCTGTGTCGCCATTCGCGGCACGGGTAACGCGTGCATGATCTCGCACGCCGACAGCAGTAACCACAGCCAGTGGGTAGTGAGTGCCAGCACCCGTTATTTCAAATCATTCCGCCATTTTTCAGGCAAAACCGAAAACAAGGAGCGGCTCGTCCAGCACACCGAAGTGATCAACCACACGGCGTCTGTCGATATCAATATCATGCGCATTCTGAACGACCGTTGGTCATTGATGGTCGACCTTCCGATCATTTCAAATGCACGCTCTTCACTGTACGAACACGGGCTGGTGAATGGTGCCAACAAGTTCAATGAGCGGCATAGCATGCATTCGTTTGGTATCGGCGATCTGCGCATTGCCGCTTACCGCTGGCTTTTTGATCCCAAAAAGAGCTATCGGGGCAATATCCAGCTTGGCTTGGGTATCAAGCTGCCTACCGGCGATTACAACTACCAGGATTACTGGTACAATGTAGGCCCGAACGGTACAAAAGAGCTGCGTACCGTCGACCAGTCCATTCAGCTCGGCGATGGCGGGACCGGCGTGACCGTAGAGCTGAATACATTTTACAACATCTTCCACAACTTCGGCGTGTACGGTAATTTCTTTTACCTCGTGAACCCGCGCGAGCAGAATGGCGTACGCACCTACCGCGAAACCCTTTCACCACGCCTTGCCAACGAGGCTATTATGAGCGTCCCCGACCAATACATGGCGCGTGGAGGTTTCAGCTATTCACTCAATCCGTTTTTGAAAGGCTGGGCAGTGGCAGCCGGCGCCCGCCTGGAAGGTATTCCCGTGCATGACCTTGTGGGCGGCAGCGGCGACTTCCGCCGGCCCGGTTACGTGTGGAGCGTAGAGCCCGGCATCACCTATTCCGGTGAAAAATTCAGCTTTTTCGCTACGGTACCGGTTGCATTCGTCAGAAACCGTACTCAAAGCGTGACCGACAAAGCTTATTCCGACAAAAGCGGCGTCTTCACCCGCGGCGACGCTGCATTTGCTGACTACTCCATCAACGCAGGTGTTTCCTTCAAGTTTTAAACCCAACTAATACAGCATCAAAAAAGCCAGACCTGCATTGCAAGTCTGGCTTTTTTGGGCTTCAAAACACCTTTTAAACACCGCTGATCTGCACGCCGAGCAGTTTGTAAAACTCCTTCAAAATGGCCGGGTGACCGGGCCAGGCGGGAGAAGTAACCAGGTTGCCATCCACAATCGCCTGATCTGCCGGGATATTCTTCCAGGTTCCACCGGCCAGTTCGATATCAGGACCGACGGCTACATAGGCCGTCAGCGTACGGCCTTGCAGCACTTTCGCGGCGGTAAGTATCTGGATCCCGTGGCAAATGGCGGCCACCGGCTTGTTGGCTTCAAAGAAATGGCGGGTAATTTCCAACACGCGCTTGTTGAGGCGTGTGTACTCGGGCGCTCGGCCGCCTGCGATGTAGAGGCCGTCGTAGTCAGCCGGATTGATACCGTCAAAATCGGCGGTAATCGCAAAACGATGTCCTTGTGTTTCCTTGTAAGTCTGGTCACCTACAAAGTCGTGCACTGCGGTAGGCACAGTGTCGCCTTTTTGGCGATCGGGAGCGAGGGTATCCACTTCAAACCCGACAGAGAGCAAGGCCTGGTAAGGCACCATAGCCTCATAATCTTCAACATAATCCCCTGCCAGCAACAGAATTTTCTTCGACATAATGGTTTAAGGTTAGTGACTAAAGATGTTGTATTACATTTAAAGCTACATGAAAATCGGCCTCCTGGTTCCTCCGGAGGCCGATTTTACTATTCATATTCTTTGAGCAGCGTTCGGATATCCCGGATAAGCTCGTAGGTACCTTCATCGGTGGTCCCGTCGTACATGCCGCGGATGTGACGGTCTTTGTCCAGCAACACAAAATGCCCGCTATGCAGGAATCCACCCGGGGATTTGGCGTCTTCGGCGGCGGTAATGAGGTAATGCCGCTGCCCGATATCGTAGATCTTTCCCCGGTCGCCGGTCACAAATTGCCAGGTTATGCTGTTCACGCCCAGGTCATTGGCGTAAGCTTTCAGCACCGCGGGTGTGTCATGCTCCGGGTCGATGGTGTGAGACAGAATGCGGACGTTCGGGTTATCCTTTACCTCGTCGTACACTTTGAGCATATTCTTTTTCATCACCGGGCAAATGGTTGGACAGGTCGTAAAGAAGAAGTCGGCGACGTAGATTTTGTCTTTGAAATCCTGTTCGGAAACGGCTTTGTTGTCCTGATTGGTGAATGAAAATGCAGGAATCGACGGGTAATCCGTTTCTTCGACGGCTTTTCCTTCAACCGTTTTAATGACGGTATGAGGCTCCCCCAGATAAGGGAGTTTGCGGTCTTCGCAGGCAGTCAGCATAGCCGCTGCCAGCAAACCGACGATGATTTTTCGGGTATGCAGGCGCATAGTAAGTTTGGTATAACGAAATGGAAATGATGGACGCTGCTTTGGGCCGCGCCGCTCGAAAACTCAAAAAAGTGGCTGCCTAAGCCAATGGGGGATGAAAAATGTCCGCAGTTACCGTGCGGGAGAGAAATGGAGAGATGTAGTCAAATGTTACCATCAATCGCCCTTCAAAATTTTCCGGAGATTTGAAAATGAATGGCTTACCGGTATCCATCGCCTGAAATAACAGGTTAGCCATGAAAGTTTGCTCCACCCGGCGCTCATCCTGCTTTTTCGCTTCGACAATCTTCTCGGCAAGGTAACATTTACCCTCACAGACTGCGATCGGGTTCTCGCGGTTAACACAGAGGTTTGCGATGATATATTCCTTCCGCAATTCATAATCCAGGTATACCAAAGGAATAACCCACGCTTTGACAAGCATCAGAAGCGCGAAGCCGAGGGTAATCCATTGTTTGCCGGATGATTTCAAAGAAGGATAAGCAATTTTTAATGATGAATAAATGCTTCGCAAAGCTAATGTCCGATGGTTGAGATACCAAATCGGTAGCACCCAACACGCTTTCACCCCATCCTCCCATTCCTCCATCCTCCTTTCCTCCCTGCCTTCCTCGTCCACCATCAACCAGCCAAAACGTCCTCCGAAAAATATTTCCGTTTTTATTTTGTACTAATTAGTAAAGTATTATATCTTTGTCCTATCAAACGAAGCAAACAATGGCAGGCAGACCTAAAATATATGACGAAACAGCGATCCTGGACAAGGCGGTGGAAGTCTTTTGGGAGAAAGGATATGCCAACGCCACTGCCGACGACCTGCTCAATGCCATGGGAATCGGAAAAGGCAGTTTTTATTTTGCATTCAAAGGCGGCAAGGAAGAACTGTTCCGCAAGTCGATGGAACGGGTCGTTGAACTGAACTTCAAAGCCATCCGCGACGCGCTCACAACTTGTGCTGACCCGGTGCAGTTTATCCAAGATTTCTTCCTGTCGCTTACCGGCAACGAATCGCCGGTTGGTAACAAAGGCTGCTACTTCGGTAATGCATTGATACAAGTTTCGGCCGACGATGCCGGCCTGAAAATGATTGCCGCGAAGTACCTCCACTTGCTGGAAGAAATATTCACGGAAGCTGTTCAGAGAGGCAAGGATCTGGGGTTGCTTCATACACCGGAACCCGCCGGCGCGCTCGGAACTTACCTGGTGAACCTTTGGAATGGCATCAACGTGACGCGCAGAATGGAATCCGACCAGCGGAAACTCGCTGAGCTGGTCCGCATGAACCTGAAAGTTTTGAATTAATTTCTTTATCCAATTTTGTACCAAATAGTACAGTTCATTTTAAACCATTTTCAATTTAAATTCTAAAAGATCATGAAACGCAAAGCAACAGCCGTATGGAATGGTGATATCAAAACAGGCGCCGGACATATCACAACGGGCAGTACCGTACTCAACAAAACACAATACTCGTTCAACAGCCGCTTTGCCGACGGTATCGGCACCAACCCGGAAGAGCTCCTGGCTGCTGCCCACGCGGGATGTTTCACGATGAAACTCGACCTTGACCTCACACAGGCCGGCTACACCGTCGAGTCGCTGGAAACGCAGTCGGTTGTTACGCTGGACAATGGCAAAATCACCAAATCCGAGCTCACGCTGCAAGCCAGGGTGCCGGGCATTTCAGAAGAAGAATTCCAGGTTATTGCCAAAGGCGCAGAAGAGACGTGTCCGGTAAGCCAGGCATTCAGCTTCGAAATCGTGCTGAATGCAACGCTGCTTTAAGCAGACTGCTTATTGAGGAGTGGTTGATGACTGATTTTTAGCCAGTTATCAATCGCTCTTTTTTTGTGCCGGTTGGTAACTGCTATCCCGTTTGCTTACCAACAAATACTACAATAATCGCCAAAAATTGAGGGGTTACATGGCTTTGCATCCACAACTGAACCTCCTATTTTTGTAATAAGTACCAGATAAATTATCAGTCATCTAAAAGCACACTACTTATGCAATCCTCCATCACAACGACTAAAAAACAATGCAGCGGAGCTCAATGGAGCTCCCTGGTTCCTTCACTTATCTCCACTTCCATGGGCGCCGCCGTAGTTGGCGGCAGCATTGCCAACATTTCCGGCGCATTGGTTGGCGGCGTGTTTGGGGTTTTCATCGCCCTCTGCTCCGGGTACAAAAACAGCAAAGCATCCATCACCAGGAACTGATTTTGAATTGGTTGAGGTACTGAATTCAGTTATCAGGGATGTTCTCGCTCCCAGAATCATCTTTGTATTGGCCGGCTTGGGAAGCATTGCTTATCTCTTTACATTTTGGTTTCAAAACCGTTTTATTCAAACCAACCTACCCGACCTGATCAGTACCGTGTTTCAGATTGTATCCTTTACGAGTGGTTTTAAACTGGTCCTTCATGTGTTTATGGACTTGTGTAAACCTGAGGCCGTGATGGAGATGGACAAATTCTATACGGGCTATGGGGGCGCGGCGGTTTTGTGGATTTCAATTACTACATTGAAAAAGCGATTTAAAAATCCGGATTACTGACGGAATTCGGATTTCACAACTACATACGCTACCGATTCGAACCAATAAAATCCGGTTTTTTGTTGCATAAGGACAAATGCAGCAAACATGGGTAGCTTCTTCAAAAGAATGGCATCGCCGACAGGCACACTTACTCTCATTGCCAGCGAGAAAGGATTGAGAGCAGTGCTTTGGAACTATGACCCGCGAAAATCAAGCATCGACAGCGGCGTTGAAGATCCGGACCATCCCCTGCTCGTCGAAGCAGAAAAGCAACTGAACGAGTATTTTGCCAAAAAGCGCAAAACCTTCTCCCTGCAACTCGACTTCGTGGGCAGCGATTTTCAAATACAGGTCTGGGAAGCATTGCTGACGATTCCTTTCGGCGAAACGCGAACGTACGGTGATATCGCACGGCTGATCGGTAATCCCGATTCGGTTAGGGCCGTAGGTGGTGCGGCCAACAAGAACCCCATTCCCATTATAGCACCATGTCACCGGGTTATTGGCGCAAACGGCAAGCTCGTCGGTTTTGGCGGTGGGCTCGAAAACAAAGCGCTATTGCTAGAACTGGAAGCGCCATATCGCCAAACCAGCTTGTTTGACTAAAATGGCCGCAATAGAGTCACCGATTGTTAACCTAATACACTTTCGGGATTTATTCTTACCTTTGCATCATTATTCACCAACCGGAAACACCAGGTGTAGGAGATCATTTCTTTCAGGAAAATAAATGCACGCGGCCGTGATGGCGGCTGCTATTATTCATTCTCAAAAGAAATTTTCTATGCTTTTTTTGCAAGGTGTTACGTATGCACACCCCAACCGGGACGTGCTGTTTTCCGATATAAATCTTACTGTAAATAAACAGGATAAAATCGCGCTCATAGGCAACAACGGCGCGGGGAAATCTACTTTGCTCGGCATTTTGGGGGGAAGGTTAAAGCCCACGTCCGGAACGGCAGGGGCGGATTCAAAACCCTATTTCGTTCCCCAGTTGTTTGGCCAGTATAATGCTTTGACGATTGCGGAAGCGTTGGGCATTCACGATAAATTACTGGCGCTCCGGGAAATCCTGGAAGGGCATTTGACAGACATCAACCTTGAATTACTCGATGATGACTGGGGCATCGAAGAGCGCTGCCAGGAGGCTTTCGCGCACTGGCAACTTCACGGAATCTCCCTTTCCCAGCCTATGGCCGAGTTAAGTGGAGGGCAAAAAACGAAGGTTTTCCTGGCGGGAATCATGATTCACGAGCCCGATATTGTGCTGCTCGATGAGCCCAGCAACCACCTCGATACCGCTGGCCGGGCACTTTTATACGACTATATCCGCTCGACAGGCAATACGCTCGTCGCAGTGAGCCATGACAGAACGCTACTGAACTTACTTGATACCGTCTGCGAGCTCAGCAAAAGGGGCATTACCGCGTACGGCGGCAATTACGACTTCTATACAGCGCAAAAAGCCATCGAAAACGAGGCGTTGAATCTCGATGTAAAAGCGAAAGAAAAGGCACTTCGCAAGGCTAAAGAGGTTGAAAGGGAGGCAATGGAGCGGCAGCAGAAACTGGATGCGCGCGGAAAGAAGAAACAAGAGAAGGCCGGGCTGCCCACGATCGTTCAGAACGCATTTCGTAACAGCGCGGAGCGGAGCACTGCGCGGATGAAAGGCATTCACGCCGAAAAAGTAGGCGGAATAGCCCAGGAGCTCAGCCATTTACGGAGCGAACTGCCTGCGATCGATAAAATGAAGCTCGATTTTGACAATTCTTCACTGCACAGGGGCAAAATTCTGATCAATGCGAAACAAGTCAATTTCACTTACGATGACCGGCCCCTCTGGCCCGATAACCTCGATTTCCAGATCACCAGCGGCGAGCGCCTTGCCATTAAGGGTGCTAACGGATCCGGCAAAACGACATTGATACGGATGATCCTGGGCGAACTTCAACCTGTAACAGGTCCTGAAACGCCGGCCATACTGGAACGAGCGGATTTCAAATCGATTTATATCGATCAGGATTACTCGCTGATCAACAATGCATTGACTGTTTACGAGCAGGCACAGCAATTCAATTCGGGGGCTTTGCAGGAGCACGACATCAAGATCCGTCTCAACCGCTTTTTGTTTACGCGGGAATATTGGGATAAACCGTGCGCCAACCTCAGCGGCGGTGAAAAAATGCGGCTCATGCTTTGTTCCTTGGCCATTTCCACGCAAGCACCGGATATGATCATCCTCGACGAACCGACCAACAACCTCGACATTCAGAACATCGGCATACTCACCGCGGCGATTAACGAATATCGCGGGACATTGCTAGTAGTATCGCATGATGCACATTTTCTGCGGGAGATTGAGGTGGAGAAGGAACTCATTTTGTCCTAGATAATTCGGGCTAATAACAGTGCCGTTGAAATACCGGAGAATGTAAGCGACTATTTAAAAGTAGGACCTCATTCTCCGGTCACATATCCGCTTTTAGGATATTTAACAGAATACCGCAAATTCAACTCTTTGCTTTCTCCCGCAGGTAGTGACAAGTTCCAGGTAAGTTCACCGGTATTCTCATCCACCTTTGCATCCTGGGCGGACTTGTCGAAAACCTCGACATCTTTACTCCGTGCTAACGGGTATTGATCCTTCACCACGATCCTGACAGGAACCTTCTTCGTGTTGCGCAACGCAATACGGTAAGAGCGATTTTCAGTCACATTACTTCCCAGGAATTGCCTTTTGGTATAACTCTTTACCTGTTCGCGGCGCACGGATACCGATTTGTCCACTCCAAAAGAAAGGCTGAGCGTATCCTGTGCATTGGCCGGATCGAGACGGGTTTTGCCTACATAGCTGTTTTCGAGATACAGATTAACGTCGCCGGGAAGCAAACTCAGATTCGCCCATGACGGCAGGTAAGCATTCAAAAACATCTCTTGCCTCACTTTTGGAACGGCAAGGTATTCGTAATAACTATCGGAAATTTGTTCTGTTTTCAGATCCGCGGTGTAAGTTTTACCGTCGGACAACAAGGTGTAAGCAACGGGGATTTCGTAGGTCACGCTGGTTAGTGCTTCTTTTTCATTGGTATTAAGACCAATAGACGCCCCCTGTGCCATACTCATACCGGCAACGCGCGAAGCTATCTTTTTGCCCTTCCCGCCGTAGCCTACTACCGCAACTTCCTGCAAAGCTTTAACATCCGGTTGCAGATTAATATCAATACGCCGTTCTGTTATGACATGTGATTGAGAGACATAGCCAACAAAAGCAAAAGTCAACTGACGCTGTTTTGCCGGTAGATTGACCGGAATTGACAATTGATAAAAGCCATTGACATCCGTAGTCGTTCCGACATTCGTCCCCGTGATAATCACAGCAGCCCCTGGTATCGACCCATTCTGCTCGTCTTTTACAAATCCGCTGACTTCCGTGATACTATTATTGCCCGAAAGATCGTCTGTCGAGACCGCCTGATACTGGCTATAATCATTTGGCGAGCCCCAGTACCAGGTCTTCAACTCCGGTACAAGCATTTTGTCTTTCGGATTGGCTGATGAAAGGATCAGTTTCACTTTCTTCCAATCTTCGCCGGAGTATTGGTACATCCCCGCTTTGAATTGCAATGACAGCGACGTCGATAAATCCGTTAGTTTCGCATCATAGCTCGGGTACCAGCCCGCATCTGCCAAATAGTAGCTCAATTCCAATTTGACCTGCGCAGTTTTCTTTGCCGAAACCGTTACCACGATTTCCATGGTACCCTTTTGAGAATCTGTAATGAGGGGTGAGAGTTCCTTGCCTATGGCTTTGAGGCTATCGTCCCACTTTTTGATATTGTTGGTAGTTTCAAGTTTCTTTTGCAAAACTTCAATCAACCTTTTTCGTTGAAATTCGACAGCTTCCTTTAATTCCAGGGTCTTCATAGCAACCTTGTCCCCGCCCAATTGCTGGTTTTTAATCAGCATTTCCTCTTCCTGCTTATAAATCTGCTCCATGCCATGCTCAAAGGCGAGTTTTTCTTTAAAAGCCTCGCTCCTGGCCTCCAACTGCTTCATTGTCTTTAACTTCTCCCCTTCCTGGTTGTAATTCATTTTGGGTAAAACCGACAAAACGGTTAGATCGGCTAGACCTGAAAGCCGGATACTCTCCTTATCCAGCGACCCCGACATCCCTTTGAATACCAGTTCATGCATGCCTTCATCCAAGGTCACAGAGATGTCCCTCGTTACTTCCGCGCCATTTCGGTACATCGTGACTTGCCTGATGCTGCTGTTTACGACTTGTGTCTTTTGTGCAAATGCCTGAAACGACAAAAAGGTCGCCAAAACAATGCAAGCGGAAGATATTCGCATGTTTATATTTGATTAAGGTGAGTCGGGATTGCCAGGAGATCATGCTCAAAAAGTAATCAAAAAAAGTAAAACACAACCGCTTTAAGTAACCTTAACTAACAAAAGGTACTTCTCACTTATCCTGCATTCCCTTATCTTTAACCAAAAATTACTTGATGCTGGATATCGTAATCGAAGCCCGGAAGGCGGCAATCAGTGAGTCGGTGGTGGTGAAGCGGATACTTCCTTTTCGCCTCAGAAGAATGGTCGGGCCGTTCATATTCATGGACCATGCAGGGCCGTTAGGGTCGGTTCCCGCCAATCCGTCGTCTATGGATGTGCTCCCGCACCCGCATATCGGGCTTTCGACGGTGAGCTACCTGTTCGACGGGCAAGTTACACACCGCGACAGTACCGGGGTGCAACAGATCATCAAGCCCGGCGAGGTGAACTGGATGACAGCGGGGAGCGGTATTGCCCATTCGGAGCGTTTCGAAGATCCTGCGGCCCTGGCCGGTGGGCTGGAAATGATCCAGACATGGGTCGCGCTACCCGAAAAGGATGAAGAATCGACTCCCACTTTCAGGAACTATACGAAGAGCGAACTACCCGTATTCACCGATAACGGCGTATGGATGCGGCTCATCGCAGGCGATGCATTTGGCTTGTCTAACGAAGTAGAAACGCTTTCGCCGCTGTTTTACCTGCATGTCGTTTTGGAGGCGGGCGCCTCTTTCCGGATTCCGGACGGATATTCCGAAAGGGCTATTTATGTGGTAAAAGGCTCGGTAGAAACCGGTGGCCACTTTTATCAGCCCGGAAAAATGCTGGTTTTTAATAAGAATGCGGAGCCGGCCATCAAAGCCCGGGAGAATACAACGCTGATGCTGCTGGGCGGTGAGCCGCTTGGCGAACGTTTTATATGGTGGAACTTCGTTTCGTCTAGAAAAGAGCGCATTGAGCAGGCCAAGGAAGATTGGAAACAAGGGCGCATTCAGCTCCCGCCGGCCGACGATCATGAATTTATCCCCTTACCAGAGGATTACTCCCGCCCAGCCGGTGCCCCTCCCCGACCAGAGCCGCTTTCCTGATAGTCACACAACATTCCGTTATGCAAACTTCCTGATCCATGAAGCATCAGGAAATTTGCATACCGGTTATATCTACACTTTTCAGCCTGCCAGCCTCGACGGTGGCACGCCAAACATCTTTTTAAATGCAAATGAAAAATGCGAAAGGTCTTCGAAACCGATTTCGAGGTACACTTCGGAGGCGGCACGCCCCTTTTCCTTGATCAGGTAATGTGCTTCCTGCAATCTCCGCTGTTGTAGCCAACGGCTGGGCGAAGTGTGAAATATATGTTCAAAATCGCGCTTGAATGTCGCCAGGCTCCGGCCCGTCAGGTAAGCAAACCGATTCATTTGCACATTAAAATGAAAGTTTTTATTCATGAATGCTTCCAGATCGATCTTGCCCGGCTCGCTGAAATCGAACAAGATATCTTTCATTGTGGGCGACGAGCGCAAAAGGATCATAATAGCCTCCCGCAGTTTCAAAGCCTGTAAATCCGCATCAATCAGCTGGTCGTCCTCACAGTAAGGCATCAGTGACTCCATAAACCCCTTCACCAGACCGCCTCCTTTCAATGCAATCACCGAGCCCGCATCTTGGCTTCGGGCATGATCGGCCTGATATCCGTGCTCCATGGCAAAACTCCTCAGCGTTTCCTGGTCGAGGTAAACGGAAACGGATTTAAAAACACCGTCTGCGGGTGGTTGCTTGATGAATTTCAGCAGTTGATTGCGCCTGGTGAACCGGTAATCTCCGGGTTTGAAAACAAATTCCTGTTCCCCGTTATTGATCGTAAGCGTGCCGGAAATCTGGTAGCTGAACACATGCTCGGGTGCAAACTGCTCCCCCTCGCGGTTCCGCGTGAAATAGCAGGAATACGCGATGGGAGATTTCTGTTTGTTGGATTTAAGATCGGCCATAAACAAAGTTAGCTCTTAGCTGTTCTTTTTGATGCCGGTGTACCATTTACCCATGGAGGTTTCCAGAAAATCCTCCGATTCGTGGTGGTCGGTTGAAATGCTCACCTCTTCCCACGCTTCCATCTCGGCTTTGCGGGCAAGGTCGGCGCTTTTCAGTATGCCGATCGCCTCACTGCCCAATACAAGGTGAACGGGCGGAGCGGGATGCACAGCCAAAGCTACCATCACATCGGCAGCCCTTTCGGGATCTCCCACCGGCACGAATTTACCGGATTTAAAATAATCGGTACGCTGGTTGACCATCTCATAACCCTCAATCTCACGGGCGTAGGTCATGGAAGCGCCTGCCCAGTCTGTACGGAAACCGCCCGGCTCTACGCTGGTAACATGAATACCCAGTGGTGCTACCTCCTTCGCCAATGCCTCTGTAAATCCACCCAGCCCAAACTTCGCGGCCTGATACATGGTAAGCCCCGCATTGCCGACACGGCCTCCTACCGAACTGATCTGTAAAATACGGCCGCTTCTTTGCTGACGCATATAAGGCAACACGGCACGAGTAATCTCGATCGGCGCATAGAGGTTGGTTTCCAGCTGGCTGCGAACCTGCTCGTCGGTATAAGCCTCAGCGGCACCTATGATTCCGAAACCGGCATTGTTCACCAGCACATCAATGCGTCCGAAATGCGAAACGGCGTCGGTTACCACCCGGTAGACCTGCTCGTAATCCGTCACATCCAGTGATACTGGGTAAATCTGGTCGCCATATTGCGCAACCAGGTCATCGAGCTGCGCGGTATTCCGTGCTGTGGCGACCAATTTATCTCCGCTTTTCAAAACTGCTTCTGCAAGGTTGCGTCCCAATCCACGGGAGCTGCCTGTAATAAACCATACTTTTGTCATTGTCTTGGTGTTTTAAGTACAATGCAAAAGTACCCGACGCCGCAGGGCCCTGCTTTGCTGAAAAGCTCAGAGTTGCTTTGTTAAAAAGCTCATTGCTTCAATACGTAAAAGTATATTTCGGTGCGGATCTCAAAACCGAGCGATTCGTAAACTCCTATCGCACGCGCATTATCCGCCTTCACGTGCAAGAAAGGCTGTTCGCTGTTCCGCTGAATGCGGTTCACTTGTCGGAGCAGCAAATGCCTTGCATAGCCCTTGCCGAGGTGATCGGGATGGGTGCAAACGGCGCTGATCTCGGCGTAACCTTCCGGGTGCATCCGTTGGCCGGCCATCGCCACCAGCTTGCCATCGTCGAAAATCCCTTCATAATGCCCGAAACGGATAGTTTCCTCGGAGAACGGACCGGGAGCGGTGAGGTTCGTGAGCGCCATCATCTCAGGCACATGCGCCAGGGCGAGAGGCATAGTCACCGGACCGTCTGATCCCGGATACGCCGGGCCGTGGTAAAGCATCTGGTAACCGGGCACCGCCGCCAAAAGTTGCCACGGACGGGGTATCTCCACATTTTCGTTGCTGACGAATATCACATTGTTGTCGAAGGGAATGGCATTATGCAATGCAGCCAGTCCTTCCAACGCCGGACCTTCCACCGCCACGAAGGGTGAAACTTCCGGCCGAAAATATGCCGAACCTTCCTGCACGTTTCCAAGCGCACGGTTGTGCGTACGCAATGCGTGCCAGGCCGGGTTGTCGAGGATTTTTTTCATTTCAATAGTAGTCATATTCAGGCTGACGTATATCGGCCGGCTATTTCATCCGAGAACAACGGCCTCGCGTGCTTTGTTGCATTTTTGGTATAAAAACAAAAAAGTGGCTGCTATGAACAAGCAGCCACTTTTGCCAAAACACACGAAAACACTATTCGAAACAGAAGGCCGCAAAGCCACTTCATGCTAGTCGATAACGGGTTGTCGGCCCGTATTTTGCTTACGCAAAATTGATATTGCAAATATCGGAAAAGCGGATCCGATCGGCCCGCACGATCTGTCCGAAGGTTAGGACAATCTGAACATCCGCTCTGCTTACCTCACCGGGCACCGGCGCGGAACTCTTCCGGCGTGAGGCCGGTCTGTTTTTTGAAGAAACGGGCAAAATAGGACTGATCGCTAAATCCCAGCCCATAGGCAATTTCCTTCACCGAATGCTGCCGGTGATACAGCTCCCGTTTTGCTTCAATGAGCATGAGGCGGTAAAGCAGCTTGCTCACCGTTGTTTTCATTTTTTCGCGGAGCAGCTCATTCACTCTTTTGGGCGTAAGCCCGATTTCCCGGGCGTAGAATGCGGCCGACTTTTCCTGCCGGTAATGCAATTGCATCAATTGGAACAACTTTACCAACCGGTGATCTTCGGCTCCGGCCACCCTGTGGTTGCGCTTTCCGAAACGGTAGAGATGGGTAAGATAGGCTGTCGTGTATTTGAGGAGCAATGTAATATCCGCAGCACCGGTGCATTCAAGAAGTATAAGGTCAAAAAGGTGCTTCAAAGGCGCCTGCATTTCAAGCGGAATGGTGAATGCCTCGTTTTCAAAAGGCAGGAATAGCTGGCGTAAATGCGGCTCGTCGATGCGATCGAAAATATCGTGCGCGAACACGATCGTACGGGCGCGCGGGAGCTTGGCCGCAGGAATAGAATGAACCTGATTCGGTGCCAACAGAAACACCTCGTTGGCCTTCACCGGGAATGACTCGAAGTCGATATGGTGTGTACCGCCGGTCTCCGAAAACCAGACGATAGCAAAAAAACTGATGCGGTGACTCAGCGCGTGATCACCCAGGGCGAGACCGCTATCCGATGCCATAAAGCGCGAAGGCGGCAGTTCATGCAATGGAAAATCGGTATGTTGCGCCATGAGCTATGGATAGTAAGATCCGGTTATGTGAACGCGCCGGAGATCGCTTCCCGCGCGTTCACAAATTTACTGACCGAAAACTGCACTATCACTTTTTGACCATTACTTTATGGGACGCCTGCGAGCCGTCGGCGTGTTTGGATATCAAAATATACATGCCGGGAGTCAGGCCTTTCAAGTCTATTTCGGTTTGAGCATTGCTTCCCTGGTAAACCACCGTTCCGTTTGGTGAGATCATTTTCACCCCTTTGATGACGTTTCCTGCATTCGAACGGATGAAGAGTTTTTCGCTCGCGGGATTGGGAAATACGGACACGCTCTCTTCCCCATTAACTTCCCGTTCCGCCGGTACGGCCAGTCTGGCAGCAGTTTCCTCTACGGGGGCCGGAGATATACTTTTTCCTTCTATATACATTTGCACATAGCGCCATGGACCGTACATCTGGCCGGTCAATGCAAGCGCAGGCTCATATCGGACGCGTACCCGCACCTTCGTTTCAGGGCTTAGCTTGGTTATCAGGGCTTTCAGCTCTATCCCTGCCGCAGTAAGATCGGTAAACGCCGGCTGGGAGCCTGTCGACTGCACGCTATTGCTGATAGGTGTATTCGGCTGGCTTGAAAAAGGCTGCCCATTGCTTTTGGTTTCCCATACCAGCTTTCCCTTATTCCGCCCCAAAAAAGACCGGCTTTCGAGACCGACCCCGAAAGTAGGTTGAGAAACTTTCGGCACGTAGGGTGTCGCCATGTCGGCATTATAAAGTCTCACGCTGTTCTGTTGGGCTTGTAGGATATTGCCCCAGATCGGGTCCTGATAATCTGCCCCTCCATCGAAAATTTGCACGCCACCTGCATCGCCGTTCACACCGTCCCGCCCGGGAATACCGACGACGATATCCGAAAATCCATCACCATTTACATCGCCACCGCCCGTTACCGACGCGCCCATCTGGTCCAGCGTGGCATCGCCCATCAGTTCCCAATTCGCAGGAACCGGGTCACCGGTTCGTCCCCCCGGGATCAACGTAAAACCTCCCCTTTGAGCCACCTGGTGGGATAATTTGTTTTCCCCAACAATAATATCGCTATAACCGTCGCCATTTACATCGCCGGCGCTGGATACGGAGATTCCGAACGCTGCATTCGCCCAGTTACCCGGATAAAAGCGTTGGTTAGCTTGTGTAAAGCCTCCCGAAGCCCCTAGATACACGGCAACCGATCCCTGTTTCGATAAACCATGTTCAGGAATACCGATGACCGCGTCGTTGAAGCCATCGCCATTTACATCGCCGGCAGCGGCTACCGACGCACCAAAATGCGCATACCCATTGTCATTCTTGAAAAAAGTACTGGTGTTTTCAACACCGGTAGAAGAACCATAGTAAATCCATGCGGCACCACCCTCTACGGCTCCGGTATTGGTAGTCGGTGCACCGACGATCAAATCACCATACCCATCGCCATTGGTATCACCCAAACCCGCGACGGAAGCTCCCATGCTTGCATTGCTATTTTTTCCCGGCAGCACTTTGGGAACCGTACCCGCGCCTGTTGGAGAGCCATAGTAAACATATGCGGCTCCCCTGGTGTCATTTACGATTTTATATTTAGGGGCCCCTACGACAATATCCGCATAATTATCACCATTGAGATCGCCTGCGCCGCCCACGGAGGTGCCATACTTGGTACCTCCCAGCGGTTCAAACAAAACCTGAAAACCAACGGTATCAATACCCGTGGCAGCACCGAAATAAATCCTTACCTCCCCACCATTCGGAACATTGCCATAACTTGGATTACCAATAATAACATCGGCATAACCATCCCCGTTTACGTCGCCCGCCCCTGCCACGGACCGGCCAAACAATATCGTTGTCGATTTTTGCGGCGCATTGTACCATGGCGGTCGGATGCCGCCAATGGATCCGTACAGAATGCACGTCCTGCCCGATGTCAGCGGGTCCGTTCCAGGTGCGCTGATAACAACATCATCGAAACCATCTGCATTGATATCTCCCGCGTTCGCTACTACCGATCCGAACCGGCGCGCTGCGACCGAGTCCGCAACCACGCTTTTGGCCGAGGTGTTCCCTGTGAGGCCGCCGCCATGATAAATCAGTGCGGTACCTTCGTCGGTCTGCCCATTATCGTAGGTATATGCGCCTATGACCAGGTCGCTATACCCGTCGCCATTCACATCCCCGGCAGAGGCCACGGCGGTACCAAGCCAGGCATCGCCTTGTTCACCGGAAAACACCGCACTTCTGTTCGGGAAATTCTTGGTAGGATTGCCATAAAACAGGAACGCGGCTCCTTCGTTCGGCTTGGTGATTTCATAGTACCTGGCTCCAATGACGAAATCGCTGTAACCGTCGCCATTCACATCGCCGGCTCCTGCCACTGCCCATCCGAACTGGCCCTCCTTCTGATATCCGATCAGTGTTCTTTTATCGCCAATCGTCTCCCCGAATGCTGAACCGAAATAGAGAAACGCGGCTCCTTCGTTGGTCTGGCTTTGCTTGTATTGATATGCGCCGAAAAGCACGTCGGAAAAGCCATCGCCGTTCACATCACCCACTGTTGCAACCGAATGCCCCAGTCGCGCGTCGATCTGGTTGGCTTCCACTTTGAAAGGATTAGCGGTAATAATGCCGGATGCACTTCCTTTGTAGACAAAAACAGCCCCTTCGTAAAGTTCACCATTGGTGTACAACCTCGCCCCTACAACCACATCGCTGAAACCGTCGGCATTAACGTCGCCTGCCGACGAGACGGCATAACCCATCATCGCATTGGCCTGATTCGCTTCCAGGGTCACCGGGCTCACACCCACGCCTGACGCATTGCCGTAGTAAAGGAAAGCCGCACCCTCATTATTCTGACCGTTGTCGTACTGATGCGCGCCGGCCAGGATATCGCTGTACCCGTCGCCATTCACATCGCCGGCCATAGCTACGGAAATACCCAGGTTGGCGGAAGCCTGGTTCGTTTTCAGCGTTTGAACCGGATTGATATTAAGGCCGGCTGCGCTGCCAAGGTACAGGAATACCGCACCTTCATCGGTTTGGCCGGCATCGTAGTAAGGCGCGCCCACCAGCACATCGCTGTATCCATCCTTGTTCACGTCTCCGGCACTCGATACCGACATACCTGCCTGTGCATTCACCTGATTGCTTTGCAGCACCGTCGCGGCAAGACTCAGCCCCGCTGCGGTTCCCGGAAATACAAATGCAGCGCCTTCATCGGTTTGCCCGTTATCGTATTTAGGCGCTCCGATGATCACATCACTGTACCCGTCGCCATTGACGTCGCCCGCACTGGACACCGAATAGCCCAGCCAGGCATACGTCTGGTGAATTTCCAGTCGCTTATTCGCATTAGCCGGTCCACCGCCCACGATCGGGTCGATCGTTACCGGGAATGCCGCATGCTCAACGTCTGTCGTAATCTCGATCTGATTGTTTTGGTAGGCCAATGTCGCATCCAGAATTTTCCCGTTGGCATCCCAGCATTTCAGGCCATTGTAAACAAGTTCTTCCGCGACGCCACCTTTGATAACTTTGGTTATAAATCGAAGTTCATTTGCTCCATTATCCAAAACCGCGACACCCGAAACGGCCAACTTTATAGCCAGCGACTTCACACCCTCTGGAGCGCGCTCAATAATGAAATTCTGACGTACGCCATTTTCATTATTGATAAATTCTTCCGAGAACGCACCATGGTCAATCACCACTTTGTTTTCGTAGCTGCTGGCATCGCCATTCTGCTCGACTGCATAAAGTAATTTCCCATCGCCAAATACACCCTGATTGAGGAGCTTTAATGTAAAATCCGAATGCGTCGAATCAACGCGTTTTTTGAGTGTCAATGCACCTGGTGCATAAGTGGCCCGAAGGTTTTGTCTCCGGTTCGGACTTTGAAAAACGCCGGCTTTTTCGTCATAAGTAACGTGATACTCGCGGTTGGCAATTACCTCTCTGATGCCTGACAAGGCACTATCGGGCAGCAACGCGTCGGCTTTGCCTGCTGTTTGCACCTGCGTCACCGGCGCTGCTGAATTTTGAAATGGGAGCGTTTGATAAATCTTTTTGTGTAATAAAAGACAAAACGCAAATAGAGAAGCGATGAGCAATTTGTAATGGTTTTTCATTGGCAATTGTTCGAGACAAATAGTTGTTAACCAATTCGATAAAATAAAAAACAACAGTTTTGGCGAATATAATTGCAGTTATTACCATTGTAACGATCTTATTATGTAGCGGTTAAACTTGTGATAATCCGGTTGCATTTCCCTTCCGGATTGGATGGAAAGAATAAAAAACCGGCTGCCCGAACTGCTCAAAAGAGCGTTCAGACAGCCGGTTTTCATAACGAAATGGCTAGCCCTTTAAATTAGGATTGTCCTACATGAAGCTGTGCTGGTGGTAGTTTCCGGACGTGTAAAATCTTTGTTACCACTTGCTTTGGAAATAGCATTAAGTCGCGCCACTGTGAATCTGACCAATTGAAGTTTTGTCTCGAATGATGCTTGCGTCCTCATCAGGTTTATTGTTGTTTACGGGTTATTAATATCCCGAAGTAACCTGACAAAAATGCTATTTTTCAACTTTTTATACCAATATCTACAAACGTTCGACCAAACAGTTACTCTGTTCGTTTCACGCTATTCGACCGGAATTTGTACGGAAACGTAGAATTTACTTTCAGTTTCCAACTTCTCTAATTTGTATCGCCCCGGGTAATATATTCCCAATCTTCTTTCAAGGTTAACCAAACCAATACCTCCACTCCCCGACTTACTTCGGAGTGGCTGCGATGGCTTGCTATTCGTTATTTCAAACGTTAGCAAACCGCCTGACACATTGACCTGGACATCCACGAATGAATCATGCCGGGTAGAGTGCACGCCATGTTTGAATGCATTTTCAACTAAGGTAATCAGCGAAACGGTAGGAACGCGGTAGGTATCCTTCATTTCCCCATGCTGCTCCACGTTGATCTGACAGCGGCGATTGCTTCTCATCGATTCAAGTTCAACGTACAGGTTCATGTAGGCGAGTTCCGTTTCCAGTTTGATAAACTCATCGTTCATCTCGTAGAGCGAAAACCGCAATACTTCGGAAACTTTCTGGAGATATTCAGCGGCATCTTCAGAAACAGGTAAAACCTTGGCATAAGCGGCATTCAACACATTGAAAACAAAATGTGGGTTGATCTGTGATTTCAACGCCTTCAACTCCATGTTACGGGCGTCGTCTTCGATTTTTTGCCGAATAAATCGTTCATTGGCCGCGAACTTTGCAGTTTTCAACGCAGCAGGCAATATAAAGAACTGGACCTCCGATATATCACTACTGATCACCAGCCACGTATTCGGGTCGCGAAGATTGAAGGGCGCAAGATACATGTTGGCAAACATCCGGTATCTTTCGGTCATATTTTCCAGTCCTAAATAATAGTCTACTCCCCTGTACAGCGCCACGGAAAACATGTGGTTGATCACAAGTGCAAAAATGAAAAGAACCAGAAAGAGCAAAAATCCCTTGATGTAATTGCGAAGCAAATAGTAGAATCCGACACAGATATAATATTCAGGGACTATCTTCAAAAAATAGCAAAAACTTGCGATGGTAACGGTCGGGTCTGCATTCTTCTTCAAGATTGTAGGCAATGCATAGGAGTAGTGCAGCAAAATAAACAAGACCCAGAAAAGAACATGATAGGAGATTCTTAACTTTTGCGTGCGGGGAAACAGCAGCCTTTCTATGAGTGATCCCCTTTTTGTAATATCGTTGTTCATTCAATAGGCTTATCTTTCTGTCAACTGACGAAGCACCTCGTCGCGTGTGGGCGACACGGCGATCGACACTTTCATGCCGTTCAGCATGGTGACCATGTTTCCTTCAATCATCTTAATCATGTTGCGGTTGACAATGTAGGACCTGTGCGTCCTGACGAATGTAGGCGAAGGCAGGCGGGTTGCCATGGCTGCCATAGAAGCCAACGTGACCAGCACCCCATCGGTGTAATATACTTTCACGTAGTCTTTCAGTCCTTCCACAAAATAAATGTCCTTAAACCAAACACAATACATTTTGCGGTCGGCCCGGATCCACATGTATTCTTCCTGTGCTGTTTCAGGCCGCTGCTCGGGGATTTGCGGAGCTGGCGCCTGCTGGCGTTCGGCCATTTCGTTGGTACCCGTCTCAGGAAGCGACCGCGCCCTTTCATGCGCCAAATGGCTGTCGCCGATCAGCCTCCTGACCTTCGTGACAGCCTTCAAAAACCGGTCGAAGCCGATGGGTTTCAACAAAAAAGCGGTAACATCGAATGTAAAACCATCTACCGCATATTCAGGATAGGCGGTGGTCATGATCACGTGCGCATCCGGAGCGTGAACGATGTTCAACAGATCAAGGCCCGATAGCTCAGGCATATTTACATCCAGAAAGATAATATCCGGCTTGACCTCCGGGATCATTTCCAGCGCCTCCAATGCATTATAGCAACTTCCTGCGTAGGTCAACCAACTGAGTTTAGAAATCAGAAATTTAAGGACTTCATGAGCCGGTTCCTCATCATCCACAATGAGGCAACTAATTTTCCCTGTCATACTTAAACCGCGTCCGGGTAGTAACTTATGAACTTACTGCCCGTGCAAAGCAAATTCCGCTAAGCACAAACAAATGTCAAATGTGCCACTTTTTCCCTTCTTGCCAACTTAGACTCGTAATATTTTTTCAAATAATGATACACAACTAACTCATGTTCACGCTGTTGAGAAACAAAAAGCCTGTTCAGGAACATATGTACCAGGCTACTGGCAAAACTGCCCAATGAAACCTCACCACCCGGCAGGATAACCGCCAGCGAAGCTCTGATACACGCTGACCGCTTTTCGAGTAATGCGATGACGTCGCCGATACCGTTTTCCGCGTCATGCTCGGAATCAAGAAAACTCCTGATTTCTTCGGTGTGCTGACGGTACTTATTGTTGAGCTGGATATTCAGTAGGGTATCTCCCCGAAATTCATGAAAGAAGCGCTCCCGCAACTGCCCCGTAAACATCTTTTTATCTGCCAGTGTAAAACCCAGGTCGTTCAGGAGCATATCCACTCCCCTGAGGCCTGTCAGCCACCGGAAATGCTCGCCTGCGTCACCGGAAAGCATATTCAACAGATCGGCGGTTGCAACGCTATCGGCAAAAAAAATGGATTCAATTTCTTCAAATTTCTGATGCCCGTAACGTTCCAGCTCGCGCTTGTAAGTATCAAGCTGTATTTTATGAACGGTTCCGTTACTCAGGTACGGCTCCATCAATGCGTGCAATTCCGCCAGGACGGTCTGCCAGAATGATTTATCGCTGCCATGGTAAAACCGCAGGCGGACATGGTTATCTGGGTCGCCATAGCGGACGAAAAACCATTTCTCGATGGCTCTTTCAGTCATGAGGCGGTCGGCGAACGGCTTTATAACCGACGTCAGCAAGCGATCGGCAGTGCGGGTACCGGCGTAAATTTTCACATACAACCATTCACTACCCGTCATAAAATCGCGCCTGACGGCCGGCAAGGCCATCGATTGTTGCTCCCAGATTTGCTTGGCCGGCAAAGGTTCTTTTTTGTGCAAAAGGGGCAGCAATACCTCATTCAGATAGTTTTCACCAGGTTTGCCCAAAAAGCCTTTCTGTTCATATTCGGGAAATTCTGTCAAAGTGACCTTATCAAATTTCCTGATAGCATCGCCTACTATTTCCACCGCAAACTCGGAGTCCCCGTCGATCAGCAATTCGCTATCCCCTTGCCGGAGCTGAACGAAACGGGGAATGTTAAAGGCATTCCTGAGTACACGCCACTCCCCGACCGTCAGATGCTGACTGCCTACCAGATCCGCCACCGCCTTTTTATCGATATTCCATGTGGCTCGGCTTAATATCCAATGCTTGTATTCGACCCGCGGCAGGAATGTGTTGGAAGCGAGATGTCCCCATTCCCAGCCGAGGTAGCGGTAGTCGTGCTGGTAGGTGAGCTCGCACAGAAACCGGTACACGGGCAACCCGTCGGAAAAGTTATGCGCATTGGTAAGGCGGGGAAAAACGCGCTTGTTCAATCTTTTCGACCGCAATATCACTTCCCCGGAAACCGATACCGACACCATCAGGTCTTCCGGAAGTATCTGGTTCTCACGCGGCATGGAGGAGCCCGAGAGATAGGGTATTTCAAATTCGCGCAGGTGCGGGCGCATGAGCACGTTCCCCACGCGCGCCTCAGGCAGGTGGGCTACTTCTGCATACACCCCCTCTTTACTCAGCGCTTCTTCCTCAGCAACCGCTTTTTTTACCCATTCGGCCAGCTGGCTGTTCCCGTGGCAAAACCGCCCGAGCAGTTTCAGGCCCGATGGCCCACCCATTGCTTTAAATGCGAATTTGAAATTCCCATTATCGACTTCCTCCTGCGAACCCGCAATGAGATTTCCGAACAGGTAAAAGCTGTCCGGTGTTTGCGCGGTATCGTCGGTCGCTTTCCGAAATTCATTCAAAATATTATCTGTGAGACAAACACGCGTACTTTTTTCGGCAACACATTGCTGGTAAAGCGTGTCCCTTAGTTCCGCTGTGGCAGAAGCGTCGGCCAGGGCAGGCTTAGGGCCCTCCGGCCATTGCATTTCGTCCAGCAACGGAAGGTTATCCGCCCTGCCCGCCATGGCGTCGCCATAACCGATCCCGGTTTCACAGTCCAGCACTTCCAGCAGCGGCATTTCGCGCTGCTCATACCTTGCCAGAAATCTTTTTTTAAACTGATCCAACTCCGGCAGCGGATTCCGGTAACCCAGGCATGCAAGGTTTTGATATTCCTTTGTCAGCAAAGCAACCGCCTTCTCGTTGATCGTGCAGGATTGTGTTTGAAGAAAAAGGTCTGTCTGCACCAGGTCCTTACTGCCTGTCGTGACAAAATGCTCCGATAACACCGATTCCACCTCCCGATATTTGTCCACGCACTGTTCCCCGGATTGGAGCAGGCCGGCGATTTTGTTCAATTGTTCCAAATCCTGCGCTGCTCCCGTTATCCCGCGTAGTTTGTCGACAATCGTGAAAAAGAACTCCTCACCCGTAACCGTAGCCGCCAGCTCCGAGACCAGAATTTGCGCACTGACGATCGCGTCGACGAACTGTTCCGCTTCCTCCCGGCTAACGTCTTCGGATACAATGCAATCCGCCAGTTCGCGGGTAGTAGCTCCGCTGCGGGCAGTGGAAATGATCTTGTCCAAATAAGCATTGCGGTCCACCGAAGCCAGTACGTACAACCGCTTTTTGTTATTCAACACGCTTTCGACATAGCGGTAGGCGTCGCCGATAGGATAAAGGCTTGTGTTGGGGAAAAATTTCAATTCATCGCGAATGGCACTTTTTTGCAAAAGCCCGTCCGCCAGTTCGGCCACGTAGTGCATATCCAGCCGCACGTGCTTACGAAAGGGCTCGGCATCGTCGAATGCAATGCGGGTTTCCTGCCCAAGCTCACCCGCCGCGCACCCGGCAAAGAGGCCGTACGGAGTGCTGCGGGTGGTCATCCTGACAAGGTATTTGTATAACGTTTTCAGCAGTTTGTCGACACCGGTTTTGACCCTGCCTTCGATCAGCCCGGTGAATGAATTATAAAGATCCGGCGAGGCCACGTAGAGGGCCTCCAACATCGGCGATTGCGAGAAAAAACGGATCAGTTCCCGCTCGAACAACTCCGGCCTGTTACCTGCCCGCTCGTTGAATGCGTAAAGAACGTCCAATGGCAACCGGGGACGTCTCAGCATAAAGAATCCTTGGGATACAATTGACATATAATAGGAAGGTTTACAATCTCTGGATGAAGCTAATAACCAGAACTACCTGAAACCAAACTATTTATGCGAACTCCGAAGTTTCATCGACAAAGCAGCTCCTATACCGGATGGCCATTCTTACCGGCCGTTTCGCAGTTCGTCGAATTAGATACCTAGTTGGTCTAAAAAGTTCTGTGTACACTCCCGGTTATATTCACATTTGTATATAAAAACCAACGGGGTACCATGACGACATCAACAGGAATATCGGGGCTTTCGGCTATGATTGCTGCCGCCAAAATCGATGAGATCTACGAAGTTGTAAGTACGCACAAAAAACAGCTGAGCAGTTTCGGTTTTAGCCGGGGGTACCTTGGCGTTTCTGTCTTCACCTATTTGTATGCTGTGCATTCCGGCAAAAAACAATACCTGGATGTTGCCCGGGAGGTGTTCGATCATGCCTGTGACCTGGTCGACAGCGATCCACTGAAAGCCTATCCGCAAGACTTTGCAAGCCTGGGGGCAGTCGCCCAATACCTTTGCCAGGTGAGCGTGCTGGATCTCGATCCCAATGTTTTCCTGAGCGACATCGACGCCGTGCTGCTCAAAAAAATGCGGTCCGAATTGTACATCGGGAACCTGGGAGGCTTTGGCAGCGGAGCACTCGGATATGGCATTTACTTCCTTCAAAGAAGCTATTATAACAGGGCGTTGGCGCAACCGATCATCGATGAGCTCGTGCAGGGCATCGTGCGCTACGCAATACCCACGGGCGAGGGTTGCTACTGGAAATCGGGATTGAACGGACACCATGCGAAGCCAGCCGTTTTCTCCCCTACCGAAACCACCGCCGTACTTCTTTTCCTCGCCCGGGCCATCGACATGGGCCTTTGCCCGGCCGATTTCCTCGAAGGGATCGTAAACGAAGCGATCATTTACATAGAAAATCAGGAAACCGACACGAATGCAGAAACCGGCTATGCCTTACTGCGCGCCGGCGCGGCATTCGGCAATCCAACCTGGACACGGGCAGGATTGGAAATGCTGAGAAAATATGCCAAATGCCGGCAAGAGCACCTGAGCGCTACCCAGGATGCCGGCATCCAACACGGTGCCGCCGGCCTTGCATTACTGTTCGATCGCGTTGCACGCCTCACCTACGACCAGACACTCGAAAATGCAGCCGGCTTCTGGTACAGGCAAATCCTGCGATTCGATATCCACCCCGACGGATTTGCCGGCTATAAAACGCTCGAAAATTCCTGGAATATGCAAAAAAACCTGGCATTCGGAGAGGGTATCGCCGGCATCGGCAGCGCGTTGGTCAAAGCGCTGCATCCCGAAAAAGTCAATTTCGACGACCTCATCTGGCATTTGTGACATAACGCTTCTTCAACATCATAAAAGAATAGCCGACGGGAAATTTCCGGCGGCTATTTGCATAACGAGGTTCAGCAATTGAAGCAATTGTTCTACCACAATCATCAGCCTGTCATTTATGATTTGAAACAACATCCCCATTAGATAGATGATACATTTCAACCCGCCTGGCAAGATCCAGCAAATTGGTCACACCCAGCTTTTTAAAAATGCGGGCTTTGAAGGTGCTGACGGTAGTGCTTTTTAAATTCAACTGACCGGCAATATCTTTCGTCCACTTGCCTTCCAGCAGCATTTCCATGACCACCAGTTCCTTGGCCGATAAAAGCGCTGCGGGGTCGGATACGCCCTGTTGCAGCATGGAGCCTAGCATTTGCGCGCGGACCACCGGGCTAAGGTACTTCTGCCCCCCGAGCACGACACGAATGGCCTCCTGTAATTCGGTTGCTTTCGACTCTTTGGAAACAAACCCGGCTGCGCCCGCACGAATGCAATGCAAACCGTACAGTTCTTCCTTTTGTCCCGAGAAAACGAGTATGGGAGCATCCGGTTGCAATGCGCGCAACTTTTCGATCGTCAGCAAGTGGTCGGTGCCCGGAATATTCAGGTCGAGGATAATAAGCTGGTAACGCTGCGAAGTGACTGCATGCGCCGCTTCCTTGAAATTGGCAGCCGTGTCTACGACAGCGTCACTGATCATCTCCTGAATGATCATGCTGGTAGCGATTCGGACAATATCGTGGTCTTCAACGAGTAAGAGTCGGGGGGGAAAAGATTGCAATGGTCTCGTGGTTGTCGGTAATATCCCGAAGTAACAAAAACTCCCTGAAATTCCATTCAAAAGTGTAGTACTATGTTTACATCTAAAGATCAACATCTCCATTGTTTGCATAGTCTCCCCTGTCTAGTTTTGCCATAACAAAGCGTTATCCGCACTTTTATAAATCAACCTTACTGCCTGTAATGAATGCATTACTTATTGAAGATCATGCTGTTGTGAGAATGGGTATGCGCCTGGTGATACGCGAACTATTTCAAAACGCAACGGTTTTGGAGTCCGAAGATTTTAACGAGGGGCTACGGATCGTTCAGGAAAAACCCATCGATCTTGTCGTCCTGGACATTCATCTTCCCGGTGGCCAGGACGTCAAGATGATCGACATGATAAAAAAGGCCCGGACAAGTGCAAAAATTTTGGTATTCAGCGGATTACCGGAAGACAAATACGCATTAAAATACGTACAGGCCGGAGCGGATGGCTACTTATCGAAGCGGTCGGACCCCGAGATGTACGGGGAAGCGGTGTCGGCGGTGGTGAATGAAAAGAAATACCTCAGCGAGGTGGTCCGGCAGCAACTGGTAACACAGTTGCCCCAGAACTACAACAAAATCAAACGACGAAAGTGGATCGGGTTAACGGACAGAGAACTGGAAATCAGCAGACTACTCATCAGAGGTTTGTGGACCAAAGAGATCGCCACCCAGTTGGAGCTGAAATTAAGTACCGTCAGCACCTTCAAAAAGAAGATTTTCCAGAAATGCGGCGTCACAAGCGCGATCGAGCTGTCTAAAATCATCGACGACGCAGGTGCAACGGCCTGCTAAGCGCCGGCAGGTTACCGCAGCATTTCCATTTTCTCCGACAACGCCACCACGCTACTCACCTGCAACTTTTTGAACACATTCGCTTTGAAGGTACTGACAGTGCTTTCTTTCAGGGCCAGCATTTCGGCGATAGTCCGTATCTTCTTCCCTTCCAGCAATAAATGCACCACCAATCGCTCCCGCGATGTGAGCATTTGCAACGGGTTATGGGTTGAAACATTCACGTTGGCAATTACCTGCGAAAGCAGGCTTTCCTGAATGGCTTTACTGAAATATGTCTTCGAATCGAGCACCATATCGATCGCGATCCGCAATTCGTCGCCGGAAACCTCTTTGGACAAGAACCCATGCGCGCCGGACGATACGGACGGAAGCGCGTAGGTAGCCTCGCACATAGAAGAATACACGAGGATTTTACTGCTGTGCCCTATCGTCCGTATTTCCCGGATCGTATGCATACCCGCTCCGGGAATGCCTATTTCTATAATGATAAGGTCGAAGAATTGGCTTTCAATTGCTTCCACCGCTTGGTCTAGCTGCGCCATGAGCGTAACCCTGGCCTGCGGTTTATGGTCTTTTATTTCCCGTTTAATGGCCGATCTCATAAGAGGATGGCCGTCAATAACGAGCACTTTCATAGATTAACAGTGGGTTAACGCTTCAAATTGGTGTGGTGAAATAAACGGCTCACTTGGGAGCCATTTTTCGGCGTGTGTGTATAGTGTGCGTACCTGATGGTCCGTTAAAAAAAACAAACGACTATCAATATACGTTATCACGCAAGTGCCGGCTTGACAATGCGTTGACAGATTGTTTTTATCCGCCTCAAAACTAATTAGAAATACGTAGTATTAGCTCGCATTGTTCAAAACTAAACCATAGAAAGATTTCTATTAGTTTTAAAAACCGGCAGCTTTTTGCGACAGCTCGAAGGTATCGGCCACGTTCATTTTCTTGTAAATGCGCTTTTTATAAGTGCTTATGGTGTTGCATTTCACATTGAGCATAAAGGCGATCTCCTTCGTCGATTTACCGAGTACTACCTCATTCATCACCGTACGTTCGCGTTGAGAGAGTGTTTCCAGCGATTCCAGGGCTTCTTTTTGGTGATCCGAATCAATCATCGAGATTAATGAAGCCTGTAAATCCACGCTCAGATATTTGCCGCCGGAGCCCACCACGGCGATTGCCCTTGCCAGATCTGCGGGTCTCTCGCGTTTCATAATGAACCCATCCGCGCCGGCCCTGAGCGCAGGTAGGGCAAATATCCGCTCCGACAAGCCAGAATAGAATAATACCGAAATGCCTGGCTTGGCAGAACGAAGCAAATGGACGATCTCAGACGAAACCAATCCCTCCATTTTCACCTCGGTGATCACCATTGTGATATCGGGATTTTCCCGGAGAACGCCCCTGGCTGATGTCAGGTCCGCTGCCTCAAAAAGCCGGTAATCGCCAGAAATGGTTTCCAGAAACAGCTGCATTCCAGTGCGTAGCAGCGTTTGGTCATCGATAATAAGAATTTTCATAATGGTAAAGCCAATGGGCCGGTCAATACGAGCAATGTCCACGTCCGAGGGGGACGTGCGGAAGTAAACAGATAAGCCGGTGATATCGGTAAAAGTAGCGTGAAACGGGTTTTGTTGCAATCAATACATCGTAAATAAGGTATAGAATCATTTCTATGGTTTCGACGAAGGCATTTACGATTTTCTGTCATTTTTTTGCTGGCGGCAACAGAGCGATTTCGTTTGCTTTGCCTTCAAACCCGAACAGGCCTAACCCCCAGGTACACACTCAGTGAAAGATCAGATACAAGTGAACGCGACGAGATCAGGCCCTATGAGCCGCGTCGTGAGAAGGATAGGAACATGTGTCTGTGTTTTGTTACAAATTCTCGCATTGCAGGTCGCCTCGCAGCCAGCGGCTAAGGAGACAAAATACAGCGTCCGGCACTACACCAGCGACAACGGCCTGCCACAAAACACGGTAAGGGCAATTACACAAGATCAGGAGGGTTTCATTTGGCTCGCCACGGACATGGGGCTGGTCCGGTTCGACGGCCAGTCGTTCGTCACTTTCGGCAAAGACAATCTCGGCCTGGAATCCAGCAGTTTTCTCTCCTTTATTACGGACATTGAGGGACGACATGAGCGGTTGTATGCGGTGGGAGAAAAACTGACCCACATCCGAATCGCCGATGGCAAGGCTATCTACGATAAAAGCCCACTGGACCATCGCATTCACAAAATGTTCAAACCCAGCACGAGACCCTACGACCTGATGTACATGTTGGGCCTACCCGACCGCTGGAACAAAGATTTTGTGCCCACCTACAACTTGTTTCTCCTTCCCAAGCCGAACGGCGATTTTTACATTTGGAGCAAGGGCGGCAAAATCGATTTTTACGCCCGCTGGAAGAAACAAAAGACTTACCAAACCCAATTATCATCTCCTATCGGGCTTTTCAAAATCGGTACAAACCTCTATTACGACAACGAAGCAGGCAGCATCCGGCTCATAGCCACCAGCGGCCTTGCCCGCGCGGGTGCGGACGTTATCCTCGAGCCCGCACGCGGAAACCCGGAAAAGCCAGACCTGAGCAAGCCCTACAAGCTCTATGCAGACGATTTATCGGGGAAAGCATTTATTTATCAGGATCTTAAACTGTATGCATTATCGGAAAGGGCACCGGGACATCTTGTAACCAGCATCTTGCTCACCAACGTCGACTTCGGACGAAACGGCCTTACTTCCGTTTTCTATGACAGCCGCCACCAAAGGCTTTACTTGGGTACGATCACCAATGGTCTTTTCATATACGATTTGAAAGTTTTCGAGGCGCTGGGCATCGAAACCGACGACCCCGGACTAAATGTTTACTACGCTCAAGCGATACTGTCCGACAGCTCGGTTATTACCCCGCATTTTTACGTGGTTGGAAAAAGCAACAACGGCCAGAACTTTTCACGGGTTATACCTCACCCGCTTGGAAAGGCCATCAACGGCTACACGATCGTCAAAAGCCGTTCAGGCGACATCTGGATCGCCGGATACGGTTGGTCGTACAAACAGCTGTACCGCTATGATTCAACCGGTAAACAGTTGAAGCAAGTATGGAACCTGGGGAGCGACATTTCTTTTCTTTACGAAGACCAGACCGGCCGCATCTGGCTTGGCATGGAGAAAGACGGCGTGAAATACATTGAGCCTGGTGAAAGCGGAATGCCTGTGCGTACCCTAACCAATAAGATAAAGCATGTTTCCTATATGCTTAAAGATGGAAATGATGTGTTGTGGGTCGGGACACATCCGGGCTTGTACAAAGTAAATCTCGCACGAAATACCGTTTCCGCCATTCAGCGGACCAACGGATACTACATCAAAAGCCTATTGCTGCCGCGTCCCGGCGAGCTCTGGTTCACCACCGACGACGACGGTTTCTTTCTCATACAAAACGGGAGACCGGTGCGTTTTCCGCTGGATAGGGACCACTTTCTTTCCAACGCCCATTGCATTGTACACGACCGCAAGGACTTTTTCTGGATCCCGACCAACCAGGGACTGTTCCGCATTCTGCGGAGCGACCTGCTCGATTTTGCCAGCCACGGCGACAGTACGCGGCTCTATTACCATCGGTACAGCAAGCATAGCGGCTTCCGGATCAACGAATTCAATGGCGGCTGCCAACCTTGCGCGATTCGTTTGCGGAATGACTATGTATCGTTGCCGTCCATGGGTGGCCTGGTATTTTTCAAACCGGAACAAATACCGGTCGATACGCCGCACTCCAAAATTTTCATCGACCGTGTCGAAGCCAATTCTGGAAATGTGCCTGTAAATGGGTCGAAAATCCAGCTCGCGGGTGTGAGCGACCTGCGCGTGTTTTTCTCATCACCCTACCTGGCCGAGCGACAGAATCAGCAATTGTACTATACGGTTTCCGAAGAAGACCGCCCCTCGTCTACAGAAACGTGGTTCCCTATCGAGCAGGAGCAGCATTTCATTTCCCTGAATAACCTTACATCAGGAACCTATACCCTGAAAATCCGCAAAAACACGGGATTTGGTCCGAATTCTGTTCAGTTAGCTACGCTTACGATCGTCGTCCCCTACCCCTGGTACGATACCTGGCCTTTCAAGTTGGTAATAGTTACCCTTGTGCTGGTAGCTATTTACTTCTATTTTAAAAGCCGCCTGAAAAAAGCCGATCAACTGAACCGGGCGCTGGAATCGCGGGTGTCGGAAAAGACGCGCAACTTGCAGGACACACTGAGTGTATTGAAAGAATCTGAACAGGAGCTCCTGCGCCAAACCCGTCTTCAAATGCATCTGATCGCGTCCATCAGCCACGACATCCGCAGCCCCCTGAGATCGATCGAATTCGCGTCCGGAAAGGTACGTGGCCTCCTTCAAGAAGGTGAGTTGGAACTGGTAGGAGCAATCGGCTCCAGTGTCAATGAGTCATCCGGAAGAGTCCTTCTGCTACTGGAAAACATACTGTCGTATGTCAAGTCGCAGATGTCGGGGGCTTCGGCGGCACACGACACATTTGCCGTGAAGGGCCTGGTAGATGAAATTGCCGTCATTTTTGACACTTCATTCAAAGTACAGGAAAATAAATTCGTCAACAATATTCCCGGGACGCTCCTACTCAAATCTAACCGGCAATTGCTGAAAATCATCCTGCACAACCTGATCGACAACGCCAACAAATATACCTCCGGGGGCTCGGTGATCGTGACGGCCAGCCGGGAAAATGAGGTAGTCAGGTTGCTTGTGACCGACACCGGTCCGGGTTTGCCCGAAGCCGTCCTGAATTGGTTCAACGGCGATGACGATACCATTTACCCCCAATCGCCGGACAACGCACCCGACATGCACGGAATCGGACTCGTGATTGTGAAAGAACTTGCAGGAATGCTTCATGTACGTATAAAGGCAATATCCATTTCCGGTGCTGTATTTTCTATTGAATTTTGGAATACATGATAACCCGGTCCTCAACGCCAGCCCACGCCTACACCTACACCCGCATGTGAGGCGAGGGAATTATGTAGTAATGGCGGGGTATAGCGCAATTTGAGCATGTAAATCCATTTCCGGGACACAAAGTGAAAGCGGAAACCGGCCACGCCGGACGGCGTCAGCAGCCGTTGCTTGTTCGGATTATAATAGATACCATTATCGTAACGGTCGATCAGGAAACCTCCTACCCCGGCTTCAAAGTAGCTTTCGAGCACATAGCTGCCTGGCTGGGGAATACATGGCCTGCGTTTGTAGGGATTTAAAACAAAACAATGGGTCAATGCTCCCAAAATGGTAGGGCTGCGAAAATGCGCGCTCGTAATGGCCCCCACTCCTGCCTGAACATTCCAGAATGATTTTTTGAGATAACCGAAAGCTGCTTCGGCCGTAATCGCCCCCCTGGGCGCAATACCGTATGCATCGGCGCCAAAAGCCCCGCGCATGCGCGTATAGTACGGCTGCGCGGTGGCATAATGGGAACAGAAGAAGAGGATTAAAAAATATCTTGATAACACGTATGAAGGCTTTGCCTTTTAACGGAAAACAAGCTACTCCAATTACACCGCCGGTTACAATTTAGCTGTATAAACCCTTATTGGGCGTTATAAATGGAATATACCAGTTTCTTATCTCTGTTATAACACAAGGACCAGCGCTCATTCTTGTCATTATACAAGTCCAGTTCGTATCCGACGTTGTTTTGATATTCATTGCGGTAACTCCTGCTGAAATTCATAAAGTTATCCAGATTGAACCCTAAGAATTCGGAGGAGCCTGCCAGCACGTCGCGGAAATAAGTTATTTCCTTCGATGTAAGGTTAGGTAACCAGAGTGCCGGTGACCCATTGAAGTCCTGCTCAAACTGGCGTATCCTGTTGAAAGATCCGGTCCAAAGTATCTCTCCTTTTTCATTGAAAAGAACAGGAAGGTCAGTAGTACCCAGGAAACTGACCCAAACATAGTACTGTTTGCTTCCATCAGGCAGTAGTTGAACCATGCATTGGCGAAAAGTCAGTTCATTGTTTTTGATAATGTACTGGCGGCTCACCTCATTCAGGTTCGTAAGTGAATTCACAAATTCAGGGTTGGGCTTATTTCGTGCGGCGATATATTGCTGGATGCTCACCGGCAAGTCCTGAATATTCTTGCTTTCATACTGACTTTCGAAATTGTACAGGGTTACATTTCCGTACAAAAACAGAACAGTATACTTAACTCCGTTTAATTCATAATCAGCTCCGTATGCAACCCTGTCGTCGAAGTAGACGATCTTCCTGTAATTGCTCAATTTCCCTCCCCTGATCGCTAGCCGGCCAACTTGCGCAACCAGTGAATCCGGCACCGCTTCACCGACCGTAGCCGCTACCCGGAGAATACTGGATGTACCGACTATTGCATTGTACCCGGCATTGTTGTTTTCAAACGACAACTCATACACCCGCCCTTGTTCCACCTCCGAGAGGCCCTTCAAATTGGTTGCCGACGGGTATGATTTATAAATCAAATCCTGAACCGACTGCGGTAATTCCAAAGAAGGCTGCGGTGTAGTTCCATGATTTTCAGGAGATTTACATCCATGAATGGCTAATAGTACGATTGCGAAAAGTAAAAAGAATCTCATTGTTTTTCGGCGTAGTTTTGCGGACTCAAATCATAGACCTCTTTTCGGATTTCAAACGTTGCCTGATATGGAATTAAATCGTTTCCGGTTTTATATCTCCCAAAACATTTTTCAAAAAAATTCACCGACACAGGCAACACTTTTCCGCAGCAACCCTGTCTGTAAGGCAAACAAGTCGGCAATACGCTCTATTATTATATTAATGAACTTCGAAAAGATTGCACTTTTTGTCACAATCCTCTGCATATCGATTATGATCGGCTGCAATAAGGTTGTCGATGTGCAGGAACCCGATACTGAAACCGTTCCCGAGGCGACCATTACGGCCATTAAAGATGACTACCCGGATGCGGCGAAATTTGTATTCAAAACTCTATTAAAAGACAAATTGTGGAAAGCAAAGTTTGTCAGTAATGCATCCAATTTTGAAACACAGGTGAGCCCTACGGCAATCGTTGCCGAGGTGTACCGCGAAACGGCCGACCTCTCGCTTTACAAAGACCTTACCGATAAGCTGAAAGTAAGAGGCGGAGCAATATCCGGCGTGCAACTGGCCGACAAAGCCACCGATAACGGGGCAAGAATGCGATACGTTTTCAACGGAAAGCCCTTTCTGCTGAACTACTATATTCTCAATGACTGGCACATTATCAAACTGACGGCCAAAGCGCCCACTGAGTCGTTCGCTGTCGGCACCGGGGATTTGCCACAGGTAATCCAGTCGTTCTGCCAGCAAAAGGCGATATCACTGACCAACGCTACGATCAGTCTCATCACCGACTCCGACGGCAAGAAGGCCTATTACATCTACCCTGCTTCCCAATTGTACCCGGTGATTTTCAGTGAGGAGGGAGCACTGCTGTGGATAGCCCGTAATTCCGACGGCACGAATGTCGTGAACAAGCCTAATAATGAGGTAGGAAGTGCGGAGCTGCTGGCGAAGGTAAGCGAGGGATATGAAGACTTCACGACGCCTACCGCCGTTGCGTTCGAATCGCAGTTCGACGGCCTGAAAAGTGTCCGGTATGTATTACAGAAAAAATCCGGAGTGGAAGGCACACGCACATTCATTAATGAACTGAGAGAAGTTTTTGTCAACGCCACCACAGGGGAAATCATTTATGACCAATACTCATCCTATGTCTTTAGATAGCTTGTTCATGCAGGACCTTCGAACAGTCAGCCATTAACAGTCTCTGTTTCGATCAAACTTGCGAATGGCCTTATTTCAAACAAAAACCAAAATGGAATTAGCGGAGCTCGTGAAGGCTTGCCAAAGGCAGGACTCGCGGGCACAGGCTGTTTTCTATGACCGCTACAAAAGCAGATTGCTGGGTGTTTGCCTTCGGTATGCGAAAACCGTGGCCGAGGCGGAAGACATTTTTCAAGAAGGGATATTGCGGATTTTCGCGAAGATCAACGATATTCAAAATCCTCAGTCGATCGATAACTGGGTCAAGACGATTATGGTCCGTCACGCGATCGACTATTACAACCAGGTGACGCGCAAGGAAATGCTGAGTGCATCCCACGACGATGTCAAACTGGATTGGGAGAACAACGACTACACACTCCTGTTCAGCAAGCTGGACATCAGCCTGCTTCTCGAAGCCATCAACGAGCTACCCGACGGCTATCGCATTGTGATCAACATGCATTTCATTGACGGATACAAACACGCAGAAATAGCTGAAATGCTGGGCATTAAAGAGGTCACATCCCGCTCCCAGCTATTGAAGGGACGGAATCTTTTAATTAAAAAACTGGAACAAAAAGGGATCAAGCAGCATGAAATCTTTTGATGACGAATTAAACGATGCCATTCAGAAGGCCCTTCACGATTCGTTTGAGAATTTTGAAAGAAAGCCTCGTGCATCTATTGATCAGAAAATATATGAGGCCCTCGACAAACCGGCGAGGGTAAGGCCGTTGCTGCTTTCTGCTGCTGCGGTACTTGTGCTCCTGCTTGGCTTCGGGGTGAAGGAAATGAGCGAACGCTATGCTTCCTTCCGGGCGATTACGCGTTCGCGGGCAACCAACGAGGAACTCAAAGAACGTGCTAATGTCGTACCGCTTCACGGCAACATTGTGGTAAGCACCGATCAACCATCGCATACACGTCATAACGCCTCTGCGAATCCGGCTAGGCCGAACATTCACAGACCACTGAAAACAACCGCCCCGGCAAAACCCGCCAGTATGCTGCACGGACATACAAAACCGGTACCCTACAAGGTTAAGGCTGGCGCCGAGGCCGTTCTTCCCGCTCAAAATAACACGTCGCCCGTCATAGACAGCGAGCACGCATTGCCTGTTCAAATACAGGACAACGCTGTTGCCTACCATGACATGGACGTTAACGAGATCGCAACCGGCCGCCTGGTGCCGCTGCCTGTTGATCTGGCCATGCCGGCAATTAGCTTGGACGTAAATTCGGAGGATTCGACATCGGGAGAACCGGAGCCCCGGCCGGTGCGGGAAAAGCTCGATTTCCCGCGCTATCAGCCGTCCGATAAAAAGTCGTTTGCCTGGATTTTCAATCTTTCCGCAACTAACACATTTCAGAGCATTTACTTGCTGCCCAATGCCGAATCGCGCATCCTGAAAGTCTCATTTCCGGTATCGACCGCGAACCTGGGGTATAAGTTCAGCGCCGGGTTCCAAACACTGGGTTTACAATGGCTGTTCCATTACAGCCACCTCAGCTGGAAAGCAGAATACATTTATGCAATTGATGAATTCAAGGCCGATGAGCAGGGAGCTAACCGTTATGTTTTTGAGCGACTTGGAAAAGCGGAGACGGTAACCAGCAAAGTGGAATTAGCAGGAGTAGGGATCAAAAAGCAATTCGATTTCAAAGGCAAACGTAGCGGGCGCTTTTTCACGCAAATTGGCGCCGATTATTCGCGGCAACTGCAATCCAGCGGGCGAAATTTTCTCACCGGCTCGATTTCAGCAGGTAAGGTTTTTACCATGAACAAAAACACGGACCTCATCATCGGCCCCTATTTCGAGTACAATTTCAACAAGGTGCCCACTGCCGAGTATAGTATCAAGGTACGTCCCAATCAGGTCGGACTATCGCTGGGCTTGCGGATGAATAGAGCGAAGTAGCGGCAATAAAACGCAGCAGACCTGCGGGTTAACGCAAGGTTTCGAGATAGTTTTTCAACTCGTTCAGATAGGGTAAGTAAACTTCTTTGCTTCTTTCCAATTTGCCAAAGTTGCGAATGCCCCAGTAGCCCGACATCACAAACATTGTGGCCTGCCGCGCATTTACGTCTTTGCGAATGAGACCGTCCGTTTTACCCCGCTCGATCAGATCGATCATCGCATCGATCCATTGCCGGGTCAACTCGTTGAGTGCCTTATTGAAATCTGCATTCCAGGAGGTCATTTCGTGAGTCAGATTAGCCGCTGGGCAACCATACTCCACTTTGAGAAATTCGTTTTCCATCAGCAGATTGTGCATCAGATTGTAGATGGCTGTCAGCGGATCGGCATCGGTTTGCAGAGGACCGATAAAGCTACCTGCGAGTGTCGGTTTCAACAGATCGTTGATAATCGACAGGCCCATCTCGTCCTTGTTTTTGAAATGGTAGTAAAAGGCGCCCTTGGTCACTTTGGTAGTCGCGATAATGTCGTCGATACTCGTGGTTTGGTACCCCTGCATATAGATCAGCTCAAATGCCTTTTCAAGAATAGTCAACCGGGTCGCTTCTGCCTTTTTCATTGGTTTGCTCAATCCATTTTCCCCAAACCTACAATTTTTACAGGTCAGTTTAGTCCCCAAGACTCTTAATATAGTCCCTGATCAACCTTACGCCTTCCTCGTCGGGCGTCATCGTGCCGATTTTAGGCATATGGTATTCGCCCATCGTGCTCATCCGGATCACCATATTCTCCTTGTTAAAGCCCATGCCCGTTTCCTTGTAGGGTGTGTTATAGCTTAGGTCCAACGACGTGCCCGCCGCTGTACCGGCTTCGCGGTGGCAATGGGCACAGTTCATTTCGAGATAGGCCCTGGCCCGCGGCGCCAATGCCAGGGACGAATCTTTGTAATCCGGAAGCGACGCAATTCCCGCGATGTCAGCCTGCGCAAGCACTCCTCTTTCGATGAGGTAGGCCAGCTGATTCACGTTTTCGCCCTTCATCTTAATAGGGATATTCAGATTCCGCATTTGAGGACCGAGCGGGACCAGCTCATCACCTGAACGATGGCAGGTTCCACAGTCATCCTGCGCGGGAATTTTGTATTCCAAATGCCGGTATTTCCCATACCTATCTTCGAAGTATACCGGCACTGTGGCTCCTTCCGCCAACAATTCCGCGTCGGTTTGTGCCTCGTTCCACCGGTAGGTAGCGGCGTTCCATTTGCCTCCGGAATACAGTAGCAAGCGGGTTTCTATAATCAACCTCGTCCCTTTCCCGGACTTTGCATAGTAGAACGTCTTCGCGAGCAGCGTGCCATCCGGAAATGAGGGCAGCTCGTTGCCTTTCACAACCATCTTCTGCCCATCCGGAATTTTCAAAAGACGCTGCTTTTCGGCATAGTCGGTAAAGAGTGACGAGCCGATCCGGATCGGTACCACGCCGTCGGCCGGAAGAAGTTCCGGCATACTGCCTTTAAACAATGCATACTCCGAAAGCTTACCTTTGAAGGAAACATGGTCTCCGATCCTGCGAGGGGCATCGTTGCACGCCGCCAGGCAAAAGGCTATCAGTAGCAGCCACCGCAGGTCCGGCAGTGCGGTACGCGGCCTTCCGTCTGTCTTCAACACAGCCATATTAATCGCGGCGATTCTCCAGGACGGCTTGTTCACGTGCGAGAATATGCTTGTCAATGTAAAAAGTCCCGAATGGAATGACACAGGCAAGCAGGACCTTCCAGGAGATCTCCGAAAACTTCCATTGGTAAGTTACCCCGGCGCTCAGCGTTACCAGTACAAACAGCGTGAAAAGCAGACCATGAACCGGCCCGACAACCTTCACCAGCAGAGGCTCGCCACCCCAGTATTTCAGGGGAACGGCAATGAAAATCAGGACGATCAACGAAATCCCTTCGAAAAAACCGAGTATTCTCAGGCGCCCGATCGGCGTTTTGAGTAGTCGCAGCATAAGAAATGGGGGAGTTAAAATGATCTGAAATAGGGCCGGTTAGCCAGCGGAGAGAACGGCCAGGGAACGGCTGCGAGGATGATCAGCAGGGCTACTCCAAACCAGACAAACATTGTCCTGAATTTTTCCTTTTCCGACCCGACGCGCTTTGCCCTGGCCGATCCGATCGTGATAACGACCACGGCAATAGCCATGAAGGCAATATGAATCAGCCGGAAGAAGGTGTGCTCACTAACCAGTCCGGTACCGATGGTTTCGGCGACATCGAACTTTACCACCGGGCTGATCATGTAAAGCGAGAGCCCGAGCAATAACTGGATGTGCGAAATGGTAGCCGTAACATGCCTGACGGTATTGTCAGCGCCGGAAAACGCCCTGCCCGACCGAAGGCCGGACAGGGCGATCCCGATTGCATAGAAGAGGCTTGCCAGCACAAGCCATCTGTTGATGGAGTGTAAGATAAGAAGTGTTTGATGCATGGTTTTATTGGTTTCCATGCAAAGCTAAAGCAAAAACATACTAAGTAGTATGTTTTTGCTTTAAGATATTTTCACCGATGCCGCTCGATCGACCATTCCATGCCCTGCCGCAACAATTTCCGGTAGTTGGAGTTTCCAAAAGCCTCCGGCCCGTGGCCCAACTGAATGAAGAGCACCTCACTGCGCCCGAACGGGTTGGTCCACGCAATGTATTTTGAACTTCCGGGATGTGTCGTGCTCAGCAGTGGCCGGATAGTTGGCTGGGTGAGGAAATTCCCGTACACCTCGTCATAAATCTCAAAATCGGCGAGTCCCTTCGTGACCGGGTGTGCCGGATTCTCGATTTTCACCGGTATGATCACATCGTGCTGGTAGCTCGATTTCACCGAATTCCCATTGACCAACGTGGCCTTTTCGTAATACTTACCGCCGATTATTCGCTGGAACTCGTCCCAATTCTGATAGGAAACCAACGAATGATGCAGAAAGACCATCGCTTTGCCTTTTTGCAGCAAGCGCAGATAAGCCTGCTTTTGAACGAGCGTAATCGAATCGTTCATGTCGTAGAAAACCAGCGCATCGTACCGATCGATATCGGGGGAAGCGATCAGTTCGTTGGCTTTGGGCTGTTCTATCCGGTCATAGGAGAAATTACCCAAAGAATCCATCATATTGTAAAACGGTACTTTCTCGAAACCATGCCCGCCTGTGATCACCAGCAGGCGGTACTTATCCTGGGAGATGGCCGCCAGGTGAACAATGCATAGTACAAAGGTCATCAACAATGATTTCATAGCAGATCAGTGGGTTGAGAATGATGCTTAAAGATCGATGAATTCCAACTGTTCCCCCCTCGAAGTTGCGAGAGAAAAAGTTTTTCCGGTCAGCTGCTCCGCTTTCCTTCCATTTCGAAACAATTGTACCGAACGACCGGGCCAGGGGTTTTCTATGACGCAAGGCCTTCCTGCTTCACTCAGCAGTTTGACAGGCCCGATTTTACCCTTTTGCAACTTACCGCTGACCAAAAAAGCGCCATATGCACGAAGCTGCTCAAAGCTGGCATCTTTTGTTTTGTTCCAATTGGGAAATATCCGGATGACGCCTTCATAACTCTGCATCATCATTTCATTGATCGTCAACGGAACGGCTGATAGCGTCTCTATCCCGCCACCTTCCGCGGTAATCCAGAGATTGGGCAGTGACTGACGTTTGATGCGGTCGGTGAGTTGCTTCATCACCTCGTCGGAATCATATCCTACCCTGACCGCGGCAGGAAAACAGGTTTCGACACCATTACCCAGCGTATTGGCCCATTCTCCCGGTGCTTTCATTTTGTCTTTCCACCGACCGATATCACTCAGCAAAACCTGGTTGAATGCCGAATCCGTTACCGGCCCGCATACGCCTCCCGGCAGCACCAGCCCGTGGATCGATACCCTGGCGAGCCCCTCTACCCTGCTATGTATCGGCGAAGGGCTGGATTCGACATTTTTGAGGCTCGGCTTGCCGTCGGTTTCGCCCACTGTGAACTGGCTCATATGCTTTACAATATGCTCCCACTTCTGCCTTCTTTCCTCGTCGACATTCAAAAACCCGCTCACATCGACCATCCCTTTGAACAACATTTTAACCAACCCGACCGATAATGTGGAGTTGAAATCGCCCAGGAGCTGGCGCCATTGGCCTTTATTTTTCAGGTTGGGCATCACCTCATTGTAGTGGTCCATGTAAATGACGTAACGCCCGTTTTCGAATTTCAGGTAGTCTTCCCAAAAATTCGCGCACTCGCGCATGTACGGGTACACCTTGCGCGCATATGTAGCGTCATACGTGCTGTAAAAGCGCATGAGCATATTACCCACGCTGAACACCGCATTGATCTTTTGTCCCAGGAATTTGTATCCTCCATCGATCGTGTTTTCCCGGGAAGCGTACCTTTTTTCCATTTCATCGGGCGTGAGTGGCCAGCGGGTAGTAACCAACCCAAGCGGCCCGATGCCCACCGGATAATAGATCCCTCTGATTCCAAGCAGCTCCTTCGCATGTAGCTTCCCGCTCTCCATATAATCGAGCAGCGGCTTGTCGAAATTATCGGTTTCGTCGACGTGGTTCGAAGAGTAGGCCGCCCAGTAAGGCGCCTGATAGTTATAATTCAGGTGGTAATCGCCACCCCACGCAGCCGAATCCTTCGTGATGAATGGCCCCCAAATACCCGGTGCAAATTTGCCCGCCCGCGACGTCGCCCCGAAGAGGTATTGGGATGCATAGTAATACTTTTCCAGAAACGGGTCGCCGATCTGTACCGTCGACCGGCTCCAATACTTTGCCCACCACGCGCGGTGTTCCTTTTGCAACCGGGTAATCTTCTCAGGCGTCGTTGCTTCCGCCCCGGCTATGGCCTTTTGTTTCCAATCTTTCGAATCGTGATTGGAATACATGGTTACCACCAAAGTTACCTTGCCGCCAGGCGTCAAGGTAATGCTGCCATCGGCCTCCGGCTTCGTTCCCAATACTTTTGCGGCCATTGCAATATGCGATGGCCAAGCAAGCAAAGGCGTATTTTCAAAAGAACGCGTAACCCAATGCGTACCTGCCTGGGTACCTTCCGCGTTGACGGATGTATTTCCTTCTGCCGCTTTCAATGCAAAATGCATGGCGCACGTCTCGTTGGCTCCCAGTTCCACCACCACGGTGTTGGTCGTAGCGGATACCCAGGTTTTCACGGATATGGAAAGATTATCCTTCTTAAACCTGGCAGCAATCTCCGCTATGTCCTGTACCTGCTCGGCGTAGTAATCGGCTCCGGCGAGCGCAGGAATGTTGATCTCCAACCATCCGGACAGGGCAATCCCGCCGCCCGGATAAACCGGATAAGCACGCCAGAAATCGTTCTTGCCGAGGTAAAACCGCAGTTTATCAGGGTCGCCACCGAGCGTCAGCCCGATGTCCCCGTTTCCTGCCAACGGCCCGTCCGGTGTTTTGGAAGTTGGTACTTTACGAGGTACGCTGGTGAAAACGGCTTTATAGCGTCCTGCATAAATCTCCTGAGCAGTTGCCGCCCGCGGTGAGCTTAACAGCACCACCATCAAAATGCATAATACCGGAATGGTCATTATCCTGAAAATCACTTTCATGGGCGTACAAATTTTGCAATGAAGCCGCCCCCCTCTCCCAGGTTCAGGTGAATACTGCCGTTCTTGTCATAATTTCCCTTTCCAAGTGTTACACTGGCGGGGTTTTCGGCCGAATCCCTTACTTCCGATGCACTGAAGGTACCCTCGCCGAGGAAATTCAACGGAATATCAATACGCCTGGGAGTAGCACCATTCATCACAGCCAGAAACCAGCTCTTTCCGCTCCGGCGCGCGTACACGGCCGCCTCGCCGATGGCAGATCCCGGCAGCACGATCGTCTCGTCCCAAACGGACGGAATGCTTTTGACCATCTCCACCGCCGGATTTTCCAGCAAATGCTCCGGGCTGGCCGAATAGGTAAGCAACGGAGCCGAAAATATGGCAGCGCTGGCGATCTGATGCGCCCAGGTCGTGTTTTTCCGGCGCTCGCCAAAATGCACGGGGGTGTATTCCGCGTGTCCTGTCACGAAACGGGTGAACGGCAAGGTTACGTTATGCCCGGCCCGATCTTTCAGCTTACTGGCTTCCATTCCCTTTACTGCTTCACGGGTCAGCTCGTTGGGCCAGGTACGCTCCTGGCCGGTGGGTTTGTTGGCGCCATGGAAATCCACCATGAGCTTCAATTCCGCCATCTCGCGCAGGATCGATTGATACAAATCAATTTCTTCTTTCGCTTCATGGTCGAAAAAGTCGAGTTTCAAACCGCTGACACCCAGGTCACGGCAATGTTTAAAAAACGCCTGACGGCTTTTCGCGTCGCGAAGCGCTTTGGAATGCTCCCACAACCAGATGTGAACCCCTTTTTCACGGGAATAGTCTACAAGCGATTTCAGATCGCTATCCGGCCATTTTTTCCAGAAACCTTCGAGGATATTGTGTTTGAAACCCAACTCGGCTGCCTGCCGGGAATATTCCTTCATGGTTTCCAGCGTTCCTTCGCCTCCATTGTCAAGGTATTTCCAAACTGCGGAGCCGGGCTGGATCCAGGCGGCTTTAATGCCCTGCGGAAAAAGCTTCTTATCCGGCGGCGGACACAGGTTATGCACGATGTCGCTGTTTACCAGGGCATTCAGGCCATTCGCAACTACAATCACGCGCCACGGAGTCGTTACTGTTCCGGTTATAGCCGCAGGCTGCGCCAGCCGGAGCACATCCTCGGCACTGTAACGCAGTTTGTAGGGATAGGAAGTTGGTTGATTTTGAGGTAACCTCAGTACCATTCCCCTGTTACCGTCCGTCTGCAAAGCCATTCCACCATAATTTTTAAGATCCGCCTCCGTCACCGACAGGTAGAGCTGGCTATCCGGCAGCCGGAACGTTACCGAAGGCGCCGCCCACTGTGCCGCTTGCACGGTATCCATGCTTTTCCGTGCGTATTCGCCTTCGTAATGCATGTACAGATCGTGGTACCAGGCCGTGGTTCCGGCAGGCAGCCTGAAAACCGTAGATTCGTCGGCGATGCGTTTCGCGTCGGACTTGCCGGGAATAGTCAATTGAAATGCCGCGCCATCGTTAAATACCCTCACATCAACGGTGTACCGCAACGCGCCCTGGCTAATACTGATTTTCGAGCCGTTGCAGTGGTTCCGGGCCACGGAATGTGCGCCATTCCAGGGATACTCTTCCTCCACCTGATAGCGCTCCGCTTTACCTATGCTGACTTTGTCGGTAATGGACTTCGCATCCAGCGACATACGAATGGGCGAAGCCTCGATTACCTCCTTGCTATCGTAGGCAATGCGGTAGAAAAGGGAATCACTTTTCGTAAAAAGATGAAACGAAATCTTACTGTCCGGGCTCTTGACCGTCAGATTTTGCGCAGACAATAGCCGGGGAGATGCCAGAAGGACCAGCACCACCCATCTCTTTATACCAAACATCATTTTCTTTTATCAGTAATTTTCGTTTTGCGTCCAAACCCCTTTCATAATGTCCATTTGCCCAAGCGGAATCGGTAACAGATAGGATTTGAATTTTCTTTTGGTGCCTTTGGCGTCATAGGCGACCTGTGGGATCACTTTGTCGGCCAGCTTCCAGCGAACGAGATCGTTGTAACGCAATCCTTCGAAAGCCAGCTCGACGCGCCGTTCGTTTCGGATCACGTCGCGCGTGAGGGCCGTTCGGGCTGGCATTTCCACACCTGGCCTTGTCCGCACGTCATTTAGTGCTTTCAATGCGTTGGCGTCACTTCCTTTCCCGCTTTCGAACATCGCCTCGGCATACATCAGCAGCAGGTCGGCGTAACGTATTTTCACCATATGCTGCTCGCTCAAAGTGGAGCCCGATCCATTGTTGATCGCCGGGTTAACCCATTTCTTGAATGCCATGCCCGTATAGGGAATCTGTCCTTCCGCGAGACTCCCGGTTTGTTTAAAACCCGCCGGATTGTAAGCCCACGGATCGCCCGCTTCAAAAATGGTCATTTTCCGGCGCGGATCGTTTGGTTCATAAGCATCCCGGAGCTCGGTTGTCGGGAATACGGACATCCGGGCACCAATCACCTGGTCGAGCGAATGGTAATCGTCCGGCGCCTTGAACTGAACGGAAAACATGATCTCCCGGTTGCCGGCCTGGTTTCCGAAGAATATCCCGGAGTAGTTATCAGCCAGTTTGAAAGGATTCGCCGCATCGCCGATCAGGCTCCACGCCGCTTCGGCGGCTTCGCCATACCGCTCGTTGTTGAGCAATACTCTTGTTTTTAATGCAATAGCTGAGCCTTTCACTGCACGCCCATCTGTATACGCATTCGCGGGAAGATATGAAATGGCAAGGTCCAGGTCTTCGAGAATCCGGGCAACTACCTCTGTTTTGGGGGATCTTGGAACCGCACGGATATTGTCGTCGAGTTCCGCGGGTTTCACGAGAATGGGCAGATCTCCGTAAAGCTGCGTAAGGTCATTGTAATAAAAGGCCCTCAGGAACAATGCTTCCCCTTTCATCCGGTTGCGCACGGCATCGGTGGCAGCCGTTACCCGGTCGATGTTGGCAAGGAAGTAGTTACACGCTGCGATCCCCTGAAAACCGATGGTAAACGACTTGCTGACGATCCCGGTAGTGGCCGAATTATGCTCGCCACGCATCACGACATCGAAAGACTCGTAACCAGAGGTGTTGGATGCATTATCGGACAGCGATTCCCAAAAGAGGAAGTTTCCGCTTTGCGCCGGACCGTTGGATATAATGGGTTCTTTGAGTTTGGCATAACAGGCTATCAGCGCCTTGTTGGCCTCCGTCTCCGTTTTCCAGAAATTCTCAGAGTTCGGATTGGCCAGGGGATTTTTGTCCAGCGTGTCCTTGCAGGCGAACGCCACCGTAGTCAATAGGAAGAGAAATATATTTTTTGCGAATCTGGTTGTCATGGCATTACGAATTAAAATGTGACTTTAACACCAAAGGAATAGATCTTGGCCTGCGGGTAAATAGCCGCCCGGCCGCTGGCGGATGCTCGCTCTGGGTCTATCCCTTTGAAGAATTTACTGAATGTCAATAAATTATCACCGGAAACATACAACCTGAGCATCTGGACTTTCACGCGGTTGATCAGCTTGGCTGGGAAGCTGTACCCCAGCTGAAAGTTCTTCAACCGCAAATAGGATGCATCTTGCAGCCACCAGTCGGATACCTGGGTGTTGGGCGCGTAGTTTTCATTGAAGATATGCGGGATCGTATTCGACGTACCTTCGCCATCCCAGGCCTTTTCCCAGAACGTAGGCGGCGGTCCTGCCTGCCGGAAAGGCGCTATACCCCACTCCTTAATGTAAATCTTACGGCCTTCCACGCCCTGCAGGAAGATTCCCAGGTCAAAGTTTTTATAATCCGCATTGAAAGTCAGCCCGTAGTTGAACTTCGGAAATGCACCGCTCACAACCATACGGTCGTCGGTCGTGATTTTGCCGTCCGGCACACCATTCGGCCCGCTAATGTCGCGGTACTTCATATCGCCGGGCTTGGGTTTCACGAGCGGCGTCGGGCCATTGTCGATTTCACCCTGATTTTGATAAATACCATCAAAAACATACATGAAATAGGAGTTGTAAGGCAAACCTTCCTGGGTGACCGTACCATTTCCATTGTTCACTTCCCGCGCGCCAAACTTCACCACCTTGTTTTTGTAGGTTTCAAAATTCCCCTGGATTTTGTAACGGAAATCCTTGATCCTGCTCTGGTAACCCAATGAGATTTCAACACCCGTATTGCTCATTTCGCCCAGGTTGACCGTCGGACCGGCAACACCGATAAAGTCAGGTACCTGCAAAGGCCTTAGGATATTCGTTGTCTTTTTGGAATACCAATCCACACTCCCGAACACCGATGCCCGGAACAGCCCGAAGTCAAAACCGACGTCGGTTACAGTCGTGGTTTCCCAGGTGATGTTGCGGTTGATAAGGTCGGTCTGCGTTACGCCTTGCTGCAACGAGCCGCCGATGTTGTACACCACGGGGTTCAAAACCTGCTGATACGGGTAAGGCACCGATTCGCCGCTCAGCGATCGGTTTACGTTCTGGTTACCGACCTGCCCCCACGATACGCGCGCTTTCAAGCTTTCGAGCCAGGTAACCTGTTTCAGGAACTGCTCTTCCGAAAGCCTCCACCCCGCCGATGCCGACGGGAAAAAGCCCCATTTGTTACCTTTCGGGAAGCGCGACGAGCCGTCGTACCGGAAATTCCCTTCGAGCAGGTATTTCTCTTTGAAATTATAACTTACCCGGCCAAACACCGATTGCAATGCCCACTCATAGGCCAGGCCATCGGCCAATTGTCCGCCGGGAGAATACGCGCCCAGTTCGAGTATGTCGTTGGACGGTGCATTCCTTTTAAAACCCTGCAAGCGGTCATACCGGAAAGTTTCCTGGCTCACGCCCAGCAATGCATTCAAATCGTGATTGGTACCAATTTTCTTCGTGTAGTTCAAAGTTCCGAATACGGTGTACTGCACATCATTTTCCTTCCGTACCGTCAGGTTGTTCTCACCCACGGTACCATTCCATTGGGTGTTGTACAGATACGGCCCGCTGGCATCGGGCAAAAACATGTAGGCCGGAATACCCACCACATGGACTTTGGTTTGCCGGTCGTTGAATTTGACGGCACCTTTGATCTGCCCTTTCAAACCCGGCAAAATATTGACATCCATAAAAGCCGACGCCAGCGCGTAGTAATTCCTGACATACCGCCCCCCGTTTTCCGCGAGCGCGACGGGGTTCTTGTTGCCGCCTTCCTGAATGTAGGCTTTGGCGGCATACCGGCCGCTTCCATCGGGGAGCTTCGGCGTGAATGTAGGGTGGGCTGCCAATGCGCTCAAAATCTGGTCCTCGGTTGAATTGCCGTCGAACTGGGTGTTCAATGCAGTCTCATTCCGGTCGCCTTTGGAAAAGGCAAGGTTAGTTCCGAAGGTAATGGTCTTGTTCAGGCTCGTTTTGAAATTAAACTGGGCGTCATACCGTTTGTAGCCTGTCGCGATCAGGATACCCTCCTGATTGAGGTAACCCGCTCCGAAATTGTAGGTGGTATTTTCCTTGCCGCCATTCACGCTCACATAATGCTGCTGCATCGGGGAAGTCCTGAAAATCGCGTCCATCCAATCATAACTCGGATATTGCACTGGATTTGTAATGCTCCCCTGCCGGTATTCTTCAATTTGTGCGGGCGTGTAGAGCTGGTTGGCGTTGGTTCCCGTGTGGGCGATGGCCTTGTTGAGCAGCTCCATAAACTGCACCGAGTTCGTGATCCTGTCATAAACCGAAGTAGCACGCTGGCTGCCGAAATTGTAGCTATAATCGACGTTCAACCGGCCTGCCGTACCGGTTTTGGTCGTCACCAAAATCACCCCATTGGCTGCCCGCGAACCGTAAATGGCCGCCGAAGCCGCGTCCTTCAACACGGAAATGCTCTCGATCTGGTTCGGGTTGACGTTGTTCAGGTTCCCCTCCACGCCGTCGATCAAAATGAGCGGATCATTCCCGGCACCGCTGAACGTGCCTTGCCCGCGGATCTGGATGCTCGCGTTCTCAGCGCCCGGCTGCCCGGAGTTCTGCGTTACTTGCACGCCGGGCATTCTTCCCTGCAAAAGCGAAGTTGTGTTCGGCGCTTGCCTGGTGGTCAGTTCGGAGCCTGTTACGTTGCTTACCGCGCCGGTCAGGTTCACCTTCTTCTGGGTACCATACCCGATCACCACCACTTCCTCCAATGCCTTTTCGTCAGTTGCCAGTACCACGTCCAGCACTTCACGCGTGCCCACTTCCAGCTCCTGGGCTACATAGCCCACAAAACTGAATATAAGTACCGGCTTGTCCTCCTGTAATTCAAGATTATAACTACCATTCTGATCGGTAATGGTTCCATGACTGGTTCCTTTGATGATCACACTCACGCCCGGTAGGCCTTGTCCGTCCTTGTCGGTCACCTTACCCCTGACAGGCGCCCGCGTTTTCGTTTCGGGAATAACAACTTCTCTTTCCGTGAGAATGATATTTTTGCCCTCCTGCCTGAACGCCAGGTTAGTCCTGTCCAGAATCAATTCCAGCGTTTTCTGCACCGTGCGTGATTCCTTTCGGAGGGTAATGTTGTCAAAAGGCGAGACTGCCTTTGAAAGGTAGAAGATATTGTAGCCCGATTCCTGTTGAAGCACTTGAAGTGCTTCCCTCAAAGAAGACCTTTCCAAACCCAAGGTGACATTGGCATCCCGGATGTCCTGCGCGCCGCTCACCCCTGCGAGCAGCAGTTGGGTTGCCATGATCAAAACACCGACACCATAAACGCTGATCTTCATTAGATTGCAAAGATATCGGCATAAGATACCCTGCCGGATAGGCACAGTTCTTCTGCCTACGGATATAGATTTTTTCATATATTTGTATTGTCTAGAAATTTGTGTTAGCGAATTTTCTATTCAAAGCTCCCTATTGCTGTCCAAGGCCGGGGAGCTTTTTCATATGACTGCCGGGAAGCTATGGAGCCCGGCCCGAATGGATGGAAATCTGTTTCATAGGAATTTAGTTATCAGTCTATTCAGCGGCATCCCTCACCACTTAATACCAGTTCGCCGCTTTCCAGGGAATATTTCGTATTGCTCGTCAGCGTCAGCACCTTAAAGACTTCATCCAGGGTTTCCGTCCCTGAAAACCGCCCGGTGATGAGGCATTGCTGCAATTGCGGGTTTTGAAAAGAGATTTTTACGCCGTAACGTTTTTCCAGCACTTCCGCCAGATCGCCAAAAGGCATTTCCTGAAACACCATGTCGGCCTGTACCCAGGCGGTAAGTTCCTGTGATTTCACAACCTTCTCGTCCGCAACCGTCGTCTTGGTGTTGTACGTCACCTGCTGGTTTGCGGTAAGCAGGCTGGTGCGTTTATCGCCGTCGTCCACCCGCACTTTACCTCTCGTAACCGTCACCACTACCTCGCTTTCCGAGGGAAGAGATTTGATACTGAATGCTGTTCCGAGTACTGTGGTGCTGATTTTACCGGTTTTAATCACAAAAGAAGCCGGCTTCCGGCCACCCGCATTTAAATGCACCACATCAAAGTAAGCTTCTCCTGTAAGCGACACTTCCCTGGTTTCCCGGTTAAAGTCGCGGTCGTACTCGATGCGCGTATCGCCGTGCAAAACCACCCGGCTTCCATCCGGGAGTACCACAAATTTCGTCTGGCCTTTCACAGACTGATGAATCACCGTTTTCGCTCCTGAAAGATTGACTCCCGGCTTGCGCTGTTCCCTTACCAGATAGAAAACCCAGCCCGCACCGATCAGGATAAGCGCCGCAGCTGCCACACGCCAGAAAACCATCGGCAGAAGCGGCCGTGATCGCGCAGGCGGCGCAATGCGTTTGGCAATATTCCCTTTCATTCGTTCCCGGACGTCGGCAAGCTCGTCCTCCGAAAGTTTCGATAGCCGGTCGGGCTTTCCCGCGAAAAGTTCATAGTACTTTTCGATCATGTCCGATTCCTCCTCATCGGCACTCCCGCTGAGGTACCTGGCGACGATCGACCTGAACTTATTCCTATTTCCGCTTGGCATGTTTATAGAACGCTGTTTATATACCAGTGCAGGAATTCCCGAAAAAGTCCCAGGCAAACTTCTAATTTTTTAAAAAAAATTTCGGGTACACTCCAAAAACTGCTGTGAACGGCTACGGGCGAAGCAGCAAAATGGCGATGGCAAGCAGCCTTCCGATACTTTCGCGCAGGCTTTGCTGTGATGTATTGAGTTGATTTTGAACCGTTTTTCTCGAAATATCGAGCTGTTCGGCGATTTCCAGGGTGGAAAGTCCTTCCAGGTAGCGTAGCCTGAAAATTTCGCGGCGCTTTTCGGGCTGTGTTTCCAGCCACAGGTGAATGCTCGCCAGCAGTTCATCTCTCATATAGCCGGAATCCGCGTCGTCACTGGAAAACGCCATATAATCGAGCGGCTCTTCGAAGGCCGGAAGGTTTTTCCGCCTATGATAGACCGCAAAAACCTGGTATCTCACCGCTCCCAGCAAATATCCCCGAAGGTTATCGATCTGCCGGTTTTCTCTTTTATTCCAAAGATCTACAAAAACATCCTGTACGATTTCCTCGCTATCCGAAGAATCGTTGAGCCTTTTGTAGGCTTCATTGTAGAGTTTTTTCCAGTAACGCTCATAAATCAAGTCGAATGCCGCCTCCGAGCCATCCATCAGCATGGTTACCAGAGCATCGTCCGCCGCATTTTCGTCGATATACATGAAAGGGGTTGTCGAGATACGAAAACAAAAATAACAAAAAAATAAAGACGTAATGTCCTATTTCTCTCCCTTACACGGCCCGTAAAACCGTAGAAATCAGTTTAAATCCAAAAAACAGTACTACCGATAAAACATATACGTTGGCCAACAATCCGTTCCGTTCATCACGCCAGTCTCGTGATCGGTGTTTATATCAATCGCGAAGGCAACGCTTCCAATGAACAAATCCGTCTATCATTTGGTTGACATGTGAATCCTACTTCAATCGATATTTTTCAGCAAAAGCATTGATCGGTACCTTGAAAACGAATCCCACAATCTGTTCGTCGAAACATCACTCTTCTTATTGGCTAACTTTATTCGCATGGATCCTACTTCCTCTCATGTATGGATGCGCAGTGAAGGAAGCCGCTCCAAACGGGGCGCCGACGATTTCCGAACATGTTCAGCAGTTAGTTTTTGAGAAGTACCCAGAAGCCAGGAACTTGTCGGGCAAGGTCATTGAAAACGGTAAGGTATTTGAATTCGCATTCAATGTGGATGATGAGCGGTATTCGGCCATTGTAAATAACGACGAAATTATTTCCACGGCCAGAACCAGCGGAGAGCAAGTACCCGATTCTTTGGTCAACAAGCTTCAAAATGCAACAATCAAAGGGGGCGCGATCTCGGACTACCGCACAATTACCTTGTTCGATGGATATATAGCTACTCCTGCCGTAAACTATCGCCTGAATGGAATGGATTTCGTCGCAATTTTTGGGCCCTCTTCCATTTACATGTCCCCTCATCCAAGATTGTACCATATCAGAAACATCAACGATTTACCCGACCCCATTATCGATTTCATCCAAAAACGAAGTAAACCTAACCCTACGTTTGTTAACACGCTCACTAACTTCAATGAAGAAACAAGGCAGATGATCGCCCGAAACAACGAATTCGAATTCGGGGGTGGTACCGTTTATATTAATCTCGATGGGACAAAAACATACGAAGTCATTGTCAGATTTCTGGGGGTTGACTCACAAAGTCTACTCTTCGATAAGGATTACAATCTGATCTGGGTAGGTAGTTTCAATCAGATCAGGCAATACAACGAAGATTTCACAGGACGGAACTTCGATACCAACCTCACGCGCAAGGAAATATCGATCTTTTCCGATGTTCTCGGCGCGCCCTCTCATTTCCTCAATTTCGGGCTGGATGTAGGCTATAATCTCATGAAAAGTTATCGGAATGAATACGAAGGGGTCACAAGCTACATTTTCTGGCTCGATAACGGCCGGGGAGAACAATGGATGCTCCGTTATAATGCCGACAAGAAAATCGTATTTTCTTCCTATTCGAAGCCATGAATGGCGTATTGCAATAAGAATGAATATCAGTATTTGATAATTTTATAGAAGTCGCGGATATTGCATTTTAATTTATTTTAGTGGTAGATAATCAGCAACTAATCTAAAATAACTATCATGATAAGGGTATTCCTATTATTCATCGGTATACTGGTAATAGCCTGTTCTTCCAAGGAACCCGATCCGACCGGTACCTTTATCGGTACATGGCAGACCGCCGTTCAAAAGTCAACTGATCAAGTTTATTTTGCTACTTACGATATCAGCAGAACAAGCGAGAAATCACTACACATTATCGTAAATGAACACTTTGAAAGCCTGGATGGAAAATTTGACGACTATATTATCACCTATCCATTTGACCAAGTTCCAATGACTTCGTCCAATAGTTTCAGTTTTGATTCATTTCGCGAAGTTGGGAACGGACAAATTGTCCGCTACAAAGGGAGTGGCTCGCTGAAATCTTCAACACTCACTTTGAATATGTTCATGAAATATGATGATCAAGATTTTGGCATGGACATGACTATCCCCCTGACAAAAAAGTAACAATAGGGTTGAAACGAAATACCCGCGACATAACAAGGAGGTAGATGGCAATTGCTCTATCCAGCTGAACTGGTGACCTCGTCATAGCATAAAGAAAGCGACCATGAAAATCATAGCCGCTTGATTTTGAAGTGATCCCGTTTGGATTCGAACCGCCCGGCGGCCCGGCAAAGACCTACTGCTTAGACAGCATGGATAATGGCATGAGGGACTCTTTTGCGCAGGGCGATGTTTTAACGGCATGCAAACTGCAACGCAAATATTGGAGAGGAAAGCTCCATGTTCACAAAATACAAATACTTTGTCCTCGTAACCACCGAGAGTATTCAGATCAAGGAGATAATTGATCACAGAGTTGATGAAGGGATTATCGTTTGCCATTCGCTAAATCCTGACAAGGAAACATATCCAGATTTCGAGCTTTCGCTTGCTGATGTTCGGGAGATATACTATGTTAAGGCCAGAACCGAACCCCTCGACTGATGAAAATTTTCCTAGCCTCAGTAATCGTTTTAACTAGCTTTGCGGCGTCCGCCCAAACCGCGGGCGACTCAGCCCAGGTTGCGATAGAAACTTTAAAAAAGAAGGTTGCTAGACTGAGGGTGGAGGTATCATTAAAGAGCGACTCGCTAAATTCTGCAATTAAGGATCTTGAAGTCGCCGAAAGCAAACAGCTGATTTCGAAGTATTCCGGCGGGTCGTCTGGGTCATTTATTGGGGCAGTTGTTAGGCGAGAAAGTAAGCTATTTAAACAAAATGATCCTTTTTCAGAGGTTATTGAATTAATCAAGGAAGGGGAGGTCGTTAGGCTGCTAGACTACAAAGTTTCTTACTGGCTGATTGCCAAGGGTAATACTACTGGATTTCTGGACGAATGGAGTATTTTGGAAAACGACGAGATCAAGGGCTATAAGGCTGCCATCAAGAAAAGCAATCATGACGAGATCGTAAATGCGGAGTTAACAAAAATTACTGTCTCTCGAAAAGAAAACGATGCGGCCGAAGCGGAAGGGGAAAGGATTTGGAAGCAAGCCCAGAAGGAAGTAGTCGACCGCAACAAAAAAATCATCGCGAAGTACGGAAAATCTTTAGGACAAAAACTGGTTGATGGATATTACTGGATTGGCATGTCAGCCGAAATGGCCAAAGTGAGCCTCGGAGAGCCCGAGGCGATTAACAAATCCGTTGGGAGCTGGGGTGTTCACGAGCAATGGGTGTATGACGGTATCTACTTATACATAGAAAAAGGCAAGGTCGTCAGTTACCAGAATTCAAATTAAACCATAAAGCCCGGCACTATGTCGGGCTTTATCATTTCACCTCTTCACTGTTAGTTTCACTGTTAGTCCAACAAAAAAGCACCTAGAAACTAATCTAAGTGCTTGATTTTGAAGTGATCCCGTTTGGATTCGAACCAAAGACCTACTGCTTAGAAGGCAGTTGCTCTATCCAGCTGAGCTACGGGACCGGTCATAAAAAAAGGCAGTCAGCAGTGCAGTTTTACTGCATACGGCTTACTGCCTTTTTGCTTTTGTCGGGGAGACAGGATTCGAACCTGCGACCCTCTGGTCCCAAACCAGATGCGCTACCGGACTGCGCCACTCCCCGATAAATTTTCTCTTTCTACGTTAAGAAGGAGTATTTTCGAACGTTCGGAAACCGCGTGGAGGAAGCGGGATTCGAACCCGCGGTACCCTTGCGAGTACGGCAGTTTAGCAAACTACTGGTTTCAGCCACTCACCCATCCCTCCTTCGTCCGTCGTTCTTGGGTGCAAATATAGCTGGTTGGATTTCAGAAAAGCAAACATTCCAAGAAAAAAAACTTCACCAGAAGCGCGAAATGCCTATTTTTGTCCAAGTTTAAATCGCACAATACGTTCATTATGAACTGGAATTACCCCTTTGAGAGCACCGAATATTTTTTTATATTTTTTTTCATTTTCGCTTACACAGCCTATATCATACGCACTGTTCGGGTCGCCCGACAGCTTCAAACCACTGCCCGGACACTCATCATCAAACTCTTTTTACGCACCATCACCTTCTCACTTCTGATCATTAGCCTGCTCGGGCCATCGTTCGGAGAGGCCGAGCGCGATATTCAGGCGAAGGGTAAGGACATATTTATGGTGGTCGACCTTTCGAAGTCGATGGATGCTGCAGACGTGACGCCCTCCCGGCTGGAAAAAGTAAAGTTTGAATTGAACCGCTTCGTGGAGAACGAGCGGGCGAACCGTATCGGGATCATTATTTTTTCGAATGACGCGTACATACACGTACCGCTCACATACGACGTGGCCGCGCTCGAACTTTTCATCCAGTCGTTGCAAACGGATTTGCTTCCGACGAATGGTACCAATATATGCGGCGCAATCGAAATGGCCTACAACAAGCTGATGAACGCGACCGCCCCCACGAGCCGCGCCAAGATGATGGTGCTTTTCACGGACGGCGAAAATAGTTCGGGTTGCAGCAATGCATTATTCAATAATCTCCGCCGCTTCGGAATCGGGGTGTATTCGGTGGCCGTAGGGACAAAAGTGGGTATCAGCATCCAGCAGAACGGCAAGCCGCTCATGGACAAAAACGACAAACTGGTGATCAGCAAACTGGATGAGAACTTCCTTCGCGGCGTAGCCAATTCGGCCCGCGGATTTTATTATGAACTCAACAACTCAAAAAACGACGTCCAGAAGCTGATCAGCGACATTAACCAGGCGGAAGGCGCCCTGGTGGATTCCCGGACGATTACGGTGGTTTCCAACAAGTATTATTATTTCCTGGGCGCGGCGCTGGTACTGATCCTGCTCGACGTTTTAATTACCATCGGAACCTTCCGACTCTAAGCGCAATTCCCTATTTTTGCACGCAAATGTGAACCGATATGACGTCTTTGATCCTTTATGTCCTGCTCTGGCTTTGGGATAACCGTACGTTCGATTCCATAACCAAGGCGAACCAGAGAAAGTTGGACGCGGAGCAGGCTTTCCGGAAAAAGGAGTTTACGAAATCGGCTGAGCTGTACCGGCAAATCACTTACGGCTCGATCTTTTCAGATCCCGCTGCAAGGTTGAACCTGGCCCACTCCTTATATAAAGCAGGCGACTACAAACAGGCTTTGAAACATTACCGGCTACTGAGCAACATTGAAAATAACAGCATTGCCTCGGTCGCAAATGCACAGATCGCATTGATCCTCGTCAACAAAAAAGATACCGCCAGTGCACTGACGAACCTGAGAACCGCATTGCGCCTCGAACCGGGTAATGCATTGGCAAGAACCAACTATATTATACTGAAAAAAAGCTTTTCCGGTGTCGACGACCCGTCGGACATGACTACCCGGAAACGCCAATCGAACCAGCAGCAGACGAACCAGGTGCAACCGGCACCTCCACACGCCCCGCCGCAGGAAATACGCGAAGTGAGCGAGGACCTTAAAAAGGAAGAATTGCTCAAAAGCCTCAAGGCTATGAACATGTCCGAAGAACAGGCCCGGGCGATCCTCGATGCCATGAAATCGAACGAATCCCAATATATTTACCAGCTCCGGCGCAAGCAGTACAATACAAAGCCCGGACAAAAGAGCGAAATCGAGTGGTAATTTTACCCATAATCTAATGAACAGCATACCAGCAACCAACTTCCAGTTCCCCGGCCAGACGGCCTTCTATAAAGGAAAAGTCCGTGACGTTTATTCGTTTGAAAAACGTCTGGTCATGATCGCCACCGACCGCATTTCGGCATTTGACGTGATCCTGCCACGTGCTATCCCTTATAAAGGACAGGTTTTGAACCAGATTGCCGCGCACTTCCTGAACGCCACCTCCGATATCGTGCCCAACTGGCTCGAAGAGGTACCGGATCCGAATGTGAGCATTGGTATCAAATGCCAGGCTTACCCGGTGGAAATGGTGGTGAGAGGTTACCTTGCGGGCCACGCGTGGCGCGAATACAAAGCCGGCAAACGCGAGGTATGCGGTGTAGCATTGCCGGAGGGCCTGAAAGAAAACGACAAACTCCCCCAGCCTATCATCACGCCTACCACCAAGGCACATGAAGGCCACGACGAAGATATTTCCCGCGAGCAGATCCTCGCGCAGGGACTCGTGAGCGAGGACGAGTACGAGCACCTCGAACGCTATACGCTCGCATTGTTCGCGAAAGGCACCGAAATGGCGGCCGACCAGGGATTGATCCTGGTGGATACCAAATATGAGTTCGGCCAGCTGGATGGCACGATTTATTTGATCGACGAAATCCACACGCCCGATTCCTCACGGTACTTCTATAAAGACACTTATGAGGAAAATCAGCGCGCTGGTGTGTCTCAAAAGCAGCTTAGCAAGGAATTTGTAAGGGAATGGCTCATCGAGAACGGTTTCCAGGGCAAAGACGGCCAGACCGTGCCTGAAATGACCGACGAAAAGGTGGCTTCCATCTCGGAGCGCTACATTGAGCTGTTTGAGAAAGTGACGGGTATGAAGTTCCAGAAAAACAACCTGGACCACCCGCTGGAACGAATCGAGAAGGCCATTTTGCGTGCCATTGCCTGAGGCCGACTACTCACTTAACAAAATATCTGTTTGACGAAACGACAACCGAAATGGATTTTAAACTGGAAAAGAAAGAACAATACGTCTATATCGAAACGGATGCGCCCGCATTCGCCGGCGATGTACCCGCAGCGTTTGAAGAAACCGCGCGCGGCCTCTTCCGCGAAGGTTACCATAGCCTGATCGTGAACATGCAAACCGTGAAATCGCTGGATGCGACCGGGATCACCACTTTGAAGAAAGTAAACCGCCTTTGTGCCAACGACCTCGGCCTGCTCGTGATCGTGACCCGTGACGACGATTTCATGGATATCCTGGAAGACCTGCGCATTCCCGACCTCACCGTTTTGCCTACGAAAGAAGAAGCGATCGACGCTGTTTTTATGCACAGTCTTGAAAACGAATTCGGTGCGGGAGACGACGATTATGACGACGAAGATTACGAAGGTGTGAGCGAATCAAAAGAACCTTAATATTTGAATAATATAATTTTCAGTTACTTAGAGGGACGTCCCGCCGAGCTTCGGCGGGACGTTTTTTTGATGTTATCCTCACCCTTTTTATATTTTCCTTAGGTGGTTTTTGTAATCCTCCAAGTCACCCAAAATGGCGTTTGCAGCTTTTCAAAATGGTAACCAATACGGGCATTCGTTACATCTTTATCAATATTTTGATAATAATTGTAATAATTCGGCCAAATGCATATTAGGGATAGAAAATTTTGCCATTCCCATAATAAGCCAAATATTTTTTATGGGTATATTGCGTGGCTTTACCCAAAACATCACACACTGGCGTTTTCGCTTTCCTTTTAAAGTGCTTATTTAAACAGATTCTAATTACGAATTTGTTAATTACCTACAATTCGATAAATGTCGCAAATGTCTGAACAAATGGTAGAAAATCAGGGACTGTACCGCCCGGAATTTGAGCATGATGCATGTGGAATCGGTTTCCGGGCTAACATCAAGGGTCGTAAGTCGCACCAGATCGTGGCTGATGCCATTCATATGCTCGAAAGGATGGAGCATAGGGGTGCAACTGGTTTTGACCCTAACACCGGTGACGGTGCTGGTATTTTAATTCAGATCCCTCACGAGTTCTTTGTAGAAGAATCTACCAAGTTGGGCTTCCACTTGCCGCCGGCAGGTGAGTATGGTGTAGGGATGATCTTTTTCCCGGGCAATGAGCTTGCCAGGGAGGAAAGCAGGGATATCCTGAACCGAAAGATCAAGATGCTGGGCTTGCAACTGCTCGGCTACCGAAAGGTGCCTACCCTTAACAACACCCTGGGTGAAGGCTCTCTCTCCGTTGAACCGGCAGTAGAGCAGGTTTTCATTAAGCGTCCGGACGACATTACGGACGATATGGCGTTTGAACGCAAGCTGTTCATTCTCCGCCAGGTTTCTGCAAGATTGATTAAAGACACGGTGAAAGGCGCGAAGAATTTCTACTACTCGTCGCTCTCATGCCGCACGATCTCATACAAGGGACAGCTCACCACTGCCCAGTTGAAATATTACTTCCCGGACCTGGAAAACGAGTCGGTCGTATCTGCATTGGCAGTAGTACACTCGCGTTTCTCGACCAACACCTTCCCTTCATGGGAGCTGGCCCAGCCATTCCGCTACATTGCGCACAATGGCGAGATCAACACCGTGAAAGGTAACGTGAACTGGATCCGCGCCGGGGAAAAATCTTTCGAGTCGAAATTCTTCACCAAGGAAGAAATGGATATGCTCCTGCCGATTTGCGACAGAAACCAATCCGACTCCGCTAACCTCGACAATGCGATCGAATTGCTGCACCTTTCGGGCCGCTCATTGCCACATGTAATGATGATGCTCATCCCCGAAGCATGGGACGGCAACGAACAAATGGACCCAGAGCGCAAGGCATTCTACGAATACCACGCGGCTATTATGGAACCTTGGGACGGTCCTGCGTCGATCTCTTTCACCGACGGTAAAATGGTGGGTGCTACACTCGACCGTAACGGTCTGCGCCCGTCGCGCTACTGGGTTCTCGACGACGATACCATCATCATGGGCTCGGAAGCGGGGGTGCTGGAAGTAGATCAGTCGAGAGTTGTAACCAAAGGCCGCCTGCAACCCGGACGTATGTTCGTGGTGGATATGGAGCAAGGCCGCATTGTTCCTGACGAAGAAATCAAGAAGCAAATCTGTACCGCGCAGCCTTACCAGCAATGGCTGGATGAGAACAAACTGCACGTAGACGCGCTCGATCACCCGATCCGCACCTACCGTGCATACGACGAGAATGCGTTGCTGAAACGTCAGGTAGCATTCGGTTATACTTCTGAAGATTTGCGCATGATCCTCGGACCGATGGCGCAGACAGGGATGGAAGCGATCGGCTCCATGGGTACCGACTCTCCGCTGGCAGTTCTTTCGGATCAGTCTCAGCATTTGTCTACGTATTTCAAACAGCTTTTCGCACAGGTTACCAACCCGCCGATCGACTCGATCCGCGAGCGTGCGATCATGTCTCTGATCTCTTTCGTAGGCAGCACCGAGAACATTCTGACTGAAACTCCAAAACACTGCCGCCAGATCGCATTGCCGCATCCGATCCTTTCGGTGCAGGAATTCGACAAGCTGCGTTTTGTAGATAAAGACGGCTTCCAGGCCAAAACCATTAATACCTACTTCCGCGCCGACGAAGGCGGAAAAGCACTGGAAAGAGCGTTGGAAAGAATCTGCCGTTACGCGGTAGACGCGATCGAAGACGGATTCGAGATCCTCATCCTCTCCGACCGTGCCATCGACTCCGACCACGCGCCGATCCCTTCATTGCTTGCAACGGCAACCATCCACCACCACCTCATCCGCGAAGGATTGCGTGGTAAAGTTGGTCTGTTGGTAGAAGCGGGCGACGTTTGGGAAACTCATCACGTGGCTACATTGATCGGCTACGGCGCTGCGGGTGTTTGCCCTTACATGGCATTCGAAACGCTTTCGTACATGAACCGCAAGGGTATGATCGAAGGCGAGTTCACCGACGAAAAACTGCATTACAACTATATCAAGGCCGTCAACAAGGAGCTTTTGAAGATATTCTCGAAAATGGGAATCTCTACCCTGCAATCATACCAGGGTGCGCAAATCTTCGAATGCGTGGGCTTGAACAAGGACGTAATCGACAAATATTTTACAGGAACCATCTCGCGTATCAGCGGTATGGGCATTCCTGAGATTGCACGTGAAATTCTGACCCGCCATAAAGTGGCCTACCACGAAAGCGCGGAGCAGAAGCCAAGACTCGAAGTGGGTGGTGTTTACCAGTGGAAACAACGTGGTGAAGCACACATCTTCAACCCGCAGTCGGTGCATTTGCTGCAACAATCGACCCGCAATGCGAGCTACGAGCAGTTCAAAAAATACTCTAAACTGATCGACGACCAGAGCCACAAGGCGCTGACATTGCGTGGATTATTGAGATTCAAAAAAGGCAACCCGATTCCTTTGAGCGAGGTTGAGCCGGTTGAAAATATCTTCAAACGCTTTGCTACCGGTGCGATGTCCTTCGGATCTATTTCCTGGGAAGCGCACACTACCCTGGCGATTGCGATGAACCGCATTGGCGGTAAATCCAACTCCGGTGAAGGCGGCGAGGACGAACTGCGCTACAACCCGTTGGCGAACGGCGACAGCATGAACTCGCAGATCAAACAGGTTGCTTCGGGACGTTTCGGTGTAACCAGCCACTACCTGAGCAATGCGGGCGAGCTGCAAATTAAAACCGCGCAAGGTGCAAAACCGGGCGAAGGTGGTCAGCTTCCGGGCTTCAAGGTGGACGACTGGATCGGTCGTACCCGTCATTCGACACCGGGCGTAGGGCTTATCTCCCCACCTCCTCACCACGACATTTACTCGATCGAGGATTTGGCGCAGCTGATTTTCGACCTTAAAAATGCCAACCGCGCGGCACGTATCAGCGTGAAGCTGGTATCCGAAGCCGGTGTAGGAACTGTGGCATCCGGTGTAGCGAAAGCGCACGCTGACCACATCCTGATCTCGGGTTACGACGGTGGTACCGGTGCTTCTCCATTGAGCTCGATCCGCCACGCGGGTCTACCTTGGGAGCTTGGTTTGGCCGAAACACATCAGACTTTGGTACGCAACAAATTGCGCGGACGGGTAACCGTTCAGGCCGACGGACAACTCCGTACCGGCCGCGACCTCGCGATCGCCGCATTGCTTGGTGCCGAAGAATGGGGTGTAGCAACGGCCGCATTGGTAGCAGCCGGCTGTATCATGATGCGTAAATGCCACCTGAACACCTGCCCTGTGGGTGTAGCTACGCAGCGTAAAGAACTCCGCGCATTGTTCTCGGGTAAGCCTGAGCACGTGGTGAACATGTTTACCTACATGGCGGAAGAGCTGCGCGAGATTATGGCCCAGCTTGGTTTCAGAACTGTCAATGAAATGGTTGGTCAGGCCCAGTACCTCGAACTGCGCAATGATATCAAACATTGGAAATACAAAAACCTGAACTTTGACGCGATCCTGTACAAAGAAGGCGACCTTTCGGTAGCCCAATTCAAGCAGGAAGAGCAGGATCATGGTATCGATGCTATCCTCGACCTCGACCTGATCCGTTCGGCACAGCCCGCATTGGAGAACAAGGATGAGGTTTACGCAGAATTCCCGATCAACAACCTGAACCGGTCGGTGGGAACCATGCTTTCGAACGAAATCTCGAAGAAATACGGCGGCGTGGGCTTGCCAAACGGCAATATCCACTTCAAATTCCGCGGTACTGCGGGCCAGAGCTTCGGTGCATTCAACACCTTGGGTGTACGCCTCGAACTGGAAGGTGACGCGAACGACTACTTCGGAAAAGGCCTTTGCGGCGCCGAACTGATCGTGTACCCCGACCGCGACGCGAAGTTCAAACCGGAAGAGAACATCATCATCGGTAACGTGGCATTCTACGGTGCTACTTCGGGTGACGCCTACATCCGCGGAACAGCGGGCGAGCGCTTCTGCGTACGTAACTCGGGCGCGAAGGTAGTTGTAGAAGGTGTCGGCGACCACGGTCTGGAATACATGACGGGCGGTCTGGCGATCATCCTCGGCGAAACTGGCCGCAACTTCGCGGCAGGTATGTCGGGCGGTGTAGCTTACGTGCTCGACAAAAACGGAACCTTCGAAGAGAAAGTGAATAAGGAAATGGTGTCGCTCGAAGCGCTCACGGATGAAGACAAAGGCATCCTGCGCGAGTACCTGGATAAACACTTCCAGTACACGACCAGCAACATCGCTTTCCAACTGATCCAGAACTGGGAAGAATCTGTGAAGCAATTTGTGAAAGTAATGCCATCCGACTTCCGCAAAGCGCTGGAAGGACGCGGTATCACGCTCGCACAGCAAATTGCCGACAAGAACGTGGTGTACAAAGACATCGTCGTAGACGTGGTACACCAGTAATTTTCAGTTTCAAGATCAACTATCAGAATTTTTTAAATCAGTAATAAGAATGGGAAAACCAACCGGATTTTTAGAGTTTGAAAGGGAGTTGCCGAAAAAAAGAAGCGTAGAAGAGCGTCTGAAAGACTACCGTGAGATTGAAACCGCACCAACCGACTCTAATTCCAAACAGCAGGCAGCCCGTTGTATGGACTGCGGAATTCCTTTTTGCCATAATGGTTGTCCGCTGGGCAACATCATCCCCGAGTTCAACGACGCGGTGTATGATGAAAACTGGGGACTGGCCTACGAAATATTAGCGTCTACCAACAACTTCCCTGAATTCACAGGCCGCATTTGCCCCGCTCCTTGCGAAGCATCCTGCGTGTTGGGCATTAACAAGCCGCCGGTAGCGATCGAGTATATCGAGAAATCGATCATCGAAAAAGCATTTGAGTTAGGTTTGGTTAAACCACGCATTCCTAAAACCCGCACCGGCAAAAAAGTGGCGGTAGTAGGTTCGGGACCTGCGGGTATGGCTGCCGCCTATCAGCTCAACCAGGCCGGTCACTCGGTGGTATTGCTCGAAAGAGCAGATAAAATCGGTGGTCTGGTACGCTACGGTATCCCTGATTTCAAGCTCGACAAGAGCATTATCGACCGTCGTATGGCGGTAATGGAAGCCGAGGGTGTTGAATTCCGTACCGGCGTGAATGTGGGTGTGGATATCAAAGCCGAAGAATTGCAAAATGAATTCGACGCTGTGTTGCTCACGATGGGATCGACCGTTCCTCGCGACGTAAAAATCGCAGGTCGCCAGTTCAAAGGCGTACACTTTGCCATGGAGTTCCTGAGCCAGCAGAACAAGCGCGTAGCCGGTATCGACCGTGTGGTGGATCACCGCGGCGTGGCTTATGCCAATGGCGAAATCCTCGCGACCGACAAGCATGTGGTGGTAATCGGCGGTGGTGATACAGGTTCCGACTGCGTAGGTACTTCGGGCCGTCACGGTGCGAAATCCGTAACGCAGATCGAGCTCATGCCTATTCCTCCGAAAGAGCGCGATGCCAGCACGCCTTGGCCGAACTGGCCGATGATGCTCCGCACGTCGACTTCGCATGAAGAAGGCTGCGACAGACATTGGTCTATCAATACCAAAGAATTCATCGGAGACGAAAACGGTAACCTCACTGCATTGAAAATCGTAGACCTCGACTGGCAGAAAGATCCCGAGACAGGTCGTATGCAAATGAGAGAAGTGGAAGGCAGCGAGCGCACCATTCCTTGTGACCTGGCGTTCCTGGCAGCCGGCTTCCTGCACCCGCAGCAAGAGGGCCTGCTGAGCGACCTCGACCTGGAATTCGACGAGCGCGGCAATATCAAAACCAACGGGTACCAATCGACTTCCAACGAGAAGATCTTCGCAGCGGGCGACTGCCGCCGCGGACAATCACTCGTAGTGTGGGCGATCTCCGAAGGCCGTGAAGCGGCGCGTTCGGTGGACGAATACCTGATGGGCGAGTCATTCCTCGAAGCCAAGGCTGTATCGATGCTGAATCCTGTATTTGCGCACGCGTAAGCGGTACAGGTTTAAGCCAGCCTCTATATATTGTTATTGCAAGAAAGCTGCCCCCACCCGGCAGCTTCTTGTTTTATATCCCTTTATATTTGAAGTGCAAATTTCATCGACAGCATGTTCCTGCATCATTCTCCATTCTGGCTGAAAGCGTTCTTCCCCGGTTTTACCTGGCATATTCCTACGAAAGAGAAAAGCATTTTCCTCACGTTCGACGACGGGCCTATCCCCGACATTACCGAACAAGTGCTGGAACTGTTGGCAAAATATGATGCGAAGGCCACATTTTTCAGCATTGGTAATAATGTACTCAAACACCCCGACGTGTATGAAATGGTGAGAAACGGCGGCCACGCGATCGGTAACCACACGTTTAACCATATGAATGGTTGGAAAACCGAGGATGCTATTTACCTGGAAAACATCCAGCAATGCAAGGAACAACTGGGCCTCGAAACAAAGCTCTTCCGTCCACCATATGGCCGCATTAAAAAGAGCCAGTCGAGGGTGGTTTTGCAAGACAAGCAGATCATCATGTGGGACGTGCTCAGTGGCGACTTTTCCGCCGAAATCAGCCCTGCAATTTGTTTAAAAAAGTCCATCCAGCATACCCGGCCCGGCTCTATCGTGCTATTTCACGATAGTATTAAGGCATCAAAGAATATGCTTTATGCATTGCCGAGATACCTGGAAACTTTTACGGAACGAGGGTATAGGTTTGAAGCGATGAAGATGCTGTAAGCTATAAGCTGTAAGCTGTTAGCCGTAAGCAAAAAGCCGACAGCCGAAAGCCGACTGCCGAAGTCCAACAAACCATTTCCTTTAAAACCAACCACAAAAAAAGCTTAAAGCTTATAGCCTAAGGCTTACAGCATAAAAAAATGATAGATTCCCACGCCCACATATACAGCGAAGATTACGCCGAAGACCGCACCGAAATGCTCGACCGCGCCTGGAATGCCGGTATCGAGCAAATATGGATGCCCAACTGCGACCACGAGACCATCGACAGCATGCTCGAACTCGCCGAGAAATACCCCGGCAAATGCCTCCCGATGATCGGCTTGCACCCCACTTATGTGAAAGAAGGTTTTGAAAAAGAATTGCAGATCATGGAGGACTGGCTGGGCAAATATGAGTTCATCGCCGTCGGAGAGATCGGTATGGACCTTTTTTGGGATGTTACCTTCAAAGAACAGCAGGAAAAAGCATTTCTATACCAATGCGGCCTCGCGCGCAAGCATAATCTCTGGATCGACATTCACAGCCGAAGTGCATTCTGGGAGACTGTCAAACTCATCGAAGATTTCGCGGATCCCGGATTGAGCGGCATTTTCCATTGCTTCACCGGCACATTGGAAGAAGCGCAGAAAGCCATTGAACTGGGTTTCAAACTCGGGATTGGCGGTGTGGCTACATTTAAGAATGGAGGGCTGGACAAAGTGATTCCCCACGTCGGTATCGAGCATTTGGTGCTGGAAACCGACGCCCCTTACCTCGCGCCAGTCCCCTACCGCGGCAAACGCAACGAAGTCGCTTACATTGATCTCGTAGCCCAGCGCGTGGCCGATTTGAAAGAAATGACCAAAGCCGACGTGATCGCCGCCACCACCGCGAATGCGAAAAGCATGCTCAAAAAAGTAGCACAATGAGTTATACCAAAATACACATTAACCCCATTTCCCCCGAACCTACGACCGGCTCCGTCCTTGTAATCTACACCGGAGGCACGCTGGGAATGGTGTACGAAACCAAGGGCAAGCAGCTCGTCCCGTTCGATTTCCAGCAGATCATCGAGAAAGTTCCGGAAATCAGCCGACTCGATTTTGACATTACCTTCCTCTCGCTGCCTGAACCCATCGATTCATCCAATATGCATCCGTCGATCTGGATCGAGCTGGCGAAAATTATCGAGGAGCATTACGAGCAGTTCGACAGCTTTGTGATTCTGCACGGCACGGATACCATGGCTTACACCGCTTCCGCATTGAGTTACCTGCTCGAAAACCTGAACAAGCCCGTGATTCTCACCGGCGCGCAGCTGCCCATAGGCGTGGCGCGCTCGGACGCGCGCGAGAACGTGATTACTGCATTGGAACTCGCCGCAGCCAAGAACGTGGAAGGGTACCCCCTTATCACCGAGGTTTGCATTTATTTCAACTCGCATTTGCTCCGCGGTAACCGTTCCAAAAAGCAGGAAAGCTCGGATTTCAATGCATTCCATTCTGAAAACTATCCGGCGCTCGCGAATGCAGGCGTCAACATCGAATACAACTTTCCATACATCAAGCCTTATCAGCCTGGCTTGAAACTGAAAGTCCATAAAAACTTCGACAGCAATGTGGCATTCCTGAAAATGTTCCCGGGCATCAGCCGACAAGTAGTAGAATCCATCTTGAATATAGAAGGATTAAGAGGCATCGTCCTCGAAACCTACGGCGCGGGCAATGCCACTACCGAGCCCTGGTTCCTGAATGCGATCAGCAACGCCATCGAGCGTGACATCGTGATCTTCAACGTCTCCCAATGCGACGGTGGCCGCGTGTCGCAAGGTCAGTACCAAACCAGCAAATTCCTGCAACAGATCGGCGTCATCAGCGGCTCGGACATTACCGCCGAAGCCGCCATCACCAAAATGATGTACGTTTTCGCCTGCGAAAGCCGCGGCGGTGCCTGCATCGACATGCTCGGCAAGCCGCTGCGAGGAGAAATGAGTGTCTGATTTCCGGCATTAATTCTGCAATTTGCATTTGGAAACAACAATCCCTTTGCTATCTTTGCAGCCCGATAGAGAGGTGCCCGAGTGGTTGAAGGGGCTACCCTGGAAAGGTAGTATGTGGGTAACTGCATCGAGAGTTCGAATCTCTTCCTCTCTGCTGATAAGAACAAAAAGGCCTGTAAATGAATTATTTACAGGCCTTTTCTGTACCGACTTACATATACCATGCAAAAAACGGGATCCGAAATTCGGATCCCGTTTCATTTGTTGCCGGAAATAGGACTACTTCACGACAAACGTCTTGCTGTGAACTTCGCCGTTTGCATACGTAACGCGTAACACGTACATGCCCGCACGAAGACTTCTGATGTCCAGCGTGTTTCCGGACTGTTGAGCATTCAGTACTTCCATGCCTCCGACATTGTATACCGAAAGCTTGTACGAACCTGATTGCGATAAGGTCAGCGTCAGTTTTCCATCGGCTACCGGGTTAGGATATACAGACAGCGCATTCTTACCCTCGAACCGGACAGCTGCAATAGAACTGTATGCGTAGGATCCATCCGCATCGATCTGTTTCAGACGATAGTAGTTGGTACCCGCCAGCGGTGCGGCATCTGCAAAATCATAAGTCAACAGGTTTTTGCTGTTACCGTCGGCCGTCTGGTTTTCTACAAATCCGATGGCCTGCCACTTGCGTGCATCTGCACTTCGCTGGATTTCAAACCCGGTATTGTTCATCTCCTCGGTAGTTGCCCAGGTGAGATTAGCCGTGTTACCTTCTTTGGCGGCATTGAAATACGCCATCGTAACAGGCAATGCAGATTCCTCTGTCGTTGACAGATAAACAAACGATGAGAAAGAAGTGAGGTTATGGAACTCCACGTAGTTCACACCGTCTTCCACACCGGCAGCATCAGGCACGAGTGAAGTTGTCTTCGAACCGTCTAGTTTTCCATAGGTATAAACATTGGCAATTACCTCTTCGGCAGTGCCTTCATATTTAAACCATCCGCTCACTTTCGCACCCGGCACCTGGGTGTCATTCAATTCCGACAGGCTGTAATAAATCCGCACTTTTCCTCCTGTAAACGCCGTGGCAGAAGCATCTGTCGCGGCAGTAATACGCGGCATCAGTTTGGTGATTGTTGACCCATTGTCGTAGGTTACGCCTTCTGGTGTCACCTTGGCTGTCAGATTATTCAACACCGTCGGTTGGAGATTCGAAGCTGCGAAGAATTTCCTGGTAGCATCCGATGTGTTGCGGAAATACGTCCACTCGCCAGTACCGCAGTTATCGTTGTACTGATTCGACTCTTCCACCACTGTCGGCAGATAAACGGTACCTGTAGTAATAGGCGTCACCTTGGCGAAAGTAAAGTAGCTCGCGCCGTTCGGGAAGCTGTGAACCGCTTCGTAGTCGGATCCATTTACAGTCAGCGTCGTGGCAGAAACGTTTGTCGTGAATGCCGCATCGGAAGCAAAAACGATCACATAACCCGCGCAAGCGTCGTTGGCCAGCGTTGCGGTTCCAACGGAAGCAACAGGGAAGCGAACAAGTACGTCTGAGGTCACATTCGCATTCTGAACTTTCCAGATGCGGTTCATGCGACGACCATTATTAATACTTCCCGAGTAAACAAACTGGGTATTAGCGGTGGTCATGCTTTGCGTGTTGCCGTTGTCACCCCATACGAGGAACTGACCATCAGCCAACTGATTGGTATTGGCATCATTCGTTGCAGCAATACCACCCAAACCGATCGTTACCTGGTTGTTTGTATTGGTGTGCTGGTTCCGGCTTTGCTTCTGGTGCAATGCCGAACGGAAGTCGTTACCGATACCCGCTATGTTGTTGTGGTAAGCTGCGTTGGCAGTAGCATCCCATACAACGGCATCCGTAGACGTGGTGTAGTTGGTACCCGCAGCCAACGTTACGCCGTATTTGATGGCAAGGTAGCTATCTACTTTATTACGGTCTGTCGCAGATACGGCCCCAGCACCATAGATGATCAGCTCGCCGATGTTACCGACAAAACCGCCATCATCACCTGAGGTAACATCGCCGGCGTTAGAACCGAACATATGCCCGCCGGTTACCTCGCCGATTGCGCCGTGTACATAAGGCGTACCAGCTGCGCCACCGTTGAGGCCCTTAGCGACGGAAACGTCTTTAAACGTATGGTACATAATGCTCGGGCTGGTTGTCGAGAAGTTCGGGTTTCCGCCGCCTATGTTACCATTGACGAGCAATGATCCCGTATTATTTCTTCTCGCAATGGCGCTATTGGCATACAGACCTGGTTGATCCCAGTTCGTGCCGTTGAACGTGGTGTTGTTCATACCAACGTTGAAGAA
>NZ_JAHXBN010000166.1 GCF_019924045.1 Dyadobacter fermentans | reverse complement strand
ACTCCCATGTTAAATGGTTGGTAAATCCTGATGGGGTACAAAATGCTTCCGGGTGCGCTCTGAGCGAGTCGCAATTGAGCGGGTCGAGGGTAAGCACCGGCGGACAGGGCCTGGTGGTGTCCGACGAGGACACACAAAGTATCTGCGAGAAGTTGTAAAGTACCGAAGGCTTGATCTGGCTGTTGTTGTAAGAACCCACCGTTTCTACTTTATAACAATAGGTAGCGTCCTTGACGATGGTCACATTCACGGTTCCGTCGGCGGC
>NZ_JAHXBN010000165.1 GCF_019924045.1 Dyadobacter fermentans | reverse complement strand
TCACACCCCTGGATGATGACCTGAATGCCTTGATTTTTGCATTGAAGGACTCAGCCGAAGCATTTGTACTTCTGTTATTGAAGAAGCGGTCCGCCGCCGCGGTTGAGGATATCTAAATAATGCGTCTGGATTGATCTAGCAACAGTTTTGAAGGAATCTAGGCCGCAATCTTCCACTGCATTATACCACAAGGCCAGTTTTTTAAATGCCTGTTCTTTGGATTTGCAAACCCGAAAAACAGTTCCTAA
>NZ_JAHXBN010000164.1 GCF_019924045.1 Dyadobacter fermentans | reverse complement strand
AAAGTGATCAGTAAAGCTGCTTACAATGTGTTATCCGTTGATTTACAGGGTAATAAAGATTTATTGGGCATTTATATCGGGGACTCAGAGAGCTCCCGGTTCTGGCTTTCAGTGCTGAGCGATTTGCAAAACCGAGGTGTCAAGGACGTCCTGATTTGCTCGATCGACAACTTGAAAGGCTTTGCAGATGCGATCGAGACTGTTTTCCCATTGACCGACGT
>NZ_JAHXBN010000163.1 GCF_019924045.1 Dyadobacter fermentans | reverse complement strand
CTTTCGGGGCAGTTAGCCAGCTATGGGAAAGTGGGCAGGGACAAGTTTTTTGCTATCCTTCGAAAGCATGACTTGCTGCTTAAACGGCGGCGCTGCTATGCCAGAACAACCGATTCGGGCCATCATTTCAGGGTTTATCGGAACTTGTTGAAGGATAAGACATTGAGCCGGTTCAATAAGTGTTGGGTGGCAGATATTACTTATCTGCGGACCCGGAAAGGGTTTGCATACTTGTTTCTGCTGACAGATGCTTATTCACGGAAAATCGTGGGCTGGGCAGTGCGGGAA
>NZ_JAHXBN010000162.1 GCF_019924045.1 Dyadobacter fermentans | reverse complement strand
CGGTCCCCACCTACTCAGGATACTCACTCAGTTAAACTCGCTGCCTGTACGGGATTCTCACCCTCTACGATTGGCCTTCCCATGCCATTCCAGTTCGCTATTTAACCACTCGGTGAGTCCTACAACCCCACTCTGGCCGTAACCAAAGTGGTTTGGGCTGTTCCGTGTTCGCTCGCCACTACTTACGGAATCACTATTGTTTTCTTCTCCTGCGGGTACTTAGATGTTTCAGTTCCCCGCGTTTGCCCCCCGTAGGGTAATCAGGCTTCAC
>NZ_JAHXBN010000021.1 GCF_019924045.1 Dyadobacter fermentans | reverse complement strand
TTTTTTTAAATGCAAGCGCAAACAGCAAATATTTTTAAATCTTTTTCGCCAGCCCACCTTAACACACTGAAAAAGAAATTACTATACATTGAAAAAAATTGAAAGTTTTTTCAAGGCATTCCCTGCCCTATTTCAAGTGGCCGAAAACCGATTCCAGCACATCCAATTTTTCCCTTTATTAATACAATACAAACGTGCCATGTACTACCAGCCCACCATTCCGAAAACGAAAGAGGTGTCCGATCTACGACCAGACACCTCTCCGCTATTGTGATTTTAACCTTGATTACGATCCACAAGCCTCGCATCCTTCCGGATCGTCGAGGGAGCATTGCATATCGGAGCGATTATCACGCGGCGCGACTGGCTTGGCGTGCTCCTCCGCATATTGCACGTAGTTGAGCTCTTTCTCGGCCACCACAGCGGTAGCAGGTTCCAGTTGCGGCTCTGCTTGCTTGCTGACGGTGAATTGTACCGGATCGGACGCTGCGCGGGTACGGAGGTAGTACATACCGGTTTTCAGACCTTTCTTCCATGCATAGAAGTGCATCGAAGTCAGTTTGCCGAAGTTTGCCTCTTCCATAAAAATGTTCAGCGACTGCGACTGGCAAATGTAAGCACCGCGATCCGCCGACATATCGAGCAGGCTGCGCTGCTTGATCTCCCATGCCGTTTTATAGAGATCCTTGATGTTTTGCGGGATATTCGGGATGGCTTGTACCGATCCGCTGGCCCGAACGAGATTGTTTTTCATTTCCTCGCTCCATAAGCCCAGTCTTACGAGGTCTTTGAGCAAGTACTTGTTCACAACCACGAATTCGCCGGACAATACCCTTCTTACATATATATTAGAAGTGAATGGCTCGAAGCATTCATTATTCCCGAGGATCTGGCTCGTAGACGCCGTTGGCATCGGGGCAAGTAGCAATGAGTTGCGTACACCGTTTTGCACTACCTCTTTTCTCAGCTTCTCCCAGTTCCAGCGTTTACTTTCCGGCGTCACATTCCACATGTCAAACTGGAATATGCCTTGTGAGATCGGGCTGCCAGCCCAGGTTTCATACGGGCCGTGCTGCATGGCAAGCTCCATCGAAGCCTCCATCGATCCGTAATAGATCGTTTCGAAAATGTCTTTGTTTAATTGACGAGCTTCATCCGAGTCGAATGGCATGCGCATCATACAGAATGCATCGGCCAGACCTTGCACCCCAATACCAATCGGACGGTGACGTTTGTTGCTCTTCTCTGCTTCAGGAACCGGATAGAAGTTCAGGTCAATGATCTTGTTCAGGTTGCGCGTGACCACTTTTGTGATCTCGTACAGCTTCTGGTGATCGAATCGCATGAAGCCATCCGCGCCTTGCTCCACGAACTTAGGCAATGCGATGGAAGCAAGGTTACAAACCGCTACTTCGTCAGGAGCCGTGTACTCGATGATCTCCGTGCAAAGGTTCGACGATTTGATAGTACCCAAATTCTGCTGGTTGGACTTGCTATTCGCATGATCCTTATACAACATATATGGAGTGCCTGTTTCGATCTGCGATTCCATGATCGCGAACCACAGGTCTTGCGCCTTGATGGTCTTGCGTGCTTTACCTTCGCGTTCGTATTGTTCGTACAGTTTTTCGAATTCCTCGCTGTGCGTGTCCGCCAGTCCCGGACATTCGTGCGGGCAGAAGAGCGACCAGGTGTCGTTCGCCTCGACGCGCTTCATGAACAAATCCGGAATCCACAATGCGTAGAATAGGTCGCGCGCGCGCTGCTCTTCTTTTCCGTGGTTCTTTTTCAGATCCAGGAAATCGAAGATATCCGAATGCCATGGTTCAATATATATAGCAAAAGAACCTTTGCGCTTGCCGCCCCCCTGATCCACGTAGCGAGCCGTGTCGTTGAACACGCGGAGCATTGGGACGATACCGTTCGATTGCCCGTTTGTTCCTTTAATATAAGTACCCGTCGCGCGGACGTCGTGAATGCTCAAACCGATACCACCGGCCGACTGCGAAATCAATGCGCAGTTTTTGAGGGTATCATAAATACCATTGATGCTGTCCTCTTTCATCGTCAATAGGAAGCACGACGACATTTGCGGCTTCGGCGTACCCGCATTGAACAACGTAGGCGTAGCATGGGTAAACCATTTTTCCGAAAGCAAATGATAGGTCTCAATCGCCGACTGCACGTCCTCCTGGTGGATACCGATCGCCACGCGCATAAGCATATGTTGCGGGCGCTCGACAATTTTCCCTTCAACTTTCAGTAAATACGACTTTTCGAGGGTTTTATAGCCGAAATAATCGTAAGAATAGTCGCGGTCATATATAATAGTAGAGTCAAGCAGCGATGCATTCTGGCGGATCACCTCGTAAACCTCCTTGGAGATCAATGATGCATTTTCACCTGTTTTGGAATCTATATATGTATAAAGACGCTTCATTGTAGCCGAAAACGACTTCAATGTATTCTTATGGAGATTTGAGATAGCGACGCGGGCAGCCAGGATTGCGTAATCCGGGTGCTTGGTGGTCATGGAAGCTGCGGTTTCGGCAGCGAGGTTATCCAGCTCGGCGGTGGTAACGCCATCGTAAATGCCGGACACAACCTTCTTGGCTACTTCCACGGGCTGAACGTAAGCGGCATCCAGGCCGTAGCTCAGTTTCTCTATGCGGGCGGTCACCTTATCGAATTTCACGGATTCGCGGCGACCATCACGCTTTATGACATACATAGACATAAGTAATGTGGTGTTTGATAGAACGTTAGTGATGTATATTCTTGGAAGATCAGTCGGAGATGACTTTAAAAATCTCTTGAAATAACACTAAAGAAATCAGATTCGCAATCAGGATTTCTCTACAAAATCATGCCTTATCAGCAGAGTCCAAATTACGAAATTGTTAAGAAACTAATAACTAGTTGTTTACGGAAAGCTTACACTAAATTGTTTCAAAGAAAAATTTTTCAGAAAAATGCATTTCAAATTTTGCAAACTTTTTCAAATAAAAATTTTACCCAAAGAAAGGTTGATTTAACAATAATTGCTGTTAATCAGTGATTTAGGATCAATTAACTTATTTATAATAATTCTAAACTTGCAAACTTTACACAGCATAACATATTTCGTTTCAACACAAAATAGCAATCAATAGCCATAAAAACTCAACCATATGAGCACAATTATCGAACAGGCCGACCGGCGGACATTCCTCAAAACGACCTCCGGAATGGTGGCTGGCCTCGCAATAGGCGGGTCGCTTACCGAAGCCATGGCCAAGGCCACCGGAAACAGCGCTTACAGCATCCCACTCGGGGTATATGCAGCTTACGACAAAGCTGACTTTTTACGCCAATCGGGATGTGCATATATAGAGGAGTCAGTGGCGGGCTTCCTGATTCCCGAAGACGGCGACGCCGGCTACGAGAAAAACCTCCAGCAGCTCAAAGGCGAGCACTTTCCCATCAAATCCTACGTGATCCTGCTGCCGGCGAGCCTGAAAACACTCGGCCCGGAAGCGAACCACGAGGCGATCCTTCAAAGAACGGAGACCGTTCTGAAGCGCGCCAAGGAATGCGGCTCGCAGTTTGTCGTGTTCGGGAGCGGCGCATCAAGAATCATACCCGAAGGCTTCGACAAGGCCAAAGCAAAAGCACAGCACATTGAATTAACCCGGAAAATGGCTCCGATGGCCGAGAAATACGGGGTTACCATCGCCGTAGAGCCCCTCAACCGCGGAGAAACCAATTTCATCAACAGTCTGGCAGAAGGCGTCGAGATCGTGGATGCCGTGAAAAGCCCGCGCGTGAAGCTGCTTTGCGATATATATCATATGTTAAAGGAGGACGAGCCGGCATCCGAAATCGTTAAATATGGTAAACACATCGTGCATTGCCACATCGCCGAGAAGGAGAAACGGACACCTCCGGGCGTGAAGGGCGACGATTTCCGCGCCTACCTGGGCGCTTTAAAGAAAATCGGCTATAAAGGCGGACTTTCGATCGAATGCTTCGTGTATACCGATTTCGAGAAGGAGGCCAAACGCGGCATAGAGGTACTCAAACAGCAACTTAGTGAAGTCTAGGACGTTAATTTTCGTCGTATTGTATTAATATTAAAAAAGATAGCGTTCCAATACTTGATTTACAAATCTGGATTTTTTACTTTTGCAATCCTTTTGGAAATCGTATAGAAACAAATAATACCATATACCAATGAAAAAAGATATTCATCCCAATTACAGAGAAGTAGTTTTCTGGGATCTATCAAGCGACTTTAAATTCATTACTCGCTCTACCATAGAAACTTCTGAAAACATTACCTGGGAAGACGGCAAAACTTACCCTGTGTACAAAGTCGAGGTTTCTTCGCAATCACACCCTTTCTACACTGGTAAAAACGTACTGGTTGACACAGCTGGTCGCGTTGACAAGTTCAGAAAGCGTTACGGAAAATAAGCAACGCATTGGCTTTTCCCTGTGTGGTCGAACACATCAGGAGAACAGAAAAATACAGTGGCAGTCTCCCGACAAATATGTCCGGGAGACTGCTTCTTTTTTTGCCGTAACCAATAAAATGCCCGAACTTTGGCAGGCACATACGACTTAATTTATGCCCAGTACCATTCTGTTCGACGATCCCAAAATTAGAATCCAGCTTTTACCTTTTACATATACAAGACCAGTCGCCGGTATCCGGTGCGGCATTCACACACTGGCCGAGAAATGGGCCGACAGATGCCACTCCACGGTCTCATTCCAAACGGAAGCTTATCTCGCCATCAAATACCCTGAAAATATTTCGGGGGATAACCTGTATATCAACGGTGCATTATGCCCGGACGATCACCTGACCGGCATTGTCAAAGGCCTTCCGCATGGTAATGCGCTTGTTTCCGGCAATGGAGAAATCATGGCCGTACGGACGCATTCAACATGGAAGGCTTCGGACGGCACCAACGGCCTTTCGGTAGTGGAATATGCGGAACCCTTTACGATGATTCGTAATGTGTGGGACATTTTCGGGCAGAATGGGGCGCAAATCAAAATCGACTATGAACGCATTGCTTCCCTTAGAAAATCGGTAGGCATTACCGATCCTTTCACGCATTGCTACAAACCGGAGAATGTATTTGTAGAAGAAGGCGCGGTAATCAAAGCATCCATTCTGAATGCAGAGAACGGGCCTATTTATATTGGCAAGAACGCATTGATCCAGGAAGGATCGATGATCCAGGGGCCATTTGCGATTGGTGAAAACGGTGTATTGGCACAAGGAACAAAGATCCGCCCCAATACGACCGTCGGGCCTTCATCTAAAGTCGGCGGCGAGGTGAGTAATTGTGTGGTTTTCGGATATAGCAACAAGGGTCACGACGGCTACCTGGGCAACTCTGTGCTGGGAGAATGGTGTAACCTTGGCGCAAATACCAACAACTCGAATTTGAAAAACGACCACACGAATGTCAAGCTGCACAGCTATGCTACCAATATGCTGGCCGACACCGGCCTGCTCTTCTGCGGGTTGATGATGGGAGACTATTCCAAAGCGGGAATTTCGACCATGTTCAACACCGGAACGATTGTGGGCGTAAGTGTGAATGTATTCGGTGCCGGATTCCAGAACAAGCATGTCCCGTCCTTCACGTGGGGTGGCGCAGCCGAGGGATGCATGGAGTACCGTTTCGATAAGGCCGTGGCGGTCGCAAAAGATACGGTGAGCCGTCGGGGCGTCGCATTCGGACAGACGGAGGAAGATATCATGCGTGTAGTTTTTAAAAACACGCGCGGTCAATAGCATTTTACACATCCATTAATTGATTTAAAATCGTGCTTTTCAGAGATATTCCGGGACTTGAAAATATCAAAGCGACATTGCGGCGCTCGGTCCGGAACAGCCATCTGGCCCACGCTCAGCTTTTTGATTATCCCATGGGCGGAGCAGGCCTGGCAATGGCCCTGGCATTCTCTACCTATATTAACTGCGAAAACAGGAACGAGGAAGACGCTTGCGGCGCCTGCGCGTCGTGCGTGAAAATGAGCAAGCTTATCCATCCCGATTTCCATTTCATATTCCCCATTGCCACTTCCAAAAAGGTGGATGGCAAAACGAGTGAAGCATTCCTGCCGCTCTGGCGTTCATTTTTGCTGGAAAACCCCTACCGCGTCCTCCCCGACTGGCTCGACCACATTGGTGCGGACAATAAGCAAGGGAACATTTCGGTAGAAGAGGCGCGCGGGATTTTGCGGAAATTATCCGTAAAAGCTTACGAAGGCGAATACAAAATCCTGCTGATCTGGAAGGCCGACATTATGAATGCCGCCTCCTCCAACGCGATTTTGAAAATTCTCGAGGAACCGCCTGAAAAAACATTGTTCCTTTTAGTAAGTGATCAGTCGGACAAATTACTAACCACGATCATCTCCCGGACCCAACGGATTACCATTCCCGCATTCACCGACTCAGAGATCAAAAGCTATCTGAAACGAAGTGATGTAACCGAGCCCGTGGCCAATCAGGTAGCATTCTTGTCAGACGGCAATATGGCCGAGGCGTTGAAACTCGTTCAGGAAGAGCAGGATGACCGGTCGGCATGGTTCGCCGACTGGATGCGCTCGTCTTATAAATTCGATGTGGCGCATTTGGTCAAACTCGCCGATAACTACGACGTCATGAGCAAGGAAAAGCAAAAGGGCTTGCTCGAATATGCATTGCGGCTGTTCAGGGATATGCTCGTGTGGAGCCACGGCGCTGGTGAGCTTTTGCGTGTTCCGCAGGAAGAGCTTACTTTCGTGCAGAATTTTTCCAAAACCGTCAATTTTGAGTCACTGGAAAGGATGATCGGGGAAGTGAATACGGCCTGTTACCACATTGAGCGCAATGTGCGGGCCAAAATGGTGTTTCTGGATCTGTCGCTGACGGTCGCCCAGTTTTTCCAGCGCAGATGAAACGTCCTTTGGAAATTATCGGCGCGACCGATATGGTGGATTTACCGGAGCTGGGCTGGTACAATGTGCCTGTGCGTGTGGATTCAGGAGCGGCGACGTCCGCCATCCATTGTTCCCGGGTGAAGTTGATAGAAAACGAAGGGTGCAGGGAGCTCCACGTGTACCTCGACGCCAAGCGCGGCGCACCTCCACATTTCTTTATAGTAACCGATTTTAAAGAAACCGTGATCCGCAATTCCTTCGGGAGAGAAGAAAAGCGGTTTGTAATTAAGACACCAATCAGGCTTTTCGGCCGGAAAATACGTACCGAATTTTCGCTGGCCAACCGGCAGAAAATGAGTTACCCTATACTACTCGGGCGAAAACTGCTCAAAAACAGGTTCATCGTGGATGTATCCCAAAAGAACCTGTCCGCGGCAAGGCATTCGCAGACACCAACTCGTTCCCCAAAACCACCTCAGACCTAAATCCCGGGCCCAAGGCAGCGCGCCTCCATGCTCCGCGCCGGAATCCCACCTCCACATTTTCTAAAAACATTTTTATGAAAATCGCCGTATTATCCACCAATCCGGACCTGTATTCAACCAGGCGTCTGGTGGAGGCAATCAAACAAAAGGGACACGAAGCGGTTGTGATAGACCACGTCAAATGCTTTGTTATGATCGAAGGCGGCAAGCCGACGGTTGTCTACAAAGGCAAGCCCGTTACCGGCATCGACGCCGCTATTCCCCGTATTGGCACGTCGGTAAATGCGTTCGGCTGCGCCGTGGTTCGCCAGCTCGAACTGATGAAGATATTTACCACAGTAAAATCGCAGGCCATCCTGCGCTCGCGCGACAAGCTGCGCAGCATGCAGGTGCTCGCGAAGGCCGGTATCGATATTCCAAAGACGGTTTTTGCCAAAAATCCGGCGCAGGTCAATGAGCTCATTCATATGGTAGGCGGCCCGCCGGTGATTATCAAACTGCTGGAAGGTACACAGGGCGTGGGCGTTGTACTAGCCGAAACGATTAAAGCCGCCAAATCGACCATTGAGGCATTCTACGGCCTGCGGGCGAATTTCCTGATCCAGGAATATGTGGCGGAATCGAAAGGCGCCGATATCCGTGCATTTGTGATCGGCAATAAAGTGATCGCTGCTATGAAGCGCCAGGGCGCCGAGGGCGACTTTCGTTCCAACCTCCACCGCGGCGGCTCAGGCTGTATGATCGAACTTTCGCCCGAAGAAGAGCATACGGCGATTGCTGCGGCGAAGGCATTGGGCGTAAAAATTGCCGGGGTAGATATGCTGCAATCCGAACGCGGGCCGCTGGTCATGGAAGTCAATTCTTCCCCGGGTTTGCGAGGCATCGAGGAAGTCAGCGGCATCGACATTGCATCGCTGATTGTGTCTTATATTGAAGACAAAATCGTTACCGACGAGGGAGATACCGTCGGGGTTTAAAAGTCGATAGGTAAGGTGATTTCCGGGAGCAGCTTTTCCAGATTTGCCAGCGATTTCCGGAATTCCTCCTCCATTTTGTCCTTTTGAAATAACCTGAATGCAAGTTGTTTCAAAGGGTCTCTTTTGAGGTAATATTCCAAACTAAGCCGCGTGCGGTTCTCGGCCAGCTTATCGAGCACAAAATAGAGTGCGCCGGTAAACTTCTCATCCGACTCGCTGAAAATAACCCGGGATTCGGGATCGTACGAAAAACCGCTGGCGTACATCACCGTTTCGCGGTCCTGGCGTATGCACCGGTGGCGCGATCCAATGCCCGGCAGAAAATGATCCAGTTCCTCGATAGATTTCACGCCGTCCTGCCAGTGCGGTCGCAGTTCGAGGTGACCGGAAGTGAAGAATACCTTTTTAATATTCGCATCAAATTCCTTTGAAACCGAAACCATTTTAACCTTTTCCTTCGGTTCGAGCAATGGTGGTTTGTAGGGAGGAATATTGTCCTTCAAATACCCGATCTGAGTATATTGAAAAGGTATCTGCTCATTTTCGGTCGTTTTGGAGCCGGGACGCCACTTCATCTGGTTGGTAAAATAGCCGGGGTTTTGTCCATTCAGCAGGTTTTGAGTTACCAACCAGTATTCATGCTGGTCGATATCGTTTTTAAGCAGCTGATGCGCCACGATAATATCTTTCCCAATCAGTTTTTTGAAATCCTTCACCTGATAGGTGGTAAACTCGCCGTAATGTGCCACCACTTTCAACGTCAGATTAATCGCTGAAATGCAGGACTTGCATTGGCAAAACCGACGGTTATCGAAGGCAATGAGGTATTTGTGAAAATCACAGAACATCTTCTCGACCTGCCGGTAGAGCGTTTCGAGCTCCGGTGCTTTGCCGAATTTAAAGAACAGGACGGCGTCGCCCTCAATCTCAGAAATTTCCAGCCCCATCTGGTTCGCATTCACGATCGTTTCCAGCAATTCCTGAATAATCTGGCGCCCATGCTGAATCTCGATCTCATGCATGAATTGCGTGAAACCGCTGATGTCGGGGATGAAGATTAGGCCTTTGGTTTCCATGGTCGTGAGTTTGAATAGGGTAATTTACGGGTATTTTTCAGTCATTGTACCAGAAATCTGTCGCAAATAATTAGTATGATCATGAAAATTGGGCTGGCTCATTTTGGCATAAACTAATAACTTCGCCGCCTGAAAAAGAAGCACTTTCATTACTCCAACGATCGACGTTCTATTTAAAGAAATTTGACGTAACCAAAATGGTAACAATCCTTTATCTTTGCACGAAAGATGCGTATCATCGCTACACAGACACTACGAAGTTACACGAGGACATACCCCAACGCGGAACAATCGCTGTTTGCCTGGAACCAGGAGGCCGAGTCCGCCGAATGGAACTCTCCGAATGAAATGAAAGAGCAATACCGAAATGCGTCGGTGCTCAGCCAGAAACGGGTGGTGTTCAACATCCACGGGAACCATTACCGGCTGATTGTGGATATTGAATATAGATTGAAAATAGTCTTTATCGTCTGGTTTGGAACACATGAGGAGTACGACAAAATTGACGCAAGAACAATCAGCTATGATCGGGCCAATAAAAAATAACGGACAGTACGAACACTACCTGGCGCGCATTTATGAATTGATGCAAGCCGATATTGCGCCCGACTCGAAGGAATCGGACGAACTGGAAGTGCTTTCTATATTGGTGAAGGACTACGAAAATGTGCATTTCCCAATCCCCAAGCCTAGCCCATTGGAGGCGATCCGCTTTCGGCTGGAACAAATGGGTATCTCAGAAAAAGAACTGTCGGAAATCCTGGGCTACCGCTCGCGCAAGTCGGAAATCCTTTCAGGCAAACGAAAATTGAACTTGAGTATGATCCGCAGGCTGAATGAGAAGCTTCACATTCCGGCGGAGATATTAATACAGGCCTATTAAACATAAATCTGGCCTTACATTGTACAAATAACCATGCATATTAAAATAGGAACCCGCGGAAGCAAGCTTGCACTTTGGCAGGCGTATTATGTCGAGGCACTTTTGCAACAAGGCGGTGTTGAAACGGAAATTGTTATTATTGAAACGAAAGGGGACAAGATCCTGGATCGCTCGCTTTCGAAAATCGGCAGTAAGGGAGTCTTTACGGAAGAATTAGAAGACCAACTCCGAAGCGGCGACATCGATATCGCGGTGCACAGCGCAAAAGACCTGCAATCGCAGCTGGATGACGCATTCGAAATCATTGCATTTACAGAACGTGAACATGCGAACGACGTACTTGTAAGCCACGATACCACATTATCGTTGAAAAGCGGCGAGTCGTTCACAGTTGGTACGTCGTCCACACGCCGGGTGGCGGTTTTGAAACACTATTACCCGCATATTAAAACCGTGGACATGCGCGGCAACCTGCAAACACGCCTTCGCAAGTTGGAGGAAGGCCAGTGCGACGCCCTGCTGCTTGCATACGCAGGCGTACACCGCATGGAATACGACGACAAAATCGCTGAGCATTTGCTCCTCGACGAATTTACACCTGCAGTAGGTCAGGGCAGCGTCGCTATTGAATGCGCGGTTTCTCTGGACCCTGAGAAAAAGCACAAACTGAGAGAACTCCTCAACCACGAACCTACCGAAACCTGTCTTTTGGCAGAAAGGGCGTTCCTGAAACGCCTGCAAGGTGGTTGCAGCATTCCGGTGTTCGGGATGGCGACATTGCATGAGGAGGAAATCCGGATGACGGGCGGTATTATCAGCCTCGACGGCTCGGAACTCATTCGCAAAGCAGAAAGCGGCGGACACGCGTTTCCACAGGAACTGGGCACCTCACTGGCGGAAGAATTGCTCGCAGCAGGCGCCGACCGCATTCTAGCGAGCATTAAGCAGCAAAACAGCTCTCTTTAAGCTATCCTTGAAACAAAAGAAGCCCGGCTGATATCAACCGGGCTTCTTTGCTTATAGAAGTCTGTTAATCTTTCTTGGTGGAATCGGCCGGTGTGGCTGGCTTCGCCGGCAATGCGGTAGAATCCGCCGGAATTGCCGGACGGGCAGTGCTGTCGGGTTTCACGGTGCTGCTGTCGGGACGTACGCGGGTTGAATCCGGTTTAAATTGTGTCGAATCCGGGCGTGTTCCCGGCTGTCCTGGAACGCCCTGGCGTGCCGGACGAGCTGTACTGTCCGCTGCCGCTCCGGGAGTCACCGCTCCTGACGAGCGACCTGCGCCTGTTCCCGGTGCACCTGCACCGCGACCACCCGCTCCTGGGGTAACTGCCGGCGTTGGGGCACCCCCTTGCGCTCCGCCGCCACCGGTGTCCATATTACCTCCGCCATCAGATTTCTGATCGTCGTTGTTGACGGACTTTCTTCTGCGGGTTTTCTGCTCCACGAAAGTCATTTTACCAAAACGGTAAGAGAAGTTTACGCGGAAACCGCGGTTATACAGGAAGTTGGTATTGTTTTGGGTAAATGTCTTCGATTCCAGGCTCGTCTTCATTTTGAACGAAGGCGCGAGGAAGTTCTCCATTCCGAAGCCGATGCTTCCGCGTTTGTTCTTGAAATCTTTGCGTACACCGAAATCGTACATTCTGAAACCGGCCTGTGTTCCCTGCAACTGCACGTCGCGTCCCCGCATGAACCCGCCCGCCTGCAATCCCCAGCCGTTTTTGATATTCAAGCTGGTACGGAAACGGCCGCTCAACACGAAACCGCTGTTGGAATTCTGCAATGCAGGATCGGGGCTGTTGTTAGACAAATCGGCATAGTAGAAGTCGAAACCTCCGCCCAACTGCCATCTTTTAAAGAAGGTCACATTTCCGAAAATGTTGGCACCATAGTTCTTTTTCGAACCGATGTTACCATAAGTAGTCGTTATGACACCGTTGTCATCCGTCGTACGGATGCTTTCAATAGAGCTGTTGGTAAAACGCGCAAATGTCGAAACGTTGATATACATCGAGTTTTTGAAGAAACTCGTACCCAATTCCACCTGGTCGGTGAGTTCCGGTTTCAGGTTCGGGTTACCCACGGTGATATTCTGCGGGTTGGCCGCATTTCGGTTTGGGTTCAGGAACTGGATCCCCGGGCGTTGCAGACGGCGGTTGTAGGCCAGTTTAATAGTCTGCCCTTTGCCGAATGTCTGCGACAGGTTAATGCTCGGTACGAGGTTACCATATGCCGGTAATTTCAGATCCCCTGCTTCGCCTTGGTGCGCGTCGATGCTTGTGTACTCGTAGCGCGTACCCGCTTTCACGGTAAACCGGCTTTTAGTAGTGTATGTATAGGACAAATATCCGGCAGCCACGTTCTGATCGTAGTTCAGGTTGCTGGCTGGCTGTGGCTGTCCAAGGCTGCCATTTGAATAATAATCATAGTTACTCACCACCTGCCGGAAAATACCCTTTCCACCGACTTCCAGCATCTGGTTTTCCTTGATAGGCGTCTGGTAATCGACCTGAACGGTGCTTTCCTGGTTGTGGCTGCTGTTGTTGTTACCTGTCGAACCTAATAAATCTTTCAATTGCGCATTACTCAGCGAATACACATCTGCATCGTAGTCGTTCGTGCGGTTATTGCGGCTGTATTGAGTCGAAATGCTCAACTCCTGGCCAGCTTTGGCCAATGTCTTCATATAATCGACATTCACATCCCAGGTACCTGAAAGATCCTTGCTGTTTACATCGCGGAAGCTCGTGCGGGTGGTGTCGTTGACAGTGTTATAGGTGTAAAGTTCCTGATCGATTTTGCTATTACGCATTCCATAACGCACGCCTGCGGACAAAGAAGTTTTCGCATCGATCTCCCAATCCCAGCCGAAGTTATACGATCCGAACGCCATTTTGTTTTTGGAATCACTGGTCTGAAGCGTGCTGAAGTTACTCTGTTTCCCTGTCTGGATGTTCTCCGATTTACCGGGCATATTGTAGTTGAACCGCCCGAAACCTCCGAGGCTGAAACCCATTTTTCCCACACGATAGTTACCTCGCAAGCCGAGGTTAGAGCCACGGTTACCGATACCTGTGTCGAGGTTCAGCGTACCGCCCTGGATAGTACTCTTTTTGGTAATGATATTGATAATACCCGCAGAACCTTCCGCATCGTAGCGTGCAGAGGGCGAAGTGATCACTTCCACCGACTTGATCATATCCGCTGGAATCTGCTTCAGTGCATCGGCCACACTCGTCGCAATAATGGTTGAAGGCTTGTTATTGATCAAAACGCGTACGTTGGAGCTACCTCGTAGCGAAACGTTACCATCCAGGTCGACGGTCAGCATCGGTACCTTTTTCATCACGTCGGACGCATCGCCGCCTTTGCTGGTAATGTCTTTTTCAGCATTGTAAACGAGCCTGTCCACTTTTTCCTCCACCATCTGGGCCATGCCTACCACCTCGACTTCATTGAGCTGAACCACATCCGGCACCAATGTGACGGTACCCATGTTCAGTTCCGTCTTGCGATCAATCTTCACATTGTTGATCGTCTTTGTTTTATATCCAATGAAGGAAATCAGGATCTTGAAATTACCCGACGCGACTTTCGTAAGTGTAAATTCCCCTTTTTCATCGGTAGTGGTACCGTCGATAGGATTATTGGTTTTGGTATCCACCAAAGATAATGCTGCAAATTCTACCGGTTTTTTGGAAGTCGAATCCACGAGTACGCCCGTGATCTTTCCGCTTCCCTTAGGAGTGTCTTCTGCCGTTCCCGGAATGACCGTCTGCCGCTGCCTGTCGCCTCCGCGGAAATCTCCGCCTCCGCCGCGAAATCCGCCGCCACCGCCTCCTCCGCCCGGAAACTGGGCGAAAGCCGTTGATGTAAGCCCTGAGAACACAGCCAGGAATGTGAGTTGTAAAACAAGTTTCATGGTTGGGGTTTTAAAAGTGTACTTTTCGAATTTCAAAATAACCAGGTAAAGTCCGGCTAAAAAAAAGGAATAGATGGATAGGGAAGATGTACCGATCAAAGGCCGTTTTCAAACGATATAACCCTGGAAATGACAGGTTCCCAAAAGTATTCCATTAATAGATTGCGACGCGTCGCCGGTCGGTATTCGGGGCACGTTGATCGATTGAAATAGGGGATTTCGTAAATTCCCCGTAAGATTGCAGTGATGTGTAGCGTTCGAATCACATTGAAACTAACTAATTGCTAAATGGATACGCGTACTGCCCGGAAATACCCCCCGTTATTCCTCCATTTACTCGGATGGAGTTTTCTGGCCTTGTTCTTGATGTGGCAACCCCTGAGCTGGCAGATTGAGTTTCCGATGAGTTTTTGGGTGAAACAAGCTGTACTGTTCTCACTGCTGATCACGATATTCTACCTGAACTATTACATCTGGTTTCCTAAATTCCTCGCCAAAAACAAGTACTCCCGGTTTATTCTGTTCAATATCGTGTCGGTGGTCATGCTGGCGGTGATTACAGAACAGGTGAAAATCGCGATCAATCACGGCGAGCAAATGGACCGTGCTTTTAAACTGGCCCGGGAAGCCAATGGCGACAAGAAACGCCACGACCGCCTCGATTACTTCGCATTACTCACCGCCCTGATGATCATCGGGCTCAGTACCAGCGTAGCCGCAGTGCGTACCGCACAACTCGACAAGCAGTACCGCCAGAACCTGGAAAAAGAGAAAATCAACTCCGAGCTCTCGTTCCTCAAAGCGCAGATCAACCCGCATTTCTTTTTCAATACCCTGAATAACATTTATGCACTCACTGTGATTGACGTGGAGGCCGCGCGCGAGGCGTTGCACAAGCTCTCGCGTATGATGCGCTACGTGCTGTACGAAACCCAGCACGGCACGGTGTTACTGAGCCAGGAGATCGCATTCGCGCAGGATTATATCCAGCTGATGCAGCTGCGCCTTACCGACAAGGTAACCGTGCACCTCGATCCGCCTAACCCGCTCCACGACGTTTCCATTGCACCCATGCTATTCCTACCCTTTATCGAAAATGCATTCAAACACGGTGTAAGTGCCGTTCAGCCCAGCCGGATCGACATTCAGATCCGCCAGGAAGGACACAAGATTTTTGTAGAAGTCAAAAACACGCTGTTCACCGACAAAAGGGCTATTCTGGATGAGAGTAACGGCATCGGCCTGGCCAATACCCAGCGCCGCCTCGACCTGCTTTATCCCGGCAAATACCAGCTGGAAGTAACCGAGAATAAGGAGGAAAAAGAGTTTGAAGTACACCTCGAACTGGAAACAGCATGAGCATTACATTGGAGTGCATCGCTGTCGACGATGAGCCCTTAGCGCTCGGACTGGTGTGCGCATTTATCGAAAAAACACCGTTCCTGAATCTGGCCGGCAGGTATTCCAGCGCTGTGGAGGCACTACAGGTGATCAACAGCAAGCCTATCGATGTCATTTTTCTGGATATTCAAATGCCGGACCTGACCGGCATCGAACTTGCCAGGGTCCTTGAAAAAGCCGGTAACAAGGCGCCTAGGATCATATTTACTACCGCATTCAACCAATACGCGCTCGATGGCTTTCGCGTAGACGCCATTGACTATCTCCTAAAACCCTTTAACTATGAAGAGTTCCTCCGTGCCGCCTCGAAGGCACAGGCTTACGTAGAGCTGGTTCAAAAGGCTTCGTCGGCCGGTTCTGCGGAGCCGAAGGATGAATATCTATTCCTGAAAGTGGAATATCAACTGGTACGGATCGCCTACGACGACATTCTGTACACGGAGGGACTCAAAGATTATGTAAAAGTCCATCTCAAATCGGACCCGAAGCCTATCCTCTCGCTCACGAGCCTGAAAGCATTGGAAGAAAAATTACCCGCCTCCAAATTCATGCGCGTGCACCGGTCATTCATTGTTAACCTCGACAAAATCAGCGCCGTAACCCGAAACACGATCCAGATCGGCGCTACTTCCATTCCGGTGAGCGACCAGTACAAGGAGGCATTCAACCAGTTTTTGAGTAAGTGGATGTAAAAAATCCCGCGTACGAATGCGTAACGCGGGATTTTTGCTTCTATGGATTTCAAGAATCCTTATTTCAACTCTTCCTGTAAAAAATAGCCGGTAAAGCTGCCCTTCACCTTCGCCACTTTCTCAGGCGTTCCCTCCGCAATAATGCGGCCGCCCATGGCACCACCTTCGGGGCCTACGTCGATAATGTAATCGGCGACCTTGATCACGTCGAGGTTATGCTCGATGATGAGCACCGTGTTGCCTTTTTCAACCAGTTTATTCAAAACATTCAGCAAATGGCGAATGTCCTGGAAATGCAAACCGGTGGTAGGTTCGTCAAGAATGTACAACGTCTTGCCGGTATCGCGCTTGGATAGCTCTTCCGACAATTTCACACGCTGGGCCTCGCCGCCGGATAATGTGGTAGCATGTTGCCCAAGGGTAATGTATCCCAAACCTACATCATTCAAAGTCTGCACTTTACGCAGTAACCTCGGCTGGTTTTCAAAGAATTCCAATGCCGACTCTACGGTCATATCAAGCACGTCGGCAATGGATTTCCCTTTGAAACGCACTTCCAATGTCTCCCGGTTAAAGCGCTTGCCTTTGCAGGTTTCGCAATTGACGTGCACATCGGGTAGAAAGTCCATTTCGATCTTCTTCATACCCGCGCCTTCGCAATCCTCGCAACGTCCGCCTTTGACATTGAATGAGAAACGACCGGGCTTGTAACCGCGGATTTTCGCCTCAGGCAGTTCCGCGAAAAGCGTACGAATGTCGGTAAACAGGTTGGTATAAGTAGCCGGGTTCGAGCGCGGCGTGCGGCCGATCGGCGACTGGTCTACTTCAATTACTTTATCAATATGTTCGAGCCCTTCGATGGATTTGTATGGAAGCGGCTCTCTTCTCGACCTGTAAAAATGCTGGTTCAACAACGGGAACAGCGTTTCGTGAATCAGCGACGATTTCCCGCTGCCACTCACGCCCGTCACGCAGATCATCGTTCCAAGCGGAATGGATACCGAAACATTTTTAAGGTTATGGCCCGTGCAGCCTTTCAGTACAATGGATTCACCCTTCCCCTTTCTGCGCTTTTTCGGAACTTCGATGGCCTCCCGGCCAGCCAGGTAGTCCGCTGTAAGCGAACCATTTTCAAGGAATTTCTCCGGTGTGCCCGCTCCTACCACGCTTCCGCCATGGCGTCCCGCACCCGGGCCGATGTCCAGAATGTAATCCGACGCGAGCATCATATCCTTGTCGTGTTCTACCACGAGCACCGTATTGCCCAGGTCGCGCAGGCTTTTGAGCGAATTAATGAGCCGCACATTATCCCGCTGGTGCAGGCCGATGCTCGGTTCGTCCATAATATATAGTACGCCCGTCAGCTGGGTACCGATCTGCGTTGCCAATCGGATACGTTGCGCCTCACCGCCCGACAATGTCCGCAATGCACGGTTCAATGTCAGGTAATCCAATCCCACATCAAGCATAAAGCCGACGCGTTTCCTGATTTCCTTTAAAACCTCATGACCGATTACCCGCTGTTTTTCTTCCAGGCGGTCTTCCAATCCTACCAGCCATTCGGCCAGTTCACGAATGTCGCTATCGGCCAGTTCGGCAATGTCTTTTTTATCTATTTTAAAATGCAGCGACTCCTTCCGCAGGCGCTTGCCTTTGCATTCGGGACAGGTTTGGGTTACCATGAAATCTTTCAGCCAATCCTGAATTTTTTCGTTGCCCGATTCCTGCTGTCTTTTCAGGAAGTTGATGATCCCGTCGAACTTGGTTTCCCATTCCGTTCCCGGGTATTTTTTCGAAGGCACCGGCACCGCTTCTTCGCTGCCGTAAAGCACCAGTTTCAAAGCTTCCTCGGGGAATTTTTCAAGCGGAGTGGTAAGTGTGATTTTGTATTTCTTTAATAAAACTTCCAACTGCTTGAATATCCAGGCCTCGCGGTACTCACCCATCGGCGCGATACCACCGCGGCTAATGCTCAGCGATTTGTCGGGAATAATGGAATCTTCGGTGATCTCCTCGATAATACCCAACCCCTGGCAGGTGGGGCACCAACCATATGGCGAGTTGAACGAGAATGCATTCGGTGCCGGGTCGTCGTAGCTGATACCCGACTCCGGATCCATCAGGTTTTGGGAAAAATAATGGGTGTTACCCTTCGCATCGAGCACCATTAATGCCCCCTTACCCTGTTTAATGGCCGTCGCTACCGACTGGCTCATCCGGTACCTCGATTGCGGGTCTTCCTCTTCCTTCTTCGGAATCACACGGTCGATCACGATCTCTATATCGTGGACCTTGTAGCGGTCGAGCTGCATTTTGGGCGTAATGTCCTGCACTTCGCCGTCGACGCGTACTTTGGTATAACCGAGACGTGCAATCTGCACGAAAAGCTCACGGTAATGCCCTTTCCGGCCTTTCACAGCCGGTGCCAGCAGCACGATCTTTTGCCCCAGGAACTGGGTCATGAGCTGGTTCACAATCTGGTCCTGCGATTGCTTGATCATCCGCCGACCCGTCACGTACGAGTACGCCTCGCCCGCACGTGCGTAGAGCAGGCGCAGGAAGTCGTATATCTCCGTAACTGTGCCTACGGTCGAACGCGGGTTTCGCGACGTCGTTTTTTGCTCAATGCTGATCACCGGCGAGAGGCCGCTGATCTTGTCCACATCGGGCCGTTCCATTTCGCCGATGAAGCCGCGGGCGTAGGAAGAGAAGCTCTCCATGTATCTGCGCTGCCCTTCGGCATAGATCGTATCGAATGCTAGCGACGATTTGCCGCTTCCACTGATACCCGTCACTACCACGAGCTTGTTACGCGGGATAGCTACATCGATGTTTTTGAGATTGTGTTCTCGGGCGCCCTGTACCTCGATGAGGTCCTGCTCTGCCACTTCGAGGCCATTTAAATATTCCAAAATCTGAAGATAGTTTGTGAGTTAGTCTGTCAAATGAAGTTGTAATCCTGATAACCACAAAAATACGCTTTGAGTTGCAAATTTTCTCACACGCAACCACTTGCGTATACGATTTGAAGATTGGTTTTTTCCAAGACGTCCTCCAACAATGCAAACGATTGCATAATAAGATTTTTCAAAGAAAAAATAGTTTGTAACCGTTTGTTAATTAATATTAATTATAAAAATATTACCAAAAACAATGCTCGAATTTTTACCTTTAACAGTATATTGACATTTAGTAATACATTTTTAACATCATCCCCAACTTAATTTATGAACAAACATTTACTAGTCCCGCTTTTCCGGGGTGTCATGATTTTGCTGTTCGCAATAGCAGCTCATCTGTCCTACGCCCAGGATCATCAGGTCAAGGGTAAAGTTACCTCCTCTGCTGATGGAACCGGCATACCCGGTGTGAACGTGCAACTGAAAGGAACAAATGTCGGTACTGTCACCGATGCCGATGGCGTTTATTCGATCGAAGCGAAAGGATCCGGCGCAATCCTGGTTTTCTCATCAATCGGTTTGATTAAAAAGGAAATACCTGTCGGAAACCAGACGACCATTGACGTTTCGATGGAAGACGATATCAAGAACCTGAGCGAAGTGGTGGTAACCGGTTACGCGGCACAGCGTAAAAAGGATATTACCGGTGCTGTAACCGTGATTAACCCCAAAGAACTTACCTCCGTTCCTAGTGCTAGCGTAACGCAAATGTTGCAAGGACGGGCTTCCGGGGTGACTGTCGGAAACGATAACTCTCCCGGTGGCGGTACGATGGTCCGTATCCGCGGTTTCGGTTCGATCAATAACAACAGCCCGCTTTATGTGATTGATGGGGTACCCACCCAGGGTACGCTGAACCAGATCAACCCGAACGACATCGAGTCGATGCAGGTACTGAAAGACGCTTCCGCGGCGTCTATTTACGGTGCTCGCGCAGCGAACGGGGTAGTGATTATTACTACTAAAAAAGGTAAGACCGGCGCTCCGAACATTACATTCGACTTTTACACCGGTACCCAACGTCCCGGCAAGATGCTCGACCTGTTGAATACGAAGGAGCTGGGCCAGTACCTCTACGAAGCTGACCTTGGTGCGGGTAAAAACCCATCCGTCACCTCGCCTTCGGCCCAATACAAGTTCGATGAGAACGGCAACCAGACCATAGCCGATTACATTTATCCGAACGTATATGGCGAGCTGCCCAGCAACTACACCTACACCAACGACATTGCTGATCCGGCCCTTGGTAAAACTGCATTCAACATCACCAAGGCGAACAAAGAAGGAACCAACTGGCAGGATGTGATCTTCGACCCGGCTTCGATTTCAAATTACCAAATCGGCGCATCCGGAGGTTCCGAGGCAGCTAAATATGCGCTTTCGGCCAACTACTTCAAGCAGAATGGTATTTTGAGATACACCAAATACAAAAGATACTCACTCCGTGCGAACACCGAGTTCAAGAAAGGTCCGGTAACTGTGGGTGAGAACTTTACATTCTCTTACGACGAAAGACAAGGGATTACCAACAACGACGAAAGTAACCCGATCATGTTCGCGATCCGCGTACACCCGATCATTCCGGTATTCGACATTACAGGTGGTCCGAAAGCATTGGGCGGAACCAATACTTCTGACTATAACGGATTTGCAGGAAGCCGTGGTAGTAACCTCGGTAACGCTCCCAACCCGCTCGCTCGCCTCTACCGCGAGAAAGACAACCTTACAAAAGGTACGCACGCATTCGGTAACGTATTCGCCCAGGTGGACATCCTTCCGGGCTTGTATGCACGCACGAGCCTTGGTATCGAATACAACCAGTACAACCGCTCGGAATACTTTCACCGCGATATTGAAGCTGCGGAAGCAAGAAACGCCAACAGCTTGAACGTGATCAACAACGTTGACCGTTCGTTCACCTGGTTCAACACTTTGAACTATGCCAAATCATTCGGTGTGCATAATTTCAGCGTGTTGCTCGGTACCGAAGCTGTGAAGACCTACGCAGCAGAATTCCGCGCCAGCCGGAGTGCATTCGCATTCGACGACCTCGATTACCGCTACCTCGATGCAGGTTCGGCCGCCGGTTTGAGCAATGCAGGCCCCGGCGCAACGGAAAGTGCGCTGTTCTCGCAGTTCGGAAAGATCAACTATGCATTTAAAGAACTCCTCCTTGCCGACGTAACATTGCGCCGTGACGGATCATCACGTTTCTCGGCTGCCAACCGCTACGGTGTATTCCCTGCATTCTCGCTGGGTTTGCGTATGACGGAGCTGGCATTCATGAAGCCGGTCAAATTCGTCGACGATTTGAAACTGCGCTTCGGCTGGGGTAAAACCGGTAACCAACTCATCCCTAACGTTTACAATGCTTACACCCTGTACGCAGCCGATCCGCAGAACAACGCATACGACATCAACGGTACCGGTACATCGATCGTAGGCGGATTTGACCTTGTTCAGTTTGGAAACTCGAATGGTAAGTGGGAAACCAACACCTCTACCAACATTGGTCTCGACGCGAGCTTGTTCAACAGCAAACTGGAAGTGGTACTTGACGTTTACAACCGTATTACTTCCGACATGCTGACGCAGATCGCTATTCCGAGAACCGCCGGTTCCGGTACGATCCCTTACACCAACATCGGTGAAGTGCGTAACCGCGGTGTAGACCTTGGCATCACTTTCCGTGACAAAAAAGGGGATTTCAACTACATGGTGGGAATCAACTTTGGTCACTACAAAAACGAGGTACTGAAATTGAATAACGACCCGAATGCGACCATTTTTGGTTTCACAACCCGCCTTCCGGCCATGTCGGCTACCAAAGCCGGGCTGCCGATCGCGAGTTACTACGGTTACTTTGTGGATGGCGTGATCAAAGATCAGGCCGAAGCTGATGCCGCTCCGAAATTCGGATCATATACGAGAGAAGGTACTTTCAAATTCCGTGACGTGAACGGCGACGGTGTGATTACTGCTGCTGACCGTACCATCATCGGTAGCCCGCACCCCGACTTCAACTATGGTATCAACGTGGGTGTAGGCTGGAAATGGTTCGATCTGACATTGTTCGGCCAGGGCGTGCAAGGCAACCAGATCTTCAACTACGTGAAGTACTGGACCGATTTCAACGTGTTCCAGGGCAACCGCTCTAAAACCATGCTGTACGACTCGTGGAAGAAATCGGGTGACAATGCGAAACTCCCACGTTTGAACTCGGGTGATGCTACGAGCCAGCAGGTATCGTCCTACTTCCTGGAAGACGGTTCTTACTTCCGCCTTAAAAACATCCAGCTGACATTCAACCTGCCCTCAAACTGGCTGAAAAAAGTGAAACTGGGATCGGCGCAGATCTACGTTCAGGGACAGAACCTGTTTACATTCACCAAATACACAGGACTTGACCCGGATATTAACCTGAGAAGATCCGGCGAAAACAACCAGGATACTCATATGGGCGTTGACGAAGGCTCCTACCCTGTGGCCAAGTCGTTCCTCGGCGGTTTGCGTTTCAATTTCTAGTTCATCCATTGATCTTCATTATAGAGAACCATACAATGAAAAAGACATTATTAATATGCATGTTGGTCGGCCTGAGCTTCTCCTGCTCCGACGACTTCTTTGATCTGAAACCTCAGGGGCGAGCGTCGAAAGAACAGCTTAGCAATAAAAACGGTGTAAATGCGCTGCTTATCGGCACTTACTCGCTACTCGATGGTGTGGGCGCCGGTAACACGGGTCGCCAGTCGACGATTTCGAATTACGTGTTCGGGGGTATCAGCAGTGACGACGCCGTAAAAGGCACCGACGCCGGTGACCAGCCTGAGCAATCGTTCATTGAACAATACAACTGGCTGTCCGACAATACCTATTTCCTCGGCAAATGGTGGCATTCATACGACGGCGTTGCCCGTGCCAACGAAACAATCCAGATTGCAGGAAGTCCGGACGTGAAAGACATGACCGATGCCGAAAAGACACAGGTGATTGCCGAAGCACGTTTCCTCCGCGGCCATTATCACTTCGAGGCCAAGAAAATGTGGAACAACGTGCCCTACATCGACGAGAAGATTTACAACGCCGGGGACCCCAACTCGACAAAAGTCCCAAATACTGAAGATATCTGGGGCAAAATAGAAGCCGACTTCCAGTTTGCAGCCGACAACCTGCCGGCAACACAGGCACAGAAAGGTCGTGCTACGAAATGGGCCGCCAAAGCCTACCTCGCCAAAGCGCTTCTTTTCCAGAAAAAATGGGCCAAAGCCAAAGATTTGCTGGATGATGTTGTTAAGAATTCCGGTAAAAAACTGGTGGCGAACTATCACGACAATTACCGCACAGCCGGCAACAACAACACCGAGTCGATCATGGAAGTACAGTTTTCTGTAAACGACGGTACGAACGGTAACAATGGTAACGCCGGTGATAACCTCAACTGGCCTTACTCTGCCACGGCTCCCGGTCGTGGATGTTGCGGCTTCTACCAGCCTTCGCACAACCTGGTGAATGCATTCAAAACTGAAAACGGACTTCCGATGATCGGTGCTGCTGCGGACGGTTCTTTGGATACCTACAACAAAGTGGATTTGCCAAATGACGAGGGAATCGTAGCATCGGCAGCATTTACATTAGACAAAACCATTCCCGTTGATCCCCGCCTCGACTGGACTGTCGGCCGCCGCGGTGTGAACTTCCTTGACTGGGGTCCGATGCCAGGTTCAACCTGGATCCGCGACCAGGCATATGCAGGACCGTTCACAGGTAAAAAATGGATGTACTATCTGGCGGAAGAAAACAGCACTACCCACTCGACCAGCAAGCGTAATGTGAACAACAACTACCGCCTTATTAAACTATCGCACGTACTTCTATGGCTGGCCGAATGCGAAGTGGAACTGGGTAACCTTGCTGTGGCTCAGGACTTGGTAAACCAGATCCGTATCCGCGCGAAAACCGGCTCCGTGCAAGATGAATCTGTAACTTACAAAGTGGAACCATATCCGGCAGGAACCTTCGCTGCAAAAGGTGCAGACTACGCCAGAAACGCGGTACGGATGGAACAACGCCTCGAATTCGCAATGGAAGGCCATCGTTTCTTCGACCTTGTACGCTGGGGCATTGCTGAAAAAGTACTCAACAAATACGCAGCGGAAGAAGCTGTGCCGGGCAAAGAGCCATCCGGACGTACGTTCAACAAGCGGGGATACATGGCAGGTAAAACATTTACTCAGAAAAACCTGTACTATCCTCTGCCGCAAGACGAAATCCTGAACAGCCAGAAGGACGGAAAGCCTACCTTGACACAAAATCCGGGATATTAATACCGGCATAACCCACTAACGCACCCGCAAAAGAGCCGGCCTTCGTGCCGGTTTTTTTGTGCATTGAAAAACAATGGAATACTTTTGAGGAAATATTCAAATACCTGCGATCATGAAAATCACAAACGAAACCGAATACGAAAAAGCCTCCGAACGGGCCGACGAGATATTCGACGCCAAGAAAGGCACTCCGGAAGAAAAAGAGCTGCAAGAACTCCTGAAAGCGATTAAGGAATACGAAGATGATTTCGTGCGTATGTTGCGGGAGAACAACTAGCTCGCCAGTTCCACCGTCAGGCCCTCCACTTTTTCCGAGCGCGTGATAAACCGCTCGACGAGCGTGGAGCGAACTTCTACCTCCATGGTACATTGCATTTCAAACGCTTGTACACGCACCGGCAACTCCATTTCCTTCACAATCCGCATGACGTCGTTCATTTGCGGATATTGGAACGAAAGCTTGTAAATACTGAAATAATGCCGCGTGACAATTTCTGCAAGATCCAGGGCCGTTTCGGTCGCGGTTTTATACGCGTTGATCAGCCCCGGAACTCCTAGCAATGTACCACCGAAATACCGCACTACCACCACCAGGACATTCGTAATATTTCTCGAATACAAGGTATTGAGGATAGGCCGACCTGCCGTTCCCGATGGCTCCCCATCGTCGCTCATGCGATAGCTCATCCGATCGGCACCCAGGCGGTACGCATAGCAATGGTGAACTGCTTTGGGATGCAATTCGTGTAACTCTGCCAGGTACGATTTGGCTTGCTCATCACTATCAATGGGATAGGCGTAAGCCAGAAATTTACTCCCCTTATCTTTGAAAAAGCCTTCCGCAGGTACAGCAATGCTTCGGTAAGTATCGTCAAATAACACGGGCACGTCGCTTTTTAAACTGGTAAATAACTACTGTATAGGAAAGTGCAGCCAATGCAAATGCAGCCATACAGAAAAATACCAGTGGTAGGTTCTCCCGCTGGTTTTCAAACAATTCCGCGGACAGGAATGCACCGAGGCCGATACCTGCCTCGAGAGAAATAAACATCGTCGCAATTGCGCGCCCGCGGTTATGGTCGCCGCTCAGATCTACCGTCCAGGCTGAAAGGACCGGTGAAAGAATACCCATCGCTATTCCGAAAAACGCCGCGCCAGTCAGGAACATGAACACCGATTCGGCAAAACCGGTAATAATCATCGCGATGATCAGGACAATGCATCCCACTATCGTGACCGGCATTCGACCATGGCGATCGGATATTTTACCGGCAAAGAGGCGTACCATGATCGACGATATCGTAAACATCATAAAGTACAATCCCCGGTTTTGCAACCCCAGGTAACCGCTGAAATCCGGTGTAACCGTAGCCACAGCGCCGAAACCGAAATAGCAAAGGAATGTAATGAGGGCCGGACTGAACACATCGGGTTCGAAAATATCCCGCCGGGTGATCTGAAAAGACTTCAAGCTAAGTTTTTGCTTTTCCTGCAAAGTCTCCTTCATATTCAAAAGGATCGCAATGGAGAGAAATGCCAATAATGACGATGTGTAAAAAAGGGCATTCAGAGAAAACTCCTGGCTGATCATACTCCCTATCGCCGGCCCGAACGCCGAACCGACGCTCATACACATGCCGTGGATGCCCATCGCCTCCCCGCGACGATTGATTGGTACGATATCGGCTACATAAGCAGCCGTACCGGTCGGTTTAAAGCCTGTCGAAAAGCCGTGTACCAGCCTGAGCAACAGAAACGGCATTACCGTCGTGAAGATTGGGTACAAAAACCCACATACGAAACATACCAGCGAGCCGAAAGCCATCACGGGAACACGGCCGACGCGGTCAGTGAGCCGGCCACTAAACGGCCTCGAAAGCCCTGCTGTCAAAGTAAACAAACCAATAATTGCCCCTTTGTATTCGGCCCCACCCATGCTCGAAAGATAGGCCGGGAGCTCTGGGATCAGCATATTGAAGCTGGATGAGAAGAGAAACGAGCTAAGGCCCAGCAACCAGAACTGCGTCGTCAATATTCCGGAAGAAGCGGTATTTTGCATCATGCAAAAATACGACACTTTCCAGAAAGAGTGGAATTTACTTCTCCTTCTCAGCGAGTTGTTTCAGGTAGGGAGCGAGTACTCTCCTGGCCTCCTCTACTTTACGAACGACGAATGGGTCGTTCGCATGGCTTTTCAGAGTAGGGTCCACAACCACCTTCGAAAGGTCAATTAAGTGCCATGTTTTCTGTTTCATATCGACTTCCTATTTATTATAAAAGATTCATAATTAACACCTTGCTCGAATGGAACCGGATTGCCATTTTGTATACCCAACACCTCAAATACCGGTTTCCAATTTTCAAATTCTCTGGCCAAAATAGCGGAGTAAAGCCTCAACCTCGCTTTTGAACTGCCTGTGAAATACACTCGCCTGTCTGGATAAGCCTCAAAAAACGTAAGGGCGGTTCTAACAACGGTCGCTAATACCTTGTTCATATCCTGGTTATTACTAACACAAAAGTCATTTATTTCTCTATTCTCATCTAAATCCCCAAATGCGAGGTTATAGATGTCGGCTCCAATCTTTTCAAACTGTACGGCCTTATGTATCGTCCGCTCTTCCGACCGACTTTCGAAATAGTAAAACAAGTAATCCTCCGAGGCCCTGAACGGGTAAAATTTCTCTTTCACAGTGTGCGTATTAAAGGAATACAAGTTAGCTTTAACCGTCGACCGCTCCAAGCCAATGCAGCACCGATGAACGAACGGTTAAGCATTTGGCTTTTTTTCCCAACTTTGATCCATGGTACGCATATTCTACAAAGAAGGTAAAGTCATTAAGCGCGAAAACGATATCCGTGAGTTGGGAAAGGTCCCAAACCTCGTGTGGGTAGATTTACAGTCCCCAAGCGCCGAAGAGGAAGAATGGGTGGAGAACAAATGTAATATCAGTTTTCAGACGCCCCAGGAAATCGTGGAAATCGAAAGCAGCTCGCGTTTTTTTGAACAGAACGAGACGATCAACGCCAACTCCAACTTCCTCAAAATAGAGCGGGAAGGCTACGAAACCTATCCCGTTTCCTTCATTCTAAACCAGAATGTGCTTTTTACCTATCGTCGCGGCGATTCGAAAACGTTTGCCGATACGGTTAAGAAGATGAAAGTGAGCCCGGAAAGCATTCAAGGTGGGGTGGATTTTATGCTTTTACTGCTCGAAACACGCATAGAGGCGGATGCGGATGCGCTGGAAGGCATCTCCAAAGACATTTCGGCGATTAGTAAGGACCTCACGCACGAGCAAAAGACACGACAGGAAGTCCTGATCCGCATCAGCGGTTTGCAGGAGATCACCATGATGCTCCGCGAAACAAGTATCGACAAGCAGCGCGTACTATCGGGCATTCTGCGGAGCCAGTATTTCCCCGAAGACCGCAAGGAACACCTGCGTATCATCCTGAAAGACATTAATTCCCTCCTCGAATATACCACATTCAATTTCGAACGACTCGAATACCTCCAGAACACCTTTATGGGTTTGATCAACCTAGAACAAAGCCAGGTGATCAAGATCTTCACGGTGGTTACGATCATTTTCATGCCGCCAACGCTGATCGCCGGGATTTTCGGAATGAACTACCAACACATACCCTCTACCGGTGAATCGTGGGGATTCTGGGTTTCTCTGCTGCTCATGGTCTTTTCATCCCTCATCGTTCTTTGGTTTTTCAGGAGAAAAAAATGGATTTAGAAGAGAATCTTTCTATGCCAGCTATTTTTTCTAATGATTATACGTTGCGGGTATAATTTTAATGTAATCTTTATTGTGGCGGGAGAATACAATAAATATTTCGCCATAGTGTTAGTATAGAAGTTATATTTCAGCACCCAGGTTGTGTGCCTGGTGCAATCAACCCTCTTCCAACCATTTCCCTAACAGCAGAGTCATAAGTTCAGGCGGCGTAGCTCCCGCAAACGCTGGCTTGATATTTGTACAAAAAATATCCGCAAGGATATGGAAATGAGCTATATAATTTCACCAAAGGAGAAGATCATGAACGCCATCCTGTTACAAGGAAGTAGTAAAGAATCGGGTATTGAAAAAACTCTCAACTAACTTGATAACCGATTGTATATGAAAAGTATATCAGTAGTAATTCCCAATTATAACGGGAAACACCTGTTCGAAAAATATTTTGAGCATAACTATAAGGTCCTTCAAAAACTAGAAACCAGTGTTCAGATTATTGTAATTGATGATGCATCCACAGACGAATCTGTTGCATATTTACAAGAATATTACGCGGATAAAATCACTCTCATTTGCAAAGAAACCAATTCCGGATTTTCAGAAACATGCAATATTGGTATCCAGAATGCCACCAACGACCTGATCTTTCTCCTCAATACCGATGTAACTCTTGAACCCGGTTACATGGAAAAACTCTATAAGTATTTTGAATTGGAAGATACTTTTGGTGTAATGGGAAGAGTCATTGGAATGAATGATGATTTGATTCGTGAAGCAGCGAGAGAACCTAAAATATCGGGAAGAAAAATAAAGTCTTCGGACTTCTTTCATTTGCAAAACATCAACGCATTTACACCAACATTTTATTTATCCGGTGCAATTGCATTAATGGATACACAAAAACTAAAAGCCATTAACGGATTCAACGAAATGTTCAACCCTTATTATGGCGAAGATCAGGAACTTTCGATCAGAGCCTGGCGATTAGGATGGAAATGCTATTACGAACATGACGCGGTTTGCCGGCACGAGGTTTCGGCCAGTACCAAAAATCATAACCATAAGAAAGCGATCAAAAGGATCCATTTCAGGAACCGCTATTATGTGCACTACCTGCACCTGCAAGGGATGGATCTTAAATTATGGCATTTGCAAATTCTGCTTTGCGATGTATTGCTGGGACTCCTGACGCTGCAATTCTTTAAAGTAGAAGCCTATTGGGATTTTTTCAAAAACCGCGGCAACCTGCAAGCGAAGAAAGTGGCTTTTAATCGCGAAATGAAAAAACATCAGTCAGATATCGGGATCATCGACGTGATCAATAATTTCCGGATGATGCTTAAATACCAGCAGGTAATTAAATTGAATTAGCAAGGCTCCTGTATAAATCCAAGTATTCCGAAGCCGCCCTGTCCCAGGAAAAGAATCTGGCCCGTTCCCGGATTCTTTCTCTGGGTTTTGTTTTTTTATAATCTTCAAGACTCGCAATCAATACGTTACGCATATGCAAGGGCTCGAAGTTGTCGAAATAATAGGCACAATCCCCGCCGATTTCTGGCAATGATGTGCAGCGCGACAGGATCACGGGCTTGCCGTAGTACATCGCCTCGATAACCGGCAACCCAAACCCCTCCGCAATCGAAGGAAAGACAAATGCCGTACAGTTACTGAGATACCATTTCTTATCATTCTCCGAGACAGGGCCCGTAAAAACCAGTCGGTCGAGCACATTCAATTTCTGTGCTTCACGGATAATCCTCTTCTTATATTCCTGACTGCTATCAATTCCCGCAATAACTAATTTGAAATCATTGCCTACCAGCAATGCAGGCAGCACATGAAAGTTCTTCTTACCGACAATGGTCCCGATCGTGAACAGAAATGGCTGATCGACAGTCCTTTCGGGAGCATTAATAATTCCGCTATCATCGATATTGCAACCATTATAGATCACGGAAGTCGGCTTGTCACCCAATTCAAGGTACTTTTTAAGATCTTCCAGTACATAATAGGAAATAGCAACAATATGGTCGGACCGATCTATTTTCAATTGTAGCCTGTTCAGGTATTTACTGATTCGCTTTTCAGATCTATTCCCGTCATAAAGGAAATTCAAGTCATGAACAGTCAATACAACGGACACCTTTTTTCCGAAAGGGAAATACCTCGACCCTTGGTAAGTACAATGCCAGATGTCTACCGATTTGGTATCTGGGAAAAACAGCTTATGAATAAAATGCTGAGAAACATAATTCGCACTTTCTCCAAAAGCATGCTCCGCGGAGGTGGGCAGATAAAAGGCAATCTTTTCCTTATCCCCTCCCGCTTTCTTCAAAATAGAATTCCCTAATTGAAGGCAATAATGATAAAGCCCGGTATGAGGGTGTCTCATCCTTTCACAATCAATTAGAATTCTTTTCAACATAAATAATTATTCATTTTTTGCACGCTTCCAGTGCATAACAGAAACCGTTAATGGACGTGTAATTCACATCATAGCCCAGCTCACCGAGATAGCGGCTGAATGTATTTATATTAAACTGACTATCAACATCGTGCACTTCAACCAGCATTCGTTCTATCCGGCGCACTACATCAGGTGGTGTATTCAAAACAATATCATACTCACCCCCTTCACAATCCATTTTCAGCAAATCGATTTTCGCCTTCGGGATATTGGCCACTATTTCTGAAAGTGAAATGGCCGGAATCCACAACTCCTTTGTATTATCAGTATTAAAACCTTTTAACGAAGAAGCGACCACCTGATTATCTTCTGTGTCCTGTGCGTATAGGCGCAACATTTCGCAGGACGTCCCTGTTACGGCAAATGGATTGATGGTCACGCTTTTATCAAACCTGCGATTGGAGGATGCAACAGACCGCATTCGTTCGATATTACTGCTCAGAGGCTCATACGCATAAATTTGGGCATTCTTTATTTTAGATAAAAGCAATATATCAAAAAAACCGGCGTTTGCGCCGATATCAATTACCAGCGGATCATCAGGCAATACGCGCATCAGCGCCCCGACGTTGTATACGTCGGCCATAAATATCTCCTTAAATACCTGGTACAGACTGGCGGGTACATCGAAGGCGATCTTGTTGGGTTTCGTGACAAAGTGTAGCATCCTGCCCCGATCGTGGAGTTTATCCAGAATGTATTCGAACGGGTTACCGATGTTCCGGAACAAATTAGTGTATCTCCTCGGACCTGCGACGGGCATAGCTTGTGATTTTAACAATATGGAGTTGCGGGGTAGACATTCAAAGCATTACCCCGCTGCATTATACCCACAGTCTCATTCGCACCAAGTTACTAATGAGCAAGCGCTCCAGTTCCGGTTTTCCTACGGCTCCATGTCCGCAAACTTGTTTGATTTTTAGCCCAAAGCATGTAGCTTTGTTTTCTTCCGGCCCGGCTGTCAGAGCCAACGGCAAGTACTAACGTTATATATTTCAGATCCCCGTAAAATACTCTAATTAACTATGTCACAAGAACTTACCAGACAGGAACCCCTGTTGACCGAAGACCCCTTGCGGTTTGTTTTGTTTCCCATCAAACATTCCGATATATGGGAAATGTACAAACGTCATGAGGCTTCGTTCTGGACGGCTGAGGAGATCGACCTGTCGCAGGATATGAAGGACTGGGAGAACCTGAATGACGGAGAAAGGCATTTCATTTCCCACGTACTGGCATTCTTTGCGGCATCAGACGGGATCGTCAACGAAAACCTGGCTGTCAACTTTCTTAGCGAAGTGCAATACGCGGAAGCAAAATGCTTCTATGGGTTCCAGGTGGCGATGGAGAACATTCACTCCGAAACCTATTCACTGCTGATCGATACCTACATTAAAGATCCGGTTGAAAAAGACAGGCTGCTGCGCGCGATCGAGACGATCCCCTGCGTACAGAAAAAAGCCGAGTGGGCATTGAAATGGATCAATAGCCCCGTGTTTGCCGAGCGTATCATCGCGTTTGCAGCGGTGGAGGGGATTTTCTTCTCCGGGTCGTTCTGCTCAATTTTCTGGCTGAAAAAACGCGGCCTGATGCCGGGGCTTTCATTCTCCAACGAGCTGATCTCTCGCGATGAGGGGCTTCACTGCGAGTTTGCGTGTCTGCTTTACACCAAGCATATCTTGAACCAATTGCCGCAGGAGCGCGTGATCGAGATTATGATGGACGCCGTTGAAATCGAAAAAGAGTTCGTCAGCGAGGCGCTTCCGGTGTCATTGATTGGCATGAATGCCGATTTGATGAAACAATACATCGAATACATCGCCGATTTCTGGCTCGAAAGACTCGGCTGCCCGAAACAATTCGGCTCAGCCAACCCATTCGATTTCATGGAACTGATATCGCTTCCGGGCAAGACCAACTTCTTTGAGAAACGTGTGGGAGAATATCAGAAAGCGGGCGTAATGAGCGGTGTGAAGGACAAAGAATCCGCGCACAAAATCTCGTTCGATTCGGATTTCTAAGAAATTCAGCATTTGAAGAAAGCCCTGGCTGCGATCACAAACCAGGGCTTTCTTCATTTATACCTCTCCTGTTTCATTTAAATCTCCTATTTCCTTCCACACCAGTTCGCTTTCATAGCCTTTTCCCAGCGCGAACCTCGCCAACTTCTGTTTCAATTTAAAAGGATCCGTCTCCGTTTTTGATAGCAGATCCCGTTTCTTCGAAAGCAGTTCCCGCAAACCCGACACATAATCCTCGTCGCCGATCTCATTCATGCCTTTTTCAATGCTGTAAGTGCTCAGGCCTCGGCGGTTCAGCTCCTGCCTGATTTTCATCCGGCCCCAGTTTTTGACCCTGAATTTGCCGCCGGCATAGGTTTTCGCAAAACGTTCCTCACTCAGGTAATTCATGGAAATCAACTCGGCGATGATCTCATCTGCCTCGTCGCCCCACACATTCCATTTTTTCAGCCGTTGCTTCACCTCGTCCTGCGTTCGCTCCTGGTAGGCACAGTAGGAAGCCGCTTTTTGCAGAATAAGCCGGTCCATTTGGTCAGGTTTTTATTAAATATGCTTAACAATGTGCAAGATTAAGGAAATATCACGGACGAATAACTATTTTTGGAAGCACAAGAAACCCCTATTTCTGTTCATCCAAACCCTTTAAACCATGACTTTCCAGAGACGGTCTTTTCTTAAACTCCTACCTGCATTATCCGGAATCACCTATTTGTCGGAACCTGCCAAAGCGCAGCCCACCGCAGCCATTGCGCTTCGGTTCATCGTCGCGTCCGACGGGCATTACGGGCAGCCGGATACGGAGTTCAAGGCTTTCCATGCCGATCTGGTGAGCTGGGTGAATCGCGAAAAACTGCAAAAAGGCGTTGACTTCCTTTTCCTCAACGGCGACCTTATCCACGACGATCCGACCTTATTGTATGATTTCAAAAATGCGATCTCGAATCTGAGCGTACCATATTATGTCAGCCGGGGCAACCACGACAAAGTGGGACTGGATGTGTGGCAAAGCACTTGGGGCTATCCCACCAACCACAGCTTTGCAAAGGGTGAATATGCATTCGTAGTAGGCGACACTTCCAACGAGAAAGGCGAGTATATATGCCCCGATGCAACCTGGCTCCGCAACGAAATCGCGAAATATAAGGACAAAAAGGGCATTTTTATTTTCCTTCATATTACCCCGGCCAAATGGACGACGCACGGCATTGAATGCAAGGAAGTGATCGATCTTTTCGAAAACACGCCGAATGTGAAAGCCATCTTCAACGGCCACGACCACGACCAGGACAGCACAAAAATGTACGGCAAAAAGCCCTACTTCTTCGACGGTCACTTCGGAGGCAACTGGGGAACGGCCTACAAAGGCTACCGCATTGTCGAAATCTACAATGACCACACCTGGCAGTCATATCAATACAACCCGACGGCGGCGCCGGTTTTGAATACGTTCAACGGGAAGAGTTGAAGTTACGGTTTCCACTTGATCAGCGTCACTACCCGAAGTTGATTAGCTATGTGTATGCGCATTTCACGGGGTCACATTGGCCATATTTTCGGATACAAATCATGCGCTATTTATTTTCAAATCTAAAAAAGACAATGAAACTCATCTAAAATAGTAAGCTCCTCATAGCCCCTTGCCTGGTACAGAATTTTAATCCCCCGGATTCATCAGTTCAACCAAAAACACCCGATGGATCTACTCAGTGGCCAACCGCATTGGTTTTATAAAAATGGGGCTCTCTATTCTTACCCTGCATTATCAGAAAATCTGACCGTCGAAATCGTGATTATGGGCGGCGGCATTACCGGTGCATTATTGGCCTGGCACCTTACACAAGCCGGCTTTCCAGTTGTCGTACTGGAAAAACGACACATCGGAATGGGAAGCACCTCAGGCTCTACGGCATTACTTCAATACGAGATCGACACGATGCTTACTGATCTGATCGAGCTTGTCGGAGAAAAGCATGCCGTCCGCAGCTACCTTTTATGTGTGGAAGCCATCCACAGAGCCAGAGAAATTGTAGATTCGCTACCGGTCAAAACAGGCTTTTCGCTGGTTAAAAGTGTGTATTATGCATCAAAAAAAGCTGATTTACCACTGCTGGAAAAAGAATGCGAAGCGCGCAGGAAGATCGGTATCGATGTGGAATGGTGGGACCGCGCCACATTACGTTCACATTTCCCCGGCATTCACAAAAGCGGCGCGATCCTCTCGCATGACGCCGCGCAGGTAGATGCCTACGCGCTCGCACACGCGCTCTTGCAGGAGTGCATTCAGAAGGGTGCGCGCGTATATGACACCGTCGAAATCACCGATATCCGGCATGAGCAGCGCGGCGTAACGCTGGTGTTGGATAATGGGAGCATCGTCAAAACCAAAAAATTGATCGTTGCCGCAGGTTATGAATCGCAAAAGCTGATTCCCCACAACTTCGTGCGCCTGCATTCTTCCTACGCAATCGTGAGCAAGCCGATACCTGAAAAGCAGGAACTTTGGTATGAGAATGCATTACTGTGGGAAAGTGCCCGGCCCTATTTGTATTTGCGCACAACCGAGGATCGCCGCGTGCTAATTGGCGGAAAGGATGAAATGTTTCAAAGTGCAATCAAAAGGGACAAGCTGCTTTTTCGAAAATCCAAAGAACTGGAAAACAATGCCAGGAGTATGTTTCCTGATTTGCCTTTCGTGACGGATTATGCCTGGTGCGGCACTTTTGCAGAGACGGAGGACGGACTGCCGTTTATTGGCAGCGTGAAAGAGCACCCCAACACCTGGTTCGCATTGGGTTTTGGCGGGAACGGCATCCTTTTCAGCATTATCGCCGCCGGCATCATCACAGATATTATCGCGGGAAAGAAAAATAAAGACGCCGCAATTTTCAGTTTTGAACGGCTTGGCAAGTCATAATTGCCGCCAAGCCGTTCAATACATTATATTACCTTGATCAGGTGGTTCTTCTTGCCTTTTGAGATCAGCAGAAACTTATCTTGAAGCAATGCAAAATCGCTTAACGGTTGCTCAGCCGCAGTCACCTTTGATTTGTTCACACTTACCGCATTCTGCTGGATCGCCCGACGCGCCTCGCCTTTGGAAGCATACACTTCGCCCCGGGTTATAGTCGAAACGAGATCCGTAATGTTCGCGCATTCATCCCATTCGCCGCGGGTGATTTCCGTTTGCGGTACGCCATCGAAAACAGTGTCAAATTCATCCACCTCAATGCTTTGGAGCGTTTCCAACGTCGCTTTACCATACAAAACCTCCGAAGCCTTCAATACGAGGTCCAATGCCTTCTGCGAGTGAATGCGGATCGTCAGCTCGGATGCCAGCGCCTTTTGCATAATGCGCAAATGCGGCTCGGCTGCGTGGCTGGTTTCCAGCGCTTCAATTTCCTCACGGCCTTTCAGCGAGAACACGCGCAGGTAACGCGGCATGTCGTCGTCGCTCTGGTTGAGCCAGAATTGGTAGAACTGGTAAGGTGAAGTCCGCTCCGGATCCAGCCAGATGTTACCGCCCTCGCTTTTCCCGAATTTGGAACCGTCGGCTTTGGTAACGAGCGGCGTTGTCAATGCATAGGCTTTGAAATACCCTTCATCGTCGCCTTCCTTGCGGCGGATGATCTCCGTACCGGTCGTAATGTTGCCCCATTGATCCGAACCGCCCATTTGCAGCCGGACATTTTTGGTTTTATATAAATGATAAAAATCGTAGCCCTGCAAAAGTTGGTATGAGAACTCGGTAAACGAAATGCCGGTTTCCAGGCGCTTTTTTACAGAGTCTTTCGACATCATATAATTCACGCTCAAATACTTACCTGCATCGCGCAGGAACTGCAAAAAGCCGATATCCTTAAACCAATCATAATTATTGACCATTTCAGCCGAATTTTCGCCCGAATTGAAGTCCAGGAATGATTCGAGCTGCTTACGGATACCCTCCTGGTTGATCCGCAATGTATCCTCATCGAGGAACGACCGCTCGGCCGCCTTGAAAGAAGGATCGCCAATCATACCGGTAGCACCACCCACCAATGCGATAGGCTTGTGCCCTGCGCGCTGGAAATGCACCAGGAGCATAATGGTAGCCAGGTTACCGATGTGCAGCGAGGGAGCCGTCGGGTCGAAACCGATATAACCGCATGTCATCTCCTTTTGAAGTTGCTCATGCGTTCCCGGCATCATGTCGTGCAGCATGCCCCGCCAGCGTAGTTCCTCTATAAAATCAATCGCCATTCTAAAAACTGTTGCTTATTTCAAAATCGAGCGCAAAGGTAAAGGTTATCGGTTTCAAAACTCCTTAAAGACGCGATGGTTTTGCCTGCGCGAAAGATTATTAATCCAAAAACAGATATTTTTGTAGGATTAAAAGAATAATATGCACCCTATCATCAACAAAATCATGCTGTTACGCGCTTTCGGAATATTCATCGGTTTCATTCTCCTGTTCAAGGCAATGCCTGCTGCCGCCCAGAGTACGTATTGTAATCCGATGGACATTGATTACAAATATAATTTCGAACAGCTCAACGAAAACATCAGCTACCGGTCCGGCGCCGATCCGGTGATCATCAACCATAAAGGGGAATACTTCCTCTTCGTGACCATTTCGGGCGGTTACTGGCATTCCAAAGACATGATCAACTGGAAATACCTCACTGCCAACCGCTGGCCTTTCGAGGACATGTGCGCGCCAGCGGCAGTTTCCGTGCGCGATACCTTGTTTTTATTCCAATCCACCTTCGAATCGCGCCCGATACTGTATTCGGTTGCTCCTGAAAAGGGCATTTGGGAATTCTACAACCGCTGGACGCCGCGCCTGCCCAAGGACATCGGCCCCTGGGATCCCGCATTGTTTCACGATCCCGACACCGGCAAATGGTATATGTACTGGGGCTCTTCCAATGTGTACCCCATCTTCGGCTCTGAGCTGGATTATTCCAAACGGCTTGCATTCAAGGGGCAATATCAGTCCATGTTTTGGTTAAATCAGTACGAACACGGCTGGGAACGCTTCGGACCAAACCACTCGGACCCTTTCAAGCCATTCACTGAAGGCGCCTGGATGACCAAGCATAAGGGTAAATACTACCTGCAATACGGGGCGCCGGGTACTGAATATAATGTGTATGCCAATGGTACGTACGTCAGCGACCAGCCGCTCGGGCCATTTACCTATGCGCCCTATAACCCGGTTTCATATAAACCGGGTGGTTTCGCAACCGGCGCCGGGCATGGCAATACTTTTCAGGACAATTTCGGCAACTACTGGAACACCGGCACCTCGTGGATCGGCCTGAACTGGGCTATGGAACGTCGCATTGTGCGCTACGCAGCCGGCTTCGATAAGGACGGCCAGATGTTCGCCAACACGCGCTTCGGCGATTTCCCGCACAAAATGCCCACCAAAACCTGGACAGGCAAAGGCGACGAGCTTTTCACCGGCTGGATGTTACTTTCCTACAAAAAGCCTGCAACAGCGTCCTCAACGCTTGATACCATGGCTGCGCAAAAGATCACCGATGAAAATCCGCGGACATTCTGGGCTGCGAAACAAAACAAGCCGGGCGAAACGTTAACCATCGACCTGCAAGCCGAACAGGAGGTAAAAGCGGTGCAAATCAACTACACCGACTACAAATCCGACATTTTCGATAACAGGCCTGAAAAAGTATACACGCAGTTCAAAATCTGGACTTCGAAGGACGGTAAGAAGTGGGACCTCGCCAGCGACCTCACCAAGGAGCCCAAACGCGACCGCCCCTGCGCCTACATCGAGCTCGCCGCGCCTGTGCGTGCGCGTTACGTGCGCTACGAGCATGTGTACGTAGCTTCGCCGATATTGGCGATCAGCGAGTTCAGGATTTTCGGGAATGGCTTCGGCAAAGCGCCACAAACGCCCGCAGCCTTCACAGCCGTCCGGCAGAAAGATGCGCGTAATGCAGATTTGAAATGGGAAAAAGTACCGGGAGCCATCGGCTACAATGTGCTATGGGGCATCGCACCCGACAAACTATACCAAACCTACCAGTTCTGGAACGACGAGCCGAACACCTTCGAGCTGCGCGCGTTGAATGTAGGCGTGCCTTATTATTTTGCGATTGAGGCTTTTAACGAGAATGGCGTGTCGGTTGCGAGTAAAGTGGTGGGTGTGAAGTAGCAGACTATTAAATCATTCTAAACTCACTCACTACGTGCAAATTCAATGTCGTCGTAGATTGTTTTAAGGCTTATTTCAAAATTAAATGCGTCAAAACGGATTACGTCTTCTTCATTTTCAAAGGAGCGATAGGTCCAAAGGTCGCCCCCATCGACCCGAGAGAACACCTCGACGCTATATTCACGCTGAGAAACTAGAAGATAATATTGCAAAGAAGATATGGTTCGGTATTGTTTGAGTTTTAATGTCCGATCATTCTCTTCTGAGTGCTTAGAAGTTACTTCCACCAGGATGCTCGGATGTTCTACAACATAAGTGCCGGAAATGTCCTTTGGGGCGCAGGTAACGATTACGTCCGGATATGGGTAATATTTATCCGAAACCTTCACCTTGATATTCTCAGAGAAAACGTCGCACCCGCGCGGCAGGAAGTGGCTCCCTAGCAAATTTCTGACTTTCCCAACAATTCGGTTGTGATTCAAAGTCGTGCCTGCCATTGCATAAATATTACCATCGTAATACTCATGACGGATTTCGCTTTGTTCTTCTAACTCGAAGTACTCTTCAACAGTCATCCTTCGGTCAATTAGCTGTGCATATCCCATAATTTACTGCTTTTTTAACAACAAATTGCGGGAAAAGATTAACTAATGAAACTACGAGGCCTCGTCAATGAGCCAAAGGAGTGAAGAATCACCGTAGCTTAAAAAACGGTAATCCTTAGCCAATGCCTCGGAATAGATCGTTTTCCAGTCTTTTCCGACAAATGCGGCTACAAGAAGGATGAGCGTGGAGCCAGGTTGATGGTAATTAGTAATTATCCCGCGGCATAACCGGAACCGGTAACCCGGGAAAATGAATATTTCCGTTTCGCCTACAATTTCGTGAAGCTCCGAAGCATCCATGTAATCGGCAATTGCTTGCAGCGATTGCACTGCGGAGGGAAGTTCTGCCTCTTTCCACGGATAGGGATAGAGTTTTTCAATGTTAAACGCTGTGGTTTCCTTTTTAAAAAGCTTCACACCGTACCAATACAAACTTTCCAGCGAACGCAGCGAAGTTGTGCCAACCGGCACTACATGCCCCACCGATTGAAGCAAATTTTGTATTAATTCTCGTGTGAAAACCACCTGCTCCGAATGCATCCGGTGCTCGGTAACCTTCTCCACTTTAATAGGCTGAAAAGTGCCGGCACCCACATGCAAGGTGAGGAATGATTTGCGGATACCCTTTTGCTCCAATGCGTCAAAAACCCGTGGCGTGAAATGCAGCCCGGCTGTCGGAGCAGCCACGGCTCCGTCATGGTGCGCATATACCGTCTGATAGGTTTCCTTGTCCGGCTCTTCGGTATCGCGGTTGAGATAGGGCGGTAGCGGGATTTCACCCAGTGCTTTCACCAAATCCAGAAATGTAACGTCGGCGTCCCAGATAAGCTCTACCAGATTGCGCTCATAATGGTGGTAAGAAACCTGCAAATGCACTTCCTGTCCATTTACAGGTATGACATTTGATAAGGTATCGCCGGCTTTCCAACGCTTTTTATTTCCGATCATACATTCCCACACGCACGAATGCTGTACCAGCATTGCATCGTTGATCACACGGGTGGGCAGCTCTGGATGCAATAGCAAGAGTTCTATTACCGCACCAGTTTCCTTCCTGAAATGCGCCCGTGCGGGAATAACCTTGGTGTCATTAAAAACAAGGAGCGTATCAGCAGGCAGCTGGGAAGAGATGTCCGTAAACCGCAAATGACTGATAGTCCCGCCATGATATACCATCAGCTTCGACTGATCACGAACTTCCATGGGGTATTTCGCAATACGGTCGTCGGGCAGGTCGTAGGTATAGCTTTCCAGATCGATCGCCTCTGCTTCTCTCCGCCACAATGCATCCTGGTTCTCCTCTGCCTCCATTTTACCTTCCATACCCGGCAATATTACAGTTTATCGTCGTGTACAGGCGGCCAGAGTAAGCGCAATGGAAGCAGGAATACACCCAGAACGAGTGCAAGACTTGCATAATACAGCCACGAGAAATCAAATACGTCCATTTTGTAGTTGGTGCTATTGATCGTCGCCAATGCCAGCAAGCTGAAACCAGTGATTGTATTAATCACCGCCACGAGACAGAAAAGCCAGTTGATAAGGTGCTCATTCAGCTCTGTGAGGTGTTGTGCCCATTCCTTGCGTTTCAGGATAGGCAGGTTCATCGGGTCGACATTCGGGATGTGGCGGGCGATGCCGGTGATCACCACATTATTGAGCAGAAAAAGGCCCATTACGATATAGAAAATGTGTCCTTTTTCGACGTAACGCTCTGCCAGGCCGCTATCCGCGAAATCGACGGCAACCATTTCGGGGAAAAGCGAATATGTCCAAACGAGCGCCCCGATAACGAATAATAAAGATGCCCAGCGCCAGATCTTTATTGCAAATGTTGTAACTTTCATGAATTAGGTAACCTAAATAGAGGTCTTTTCGCCATAGTAAATCAAGCCGCAAAATTAGGACGGGGAGTTTCTAAAACCTAATTGAAAAAAGCAAAGACCTAATTCCTACAATGAAAATCTACACCAAAACCGGTGACAAAGGCACCACGGCCCTCATCGGGGGCACGCGCCTGAGTAAGGCCCATGTGCGCATAGACGCGTACGGGACGGTCGATGAGCTGAACAGCTACATCGGAATGCTGCGCGACCAGCCTGTGAATGAAGGCCGGAAAGACCTGCTCAAAGAAATCCAGGACCGATTGTTCACGATCGGTTCCCATTTAGCTTCGGAATCCGACCAAAAGAAGAAAATTCTTCCCGACTTGCTCGACGAGGACATTACGCTGCTGGAAACGGAAATGGACCTGATCGACACCAGAGTACCTGCATTGAGGGCGTTCATCCTCCCGGGCGGACATCCGTCGGTTTCTTTCGGGCACATCGCGCGGACGGTTTGCCGCCGGGCCGAGCGGGCGGTGATTCATTTGCAGCAGGGCGAGGAAGTGGAGCCCATCGTGATCCGTTATCTCAACCGTCTTTCCGACTACCTCTTTATGCTCTGCCGGGCCATGACGCACGAACTCGGAATTGAAGAAGTTACATGGCAGCCGAGGCTTTCCAGACAAAAATAATTGTTATACTAAATATCAATTATTTATAGATTAAATTCTTTAAATTGCGGGACTTAGAGAGAATGCGCCGGGATCTCCAAATCCTGCCTTTTCTCCAAGGATAAGCTTCGGAAAGCGTTTGAAAAATTAAATTTTTGGCATCATGACAGCCGACACAGTACAAATAGAAGTTCAGCAAACCACCCAATCCCGTTTGCAGGAGGTTGACTTCAACAACCTCGTTTTTGGACGGAACATCTCCGACCACATGTTTATCGCCGAATACAAAGCCGGACAGTGGCAAGACCTGCGCATCGTCCCTTACGGCGACCTCTCACTTAGCCCTGCTACCGCCGCGCTACATTACGGTCAGGCTATTTTCGAGGGAATGAAAGCCTATAAAAACGACGCAGGTGAAGTGCTGCTTTTCCGTGCCATCGACAACTGGAAGCGCCTTAACAAATCGGCTGAACGCCTTTGCATGCCGCAAATCCCGGAAGAAATCTTCATGAACGGCCTTACCGAGCTGCTCCGCCTGGATGCCGGCTGGGTGCCGTCACAGCCCGGCTGCTCGCTTTACATTCGTCCATACATGTTCGCCACCGATCCTTACATTGGTGTCAAAGCATCGGATTCATATTATTTCATCATTTTCACCAGCCCGGTAGGCACTTATTATGCCAAACCTCCGCGCGTGAAAGTGGAAACCCATTTCATCCGCGCTGCGGAAGGCGGTGTGGGCGCTACCAAATGCGCAGGTAACTACGCAGGCTCACTGTATCCGGCGAAACTGGCCCAGCAGGAAGGTTACGACCAGCTGATCTGGACCGATGCCCGCGATCATGCCTACATCGAAGAATCGGGAACGATGAACATCATGTTCATGCTGGATGGTAAGCTGCTTACCCCGCACGTTTCTGAAACTACATTGGACGGTATCACCCGTAAGAGTATCGTGGCTATCGCCGAACATTGGGGTATTCCTGTGGAAGAACGCCGTATCAGCGTAGCAGAGATCATCGACGCATTGAAAGCGGGCAAACTCGAAGCCGCATTCGGGGCTGGAACCGCGGTGGTAATCTCCCCATTTGCGACGATCGCATACGAAGGTGTGGATTACGCATTGCCGGAAATTAAGGAAGACTCGTTCGTCAGCAAAGTAAAAACTTACCTGACCGACCTCCGCACCGGGAAAGAGCAAGATATCTTCGGGTGGATGCTGAAAGTATGACGAAATTAAGTGGTCAGAAATAGTCAGTAGGTCATTTATAGTTAAGAAAAAGTGTTCAAAGCGAGGGTTTGTCCCAAAACTTTGAGCACTTTTTCATTTATCCCAAACACAATACTTGACCTACTGACCTCCCTCCTGACTGAACCCTATCCGCCGCAAAAACGTCGGACGCTACACAAACGTCCTCGTCCCTGAATAGTTATCCCGGAACTCCTTGGGTGTGCAGCCGTTTCTGCTCTTGAAAATCCGGTTGAAATACGAAAGGTTATTGAACCCGCATTTGTAAGCGATCTCGGAAATCGTGTTCGAAGTATTGATCAGCGACCGTGAAGCGTGCCCGAGACGGATTTCGTTCAGACTTTCAATGAATGTCTTGCCCGTCCGCTTTTTGATAAACCTGCTGAACGACACTTCCGACATTCCCGCTAATTTCGCAACACCCGCCAGATTCACATCCTTATCGTAGTTGTCACGCATATAGGCGAACACCTTTTCGATGCGCCGGCTGTTAAAATTGATGTTTTCGTCGGTGAATGTGCTGTTGGAAAGCGTTCGCATATCACGCGAGACGGAGAGGTCATGCAGGATGGACATCAGTTCGAGCATAGAATCGAAGCCGCTTTTTTGCGCCAGGCTGGTGAGCCGCGGCTTGATCCGCTCGATCGTTTCCCTCGAAAAGGCGATTCCCTTGGCTGATTTCTCCAACAGTGAGCGGACAAAAAACAGCTGGTTCCGTTTCAAAAACTTGTCATCAAACAAATCCCGGTGAAATTGCACAGTCACCTCTTTGATCTCCGGCATTCCTTCCTGCCAACGATAGGAATGCGTGAGCCACCCATGTGGCAGATTGTTCCCCACCAGCACCAGCTCCGCGTCATCGATCACTTCGGTATGATCGCCGACGACCCGCTTCACTCCTTTTCCCGACAGGATCAGGTTCAATTCAAACTCCTCGTGGCTGTGCAACGGGAAGTCAAAAATCGTTTTTTTACGGTCAAAAACAGTGAAACAATCGTACTGGGTCAAAGGGGTAATTTCTCGGTAGATTTCACTCATAGGCTAAATTGTATTTTTTAAATTAAATTGAAAAACAAAGCGGCCGGTCTCCCTCCGCTATGTTATATTGAGGTAACAATTTAAAGATTAATTATTGATAATGCCATCTGCAACCCTCCCTAAAATCCTATAAACTGTTAGTATTGGTCTAATCATGGATAAAAAAGTATTATACCCAACGGCAGTTTTGTCAATAAGTTTGTACCATACGCGGATCGATCACCACGCCCACCGATGAACATCAAGGCGATCGACCTCCTCGTGATATTACTCTACCTGGTAACGGTCCTGGTAATCGGCATTTACCTCAAACGGCAGGCAGCGAAAAGCAAAAACGACTACCTGCTGGGCGGGAAATCCATGCCGTTCTGGATGCTGGGCATTTCCAATGCATCCGGCATGTTCGACCTTTCCGGCACAGCCTGGATGGTCGCTATCATGGTGGTTTATGGCGTAAAAAGCATTTGGCTGCCCTGGCTGTGGCCGGTATTTAATCAGATATTCATGATGGTCTACCTCTCGATGTGGTTAAGGCGCTCCAATGCGGCTACCGGTGCGGAATGGATGCTGTTCCGTTTCGGCGACCGCCATGGCGCCGGCCTTTCGCACAAGATCATCATCGCTTTTGCATTGCTGAGTTGCCTGAGTTTTATGGCTTACGGCTTTATCGGGTTAGGCAAATTCATTGAAATCTTCATTCCCTGGAAGGTTATCAGGGCATTTCTCCCATTCCATCTGCCGCCGGCCTATACCGCCCACTTTTACGGGATATTATTTACGGTTTTCACCGCCAGCTACGCCCTGCTTGGCGGCATGAAAAGCATCGTGTGGGCCGATATGTTGCATTACCTGATCATGGTAATCGTTTGCTTCTCGGTGGCTGCTATGGCCTACATGGCATTACCCGGCGCGGATAGTCTGCCCGTACCCAGCGGCTGGGCAAACCTTTTCTTTGGAAAAGACCTTGCCCTCGACTGGTCCGATCGCCTGCCGGCGGCCGCCGCAAAGCTGCGGAACGATAGTTTTACGCCCTTCGGCTATTTCTTTGCACTAATGGCCGCAAAGGGCATTCTCGCAAGCCTTGCAGGCCCTGCCCCCAATTACGATATGCAAAAAATCCTCTCAACCCGCTCTCCAAGAGAAGCGGCGCTCATGAGCATGATCGTAAATCTCGTGCTACTTCCCACACGATATCTCTTCATTACCGGTATCGCCGTTTTCGCGCTGCTTTATTTCCGTCAGCCAGGTATTTCAGCTGCTATTGGCGCCGATTTCGAGAAAATACTGCCGGCCGTACTCAATACCTATATTCCATCCGGTTTGCTGGGTTTGGTACTGATCGGTCTCATGGGCGCTTTCATGGGCACTTTTGCAGGGACTTTCAATGCCGCGCAGGCTTATTTTGTAAACGACATTTATTTGCGATCGGTCAATCCTGGTGCCCGCAACCGGCAGATCAGTCGGATAAGCTACCTTTCCGGCATTGTGATCGTGTGTATCAGCATATTGCTGGGTTTGCTGGCAAAAGATGTGAACAGCATTCTCCAATGGATCGTATCCGCGCTATTGGGCGGATATATTGCTTCCAATGTCCTGAAATGGTACTGGTGGCGATTCAACAGTTCAGGGTTCTTCTGGGGGATGCTGACGGGCATCATATGCGCGCTGGTTTGCCCGCACATTTTGAAGGACACATTGCCACTCTACTACTTCCCTCTCATTCTGGGCATTTCAATAATAGGGGCGGTGGGCGGCTCGCTTGCTACAAAGCCGACGGATATAGAAATTCTCAAAACATTCTACCGGACCGTCAATCCGTGGGGCTTCTGGGAACCCGTCCGGAAAGAAGTACTCAAAAACGATCCCTCTTTTTCACCAAACAATGATTTTGCACGAGATCTCTTCAATGTAGCGCTCGGCATCGTCGCACAGACGGCCATAACCGCCATCCCCGTTTTTGGCATTCTCAAAATGCCGCAGGAAACACTCATGGCAACAGCCATTTTTTTAACCTCCTCCCTCATCCTCTGGAAAACATGGTACAAAAACCTCCCGCATCATTGAGTATGCACAATCCCTGACAAAACAACCATGACAATCTTCGAAGAGCGTTTTCAGCGTATCAAAAGCGAAAAGGAGCGGCTAACCGAAACGCCCAATAAAAAACTGGCCTCGGGCGACGGATTCTGCGAGCGTTACATGTTTCCAGTACTCACCGCCGCTCACGTGCCGCTTTTCTGGGAATACGACCTCAACCCTGGCAGCAACCCGTATTTCATGAAACGGTTTGGGATCAATGCTGTTTTCAATGCAGGCGCGATTAAGCTTAGTGGCAAATACTTGCTGGTCGTGCGTGTGGAAGGCTATGACCGGAAATCGTTCTTCGCCGTGGCCGAAAGCCCCAATGGCACCGATGGATTCGAGTTCTGGCAATATCCTCTCGAAATGCCTGAAACTCGTGAACCGGATGTGAACATTTACGATTTGCGGCTTACGGCACATGAAGATGGCTGGATTTACGGCCTGTTCTGCACCGAGCGTAAAGATCCAGCCGCGGCACCTGGCGATGAGTCGTGCGCGGTAGCGCAATGCGGGATTGCACGCACGCGTGACCTGCGCACATGGGAACGACTTGCCGACCTGAGTACACCGTCCGTTCAGCAAAGGAACGTCGTTTTGCATCCCGAATTCATCGACGGCCAATATGCATTCTACACCCGCCCACAGGACTCGTTTATCGAAGCGGGGCACGGCGGCGGCATTGCATTGGGATTGGCTCCTTGCATCGAAAACGCACAAATAACCCTCGAAACGGTCATTGATGCCAAGAAATACCATACCATTTACGAATCAAAAAACGGCCAGGGCCCTGCACCGATCAAAACCCGCCTGGGCTGGCTGCACCTGGCTCATGGTGTAAGGCACACCGCCGCCGGCCTGCGTTACGTGCTTTACCTTTTCGTTACCGACATCGCCGATCCCGCAAAGGTGATCTACAAGCCCGCGGGCTACTTCCTCGCACCGGAAGGCATCGAACGTACAGGTGATGTTTCCAATGTAGTATTTTCAAACGGCTGGATTATGGATGATGATGGCTCGGTATTCATCTACTATGGCTCCTCCGACACCCGGCTGCACGTAGCCACCACATCCGTAGAGCGGCTTCTGGACTATGTTGCCCACACCCCGCCTGATGGTTTTACGTCCCTCGCTTCGCGGAAAACCCTAACCAGCCTAATCGACCGCAACCTTGCTTTTCTCACCCCAGACCAAACGAAAGATTCTGCTCATCCTATTTTAAGATAACCCCTTCCCTGACGTATATTCAAGACCGCACATACGGTTCCTCAATCACATTTCGAATAAATTCATTATGCCACCGTACACTTTGGACGGCCGTTAACGTACAAAATAATCCTACATTTAAGTAGAATAGTTTTACTACGTTCATTAAAAAGGTGTTAAAAATGTGTTATTTTTAGATAAAAAAGCACTATGTACATATGGAGTCAACCGCGGTATATTTGACTCAGTTTTTAGCAACTATTCCTCAATGAAATATCCATTTAACCTATCGATGTACGGATTGTATGAAAAAAAATCTACTCGTTAAAATGCTGATACTGTTCACTGTGCTTTCCCTCAGGAGCTATGCGCAGGAAATGACGGTATCCGGGAAAGTAAGCGACGCCGCCGGCGGTGAAATTGCCGGTGTGAATGTGGTCGTAAAAGGTACCACCAGAGGTACTACCTCCAATGACAAAGGTGAATACAGTATCACTGTCGAAAAAGGGAAAACCCTGGCTTTCAGCTATATCGGTTACGTTACCAAGGAGGTCGTCGCCAATGCCACTATTCTCAACATTTCACTGGCAGCCGAAGCAACAGCCCTGAATGAAGTGGTCGTCACGGCATTAGGTATCAGCCGCGAAAAAAGGTCACTCGCCTACTCCATTACCGAGGTAGCCGGCACAAACATGACAGCCGCCCGCGAACCCAACCTGGGTAATGCGCTCGCCGGACGTGTAGCAGGGGTGAACGTAAGTAAGATCGCCTCCGGGCCCGCAGGCTCGTCGCGCGTGATCATCCGCGGTAACAAATCCCTTCAGGGCAACAACCAGCCCTTGTATGTAATCGACGGTATTCCGATGGACAATAATAACTTCGGCCAGGCCGGTCTCTGGGGCGGCTCCGATGAAGGGGATGGACTTTCGAGTATCAACCCGGACGACATTGAGTCGGTGGTGGTATTGAAAGGTGCCAACGCCGCGGCCCTTTACGGCTCACGTGCGGCGAACGGGGTTATCAACATTACCACCAAGCGCGGGACCAAAAGAAAAGGTATCGGTATCGAAATCGGTTCTAACTATGTTTTTGAAAAATTCAATGACCTCTCCGACCTGCAACACAGTTACGGCAGCGGCTCATACGTGAATGGCGTAGCTTCCAAACCCACCACCCAGGCACAGGCCTACGACTGGGGCGATGATTCCTGGGGACCCAAATACGACAATAGCCAAGTAATCGGATTCGACGGCAAAATGCGGCCGTATGCCAATCAGGGCGACAATTTTTCCCGCTTCTACAAAACAGGCCACGCCTTCACCAACAACATCGCATTGTCGGGCGGAAACGAAAATCAGAATTTCCGGGCGTCTGTTACCAATCTGAACAGCACCACCATTATCCCGAATTCAGGTTACGACAGGATCAACCTCTCGCTCTCTACCAATTCGAAATTCGGCAAACGGCTGACGCTGGACGCCAAAGTATTGTATTCAGAAGAAAAGGCTAAAAACCGTCCGAACGTGTCCGATTCGCCTGGTAATGCAATCCAGTCGGTATGGCGCATCCCCGGCAACTATAATGTACTGGATTACTACGGCGATCCCGCCAAACCCGGTGCTATACCAGCCGGCACAGATGCCAACAGCCTGAGTATTTTCGGTAAAAAAGTAGGTCAGGAGTTCCAGCAGGCAGCTAACAACTGGGGCCAAAACCCGTACTGGGTAACCCATCAGTTTATCAAAACCGATAATAAAGACCGCTTCATTACCTCCGGCGCATTGAAATACCAGGTCACCGACTGGCTGTATATCCAGGGACGTGTCGGCCTCGACAAATATCAGCGCCGCTCGGAAGGGCTTACCCCGGAAGGTACAGGGTACCAATTGGGCGGTGCGCGTAATGCGGGATCCTGGAATGTGCAGGAGCTGAACCTGGAATATACGGTCGGCTTCAATAAAGAATTCGGTAAAGTGGGCGTAAATGTATTCGCGGGCGGTAACCGGATGAGAAGAAGATACGAATACGAAAACATTTACGGCTCCGGCTTCAACGTGGCATTCTTCCCGGCGATCAAGAACCTTAAAACCAAGCTGTGGGATTATGATTTCAGAGAAAAAGGCATCAACTCGCTGCTGGGTTCTGCCGAAATTTCATGGGACGGCTACCTGTTCCTCAATGCAACCGCACGTAATGACTGGTTTTCGGTATTGAATCCGGCTACCAACAGCATCCTTTACCCTTCCGTAGGAACGAGCTTTGTTTTCTCCGATGCATTCAAAAACCTGCCGGCCTGGTTGTCCTATGGTAAAGTACGCGCTTCGTGGGCGCAGGTGGGTAATGCTACCATTGACGAGTATTCTACCAACATGACCTACTCCCTGAATGGGAACCCGCACCTGGATCACCCAATGGCTTCTTTCTCTTCGGCAATGGGCAACAACGGTAACATTCCTAACCCGAACCTGAAACCCCTGACCGTGACAGAAACCGAATTCGGTATCGATTTCCGCTTGTTCAACAACAAACTGGGGGTTGATTTCACGTACTATGACCAACAGACTACGGACGATATCCTGAATGCCACCATTTCACGTGCCAGCGGCTTTGGTAGTACATCCGTAAACCTTGGTAAAATGCAGAACAGGGGTATTGAGTTGCTAATAACGGCTACCCCACTCAAATCCAACAACCTGACCTGGGATGTCTCGCTGAACCTGGCGAAGAACAACAACAAGGTGAAAGCGCTGATCGAAGGCTCTACGGAGCTGGTCATGGAGGAACCGAGAACAAGAAACGCCTTCATCAAAAATATTGTCGGCCATCCGTTCGGGATGATTACCGGCAAGGTCCAAAAGTATTCACCCGATGGCCAGCCGGTGTTCTTCGCCGATGGACGCCCCGTTTCGGAAAGCAATTACCAGATTATCGGAAACGGTATTGCCAAGCTGACCGGCGGTTTGACCAACTCATTTAACTACAAAGGCTTCGATTTATCCTTCCTTGTCGACTTCAAATGGGGTGGAGATATCCTGTCCGGAACGAACATGCGGCTCACACAATGGGGCGTTAGCAAGCAATCGTTGCAGGGACGCGACGGCGAAGCTCCGCTGACAGTTACCGGTGTAACTCAGGAAGGCTCTGAGTACAAACCTTTCACCAAAACGCTCACTGCGCGCGAAGCTTATGACTACTGGCAGTCTGTGGGTGGAGAAGCTAACCCTGTAACAACGAAGTTCCTTTACGATGCTTCGTTCATTAAACTCAGACAACTCTCATTGGGCTACACTTTCCCAAGAAAACTGCTTGAAAAAACACCGCTTCAAAACCTTACCCTGTCGTTTGTAGGCCGGAACCTCGCGATCCTGTTCAAAAACATCGACAACGTCGATCCGGAGTCGACCTACTCGAACGGCAACTCGCAAGGCTTCGATTACTTCGGTTTCCCTTCCACACGCAGTTATGGTTTCAACCTGAGAGCAACATTCTAATTCCAAGAACATGAAAGACTTCAGAAAATATATCAAATACGGGTTGGCAGCGGTGTTGATGACGGGTTGCGATACACAAGAACTGCATGACCTCAACATCAACCCCCAGGCACTGAACCAGGTCGACCTCAATTTTATATTCACTTCCGCAGAGCTGGCGATAGCCTCCAACGGTTCCAGTGGTGATAACCGTTACATCGACTGGCGGACCAACATCGGCTGGTGCGCCTACGCGATCCAGCAACTGGGCAATGCGAGTGGCGGCATCGCTCCCGGAGACAAGTACACGGTGAATCTCGAGACCAATGCGGCCCCATTTGAATTTACCTACAACGACCAGCTGAAAAACATAGCCGAAGTCCTGAAACAATCGGGTCCCGGCGGATTTGCCGAAGGTAAGTATGTCAACATGCGCAACGCGGCCCGCATTCTCCGTGCGTTCAGCTTTGCCCGCCTGACCGATTTCTACGGAAGCGTACCATACACCGAGGCCAACAAGGGTACCGAGGGTATTTTCTTCCCTAAATACGATACGCAGGACGTCATTTACACCGATCTGCTCAAAGAACTGGACGAAGCGGCCGCGGCCATGAATACCTCCAACGGCGACGAAGGATTTACCGACGCCGACTTCATTTACAAGGGGGATATCAACAAATGGAAGCGCTTCGGTTACTCTCTGATGCTGCGTCTGGCTATGCGTATCTCGAACGTGGATGCTGCCAAAGCCGCTACGTATGTCAGCAAAGCCGTAGCCGGTGGCGTGTTCACCAGCAACGCCGACAATATGTGGGTTCCGCTGGCCGATGGCCCCAGCGAATGGGTGAACCAAAACGGTATTTCGCGCGCGTTTGATCCCGGCGACGGAGGTCAGCCGGCATTCCTGAGCGCAACGATGGTGAACTTTCTGAAAGGCGCCAACGCAAATAGCGTGGCCGACGATGATCCCCGTCTGATGATCCTCAGTAGTGGTATCGGCGACTGGGCAGGCGGAGTATTCACGCCGGTAACTACCGATCCGTTGAAACAAAAAGGATTACCAAACGGGTACGACCAGGCCATGCTGGACCAATTGGAAGGCAAACCGGTGATTGCCTCCAAAACCTACTCCCGTATCAACGTCAAAATGTTGCAGGATTCCGATCCTTACATGATCATGAATTACGGCGAAGTGGAATTCCTGCTGGCCGAAGCGATCGAACGGAAAATCGGAAGCGGGATTAACGGAACGGCGAAATCGCACTATGAAGCGGGCGTGAAGGCATCCATGCAAATGTATACCCCTTATGATGCATCGCTGACGGTATCGGACGCCGCGGTAACTGCTTACTTGACGACTTATCCTTACGGTACAACCAAACCGGCACTGGAAATGATCGGGGAGCAAATGTGGGTGAACAAGTTCTTCAACTGGTGGGAAGCGTGGAACGACTGGCGCAGAACCGGCTTTCCTAAGCTGACGCCAACCAACTACCCGGGCAACGTTACCAACGGAACGATTCCCGTAAGACTCAAATATCCGACCAGCGAAGTGGCAGGTAACCCTAATTACCAGACGGGCGCCACTTTACCCGACGACTTTACTACCAAAGTTTGGTGGGACAAATAGGAAAAATTAGTAGATATAATTCAAAAGGTGCCCTGAATATTTTGGGGCATCTTTTTGTTTTTTATCCTAATTTTGAAATTCACCTGAATCACTAATTACTCACGGTTATGATACAATCTTTTGCGGCTGACGCCGATAAAAATGAAGTTTTCGAAAAAGTACAGCAGTTTATAGATCAGCAAGGATTCACCGTCGTAGCCAAAGACCACTCCCGCCCGTGGGGAGGTTTCTTCGTACTCGATGAAAGCCAGGCACCCAAATTCATCTCTACATTTTTCCCGCATTTGTCACTTGCCGACTTTGCCGGTTATGAGAAATTGAGCCCTAAAATTCTCGTGGTGGCACCGAACAAACGCCTGTCATGGCAATACCACCACCGCCGCGCCGAAATCTGGAAAGTAATCGGCGGAAGTGCCGGCATCGTGATCAGCGATACCGACGAGGAGACCGAATTGCAGCAACTGCCGATCGGCACGGTTATCAACCTCAAAAAAGGAGAGCGTCACCGCCTTGTGGGTGTGAATGAATGGGGTTTTGTAGCTGAAATCTGGCAACATACCGACCCTTCCAATCCTTCGGACGAAGACGATATCGTCCGCGTGCAAGACGATTTCGGAAGATAATATCTTCATTATCAATATCTGGCAGGTCGAAATGGCCTGCCGGATCGGTTCTTACTCATCCTAACCTGACCAGTCATGAAATTTGGAAAAGTTGACGACGCCGACAGCATAGATTTTACATTACCGCCCGATAATCCCGCTAACAAAGCGCTGTTAAATGCAGCAAAGGGCGGAAAGCCCGGGATCTACATCGGATGCGCCAAATGGAACAAAACCGATCTCAAAGGTTTCTACCCCAAAGGCACCAAGGACGAATTAGCCTATTACGCGACGCAGTTCAACAGCATTGAGCTGAATGCGACCTTTTACAATAACTTCCCTGTCGAAACCATCGAGTCGTGGTACGCCAAAACACCGGCGGGCTTCAAGTTCTTCCCTAAATTGCACCAGGGCATCAGCCATTGGAAAAGGCTGAAAGATGCCAAAGAGCCGACCGACGTTTACCTCGACGGCATTGCCCATTTGCAGGATAAACTCGGCATGCTTTTCCTGCAAATGCCCGACAATTTCGGCCCTAAAAATTGGGAAATATTGAAAGCATACCTGGAAGAATGGCCTTCCGGCTTTCCGCTCGCATTGGAATTACGCCACACCGGCTGGTACGATGGCTCTTTTAACAGCGAAGACCTGTACAGCCTCCTCGAAAAGAAAAACATCACGCATATTGTCACCGACTCGGCCGGCCGTCGTGACTTGCTGCACATGCGGCTCACCACCCCGACCGCATTCATCCGCTACAACGGCGCCAATGTGGATTCGGACTACACGCGCCTCGACGACTGGTTTGAAAGGCTGAAACTCTGGACGGAAGAAGGTATTCAGAATATCTACTTTTTTGTGCACCAGAACCATGAGGAAGCGTCACCCTTGCTATCCTCCTATTTGATCCAAAAACTGAACAAAGAGCTGGGAATGGAACTGCAAGTCCCTTATGACCCAAGAGTCGCGAGTGGGCAGGTTACTTTATTTAAATAGCAAAAGGCGGGACTGGTTCCCGCCTTTTGCATGCTATTTCAGCTCGAACTTTACGCCCTGCTCCGGAAAAATAAGCCGCAGCCTCAGCCTGTTGGCTGCACCTAATTCTCTTCGGATCGTTTCTTCATTATTTCCGACGGGTTTGATGTGCGTCACGACCACATTCAGGTTCTGTAAATGCTCCTTTCCGGCAAGTCCTCCCAGTACCTCAAACTCTCTCATAAACCATTTCGGCGTCAGGTGACCGTACAAATGTCGATCGGGCTGCGCATTCGGATAGGAGACTTCCAGAAAAATACCTTTCAACTTTCCCGATTTCACCAGCGGTGCGACGGCCGTCCAAACCCTTTTCATATGGTCAGTCTCCTCTACCTCATCCGGGCCGGTATCGCCAAAATAGAGTGCATAGTCGTCACCCTGCCTCAGGAGGAACGCCGTGCTCGAATAAGGCTTCGAATGACTCAGCGGAAATGCCTGCACCGACATCTCTGAATCCTTCACCGGCATTTCGAGACCTTCTGCCAACTGCTGGTAACGGTATTTGTTCAGTGCAGGTGCATTACCGTCGTTCGCAAGATTGGGCCAGCTTTGCCAGTTGAAGTAATGCGCTTTCATGACATCAATGCCATGCGCCATCGCGTAGACCTGCTTCACGGTATCGTCTACCGAATTGATAATCATTCCTGATATATGATCGAGGTGCGGGTGCGAAATGAGGTAGCCCTTAATGTATTTTTTCAGAACTGTTTCCGCATTTGCATTAAACGCCAGCTTCTGGATCGCTATGCCAATGCCGTTACTCACCGTGCCCGCATCCAGGCACACATACGCATCCGATCCCGCCGGCGCAAGCATGTACGCGGAAAGGTTTCCATCCGTTGTTCCGCCTTTCACACCTAGCGGTACCACTTGAAACCCTTTTTGGGCGAACGAAGCCGACACCGAAAGCAGCAGCAGAAAGGAAATTATATGTCGCATATCCATTTCGAAGATTGACGCGGCCGTTGAGGAAGGCCGTTACACAAAACTACAAGGCGTTTCCGGAAGATTGTCAAATAAAAGTTGAACAAAGCAAATGCCTATCTTCGCGGACCATATCGTTAAATGCACCAACCTATGCCCGAATTTATCCGCACCACCAGCGACAATCCCGATTTTCAGAACCTCACCAGCGAACTCGACGATGAACTTTGCCGCATATACAACACTAACAAGGAAGATTATGAAGAATATAACCGCATTACCGGTCTGCCAACGGTTATACTTGCCTACGCAAATGGCATAGCGATAGCCTGTGGCTGTTTCAAGCAATTCGACGCGCATCGTCTTGAACTGAAAAGAATGTTTGTAAAACCCGGATTCCGCGGCAAAGGCATCGCTTCAATGATGGTCGACGAACTTGAAAAGTGGGGAAAAGAACTCGGCTACGGAACGATGATCCTCGAAACCGGCAAAGGCCAACCGGACGCCATTGCATTGTACCGAAAGCTGGGCTACACCGATATTCCACATTTCGGAGAGTTTCCAGAGGAATCCCGGAGTGTTTGTTTGGGGAAGATGATATAGAAGGATTATTTAGGTAGCCACTAACGCAAGCGCGGCGGATAGTAATGCTCGCGCTCGAATGCCTGCGCAAGCAAGGCCATTTCTCGTATCGAATCTAACTCGGATTCGGACAAGTTCTTTTCGCCCTTGTTCATCAAAGCTAAAATCTCATTCATCAACCTCTCATACTGCTCCTCGGTCAGATTTTTTTCGACGATCTCTTTCATCACCTTTTAAATTTGATTTTTGATGCATCAATTTTGTTATAAGCATCGTGCGTACCCAGAAACAAGATGTACATTGTCCTTATAGGAAATAGGATAAGCGCCACAAGTCTGTATTTGTTTCCTTTAACATTAAAAACATATCGGTCATTCCCAACCGCGTCGACAGAATTGAATGTTTTCTTGACATCATGGAAGCTCGCCCAATCTGCTTCACTGGCATTTTCAAACCAGGAGAGATGCGCTTTTTCAGCTTCGGGATATAGCAAGCTATATTCTCGTGTAGTACGGAAACTAATAATGACCATGTTGATGAGTGTGTGCAAATCCAAATGTAGATAATAGATTCATAACCAGAGTTATAAATTTCTAAACGCAACGTGAACTCCACCGCTCCACAACCCTTCTATCAGAAACTATCCTTAACCCTCCTCGCGATCGGGATCATTATGCTCGCGATTTATCTTGGGCAGGATATTGTTGTGCCGCTGGCACTGGCCGGGCTGCTGGCCGTGCTGCTCCGACCACTCGAAGGCCTGTTTATCCGCATCGGAATTCCCAAACTGCTTTCGATCACACTGGCATTGTTGATCGCGGTTTTGATCGTCTCGGCTGTTGCGGTACTCATTTCCATGCAGCTGGCCGATTTCTCCGACGAATGGCCAAAGCTCAAAAGGAACATCGACCTTTTTTACCGCGATGCAAGACGCTGGATCCGCCGGGAGTACAGCGTGAGCTACCGTCAGCAAGCCGAGTATTTGAAAAATGCACAAAGCAAAACCCTCGAGACGTTCCAGGGGCCGGAAACGCTCGGAGTGGTAACAGGGCCGCTCGGCACACTGGTCCTCATCCCTATTTATACTTTTTTACTGCTCTATTATCGCGCAATGCTGATCCATTTCACGGTCGTACTTTTCGCGGAAGAGCAAAAGCAGCGTGTATTGGAAATATTGGGACAGATCAAATCTATCATCCAGAGTTACATGGTAGGGCTATTGCTGGAAACAACCGCGGTGGCAGTCCTCAACTCGGCAGGATTGCTGATCCTGAATGTACAATATGCGATTTTACTAGGCGTGATGGCCGCTATCCTCAATTTAGTCCCCTATATCGGTGGCCTCGTCGCGACGGCCCTGGCAGTCATGGTGACGTTCATCAGCCATCCCGAAATCGATGTGCTGCTGGGGGTTGTGGGGGTATTTATCGCCGTGCAGGTGATCGATAACAATTTCCTGGTACCGTTCATCGTCGGCTCCAAAGTGCGGATCAATGCGCTGGTGTCCATCGTGGGCGTGCTTGTGGGCGGCGCCCTGGCGGGATTGTCGGGTATGTTCCTTTCAATCCCGGTGATTGCTATGATGAAAGTGATTTTCGACCGGGTGCCGGGACTCGAACCATGGGGCATTCTGCTCGGCGACCAAACGCCCGAGCAGGCCGACAATAATTTGTTCCGTTTCGTGAATCTGAAAAAAGTTGCGGCCGGCGATCCGGCGCCCGGCGACCCGGCGGCAGACGACCCGGCGGCAGACGACCCGGCGGCCGGCGATCCGGAAAAAGAAAACCAGCCGTGAAAGTTTCACGACTGGTTATGATTGGTGTCAGCTTACAAATTGCTTGGTATCCACCACCGCTTTGAGGTCATGCAGCAGGCTAAACAGCCCGAAGAATGTGCGGTTGATGTAAATAAAATGCTTGGAGCCGCGGTTCATGTTCATTTTGCGCAGTTCCTTGTCGTTGGCATATTTCTCGCCCAGCGCGGCGAGTTTCAGGAAAAAAGCTTCATCCGAAAAATCAAAAGTTTCGGCCTGAAATGGTTGCGTAAGTAATGCGAGTATTTCTCTGAAAAGATTCGAAAAATAAATCGTTTCCGCCTGAGTATCCTTGTCTGTGAGAATTTCCAGTTCAGCGAGCTTGGCATGGAAAATCGCTGGATTATTCAGATTTTCAGGCTCGGCGAGTTCGAAATATGGAATGTAAAAATCCTCGGGAATTTCTTTAATACAACCGAAATCGATGGCTATCAGGTTGTCGTTTTCATCGATCAGGAAATTACCCGGGTGCGGGTCCGCGTGAACTTTGCGTAATTGGTGCACCTGGAACATATAAAAATCCCACAACGCCTGGCCTATCTTGTTAGCGATTTCCTGATCGGGATTTGTTTTGCAAAATTCCGACCAATGTACGCCATTCATCCAGTCCATCGTGATCACACGCTCGCTGGAAAACTCGGGGTAGTATTTCGGGAAACGCAGGTTCGGAATATGCTCGCAGGCTTCGGCGATTTCAGTGCTATTGGCTATTTCAAGAATGTAATTCGTCTCTTCGGTCAGCTTGGTTTCAACTTCTTTGAAATACTTATCCGAATCCTTCGCCTGGATGTTGAACATCTTCATGGCAATAGGCTTCACGAGCGCCAGATCAGACGAAATGCTTTCCGCCACACCGGGATACTGGATTTTCACCGCCAGCTCTTTCCCCTCATGCACGGCCTTGTGCACCTGACCAATACTTGCCGCGTTGATCGCATTGGGATTGAACGTATCGAACAGTTCCAACGGCGACTTTCCGAAATATTTCCGGAACGTCTTCACCACTAAAGGAGCCGAAAGCGGCGGTACCGAAAATTGGGAAAGCGAAAACTTCTCCACATAGGCCTGCGGCAGGAAATTCTTCTCCATACTCAACATCTGAGCCAGCTTCAATGCGCTGCCTTTCAAACTTTTGAGGCTATCATAAATATCCTCTGCATTGTTGCTGTTGAGATTATCCCGCGCCGTTTCAGGGCTGGTGATTTTCTCGCCGTAATATTTCAGGTAATTCCCTCCAATCTTGACCCCTGTCGAAATAAGCCGGGTGGCACGTCGTATTTTAGAAGTAGGTATGCTGTCAATCGTCTCCATTCCTACTTCAATTTTTCTTTAATCAAAAACTTCCCGAAATCGATCACGCTCTCGAGAGGTGTCGTATCGATCAGGTCAAATGTAGCACGGATCGATTTTTCGATGAACAAGTCCGTTTTCTCGAAACCTACGGATTCATCGTCGATCCAGAATTTCAATGTGAGCAACAGTTGAATCCACGCGCCTTCTTCCAATGCGTCCTGCTGTGCCTTGCGAATGCGTTCACTTTTTGCTTTCAGGTAACCGTCGCTGATCTCGTGGATATAACCCTTAAAACTTCCGCGGAACTCTTTCAGCTTCAGAATACCATTCAGCTTATTCTTTTCCTCCTTTAATGCAAAAACCACATAGCTGCGGTTGGCGGTAAGGATTTCGATCAACGTAAAGTAATAGGCCAGCAGTTTATCCCGGAAGCCAACGCCGTCGATCTCTCCACTTTGGTTGATCAGATTTACAGCCAGGTTATGGAAACTCACAAAAACGCGCCTTTCAAGCGAATCGATGGAGGTAAAGAACTTGTAAAAATCCTTTTCCGCGAAACCGTGCTCTTTGGAAAACAGGTAAACCGATTCCGGCTTTTTGTGATTTTCCAGGCAGTAATGCATGTATAACTCGGTAATCTTGTCGGCGGTGAGGTCCACGCCAGCGGGTGGTAGTGCCTTCGTTTTGGTAGCCATCAGAAGTATTTGTTTACTTATGGAAGATGAGTCACATAAAAGTAAACGCTTCCAATGGCTATTTAATTCCGTCGAGATCGGGTGAAGCTCCCGGTTCACCCACATTATTCGCAGGCCTCCGGCCGGTCACAAACGAAAGACGCAAGTTTGACCGGCCGGAGGCCTGCAAATAGGTTGCGCGAAGCAGGAACTTCGCGCTATATTTATGCTTCGCGCTATTTCTTAAAAACATTCAAATTCAAAAACGCGTTGCGAAACTTGCCATTCGGGTCCATTTGGGCAGCCAGCTCCCTGAATTCCGGCAATTTCTCATACCGTTTTTCCAGTAACCCCGGCGAAACGGTAAACAATTTGCCCCAATGCGGCCGTGGATTAAATGGCGCAAGTTCCTGCTCAATCACCGGCAGCAGTTTGCGCACAGCCGGCCAATCCTGTTTCCACGTAAAATGGATCGCCACCGAATCCTGCTTGTAACACGGGCTGAGCCAGAGATTATCCGCCGCGATTGTCCTGACTTCGGATGTAAACAAATGCGGGCTGATTTGGTTACCCATTTTGGAAATGGCCAGTATCGCATCCACCGCATTTTTCCTTGGCACAAAGTATTCCGTTTGCAGTTCCTTGCCGCTGCTGGGCGTAAAACCCATTTTGAAATGCGGCATACGCTCATACCACGGCCCCGGCACGCCCATTTGCTCGGTACAGTTTTCGGCTGAAAGTTCGGGAATCGGATGCAGGTTTTTCGTAGCCAGTTTGGCTCCGAAAAAGACCTTGTCCGCCCGTACTAACGGGAATTTTGAACTGGTTAACTGGTGCTTAATCCACACTTCTGTAATCGAATCGCTTGCCCAGTTAGTAAACAAACTCACACTATATCCGCTTGATTGTATCTCATCAAAATGCTCTTTCAATTGTGTCAACGGTAAATTTTCGTAGACATGTTGATCCATAAAAAACGTCGGCTGAACGTCCAGCGTCACCTTATTTACCACGCCAAGCGCACCCAAATGCACTACCGCCGCATTGAATTTTTCCCCGTCTTTCTCCCTGCTCAACTTCACCACCTCCCCATCCGCCGTCACAATCTCCATCGCCGAAACCGCAGTGGCGAGGTTCCCATTCTTCTCACCTGACCCGTGCGTGGCCGTAGCACATGCACCCGCTACCGAAATGTGCGGCAACGAAGCCAGGTTATGCAATGCGAAGCCCTTGTCGTGCAGGTAGGGTGCCAGCTGGCCATATTTCAACCCGCCGTTGACAGTGACGGTTTTATTTTTGGTATCCAGATCAATGACTTCTTCCGCACCAACGACCGTAATGAACTGGTCTTTCGTATCCGCAATGTCGTTGAAACAATGCCGTGTGCCGAGCACTTTCAGTTTGGGGTATTTCTTGACAAGCGTTTGTACCTGCTGCAAGTTTTTACCCAAATCGAGTTTTTCAGTGCTGTATTCCAGGTTGCCTGCCCAGTTGCGGAGCTTGTCGCTATTGCCCCAGCCGCTCAGCGGGGAAAGTAAAGGAGCCGTCATTAATGCGGATGAAAGTTTAATGAAAGTACGTTTGTTCATGCGGAAGTCAGGTTGAAATGCACGAAATAGGAATTTATCCCAAATTAATTGAATAAATCAGCATTCCAACCGCGGTTACTGCATTAGCTGGTCTTTTCCAGCGCTGATTTTAGAATGGAAGTAGCTTCGCGCAACTCCTTCTCATCCAGGCTGCCGAACCCGAGCCGCATGGCGCTGAGGCGCCCGGTTTGGAACAGCAATGTTTGCGGCAAATGCAGGTTTTCGCGCAGGCATTCCTTGCTCACGCGCATGAGGTTAATGTCGCGCCGCCACTCCGTCCAGATCGCCAGACCGCCCGGTGGGGCTTTAAATGTCAGATAGGGCTTGAAATCACTTTCCAACAACTCGGTAAACAGGTCACGCCGCTGATGGTAAACCTTTTGGGCTTTCTTAATATGCCGCTGGATTTCGCCCTCATCGAGCAGTTCGGCCAGTGCCTGTTCCATCATCAGGTCACCCTGCCGGTCGATAATCCGCCGCATTTTGCCCAGTTCCCGGATCAGGTTCTGCGGCGCCACCACGTACCCCGAACGTAATCCGGGCGCGAGCGCCTTGCAAAACGAGCCTACATAAACGACCATTCCTGCCCCATCGGCGCTCGCCAGCGGCAATACCGGACTGCTGTTATAATGGAAATCATAATCGTGATCGTCTTCCAGGATGATGAACCCATATTGCACCGACAGGTTGAGCAATTCCACCCGCCGCTCGGCGCTCAGAGTAACCGTCGTCGGGTAATGGTGATGCGGCGTGATATACAGCATGCGGATCGGTGTGCGCTCGCACAGTTCCCTCACTGCTTCCACAGAAATCCCCTGATCATCCACAGACACCGAAAGGATATTGGCACCAGCCTGTTGGAAAATCATATTAGCGACATAGTAGCTCAGGTCGCCTACCACCACATTATCGCCCTTTTTCAGCAGTAACGTCGACGCCAGGTAAATGCCCATCTGAATGCCGCGGGTCGTGATGATATTCTCTGCGCCGATATGCAGGCCGCGGGTGTTGTTCAGGTATGTCGCCAGCCGCTCACGGAACCAGATATTTCCCTCGACGTGCGAATAGGTAAGGTATTTCCGGTTGTTATTTCTTCTCAAAACACTCGAATACGCCTTCGCGAGCTTGTCCATAGGGGCGAGGCGCACGTCCGGGAGGCCGTCGGTAAATTCCAGGTCGACGCGCGAGAGCGACAGCGGACGATCCAGCAGCATGCTTTCCTCAAATGCGAAGCCGGTTTGCTGTGGGTATTGTTTCAAATCGCTCACATTCGCCGACAACGCACTACCCCTCACCACCGGGCTCTTCCGGGTGACAAACGTTCCGCGGTTCGGCAGCATTTCGATCCAGCCTTGCGCATCGAGTTCGTTGTAAGCGGCCACGACGGTTTTTCGGTGCACGTCGAGCATTTCCGCAAGTGCACGTGTACCAGGCAGTTGCACCCCTGTAACGAGCACGCCGCGTTGAATGGCGTTGATCATCTGGTGTGCAATTTGTAAATAAACAGGTGTCCCGGACGCACGGTCCAACAGGATCACATTTTTGAATGGTATTTCAACCGGACTACTCATTAGATTTAAACCGGAGCATATAAACGGGCCGGTAAGATAGTAGTTTTGTATGAGAAATGACCGCGGACCGCCGATTGTCTGAATCCGACCATAGACCATAGACCATCGACCATGCCTTTGAAATGAAACCAGTTTTAGTTAATGACCAACAATGGTCTATGGTCGGCCGAAGGCCCATGGTCGACCATGGGCGGTCAAAAAACACCAATCGTTACAAACAACCCATGAAGCACCATTACATAACCACCCTCTTGCTATCCCTCATCGCAAATCTGGCCCTGGCGCAGGAAATATCACTCGACCCGGTAACGGTCACTTCGTCTCTTGTCGAAAAGCGTGCATCACAAACCGGCCGCAACATTGCCGTCATCAAAGGCGAATATTTCCAGCAGCTGCCGGTGCATAGCATCGACGACCTGCTGCGCTACGTGCCGGGCGTCGAAATACAGGCACGGGGACCACAAGGTTCGCAGAGCGACATTGTTTTGCGCGGCGGTACATTCCAGCAGGTGCTCGTGATCCTCGACGGCATTCGCCTCAACGATCCCAACACCGGGCATTTTAATAGCTACATCCCTATTTCGCCCGCCGAGATCGATCGGATCGAGGTTTTGAAAGGCGCTTCGTCGGCATTGTATGGCTCTGATGCAGTAGGCGGGGTGATTCACGTGATTTCCAAAACTTTCGCGGCGCGCCTGACTACTGCAACAGACGGTAACGTCGCGCAAAAAACGCAGATTAATGGCGGCGTCAGTGCCGGTGAGTATGGGTTGTTCAATGCCAATGTGGGAGCATTTGTGCAGCGCAACAAGCTGGCAGTTTCGGGAGGGTTTCTTTCCAATAATGCTTCCGGCGTACGGCAACGTGGTATCAAAGGCTATTTCCACAACAATACCGCTTCTTTGTCGCTAAGCTATGCCATTTCCCCAAACTGGAACCTCGCTGTCCGCAGTTCTTACGACCACCGCGATTTTGCGGCCCAGAATTTCTACACCGTCTTGAAATCCGACACGGCCAGTGAGAAAGTCAAAATGTCCTGGAACCAGGTCCGACTGGGTTATCAGAAAAACAAAACGGCATTTTCGCTCGACGGTGGCTTTAAATCGGTGCAGGATACTTACCTCTTTAACCCGCATTCCATTGCCAACAGCAGCAAATCGAAATTATGGCAGGGGCTCGCCACTTTGCAGCAGGGCCTTGCTTCGAACACCAACCTGATCGCGGGCATCAATTTTCAGCAGCGTAATATCAAATCCAACGACCGCGGCAACCATACGCTGAACCAGCTTGCACCGTTTGTGTCGGTGGTGCAGAATATCGGGGATGATTTTACAGTAACGCCTTCCGTGCGCATGGACTGGCGCGAGAGCATCGGTACCGAGGTTTCACCCCAAATCAATTTATCCTACAAAAAAGCGGGTTGGCAACTGCGTGCTAGCGCCGGCAAGACCATCCGCGACGCCGATTTCACAGAGCGTTACAACAACTACGCGAAGAAGCTCGTCACGGGCGGCAGTGTCGGCAACCCCGATCTGAAAGCGGAGCGCTCGTTCAGCTACGAAGCAGGTGCGGATTGGTTCCTGACCAGCAGTCCTGCCGCACAGCTTAAAGTTTCCGGCACCTTTTTCCAACGCCGCCAAAAAGACCTGATCGACTACGTTACCACCCCATATGCCCAAATGCCGCGCAAGGATAATCTCTCGCCGACGGGCACATTCGGTCTCGCATTGAACATCGCCGAGGTAAACACGACCGGTTTTGAGCTGGATATCCAGTCGGCAAACACCATTTCCGACAACCAGAAATTGCTCGTTAACGCCGGTCTCACATGGCTCGATAGCGACAACAAAAGCCAGATCCAGTCATTTTACCTTTCGTCGCATGCCAAATTCCTCGCCAATTTTTCTGCCATTTATCAGGTCGGCGGGCTTTCACTCAGTGTCAACGGTTTGTACAAAAAACGCGCGGAACGTGAAGCACTGGCCATCGAAGCGGCTATTTCAAAAAATTACTTTATACTCAACGCCAAAGCCGAATACGCTTTCCTGAAACGCCAGCTGGGCATATTTGTCCAGGCCGACAATGCCTTTGACAAGCAATACAGCGATATCCTCGGTTCTGTAATGCCCGGTCGATGGCTGATGGGCGGCGTGCGATTCAATTTTGCAAAATAGCGGCACTATTTTTGCAGGAGTTCGTATATTCAAGTGAAAGCACTCCATCATGTTTTCGAATATACGTAACTCCTGTCTTCTATTGACATTACTTTCATTTTCCGGCACAAAGGCGATAAGCGCCGCTGATAGCGCTGTAACAGACGTTTCTGCTAAGAAAATGAATGTGTATTTTATCAGTGGCCTCGGCGCCGACGAGCGCGTATTCACCAAACTCAAACTCGATCCGAGGTTGAATGTGAAGTATATCAAATGGGTAAGGCCTTTGAAAAAAGAGTCGTTGCAGCATTATGCCGCCCGTTTGAGCAAACAAATCGACACATCCCAGCCTTTCCAGTTGGTAGGGCTTTCTTTCGGTGGTGTTGTCGCTTCTGAAATTGCGGATATCGCATGTCCGCAGCAGGTTACGCTCATTTCGAGTATGTCAACCGGCGTTCCTCTATCGAAGTTTTACCAGGTGATGATCAAGTTTTTGCTGATGTCGCCCTTGTCGGCGCCTTTGCTGAAATCGGCCAACCGGGTAACTTATAATTATTTCGGAGCGGATACGCCGGAGTTGAAAAAGCTGCTGAAACAGATCCTGCACGATACCGACACCAAGTTCCTGAAATGGGCGCTGACACGTATGAGCGGCTGGGACCGCAAAGAGCGGGTCGAAAACATTTTCCACATTCACGGCACGGCCGACAAGCTTATCCCGATCATCATCGTGAAGCCCGACATTATCATCGAGGGGGGCGGACATTTAATGGTATACGCCCAGGCCGACCAGATTTCAAAAATCCTCAATCACCGGCTTACGTCCATTGATTCAGCAGAATAATTTTGCCGATATGATCACTGGTTTCCATTAACGCATGTGCCTGGGCCGCCTCAGCGAGCGGAAATGTGCGCGCGATCACCGGTTTGAAGAGGGCTTTTTCTAAAACCGGCCATACGTTTTTTCGAATATCGGAAGTTAATGCGGCTTTGAAGGCATGATCACGGTTACGCAGCGTGCTACCGCTGACTGTCAGGCGCTTCCGCATGATCAGGCTAAAATCCACCTCATCAGCTCCCTTCACTTTGCCGCCTTTCATGGTATTGATAAAAACCAAGCGACCTTCTTCGCGTAGTAATCGCAGGTTTTTAGGAATATAGTCCCCTCCCACCATATCGAGGATCACGTCTACTCCCAGCTTTTTTAGTACTTCTTCGAAATCGGTGGTTTTGTAATTAATGCTGATATCAGCGCCTAATGCAGTGCAAGCCTCGCATTTTTCATCCGAGCCTGCCGTGGTAAACACCTTCGCACCGAATGCTTTGGCCAACTGAATAGCGGTAATACCGATGCCGCTGCTCCCCCCGTGCACCAGGAAACACTCTCCTGCCTGCAATCGGCCCCTTTGAAATACATTATGCCAAACGGTGAACATTGTTTCGGGTAGCGAAGCTGCCTGAGCAAAATCTAAGCTTGCGGGTACGGGCAGGCAATGTGTTGCCTGCGCGAGCGCATATTCCGCATAACCGCCGCCCGCGAGCAGCGCGCACACGCGATCACCGGGCTTCCATGCTGTCACATCTGCACCAATTTCTTCAATCACACCGGCCACTTCCAATCCCGGAATATCCTGCGGCGCGTCGGGCGGGGGCGGATAGTTGCCTTTTCTCTGGAACACATCCGGCCGGTTCACCCCCGCGGCGTATACCTTAATCAGCACTTCTGATGCAGCCGGCAGCGGCCTTTCGCGTTCCCGAATTTGGAGCACATCCGGTGCGCCGGGCTCGGTGATGATAATGGCTTTCATGAATAAATTTCCTTACCAAATGGCGCAAAAGAGAGGCTCATGAGCTTGAAATGCTGTTTTGCAAATGGCAAACCGATGATCGTAACCGCAAGCAAAATACCAAAAATCAAATGCGTCAGTGCGATCCAGATCCCGCCGAGGAAAATCCAGACGATGTTGAAGATCGTCGATAAACACCCCGAATCGCCCGGTACCTCACGCACATGCTGGCCGAAGGGAAAGAGCGTCATAATACCTATTTTAAAACACTGGATACCGAACGGGATACCGATGATGGTCAGGCAGAGCGCCAGCCCGGCGGCCATATATTCGAGAAAAACGACAAATCCGCCGAAAATAAGCCAGATAATGTTTCCAATGAGGTTCATGACGCGATCAGTTTAATGTGAATGTGGATTAAAACTAATGCTACCTGCCCTTAGTATGCCGGATTTTCGATGGACGGCTCCAACAGAAAATCGCCGGACGAAATCGCTGACTTCCAGTTTTCTATTTTCAGCAATCTGAAAAATTCTTCCTCCTCAATCTCCTTCACTCCGCCGGGCGGCAGGTCGCCCAGCTCCAAATCCTCGATACTGGCCCGAATAAGGCGTCGGCAACGGTGATTGGCTTCCCGGACCATCTTCCGCACCTGGTGGTATTTGCCTTCTGTGAGTGTAATGCTCAGCCAGGTATTCGGGACATCGGGCTGGGTTTCATTCTGATGTTTGCTCAAAATCGCGGGCCGGTCGATGATTTCGACCTCGCAAGGCGCTGTAATGTAATAACCGCCACCCTTTACGCGAATGGGAATGCCCGTGCGCAGAAGCTCTACCGTTTCGGGTGGCACAATGTGGCCCACATTTACCCAATACTTGCGCTTGTGCGGCACTTCGCCCAGGAAAAGCAGATTGGTTACTTTTTTATTGGTAGTAAGGATCAGCAGGCCTTCTGAAAGGCTATCCAGCCTCCCAACAGCATGCGTCCCCTCCGGAAAATCAAAATCCAACGCACCCAGCAACCGCACATCATGCGAACTGACGAATTGCGAAACCATGTTTTGCGGCTTGTTGATAATGAAGTAGCGGTGCGGTGTTGGAGTCATCATGTTTAAAATTGCCACTCCAAATTTTCCGGATCCTGATGACTATTCCAAATCGTCAGAATATGTATTTCCGATTGAGTTTCTTCGTAAATGATGAAATAGTCCCGGACAAGCTTGATGCGAACGTGCTCGATATTAGTCCTCTTACCTATTTTTGGATGAATAGCCACCAGTTGAATAGCTTCGTTGAAAAGCCGATTCAGCTTCCGGCTGTACCTTTTGGATTTGTTTCGGTCAATCCAATATTCCAATATATGTTTTCGATCAGTGTGTGCTCTGGCAGACCAGATTACTTGTTTAGCCATTCGTCTATTTCTTTGTTGGCCTGATTATGGGTGAGGTAGTTCCCGTTTTTGATTTGGGTTCTTGCTTCGTCAATAACCGTTTTCTGTTCGCTATTCAATTGGTAAGGCTCTTCCAAATCGGGATCCGTTCCCAGCAACCGGTAAGCCTCGGCCAGAATATCCTCGTCATCGATCTCTTTAATCCTGTCAATCAATCGCTCTTTCAACCCTGTTGCAGACATCTTATTGCGCATTTGTTTATCCGAATATACGAGTTTTTCCCTTGCCCTCCCTCACTTCTTGTGCCCTGCTTCATAATGCGCCTGCAACAAATCCTCTCCAAAATCACTCGTCAGATCGCGCACTACCGAGTGAATATGGTTCCCACCGTTCTGTGTATTATCAAACTCAATCAGAAACGTAGGACCATGGATACGATAGTAATGCCCGTGGCCTGTGCCGATTTCGGGTTGCTGGTCGCCGAGCCATGCGAAGTGGATTTTGTCCAGGCCGTTCTTTTCGAGCTCGGCCCATTGCTGGTTTTTGAGGGTCACGTGGTAGCGTTGCAGGTAGGCCATGATGAGTTTTTTGAATGCCGCTTTTTGCGCTGCATTCAGTTCTCCCATGGCTACGCCCTCCATCTTCGCGAGGGAGGCTTTTCTGGCGTTAGAGGTGAATATTTCGTTAGGCGCCTTCGCCCCGAGGTTCGCTTTGTCGAGTTGCGCGGCATCGAGGCTATGAAGCAGGTCAAATGCCAGATCTTGCTCTGCCTTCAATATGCGCTTGCCTTTTTGCGGTACGTCGGCCATCACCTGGCCCGGGTTACTCCCGAAAAAGCTGGGTGTGAAGGTTACCTGGTTATCGATCGACGAGAAATGCAGCGACAAATGGTGCCCCTCCATGCGCCAGCCCCAGGGATCGTTACCCGGCGTGCCGAACACGAGGAATGCATAATTTTCAGGATCGCGGTAAGTGTCATTGGCAGGGCGGGATTCCACGACCCGCAATACGTTTTCCAGGTCGATAATTTGTTCAGCTTTGCTGTAACCTTCCTGACTAAGTACCACGCGCACCATGGCCATCGCTACTTTACGCTGAGCAGGCGTCAGGGTTTTGAATGTAATGCCTTTGCGGGCTCGCGGGGTAAAATTCCAGTCGAAACGGGCCAGGTCGGCGTAGGGAAGCTCTGTTTCCTCGCGCTGCTCGGGATTGAGGACTTTCAGGAATGTGGTTACGGCGTCACGCATTTCGCGGGCCAGCTCTTCGTTCTTCTGGGCCCATACCTGCGTGCTGCTCAAAAGGTCCGTGATAATCCCCAGCAGCAAACATCCTATTAGCTTTTTCATATTGTTCCGGTTTGAAATAAATCGCTACTAATGACTTTGTTAAAAGCCCGCGTAGCGCGGGTTTCTACCTGAAATTCGCATTGCCGGTCTTTCCCTGCACATTTTCGCCGAAAGCCATTAGTTTTGCCGTTTATTTTAGATCAATATGATGAAGTGGGAACAATTGCTGTCGGCAAAACGCTGGGGCAGCGAAGACAAATACAATTCTGACCCGACCGAGGCCCGCTCGGAGTTCCAGCGCGATTACGACCGGCTGATCTTTTCTTCGCCTTTCCGCCGGTTGCAGAACAAAACGCAGGTATTCCCCCTTCCCGGAAGTATCTTCGTCCACAACCGGCTCACGCACAGCCTTGAAGTAGCGAGTGTAGGCAAGTCACTCGGGCGGATGTTCTACAACCATCTGAAAACCGAAAACCATCAGGTCGACGACGATCTACCGCTGATCAGCGAGATCGGCAATATCGTTTCAGCCGCGTGCCTCGCGCACGACCTGGGCAACCCCGCGTTCGGGCATTCGGGCGAGGCTGCTATTTCGCATTATTTTACGGATGGTGATGGCTTGAAATACCAAAACGAAGTGAGCGATGCACAATGGGCCGACCTGACTCATTTCGAAGGTAACGCCAACGCCATCCGCATTCTCACGCACCCGTATGCAGGTAAGGGTTACGGCAGTTTCGCATTAACCTACTCTACTCTGGCAGCCATTGCGAAGTACCCCTGCGAAGCGCTCGCCGGCCACAGAAAAGCCCACATTTACACCAAAAAATACGGCTTCTTTCAGTCGGAGCAGGTTGGGTTTCAGAAAATCGCTGCCGAACTGGGCTTGTTGCAGGTTTCGGGATCGCCGGTGGTTTACAAAAGACACCCGCTGGTTTATCTGGTGGAAGCTGCGGACGATATTTGTTACAATATCATCGACCTTGAAGATGCGCACCGCCTCAAAATCCTCTCCTACCAGGAAGTGGAGGCGCTGCTGCTCGCATTGTGCAACGATCCCAGGATGCCGGCACGTCTGGCGGATATCGACGATGATGATGCCAAGATAGGCCTGCTGCGTGCTAAATCGATCAGTACGCTGATCAACGCCTGCTCCGAGCTATTTATCAATGAGCATGGTACGATCCTGAACGGCGATTTCAACGCAAGCCTGATCGATCGCATTCCCGAGCCACACCGCTCGGCGATGAAGGAGATTGCCCGGATTTCGGTACAGAAAATCTACAATTACTCGTCGGTAGTGCAGATCGAAGTCGCGGGTTATAAGGTAATGGGGGGACTACTCGAAGAATTTGTGCCGGCTTATCTCAACAATAATTCACATTACACCCGGAAGCTGGTGGACCTCATACCCAAGCAGTTTATCACCACGAAAACGGACACCTACTCGCGTATACAGACTGTCCTCGATTTTGTATCGGGTATGACAGATCTTTATGCAGTAGAACTATTCCGTAAAATAAAAGGGATTTCGTTTCCATCTATTTCGTAGCAAAAAGCGATTTATCACGGCAGTGCAGCGTGAAGCGTAAAAATAGTTCGTTCTCAAAAGTTTTATGTAAATTGTAGATCGATTTATAACGTCGCAAACACCTGTATCTATGCAGATTGAACAGTTTGTCTATTCGGATATTCCATCTGAAATCCCGTTCTCGTTTTCCCCGCAAGTGCTGTTCATTTTCGGCGACCGGGAACTGCTTGAAACTACGGGGATTTCGCACCAGCTCGCATTGCAATATCCCGATGCCGTTTTTTCCGGATGTTCTACCGCCGGGGAAATCGCCAATGAGTCGGTAAGAGAGCATACCATCATCATCACGGGTATTGCGTTTCAAGACGTATCGATCAAAAGTTCTAAAATCAGCCTTGAAGATATTGATTTCGATAGCTCGGAAGCGGGTAAACGGTTAGTTTCCCAACTTCCCGCCAAAGGCCTGAAACACGTCTTCGTCGTTTCCGATGGCCTCAAAGTGAATGGCACCGACCTCGTGAAGGGCATGACGGAAGGGCTGACCGACGGCGCCACGATCACCGGCGGCCTGGCTGGCGACGGCTCGCATTTCGCCCGTACGATAATTATCGAGCCCGATGGAAAAGTCGCTACCGAGAGTGTGGCGGCTATTGGCTTTTATGGTGAAAAGCTTTCGATCGGATACGGCTCGCGCGGCGGCTGGGACAGCTTCGGGCTCGACAGACGGGTGACGCGCTCCAAAGACAATATTCTGTATGAAATCGACGGTGAGCCGGCGCTCGATCTCTATAAATCATTCCTGGGTGATAAAGCGAAAGAGTTACCCGCCTCGGGCCTGCTGTTTCCGCTGAGTATGCGTGATAATGAAGACCGCGCACCGGTGGTACGTACGATCCTGGGGATCAATGAGGACGAAAAGAGCCTGACATTCGCGGGAGATATTCCCGAGGGCTCGTTTGTGAGATTGATGAAAGCCAACAACGACCGGCTGATCAACGGCGCCGAAGAAGCGGCCCAGGAAGCAGCGCGGGGCCTGGATAGCCATGCTGAATTCGCTATTCTGGTGAGCTGCGTCGGACGCAAACTGGTATTGAAACAAATGGTGGAAGAAGAGGTCGAATCCGTCTCCGAAGTGCTGGAAGGGCCGGTTATGACGGGCTTCTACTCCTACGGCGAGCTGGCGCCGTTCAACCGTGATTCGTTATGCGAGCTGCATAACCAAACCATGACCATTACCACTTTCCGAGAATAACCGATGCAAACGCTCGAATTAACCGAAACCACTTACCACCGGCTCTTAAAACGACAAATCAGGAAGTCATTACCGCCTGATCTTGCCGACCACCCCGATATGCAGGATTTTCTGCTGGCCGTAAATCAAGCCTATGCCGAATACCAGGACGATCTGACTAGGATGGAGCTGATATTGGAACAGAGCTCCGGTGAACTTTTCAAAGCCAACCGGGAACTAAGCCGCATTGCACAGGAAAAAACGGAAGAAGCCGCCCTCACCAGCCAACGGCTCGAAGAAGTGGTAGGCAGCATTTCGGAAGTATTGGTGCAACTGGATCGCGAAGGCAATTTCACTTACCTCAATCAGGCATGGGAGAGCATTACAGGCTACCCCGTGGCCGCCAGCCTGGGCCAGCGCTTCGCAGGTTTTCTCCCTCCGCTCGAATCGAGGGAAAAACTGGTTGAAATACTCGATAACGAAACCCAGGTAAAGGAAGAAACACTTCGCATATTCACTGCCGAGGGGCAGGAAAAATGGTTGGGCGTTTCACTAAGCCCCTATTATGCCCATGGCGAACACATCGGCTTCACCGGCACACTCTCAGACGTAACCGCACGCGTGACGGCCGAAACGAAGCTTAAATCCTACACCCACGACCTGGAACGCATCAATGCTGAACTCGACCAGTTTGCCTACGTCGTGAGCCATGACCTGAAAGCACCGCTACGGGCGATCAACAACCTTTCGGAATGGATCGAGGAGGACATTGCCGATATGCTCGAAGGCGAAACCAAAGACCAGTTCAGGCTCCTGCGCGGGCGCGTGCACCGGATGGAGAACCTGATCAACGGCATTTTGTCCTATTCACGTGCCGGACGGATTAAAACCGTGAAAGAGAAATTCCTGATCAGAGGCTTGGTGGACGAACTCTGCGAATCATTCAGTACCAAAAAACCGCTTTCATTCCGAATCGAAGGAGATGCGGGCACAGAGATCGAAGCAGAGAAAATTGCATTGACGCAAATCCTGCAAAACCTGATTTCCAATGGTATCAAGTATAACGACAAGGCGGAGATCCATATCACCGTCGGATGGAAGGACCTTGGCAATCAGTTTGAATTTTATATAGGTGATAACGGCCCGGGCATCAGCCCCGAGTTCCACGAGCGGATATTCGTGATTTTCCAGACCCTTCAAGCGCGCGACGAGGTGGAAAGTACCGGCGTAGGCCTTGCCATTGTGAAGAAAATCCTCGACGAAAAGCACAGCAAAATAAGAATCGAAACGGTCATGGGCGAAGGGACCACCTTTCTTTTTACCTGGCCTAAAAACGAAGCAAAAGGCATTCAGTAATGTCGGATAACCCATTTTAACTATAAATTCAATTTTAACGAAATGTCCTTTACAAACCCTGTCCCGATGACCATACTCCTCGTAGAAGATGACGAAGTTGATGTGATGAATGTCAAGCGGGCATTCAAAAAGAACAATATTTCCAACCAGCTCATCGTCGCATCCAACGGCATTGAAGCATTGACGTTGCTCCGCTCGGACACTTTAGAATATCCCAGGCCGAAAATCGTGTTACTGGACCTGAACATGCCCAAAATGGGCGGTATCGAGTTTTTGAAAGAGATCAGGCAAGACCCATCGCTCGCCTCGCTGTCGGTTTTTGTGATGACCACTTCCAATGAAGACAGCGACAAGATCGAAGCGTTTAACCTGAACGTGGCCGGGTACATTCTCAAACCGTTGTCGATGGACCGGTTTATCGCAGCGGTTTCCACGCTGAACAGCTATTGGACACTTTGTGAATATCCTCAATAGTAACATCCACCACTATAAGCACATGCCCCCTCTATCCATCCTGCTTGTTGAAGACGACGATATCGACGCTATGAAACTGAACCGCGCCATCAGCCGGGCTCAGGTGGAAATAGGGGAGGTTAGAATATGTAAATATGCGGAAGAGGCACTCCAGATGCTCGATGTCTGGACGCCCGGCTGTATTTTTCTCGACTACCAGCTGCCCAAAACCAACGGTCTGGAGCTGCTGAAGACTGTCAAGGAGCGCGCCCCGCACCTGCCGGTGATCGTGCTCACATCACACGGCGACGAGCGCCTTGCGGTTGAAATGATGAAGGCCGGCGCGCTGGACTATTTTCCCAAATCGGAAGTTACCCCCGAAAAACTGACAAAGGCCTTCCACACCATGAGCCAAATGCTCGAAATGGAAAAAGGCCGGGAGGTAGCCGAACACGAATTAGCTGAAAAAGAAGAATTTATCAACAAGGTAGCGCTACTTTCTCCTAATATCATTTATGTGATCGACATCGAGAAGTGGACCAATATTTTCCATAACAAACAGATTTGGAAGATATTGGGCTACTCGGAATGCGAAGTGGAAACCGACACGCGCAAAGGCCTTGCCCGGATCATCAACGAGCAGGACCAGCACACTTTCCGCGAGCATTACAACCATATGCGGTACCGGGTAAAAGACGGGGAAGTGGTGGAAAAGGAGTTCAGGCTGAAACACAAGGACGGCTCGGAAATCTGGATTATCACCCGCGAAGTGCCCTTCAAAAGGAATGCGAGGGGGCGGGTCCAGGAAGTGCTGGGCACGGCGATCGACATTACTTCGCGCAAAATAGCCGAACGGGAGCTGATCCAGGCCAAAAAACATGCCGAAGAAGCAACGCGTATCAAATCCGACTTCCTTTCCACTATGAGCCACGAAATCCGCACACCAATGAATGCGATCATTGGATTTACGGATCTGCTGTTGCTGAGCGGTTTCACAGGTGAGGAACAGGAGCATTTGAACACAATCAAGTATTCTGCTGATAATCTGCTGGTTATACTGAACGACATTCTCGACTTCTCGAAAATTGAAGCCGGCAAGTTCGGGCTGGAAAACTTTGAATTCGACCTGCGCGAGAAACTCGGCTACCTGATGAAAACCTTTGAAATCCGGGCCCGGGAAAAATCCATCGACTTTACGTTCCATTGCAGCAGCGAGGTCCCGCAAATCGTCATGGGCGACCCATACCGGCTCAATCAGATCATGGTCAACCTGATCGGCAATGCCATCAAATTCACAGAAGAAGGCGGTTTTGTAAAAGTCGACGTGCAGCTCGCCCACGACCACGGCGACCATGTCGAGCTCCAAATAGCCGTGTCCGACTCGGGAATAGGCATTTCAGCAGACAAGCTGAGCGTCATTTTCGACAGCTTCTCACAAGCTCATAACAACAATGCTGCACGCAATTTCGGAGGTACCGGGCTTGGTTTGAGCATTACCCGAAAAATCACCGAGCTCATGAACGGGTCCATTTCCGCCAGCAGTACGCTTGGAGAAGGCAGCACATTTACGGTGGTATTGAATTTCGGCAAGGGAAGCACATCATATGAAGAAGAAAAGACGAACGCGCCTACCACATTATCCTTGAAGGGCTACCGCATTCTGGCCGCCGAGGACATCCTGGCGAACCAGATCCTGCTCAAACATCTACTCAACAAATGGGAAGCGGAATTTGTGATTTGCAACAATGGCAAGGAAGTGCTGCACGCCCTCGAAACCGCCGATTTCGACCTGATATTAATGGATATTCAAATGCCGGTTATGGATGGCGTAACGGCCATGAAAAAAATCCAAAGCTCCTACCCAAGGCACCGGCACGTTCCGGTAATCGCCCTCACCGCGGACACTTTCGCCGAAAAGACCCCGGAAATAGCCGCCTGCAATTTCAGCGGATTTGTAACAAAGCCGTTTAAGGCGGAAGAGCTGATCCGCGTGATCAGCAAGCATTTGAGGGTAAAAACCCAGCCGACGCAAGCGGCGCTTAGCTGAGGGTTAGTAGCCTGTTAGTGAAAGATTTCAATTCAAATTGGGCTATATTTGTGATTGAAGACTATACACTATTATCATGAAGGCCTACAACCACAAGAAAGCAGTTCAACTAGTCAACTACCTAGCCGTTTACAATCAGGGAGCAATCAACAAAATGAAGGCACTCAAACTGATCTGGCTGGTAAACAGGCTGCACCTCCGAAAATATGCCCGGACTGTTACCGGCGACACTCACTACGCGATGGAGTGGGGCGCCGTTCCTTCAAACACCAAAAATATCATTGAAGGCAAATCGCCAGTCCAATCACCTGAAAAACAATATTTTGAACAGTACCTTACCCTGGACGGGCATAATGTAAAGTCGATACAGGCGGTCAATTCAAAGGTATTTTCGGAGACTGATCTGGAAATAGCAGACGAAATATTAAGGCATTACAATAGCCTGGATCAGTTTGAACTAGCCAATTATTCACACTATTTCCCCGAGTGGAAACGCTTCCAGGAGAAAATTGAAAAATCCGGATCCAGTTATAAAATGGACATCAATGATTTTTTCGAAAATTACATTGATGAAAGAGGCCTTTTCAATGACCGCGTTGAGGACATAGAATTGGTGCGCGAGCTGTTTTTTGAGTCTGCCAACTCCTAACTGCCCGAATATATGACGGCAGAAGAACTAGAGGAGGCGCTCGTCTCCGGCAACATACTATACATTTCTGATCCGCAAATCGCCAATGGCATCCCCCACTACCATGTTTTCATTAAAAAAATTGATGGTGGATATCTCACAACGGCTTGCTGCACTTCGCAATTTGAGAAAAACTTAAAACACATTGCACTCAGTCGCGAAAGTCTCGACACGCTCGTTTGTATTGACCATGAGACATCGGATAATCGATTGCATGATTACACCTATGTAAATTGCAACGGCTATATCTCCTACACGGAAGCCGAACTTTTCTCTTTGAATGTGAGACGCGAAATTCCATTTTGTGGAAGGATAACGGCTTTTGAATTTCAAAAAATAATAAGAGGCTTTCTCCTGAGCAGACGTATAGATGAGGAATTTAAGGAAGAAGTTAGAGAGCTGTTAATCAGTTAAAAAATTACGGAATTCTCCATAAATTATGTAAATTTGACTAATGACAACGTTCCAATCGATTGAAGAAGCCTTCGACTGGTGGGTTAAAAATTTGTACCCCACGTTGACACCCGACCAAAAACGGGGCAAGGCAGTCCAGGCAATGCAAGATTACATTTACGGAAAAGGGATTTCAGAAAAACGTATGCGACAAATACTGCTTGAATACGGCCACTTTGAAATTGAAACCATCGTCCGGTATAAGCCCTGAGTGGCTTTTTTATTTAGCATTTCCTTACGGAGTTTTCCATAAAATATATTTTCAATTTTCACTTCTAAATGTCAATAAACTATGAGCACACTACAAGCTAGCAATGAATGGGGATATTGAGGAGGCTCCGGATGGAGCCGCATTTGTGTAAAAACGTCGACGTACTGATTTCACCAGCTCAATGCCAATATTTCGAACGCTCCCTAAACTTGATTTCTTGCCACGCAAAGCAAAACTGGAAAAATATGGAATCTGATTCCATATTTTTCCAGTTTTAACTCAATTAACTTATAATCAGCATTTAACAAACAGAAAACACCCGGGTTTCAGTAGTAATGTAAATCTTCCTATCATCAGCCAGCCCCATCTGGTACCCTCCTGTAAATACCCCAAAACTCGGCAATATTGCCTGGTATTTGTCAATCACAAAGCAGGGTAGCCGCACGCTCTGCCGGCCTTTTCCATAGGAGGTGAAAACCGGGTGCACGTGGCCCGCGAAAACGAATTGGGAAGTATCGAACTCCACTTTCGGATGATGTGTGAAAATAAATACATCTTCCTCGTAATCATTCACATAAACTTGCAAATCACATTCCAGTAACAGACTTACCGGCAGGATATCGTGATTGCCCATAACAATGATCATTTCGATGTAATGGTGCTCGGCACGCCATTCTCGGAAGGTTTCCCATTCGGAATTGTATTCGCTGTGGAAAAGGTCGCCGAGGAATATAATGCGGGTGGCACCGGTCTGCCGCACCAGCTCGTCGAGCCGCTGGAAGTTGTTGGCGGCGGCGTTTTGCGGAATTGCTATACCTTCCTTTCTGAAATGCGTTACTTTCCCTAAATGCAGGTCTCCGATCAGTAATGTTTGCGTTTCTTCCCAGAAAATCGCCCTTTGCGTTAATAATAAAAAGTGGTTGCCTCTGATCTCAATCTGCATTGCCGTACTGTTTGATCATTCGCTGGATCCTGTCGTCCAGCTTTTCCGAAGTTAATTGCTCCCGAAGCCTGTCGACCATGATCGGAAACGAGAATGGCGTCGGTCTGTCGGTATTTTGTATGACTATTTTCTGATGTTCGATCCTCGCAAGCGCCTCCCGCATGCGCACCTCTTCGAGCTGATAAGTCAGCACTTCCTGGTATGCTTGCTTGATCAGCAGGTTATTGTCTTCGTACTTGCTCATCACATTGAAGAGCAGTGAGCTGGACGCCTGTAACTGCCGCGTTTTGACATATTTTCCCGGATAACCCTGAAACATCAGCCCCGCAATGGCGGCAATCTCCCGGAACTTCCGCTTCGCCATTTCCGTCGCATTCACACTTTGATAAATGTCGTCGACGAGCTGTTTAGTCGAGAAAAGGTCCGTTTCGCCCAGTATTTCGGCCAGATCGACATACTGATCACTTAACAACTCAAAACCGTAATCGTTCATCGCTACCGAAAACGTGATCGGCCGCAGCTGGCTAATGCGGTAAGCGAGCAAAATCGACATGCCCTCATGCACCAGCCGCCCCTCAAACGGGAATATAAAGATATGATATCCCTCTCGGGTTTCGCATTGTTCGATCAGGAGCTCATTGGTTTTAGGAATCACTGAGCGCTTTTCCTGCAATTCGAGCAGTGGCTGCATTTTGGCCAGTTCCACTTCCTTATGAGGGTTTTCGATCGCGTCGGCGAGGCGTTCGCGAATGAATGCGGAGAGCTGGGACGACAGCGGCATCCGCCCGCCTGCCCAGCGTACGAGGTAACCTTTTTTACCCTCGGCCTTTTTGACGGTCACGGTCATTTCATGGATTCTTACAAATTCCACACTCATACCAGCGAAAAAGAAAACGTCACCCGCTTTCATCCAGGTAACAAACGATTCCTCCACCGCGCCCAGGTATTTACCGCTCTGCAACTTCACTTTCAGAGATACCTCCGAAACGATTGTCCCCATGCTCAGCAAATGCCGATGCGCAATACGCCGGCTCGTCACCAGGTAACGGCCATTCACGCGCTCTACTTTCTTGTATTCGTCATAAACTGTGAGCGATGAACTACCCGTCGTGATATATCCCAAAAGCCATTCCCATTCCTCCCGGTTGAGATATTGATAACCATATGCATTGCGCACCTCTTCGAAAAGCTGCGCTTCGTCGAACCCCTCGCCTACTGCCAGCGTGATCATCCATTGAGCCAGCACATCGAATGCATGAGCAACCGGTGGCCGGTCCTCAATCATATTTTTGATCACGCCTTCGCGCAGCGATACCGCTTCGATCAGTTCCAATGCATTGGTAGGACAAAAATAGATTTTACTGTCGACACCGGGCTGGTGCCCGCTCCTGCCCGCGCGTTGCACGAACCGCGCAATGCTTTTGGGGCTCCCTACCTGAATAACCGTGTCCACAGGCCGGAAATCGACCCCCAGATCAAGGCTGGCAGTGCATATGACCAGTTTCAACCGCTCATCGTGCAATGCCTCCTCCACCCAATCGCGAATCTCGCGGTCGAGTGAGGCGTGGTGCAGGGCCATAATGCCGGCAAACTCAGGGTATTTTTCGATGATCGTACGGTACCAGATCTCCGTTCCCGACCGCGTATTGGTAAAAAGCAGCGTCGTACGGCTCTTGTTCACCACTTCCACCACCTTATCCACCAACCTGATCCCCATATACCCCGACCACGGCAACGTTTCCACCCTGTCGGGAATGATACTTTCCACCAGAATCTTCTTTTCAGTATTTGCCCGGACGATCACCGAGTTTTCTTCGGGAAACCTCATCCCCAGCAACACCTGCTTCGCTTCTTCCAGGTTGCCGATCGTCGCGGAGATGCCCCAGGTTTGCAGATCCGGGTTAATAGTCCGTAGGCGCGCCAGTGCAAGCTCCGTCTGCGTGCCGCGCTTGCTGCCCATGAGCTCGTGCCACTCGTCAACGACTACCGTATGCAGGTTTTTGAAGAATTCGGAGGCATTTTTTTGCGTAAAAAGCATATGCAGGCTCTCCGGTGTGATAATGAGGGCATCGGGCATTTGCCGCTTCTGCTCATTGCGCTCCCGTGTACCCGTGTCGCCCGTACGTATGCCCACCCGCCACGTGAGGTTCATTTCAAGCGCCGCCGTTTCCATGTTCCGGAAAAGGTCCTTCGAAAGCGCCCGAAGCGGCGTAATCCAAAGCACTTGAAGCCCTTTTTTTGTTTTGAGAGGCTTTTTAGGAAGCGAATTAATATGCCTGATCAGGATCGGTAGCCAGAGCGAGTAGGTCTTTCCGCTACCCGTGGGCGCATTCACCAAGCCACTTTTCCCCGCCAGATAAGCCACCGCGGCCTCCTTCTGAAAAGCCGCCCATTTCCACTTTTTATCTTTAAACCATTGTTCAACAATGGCATGTCCGCGGGATTTGGTCAAGGGTGGTAGTCTGATTAAATACAGGACTGATTTCACAATTTCTGTACCAATCTACAAAAGAAGTCAGTAGGGGAAAACTTCGAGGCCGTCTACCGTCGCAATGATCAGCCGGGCTTCGGGGAGATGGGATGTAATCTGATCCCAGTTGTTATGAAAAAAAGTATGAAGATCTTTCAGGAGCAGATTTCCTAACTTCAAATGAATCACCTTAGCAGGCTGTTTATCGAGCAGGCAACGATGGTAGAAATCAGAATCTTTCGTGACAATGATGAGTCCATGCTCCTGTGCATAACCCCAAATGTCCCGATCAGGCCATTTCGCGTTGATGTCGATGACAAATTCAAATTCAGGAGAATGAAAAAAGCTGAAATATTTGGGAAGGTTAACGTCGATCAAATAGCGGTAAACCGACATCAGGCAGCCGTTAAGGAAAAATGTTCACCGTCAACCGTTTTGGCAGCGAACTCGATGCATGCCTTAATATCGTCTTCCTCCAAAAATGGGTAAGCAGCCAGTATATTTTCAATGCTTTCCCCTGCCGCCAGATACTCCAATACGGTTTTAACCGTCATCCGAAAACCCCGGATAACCGGTTTACCATTGCACACGGCTTCATCTATTGTAATTCGTTCCAACTTATTATTCATGTCTGCAAGTCAGCTTTTATACAAAAATAACAACAAAATACTGAAACAAATTGCTACTACTGGCTTATAACCGCACGATAAACACCTTATGATCAGACGGTCATTTATAATTATCCAAAATTTCTCTCATGATATTGATAAGCGAAGTAGCCACAATGCCATCGCCCATAGGAAACGTATCCTTTCCTGAATAAATCACAAATTGCTTGTCCGGCTGAATGTCCTCGCAGGCAATGTGAAATCCTTTGGATAAATGCGGTGCTGAGTTTCTTTTGATCTCTATCGCCCATTTTTTCCCGTCCGCAAATTCCAGAATCAGGTCGACCTCCGCGCCACCGGCACTCCGGTAGAAATAGGGCTGCATGCGGGCCGGGGCTACGCTCATGATGTTTTCGATGACAAATCCTTCCCAGCTGCCGCCTACCACCGGATGTGCCAGCAGGTTATTGAAAGTCTCTATCCCCATTAAAGCATGAGTGATACCACTGTCTCTCACATAGATTTTGGGACTTCGCACCAATCTTTTGCCCGCATTCGAAGCCCATGGCTGCAATCGCCTCACGAGGAGCAGATCGACCATCAAATCCAGGTAACGACTAATGGTCACGCCCGAAACGTCAAGATTTCTCGCCAGGTGCGATGCATTTAGTACGCTGCCTTGATTATGTGCCAGCATTGTCCAGAACCGCTCCAAAGTTGTTGCCGGAATACGGGGCCCGAGTTGTGGGATGTCGCGTTCGAGATAGGTCCGGATAAAATCCTGCCGCCATTCCAGGCTGTCGCGATCCGAAGCGGCCAGTAAACTTTCCGGGAAGCCTCCGCGAAGCCACAATGTGTTAACCTGTTGAAAATCATCGGCCGCATATTCAATAACGTCTACGGGGTAAAGTTCCAGATAGGATATGCGCCCCGCGAGTGACTCGCTCGATTGTTGAAGTAAATCAATAGAAGCCGATCCAAGGAATAAAAACAAGCCCGATCTGTTGCCTTTTCGCCTCTCCTGATCGATAATACCCCGCAATTCGGTAAAAAGCTCCGGTATCCGTTGCACTTCATCGAGGACAATCAGCCGGTTCTTGTTCGCTTCATAAAATGCGCGGATGTCTCTGACTTTTTCCAGATCCAGGCGACTTTCCAGATCTAAATACAATGCAGGTGTAGCGTCAACCACATCAAGAGCGATTGTAGTTTTTCCTATCTGACGGGGTCCCATCAGAGCGATCGAAGCATTCTTCGTCAGAGCTTCCTTGATTCTATTTTCGAGCCTACGCCTAATCATCTATGCAAATCTAACATGAAATATTAAATTTGCGCACTTAAAATTAAAATAAACCTATGTTTTATTGATTATTTATAATTATTTAGAATCTCCCGCAGGTTCCCCAAGCTATCCGCCTCCTCTGCCTTCTTATCCTTCCTCCACCGCAAAATCCGCGGGAACCGTACTGCTATGCCCGACTTGTGACGCGTTGATTCGTTGATTCCTTCAAATCCGATTTCAAAAACCAGCTCCGGCTTGACGGTACGGACAGGACCAAATTTTTCGAGGACATTGCGCTTGATAAAGTAATCCACCTGTCCGATTTCCGCATCGGTAAGGCCGGAATACGCCTTCGCAAACGGCACCAGCTTCCCATCGTCGCCCCAGACGGCGAAGGTATAATCGGTGAAAAGCTCAGCACGGCGGCCGGAGCCTTTCTGGGCGTAAATAAGTACCGCATCAATGCTCAGCGGATCGATCTTCCATTTCCACCAATCGCCTTTTTTGCGACCAACCTGATAAGTGCTCGCCTTACGCTTGATCATGAAGCCCTCGGCGATATTATCGCGTGATTGCGGATGCAGATCGCGCAAAGCCTGCCAATCTTCGAAATCGATCAACGGCGACAGGTGGAAATAGTTTTGCGCGGGCATACTCGCATGTACCGCCTCCAGCTGCACGCGGCGTTGCTCCTGCGTGAGCCCCCGGATATCCACACCGTTCGCTTCGAGCATATCGTAAGCCAAAAATGCAACCGGAGCTTCTTCGAGTACTTTTTTGGACAAATTTTTGCGACCAATGCGGGTTTGCAGCACATTGAACGGCATAGGCCGGCCATCGGCATAAGTTACAATTTCGCCATCCAGCACGGTACCATCAGGAAGAACATCGCTCAGGAAATGCAGTTCGGGAAATTTTTCGGTAGACAACTCCTCACCTCTCGTCCAGATGAACAGCTCCTTGTTTCGATAAATGATCTGGGAGCGGATACCGTCCCATTTCCATTCGGCAAACCAATCGTTAGGCTCGCCGAGATCCGCGACGTCACCCTCAATCGGGTAAGCGAGAAAAAACGGGTACGGCCGCGACGCGTTGTCATTTTCACCTTTATCGAGGATTAACTGCTCGAAAGTAGTATCCAGTGGGTCCCATTGCCCCATTACCCGATGGGCAATCACATTGGAATCCGTTTCGGTCGCTTCCGCCAATGCCCTGACCACCAAAGTCTGCGAAACGCCGATCCGGAAACTGCCCATGAGCAACTTATTAAATACAAATGTCTCATGTTGTGAAAGCTGCGTCCAGGCGCGGATAATATGGTCTCGCTTTTGTTCGTCGGCCATGCCGGGCAGCATTCCCAGGTAATGGAACCACTCCGAAAGCGATTTCTCCGAGCCCCCCGGGCTTGTGCGGGGTAAAAGCAGCGAAATCGTTTCTCCCAAATCCCCCACACTATGGTAGCTCTCCTGAAAAAGCCACATCGGGATACCGGCTTCTTCCGCGGCCCATTCTTTCACCTGCGTGCGATTAACCTTGAATGACGGCCGGCGTCCTGTAAACAATGTCAACGCCCACAGCTTATCGTCGTCCGAAGCCGTCTGGAAGTAACTTTTCAGCAAATCGACCTTCGCATTCGTTTTGTTCGTGCGGTCGAGGTTCATGAAGAGCTCTGCAAACTGTTTCATAGTCCGGCACCGTCTTTGTCTGTATTCACCGTTTCGTCGAGCTCCCGTTTGTGCTCCTCATAGGCGTTCTGGCCAGCCGACACATCCTGTGCGGCCTCCTCTTCTTCATTTTCGTCCTCGTTGCCGTACATCGTATTCACTTCGGCCGCTTCAATGCCGTTTTCATTAAGCCAACGTGCATAAATGCTCGTATAACCATGTGTGACGTACACTTTTTCAGCACCGGTTTCTTTCACAGCCCGGTTCAGATCAGGCCAGTCGACATGGTCGCTTAATACAAACCCCTGATCCACCGCGCGCCGGTTTTTGGCGCCTCGCAATGCCATCCAACCCGAGCAATACCCCACCGAATAGGGTGCAAACTTCCGGATCCACGTGGTGCCGTCAGCGGAAGGCGGAGCCAGCACCAGCGCCCCTTTGAACAGCTTCCTATCCATTTCCTTGGTAGCCAATGTAAGTTCCGGCAAATCGAAACCCGCCTCGCGCAAGCGTTCATTCACAGTATAAATAGCCCCGTGTGCATAAATGACAGAATCCTGCAATTGGATATTCCTCAAAATCCGTTGCATTTTCCCCAGCGAATAACCCATCAACACGCTGGCTTTATCCTCGGCGCGGTTCTGTGCCCACCAATCGTCGATCTCGGCCATCACCTCCTGCTGCGGCCGCCATTTATAAATAGGTAATCCAAATGTGGATTCGGTGATGAACACGTTGCATTTCACGGGTTCGAACGGCGTTGCAAAATGGTCATCTTCGAGCTTATAGTCGCCGCTAGCTACCCACACTTCGCCCTGGTACTCCACTCTTACCTGCGCCGATCCAATGATATGGCCGGCAGGATGCAGGGAAAATTTCACGCCGTTGATCATAAATCTCTCGCCATATTGCACGGTTTGGAGATTGATATCCTGCCCTAGCCGGAGCCGCAGAATGGGCTCGCTATCCTTGTGCGCGAGGTAATGCTGGCTGCCCCATCGTGCGTGGTCGCTGTGCGCGTGCGTGATGATGGCCCGGCCCACCGGCATCCACGGATCGATATGGACGTCGGCAATGGCGCAGTAAATACTTTTCCCGGTAAACTGTAAGAGAGGCTGTTTTGGCATATTTCTGAAATTATCAAAAGTATGCCAGATGCGCTATCTGTATTGGCGAGTTTGTTTTCATGAAGCATGCTAAAATATAATTTCCACTCGTCCACAAAAGCTTTCGAAATTTGTTCTCAACTTGAATGTTACTTTATTCGAAAACGCTCGTATAAAGGATGGATAAACGAACACAACACTATGACATCATCAGAACAACACCATCACTCCCCCACCAGCCCCGCCCAGGAAGCCGAACGCTACCTCGAAAACGCACGCCAGATCCTGACTGAAAGAGCCGGTAAGAAGGACGGCCTTTATGCGGATGTCAAATACGTAAAAATGGCCGCCGGCACGGCCTATTCAGCGGCATTGCTTATTCTGGATGAATATCTCCGGCAAAAGGAGGGCATTGATTTTACGAAGCCAAAGAGCATTGAGGACTACACCAATCGGCTTCGAAAATTCGACAAAAAGTTACTGGCGCTACTTGTTGATGTTTACGATGAATTGCACATTGCCGGTTACTACCATGGCACCCGGTCGGTCAATACGATTCAAACGGGTCTTAGTAATGTACGGCAAATGCTGACCTATATTTAACCGAAACAATGCCGCTCCTGAGAACGCGAGATAAAAAATAAGCTAATTTTGAGTGAACGACCGGGTCACCGGGACAATAAGTGAATCAGGATTACATTCACTCGTTGATTCATTCACTCATTACAAATTATGCCCAGAATCCTTTATCTGCTCATTTCTATAAGTTTACTCGTCAGCGGCTGCACTTCATCCGGCGATAAGCAGAAAGAGCAACAGGCTGCCGCCGATACAATCACCCAATTTGTTAAAACCGATGTGCACCATGCCCGGGGTTTTGATATCAAGTACTTCAAAGACTTTAAACGGGTCAGCATTATCAATCCATTCGGCGGAAAGAGCGATACTTTACAATATATTCTTCTTAAAAAAGGAACTGCTATGCCCGCGGGTTACCCACGCGCTCAGCGGATTGAAATACCGGTAAAAAGCCTGGCCGTCATGTCTTCCATGCATGTAGGATTGCTGGGCTTTCTGGAAGCAGAGAATGTACTGACCGGGCTCGGCAGTTTGCAATACGTGTATTCTCCGAAGGTGATCGGCCTGATCAAGGCCGGCAAAATTGTGGAGGTGGGCCGCGACCAGGGCTTGAATGATGAAAAGGTAGTTGAAATGCGGCCCGGCCTGGTGATGACGATCGGCAATCCGGGCGGAAAAATGGATCATTACCGCATACTGAAAGAAGCCGGCATTCCGGTACTGATCAACTCCGAATGGGTGGAACGAACGCCACTGGCTCGCGCCGAATGGGTGAAACTCATGGCCGCATTGCTGGATAAGGAAGAGTTGGTTAATCAAAAATTCACACAAATAGAAAACGAATACGAACGGCTCTCAGCCCTTGCCCAAAAAGCGGTCACGAAGCCGACAGTACTTTCCGGCCTGAACACCAAAGATGCCTGGTTTCTGCCCGGCGGCAACAGCTACATGGCCCGTTTCTTCAAGGATGCGGGCGCCTATTACCCTTGGCAAAACGACCCCGCGGCAGAGAGCCTTCCCCTCAGTTTCGAAGCGGTGTATCCATTTGCTCTCAACGCAGATTACTGGCTGAACGTAGGGTTCGATAGTCGCGACACCCGTAAAAGCATCATAGCGCAGGATACTCGCTACGCCGATTTCAAAGCAGTACGCGCGGGCAGGTTGTATAGCTATAATCGCCTGGTCAACGAGCAGGGTTCTAACGATTTCTTCGAATCAGGCAGTGTAAACCCGCATACCGTTTTGGCCGATATGATCCGGATTTTTCATCCCGAATTGCTTCCGGACCATCAGCTTGTTTACTACAAACAGCTTCCCGAATGACACAACACATGCCAAACAGAAGCTGGACATTACTTTTTTTAGGGATTCTCGCCATCGCCCTGTTCTGCCTCGATATTATGCTCGGCTCGGTGGCGATACCATTCCAGGAAGTGTTCCGCATTGTGACCACCGGCGACTCCGACAACCAGGCCTGGCTTTTTATCATTGAAAAAATACGTTTACCCAAAGCCATCACCGCTATTCTTGCCGGCTGTGGCTTGTCGGTAAGCGGCCTCCAAATGCAGACGCTCTTCCGTAACCCGCTGGCCGGACCATCGGAACTGGGCATCACCGCGGGTGCAGGCCTGGGCGTGGCGGCCGTCATGCTCGCAGGCGGGGGCAGCGCGAGCATGTACGCGATCAGCCAGTTGGGAATTTCCGGAAGCTGGCTCATTATCGGCATGGCTTCGATGGGCTCGGCAGGGGTTCTGGCATTGATTCTCCTCATCGCAGGACGTATCCGCGATAATGTGATCCTGCTCATAGTGGGCGTCATGATCGGCACCATTACGCTCTCGATTATCAGTATCTGGCAATATTTCAGCCAGCCCGAGCAGTTGCAGGAGTACATTATGTGGACGTTCGGTTCCCTGGGCGGCGTTACCGGCTATCATTTATATGTACTTTCGGGCGTAGTCACAGGAGGTTTGCTGCTCGCATTTGCATCCTCGAAGTCACTCAATGCATTGCTGTTGGGAGAAAATTACGCGAGAAGCATGGGGCTGACAGTCGGGCGGACGCGGTTGCTGATTATGCTCAGCACAAGCCTTCTTACCGGCAGCATTACAGCCTTCTGCGGGCCTATCGGCTTTGTGGGCATCGCCATTCCGCACATTACGCGCTCGCTGCTCGGAACATCCAACCACCGTGTGCTAATCCCTGCAACCTGCCTCACCGGAACCGTACTCTTACTGCTTTGCGATATCATTGCCCAGCTTCCCGGCTCGCAAACGGTCATTCCGATCAACGTCGTAACTTCCTTGCTTGGCGCTCCGGTCGTGATCTGGATCATTGTCCGGCGCAATAACCTACGTTCGTCTTTTTCATGAAAAATCAGAAAGCCATTGTCGAAACCCGCTCACTGGCGATCGGTTACCGGTCGTCCGGGACGGAGCGAACAGTAGCGGCCGGCCTCGACTTGCAGTTACGTCCTGGGAGCCTGGTGTGTCTGCTGGGTTCGAATGGTGCGGGTAAATCTACCTTAATGCGTACCCTAAGCGGCCTGCAACCGGCTCTGGCGGGTGAAATTACGATCGGTAACCGCCCGCTCCACGCATTAAAACCCGCCGAACTCGCCCAAAAACTGAGCCTCGTATTAACAGACCGGATCGACGCAGGTAACCTCACGGCCCACGAGGTCGTTGCATTGGGGCGCACGCCCTACACCGGCTGGCTGGGGACATTGACAAAAGACGATCATTACCAAATAGCCCAAAGCATTGAGCAAACTGGCATAGTCCCGCTGCTCGACCGCCATATGCACCAGCTCAGCGATGGCGAAAGGCAAAAAGTAATGCTCGCACGCGCCCTCGCGCAGGACACGCCGCTGATCCTGCTCGATGAACCCACGGCCCATCTCGACCTTCCCAATCGGGTGGAAATGATGCGCCTCCTGCACACGCTCGCGCGTAACATGCACAAGGCTATCCTGCTTAGTACGCACGAACTGGACCTGGCGCTGCAAACCGCCGACGAGCTCTGGCTAATGCACCCCGACGGTAAAATCCTGGCCGGACTACCGGAAGATCTTGTCCTGACCGGCGCATTCGAGGCCACATTTGCCCGAAACGGCTTTTCATTCGACCGCACTACCGGCACATTTATCATCCACCAACCCGTGGACAATGGACTGATTTACCTTGAAGGCGCTGAAAAGCCGCTCTTCTGGGTGAGACGGGCGCTGCAAAGGGAGGGGTTGGGAGTGAGCACCTACCGCAATGCTCCCTGCCTTATCAGCATATCCGAAGCGCAGAATGGATTTGAAGCCGAAATAATCTTCCAAGACCGGCAGGTTAAAGTATCCTCAGTTCAGGCACTTATCGGGCAAATGCATTTGCTTTTTCCTTCTTCCTCCGATTCGGGGATGACGAGTTAATGCGGTTCTTCGCAACGAAATAGTTAGTTTGCAGCTCATATTTGCCGAACAGGACTTCCTAAACTATGATCTTTTTGATCCCGACGGCGATGGGTTTGGCCACAGCGAATTGCTATGTGGCGTTTTACAGGAACGTGGAGCAGCCTTTCCGTCGTTCGCTGATTTCCGCCGCCATTCTTATCTTCCTTTTCATTGCCTGCAGCACGGAGGTGCTGGGATTATTCAAGCTGATCAACCGGGTTGCCATTGCAGTCAGCTGGGCCCTTCTCGACATCGCACTGGCGATAACGTGGTTCCGGCTGAAGAGCATTCACGGCCTGACTTTCCCTACTATCGCGAAACACTGGCTGAATGGCACCCGAAACTTTTGTCAGGAACTCGGCACTTTCACCATTGCCATGCTGGCCGTTCTTAGTTCTGTCACCCTGGTAGTTGCCATCGCAGCTATTCCAAACAATCAGGATTCTCTCAGCTACCACCTGAGCCGGCTGGGTTACTGGATACAGCAGGGCAACGTGGCACATTATGCCTCGCACATCGAACGCTCAATCTCGTTCAGCCCTTTTTCCGAATATGTACACCTGCATACCTTCCTGCTTTCCGGCTCGGAGCGCTATTTCCAGCTTTTGCAATGGGGCTGCCTCGCGGGCGTGCTGGCGCTGATCTCTATGATTATCCGGCTCTTTTCAAATTCGCCTGCGACGCTCCGTATCGGTTTGTGCTTTGCCGCTACACTGCCAATCGTCGTCCTGGAATCGATGACGACCCAGAATGACCTGGTTGTGGCATTTTTCATCCTCGCGACCGTATTTTTTGTTTTTGATTATATCCGGAATAACCATCTGGCAAGCCTGTACCTGATTCCGCTCTGCTGTGCGGTCGGTATGATGACGAAGGGGACATTCCTCTTTTACGTGCTTCCATTCGGCACCTACCTGCTGATTTCGATGCTTCGAAAACCGGTACTCCGCAAGCATATCGTCACTTTCACGGCTGCCTCCCTAATCCTTACGCTGGCCCTCAATGTTCCTTACTGGTACCGTACTTACGAAATCTTCGCATCGCCGGTAGGTACTATCAGTTCAGGAAACCAAAACACCTTTACCGGCCCAACCGATTATATTTCGTCGGTCAGCAAGCACACTTTCCTTCACCTGGGCTTCGTGTCGCCCGGTAACCGGTACAACGATTTTCTCCTGAACCAGCTCCGAAATCTCCACACAGCGATGGGCATCCCCCTCGACGTACCGCGCCTCGGAATGCCGTTTAAGATGAACAAGCTGAATTTCAATGAGGATTTCGCCCACAATTTCTTTGGTATCTGGCTGATTATTTTCAGCATTCCGCTCCTGATTTTCACACGCCTGCCCAAAGCTGCCAAATGGTATGGCTGGCTGACTTTTCTCAGCATACTGGTCTTCTGTTTTTTTATCAGCTACCAGACCTACGGCTCACGGCTGCATATTCCATTCTTTCTCCTGGCAGCCCCCGTTGTGGGCCTTACCTATGGCTCGGTGCTGTCCGCATGGTCGACCCGGCTGCTTTCTTTCCTGCTTTGGGTAGCGGCACTGCCTTTTGCATTACTCAGCTCGGCACACCCTTTTCTTTCCACGAAATGGTTTTTTGAGAAAATATTTCCACCTATCAATTCGGCATTGCATCTCAACATCCGCGTCGACGCCGCCAACCTGAACCTCAAACAGGAAAGCGTTTTTTATGCCAGTCCCGGACGGTTGTTCTGGGGCGACCACTGGCCCGGAACCGAAACACTTTTGAAGCAAGTGAATGCACTCAATCCGCAAAAAATCGGTTTTGTTTTTACGGAAGCCAGTTTCGACTATGCCTACCAGTTCCTGTTGAGAAAACCCGGACGCGCATTTGCGCACGTACGCGTGGCCAATCCCTCGCGGGTGCTGGAAGATCCGGCATTTCAGCCAGATGTGATCATCGCCGAGAAGAACGAAGGAGCGGGATTTGATTATCACGAAAAATCCTACCGGCTCGCGATGGAAAGTGACGGCAAGTGGCTTTATGTTCCGATAAAATGACCCATTTTTTGTTATGAAGTTTTTTAAGAATAAAAAGAACCTCCTGCTGCTCGCACTGGCCATTGTCATTGGCTATATCGTTTACGACTCCGCTTCACAACCCACCGTTACCGATCTGCAAGGCGGGTTCCGGGAAGTGGCTATGTACCGGAACGAGAACAACACCGGCCCGATCGTGCGCATATATGCCGTGAGTGTGCAGGACACGCTTTCGAAGGATATGCGGCAATACGGCGACCTCATGCCTTACACCAAATACGGCACCACGACGGTCTATTTTTTCAACGCGGCAAAGCCGTTTCCGAACAGTCTGGCAGCCGCTGAGCCGCATTTCGATCCGAAATTCGCCCCCGGATGCATTGCCGTGTATCGCAAAGACGCCAACGGACAGGTGTCTTTGGGTCCTTTACCTTGAATAACTTTTTGAACAAATATCAGACAAATGACTGCACTGGAAATCGTACAACAATATTATCAAGCCTTCAATGCGAAAAACTGGAAAAGCATGCTCGCATTGCTCCATCCCGAAGTAAGGCATGAAGCCAACCAGGGCGACGTGCGCATCGGACTGGAAAAATTCACTGCATTTCTCCAAAAAATGGACGAGGCCTACGAAGAGACACTGACCAACATGGTGTTTTTCAGCGAGCCGCAGAACAAACGTGTGGCCGTGGAGTTTATCGTGAACGGCATTTACAAGCAGGCGGAAGAAGGCCTTCCTGAAGCGCACGGGCAATCATATGTGCTGCCGGCCGGCGCATTCCTCGAAGTGACCGATGGCAAGATCAGCCGCGTAACCACCTACTACAACCTGCCGCTCTGGATCGAACTTGTTTCTAAGCCATGACCAACGAACTGACTTTCGTTCGGAAAACCGGAGCGGGTATTGCGGAAGTTTTTGATGACCTGGCCAAGCTCCGTATTGCTGTTTTCAGGGACTATCCCTATTTGTACGAAGGCAGTGTGGAATATGAATTGGGTTATTTGCAAACCTACCTGCAATCGGAGCATTCATTCCTTTTTGCTGTTTATGACGGCGATAAAATGGTGGGTGCTACGACCTGCATCCCTCTGCAGGACGAAACCGCCGAAGTTCGCAAACCTTTCGAGGACGCCGGGTTTGACGTGCGTGCTATTTGCTATTTCGGCGAGAGCATTCTTCTGTCTGCCTACCGCGGTCGTGGGCTTGGGCACCGGTTCTTCGACGAGCGTGAGGCACATGCCCGCGCTCTGGGCGTTTTCGAAACCTGCTGTTTCTGCTCCGTCGACCGGGGGCATAACCATCCGCTTAAACCATCTGACTATCGTCCAAACGATGCATTCTGGCTCAAACGCGGTTATCACAAGGAACCCGCACTACAAAGTACCATGGAATGGCCTGATTTGGGAGACACTACCTCTACTCCTAAAACTATGATTTTCTGGACCAAACCGCTCAACCGTTAACCCCAATGCAGCAAGTAACCATCGCTTCGGCGCAATATCCCATTACCGAACATCCGGATTTCACCGCGTGGCAGCAGCACACCGAAAAATGGGTGGCCGACGCCGCTATTCGGGGAGCAGAGCTATTGCTTTTTCCGGAATACGGAGCAATGGAGCTGGTGAGCCTCTTCGGCGACGAGGTACGCAACGATATCCGTCGCCAAATACACGATTTGAATGCGCTGAGAACCGATTTCTGCGCGACTTTCGAGGCATTGGCCCGTAAATACCGCGTTGTCATCGTTGCTCCGAGCATTCCGGTAATCGAAGGGGACAAGAAATTCAACCGGGCTTTTGTATTCTCCGCCAATGGTTTGGCAGGTTACCAGGACAAATTTTTCATGACCCGTTTTGAAAACGAGCAATGGGGCATCGACAGCGCTCCGAAACAGCTTACCGTTTTTGAAGCATCGTGGGGTAAATTCGGCATTCAGATCTGTTACGATGTCGAATTCCCGATTGGCGCACAAAAACTCTGCGAAGCCGGCGCCAACCTGATCCTCGCGCCAAGTTGCACGGAAACCATCCGCGGTGCCACACGTGTACACGTAGGTGCCCGCGCCCGTGCACTCGAAAACCAGGCCTTTACCATAGTGTCCCAAACCGTGGGAGAAGCATTATGGTCGCCGGCCGTGGATCTCAACTATGGCTACGCCGCATTCTACACCACGCCCGACAAGGACATGCCCGAAGAAGGCATTATCGCCACCCAAACCCCGCAGGAGGAAGGCTGGCTGATCCAGACGATCGATTTTTCGCTGACCGACGAAGTACGCAGGGATGGGCATGTATTTAATTTCCGAGACCAGGCCCAAATATCGATGGGATTGGCAGGAGAAGCAGTCTCCATCGTTTTCAGATCCTTATAAAACAAAATAGCTGCATTCAAGTTGAATGCAGCTATAACCTCTCACTTAAACCTCTATTTTGCCTTTGTTTCAACGCTCGGTGATGATAGCTGCCGTCGCATTCGAAGCAACCCTGCCATCCGCCTTTTTGGCTACCCCTTGAAAACTAAACTGCTGAGGGAGCTGCGCTAGGGCGAGCGTGATATGCATTATCAGAGTGGTACAAATTAAAAGTGCTTTCATCGTGTGCTGTTTTAGAATGATGGCGGCGAGTCCTACCAGATGTCCGAACTCACCACTAAAAAGGGGTGACGAAAGCGGGGATCACAAAAAGAATGAGCAAATGGTAGAAACAGATATGGCACCGGCAAAATAATTGCATTGTCAAACCAAAGACCTGACATGAGAATAGCGGAACTAGGAACCAAAAGAGTGAATTCTGCATTGCCTCAACCACGTTTCGACGTATAGTATTAATTCACAGCCCAGGCCACGCAAATTGGCGCTGAAAGTAGGATTTTGGCAAGAGCACCGAACGAAATAAAATTGTACTTTTTGAATACAATCAGTCAGCCATTATGGCTGCGATTATTTGATTCAATTATATTATTTAAATAGTCTTATTAAAATTAACAGGAACACAAAAATAGTTCGAGTTTTTTATAAATAACTGTTAATCAAATATATAAAAATAAATGTACGCAATCGGATACATTTATTCTATATCAGTAAACAACTAAATTTACTACAATAAGTATTATTTTTACACCTACGTATACTACCGAATCGTTTAGTAAAAAATACTTTACCAAATCCACTACTTTGTAACTATTTCAAGATATTGGAAGTATATTGTTCTATCATTATTTAGTCACTAAACGTCCTCTATCATGAAATCTCTCTACCTCTGGGTATGTGTTGTCCTTGCGGCAATTTCCATCCCTGCCAAATCGCTCGCGCAGTGCGCATTGGTTGAGCCGGCAATTGAATTAAACAGTGTTTCTCCCAGCGGCGACAATTGCAATGTGAACGTCAACCTTTCGTTCACGATCGACAAAAACAATGGTAACAAGTTCACCTATGTGCATTTGTGGAAACCTGCCGACTATCCCGACATCGATTACAAAAAAGCACCGAAAGCAGCCGACCTGGGCGCCGTGCTTGCAACACTCGCTATTGATACCGACGGTGCAGTTTCATTGTTGTCAACTTACAGCGCCGATGGTACTGTGATACCTTTATTTACCGGATTGACTATCATCGAAGAAGACCTGGGAGGAGGAAAGGCCCGCATTACAATCGATAATATCCAATTCCCGGTACCAGGCGCATGCGAAGACCTTCCTATTCTAAAAGGAGACGTATGGTCTAGTCAGGCGTCCAGCGCAAACCCTCCTGTACACTGCTATTCAGAAGGTTTCAATTTGCAAATCAATGACCCTGTCATTACCGGTAAAATTAACTGCAATGAGCCCGAAGGCCCTCGTACATATGACCTGAGCATCGTTTCCACCAACCCTACCGCATTTCAGGTCTCCTATTCCTTGTACCTCGACGACGGAGTGCTGACAAATGGGGTAACTACATTCGGCGCTGGTGATGAGCTTTTCTACACAAGCGGTGCGACTAACCTTTCGTCATCGCAGCCAATCCAAAGTAAGGACGAAGCTTATCCATATGATTTCCTGGAAGATAAACGCACTATATGGGTGGTACTGACCGGCCCGAGCTTACCTAATGCAATTATAGCCGAGCTGCAAAACGGCTGTACTATCACGCTGCCTGTTACTTTGGCGCGTTTCAACGGCACACTTTTGGATAATGCCGTCAGCCTTTCATGGACCACTACGGAGGAAAGCGGTAGCAGCCATTTCAATATTGAGAGAAGCGCAGATGCGAAAGAATTTGTCCAATTGGGCCGCATAGAGGCAAAAGGCAATTCCTCGGCCACGCAGCAATACAAATTCCTGGACAGCAGACCTTTGACAGGAACGAACTATTATCGCCTCAAAATGGTCGACGCGGATGGGAAGTTTGAGTTTTCGCGGATGATTTCCATTGACAATGGTGCCAACAGCGTTGCATTCGAACTTCTGGGTAATCCGGTGTCAGGACGGGAAATCAAATTCCTGCTTAAAAATGAAAATGCAGCCAACGTGAGCCTATTTGATTTATCGGGTAAATCCATTCGGTTCTCGCTAAGCCAAACCGGCAACGAGTTTACCTTGAAGCCTAAGGGCGGTATTTCGTCGGGACTTTACATTCTGTCACTGCAACGTAGTAATGCCAGTGCCATCACCAAGAAAGTGCTCCTGCCATAGTCCATAGAATCCACCTTCATAAAACGCCCGCCGGAAAATATCCGGCGGGCGTTTTGCTATGTCAGTTACCCAACACCCGCTGCACATCGCTTACTGAAATGGCATCGGCGTCATTTCCGAAATTCTTACGGATATAAGTTAGCACCTGGGCCATTTCCTCCGCTTTGAGGAAATCATGCTTCGGCATCAAATCATTGTAAGGCTTTCCCGCTACCTGAATGGGCCCTTCCAACCCTTTGGCAACCACTTCTATCAATCGTTTTTTACTGCCCGTTACCCATTCCGATCCTGCGAGCGGCGGAAACCGGCTGCCGTCGCCAAGCCCGTTGCGCTGATGGCACGGTGTACAATAGGTGTTGTAAATGCGCTGCCCGGGCTCCTTGGTTTTAATGTCGAGGTTATCGGCGACTTCGTCGGGTGTGCGGATGTGTGCGAGCCGCTTATGCTTCGCCATCGATGCAAGCTGGTTTGCACCAAAGCCCTTTTTATTTCCTTTAAACATGATACGCCAGACCTTGCCCTTGCGCGAATCAGTGATGTACAATGAGCCATCCGGTCCCTCAGCGAGCCCCATCGGCCTGAATTTCGCGTCGCTTACATTGATGATCGGGTCTACTCCCGCGAAGCCATCGGCAAACACTTCCCATTCGCCGGATGGTTTGCCGTTATGGAACGGCACGAAACACACGAAATACCCAGCCTGTGGATAAGGCGCCCGGTTGGTGGAGCCGTGGAAAGCAATAAATGCCCCGTTTTTATAATGATCGGGAAACTGGTTTCCCTGGTAAAAAAGTACGTCATTAGGCGCCCAGTGCCCCGGGAATCCGATGAGTGGCTTTTGGAATTTAGCTCCTTCTCCTTCCTTTTTACCGTCGCCGCCATATTCAGGATTGAGCATTTTCTTGCCTTTCATCTGGTCGTAATAATAGTAAGGCCACCCCAGGTTCGACCCCTGAGTTACTTTTACAAACTCTTCGGAAGGAAGCACCGCACTCTGCCACGCGGTGAAAAGCTCCGGGAAAAGGCGATGCAGGTTGTCGCGGCCATGGACTACCGCATATAGCTTTTTATCGGAAGGGTTCCAGCGCATACCTACAATACTTCGCAATCCAGTGGCATACAACGAACCATCGGCCTGAGTCTGGTTGGGCTTGTCGGCGCTGAACTTCCATATTCCGCCGTGTTTTTCAAGATCAGGGCACGGCTTTATGCCGGGGCTGCCGGGTTTTCCGCCGGGCGAGTTCACCATATCCTGGCAGGCATCCGAAGGTGCTCCGAAGGGCACATACATATTACCCGCATCGTCAAAAGCCATAGGCTTGGTTATATGCCAATGCGCGCCATGTTCGTGATCATCTTGGAGGATCAATTCAGTTTTTTCGTCAGGCAGGAGTTGCCCGGGAATAAGCTTGCTACGATAAACCGCGAGGGAGGAACTGTAATAGAGATAACCATTCCGAATGGTTATCCCATTGGCCAGGCTGCTGTGGTCCTGATAGTTACCGAAATTTCGGATAATATCGGCCTTGCCGTCGCCATTAGTATCCCTGAGCGCCACCGTACCGCCGCCCTGGCCTTTGCCGAAGTAGCGGAGTTTGATATAAATATCGCCATTGCTGTTCACCGTAATGTGCCGCGCCAGGCCGGTACTGTCGGCCACTACGAGCGTTTCGAAACCGTCGGGTACGCTGAGCCCTCCATTGTCAGGATCGCCGGGGGGCAACTTATCCTGCCGCAAATGGGTAGCGCCCGCAAGCGCGAGCGTAATGAGTACAAGACTGAGGTACGTACCCGGTCTTTTGAATTTGATATGATGGAAATACATGATGCGTTCAGTTAAAATCCTTTTTTCTTCGCAGCCAGGCCATTCAGGTCCCAAACGACCTTGCCCTGGCGGATCGTCAGCTCGACTTCCAGCTTCTGATTACCGCGGATGCTATTGCCAGCGGAATCCATAAACCCAAAATCGCCTTCCCGCAAACGGAACAACACCATATCGGCAGGATTCCCTTGGTTAAGGCTACCCAGTTCAGGATGCAGAATGGCTTTTGCGGCATTCCAGGTTGCTATTTCCACCACCTGTTCAATGGAGAGGCCCATGGCCATAAACTTCGACATAACATTGGCCATATCCTTCATGGCAGAGTTCATGCTGAAACGGTGTAGATCGGTACCAAAGGAATTGGGGTAAAAACCCTGCTTTATTGCTGGTACGGCCTGGTCGAACCAGAAACCGGCACCTCCGTGGCCGAGGTCAAACAATATGCCCCTTTTCCGAGCCGCGAAAACGAAAGGACGTACCTGTCCGTCTTCCCCGACAACCGGCATCCGTTCCTTAATATGCTCGAAAGTATGGGTAATGATATCGCCCGGCCTCATCCTGGCCAGCTGATCTTCCAATGTATATTCGGGCAAATGGCATTCTACAAAAAGCGGTTTGCCAGCCTGTCTGGCTGCATCCATCGCATTATCAAACGGCGTCCATTCTTTACCGTTGTAGTGCCCGATCTTCACGCCCGCGATGATGTCGGGGTATTGCCGCATGAGCGCGACGGCGGAGTCGGCATTCATATCCGACAAATCCTGCTCATGCGCCGCACCCGTCATTCCGCCGCCTGAAATGTTCAGAAATGCGAGAATACGCGTTTTGGCCTGGTCGATTACCTGTTTTTTGAAGGTGGGAAAGCTGCGCCAGCCCGATGTGCCCGCATCCACGACCGTGGTAACCCCGGTGCGGAACGTGAAGTCATCGGGCGAAACGCTGTTGACACCGTTCGCAAATTTCCCTGCCTCCGTGCCCACGAACACGTGCGTGTGCGGGTCGATAAAACCCGGGCTGAGATAGAGCCCGGTCCCCACGATTACCTGCGTAGCGGTTCCGTCGATATCGGGAGCTACTTTCGCGATTTTACCCTGATTGACAGCCACATCCATTTTACTATTCCGCGAATTGGCCGGATCTATCACCTGCGCACCTTTGATCACCAATTCATACGTCTGCGCAAAAGAACTTTGCACTAATAACCACACAAGCCAGATAGTAATCCGGCTCATAGGACGGGCTTTTGAGCCTATCATTTTCATACCGTCTACTTTCCTTGTATTTCAGACTCCCAAGAGGCTGCCGCAATGCCATTCAGGTCCCAAACGACCTTGCCCGCACGGAGTGTCAGCTCGGCTTCCAGCTTCTTATTCCCTTTCATTTTCATTCTGCGGGCGTCGATAAATCCGAAGTCTCCTGTACGGACGCTGAAAACCGTAATATCGGCTTCAGAGCCTACGCTCAAATTACCCAATTCAGGCCGTTTGATCACTTGTGCAGGGTTCCAGGTAACACGCAAGATCGCTTCCGACAATGGTACGCCCATATTCAGGAACTTGGAAATAACATTATCGAGACCTTTCATACCTCCGTTCATGCTATCGGTGTGCAGGTCGGTACTGATCACATTTGCCAGAAAACCCTGCTTGATGGAAGGAATCGCCTGTCGCCACGCAAATGCACCTCCGCCATGACCTACATCGAATACCAGGCCTTTCTTTTGCATTTCAAGTACGAAAGGCTTCACTTTGCCTTGGTCATCCACTACCGTTTCGCGGTCGTTGGGCCCGTGCGCATACGTATGCGTGAAAATATCTCCGGGCCTCAGGTACTCCCGGAAGAGTTTTTCGATCGATAGTGGCGGCCGGTGCTCGCCAAAATCGACCATTACCGGTACCTCCGCCAGGTTTCCGGCTTCCACTGCTCGTTGCACCTGGCTGTAATCGCCCCAGTAATGTGCAGATTTGATTCCTACAATGATATTGGGATACAACCTTTTAATCATATTCGCTACCATTTGCGGGTTCATGTCGTTCAGATCCTGCTCTTCATAGCGGCTCGCCATACCGGTGCCAACGATGTTCAAAAAAGCCAGCACACGGGTCTGTGCGCGGTCAATGGTTTGCGCCTTGAACAGCTTGAAATTTCGCCATCCCGACGAGCCCGCGTCCACAACCGTGGTAACGCCCGTGCGAAAAGTGAAACCATCGGGCGCGACGCTGGTGGCAGCGTTAGCAATGTAGGCCTCCGGCGTTGTACCGTTGAAAACGTGTACGTGCATGTCGATAAAACCAGGTGAGACATACATTCCCTTGGCTTCTACCACCTTTTTGGCGTCAGAAGGCGAAATGGCGGCTGCCACCTGTACGATCTTCCCGGCGGTAATAGCCACGTCCATCGCTCCGTCAATGCGGTTTTTAGGGTCGATTACGTGACCACCTTTGATCAGCAGGTCAATGGATTGACAATAGGATGTCGTGGAAAAAAGGAGAATGAGTAACCATGCGGCGGGAAACCGGATGCATGTTGCACCGGGCCGGACTGATTTGATAAGTTTCATAAGAGGTTTAGGATAGTTGGACACTCTTAAAAAAGCATCCATCTGCAATAATATAGTCATCCGTTTTGAAAAAATCACGAATAGCCAATTATAATACCGCCTCAGACTATTATCACCAATGAATGTTCATGACCAACACTACACCATCGTAAACTAGGTCGGTACAGGCAGACTATTCCAGAAAAAACGACATTTTCCCCGCATCCAGGCATGTTACTTTTAAAAGAACAATTTTCAATATTCACTTTTGATAAATTTTATCACCTTCATTTTCAGCACTTTCCAAAGTTGTAGAGATATTTTTATTTTGAAATTGAAATCTTATCCTTTAAACTTGTTGTAGATTTTATTTTACACGTGAGAAATGCTAAGTAAAATAACGTCTACATATTGCTAGTGGAATTCCAATTTGAATGGAAGCTCTGTCTGGAAAGTAACTCACTCAACGTTAAAAGACATGATGGAAAATCCTTATCAACGGCTTTCGCCACGAGGCACTGTACCGCCCTTTCCGGCGGGGCCCTATCCAGGGCAATTAGACAATCCTACCCTACATTTTAAGTATTCAATTTCACGGACTTCCGTTTTGGTAAAGTCCCACAAACTTCCTCTTACTGATAATTGCGAAAATTCCTTTTGGAATGCGGGAAAGGCGCGTGTGGTCATGATCATGCTTCATAACCAAATGGGTTATCAGATGGTCTGACAGGAAACATATAGGAGTATCCGTTCGCTTTTGCAGCTTGCTTTTCAGAGGCAATGCCTGGCAATATTATGCGAATGGACACACCAGACTGTTTACACCGGGTAATCAGCCGACATTGGTCAGGCCTTCGCAGGCCCGCTGACCCGGGAAGATATTGCACTTATAGAACCAATTTAATAATCCGCCGAATATCCTTTTTCACTAAATCTAACTCGTATGAAAACACGTACTCTGAGATTACTTACCCTTCTGACGTTCCTCACATTCTTCCTTTATGAATGTAAGGACAAAGAAGCGGATTCACTCGAACCAGCCAACACCGAGCTTTCCAGCCAACTGGACAAGCTGGAAATGGCTCCTACCACACTTGAAGAAACACCGGACATCAAACTCGTGCCCGGAAAAGTGGAAGCTTCAACTAAAACGCAGGAACTAAACAAATCGCTCAGCACAGTTACTGCAAGCAATATTCCTGCGAGCGTTTCAAAAGCGGCCGAGGAAGTATCTGCTTCACTTTCACAGGCTGATATCAAGGCTCTCAACGAAGTTTCGCCTGCACAGGCTACCAAATCGGTGCTCAATTCGGAGCAGGTGCGTGCGATCCTTAGCAAGGCATCTGCCGACGCGAAACTCCAAAGCTATCTTTCGTTGCTTACTGCGGCCAAGGTAGAAGGACTTCTTGACGGCAAAAGAACCGGTTCTGTAACTGCGGGCTCTACCACCAGCCCGGCTATAGAAGCAGGTAACACCGACGACTGTATCGCCCGTGCGAACGAGAAGTTCGAAAAAACGAAGGAACGCCTGGACGACAGCCAAGCGAAAGACCTGGGAAAGATCAACGACAACTACGCCAAGGATCTGGAACGCATTCAGAAAAACCTTGAAAAATGTACAGGTGAAAACAACGCTGCATATTTCGAGGCGCTTCGTCAGGCTGGCATTAAGGTTGCAAATGACGCATTGGCAGCGTTGGAAAAAGTAAAACCATTCCTGCGTCCAGGTCAGTACGAATACCTTAAAGCGCTCATCAATATCCAGTTGCTCGATTATCTGGACAAAGTGAACCAGCTGGAAGCAGCGAAAACTGCTACCTGCACCGAGATCGCAGAAAAGGCAAAAGCACGCGCAGAAGAGACCAAAAACTCAAACACTGCCCGCGTAGAAGCTAACTACAACGATGCACTCGCAAAGGCGATCGAGTTGAGAGATAAAATGATCGAAAACTGCCACAATCAAGGCGGCGGCAAATAACGATACGGCGGATGATTCAATTTGTTAGAGGCAGAAGGGGAAATGTATTGTTTCCCTTTCTGCTTGCTCTGTATCTGGGCACTCACGTACACGCACAAACGAATATTTCGGGTTAATCAGGACTGAATAGGCGAACGTTATCGCCCAGGCCACCAGCCCGATCAGCAACTACACCAATACCACACCGATTATCTCAACAGACAACGACCATAATGCAATAGCCCTGCGAACATTCACAGGGCTATTTACTTTGCGGGTTTTGAGAGATACTATCGTTCGAATGTAAAGCTCTTAATGTCTCCATACGCGACCGATCCATCCGAAAGCAATGCATAGGCACGGTAGAAAAAGAAGTACTTCCCCTGGAAAGCATTTCCCGTGTAAATGAAATTGTTAATACCCAAGGCAATCGGCTGATCAAATTGCATTCTCGCACCGTGTTCGATCCTTGGCGTGTAGTCTGTATCGTTTTCCGCCCGGAAAAAACTCAGGTACAAAATACCATATTCTGTAACCGGCAGGTCGCCCAGCGAATCGGCCTGGACTTTAAACCGCATTTTGAAATCGTCGGTATACTCAAATGCGGGCGTACTCAGCTTTATTTGCTTAGGAACGACGTGATCCTGTAAGGAACATGCGTCAAGACCTATCAGAAAACAAAGCGCTACAAATGTTCGTAAATGGCCTTTCATGATATTCTTTTGCTAATGATAAAAGTTTCCTCTATCACCTCAGACCGGTATGCTCGCTTAACCGCTGCCTGCGCTAGGCCAATTTCTCCCTAAAAAAATCGATCGTGCGCTTCCAGGCCAGTTCGGCGGCTGCCTTATCAAAACGGGGAGTCGTGTCGTTATGAAAACCGTGGTTTACCTCAGGATAAATGAATGCCGTGTACTCCTTGTGGTTTTCCTTCAATGCCTTCTCATATGCGGGCCAGCCTTCGTTCACGCGGGTATCCAACCCTGCATAATGCAACAATAGCGGTGCCTTAATCTTCGGGACATCTTCGGTGGCTGGTTGCCCTCCATAAAAAGGTACCGACGCCGCCAGGTCAGGAATGCGTACTGCCATCATGTTCGCAATGGCACCGCCAAAACAGAACCCTACCACACCGATCTTTCCATTGCAATCCTTGTGATTTTTCAGGTACTCAAAAGCAGCAATAAAATCTTCCTGCATTTCATTCCTGTCGCGCTTGCTTTGCAATTCTCGCCCGGCATCGTCATTCCCGGGGTAGCCGCCCAAAGGCGAAAGAGCGTCTGGCGCAATCGAAATAAACCCTGCCAATGCTGCTCTGCGCGCGACGTCCTCAATATGAGGGTTCAATCCCCGGTTTTCATGTACTACGACAATCCCTCCCAATTTCCCTTTGGCATCCGCCGGCTTAGACAACAGCGCTTTGATTGTCTTACCACCTTTGGGTGAATCATAATTCACATAATCCGATTGCAAACGGGGATCTTCCTTTCGGATCTGAATCTGCCCCTTGTAATCGGGCATCAGAAAGCTCATCAACGAAGCTACTGTCACGCCGCCCACCGCGTAGGCAGACAAACTCTGCACAAAATTGCGGCGGTCGATGCGGTCGTGCGCATAGTCGTCGTAAAGGTCGAATACCTCCTGCTTGATATCTTCTTTTCTGAGCTGAGACATGGATAACGGGATTATCTTAAATGGATTTCTATAAAGTTAGGAGTAAAATCAGTTTTATATACGGTATGATAAACTGATTTTCTCTCTCGCGCCTGTCGTGCCGATTAAGGTGCGTGAGAATCGATGCAGCGGTAAATTATCAAAAAGGGGTAGAGATAAATCAAAAACCCCTATAAACGCAAAAGAGCATCCTTTTAGAGGACGCTTTTTGATGTTGTTAATAATTATAATTGTGGCGGCTAGGCTGCGCGCGCCGCCTGCTTTACCGGGTTTGATCGGGGACGCCTAGTCGGGGACGCCTAGTCCAAGTATCGGATCAAGCAGAAAATCTGGGGGGAAATTAAGCATAAAGTTTCGAGAGCC
>NZ_JAHXBN010000161.1 GCF_019924045.1 Dyadobacter fermentans | reverse complement strand
ACAGCACTGCTTACCTGGTCTACCACCGAGGAAGTAAATTCGGACCGCTTTGAAATAGAACGCAGCCTCAATGGCAAAGGTTGGTCGACAATCGGCAAGGTTCGGTCAAATGGGGAAAGCAGTGTTTTGAGAAACTACACTTATACCGACGATTCGCCGGAAAAAGGTGAAAATCTATACCGCCTGAGAATGGTCGATTTGGACGGTACGTATGCTTTCAG
>NZ_JAHXBN010000160.1 GCF_019924045.1 Dyadobacter fermentans | reverse complement strand
TCGATCAATGGGTCAACCGAGCTGTATTACGACTACGGATCAGGACCTGTACGCGTGGATGTGACAGGCGGCCCCGTGAGTATTCCCAACTTCGATGTTACCAAACTGGTCATCTACGGAGCGACCGGAAGCGGGACTGGCAGCAACCCTATTGGTTTCACCTATTCCATGACGGATAATGCGGGAGCTACCAGTTCAGCCGCGGTCTACTCCATTGAGACAGAGAGTCCCATGCCAGTAACACTAATCAGCTTCAATGTCCGTCAGGAAGGCGGCATTGCGAGCCTGCAATGGGCTACGTCCAGCGAAGAAAACAGCAAAGGCTTTGAGATCGAGCGAAGCGCAAATGCTTCTGCCTGGACCAGGATAGGGTTTGTGCCGTCTCTGTCTCGTGAGGCGGTCAGCAGTAGCCGGCTCGACTACAACTTCACGGATTTAACTCCCCTGGGCCGCAGGAGCTACTACCGCCTGAAAATGGTCGATCTTGATGGTAAATACACTTATAGCCAGATCAGGGTAGTTACTTCTGAGAACAGCACCATTACAT
>NZ_JAHXBN010000159.1 GCF_019924045.1 Dyadobacter fermentans | reverse complement strand
AGATTCTTTCCTCCACCGGCGATTAACGCCGTCTTGCCCCTGAGATCGCTTTTTAGCATAATCCTGGTTTTTAGTTTATAATGAACACTCTATTAAACAATTACCTCTGGCACTGAACTTTTACGGCATGTATTTCGCTGCCCTAACACCACAAGGTTTCCCCTGTCAAGAAGATATGGAATCAAAAATCCCATATCTTCTCTCCATGCCCGGGGTACACGGATTGTTTGCTTTTTATTTCACGACAAACATCTTCGTTTGCACGTCGCCGCTGGTTGAGATGAAGCGCAGTACATACATGCCTGAGGCAAGTCCATGCAG
>NZ_JAHXBN010000158.1 GCF_019924045.1 Dyadobacter fermentans | reverse complement strand
GCCGCCTTCGAGCAGCCATTGCGCGGTGATGCCGATCATTTGCTTCAATGTCGTGCGCGGATAGCCGAACAGCCGGAACGATTCGGCCGCATTGCTTAAAAGCGCGGTAGACTGCTCCTCGCCGATAAACCGCGGTTCGATGTTGAATATACGTCCGAACTCCCCTGCCAGCCAGCGTAGTGAGACCGTCTCGGGGCCGGTAATGTTCAGGATCTTCGAAGGCGAGTCGCAATGCAGCAGCGAGCGGATCGCCATTTCATTCGCGTCGCCCTGCCAGATAACGTTCACATGCCCCATCGTTACGTCCAGCGGCTTGCCGTTCAGCACCGATTTGGCCACTTCCAGCAGTACGCCATATTTGAAATCGATCGCGTAATTCAGCCGGTAAAG
>NZ_JAHXBN010000157.1 GCF_019924045.1 Dyadobacter fermentans | reverse complement strand
CACCCGTCAACGCCAGCGGATGCGCCGGAATCACCGTCCCTTCGAAAAGCAGCTTTTTGATATCTTCTCTCAACATAACCTATTCATTAACAACATTAAAAAACAACTACTTCCCCCTAACACCCTCCTCCCCTTCCTCCATCCTCCCTTTCTCCATCCTCCTTTTCCTCCCTCGTCCCTTTCCTCCCCTTCCTCCATCCCCCCTTCTTCCCCGATTAAAACTGCCCCTTCCGCTCCTGGAAATGCGTGGGCTTATTGATCGTCTTGCCGCCTTCGAGCAGCCATTGCGCGGTGATGCCGATCATTTGCTTCAATGTC
>NZ_JAHXBN010000020.1 GCF_019924045.1 Dyadobacter fermentans | reverse complement strand
AAAGAACAGGCATTTAAAAAACTGGCCTTGTGGTATAATGCAGTGGAAGATTGCGGCCTAGATTCCTTCAAAACTGTTGCCAGATCGATCCAAACGCATTATCTGGACATTCTCAACCGCGGCGGCGGACCGCTTCTTCAATAACAGAAGTACAAATGCTTCGGCTGAGTCCTTCAATGCAAAAATCAAGGCATTCAGGTCATCATCCAGGGGCGTGAGGGATGTTCCATTCTTCCTATTCAGGCTCTCGAAACTTTATGCTTAATTTCCCCCCAGATTTTCTGCTTGATCCTGTTCTCGGGTCAGACCGAAATTCCAGGCAACGTTCCATGTCTTTTCTACCGTCTTAGAGTCTGATTCTTCCAACTTCCAAATTATGCAGATTCTCAAATTCTCATTTCTGGTATTATTGACAATCGTTGTGAGCTTTGCAGATTGTACCAATTCAGTTGACCCTATTGGTGAACAATGGGTGCTATTGATCCAGAATGTAAAAAGGCCGGACATTGAGGCTATCAAAAGAAAAAGCGTAACCCCGGCTGGAGCATTAGATAGGGTTGTTACAGAAGCCGATGGCGAACAATACGCTCATGGTTCACCCGGAATTCGGCAATACCTTTATGACAGCACTGGCAGGCTTGTGGGTTTTACAGACCAACTGCTGCCCAAAAACAGCCCACCTGGGTTATGCGATGTAATTTACGAATACAAGGATGATAAGATCTTTCGCCTGTATTATACTATAAGAGGAGAAGCCTACTGGGGAAATTTGGAGCCTGGGTTAAGGATGCAGGAATTTGTATACGATAGGCGTAATCGGGTTACCAAGTCTTACACCTATCATGTGGATGGTAATGGCTTCGCTCGTATGGAGGAGGATAATACTTATACGTTGCAGTATGACAATGAGGGCCGCCTTACAGAGATGAGAACTGCCGGTGTAACGAACCTGCGAACAGCTTACACCTATTCCGGTAAAAATTTAGAGTCCTCAGTTTATACCTACAATGAATCTGGAAAAGTACTCTCCGAATCCCGGTCGGAATATAAATACGATAACATCGCCAATGGTTTGAAAAGTCTTCCGGAAATACCCAAACTGTTTCACCCGGGATCTCCACTTTTTGATCAGCTTTTTGGAGAAAACAATTTGATTTCGATAAAGACTGTGAACATTCTTTTTTCAGCCAGCATAGGAAGGGATGAACATGAGGTTGAGTATAAGCACACATTTGATGAGGCGGGGCGAGTGATTTGTAAAGTGGCAGATTTTAAAGATTCCACTCCTAATATAAAAAAGCTCTATTACTACAAGTAGTGCTCTATCTGGCCATATAACCTGTTGACGGAGTTGACTGATATGACAGTTACAGTTCCAGTCTAATCAACCTTTCCACCTTCTCAACGCGCTCTGCCACCGTAGTGTCTCCGCGGATCTCCACGACACGGGATTTAACTTTCGTCAGCCAGTCTTCATGGATCCCCACATTGCGGCCGGTAAAGTCCCGGTCATCGTATTTCGACGCCCAGTCGTAAAATTCGCGGAAGAGGCGGCTCCGTACCGGGTCGGTGTAGATAATGTCGCCGTACCGTTCTATTTCGCGGTTTACGAGGCGCTGCATTCTGACTTCTTTCGGAACATACAGGAAAACTACCAGGTCGAACATCGACAGCCACTCCTCCCCCCAGCTGATCAACGATCCGCCAATCATGTAACTATCGCTCTTCGAAACGGCCTCTTGCAGCATCCTGCTCCGAGTAGGCACGTCTCTCCGCACGGTGTACGGCACGTCCGAGCGCTCCCAGAAAAAATCATCGGTATCGAAATAGGGAATTTTCAACCTTGCGGACAGTGCATTTCCCAACGTGGTGGAGCCCGCACAGGAGGCACCCATAATGTGAATTTTCATAACCAATTATATACAATCGGCTGCAAAGTATTTAAAAAGTTATGTTGAAGGTAAATCGCACGGACCGGGCGGCAATGGAAGGCGATCAAGGGTGATAGAAGTAAGTAAAAGGGGGCAAAAGTAAAGTCTGTACAAAACCGTCATCTCCGTTCTATATTTTGAAATGGCCGCTGTCTAACATTGTCCCGTAGATTCCGACAACGAACTTTCAATGATGGACATTTCCGACGACACCCGCGTACATACATACAGCCTTGCAGCACTCACCAGGTACTTTCTCAAACTCGGCACCTTCGGCTTTGGTGGTCCCGTCGCCCTGATCGGCTACATGCACCGCGACCTCGTAGAGCAACGGCAATGGATCACCGAAGAAGAATACCGCGAAGGGCTCGCACTTGCCCAACTCGCTCCCGGCCCTCTGGCCGCCCAGCTCGGCATTTACCTGGGATATGTGCATTACGGGGTCTGGGGCGCGACGCTTACGGGTCTCGCATTCGTGTTGCCCTCGTTTATCATGGTCGTCTTGTTAGGGATGGCTTATCAGCAATTCGGCGGGCTACCGTGGATGCAATCCGTGTTCTACGGAGTCGGCTCGGCAGTGATCGGTATCATCGGGTTGAGTTGCTATAAGCTCACCATTAAATCGGTCAGTAAACTGGAAGCTTCCGCCATTAAAAGCAAATGGATCTTATGGCTATTCTTCACCGTGATGGCGGTGGTAACGGCTCTCACCGAGCGCGAAGAGGTTTGGCTCTTCATCGTGCTGGGCCTGGCCTATATGGTTATCAAAGCCCCGCCCAAATGGCTCCAACGAAGCAGCACTCCCCTTTCGGTGTTGCTGCTGACCGGGACAGGCTTCTGGACCGTCGATCCCGACAAACTCCTGCAATTGGCCTTGTTCTTCACCGAGGCCGGCGCATTCGTATTTGGCAGTGGTCTGGCGATTATCCCATTTCTTCACGCAGGCGTAGTAAATGAGATGGGCTGGCTCAACGAACAGCAGTTCCTGGATTCCGTCGCGGTGGCCATGATCACCCCGGGTCCGGTGGTGATCACCGTCGGGTTCATCGGGTTTCTCGTCTCGGGCTTCGCGGGTGCCGCGGTAGCCGCATTGGGTGTTTTTCTGCCATGTTTTATATTTACGGTCCTTCCGGCTCCCTATTTCAAAAAAATATCCAAAAACGAGAGCATCAAAGCCTTTGTAGACGGGATCACGGCGAGCGTCGTCGGCGCATTGGTAGGGTCGGTGTTCGTGATCGGCAGCCGGTCTATTGTGGATGTACCTTCCGCGTTGATTGCCGTGGTCACAGCGCTGGCGTTGATTTATATAAAAAAGTTGCAGGAGCCGTACATTATCCTCATAGCAGCGGTAGTTGGGTTTTGTCTGAAAGAGTATTTACTGTAAGACAGGGACAATGCCGCAGCACTAGTGGTATTGTCCCAAAATAAAAGTCTATTTATATTATAGATTAAATTGGTTGATTGATAAAATGGCTAATTTGCGGCGCAATAGCTGTTTTACTTATGTCTGGCTCTCCCCAATTACCGGCCTCCGCATGGAAGCCGTATGAAAAAATACTCTTACGTGCGGCATTGATTTATGCAGTGATCGGCACGATCCCGTTCAACCCCGAATTTTACCGGCAGGACTTTGACGCCGGCTTCAATGTAAACGACTACCCGTTTCGCTGGTTGGATGTGATTTCACAAAACAAGCCATGGTTTTTCGCGAGCCAGGAGGGTAAAAACTACACAGGATGGATTATCACCATCCTGTTTTGCCTGGCCGCCGGGTTCGGTTGGAACCTGCTCGACCGCCGACGTAAGGATTTTGAAAGGCTGTATTACTGGTTTTATGTCGCGGCGCGGTACGGGGTCATTCTCCGGATGTCGTGGTTTGCGTGGGCAAAGGTATTCCCCGTGCAAATGCCGTTTCCCACCATCAGTCAGCTCAATACCAACCAGGGCGACTTCACGCCGGGCAAGCTTTATTGGCTTACCACTGGGGTTTCCCCGTTTTTTGAAGTGTTCGCAGGCATTTTCGAACTGGTAGCGACGGTGTTGCTGCTTTTCCGCCGTACCACTACCCTGGGCGCGCTGATGATGGTGGCGATCCTGCTGCCGATCTGGTTTGTAAACATCGGTTATGATGCCGGTGTGGAGCTTACAAGCCTGCATTTGCTCACCTTATCGTTGCTGCTGCTCGTCCGCGATAGCCGCAAATTTTACCTGATACTGATTGAACACCGCGCTGTGGCACTCACATTCGTACCCGCCCTCCGTTTCCGCAGCGAATGGCCGGATCGCGTCAGGATTGCATTCAAATACGGCTTTATATTCTTTTTCGTGCTATTCAGGGGTTTTAGCTATGGTAAACTTCTACGCAAGCGGGAAGTCGTTCAAACTTCCGCTAGATGACGGGCTGGCCTCCACCGCCGGTCTGTACAAAGTCGCCGAATTCCGCCTGAACAACCAGCTACTGGCCCCCTCGCCTACGGATTCGGTGCGGTGGGAGAATGTGATCTTCGAGAAGTTCAATACCATCAGCATTAAAGTGAACAAGAATTTCCGGCTCGATACGCGCAATGCAGTGCGGACGACCGAATACTATGGCAATATCGGCCGCTATTATTATGGATATAAGGCAGATACGATCAACAAGGTATTCCATTTGCATAACCGCATCGATACGGCGGCACACATTAGGTTGCATTATGAACAGCCGGCGCCGGGCCGGTACATATTGCGGGGCGTGAACGAGGACCACGACTCCCTGTACGTGGTTTTGACCAAAGTAGAAAAAAAATATCCGCTCGAAGAGAAAAGAAAAACCGACGGGTAGCCTGCACTTATTGTCCCGGCCAAGCCGGATACCGTTTTCATCAAACATTTTATATATGCATTCCCAAAAATTACTTCTCGCGGCGCTGCTGGTCTCAGGCCTGGCCACCCGCACCACCGCACAAAACATTACACAACAGCAACAGCCTTTCGCGGGGACCGTCGGCAAAACGCTCGCAGAATCGAAGGAAGTATGGACGAACCCGGTAAAGGCTCCCGCGGGCGCTCCCAACGTGGTGTGGGTGCTGCTCGACGACGTCGGTTTTGGAGCCACGAGCACATTCGGCGGGGTAATTCGCACGCCTACTTTCGACAGTCTGGCAAATAACGGCCTGCGTTACACCAACTTCCACACGGCCGCGATATGCGCCCCTACCCGCGCGGCGCTGCTTACAGGCCGCAACCAGCATTCCGTACACGAAGGCGGGTTCTCGCACACATGGTCGTCGTTCGGCTTCCCCGGCTGGGATGGCCGCATTCCGTCCGACAAAGGTACCATCGCCGAAATCCTGCGTGAGGCCGGCTACAACACTTTCGCGGTTGGGAAATATGGCCTTACGCCCGACCAGGATGCATCCGACGCCGGTCCGTTCGACCGCTGGCCATCGGGCAAGGGTTTTGATCATTTCTTCGGGTTCCTGGGTTCGCAAACCGACCAATACAAGCCCGACCTCGTGGAGGATAATGCCCACGTAACGCCGGACGGCCGTCACCTCAACGACCAGATTACCGACAAGGCGATCAGCTTCATCGACCGCCAGAAGAAGGCGGCACCCGACAAGCCGTTCTTCCTCTATTACGCGCCTGGCGCGACCCATGCCCCGCACCAGGTAGCAAAGGAATGGAGCGACCCATACAAAGGCCAGTTTGATGGCGGCTGGGACGAGTTCCGGGACAAGGTATTTGCCCAACAGAAGAAACAAGGGATTATTCCGGCCAATGTGATCCTGCCCGAGCGTAACCCGAACATACGCGCATGGTCAAGCCTCTCCGCGGAGGAAAAGAAGCTGTATGCCCGTTTTATGGAGGTTTATGCCGGTTATCTGACCTACACCGACCATGAAGTGGGAAGGCTGGTAAACCATCTCAAAAAGATCCATCAGCTCGACAATACATTGATCCTCGTCGTGATCGGTGATAATGGGGCAAGTAAGGAAGGCGCGCTCGGTGGTGTGATCACCAGGTCCTCGGCCGCCGCCATTGCCGCACCACTGTCGGAAGCCGAACAAGTGAAGGCCAACCTGGCACAGATCGACCTGATCGGAACGCCGGAAGGCACCAATGCCAACTATCCGCTTGGCTGGGCGCAAGCTGCCAACACGCCATTCAAATACTGGAAACAGGATGCGCATTCGGAAGGAGGCACCCGCAACCCACTGATCGCGTTTTATCCCAAGGGTATCACCGACAAAGGCGGTATCCGCACGCAGTATGGCCATGTGATCGATCTGCTGCCGACGACACTCGAAATAGCGGGTATCAAAGCATCGGAAGTGATCAGGGGTATTAAACAGGACACGATCCAGGGCACATCCCTGGCCTATTCGCTGAATGACGCCCGGGCCGTTTCCCGCCATAAAACGCAGTATTACTACATCTTCGGTTCGCGGTCTATCTACCACGACGGCTGGAAGGCAGGGTTTGCCTATAAACCAACTTCGGCAGCTACGGGCAATCTTGTGAGCGCGATCAGCGTGGCCAATCCGGATAACAACGACTGGCAGCTTTACAACGTCAACGAGGATTTCAACGAGCGAATCGACCTGGCGAAAAAGAACCCGAAAAAACTGGAAGCGCTGAAAGCGCTCTTTGAAGAACAGGCTAAGAAATACAACATCTACCCCTACATCACCTGGCACGACGTCCTGAAACGCCGCCTACCGCAACCAACGCAGCAGCAACAGCCTGCCGCCGGCAAATAAAGGTTCATGATCACGGGCGGTCGGGGTTACTCATTGGCCCGGGCCGTTCGTTTCAGTTTATCTGGTCAAGTTGTAACCATTCAAAGAAATGTGGTTGTATTTTAGCAAAAATACAATCCACAATTTCAAATTGAATCCAAAGGAAAGCCTGCCCAACACTACTTCGAAGGTGCCTCGAAAAGAGGCGCTTTTCTCAATATTGACAGCCATTGCCTTCACAATGGCGATAGCCCAGGACCCATTGATTTATTACTTTACATCAGGACCGGCTGGGGTAATTTTTGCGATACCCTTCCTGGCGATCGGGATAGGACTAACATTCTTTCTGCTTGGGCGCGAATACGCATTGCCGGTAGCAAGCCGTAATAAAACCCGCCAAAAAATACTGATTGCAAAAACAGTGATCGGCCTGATGGGAATGCTGATGGGCGAAGAAGCGATGGCTGAGCTAGACTGGCAGCTCCGCAAAAAATCGCGGATGGAAATCGTCAACCTGATCAAAGCAGGTACCATTAGTCCCAACGTCAATGATCGCCCCAGGGTCTGTCTTTTAAGCTCCGAGAAATACCCCCTGATTTCCAATGGCGGAAATGAAATTTTAATTGAAAGGGACGACAGTGGTAAGCTTTCTGTGGAATTTTTCATCGACAGAGGCTTTCTTGATCATTACTCGGCATTCGTATACAGCGAATCGCCCGAACGGATCAGAGAATTAGAACAAACCGTAGAAAGGAGCGCTTTTAGCTCCCGGAAAATCGACCGTAACTGATACAAAATGTCGTTTTAGCTGCCGGAAGTTTCCCCGCATTAATGCGGCACAATTTCGCTGCAGATAGCTTCATCCCCGGGCAATAACCATAAAAAGAAACCGACCAGCGCCAGCAAGGCCATATTGGTAACGGTAGCAATGCGGTATGCCGAAATATATGTTGCAGCATCCGGCAACGGGCCGAGACAGGAAAAGAAAATGCCCCCTATTACCCCGATTCCCAGCGCAATCGCCGTTTGCTGAAAGGTAGAAAAGGTACCGGAGGCAGCTCCTGCGAGCTCTATGGGAATGTTTTTCAGTGCGACGGCCAGCAGCGAGGGCAATACGGAACCACAGCCCGTGCCATAGGCAAAAAGAATTGGGTAAAGCAGCTGCCGGTCGACTTCCGGGCCATTCAAGGCAACAATGTGCAAAGCCAGCGTCACAACCATAATCACCACACCAGCCTGCAATACTTTCTTGCCAAACAGCGGGACCAGCCGTAGCGAAACCAGCGAAGCGATCACGTAACCCACGCCCTGAAACACAAACAGTATCCCCGTTTCGGCAGAACTGAACCCGAGCCCGGTTTCAAGCAGCATCACGTTGATCAGGAAATAAGAATCCTGGACCATGAAATAGAACAACACGACGACCATACCGATGTTAAAACCGCGGAAACCGAATAACCGAACGTCCAGCAAGGGCAAGTGGCCTTTCGACCGTTTTTGCTTTTGGTCGCTGATAAAAAGTACCAACAAAACACCCCCGGCGACAAGCATTGCGACGCACCACAACGGCCAACTCAGCTCGCGCCCGCGTATGAGCGGGTATATCAGGCATACGAGCGCCCCCGTGAGCAGCAATACGCCCGAATGATCGAATCCGGAACGCTGTCCGCGCCGGTCGGCAGGTAAAAGAAACAGCGCCATAGGCACCACCAGCAAGCCAATGGGTAAATTAATAAGAAAAATAAGCCGCCAGCCTTCCAGCAGCGCGTGCGTTTCAGGCAGAATGCCGCCCAGAAACTGGCCGATCACCGAAGCGCTTCCCGCCACACTCCCGTAAATACCGAGGGCCTTGACCCGCTCCGGACCGCCTGGAAACAGCTCCTGAATATAGGTAATGCCCTGCGGGATCATCCACGCCGCACTGACGCCCTGGAAAAAACGGGCGGCATTCAGTTCCCAGGGCGTTCGCGCAAACCCGCATACCGCCGAGGTGATCACGAACAGCAGCATAGCCATCACAAAGACCTTCTTTTTACCAAAATAATCCCCTGCCCGGCCTCCCGTTACCAGGAACGCCGCATATCCCAGCAGGTAGAGCGCAATCACGAGCTGGATGTCGCTGTCAGTCCCGTGAATGCCCGTTTTAATATGCGGAATCGCCACGTTTACGATGAAAATGTCCATCACGGACAGGAATACGGATGACGAAATAATGGCCAGCAAGAGCCATTTTGAAATTTGTATGTTCATTGCGTTGTTGGATGATCAGGGCGTCCCGAAATGGTCGGTCCGCATTCAAATACAGCCAAAAGTCAGGCGACCAACGCTCGTAATCAAGTAGTTTATAAGACGATACCAGGTATGGCGAATGATACTATTAGTGTAGATCAACCGATTACAAATGAAGATTCTGAAGCTTTTTCAGAAAAAAATAATCCGATGAACATCGCGCTCGATATCATTGGTGGAAAATGGAAGCTGATGCTCCTGAACAGGATCCGGGAAGAGTGCCCGATGCGTTTCGGTGTGCTGCGCCGTAAGCTTCCCCACATTACGCAGGCGACGCTTACGGCGCAGCTGAAACAATTGGAACGGGACGGTATCCTGCTGCGCCAGGCCTATGCAGAGTCGCCGCCACGGGTGGAGTACAAATTGACGGAGATCGGTAAAAGCCTGATCCCGATTATGGATTCACTTTGTGCGTGGGGCGAGGATTACCAGCGGCAAACCCAGCCCCGGTAAGCGGCACCCGGTAACGCATTTATTCTCTGACCATGGTTGCTTTTAACACTTTCCCTGGCGCTTTACGTAAGCTGAGCACCTTGAAAGTCTTCGCGTCCGCATTCACACGGCTGAATGCATATGCGCACGAGCCCGCGAGGACGAGGAACAATGCGTCGATAAAGAAAATGTCGAAAGCACCCCGCTGCCAGGTGTTCCAGATCCACAGACCGGTCGAAATGCCATTGGCAATGGGTACGCCCAGACAAAGAACAGCCGAAAGGATCAAGGTATGACGGTTCATCCGTGGCAGACTGCGAAGGACCATCAGGTAAACGCCCAGCACCAGCCAGCTGTAAAAATAAGTCCGGTAAATCACCGCCTGATCGACGTGAGCGAGCATTTTGACCATAATAAAGGTGAATGCCGTCACCGGAAGCATGCTCAGGCAAGCTGCCAGAAAGAAGTTGCTCGCCCAAAAATTGAACCGGCGTTTGCGGAGTTCGGTAGCGACCTTGTCGCGTGCCACGAGCCAGATCATAATGCCGGAAACAATCACTGCACAGCCCATCAGCCCCATCAGGAAAAACACGATACGCAGCCGCTTCCCGCCAAAATCCCCGAAATGCAGGTGGTACACTAAGCTCTTCACACCGTCGATATAGTTACCGTCGGCATTAGGCGATTTTTGTTCCAGCACTTTTCCACTGGCGATGTTGACCGTCACAAATCCCGATCCGGCGAAGTTGGTCTCCGCGTTCGGTTTCGCTTCCAGGCTTACCTGCATGCTCTCGTCCATATAGTTGCGGATGTAAATGCGCGAGATTTTGGCGTCTTTCCACTCCTTCTGCCATTCCCCCACAAATGCGTCCATGTCGAAAGTGCCGGTCATCGGTTTGTAGGTGTAATCCACTTGGGTAGCCTTGTTGTATTGTAAACTTTCGTACAACTTGTCGGAATCACCGTTGTAAAGCAGGTTGGCAAATGGGACCAGCAACACATAATTTACGATCAGCACCACGCCGGTCACGGCAAATACCAGCTGGAAAGGGAAACCAATCACGCCCAAAACGGTGTGCATGTCGGTCCAGACAGTCTTCCATTTACTCATCGGCCTGAACAGGAAGAAATTGGATTTGATTTTATCCCAATGCAGCAACAGGCCGGTAATCAGTGCGAACAGGAAGAGAAATGCGACGATACCCGCTACCAGATAACCGAACGGCGTGCCGATATTGATACCGACCTGGTTGAGCTGCGCCAGGAAATGCAGGCGGTACAAGAATTCAGCCATATCGTAGCTATCGGAATAATCGCCGGTCTTTTTGTCCGCAAAATGATAGCGGAAATAAGCCGCATCGTCGTCCTGTTTTCTCCCTCGTCCCCTTCTCCTTTCCTCCTTCGCCGGCTTCGGCTTGGGTTTGCTGATCGTCGTATCCTGCGAGGCCGTCATATCGACGTACGTGCCCTGGCCCTGGCGCAGGAGGTAAAAGTTGAAGTTACGGCCCCTGAGGTTATAATGCTGCGAAAGCGAATCGAGCAGATGGTTATACGGCGGGTCAAACTGATGCCCTACTTCCGACCTCCCCTTTTGCCAGGCAGAAATATCATCTTTGAAGAAAGAAAAAGACCCTGCAAAAAATATGACATACAACAACGCGGCAATGATGATCCCGCTGATGGTATGGGTGTGAAAATAGATGTTATACTTCCTAGGATCCATGGTTGAGGTTGAATTTCAGTAGATAAGGCAGTGCAAACACGACAGTCAGGAGAATGTAAAGGCCCCACACACGCCAGACGTTCGTGGCGATGAATGCGTAAAGCAGCAGGAAAGCCCAAAGGAGATAGCCGGTAAAACAGGCGGTGATGATGACATTTTCCTTGGGCAGAAAAGCTGCGAAAAACAAATGCAGGCTCATCATAACGGCATAGCCTCCGATGCTGCCGGCGAGGATTTTGCTCAGTCGCAGCCAGGGCGATTTGGTCAGGTATTTCTTATTGGCAGGCATAAAATCAGTTGATAACAAGTTCGAGCGTCACCGCACACAGGTAAAGTATCCCAACTCCCGCCGACCCGAAGTAGCGGAACGGAAAAAACAGCACGGACATCGAGCCCGCCATCATCAGGATCACCACCGCCGCGAACAATCCGCTTCCCGTTCCCAGCAGACTGACGCATAACACGGTCGCGATTAAAAACAATGCGCCTGCCGCAAGCCGGCTATAAAGAGGGTTAGCGGCCATACGGGCCATTACAACATCTTTGTTGGGCCAGGAGATGCGTGTGGAAGTGTTCATCCAGAACATGAACCCGAGGAAAAAGAGTAAACAGATGGTACTGAACATAGGTTAACGGAGATGGTGTGAAATCGACAGATACCAGATCGCTTCACAAGTGATTTCAGAAAATTATTTATAATTGGTTTAATTAAGAACATTCAAATATAGTATGAAAAGCTTAAAATGACGGCAGCGTGCGACATCATCGCAAAAAAAGTTATCTGTGGTTACTTTTATTATCATGATACTTATAGAAACCTATGATCTATGTTATTTTGAGAATATATTAATCCGGGGGAATTTTGTAGCCGGAAATATCACATTGATCAAAATGGAATACAGAACATTAGGAAATACCGACCTCGAACTATCTGCAATCACTTATGGCGCATTTGCGATCGGCGGCACGATGTGGGGCGGAAATGAGAAAAAAGATTCGATCGAAGCGATTCACGCGTCGATCGACCATGGAGTTACTTCGCTGGATACCGCACCGTTTTACGGTTTCGGGCTAAGTGAGGAGCTTATTGCCGAGGCACTGAAAGGTAAAGACCGGACGAAGGTGCAGATCCTCACCAAGTTCGGACTCGTGTGGGACGGCAGCAACCACGGAAAGGGAATGCATTTTTTTGATATCGAAGACAATGGCCAGAACCTCGCGGTTTATAAATACTCCTCGAAGGCGAATATTATCAAAGAAGTGGAGGAAAGCCTCAAAAGGCTCAATACAGACTACATCGACTTGTTGCAACAACACTGGCCGGACATAACCACGCCAATCGACGAGACGATGGAAGCAATGGAAACGCTCATTCAGCAAGGAAAAATCCGCGCAGCGGGCGTCTCCAACCATAGCTTGCCATTGCTGAAAGATGCTTCCAAAACGTTCGTTCCGGCCTCCAACCAGGTGGCATACAGCATGCTGAACCGCGCGATTGAGGCTGAGCTCGTACCTTACACGGTGGCAAACAACATCGGGATTATCGCGTACAGTCCCATGGAAAGAGGGTTGCTGTCCGGCAAGTATTTCCGGAACGAAACCCTGAAAAGCGACGACCATCGGAATGGCTATTTCGGCCAGTTCGACCTCGACAAAGTGCAGGCGCTGCTCGAAAAGCTTTCGCCCGTTGCCGAAGAAAAGAATGCCACGCTCGCCCAGCTCGTGCTGCGCTGGACCACGCTTCAAAAGGGCATTACCGTCGTGCTGGCAGGTGCGCGTAATGCTGAACAGGCCATTTCCAATGCGCAAGCAATGAATATCGTACTGTCAGCCGATGAATTGCAGGTTATTGATGGATTAGCTGTAAGCTATAAGCTGTAAGCTGTAAGTGTGCCTACGGCTTATAGCTTATAGCCCATAGCTTACAGCTTATACCCGTCACACCCGCAGCGTGCCGCGGAAACCTCTTGCCGCATAATATGATTCGGCGCCGTTGTGGTAATAGAAGACGGTGTCGTACCGGCGATCGCAGAATACTGCGCCGCCGAGCTTGCGGATATCGGCCGGGGTTTTGATCCAGCTCGATGTTTTGAGATCGAATTTCCCGAGCGTCTGCAAATGGCGGTATCCTTCTTCGTCGAGGATTTCGATGCCCATTTCAGCTGCTATGTCCAATGCGGTATTTTCCGGCTTATGCTCCTTCCTGAAATTCCACGCATCGCGGTCATAACAGAGACTCCGGCGGCCTTTGGGGCTTTCGGCCGCGCAATCGCAGAAAATATATTCGCCCGTTTTTTTGTCGAACCCGATCACATCCGGTTCGCCGCCTGTGAGCTCCATCTGATCCAGCGACCACAACTTTTCGCTTTTCGCATTCAACCTCGCCTCCACATCGGCCCATTTAATGCCTTCGTGGCGGCTTTTATGTTTTTCAAAACGCGCTTTTAATGTCTTTAACAGTTCCTCGCGGCCTTCCGCCGACAGTTCTTTTTTATCAATGGCCATAATGCGTCTTCTTTTAATTTAACTCACAAAAAAATGCTAGTCGTTCAAACCTTTGCCATTCAGGATCCGCTCGATATTTTTCTCGATACGGAACCGGCGGGTCTGGGATTGCTTTGAGGCAGTGAAATAGATGATATAGGCCCGCTGCCGTCCGGGTGTCAATGCATCGAAAGCTTTTTTCAATGCAGGAATTTCGTCGAAAGTCTCCTGCAATTCAGGCGGTACCGGCAACGATTTGTCAATCGTTACCTTCACACCCGATTGCTCGGCTTGCACGGCCTCGCGGATGTAGGCTTTAAGCACCGGTTCCAATGCCCTGACATCCTCGGCGGTGGCAAACCGAATCTGGCGTCCAACTTTCGTGTTCTCACCAGTCTTGATCAGGACGTTTTCGGGGTCGCTCAGCAGGTAACCTTTCATGAACAATATCGCACAATAGGCCTTAAACCCCTGAATAACCACAATATTGGTTCCTTCGAACGAATAGCAAGGCTTGCCCCACTTAAAATCCTCCGTCAGCCCGCAGTCCAGCGCGATGGTCCGCAATTCTTCTATTACTTCCCGCCATTGCCCGGCCTGGACTACATATGCATCGACTTTGGTATTCATGATAAAGTGCTTTTAAATTTGAACAGGGATCAATTTTCTGCTTGCCGGCCGGAAATACCAGGATATCACCGTGAGCACGAGCAGCAACAGCGGCGGCGCTACTTCACCGATGGGATCGCCGAGCGCCATGTGGGAGATAATCGCCCCCGACATGCAAAAGAAGAACCCTGCGTACGCCCATTCTTTCAGAAGCGGGAACTTAGGAATAAGTACTGCTACCACACCCAAAATTTTCCAGACACCGATGATCGTCAGGAGGTATTCAGGATAGCCGAGGCGCGCGAACATATCCGCCTCTTCCTTCACTTTCATGAGCTGTACAATGCCGGTAGAAGTCATTCCGAGGGCGAGCCAGGCGGTAAAAATCCAGTAAATAATTCTGTTTCTCTTTTCCATGGTGGTTTATATTAATTGTTTGACAACTTCTTCCAATCGGTTGTGTGCCATATTGATACCCTTTGCAAAAGGCAGTTTCAGCATAGCCTCGCGGTCGGCCGGGGATTTATACACGATCTGCATCGTGAGCTTGCTGGTGTCTTCGGTAAGCTTTTCGAACACGAGAAATTCGAGCTGCACGGGAAAGGGGGTATTTTCCATTTGAAACGTGCGCGTGATTTTTTGTTCCGGCACGAATTCATGGATGACGCCGTTCATCCTCAATACCACGTTGCCCTGCGGGTCGGACGTTTCATACTGCCAGCTGCCGTGAGGTTTGCTTTCGAGCACCAACACTTTGGTGCTCATCCATTGCTCCACAATCTCCGGCTCCACATAAGCCTTGAAGAGCAAATCCAGGGGCAGGTCAAACTCCCGGGTGATCACCAGGTCCTGCCGGCCGTCCTCGGCATTGATTTTCGTTTTCTTTTCCATGTGCTGCTACTTTTTGGATTGATAGTTTTTCATAATGGATTCCAGCTTGTTGAACCGGTCATCCCACATTTGCCGGAAAGGCTCGATGAAGTCGGCGATCTCTTTCATTTTGTTGGGATTTAAGTGATAGTAAATTTCCCGGCCGGTCTGCTCCTGTTTCAGCAATTCGCATTCGGTCAGAATCTGCAAATGCTTGGAAACCGTGGGCCTGGCGGTATCGAAGTTCGAGGCTATCGCCCCCGCTGTGAGGGATTGCGACGCCAGTAATAGCAGGATCGCCCTTCTGGTCGGGTCTGCTATGGCTTGAAAAACATCTCGTCTCAGGTTCATTGCGTAGTTATTTGACTACAAATTTATATGTAGCCACATAACTACGCAAATTTTTTAAACTTTTTTTTGAAAAATTGATAGTTAAATGGCTTTTTGTAAGCGTATTGGCCTTTTTCAACTAACTCCGGAAAACATGACGCGCCGCTATTTCCTTCTGTTTGCATTGCTTTGGACCGGCATCGCCGCGCAGGCGGCACAGCCCGTCAATATCATATTCATCATCGGTGACGATATCAGCTGGGACGATATCGGCGCTTACGGTAACGGCAAAGTGAAGACACCGAACCTCAACAGGCTCGCGCGGGAAGGCATCAAGTTCACCAACATGTTCCTCACAGCCAGCTCTTGCAGCCCCAGCCGTACGAGCATTCTCACGGGCCGGTACCCGCACAATACCGGTGCCGCCGAGCTGCATTCGCCGCTCCCTGCGCATTTGAAATACTTCCCGGAACTCCTGAAACAGAAAGGGTATTACACGGCATTAGCCGGCAAATGGCACGAGGGCCCCCATACACGACGCGCTTACGATACATTATTAGTAAACCAGGCACAGAATGGAGAAGGCGGCGAATTACAATGGGTTAATCTTCTAAAATCCAGACCTCGGAATAAACCGTTCTTCTTCTGGCTTTCTCCTTACGATGCGCACCGGCCGTGGTCGGCCTCGACCAACGGCCCGCAGCACGATCCCACCCGCGACGTGGACATACCGCCTACGCTCGTGGATACGCGCGAGACCCGGGAGGATCTGGTGGCCTATTACAATGAAATAGCCCGGCTGGACCATTACGTAGGGGAACTTGAAAAAGAACTTGCTGCTCAGGGGCTTTCAGAGAATACCCTCATCATTTTCACGGCAGACAACGGCCGGCCTTTTCCCGGAAGTAAAACCCGATTGACGGATGCGGGCATTAAAACGCCGTTCCTCGTGAAATGGCCGGCGGGAATCGGGGCTGGACAAACCTGCCAGAGCCTGGTCAGCGCGGTGGATATTGCACCCACATTACTGGCACTGGCGGGTATCGGCGCCGGGCCTGCGTTTCAAGGCAAAAGCTTCGCGCATTTATTCAAAAACCCCGACCAGGAGTTCAGAAAATACGTTTTTGCCGAACACAACTGGCACGATTATGAGGCCTATGAGCGCGCCGTTCGCACGAAGGATTTTTTATACATTATCAATAAAAGGCCCAAACTCGACAACGGCGGTCCGATCGACGCGAATCAGAGCCCATCGGCCAAAGCATTGAAAGCCGCGCGGAAAACGGGAAAGCTCAGTCCATTACAGGAAGATGCATTCAAGGTACCGCGGGCTTCCGAAGAGTTCTTCGACAATTTCAAAGACCCCGCACAAGTCGAGAACTTGGTTCGGAACGCGGCCTACTCCCGGCAAATCCAGGCACTCAAAAAGGTCCTTGCCCAATGGCAGAACGACACCGGCGACACCGTCCCTGAGCACCTCACCCCCGACTGGTACGACCGTCAAACCGGCGAACCGCTCCCCGCAAAGGACCAACGCGGCGAAATGCCCGGCGCCGCCAAACACGCCGAGCGGGTAAATGGGAAGGGGCCGTTTTGATGGTCGACATGACCTCGGCTTGGCTATCGGACAGAGCAATGTATTTAAATTTGATTCAATAGATTCGTATATTTCCGTAACACTACGAGGTTATCCTATGAATAAGTTAGAGAAATATAGCAGCTTCGACGAGCTGAAAGAAAGTTCAGCCATTGGAACAGTTAGTGCTGCTGTGCTCAGGGGACGTCAAAAGAAAATGGAAAACTTCATCCAATTTCTAAGGGATAGCGATCGCACCGGACTGTCGCCCTCTGAAAGAAAAATCGGACAATCCAGATAGCACATAGCCGTATGAGCAACACAGTCTCATTCCTAGATGTGCTATCCGCATTGAACAAGCATGGGGTAGAATATTTGGTCGTTGGCGGGGTTGCTGTCGGATATTATGGTTACATCAGGATGTCGTTGGCCAGCAACGGGCAATTCGTAGATGAACCAGACCTCGACATCTGGTATAACCCTACTTACGCCAACTATTACAGATATTGCCCATCTGAGGAAAATGTACTTTCCTAACTCCTGAAAACTATTTCAAAAGCACCAGTTCCACTGCGCGAATATCAGCGAACTTGCCTCCCTTGACGTCCGTAGCCAGTAATTTCAATTCGCCCCTGCCCTTTTCCAGCCTGATTTCACCGACTTTCAATGTACGGAACTCCTTTTCATAAGATTCAGCGGTCCTTTTCACCCGGTCGGGGCTTGGGATTAGCTGCGGGTCAAATGCTTCGGGTATACTGCCGGAGATTTGGTTCCTATTCAGGACTAGCTTGAATGTATCACCTGCGTCGGCACTGGTGTAACGCACATTTACCTGGTATTTTCCACTGGTATGAACATCCACATACCAGCTCGCATAAGAGACTGTATCCGACCAATTTGCGATCCACGAAGAATTGGGTGCGGAAGCACTGTATGAAAGAGTACCCTTGGGCGATTTGTGCAGAACGGCATCCTGAGAAGGTAATACCGTCTTTGGAAATTGACTATAACCAACCGGCAGCGCACGCGAGGAATCTACATTTTTATAAACATCCCTATACCAGGCATCGAATGCCACGCGGAGACTGTCGGTCAACGCAGGGTGCCTGGAAGCGAGATCGTGCTGCTGCGTCGGGTCGGCTGCGAGATGGTACAGTGCGTTGTTCTGATAGAGGTAATGCCTTTTTCTAACGCTATTATTTTTATTGATGGATAAAAAAAGCAGGCGATCCGGCAGTTCCGCAGCTTCCGTCAATGCAGGTTGGAGGCTGATACCGTCGTGCGGTTTGCCGGCCTTTCTCATCGGTATGCCTGTGAGATCAATCAAGGTAGGAAGCAGATCGATGTACGCCGCATTGCCGTTCACCACTCTTCCCGCCGGAATAACGCCCGGCCAGCGAATGAGGAACGGAACACGCACACTACCTTCGCCGGCTGTGCCTTTTCTGCCCTTCATGTCTCCGTTCCATCGCCAGGAGTTAGGTCCATTGTCGCTGAGGTAAATGACGATGGTATTGTTCGCAAGGTTCAGGTCTTCGAGTTTTTGAAGGATCCGTCCTACATTGTCGTCGATATTTTCGGTCATCGCCAGTGCCGCAATCGTCGTTTCTTCGTCCTCTTCCGATTTGTTTTGGCTGAATTGCCGGATACCCCTCGCTTTCACCCGGTTATAATATTCATCCGGCACCTGAAAAGGCGAATGCGGCGTATTGTAAGGGATATAGCACAAAAAGGCCTTATTAGCTGTCTCACTCTTTTCGATAAAATCAATGGCCTTCGTCGTCAGATCATCCGCAATGTAGCCGGTACTTTTTGCCGGTTCACCGTTGTGATCGACGGTTGTATTGAAATAATTGGCGTAATGCCCGCTGAGCATTCCGTAAAACTCGTCAAAACCGCGGCCGTTGGGATGGTAGGGATACTGGCTGCCATTATGCCATTTACCAAAGCAGCCCGTGGCGTAGCCGTCCTTTTTGAGCAGATCGGCCAGCGTCACTTCGTCCAGGTTCATAAATTCCCGCGAGTTGGACACGCCCCACACACCCGCGCGGTAGTGATAGCGCCCGGTGAGCAGGCCCGCACGCGTGGGAGCGCATAGTTTTTCATTTTCAAAACTTACTTCTTAAAATACCTGTCCTGCGTATACTTTGGCTGAAACTTATCCATAGTCCGCTCAGCCTTCGTGGGGTCGTATTGCAGTGGAAGAATCGTTTTTGCCGTGTAAGCTGCGGTGTCACCGGTTTGCTGCTGCCAATGGATCAGCAGTTTTTTCAAACTTTCCTCCTTCTGGCGGTATTCGGCTTTGCCGGATAGGTTTTCCATTTCCATCGGGTCTTTTTTGAGGTTAAAAAGCTGGGTGTAATCGCGGTTCGGATAACGGATCAGCTTCCATTCGTCGTCCCGCACCGCCCTGATCAGGTTCCGGTAAGCCGTAAAACTGCTTTCCCGGACGCCTTTGGATTTTCCGCTGATCACTTCCGAAAGACTTTTTCCGTCGACTGCCTCAGGTTTGGGAAGCCCGGCTACTGATGCCAGGGTCGGAAAAATATCGTAGAGATACACCAGCGCACTGGATACCCGGTTTTGGGGAATACCCGGCCCGGTGATAATGAATGGCACTTTCATACTGTGTTCGTACAGGCTTTGCTTGCCCAGCAACCCGTGGCTACCCACGGCCAGGCCGTTATCGGCGGCGTAAACGATGATCGTGTTATCGTAAAGCCCTTTCTCCTTCAACGACCGGATAATGTCGCCCACGCGGGCATCGAGGTGACTGATCAGACCATAGTAGTCGGACAATGTGGCCTTGACAATTTCCGGTGTACGAGGCCAGGGCGCCAGGTTTTCATCACGCACCTGAGCCTCGCCATAATCGAATGGATGCACAGGCTTAAAATTCGCGGGCAACGGAATGTCTTTTTCGGGATATTTGCCGATGTAATCCTCACGCGGTGAGCGCGGGTCGTGCGGAGCCGTGTAGGCAATGTAGCAGAAGAACGGATTAGTTTTTTTGCCTTTCGCGTATTCATCAATATAAGAAAGCGCCGCTTCGGTGAAAATGTCGGTCGAGAAGCCCTTTACTACCGGCTCGCCGAGTTTACCGTTGTTCAAATCCCGCACAGGCACCTGGAAATGGTCGCTCATGCCGCCCAGCATGACCGCCTTACCTTTCTGAAACGACGCTTCGAAAGTCTGACCGCCATTATGCCATTTTCCGGTACCGAAAGTTTCATACCCGTTTTCCGCGAAATGCTGGGGCATCGTATGCACGCCGTCGAGCACATCGTAAACGTGAAACAGGCTCTTCCCGCTCATGAGCATTGCACGGCTGGGCGCGCAGATAGCCCCGTGATGACCGCCCATGACGTAACAGTTCGCAAACCGAGTCCCCGACTTCGCCAACTGATCGATGTTCGGCGTTTTCACCACGGCGTTTCCGGCTATCCCTAATGCATCGGCACGCTGATCGTCGGCGAAAATGAACAGGATATTGGGTTTGGCGGCAGGTTTAGGGGCCGGCTGCTTTTCTGGCAGGTATTGAAGGAACAAGGGCGCGGCCAACAAAACGGCCCACAACCAGCGCAGACTTGCAAGGCTTTTCAAAGCGGGTTTAATTATGGTTTAAATACAAACAAAAGGTTAGGCGCTAATTTACATACTTATCCCACTATTTTACTTGGCTTTACCATCGCGCAAACAGAAGTTTAGCGCATTTTACCACCACAAATTGCACATAGCAAAAAGCCGGTCCCTGTGCCCAATATTGGGTTTGAGTACCGGCTTATGTGCGTGTTATTCTTTCTTATTCGCCAAGAGCAGCCAAAATCGCCTGGCCGACCGCCTTGGCCGACTGCGGATTTTGACCGGTGATCAACCGTTGGTCGGTCACCACGTGGGTTTGCCAGTTGCCCGACTTCTCGAATTTCGCCCCACGTTCAATCAGCCGCGATTCAAGTGCGAAAGGCACCACCTTTTCCATTCCTACCGCTGCCTCTTCTTCATTGGTGAATGCATTGACTTTCTTGCCATTAACAAGGTAACTACCATCGGCGAGTTTGATATTGACCAACCCCGCCGGGCCATGGCAGACGGCCGCTACGACACCGTTTTTTGCATAAATTTCAGATGCAATAGCTGCGATCTTTGCGTCGTCGGCTAAATCCCACATGGCCCCATGACCGCCCGCATAGAAGATCGCCTGGTAATCCTGCGGCTTCACTGCCGCCGGGGTGAGGGTGTTCACCACCTTTTGGCGGGCTTCTGCATTGTCCCAGAACTTCTTGTTAACCGGGTCTGTCAGGTCGAAACCGTCTACCGGCGCCTTGCCGCCTTTCGGGCTCACAAAATCGACCTCATAACCTGCGTCGGTCAGCACTTCCCAGGGATGGGACACTTCGCCGAGATAATATCCGGTGGGTTCGCCGGTGCTGCCTTTCGTGTCGTGGCTCGTTACCACGAAGAGAATTTTCTTTTCCATTTCTTGTCCTGTCTGGGCCATCGCGTCACTGTTAGAACTGATCACAGAAGCCGCGAGAGCGAGTTTAACCAAAGCATTTGCCATGTTTTCCTGAATTGTTTTGACAATGCAAAATTGCCACCCGCAGCCGGGAAGCGACAGGAAGAAGGTCACAACTTTGGTGTGATGTAGATCACATCAGGCCGACAGCCGGCTGAGCGTCTCGCGCGACACGCCCAGGTAAGAGGCCAGTAGCGTTTTGGGCAGGCGCTGTGCCAGCGAAGGGTACATTTGCAGCAATTCGTGATAGCGCTCGGCAGCACTTTGGTTCATAAAAGACAGAATGCGCCGTTGCAGGGCGATATAGCCGGCATTTGATTTTTTTCTGAAAAAATGTTCGATCCGGTGCAGTTCGCTACAAAGCTTTTCCCGGTTCGCCAGCGACAGGCAAAGCACTTCCACATCTTCCACGCACGTAATATCGAGTGTGGCGTCGGTTTGGTTGAAGTATGCCTGGTAATCGGATATCCACCAATCCTCCATCGCCAGTTGAAGAATATGCTCTTTCCCCTGCTCATTGACAAACGACGATTTCAGCAGGCCTTTCACGACAAAAAAGTCATGGGCTACCGGCGAACCCTGCTGCACGAGGAATTGATGCTTCCTGAATTTGCGGCTGGTAAAATGCGAGCTGACGTACGCAAACTCCTCCGGTGTAAGCGATACCAGCTTGCCAAAATGGGTTTTGAGTTCCTCAAACATTATTTGCAGATCAATTCATCAAATGCACTAATGGCAATTCTACGAATTTATGCCTGAAATAAGTCAGTGCTCGCCGCCGAAGTTTTGAACGAGACTTCCGTAGGGCGCTTTTTTATGAAGATAAGGTTCGGGCGACAGCCGCGCGGCGCAACCCAGATAGGTATAGGCCGGATTCATCAGATTACTTCGGTGCGGCGGAGAAGCCATCCATTGCTCGACGACAAACCTTGCATATGCGGCATAGGTAAATGGCATGCAGCGTTTGTGATCACTTTCATTTAGGAATTCATATTGATTAGAACGGCGGTCCCATCGCGCAATCATAAAATCACCGCTTACCAGTGTTTGGTATTTGCCGATGTTTTCAGCAATCCTTTTGAATCTTTTGGTATACAATTCTACCCGCCGCTGCGCCGTGCGTTCGTAAGGGCTGTAAGGGTTGGTATGGTTGAAAAACATGCGATACACCATCGAAGTGGCATGCCCCGACGACGCCAGGTATAAACCAGGGTCATATTCAAACGGCTGCAAACCATATTTCCTTCTCGCTTCATTACTGGCGTGAAAAACGGCCGCATCCAGAAAAAGCGTGTCGGGATTCTGCAACGGAATCAATTCATTGCATTTCGGTAATGCAAAAAAACGGTCGTCGTCCACAGCATAATACTGGTTTCTATGCAGGTCGATTCCTAAATGCGAATACAAATAGAGTGCAAAAACAATAAGGGTTTCCATGGCATTGCAAAATGAATTCAATCATTTAGAACAATATGTATGAAAAATAATAATAAAATAATATTTAAAAAACTTTGCGGTATAATAATGGCTTCGCTGACTGCATTATTAAAAACCACTTTACAGAATATGTCAACGAAAATCAGTCTGCTGTTTGCCTGGCTGTTGCTTTGCCTCAACGTTCACGGGCAGGTGCAGGCAATTGAGCAGCAATTTACTGTCGCCCAGGATGGAAGCGGCGATTTCAGGACAATCCAGGAGGCGGTGAATGCCGTGCGTGACCATTCGCAGATCAGGGCCACCATTCGGGTTAAAAACGGGACCTACCGCGAAAAGCTCGTGATCCCCGCCTGGAAAAAGAACATTACGCTCATCGGCGAGAACGCCGAGCACACCATCATTACCCATAATGACTTTTCGGGTAAGGACTTCCCCCAACGTGATTTTACCGGCAACACCAAATTCAGTACCTATACCTCCTATACGGTGCTCGTGCAAGCCAACGACTGCACCCTGCAAAACCTGACCATCGAAAATACCGCCGGGCGCGTGGGCCAGGCCGTGGCGCTGGCTACCGAGGGCGACCGTATCGACGTTTACAATTGCCGGATCCTGGGTAACCAGGACACACTGTATACTTCCAAAGACGGCAGGAATTTTTACAAGGATTGTCTCATTACCGGCACTACCGACTTCATTTTCGGAGAAGCTACGGCCATTTTTCAGCATTGTACCATCCAAAGCCTCACCAATTCCTACATTACCGCTGCTTCCACCACCCGCGAACAGGCCTACGGCTATGTTTTTCTGAACTGTAAACTGACCGCCAACGAGGAAGCGACCAAAGTATACCTCGGTCGCCCGTGGCGGCCATTTGCCAAAACCGTTTTTATCGACACGGAAATGGGCGGGCACATCGTGAAGGAAGGCTGGGATCCATGGAAGGGCGACAATATGTTTCCCGAAAAGGAGAAAACCGCATTCTACGCCGAGTATAATAGCACCGGACGCGGCGCGAATGCCAATGCCCGGGTCGCGTGGTCGAAGCAGCTCACGCGGGAAGAGCGGGAAAAGTACACCATCGAAAATATTCTCTCGGGCTGGGTTCCTGGAAAAAAACTGCGTTTGCAACCTTCGGGTATCCCGGACACGAGTTTTTCGGTGAAAGGCTCTTACCTGCATGAGATCGCGCGCCATCCAAACATCCGCATTGCGGATTCCACGATGCCGGCCACGGTCCAGGTAGTCAGGAATGTGGCGTACCGCACGACGCCCGGTGGCAAAAAGCTCTTGCTGGATATCTACAAACCTAAAAAAAGCGGAAAAACGCTGTTTCCGGCTGTGTTGATGGCACATGGCGGCGGATGGCGCTCGGGCAACCGCACTCACAACAACACCCTCGCACGCCAACTCGCAAGCAAAGGATACATTTGTATCACAGCCGATTACAGTCTCTCCACCCACGCACTCTACCCTGCCGCCGTGCACGACCTCAAAGCGGCAGTGCGTTGGATACGGTCACACGCCAACGACTATGGCGTCGATACGTCGCGCATTGCGGTTCTGGGCTTCTCGGCGGGGGGTGAATTGGCGGCATTTGTCGGAGCAACCAATGGCGTATCTAAATTTGAGGGTATAAGCGGTCAAAACGATGGATCTAGCACAGTGCAGGCCGTGATCGATATTGACGGCACGCTGGCATTCATTCACCCGGAATCGGGCGAGGGCGACGATTCCAGGTCAATTTCTGCGGCTACCTACTGGTTTGGCTATCCCAAAGCCGAGCAGCCCGACCTCTGGAACGAGGCTGCCCCGCTTACGCACGTAAGCGCGAGAACGCCGCCGTTTCTGTTCATCAACAGCTCGGTGGACCGTATGCACGCCGGAAGAACGGATTTTATCCAAAAACTGAATGCATTCGGCACATACAGCGAAGTCAGGACGTTCTCCGACGCTCCGCACACTTTTATGTTCTTCGATCCATGGTTCGAACCAACGCTCGCTACGGTCTCGGCATTTTTGAAAAAGGTTTTACCCGACGGCAAACGCGCCGTTTCCCGCTAAGCAGGCCGCATTAAGGCCGCGCCAGTTTCAGGATCTTTCCTGTGCCGTGGTTACAGATATAAAGTTCCTGGGACTGGTCGGTGCCGAAGGCGGATATTTGCCCTACGCCTTCGGCAATGATGCTGTTCTGAACCGCTTTGCCATTTTGCGTTTCGAGCGCGAAAAGCCGGCCGCTCACGTAATCGCCGAACACATATTTGCCCGCTAGCGGCGGCACCGCCTTCCCACGGTACACAAACCCGCCCGTGATCGAATGCTCGCCACTAGCCTGCGGCAGGTCCAGCACAGGGTCGATCAGCCCTTCGGCATGACAATCGCGCTTGGGATTATAGCAGTCGATACTCTCCTTTAACCGCCAGCCATAATTGCCGCCCTTGACGATGATATTGATCTCTTCCCGTTTGTTCTGCCCCACATCCCCGGCCCAAAGCGTGTTGGTAGCATCATCGAAGCTGATCCGCCACGGATTCCGCAGGCCATAGGCATATATTTCCTCCCTGAATCCCTCCTTGTTGCCCGCAAACGGATTATCAGCCGGAATTCCGTAGTTCCCTTTGGTTTGGCTGTTCACATCCACGCGCAGAATCTTGCCGAGCCAGGCGCTTTTGTTCTGGCCGTTATTGCTCGGGTCGCCCCAGCTGCCGCCGTCGCCGGTAGAAATGTAGAGGTAACCATCCTTACCGAACTTCACCGCTCCGCCATTGTGATTATCAAAGGGCTGATCGAACGTAAAAAGCACTGCTGCACTCGCCGGGTCGGCCCGGTTTGGATCACTGGCGCTCACTTTGTAGCGCACAATGGCCGTTTCGAGCTTGCCGGATACTTTCGTGGTGTAATTCAGGAAGAAATAGCCGTTGTTTTTATAATCAGGATGAAAAGCGAGGCCTAATAACCCTGCCTCACCGCCGTAACTCACCAGCTTCTTAATATCCAGAAACACCTTTGCAGACGAGGCATCCGCCGCATTTTCGAAAACACGGATCGTGCCTTCCTGTTCCAGCACAAAAAGCCGGTTGGTACCGTCATTGGAATGCGTCAGATCAACAGGATAATCGAAATGCAGCTTTGGAAAAGCTTCCACCACCTCTACTACGGCCGCGGTACCAGGCCCGTGCGGCTTCGATGCATTGCAAACGGTTAAAAGCGCGAGCCCGGCGAGGCTCTCTATAACAAAATGTTTCATGGCAAATCGGGTTTGGGAGTTAAAAACAGCAGCCAGTTTCCTGCCCGATTACAAGTCAAATGCATTTCAGATTTACTTCCCGTTGCTACCAAACCGCGTAATCATCGCGTTTTAGTATTTAAACTTTCAAAAAGTTTTGAAAGTTTAAATACATTACTACCTTTGAAACATGGAACTCGAAGACGCGAAACGGAAATTTATCGAATCATGGGGCAAATTAGGCTCCGAATGGGGTATTAACCGCACCATGGCGCAGGTCCATGCGTTACTGCTGATCTCCCCTGATCCGCTTACAACCGAGGAAATCATGGAAACGCTCAGCATTTCGCGCGGCAATGCGAACATGACCCTCCGCGACCTGATCGGCTGGGGGTTGATCGAGAAGCAGCATAAGCCGGGTGAGCGGAAGGAGTATTTCTTTGCCGACAAGGACGTATGGAATATCGCCAAGCAAGTGGCGAAAGAACGCCGCAAACGCGAATTGGAGCCGGTTATCAAGGTGCTCGACGAGCTGTCGAAAGTTACTGGTGACGCCAATGATCCTGAGTTCAGCACGTTCAACAAGTCGGTCACGGACATTAATAAGCTGGCCAAGAACGTCGATAAAACCCTGGAAACCATGTTGGGTGCGGAAGAGAGCTGGTTTTGGGGTGGTATTTTCAAATTGTTCAAGTAATATTTTTTTGACCCAAACTTTCATTTTTTTCTGAAAATTCAAAATATACTATACAAATGAAAACGCTACATAACCACATTATTTTGTACGACGCCGAGTGCCCGATGTGCAACCTCTACACGGGGGCGTTTGTGCGCAATGGCTTGCTCGACACCCACGGCCGCGAGGCCTATCAGCAATATTCCGGCGCCGCCTGCCCCAATCTCGACTGGCAACGCGCCGTCAACGAAATAGCGCTCGTGAACCAGGATACCGGGGAAATCACTTACGGCATAGAAAGCCTGCTAAAAGTTTGCGGAAACGCCATCCCGCTCCTTGCGCCATTGTTTCGCTGGAAACCGTTTCTATGGATCGCCTCGAAAGCCTACGCATTCATTTCCTACAACCGCCGCGTGATCATCCCGGCAACGGCTTCGGAAAACCGGTTCGGGTATCAGCCGTCTTTTAATTTGAAATATCGCATTGCGTGGATAATGCTGAGTTGGATTGTTACGTCGCTCGTCCTGGCCACCTACCCTTCGTTAATTGGTGGGAATATAACCGGCGAAATGTTTGTACGAGAGTTTACAATCTGTGCCGGGCATATTTTGGTCCAGAGTTTTGTCCTGACACGCTGCCAAAAGACTAAAATGTGGGACTATCTTGGTAATTTGGCGACCCTCTCGCTGGCAGGATCCCTGGCTCTTTTTTTAATCACTATTACCTGCATTCGGCTCGATATCAGCTGGTACATTGGCTGGACAGGCGTTTTACTCATTCCCATCCTGATGATCCGCGAGCACGTACGACGGTCCGGGCTGCTCGGGATAGGTTATTGGCCAACCGTTACCTGGATTTTATACCGGGTTCTTGTTTTCATCATCTTATTGCAAAGCATTCTATGAAATACGATAAAATAGTGCTCGCAGGAGGAAACGGCTACCTGGGCCAGGTCTTACAGGATTATTACAAACCGCTTACCCGGGAGCTGATCGTCCTGAGCAGAAAGCCCGCGCCTCAAACCGAAAATATTAAAACCGTTGTTTGGAATGCCCGGACAGCAGGAGAATGGACAGATTGCCTCAACCACGCAGACATGCTTATCAACCTCTGCGGGAAGAATGTAAACTGCCGTTACACCCCTGAAAACCAAACCGAAATAATCAGCTCCCGCGTCGGTCCGACTACGCTGCTCGCTCATGTAATCCAATCTCTTCCGGCTCCTCCCCGACTGTGGATCAACGTTACATCTGCAACCATTTACCGTCATGCGGAAGACCGTCCGCAAGACGAAGAAACCGGCGAAATAGGTTATGGTTTTTCGATCGATGTGTGTAAGAAATGGGAAGACGCATTCTTCCAAAGCCCAACCCCGGGAACGAGGAAAGTTGCTTTAAGGATGGGGATCGTTTTCGGCAAGCGCGACGGGGCGTTTCCTCGTCTGCTCACTCTTGCCCGGCTGGGTGCAGGCGGGAAACTGGGGAACGGACAGCAGTATGTATCCTGGATCCATGAACAGGATGCCGCCAAATGTACCGAATGGCTGTTGCAGCACGAATCGGTTTCCGGGGTATTCAATTGCACTTCGCCGAAGCCGGTGAAAAACGAAGCGTTGATGGCCGCCATCCGCAAAGCATGCGGCATTCCCTTTGGTGTTCCTTCTCCGGCCTGGCTACTGGAGATAGGCGCGCAAATAATCGGCACTGAAACCGAGCTGCTGCTCAAAAGCCGATGGGTACTACCGAAAAGACTGCTGGACAACCAGTTCGAATTCAGCTACCCGGAGGTTGAGCATGCGATCAATGACATTGTGTGGCAACCTTAAAGCAGTATATTTCTGCGAAAATTTTAGAGACAAATGGAACAGCTCCGCGCGAAGTTCGATACTTATGGCATGCTTTCAGAAGAGGCAATGGACGATCTAGCGAGGCTGATCCGGCCGCATTCCTATGCAAAGGGTGATTACTTTTTGAAGGAAGGACAAACACCTAAAAACGTCGGATATGTGGTGAGGGGGCTTCTTTCTCAATATTATGCGTCGCCGGACGGAGATATGGTGATTAAGAAGTTTTTCCCCGAAAACCATTTCGCAGGCTCCTTACCGGCTATGCTAACGCATTCGCCGAGCATATTCGCGATCAAGGCGCTCGAACCTACGGAGACATTGGAATACAATTTTTACGATTTCAAATCGCTAACCGAGAAGCATCACGACCTGGCAGCATTCTATATCCGGTACATGGAGCTCCATTGGGTTATTGAAAAAGAGCCGCTGGAAATCTCCTTCCGGTACGACAATGCCAAAACACGCTATGCCAATTTCCTGAAAGAGTATCCCAATCTCGAACCGCGACTCAAACAGCACGAAATCGCTTCTTACCTCGGCATTTCGCCTACCCAGCTCAGCCGCATCCGGGCTGAAATGTAATTTTTCAAAGTCTCAACATTTGTAAATGTTTTCGGTTGACGGGAGCCCGACATTTGTCTCGTTCAAACCAAAACAATGACAAATGCTATGAAAAATGAAACCGACTTCCTGACAGACACCCTTGAAAGAAAAGCCGTTATGTTCGCTCCGGGCGAAGGTGAAATGCTGGCTATGGGCGGCAACAGCATCACTCTAAAAGTTACCAGCGACATTTCGAACGACCAGTTGGGCGTGTATGAAATTAAGCTAGCACCTGCTACGATCGGCGCACGATTGCATTATCACCGTTTTATGGACGAGACATTCATCGTCCGCAAAGGCACGCTGACGGTCGAACTGGCCGACGGTCCCATCCGCGCGCACGAGGGTGCGGTCGTATACGTCCCGCGGATGACTGCGCACGGGTTTTCCAATCAGTCTGACGCAGATGTGGTGATCAACCTCATATTCAACCCCGGCCAGCAGCGGGAAGGCTTTTTCCGCGGACTCAAATCGATATTGACCGAGCCCGTGATCGACCCGGCGAAATACCTGAAATTGTATCAGAAGTATGACAGTTTCCCGGTGGACGTACAGAATATGTTGCCGGTGGGGCCTCCGCGGTAACCGCTAAGCTTCCGCATTCCGCAACTTCTGTTTCAGCATCCCCGCCGCTTTGGTATAACCTCCCTCTGCGCCATCGATGAAGTGAATATGCCCGTCTTTGAGGTCATGGACGTAGCACGACATGACGGATTCGCCGCTCACATGCAGCCCGTAATGAATCTCCCGCGCCGCCTCCATGGCATCAAGGGCGGCTTGGAGCTGCTCGCGCTGCCCGGGCGTGCCGGTAATCACGGTGTTGATCTTCCCATCAATGACCAACGTGTCCGACATTTCGACCAGGCTGTTAAGGTAATTCCTGCCATATGACGTCCGAAAATATACGTAACCAAAAAGCCATGCAATCCAGGACGCCGCCAAACCGAGCATACTCGTGCTGCCTTCCCTGACCCGCATTTCCATTTCCATCTTTTTGAAAGTAGTCCGCCAGATCAGCCTGGCAACGGAAATGGGTTGCCGGTGCGGGAACGGTCCATAAATGCCGTCGACGTGCTCCATCACTTTTGCAAACAACGCTGCCTGCTTTTTCCCGGCTGGCGCGGTGACGAGAAGTGTTACCACCTCCTGGTCCGTTTCCGGTGGACCGATCTTGTCCCACCGGCATTGCATACCGCTCAGGTCGAGCTCGTCGTCCGGTTTGGGCTCATAGTCGAAGCGGTAATGCTCGCTTTTAATGCGTTTTTCAGCACAATAAAGTCCGTCGCCTAATATCACAGGGATCAAAAATGCACCGGACACTCTCAGCTTGCTGAGTTTCAGCTCATATCCCTGCGCATAAATTTCGCTCACCGCTACGATACCGATACGGAGATCGAGCGCAAAATTTTCCCTCGTGTTTTTCCTGAAAACCGCCAATGCACGCATGGCCGCGTCGGCAATTGCGGGTGGCAAAATGAAGGTGGCTCCGTCGCCGCCGAAAAAGAACGGTACCGTAATGCCTGCCTTGAATGCAATATTGAGCACGCTCACAATACTGCCCGTCGCGATGAGATTAACCGTCTCGTGCATACCGCCCGCAACGGCGCCGGTCGAGTTGCGGATGTCGGTGATCACCACGTGCCACGACTCGGGCACATTGTAAAAAAGATGTTCCTCCGTAAGCAGTTCGCCCAACGAAATGTGGTTGGCAGGCAAACGTGAATAAAACTGTTCGTTCCGGGCCAGCGACATGATTTCTGAATAAGTCCGAGCTTAATTTAAACCTATTTTCTTAAATAATTACCCCTCCGAAAATCGATAATCCTGCCAAGTTTTTGTTTTTTGCAGGTTAAAATTGAATGCCCGCCGCGTTCTGCGTCATACCGACGCCGCTGCGCAATGGCCGCGACTAACCTGAAACCCGCGTTTTCTGAATGCTTCGACCGACTTTTTATCATCTTACATACCTGTTTCTCCTGTTGCAATCGGCCTGGGCCGCAGCCCAGACAAAACCGGCCGTCGACAAAGCATGGCTGAAAGAATACAAGGAATACCGCGAATACGACGATGTGTACGTCGTGAAGAAGGTAAGCATCCCCTGCCGGTCGTACGAGACATTCATCACCGACAAAAGCGGCCGAAAGCTCTCCCCCGCCTTCCGCGACATCGGCGAATTTGCCGAAGGCCTGGCCGAATTCGTGCCAATGGAACTGGGGCCGGAAGGACACGGTCTGCACGGCTTCATCGACAAGCGCGGAAATATTGTCATTGAACCCAAATACACTTCCACCGACCGGTTCCGCGACGGTAAAACCTGGGTTATATATCCATCCGGCATGCATTACGGGCTTTCCTACATCGATCTTAAAGGAAATGAAATCTATAAAATCCCTATTCAACATTATACCAAAAACTATCAGATCAAGGATTCGGATATCGATTTCCTTTGCAATCATGATACGAAAGAGGATGTTTTATGGTGGGTACAAAAGCCCATGGATTTCAATATACTGAACTTCAATTTCAGCCGCTTTATCGAAAAAGAAATCAAAGCGTCGAAATTCATTTACCATTTCCTTTACAAAGGCAAATACGGGATCATCGATAAAAACATGATGCTGAAAGTCCCAGTGGCACTCGACGACATCGATCCCGATTACAAATACTCCGGCCAGGGGATGGAACGCGTGCAGTATGGCGATAAGTACGGTTATATCAGTCCCTTCACCGGCGATCTCATTGTCCCGTTCGAATACACCGATACCCGTAAACCAACCAATGGCTTGTTTTGGGTAAAAAAGGATGGGAAATGGGGCTGCATCGATAAAACCGGCAAACTGCGTATCCGGCATTTGTATGATGAAGCCACCGGTTTCACGGCCGAAAACCGTTCTGCGGTCGCGATTAACGGCAAATTCGGGCACATCGATAAATCGGGCCGGATAAGGACACCGCTGAAATATGACTTTGCTTCCTACTACAATCACGGTGTCTCGATGATCCGGATAGATGATAAGTATGGTTATATGGATACGACCGGCCATTTCATCACCAAAATCATTTACGATGAAGCCCTTCCTTTCGATCGCATTACTACCACTGTCGAGCGCTCCTGGCTCCGCTTCGAGCTTTCACTTGACGGCAAGGAGAAGTTCGTAGGTTTCTCTTACAAGCTGAATGCGGTGTTTATCATCCTGGGTGTGATCATTTTCATTTGGCTGAATAACTTGCTTTACCAACGGGTGCTGAAAAAGCGTTTGGTGAAAATATCCAGCAAAAAATAGGACCGCAATTTCAGGACAACGCCAAAATCCGCTTGCGGATCGCCTGCTGGTCGGCGGCAGTCCTCGCCAGCCGCAATGCATTGTCCAGGTTTTCCAAAGCCTTTTGCCGGTCGATTCCATCATAGAGTTCGCCCAGCAATGCGAAATAAAAATGATTGCCTTCCAGCGCCAGGGCCTCCGTTTCGCGGATCGCTTCGGCTTTTCCTTTCCATTTGGACAAGGCAAACGCCCGATTAAGCGCTGCAACGGGAGAATAGCTGAGTTTCAACAACTGATCATAGTAGTAAACGATGCTGCTCCATTTTTCCGAAGTATCCTCTTTTTGCGTGTGCCAGTATGCGATGCCCGCTTCAAGGTGATACCGCGAAACCTGCTCGCCCCTGGCTGCCGATTGCAGAAAAATGTATCCATTCCTGATAAGATCCGCATTCCACAGGCTCGGGTCTTGCTCCTCGTACAGCACCAGCGCGCCCGAAGCATCCGTACGGGCATCGAACCGCGAGGCGTGAAAACACATCATCGCCATCAGCGCATTGACCTGCGGCTTATTGGTAGCATTGTTTTCGATCAGCATCGTGCAAAGCCGAATGGCTTCCAGGCAAACGTCCTTCCGCAGCGTATGGTCCTGGCTCATCGAATAATATCCTTCATTGAAAAGCAAATAGAGGGTCGTCAGCACAGGTCCGAGCCGCGCATCCATTTCTGCCGGAGCCGGCATTTCAATGCGGATATCGACCTCCCGAAGCCGTTCCCGGGCCCTGGTCAGTCGTTTGTTGATGACTTCTTTCGTTGTCAGGAATGCGTCCGCAATTTCCTGAATGCCAAATCCGCAGAGTACCCGTAGCGCCAGCCCTACCTGCGACTCTTCCGATATCGCCGGGTGACACACTGCGAACAGCATTTGCAACTGGCTGTCCGTGATATTCTCGGGTGTAAGGTCTATCTCGAATGCCTGCTCCTCGCCGAGCCCGGCCCGGACCTCCGGCAATACCCGCTCCTCGTAGATCGAATGGCGGTGCAGGTAATTTTTCGCCTTGTTTTTAGCCGTATTGTAGAGCCAGCCCGCGGGGTTCGGCGGTGGCCCCTCAATACCCCAAGCCTGCGTTGCCACCAGAAACGTATCGCTCGCAATGTCCTCAGCCACTTCTATTTCCCGGAACCCGAAATGCCTGCAAAGTACCGAAACGATCTTCCGGTACTCCGTCCTGAACAAATGCGGGATCGGTGGCTCAGTGTTCATGCACGGAAACGATTTTCCTTACCTCCACGCTGTTCCCATCGCCATTCAGGATCGGGCACTGTGCCGCCAGCCGCATGGCATCATCGAAGCTCTCCGCGCGGACCACGATAAAACCAGCCAGCGATTCCTTCGTTTCTGCGTACGGTCCGTCGGTTACCACATTGTTGGTTTTGAGCACTTTACCCTCCGTAGAGAGCCCCTTCCCGCCTGCAAATTTCCCTTCCTCCACAATACCGCTAATCCAATGGTGGTACTGCTTCATATACTCCTGCATTTGCTCGGGAGAAGGCTGTGCACCCTTTGTCAGGAGATCAAGGCGCATGAGGATGAGGTATTCTTCCATGCTGTCGATTTTATTATAAATATTTTGATAAATTTTAAGATATTACCGTTATAAAACAACTTGATTCGTAACGAAACAAGGTGTAACTTTAAACCCGTGACACACTATCAAAATGCAAGAATTTCACCTCCGCATGCAGTTGGCTGCGCTTCGGCAATACCTTCGTGATCGTCAGGATTCAATGACCCAGAAGGAATTGGATCAGGTGCTGGACATGATTGCACTCATTCAAAAAGCGTTAAATGAAGAGGATAACAATGCTACTGATTAATTCAGACCCGAAATTATGACGACAGAAACCAACCAATCCGAGCTGGAAAAGCTACTTGCGGATAGCAAACAGGCCTTGAAAGACTATTGCGAATACAAGGGCGTTCAATATCCGATGGATCAATGGGTCACTATTTCCGAGTATTGCAAACGGTTCAATATCCCCAACACGCAGACCGTGACAAACTGGATTCAGAGAGGGATAATACCCAAGGAGAACGTCGTAACGATCCCCGAATACAACAATATCCGGCTCGTCAAAGCTATTCCCTATCACGACAATCAACCATCCTGAAAAGCAAACGTTTCAAATCGCCTCATAAGTCAATAAAACCACCCCGCTGCTAAATACACGGTGGTTGATCAGCTTCAAATCCAATTTCCTCGTTAATCCCTGAAATGAGGGCGTACCTTCTCCGATGGCTACGGGATCGATCATAAACTGATATTCATCAATCAGGCGTGCTTCGGCAAGTTGGGCAATGATGCTCCCGCTGCCCAGGATAGTCATGGTTTTGCCGGGAATAGCTTTAAGTTTTCGAACGGCTTCGATAAGGTCCCCTTTAATGAGCGTGGTATTCTCCCAACCGGCGCTTTCGAGGGTCGTTGAAAATACGATCTTTTCGGATTCATTCATCCCCTGGGCTACTTCCGGCATGCTTTCGATGGCCATGGGCGTGGGCCAGAAACTTGCCATCATCTCATAGGTTACCCTGCCGAACAGCAGCGTGGCTCTGGCTTCGAGGTTATCGGACGCAAAGCCGTTTTCTTCTTCGCCATGCCGGTGCCAGCTGATGTCGTTATCGGGTCCTTTGAAATAACCGTTGAGCGTCGTGAAATTGTAGGCAATGAGCTTTCCCATGATGGACTGTTTTTGAGGTGAATATTGTTTCAACTAACCCCAATACAAACGGGATGCCGGAAACAGGACAGACCCACCGCTTTTTTTTCTCAGCGAAGCAGGCTCACAACGCCCTTATAGTTCAAAAACGACCCCTTGGTCAATTCTACCCTGATTTACAGGCATAAACACCAGACAAAATCTTCCGGCCGCGGCAGAGCCACCCCAGCCGACCGATCGGTCGGGCAGCGAAATGAAAAATGCAGTCTTTTACATTGGCTCGTGAGAAATATCTGAACAAAAAAATCCGGCGTTTCGGGCTGGATACCAGCGTAAAAGCAGTCCCGTCGATGCTTTTATCGGCATAACGGGCGTGTGAAAATAATTACAGGCCGGTGATGGGGGTTTTGATATTAAATATGTGTCCTCATCATGAATGCAGCCTGCTTGCAAAGACATTGTACAGAAGCATTTATCTATCCTAAACCCTTAATATTATGAGAGCTTTCTCCCTTTCAGCCCTGGTGGTGCTCTTTATCCTGTGTCAGCCGGCCTGGTCACAGACCAAGAAATACAGCGTCGTGATCAAAGGCGGGCATGTGATCGACCCGAAAAACAACATCGACGCCGTTATGGACGTGGCCATCGAAGGCACGCCGGGCGGTGAGGACGGAAAGATCGCCCTCGTAGCCAAAAACATCGACGCCAGCCAGGCTGTGCAGGTGGTGGATGCCAAAGGACTCTACGTCACGCCCGGGCTCATCGACATTCACGTGCACTTTTTCTGGGGTACCGACCTCCAAGGCACCTACCGTAATGGCCCGAACGGTCTGCCCGCCGACGGCTTCACGTTCCGCTCAGGCGTTACCACCGTCGTGGATGCGGGAAGTTCCGGCTGGAAGACCTTTGAGACTTTCAAAAAACAAACCATCGACCTTTCCAAAACTCGTGTGCTCGCATTCCTGAACATTGTGGGCGAAGGAATGGCTGGTGGGAAATTCGAGAACAGCCTCGAAGAAATGGATGCGAAAGCGACTGCCGAAATGGCCAAAAAGTACCCGAACGACGTCGTAGGTGTAAAGTTGGCGCATTTCGTGGGTCACGACTGGACGCCCACCGACCGTGCATTGGAGGCCGGAACGCTCGCCAACATCCCCATCATGGTCGATTTCGGCAGTGCCAACCCGGTGTTGCCGTTGGAAGAATTGTATTTGAAAAAATTCCGTAAAGGCGACATCTACACCCATTGCTTCGGCGGCAACAGCAATAACAGCGGCCGCGGCCGCGAATCTATCGTGGACGTATCGACCAATAAAGTGAAACCCTACGCAATCGAAGCACAGAAACGCGGGGTAATATTTGATGTGGGCTTCGGGGGAGCCAGCTTCCTTTTCTCCCAGGGACAGCCGGCTATTAAGCAGGGCTTTTATCCTAATTCTATCAGCACAGATCTGCATACGAGCAGCATGAACTCGGCCATGAAGGACATGAACAACATTATGTCCATGTTTATGGCGATGGGTATGGATTTCAAAAGTGTGATCAAAGCCAGCACCTGGAACCCTGCACAGGAGATCCGCCGCGAGGAACTCGGGAACCTGTCCGTAGGCTCGCCCGCCGACGTGGCCCTGTTGAACGTGCGCGACGGGAACTTTGGCTACTACGCGCGCGACGGCAAAATCACCGGCAAAAAACGCATCGAAACCGAAGCGACCATCCGCGGCGGCAACATCGTGTATACGCTCAATGCGCGCGTGGAGCCCGTTAACCTGCCCCGTCCGGAGCGCCCCGCAACCAACCAGGGCCAGCAAACCCCGGGAACAGGCCCCAGGTAATCGAAAGGAAGATATTTATTCAAGAAAAAGGGTATTCCAAACCCAATCAGGCATCCTTACCTCAACACCTGACTCAACTTGACAATACCTGACTAAACCCAACAACACCTGACCATTTCCCGACAACGCCCTTTAACCATTCAAACCCCCATACCTTAACACCAATGAAACGCAGAGAACTTTTAAAAGATCTTTCCATGATCCCGCTCGCGGGAGGCGTTCTGAGCGCGGCGGCCAGCACGTCCGCGGCCTTTGCCGAAAGCAGCAAACCGAAGTGGTTTCAGAAAGCCTCGGCGGCTGTATCAGCACCCGGGCCCTTGAAGCCCGGACCGCAAATCTATCAGTCGATCGGCGTGGAGCCGATTATCAACTGCCGGGGGACATTTACCATTATCGGAGCGTCCATAGAACTGCCCGAAGTTCGTCAGGCTATGGAGTATGCATGCCAGTATAATGTACAGATCGACGAGCTGGCGTTTGGTGTGGGCCAGCGCCTATCAGAAATCGTCGGCTCCGAATGGGGTATGGTATCCTCGGGCTGTGCGGCAGGCATGAACGAGGTAACCGCGGGTATTATCGCAGGTGGTAACCCCGAAAAACTGATACGCATTCCCAACCTGGAAGGTTTTGAAAAAACGGAGGTGATTATCCCGAGATCCTCGCGCAACGTGTATGACCACGCGATACGTAATGTAGGCGTAAAAATCATCACCGTCGAAACCATTGAAGAACTCAAAAAGGCCATTACCCCTCGTACGGCGATGATTTACATGATGCCGGGTGATGAGCCATGGACTGTAAAGGCCGTAGCGGATATTGCCAAACCTGCCGGCGTGCCATTGCTGGTGGATGCAGCAGCCGAACGTTTGACAATCCCTAATATCCATTTGCAAGCCGGAGCGAGCGTGGTGGCATATAGTGGTGGAAAAGTAATTCGCGGACCACAGTGCGCAGGTCTGATGCTCGGCAGCAAGGATGTACTCATGTCGGCATGGCAGGCCAGCGCACCGCACCACGGACCTTGCCGCAACAATAAAGTAGGCCGCGAAGAAATGATCGGAATGCTGGCAGCCGTGGAAGCATGGGCCACGCGTGACCATAAGGCTGAAATGAGAACCTGGGTATCATGGCTGGAAAACATTTCCAAGAAACTGAGCGGCATTCCAAGTGCTAAACTCGAAATTAAAGAGCCCGCGGAAGGCGCGTTGGATAATGCTACACCGACATTAACCATAACCTGGGACCCTACCAAGCTGAATATAACCGGCCAGGAAGTAGCCGACGAGCTGCAAACCACCAAACCGCGTGTGGCCGTCGGAACCGGCTTCCGCAGAGGTCAGGCAGCACAATCGGGCCCCCCTACCACGTCGATTACCGTAGCCGCCTATATGATGGGCCCGGGTAACGACAAAATTGTGGCGGAGCGCATTTACGAAATCCTCACCCGCAAACGCAGCGCGCCGAAAGCCGAAGCGACGATGAAAGCGCCTGCTGCCGAAATCGCAGGCCGTTGGGATGTGAGCATCGAATTTTACACCAGTGCCAGCAAGCATACATTCATTATCGAAAAGCAGGACGGCAACTACCTGTACGGAACCCACAAAGGCGAGTTCGCGACACGCGAGCTGTTTGGTAACATTGATGGCGACGAAGTACGTTTCCAAAGCCGGTACAGCGTGCCGGGCGACAACCTCACGATGACATTCTACGGAAAGCTTTCGGGCGACACCATTACCGGCGAAATCGATATGGTGGAATATGTGAATGCCAAATTTACGGCCAAGCGTGCTACCTTCCCGAACAACCGCCAGCGGATCAATATCCCTGCCGGACGTCCATTGTCGACCTAGACACCGGGTTTTACATAACGGTAATTAACATAAAAAGCCTTGGATCGATGCCAGGGCTTTTATGCTAATTACTAAATCTAAAATTTTTAATATTTCCGAGCCCCTTGTCGACCGAAAGGCTGAACAGTCTGATCCTTTGGGTACTAACCCGTTTTCGGGGCACAAAACTACGATCAAATTGCGCAAACGCGAAGTTTTTTTGCGCAATGCGCGATATTTTCTCAAAAAAAATCGGGGCGCAACTGTTGCGCCGAATCATTAAAATACTACTTTTGCATCACGATTGACGGCCAGGTGGTGGAATTGGTAGACACGCTACTTTGAGGGGGTAGTGCCCGTTCGGGCATAGGAGTTCGACTCTCCTTCTGGTCACATCGAAAGTGCGTTGGGAATTAACCAACGCACTTTTTTTATGCCTAAAAAGGTAAACAGGTGCCGGCCCAGGTCAGGCAAATGCCAGCATTCCAACTTCGTTCATCGACTCTTCCAGAAAACTTTTGGCAGAAACCAGCGAGTAATCTGCTACAAATCGCACCGAACTTCCGGGCTTGGTAAATGTCACTACCTGCTCCAACATGATCTCCGCATGCTGCGCATTGGTAATGAAAGAAGTAATGCGAACGATTTCCTCGCCCTCCTCGCTACGATCGCGATGCAGGCAAACCTGAATACCTGTTTCAGGGATCCGAATGATTTTAAAATTCATAGTGGTGCAAGGTTAATTTCAATGACTATTCTCCCGAACGCGACAAACTTCCCCTCGAAATCAAGGTTGCTTTTTGTTATATTTACATAAATGCTTCATATATGCTACACGTTCATAACAAATATATGAAACATTTGGAACATACAATTACCCGAAAATAACATTTTCAGGTCACTATCACACACCCAACCCAGAGACATTCCAGATGATCGAAGTTAAACGCATCCATTCGATATTAAAAGCACATAACCTCACTCCCACGTCTATTGGGAGAATGGTTCACTTGTCGCACTCTAAGATGAGTAAAGTCATGATGGGTGAGCAAACCCTGCCGTCTGCTGCGGTCGGGATCATTATCAGAGAATTAGGAATTGATCCAAACTGGCTGTTCGGTTTTGAGGGAGATCCGGAGGCTGTCAGATACATGAAAGACCTCGTTCATAAAAGTGAAGTAGAAAAACTGGAAGCGAAAATCAGGGAGCTCAAAGACGAACTCGGAGAGGCATACAAGCAACTCGCAGAGGAACGGAGAGTAAAGTAGTCATTTCTTGGGATTCAATTCCCGGATGCGCCGCTCACGCAACGCCGTCCGGTATTCGCAAATTTCAACATCAATTTCAATCTGGCGTACCCTGGTCTTCCCCGGCAATGCGCCCTCCATTTCCAATTCTCTCACATAACGCCTGACGCGATACGTCGCAACCGCCAGATCGGCCACTGCAATAACTTTCAAACTAATAAACTGAATAAAATACGAGACTGGCGCCGCGAGATACACAATCGTCTCACGTGGAAAAGACCCTGGCAGCTGCTGTGAAATGCCAATAATAAATGTCGATAAAAAGGTTACTGTCTCGGTTTTGTACTTGAATGATCTTTTCTTACGCCGTTTTCTGGCTTTTACTTCCATCCTTCCAGCACCTCTAAAAGCCTCTTGGCCTGACCATCTACATGGTGCTTGCCCAGGACGATAGATTTGCCCGTTCGGGGATTGGTGAGGACAATGTCGCCTCCGAAGAATGCTTTTTTGATGAGAATAAAAATGCCGCGCCCCACGAAGAAAGCGACACCGACACAGGAAATGTAGAAGATAATGTCGTTCAATAGCATGTGTAAAATCGTTTTAGTTTGTAATAACACAAAACTATCAGCTTTTTCCAGAAATACAACTTTCCCGGTATCCTGTTGCATTCTACTTATCAGGCGATTATCTTTACAAACGTTTGAATAACCCTGAAATCTAGAAAAGTGTTGAATTACGCCCTCTGCATGAAGCCCACTTTCCTGCTTAGTGTGGTCGGTTTACTGATGGCTGACGTGAGTAAATCTTTTGCCCAATGCAAGGAAACCGTCAGTCCGTCGAATCACAAGATCGTCCACTATCATATCGTCCAACTTTCCGGGCCGAAAGAATACCTGACTCTCGCCAAAACCGGTGAAGAACGGATTCTTAATTATCATAATGACGAATTTGGCCAGGTCTACCACGTTCAGATGTTCACCGAAATCAAGTTTTCGTCGGTGAAAGGCAATTTCTCCCTATACACGACCATCAGCTCCACCGACCGCAGTAACTGGCAGAGCGAGTTTGTCCTCTCCACTCCCATCGAACCGAAAGAGCTCGAAAAAATGAAAGGAACGGTGCAGATTGAAATACTTTTGCCCGACGATAAACGGACATTCAAGGTCGATGCCAAAAAGAGCCAGCTGCTTCACAAGGCGATCGCGTGCATGTATTAACCGCCCGATCAGACGTAAAACAACTCCTTGTTCAGTAATGCCACGATTTTGTTGAAGTCTTCGGGATTCGACGCGAAGTCCATGTTGTTTACATCGATTTCGATGATTTTCCCGTCTTCGTAGTTTTGCACAAAATCCTCGTAGTAGCGGTTGAGATTCGCGAGGTAGTCGGTTGAAATGTCGGCCTCGAACTCGCGGCCACGCTTTTTGATCTGCGACACGAGTTTGGGAATATCCGCTTTGAGATAAATCAGCAAATCGGGCTGGGAAACGGTGCGGATAATGGATTCGAAAAGCAGCAGGTAAGTCTGGTAATCACGATCCGTGAGGACGCCGGATTCATACAGGTTGCGGGCAAAAATATAGGCGTCTTCGAAAATGGTGCGGTCCTGAACGATGGTCGAATAGGTCGTTTCGCGGATTTTCTGGACCTGTGCGAAGCGGTTGTTCAAAAAATAAATTTGCAGATTGAACGCCCAGCGCTCCATATCCATATAAAAATCAGCGAGATAGGGATTCCCTTCTACCGCCTCATACATCACTTCCCATTTGAAATAATCCCCCAGCATTTGGGTCAATGTAGTTTTACCTGCGCCGATGTTACCAATGATAGCGATGTGCATAAGGAGATAGGATGAAGTTGAGTAATTGAACGAGTGCCCACAAAAATATGTATTTCAACGGATAACCGGTCAGCTGCAAAACTGATTTTCGGCATTTTCTTAAAACTTGTATTATTCGTATATTTGCGGCTGATTTGGAGAAAAGAATTGAATTATGAAACCTTACCGGGTTATACTATATTACTATTACACGCCCATCGCCGATCCCGACACCTACCGCGACGAGCATCACCTTTTTTGTGTGGAGAACAACCTCCTGGGGCGCATTATCGTTGCGCCTGAGGGCTTGAACGGCACGGTTTCGGGCACATCGGAACAATGCGAGGCTTATATGAACTACGTCCGTTCGGACGCACGTTTCGCCGGCGTTCAGTTCAAAGTGGAGGAGTCGGACCACGTTGCATTTCAGAAATTACACGTACGCGTGAAGGACGAGATCGTAAACTCCGACCTACCGGTAAATCCGCTTGTGCAGACAGGCAAGCACCTCGAACCGGCCGACTTCAAAGCGATGCTGAACGACCCGGATGTGGTTCTCGTAGACATGCGTTCTGACTATGAACACGAAGTAGGCAAGTTCAAAGGCGCCATCACGTTTGATATGCACAACCTGCGCGAGCTGCCCGACCACGTGCATGAGATCGCCCATTTGAAAGATAAGAAAGTAATTACCTATTGCACCGGTGGTATCAAATGCGAGAAAGCGAGTGCCTATCTGCTCGACCAGGGCTTTACCGACGTTTATCAGCTGCACGGAGGCATTATACGCTACGGGCTCGAAGAAGGCGGAGAGAACTTCGACGGTAAATGTTACGTGTTCGACAACCGCATTACCGTGGATGTGAACAGCGTGAACCCGACCGTGATTTCGAAATGCTACATCTGCAAAGAGCCTTCCGACCGCATGGTAAACTGCGCCAATGCCGAATGTAACAACCACGTACCGATCTGCGAAAAGTGCGGCTGGGAAATGGAAGGCGCCTGTTCGGCAGAATGTAAATCACACCCTGCCAAACGCGCCTATGATGGCACAGGCTACTACGTGGTGAACAGCAACCACTACCACCCGCTGCAAGGCCTGAAAAGTCAGCAGAAGAATATCAGGAAAATGAAACTCGCATTGAAAACTGAATCGGCCTAGCCGGTTCAGTTCAATGGCTTTTCGAGCACGTAATCGTTCATCCAGTAAGGTCCGATAGGAATATCCTGCTCGTCGACTACCTGGAAGCCCATTCTTTCGTAGAAGGTTTTGGCCTTGTTGTAGCGGTTCACGTTCAGTGACAGTACCGTTCCCCCCCGCGACTTCACGTAATTTTCAGTTTCGTGTAAAAGGTATTTTCCCGCGCCGGTCCCCTGCGTGGCGGGAAGCACGTATATTTTGTGTAATTTGAACTTTCCCGGCTTTTCTTCCGACACCGACGAAAAGCCGGCGGGCGTCTCGTCGCTTAGCAGGATCATGAATTGCTGCCCGGATTCCATCTGGTGTGTGAGGGATTCGGGAGAATATATTTTTTCGAACATAAAATCGATCTGCTCCTTGCTAAGGATGTCACGGTAAGTCGGTTCCCATGTTTTTTCCTGGATTTCGACGATGGTCGGAATGTCCGCGACCGAGGCTTGCAGTGTTGCGAATGAAGGCATATTGCTTAAATTTGGCAGCTTGAAAAGCGCAATTAAATATTTATTCACTTAAAAACCATGTTACTGAGCCGGCAGACCAGATCGCATGAAGCAGCTAAGCACCCGATCAGTAGAAATATATGAAACCCCTCATTTTAGTTACAAATGACGACGGAATAACGTCAAAAGGAATCCGAACGCTGGTTGAAATCATGCAGGCGCTGGGCGAGGTAATCGTGGTCGCTCCCAACAGCCCGCAGTCCGGAATGGGCCATGCTATTACCATCGGGGAACCGCTCAGGCTTTATTCCACCCATATTTTTGATGATGTGACGGAATACGAATGCTCGGGAACACCGGCCGATTGCGTAAAACTGGCTAAGAACTACGTGTTGCAGGACCGCAAGCCCGACCTCGTGGTAAGCGGTATCAACCACGGCAGCAACAGTTCGATCAGCGTGTTGTACTCCGGCACGATGTCGGCCGCCATTGAAGCGGCGATCGAAGGCATCCCGGCGATCGGTTTTTCGCTTTGTGATTTCAGGGAGGATGCGGATTTCAGCCACGCCGTTCCGTACATCAAGGCGATCACCGAAGAAGCTTTGAAGAATGGCATTCCAAACGGCATTGCATTGAATGTGAACATTCCTGCCAAAACGGACCTGGCACTGAAAGGCGTAAAAGTGTGCCGCCAGGCGCATGCCAAATGGCAGGAAAAATTCGACTACCGCGTCGACCCTAACGGTCGCGGCTACCTTTGGATGGCCGGTGAGTTTGTCAATTTCGATACGGAAAAAGAAGACACCGATGTCTGGGCACTGGATAATAACTATATCTCGGTGGTGCCATGTCAATATGATCTGACAGAGTATGAAGCGTTGAAAAAGCTATCGACCTGGGATTTGTAATTTAACCAACAGCTATGGCATTAGTAGGCAGTTTATTAAAGAAAGGCATCCATTTCAGCAACATCGTTGCCAACCGCCGCAAGGCAAGTTTACACCAGCAGCAAAAGAAAACTTTGGCCAAGCTCCTGGCCAAGGCCAGATATACCGAGTTCGGCGAGAAGTACAATTTTGACGAACTGCTTTCCACCATTCTTTTCGGTGAAAAAGGGGCATTTTACGAGCTCTACAAGCGCACGGTGCCTGTTTACGACTATAACAAGATATTCAACGAGTGGTGGCACAAATCGCTCGAAGGCGATAAGGACGTGTGCTGGCCCGGCACGGTGAAGTACTACGCATTGAGCTCAGGCACTTCGGAAGCAGCTTCCAAGCAGATTCCGGTGACGAAAGCTATGACCAAAGCCATTCAGAAAACGAGTATCCGCCAGATATTGTCGTTAGGCCACTACAAAGACCTTCCGCCTGATTTGTACGAAAAAGGCTTCCTGATGCTCAGCGGCAGTACCAACCTGAACCCGCATGATACCGGGAGTTTGGCAGGCGATTTGAGTGGTATTCAAATCCAGCAAATCCCGCGCTGGTTCCGCCCGTACTACAAACCCGGCCAGAAAATCGCCGCGCAGCGCGACTGGGGCCTGAAACTGGAAGAAATCACCCGTGTGGCGAGCGAATGGGACATTGGGTTCGTGGTAGGTGTGCCTGCATGGATCCAGCTGCTCTTTGAAAAGATCATCGCGCATTATAATGTGAAGAATATCCACGAGATCTGGCCGAATTTGCAGGTTTTCGCGCATGGAGGCGTTTCATTTGAGCCCTATCGCAAAGGTTTTGAGAAACTCCTGGGCAAGCCGATGACCTACATCAATACCTACCTCGCGTCGGAAGGCTTTATTGCCTACCAGTCACGGCCGGGTGCGGTGGGAATGGAGTTGGTTTGTGATAATGGTCTGTTTTTTGAATTTATCCCCTTTACCCCCAAAAACTTCGATTCCGACGGCGTAATGCTCGATAATCCCGAGACGCTGATGATCGACCAGGTGGAAGAAGGAAAAGAGTATGCATTGCTGCTCTCGACCTGCTCGGGCGCGTGGCGGTACCTGATCGGCGATACGCTGAAGTTCGTGGATAAGTCGCGCGGCGAAATCGTGATCACCGGGCGCACGAAGCATTACCTCAGCCTTTGCGGCGAACACCTTTCGGTGGACAATATGAACAAGGCGATCGACCTCGTTTCGCGTGAAATGGGTATTTCTGTGAAAGAATTTACGGTTTGCGGCATCGAGCACGGCAGCTTGTTCGCGCACGACTGGTATGTAGGCGTGGAAGAATCCAATGTAGATGCAGAAGTTTTGAAACAAAAACTCGACGCCCAACTCGCTGAGCTCAATGATGACTACGCCGTAGAGCGCCGTCACGCATTGAAAGAAGTATTCGTGACCGTATTGCCCAACCAGGCATTCTACCATTGGATGGAATCCAAAGGCAAGCTGGGCGGACAGAACAAATTCCCCCGCGTTTTCAAGAAAGATCTGATTAGTGATTGGAAGAACTTCCTGAAAACCGAAGGCTACATTAAAGAATAACCTACTTCAAAAAATTGGTATAAGCAATCTGACAGGCGATGAGAATGAAAATCACGCCTGTCACTTTGTTAAATACAGTGACCACTTTGGGCGTGAACAGCTTTTTGAGCCTGTGCGCGAAGACAGCGATGGCGCTTTCCACCAAAAATACCGCAATCACGCTCGCCGCAAAGAATAGGATGACCTGGTTGAGGTTATAATGCAGGTTCGTGCGGATGTAAGAGGCTATTGTCACCCAACTGATGAAATTCACAGGATTCAGCCCATTCAGCAGGAAGCCGGTGGTGAAATAATACAGAAAGTTTCCAAAACGTGTTTGCGGTTCGGCGATCTGAGGCTGGCCTTTGATGATATTGCTCAAACCCAGAGCTGTGAGGAACACCACGCCGGCTCCGGCCATCCATTGCTGGAAATGCGGGATATCGGGCAGCAATGCCGTCCCGAAAATGGCGAAGAATACGAAGATAATGTCACAGATAAACACGCCGAACGCGATTTTGATACCCGTGCGATAGCCATTATCGACGCTATTTTGGACCAGGGAAAAGAAAACAGTCCCGAAAGTAAGACACAATGCAACGCCCGTCAGCGTGCCGTAAAGTAGCGCTTGCAGCATATCAGATACCTTTCAGTCTGGCAGTCATCAATATGGCAGCGACCGAAAGAGAATCGGTGATTTCGGAGCGCATAACCATTTCTACTGCTTCTTTCAAAGGCAATTTCCACACTTGCAGATCCTCCGTATCTTCCGGCTCGGCCTGATCTTGCGTGAGCTCCTCGGCAATGAAGAGGAATCCTTCTTCGTTAGTTGCCGAGTTGGAGGTGTGAATGCGGGAAAGCTTAGTCCATTTGTTCGCCAGAAGGCCGGTCTCCTCTTTCAGCTCGCGTTTGGCGGCGTCGAGCGGATCGGCACCGAGCGCCCCGCCGCCCTCCGGAATTTCCCAGGAATATTCGTCGATCGCATAACGGTACTGGCCCACGAGGTAAATGTTGTTGTCGCTGTCCACCGGGATCACCCCTATCGCCTGGTTTTTGAATTTAACCAAACCGTAAATGCCTTTGTTGCCCGAAGGGTTAATCACGTCACGGTGACTGAGTTCCAGCCAGGCATTCTCATAAACGGTTTCCGACGATAGTGTTTTCCAGTTATTTTCAGTGGATATAACCCGCATTTTCTTAGTATTTTTGGCCTTTCATTGACAAATCTCAAATGCAAATAAACCAAAATAAGCTTAAACAACGTCTCATCATGCTGTCTTTTGTAGCCAGCATTCTGCTGACAGCATTGAAGTTTTTTGCATTCTACATTACCTCTTCCAACGCCATCCTGAGCGATGCCCTGGAGTCGATCATCAACGTAATCGCCAGCGGTTTTGCGTTTTACAGCGTTTACCTTTCCTCTCAGCCCAAAGACCGGAACCACCCCTACGGACACGGCAAAGTCGAGTTTTTCTCGGCCGGTTTTGAAGGCGCATTGATCATCATCGCATCGATATTCATTGTAGTGGAAGCCGTGAAAAGGCTGATGGACCCGGCACCGATCGAAAACCTGGCCCAAGGCTCGCTCTTCATCGTTTTCACAATTTTCGTCAACACCGCGATCGGTTATAAGCTGCTCACAGAGGGGCGTAAAGCCAACTCGCTGGCATTGGTCGCCGACGGAAAGCATTTAATGTCGGACAGCATTAGCAGCGTGGTGCTCATTTTGAGTGTTGGGTTGATTATGCTCACCGGTTATATATGGATCGACAGCGTAGCTTCCCTGTTTTTCGGGCTTTTTCTGGCTTACAGCGGATCGCAATTGGTCAGCAAATCGGTGGCCGGACTCATGGACGCCAGCGATGAGTTGCTGCTCGACAAGGTAATTCACACATTGAATGAGAACAAAAAGGATGAATGGATCGACGTCCATAACCTGCGCGCACAGCAATACGGCTCCGATCTGCACATCGACTGCCATTTGACCTTACCTTACTACTGGGAACTCCAAAAAGTACACGAAACGATCCACGATTTCGAAAACATCCTGAAAGCGCAGCAGCCGGGCGAGACGGAAATTTTTGTCCACGCCGATCCGTGCGTATACCAATGTTGCTACTTTTGCAGGATCGATAATTGTCCCGTCCGCAGGCACGCGTTCGTGCAGGACATCGAATGGGACGCAGCCAAGCTCACTAAAAACGAGAAGCTGTACCGCGAAGCCAGAATCAATATTCAGGAATAATAATCAAATCTAAATTCTAACCAATCATGGACTTTTCTCGTCGCGATTTCCTTAAAAAGGCCGGAGCCACTGCGCTTGCTGCCTCTGCATTCACTGATCTGTTCGCCGAACCGGCTGCTAAAAAACTTTGGTTTGACATTTCACTGGCCGAATGGTCATTGCACAAGGCTCTCTTCGCGAAAAAACTCACCAACCTCGATTTCCCCGAGCTCGCTAAAAAAGAATTCGGTATCTCGATCGTGGAATACGTAAACCAGTTCTTCAAAGACAAAGCAGAAGATAAAACTTACCTCGCCGAGTTGCTCAAAAGAGCGAAAGACAATGGCGTGAGCAACCACCTGATCATGATTGACGGCGAAGGCGGCCTGGGCGAGCTCGACGCCGCGGTACGTAACAAAGCCGTTGAAAACCACTACAAATGGGTGGAAGCTGCCAAATACCTCGGTTGCAAAACCATCCGCGTGAATGCGTTCGGTAAAGGCTCGGATGAAGAAATCGCGAAAGCGGCAGTAGACGGCCTGGGTAAACTAGGCGAATTCGCTGCAAAAACGGGCATTAACGTGATCGTAGAAAACCACGGCGGTTCTTCTTCGAACGGCAAATGGTTGTCGGGCGTGATGAAGCAGGTGAATATGAAAAACGTAGGTACCCTGCCTGACTTCGGAAACTTCTGTATCAAACGTTCTGCTAATGGCTGCGAAGAATCTTATGACCGCTACCAGGGAACGCAGGAACTGATGCCTTTCGCAAAAGGTGTGAGCGCGAAAACTTACGATTTCGATGAAAAAGGAAACTGTATCGAAACCGACTACGCTAAAATCCTGAAAGTAGTGAAGGCCAGCGGCTTCAAAGGCATTGCCGGTATCGAGTACGAAGGAAGCAAGCTTTCTGAATATGATGGTATCAAGGCAACGAAGGCTCTTTTGGAGCGTGTAGGACCGACAGTTTAGTCCCGCCGCGAACAATTGACTACATTCTCGGATGTTGGGCGTAGTCTGTGACTATGTCCGAGTGCGTGCCGGTCTCCGACCGGCTATGTTGCGGTCAGAGACCGCGCACCACTCGGACGTAGTCGGAGACTACGCCCAACTTATTTTCTATTTCGCTTCAATCGGGAACAATAAGTGACTATAAATGACAACACCTGACAATAACTTGCCAGGTGTTGTCATTTATAGTCAGATGTAGTCAATTGTTGTTTACTACATCCCCAAATAACTCAGAAACTCTTTCTTAGTCGTTTCCTCCTCGAATTTACCGCCATAATAAGCCGTAACCGTCGAGCTACCCGAGTCGCGGATCCCGCGTGACTGTACGCACATGTGCTGCGCGTCGATCACAACCGCTACATCTTCGGTTTGTAGCGCCTCTTTCAGTTCATTGGCGATCTGCACGGTAAGGCGCTCTTGTACCTGCGGGCGTTTCGAGTAGTATTCTACAATGCGGTTCAGTTTCGACAAGCCGATTACCTTTCCGCTTGAAATATAGGCCACATGCGCCTTGCCGTAAATCGGTACAAAATGGTGCTCGCAGTTGGAGAATACCGAAATGTCCTTTTCAACCAGCATTTGGTTGTACTTATATTTATTATCAAAAAGTGCAATCGCCGGCTTGTTCTTGGGATCAAGACCGCTGAATACCTCTTTGATGTACATTTTCGCAACCCTTTTCGGCGTGCCTTTGAGGCTATCGTCCGTCAGATCGAGACCCATGATCTCCATAATGTGGCGGAAATGCTTCTCGATCAACTCCATTTTAAGCTCGTCCTCCATCGCGAACGCGTCCTTACGGAGGGGAGTGTCTATTCCTGAAAACAAATGATCGTCACCAACCTCTTCGATGTCCAAAGCTTCACTGGACTGGATACTCGACAAAATTCCGTTCTGTTTCATATAATCTGATTTTCAGGTCAAGACCTGCTTCAATTTTGGGTCTTATGATTGAATAAATAACGATCGCAATGTTTTCTGCGGTCGGATTAAGGGTTTTGAATTCTTCAACGTCGAGATTCAGGTTCCGGTGGTCAAACCGGTCGATGACAGATTCCTTCAATATGGCACTCAACACTTTCATGTCGATCACATAACCGGTTTCGGGATCAACAGGGCCCGTCACCTGCACGATCAGTTCATAATTGTGTCCGTGAAAGTTGGGATTATTGCATTTTCCAAAAACCTCCCCGTTCTTTTCTTCCGACCATGCCGGATTATGAAGACGATGGGCCGCATTAAAATGCTCCTTCCGGAACACCGCCACCTTTTGCACCATATTTTAAACCACTTAAAATTTTCGTTTGCCTTAAATGTCGTTACAAAGTTTGTGTCCAACACATTTAAGGTTGCGAGCATGCTGTGAGTCGCTCTCAGAAGTCTCTTGCTTTGGGTAAACGCTGTAAGCTAGCAAATTGTTCACGGCAATCCTATTTAGTATTACCCGAAAGCGTTCGCAATGTCAATTTTTAATTAATAAAAAAATTTAAAAATCTGGCATTTGCGTGTAAATTGCAGCCCGGGACCAGGTAAGACCAAATAATCTTTTACCAACTGTGCCGCTAACATTCAACAGATTTTGATATGGATAGACGTGATTTTCTGCAAAAAACAGCGCTGGCCGCGCCCGTCGCGGGGATTATCCCATCGCTGAATTTGAAAAAAGAGAAGCCGGCAGGAAATGTACGTCTAGGGTTTATTGGTGTCGGGTTGCGGGGACGCAACCATGTGGAGCAGGCATTGTTCCGCCCGGACGTGGAGATCAACGCGATCTGCGATATCGATCCCCAAGCCGTCAATATTACCCTCGATAAAATCAAAAAAGCGGGTCGTAAGGCACCGGCGGTGTATTCCAAAGGCGAGGAGGACTTTATGAACCTCGTCAAGCGTGACGACCTCGACGGCGTACTCATTGCTACGCCCTGGCAATGGCACGTACCCATGACGCTGGCCTCGATGAATGCGGGAAAATATACGGCTGTGGAAGTTTCCGCTACCGTGACTTTGCAAGAATCGTGGGATTTGGTCAATACTTTCGAAAAGACCGGCTCGCACTGCATGATCCTCGAAAATGTGTGCTACCGCCGTGATGTAATGGCCATTCTCAAAATGATCCGGGCAGGCATGTTCGGCGAAATGACCTACGCGCATTGCGGGTACCAGCACGATTTGCGGGGTATCAAGTTCAATACCGGCAAAAGCAATGAAGGCCACGGTGTCGAATTCGGTACAAAAGGGTTTTCGGAAGCTAAATGGCGTACTCAGCATTCGGTCGACCGCAACGGCGACCTCTACCCGACCCACGGCCTCGGCCCGGTAGCGCATTGGCTCGATATCAACCGGGGCAACTGCTTTACGCACCTGACGTCCATGGCCACCAAATCGCGCGGCTTGCACAAATATGTGGTAGACCACGGCGGCAAGGATCATCCCAACGCGAAAGTGAACTTTAAACTAGGAGATATCGTCACCACGATGATCCAATGCTATAATGGCGAAAACATCGTGCTCATCCATGATACCAACTCGCCGCGCCCCTACTCGCTCGCATTCCGCGCGCAGGGAACCGAGGGCATCTGGATGAACGACGGCCACACGATTTACCTCGAAGGCGTATCTCCCAAAGAGCACATTGGCGAACCCGATAAGCCTTACCTCGACAAAAACGATCACCCGCTTTGGGCGAAATATGCCAAAGAAGCAGAGAATGCAGGGCACGGAGGGATCGACTATTTCGTACTCCGCGGGTTTGTAGAAGCTATCAAGCGCAAAACCGCTCCGCCGATCGACGTTTACGACGCAGCGGTTTGGAGCGCGATCAGCCCTTTATCCGAACTCTCCATCGCACGCGGGAGCTCGCCCGTTGAAATCCCGGACTTTACCAGGGGAAAATGGCGAACAAATCAGCGGATTTTTGGCCTGAATGACGAATATTGAGTATTATAACAAACCAAATACAGAATAACCTGAACAACCTTTTCCAAATACGACTTAAATGAGCAAAAAGAACAGTTACCTGGGTCCCCTCTTCATTATCGGCATTCTATTCTTTGTGATGGGTTTCGTCACATGGGTTAACGGAACACTGATCACCTTCTTCAAAAAAGCATTTACCCTCGACAACACCAGTTCCTACCTGGTTACGTTCGCGTTTTTCATTTCTTACACCGTCATGGCCATACCGTGTTCAATGGTTTTGAAAAAAACCGGTTTCAAAAACGGTATGTCACTTGCCCTCATCGTGATGGCATTAGGAACAGCCATATTCATCCCGGCTGCGGAAATGGCCTCATACCCGCTGTTTCTGGCTGGTTTGTTCACGATTGGTATTGGTCTTACCGTACTGCAAACGGCCTCGAACCCCTACGCTACCATCCTCGGCCCGCGCGAAAGTGCTGCCCAGCGGATCAGTATCATGGGTATTGCCAATAAAACCGCCGGTATTTTCAGCCAGATTATTTTTGGAAAACTGCTGCTCGCAGGCGCTTCCTCGGCAGATCCTAAGTCGGAGCTGGACAAAGTAGCAATGCCTTACCTCGTGCTAACCGTTGTGCTGGTTGCTTTGGCAATCATTATCAGAATGTCCAAAGGATTGGTGGAAGTAAGCGAAGAGGAAGAAGATGACGCACCACTGGCTGCGCAACAAGTTGCGGTCCAGAAAACCAGTGTTCTGCAATTCCCTAACCTTGTTTTGGGTGTGTTGGCATTGTTCTGCTACGTAGGTGCGGAGGTGATCGCGGGTGACACCATCATTAGCTACGGTGTGTCGCTGGGCTTCCCGGAAGAAGAAGCCCGTTTGTTCGGTACTTATACATTATATGGTATGATGTTCGGATATATGTTGGGTATCGTGTTGATTCCCAAATATGTATCGCAACAAGCTTACCTCAAATTCTCTGCGATCCTTGGCCTGATCGTCACGGTAATCGCCATCAACTCAACCGGCTTTACCTCCGTGCTTTGCATTGCAATCCTCGGTTTTGCGAACGCGGTGATCTGGCCTGCATTGTGGCCATTGGCATTGAGCGGATTGGGCAAATTTACAAAAATCGCATCTGCATTGCTCGTAATGGGTATTTCCGGCGGCGCAGTATTACCTTTGGTGTACGGAAGCATCGCCGACTCGATCGGCAGTACGCAGAAAGCCTACTGGATTTTGGTTCCACTTTACATTTATATGCTGTATTTCGGCTACATAGGCCACAAAAAGAAAAGCTGGTAGTTCACAATGAGGATTTCAACTCCCGGCCGCATTTGCTTTTTCGGGGAACACCAGGATTACCTGGGGCTCCCCGTGATCGCAGCGGCCATATCGCGTAGGATTAGCGTTGACGGCGGTTATCGCGATGATCAAAAAATAATATTGCATTTGCCCGACCTGGGCACCCAAGAAGCATTCTCTCTCGACACGACTTTCCCGTACGTCAAGCCGCGCGATTATTTCCGCAGCACGATTAACGTTGTCAAAAGGAAGGGATTGACATTCTCGAAAGGCTTTGAAGCGACGATTCACGGCAATATTCCCATCAATTCGGGGACATCCAGCTCTTCGGCGCTGATCGTTTCGTGGGCAAAGTTTCTGGATCAGCTGAGCGACAAACCACTCAATTTTTCAAAAAAAGAACTGGGAGAAATCGCCAATGCGGCCGAAGTACTGGAATTCGGCGAGCCTGGCGGCATGATGGATAACTATTCCACTGCCATTGGCAATGTCATTTACCTCGAATCGACGCCGGTTATCAAGGTAGAAGCATTGACTCCCAAGCTCGGAACATTTGTCCTCGGCGATTCACTGGAACCCAAAGACACCTTGGGAATCATTGCCCGTTGCCGGTACGGAATGGAAGATGTAATCAGGATCGTCACCGATTACGATCCGTCTTTTTCCATCTTCACAACACCAATCGAAAAAGTAAGCGATTACAAATCCATACTTTCTGCCGACCAGCTGGGTCTATTGAAAGCCAATATAGAAGACCGTGACATCCTCGTCGAAGGTAAAGCATTACTGATAGACAGCGCGGAGGACCACGCGAGCCAGCATTTCGACAAGCAATTCGGCGGCCTGCTCTACAAGCATTACGAAAACCTCCGCGACCACAAACGCACCTCCACCCCGAAAATCGAACGCATGATGAACGCCGCACTCGGTGCCGGCGCATTAGGCGGCAAGATTAACGGCTCGGGCGGAGGCGGCTGCATGTTCGCCTATGCGCCTACACACGCGGAAGAAGTGGCCGAAGCCATCGAACGCGAAGGCGGGAAGAGTTATATCATTACTGTTGACGAAGGCACCCGGATTGAAGGATAATCGATGCGGGGGCGCTTTGGTCGCCTTGCTCCTTTTTATCATTTTGGCCCCGTCAAAACCGCGGCGAGCTTCATATTGTTCTGGAAATCAATATAATCGATTTCCAGAGAGTCGAGCGGAACTCCCGCGCAGTTGAACACGTGCCCAAGAGGTGTACAGCCGAATGGCGTCGTTATCGCTAAAAACTGCTGGTCATGATATACATAGACGGCGGCATGGTACCCTCCTCCATTTGGCAAAGTGTATTTCTTCAAGTGGTCAACTATCCACGGAACCGTTTCTAGCGATTCTTTCGTAAAACAGGGTTGATCAATATTGTCGAAACCGTCAGTTTCGACGCACGCGGCTCCGGCCAACAATGTGCAGATTAACACAAAGGCGACCGTTTTCTGACATTTAGCCAGGAATCCGATAAGAAATGTGTATGCTAAAAAGTGTTTCATCGGATCAATATTTAGCTTCCAATAATACTGTCATCAATTTATTCTGCCCATAGAACTCGTTATAGTGAATGCTCACTTCACCAATCGTCTTCCCATCACAATTAAATATGTAAGACATGGGCGATGAAAGTGACGGATTTTCAAAAGCGAGGTAATACTCATCTCGATACTGATACACGGCGACCCGCAATGGTCCCTGCTTGGGAACCTGGAAAAAAGCCAGCTGATCTTTTACCCAAGGCACTGTTTCAAGCGATTCTTTTGTAAAGCACGATTCTCCGATTTCGTATTCCTTAATTTCAGCATTCGTACAAGATCCGCCAATCAATAGAAGTCCAATTACGACTAAGGCAACAAGCCTCAGTACAAGCACATTATGCCACGCATCGAATGAAGTAAATGCTTTCATGACTTTTGATTTTGTTAGTACAATTCAATGATTTTTAACATACTCCGTAAACTTGTCCAGCAACAATTCGATTTGACGCGGATCCCGCATAATCAATCGCACCCGAAACTCCTTCATACGCTCCGCCTCATACTGGCTTTCCAACACCCCATCGCCCATCGAATGCATCACCTTATCGAAGATATAAGCACTCACCGCATCCGAAATGCCCCCAAAAACATCCCCATACCGTTGCTTTATAAGCAATTGTGCATGCAGCCGCTTCAAAAAGTCAATTTTCTCCTGTGAGGACATTTGACTTAAAAGTGCATCATCACACATTATCAGCTCCACCCCTATCCATTTGAGAGAATAGGCACCCATTTCAGCACTGTCGGCCATAGTCTCAATTCGACTGAAATCCTCCTTGCAATAGACATTGCAGGCAGCTTTCATCGCATCAGGCCGCTTCCTAAACTCCTCGAACCCATTAAAACCCTCCAACGCGAACCCAAGTCCTTCCAACGGACTGTCATGCGCGACATAACTCCGAAAAAACGGATGTTCCATCGTAATCAACAGCAACTCTTCCGTGCTCAGCGTTTTCAGGTCAATTCCCGCAATCTGGCAGGCATTCTGTCGTTCCTCGACAGATGTGAGCGCATTCCAGCATTCAGTCCCCGGCTTGCAGGGATAATTCCATCGCAAAGGTGTTTGCGCGGACAAGCCGAATGAAATCAAAGTAATGGTCAGGCATAAACTGATTTTTTCCATATAGCTCTGGTTTACATGATGAATGAAACATGCAGATTTCGCCCTCATTAAGGCGGGAAAACCGGAAAGTTGAGCTATTGATTTGCCGTAGACTGGCGGTGACGGGCGCGACAAATATTTAACTTTTCAAATATAAAACATAACCATTCCCACCACCGATGAATATCCGGTCGGAATTAATATGGGAACGGTAATCGCCTAGAAGGTTTACGCCCCATCAAGCAACGGTTACAAAGCCACCAACGAAAATTGAAAAATGCACCATTGGCGTTCCGATTGTGTTTCAGATTTAAGACCTTTGTCGATATGACCATTCAATGACCGTGATCACACCTTCTGAACAAAAAACCAATATTTACTGCCCGTCGCTGACCGCCTATGAAAGGCGCAAGACGATCTCCATTCATATCGGCGATCTGCCGATGGGCTCCGATTACCCGATCCGAGTGCAATCCATGACGACCGTGGATACGATGGATACGCAGGGCTCTATCGACGAGGTGATCCGGATGGTGGAGTCGGGGTGCGAGTATGTACGCATCACGGCGCCAAGCGTGAAGGAGGCCCAGAATCTGGAAAATATCCGCAACGGACTGCGTAAGCTGGGCATTCAGGTGCCGCTCATCGCCGATATACATTTCACCCCCAATGCCGCCGAACTGGCCGCCCGCATCGTCGAGAAGGTGCGCATTAACCCCGGTAACTATGCCGACCGCAAGCGTTTCGAGGTAATCGATTACACCGACGCTTCCTATGCTGCCGAGTTGGAAAGGATCCGCGAGAAGTTTATTCCTCTGGTTAAAATCTGCAAGGAATATGGTACGGCTATGCGCATTGGTACCAACCACGGCTCGCTTTCGGATCGCATTCTCAGCCGTTATGGCGACACGCCACTAGGTATGGTGGAGTCAGCGCTGGAATTTCTGCGCATTTGCGAAGAATTCAATTATTTCAACATCGCGTTGTCGATGAAGTCCAGCAATACGCAGGTGATGGTGGAAGCTTACCGCCTGTTGGTACAAAGGCTGGATGAAGAAGGTTTGAAACCTTATCCGCTGCATTTGGGCGTTACCGAGGCCGGAGAAGCGGAGGACGGCCGCATTAAATCGGCGGTAGGAATCGGCACTTTGCTGGAAGATGGTTTGGGCGATACGGTACGCGTTTCACTGACCGAAGCGCCTGAAAAAGAAGCACCCGTGGCCCGCGCGTTGATCGAACGATACACGTCACGCCCTGGGCATACGCCTATCGAACCGATCGACCATTGTCCGATTAACCCATTTCAATATACGCGCCGCGATACCCGGGAGGTTTACAACATCGGCCATTTGAATGTACCACGTGTGGTTGCCGACTATTCCAATATCGAGGTCCAGCAATTGGATGACCTCAAAAGCATCGGCCACTTCTTCCTGCCAGTTCCCGATAAATGGGCCATGAACGACCAGGGGGCCGATTTTATTTACTCGGGACAAAAACCCGTGCCTTTCATGCTGCCTAATGGCCTGCGCGAGATTCTCGACTATCCGCAATGGCAGGCGCATGCTGAAAAGCACATTAAATTCCCGCTTTTTGATGTTTCGGAATGGCATTCCGCAACAGAGACTTCCTCCGAGCTGAATTTTGTCAAAGGCGACATCCATTCTTTCGACGAGGCATTTCTGAATGGTGTTTCAGACAAAAACAACATTGTACTCGTGCTCCACACGGACAATGCGCATGCGATGCCGGAAATGCGGAGGTTCTTCTATAAACTGACGGAGCTCCATGTCAGAACACCGGTAATCATTAACCGGAACTACGAAACGGGTCTCGGCGACAAGCTGACATTGTATTCCGCAACCGACATCGGTGGATTGCTGGTGGACGGCTTCGGCGACGGAACGTTACTTTCGCCAATATTTACCGAAGGCACGACACACGCGGACAAGCTGAAAGCAGCCGCTTCCTATAATAGCATTGCATTCGGCATTTTGCAGGCGGCTCGCACCCGGATGTCGAAAACGGAATATATTTCCTGCCCTTCCTGCGGCCGTACATTGTTTGATTTGCAGGAAACCACGGCGATGATCCGCAAGCATACTGAGCATTTGAAAGGTGTGAAAATCGGTATTATGGGCTGCATCGTAAACGGCCCGGGCGAAATGGCCGATGCCGATTATGGATACGTGGGTATGGGCAAGGATAAAATTGCGTTGTACCGCGGACAGGAGGTGATCAAACGATCGGTACATTCTTCCAAAGCGGTAGAAGAACTGATCGAACTGATCCGGGAAGATGGCCGGTGGATTGAGCCGGAGGAACGTGAAATTTTGGTTTAAAAATACAATGAAAAGATACTTTCAACTGGGCGAAGTGTTTTCCTACTTCATCCGCGTGTTTAAAAAGCGCGACCCGAATAACCCCGATTCGTTCAACTTGCGCATGATGCACGGGATCAACCGTATCTCGATCATCATGTTCCTGATTTGTGTCATTATTATGATTGTCAGAGCCTTAACGCGATGAATCTCGAGACGCTGCGTGAATACTGCCTGAAATTGCCCGGTGTAACGGAAGAACTGCCGTTCGGTCCGGATACATTGGTTTTTAAAGTAATGGGGAAGGTTTTCCTGCTTACTCCACTGGATTCTCCGCAGCATCAGTTCAATGCGAAATGCGACCCGGAAAAAGCCGAGGAGTTGAGGGAAAAATATCCCGACGTGAAGCCGGGATATCATATGAATAAGAAGCATTGGAATACCGTATATGTCACGGGGAGCATTCCCAGCGACGAGCTTTTTAGCTGGGTGAAGGACTCCTATGACCTGGTAGCGGCCAGTTTGCCGAAGAAAACGAAGGAAGAATTGAAGAATATGGAATAACGGAAAAGAGCGGCTCCCACCGCTCTTTTTTGCTATTTAGCTGCCTTCATTTCTTCATCCAGGCGCTTGCTCAACGTGTCGCAAACGCCTTCGATCATATCGGCCATGCCGCGGTCGTTGGTGGCTGTCAGCAAAGTATCCGCGATACCGCTCATGAGTTCTATATAGAAGCGCTTCATTTCAAAAACCTCCATATCCTTGGTCCAGAGGTCGATTTTCAGGGTTCCGCGGTGGTAATGGTCCCACACACCGATCGTGATCGCACGCGTGTCGTTGATACCCTCGTTCGGGTTGTCGGTAGCGTCCCAAAAGATCTTTTCCGGTATATTTTTTTCGTCAAGTTCAACGGTGAAATGTATTTCTGACTTTTTCATATTAGGTGTTAATTTTTACAAAAGTAAGCAAAACTCACTTGCCTGCCTGCTTGAACACTTTTTTCAGCAAATCGGTCACCCGGGCGCCCGGATTTTCGCGAATTTTCTTTTCCTCCTGCGCAATCAGCACGTAGAGGCCGTCGATGGTCTTTTGAGTCGCGTATTGCTTCAAATCGGGGTTCACCTTTTTGACCAACGGGAGCTGATTGTAAGTTTTAACGATGTCGGCGTAATATTCGGTCGCCTTATTGAGGTTCAATGTGCTGTCGACAACGGGAAAAAACGTCTTGAACAGCTCGTCGTTCGTCGATTTCTTCAAATACTGCGTGGCGGCATCGTCCTGGCCTTTCAGAATGCTCAACGCGTCGGGCACCGTCATCGAAGTAATTGCTTTCACGAAAATTGGTTTGGATTTCTTGGCGGCATCCTCCGCAGCGCGGTTGAGGGACAATGTAAATTTATCGACCTCGGCACCTAGGCCCATTTTGCGCAATGCGTCCGCTACTTTCTGCGCTTCCGGTGGTACCGCGATTTTAATCAGCTCATTTTTAAAGAACCCGTCCACCTTGGATGCCGACTCCGAACCGTTGCTAATGCCTACGTTCAATGCCTCTTTCAAGCCCAGAACAATCTCATTCTCACTGAGTCCGCCACTCTTTCCGCTTCCCTTTCCAAGCAGCTTTCCGAGGTTGAACTGAGCCTGCGAAGTGTGTCCTAAAATGAGCCAAAACAGCGTTAACGAAAGGATTTTGTATTTCATTACAATAGAGTTTGTTAATATTTCACTACGGTTCAAACGTACTCAATAACGATTAATTTTACTTATTTTTGGGAAAATAACGGTCCCATTTAACCTGTTCTCAATCTATGATTTCCTCTGCCAGGGCTGAAATAATCACGATCGGTGACGAGATTCTTTTTGGTCAGATCATCGACACGAATACACAATGGATTGGCACCCAACTCACTGACATCGGAATCCGTCCGGCAAGGAAAACATCCGTCGGCGACAACAGGCAGGACATTCTCGACGCATTCTCCCAGGCGAGCCAGCGGGTGAACGTAGTGATCGTAACGGGCGGCCTGGGGCCCACGCGCGACGATATTACGAAGCACACCTTCTGCGAGTACTTCGGCACCGAACTGGAAATTAACCAGGACGCCCTTGCGTTGGTCACCGAGTTCTTCGCGAAACGCGGCCGCGCTATGACCGAAATGAACACCCAGCAGGCGGCACTTCCCAAAAATGCTACCTACATTCCGAACCTTTGGGGTACCGCCCCGGGCATGTGGTTCGAAAAGGATGGGGTCATTTACGTTTCGCTGCCCGGCGTGCCCTTTGAAATGAAGAATTTAATGGAGTTCGAGATCCTGCCGAGATTGAAAGCGCGGTTTTCGACCCATATTATCCAGCATAAACAGATCCGCACGATCGGTATCGGCGAATCCTTTTTGGCGGAAAAGATTTCGGCGTGGGAAGATGCGTTACCCGAGCATATCAAGCTCGCCTATCTCCCGCATTTCGGCCAGGTGAAGCTCAGGCTTACCGGCACAGGAACGGATCAGGCTGTTTTGGAGAAACAACTGGACGAGCAGGTTGCATTGGTACTCCCGCTGATCGAAGAGTATGTGTTCGGCTATGATTCGGATGAACTGGAAACGGTGATCGGAACACTGCTCATGAGCCATAACGCAACCGTTGGGACCGCGGAAAGCTGCACGGGCGGATATGTGGCCAATCAGATCACGAGCATTCCGGGCTCATCGCGATACTACGAAGGCTCGGTGGTAAGTTACAGCAATGCTGTAAAAACGAGCGTGCTTGGGGTATCACGCGAAACGCTTGAAGCCTATGGCGCAGTGAGCGAGCAAACCGCCCGTGAAATGGCCGAAGGTGCAAGGCGTGTATTGAACACGACATTCGCTATTTCCACAACCGGTATTGCCGGCCCCGACGGCGGCACGCCGGAAAAGCCGGTGGGTACGGTATGGATCGCCTGCGCGACGCCAGAGGAGACATTTACCCAGCTCCTGACACTACGGAACAACAGAAAAATCAATATAGAACTTACCTGCTCTTACGCACTCAATCTGCTGAGAAAAACCATTTTAAAAACTTCTCTCGCGGTAAAAGGGTAAACGAAGATCAGGACCATAGAGGTAACGAAAGCATGTTTTCCTTACCTTCGAAAAAACACCATTTATGAAAATAGTTGAAATGGTAATGCCTCCGATGGGGGAAAGCATCATGGAATGCACCGTACTACACCTGCTTGCAGAAGAAGGTGCAAAGGTGCGTATCGATGACTCCATCCTGGAAGTCGCTACCGATAAAGTAGATACCGAAGTACCCTGCCCATATGAGGGAACACTCACCAAATGGCTCGTCAAGGTCGACGACGTAGTGCCAATCGGCAGTGCTGTGGCCCAAATTGAGGTGGCCGATGATGTGGTTGCCCAGGATGCAGGTGCTCCTGTGCTGGTGGGTGTGGAAGAAGAGGCAGAGGTAGCTGCATCGGTAGCCGCACTTGAAAAGGATTTCCAAACGGCTGCGAGCAGAACGCCGGAGCCGGTTTATGAATATGCCCCAGCGAATTCCGCGGTTAACCCATTCTACTCGCCGCTCGTCCTGAGCATTGCGAGGGAGGAGCACATTCCGGTGGATGAATTGAAGGTGATTAAAGGAACCGGCCTCGAAAACAGGGTTACGAAGGATGATATCCTCTCCTATGTCGAACATCGTCGCAAAAAAGGACCTGCCATCGCTCCTGCACCGGCCACTTCGCTGAACGGCAGCAATGAGATCATTGAAATGGATCGCATGCGGAAGATGATTTCCCAGCGAATGGTAGAATCGAAGCGGATTTCGGCGCACGTTACCTCATTTATCGAAACCGATATGACACCGGTGGTAGGCTGGCGCGAGCACGTGAAAACCGAATATCGCAAGAAAACCGGCGACAGCATTACCTTCACCCCTATCTTGATTGAAGCAGTGGTGAAAGCAATCAAAGATTATCCGCTGATCAACATTTCGGTGGAGGGCGACAAGATCATCAAGAAGAAAGATATTAATATAGGAATGGCCGTGGCATTGCCGGACGGTAACCTGATCGTACCGGTGATTCACAATGCCGACCGTTATGACCTGCCCGGCCTCGCCCGCAAAGTGAACGATCTCGCCAAGCGCGCGCGGGAAAACCGCCTGAAAGCCGACGACCTTGCCGGAGGGACTTACACCGTTTCCAACATCGGGGCATTCGCGAACCTGATGGGCACGCCGATTATCGTGCAGCCGCAAGTGGCGATTATGGCATTCGGCGCTATTAAAAAGAAACCAGCCGTGATCGAAACCCCACAGGGGGACCTGATCGGTATCCGGAGCATGATGTTCGTCTCGCATTCGTACGATCACCGTGTGGTAGACGGCTCTCTGGGTGGCTTGTTCCTGAAACGCGTGAACGATTACCTCGAAAACTTCGACATTAGCCGAACCATACTCTGATGCTGAGATTGACCCTCGACATGGACGATGTGCTGGCGAATACCCACGAAAAGCTCGTCGACATTGTCCTCGCTGACTTTTCGACCACATTGCACCGCGAGGATTTCCAGACCAAAGGTTTGAGGGAATTACTGCATCCGAAGCAGTTGTCGAAATTGCACAAAATCATGGACACGCCGGGCTTTTTCGCCGATATCCAGGTTAAAGAAGGAGCGATCGAAACGGTTCACCAACTTTCGAAATACTACGAGCTGTTCGTGGCGACGGCCTGCATGGAGTTCCCGAATTCGTTCCGCGATAAGTTCGATTGGCTCAAAAAACATTTTCCATTTATCCCATGGACCAATGTGGTTTTCTGCGGGTATAAAAGCATTATCCAGTCCGATTACCTGATCGATGACCATGTGCGTAACCTGGCGGCGTTCAAAGGAAAAGGCATTCTTTTTTCATCCCCGCACAACCTCCGTGAAACGGCCTATAAGCGCGTTTCGAGCTGGAAGGAAGTGTCGGAACTATTCTTGCATAGCGTATGAAACTGTTACTGATAGAGGACGAGCCAAAAACATTGCAGTCGATACGGCAAGGACTGGAAGAGAATGGGTATGAGGTCGATATTGCTTACGATGGACTCATTGGTAAACAACTTGCACGAAGTAATGCTTACCAGCTGATTATCAGCGATATTATTATTCCCGGTATTAATGGAATAGAGCTTTGCCGGGAAATCCGCAGCTGGGGCGACGAGACGCCGATCCTCATGCTCACTGCATTGGGAACGACGGATGATAAAGTAACGGGCCTCGATGCCGGCGCAGACGATTACCTCGTCAAACCATTTGAATTTAAAGAACTCCTCGCACGCGTACGCGCCCTCACCAAGCGCGGCTCGACCGTTTCTCACACAGCGCAGGTGTTGCGTTTTGCAGACCTGGAAGTTTCGCTGGATGCGAAAACCGTTTATCGTTCGGGGAATAAGATCAATCTGACGGCGCGGGAGTTCAATCTGCTGGTGTACCTCATCCGTAATCAGGGAAGGGTTATCTCAAAGGTCGAGATCGCCGAGCAGGTCTGGGACATCGGTTTCGACACCGGCACCAATGTCATTGAAGTATATGTAAATTACCTTCGCAAGAAGATCGACAAAGATTATCCCGTGAAACTCATCCACACACAATTTGGAATGGGTTATGTGCTCAAAGTAGAATAAGCCATGCAGATACGCACCCGACTTACGGTTCAGTTTTCCTTGCTGGTAAGCGGTATTTTGCTGGTCACCTTTCTGGCTGTCTACTTTTTTACCTATTATAATGTTACCGAGGACTTTTACGACCGGTTGCGTTCGAAAGCAAAATCGCAGGCGGAGCTTTTGCTGAAGGTGCAGGTGCCGCTCATCAATGCGGAAGTACTGAAAGCCCTCGATGAAACCAACCGCGACCTGATCTACGACGAAAACATCTTCATTTTCGACGAAAAAAACCGCCTCATTTACAGTAACTCCACGACCCCGCAGCTTAAAGCACTGCACGTTTCCAATTACTGGCTCGACGAAATACGCAAAGCCGGCCAGATCCGCTACGACGACGGCGATTATAAAGTGGTAGGACTTTATTACAAATATCCCTTCAACAAAGCCGTGGTTATGCTCGGCGCCAAGGATTTGTACGGGCAGGCTAACCTTTCCAACCTCAAAACGCTGCTTACCGTACTTTACCTGGTCGTAACATTCGTCGTAGCAATCGTGGGCTGGATTTTCTCCAAACGTGCATTAAGGCCTATTTCGAAGGTTATGAATGCGGTGGAAGGCATTTTGCCCCAAAAACTCGATACTCGTCTGAATGTACCCAACCAGAAAGACGAGATCGGACGGTTGACGATCACCTTCAATAAGTTGCTCGACCGCATTGAAACGGCCTTTCAAATGCAGAAAATCTTCGTCGCAAACGTCTCGCACGAACTGAAAAACCCGCTGACGAAGATTAAGTCGCAGTTGGAGGTGAGCATGCTTAAAGAGCGCAACCCGGCCGAGTATCAGATGACGATACGCTCGGTACTGGAAGATATTCAGGAGCTGGGCCAGCTTTCCAATACTTTACTGGAACTCGCGAAAGTCAGCGAAGATCAGCGCGACCTGCTTACCGAGCTGATCCGCGTGGACGATCTCCTGCTCGACTGCCGCATGAACCTCGCCCAGGCCAACCCTGCCTACAACATCCAGCTCAATTTCGACGAGCTCCCGGAAGACGACACCTGGCTCGAAATCACCGGCAATTCGACGCTGCTTAAAACCGCATTCCTGAACCTGATGGACAATGCCTGCAAATTCTCGGACGACAATGCCGTGAATGTATGCCTGCTACCCTCACGCGGGCAGCTCGGCCTGACGTTTTCCGACAATGGTAAAGGGATTCCCGACAAGGACAAGAGCCTCGTTTTCCAGCCATTCTACCGCAGCGACAATACCGCCAATATCAAAGGTTACGGTATCGGCCTGTCGCTTGTGGAGCGCATTGTGAAGCTGCACAACGGCAGCATCAGCATTCAATCGAACGTTCCGAAGGGCACCACATTTCGCTTAACTTTTTTACGCCTCTAAGGAAATTCTAACTTATTATTAACGCCTTTTTAAGTATTGTTGATCTTATTTGTAATGTCGACAGGGCGAAACAATCGCAAGTCGCATTTCAAAGGATTTCATTTTTTGTGGTGTTAATAAGCAAACTTGGCAGGTGTCTCTCACGCCTGCCAATTTTTTTGTCATTTGTGGTCATGTGTAGTCAGGTATGGTTATTGGTTGTCATTGGTAGTCAGGTATGGTCAGGTATGGTCAGGTAGGGTCAGGTGTGGTGATTGACATAAAAAAGAGAGGAGAAACTGGCCCAGTGAACCAAATTCTCCTCCCATTCCATCAATGACAATACATGACTACCAATGACAACACATGACTACACTTGACAACAGCTGACCACTTCTGACCACAAAGCGATCAGAACATCATGCATTAGTGCTTCTTTCGGATTTCGATAATCTTCAACTTGTTCAGCAGCTTGATCACCGGATAAGTCGGATCAACCTCGAACCACTTGGAACCGAAGTTGATCGAATTCGGACGCTTGTGGTGGTTGTTCTGGAAAAGCTCACCCATCATCAGGAAATCGAAGATCAGGGAGTTTTTAGACTTATCGTCGTTATCGAAGTTCTGGTAACCGTATTTGTGTCCACTCCAGTTCACGATCGCACCGTGGATGGGGCCCATCAGGAAGTGGATCGGCAGCAGGAAAAAGAACGCCCAGTGCATATCCAGGTAGATGTACGCCAGCACATAAAATACGATATATAACACACCCCAGCCCGCTCTCGAAATCCAGGAGTCGCCCAGCTTTTCTACAAAATTCCATTCGGGGTAGTTACGCTCGAAACGTGTTTCGACCGCACGTTTGCGATTCAATACGGCATTGTAAATATTTTTGGTCTCCCACATCATCGTAAATACGTTTTTGGTATGATGCGGTGAATGAGGGTCTTTATCGGTGTCGCTGAACGCGTGGTGCATGCGGTGCAGGATCGCATAGGCACGAGGGCTCAGGTAGGAAGAACCTTGTGAAAGGTAGGTAAGCAAATAGAAGAACCGTTCCCACGGCTTGCTCATGATGAACATCTTATGAGCGGAATAGCGGTGCAGGAAAAAGGTTTGACAGAACAGTGACAAATACCAATGTACAACAAATACAATCAGAACTATATACATGGAATGGCGGAAAATGATAATATGCTAAACTTTGCACAAAAGTAAGTGCCAAAGGTTAGAAAACCGAAATTTCCCAAACTAAATTTGGAATATAGCCATAGGGCTTACCGGCATTCCAGCCTGCCCTAAGCCTACTCGATCATGAAAGCGTAACTAAGCAGGTTCGCTCCCATTTGCAACGCCTTACGGCGCATTTCCTCAGGATCGTTGTATACGCTTTGGTCCTCCCAGCCATTGCCAAGGTCGGTTTCGTAGCTGTAATAGCAGATCAGCCTTCCCTGCCAGATCAACCCGAAGCCCTGCGGCTGCTTACCGTCGTGCTCGTGTACTTTCGGCAGGCCGTCGGGAAAATTATATTTCATATGATAAACCTGGTGGTCGTACGGAAGCTCTACAAATGAGAGTTCGGGGAAGACTTTCTTCATTTCGCGGCGGATAAACTGGTCGAGACCGTAATTGTCATCTACATGCAGAAAACCACCCGAAAGCAGGTAGTTCCGCAGGTTCAATGCCTCGGCATCGCTGAAAACGACGTTCCCGTGCCCGGTCATATGCACGAACGGGTATGAGAAAATATCCGGACTGCCTACTTCTACCACGTCTTCCACCGGATTGATATTCATTTTCAACTCTGCATTACAGAACTTGATCAGGTTCGGCAGCGATGTTTTGTTCGCATACCAGTCCCCGCCACCACCGTATTTCAGCTTGGCGATCTTTAACGACGATTGCCCAAACGACGCACTCGAGGCGCAAAGTAATAGGGCAATAACGAAGAGGCGGATGTTCATATTAATGATTGAATGATTGAATGACTGAATGATTGAATGAAAGTTAGGTGTGGTCAGGGATGGTCAGGTGTTGTTTAACTCTACCTGGCTATTTCATGACTACTTCTGACTCAATGACTATAAAACCTATTCAGTCATTCGGTCATTCAATCATTCAACATTATAAAATTTGCGCCAGGTTAATCGCGTGGCAACCTGCAACCGCAGCCGTTTCAGTGCGGAGCCTCGTTGGACCTAACGAAACCGTTTCGAAACCGTTTTCCAGCGCCAGTTCCACTTCTTTGGGGCTGAAATCTCCTTCCGGCCCGATTAGTAGCGTCGTGTCGCTATCTTTCTTTATTTTGCTAAAAACGTGTTCCACCGTATTTTGTTCCGGAACATAGGCAATCAGTCTGATGGGATCGCCCACGTTTTTAATAAACGGCTCGTACTTGTTATTTACTGTAATGACGGGCATATAATATTGCTGCGACTGCTTCATAGCAGCGGCGGCAATGCGGTTCAGCCTCGTCAGGTTCACAACGCGGTTCAAAGTCTCCGTGTTGGTATGCTCGGTCACCACGAAGTCAATGCGCTCCACGCCGATTTCGGTCATTTTCTCCACCATCCATTCGTTGCGCTCTGCCTTCCGTGTGGGCGCGATCGCCATATTGACGGCGAAATTTCTTCGCTCCGTCATTTTGGATTCTATCACTTCGTAACCTACTTTTCGCCCCTGAACGTTGAGCCGGCATTTTTGGAGCAATCCTTTGCCGTTTGTGACGTAAATCATATCGCCGGAACCCAGCCTCAAAACCTTCGAACTGTGCCTTGCTTCCTCCTCGTCTAGTTCAAAAACGTGAGGGTCAGGCTGGTAAAACAAATGCATTTTTCCAATATTGTGATAATGTGAGCAAATACCGCTGAAGCCTTCAAAAATATACAAAATATCGGCAACGGCACAAAATTTACAATCCCCGCAGAATTCTATCCGACGACGGATTCAAAATTGACAGTTTATTGGATATTCTCGCTATTTTATGTTTTCAAAGGCATATTTTAAACCTGTTTCAGACTTTTTAACAAAAAATTCCCGCGGAATACCGATTTTTGAAACCCGTTCATTTTATTAGAATAGTACATTTTTTACTGACAATACTACCACGAACGCAATAATATTTTGTGGATGGTTAATTTTTCCTAACATTTATTTTTTGTAAATACATTTTTGCATTAATATTGTGCCGTTATAATTATTCGTCACCACTTTATCTAGTACTATTATGTCAAAGTCCAAGCTGGAATATATTTGGTTGGATGGCTACAAGCCGACCCAAAGTTTACGCAGCAAAACCAAAATTGAAAACGATTTTAGTGGAAAACTGGAAGATTGCGCAATGTGGTCGTTTGATGGCTCGTCAACTGAGCAGGCTCCCGGCGGTTCTTCCGACTGTTTGCTGAAACCGGTTTACATTATCCCCGATCCACAGCGCAAGAATGGCTACCTGGTAATGTGCGAGGTATTGAACGCTGACGGAACTCCTCACGAATCAAATGGTCGTGCAACTATCGAAGACGACGATAACGACTTCTGGTTCGGATTTGAGCAAGAATATTTCCTTTGGGATAACGACACTAACAAACCCCTGGGCTTCCCTGCAAATGGTTACCCAGCTCCACAAGGACCATACTACTGCTCAGTAGGCGCGAAAAACGCTTACGGTCGCGAGATCATCGAAGAGCACCTTGACGTTTGCCTCGACGCAGGTCTGAATGTAGAAGGTATCAATGCAGAAGTTGCTGCCGGACAATGGGAATTCCAGATCTTCGCGAAAGGTGCGAAAGAAGCTGGTGACCAAATCTGGTTGGGCCGCTACCTTCTCGAAAGAATCGGTGAGAAATATGGTGTATCTATCAACTGGCACTGCAAGCCACTTGGTGACCTTGACTGGAACGGTTCAGGTATGCACGCTAACTTCTCAAACGGCGTTTTGAGAACTGCTGGCAGCAAAGCTACTTTCGATAAAATTTGCGAAGCATTCCGTCCGGTAGTGAAAGAGCACATCGAAGTTTACGGTGCTGACAACCACCTGCGTCTGACTGGAAAGCACGAAACTGCTTCTATCCACGATTTCAGCTACGGTGTTTCTGACCGCGGCGCTTCTATCCGTATCCCTGTTCTCGTTCCTCAAAAAGGATGGAGCGGATACCTCGAAGACCGTCGTCCAAACTCTGCTGCTGATCCTTACAAAGTGGCAGCTCGCATCATCAAGACTGTTAAATCTGCTATCTAATCCGCAGAACGACATATTTTGCAAAACGGCCATCCCAAAAGGTGGTCGTTTTTGTTTTTCTGACTGATAATGCACTAAAAAAGCGCCTCCGGTTAAAAAGGCGCTTTCCTATTACTATCCTGGTTGATCAATCTTCCTCTTCACTACCGGTGAACGAGTACAAGGTCGGATCAAGCTGTACATTACCTGTGGTATAAGCCTTGATAAAGTCGCTGATCACTTCTTCGTCGATCTCCGTTTTATTCAAACCCACTTCCAGGCCTACGCCATATTCAAACTGATCGTCTATTTCGATGTGCTCGCGGACGGTGATCTCCTCTCCTTCTTCAATTTCCTCAATGAACTCGGTCAACAGCAATTCTGCTTCGTCTTCCTGCTCATCGGAGATCTTGTAGTTGGCCGGGCGCTCATCCGGCGACAAATAACCCGGCATTTCCTTTTTCAACCGTTCCAGCGCTTCGTCATACACGAGCGTTGAGTGGTGCAGGCGCAAAGTGTAAACCAGCGCGTCGTAAATGACTTCCTGATCTTTGTAAGTACCGACAAACTGCACATGCGCGTGCTCGTTATTGTCACCCTCGTCCTCGAACTCGTCCTCTACATATATAAAGTTCGAATTTTCGGCCTTGCATTCGGCTTTGAGCTGTGCGATTTCTTCTGGATCAAATCCGGGATTCATATTCTTCTGTTGTTTGATTCAACTGTAAAACTACTCTAAAAATAGCATTTCGCGGTATTTAGCCAATGGCCAGTCCTCATCATCGATCAATAATTCCAGTTTATCGACGTGGTAACGGATCTGGTCAAAATGCCCTTTCACCTCGGAACCATAGCATTTCGCACGCTCGAAAAGCTCCTCGATGTTGTTGGCCTTTTTGCGGCTTTCGGTCATTTCATGTACCAGCTTCTTAATCACCACCACGTGCGAAGAAATGTCGCGGATGATTTCCTTGATCGGCTCGGCTTCTTCGAGCATTTCGAGGTCGGTGAGCGAGCGGGCCGTTTGCGCGAGTTTGAACTGGTATTTCACCACTGTAGACACAATGTGGTTCAATGCCAGGTCGCCGATCACGCGCGACTCGATCTGCAATTTCTTTACATAATTTTCCAGCTCGATCTCGTAACGTGCGTGCAGCTCGCGTGAGCTCAATACGCCCGTCCTTTCGAAAACGGCAACGGTTTTGTCCGTTTTGTAAGCATACAACGCATCGAAAGTCTCGCGGATGTTGCTCAATCCACGTTTTGCCGCTTCTTCGATCCATTCGTCAGAATATCCGTTTCCTTCAAAAAGGATGTTTTTAGATTCGAGGTAGTAGCGTTTCAGAATCTCCACGGTCGCCACTTTCTTTTCCTCTCCTGCTGCCAGCCGCTCGTCCATTTCGCGTTTGAAATCGAGCAGCTGGTTCGCGACGATCGTGTTCAGGATAATCATCGGCGAAGCACTGTTCTGCGAGCTCCCCACGGCGCGGTACTCGAATTTATTTCCTGTAAAACAGAATGGCGACGTGCGGTTACGGTCGGTGTTGTCGCGTTGGAGGTTCGGAATGCGGGAGATACCCAGTTTATAGTAGAAGTTCTCGCCTTTTTCAAGTGTGATCTCTCCTTTGCTTACAAGCTCTTCGAGCATATTAGTCAAATCGCCTCCCAGGAACACCGATACGATCGACGGTGGAGCCTCGTTCGCTCCCAGGCGATGTTCGTTACCTGCGGACGAGATGGACGCGCGTAACAAATCAGCATGGTCGTGCACGGCTTTCACGACATTCATCAGGAACGTCAGAAAGCGCAGGTTTTCCTTAGGCTTTGAAGTCGGGGCAAGCAGGTTAATGCCCGTATCCGTCGAAAGCGACCAGTTATTATGCTTTCCGCTTCCATTAATGCCTGCAAATGGCTTTTCATGGAAAAGCACCTGGAAATTATGCTTGTCGCCGATCTTCTGCATTAAATCCATCAGCAATGCATTGTGGTCGATGGCGAGGTTCACCTCTTCAAAAGTCGGCGCACATTCGAACTGGCCCGGCGCTACTTCGTTGTGGCGGGTGCGAACCGGAATACCCAATTTCAATGCTTCGAATTCGAAATCCACCATGAAGGCATTCACGCGTGGCGAAATAGAGCCGAAATAATGGTCGTCCAGCTGCTGCCCACGAGCCGGGTTATGCCCGAAAACCGTCCGGCCGGCCATGAGCAGATCGGGGCGGGCGTAGTACAATGCTTTATCTACCAAAAAGTACTCCTGCTCGATCCCGAGGGTAGGCGTTACTTTGGAAACATCGCGGTTGAAAAACTGGCAAACGCCCGTAGCGGCCTTGTCGAGCGTCATGAGCGAGCGCAAAAGCGGTGCTTTGTAATCCAGCGCCTCACCATTGTAGGAAATAAATACGGACGGGATACACAAGGTCTTACCACCCGCCCCATTGTCCATCAGGAAAGCGGGCGAGCTCGGGTCCCAGCCCGTATAGCCCCGCGCCTCGAACGTCGCGCGTAAGCCTCCGCTCGGAAACGAGGAAGCATCCGGCTCCTGCTGTACCAATGCGCTGCCTTTGAATTTCTCTACTGCTTTTCCGTCTATTGTAAGGTCAAAAAACGAGTCGTGTTTCTCGGCGGTTGTTCCTGTCAATGGCTGGAACCAGTGCGTATAGTGGGTCGCGCCTTTGGAAATGGCCCACGATTTCATGGCCGCTGCCACTTCCTCGGCTACTTCCCGGTCGATCGTCGAACCGGAGCGGATCGAATTGGAAATCTTGGTATATGCCTCTGCCGAAAGCAGGGTCTTCATCACATCATCACTGAATGTATTGCTGCCATAAAGGTCGGCTACTTTTTCTGTGGGAGGGGTCAAAACAGGCGAGACGCGGCCTTGCGCGATCTCAAAAGCTTTGGAACGAAACGTCATGTATTTATTGATTTATATTAATTCTCCCCAAAATTATTTATTTACCGATACGAACCACAAAACCTTTCCAGATTTTCACATTAGCTGTCCAACGGTTACCACAGGTTAGCGCATTTTTAAGAACTTTGCAAATTGTTCATAGACACCAATGCGTAAAAGACTTGAATTTATTGCCTTGTACGGACTGGCCTGGATCCTGATCTTCCAGTTTTTCCGGGTTATTTTCCTGGCATATCATTATAAAAAAGCACTCGAACTCCCCTCTTCACTTTGGGTAGCGAGTGCTGGCCACGGCTTGCCGATGGATATTTCCTTCTCGGCCTATATCCTGGCGATTCCTACATTATTAATGATGTTCACCGGTCAGCGTTGGGACTGGTACCAGAAGACGCTTTCGGTTTACACCATTATTATCGTGTCGCTGATCACCCTGCTCACGGTCGTTGACCTCGAACTGTTCCGGGCCTGGGGCTTCCGCATAGACGCTACCTCACTGCATTACCTTGAAACACCGGCCGAAGCATTCGCATCCATGGGCGCTGCGCCGGTGTGGCAGCTGGTCCTGCTGCTGATTGCATTGATTTTTCTGGTTAACCGAACTTTACAGACCATTATCCGGCGCACTACCGCCTCATTCCGTCAGTCGCCGTTACTATATACGATACCTGTCTTTCTCGTTATTGCCGGCAGCCTCATCGTTCCGATCCGCGGGGGCTTCCAGCTGGCGCCGATGAATGAGAGCGCAGTGTTTTTCAGCGACAAGAGCTTCGCGAATTATGCCGCTGTGAATGTGCCCTGGAACTACATGCGTTCGGTATTGAATGAGGCCTACTCCGATGAGAATCCGTTCAAATATGCGGATGACACCGAGGCAAGCCAAAAGGCGACAGGCCTTTACAACCGCATTGGCGCGACGCAGCAGGTTATCGACACGGTGGGCAAAAAGAATGTGCTGGTGATTATCTGGGAGAGTTTCACAGCAAAGGCCGTGGGCTCACTCGGCGGTTTAAAAAACATCACCCCCCAATTTAACCACATTGCGAAAGAAGGGCTGCTCTTCACTAATATATATGCAAGCGGTAACCGCAGTGACAAAGGAATGGTAGCAATTTTGAGCGGTTATCCCGCCCAGCCTACCACCTCCATCATTAAAATACCTAAAAAAACCGCCTCGCTACCATCGCTGCCAACAATTTTCAAAACCAACGGCTGGCAAACATCCTTCTATTACGGGGGCGAAACCGAGTTTGCCAATATGAAATCCTATTTCCTCCAACAGGGTTTCGACCGGATCGTCGATATCAACGATTTCGATTCCAAAGACATGAATTCCAAATGGGGCGCGCACGACCATGTGGTTTTCAAACGGTTAATGCACGACCTCGACCAGGAAAAGCAGCCGTTTTTCACCACGATGTTTACATTAAGTAGCCACGAACCGTTTGAAGTGCCAACCAAAACCGTGATCGCTGGCAACGATCCTGAGCATTTGTTCCTGAACGCATTGCATTATACCGACGAATCCCTTGGCACATTCCTCCGCGAGGCCCAAACCAAACCGTGGTGGAAAAACACGCTCGTGGTGATCATCGCCGACCACGGCCACCCGTTGCCCGAAACGCGGAAAGACAAGCCGTCGGAGTTCCATATTCCTATGCTTTGGCTCGGCGGTGCGCTCACGGCCGCGCCTGCACGCGTAGACACGCTCGCGTCGCAAACTGATCTCGCCGCGACTATTTTGAACCAAATGCACCTTCCTTCCGGAACTTTTGCGTGGAGTAACGACATTTTCAAAAGAGGCCGACAGGATTTTGCCTATTTCGCATTCAACAATGGCCTCGGCTGGATGCGTCCCAACGGCTTTCTTGTCAGGGACAACATCGGAGGGAATATCACCGAGAAAAGCGGCGCTTTATTACCACAGGAAGAAGACCTCAGCAAGGCTTACCTGCAATCTTCTTTTGGAGATTATTTAAAGCGTTGATAATAAAGGTGTAATTTTGCAGGATATTTAAAAACAATGAAAAAAGTCGCTTTCTATACATTAGGGTGCAAGCTGAATTACTCCGAAAGCTCTTCCATCGGACGGATGTTCGAGGATAAGGGGTATACCAAAGTGGAATTCAACGAAAACCCGGATATTTTTATCATCAACACCTGCTCGGTCACCGAAAATGCGGACAAGAAATGCCGCAAGATCGTGCGCGAGGCCCAGAAGATCAATGCCGACGGTTACGTGGCGATCATCGGTTGCTATGCACAATTGAAACCAAAGGAGATTTCTGAAATACCGGGCGTGGACGCCGTTTTGGGTGCTGCCGAAAAATTCCGGTTGGTGGAATTGATTGACACCTTTGAAAAAGCGCCATCCGGCCAGCCTGCACAGGTAATAGCTTCCACGATCGACAATGCGGTGGAGTACCACACCTCCTACTCGCTCAACGACCGCACCCGCACGTTCCTGAAAGTGCAGGACGGCTGCGACTACCCCTGCGCGTATTGCACAATCCCGCTCGCACGCGGGAAGAGCCGGTCCGACAGTATCGAAAATATCGTGAAAGCAGCCCGCGACATCGCCGCGCGTGATGTGAAGGAAATCGTACTTACTGGTGTGAACATCGGCGATTTCGGCCTGCGCAATGGCGTACGCGAAGAAACTTTCCTCGATCTGATCAAAGCATTAGACGAAGTAGAAGGCATCGAGCGCTTCCGCATTTCTTCCATTGAGCCCAACCTGCTTACCGACGAGATCATCGAATTTGTGGCGCAATCCAAACGTTTTGCCCCACATTTCCATATTCCATTGCAATCGGGATCCAACAAGGTCCTGGGTCTGATGAAGCGCCGCTATAAACGTGAACTATACGCCGAGCGCGTGGCGAAAATCAAATCGCTCATGCCGGATTGCTGCATTGGTGTGGACGTGATCGTAGGGCATGCCGGCGAAACGAAAGAGCTTTTCGAAGAAACTTACCACTTTTTGAATGAGCTGGAAGTTTCCTATCTGCACGTGTTTACCTATTCGGAAAGAGAAAACACGACTGCATTAGCCATCCGCCCGGTCGTTCCCAAAACCGAACGGGCCGAGCGCTCTAAAATGCTGCATATTCTTTCAGACAAAAAGAAACGCTTCTTCTACGAAAGCCAGATTGGCAAGGAAGGGAAAGTATTATTTGAGGATGAGGTACAAAACGGCCAGATGCTTGGATTTACAGGCAACTACGTTCGTGTGGCCGTGAAATATGACCCGCTGCTGATTAATGAAACCAAGGAGGTTCGCTATGATCATATTAATGCAGAGGGATTGATGGAAGTCACTGAAATTCAAGAAGAAATATTGATTCACTAGAATTCAAAGATCAATTTCAATCTAATAATCTAATCTGGTACCGTCGACTTAAGTCGACGGCAAGGGACTAAAAAAAAAATCCTTTGCCCCGGGTTTTAACCCGGGGATTTAAGGAGAAAGGGATCTCGGAATTTTAGAATCTGGAAAACAAGAAAGCCCGACCATTTGGCCGGGCTTCTTCATTTATTCTTATAGTTTAGATTAAGCCTCAACAAGAAATTCGTCGTGCTGGCTCACATCGAGACCTACTTTCTCATCTTGCTCAGATACGCGAAGCGGAAGGATCAGGTCAGTGATTTTCAACAGCAGGAATGAACCAACGAATGCGAATACCGACACACCTACCAAGGCAATTACGTGGTTGATGAACAATTTGGTTTCACCGAATGCCAGACCTTGGTCTACTACCAGTGAGTTAACACCGCTCGTTGCGAAGATACCGGTCATCAGCATACCTACCATACCACCTACACCGTGGCAAGGGAATACGTCGAGTGTATCGTCCAAAGTAGAACGAGTACGCAGGTGAGCGATGTAGTTAGATGTGATCGCAGCGATAGTACCAATGAACAACGATGCAGGAACTGTTACGAAACCGGCCGCAGGCGTGATAGCAACCAGACCCACTACGGCGCCGATACAGAAACCAAGTGCAGAAACTTTCTTGCCTCTTGCAGCATCGAAAAGAACCCAGGCCAAACCAGCAGCACCGGCAGCAGTGTTGGTAGTAGCGAAAGCTGAAACTGCCAATGGAGAAGCTGTCAGAGCAGAACCGGCGTTAAAACCGAACCATCCGAACCAAAGCAAACCTGTTCCCAACAATACGAATGGAATGTTTGCAGGAGGAAGCACGTGATCTTCGAGGAGCGACTTGCGGCGTTTCAGGTACAAAGCACCAGCGAATGCAGCCCAACCAGCTGACATGTGAACAACAGTACCACCAGCGAAGTCAAGCACACCCATTTTGAACAGGATACCTTCTGCATGCCATGTCATGTGAGCCAATGGCGAGTAGATGAAAATACAGAACAGGATAATGAAAAGAACGTAAGAGCGGAAGTTGATACGCTCAGCCATCGAGCCAGTTACAAGCGCAGGAGTGATTACCGCGAACTTCAACTGGAACATTGCGAACAAGGCGAAAGGAATCGTTCCCCAGATCGGGCCGTCCAATACACCTTTGAACATGAAGTGGGTTGTCGGGTTTCCAAAGAAACCGCCGATGTCCTCACCAAATGCAAGGCTGAAACCGAAAACTACCCACACCACACTGATTACACCCATTGCGATGAAGCTCTGGAGCATCGTGGAAATGACGTTTTTGGTGTTGACCATTCCTCCGTAGAAGTACGCAAGACCGGGGGTCATAAGCAATACCAACGCGGATGATACCAGCATCCATGCGGTATCGCCGGAATTGATGCCCTCCGTCACGATCTGTGTCGGAACATTGGGGACGAAGGCACCGAGGATGCTGATTACCAGGAGGATAATCAGTGGGATAAAGTTACGTTTTTCCATTTTAGTAAATTATTGTTATTGTATTAGATTAAGAAGGTATTCGTGTGAAATGCTGTTGTATCAGAATTTGTAAATGAATGCTAATCCGAAAGTAGTCTGACTGTTTTTAGTCCAGCCGCCCTCTGAATCCTGGAACTGCTGCTCTTCTCCGCTGCCGCTCAGTTTAGGATAAGCATCCAGGCGGAACTCCGGTTTCACCAGGATATGGCCGTCTGCGAGGTTGATATTACCGGTCAGGGTAACCGAATTTACTTTCGTGCCCAGTCCCGAACGCGTCAGCAAACCGCGCACACCGTTGTCGTTGTTGAAATACTCGTAACGTGCACCGATTCCGAAGTTGTCTGTGATAGCGGTGTTGGCATACACTGCGAAACCACCCCATGATTCGGTACCAACCGGGCCACCTGCACCTTGATAATCACCCTTTTGCGATCCGTATGCGGCATTCAGACCCAAGAGAAATTTTTCGGTTACCTGGAAGCTGGTAGTAAGGTCGAACACCTGGTAGAAACCGTCAGGCTGCTTGCCGAGAGAGTCCGTGTTTGCCTCGTTGCTTCCGATATAGTTCAGATAAACATTCCAGTTGTTAACCGGCTTAAAGTACAATTGGCTGATAATCCCTTTTGCACGGTTGTTATCGCCCAAACCATCCACGTTGTTCACAACACCCACCATCAACGACGCCTTGTCGGAGAATGCGTAGGTCGCTTTCAAACCAGCATGGTAGAAAGGTCCGTTGTTGAACAGGTTGGAAAGCGAGTAGTTGAAGTTGGCCGGTGCGTCGATCACTTCATATCCGATATGCGTTCCGAACTGTCCGGCTGTCATCGAGAACTTGTCGGTGAACTTATATGTAAAGTATGCCTGCTTAATGGCAAGAGCAGTGCTGAACAGTGCATTGCCGTAGTTACCCATGTTAGCGTTAGGTCCGAAAGTAAGGTCAACAACCGCTTCCGACTTGGCGTTGGTATAAGCAACTTTCGCCTGAACCAAACCCAGTGAGAACTGGCCTGATTTCTGGTCGAACACGCGTGCGTTGGTGGCACCCATATTGGAGCGGGATGCAGGTTTGTTGAAATTAGCCATGTAATAGGAATCCAGATAGCCTGAGAAAGCGAACGCTCCTTTGGCCTCCTCCTCGTCCTTAGCCTCTGTTACCACCGCAGTATCGGCCTTCACCGCCTTTTTATCTTCTCCCGACTTCGCAAAACCCAAAAAAGGAACCATCAAAGATAATACTGTGCAATAGACTTTTTTCATAATTATATTCTGTTTAAGTTAATATTACTCTCCGGCTGCATTACTGGATCAAATATTGTACTTAAATTATATTTATCAAATAATCTATCCATAATTTATATCAAAAAATCCAATTTTCTGTTTTTTATCATGTTTTTTATCGTTTTTGAAACACAAAATACATAAAATTACACTTTTTGATAAAAATCGAAAATTCTGCATATGAAGAGCAAAACAGAATTTTCTTCAAAATAGGCGATTGCAATTATTAAGAAATTTTATTATTATAATGCCATTTCCAGAACCGGATGGGCACAAAAAAAGCCTGCTGTGTAGCAGGCTTTGCATTTTTTATATTCAGCACGGTCTATTCACCGTGCATCCATGCTTTTTTGGCAAGCAGTGTTTCTTCCTCTTCCTCGTTGTCCGGATCGGGCACGCAGCAATCTACCGGGCAAACAGCCGCACATTGAGGCTCTTCATGAAAACCAACGCACTCGGTACATTTATCCGTAACTATATAGTAAAATTCGTCGGATACAGGGGACTGCTTTTCTTTGCCACTTACGATGGTGCCATCACCGAAGTCCACTTCATCTAAACTCGTTCCATCTCCCCAAGTCCATTCTACACCTCCCTCATAAATTGCTGTATTCGGGCATTCTGGCTCACACGCCCCACAATTTATGCATTCATCGGTTATCATTATAGCCATAGTCGCCGGATTGTTTATATTTGTTGCTATTCTTCTGTATTGGGTAACAAATATAACTATTTATAGTTTCCCAACAATCAGAAAAATAAAAACGGCACTTGCCATTTAACTTTTTAGAGTCAGAGTAGAATGATATCAAGAATTCGGAGAATAAATGCATTCATCCGTCTGGGCCAGTTCATTGGCGACGCGGCAAACGAGGAAACGATCGCGGAATGGGTTGCGGGCGCCAAAAGCAGGAACAACTGGTTTACCCCCACCAATGTGAGGCTGTCACTACACGCGATTGCCGAACACTACTTGAATGAGGAAAAGCTGAAAAACTGGGCCGAAAGCTACCCCGAACCTGCCCAATCGCGTAAAATAGGTGTAGTAATGGCCGGCAACATCCCGGCGGTAGGCTTTCACGATGCGCTGTGCGTACTCATCAGCGGCCACACTCTGCTGGCCAAACCCAGCTCCGACGACCCGCTGCTGATCCGCGCATTGCTGGCCCAGCTGATCGAGATCGAGCCGGAGTTTAACGAATACATTCAGTTTGTTGAGCGGCTGAACGACTCCGATGCCTACATCGCCACGGGAAGCGATAACACTGCCCGCTATTTCCACTATTATTTCGCTAAAAAGCCGAACATTATACGCAAAAACCGGACTTCGGTGGCAGCGCTCACAGGGAATGAATCACGTGAGGAGCTCAGGGCGTTAGCGACTGATATCCTGCAATATTTCGGGCTTGGCTGCCGCAATGTCTCCAAGGTATTTGTTCCGTCGGGATATGATTTTACCGGGTTTTACCAGGCGATCGAAGAAATGGCGGACGACTACGTGAACCATCACAAATACTTCAATAATTACGAGTATAACAAATCCATTTACCTCGTCAACCGCATTGCGCATTCGGACAACGGCTTTTTGCTCTCAACCGAGAGCGAAGCCCTGGTTTCGCCCATCAGCGTGCTGCATTACCAGCCTTACGATTCGATTGAAGGGCTAAAAGCATTATTGCGGGAATCGGAGGAAAAGATCCAGTGCGTGGTAGCCAGCCCGCAACTGCATTTACCGGACGCATTACCGTTCGGCGCCGCACAAGCACCCGGCCTTTCGGATTACGCCGACGGTATCGACACGATGGCGTTCCTATCCAGCCTGGACTAGACCTTCCCTGCCCTTCCTGATACCCACACGAGGAAATCAGGAAGGGCTTTTGCCCACGTTTCGGAATTGTGCATTCCTTCTTTTACCTCCACGTAGCGAATCTCCCGGCCCCAGCCATACCCCTTCCGTTCCAGCTCTCCAATACATTCGAGCGTATCCTGAATAGAATCGATCACACCATCACCGTCGCGGTCGTCGTACTCATCCCAGGTCCCGCATTGAAACCAGAAGTTCAGTGGTGCCGTATGTTCGGTATCGCGTATTTGCCGGTGCATAATCCGGTCGCTTTCGGCATAACCTTCATTCAGCGCTTTTTGCCGCCACCAAAGCGAGCCCGAAAAGATTCCTGCATTCGAAAACACATCAGGGTGGTTCCAGACCACGTCGAGCGCCATCAACCCACCCAGCGAGAACCCCGCATAGGCAATGCCGGTGTGTACAGTATGATAATGATGTGCCAGGTAGGGCACCAGCTCTTCCAAAACAAATGATGTGGTAAGACCCGCCTTGTCCCCGCGGCCCGCGTAGTCGGGCTGGTGCGCGGTCCCATACTCGTATATACGTGCGTCGTTCGCGTGTATGCCGGCGATCACGCACCGGGCAATCCTGCCGGCAGACTGTAATGAACCCACCGTTTCAGCCATTCGCAATGATTCAAAATCCTGACCATCATTAAAAAGCACCAAAGGGTAAGTTTCCGAAGCCGAAAAACCGTGCGGAAGCAATATAGTCACAGCCACATTCCGCCCAAGGGAGGCCGAATGCAAGGCTATTTCAACGGGTATTACGGAAACGGAAGGCTTGGCTGGATTCACGGCAAATGCTCGGCTATGGATGAAAATAAAACCCGAAAGTTAATAATTTGCTTCCTATGATTTGTTTTGTATATTTCATTTATCAACTATAAACCGTCTTTGTTTGGAAGAGAAGCACATTAAATACTACTCTCATCATCTCGACAAGGACGTGGAGATGCTTGTTTTCGGCAACTGGGGCTATCCTATTCTGCTTTTCCCGACGACGCTCGGCCGGTACTACCAGGCCAAGGATATGGGGCTTATCGAATCCGTACGGTGGCTGGTGGAGTCCGGCAAGTACAAGATCTACTGCGTCGACACGATCGACGCCGATTCGTGGTACGGGAAGCATCTCAACCCGGAATACCGCGTCAAGAACCACATTCAATATGACAAGTTCCTGACTAATGAGCTCGTACCTTATATAAGGAATGAATGCAATGTGGGCAAGATCGGCGTCGCGGGTTGCAGTTTTGGCGGTTTCCACGCCGCTAACTTCGCCTTCCGCCATCCCGACCAGGTGGCTTACCTCGTGAGCATGAGCGGCGCATTCGATATCCGCGGTTTTCTGAACGGCTTTTATGATGACACGGTGTATTTCAATAACCCCGTCGATTTTATACCCAATGAGCAAGGCTGGCGCTTCGGCCATATGAAAATCGTACTGGGCACTTCCGACTGGGATATTTGCCTGGACAGCAACCTGCGGATGTCCAATATCCTCAACAACAACGGCATTGAACACTGGCTCGATATCCGTGGCTGGGAAAAGCACGACTGGCCGCTCTGGAATAAAATGTTTCCCGACTACCTGTCGCGCATTGTATTGCAATAGTCAAGAACACAACTCAAAACCTGCATATGAAAAAGATTGGAATCCTGTTTGGAATGGAAAACACCTTCCCGAACGCATTTATCGAAAGAGTCAACAGCAAAGGTGAAGACGGCATTATTGCAGAAGCCGTTACCATCGATAAAGTCATACAGGCCGCCCCGAACGAATATGCCGTGATCATCGACCGTATTTCGCAGGACGTGCCTTTTTACCGCTCCTTTTTAAAGAATGCAGCGCTGACCGGCACCGCGGTGATCAATAACCCGTTCTGGTGGAGCGCCGATGAGAAGTTCTTCAACAATGCATTGGCGGAAAAATTGGGCATACCCGTCCCTAAAACGGTGCTGTTACCTTCCAAACAACGTCCTGACAATACGACTGAAACTTCCTTCCGCAACCTCGCATTCCCGATGGCCTGGGAAGAGATATTTCAATATGTAGGCTTCCCCGCGTACATGAAACCGCACGACGGCGGCGGCTGGAAGAGTGTGTACCGCGTGGTGAACCCGCAGGATATGTGGATCAAACATGAGGAAACGGGCCAGCTGGTGATGATGCTGCAAGAAGAAATTGTGTTCGACGACTACGTGCGCTGCTATTGCATCGGCCAGAAAGACGTACTCGTAATGCCGTATGAACCCCGCAACCCGCACCATTTACGCTACGCCGCGGATTTGAAAGCCCAGGGCGAAGAGCGTGAGAAACTGCTCGAAACGATTAAGGATTATACATTGAAACTCAATGTCGCATTGGGTTATGATTTCAACACCGTAGAATTTGCCGTGCGCGGCGGCATTCCTTATGCCATCGACTTCTGCAATCCCGCACCGGATGCCGATATTTACTCGGTAGGCCGGGATAACTTTGAATGGGTGGTGGAAGCAGCAGCCAATATGGCCATTGAGAGGGCGAAAGCACAGGTTCCGGGGCAGATCAACCTTACCTGGGGCACATTTATCAATCAGGCTGTGAATGGTATTCCGGCAGCAACACCAGCCGAAGCGGCACCTGAAACCCCGGCGCCCGCTACCAAACCTGCTGAACCTGCCAAAGTAAAAGCGCCCGCGAAACCTGCCAAAACAGCTGAAAAAACACCTGCGGCAGCAAAGACTCCGCCAAAAACCACAGCTCCCGCCAAAGCGGCTAAACCTGCGCCAGCCAAGCCCGTAAAGGAGGCCACTCCTTCGGCCACGGAAGTAAAGGTGAAAGCGGTAGCGCCTAAGAAACCGGCCAAGTCCCTGGGCGCCATCGTTACCGAACCAATTGCCGCGGCGGAGCCTGCGGAGCCAAAAATCCCGACTACCAAAGCGGCAGCGACGAAAGCGCCCGCCAAAAACTCTAAATTGAAGAAATCCTGACGAACTAAAATTCAGCCGCTTTTACGTTATGGCAACATTCACCCTGGGAATTGAAGAAGAATTTCAGACCATCGACCCGGTTACGAGAAATCTGCGGTCGCATATGTCAAAGCTGGTTGAAGACGGGAAAATAACTTTAAAGGAGCGCGTGAAGGCTGAAATGCACCAGGCGGTCGTCGAGGTGGGAACGAATATCTGCCATAACATTCAGGAAGCGCGCGAGGAAGTGACCTACCTGCGCAGAATGATCCTCGATCTGGCTGAAAAACAGGACCTCCACGTGGCCGCCGCCGGTACGCACCCGTTCGCCGACTGGGTAGACCAACTCATTACCGACGATCCGCGTTATGACCAGATTATCGACGAAATGCGCGACGTGGCGCGCGGCAACCTCATTTTCGGGTTGCACGTGCACGTAGGCATCGAGAGCCGTAACGAAGGAATCCAGATCATGAATGCCGTAAGGTATTTCCTGCCGCACATTTATGCGTTGTCGACCAACTCGCCATTCTGGTGCGGGCGTAACACGGGCTTTAAATCGTACCGCTCGAAAGTCTTCGATAAGTTCCCCAGAACGGGCATTCCCGATTTCTTTTCAAGCGCGGCAGAATATGACGAGTACCTTGCCCTGTTGATCAAGACCAATTGCATCGACAATGGCAAGAAAATATGGTGGGATATCCGCTTGCACCCGTTTTTCAATACCATCGAGTTTCGCATGTGCGACGTGCCCATGCGTACGGACGAGACGATTTGTCTGGCGGCGATTATGCAGGCACTCGTGGCCAAAATTCACAAGCTGCACAGCCAGAACCTGAGCTTCCGTCCCTACCGACGGATGCTCATCAACGAAAACAAATGGCGCGCCGCGCGGTATGGTATCAGTAGTAAATTGATCGATTTTGGGAAACAGGAGGAAGTGGAGTACAAAATCCTGATCCACGAACTGCTCGAATTCATCGATGATGTGGTCGACGAGCTTGGCAGCCGGAAGGAGATCGAGTACATTCATCAGATCCTCGAAATGGGTACCGGTGCCGATCGCCAGCTGGCCGTTTTCGAGGAAACCGGCAGCTTGAATGCAGTTGTAGATTATATTGTTTCGGAAACCAAAATCGGGATTTGTTAAGAATAAAATCAAACTTTTAGCTCAAAAACCGAACTAATCAGGAACACATTTGTTTAAAATAGGTTACCCGAGTCTATAACTTAAAGGCTGGTTTCACTGACACGAACCGGTCACCGACTAAAATGACCACTCATGAAAAGCATTTCCGGATTGCGATCCTGGACATGTACAACGGCCACCCCAACGAGGGAATGCGATGCATCAAAAAGATTATCGCCACATTCGGAGAGCAGGAAAGCGTGCCCGTTGAATTCACTGTTTTTGATGTAAGACAAAAGCTCGAAGTACCGGGAATGGATTTCGATGCATACATTTCTACCGGCGGACCTGGCAATCCCGCGCCGGTTGGCGAAGTCTGGGAAAAGAAATTCTTTGGCTTCCTGGATAAAATACTCGCATACAATGCGAAGCGCCAGAACCGCATCAAAAAGCATTTGTTCCTGATCTGCCATTCGTTTCAAATGGCTTGCATTCACTGGGAACTGGCGGCCGTGAGTAAGCGGCGTAAGACTTCGTTCGGCACATTTCCGGTACACAAAACGTCGGCCGGTCGCAAAGATCCGCTGCTGAATGCATTGAGTGACCCGTTCTGGATCGTCGATTCACGTGATTTCCAGGTTACTCAGCCTAACCAGTTTGCGTTCGATGCATTGGGAGCCAAACTGCTTTGTCTCGAAAAAATTCGCCCGCATGTGCCGCTTGAACGCGCGGTAATGGCGATCCGGTTCTCCAACGAGATCGTAGGCACGCAGTTTCATCCCGAAGCCGACGCAGAAGGGATGCTTCGCTACTTTTTAAAAGAAGACAAAAAGGAGGCCATTATCAAAGCGCACGGCGAGCAAAAGTACAGCGACATGATCGAGCATTTGAACGATCCCGACAAGATTTCGATGACCGAAGCTGTCATTATCCCCACATTTTTGAAAAACGCATTCAACAAAACGTTCCAGCCAGCCTATGCATAAGCAAGCCCGGGAAGCGTTCAACAGCTCCTTCACGGAGAAAGGATACGAGGAATTCGTCGAATCACTCAGTTCGGCGTTTCCCGGCCAACTGGATTTCAGGGTTGCAGAAACTCCCGTTTTTGTACCCAAAGAGCTGACGGGGAAAATCCTCCGGGCATCGGACGAAATTATCGGCACGTTGCTTTCGCCGGATTTCCGCGCAAAAACCCACCGCGCTGTACCGTCCAGCCAGAATGTGCCCGGCGAAAATGCGCATACTTCGTTTCTCGCTATCGATTATGCCATTTGCCGGAATGCAGCCGGTGAACTCATACCGCAGCTGATTGAACTACAAGGCTTTCCGTCGATATTCGGGTATCAGGCTTTCCTGTCGGAAACATTCAGGGAGTTTTTTGATGTTGACGCCGATTTCGGATACTTGTTTGGTACAAATTCTCTGGATGAGTATGAATCCAAACTAAAAGCATTGATCCTTGGCGACGAACAGCCGGAAAATGTAATTCTGCTTGAAATCTTTCCTGAAAAGCAGAAAACGCGGATTGATTTTGCCGTAACAGAGCAAATGCTGGGCATCAAAGCCATTTGTTATACCAAACTAATCCGCGAAGGCAGGCACTTATTTTACGAAAGGGATGGCCGGAAAATACAGGTCAGACGCATTTACAACCGCCTGATTTTCGACGACCTGCTCAACTACCCCGACTTACAGACCAGCTACCATTTCACCGACGACGTCGATGTGCAATGGGTGGGACATCCTAACTGGTTTTTCAGGATCAGTAAGTTCGCGATGCCTTTTCTGAACGGAGAATTTGTACCCGAAACACGTTTCCTAAGCGACTACCAGGGGAATTTCCCGTCGGATCTTCAAAATTATGTATTAAAGCCATTGTTCTCGTTCGCAGGCACCGGGGTGCAATTACACCTCACAAATGCGGATCTGGGAGCCATTACCGACCCGGAAAATTATATATTGCAGCGAAAAGTCGCTTATGAACCGGTAATCCAGGCACCCGACGGCCTCGTGAAATGCGAAATCCGCATGATGTACGGCTGGCCCGACGATGCCGAAAAGCCCGAACTCCTGATCAGCCTCAGCCGACTAAGCCGGGGCGAAATGATCGGGGTACGGTACAACAAGGATTTCACCTGGGTAGGCGGTAGCGCCAGTTTTTTTGAACATTAGAATGCATATCTCACATCGCCAGCACTTTTTCGACCATCTGGCGCAAACTTCCGATTTTCCGCTTGCCCTTGAAATTGAAAAGGCCGAGGGCGTTTATATGTACGGTCCCGACGGTAAGTCGTACATAGACCTCATTTCCGGCATTGGCGTGAGCAACGTCGGCCACCGGCATCCGAAAGTCCTCGAAGCGATTCACGCGCAGCTGGACAAGCATATGCACCTGCTCGTGTACGGCGAATACGTGCAAAGCGCGCAGGTACAGCTGGCGAAGGCACTGGCGGACACGCTGCGGCTCGAATCCCCTGCCCCCTCGCCTTTCGGGCTGATCGACAACGTCTATTTCACCAACTCGGGCACCGAAGCGGTGGAAGGCGCGATGAAGCTGGCAAAGCGGTTTACCAGGCGGCGCGAATTTATTTCCTGCTATAATGCCTACCATGGCGCCACCCAGGGCGCATTAAGTCTTGCAGGAGCAGAGTTTTTCAAAAGAAATTTCCGCCCGCTGCTGCCGGGCGTGAAGCATATTCAGCATGGGTATTTACCTGATTTAGAAAAAATTACCGGTCAAACTGCTGCCGTAGTCATAGAAGTGATTGGCGGAGAATCGGGCGTACGCGTGCCCGAGGCGGATTACCTGGTTGCATTGCGCCGTAAATGCACCGAAACCGGCACGTTGCTCATTTTGGATGAAATTCAAACGGGCTTTGGCCGTACGGGGAGCTTCTGGGCATTTGAGCAATACGGTATTTATCCGGATATTCTGTTGAGCGCCAAAGGAATGGGCGGCGGTATGCCTATCGGCGCTTTCATGGCGTCGCAGCAGATTATGAAAGTATTGAAAACCAATCCGATACTGGGTCATATTACTACATTTGGCGGACATCCCGTAAGTGCTGCGGCGTCACTGGCCGCATTGCGTGTGACGATCGACGATCATCTTTCCGAAGCGGCCATTGCGAAAGGAGAGTTATTTAAATCACTGTTAATTCACCCAAAAATCAAGGAAATCCGCGGAAAAGGCCTTATGCTTGCGGCGGAAATGGAATCGTTCGATAAACTGAAATCGACCATCGATCGCTGTATCGAACTAGGCGTCGTGACCGATTGGTTTCTGTTTTGCGATAATTCCATGCGCATTGCCCCCCCGCTTACCATTACTGAGGAACAAATTCGGGAAGCCTGCGCCACCATTCTTAATGTGCTCAATTCCTGAATGATATTGAATTCTTGAACGACATGAACTACTCCATTCAAAATGACCATTTGAAAATCGCCGTGCAGGAAACCGGCGCCGAACTCTGCCAGATCCAGTCGACTGTTACAGGCAAAGACTTCCTCTGGAACGCCGATCCGGCCGTTTGGGCCAGCTATGCACCGGTGCTTTTCCCGGTAATCGGAGCTATCAAAAATGGTTTTGTAAAATATAATGGCAGTGAATATGCGGTACCACGCCACGGCATGGTGCGTAACAATGCCAATGTAAAACTGACGAACCAAACAACTGACAGTCTTACATTTACACTAAAATACAGCGACGAAACGCTGGCTATTTACCCGTTCAAATTTGAATTTCAAATTACCTATCGGTTGGATGGTAAGAAGGTCGTAGTCGATCACAAAGTCATCAACCGCGGCAGTTCCGAAATGCTGTTTTCTCTCGGCGGGCATCCTGCATTCAAATGTCCGCTGCACGAGGATGAAGTTTACGAGGATTACTACCTTGAATTCGAAGCTATTGAAAATGATTCGACCTGGTTACTCGAAAAGAACGGACTCGTAGGAAACACCACCAAACCCGTTCTCGAACATACCAATGTGCTGCACCTGAACAGCCACCTGTTCGACAATGATGCATTGATATTCAAACACTTGATTTCGAAACAAGTGAGCCTCAGAAGCACCAAATCCGGACAGGTGGTTACGGTATATTACAAAGATTTCCCCTACCTCGGCATCTGGGCAAAACCGGGCGGCCATTTCGTCTGCATCGAACCCTGGCTAGGCATCGCCGATAGCGCGGATTCGGATCAGAATTTTGAATCGAAAGAAGGGATTTTGAAACTGGAAGCCGACGGCACTTTCGAAGCGAGTTTCACAATCGAGATCAATGAATAGCCTCTCGCAGGAGCGTTCCGAACTGGTCGATTTTATTACCAAAGCTTATCCGATGCCACTAAAAATGGCGTCTGACGTTGCCGAACGGTTCTACCCGGTCCGGCTGGGCAAGGGTGATTTCCTGCTAAAAGAGGGCTCCATTTCTAATGAATACCTGTTTCTGACCGAAGGATACATGCGGTCGTTTGCCATGAACCCCGATGGCAACGACATTACTACCGGCTTTCACGGTCCGCAACAGGTTGTATTTGAAATAACCTCGTTCTTCCATCGCATTCCCTCGCGCGAGAATATCCAGGCGCTCACGCCCTGCGCGGGCATCGCGATCACGTACTCGACGCTTAATGAACTGTTCCATACCTTGCCCGAGTTCCGCGAGTTCGGCCGGAGCATTCTCGTTCGCGGTTTCTCGAATTTGAAGTCCCGGATGCTATCGACGATTACCGAAACGGCCGAAGCCCGCTACCTACAATTGCTTCAAACGAACCCAGACATTTTCCAGCACGCTCCGCTACGCACGATAGCCTCCTATCTCGGCATCACCGACACTTCACTTAGCAGAATTAGAAAGGAAATTGCGGGAAAATAACGGGCCACGCGATTAGTTGCCATTTGGCAAGAATCTTCGCCCGGCGATCGATTTATTTCGTGTTGAAATCAAATCAACCGCCATGGACACCAACCACTTATTACCTTCCGCATTGTTTGTCGCCATCGTCACGGCGACATGGATTTTGCTTTACAAGGCCATAAACGCAGCAAAATTCATGTGGATTCTCGCCTTAATATGGCTACCGGCGCAAATTCTGCTCGGCATCAATGGCTTTTATCTTGACGCTACTAGTATACCACCACATTTAGCATGGGCTATCGGCCCACCGATGATTTTCATCGCCTATCTGGCTATTTTTCAGCGCAGAATGCTGACGGAAACAAGCTCATTGAAGTACCTTACTTTACTTCATACGACCAGAATTACGGTCGAGCTTGCGCTGTTTTACCTCTATCAAATGGGGGAAATTCCAAAACTAATGACATTTGAAGGCAGTAATCCCGATATTTTGTCGGGTATTACCGCGCCGCTGGTTTGGCTGGCCTATCGAAAAGGCATTGTTGGCAATAAAGGGTTGCTTACGTGGAATATTGTGTGCCTCGCGTTGCTGTTCAACATTGTCGTTCACGCCATTCTTTCAGCTCCGACGCCTTTCCAGCAATTTGCATTCGATCAGCCCAATGTCGGGTTGCTGAAAGCGCCGTACGTTTTGCTACCCGCGTTCATTGTGCCGGCAGTGCTGTTTTCGCATGTTGTGGCCATATTGAAATTGACCGGCGGAAATGTTGCATCCCTACGGGATTTTCGATAAACGCGGTCCCCTTTTGTTGCTACCAATATTACGTCGCTACGCGACTTGGCGCTTTGATTGTCCGAGAGGCATTCGCTTCTATTCGTGTTGCTAAATGCCGCCAGGCATGTAATATTGGTAGTGCAGACACCGCATGTGAGAAACCTGCGAATGCCGTAGGCATGCAACAACGAATATGAATTTGCGAATAGACGGAAAATCCGTCTATTACAACTCGATAGCCATTAGCTCTCCGCCCAGCTTATGCAAGGCATTCTCAATCTTCTTTGCCTGCGCAGGACGTGGCTTTTTCAAGCCAGACGCGTAGTGGTTCAATTGTTTTTCGTTGATGCCAGTCAACCGGGCAATGCCGGTTTGGCTGAAAATGCCTTTGTAATATTCTAAAAGACTTTCCACATCGAATTTCCAGACGATCTCATACTCACCTTTCAGTGCCGCCGGGATATTTTTGTCATCAAATGACTTAACGATTTCAATGCATTCAAAGACATTTTTTTTGACATCCTGCACAGTATCTCCGATCCCATAAATTTTTTTGACGTTCTCGGCATAAGCACTATACCCGTCTTTCCCCCTTTCGATCAATATCCTGATTCTTTTCATAGCTCTATTAGATAATCAAGTTCATTTCCTTTATAATTCTCTTTCTCAAACCTTCATTCATTTCCTTAGAAGAATGGTAGGGCACGCAATAGGTTACGCGGCCTTTTGTGTATATATAGTGACTGCCTCGCGTCCTAGCTAGAATCCATCCGTTACGCCGGACAATGCGATGAAATTCCGAGTATTTCATAGTGTGAATATAGTGATTAAAGGTAGATAATTATATACCCTTCACAAAGGTGTACAAACAAAAAAGCCCCGTCACCGGGGCTTTTAACTCTTTCACAAATCAGCGATTATCAAACGGTCGCTTCGATTTGGGCATTCAATTTATCTTCAAGGGTTGTTTTGGGAACAACGCCTACTACTTTATCTACCAACTGGCCGCCTTTGAAGATCATCAGCGTAGGGATACTGCGGATACCGAATTTTGCAGGTACCGAAGAGTTCATATCCACATCCATTTTACCAATAACTGCCTTACCGTCGTATTCACCGGCGAGTTGCTCAACAACCGGACCGATCATTTTACAAGGCCCACACCACTCAGCCCAGAAGTCAACCAGTACTGGCTTATCGCCCTGGATCAGTTCGTCGAAGGTGCTATCGGTAATTTCAAGTGCTTTTCCCATGTTTTAAGTGTCTAAATGTTATTTATCAATCTGGGTTAATAAGGAATATTACTATTTAAAAGTTCCTTGTTTAATTTAATACAAATCAGTTTAGGGAGAATTTCACGCCCAGGGAGCCCCTCAACACCTTAAATAGCTCATTACTAGGCGCTACGCGGTAACCGCGGGACAACATTTCTACTTCCAGGTGCGACTCGGGATCCTTCACTGTCATGCTCACCTGGCACCCGCCGGGGTAGCTTCCGAAGGTATCATTGAGGACGTGAATGAATTGTGCGTCGATCTGGTCGAGTGTAAGATTAATTTTGATTTTCCTGCACATTTTCTCCATGATCTCCGGCAGCAGTTGTATCTGCGAAATTTTGAATTCGAACTGATCTTCCTGCTTCCAGCGGTTCTGGACTTTGCCTTTAATATACAGGAACTGCCCTACTTGCAGATAGTTCTTAAACCGGATATAATCCTCTCCGCCGATCAGCATTTCCATTGCACCCTGATAGTCTTCGATTTTGAAGATCATAAAAAGACTGCCGTTCTTCGACATCCTTTCCTGCGCGCTCGTGACAATGCCCGCCACGTTGATTTCCTTGCCATAATACCGCGGTGCGCGTTCTCCGTCGTGGATTTCCAGTACTTTGTCGACCGTGCAAGTGCAGAAATTGTCCAGCTCGGTGCGGAACGTATCCAGCGGGTGGCCGGAAATATAGAAGCCTACCACCTCCTGCTCATACCGGAGCTTGGCCAGATCGTCCCATTCACCCACCTCGGCCGCTTTGGGCTTAGCAAGCGTGGAACCACCGTCGCCCAGCATACCAAAAAGAGACGCCTGCGCCGATGATTTTTCGGCATGGTAATTGTTGGCGTAGCGAATTAACTTTTCAATGAATGTCCCCGTTTCACCCGTTTCTACCGCGAAATACTGCGCCCTGTGATATTCCGGGAAGCAATCGAATGCACCGGCGTAGGCGAGGCTTTCCAATGTCTTTTTATTAACAGTTCGAAGGTTTACCCTTGTTATGAAGTCAAATACGTCCTTGAAAGGCCCGTTATTGGTCCGTTCTTCAATGATAGACTCCACCGCCGCGTCGCCGCTACCTTTCACACCCGCGAGCCCGAAACGGATTTCTTTTTTCTTGTTCACGCCAAATTGGCGTTCCGATTCATTGATATCCGGCCCCAACACGGTAATACCCAGGTTTTTACATTCTTCGAGGAAGAAGGTGATCTTGTCGATACTACCCAGCGAGCTCGTCAATACCGCCGCCATGTACTCCGACTGATAATGCGCTTTCAAATAGGCCGTTTGATACGCCACGAAAGCGTAGCAGGTCGAGTGGGATTTGTTGAATGCGTAGGATGCGAATGCCTCCCAGTCGGTCCATATTTTTTCCAGCTTCTTCGCGTCGAGGCCCTTTTCGGTACCGCCCTTCATGAAGTCGCCTTTGAGCTTGTTCAGCGTCTCGATCTGCTTCTTACCCATCGCTTTCCGCAGCGTATCCGCCTGCCCTTTCGTAAAGCCCGCGAGCTTCTGCGACAAAAGCATTACTTGCTCCTGATACACCGTAATACCATAAGTATCAGCCAGGTATTCTTCCAGCTCCGGCAAATCGTACGTCACTTCCTCCTGGCCATTCTTCCGGCGGATGAAGTTAGGTATGTACGCGATCGGGCCGGGGCGATACAAGGCGTTCATGGCGATCAGGTGCTCGAAACGGTCGGGGATGAGGTCGCGCATGTACTTCTTCATCCCGTCGGATTCGAACTGGAATATCGCGTTGGTTTCTCCGCGCTGGAACAATTCGAAAACTTTCGGGTCGTCAAGCGGTACATCGTCGATCACAATATCTACGCCGTGGTTATTCTTGATCATCCTGAGGGCCTCTTTGATGATCGAAAGGTTTCGAAGCCCCAAGAAGTCCATCTTGATTACACCTGCATCCTCGATGATTTTTCCCTGATATTGGGTAATCAAAAAGTCCGAGTCTTTGGAGGTACTTACCGGAATGATTTCAGTCAGATCGCTCGGCGCGATGATGATACCGGCCGCGTGAATACCTGTGTTCCGCACGGTGCCTTCGAGCCTGCGCGCCTCTTGCAATACACTGGCTTGCAGATCATTGCCCAGTGCAATAGCGCGCATTCGCTTCACATTCTCCAACTCGTCGGGTGAGATACCTTCCTTCTTCATCAGACTGCCCTCTCCTTCTAATGGCGCTGTAAAAATGCGGTTCAGCGTCATGTTGTAAGTTGGCTTGTCCGGTACCAGCTTCGCGAGCATGTTCGCGTCAGGCAGCGGCAGGTCCATTACCCGCGCAACGTCTTTGATCGCCGATTTGGCGGCCATCGTACCGTAAGTCACGATTTGAGCCACCTGGTTGTAGCCATATTTTTTCACCACATAATCGATCACCTTCTGACGGCCATCGTCGTCGAAGTCGGTATCGATATCGGGCATGGAGATACGGTCGGGGTTGAGGAAACGCTCAAAGAGGAGGTCGTACTTAACCGGGTCGATGTTCGTGATCCCAATTGCGTAGGCCACCGCAGAACCCGCCGCAGAACCACGACCAGGGCCGATGAATACGCCCATTTTACGGCCTGCGTCAATGAAATCCGCCACAATGAGGAAGTAACCGGGAAAACCCATGTTCCGGATCGTTTGCAGCTCGAAGTTGAGCCGCTCCTCGATTTCCGGCGTCACCACTTCGTATTTCTTCCGCGCGCCCTCGAATGTAAGGTGCCGCAGGTACTCCCATTGGTTCAGTACATCGGCGGTAAGCTCCTTTTTTCCCACCATTTCCGACAATGTATGCGTCTTGAACTCATCGGGAATGGGGAAATTTGGAAGCAGAATGTCTTTCCGGAGATCCAGCGTTTTGATTTTATCTACAATCTCGTTGGTATTGTCCAGCGACTCGGGCAGGTCGTTGAACAGTTGCAGCATTTCGCTGGTATTTTTGAAATAAAACTGGTCATTATAAAATGCGAAGCGCGAGCCTTTCGGAATACCCTTTTCATCATCGAAATCCTTGGCCGAAGGCGTGCTTTGCTTATCTCCCGTGTTGATACAGAGCAGGATATCGTGTGCATTCCAATCTTCGCGGTCTACATAATGCGAGTCGTTCGAGCAGATGATCTTTACATTATACTTTCTCGCAAATTTGATAAGCACCTCATTCACAATGTATTGATCGCGGATGTCATGGCGCTGCAATTCCACATAAAAATCATCCCCGAACAAATCCAGCCACCAGCGGAACTCCTTTTCCGCGGCCTCTTCGCCGTGGCGGATGATTGTTTTGGGGATCATCGCACCAATGCAGCAGGTCGTCGCGATCAGGCCTTGGTGATATTGCACGATCAGCTCCTTGTCGATCCGCGGATATTTACCATACATGCCCTCGATGAAGCCCAGCGAGCACATTTTCACGAGGTTTTTATAACCTATCTCGTCTTTGGCAAGCAACAGCTGGTGAAAACGGACATCCTTCTTGTCCTTCGTAAACTGCCTCACATGCCGGTCCTCCACCACATAAAACTCGCAACCGACGATCGGCTTGATCCCCTGCTTGTTCCCCTCGGCCACAAACTCGAACACCCCGAACATATTACCATGGTCGGTGATGGCGACGGCGGGCATGTTGTCCTCCTTGGCTTTTTTGAACAGCTTTTTAATATCGGCAGCACCATCGAGCAGCGAAAACTGCGTGTGACAGTGCAAATGTGAAAATTGCATATTTACTGGGTTGTAATGGGTATTCGGCCTCGTCAATCAGCGTGTCGGATCAATGCTCTTCCGCTTCTTCGTACAATACATAATTCATATAATCGGTAAAGGGTTTCAGCAATTGAATGCCTTTCAAAACCAGATTACCGAAGTCTTTGGAAGCCACCTCTTTATCGGTGTAACGGTGCATGAAGAAAAGTTGCTTGCGTTTCAGCAGCGCTATTTCCGGGTGATCTTTGGAATAACCCTTAGGTACCGTTTTCAGGCTTTCTCCATGAATTTCAGGAAAATAACTATGGAATTCCTTCTCCTCGATGATCGATTTTAACTCATGTGCATTGTAATCGATCTCCTGACGGAAGCGGGCCAGCTGCTCGGTGGTCACCTCCCACATGCCGCCGCCAAGGAACGTTTGATCGCCCGGCTGCACTTGGAGATAGTAGTCAATTTTACCCGAACTCTTTCCGCCAGGACCGATGCCCGCAGCGAGATTTTTCTTGTAAGGGTCCTTGTTTTTCGAAAAACGGACATCGCGGTAAATGCGCAGCATACAATCCTTCACTTGAACATTTCCGAGGTCCTCAAACTTCCCAACCTCTGTGATCAGGAACCCGACCAGTTTTTCCATATCCGCTTTCGCGGCTTCATAAAGTTTCTTATTTTCCTGAAACCACTCCCTGTTGTTGTTTTCGGCTAATTGGCTGAGAAAGTGCAGCGTTTTAGAATCCATGTCGTGTTGGTGAAGGTATAAAATTCAAATTTACTACGTTTTCTGGTTCAATTTAACGAATTTTGGCAAGTAGTTAAGGGCAAAGTTCATCTAGAATCGCTAACCTGTTGAAAGCTATGAATGTGCAGTATTTGTCGAATGAGAAAGGAGAAAGAACTGGTGTTTATATCTCTTTGAAAGATTGGGAGGATATCCAAAAGAGGCTGGGAGAAACAGACTTTTGGGATGAACTGCCTGACCATGTGAAGGATGGAATAGATCGGGCGCAGAAACAGGCAATGGCAGGTCAAACGAAGCCTCACGACGAAGTTATGGCTAAGTACAGCAAGTATTTATGAGCCTACCCATTCATTGGTCGGCCGAAGCGGAAGATACCTTTGCTGACATCATCACACACTTGGAACTGAATTGGTCTGAAAAAGAGGTCCGTAAATTCTTTCGGACAACCAGGGATGTTCTAAAACAGATATCGTTGTTTCCCTTGATGTATAAAGCTTCCAAATCAAGACGGGAAATACGCAGAGGATTTCTCACAAAACAATGCTCATTGTTTTATGAAGTTAAGGAGGATCATATTCTTTTGCTTTATTTCTGGGACAACCGCCGTAAACCAATATCACGTAACTAAGTATCAAGTAATAAATGGCCAGAATCCTAACAGGCATTCAAAGCAGCGGGCGACCTCACCTGGGTAACATCCTGGGAGCCATCAAACCTGCCATCGAACTCTCTAAAAATCCCCAGAACGAATCCTTTTTCTTCATTGCCGACCTGCATTCGCTCACAACCCTGAAAAACGGCGCGGAACGTGGCGAATATGTCCGTGCAATCGCGGCTACCTGGCTCGCATTCGGGTTCGACTACAAAAAAAATGTCTTCTGGCGCCAATCGCGGGTACAGGAGCACACCGAGCTTAACTGGTACCTGAACTGCTTCACGCCGTTCCCGATGCTGGCGAATGCCACTTCTTTCAAAGATAAATCGGAGAAATTATCAGATGTAAATGCAGGGCTTTTCACCTATCCCGTCCTGCAAGCAGCCGATATTCTACTTTATAATGCGAATATCATCCCGGTAGGCAAGGACCAGAAGCAGCATCTTGAAATGAGCAAAGACATTGCCAACCGCTTCAATATCCTGGCGGGTGAAGATATTCTGGTGTTGCCCGAGCCGAAGATCGACGAACGCATTATGACGATCCCGGGACTCGACGGCCAGAAAATGAGCAAGTCCTACCACAATTACATCGATATTTTCCTGCCGGAGAACGAACTGAAAAAGGTCACTAAAAAGATCCTCTCCGACTCGAAACAGCTTGAAGAACCCAAAGATCCTGACAACGACATTACCTTCCAGCTTTACAGCCTCGTGGCGAAGGAAGCGGACGTTGAAACCATGCGCCGGAACTACCTGAATGGCGGCTACGGCTACGGACATGCCAAGCAGGCGCTTTTTGAATGCTTTATGGAAGTATTCGCTGAGCCGCGCCGCATTTTCAATTATTATATGGAAAATACGGAGGAACTGGAAAGCATTCTCGTGGAAGGCGAGGCGAAAGCGCGTGAAATCGCCCAGGAAACAATCGGCAAGGTGAGAAAAGTGCTCGGTTTCAGTTCATGACGGATGCGGTACATAGCATAGTCCGCGCCGACCAGGAGCTGTTTTTATGGCTCAACGGCCACCACACGCCCTGGCTCGACACGGTGATGTACTGGGTTACCTATAAATTCACCTGGGTACCGTTGTACATTTTGCTCATCGCATTGACAATCCGCGCGGAAGGCTGGAAAAAAGGTGGCTTCATCGTGATTACCGTGGTGCTGGCGGTCGCCGTGGCCGACAAGGTCACTTCCGGGTTTATGAAGCCCTACTTTTTAAGGTTAAGACCTTGCCACGACCCCACGATCACCACCGTAATGCACCACGTAACCGACTGCGGCGGCTTGTACGGTTTCGCTTCGTCCCATGCGTCCACAAGTTTTGCACTAGCAATCGCTTGGTTCAGCTTGCTTAAAAATAAGGTACCGCAAATGGCCTTTTTGTTCGTGTGGGCGGTCGTTTACGCATATAGCCGCGTGTATGTGGGGGTGCATTACCCGCTCGACATCCTCGTTGGAGCGCTCGTCGGATTGCTGGTAGGATACTGCATTGTGCAGCTTTATTATATTTTTTTAAAAAGATACTATCTTAATTAACTGGTTTTATTTAATTTTGCGCAAATTTTAGTTTGGCCATGGGTTCATTCAATACAGTTAAAATATTTTCGGGGAGTCAGTCCGAATATTTGGCCAAAGACATTGCCAGGTATTATGGTAAGGAACTGGGAGGCTACACATTGCGGAAATTCAGCGATGGTGAGCTGTCGCCAAGTTTCGAGGAGTCAATCAGGGGTTGTGATGTTTTTCTCATTCAATCTACGTTCCCTCCTGCCGATAACCTGATGGAGCTATTGCTGATGGTGGATGCGGCCCGTCGTGCTTCGGCGCACTATGTGACGGTGGTAATCCCCTATTTCGGCTACGCCCGCCAAGACAGAAAAGACAAACCACGCGTGGCTATTGCAGCGAAAGTCGTTGCGAACCTCCTTACGGCAGTGGGAGTTGACCGCGTGATGACCATAGACTTACACGCCGGACAGATCCAGGGCTTTTTAGACCTGCCTGTCGACCACCTCGAAGGAACCTCGATTTTTGTTCCTTATATCAAATCCCTGAACCTCAAAAATCTGCTGATCGCATCGCCCGACGTAGGCGGCGCCGCACGTGCACGGAATTTTGCCAAGTTCCTGAACGCGGACATGATCCTGTGCGACAAGCACCGGAAACGCGCCAATGAAATCGCGAGCATGCAGGTGATCGGAGATGTGGAAGGGATGGATGTAGTGCTGGTAGACGACCTGATCGACACGGGTGGTACGCTTTGCAAGGCAGCCGAGATTATCATGGAAAAAGGTGCGACGTCCGTACGGGCGATCAGTACCCACGCGATTATGTCGGGCAAGGCGCATGAAAATATTGCCAATTCGGTGCTCGAAGAGCTGATAGTAACAGATACTATCCCTCTTAAGCAACAGAATGAAAAAATCCGCGTACTGTCTGTTGCAGAAATTTTTGCAAAGGCAATAGGCCGGATCCGCGATCACGAATCTATTAGTTCATTGTTTATAAATTCTCAGTAAATTTTCTTTTATTTAACTTTCTTATAAAAATTCTTATGAAAAGTCTTGAGATTGTAGGGTTTAAAAGAGCGAATCTCGGCAAGGTGGAATCACAAAACTTGCGCGCTCAGGGTTATGTTCCATCCGTGCTGTACGGAGGTGCTGAACAAGTGCATTTCTATGCGCCAGCTATGTTGTTCCGTGAATTGCTTTTCACACCGGATATTTTTAACGTTACACTGAACATCGAAGGTACTATATACAATGCGATTCTTCAGGAAACACAATACCACCCGGTAAACGATGCGTTGATCCATGCGGATTTTCTGCAAATCATTCCCGGAAAAGAAATTAAAGTTGAAGTACCTATCAAATTGACCGGTACATCTGCTGGGGTAATGAAAGGTGGTAAAATGAACCAAAAATTGCGTAAATTGCGCGTACAGGGTCTTGCGGATAACATCCCTGACTATGTAAATGTTGATGTGACTGAACTAGATTTAGGAAAATCTGTGAAGGTTGGTGCACTCAAAGCTGAAAATTTTGTTATATTGACAGCGGCAAGCAACCCGATCGCATCAGTTGAAATCCCACGTGCGCTTCGCGGTACACTTGGCAAGTAAGTATTTTATTTTTCATGGCTAATAGATGCAAACGTGCCGACCATTGGTCGGCATATTTGTTTATAGCCAGTTCCGGATTTGTTCTACCAACACTTTATTGATCCGGACATAGCTTTCATGCGTCCACCCGCCGATGTGCGGTGTAAGTACCACGCGATCCGACGCACACAAATAATCAAAAACTTCCTGCTGTTCGGCCGTCAGTTTTCCGATCTTTTCATTTTCAAGCACATCCAGGCAGGCGCCTTTGATTTTACCGCTTTCCAAAGCCCCGGTAACCGCCTTTAATTTCACCACTTCACCTCTGGATAAGTTCATTAAATAAAATGGCTTGGCGAAGCTGCTAATAAATTCGTCATTAACCAGGTAACGGGTAAGATCGGTCAATGGAATATGCAGGCTGAGAATGTCGGCTTCGCGCTGGATTTCCTCGATAGACGACTCCGTCGCAAATGCGTCGCCGTAGTTGTCACGGTACTTGTCATACGCAAGCACCTTGCAGCCGAAGCCGCTCAGTCTCTTAGCGGTAGCTGAGCCATTATTTCCGTAGCCGATCAACCCGACGGTCTTGCCCATCAGTTCCACTCCCCTATTGCCTTCACGATCCCAAACGCCGCTCCGTACCTGCCGGTCGGCGCGCAGGATGTTGTTAAACAGTGCGAGCAGCATGCCCAAAGCCTGTTCGGCCACTGCATCGCGGTTACCTGTACCGGCATGAAACACTTCGATATTCAGTTCTTTCGCCACATCCAGGTCGATCAGGTCGAGTCCTGCACCTGCCCGCGCGATGAAGCGTAGATTTTTCGCGTTTTCGAGCATTTCACGATCCAGAAACGTCTTGCTGCGGATCATCAGCCCGTCGTAACCGGGCAATGCGTTCTTTATGTCTTCTCTTTTGTATTCAGGATGGTAATCGTATTCCCACTTTTGCTCGTCCAGCATCCCGAATAATGAGGTATGCATGGAGTCTGCGATCAGGATTTTCATAGTAGCACAGGATTTTTTGTAACTTGCCGGTTGAACCGTTCGGCAAAAGTAATACAGAATTACGCAGGAGAACACATAGAACAGCATTTACCTACATGAGCGAACAACACAGTGATAAACCGGTCATCGGGATCACAATCGGCGATTATAACGGCATTGGCCCGGAAGTAATCCTTAAAGCATTAGAGGGGAACCAGTTATCAAAATTGTGCACACCAATCGTTTACGGCTCCCTGAGAGTATTGAACCAGTACCGCAACCTGCTTGAAATGAAAGACTGGAACCTGCACGGCATCCAGAAACCCGAACAGGCCAACCATAAACTCACGAACGTTATCACCTGCTGGCACGACCATCAGACCGAAATCCAGCCCGGAAAAATCACCGCCGAAGCAGGTCAGGGTTCTTTTGCATCATTGAAGCGTGCCGTCGAAGATCTCAAAGAAGGAAAAATCCAGGCCCTCGTTACCGGTCCGATCAATAAGGATAATATCCAGAACGACGATTTCAAATTCCCGGGCCATACCGAATACCTGGCCGAAGCATTCGGTAAAGATGATGCGCTGATGTTCATGGTCGCAGGCGACCTGCGTGTGGGCGTGCTTACGGGCCATATGCCCCTGCAAAACGTGCGCGATCACATCACGGCTGAAAAACTCACCGCCAAGATCGAGCAGATTTTGCAATCGTTGAAAGGCGATTTTGGTATTAAAAAGCCTAAACTGGCTGTGCTGGGCCTCAACCCGCACGCGGGTGAGAACGGTTTGCTCGGCTCGGAGGAAATCGAGATTATCCAGCCGGTGATCAAGCAGTTTAAAGAAAAAGGGAACTTAGTGGTAGGGCCATTCCCTGCCGATGGCTTCTTCGCAGCAGGTACTTACCGCCAGTACGACGCCGTGCTCGCCATGTACCACGACCAGGGCCTGATCCCATTCAAAACACTGGCATTCAACGAAGGGGTGAATTTCACCGCCGGACTTTCGGCCGTGCGTACCTCGCCCGACCACGGTACGGCTTACAATATCGCAGGCAAAAACCTGGCGGAACCCGGCTCATTGCTCCAAGCGCTGTACCTGGCCTGCGACGTATCGCGGTTCCGTATTTTCAATGCAGATATGGAAAAGAACGCATTGGTCTCGAAGCCACAACCGTCTGAAAGCCAACACCCGGCAAAATCGGGCGGGAAGCAGAGATTTAACTAATTTTTGACCGCTGACGGCCGACCGCCGATTGCAGTTTGCACTCAGCTATCATTGCCCGTTGCCGAAATGCAATTCCCGATCAGCGGTCGGCCGTCAGCAGTCAAAAAACCAATCGCGGTCAATAAACATTTAACCGTTCCCCAACCGGAACCAACGCACATCATTATGCTCAAATCAATGACCGGATACGGTGTATCCAACATCGAATCCGAATCGATCAATGTCACAGTGGAAATCAAGACATTGAACTCCAAATTCCTGGATATTTACTGCCGCGTACCGCGCAATTACTCCGAAAGGGAAATCGAAATCCGTAACCTCATTACTCAGTCGCTCGAGCGTGGCAAAGTGGAATTTACATTGACTGTCCAGCCGGTGGGCAAAGCCGTAGCATCGACTTCAGTGAACCGCCCGTTGGTAAGCGCTTACTACCAGGATTTGTCGGAAACGGCGGGTTCGCTGGGCTTCACACCGGACACGACCGAGCTGCTGCGCATTGCATTGCAAATGCCGAATGCCTACAACAACGAAACGGTAGACGAGTCGAGCAGGGAAAATGACTGGTCGCAGATCAAGGTTGCCGTGATGGAAGCACTCCGCAAATGCTCTGTTTTCCGCGAGCAGGAAGGCCGCATGACTGCCGACAAATTCGCCGAATACATCGCAACCATCCAGAACCTCCTCGACCAGGTGGCCGAACAGGACAAGACCCGTATTCCGGCTGTCCGCGAACGCCTCGAAAAACAGGTAAGGGATTTGCTCACCGACGACAACTTCGATCCGAACCGCTTCGAGCAGGAACTGATCTACTATGTCGAGAAATTCGATATTTCCGAAGAGAAGATCCGTTTGGCTAACCACCTTACCTATTTCACCGAAACGATGAAGGCTTCGGAAAGCAATGGTAAAAAGCTCAATTTCATCGCGCAGGAGATCGGCCGGGAGATCAACACCATCGGCTCGAAAGCCAACGACGCTACGATCCAACACCTGGTAGTACAAATGAAGGACGAGCTCGAAAAGATCAAGGAGCAAACGATGAACATTATCTGATGCCCGGAGAGAAGCTTCCTCTTTCCTTCTTTTCCGATTATGATACCCGAACACTCGCGCAGAAATTGCTCGGCTGCGAACTGGTACATGAAAGCCCGGATGGCCTCACGAGCGGCATAATCGTCGAAACGGAGGCCTATTTGCAGGACGATCCCGCGTGCCATGCATTCAACCGCCGCACCCCGCGTACCGAGCCGATGTATGGCATCGCCGGCACGGTGTATGTATACCTGATTTATGGGATGTACCAATGCTTCAACATTGTCAGCAATGCGGAAGGCACCGGGGAAGCGGTGCTGATCCGTGCATTGCAACCTACGGCCGGCATCGAACTCATGGAAATGCGCAGGCTGCTCCGGCCCGGGAAACTCCCCGCTATGTCCCCCACCGGTAAGGTCGCGCTCAAAGAACTTTGCCGCGGCCCCGGCAAACTGGTACAAGCCATGGGCATCGAGCGTGACAAACATAATGCTACCCTGCTCACCGGCGATGCATTGTACCTCCGCGCGCCAGTCGCTGCTCCTCAGGCGATTACAAGCGGCCCGCGTATCGGCATTAATGTCGGCCGTGAACTTCCTTACAGATATTACATAAAAGACAATATTTTTGTAAGTAAAGGCTAACTCCACGTGCCTTATTAAACCAGCCTTCGACAACCCGCTACGCACCTAACTCACAAGAGATCAGTGTTATATGAATGAATTCTACAAACTAATTCTCCTCTTCTCGTTAGGGTGTATCCTCACTTTCAGTCAATGCACTTCCATCGGCCAGGGCAACGAGCCAAAAAGAAGCACCGAGATTGTGGAATCCAAGCCGCAGGAAGGCTTTGCCGAAGACACCGTCCTCATCCACAAATACCACAGGCTTGCCTCCGAGTATCTGTTTCAGGATGCGGAAAAATCGATGTTCTATTCCAAACATGTACTGAGGCTTTCGCAAAAACATCAATGGGCAAAAGGGAAACTCCTCGCCTACAACCTGCTGAGCACATACTATTTGCTGGACGGCAGCTACGACGTTCTGCGGGAGCTTTCCAATGAAACGATTACCCTCTCGAAACAGTTGAGTATGCCTATGTTCACTGCCCATGGCAAACGGTTCCTGGGTGAAAGCTACTCTGAATACCGCCAATGGGACTCTTCCCGGATCAATTACGAGCATGCCATACAGATTTTTACCCAACTGAAAGCCGACAGCTCGCTCGCATTGAGCATCGAAAATCTGGGCAACTGCTACCGCGAAAAAAGTAGGTACGATATAGCGGCGAAACTGTACGACCAGTCGTATAAGATGTTCGACAAAATGAATTCCGACTGGGGCCGCGCCACCGTTCTGCAAAGTATCGGCTACATGAAGGTGCGTACGGCCAACTATGCCGAGGCCGAAAAATACGTCTTGCAGAGCATTGCGCTGTTCCGGAAAATACAGAATCGATATGGAGAGCTGAACTGCCTGAACGACCTCAGCAATATTTACTACTACCAGAAAAAGTACGACGAATCCATTGAAGCCGGCCTCAGGGCTTTGACCTATTCCAAAATATACCATTCGACCCAGCAAACGAACTGGGCGCTGGTAACGCTTTCCCGCTCCTACAAAGCAAAAGAGATGTATGATGTGGCACTGAATTACAGCCAGGCGGTGAACTACACACGACGGATGATCCATGACGAGACGATCAAGCGCCAGTATACGATGTACCAACTGATGTACGATAACAAGCTGATGGACTCCGAAATTCAGCAGAAAATCATCAGCGAACAACGTACCGTGCAGCGGTTCCTGATCGGCTTTTCCTGCCTCGTGATCCTGTTTGCGATCTTCCTCTGGTTTAATAACAAAAAGCTCCGCCGGAAAAACGCCGAAATACAAGCAGCGCTCATCGAAGGACAGACGATCGAAAGAAAACGTGTCGCGGCCGAACTGCACGATCACCTGGGTGGTACATTGGCGTCGCTCAACTGGTATTTGTATGGAATTGATAAAAAGGTACTTTCCGAAGAAGAACAAAAAATCTACGAAAGCGTACACCAGATGGTAGGTGCCGCTTATAAGGAAGTAAGGAGCCTTTCGCACAACCTGATGCCGGCTGAGCTCGAAGAGCATGGGCTGATCATGGCCCTGCACCGCCTCATCAGCAAACTGAATGAAAACAAGAATATCGCATTCGCTTTCAACCAGAAAGGAATGAACAACCGGCTCAACAACAAGATCGAGTTCGAGCTGTACAGCATTGTATTGGAATTGACCAACAACATTATCAAACACTCCGGTGCCACCGAGGCATCCGTAGACCTGACCGAAAACCTCAAAACGATTGTTCTCGTGGTGAGCGATAACGGCACCGGGATGATCGAGCCCAGCAGGCAGGGAGTTGGATTAAGAAACATCAAAAGCCGTGTGGAAAGCCTGCATGGTAAAATACAAATCCACAGCGAGGACCAAAACGGCATTCGTGTCCAAATCGAGATCCCGAAAGTGATCATCAAGTGATTTTCCCAAAGCAATGAGACTGTAACGGCACATTTGGTCGTTACCCTTTATAGAAAAGATTGAAGCACCCTCATGAATATTACCCAAAAGGCTCAGGAATTCATTGCCGAGAGCGAGAATAGTCTTCATAACGACTCGTTCGTCAAACTCTCGCTCGGCAACTACCATGGCGCCGATGAAAGCCTGAAAAACATCTACATCAAGAAAGTCCTTATCAAGAAAGAGCCGCGGCTCAGCCTCACCTATCGCCACAAAACGCGCGATATCACCAAAAACCACACGTACGAGGAGGTGACCGGGATGCTCGCGCAATGGCTCGGAAGCGATTTCCGCGTGGCGACTTTGCAAATGACCGATTCCGATGTGCTTTTTGAAATGCACCCGAGCGGCAAGGCGACTTTGAAGAAAAAGGCTGTCGCCAACCGGGATATGCCCTCGCTGAGCCACGACAAGAACAAAAACCGCCTCATTTCATCGAACGGCAAAGGCTACCTGTTCGATCTTAAAATCACCGACCAGCAGGGCAATGTATTCCATAATGCGCAAGACAAATACCGGCAAATCAACCACTACATCGACATTCTGAGCAGCCTGATCAGGGAAATTAATCCCGGAAATGCGGTCAGGGTGGCGGATATGGGCTCGGGCAAGGGTTACCTCACATTTGCCCTGTACGATTACCTTAAAAATGTCCTGAAACTCGCACCGGAAGTAACCGGTATCGAATTTCGGGAGGATCTGGTGACATTATGCAACCAGATCGCGCAAAACGCAGGATTCGAGGGACTCTCGTTCCGGGAAGGGACGATTGACCAGTTCGACGCTGCCGGCACGAATATCCTCATCGCGCTCCATGCCTGCGACACAGCTACCGATGATGCGATATTCAAGGGCATCGAGGCCGGATCCGACCTGATCGTGGTTGCCCCCTGCTGCCACAAGCAAATCCGCAGGCAAATTGAGCAACACAAAATTGAAAACGACGTGAGCTTCCTCACGCGGCACGGTATTTTCCTGGAAAGACAAGCGGAAATGGTAACCGATGGTATCCGCGCACTGGTGCTGGAATATTTCGGCTACAAAACGAAGGTGTTCGAATTTATTTCCGATGCCCACACGCCCAAAAACGTCCTGATAGTGGGAACGAAGGGTAAAAGGACCGAAAAATCACAGGCGGCAGCGCTCGAAAAGATCCGGGAAGCCAAGCGGTTCTTTGGCATTGAATACCATCACCTTGAAAGATTGACGGGCATTTGAAGCCTCAAAAATGCCCCTTTTCCCTTCGTAATAGCTATATTTGCAACTTTTTGTGAACTGAATAATTAATTATGTGGAATAAAATAGCAACTTACATCATCCGCTACCGGCTTTTGTGGGTTGCATTAGTGTTAGTATCGACGGTCTTCATGGCCTATGAAGCCAGCAAAATTGAACTCTCCTACAATTTCGCACGCATCCTGCCCTCCAACGACCCCGTAGAGAAAGAATACCAGGACTTCCGCAAGCTTTTCGGCGAAGACGGCAGTGTGATGGTGATCGGCTGGCAGGACCCGCAGCTTTTCGAGATCAACAAATTCCGCGACTGGTGCAAACTCTCGCAGCAAATCAAGGAGACGGAGGGCATCAAGAACGTACTTTCGCTGGCGAATGTCTACAAAATCGCCCGCAACGACAGCCTCACCCGTTTCGACTTTTCCCCGGTTATCCGCGATATTCCCAACACCCAGGCAGAGGCCGACAGCATTAAAAAGGAGATTGCCAACCTACCTATTTACGAAGGACTGGTACTCAACAGCAAAACGAATGCGACGCTCATCGTCATCACCTTCAACGATAAGGAGCTCAACTCGAAACGTCGCCTGACGATCGTCGACGACATTGAGAAAATGTCCGAAACGTTCGCCACCAAATACAATACCGATCTGCATTATTCCGGGATGCCTTACATCCGCACTGTGAACATGAAGAAGATCTCCGGCGAAATGGAGCTTTTCATGGGTCTGGCCGTGTTCGTAACGCTGCTCATTCTCTGGGCTTTTTTCCGCTCATTCCGGCTTACTTTGCTCTCCATTGTAGTGGTGCTCATTGGTGTGGTGTTCTCCGTGGGAATTTTGCATTTGTTTAACTACAAAATCACCGCCCTTACCGGCCTCATACCGCCGCTGCTCATCGTCATCGGGGTCCCTAACTGCGTGTTCCTGATCAACAAATATCAGGCGGAACTGGTATCCCATAATAACAAGGACGAGGCGTTACGCGAAATGATCCGGCAAATCGGGTTGTCAACATTCCTGGCGAACATGACCACGGCGATTGGTTTTGGGGTGTTTTATTTCACGAATAGCATTTTGCTGGTGGAGTTTGGCGTTGTGGCGGCCATTAGCGTGATGGTTACCTACGTACTTTGCCTCGTGCTGCTGCCCATTACCCTGCATTACATGAGCACGCCTAAGCCGCGCCATTTGAAACACCTCGAAGGAAAATGGGCATTCGGGTTCCTCAGGATGGTGAACAACCTGGTACACAATCGCCGGAAAGAGATTTACATTGCCATGGTGGTATTGATCGTCGTTTCGGTATTCGGTATGACCAAGATCAAGACGATCGGTTATGTAGTGGATGATTTGCCTAAAAAGGATGTCGTGTACACCGACCTCCGCTTTTTTGAGAAGAACTTCAATGGTGTATTGCCTTTCGAGGTGATGATCAATACCCAACAGCCAAACGGCGTTTTCGCGGACCAGGCCAAGACTTTGTACAAGATCAAGGCATTGCAAAATGAAATGGCCAAGTTCCCAGAGTTTTCCAAACCGGTTTCCATTGTGGAGGCGTCCAAATTCCTTTACCAGGGTTACCGTGGCGGCGATGCCAAATATTATGCGCTTCCCGGCGTGCTGGAACTGAACAAAATGGCCCCGTATCTGCAAAGCCAGCAAGGCGCGGCCAAGCAGCTGACTTCCTTCCTGAACGAGGACAAAAGCGTTACCAGGGTTAGTTTCCAGATGGCCGATGTCGGTTCCGAGCGCATTAAGGAGCTTATGGGCCGCATCCGCCCGAAAGTTGATTCGATTTTCAGCCCTGAGAAATACAAGGTAGGTCTCACCGGCCACAGCCTGGTGTTCCTGAAAAGCAACGACTACCTGCTCAGCAATTTGTACGAAAGCCTCATCATTGCGATCGTCCTGATCGCGATTGTGGGCATGGCGCTTTTCCGCTCGATCCCCATTATCCTGCTTTCAAAACTCCCCTGCCTGATCCCGCTCGCGTTGACGGCCGGTATCATGGGCTATTTCGATATTTATTTCAAACCGACGACGATCCTCATTTTCAGCATTACGTTCGGTATCGCGTCCGACGGAACGGTTTACTTCCTGACACGCTACCGCGAGGAGCTGTACAAAAAAGGCCTGACGCCGTCCAAAGCGGTAACGGCATCTATTTTCGGAACTGGTTTGAGTATGATCTACACGGCGGTGATCCTGTTCTGCGGGTTCTCTATTTTTGCGGCATCCAGCTTCGGCGGGACGGCGGCGATGGGTGTGATGGTATCGATCACTTTGTTGGTGGCAATGTGTACCAATCTGATCCTTTTGCCGGCATTATTGCTGTCAATTGCCAAACGTCAGGGGAAAAATGTGAAACCGAGCTAAGTGGAGTGCAAAGTTTGTGAGTTTAGAGTTTAAAGTCTACGAGTTTAGCGTTTATGAGTCCAAAGTTTAATTATGTTTACTTTAAACTCATAAACTTTAAACTTATAACTCTAATAACTCCTGTCACTATCATGAGAAAATTCTTTGCAGCGCTGTCCCTTTCCATTACGGGGATAGCGCTTCCCGTTTCGGCCCAAACCAACTTCCAGGCCGACTCTATCTTTATCCGTAAAATCTACGATACAGCGCTCGGCGAAGGCAAATCCTACGAATGGCTGCGGCACCTCACCCAGCAAGTGGGGCCAAGACTGAGCGGCTCGGAGGGCGCCGCTAAGGCTGTCGTGTATACCAAATCGGTGATGGAAGAGGAGCATTTTGATCATGTTTTTCTACAAAATGTGATGGTACCACATTGGGTGCGCGGCGCGAAGGAGAAAGCGCAGGTAATTAATGGCAAACAAAAAACAGACGTCCCAATTGCGGCGTTGGGCGGTTCGATCGCTACTCCCAAAGGCGGTGTCAAAGGCAAAGTAATCGAGGTGAAGAGTTTCCAGGAGCTTCGCGACCTGGGCACTGAGAAAGTGAAGGGTAAAATCGTGTTCTTCAACCGCCCGATGGATCCTACCAAAATCAATACATTCGAAGCATACGCGGGTGCGGTGGAACAGCGGGCCGCGGGTGCGAGCGAGGCCGCGAAATTGGGCGCGATAGGTTCCATTACCCGTTCCATGACAACGCGCCTCGATGATTTCCCGCATACGGGCAGCATGCGCTACGCCAGCGGCGCGCCTATGATCCCGGCCGCGGCCATCAGCACGAACGGCGCCGAATTATTGACCAAAACACTGAAAGCAAATCCGGAAACAGAATTCTATTTTGAACAAAACTGCGAAACGCTTCCCGATGCTCCTTCTCATAATGTGATTGGGGAATTGAAGGGGAAAACAGCTCCGAGCAAATACATTGCCGTAGGCGGCCACCTCGATTCGTGGGACTTTGCCCAGGGTGCGCACGACGACGGCTCTGGCTGCGTACAGTCCATCGAAGCGGTGCGGATCCTGAAAGCCTTGGGTTACCAGCCTAATAACACGCTTCGCGCGGTGATGTTTATGAACGAGGAGAATGGGATGAAGGGTGGCGTGACTTACGCCGATTCTGCCAAATCCAGGAAAGAGACCCATGTCGCGGCCATTGAATCCGACCACGGAGGCTTTTCACCACGCGGCTTCGGGATTGTAGGTACGCCGGAGCAAAAAGCTAAAATACAACAATGGACGAAGCTCTTTGCGGCTTATGGCGTACACGAGCTCGGGCCGGGCGGCGGAGGTGCGGATATCGGGCCGCTGGCGCAGCAGGGTACGGTGCTGCTGGGGTTAATGCCCGATACGCAACGGTATTTCGACTACCACCATGCCGCTAACGATAAGTTTGAGACCGTAAGCAAACGCGAGCTGGAACTCGGTGCCGCCGCGATGGCCTCTATGCTGTACCTGATCGACAAATATGGCCTCTAAGCCTGTCCCTGCCCCAGGGACTAAAGTCCCTGGATGGGGAATGTACCGGGCCGCTGGCCCTCCATAACAAAGGGGACCAAAAGTCCCCTTTGTCTTATGGCATTTTTTCGAAGGTTTTGTCCATCCAATCCTCGGGGATGTCGTCCAGCGCTTGTTTGAGCTTTTCGGCCCAGATTCTCGAAATTTCCTCCATGTCTTTCTGCTCGTAACGATGTTCCGCAATGGCGAAGCTGTCCTTCTTGTATAATACTACATCGATTGGAAAATCTACATCGTTGTTGCTAACCCGCGTGGAATCGAATGAGAGAAAGCCCGCTTTGAGCGCCTGCTTCATCGTCGAGTTTTCATTCAGCACGCGGTTTAGAATGGCTTTTCCCTGACCGGAGTTACCGATAATCACATAAGGAGAGCCCTCGTCGAGCTCCACCCAGTTGCCTTCCGAATAAAGAAGAAACAGCTTGTGGTCCTTGTCGTCTTTCAACTGGCCGCCTACAATGGTATTGAGGTTGAATTTCAGGCCCGACCTTTCCAGACTTGCTTTATCTTCCTCGGCTACGCGTTTAATCTGCTCTCCGAATGCATTGACAGCCTTGTAAAGCTTGTTATAAACGACACCTTCGCTGATCAGCTCTTCGAAATAATGTACCGCTTTGTCGCGTACGGACCGCAACCCGCTGGTCATGATGAACATCGAATAGTTGTCCTGCTGGGTGACGTACATCTTCTTTTTGGTCGTGGTATTGGTACCTGCGGTGATCCGCGTATCAGCCAGGGCCACAAGGCCCTCTTTCACTTTTATTCCTAAACAATAAGTCATTTTTCTGCACTTTGAACCAGCCCAAAAATACCAAATCACATCCTGAACATCACAACAAATCCCTTTTTCATCGATATTTAAGGCCAAACAAGTCCATACCACCGCCATGATCCACTCCGTTCACCTGTTTGCCGAGCTCGACGAACACCTCATTGCGCTGCTCAGATCCCTCACGCCCGAAGATTGGGAAAAACCGACCGTCGCCCGCCTGTGGAAAGTCCGCGACGTTGCCGCGCATTTGCTCGACGGCAATATTCGGGTGATATCCATGTACCGCGACGGCCACTTCACATCGCCCGACCGGGAAATCAACAGCTACGACGATCTGGTGGCTTACCTGAACCAGTTGAATGCGGATTGGGTAAAAGCCTCCAAACGAATGAGCCCTGCCCTGCTTACCGAGCTTCTTGAAAGCACTGGTAAACAATATTCGCAAATCATGCAGCGGCAGGACCTGGAAGCCGACGCGATCTTTTCCGTGTCCTGGGCCGGTGAAACGGTATCCAAAAACTGGTTCCACATCGCCCGCGAATACACCGAAAAATGGCATCATCAGCAACAGATCCGCGACGCGGTAAACAGGCCCGGCATAATGACGCCACGGCTCTTCCGCCCGCTCATCGAGACCTTCCTGCGCGGGCTCCCACATACGTACAGGCACACGCACGCGCCCGAGGGTACCTCCGTGCGCATAGGCATCGTGCTGGAAGAGGTATTTGAATGGTTTTTAGTTAAAACAGAAAATGGCTGGATCATCGACGAAACCTCCGAAACCGCCCCGGAAGCATCCGTGCAGCTCGACGCCGACACAGCCTGGAAGCTTTTTACCAAAGCCATCAAACCCGACGAAGCACTGGCCAAAGCCCGTTTAACCGGCAATAAGGAACTTGCGGGCATTACATTAAACCTGATTGCAGTGATGGCCTAAAACTAAAAACCTCCGCTGCATGGCCAGCGGAGGTTTATGTACTATTATTCCAAAATTCTAATAACCTTATTTCAAGCTTCCTGCAAGGCTTTCAGGCGAAACACTAACCCGTCCATTTCGTCGGATGGCCGGAGCTGGCACGAGAGCCTGCTATTACCATCGGCATTCGGCAATGTATCGAGCGTATCGAGTTCCTGGTCGTTGGATTCCGGCAGCTTTTCCTTGCCTTCCAGCACTTCGATATGGCAGGTCGCGCAAAGTGCCATTCCCCCGCAGGTTGCCTGGATATCGTATTCGTATGCTTTGAGGATCTCCATCAGGTTGAAACCCATATCGGTGGGTACTTCCAGCGCCTGACGTTCCCCTAAATCATTCTCTATGAATATATTGATCATGGCTAAAATGGATTAACACCGTTTACAGTTGTGTATTTGAAACTTAATTTCTGATCGGGGTAAACGTACTTGAATGCGCTCTGCATCATGATGGCCGCTTCGTGAAAGCCGCACAAAATGAGTTTCAGCTTGCCCGGATAAGTGTTGATATCGCCTATCGCGTAAATGCGTTCGACATTCGTGGAGTAGTCGAAAGTATCCACGATCACCGCCGATTTCTCGACGCCCAGATTCCAGTCGGCGATAGGGCCAAGTTTGGGACTAAGGCCAAAAAGCGGGATGAAATCGTCGGTAGGAATGGTGGTGACCGATTTATCATTTCCCAAAATAGAGACCTCTTTGAGCACACCGTTGCCCCCCAGCTTATTCACCTGTGCTTGCAAAATGAGGTCGATTTTGCCCTTTCCGGCCAGATCGTACACTTTTTCGGCCGAATCCGGCGCGCCGCGGAAGGTATCGCCCCGATGCACGAGCGTAACGCGGGAGGCGATATCGGCCAGGAAGATCGTCCAGTCGAGCGCGGAATCACCGCCACCGGCCAGCACCACATTCCGTCCCCGGAACTGCTCCGGCTTTTTCACCATATAATGCACGCCTTTGCCTTCGAAATATTCCAGTTGCTCAACAGCCGGTTTCCGAGGTTCAAAGCTGCCGAGTCCCGCCGCTATCACCACCACCTGGCAATGCACGTCGGTTCCCTCGTTGGTGCGGACAATATAGCTGCCGTCGTCCTGCTTTTCGAGCGCTTCTACCCTTTCGCCTAATGTGAACCCCGGTTTGAACTCCTCAATCTGCTTCATGAGGTTGTTTACAAGATCTTCGGCAATGATGGCCGGCGCGCCGGGAATATCGTAAATGGGTTTTTGGGGATAAATTTCAGCAAGCTGGCCGCCTACTACGGGCAGCGCGTCAATGAGATGGCAACGCATTTTGAGCAGTCCGGCCTCGAAAACCGCGAAGAGCCCTACTGGCCCCGCTCCGATAATGCAAATATCTGTGTGAATCATAATTCAATGTGAATGAGAACTTTGGAAAAATTTGATATTCCAAAAGTAGCGCTCATTCACATCGTTCGCCAATCACAATTGGTTATCCGCTATAACCAAAAGTTATGGGTTCAAACCCTCCGTAACCATAAATTGCAGCATATCAGGCTGTATTTCGATCTCCACTTCCACCGGCACCTCGATTTTCAACCGTTCATCGTCGATATGCCCGTCTTTCCCTTCCCAGAAAATCTTCACTTTCCGGGCGCGAATCGTTGAAAAACTGAATTCCTTGTCCTCATGATTAATGCGGCTGAGCAGAAAGGACTCGAACTTGCTGCGGCTTTGTTCCGAAACCATCACTACATCCAGCATCCCGTCGCCCGGGTCGGCCTCGCCCGCGAGCACGAGGTTTGGACCGATAGAGCGGATATTCATGATTTCTACCATAATATAATTACCCGAATGCTCCACACCGTCCGCGACAATCGTACAGGGCCGGGCTTCATAGCTTTGCACAATTTCGAGCAGGACAGCGCGGGCCGCTTTTAGCTTCTCTTCGGCGGTATCACCAATATCACCCTCTATTTTGCTCATCACCTTCATCAGGCGCGGGAAGATACCGTAGCCAAACGCTTCCAGGAAAAACAGGTCCTCACCCACGCCATGTACCCGGCCGATGTCGAACGGTTTAAGGCGGAAATGGTGCCAATGCGGAATAATCTCCTTTGGATGCCCCTCGATTTGCAATGCGGTGGCAATATTATTGGCGGTCCCATGCGGCAAAAGCGCCAACGGAAATTGCTTGTCGAGCCGCTTGCGTTTCATGAGCGCTTTGGCGGCGCGCCTTACGGTTCCGTCTCCACCGGCTACGATCAGGAAGTCGGTGTTATTTTCGAACGTATCCCAACCTTCCTCCTTCACGGACGAATAGGTGCATTCGAAGCCTTCTTTCTTAATCAGTTTGACCAGTTCTTTTTTGGAAAAGTCATTATCCCCGGCTGTCGGGTTGTGTAAAAGGGTCGTTTTTTTCATATCCGGATGTATAGCATATCCCGGTTTCATAAAAAACATACCAGGCATAATTTTATTAATAACCACCTGAAAACGCTATACGTTATGAAAATCCTGGTAACGAACGACGATGGAATATACAGCCCGGGCCTTGCGGCGCTTGCCAAAATCGCCTCGCGGTTCGGGGAAGTGAAAATAGTGGCCCCGGATGTGGAACAATCCTCTATGGGCCACGCGATTACGGCGTCCAGGCCGCTTTCCTATAAAAAATCCCCGATCGAATTTGAGGGTATCGACGCCTACCGCGTGAATGGCACACCCGCCGACTGCGTGGCATTGGGGCAACACCTGTGGGACAAACCCGACGTGGTGCTTTCGGGTATCAACCTGGGGCCTAACCTGGGGAATGCGATGTGGCATTCGGGCACGCTCGCCGCAGCCAAGCAGGCAGTGCTGTTCGGGATCAAAGGCATTGCATTGAGTACCCCCACCGATGTCGAACCCGATTTCGAGAAACTCGATCCGTTTGTGGAAAAGGCACTGGACCTGCTTTTCAAGAACCCGCACCTGAATCTGGTGAATGTCAATTTCCCGCACGACCCCAAAGGCGTACGTTGGACGCGGCAATCGGTACGGCTGTACGACAACAATATCGTTCCGGCACTCGACCCAATGGGCCGAAAGCATTATTGGTTTACCGTAGTACCGCTGGAACCCGCCGAGGAAGGCACCGACCGCTGGGCCATTGAAAATCAATTTGTCTCCATCACGCCCCTCCGCCTTGACCTGACCAACGAAGCGGAGCTCATGAAGGCGCAGCTGGCCTACCCTATCACATAAGGTAAATTCCGCCGCACCTCCACTTTGAAAAGAAAGTGTGGTTAGTGAATTATTTACGAAACGTTCCTTCTATATCCCTGATCCCGCGCCCCAACCAGGTGCGGGATCTTTTTTGTGAAAGTCTTTTGCAAATCCATTAAGGGGTAGAATGGGAAAAATGTAGTCTTATCCCCAAGACAGACGTATTTTTACAAATTCCTGAATCCAAGAAATCAGTTTTTCCCCATCATGAAACAAACCAATATTGGCAACTATCGCTGGGTTATTTGCGCATTACTCTTTTTTGCAACCACCATCAACTACATCGACAGACAGATTCTTGGATTACTAAAACCGACCCTCGAAACAGAATTCAACTGGACCGAAAGCGACTATGCGAACATCGTAATGGTATTCGCAGGCTGTTACGCCGCCGGTTATATCGTGTTCGGTAACATCATCGACAAGATCGGCTCGAAGCTCGGTTATGCCGTTTCCATTATCATCTGGAGTATCGCTGCGGTGGCGCACGCATTTGTCAAAAGCACATTCGGCTTCGGCGCTGTCCGCGCCGTATTGGGTCTTGGCGAAGCAGGTAACTTCCCGGCCGCCGTAAAAGCGACCGCAGAATGGTTCCCTAAACGCGAACGTGCACTTGCAACCGGTATTTTCAACTCCGGTACGAGTATCGGTGCAGTGGCGGCCCCTATTCTCGTACCCTGGCTGCTTAGCACTTACAGCTGGCAAGGCGCATTCCTGATCACGGGTGCGATCGGCTTTGTATGGCTGATATTCTGGTGGCTGATGTACGAAATCCCGTCCCGCCACAAGAAACTGGGTGCGGAGGAATATGCATTCATTCATAGTGATAACGAAGCCGGCGACGGCGAGAATCAAAAGACCATTCACTGGACCAAATTGATCAGACTGCCGCAAACATGGGTGTTCATTATCGGCAAGTTCCTCACCGACCCTGTTTGGTGGTTCTTCCTGTTCTGGCTGCCATCCTATTTCGCTACCACATTCGCGCTGGATCTTAAAAAGCCAAGCATGCATTTGGCGATCGTTTACACGGCGACCACATTCGGCAGCATTGGCGGCGGTTACCTGTCGTCGTACCTGATCAAAAAAGGCTGGACGCCGCTCCGCGCCCGCAAAACCACATTGCTGATCATGGCGTTCGCCGTGATGCCGATTATCCTTGCCCAATTCGCAACGGATATCTGGACTGTCGTAGGCATTATCGCCATCGCTACCGCCGCGCACCAGGCATGGAGCGCGAACATCTTCACGATCGTTTCCGATATTTTCCCGAAACGCGCCGTGAGCTCCGTGGTAGGTATCGGCGGTATGGCCGGTTCCCTCGGCTCTACATTCTTCCCACTGCTGGTCGGCGCATTGCTCGACCACTATAAAGGCACAGGAAATATCGGGGCAGGCTACAACATCCTGTTCATCGTTTGCGGGCTCGCCTACATCATTGCCTGGCTTGCCATCCATTTCCTCACGTCCAATATGAAACCGGTGGAAGAATCGTTAAACAACTGATCTCCCGAAAAATCACCAAGCTGTTAATATTGCTAGCATAGCATTCTGATGAAGAAGTACCGTTATCCCCTTTTTATTCTGGCTGTTTCGTCGATGTTGGTATATTGTAAAACCAACAAGCAGGCCAGTCAGCAAACCACCTCTTCCGCCACGACAACCGTTGCGAAAGAAGAAAAACTTGCCTCTACTGCCGGAAAGTCTCCTTTCATTCCCGCCTCCGAAACCATTAGCAAAATGGTGATAGAGGATGGTTTTGAAGTCAAACTCGTTGCCGCCGAGCCGCTCGTGAGCGCCCCCGTGGCCATGCAGTTCGATGATAAAGCCAGAATGTGGGTCGTGGAGATGGTAGGCTACATGCCCGACACAATCGGTACCGGCGAAGACATCCCGAATGGTAACATCGTAATCCTCGATGATAAAAATAAGGACGGCGTTTATGACGACCGCAAAGTGGTGATCGACTCGCTCGTGCTTCCGCGCGCGATCTGCCTGATCGAAAACGGTATCCTCGTAGCTGAGCCAACTAATCTTTGGTTTTATGAACTGAAAAACGATCAGGTGGTCAAAAAGACGCTTGTAGATCCTAAATACACCGAGGGCGGCAACGTGGAGCACCAGCCTAATGGTCTGCTCCGAGCGATGGACAACTGGATTTATAATGCCAAGTCCGACAAGCGCTACCGCCATGTGGGTGGCAAATGGGTGATCGAGCATACCCACTTCCGTGGTCAATGGGGTATTTGCCAGGATAACTACGGCCGTCTTTATTACAACAACAATTCCCAAAATCTCCTGGGCGACTATTTCCCTGCCGGCCTTGGTGCATGGAACAAGAACCAGCGAGGCGTTGCCGGTTATAATGAGAAATCGGTGGCCAACAATAAAGTGTACCCGCTCCACGCTACGCCAGGTGTGAACCGCGGCTACATGAAGAATGTCCTCGACGACAGTCTGCGCCTGAATGAGTTTACAGCTGCCGCCGCACCCGTCATTTACCGGGGTGACCTGTTTGGCAAAAACTACGATTTCAATGCATTCGTACCGGAGCCTTCCGCGAACCTGATCAAACGCGATTTTCTCAATGAAAAAGGCTACGTCGTAAAAGGGGATATTGCTTACAAAGGCAAGGAATTCCTCGCCAGCACCGACGAGCGTTTCCGTCCAGTGAGCCTCTACAATGCCCCTGACGGCAGCATGTTCGTGCTCGACATGTACCGCGGCATTATCCAGCACAAAACTTATCTGACACCCTACCTCAAAGACCAGATCGGGAAACGCGACCTGACGCAACCGCTTTCGGCTGGCCGCATTTACAAGATCGTTCCGAAAGGCACGAGCCCCAAACCGGTAACCATTCCCGATGGCGCGCAGGAATTGGTGAAACTGCTCGGCCACCCCAACGGCTGGGTACGCGACCGCGCCCAACAAAAGCTGATCGACGGGAAATACAACCAGACTGTCCCCGCACTTCGGGAGGCTATCAAACAAACGGCCGATCCATTGCTGGCCATCCACGCATTGTGGACGCTCGAAGGACTGAACTCCCTGAAACCGGAAGAGGCACTGAGCTGGATCCGGCAGTCGGCCTGGCCTTTCCGTGCGCAGGGGCTATATGCATCCACGGCAGTGATCACACCGACCTCTTACCAGCAATTTGCTACCGCATTTGACGGCATCGTCGATTCGGGCGATACGCTCGCGGCGCCTTACATTGCGTTGCTTGCCAAAAGCATCGAAAAATTCGACCAGAATGCATCCCGCGGGCTACTCAACAAGCTGGCCGCCAAATATCCGAACAACCGCTACGTGTCCGACGCGATTATCAGCAACTTGCAGGATCAGGAAGAAAGCTTCCAAAGTGCCATTTCAACTTCTGTATCCGATCAGAATGCTGTCATTAACAAGCAACTGGCCCGCGTAGTAACCGCGGTCCGCAGCGCTCAAGGCAACCGCAACCCCGAAATGCTGAAAAAGGAATTTCCCAAAGGTGAAGCATTGTTCACTTCTGTGTGCCAGACCTGCCACGGTGCCGATGGCGGTGGCGTGAAATCGCTCGCGCCGCCATTGAACCAATCGGAATGGGTGACAGGTAATAAAGACAAACTCATTTCCATCGTCCTTTTTGGCCTTACCGGCCCCGTGAAAGTGAATGGCCACGTGTACCAGACACCCGAAGTAAGCGGCGATATGCCCGGCATCGGCTACGACAAGGACATGCCCAACGAAGACATTGCACAGCTGTTAAGTTTCATCCGTCGCTCATGGCGCAACAATGCCGACAAAGTCACCACCGAAGAAGTGACCAAAGTCCGCACGAAACTCACCGGCCGCGAAAAAGCATTCACCGAAGCCGAGCTTAACGGTATTTGATGGTATGTTGTTGATTATGAATGAAAGGCGCCTTGCAAGGGGCGCCTTTTTTTGTGGCTAGTTTATAAAAAATTGACACCAAGCAATTCTACGTATCTGGGCGATCAACCAACCATCTCCCCACAAGGACTACATTCGCAAGCACATATCCCCCGCCCACCTTCAAGAGAAACGCGAGCTCGTTTAGCAACCGTCCCTTTTCGCGAAGATGTTCATCCGTTAGTCCGGTCACTTTCGCATCGTCAACCTCATATTTTATGGACACGTAGGTATTTAGCAACGCATATCCAATTCCGACCAACAGGACCAGGGAAATGCAAAGCCATATTTTGACAATGTTTCTCATTTGTTCTCCGGCGTTTAGTTGAAAGTCTTCCCACCGCATTTGAAAGGGAAGCTAAGAACATTCCCTTTTTTATGAATGTAGAATTTCAACTCTCCCTTTTTCTTTACGACCGTATCACCTTTAGCAATTTTATCGACGAACCGATCGCCCCACAGATAGTTAATTCTCCTGAATGTATTTACTCTACAAGTTTCCGGATTTCTTCCTTTCAAATAGAAGCGATATTCATTGTCAGAAAAATCATCGATGATGATGTTGCAATAGTCGTCACGCTTTGATTCCGCAGCTTCGGCGCACGTGGCTACCCGATCACACGAAAATGCTGCTGTAACAATGAAGCATAAAATCAAGGTCTTAAATGTCCATCCCATATGCTTCAATATATATATTTTGTCGAAATCAACAGAGTCTGATTTAGCCACCAAGTATCAACTCAAAACTTTGCCCTAGTAATGTCACAAATATGAGACATTTTACTACCTTTGCAAGATCATGAAAGATACCGAGCAAAGCATTATCGAAGCTGCGATCCTGATTTTTAATGAGGACCTCTCTGCACCGCTGGAAAAAGTGGCGGATCAGGCGCAGGTAACACGCAGGACTCTGCACCGGTATTTCAAGGACCGGAAGGAACTGATGGACAAATGCCAGAAGGAGATTCGAAAGGCGTGTGCGGTGGCGATGTTCAATGCATACAATACGACTGAGAATCCCCGGGAGCGGCTGCAAGCCATGTTTTATGCCGGGCTTGATTGTGGTTCCAAAAATACTTTTTTACATAAACTACACACACTCCACGACCATAAACACCAGACCGCCGATGAAGCGTGCTCCAAATATGACCACACATTCGAGCTCTGGAAGGGTAACCTGCAACTACTGCTTACCGAAGGCGTAATCAACCAGGGCATGACCGTCGACTGGATCCACAACTTCTTCCAAAGCGTGGTGGTGGTGTTCATTAACTCGCAGCAAAAAGGGACGCTTGGCCGCGCAGAGGCACGGGAGCTTGCATGGTTTTCATTTAGTAAGGGAATAGGTATCTAAAATTTTTTACCCAATCATGTCTCATTTTTGAGACATTCATACATTTCAATTTATGACTAATCAACAACTATTCGACGTCGCGATTATCGGCGGCAGCTACGCCGGACTTTCGGCCGGCATGACATTGGGCCGTGCCCGACGTAAGGTAATCATCATCGACAGCGGCAAACCCTGCAACCGCCAGACACCGCATTCGCACAACCTCATTACCCACGACGGCAAGACGCCCGCCGAAATCTCCGCGCTCGCACGTGAGCAGGTGCTGGCCTACCCGACCGTCCAAATGCGCGCAGGGCTGGTCACGCAAGTAACTGGCACGGATGGCGCATTCACCGTGATGGTGGATGAAAAACATCCATTGCAAGCTAAAAAGCTGATTTTCACTACCGGTATCCGCGACATCATACCCGACATCCCGGGCTTCGCCGAGAGCTGGGGTATCAGCGCGATCCATTGCCCCTATTGCCACGGTTACGAGTACAGCGACGCCCGCACCGGAGTCCTCATGAATGGTGAGATGGCATTGGAATACCTTAAAATGATCCGAAACTGGACCGCCGACCTGACCCTCTATACCAACGGCCCGGCCGCATTCGACGAAACAGCACGCGAAAAGATGCTCGCATTCGGCGCGGTGATCGTGGAGCAGCCCATTGCCTCACTGGACCACGAAGATGGTTACCTGAAATCGCTCCGCCTGGCCGATGGTACAGTCTGCGATATCACCGCCCTTTACCACCGCCCTGCGTTTGTTCAGCATTCGCTGATACCCGAACAGCTGGGTTGCGAGCTCAATCCGCAGGGTTTTATCAAAGTGGATGAAGCACAAAAAACGACAGTTGCCGGCATTTACGCCGCCGGCGATAACAGCGGTGCATTCAGGGGGTTAACGGGAGCCATGGCCGCGGGTACAACCGCCGGAGCAAGGCTCAATCATGAATTAATCAATGAAGAGTACTGATTGACGTGTTGCAATATGGTAGATTTGCAGGATGCTATAAGCAATAGGCTTTAAGCTGTAAGCCACAGGGAATATGCTGATAGCTCACAGTTTACAGCTTATAGCTTACAGCCTAAAGCTTAAAGCCTAAAAACAATGTCCCTATTCAAAACAACCGCCCCCATTATCATTACCTGTTACAAACGCCTCGCGCCGTTCCTCGAAAAGGAGGTGACGGAATTGGGCTACCGGGTGGAAGAGACATTTGCTACCGGCGTCCGGCTGCGGGGTACGGTCAACGACTGCATTAAACTGAACCTGAACCTCTACTGCGCAAGTCAGGTACTGTACAGCCTTGGCACATTCAGCGCCCAGCATCCCGACGATGTGTACCGGTTTTTGTCCAAAATGCAATGGGAGAATATCCTGGCCGACGACGCGTATTTCTCGGTTACCAGCAATGTGATGACCGCGACAGTGAACAACACCATGTTTGCGAACCTGCGCGTGAAGGACGCCATCGTGGACAGGCTCCGTGACAAAAAGGGCGCAAGGCCGTCGACCGGCTCGGAGCTGAAAGGGGCCGTAGTGCATTTGTTTTGGAAGGACGATCGTGCTGAAATCTTCATCGATACCTCCGGCGAAACGGTGGCGCGGCACGGCTACCGCAAAATCCCAGGCAAGGCTCCGATGCTCGAAGCCCTCGCGTCGGCGACGATCCTGGCCAGCCAATGGAACCGCAATTCGGCATTTATCAATCCCATGTGCGGCTCGGGTACGCTCGCGATCGAAGCTGCATTGATCGCTACCAACAGTCGCCCCGGGCTTTTCAGGGACAATTACTCATTCATGCATTTGCTCGGCTACGACGAGGAAGTGTATTTCAACGCGCAGGATAAGCTGGAAGCGCAGATCATTGAAGCGCCTAAAATGCGCATAATTGCCACGGATTACGATGAGAATGCGGTTACCAATGCCAAAAAGAACGCAATCGCAGCCGGCGTGGCCGATATGATCGAGTTCGGGCTCTGCGATTTTGCGGAGACCGAAGTGCCGCAGGACAACAAGGGTGTGTTCTTCGTGAATCCGGAGTACGGTGAACGCCTCGGCGAAATCAGCGAACTTGAAGAAACTTATGGACGGATTGGTGATTTTATGAAACAGAAGTGTGGAGGATATTACGGATATGTGTTCACCGGAAACCTCGACCTGGCCAAGAAAATAGGTCTCAAAGCCAAGCGTAGAATCGAGTTCTATTCCGGAAAAATCGATTGCAGGCTGCTGGAATACGAGCTTTATGAGGGTTCGAGAAGGGTATAATCCAATTTTCCACCTATGCGACGACGATTTCAGGCTCTAATTCATGGCAACTTTGGCATAATATTTAGATAATATAAGACATAACCATTTAGAAAAATTGTCATGAAACATTCACAAAGTTCAGGAACCATGCCGCAAGGCCAGGTCCGGAACAGGCCTGAAAACAAAGACAATCTGGATAGCAGACATCGTGAGGAAGAAATGGTAAAAGGTAATCATATTACCAGCAACCAGAAAGAGAATCACAGTCTGGGAAAACAGCCAAGGTAGCATTCAAATGCACCTGTTAAATGGTTCCTAAGTTGAGACGAAGTCCGCATGATACGAACATCCGGACTTCGTTTTTTTATGCCTATTTATAATGTCCTTTGGCAGAAATTACTGTTACGGTTATCTCGTTTTCATTGACGGCGTACACGAGGCGATGTTCTTGGTTGATCCTTCGCGACCAGAGACCCGCCATATCGTACTTCAACTGCTCCGGCTGCCCGGTACCGGTATACTGATGTTGAGTGAGCTCGTCGAGTAGTTTACGAAGTTTTATGAGCACAGGCTTGTTCCCTGACTTTTTCAGCTTTTCGATCCCTTCCAGCGCCTTGTCAGTGAAAGCAAGCTGATAACTCATAATCCAAGCAGTTGATCTAAGTCCGCCTTATTTACTTTTGTGGTTTTTCCGGCACGGTACTGCTCTATTCCTTCCCTGATCTCGGCCATGACTTCAGGGTCCATGAAGTAACGGTCCTTTTCACTGACCGGTGTCAAGGCATAGGCTTTCCCCTTCCCTCTCTGTATGATGACCTGCTGATTATTATCGGCGAGGTCCATATATTTTTTTTGATTGTCGCGGAATTCGCGGGAGCTGATCACAAGCATCGTTTTTCATTTTTATGTACCAATTTGATACACAATTTACACACAATTAATTTCATTTCCCACGGCTGACATACTCACACGGTCTCAATTTCCAGCAATTTTCCCAGGTTATCGCATGCTGTCCTATCATATTGACTGTAAAATTGTTACCTTTTAATAAGCATCGATGCGGCAGTCTCACTCACTGGATGTGTAGATATGACGCTATATTTTGCTTCAAAAATTACCTCGCCGGCCATTGGTCATCCAATTTTCGGCCCGATTGTACGTTCCTATGCTAAATTTCGGCAGGCATTTATATTAAAACCAGAACCGATGAAACGATATCTGATGGCGCTCACCCTCCTGATCGGCGCTGTTTCCTGTGACTGGATCGGCAACACGCCGAGTTTTGGGGACGATTTTATTACTTATGATATCAAGGCCGGCAATCACGAAGTCGAGCGGAACCTGAATACCCTGTTCACCGGCTCGTCGATGCGTTTTCAGGCGCTGTTCGATAGCAGCTGTATTTACAAAACGAACATTCCTGAAAACCAGCATGATATCAACAAGCTCTACGGTTTCTCAGATTGCAGCTCGCAGCACCAGAACAACAGCGCACGCTTCGGCTGGAACTGGCGCGAGGGTGCGTTACGCATTTACGCGTACATATATGTGAATGGCGTCCGCCAGGAACGCGAGCTTGGCACAGCTGAGCTGAACGAGATCACGAGCTTCCGGATCGATATACGCGAGAATACTTATGTGTTTACCTATCACGGAATCGAAACCGTGATGCCCCGCCATTGCTCGGGCGGTGTAGGGGTGGCGTACAAGCTGCTCCCCTACTTTGGCGGCGACGAAGTCGCACCCCACGATATCCGGATCAAGATCAGAAGTTTATAGAGCTGGCGTAAACCATATCCAAGAAACGCTGCACACCCGGGCGGAAATTCCCCAATCGCACCTCGGAGCACAGGTTTTAACCAGCTTACATAGCGCAACTGCCGGTCACTTCTTTCTTTCTTACAGGGCATTACAAAAAACAGCCTCCGAAGACTGGAACTGGTACAATTTTTGTATCCAACCCATACTACACACACGGTAACACTTGTACACACACTAGAAAATTTTGTGTTTCAACGAGACAACCGTATATAGATTCCGGTGTTCCGAAAGCTGGTGGCCGACACCCAACATCGCCAATACCAGATTACTGCCTACTTACCCAAAACCATGATTCTTATTGTCGACGACAGGCCGGAAAATATTTTACCGCTTAAAAAAATCCTGGAACTCCACAATTTCAACACCGACACTGCGGAGTCGGGTGAGGAAGCATTGAAAAAAGTGCTCAATAAAACCTATTCGGTGATCATTCTCGATGTGCAAATGCCGGGCATGGACGGCTTCGAGGTGGCGGAGGCGATCGCAGGTTTCGGGAAGGCGAAAGACACGCCCATTATCTTCCTTTCGGCGGTCAACACGGAGAAGAAATTCATCACAAAAGGATATACCTCGGGCGGTATCGATTACCTCACCAAACCCGTCGATCCCGATATTCTGTTGCTGAAAGTAAAAACGTTCTACCGGCTTTTCGAACAACAGCAGGAGCTCAAAGCTATTCAGGAATCGCTCCGTCGTGAAATCGACATCCGTAAACATGCGCAGGAAGAGCTGGCCATCCGGATGGACGAGCTCCGTTTCATTCTCGAATCGCTGCCGCAGATCGCATTTACGATCCGTAACGACGGCAAAATCGAGTATGTCAACAAACATTGGTTCCAATACGCCGCTGATGCCGGTGCATTCCCAGAAACTCATCCCGACGACCATACCTACACGCGATGGAATGAATATTTCCTGAATGGCCTGGAATTTTCGGGAGAGGCCCGATTACGGCAGCTGGATTCGGAGGACTACAAGTATTTTTTGCTTAAAATCATCCCTGTTCTGCAAAACGGCGCCATCGTGCGCTGGGTAGGCACATTTACTGATATTCACCAGCAAAAAATGGCCAATGAGTTGCTCGAACACAAAGTAGAGCTCCGCACCAAAGAGCTGGTCGATAAAAACTCGGAACTCGAAACGACTAACCACGAATTGCAGCAATTCGCCTGGGTGGTATCCCACGACTTGAAAGAACCACTTCGCAAGATCCAGACTTTCAGCCATTTAATTAAAGACAAATACCTGTCCGGTAACGAAGAGGCAATCTCCTACCTTAACCGGTCGATCAGCTCCTCGGCCAGGATGTCCCGGCTGATCAGCGATCTGCTCGATTATTCGCGGCTTTCCGTAACCGCCTATTTCCAGCCTACCGACCTGAATGCGCTGGTGGATGAGCTGCTCGCCGATTTTGACGAAACGATCCGGGAAAAGAAAGCCAGCTTCCGGAAAGATAAGCTACCGGTGGTGGAAACCATCCCCAGCCAAATCCGCCAGGTATTTCAGAACCTGATCAGCAATGCACTGAAATTCTCCAGGCCCGATGTGCCGCCGGCGATCGATATCCGCTGCGAGATCACCGCGGAAAAGGATCTTTCCAGCCCGGCATCAAACGAAGGCGCCTATTGCAGAATTATCATCGCCGATAATGGCATTGGTTTCGACGAGAAATTTCTCGACCGCATATTTGTCATTTTCCAGCGGCTCAACAACATCAATGCTTACGAGGGAACGGGGATCGGGCTGGCTATCGCGAAAAAAATCATGGACAAGCATAACGGCCTTATTTCCGCCCACAGCACCGAAAATCATGGTTCTGAATTCATTTTGATACTTCCGTTCGTGCAGGAACACGCACTGACGACCATTAAAACCGACATTTAGCTGACGCCCATTTATGAAGAAAATTTCCAATTCGATCGTCCAGCAATTACAGATCGTATTTTCCTTCTCCATTCTACTCCTGTTTTTCAGCCTTCTGGCATCCTATTACAGCACACAGAAACTGATTAACAACTCCGAGCTCGTCAACCACACCAACGAAGTGCTCATCGAGGCGGAGGCTATCATGTCGCACATGAAAGATGCGGAAACCGGCCAGCGGGGTTATCTGGTTACCTCGGATCCGCAATTTCTCGATCCCTATAACGGCGCTTACGAAAAAACCACCGACAGCTACAACAATCTCGTGGAGCTCACCGCCGACAATCCCGTTCAGCAGAAAAACCTGCGCGAGGTGAAGGCACTTTATGAAGCCAAGTTCGGCCAGATGCAGAACATCATCGACATGGCCAAAAAGAACCCCAACTTCCTGCACGATACCGATTCTCGTTTGCGGGAAATGGTTCGGGGAAAAAAGATCATGGACGACCTGCGGCTCAACACCGAGCGAATCAAGGAAGAGGAAAGTACCATGTTGGCGCAACGCCTCGAACAACAGCAGATCTACATCAAATACACGCCCATTCTGGTAGTGGTAGCCGCGTTGATATCGATCCTGATTACCATCTCTTCGTACCTGCGCATTCGTGCGGATATCGGCAAGCGAATTGCCCAACAGCAGCTTGACGAGGAAAAATATGCTGAAACAAACCGACGAATCGGGCACATCGAAAAGGTTGCCCAAAAAGTATCGGAGGGCGATTATGCCGCCCGCAGCTCGGATGAAAACGACGATGAGCTCGGCCGGATTTCAGTTGCTTTGAACAAAATGACCAGCTCGCTGGAACAAACTTTCAACGATCTGCATATTCAAAACTGGTTGCAGGCCGGTGAAGTAAAAATCAATGACGCGATTCGTGGTGAACGGGTGCTCAAAAAGCTGTCGGCAAACCTCATCAACACGCTCACTGCCTATTCCGGCGCGAGTCTTGGGACCATTTACATTATCGACACCGACTGGAATTTCCGGTTAAACGGCAGCTTTGCGGCACAAAATGTACCGGAAATCCTCTCACCGGGGCAGGGATTGTGCGGGCAGGTTATCGAAACAAAAAAGCCCCTGCTCGTACACGACGTACCTGCGAACTACCTCAAAGTAACATCCAGCCTGGGTGAAACCAGCCCCACGGCGCTCGCAATCCTCCCGCTCGTGTACTCCTATGAGTGCATAGGCGTGATTGAGCTTGGTTTTCTGAAAGCTCCGGAAGACCTTACCATGCGTTTCCTGGAAGAAAACCTGGAAACGATCGCCAGTGGCGTGAATTCCGCGCTGGATTATGTGAAGCTTCAAAACTTCCTGGAAGAAACCCAGGCCCAGGCCGAGGAGCTGCAAACCCAGCACAATGAGCTCGAAAACCTGAACGCGGAGCTCGAAGCGCAGTCGCAAAAATTGCAGGCATCCGAGGAAGAGCTACGCGTGCAGCAGGAGGAGTTGCAGCAAACCAATGAGGAACTGGAAGAGCGCAGCGGCCTCCTGGAAGAAAAGAACCTTGAAATACAGAAGAAAGCGGAGGAGCTGGAACTGACCACCCGGTACAAATCCGAGTTCCTCGCCAATATGTCGCACGAGCTCCGTACACCGCTGAATTCGATCCTGCTGTTGAGCCGACTCCTTGCCGAAAATGACGACAAGAACCTGACCAGCGACCAGATCGAGTATGCGACGGTGATACAGTCTTCCGGTAATGGCTTGCTGGGCCTGATAGACGAAATCCTCGACCTGTCGAAGATCGAGGCCGGAAAGATGGAGCTCGAATACGTGACGGTGTCGGTGAAAGAGATCTGCGATGATATGAAGGGGCTTTTCGCGCCGATCGCACGGGAAAAGGCACTCGATTTCTCGGTTACCGTCGCAAAAGGAGTGCCCTCGGTGATCGACATAGACAAAATGCGAATGGAACAAATTCTTAGAAACCTGATATCCAACGCATTGAAATTCACCGCACAAGGATCGGTGGACATTTCCATCAAACTGAATGACGGAAATGATAAAATGCTTTGCTTCGTCGTGCGTGACACGGGGATAGGCGTTCCGCTCGAAAAACAACACCATATTTTCGAAGCATTCCAGCAGGCCGACGGCTCCACCAAGCGGAAATATGGCGGCACCGGGCTGGGGCTGTCGATCAGCCGCGAACTGGCCAAACTCCTGGGCGGAGAAATATCACTCACAAGCGTACCCGGCCAGGGCAGCGAGTTCACGCTTTTTGTGCCTGTCGGACCGGCATATGGGAATTCCGAACCGGAGACGGGTAACTTCTTCGGCACCTACCAGGAGGATATCGCTGCTAAACCATCGTCTGTGGCGCAAAACCGGTTTGTCAGCACCGTCATTCCCGAAAGTATCCCCGACGACCGCTCCACAGTAAACGATGCCTCCAAAACGATCCTGATTGTCGAGGACGATACGTTCTTTGCCAAATCACTCCTGGATTACACCCGCAAACAGGGTTACAAGGGCATTGTGGCCGTTCGTGGTGATGAGGGTCTTGAATTGGCACGAACTTTCCGACCTATGGGCATCCTGCTCGACATCCAGCTGCCGGTGGTGAGCGGATGGGAAGTAATGGACCAGCTCAAAAACGATCCCGAAACGCGGCATATTCCGGTACACATCATGTCGTCGCACCGGATGAAGAACGAGAGCTTGCAAAAAGGTGCGGTCGACTTCATCGACAAGCCTGTGGCGGTCGAGAAGATGGACGAAATTTTCCGGAAAATCGAATATGTGATCAGTAAGAAATCAAAAAAAGTACTCATCGTCGAGGACAATTCGATGCACGCCAAAGCACTGGCTTATTACCTGGGTACTTTCGATATTCATTCGGAGCTGAAAAGCGATATCAACGAAGGGGTTAGCGCGCTCTCGAACAACGAGGTCGATTGCGTGATCCTGGATATGGGCATTCCCGATAAAAAAGCCTACGATATGCTCGAAGAAGCAAAGAAGAACCCCGGCTTTGAGCACGTGCCGATTATCATTTTCACGGGCAAGAGCCTATCCATGACGGAAGAGCTGCGGATCAAGCAGTACGCCGATTCTATCATCGTCAAAACCGCGCATTCCTACCAGCGCATGCTCGACGAAGTATCGCTGTTCCTTCACGTGGTGGAAGAGAATAAGAAAAATGCCCGCCAGGGCACGGATCCCGGCAAACTCGGCGGCCTCGGAGAGATTTTGAACAACAAAACAGTGCTCATAGCCGATGACGACGTCCGGAATATTTTCTCGCTTTCCAAATCCCTGGAAAACTACAAAATGAATGTTCTGACGGCACTGGATGGCAAAGAAGCTTTACAAAAGCTCCACGAAAACCCGGAAGTGGATGTGGTGTTACTCGATATGATGATGCCACAGATGGACGGCTACGAAACCGCGAAACGCATTCGCGAAAACCCGCAATGGCGCAACCTGCCTGTGATCGCCGTTACAGCCAAAGCCATGACCGGCGACCGCGAAAAATGCATTAATGCCGGCGCTTCTGACTATATTACAAAACCTGTGGATATTGACCAGCTCATGTCGCTGCTCCGCGTGTGGCTTTATGAAAAATCCTGACCCCCACAATGGAAAAGAAAAAGATCATGATCGTCGATGACGACGCCCGCAACATCTTCGCGCTCAGGGCGACCCTCAAATCGAAGGGTTTCGACTGCATTTCCTGCTCCGCCGCCGTGGAGGCGCTCGACATCCTGCGAACCAGTGAACCGGTAGACGCCGTGCTGATCGACATGATGATGCCTGAAATGGATGGTTATGAAGCCATTCCGCTCATCAAAGACCTGGAAAACAGGCAATCGGTACCGGTAATCGCCGTCACTGCACAGGCGATGGTGGGCGACCGCGAAAAATGCCTCGATGCCGGCGCCAACGATTATATTTCCAAACCGATCGATGTAGACAAGCTGTTGAAGATACTTGGTAACATCTGATCCCATGATGGAAGAGGAAGACATCGACCTTCTGCTGAACGACCTGTTCGATCTCTACGGATACGATTTCACGCGGTACTCGCGCGCTTCGCTGAAACGCAGGATTATCCGGCTATGCTCACTTGATAAATTTCCGAGCTTCGCTGAGCTGCGCTACCGTGTCCGCAACGACCCGTCATACCTCAAACGGTTCGTGGAAGAAGTGACGGTGAATGTCACGGAAATGTTCCGTGACCCGGCATTTTATAAGTCCCTCCGCGAAGAGGTACTTCCGGTATTAGGTACCAAGCCATTCATCCGTATCTGGCATGCTGGCTGCTCTACCGGCGAAGAGGTATATTCTATGGCGATCCTGCTTAAAGAAGCCAACCTCCTCCGGCGCTCGCTGCTGTATGCGACCGACCTCAATCCCAGCGTGCTCGAAAAGGTCAGAAAAGGCATTTTTCCATTGGCGTTGATGAAACAATACTCCGAAAGTTACATTTCATCGGGTGGCATGGCGGATTTTTCGAGCTACTATACGGCTCAATACGGACAGGCAAAGTTCGACAGCGAGCTTTCGGAAAAGATCATTATCTCGACACATAACCTCGTTTCGGACAGCTCTTTTAATGAATTCGACCTTATCTTGTGCCGCAACGTGTTGATTTACTTTGATAAGGAATTGCAGGACAGGGTACTGACACTGTTCGATGCGAGTCTGGGTGCATTGGGTTACCTTGCACTGGGGACGAAAGAAACCCTGAAATTCTCGGCTATACAACACAAGTTCAAGCAACTGAACCGGGAGAAAATATGGAAGAAAATCATTTGAACCATACTTGCGAACTCCTGCTCATCGGAGGTTCGGCCGGCAGCCTGGAAGTACTGTTCAGGCTGCTTCCGCTGCTGCGTGCCGATCTGCCGTTTCCCGTCGCGCTGGTACTGCACCGGCGCAATTCCGGTGATTCGACCTTATCTGAATTGCTGGCTTCCAAGACATTAAATCCGACCCACGAGGTCGAAGACAAAGAGCCGGTAACTCCCGGGACGATCTACCTCGCCCCTGCCGATTATCATTTGCTCATCGAGCATAACCGGACCTTTTCGCTGGACTACTCCGAAAAAATCAATTTCAGCCGGCCCAGCATCGACGTCACGTTTGAGTCCGCCGCGGAAGTCTACGGGCCGGGGCTTGTGGCGATATTGCTCTCGGGTGCTAATGAGGATGGTACCAGCGGTCTCACGGCCGTGAAGCAAGCCGGAGGCATGGCCGTAGTCCAGAATCCGGACACTGCCCAAATGCCCTTCATGCCGCATTACGCCCTCACCCACCTGCCTATCGACCATGTGTTCGACACCATAGAAATGGCCGCTTTCATTAACTCACTGACGTAGTTTAGCCAACCGATCGTTGATTTCTACCATAAAAGCGAGATTCAGTCTTTCTTTTTAAACAGGCTATTGTGGAAATTTGTATTGAGCTTAAAACAGTAAGATCATGGCAAAGCCCAATAAAATATACAGCGTCCTATTCAACAAATGCCCGCAATGCGGCGAGGGTGACTTTTTTATTACCAAAAGCGCCTACAACCTGCGGAATTTCGACAAGATGAACCGCCATTGCCCCAACTGCGGCGCGGATTTCGTACCCGAACCCGGCTTCTATCAGGGTGCGTTGTACATCAGCTATGCGTTCTACGTGGCATTCATGGTGATTTACTTCCTGATTTTCGTCAACTTTTTCAAACAATACCTCGACTATTTCCTGGTAAGCATCATCCCGATCCTCGTGATCCTGACGCCGCTCTTTTACCGCATGGCGCGCCGCACCTGGCTTGCGCTGTTTATCAAGCCGGTGTCTTCCGAAGGACGGGCATAGGAAATTTATAAGGCTGGGCTCTTCCGGAAATCCTCCGGCGTCATGCCGGTTTCTTTCCGGAAGAACTTGGTAAAATAGGAGTTATCGTTGAAATTCAGCTTGTAGGCAATTTCAGAAACCGTCAGATCGAGGTTGATTAACAGCCTTTTGGCCTCCAGAACGATCCGGTTACGGATCAGTTCTCCCGCCTGCATCCCCACGTGTTCCTTGCATAATGCATTCAGGTGATTAGGCGTCACATTCAGCATTTCGGCATATTGGCCCGGCAGCCTCAGGCGGTCGTAATGCTTGTCGATCAGGCGGATGAAGTTCCGCACCGTCGCATTCTTCCCTTTTTCGGCATGCTTCTTCCGGTCCACCGAATCGCTCTGTTCAATGATCATAAAAATTTGGAGGAGTAAAACGCGCACCATATCATCGCGCCAGGCACTTGCGCGGGCGTTCTGGTTGAGCAATTCCTCGAACAACCTGCAAACATTCGCGCGAACCGATTCGGAGAGCGTCAGCACGTTGTTGCTGCTGTCCTGATCGAAGAAAGAGAACGAATCGAGGTATTCGGGTTGCAGCAGGAAGGATTTGAAAAAGGAATCCGAAAAATTGACCACGTATCCCTCCATATCCCCCTCGAAATCCCAGGTATGTACTTGCCCGGGGATCATGAAATAGATTTGATAAGGCCTGGCCTGAAAATGGTGAAAATCAATGGTATGCCGGCCACTCCCTTCGGTGAAAAGTACCAGGTGGTAGAAGCTGTGGCGATGTGGAAAAACAAGGCTCTGGTGCTCGTGAACGTAATCGGAAAACCGCGCGATCATGATATGGTCTTCGCGGTATTCGGAAAGCGGGCCGATGTCGAGCCGGGGAAATGAACCATGCATGGCAATTCGGAAATTGGGTCAGGGCCGGCAATTTAACGCTTATTCGTGATTTGCCACCTGTTCTGTATCTTGCGGAAGTTTCCAAGCCCCCCTTTTCTATCCGATGTGGAAAGCCCTTACATTAGGTATGGCATTGTTACTGCTTGCTGCGGCATCGGGGCAGGAAAGCATCGGCGTACAAAATTGCACCGACCGCTTTCGGACCGATGCCCGGGCATTTGCCGTCGCTGTGAGGGAAATGCGGATCGCAATCGAAAAGACCGATTCTACCGACATCCGTAGCATGGAGCATGCCAAAGCAAAGCTGAAAGAAACGCGCCTGGCCTACAAGCGGATCGCCTTTTTTCTGGATTACTTCTTTTTCACTTCATCGCGCATTTACAACCGGCCCCCCAAGAACGAAATCGAGGAGCCGCACCTCGAATACGGGGCACCTACCGGGCTGCAATACATCGAAGCGCTGTTGTTCGACAACCCGGGTTTGCACAAGGCGGAACTGCTGCGACAAAGCCGGTTTCTGGAAACTTCCGCAGAAGATCTGCCCGCATTGCTCTACAATTTCAAGGCCACCGACGCGCAGGTGCTTGAAAGTGTGCGCCTTGAACTGATCCGCGTTTTGACGCTCAGCATCAGCGGTTTCGATGCGCCATTACTTAAAAGCGGCCTCGGCGAAGCATTGGTTTCACTCCAAGCGCTTCACGAAGTATTGAATCCCTATTTAATGCATTCCGACGAGGGTTCTGTCCGAAAACTGCTGAATTCCTGCGAGATTTATCTTACCGGAAAAACAGATTTCGACCAGTTCGACCGGCTGTTCTTTCTGACTAACTATGCGTTGCCATTGCAGGAAAGTCTTAGCCTGATGATCAGCGGGATGGGTTTGGAGATCAATGAGAAGGGTATTTTAAATTACAACGCCAAGCACATTTTCAGCAGGGATGCGTTTGCCGGCCCTGCTTTTGCCGGAAGGACCAACACCCATCCTGCGTTGGCCGAGTTAGGTAAAAAGCTGTTTTTTGAAACGCGTTTGTCCTCCAACGGCAGCCGCAGCTGTGCATCTTGCCATAACCCTGCTTTGCATTTTACCGATGGGCTGCCCCGCAGCATGGGCATTCATCCTGGGCAGGCGGTGCGGCGTAATGCGCCTTCATTACTATATAGTACATTCCAACACGCGCAATTCTGGGACGGTCGTGCCAAAACGCTGGAAGAACAAATCCGCACCGTGATCCACGACACGCTCGAAATGAATGGCACACCAGCTGAGACGATTATTAAACTGGCCAGGGAACGCTCCTATCGCCGCCTGATCCGGAAAGTGTCCCGGAAGCGGAATACTTTGAATGATACGATTATTTACAACGCCATCGCGGCCTATGTGCGCACGTTGCAGCCATTCAACTCTGATTTTGACAAGTATATTGCGGGAGATCATACGGCCCTTACCGATCATCAGGTGAATGGGTTCAACCTTTTTATGGGTAAAGCGCAATGCGGCACGTGCCATTTCGCACCGCTGTTCAACGGGCTGATACCGCCTGTTTACACCCTCACGGAGTTTGAAATACTGGGTACCACTGCGTCGGATGATTTACTTCACCCGAAAGTGGATCCCGATCAGGGGCGCTTCGAAACCCGCCCTACTCCCTATTATCGCGGGGCATTTAAAACACCCAGCGTCCGCAATGCTGCCGTGACTGCCCCTTACATGCACAACGGCGCTTTGGGAAGCCTCGAAAAAGTCATGGAGTTTTACGACAAAGGCGGCGGCGCCGGCCTGGGCCTCACTATTCCCGACCAAACACTGCCCGCTACACCGCTTAATCTATCGGAAGAGGAAAAATCCGATATCATTGCCTTTTTACATTCGCTCACCGACCGTCTATGAAAACAATTTTACTCACCATTATTCTATTCCTCGCATTCATCGCCGCCCATGCACAAGGCACGCTCCTGCGCGGGCCTTACCTGCAGGTGGCCACGCCCACCAGCATAGTGATCCGCTGGCGCACGGATAAGCCTTCCGAATCCGTCGTGAAGGTAGGTAGCAGTTCACAATCGCTCAGCCAGACTTTTGCCGACAATATCCCCGTCACCGAACATGAAGTGAAAATCACCGGCCTGCAAGCGGAAACACGCTACTACTATTCCATTGGTTCGCAAAGCGCAGTTTTGCAGACGGGCGATCACAACTATTTCCAGACTTCCGCCGTGGCCGGCAAACCGGGAAAATATCGTTTCGGCCTGCTGGGCGACTGCGGCACGAACTCCATTATACAGGACGAAGTACGGGCAAGAATGATGGACTATCTCGGCTCCAACTACATGAACGCGTGGCTCTTGCTCGGTGACAATGCCTATTCTTTTGGCCGTGATGCGGAGTACCAGTCCAATTTTTTCAACCGGTATAAGGATAACCTGCTTAAAACGTATCCGCTCTTTCCTTCTCCGGGCAACCACGATTACGATAATGACAACCCGGCCCGGCAGGACGACCATCAGATACCTTACTACGATGTGTTCACAATGCCGACCAAGGGCGAGGCTGGCGGCGAACCTTCCGGCACGGAGGCATTTTATGCATTCGATTACGGCAATGTCCATTTCCTCTCGCTCGATTCGTACGGCCGGGAAGACAATGCCACGCGGCTTTACGACACGCTCGGCAGGCAGGTACAATGGATTAAAAAAGACCTTGCAGCTAACAAAAACAAGGACTGGGTAGTGGCTTACTGGCACCACCCACCCTATTCGAAAGGCTCGCGTGAATCGGATGGGGATCCCGAAATGACGGCTATCCGCCAGAATTTCATCCGCATTCTCGAACGCCTGGGCGTAGACCTGATCATTTGCGGGCATAGCCACGTGTACGAGCGCTCGCGCCTGATGGGCGGGCATTACGGATACAGCAGCACTTTCGACGCATCCAAGCACGTCATCGATGCCTCCTCCGCGCGTTACGACGGCTCGGACAACTCCTGTCCCTACATCAAAAACTCCCCTCAAAGCCGCGGCACGGTGTATGTGGTAGCCGGTTCCGGCGGGCAACTGGGCAATCCCAAACCCGACTTCCCACACAAAGCCATGTACCATTCCGACGCCGAGCATGGCGGAGGGCTTATGCTCGAAGTGGAAGGCAACCGGCTGGATCTGAAATGGATCGCAGCCGACGGCATAATCCGCGACAAATTCACGATGGAAAAGGGGGTGAATAAGGAAACGACCCAGGAAATAGCCCGCGATCAGTCCATTGAACTAAAAGCGTCATTTGTGGGCGATTATGTATGGAGTAATGGTTCAAAAACAAGGGCTATCACCGTCAAACCAACAGAAAGTACCGACTACACGGTAAAGGACGGACAAAACTGCATTCAGGATGTTTTTCACGTAAAAGTACCGGCTCCTAAACCTGATCCAGCTACATTCATAGGATTCAATGCAAAAAAGGACGAGAAGAACCTGGTAACGCTGAGCTGGACCACGAGTAATGAAAACGAGCTCGCGTATTTTGCCGTACAGCGGTCTACCGACGCACAGAACTTTGCACAAATAGCGAAAGTAGCGGGCGGTCCGAACTCCCAACAGAATAAGAATTACACGTTCGAGGATCAGGAAAGCCCGACTTTGCCCGTGAATACGCAATATTATTACCGCGTCGTCGCTACGGCAGCGGATGAGCGGTTGTTGTACACTCCCATCATGAAAGTTTCACTTTTCGAAATTGTGCTCGCGGCCGAACCTAACCTATCGCTGGAAATAGAAATCATCCCAAACCCGTCATTAGCCAGCCAAATGCAGATCCGTACCACCGGACAAACGACGCAAATAGCAGAACTGACGCTTAGCGACGTTTCGGGAAGGACATTGAACAGTCGCAAAATGACGATCAGCCAGACACCCGCCGTATTCCTGCCCAGCCAGCTCACCGCAGGCATTTACTTCCTGAAAGTGAGCATCAATGGCAGAAGCACGGTCAAAAAACTGGCGATTCAGTAGGGATTTATTTCTTGACAAACCTGCCCGTATGCACGGCACCGTCGGCGTAAACGACTTTTGCCACGTACATTCCGCCGGGCAAGTGGCTCGTATCAATCGTCTCCGGGTCAGGTTGGGCCGTCGGGTCGATCGATTTGATGACGACACATTTGCCCGCGGCGTTATACAATGCAATTTCCTTGATGGCGCCATTCGCCGAACGCACGACGAGGCTTGCCGCCACAGGATTCGGATAGACTTCAAACACCGGCAGATCATCGAACTGCACCGCCTGAATGCTGCTGAATGCGAAAGTTCTGTCTTTATCGACCATTTTGAGACGGTACAGGTTGCTGCCTTTCTGTGGGTTGGAATGGGTGAAAGTATAAGGTTTTACCACGGCGCTCTCTCCTGCGGCGATCTTTTTGCCGATAACCCTCCACGACTTGCCATGGCTTTGTTGTATTTCAAAATAGTCGCTGTTCGTTTCCGCGCTTGTCGACCATTCGAGTACCGCCGTTCGGCCTTCCTTTTTGGCCGTAAAGGCAATCAGTGTCACCGGTAGCGCCACACAGGCCGCGTCCACCGCCTCCCGTGTCTCGCAATCGCCGAGGTTATTCTCGATCAGCACCTGGTCTGCCGTTTTCGTTTTGAGTATCGCGCAAAATTTAGCGGTAGCACACGTTTCAAGCACTGCATTATCGGCAATCGTAATGGTGCCGCCAATGCTGTTGAGGTTAGTCAAACCATCGAGGCTTGTCAAGAGTGAGTCCTCTGCCAGCAACAAGCCCCCGCCGATACTTTGCAGCGCGGCAAGGTTATTAAGGGTAGCCAAACTATCATTATGAGTTATTGACAAAGAATCTGTTATCGAAGTAAGATTGTCTAAACCTGCCAACGATTTGAGGCTCGGGTTTGCTTCAACAAAGAGGCGATCGACCGTCGTCAAGCTGGTTAAACCTTGTAAATCAGGCAGTAAAAGGTTCATAGCTACTACCAGGGCTCCCTCTTGTCCGAGCGTCTGTAGGTTACTCAGGCCTGCAAGGCTCGTCAATGAAAAGTTGTAAATCAGCGCCAGGTCGCCGTCGATGGTTGCCAGCGAAGATAGCCCGTCCACATTTTGCAGTGCAAAGTTGAGGGCAATCTGCACCCCCAGACTTCCAACAGAGGTAAGTCCGTTCAGCCCGTCGAGGTTTTCCAGCGCCCCATTGAGCGTAATCACCAACTCGTTGCCAAGCGAAGGCACGTTTTGCAAGCCATCCAGGGTGGTAAGTGACGCGTTTGCATACAAATACAATCCACCGCCAATGGAAGAAAGATTACTCAATGCCGAAATGGTGGTCAGGCTATCGCTGTCGCCGATCGTAAGATGGCTGCCAATGGAAGTCAACTGATTGAGTCCGCCCAGGTTTTGGAGAAACAAGTTGTATTCCAGAAAAAGCTCTCCGCCGATAGAAGTCAGCTGGTTAATGCCTTGTAAGTTTAGCAGGCTATCATTGAAATCGATATAAGTGTTACCGCCTACCGAAGTGAGGCCGTTCAGGCCCGCGAGGTCCTTGATCGAATAGTTATTCGTTATTTCGAGGTCTCCGTTAATCTGCGTAATGCTTTCCAGCCCGGCAAGCGAGGCAAGGTTCGTATTAAAACCAACGCGAACCGAGTTGGCGACCGAAGCAATTGTGAGATCATTGATGGACGTCAGAGAGTCGGTCGTACCGATGATCAGCGAACCGCCCACGGCACCGATATTCCCGATTCCTGCCAGGTTTTTGAGTATCAGGTTACCATCGATAATCAGGTCTCCGGGAACCGTGGTAAGGCCTTCGAGCCCGGCAAGGCTTTCCAATGCCGCATTATCATATATTTCCACCACCGAGCCGACGGACGTGATCTTAAGATCCGCGATCGACTTCAACGAATCGCTCTGCGCTATTACCAGTGAATCGCCCACAGAAACGATGTTTTTGATGCCCGCAACATCTTTCAGCACAACATTGGAATCGATCACGACGCTGCCCGTCACTGCGGTAAGCCCTTCGAGCCCCGTAAGGCTTTCCAATAACGGATTACCAAATATTTTCACCGAAGAGCCTACCGAAGTAATATTATCCAGGCCGGCAAGCGTGGTCAGCAACGGATTGTTTCGCACAGTAATACTCCCGCCGACGCTTGTAAGCGTATTTAGCGTACTAAGATCTGCAATATCGGCCCCTTCTATCGTGAGATCCCCCGGCAGGTTCACACAGCCCGGATTGTTGGTAACAAAATTATCGAGCGTCGCCTGGTCGCCGATAACGAGGTCCGTGGGACATTGTGCGAATGCAGCAAATGGCAGCAATGCCACCAGCAGGAGGTAGAATTTTTTCACAAAAAGAAGGGTTTGTGTTTACTAAAAGATTTTCAGGCGATTATAGCTAAAAACCTTTGAAACACAAACCCTTGTCCGTAGTATTAGTTTTAAATTTTATGTACCGGCAGGTGACCTGACGCGCCTATGCCGGCCGCACCTAAGCCAGCCGCGCCTCCGTGCCGGGCTTTTTGAGAATCAATGCGGAAATGAGCGTAACAACCAGCCCTACCGGCAGAATCTCTGCGTAAGTCCAGAGGATCACCATCAGCGGATTCTGATACATCTCCTTATATCCGGCCAGTTCTACGACCTTTGCTTCGAGTTCGGCGGCGGTCGGACCTTCGGCCTGGAACTGTTTCAATAAATGCGCCGTGTATTTATCCATGAAATCGGGGATAAAAATGTAGTAGTCGATCAGCCAGACGATCACATACACCGTTGAAGCCACCAGCGTAATGTACAGCCCGATTTTGAATGCCTTTCCAAAAGACACCGAGCCGCCGCAGTATTTGTCGCGGTAGTTTTTAATGCCCACAAAAACCATGGAGAACGATAGCAGCATAGCCGCATAACCCAGCAGCATATTACCCTCGAAGGCCTCTTTCTGGTAGCAGACTGCCATAGAGCAAACCATGAAAGTTGACACCAGCGCGCCAGAAATGATTCCGCAGATTACGACGATCCTGTTCATATCATTTGATTTAAATGTTCGATAATGCTGCGAAATTGAGGCGTGCCAGCTGTTTTTGCGTCATACTTTCGGGTGATTTTGCATTCGGGGGCTGTTTGGTCAGGTGTTGTCATTTGTGGTCATGAATAGTCAGGTGTTGCCAGGTATGGTCATGTGTCGTCAAGAATAGTCAAGTATTGTCATTTGTGGTCATGAATAGTCAGGTGTGGTCAGGTATGGTCATGTGTCGTCATGAATAGTCAGGTGTGGTCAGGTATGGTCATGTGTCGTCAAGAATAGTCAGGTGTAGTCAGGTTTGGTCATGTGTCGTCAGGTATAGTACGTTAGGCGCTCTAAGCTAATGAGACATTGACTTTGACTTGACTTTGACTTGACTTGACCATACATGACTAACATGACTACACCTGACAATACATGACTACACTTAACAACACATGACTACGCCTGACCAAACATGACTACGCCTGACTATTCATGACTACACCTGACTACACTTGACTACGCCTGACCATACATGACTACACCTGACAATACATGACCACAACGTCCCCCCCATCAGCCGATGAGCCCAATGCGCCTCGCACGCTCCACTGCCTGCGTACGGTTGCGGACTTCGAGCTTTTCGAATATCCGCGACGAATGTGTCTTCACCGTGTTGAGCGACACGAACAATCGGTCCCCGATTTCCTGGTTGCTCAACCCTTCGGCTACGAGCTGTAACACTTCCAGCTCGCGGTGGCTGATCCCCAGCCGAATCCGTTCCGGCTCATTGACGGTAAAATCATCCCCCGCTGTCACATACACCGCCCGCTCTACAATGCGTGTCTCCACTTTAGGCGTGGTGAGCTTATGCGCGAGCCAGATACCCAGCCCGGTGAATAACAATGCAATGGCGCCTATGTAAATTTCGATGATATGGCTCATGACCAGAAACCGCAATTCGAGCCATCTGAGCACAAAAAGCAACAAGGCAAGCGATACACCGTAGAGTAGCTCCTGCCTGTGTTTGCGGTAAAAATCGCTGATCGTTTTGGAAACCATTTGTAACCAGTCTGTTGGTTTACCAAAAATAAAAATTTTCGCTCAGCGGACTAGTTTGAGCGGGAATTTTCCAAGCGGGTATTGTTCCCCTTGTGTCTGAGAATAACGTCCTTCACACCTTCGCAAAGGTTTTTAACGCGATAGTAAGAATCGCGGCTGTTCTCGTCCTTGTCGAGGTAGATCATCACCTCACCGGGCGACGATTCTATGGTGATCCTGGTCTGGTCCGGCAACACCGTAATGATTTTGGAGTCCTTCTCCGGATCGATCCGCACAGTCGAAAGCTGGTCGTTCAGAAACCTGCTCACATCGGGCGACAGGTTATCACCGAATTGGGCCCTGAAGCGATAGTAATCATCCTCGTCCTTCACGGCAATGCTCACATCGCCATTGTTACAGGATACCAGCATAGCGACCATAATCATCGGGGAGATCAGTAGTGATTTCATTTTCATGGCTAAAAATTGTTTTACAAGGTACTATGCAATATACAGTACTGGTTTTAAATCTGCAACAGTGATGTGATGAATGGCAATGCTTCGACAAAATACAGTTGCGAAAAAGCCGCTTTGCTGCGATTGTAAGGCGTTTTATATTAAATTGGCTCAAACAAATCCCGTAACCGTTTTGAAAACAGCCTTACTTCACTCCTTGATTTGCCGGTTCATGAAACAGCCTTGCATGACGCTACTCCTCATTTTGGTCATCCTCACGGGCGCGAACGTACACGCGCAAACCACCGCAAAAGAAGACTCCCTCTACATCCGTGAGCATTACACCAAGATCGAGCGGCAGATCCCGATGCGCGACGGTGTGAAGCTTTTCACTTCCATTTATCTGCCGAAGGATATTTCAAAAAGCAAAACCTACCCTATCCTGCTCAACCGCACGCCGTACAGCGTTGCGCCATATGGCGAAAATTTATACAAAACCGCGCTCGGACCGAGTATGCTTTTTGCACGGGAGGGCTATATTATTGTATACCAGGACGTAAGGGGCAAACTGATGTCAGAGGGTGATTTCGAGGCTTACCGCCCGTTTATCCCTGTCAAAAAAGGTAAAACAGATATCGACGAAAGCTCCGACACTTACGATACGATCGAATGGCTCATTCAAAACATCGAGGGAAATAATGGCAAAGTGGGTACCTGGGGCATTTCGGCGCCGGGGTACTATGCTACCATGACAGCCGTGGACGCGCATCCGGCGTTGAAAATCGCTTCGCCGCAAGCACCGGTTACCGACTGGTTCATGGGCGACGACCGGCACCACAACGGCGCATTTTTCCTGATGGGCACATTTGCATTCCTATCCTCTTATGGTGCACCGCGGCCCGTGCCCACGCCCAAAGCTTCGCCGCAATATGTAGCATACGGCACGCCGGATTCCTACGAGTTTTATAAGAAAATGGGTCCGCTGAAAAACTTTAATGAACAGATTTTCAAAGGGCAGAACCGCATCTGGAACCAGATGATGGAGAACGAAAGCTACAACGATTTCTGGAAAGCCCGCACGCCGGTCCCCCATTTGAAGAACGTCAAACCGGCCGTGATGGTCGTAGGAGGCTGGTTTGACCAGGAAGATTTGTACGGGCCACTGAAAACGTATCAGGCGGTTTCATCCCAAAACTCGCAAACATCCAACTGGCTCGTTATGGGCCCCTGGATTCACGGTGGCTGGGCGCGGGGTACGGGGGAATCGCTCGGGAACATCCGCTTTGGTGCCAAAACCAGCGCATTTTATCAAAAGGAAATCGAACTTCCGGTTTTCAACCATTACCTGAAAGACCAGCCCGACCCTAACCTCCCGAAAGCCTACATTTTTGAGACCGGCGCAAACGAATGGCGCAAATATGACCAGTGGCCACCGAAAAACACCGTCGAGAAAAAGCTATACCTGCACCCGGACGGCACATTGTCGTTCTCGCCCACAATGACTACCATGCAGGCAGGCGCCAAACCGGCGTTCCACCAATACCTCAGCGATCCGGACAAGCCGGTGCCGTACACGTCGGAAATCCGCATTATCCGCGGCAGCGATTTTATGTACGACGACCAGCGCTTCGCCGCCTCGCGCCCGGATGTGCTCGTGTACGAATCCGAAGTTTTGAAAGAAGACGTAACTATTTCCGGTAATGTATTTGCCGATCTTTTCGTGTCCACAACGGGCACAGACGCTGATTTCGTAGTAAAACTCATCGATGTTTACCCCGGCGACGCGCCGAACGACAGCCCCGTTAATCCGAATATGAAAATGGGCGGCTTCCAGCTGCTGATCCGCGGCGAGGTAATGCGTTCCAAGTTCCGGAAAAGCTTCTCGAAGCCTGAACCCATGACGCCCGGCAAGATCGAAAATGTGAAATTCGATATGCAGGACGCTGCCCACCGTTTCAAAAAGGGCCATAAGATTATGGTGCAGGTGCAAAGCTCATGGTTCCCGCTCGTGGATCGCAATCCGCAAAAGTTCGTGAATATCTACAAAGCCAATGCGTCCGATTTTCAGAAGGCTACACACCGGGTTTACCTCTCGGGCCGGGTGTCCTCGTACGTGGGCGTGCGGGTGGTCGAATAGCGCGCATCAGGTGAGCTTTTTCAGCGCAATAGTGAAAGTGCTGCCTGCTCCCAGCTCGCTTTCGACGGTAAGCGTACCGTCCTGGGCTTCCATAAATTCGCGGCTGATCGCGAGGCCCAGGCCGGTACCCTCTTTGGTGGAACCCGGCACCCGGAAATAGCGGTCGAAGATCTTGTCCTTGTATTCCTGTGAAATACCCTGGCCGCTGTCGGCTACGGCAATGCGCACGGTTTGTGCGTCTTCTTCCAGGATAATGCGGATGCTGGAATGATCGTAGGAATAGCGGATCGCATTCGAAACGAGATTGGTAAGCACCCAAGCGGTTTTCTCCGAATCGGCCAGGATGCTGGATTGTACGCCCTTATCTTCGATTTGGAGATGGATATCCCGGCTTTCGGCCTGAGTTTCGTTGGCGGCAATGGCATACCGCACGATTTCGCTCGGCGAAGTGCCTGCAATATTAAGCTGTATTTTACCGCTCTCTACCTGCGTAATGTTGAGCAGCTCACCAGTGATCTTCAACAGGCGGTCGGCGTCCTCGCGGATACTGTCGAGCAGGCTGCGTTGTTCCTCGTTGGTATCGCCTACCCGTTCGTTGCGAAGTAAGTCTAGGGTTATTTTAATGGAAGAAATAGGCGTTTTGAGTTCGTGCGAGACGTTGGCGATGAAGTTGGTTTTGGCAAAATCCAGTTCTTTGTACGGCGTCACATTACGCAGAATGATCACATGCCCGATCGAACGCGGCTGCTGCTCGCCGGTTGGGACGATGGAAATATCGACGTATTCCTTTTCGAAATAGCTTTCCTTGTCGTCGGCATAGATCTTCATGGCCGCACTTTGTCCGTTGATTTTCGCCTGCGGTTCGAAAAGGTCTTTCACCAGCGAGCGAACGAGGTCGTTGTGCAATGCAATTTCCGCCGCATTGCGGCCTACCAGCTCAGATGCCTGCAAGCCGGTTACCTTCCGGGCCACTTCATTGGCAAATATCACCTTCCGGTTTTCGTCGAGGCCTATTACCGGGTCGTGCATATTGTCGATCAGCGTTTCCACCCGCTTTTTCTCGATCATCAGCCTGGCCAGGTTACTGCTGTTGTACTCTTCCAGCTTCTCCGCCATGGTATTGAACGACTGCGCCAGTTGCCCGTACTCGTCGCGGCTGCCGAAATGCACCCGTTCGGTATAATTCTCGTTGGCAATCTGCCGGATACTTTCCGTGAGCTCGCGGATCGGGTTGGCAATGTTGCCAGGCAGATTCACGAACAATGTGAATGCAATAATGAAGCACAATGTGCCTGTGATCCCGATCCACACCATCGAGCTTTTGGCTGTTTGGCTCGCAATGTGGCTTTTCCGGTTGATGGCGTCGAGGTTAATGCTCATGATTTCCAGCGCATCATTGCGGATCAGCTCCACGGTTTCCTTGTCGCGCACGTTGGCTTTCAGTTTTTCAAAATGGCCCGCCAGCTGAGCGGTAAGCTCTTTCTCCCCGATTTCCGTGATATTCTTCTGCTGGGCTTCGAGGTTCTTTTTGAAGGCGTCCAATGCCCCTGCGTGCACTTCCAGCTCGTCGAGCGCCCGAAGCATCTGCCGTGTGTATTCCAGCGAGTTATGATTGGCGATGAGGATATTGCGCGAGTCGGCCGAAAGCAGGCTCACCTGCCTGATCCCGACCACGGCAAGCACCGTGATCATGGCGAAAAGCAGGCCGATACCCAGCCTCAGTTTGGTTTTGATCTTCATTTCAGGAAAGTATTACAAGGTCAATGTCGGAAGAAGACATTTTATTTAAAAGCCCGTTGAACACATTCGTGGCCAGAATCACCTTGAAAAGGTTCAAATGCGGCTTCCCTATGCAAATGGTCGTGATTTTGTTCTTTTCGGCCACTTCCACGATCGTTTTGGCAATGCTGCCGCTCTCCATTTTGATCACATTCCCGCCCAGCTCGGTGGCCAGTTTGAAATTGTTGATCAAATGCCGCTGCTTCGCCAGTCCGATCCGGCTCGCCGACTCGCCGGGTGTTTGCACGTACAGCAAAAACCAGCTGCTACGGTAGTAATTAGCCAGCCGCGCCGTTTTACGGATCACGTTCCGGGCCGTCTTTTCGTTGCTGCTAATGCACGCCAGAAAACGCTCGTGTTTGAGCGCCATACCCGGCTGGATTTCACTTTCCACCTTGCGCTCGACCTGCGAGGCCACTTCTTTCAGCGCCAGCTCGCGGAGTTGCAGAATGTGCTGCGGTTTGAAGAAGTTCTGCAAAGCGGCCTGGATCTTCTCCTCCCGGTAAATTTTCCCTTCTTTCAAACGGGTAATGAGCTCGTCGGCGGTGAGGTCGATGTTCACCACCTCGTCGGCCAGGCCCAGCACCTTGTCGGGAATGCGCTCCGCCACTTCCACACCGGTAATCTCCCGCACTTCCTGGTTCAGGCTTTCGATATGCTGGATATTCACCGCCGAAATCACGTTGACGCCCGCTTCGAGGATATCCAGCACGTCCTGCCAGCGCTTGGCATTTTTGCTCCCCTCGATATTGGAATGCGCCAGCTCATCCACGATCACCACCTCCGGCCGGAGGGTAATCACTGCCTGCACATCGAACTCTTCCAGCTCCTTCCCTTTGTAAAACAGCTGCCGCCGCGGGATCACGGGCAACCCTTCGAGCAGCTCATGAGTTTCCTTGCGGTTGTGGGTTTCGATGTAACCGATCTTCACGTCGATGCCCGTGCGCAGGAGCGCATGGGCTTCCTGCAACATACGATAGGTTTTGCCTACCCCGGCGCTCATTCCGATATATATCTTGAATTTGCCCCTCCTCGACTTTTTGATCAGTTCCAGGAAATGTTCAGCGCTGGTTTCCATTGTTTTTGAGTTGAGAGTTCAGGGTTTATGAGTTTAGAGTGGTGCCAAAGCTATAAGCTGTAAGCTGTAAGCTGTAAGCGGTAGGCCGTAAGCGGTAAGCCGTAAGCCGTAAGCTGTAAGTCGTAGCTTAAAGCTTATAGCTTATAGCTTAAAGCTCACAGCCCACCTAGCATCCACTATCGTTAAGTTGTTTCAAATGTATTTTGTATAAAATTTCGGGAACAATATCCGCGGGCAATGGCGACGATGCGTTTCTGGTTTTGGTCCATACATTGGCATACACAAACACATTCTCGATCAACAGTTTCACCATCACGTCGCCTTCGCAGTACACTTTTTCCGCAAGGCTGAAACAGCTTCGCGCCGCCCTGAAATGCCGGTGCTCCATCGTGTTTTTCGTGCAAGCCGACAGGTAATGGATTGATGAATGGATAGAATTGAAAGTATGTGCTGATACTGCCGCGCAATCCGCTCCGGCCACAACAGGAAGTTCATTTCTGAGCAGGTTAATGATTTGAAACTGGGTAAACATGGCTGTATGGGTTAAAAACCGGACGGGAATCGCTCCCGGCCCGGCTGATATTTAGTTTAATGCAAAGGTTAAGGCAGTCGTGAGGTAGGTTTTGCTTTTGGATAAATCACTACCCTTGCCATTGAATATCGCGTCGCGGCTGCAGAGATTACGCGCTTCAATGCGCCACATGACCTGGGGGGCGATCTGATAATCGAAGTTGAGCGACGTTCCGAATGTCTGGAAGCCATTATCCGTGCCTGTGGCGATGATCACACCGTTTTTATCATGGTAGTATTCGCCTCTGGCAGCAATATTGATTTTCGAAGAAGGCGAAAAACGCAGGATCATGACCGGCACGTAAATCGTGTTGCAGGCGCTGCTGCCTTTCGCTTTCTGTTCGCTGCCGATGTCAAAGCCAGCGGTAAGTCCCCATTTATCCGATAGCTGGAATATCCCGTAAATGTTGTGATAATACCGCATTTGTCGTGTGCTATCCGGCTCGTCGCTGCCGATGAACGTACTGTAATTCAACGTTACAGCAGCGGTGGGTCTAAAAGTCACCTGTGTCCCGAATGCGGGCGTAGAGTTGCCAGCCACCCGTTGAATGCGCTGCCAGCCATTGAGGTAGGTCGCGGCGAGGTACCATTTCGAGTCCTGGCTGGTATACCCCAATTTTACGCCGGTTTCGAAATAGGGCGTATTTTCAGCCACCAGGCTGCGCGTCAAGGCCCAGTTGTCCTTTCCGATCGCGCTTTCAAAACCGATATGCGACGGCATAATGCCGGCGTCGAGCCAGAGGTTGTGATTTTTCGCGATCTTCACGCCCGCATTCGCTTCGAATATGTTTTTCAGCACACCCGGTTCGGCGGCGTAGTTCGCATTCATATAAGTACCGGCCGCCAATGCGAGGTTCGCACGCACGCGGTCGCCCGTGTATGAGCCTTTCAGAAACGCCAGGTTCAGGTTCACCTCGCCGGTGCGGTTGTGGTTATAAATAAAACCGGGCATTGTATGGTTATCGTTTTTACGGAAATCGTGCAGATAATACGACTCCACGTAAGCGCTCACCGCGAATGGCGATGTGTTAGTGCCCACAGCTACCGAATCCTGGGCATTAGCGTGTGAAACAGAGGCAATGGCAAGCCCGCTTAAAATCAAGGTTTTCATAAAATGGTAAGCTGTTCAATCATAGCCGCGCTGTAAAAGGAAGCGCTACCCGCCGCGACGGCACTGGAAACGGGCGGCGTTTTAATAAGTTATTTCAATTGATCCAACGCAAGGTTCAGTTTCAGCACGTTGATTTTCGCCGGGCCAAACAACCCAAGCAACGGGCCGTTAATATGTTCTTTCACTAACTGTTGCAATTGCTGCACCGGCACATTACGCAGCTTCGCAATGCGCTCTACCTGCACCAATGCCGCTTTTTCAGAAATGTCGGGGTCAAGCCCGCTACCGCTCGCCGTCACCAGCTCCACAGGGATAGCCGCCTTTTCTACACCTGGGTTATGCACCAGGAATGTATCGATACGCGCCTGTACCACGCCCAGATACTCCCCGTTGGAAGGGCCTTTGTTGCTACCGCCGCTCCCCGCAGCATTATAACCCACCGCGGAAGGCCGCGAATTGAAGTACTTGTCATCGGTAAACAACTGCCCGATATTGGCATAATACCGTTTTCCATTTTGTTCGATCACCTCGCCTTTACCACCGTTCGGAAAGAACTGGGCCACGCCCAAAATCACCAGCGTATACACGCCTGAAAAGAATATCAGCGTCACGATCGTCAACCGGATCGCTGGGAGAATGTGTTGTTTCATGGTTTTGAAATTTTTATTTTTGATAAAAAAGAAATTATGGATGCTGTGTTAAGGATTCAATCTTCGGAATTCACGGATGAATTGATCGAGAAGATCAAGGGGTTGATTCGTGGGAAAGAAAACTCTGAGATCACAATCAGCATTAGTGAACATTCATCCAAAGGCATCCTTCGCGAGGAAACCCGTGAAGAATATTTTGCCCGTTTAGAGAATGCCATTGACGATCTCGAAAAAGGTAATGTGATTACTTTCAGCGGAGATTCGCTTGAACTATTCATTAAACACCTTGAAGACAAAGAATGAAAAACACGGTTTTCGACCCTATTGCGTTCGAAGACCTTGCCCGATGGGCCAAAGTTGAACCCAAACTGGTTAAAAAGGTTTTCGAACTTATTGCCGACATTCATAAACATCCATTCGAAGGGCTCGGCAAACCCGAAGGATTGAAACACCAGTTCAAAGGATATTGGAGCCGCAGGATAACTGATGAGCACCGTTTGATTTACAAAGTCCTTACCTCCGGAGAAATTTACGTGATGAGCGTCCATGGCCATTACGAGCAATAATCTCAAAACCAAACACTAACAAGCAAATCAATCGCCTTAATCCCTGCAAAAGGCACCAGCACCCCACCTAATCCGTAAATCAGTAAGTTTCGTCTCAGCAGTGCACTGGCCCCGATGGGTTTGTATGCAACACCTTTCAGCGCTAATGGAATAAGCAGCGGGATAATGATGGCATTAAAGATGATCGCAGACAGAATTGCACTTTCGGGTGTGTGGAGGCGCATGATATTAAGACCTTGCAGGGCCGGAATGGATGCGATGAACAGCGCGGGCACGATGGCGAAGTATTTAGCGACGTCGTTGGCGATGCTGAATGTCGTGAGCGTACCGCGGGTCATGAGCAATTGCTTCCCGATTTCGACGATTTCGATCAGTTTGGTCGGGTCGTTGTCCAGATCGACCATATTACCGGCTTCTTTCGCTGCTTGTGTTCCCGAGTTCATGGCTACGCCCACGTCGGCTTGTGCGAGGGCAGGTGCATCATTGGTTCCGTCGCCCATCATGGCTACCAGCTTCCCCTTCTGCTGCTCGGCTTTGATATAATTCATTTTATCCTCCGGCTTGGCTTCGGCAATGTAGTCGTCGACACCGGCCTTTTCGGCGATAAATTTGGCCGTCAGCGGATTGTCTCCCGTTACCATCACGGTTTTGACGCCCATTTTACGCAGCCTTTCGAAACGTTCCTGAATGCCGGGCTTGATAATATCCTGCAACTCAATCACCCCGATTACCACCTCGTTTTCAGCCACTACCAGCGGCGTACCGCCATTGCTGGAAATATCTCTTACTTTCTCCGCGATATCGGCCGGAAATACATTGCCTGCTTTCTCGCTCAGTTTGCGGATCGCGTCCGACGCGCCCTTGCGTATGCGCGTGTCCAGGAAGTTCACGCCGGAGCTTCGCGTTTCAGCGGTGAACTCGATGAACGTCGGGTTTTCGACGCGTAGCTGGTCCGGATGCAGATCGGCCAGTTCAATAATCGATTTACCCTCAGGTGTCTCATCGGCGATAGAGCTCAATGCAGCTGCTTTGATGAAGTAGCTTTTATCGATGCCATTAGCAGGCCAGAAATTGGTGGCTTTGCGATTTCCGATGGTGATCGTACCGGTTTTGTCGAGCAGCAAAGTATCGATATCACCGGCTGTTTCCACGGCTTTACCGCTCTTGGTGATCACATTGGCGCGTAATGCACGGTCCATACCGGCAATACCGATGGCGGAGAGCAAACCGCCGATCGTGGTAGGGATCAAACAAACGAACAGTGAAATGAATGCGGCGATGGTAACGGGCGTGTTCGCGAAATCTCCAAACGGCTTCAAAGTGATGCACACAATGATGAATACCAATGTAAAACCGGCCAGCAGGATCGTCAATGCGATTTCGTTCGGCGTTTTCTGACGGCTGGCGCCTTCCACGAGGGCAATCATTTTGTCGAGAAAGCTTTCGCCCGGCTCAGTGGTTACTTTTACCTTAATACGGTCGGAAAGGACTTTGGTGCCGCCTGTGACGCTGCTTTTGTCGCCGCCTGCCTCGCGGATTACCGGCGCGGACTCGCCGGTAATAGCGCTTTCGTCGATGGTCGCGAGCCCTTCAATAATCTCACCGTCGGTAGGGATAATATCACCGGCTTCGCACAGGAAGATATGACCTTTACGCAGCTGCGAGGAAGGAACGACTTTAACTTCATTGACATACATTTCACCCACAGTCTGGATCCACTTGGCTGGTGTCTCCTCACGGGTTTTACGCAGGCTGTTGGCCTGTGCCTTACCACGTGCCTCGGCTATGGCTTCGGCAAAATTGGCAAACAGGAGGGTAAGCAAAAGGATCAGGAATATCACGATGTTGTAAACCATACTTCCTTGTGATTTTTCACCGGATATGACCCAGATATTCACGATCAGCATGACAAACGTACCGATCCAGACAGTGAACATCACCGGGTTACGGAACATGATCCGGGGGTTGAGCTTCACAAAAGATTGCGCCAGCGCTTCCCGTACGAGGTCTCCCTGGAAGAGGGATGTATTTTGAGCTTTCATTTCTGCTATTCTTTTAATTATTGCATTGAAAAATATTCGGCGATCGGCCCGAGGGTCAATGCGGGGAAGAAGGATAATGCGGTGATGATCACGATCACAGCGAACACCATGATACCGAATGTGCCGGTATCGGTTTTAAGCGTTCCGGCGCTATCAGGGACGTGCTTTTTGGATGCGAGAATACCCGCAATGGCTACCGGACCGATAATCGGGATAAACCGCGAGAGGATAAGCACGATACCGCAGCTGATGTTCCACCATGGTGTGTTATCGCCCAGGCCTTCGAAACCGCTACCGTTGTTGGCGGCCGACGAGGTGTATTCGTACAGCATCTCGCTGAAACCGTGAAAACCCGGATTATTTAATGTGCCGGCTGTCAGTTCGGGCATCGAAACGCCTAATGCGGTAGCGGCCAGGATCAGCAGCGGGTGCAGCAAGGCGACGATCATCGCGATCTTCATCTCCCGTGCTTCTATCTTTTTACCCATCAGTTCGGGCGTACGGCCGACCATCAAACCACTGATAAACACTGCCAATATTATGAATATGTAAAAGTTGAGGATCCCCGCACCCGCGCCGCCGTAAAATGTGTTGGTCATCATGGACAGCATTTGGGTCAACCCGGAAACGGGCATGAAGCTGTCGTGCATGGAGTTGACAGATCCCGTGGAGATAACGGTGGTGGCTATACTCCAAAATGCAGAGGCAGCGGTGCCAAACCTGGTCTCCTTCCCTTCCATCGCTCCCGAACCCATGTCTACACCCATCTGCGCGATTTTAGGGTTGCCGTGTAGCTCGGTGACGATCGTCGGGATGGTCAGCAGCAAAAAGCCGAGCGTCATCACACCGAAGATCATCCAGGACAACCTCTTTCTTTTCACATAGTAACCCAAGGCAAATATCATCGCCAGCGGGACGATCATCTGCCCGAACATTTCGGTCATATTGGTTGCGTATGTAGGGTTTTCCAGCGGGTGCGCCGAGTTGGCCCCAAAAAAGCCGCCGCCATTCGTACCCACGTGTTTGATCGGCACGAATGCAGCCACCGGGCCGGTCGAAACCTGGATGGTATCGCCCTGCATGGTGTACATAGTGTCTTTGCCGTTGAATGTCATCGGCGTACCGTTCGCTAGCAGGATCAATGCTATCACAAATGAAACGGGCAGGAGAATGCGGGTGCAGGATTTTACAAAAAGATCGTAAAAGTTGCCCAGTTTGTCGGTTGTGCGTTCTTTGAGGGCGATGATCACGACGGCCGCGGCGGCCATACCCGTGCCGGCGGTTACGAATTGCAGGAACATCAGAAACAGCTGCCCTAAGTAGCTCATGCCCGTTTCGCCCGAATAGTGCTGCAGATTACAGTTGACGACGAATGAAATGGCCGTATTGAACGCCAGATCAGCCGATTGCGACGGGTTACCATCCGGATTGAGCGGGAGCCAACCCTGGTTCATCAGTACAAACATGCCCAAAAAGAACCACACCATGTTGATCGTCAGCAATGCGAACAAATGCTGTTTCCAGTTCATCTCTACATTCGGTCGGATACCGCTCAAACGGTAAAACCCTTTTTCCAAAGGGCCAAACGCGGGGTCGAGGAGCGTTTTCTCTCCCCCATATACTTTCGCGATGTATTTACCGAACGGCACTGCCAGAGCGACCGTACCGACGAATAACGCGATTATGCCAAATAATTCAGTGTTCATTGGATCGGGTGTTTTTTAGAATTTTTCAGGCTTCACGAGCACATAGCACATGTACGCGAAGACCAGGATCGAGACGATGAATAGCGCGAGCATGATTTCAGATCTTTTCGAAATAGTGAACGGTTTTGTAAAACAGGGCGAAGCTTAGTGCGCCGGCTGCCAGAAGAAGGAGTGTTGTCATTGTCTTTTTTATTTTTTTATAATAAACTCTTTGCAGCATATAGCAACTCCTGTTCCGTCGACTTAAGTCGACGGCAGGGCGCTGATTTACAATCAGATGTATTGAAAATGATTTTTTGGACATAAAAAAAGCCTATCAAAATGATAAGCTTCTTTATCAGAATGGAAATGCCTGTACTGATGCTTGCAATCAGAGTTTGTACTCGTCGATCTTGCGGTAGAGCGTGGCGATGCCTATTTCGAGCAGCCTTGCGGCTTCGGCTTTATTGCCGTTGGTGTAGTTGAGAACTTTTTGCAAATGCAGTTTTTCGGAGCTCGCCAGCGAGAATGCCGACATGTTTTTACCGCCTTCCTGCCTTGGATGCTGCATTTCAAATGGCAGGCTCTCGATATCCAGCACCGGGCCGTCGGTAAGGATCACGCTCCGTTCGATCACGTTTTTAAGCTCGCGGATATTGCCGTTCCAGGGGTTCTTTTCCAAAGCCTGAATAAAGTCCGGCGAAAGCGCGGTGACCTTCTTGTTGGTTTTTAATGCAAACTGCGTGGCAAAACTGCTTGCAAGCGCGCCTATGTCGGCGGTGCGCTCCCGTAGCGCGGGCAATGTAATCTGAAAAACCGAAAGCCGGTAAAACAGATCGCTGCGGAACTCACCTGCTTCTATTTGCTTGGGTAAATCCCGGTGTGTGGCGGCAATCACGCGCACATTCACTTTGGTAGGATGGGTTTCCCCTATTTTGATGAATTCTCCTGATTCCAGCACACGCAGCAGCTTGGCTTGTAACTCCGGCGCCAGTTCCCCAATTTCATCGAGAAAAATGGTGCCGTTGTTCGCTTCTTCGAAAAGCCCCTTTTTGTCGCGCACTGCACCTGTAAATGCGCCTGCCTTATGCCCGAACATCTCGCTTTCGAGCAGATCCTTCCCAAATGCCGAGCAGTTGATGGCCACAAACGACTTTTTGCCCCGGTTGCTGGCCTGGTGGATAGACTGCGCAAAAACCTCCTTACCCGTACCTGTTTCGCCCAGCAGGAGCACCGTCGTGTCCGTAGGCGCCACGCGGCGCGCGAGGTCGATACAGGCCAGCAGGTTTTTGGATTTGCCAATAATCGCGTCAAACGATCGCCTCTCGCCCAGTTGCTTTTCAAGACTGACCACCCGGCGGTTTAGTTCTGTTTTTTCAATGGCTTTGTACAACAGCGGAATAATCTTATTGTTGTCGTCGCCCTTGGTAATGTAATCGAATGCACCGTTTTTGATTGCCTGCACACCGTCCGGGATGTTGCCATAGGCTGTCAGCAGGATCAGTTCCAGCAGGGGGTATTTTTCCTTCAAGGCTTTCGAAAATTCCACGCCATTCCCGTCCGGCAGCTTCACATCACAAAGCACCACGTCTATATCCAACTGGTCGAGCTTTTTCCAGGCCGTTTTTATATCCCCCGCTTCGATCACCTCAAAGCCTTCCAGCTTGATCACGCGGGCCATCAGGCCACGCAGTTTTTCCTCGTCGTCGACGATTAGTATCTTCTTCATGCAGTCTGCTTGCCCCGGACTTAAGTCCCGGGTTAATGAAATGGCTAATGATATTGATTAGGATGCAGGCAATAGGCCCAATAGTCGTAAATCTTCACAAGAACAATACTTCCAAATTGACTCATTTTGAGAACATTTCGTCGATTTTAAAAACTAACAGTGATGAACTAACATTAAAACTAACATTGATAGCTCTTACCTATCGTTCGATAGAAAACCCGTATTGACTCCGCCTCTCAACCCAAGGCGAAAGTAATTACTATTTCGGAATTTTGGTAAAGCAGACGGCTGCATACGGCTCCTCAGTTACTTCGCAGCTAACTAGGTATTACCTGGCACTTTTTGTAATATACTGAATCATCACCGCGCAGGAGCCTAAACTCGCGTATAGCTCTAGGTTTCGCACCTACATGTACGGATAGTAATCAGCATCCCTTTGCAACCGTCCACTAATTATCAATGTAGCCAATACCACCATTAACGCAAGCATAAATTCTGTGGATGATTTTATTTCGAATCGCATTTATCACGGCCATCGGCCTTTTCCCCTCCTCCAGCTTTCTCTTGTAATACCTACCCAGGAAGAATTGTTCTCGGTTGACGAAACCAATCGCCGCGAGATGAAGTAGTGCTTTGAGCTCTTTATTCGCAAATTTAGAAACTCGTCTCGCTTTTCTCAGACTCGTTCCCGAAAGTCGGTCAAATGGTGCAACACCACAATAACATGCAAATTTCTTCGCTGTTGTTATCCCCTTAAACTCATTTGTAGATATGAGTATGTTTGCGGAAAGGATAATTCCTACTCGGGGAATAGACGTCATGAGCCTATGTAATCTGGCCAGCTCAGGATCAGACGAAACAAGCGAGAGAATCTCTTTGTCTACATCCTTTATGTCCTCTTTTACTGCATACGAGGTTCGCTGGCTGTAGTATGCAACCGACTTCCCTTTTATACTTAGACTCAATGGCTCGTAGGATTCGTCACCCTGCCCGAGGCTTTTGCGGATTTTTAATAGACGTCTTCTGATGGCTAAAAGAACCTTTAATTGCTCAATACATTCTCTTGGTCGCTCCCAAAGTCGTAACGAATCTCTATGCGCAAGTGCATACTTGGCGATCTTAAGAGCATCAAGACTATCGGTCTTGGCCCTCTGTACGCCTATTGATCGCGCTAGTTGCAACGGCGATTCTAAGCAAAGTGCGCCCTTCTTTGCCGCAACGTATTGCTTAAGGCATGAAGAATACGGCCCCGTGTCTTCCGCACACAAGAGCGAATTGGCAATTCTACACTTATACTCCTTTTGAAGCGTCCTGAATAACTCCTGAATGCCAGACTCCGAATTTGCGAATCTAAAGCTCGCCAAATGCCTTTTATCTTCCGCTACGACAGCAACATCGATACTCAATTTTGAAATATCAAACCCTATGAAAAATTTAGCCTTGGACTGTTTCATAAAGCAATCATGTTTGAAATAGTTAACGAATAGGTTATCTATTGCCCTAACATCTATTTAACGGTATTGTCGGTCTCCGGGATTAATTTTAGATTGGTAATTTGTAACCTCTATCTGACTATTATGGATAAATTTTCAAACGTTACACTGGGTGACATTGGCAAATTGAACCGCCTGTTACGTGATATCTTAGTCGATGATCCTGTCAAGAACTTCGACAACGGGAAGCAGCACGAAGAATTAATTGAAGAGATCGACGGCTGCATATTGAATTTTCTTGACAATTTCGATGCCACTGAAAATCGAGACTATGGGAAGCTATACCGTAACACCAAGGAACAGGGAAACTCCGTATCGGTACTACTAGGCCGCCAGAGAGACTATTTCGCAGAAAAACTTAAAGAGTTTCGAAAGGAATACGTAGCGGAGTCCCGTGATAGACTCTTTACAGCTAAGCTAACGGACATGACCGGTAAAGACTTTAATGAGTATCTACAACTAATCGGATTATTAAAATGAACAACGGAACGATCATCTATGATTCAACTCAACAACGCGCAGTAAACTTGGCGAACGTCGATTCGATAAGGCCAGCCGATGATGAATCCAAATTCTTTATCTACTTTGAAAAACTCTTACTTGGGGCAAAACATATAAACAATTTTGAGATTGAAAGATGGGATTATGATACGAAGCAAGAAAGAGACCATGCCTTTAGTCTTATAATAACGACTTTTGGACGCTATATCAGTGGAGGCTCAGATCTTCCACTGGCATAATCATGACCCGAATTGGTGGATATTGATGCAAACAAAAGCCGCTCCTCAGGCGGCTTTTTTATTGAACAAACCATAATCTATGACCCGCCTCCGATGACTATTTTTTCATCTTTTCAACAACGGCCTCAGCTATCGATTTCACGTCAATTAGGGTCAATGCATCGTTTTTCGTTAGTTTATTTCGTAGTGGATCGCGATGAATTTCTGCAAGAACAGTTGTCAGGTACTCTGCAACATTTGAATCGTCGCTCTTCTTTATTTCCTGTGAAAACGCAACAATACTCTTTGCTAAAACAGATTTATAGGCATAATCCTCGGCAAGTTGTTTTTGTTTCGTGTATTGACGCGCACAAAATGCTGCGGCCGACAGACATATACTCACAGAAACTGCACGACCAACAATGATAAGCCATGGAAAGGCAAGCAAGAGTGGACTGATTTTGTCTTTGGGGATGGCAATATGCTTTTCACTAATTAGGGTTATTGTTAAATACAAGGCACCTCCCAAGCACACCACACAGGCAGAGATCCATGTCCAAAGCTGCCATCCGCTTGATGCATTTCTGTGTTGGGCAGCAAAGGCCGCACTCACGCCCTCAGCCGAATTCAATTGTAATGCTATTTGCGCTTGTTCAATCAACTGGCTAACTTCGCTACCCTTGTTAACCACTGCCTCTGCCTCGTTTTGTATAACTGTGATTGTTTGCTTATACTCGTCGATGTTTGTCGCGAATGTTTCGATCGAAAGCCGCTTCGACTCGATCTCTTTTTCGTATTCCTTAACATTTCCAACAATTTCACTCGATTGTTTTCGGTACTCATTTATGCTTGCCAGCACGCTGTCAGCAACGCCTTGAGCATGATTGAGGTTTGATATTATTTCGGTTTGTTGCCGTAGGTAGGTATCTGACTCACTCAGGGCATTTCTGATTCCATCCACCTGGGACACAGAATCTCGATGCAGTTTTTCCAACCGGTTATATTTTTCAGTGAGTTTTCTTACTTCTGAAAGAATTCTCTTTGCATCGATATTCGGGATAATTTTAACAGCTAGACTTGAACCCTCGACGGCATCGACAAAGTTGTCAAGCGACTGCAAAAAGGATTGGGTACTTCCTCGATTTGCGATAGCATTACGCATTGTATCTCGCATTGATACGCGGCGCGTATGCGGGATGCTTAAAAACAAATCTTTTTGAATCGCCGACTCAACAGTGAATTTTGCATTCTTGAAATTCTCAATAATAAGATAATTGGGAGATTCTCCATAATTCACTATCGATCCATCCAAGCGAGCTATTGTGTCGCGTAGTTGATCACTATTAAAATATTCAACAAGCTCTTCTGCAATCGTACTCATTATCAGGGAGGGGTGATAAGTATTATCGATAGTTAAGTATGGCAATGCATCCTTTTCCTCTTTTGACTTATTTAACGGTCAAAGTCATTCTAGATATCCGGGCAAAAGCTATGCACTCCGTTCTCAATCACAGATTCTTAGTAATAACCTCAATATTGAAGATTTCCCTCACGTCATCAACCTTAATATCAATTGTAGGATATAGCGTTTTGTCGGGATTATAGGATTCACAGCGAAGCGAGTTGCTGCTCGGATCATACGACGCAATCTTCCTAACAAGGATATCATTGGTTGTATGAATTATAAAAATCTTATACCTGTTAAGTACAGATTTGTGAGTCCAGTCGGGCCTCGCGATTTCCTTGCCTAAGACAATCGACCTTTTTGAAATCGATGCGCTCGACCCATCGTCCATGCTGTCATCTGGAACAAAAACAGATAGGTAGTTTCCGAGAGTGATGGAATCGACAGAGACGGCAAATTGGGAAATTTCCGGATAGTACTTTGTACCCCAGGTACTAACATATTCGCTCTTATCAAATTCACCTACTAGCGGGGCCACGATTAAGAATTTGTCAGCCAATTTGCGAATCTCGGTTAAATGGATACCGTGCACCACCGGAAGACTCTTCCCCTCTATATATTCTCTTAACTCCTTGGACTTCTTGATCTCCGATTTACTAAGCATCATGTCGCCTTCTCCCGTCTGCACCCACTCATAATTAAGGTCGGGATAGGATCGCGATATATGAAGACCCATGTTTACATCTATGAGCTCATCGCCATTCCTTATTGCTTGCAGTTTCTGGACAGGTATATTTATATAAGTGCTGACCTCCTCTATTGAAAGTCCTTTGCTATCAAAATACTCAAATAATCGGTCTCCATCCCTCAGGTCAAGATTGGTAATATTCGCTTGACCGACGAATCCTGTATTAAACCCACCCATGGCAGACTTCTCTCCATCGATCATCTCCCCCTTACCTGTCATAAGCCACTCGAAACTCAAGTCTGGACTAACTTGGATTGCTTTTGTTAACAGTGCTACGGGAGGATCAGAGACACCCATTAAGATATTAACCAGCGTTTGCGCCGTAGTTCCTATGTAATTTGCAAACTGACTGGGTTTGATACCCTTTGCATCTATGTATGCATTCAACCTCGCCCCAACACCATTCCTACCACCTACATCAATTGTAGTAATCTTGCGTTCCCCAGTCGCTTTCTTTTCTCCTACCCCACTTTTCAGCCAGTCAACACCGATATTCAATTCTGCACAGATCATCAATATTGACGCCTGGCTAGGATTGTTAACTCCTCTTAAAATTCTGCCAATTGTAGCTTCAGAAATTCCAGTCGCCTTTGCCAATGCGTAAGCGGTCATTCCTTGCTCATCTAAGACAGATTGAAGCCGCTTGGGTAATGTTTCCATTATTTAGAATTAATATAAATTATTGTTATGAGTAAAATTACTTGCATTTATACTTGCTGTTAGTATTAACGTTAGTGTATATTTGTAAGTAACGAAGCTAGTAATCAAAACAAAAATACAAACAAAAGTATAAAAGTAAGTATTAATTGATTTAAAGGTACTAACATGGAAGACTTAAGAACCCCATTTGTTATCGAAAAAGAAGCCCGAGAACTAGAAATTTTCAATGAGTTTAACCGCCTCGCTGGTCAACCAGGGGCCATGAAGACCCGAGTATCGGAATTGGTTAGCGAAAAGTATAAGCTTCATTCCAAGGCAACGCTTCACAACATCCGCAAGCGCGTCGAAAAAAGACTAGCTAATGTGGAAAATTCGGTGAAACTGACCACCTCAATTCGGTTTAAACTGACCACCTGTTCCGCGTGAAATTGACCACCCCAATTCGGAGTAAACTGACCACCTGAGTTCGGAGT
>NZ_JAHXBN010000156.1 GCF_019924045.1 Dyadobacter fermentans | reverse complement strand
CATACTCGCTGCCATATCCAGCGTCACTTCCCGCACCTTGCTGCGCATTCGCTTTGGGATCGTTTTCAGAACCTGGATGACAGAACCCGCTTGGGTGCCTTTTACCATGGTCACTAGTGAGCCTTTGTGGCCCTTGGCTGCCTTATTAGTGACGATTGTGTATAATTCACCATTGCTAAGTGAAGTTTCATCGATGCTTAAACACGGACCGGTATTCTCGG
>NZ_JAHXBN010000155.1 GCF_019924045.1 Dyadobacter fermentans | reverse complement strand
AGGGACAAGTTTTTTGCTATCCTTCGAAAGCATGACTTGCTGCTTAAACGGCGGCGCTGCTATGCCAGAACAACAGATTCGGGCCATCATTTCAGGGTTTATCGGAACTTGTTGAAGGATAAGACATTGAGCCGGTTCAATGAGTGTTGGGTGGCAGATATTACTTATCTGCGGACCCGGAAAGGGTTTGCATACTTGTTTCTGCTGACAGATGCTTATTCACGGAAAATCGTGGGCTGGGCAGTGCGGGAA
>NZ_JAHXBN010000001.1 GCF_019924045.1 Dyadobacter fermentans | reverse complement strand
CCCACGCGGCAGGCAGAATGCGCTTGCCATTATATTCTCCTTTTTGCAAATAAAGCTGCCCGAACTTGGCAATATCCTCCGTTTTCACCCGTAATCCCCAACCACCGGTGTTGATACCTTTTGGATCCACCTCCCAATCCACATCTTCGATCACCAATGGTTGGAAGAGGCGCGGTTTGAGGTATTCGAGCAATGTTTGGCCGGTCAGTTTCTGAATGATCGCCGACAACATGTAGGTGGCACCGCTATTGTAGACAAAGAATGTGCCCGGCTCATGCTCTACTGGTTGCGCCAAAAACGACTTCACCCAGTTGTCACTCCCCGATTCACGGAGCTTGCCCGTAGTATCCTTATCATGTCCCGTCGACATGCTGAGCAGGTCGCGTACGCGCATGGCCGCTAGGTTGGCGCTCACGGTCGCGGGCTTGTCTTCCGGGAAAAACGAAACTACTTTATCATCCACTTTCAGCTTACCCTCGGCTACGGCAAAGCCAATAGCACTGGAAGTGAAGCTTTTGCTGAGCGAATACAATGTATGTTTCAAATCGGGCGCATAAGGTGCCCACCAGCCCTCGGCGACTACTTTTCCCTGGCGCAGGACCATCAGACTATGCAGGTTCAGGCGGTCGGTTTCGACGGCATTAGCGAAGTCCAGAATGCCTTTGGCCGACATCCCCTGCGCTTCCGGCGAGCTGCGAGGCAACTGTCCGTAGCTGAGCGACGCCGCCCAGGTCGACGCCGGAATAGCGCTGATTACACCCAATTGTAGGGCACCAAACCCTAATTTTTGAAGGAATTCCCTGCGGTTGTATGACATGGTTGTTATAAATGCTGGTGATCGAAAATTTCTGGCAGACGGTTAGACAGGTAGCATTTGCACAGGGAGCGCTATCTTTGCATCAATCACAAAACAAATGACCGCATGCCGGAGAACGCAACTTCCTTCCAATCGCTTGGATTGTCCGAACCATTACTAAAAACCATTGCTGAACAGAATTATACTCAACCGTATCCGATTCAGCTGGCCGCAATTCCAGCCATTTTGAAAGGAAACGATGTACTCGGCATCGCCAAAACCGGTTCAGGAAAAACGGCGAGCTTTGTGCTGCCGATTCTGGAATCATTTCAAAGATTGCCGCCCGCGAAAAACCGGCACGTTACAGCATTGGTACTGGTCCCCACACGTGAGCTGGCGGTGCAAATTGGGGCGGTTTTCCAGACTTTCGGTGAGCGGCTTCCGCGTAAGGTGAAAACGCTCGCGGTGTTTGGCGGGGTATCGATCAATCCGCAAATGATCGCCATGCAAAATGTGGAAATACTCGTTGCAACACCCGGAAGGCTGCTCGAACTGATTTCCTACAAAGCGCTCAGCCTATCGGAAACACGCATTCTGGTGCTCGACGAGGCCGACAAAATGCTGAACATGGGCTTTGCGGATGAAATGCGGGACATTTTCTTCCTCCTTCCAAAAAACCGCCAGAGCATTCTCTTCTCGGCCACTCTGGGTGATGAAGTCGATAAAATCAATAAAAACCAGCTGAAAAACCCGCTCCGCATCGAGATCGAAGAGGAGGAACAGAACCTTGATCTGATTAAACAAACCGGCTACTTTGTAGATCCCGACCGGAAGGGGCCACTGCTGAGATACATCATCAAATCGCAGCAAATGAAGCAGGTATTGGTGTTCGTTTCGGCCACGCGGACGGCGGATAACCTCGTGGAAAAGCTGAAAAAGAACGGCATAGACGCCATGGCCATGCATAGCAAAAAAAGCCAGGGTGCGCGCACCGAGGCCTTGAATAAGTTTAAATCCGGAAAGTTGAATGTGCTCGTGGCGACCGACCTGGCGTCGCGCGGAATTGACATCCAGTTTTTGCCTTATGTAATCAATTTCGAACTGCCGAGGTCTCCGAAAGATTACGTCCACCGCATTGGCCGGACTGGCCGGGCCGAGAATCCGGGCCAGGCCATTTCGCTGATCTGCCCCGAAGACGTCCATCATTTCAAAATCATCCAGAAAAAGATGGGTAAGCGTGTTGAAATGATGGAGTCTTACGATATCGAGCTGCGGGGTTATTAGATTTATTTCTTTTGGGCTGCCAGATCGACAATATCCTTCTTGCTGCCAGTCCAGAACGCGATTTTACGGCGGTTATAGGTGTAAGTAACCGCCACCGAATCGCCCCAGCTGATCACGGCAGGATAGGAATATTCGTCTTCCTTTTTACCGGTCGCAATGTCAATCTTATCGGTCCAGTTCTGGCCGTCGTCGTAAGAAAGGATCAACGAAAGCGGAGAGCGGGAGCCCCAGTTGTGATCGTCGGGGTTGTAGGCGAGTACCAGGGTGCCGTCCGTCAGTTTGGCGAGGTCAATGCCGCTGTTCGGGTTAGGAAGCGAAGTCTTTTTGATCGTCGACCAGGTTTTGCCATTGTCTTTCGAATCGCTGCGCCCGATCACGCCGCCGGTCGTACGTACAAGCATATGTACCTCACCCGGCTTCGACTCCCACAATGTAGGCTGGATCGCGCCCTTTCCTTTGATTTCCATTGTATCGATCTTGAAATACGGGCTGGCCGTCCAGGTTTTGCCCTTATCAGTGCTGCGATCTACAAAAACCTCCCAACGGTTTACTTCATTGGAAGCACCTGCGAGCCAGTCGCCATTCGAAAGCTCGATCAGCTTGTCCTTCACCGGGCCGCGTCCGCCTTTGTCGCCTTTCACGAGTTCATAAGCTTCCGACCATGTTGCACCATTGTCGGAAGAGGTTTTCACCCATGTTTCCCACTGGGCAATCTCCTTCCCTACTTTGAAATACAAAATCACTTTCCCGTCGGCAGTTTTCTGCAAAACCGGGTTCCAATGCGCATCTTCGCGGATTTTGGCTACCTCAATCGGCTCGCTCCAATGGCCGGGGCGACCTTTCGAAAGCCAGATGCCCACATCCGGGTTCTTCTCTTCCGTACCGCCAAACCATGCTACTAGGAACTGCCCGTCATCGAGCCGCACGAGCGTGGAAGCGTGGCATTGGGGGAAAGGGCGCTGATCGCCGAATACGAATTCTTTGTCATTCGTAAGCGAGTCCAGTTTCTTGTCCTCTGCCGTTTCCGTCTTTTTCGAACCGCAGGATGTCATCACTATGGAGCCCAGCAGCAAAGTAGCCGCCAGCCACTTAGATTGCTTTTTGTATTGTAGCATGGATTAAATAATAGGTTAAACGTTTTGCAGAATACCCTTCGGAATCAAAAAGAGGCTATTATTTGAGTAACTTCTTCAACTCGTTCATAACCGTCGCGGGTGCCTGCTCTTCATACAGAATGCCGTAAACCGCGTTGGTAATGGGTAAATTAACGTGATAAGTCTTATTGAGCTCCTGGATACTCCTGGTTGCGTAATAACCTTCCGCGATCATCTTCATTTCCAGCTGTGCGGCTTTTACGCTGTACCCCCGCCCGATCATATTGCCGAACAATCGGTTGCGGCTGAACTGCGAATAGGCCGTCACCAGCAAATCGCCCAGGTATGCCGACGAGCTCAGGTTCCTTTCGCGCGGATCGAGGGCAGTAACCAGGCTCCCGATTTCCTGCATCGCGTTGGACACAAGTACGGCCTGAAAGTTGTCTCCATACCCAAGCCCATGCGTGATCCCGCACGCGAGCGCGACGATATTTTTCATCACGGCAGCATATTCGACGCCATAAAGATCGTCGAGCGCATTGGCAGTAACATAACGGCAGGTCATCAGCTCGGCAAAGTCTTCCGCCGCAGGGCATTCTGTGGATGCTATGGTCAGGTACGATTGCTTTTCCAGTGCTACTTCCTCTGCGTGGCAGGGACCGGCGATGACGCAGGTATCCTTCATTTCAATACCGAAAGCTTCGGCCGCCCAATCCGTAACAAGGGCATTCTGGCCGGGGACCATGCCTTTAATGGCCGAAACGATGCGTTTGCCCTGCAAATGCTTCGCCGACAAATGCTGCAAAGATTCCTGGATAAATGCGGCGGGAACCGCAAGGATAATATAGTCCGCTCCCTTCACTGCGTCAGTTGTCTTCTCGAAAACCTTCACCTTCCTGGGTGAAAGGACTACGTCGCTGAGGTAGCTCGGATTGTGGTTGAACTTCCGGATATGGTCGATATCCTTCTGGTTCCGAAGCCACCAACGGATCTGAACATGGTTTTGTTCGCAAAGGATTTTAATCAGGGCAGTCGCCCAGCTTCCCCCGCCTATCACGGCGATTTTAGTATGATTTAAAAAACTCATCCGCCTGGATTATCAGAATTTGGCTGAAATATGGGGCCAAAATAGCTGAAAATAAAAAATCCTTGCAGCAAAGCCGCAAGGATTTTCCTTTTTAACCTAAACTAAATCGAACTTATTACTTTTTTACAACGCATCAGTTCGGGTTTTCATTTGATTTTTTCCCATCTTTTTTCGGATCTTCCTTCTTTTTTTCAACCAGGTCACCGTTATTGAGGTTTTTGGACACTGCAATGTACGGTCCGGAGATAATCTTGTCGCCCGGTTTAAGGCCCGAAAGGATTTCAATATTCTCAAAATCACTGATACCCGTCTTCACCTCCTTCATTTCCGCCTTGCCATTTACATCGACAAACACCACTTCCTTAATCACCTCCTGCTTCTTAGGTTTCTTCTCGTCTTCCTCGGCCGGCTGCGCATTATTATTCGACCCGTCGCCTGAGCCCGGGATCACCTGCGGGGTACCTCCCCGTGTGGTAACCGCCGCGATAGGCACCGAAATCACACCATTTTTACGTTCGGTAATGATTTCTACCGATGCCGTCATTCCGGGTTTGAAAGGATAAGATTTCTTCGAACGTGCGGTCATCAGGTCTTTAAATGATTCGTTCAAAATTTTCACTTTTACCTGAAATTCCGTTACGGCGTCAGCGGATGTGCTTGCAGCAGCCGTTGACGACGACGAAAGCGATGCCAGGCCCGCAGCCGTATTCGCGATTTCCTTCACTACTCCTTTGAACTTACGGCCCGACGAGCTGTACGCATCCACGTCGATCTCGGCAGTATCACCGATCGATACTCTTACGATGTCGTTTTCATTCACATTAACACGAACTTCCATATCGGCCAGGTTCGCGATACGCATCATTTCGGTACCTGCCATTTGTGACGTACCCACCACGCGTTCGCCAGCTTCGACATTCAACAGCGATACGATACCGCTCACTGGCGCGAAAATGCTGGTTTTGCGCAGGTTTTCCGCCGCATCACGCATGCTGGCTTCCGCACTTTTAATATTGAAGAGCGCCGCCGCTACATTCGCTTTGGCCGATTCCACGTCCTGCTGGGCTACGCCATAGCTGGACGCAAATCCTTCGAAGTCCGCCGAAGAAATCACTTTATCAGCAAAAAGCTTCTTGTTCCGGTCATAATTGGCCTTCGCCTGTACAAGCCTTGCCTCTGCCTGCGCTACCAATGCCTTGGTTTGTTCATAGTTGGCCTTGCTCGAATTGACTGCGGCTTGCGCCCGGGCCATCAATGACTCATAGTTATCCGGGCGGATTTTCAGGAGCAGCTGCCCTTTTACCACCGAATCGCCTTCTGCTACATTCAATGCAATGATCTCACCAGAAACGTCCGGGCTAAGCTTCACTTCCACCTCCGGCTGCACTTTTCCCGACGCGCTTACCCGTTCGATGATATCCGATTTTTTAACGGTCGCGTATTCTACCTCCGTGGTTTTGGGCTTGCCGATATAGCCGGCCTGTTTGGCTCCAAACAACCCACCGATGAGTAGCACCACGACACCTCCCGTTATCCACCAGATCTGTTTCGAAGATTTACGTGCCATATTTTTTTGATTACAATTTTTGAAGATAGATTGCTGATAGTACGGGAATTCTAGAAATCGGAGAGCGGGCGGTTCATATAGAAGTCCAGGATTTTAGTCCTGAAAACGTAGTCATACTTGGTTTGGACGAGGTTGCCGTTCGCTCTGTCGAGATTGGCTTTTGCAATGTTGTACTCCACCGAGTTGATCGCCCCCACATCGAAACGTACCTGCGCCACGCGGAAAGTTTCCTGCAATGCACGGACCTGGTTTGCGGTTGCGGAGTAACGTTTGGCCGCATTCGTCATGTCGATATAGGCTTGTTCCACATTCTTGCGAATTGTCAATTGCACCTGCTGCGCCTGGTATTCGTAAGTCTTTTGCTGCAATTTGGCATTGGCCACATTGTATTTCGTCCGGAAATTGTTGAAGATCGGGATCGAGAGGTTCAGGTTGATCGCCGAGTTACGGTTAAAATCGAGTTGGTTGAAATAACGGAAGTTCTGGATAGAACCATTTGGTGCTGTTACCCGCTGGATAATAGGTACTTGCTTGTTATCTATCATGACGTAGTCGGTAGTCGAAGGAACGTCGACCGTCGTATTTCCCGTTCCGTCCCCGACAAACCGCTGTTTCGGCGCCGCACTGGAATAGGCCGTGTAAACGCCGCCATTCAGCGTCAGTGTCGGCATTCCCGCCCCTCTTGCCAGATCAATGTTGATTTTCGACGCTTCGATCCGCATATTGGCAGCCTTCATTTGCGGCAGGTTATTCAACGCGGTTTCATAAATCTCCTGAATAGACGCGTCGTAGGCCTGCATAGTAGGATCTTTCACCGGTATCTTCACGACGTTGATCACCTCGCTGCCCGGCATGTTCATATATTGTTTCAAATTCAGCTTCGCGCTTTCCAGGTTATTTTGGGCATTCACGAGTGAAAGTTCGTCGTTGGCCAGTTGTGATTTCAGGTCGAAGAGATTACTTTCCGCAAGCGTACCTGCCTCTACAAGTTTCGCGGTACGCTCCACCTGTAATTGGGATGCATCGACCTGCCGCTGCGCTACCATAATGAGCTCCTCATTGGTTACTACCTGCAAATATGACAATGCGACATTGAGCATAATATCATTGCGGGTCGCTTCCAGGTCTTTGGCGCTGGCCTGGTAGTTGGCATTGTTGAATTTAATGTTATTACTAATCTGAAACCCGCTGAAAAGCGTCACCTGCCCGCCGAGCTGGTAGTTATTGGAGCTCACGTTCTGCTGAACGAACTGGTTGGTGAACGGGTCGATGTTACGTCCTGAACGGAAACCCTGGCTGGCACTGAAACTGATACTTGGCCACCGCTGCCATTTCGACTGCTCGTACGTGTTGCCATTGGTTTGCACCGTAATTTCCGATTGCTTGACCTGCGGGTTGGTTTCCAGGGCAATCCGGATGCAATCTTCCAGCGAATAGGTATTGGCCGGTTGACTTACATTTTGCTGCGCCTGTGACACTGTCATTCCACCAAACAATGCCAAAACCAGTGCGGAATAGCGTAAAGAATGAAACATAAGCGGTTTAGAGTTAGATGATCAATATTAGTGCTTACCTCAAAATGCAACCATCCATTTGGTACGGACGGTTGCATTTCCGTGGTAAAGGGCGATTTATCCCGGATACTTCGGGATCAATGGAAAAACAGGTAACCGAGCCAAATTCCGGCGACTACGCCTATCAAATCGGCAATGAGACCCGCCACAATAGCGTATCTCGTGTTTTTGATCCCGACGGATCCGAAGTAAAGTGCAACGATATAGAGCGTCGTATCGGCCGATCCCTGGAAAATACACACCAGCCTTCCCACAAAAGAATCGGGGCCGAATTCCTTCATCGCGTCGATCATCAGCGCACGCGCGCCGCTGCCGCTGAGGGGCTTCATGAGCGCTACCGGTAGGGCGTCGGTAAAGTCGGTATTCATTCCTGTCGAGGCAAACATCCATTTCAAACCGTCGATCACGTAGTCCATCGCTCCGCAGCTCCGGAACGCACTGATCGCCACCAGCAAACCCACCAGATACGGAATAATCGTAACCGAAGTAGTAAACCCGCCTTTTGCACCTTCAATGAATGCCTCAAAAACATTGACCTTTTTAAACATCCCCCAACCGAGGAATGCCGCTACGACAAAGAGCAGCACCGAGTTACCGGCCAGGATCGAAACGGTTTCAATTTGCTCCTTGGGTAAACCGGATAAATACCAAAGTATCAACGCGATCATCGTCGTCACACTGCCAAGCCCGAGCATTACTGTCCTGTTGAAAAGGTTGATCTTTTGCCAGGCCGCAGTGATAATCATACTCACAACCGTGGTCACGTATGTACCTACTACGCAGGGAATGAACACGTCGGAAGGGCTTTCGGCCCCCAAAATCGCTCGTTGGGCGATGATAGAGAGCGGTATAATCTGCAAGCCAGAAGTATGGAGTACGAGGAACATAATCTGCGCATTCGAGGCGGTATCCTTGCTCGGATTGAGCTCTTGCAGGCTTTGCATGGCTTTCAGGCCAAATGGCGTGGCCGCATTATCGAGCCCTAAAAAATTCGCGGAGAAGTTCATAATCATCTGGCCATTAGCCGGATGGTCTTTGGGTACTTCCGGAAAAAGCTTGTTGAAAAACGGCCCGATGAGCCGGGCAATGACGTGGATAATCCCCGCTTTTTCCCCCACATTAAGAATACCCAAAAAGAATGTCATCACACCCGTGAGCGGCAATGCAATATCCATCACAGCCGTTTCGGCCATTTTGAGCATTCCTTCCGTAATGGCTTTAAAGGTTTGCACATCGCCTGTAAAAATGAATTGCAGGAATGCTATCAGAAAGGCGATGACGAAAAAAGCTACGAAAATGTAATTTAAAGCCATATCAGGTTCAGGGGTACGAAGGCGGGATTAGTAATGATTTGTTTATAATGCATTGAGTAAAATATTTCTTTTAATGCAAATAACAAAGGTATATTGCAAACAGGTAGACCTATCAACAAACCTCAACGATTTTCCATGAAGCATTACAGCTTTTTACTCCTTTTGGCACTCATGTGCTGCAACAAACCCAAAAACAACGATGAAACCGCAACTTCAAACAGCGGCGAGCCCACCAAAGCCATCAACGATACCATCCCGCTTACCCGCGACAAAGTAGAAAACAGCCCGATCGCGAGTTACAGGGAAAAGGTGAAAGACGAACTGAACGACTGGCGCCTGGCCGTGGATATTTACGAAACCAAGGAGACCTTTAAATTCCTGATGAAGATCGAATACATGGTGCAGGAAGCGGAAGACACGCTGACTATCCCCAATTTCGGTATCATGCCCAAAGTGGAAATCCGCAAAGGCCCTGAGAAGGAATCCTGCATCGTCGGGTTTCTGGACAAGCAAGGGGAATTTAAGGAGTACAAGCTGATTGCTTTGAAGGAGAAGCAATTGAAGATTTCAACTCTGAAGTATTATGGGAGGGCCCGGTATAAGGTAAGTAAGTAAATTTTGGGATGCCGGCAGCTCGTCCGGCATCCAGGTGTTTATACACTTCCCACTTAGTTTGGTACAATAATGTAAGCTTTCATATTTGCGCTATTGTAAAGTGTTCCATCACCAACAATGTTGTCATATGCAAACCAGGTATTATTTTGATTGAAGTCTTCCCATCCCCAGTTCATTTGATAATAGTAAGTGGTGTATTCGTAACAATATCCGGCTTGGTCTTGGTAAATAGCATGCAAATCCTGGATACCATCAATTACCCACACATGCATGTTAGGTAAGCATGCGCTGCAATTGGATCCGTATACGATTACGGGTCGTTGAGCCAGTAGCTGATTCTTAATCGTAACCTGATTGGTCGAATTAAAAAAATCAAGATCATAGGATGTAAAACCACGTGCGGCGAAGAAGTCATCCGTTTTCCCTGGCTCACTCCATGTCTTGCATCCCGAACCCGACATTGGAATACCCAATGCCGGTACCACCGTGTTGTATGTCGCGCCAACAGCCTTTCCTATATCTCTAAGTAAATGAGATAGATTTCCGCTACCCGTATTGTCTGGCGGCGCACAGTTTCCCGAATGAAATTGCGGCATCCCGGTGAACATAGCAGAAGTGTAATTTGTCCCCTCAATATTCACCGACTTATGATGAAAGCGTAGAACTTCCCCTATCGCCAATGGACCGCAACCTACCAGGGCCTTATTGCATGGAAACGTCCCCACTTTAGTGCAGTTCGGTACCGTTATTCCATTGGGACAATGAGCGTTGTAACCTTTAAGTTGGCTCCACATCGCCACGCTGGATGTTAAATGCTGAATGGTGACGTTCTGGGGAATTGGATGGGTTACGAAATAATCGCAACTCGCCTCCGGCGTCCATACTGGCTGGTCCGTTGTTTTGAAACCCGGCCCCTGCCCAACCTGAAACTCCCTCCATTCATTGATTATGTCGATATTGGCCTCCGCCTTCCCTCGAATACCTGCGGCGTGCTCAGCGATAAAATCTTTCCACAATTGAATTCCGGGATTGTCCGTCTCCAAATCAAAAGTCCCTGTTTCTGAAAATGCCAGAACAGGTTTCATGCGCTTATCCGCTGAAAGTAGCAGGTGGCCTTGATTGTCTTTGAAATTAATGACGTAGAAAATTGCCTTGCCTTCCCTATCAGCGAAAGTGGCTATGTCATTTACTTCCTTACCACTCGTCTCGGTGGTTCGTCTATTTCGCTGCAAGGTCTCGACCAATGCCAGCGCTTCACTCTTACTGATAAAAAACTTTTTTTCAAGAGAACTATTCGACTGGTTTGCTACCTCCAATTCATTCTCTTTCGAGCAAGCCATAAGTGCCCAAAATAGCCCAAGCAGCAATGCCGCATTTGTTAGATTCCTCCTCATAATAGTGTGACTTTTAGATTAAAATTGATATGTACTTCGCTGTACAAATAAAGAGAGGATCAACCAAACCCGTTCTGGGAAAAGGAAGAATCGGACCTACAAAAAGGAAGAAAATTCAGGTGTTATGGAAGAGTGCCGTATTGGGTGAGCCCATGACGAACGTCGGGCATTACGGGGTAGCTGATTTATTCCAGAATGAGACGCACATTTTCGAAAGTGCCATCCCGGTTGACGAGGATTAGGTAATAAATCCCTTTGGGCAAATCGCTCACTGGCAATGTAATAGTTCGGTCCTGTTCAAAAGCAGGTGTTACGTATTGTGCTGTTGCGTCGATTGCTCTTACCTCCTTGCCGCCGACTTCGCTGAGTAATCTTACAGTCTGAGGTAATCGTTCAATCGCTTGCCCATCATCAAATTGAATTTTCACCTGATCTTTCGCCGGATTGGGAAACACTTTGTAAATGGGCGTTCCCTTTGCGCAATTATCGACACAAATGGTGATCCCTTTCTGAACCGAGCCGAAACAGTTGCTAACGGTAATGTCTATGCCATAGCAATTATTGACGTAGGAATTGAAATAAGCGGTCCCACCATTGGAATTAAGAATTGTATTGCCCGGATCGCTACACGTCCATATCCCGAACTGCGTCTCGGGCTCAGCGGTATAAGCATTGAGCATCACGCCCGCACCGTTACACATGAAATCCGGTGAACCGCCGCCGTTGGCAGTTACCAGCAGGGAAGCTGGCTGCGGGGCACTTCGTTTGACGTTGATAGGAGTACTGAAAGCTGAGGTTACTCCACATACTGATGAAGTAGCAGAAACCTTCACGGTACCATCAGAAACACCGGTTATCTGCGCAGAGTTGGTATTGCCAGGCGAATTGGCTGTAATGCCGCCTGTGGCTACCCAGTTGTAGCTTGTAGCATTGCTGGCCGTTGCGGTTATCGTTTTGGGATTACAAAGTAGAATATCAGGTGAATTAATAACCGGTTTTGTAGGAACCGGTCTTGTGATAGTCAACTGAGAAGACGTTGTTAGGCCAGGCACGTCATTCCTGGAAGCCGTGACCTTGATCACGCCGCCCGAGCCGGCATTCGGCGTAAGCGTAACGATATTTCCGCTGCCCGAAAGCGTCCAACCCGGAGGATAAGTCCACACGTAGTTGGTTGCATTCGTTGCCGGATCTACTGCTACGTTGATCGGCGCCGTGCCGCAATTGATTTGGTAGCTTCCGCTTTGCGCGACGCCGTTTATTTTGATATTGCCGGGCGTACCCAGATAGCGGATGGGGATAGTTTTGGTTTGCGTTATGCCGGATGGACATAGATCGCACTCAGGGGTCGATGGATTGGGCTTCCCTGTGGAAGTGACCTTTACTACTCCGTTCCCATTAGTGTTATCCCATTCTACCGCAATTTTAATTGCGCCATTCGCTTCAAGAACTGACGGGTTTGCATATGTTCCCGAGATAATATGCCCATTGGTAACCTCCCACTTGTATTTACAATTTTTACCGTTATCACATTTAGCAAAAGAATTCATGGCAACGGAATATTCATGTAAGGCTTTGTTAGGAAGTGCATATGAGCAAGTATAAGGCGGCTCACAGGTCACCGTGAGACTCTGCCCAATTGCAGTTATTACCAATCCAATTTGAAATAAAATAAATGCTATGCAAATATTAATGCTCTTCGTTTTCATAGTGTTGTAGTTAAAAGTGAAATGTAAAATTCAGTTTGCTTATGGGTTTCGGCTCAATGTTAAAATGTCGGCTTCTGGATGAGAACCCATGCTTTTTGTCTCCGACCGACTGCCACTTGTAGGAAAAAATCATACAGCTTTCTACTGAGGCGGAAAAACGTTTTGTTAACTGATATTTATATCCGCAGAATGGATCCAGACCTAAATTTTGCTGGGATGTGCGAGGCCAAGATGCAGCATTTTTATAGCCGTTATCCCAATAAAACCAAACATCAGCTCCGTAGAACAACTGTCCCTTTTTCAAGTTCCGTCTGATTTCGTAACCGAAGAGGGTACCAATCGTAAAGCGCCGCGAATGGAGTTCGAATGGGGCATTGGGCGTCAAGATCCCAGCCGAATCAGCGGATTTGGCACTGTCCTCTCCACCCCAATTAAAACCCGTAATGGACCACCGGTAGGCACCTCGCATATTTGGGGAATACCTTAATGTAAAAAACGGGGTCATGGGAGGATCTTTAAGCCGATACGCATCCAAACTAACATCCCACCTGTAATCCGTACTAGCATGATTATTACGAATCCCTTCCGGAGGCTTCTTTTGCTCCTGACAATGAGCTCTTTGCATTGAACCAATTAGCCCCAAAAAGGCCATCACAACTAAATAGCATGTGTTCTTCATATTATTTATATTTTTTGTACAAATAAAATGAGAACAAACCACACCCGTTCTGGGAAAAGGAAGGTTCGGACCTACAAAAAGGAAGAAAATTCAGGGTCTGGATTTGAGTTTGCTGACGTAGTTTTCGGAGATTCCGAGGTAGGAGGCGATATACTTCTGAGGCACGCGGTTGAAGAGCTCGCGGGAGCGGGTGCGGAACGATTCGAGCTTCTCGGGCGCGGAAAGCGTGCGCATGTCGCGAAGCAATTCCTGATGTGTCAGCAACAGGCGCTCGGCGATGATACGGCCAATGCAGCATGCCTGCGGATGGTTCATATATAGCTCGTAGAGGTCGGCCCTGGTAATATAAATGAGTACGGAGGGTTCCAGGGTCTCGATGTATTCGCGGGATGGGAGCTGTTTTGAGAAACTGTCGGCGGCATGGAAAAAGTCGCCCTCGCTGGCAAACCAGTCGGTAACGTCGCGGAAGTTGCCCTGGCCGTCGGCTGCGAAGCGGTAGCCACGCACAAGGCCCGATTGCAGGTACCAGAGTTTATCACATGTTTCGCCGTCCGAGAGTAGCACCCGTCCCTTCGGAACCTTCACGATTTTTAATCTCTGCTGAAACAGTGACCGGGTTTGGTCTTCAACGGGCAGGATTTCACTCAGGGAGGATATGAATTCGTAATACATATGATAGTGTGTTGATATAACCGCAAATTGAAAATTTTCAGTCACATTTCTATACTACAACAAGGCACAAAAAAAGCCCGGTTGCCCGGGCTCATTCTTCAATTTGTAAAAAGTGTAATTATGCATTAAATACGAGATCCATCTTCTCACGGATAGTCAATAAACGTTTGCGGTCACCGCCGGAAACTTCCGCGGAGGCCCAGCCCGAGTAGCCAATCTTTTGCAATGCCTTGTTCACTTCGGACCAGTTGCAATCGCCTTCCATAAACTCCACGTCGAAGCCTTTCCAGAGCCCCAGGTCGTTTTGCTTTTTGAAACTGAATTCCTTCAAATCCAGTTTAAGAATGCGCTTGTTCAATGCTTCGATCCACGAAACAGGCCAGCTGTAACGGAGCACATTACCTACGTCGAAATACCAGCCCACCATCGGGTGTTTGAACTCATCCACATAACGGGCCGCTTCCAGCGGGCTGAGCAAAAACTGATTCCATACGTTCTCAAACGCGATTTTGACACCCGTTTTTTCACAAACCGGCAGCAGCTTGCGGATTTCCGCCTGCGAGCGCTCGTACGCTTCCGCGTATGTCACATTCGCATTCACGACGCCCGGTACCACGAGTACAGTAGTTCCGCCGTATTGCTTGGTGTCATACAATGCTTTTTCAATGGATTTCACGCACTCCTCGCGCTTTTTAGGGTCCGGGTCAGACAAGGGGAGCTTCCAGTGCATCGAATTCACGGTTCCCGGTAGTTCGAGGCCCGTTTTGTCGCGTGCCGCCAGTACTTCTTTCATATCCAGCTTATCGGGCGAATCGAGTTCGACGCCGTCGTAGCCGAGATCTTTCAGAAGTTTGAATTTGTCCATAATCGACAAATCCTCTTTCACCATACCCCATTTAAGACTTTTCTTCACCATCGGGCGTGCGGCAGGCGATCCTGCGGCAGACGCCCCTGCGGCAGGCATAGCAGCATTTGCTTCGGTGCCAGCCAGCACCGAAGAGCCCACCGCCACAGCAGATGCTGCCATGGCGGTGTTTTTTAAGAAATCTCTTCTTTGCATAAGGTATCAGGAGAATGCAGTGATACCTGGTTTTGCCACCTCTACAACCGGTGGTTTCATGTCAAAGCTGTAAGTATCAGGGCCCAGCTTCTCGGTAGAGTTCAATGCCTCGTTCCAGGTAATGCGCTTGCCGGTGTAGGCAGCCATTCTACCCATGATGGCGGTCAATGTGCTGTGCGCCATGAACTCGCCGTCGTTGATCAGCTTACCGCTACGGATAGACGCAAACAGTTCATTGTGCTCTGTCTGGTACATATCGTTTTGTACGCCTTCGTATTTCCATGGGTTGGCGCCGGTGATTTCGTGTACGTTGCGTGCACAGTTCACCATCGCACTTCCTTTGGTACCCAATGTTTGTACGAGGTAGCTGTTTTCGCAGTTGGCCTGTTGCCGTGAGTGGTGGAAGCCTTTCACGCCGTTGTCATAATCGTAAACTACCGAGAAGTGGTCGAAGATGTTACCGAACAACGAGTCGGTACGAACCTGACGGCCACCTGTACCTACCGCCGAAACCGGCAGCTTGCCACCCATTGCCCACGCCATCATATCGATGCTGTGTACGGCCTGCTCCACGATGTGGTCACCGGCGAGCCAGGTGTAGTAAGTCCAGTTACGCAATACGTATTCAGCGTCTGTCCAGCCCGAAACACGTGGGAACGACCACAGTGTACCGGTGTCGTAAGTGTTATAGATTGCCGTGATATCGCCCACTGCGCCATCGAGGATGCGCGCAAAGCTCGCACGTTTCGGCTCGTGGTAACGCCAGCAGAAGCCCGACATCAGGGACACATTCTTTTGTTTTGCCAGTTTCGCTGCATCCAGCACTTTGCGAACACCGGGAGCATCGACTGCCACAGGTTTTTCGCAGAACACGTGCTTACCTGCATTGATCGCGGCAGTGAGGTGCTCGGGACGGAAATGAGGAGGCGTAGCGAGCAACACTACATCCACACCTGAGTCCAGCACTTTTTTGAAAGCGTCGAAACCAATGAACTTACGACCTTCATCCACTTTCACTTTCGGACCGTGCACTTTGGTCAGGTTTTCAAGCGACGCGTCCATTTTGTCTTTGAAAATGTCGCCCATTGCCCACAACACCACGTTCGGGTCGGCTTTCAAAGCCTGGTTGGCAGCACCGGATCCGCGGCCGCCGCAACCGATCAGACCTACTTTGAGGGTGTCGGCATTTACGCCAGCAAAAGCGCGATTAGGGTTCAGAATCGCAAAGGTCGGCAACGTGCTACCTGCCAATGCAACTCCCGCCATTTTCAAAACATCTCTCCGAGAAGTACTCATTGTCAATTAAGGATTAGGTGATGGAATGACTGTTTTTATTGAATTTTCTGTTGATTATGCCAGTGATACAGGATCTTAAAGGCATTAAAGTTAATGCAAAACCGTAATATTTCCTGCTAATATAAACCAAAATTTCCATTTGCGTGCTCGACCACACACAAAAGTTATTACATGTTAATAATACAATTTATATAGTTTTATATCCCCGAACTTCCGTTTCCTGAATATGGTCCTTGAGAATTTACTGCTCATCATATCACTCCTTTTTGTGGTTTCGATGCTCACCATGCTGAGCGAAAAAATCGGCATCTCCTATCCGATCTTCCTCGTCATCGCTGGCTTACTGATCGGCGTTGTCCCCGGCATGCCCCACATCCAGCTCGAACCCGACTGGGTGTTTCTGATCTTCCTACCGCCACTGCTTTATGAAGCCGCCTGGAATACTTCCTGGAAAGACTTCTGGGCGTCCCGGCGTGCAATCGGGCTGCTGTCCATCGGGCTGGTCGTCTTTACAGCAACGGCCGTCGCTTATATTACACACGCACTCATTCCCGGTTTCACATTGGCCATGGGCTTTGTGCTCGGCGGCATTATTTCTCCGCCCGACGCCGTCGCAGCGACTTCCGTTTTGCACGGACTGAAAGTACCTAAGCGTGTCGTTACGATCCTCGAAGGTGAGAGCCTGGTCAACGACGCTTCTTCGCTGATCGTCTTCCGCGTGGCGCTCGCGACGATCGAAACCGGCAACTTTGTGCTCTGGAAAGCGGGGGCTGATTTTCTGATGGTGGCGATAATGGGCATTATCATCGGTCTCGCAATCGCGCATGTATTGTACGTAGTACATCGCTTCTTCCCTACGACACCGAGCATCGATACGGCGCTTACATTCATTTCCCCCTATCTGATGTACATCACGGCAGAGCATTTTCATTATTCCGGTGTGCTGGCGGTGGTGAGCGGAGGACTCTTCCTGAGTTTTCGCGCCCATGAGCTATTTACCTACCAGTCACGAATGCAAACCAATTATGTCTGGCAAACGGTAGTTTTTCTTCTGAATGGCATTGTATTTATTCTGATCGGACTGCAATTACCCGAGGTGATGAAGGGTTTGCATGAATACACCATCACGGAGGTGGTAACCTACGCCGTCATTATCAGCATTGTTACGATTCTCATCCGCATTATCTGGGTTTTTCCCAGCACGTACATTCCAAGGATTCTGTTCAAATCTATCCGCCAAAAAGAGGCAAGGCCTGGCTGGCAGCCGGTATTTATCGTGGCTTGGAGCGGAATGCGCGGCGTGGTTTCGCTGGCATCCGCATTGGCTATTCCGCTTTTGGTGAATGGGAAGGCATTTCCGCACCGCGACCTGTTCTTGTTTATCACATTCGTCGTGATCCTTTTCACACTGGTGTTCCAGGGCCTGAGCCTGCCCTATTTGATCAAATGGCTTAAAATCGAAGACGACGGTGATAGCCTGGAAAAAGAGAACGCCATGATGAATTCGCGTTTGGCGACAGTGAGTCTCGATTACATGAAGTCCAATTACGACGGTGAAATACAGGATTTCGAACCGTTCAGACTATTGAAGGACCGCTATGAGAAGATCATCGAAATGGCCGATTACAAGCTGCTGCATTCAGACGACGACACGTCTGTCGGCCACGTCCGCAAGTACCGCAAGATGCTCCTGGAAATTATTGAAGTAAAGAGGGAGGAGATTCTGAAATTGAGACAGGAGAGAACTTGCTCCAACGAGCTCATCAAGACCAAAGAACATGAACTCGATCTCGAAGAAGCAAGACTCCGCAGGTCACCTTAGTGCTAATTCCACTCCACTTCCACCACATAATCCCGAAGGTCGATGGTCGTGAACTTCTCATTATTCTGGCGTTTGAGTGACACTTTGCCGTTTTGAACCTTTGCTACCTGCTGCGAGATCACGTCCTTTTCGTTTTTCTTGCGGTAAATAGCGACCATCAGATCCTGGCTCGTCACATCTACTTCGCAGGTACGGCCTTTGGCGGTTACCAGCTTGGAGTTGTTTGGCAAATACGGGGCCTTCGCCAGCGCCAATGCGCGTGAGGCTTGTGGCACGCCGTAACCCACATAATTATTGCCATAAGGATACAAATGCGATGATTTTTCGATCAGCGAAATGAGTTCTTTATTCGAAAGCTGTGGATTGGCTTGAAGTAGACATGCAGCAAAACCGGTAATGACAGGGGCAGAAAGCGACGTTCCGTACAACGAGAAGCACGAAACATTCGGTTTCACGTAGGACAGAAACTCCGGCCCGACGCTGCTATAACCAATGCGGTTCCACAATTTGCCATTGGTAGCACCTACCGAAAGTACGCCTTTCGCGTCCGCAGGGGCCGAAACGATGCCCCAGCTTTTATCGTCGCCCTCGTTACCGGCGGAAACGATGATCATAATGCCTTTTTTGTCCGAAGCAATCTGCGCTGCTTTGCTGATCGCGCTCGTTTTACCATCCATTTGAGAGGGCTCATAATTTTCTCTCGGGTCCGAGAAGCCTTTGGCATAACCCAGTGAAGTGTTGATCAGACGCACGCCGAGGCTGTCCATCCACTCCATCGCCGCGATCCAGTTGTCCTCTTCACCACGGTATTCGCGCATCGAATAGTCGGTGCGGGCGAGGTAAAACTTCGCATTGGTAGCCATACCATACTGTACCTGGTCCTGGTAATCAATCCCTGAAATAGCCGCAAGCACTTCGGTGCCGTGCATGTCGGAGAACGATTCGGCGGTGCTGAACAGCAAGTCGCCCGGGCGGCCCGGTTTCACATAATCCCGGATGCCTAATATTCTTTTATTGGAAAAAACCTGTGAAAGCGAAAGTGAAGAATCCGCGCCGTAGAAACCGGCATCGATCACGCCGATTGTCACGTCCTTGGCGGTGATATTTTCTTTCAAAAATGCATTGGCCTGTACCTGCGACATCACCGGTGCCATTTGCGCCTTTTCGATCGGCTGCGTACGTGCGATGTAAAAACCCGGATCGATCATCACTACATCAGCCACGAAATCCAGCTCCCTTACTTTCATCGCTTGCTCGCTCGTGAGGTTGGCCGAAACTGCATTCAGCCATTTGGAGCGGTTAATGATATTGACCGACTGCTGCCTCAGTGCTGCTTCGTATTCCTTTTTAACGGGTAAATCAGTTTCATCGGAAATTTCCAGACCCAGTTTCTGCCTATTTTCCAGCGTCAGCGCCGAAACAGCAGGCCTTGTGGTCAGGTCTTTATTTTTCAGATAAATCCAATATTTCGGACTTGCGGACAACACCAACGGCACAAATACAAACGCAAGCAAAAGCAATCTTCTCATCAACGGCATTAGTTAGGTATTCTTGATCAATTTGGTATAATGTTACTTTCAAAACGGCATTTAAGCGGCCTCACGCTATTCCGCGCTAAGACGGATGTTTAGATTTTTTGAACAAGATAAACGTAATTTTACAAATTAAATTACCGGATCCGAAAAAATACAGACATGCGATATTCCCCCATCGACCAAAAGCTATTTGTTGAAAACAGACGCCGTTTAACGACTTTACTCAAACCTAAATCACTGGCAATCCTCAATGCCAACGACATTATGCCTACCAATGCGGACGGTACAATGGGTTTCAAACAAAACAGCGATTTGTTCTACCTCACGGGCGTCGACCAGGAGGAAACCATCCTCCTAATCTTCCCCGATCATCCCGATCCGAAGCTCCGCGAGGTACTTTTCCTCCGCGAAACCAATGAAACCATCGCCGTTTGGGAAGGCGAAAAACTCACCAAGGAACAAGCCCGCGCCGCTACCGGCATTCAGAGCATATACTGGACGCACCAGTACGAAACCGTGTTCGGCAACATCGTTTTTGAAGCCGAAAATGTGTATCTGAACACCAACGAGCACACTCGCAACGACTCATACGTGCAGTCGCGCGACGCAAGGTTCATCGCGGATTTCAAAAACCGGTACCCATTGCACAACCTCGTGCGCCTCGCGCCGCTCATGCACCAGCTGCGTGCTGTGAAGCAGCCGGAGGAAATCGCATTGCTTCAAAAGGCCTGCGACATTACCAAGCAAGGTTTTGAAAGGGTATTGAAATTCGTCAAACCGGGCGTCCATGAATTCGAGATCGAAGCCGAGCTGCTCCACGAGTTCGTCCGCAATCGCTCAAAGGGCTTTTCCTACCAGCCCATTATCGCTTCCGGCGCCAATGCCTGCGTACTGCATTACATTCAAAACGACCAGGTATGCAAAGACGGCGACATCCTCCTGCTCGACGTGGCTGCCGAATATGCGAACTATGGTGCCGATCTCACGCGCAGCATTCCCGTCAACGGCCGCTTCACGAAGCGCCAGCGCGATGTGTACGATGCGGTGCTTCGCGTTTTCAAAGCCGCCAAAGGCCTCCTCGTCCCAGGCAACATCTGGGATGAATACCACCAGGAAATCGGCCGCATTATGGAAAGCGAGCTCATCGGCCTGGGCCTCACTACCAAAAAAGACATTGAAAAACAAGATCCCGAATGGCCTGCCTATAAAAAGTACTTTCCCCATGGCACTTCCCACTTCCTGGGCCTCGACATTCACGACGTTGGTAACAAATATCGACGCTTCGAAGCCGGTATGGTGTTCACTTGCGAGCCGGGAATTTATATTCGCGAGGAAGGATTGGGGATTCGTTTGGAGAACGACATTCTCATCACGGAGAACGGGAATGTAGATCTGATGGCGCATATCCCGTTGGAAGCGGAAGAGATTGAGGAGTGGATGAATGCTAAGTGATTCTTTGTAAATTTGTTTTGGAGCTAAACAGGTCTATAATGGAAAAGTCAGTGAACTTGAACATCCCGTTGTCGTTTGAGCAATTGCTCGGACTGATCCGGCAACTTTCCAGGCGAGAGCAAGCCGAGTTAGTATCAGTTTTGAGAGAAGAAATCGTTGAAAATGATGAGCCATCGAAGGAACAGATATTGGCCGACCTAAAGGAGGATTTAATTGCTTTTAAAAATGGCACACTAAAAACCCGTCCTATTGAGGACATTCTGAATGAGCTTTAAAATCGAAGCCTCTGAACAATTTATAAAAGAATTAAAGCGGCTGGCCAAAAAGTATCCGTCCTTAAAAGCTGACATCGGAGAACTTGTCGGCAGTCTGTCCGTTGATCCCAGGCAGGGCACGTCGCTTGGACAAAATTGTTTTAAGGTCAGACTAGCTATAAAAAGCAAGGGCAAAGGAAAAAGCGGCGGAGCCCGCGTGATTACTTTGGTTGTAATGCTTGCAGAAAGAGTAGTACTGCTTTCGGTTTATGACAAATCGGAGAAAGAGAGTATATCGGATGATGAACTGACAGCATTGATAAAAGAGATTTGACAGATAACCTATTCTTACTTTTTACACATACACTAATGGCAAAACAAGAACTCTCCACACAAGAAGCAGTAACCGAGGCAAAACGTTACCTAAGCAATGCAAAAGACATCCTTCGAGAAAAAGGCGCCAAGGAAGATGGTTTTTATCAGGATTCCAAGTACGTGAAAATGGCAGGACACACTGCCTACTCCGGTGTTCTTTTCGCGCTGGACCATTATTTTGGCAAGAAAACCAAAGGGCGAAAGGGTGTGGACTGGTACAAGGCCAACCTATCCCAGCAAGATAAAAAGATGTTGCAAACATTCGTATCCGTTTATGAACTATTACATCTTGTAATGGCTTACGACGGTGTTGGAGACGCCGAGGTCGTAAAGCTCGGATTTCAACGAGCTGAAATAATCATCGACTGGGTAGGGCTGCGTTCGGCAGCCTGAACTATAACATTGCAGCATTGTGAGCCGGGAGATTCCGCATCTGCCCGGCTTTATTTATGAATACAAAACACATTGAATGGAACTCCTTCCCGAAGACATTTATAAACTCCTCATCTCTTTCGCCCTCGGCGGAATTATCGGCGCAGAACGCGAGTACCGAAGCAAATCGGCCGGGTTGCGGACATTGATTTTGATCGCGATGGGGTCGACGCTTTTTACAATACTTTCCATTAAAATCAGCTCGGATGCGGGACGCATAGCGGCGAACATCGTGACGGGTATCGGTTTCATCGGCGCGGGGATCATTTTCCGGGAGAATAACCGGGTGGTCGGGATTACGACGGCGGCGATCGTGTGGGTCACGGCGGCGGTTGGGATGGGCATTGGCGCCGGGTTTTATGAAGTGACGATCTGCTGCTTTGTGATTTCGGGGATGACGCTGGTCATTTTATCGCCCGTGCAGAAGTTCATCCGCCAGAAAAGCCAGATACGGAACTACCGCCTGATGTGTGTTTACCAGAAAAAGACCCTGAAAACCTACGAGAACCTCTTCAAGGAATATGACCTGAAAATTCTGCGCGGCGAGCAGAGCCGGATCGGCACGCACATTACCGGTAGCTGGACGTTGCAAGGCTCCGAAAAAAAACACGAAAAACTGACCCACCACCTGCTCAATGATCCGGATATCCTGGAATTTGATTTTTAACCATCAGTTACAAGTGATATTAGTTTTTCATTAAAACTGATATCAATCATACCCCAAAATGAGCCAAAAAGCGCTTTTGTAACGTTATAAATAGCCGGCAGGAAACTTTATACTGCAAAACAGGCATTATAGCAATAACCCACATCCTCAAAAGCTTTACACGGTGTGAGCCGGTGAACAGGATCACAGACAATAGTTATGTCCGATATTATTAAACAAAAGATCTGGGAGATCATCGCTTCGAACACTTCGGCCGAAGAGGCCGGATGGTTGCAGCAAAAAGGCGTGTCTACGCCGGGCGTGTCCACACCCATCGACCTGATGACGGCCTTCGTGGCAGCTCCCAGGTTTTTATCCAAAAAAATAATTCATACCTCCGATGCCGAAAAGGCAGCATTGAACCTGGAAATACCTGGGTTTTCGGTGGAGGGCTGGTCGCTCGTAAGGCTTAGCCGCGTGTGGTTGCTCACGCAGCTCGACCCTTCGGATAAAGAAGGTTATATCAAAAGCATTGAAACGCTGTTCGATACGGCGGAAATGAATGAGTTGGTGGCACTGTATTCGGCATTACCGCTGCTTTCCTATCCCGACCAATGGCTTTTCCGCGCAACGGATGCGGTGCGGTCGAATATGGGTTTTGTGTTCGATGCGATTGCATTGCATAACCCTTTCCCGGCGAAATATTTCAGCGAACTTGCCTGGAACCAACTGGTGCTTAAAACGATATTCAACGACAAGCCTATTCATTTTATAGAAGGCCTGGAAAATCGCTCGAACGAAAAGCTGGCGGTAACGCTTTCAGACTTCGCGCACGAGCGCTGGGCGGCTGGCCGCAGCGTACCCGCGCAGGTATGGCGGCTCATCGGCAAGTACTTGAACACCGCATTGCTAGCCGATATGCAGCATTTGTTTGATTCGGAAAAAGAAGAGGATCGTCAGGCAGCCGCATTGGCTTGTGGCGAAGCATCGCTTCCGGCGGCCAATTATCTTTTGGCTAAATATACCGATCTGGAAAAATCCGTAAAATCCGGCGCATTGACCTGGGCCGATCTTGAACATTGACATTATGTGCGCTAATCATACAGAAATAACCCCTAACCCTTCGCATTTCGAAGATAGCGAAGAAGCCAACCAGGCCCCTGCGCACCGCGACATCGCCTGGAACGATTACAAGGATCTCATTAAAGGAATGCGCTTTTTCGACCCGCATATCCATATGGTTTCCCGCACGACGGACGACTACCAGGCTATGAACCAGGCCGGTATCGTAGCGCTCATCGAACCCGCATTCTGGGTGGGACAGCCGAGGACGGGTTTATCGACATTCAAAGATTATTACAGCAGCCTGGTAGGATGGGAACGATTCCGTTCTTCACAGTTTGGAATTAAACACTACTGCACAATGGGCCTGAACTCTCGCGAAGCCAACAACGAGCCGCTAGCGGAACAGGTAATGGAAATCCTGCCATTATACATTTATAAAGAAGGCGTGGTTGGCGTTGGAGAAATCGGTTTTGACGACCAGACGCCCGCGGAAGAAAAATATTACCGCTTGCAACTGGAACTCGCTAAGGAAGCGAAACTGCCTGTACAGATTCACACGCCGCACCGCGACAAGAAGAAAGGTACCGAACGCAGTATGGCCATTGCATTGGAACATGGTATCGACCCCTCGTGGGTAATTGTGGATCATAACAATGAGGAAACCGTGAAGAGCGTGCTCGACCAGGGTTTCTGGGCAGCATTTACCATTTATCCTTTTACCAAAATGGGTAATGAGCGGATGGTCAAAGTGGTGGAACAATACGGACCAGAGCGCATTATGATCAACTCCGCCGCCGACTGGGGCATTTCCGACCCGTTGGCGATCCCGAAAACGGCCGCGTTGATGAAAATGCGTGGTATTTCGGACGAAACAATCCGCCTTGTGACTTACCAGAATGCCATCGACGCATTCGGCAAAAGCGGGCAGATCGACGTGAGCGATTTTGAGTCGGGCTATGCGGTGGACCAGGCGGAGAAATTCCATGGCAACAGCATTCTGAGAGGCGGCCAGCAGCCTGCTCCGGTGAAAGACTTTTTAGTGATCGATTGAAGTGAGCAGCCTTAAACCTTATTTACAGCTGACCCGCCCGGCCAACCTGGTAACCGCCATTGCGGACATCCTGGCCGGTATGGCCATCGCGCAGTTTACGTTTTCGGATTTTTCACCTGCATTACTCGTGGTTTCCACGCTGGGCCTTTACGGCGGCGGTGTGGTGATGAACGACGTTTTCGATGCCAGACTCGATGCCGTCGAGCGACCGGAGAGGCCTATCCCCAGCGGCAAGGTCCCTCTCGCACAAGCGGCTACGATGGGCATTTCGCTATTGTTGCTCGGTATTATTGCAGCAGGAGCATTCAGTTTACAAAGCGGGATGATTGCGGTTGTGGTCGCGATGCTCACCATTTTGTACAACCGTTTTGCCAAACATCACGTCTTCTTCGGCCCGCTGGTGATGGGCATGTGCCGGGGCGGCAACCTCATTCTCGGCATGAGCGTATTACCCGAATCGTTCCAGCAATGGGCATTTATCGCCGTTTTCCCCATCATGTACATCGGCGCAATCACGCTGATCAGCCAGGACGAGGTACATGGTGGAAAAAAACGGACATTATATATAGCGGCATTTCTTTACCTCGCTGTACTCGCCGCGCAGTTGACGATTGCGCAGGGAAAGGGTAATCTGTTGTTCACCGTTCCATTTGTACTGCTACACGCCTGGTTCATTTTCCGTCCGCTTTGGAATGCCATGCAAAATCCCATTGGTCCGCTGATTGGTAAAGCGGTGAAAGCAGGGGTAATTTCTCTCATTGTAATGAATGCTTCGTGGTGCGCGGCTTTTGGCTTGCTGCCTATCGCTATTGCAGTGCTCGCACTGCTGCCGCTTTCGATGTATTTGGCGAAGGCTTTTGCGGTTACTTAAATGAGGGAATGAAAGGGAGAAAGGAGAATGGAGGAAGGATGGCTTCCGGCTAATAAATAAATTGGACGATGATGGGACGGGGAAAACCTGTTAATTTTAGTCTTTATATCAATGATTTCGAGCTGCGTTTGAACGGATAGTGCTTTCAAACGTTTTAATGTTAAATACCCATTTTGCGTGTAATGCCAGATTCAATGCAAACCATAAAACAACGTTTCCAGGTGGAATACAACTATGCCGTATTCTTCACCCAACGCCTTTTTGACACCCAGAACCCGCTACTGAAAGAGTTTTTTCAAGCATATACCGAGCAGGGCTTTCAGCGCAAGGCCCTGGTGATCGTGGACGAGGGGTTTGAACAGACACAACCGGAACTGAAAAATCAGATCCGTGCCTACTTCGCACAAAATGTGAAGCATATCCAGCTCGCGTCCGAAATTATCGTGGTACCGGGTGGAGAGGCTTGCAAAAATGATCCGTCACAATTTGACAAGCTTGTTGAAGCCGTCGACGTTTTCGGGATCGACCGCCACTCATTCGTAATCGGCATTGGCGGTGGCGCCGTACTGGACTTGGTAGGCTACGCGGCCGCGGTTTCGCACCGGGGTATCAAGTTGATCCGCATTCCTACGACCGTTTTGGCACAAAACGATTCGGGAGTTGGGGTTAAAAACAGCATTAATTTTCACGGTAAAAAGAACTTCCTCGGCACATTTGCGCCGCCGGTGGCTGTTTTCAACGACCTGACTTTCCTGCGTACGCTCGACGACCGCGACTGGCGCGGCGGGCTTGCGGAAGCCGTGAAAGTGGCATTGATCAAAGACCAGGCGTTCTTCGAATGGATCGAAGAGCACGCAACGGCGCTTGCTAACCGCGACGAGGAGGCGATGGCCTACCTTATCCACCGCTGCGCCGAAATGCATACCGACCATATCGCCGGCGGCGATCCGTTTGAATTCGGGTCTTCACGACCGTTGGATTTCGGTCACTGGGCAGCGCATAAGCTCGAATTTTTAACCAATTTCGAAGTTCGTCACGGTGAAGCGGTGGCGATTGGCATTGCATTGGATTGTGTGTACGCCAATAAAATAGGAATGCTCGCAGAGAGCGACCTGCACCGCATTATCGATGTGCTCACCAAAGTCGGTTTTGAACTTTACCATTCAAAACTGGCTGAAAACGATAAAATCAACCTCCGCAACGGCTTGCAGGAATTCCGCGAGCACCTGGGCGGCAGGCTGACCATCATGCTATTGGAAAAGATTGGAAAAGGAGTGGAAGTGCATGAACTGGATGCCGACATCATCGCACAGTCGGTCGATTACCTCGAAAGTTCCAAAATTATCCCTGCATGATCACGCCTTACGGACACCTTACCTACTGCAGTAATATCCATCCCGGTGAAAAGTGGGACGAGCATTTCCGGTCGCTGCGCGAGAGCATACCTTATATCCGCGAGCAATTAGCACCTGGGAAGCCTTTCGGGCTGGGGCTGCGTGTTGCCAATGAAGCCTCCATTGAGCTGAGCAAGCCGGAAGTGCTGGCCGAGTTCAAAAACTGGCTCGATGCGCAGAACGTATATGTGTTTGTGATCAACGGCTTTCCTTACGGCGGCTTTCACAACACCCGTGTAAAGGACGACGTACACACACCCGACTGGACGACCGCCGACCGCCTCGCGTACACCAAACGCCTTTTCAATATCCTGGCCGCATTACTGCCTGCCGATATGCATGGCGGCGTTTCAACTCCCCCATTATCGTACAGACTTTGGTGGAAAACCGAAGCAGACAAGTTGCAAGCCACTGAAAAAGCGACCGATCACATCCTCGAACTGCTCGACGAATTAGTCCGCATTGAAAAGGAAACCGGCAAGTTCCTGCATCTGGATATCGAGCCCGAACCGGACGGCATTCTGGATAATACCGAGGATTTCGTAACCTGGTATACCAATCTGCTGCTTCCGAAAGGCACCATTTATTTGGTAGAAAAATACGGAATCGACGGTGAAGCGGCGCAGGCGCTAATCTTGAAACACATTCAGCTGTGCTACGACATTTGCCATGCCGCGGTTGGTTTTGAAAAACCGGAAGACATTCTCGATTCACTCAATGAATACGGGATTCAAGTCGGCCGCATTCAGGTTAGCTCGGCATTGAAAGTGAATTACGCCAGCGAACGCGAGGTAAAACGCAAAGCCATCGAGACCTTCGACGAGCCGGTATACCTGCATCAGGTAGTAGCCCGCCACGACGACGGACACTTTACGCATTACCCCGATCTCAAAGAGGCTTTGACCGACTGGGACGAAACCCACGAGGAATGGCGCGTGCATTTCCACGTTCCACTGTTTGTGAATACCTACGGCGTACTCGATTCGACCCAGGGAGACATTGTTCAAACTTTGGCATTGCAAAAAGAAGCGCCGTTCTCGGCCTATCTTGAAGTGGAAACCTACACCTGGGGCGTGTTGCCGGAGGATATGCAGAAGCCCATCGGCGAATCCATCGTTCGCGAGCTCGAATGGGTGAAGAAAGTTTTGAATTATGAATAAAACCGTAGTTATAGATATTGTAGGACTAAGCGCCAACCTGATCGGTGAGCATACGCCGTTTTTGGATGCTTATGTCAAAAAGAGGCACCTTACACCCATTAAACCGGTGCTTCCTGCCGTTACTACTACTTCGCAAAGTACTTATGTGACGGGCAAATGGCCTGCGGAGAACGGCATCGTCGGCAACGGCTGGTACGATCGTGAGGACTCGGAAGTGAAGTTTTGGAAACAGTCGAACAAGCTCGTGCAGGGCGATAAGATTTGGGATAATGCCAGAAAGCAGGACCCGAATTTCACGGTTTCGAAGATGTTCTGGTGGTATAATATGTACTCCACCGCCGACTGGTCGGTAACGCCGCGCCCGCAATACCATGCCGATGGCGTGAAAGCGCCGGATTGCTACTCTTACCCGCCTGAATTGCGTGATGAATTGCAAGCCGAGCTCGGCCAGTTCCCGCTCTTCAACTTCTGGGGGCCGAATGCAAATATCAAATCCACACGCTGGATCGCCGATGCTTCGATGTCCGTGGAAAGAAAGCATAACCCGACGCTGACGCTTATTTACCTGCCCCATCTGGACTATTGTCTGCAAAAATTCGGCCCGGATTTTTCCAAGATCAGCAAGGAGCTGAGCGAGATTGATGAAGTGGTTAAGGACCTCATTCAATTTTATGAAGCACGTAATGCTAAGATCATTCTGCTTTCAGAATATGGTATCAACGCCGTCAATAACCCTATCCATATCAACCGCATTCTCCGCAACGAAGGGCTGATTTCGGTGCGCGTGGAGCGCTGGTATGAGCTGCTGGATGCGGGGATTTCCAAGGCATTCGCCGTTTCCGATCACCAGATCGCGCACGTTTACCTGAACGATCCTTCCGTCAAGGAGCGAGTAATGCAGGTTTTGAAAAAAACATCGGGTATTGATCTCGTTCTTGATAAAGAAGCGCAGAAAGAGTACCATATCGATCACGCTCGCTCGGGAGATATTGTAGTAGTTGCGAAACCGGATAGCTGGTTTACCTACTACTACTGGCTCGACGACGCCAAAGCGCCGGATTACGCGCATTTGGTAGACATTCACCGCAAGCCGGGTTACGATCCGGTGGAGATGTTTATGGATCCCAAAAATCCCTTAATCAAGCTGCGTGCAGGCTACAAATTAGCCCGGAAGCTGCTTGGCTTCAGATATTTAATGGATGTGATTCCTTTAGACGCGACATTAGTAAAGGGTTCGCACGGAGGCATCAACATTCCCAAAGAATACTATCCGATCATCGTCACCGACGGGGCTGTTGAAAAGCAAGAACTGGAAGCGGTAGATGTATACGATGTGATCTGGAAACACCTGATTTAAAATCATTTCCAAAAACAAATAGGCTTTCATGACGTTGTCTTAGAAACTTACTACTACGACCTCATGAAAGCCATCCTTCGCCTGACGCTCGTTCCGTTAGCCATAGCCGTTGCAGTTTTGGCATGCAAATCCGACGATCCCGAAATAATCGAAGATCGTTTTCCAGAGGATTCCATTACTTCGAAAGACATTTTCCCTGCTCTGACATTCAGCCAACCAGTGGATTTGGTGCAGGCGCCGGGCGACAGCAGCCGGTTCTTCGTCGTCGAGCAGGATGGGGTTATTAGGGTGTTTTCCAATGCGGAAAATGTCTCTTCCAGTTCTACTTTTCTCGATATTAAAAGCAAGGTAAGGTCAGGCGGCGAGCGGGGCTTATTAGGTCTCGCATTTCACCCGGATTTTAAAACAAATAGCTATTTCTTTGTCAATTACACCTCCGGCACGCCGCTAAAAACTGTCATAGCACGCTATAAAGCGACTAATGCTACCCAAGCCGATCCGAATAGCGAAGCGGTTCTTTTTACATTCAACCAGCCTTATGATAACCACAATGGCGGTTCAATGCAATTCGGGAAGGACGGCTACCTTTATATTGCCACCGGTGACGGCGGCAGCGGCGGCGATCCGCAGAACCATGCGCAAAACCTGAAAAGCTATCTAGGCAAAATCCTGCGCGTGGATGTGAACGGGTCGGCAAAAGGGAATTATAACATCCCCTCCGACAATCCCTATGCTTCCGGAACAACCGGCAATTTGCCGGAAATCTACGCCTACGGTCTCCGCAATCCGTGGCGCATTAGCTTTGATAGCGGTACCGGTAAACTTTTCGCAGGCGACGTCGGCCAGAACGAACGGGAAGAAATCGATATCATCACCAAGGGTGGTAACTATGGCTGGCGCATTAAAGAAGGCTCCGACTGCTACAATCCTTCGTCCGATTGCAATGCACAAGGCCTCATCGAACCCGTGTATGATTACAGCCAGGATAATGGCGACCGCTCCATTACCGGCGGCTATGTGTACCGTGGCTCGGCCATTCCCGCGCTCGCAGGCAAATACATCTACGGCGACTACGTGAGCGGACGCATATGGGCACTCGAACTCGACGGCGATACCCGCAAATCCAACACACTGATCATGGAAGGCACGGGTAATATTTCGTCTTTCGGTCAGGACATCAAGGGCGAAGTGTACTATTTGAACTACGGCGCAGGCAAAGTGATGAAGGTGGTTAACGGAAATTTAAATTGAAAAATTAACCGGTCGTCCTATCTTTGCCGGAAATTTAAAACTATTAAAATGTCCAAGGTTCTTATCATTGGCGCAGGTGGTGTCGGTAGTGTTGTGGCACACAAATGCGCATTGAACAGCAATGTTTTCACCGAAATAATGCTCGCCAGCCGCACCAAGGCGAAATGTGATAAAATAGCAGCCGAAATCAAGGAAATGCACGGGGTTGATATCCAGACCGCACAGGTGGATGCCGACATCGTGGCAGAAACGGTTTTGCTCATCAAACGTTTCCAGCCCAAAGTGCTCATCAACGTAGCGCTGCCGTACCAGGATCTGACGATCATGGACGCCTGCCTCGAAACCGGCGTGCATTACCTCGATACTGCCAATTACGAACCCAAAGACGTTGCGAAATTCGAATACAGCTGGCAATGGGCATATCAGGAACGCTTTAAAGAAGCTGGCCTGATGGCCGTACTGGGCTGCGGTTTCGACCCAGGCGCTACACAGGTTTTCACCGCATTCGCTGCCAAGCATCAGTTCGACGAAATGCATTACCTGGACATCATCGACTGTAATGCAGGCGACCACGGAAAGGCATTTGCAACCAACTTTAACCCTGAAATCAACATCCGCGAGATCACTCAGCCGGGCCGCTACTGGGAAAACGGCGAGTGGGTTGAGATCCCCGCGATGTCCATCCATAAACCAATCGATTACCCGGGCATCGGTCCCAAAGAGAGCTACGTGCTGTACCACGAAGAACTCGAATCGCTGGTTAAGAACTTCCCTACCCTGAAACGTGCGCGTTTCTGGATGACGTTCGGCCAGGCCTACATTACGCATTTGAATGTGCTTGAAAATGTGGGTATGACGAGCATCAAGCCGATCAAATTCAACGGCATCGACATCGTTCCCCTCGAATTCCTGAAAGCGGTATTGCCTGCTCCCGATACTTTGGGTGAAAACTACTCAGGCCAGACGTCTATCGGCTGCCAGATCAAGGGCATCAAAGATGGTGAAGAGAAAACTTATTACGTTTGGAACAACTGCGATCATGCTGAATGCTATCGCGAGGTACGTGCACAGGCTGTGAGTTACACGACAGGCGTTCCGGCAATGATCGGTGCGATGCTGATGCTGACGAACGAAGAGTGGATGAAGCCGGGTGTTTATAATGTTGAAGAATTGAATCCGGATCCTTTCATGGAGCTGCTGAATATCCACGGATTGCCGTGGCACGAAGCTGTGAACATCGAGCTTCCCCACGAATATTGATGTCAAATGAGAAAGGCGGTTTAAAAACCGCCTTTCTTTTTATCCTTCCATCGTAATCACCGCCCGGGTGCAAACCCCTCCTATCGGCGGATTGAATTTCGAGACTTTCACAGTCACCTTCTCGACCGTCGGGTAATGCTCCCGAATCTTTTCAATTACATTAAAACCAATGTGCTCCAAAAGCTTGGCCGGCTCTTTCATGACCTTGGCCGTGATCTGGTAGATGGTTTCGTAATTGACGGTCTCACTCAGCTTATCGTGCTGCGCGGCACGGAAAAAGTCGGTGGTAATGGTAATGTCCAAGGCGTATTTATTTCCGATGCGTTGTTCTTCCGGGTAATAGCCGTGATATGCAAAAAACTCGAGTCCTTCGAGACTGATCGTTCCCAATGGTGGTTATTAGATTTGGTCAAAAAATGAACCGCCGCCTGATTTCTTCGGCGGAGTGCTTTCTCTCGGCCGGTTGATACCCGCCGAAGAATCCCTGGCCTTCTCCGCCACCTTATGCATTTCCGCCAGTACCTCCTCGGCCTCGTCTGCGGCAGTCCGCTGGGTTTGTCTTGGTCTGTTGTAAGCAACCGGTTCTTCACGTATCGGCTCGGGAATTGGTGCCGGTTCAGGCTCGGGTTCCGGAACTGCCGTAACGACTGGCGCGACAGCCTGAATTTCTTCTTCCGGCTCAACTCCGGGGAGTTCGGGATCTACCTCAAAAACCGGTTCCGGCTCAGGCACTTGTTCCTCCGCTATTTCGAACACCACTTCCGGCTTATCGTCCTGCAATACAACTTCGACTTCCGGCTCGGCTGCCGACGCTGCTGGCGTTTCTTCCACTTCGATCCTCACCGGCGCCTGGTACAGCGGTTTCTTCGGAATTTCGATCTCCGCGATATGCTTTTTGATGTCCTCCATTTTATTGAGGACCGATTCTTTATCATATTTCTGCTCGAAACGTTCGACGGTTTCGAGCGCACTGTTGGCCAGTGAACTGAGCTGGACGATCAGGTTATCACGGAAGTTTTCAATTGCCCGGAAATCGCGTTCCTGGATTTTCACTTCCTGGGCAAAATCCTCCTTGAATTTCGCCAGTCTGTCCTCAGTTTGTTTAATAATCTGGTTAGTACGCTGCTCTGCTTCGGTTACCAGGTCATTCGCCGCAACGCGTGATTCCTCTATCCTTTTTTCCGCATTTTCGTTGGCTTCTTTCTCGATTAACTTACTGGTATCTTCGGCCGCTTTTAAGGTTCTGAATAACGTTGATTCGATATCTTTCAACTTCGCCAATTCCTTCTCCGCGTATTCCAGCTGCATCTTCAGCAAGTTGTTTTCGCTTGAATACCGCTCCCATTCCTGAGACAAAGAGTTCAGGAAAGCATCTACTTCGTCCGGGTCATAACCTCTGAAAATCTTTTCAAAAGTGTGCTTGCGTATCTCAATAGCGGATATTTTCATGATGCATTCTATGCTTTGATGCCTAGTTAAAAACGGTCGTGTAAGTTAAAGATATATGATTCATTTTTCAAAGTATTTACCAACATTACCATATTATAAGTATTGGCTTACGCGACCTCCCAAACCGATATCATGCGGTCGTCGCTGCACGAAATCAACTGGTTCTCAAAGCCCGTCCAGAGCAGCTTATTCACAGATGTTCCATGCCCCGCGTGACGTGCCCGGTCGATAATTTTTTTCAGCTTGAATGTGGCTGCATCCCACAATTTTATGGACTTGTCCATACTGCAAGTAGCGAAGAGGGAGCGATCGGGACTGAATGTAATGTCGTTGATCGCATACATGTGCGCGGGGATGTCGGAGACGATGCCGTATGCATCATTGACGTCCCATATTTTCAGGTGCGCGTCCCGACCAGTGGTGAACAGGTATTTACCGTCCGGTGAATACTTAACGGAAAATACGGAGTTTGTATGTGCTTGAATGGTCTTTTTTAATTTAAAACCATCGAGATCGAAGATATGGACGTTGCAATCGCTGTCGCCGGTAGCAAATTCGTTGGTCTCCATATTGACCGCAATGCTCCGGATGCTCTTGCCGGCGATCTTGATATGCTTCTGCACGGCGAACGACGGGACGTCCATCACCACCACCACGCCGTCGCCTAATGCCACAAGCGCCTTATCTCCCGCAAAACGAATGTCGAAAATGGCGGCGGTTGTGATTTTGGAGGTCTTTTCAATCGCATTCTCCTTCGTATTCAACACCTGAATGCCTTCGAAATTCTGCCCGATCCAGAGCGAATCGCTGCTGTCGTGCAGCGCGAGCGCGTATACGGACGTGCCCGCACGTGCGACGAGCTTCCCAAGATCCGGCTTTTGCAGGTCCCATTGGATTACAAAGCCATCGGCACCCGCTGAATAAAAGCCGCGGCCTGTCCCGTCAGAAATAATTGTATAAACACTGTCCCTATGACCAGAAAAAGTATCTACTTTGCGAATATTCATCTTGATAGTTTTGTAGCAAACAGTATTACCATGCCCCTCGTTCATTCCGAAAAGATAGAAGACAGCAGCACGTTACTGCTCTGGAAACTGACGGAAACCGAAGCGGAACTCCAAACGGCTCTGGGTAACGGCTTTAACCAGGAAGAGCTCGACAGAATATCCCACCCGCAAAAAAAACGCGAATGGCTCGCCAGCCGGATGCTGATCAAGACATTGGCCGAGCAGTTTGGCATTAACTACGTGGGCATTCACAAGGACGAGCACGGCAAGGCATTCCTGATCGATAACGATTCGCACATTTCCATCACCCACACTGCCGAATTCGTAGCTGTTGCCATTAACCCGACAGCCGCGGTGGGCATAGACATGGAAAAGACCGACCCGAAATTACAGCGTACTTCCAAAAAATACCTCTCCCCGCCCGAATACGACCACGCACAGGACGAAATGGACCGCCTTTGCATGTATTGGTGCGCGAAGGAAGCTTTGTATAAACTCTACGGAAAGAAAAAGATCAGTTTCAGGGATTCTATTTTTATCAGCCCGTTCGAAAACGCAGATATTATCCTCAGGGGCAGTCTCACCGATGAAGACCTGGTCGTCCCCTCCAACATTTACATCCGCTGGTTCGACGGCCATTGCCTGGCCATCGCGCTCTGATTTCAGGCCTCAGGCAGCTCGTCGAGCGTCGATTTCAGAATTTTCTCGATTTCCCGGATCTTGTCCTGCTCGCTGGTTTTCTCGTAAGACAAAATCAGGTTACGCAATACGCGCTGCACGATTTCGAGATTGGTACAGGGCTGGTAGAATATGTCTTTGGATTTGATATTCAACTGTGCGATGTAGTGATCAATGTCCGTTTTGGAGAAGATAATCCCGCGGTTGAATACATTGATATAGAACTGGGTTTTATCGCTTTTGTAGGTCAATACAAACAGGTTAGGCAAATTGACGCCATATACCGGCATGCCGAGCTTTCTCGCAATCAACAAATAGATCACACACAAGGTGATCGGATTTCCCCGCCGGCTTTCCAGCACCGAGCTGATCATCGAATTAGTGGGGGAATGGAAGTTCTTGGTATTGGCCGCGAAGTTCATCACGCCAAAGAAGATGCTGTTGATCCGCTTTACCTGGTCTACCGCATTCATTTCCTCCTGAAACTGTATCCAGATGTCGTAATAAAGCTGTTCGATGGTGGTTCTCAACTTTTCGATGGATAAATCGGGATAATGGTAAGTGGCGATGATCCACATGCCTTCCAGCAGGTCGAGCCCGCCGCCGTTTTTCCACGCTTGTAACCGTTCGATCATAATGCTGAGCTGCAATTCGTGGATCAATTCCTCGATTTTACGCTGCACGATCGGGTTGAAACTCTCCTCCCATTCGGTCTCCAGAAAAGGTATCACTGTCCCTCCCAACGATAATATCTTCCCTTCAACATGCTGACTCACTTCATGATCTTCATCATCAAGCAAGGATATCAGTGCCTTGATTTCTTTCTGGTTCATTTTCCTCAAATCTGCGTTTTACAACCAACGGATAAATAAAAACATTTTTTTTTAATGGACGTCAAATTTTCTACTTTTGCCCGGAAAAAAAGCGGGTTAGAAACCGTTTTGAACACCATCTATACCACCATATTCTTAAAAAAAACGCGCATAACGCATGAAAATTCTCGTTACCGGAGGGGCCGGTTTTATCGGTTCCCATACCGTTGTAGAGTTGCACAATGCAGGGTTCGAACCGGTCATTATCGACAACCTGTACAACTCCAATCTCAACGTTTTAGAAGGAATCAAAAAGATCACCGGCAAAGAGTTTCCGTTCTACGAAATCGACTGCAATGATGCCGACAAGGTAAGGGCTCTCTTTGAAAAAGAAAAGTTCGACGGCGTGATTCATTTTGCAGCGTACAAGGCTGTGGGTGAGTCGGTTGAAAAACCTTTGAACTACTACGAAAACAACCTCATTTCCCTTCTGGTGCTGCTTCGCGCGGCGAAGGAATTCCATGTAGATAAATTTGTTTTCTCCTCGTCGTGTACCGTGTACGGCCAGCCCGAAAAGCTACCGGTAACCGAAAGCACGCCGCGCCTTCCGGCCAACTCGCCGTACGGCAACACCAAGGCGATCGCAGAGGACATTATCCGCGACCACGTGCATTCCCGCCCGGGCCTGAAGGCGATTTCACTGCGGTACTTCAACCCGATCGGTGCGCACGAAACGTCGCTCATCGGAGAGCTGCCCAATGGCGTGCCGAGTAACCTGGTGCCATTCATCACCCAGACCGCCGCTGGCCTACGCAAATCGCTGACCGTGTTCGGCAACGACTACGATACGCCGGACGGTACCTGTATCCGCGATTTCATCCATGTGGTAGACCTCGCGAAGGCGCACGTGAAAGCGCTCGACCTGCTCGAATCGCAGACGGATACTAACTATTACGATGTATTTAATGTAGGAACGGGCGAAGGTTATACCGTTTTGCAATTGATTAATACTTTTGAGGAAGTAAACGGCGTGAAACTCAACTACACCATCGGGCCACGCCGCGAGGGGGACGTCGAGAAAATTTATGCGCAGTCCGACAAAGTGAATAATGTAATGAAATGGCGTGCCGAGAAAACCATGGCAGACGCATTGCGCGATGCATGGAACTGGCAACTAAAACTCAAAAGCTGAAAAATGAAAAAAATCTTGATTACGGGAGGAGCGGGTTTTATCGGCTCACATGTGGTTCGCCGGTTTGTCAACTTTCACCCGGAATATCATATATATAACCTCGACGCGCTCACCTATGCAGGTAACCTCGAAAACCTGCGTGACGTGGAAAACGCTCCGAACTACACATTTGTAAAAGGCGATATCGTTGACGCGGCATTTATCGACAAGCTTTTCACAGACAATGACTTCCACGGCGTGGTACACCTCGCAGCGGAAAGCCACGTCGACCGTTCGATCAGCGATCCGATGTCGTTTGTAATGACCAATGTGGTAGGTACGGTAAATCTGCTGAATGCGGCTAAAAAAGCATGGAAAGACGATTTCAGCGACCGTCGCTTTTACCACGTTTCGACCGACGAAGTGTACGGTGAACTGCACGATCCGGGCACATTCTTCGTGGAAACGACCAGTTATGACCCACGTTCGCCCTATTCAGCTTCCAAGGCATCTTCCGATCACTTCGTAAGGGCTTACCACAATACTTACAAGCTTCCGGTGGTTATTTCAAACTGCTCGAATAACTACGGTCCGAACCATTTCCCCGAGAAGCTGATCCCGCTGATGATCCACAATATCATCCAGCAGAAACCACTTCCAGTTTACGGCAAAGGAGAAAATATCCGTGACTGGTTGTTCGTGGAAGACCACGCGATCGCGATCGATGTGATTTTCCATAAGGGAGCCAATGGCGATACCTATAATATCGGCGGCCACAACGAGTGGAAAAACATCGACCTCGTGCACCTGCTTTGCAGCATTATGGACCGCAAGCTCGGCCGTGGCGAAGGAGAAAGCGAGCAACTGATCACCTACGTGACCGACCGCGCGGGACACGACCTGCGCTACGCGATCGACGCCACCAAATTGTCGGAAGAACTGGGCTGGAAACCTTCATTGCAGTTTGCGGAAGGCCTGGAAAGAACCGTTGACTGGTATCTTTCGAATCAGGACTGGTTGAACAACGTTACCTCCGGCAACTACCAGAAATATTATGACGAAATGTACCAGGATCGTTAATCCGGGCCATTTCTTTACTCAATTGAAACTCTGTTTATGAAAGGCATTATTCTGGCCGGCGGTTCCGGTACGAGATTACACCCGCTTACATTGGCGGTAAGCAAGCAGCTCATGCCGGTTTACGACAAGCCGATGATATATTACCCGCTATCGATCCTGATGCTGGCGGGCATTCGCGAAATCCTGATCATTTCGACCCCGCACGACCTGCCGCATTTCGAGAAGCTCCTCGGCGACGGTAGCCGCCTGGGTTGCCAGTTCAGCTATGCCGTGCAACCGAGCCCCGATGGTCTCGCGCAGGCATTCATCATTGGTGAAGAATTCATCGGCGACGACAAAGTTGCGTTGATCCTCGGCGACAATATTTTCTACGGATCGGGCCTTTCCAGCCTGCTCCAATCCAACAACGACCCAGACGGCGGCGTGATCTTTGCCTACCAGGTACACGATCCGGAGCGTTACGGCGTTGTAGAGTTTGATAAAGACAATCATGTGATTTCTATTGAAGAGAAGCCCGTTGAACCAAAATCCAACTATGCGGTTCCCGGCTTGTACTTCTATGACAACGATGTTGTGGAAATCGCCAAAACAATCCCTCCTTCCCCACGCGGCGAGCTCGAAATCACGGATGTAAACCGGGTTTACCTCGAACGCGGTAAATTGAAAGTAGGTGTCCTCAACCGCGGCACGGCATGGCTCGACACGGGTACATTCCAATCGCTTATGCAAGCCGGGCAGTTCGTTCAGGTAATCGAAGAGCGCCAGGGCTTAAAAGTAGGCTGCATTGAGGAGATCGCGTACCGTATGGGCTTTATTAATGCAGAACAATTGCGTGAAATCGCCCGGCCTCTTTTAAAGAGCGGCTACGGCACTTATCTGGAACGCATTGTAGCCCATGCCTGACAGGCGGCGGCACCGGGATTAGCACATATTATATTCGAATGAAGTTTTTGGTAGAGGAAATCGAAGAATATTCCGCGGCCCATACGGAAGATGAGAATGCATTGCTGAAATCTCTTAACAGGGAAACACACGCGCACATTCTCAGCCCACGTATGCTCTCCGGGCACTTGCAGGGAAGGTTCCTTTCGATGATTTCCAGGATGATCCGGCCCGACCGCATCCTGGAAATCGGCACGTATACGGGCTACTCGGGCATTTGCCTTTGTGAAGGGCTCAATCCCGGCGGCAAGCTCATCACCATCGATGTGAACGAGGAGCTCGAAAGTTTCACCAGGCGCTATTTCGACCAGACGCCTTTCAAAGATCAGATCGACTATCGTATCGGTAATGCGCTGGATATTATCCCGACGCTCACCGATACTTTCGACATCGTGTTCATCGATGCGGATAAAATCAATTATTCTGCTTACTTTAACCTCTGTCTCGACAAAACCCGCACAGGGGGCTTCCTGATAGCCGACAATGTGCTATGGAGCGGCAAAGTCGTGCAGCAGTTGAAAAAGATTGACAAAGACACGCAGGCATTGCTGGATTTCAACCGGATGGTACACGAAGATCCACGGGTTTCCAACTTGCTGCTACCAATCCGCGACGGATTGATGATTCTTCAGAAATTATAGTACTCAATAGTCAGGCGACCATTTACCTTTTTTATGGCCAGAACTTCCACTAACAACATCATCTCTTTTGTTATCGTCCTGCTGCTAACCGCCCATGCAGCTTTTGCGCAGGCTCCCGAAATCCCGTCCAGCGTCTCCTTCGGTGGTATCACCGTCAAGTTCGACCGCGGCGCACAGGATATCATCGAGGAAGACGTCAAAAGTCTGATGTCGAACAGAAAGTTTTGGGAGGAAAAAATGGACCGCGCCATTATGCACTTCCCTATCGTGGAGGGTATTCTCATGGACGAGGAAGTTCCTATCGACTTCAAATACCTGGCCGTTCAGGAAAGCTCTTTCCGCCCGGATGTGGTTTCGAGCTCCAATGCGGTAGGCTACTGGCAGTTCAAACCCGAAACAGCACGCGAATTGAACCTCCGTGTGGATAATGATGTGGATGAAAGAAAGAATATCAGCTCCTCCACACATGCCGCTGCATGGTATCTGAAAAAGAACAACCAGCAGTTCAACAACTGGGTAACGACTTTGTATTCCTATTATCAAGGTGCAGGCGGTGTAAAAAAAGTGGTTCCTGCAAACTGGGCATACGCACGCGAGGTGACGCTCACAGGCAAAACCGACCGTTATATGCTCCGCTTTTTTGCACATAAAATTGCATTAGAATCGGGGATTGAGCGCTATAAATCCCCCAATGCGTACATTTTGATGGAGTCGGATTATGGCAAAGGCCAATCACTCGATGAAATTGCCAGATCGTTGAATGTCCCTGCCTCGGAACTGAAAAGCCATAACAGATGGCTTAACGACGACAAAATCCCCGACGACCGTGAGTATCTGATTACATTGCCGGTACCGGTAGATCAGGTGGCGTCCGTTCGCGAAAAGCTTGCATTGCCTCCCCGCCAGACTGCCGTTGCTTCCGTTTATGAAGACACCGGTTATCCCGTGTTGAAGAAATCCGCTGTTCAGCTGAAAGAGCCTAATTCACCCACACTTTACGAAATCAACGGCTTGCCGGGTATCGAAGCCCGCGCTGGCGACAAGCCTAAAACACTGGCCAAAGCCGCAGGCATTCGCACGCCCCGTTTCATGCGTTACAACGACCTGCTTGCAGACATGCCGCTTGTTCCGGGCCAGGTATACTACCTCTCGCGCAAGCACAAGAAGGCAAGTGCACCCTCGCACGTGGCACGTCCCGGCGATACGTGGCTGAGCGTGTCACAGCAATATGGCATTCGTTTGGTGAGTCTTTTGAAGTTCAACCGTACTACCAGCCGCAACTACCCTATCCAGACCGGCCAGGTACTTTTCCTGAACAAGAAACGTCCACGCAAGCAGCCAATAGAGATTATCGCTCCACCGCAGCCTACTGCTCCCGCTAAAAAAGACTCAATTATCGCGGCGGCCGGCACCTCGGTTGTTCCGCAGAAAACACCTGCCTCGGCAACAACATCACCGGCAGCGTCCAACAACAACATCCCGAGTAATGCTTCCGGACGTAAGAAATACACCCCGGTTTTAGTTGAAAAAAGTGAAAACGGTGCAGCTAAGGAAACTGAGCCAGCCGCAACCCCTGCTAATACCGCTACATCAGCCGGTAAAACAGCGGGAACTGCTGCCGGGCTCTATAAGCCATCCGGCAAAACGTCAGGTGCAGCAACATCCGCGCCTACGGCTGCCAACACCAACGATCGCGTGGTGATCATCACCCAGGACGATACCAATAGCACTTTCAAATCGGCAGAAGACGAAAAACCGGCGGGCAAATCCAATGCGCCTGGTAAAGTTGTAACGCCGAACACTACGCGTACGACGGCATCATCCGGCTCCGTATACACCCGTATGCGTGCAGAACGCGCAGCAGAAGGAGAAAACGAAGCCCCGGCGAAGAAAGAAGCTGAACCTGCACGTTGGAGCAACAGCGAAGAAAAAAACACAGCTATTGCCTCAACAGCACCAGCCTATCATACCGTGCAGCCAGGTGATACGTATTTCGGCATTGCAAGCAAATACAACCTATCGTTGCGCGAATTGCTGACAATCAACAACCGCTCTGCGCAAAGCCGCCTGGTATCAGGCCAGCGTCTACTGGTGTCGAAATCGGGTGAAGAAGCCGCGCCGGCCAAAGTTGCAGTGGAACGCCCTGCTCCCGCTTCGACTTTCAAAACACCGGAGGAGATCAAGGAAGAAACCAGGCTTGCTGCCACGCCGGGCAGTGAATTCCATACAGTTCAGAGCGGACAAACCTATTACAGCATTTCAAAAGCTTACGGTATCTCCATTAAGGAGCTACTCGACTTGAATAACCTGAGTGATTCTGACCGCCTGAAATCAGGTCAGAAACTACGTGTAAAAAAAGGTGAAGGTGGCGAATCGGAGGCTGCAAGCCAGCCCTCAGGTTCCCAGACACATACCGTCGCACCAGGTGAAACCCTTTTCCGCATTGCCCAAACTTACCATACCAGTGTGGATGATATCAAGAAATTAAACAATATGTCCGGAAACAGTGTTATGGTGGGACAAAAACTTAAAATACCTCAGCAATAAGCTGTTCCGATTATGATTCTCATTGAAAATACGTGCATTAGCGACGACATCGAAGACCAGGAATTTGTCTGTAACCTGGACAAATGCAAGGGTGCATGTTGTGTGGAAGGGGACTCTGGTGCCCCGTTGGATGAGGATGAGCTCGCGATTCTCGATGAGATTTATCCCGAAGTAGAACCCTACCTGACCGAAGCCGGCAAAAAGGTTATCGCCGCCGAAGGTACCTGGACCAAGGACTGGGACGGGGACTATGTAACACCGATCATCAACGGCCGCGAATGCGCCTACGCGATCTACGACCAGAAAGGCATTCTCAAATGCGGCATCGAAGAAGCATACAACGATGGCAAGATCAGCTATAAAAAACCGCTTTCCTGCCATTTGTACCCGATCAGGGTTACGAAATACGAGCAGTACCACGCGCTTAATTACGACCGGTGGGAAATATGCAGCCCTGCTTGCAGCCTGGGCCAGCAATTAAAAGTCCCGGTTTACAAATTCCTCAAAGACCCGCTGATCCGTGCATACGGAGAGGATTGGTATCGCCAGCTTTCCGAAGAAATCGACGAGAGACAACAAGCCCGCGCAAACGAGCATGAAAAAGGGAAATGACTTTTTCAATGACGTTTATGACGTGGTAAGGCAAATCCCCGCAGGCCGTGCGACTTCCTATGGGGCCATTGCCGCCTATCTTGGCAACAAACGAGGTGCAAGAATGGTCGGCTGGGCAATGGGCAGCAGTTATCAAGAGCAAGGCATACCGGCACACCGCGTCGTGAACAAAACCGGGGAACTCAGCGCCAGCCAGCTGTTCGAGACACCTACTACCATGCAGGAACGGCTCGAAAGTGAGGGCGTAAAGGTCGAAAACAACCGCATCGTCAACTGGGAGCAATGCTTCTGGGACCCCGAAAAGGAATTGCATTAACATAAAAAATCCCGGTCTGGCGAGACCGGGATTTTTTATGGGTTCGGTGCTCATTGCAGCGAGATCATTTTGGAGCTGGTGCTTTCAATATTCACTTCCTTTACTTTTTTGTCCTTCTTGTGGGACAGCTCAAAATAGTAAGTTCCATCGGTCATTTCGTCGAGGTTAAACACGCGGCGATATTTGGTGTCACGTTCGTTGAACACTTCCGAGTAATAAATCTTACCTGCTTTGTCTTTCAGAACCACACGCAGTCTTTCATTGGCATTTTTGTCGACCGACAACCGTACCTTATTGGTATCACCGATTTTGTACAATGCTGCGTCGAAAGCGACCACACCGGCGGTCTCTTTTTCTTCTTTGTTTTTCTTTTTGTCAGCCGCAAAAGATGTGAAAGACAAGGTGAGCGCAAAGGCGCTGGTCAGGATGGAAACAATGGAGATTTTCATGGCTAATAAGTATTTAAAGTTTGGTTCTGTACAATCGCACAGTTGACTTTAAATAAAAAAAGGATGTGCCAAAACTGATTTTAACGAACCAGTTTATAGCACATCCAACTTTTAATACACTGATGACGAGCAGCTTACATTTATTTTCGATTTTTTTCTGCAACTTCGTGCCCGATAGCTGGTTGTTCAGAACCGAACATTTGTGCCTGAAACCGAACGCTTTGAAACGGCACGCAGGTTGCACGGTTTAAATTTTCCCTCTGCTTTCATTCGCAATTTTCTGAATCATCGGCAGCCTGCTGGCGGGTATCGGGTGACGATAATCCCAGAATGCCGACACGCATACGATTTTCCATTCTCCATTGATCTTTTCGAGCAGCCTCACCTCTTTGCTGTGGTGAAAATTCTTTTCGGATTTGTCACTATTGAACTGGTCCCACGTAAGATAGGCCACGTCGTCGTCATAAAACTTGAAAATCATATTTTTCCGCTCTACGATCGGGTGGCTGGATACCGGTTCGGGGTTGGCGGCAATATACTTGCCGACCTGCTTATTGATATCCGCCCAACCTACGTTGGAATCGAAAGTACCGTCATCATTACTCCAAGCCTGAAAGGCATAATCGGTTTGTGCGTAATTCGATTTCCAGGCATTGAAATCCCGGGCGAAAAACGACTTCGTTTCATTCTCTATGACTGCTTTAATGGCTTGTTTTTCCTTTTCGAGGTTAGCCTGACGGGCAGCTTCCTCTTCTGCGGCTTTATCCTTGCAGGAAACAAAAAGGACAATGCCTAGTAACATAACTGACAGTGTTTTCATACTGCAAAAGTTTAGTTTGTTAAATAAATAACCGAACTCAATCTTTCAACAAAACATCCATCAGGTGGCATGAATTACACGCCTGATTTTATCAGAAAGTTAAGATTTTTTTGAATATATGCAAGAAAAAACCCTCGAATTGTGTAACCGTTCCGAGGGTTTTTGAATATCAGAATAATCAGAATAATGCGACGGCTATTTAGCCTTGCGGCACATACCGTTTTCCTTCGCGATCATGAAGGAGCCAGAGGCCAATGAACGTTATTAACCCATTGATAATGAGACGTTCAAATCCAAACTTGTAGCCATTAAACCATTCGGCGGAATGGTCGTTGATAATGTAGGTCAATATCGGGGCCAGAATGCAGACGAACGGCACGAAGCGGTCTTTCACCGGCCGTTTCAGGAACGCGCCGAAAGCGAACAACCCAAGCAGCGGCCCGTAGGTATAACCGGCCAGATCGAATACCGCCGTGATTACCTCCTTATTGTTCATCCGGTTAAATATCAGGATCACCAGGTAGAATATCACCGAGAAGCCCACATGCACCCAGAATTTGATCGACGTCCGCTTTTCTTCCGGACGTTTCTCAATATTCATGAAATCGATACAGAATGCGGTCGTCAATGCGGTAAGCGCCGAATCGGAGCTGGCATAGGTAGCCGCGGTAATCCCGAGCAGGAACGTTATCCCCACCACCAATCCGAGGTGGTTCAATGCGAGCATCGGATAGAAATCGTCCGTTTTCGCGGTCGCAGGTATGCCTTGCGCCTCTGCATATACGTAAAGCAATGCGCCAAGCGACAGAAACAGGAAGTTTACGATCACGAGCACTACCACAAACCAGAACATGTTCTTCTGTGCTTCTCCAATGTTCTTGCAAGTCAGGTTCTTCTGCATAAGGTCCTGGTCGAGGCCCGTCATCACAATCGCAATGAACACCCCGGCAAAAAACTGTTTGAAGAAGTTTTTGGGATCGTTGGTATCCCAATAAAAGATCTGTGAATACCCGCTTTTCTGAACCGTCGTCCAGATATCGCCGACCCCATTCAGATTCAGCTCGCTGGAAACGAGCACGATCGTCAGCACGACAGCCGTAATGAGGAAAAAAGTTTGCAGCGTGTCCGTCACGATGATCGTTTTAACACCTCCTTTAAATGTATAAATCCAGATCAGGAATATGGTGATCGCCACCGCCACTTCAAACGGTACGCCCAGCGGTTTAAACAATGCGAGCTGCAATACCTGCGCAGCCACGTACAGGCGCACAGCCGACCCCACCGTGCGCGAGAGCAGGAAAAAGCCCGAACCCGTTTTATAGGACCAGAATCCGAAACGTTGTTCGAGGTAAGAATAGATTGAAATGAGGTTCAGCCGGTAGTAGAGCGGCATCAACACCGTACCTATCACAAAATACCCCAGAATATAACCGATCACCACCTGGAAATAGGAAAACTGGATATTCGCGACCGCGCCCGGCACAGACACGAACGTAACACCCGACAGCGAAGTACCGATCATACCGAATGCCACCAGGTACCATGGCGACTGCCGGTTGGCGGTAAAAAAAGTATTGGTATCCGCGCCCCTGGAAGTGAAAATGGACACCGTGATCAGCATTCCAAAATAAACTACCAGTATCAGCAGGGAAATATAAGGGTTCATTAAAGTGGGTATTTGAGGATTCAGGAGTGGATTAAAAGGCGCTTAAAAGCTTCGGATAGTTTCCGTTTTTAATTAGATTTGCTAATCAAACAGAAATTTGGTTGTTATGCAAGCGCTCACAGAAACAGAGCTGGAAATTCTGGAAGAAACCGTAGATACGGACATTAAAAAGCTGATTATCTACAATGACGACGTGAATACCTTCGATTGGGTGATCGATACGCTGATTGAAGTTTGCGGTCATAGCAATGAGCAAGCGGAACAATGCACGATCATTATCCACTATAAAGGGAAATGCTCCGTCAAGGAAGGTTCCTTTGAAGAGCTGGCGGGGATGCGCAACGAAATATGCCGGAGAGGCATTTCAGCAGAGGTGCATTGAGTCCCTTCCCCCCATCGCACTGCCAGCATCAACAAAAAGGGTTTTGATGTTCTTTCAAACCCCATCACTCAGCATCTTCTCATGAACTATCCCTCACGTCTTATTGAGGAAGCCGTCGCCGAAATATCCCGCCTGCCGGGAATAGGCAAAAAAACCGCACTGCGCCTGGCATTACATTTGCTGAAAAGGGACGAAGAGCAAACCCGCTCGTTGTCCGATGCGTTGGTGAAAATGCGTACCCAAACCACCTATTGCAGCCGCTGCCACAACATCGCCGACGACGTCGTTTGCAATATTTGCGCCAATAACAAGCGCGATCAGACCACGATTTGCGTTGTGGTGGACACGCGCGACGTACTTGCGATCGAATCGACTAACCAATACCGGGGCTTGTACCATGTGCTCGGAGGCATTATTTCCCCCCTCGAAGGCATTGGCCCGTCGGATCTGGAAATCGATTCGTTGATGTCGAGGATCGGGAGCCAGGAAGGCGACGAGGCCGTTCAGGAAGTCATATTGGCCTTGAGCCCCACGATGGAAGGCGATACGACAGCTTTTTACCTGCAAAAAAAGCTGAAAGCCACAGGTATTAAGATAAGCACTATCGCAAGAGGTATCCCCATTGGCGGAGACCTGGAATATGCGGACGAAATTACACTCGGCCGCAGCATTGTAAGCCGGGTGGCTTATGATTAACACTAAACACTTAATGTACTATTATGAATAGAACAGATTTTTTGCGGACACTGGCCGGCAGCGCACTCACTGTTGGCGCATTGGCCGAACAATCACTGGCGGGTGCACCGAACGCCTCAGCCACCGGTTCCCTATTGGCTGAAACTGCTCCATTCAAGCAAGCTCCGCTTCCTTACGATTTCGGCGCGTTGGAGCCCAGCATCGACAAACTGACGATGGAAATCCACTATGGCAAGCACCACGCTGCGTATGTCAAAAACCTCAACGACGCTGTAAAAGGAACTGAATGGGAAAAGAAATCCCTTGAAGATATCATCAAGTCGATCAGCAAAGCGCCTGCTGCCATCCGCAACAACGGCGGTGGGCACTGGAACCACACATTCTTCTGGGATGTAATGGGCCCTAAAAAGAGCGCAGCACCAACCGGCGCCGTTGCCGACGCGATCAACGGACAGTTCGGCTCGTTCGATAAGTTCAAAGAAGAATTCGCGAAAGCAGGAGCTACCCGTTTCGGCTCAGGCTGGGCATGGCTCGTTGCCAAAGGCGGAAAACTCGCGGTTGGCTCTACGCCCAATCAGGATAACCCGCTGATGGACGTTTCGGATTTCAAAGGAACACCCATCCTCGGGATCGACGTTTGGGAGCACGCTTATTACCTGCATTACCAAAACAAGCGCCCGGATTACATCAAGGCATTCTGGGATGTGGTGAACTGGGATAAGGTGGCTGAGAACTTGAAAAAGGCTTAGTAGGGAGGAAAGGGAAGAAGGAGGAAAGGGAGGAAGGAATGCTGATCAAGTCATTCCTTCCTCCCTTTCGCTTTTTATATTTTCTATCCTTCCTCCATTCTCCTTCGTCCCCTTCCTCCATTCTCCCTTTCCTCCATTCCCCCCAAAATTTAGTTACAATACGCCGCAATCACCTTATAAGCCTGCTGATAACCCAGCTCACCCGCTTTGCTCAGGTCCAGGCAGCCGTCGTTAATCTCTCCGAGGCTATTTTTTACAATACCTCTCAAATAATATGCTTCCGGATAATCGGAGCGCAGTTTAATGGAGCTGGTAAAATCCAGGACAGCTCCCATTTGATCGCCCGATGCGGAACGGATCATAGCGCGGGAGAAGTAGGCATTGGAATAGGTTGGATTGAGTTCTACGGCGGTGGTAAGGTCGGCTAAGGCCCCTTTGAACTCCCCTACTTTCGACTTCGCGATCGCACGTACATAATATGCCTCCGCACGCTCGTTGGTGAGGTTTTCGATTTTCACATGCGCCTGCACCTGGTCGCGTAGTTCGTCGAGTTTCTCTTTATTGATTTTTCCGGTGTAGGCATTCTTTTTTGGATCGCCAGTATAGGCATTTTTCACTTCAATGGCTTTGGTAAGGTCAGCAATGGCGCCCCGCGGGTCGTTCAGTTTCCCTTTGGCGAATCCACGGCCGTAATAGGCATTATAGTTTTCAGGATCGAGCTGGATGGTTTTGTCGAAGTCAATAATAGCTCCCTGGAAATCATCTATCTTATTCTTGGCAAATCCGCGGTTGCTGTAATATTCGCTGTCGTTCGGACTGAGCTCGATGGCACGGGTGAAATCGGCGGCAGCACCCTGGTAATCTCCGAGTTCGAGTTTGGCCAAACCTCTTCCTGCATAGGCACCCGTGCGCTTGGGGCTGAGCTCGATTACACGTGTGAAGTCGGCCAGGCTGCCGGCGTATTCCTGCAAATCTTGCTTGCAGTTTCCTCTCGCATATAGTGCTGCCAATTCATCGGGATTCAATGCTAATGCATGGTCGAGGTCGATCAATGCGTTCCGGTGGTTTTTCAATTTGGCATAACTCACGCCGCGGTTATAATAGGCCTTCGGCTCTTCCGGATTGAGTTCGATGGATTTGGAGTAGTCTTCGATTGCCGAGCGGAAGTCGTCCTGCAAGCTCTTGCTCACGCCGCGGCTCTGATAATACAATGCTTCTTTCGGATTCAGCTCGATGGCCTTGTCGTAATCCTGCATCGCGCCGCGGTAATCTTTGAGGTTGGCTTTGGCGAGCCCGCGGTTGAAATAGCTCGGCGCATGGTCCGGATTCATGGAAATTACCGTGGTGTAGGCCTGCATTGCCCCATTGAAATCGCCCGTACCGGCTTTGGTATTCCCGTCTTCGAAATATTCGGCAGCTGAACGTTGGGCGGAGGCAGGGCAATAAAAGGTAAGCGCAAGGAGAAATGAAATGCCAGTAAATTGAAGTCTCATGAATGTAAACCTTTTCCTCAAATCGATGTTTTTTAAATAGTGTATAAAAGTATTCAAATTCCGAGTCAGCATCAAAAAAAGAAAAGCCCTATTTTTGGAATGGTCCAGATCCACATCCAATCACCAGAACTACACTGATTATGTCATCAACCACCAAAAAATTGTCGCTCATTTTGCTCCTGATAATGGCCGGAGCGGCTGTCTACTTTGTGTTTTTCAAATCTCCGGCGCAGGAAGGGAACCCTGTCGCGGAACTGCCCGCAGCGCAGGAGTCGGTATACCTGCCGCTCACGGACCTTACAGGAAAGGAAGTGGCGATGGACGAAAATAAAATTGCATTCGTGAATGTGTGGGCCACCTGGTGCGGGCCTTGCAATATGGAAATGCCCGGCATTCAGACGCTTTATAACAAATACAAAGACCACAACAAGATCGCATTCTACATCATTTCCGATGAAGACGCGGAAACGGTGAATCCGTTCATCTCCCGGAAAGGCTACAATCTGCCGTTTTACCAATATGCCGGTCCCTACCCTGCCCAGCTCGACGGCAATGCAATCCCCCGGACGTACATTATATATAAGGGTAAAATCCTCGCCCAGGAAATAGGTGCCTCGCAGTGGGACCGACCGGAGGTGATCGAGCTGATCGAGAAGCAGCTCGCCGAGATATAAAACAGAAAAGGCGTCACACAAATGCGTGACGCCTTTTATATGAATTTCAGGTTCGCTTACTCAACGATGAAGCTACCTTTCATCAGCGCGTAGTGGCCAGGGAAGCTGCAAATGTAAGTATACGTTCCTTTTGCAGGAGCTGTGAACTCGATAGTGTCGCTTTCGCCACCGCCTACCAGCTTGGTATGCGCAAGGATGCTCGCTTTTTCTGATGCAGGGATATAATCTGTTTCTCTTGCAGCAGCAGCTTTTGAACCGAATGCAGCTACATCAGTACCTGGTTTCAGCAGAACCCAGTTATGTCCCATAGCCGCTTTCGCAAGTTTACCTGAGTGAGTCAGCGTAAGTTTTACTTTTTGTCCGGCCTTCACTTTGATCTCTTTCAGGTCGAACTGCATTGCATCACTTCCTTTGATCACGATCGTCTTAGCTTGCTTCACATCGCTTGCTACTTCTTTTGCAGGAGATGTTTTAGCCGAAACAGGGTTCAATGTAACTGCTCCGAAAGCCAAAACTGAGGCAAGAAGCATTACGCCATACTTGGTCCTTTTCATATTCTGAGTATTAGTAAACTTGTGTTGGTTAAGATTAACAGGTGCAATTTACGACACGCGCTCTGAAAAATGCAATCCATTAACAATTGTTTGAACTTAAAACAGGATCTTATACTGGTCGCGGACGGCCCTTCCGACGCAAATGACTGATAACACCATCATATAGTGGTTGATATCCACGGGATCCATCGGCAACGGCAACTTCCCCGACTTTGTCGAAAGCGCCAGCAGCATCATTGAAAACAACGTCCATAATGCGCTCTTCTGCCGGTTGGCGAGGCCCACGCAGGAAATGAGCAATGTTACCAGAATGCAAAAAGCTTTGATGATCAGCCCCACATATTCTACTTGGAACCAGGTAATGCAGTAGAAGAGCAACGCCCCTAGTCCGACCGTCGAGTAGAAGAGGAAAGAACCACTATCATACCGCATTATGAGGCACCACGAGGCCGTCACCAGGCACAGCGCACCGAGCGTCATTTCACCCGCTTCGAATATTTCGTGGGCCATCCCCAGCCCTTCGACACCGGCATAAAACAACAGATCAGTGAATGCGACGAGCGAAATGCTCCCGAAGAAAATGCCCCAGAGCCACCGGACCAAAACCTGCTGCTGCCTGAAATACCGGAAGAAGACAAATAAACTGGTGATCGCTAAAACGAGGTTAGAAAATATATGCGGATTAAGAAATATGTTCATAAACAGCCATCATGTAGTCAAAAAAGCAATTTACAAATTATGCCTACATTTTGCTACTTCGTGCTTTTCGTCCTACTTTTACCGAAAAAACTGATTTACCAACATGAGCGTTTTAGTTAATAAAAACTCCAAGATTATAGTTCAGGGATTTACCGGTTCGGAGGGCTCGTTCCATGCCCAGCAAATGATTGAATACGGTACGAATGTCGTAGGTGGTGTTACGCCTGGCAAAGGTGGGCTTTCTCATTTGGAAAGACCTGTTTTTAATACTGTTGACCTTGCCGTACGCGCTACCGGTGCAGACGTTTCGATCATTTTTGTTCCACCGGCTTTCGCTGCCGACGCGATCATGGAAGCTGCTGATGCTGGTATCGGCGTTATCGTTTGTATCACCGAAGGTATTCCAACCAAGGACATGATGCAGGCGAAAGAGTATATCAAAGGCAAAAACTGCCGTCTCATTGGCCCTAACTGCCCTGGTATCATCACTGCGGAAGAATGTAAAGTAGGTATCATGCCTGGCTTCATCTTCAAAAAAGGAACGATCGGTCTGGTTTCTAAGTCGGGAACGCTCACTTATGAAGCGGTAGATCAGCTTTCACGTGCCGGATTGGGTCAAACTACGGCAATCGGTATCGGCGGCGACCCTATCATCGGTACTACTACCAAAGAAGCGGTTGAGCTCCTGATGAACGACGACGAAACAGAAGCGATCGTCATGATCGGGGAGATCGGCGGAAGCATGGAAGCGGATGCTGCTGCATACATCAGATCAACTGGCAACAAAAAGCCGGTTGTAGGTTTCATCGCAGGTCAGACAGCTCCGAAAGGACGTCGTATGGGCCACGCGGGTGCGATCATCGGCGGGGCCGACGATACAGCGGAAGCTAAAATCAGAATTATGAAAGAGTCGGGCATCTTCGTGGCAGAATCACCTGCATTGATCGGCGAAACGATGCTTCTTGCACTCGGAAAGAAATAATCATTGTTAACTGACTTTGATCAAAGGGCTGGGGAAACCCAGCCTTTTTTGTACCAATGAAGTCCATATTTTCGGCTGTTTTTTGGGCTTTTTTTACGGCAGTAACCTTGTTGGGCTCACTGGCGCAGGGCGCGGCAAAAGTAAACCCGCCGGGTCGGTTCTTTCCGGTCTATAATTACCAGGACGACTGGCTTGTGTACAACGAGCAGTACAAGAACTACGTACCTTTCTCTCAGGGTGTCAATGAAGGCACGCGCTTCGCAAGTCTTTACATTGATCTGGTAAAAAACAGAAGATATTCGCTTCTTGTACACTCCGAAAACGAAAGCTACCTGTTTCTTGAAGGCGCATTGCAAAACCGCATTGCAGCTGGCAAATGGCAGGAACTCAGCCTCGACAGCCTTTATCGCCTTTATCACAAAGACGAGCTGTTGCTGACCTTATACGGCAGCCCTGGTGTTGCCGACAAAACGGTGATCATCTGCAATAAGAAAAAACAAACCGATTCCGAGGCCATTGGGCCCGCACGATCGGGTTTCATCAATATCAAGCCGATTTCCTTCACGCCCTTCGGCACATTTGCCGGAATTGCATTGATTATTATCCTGGTATTGAATGCGTGGATCTTCAATCTGAACCCGCTTTCTTTTATCCGTTTAATAAATCCCATCGAGTTTTTTAACAACGACCCGCGCGACCAGCTTTCGAAGATCAACAAGCCTTACAGCAATACGGTAATCTTCTTTGTCGCGATCAGTTCGATGATGATGGGCTTCACGGTGATTTATTTGTCTATCAACCGGCTCAACCTATTCTCTGTCAGTACGATACTTTCCGACAAAGTAAATACAGCACAAATCCTGGGCGACTTCTGCATCCTGTCGGTAATCTTCTTTTTGCTGATCTACGCAAAGTACATATTTATGGTGCTGGCGGGGAATATGCTCAATCTGGACAAGCAGGTCGACATTATTTTTATCAAAATCGTACAGTCGACATACCTGTTTTACGCGCTCGTATTTCTGGTCATTTTCGGCTTGTATTCCAACCATATCAACTGGCTGGAAGCAAGCCGGCCTTATATCCTTTTGCCATTCCTTTTTTTCTATGCAGCCCGCTTCGTCGCGCTATATGTTGTAGCCAAGCCGGCCGGCTCGTTGATTAATCTCTATTTATTTTCTTACCTTTGTGTCATCGAAATAATCCCGCTCATTGTGAGTATGAAGTTTGCTTTGTAGTCAGGAAACATGAGTTGGGAATAAACTAATGAGGATTATACATGAGTGATACCATCAATTTTGATCAGGACAGGCTTAAAAAAGTAACCAGTCTTTTGGTAAGTCAATCCCGACCAGCAGACGAGAATTCACCTTATTACGAATTAGCCAGAAAGTATAATATTAAGGTTGACTTCCGACCGTTCATTCAGGTCGACGGGGTTTCCTACAAAGACTTTCGCAAGCAAAAAGTTAACATCCTGGACCACACGGCCGTCATTTTCACAAGCCGTAACGCCATCGACCATTTCTTCCGCATTTGCAATGAGGGCCGGATTGAAGTGCCAGCTACGATGAAGTATTTCTGTATTTCAGAGCAAACTGCCAATTACCTTCAGAAATACATCGTGATCCGGAAGAGAAAGATCTTCACAGGCACCAAAACGGCTGCCGAGTTGATCGAACTCATGCGCAAACATAAAAAGGAGAAGTTCCTCTACCCTTGCTCGGACGTAAGAAAGAACGACATTCCAGAATTTGCGGACACCGAGGAATTTCACTTCACAGAAGCGACCATGTACCAGACAGTTTCGTCTGACCTATCCGATCTGGAAGACGTATACTACGATATCATCGCGTTTTTTAGCCCGTCGGGGATCAAGTCACTATTTGACAACTTCCCGGACTTCAAGCAGAACAACACCCGCATTGCGGCATTCGGCCCCACCACTGCGAAGGCAGTTGAAGACGCCGGGCTTTTCCTGGACATCCAGGCCCCGTTACCGAATGCTCCTTCGATGACAGGGGCGCTCGACTTGTACATCCGCAAAGCGAACAACGTATAAAAAGCTTTACAAAACACACGAAAAGCCCCGGAAAAAATCCGGGGCTTTTTCATGTATATATCAATTTTTTTAAGCAATATGCGTTATCAATCTAAATCCGAAAGCATATCAGCGTGATCCTTAAATCTATTCCTGCGGCATGACTTTGACCTTTACTCTTCGAAGTACCAGATATATCCGGCCCTTTGCGTTACTGCTTTTCTTACCGCTCTGCGCCATTGCCCAAAAAGACGCGCAGTTCAGTTTGTTCTCGCTGAACCAGCTTTACCTGAACCCGGCTGCGGCGGGTGCCGACGAGCTGACCAAGTTCCAGCTCACGCACAGGACACAATATGCGGGTTATCAAGGGACTAACATCGACGATACAGGCGGTGCACTTTCAACACAACTGTTTTCGTTCAGCATGCCGGTCAAAAACTTTGGTATCGGCTTCTATGCATTGAACGACAAAAGCGGTCCGAGGACAGACCAGGATTTCAAACTAACAGCCGCATACCATATACCGCTTGGCGGTGGTAAATTGGGTGTAGGCCTCAGCGCAGGGCTGTTCCGCCAGGCAATCGATTATGGCAAACTTCGCGCCCGCGACCCGGATGACCCTTTGATCCAGACAGGTACCATCGCCGAAATCAACCCCGACTTCTCCGTGGGCGCACGTTATGAGAACGAGACATTCTACGCAGGTCTCTCGCTGAACCATTTTCTGAAACCTAAATACCAACTGGGCTCCGAAACAGGTACGAACCCACTTCCGCGTACATTGTATTTCAATGCAGGTGTAAATCTCGAACTCGGCTACCTACTGGATATCCAGCCGATCGTACTCGTCAAATCGGACATCAACACCGTGTCGGTGGAAGGTGGAGCTACACTGACCTATAATAAACGTTACTGGATAGGCGGTACTTATCGTCAACAGGACACTTACTTCATCATCATGGGTGGTATTTACCTGCTGGCTGATCAATCCTTGCGTCTCTCGGGTGCGTACGATATGGTCGTTGGCGGCAACAAAACGAAGTCACCTTCTTCTTTCGAAGTAATGCTTTCCTATGCTCTGCCTTCGCCGAAATTCGGCAAAAAGGCCCCTATCCGTACGCCGCGGTTCCGCTTTTAGCAAATCCGCCTAAACGCGATCGGATATATTAATATTTTATCATCAAATTATTAAAAATCTAAGATTTGGATGTCAAATCGACGTTTTTTGCCAACCTCTTGGTAAGTCGTATGAATCAGTTTGCGAAACTTTGATTTATATTTGTAAAATGTACGGCTTCCATACCAATTGCATTATTCTTACGTTTAGTCGATAAACACCTGATTTAGTAATCGATCCGTGAAGATTTCAACACTGAAATCCAGTGGCACTTATTCTGACAGGCGTACACATTTTGTTTTATTTCAAGTATACTAGATATCATTCGTTGACGTTTTTAGGCTAGCATTTTATTATCAAAATTTACAAAACCACTATGAATGTGAAAGTGTTCTATCGGGATGGAGTCAAAAGCCTGCTTCTGGTAGCCGCATTAATGCTCTTGCAAAGCTGCGGTTTTCTTAAGAGCAAGTTTGGCAAGGGAGGAAAAGAAGAAAGCGGTATTCAAAACGGTGAAATCACTGCTACTGCCCGTAAAGGATTCAAGCAGACCACACCAGCCGGAATGGTCGTGATCCCCTCGGGTTCTTTTGTGATGGGCCAGGCTGACGAAGACATCGCTTCCTCCATGAACAACATGAACCGCCGCGTGACAATCAGTTCATTTTTCATGGATGACACTGAAATCACCAACAACGAGTATCGTCAGTTCGTGAACGCGTTGCTGGTTGACTCCGTATCCGTACTCGGTGAGGAGGAAATCATGGCCAAGTACTACCCTGATACAACCGTTTGGAAAAAGGACTTTGCATATTCAAACGGAGATCCATTCGTAGAATATTACTATCAGCACCCTGGCTTCGACACCTACCCTGTGGTAGGCGTAAGTTGGATCGCTGCTACTTATTTCTCAAAATGGCGCACCAACCTGCTCCACGATTTCCAGAACAAAGAGGGCCAGTTCAATTCGACCGGCTTCCGTCTGCCGACAGAGGCTGAATGGGAATGGGCTGCAAGAGGCGGACGTGCCGTTGCGAAATATCCTTGGGGTAACCCGTATACCATGAATGCAAAAGGATGCTTCCTGGCAAACTTCAAGCCTCAGCGTGGTAACTACGATGCCGACGGATATCCTTACACCGGCCCTGCAAATGCTTACAATCCTAACGATTTCGGCTTGTACAACATGGCTGGAAACGTAGCAGAATGGACTTCGGATGCCTACACTGACAATGCGACAGCGATTGTATGGGATATGAACCCGCAGTACAACGACCCGAACGAACCACGTAAAGTAGTAAAAGGCGGTTCCTGGAAAGATATTGCCTACTACCTGCAAACCGGTACCCGTACCTACGAGTTTGAAACTGAAACCCGTGCATTCATCGGCTTCCGCTGTGTAATGGATAATGTAAACGACCGCGGAGGAGCCCGCGCCCGTCGTCGCTAGAAAACACTTTCACCAAAAAAGAAGCAGCGTTTTTACTCTGCTTCTTTTTTACGATCAGACCGAATCAATCCAACACTTTACTTACTATAATTTTTTCACTGTAACCGATTTCAATTCACATGGCTAAGAGTAGCGGACCTAATTTTTTTTGGGATAAACTAGTACCAACAATATACAGTGCGGGTGCTGCCGTCGTAATTTTAGGAGCTTTGTTCAAAATCCAGCACTGGGATGGAGGTGGCCCGATGCTGACAGCAGGTCTTGGAACCGAGGTTCTGATCTTCTTGCTTTATGCATTGCAAACACTTACCCAATCGGTTGACAAGGATCCGGACTGGACCCGTGTGTATCCTGAACTCGCTGACGATTATTCAGGCCCTGCCATTTCCAGAAGCTCGGCCCCTAGCAGCAATATCACTGCCAAACTGGATAATATGCTCGACAATGCGAAAATTTCTCCTGAGATTTTCGACAGCCTCGGCAAAGGTTTCAAAAACCTGTCTGAAACAGTAGGTAAAATCACCGACCTTACCGATGCAACCGTTGCTACAAACGACTACGCTAAAAATGTAAAGACTGCATCAACTGCTATCAGCGATATGAACAAGTCTTATGGCGTAGCAATTAACGCGATGTCATCTATGGCTGATGCTACCAAAGATGCACAATCTTACCGCGACCAGTTCCAACTGATCACCAAAAACATGGGTGCATTGAACGCAGTATACGAACTGGAATTGCAAGACACTACCAAGCACTTGAAAGCAATGAATGCTTTCTACGGCAACCTGACAGCCGCTATGGAAAACATGGCCGATGCAACGAAGGAATCACAAGTGTTCAAGAGCGAAATGGCGAGACTGACCAACAACATCTCTTCATTGAACGGCATTTACGGAAATATGCTGACCGCAATGCGTGGTGGCAATGCGTAAGAGCGCTCAGGCGATGACTCTGTATCCCACCAGGGGCTTCCCGTCCGGGTTTGCAGGGTCATTGTTGTTAGTTAAATAATTCGATCACTGAAACTGATTACACAACAATATGGCAGGTGGAAAAGAAACACCCCGTCAAAAGATGATTGGAATGATGTATCTGGTGCTTACGGCGATGCTCGCATTGCAGGTAAGTTCAGCTATCATCGAAAAATTCCTCCTTCTGAACAACTCATTACAATTATCCTCCGGAGCCGCTAACAGGATAAATCAGGAAACTATACTGAAAATCAAAGCGGCAGTTGAGAAGTCAGGGAACCGTGCAGCCGATGTGGCCGTCATCAAAGAAGCCGAACAGGTACGCAAGCTTTCTACCGATATGGCCAACGAACTGAATGCATTGAAAGATGAAATTATCAAAGATGCAGGTTCAGGCTATAACGAGGAGGGAGCGATCAAAAATCCGCAGGAAGAAACAAAAGTAGCGGAATTGATGATTGGCGTGCGAAAGAATGGAAAGGCATACGCTTTGAAACAAAAATTGAACGCCTTCACCTCAGCACTTAATAAGTTTTCTCCTAATCAATTTAAAATGCTGGCCCAGGATGGTCGTGAAGACGATCTTGCAAAAAACAACAAAGACCAGCGTAACAAGGACTTCGCCGAGCTGAATTTCGAATCTACACCTGTTGCAGCTGCACTGGCCGTATTGAGCCAGAAACAAACCGACGTTCGCCGTATGGAAGGCGAAGTGCTGAACTACCTCGCCACCAAAGTGGGTGCTGCGGATATCAAATTTGACCGCGTACTGGCGATGGTAAGTGCCGACGCAAAAACAGTGGTAGCCGGTACCAAATTCAAAGGCCAGATGTTCATTGCGGCTTCCGCTTCGGGTATCACCCCTCGCATGAGCTTGAATGGATCACCTGTTAAAGTTGAAAACGGTGTGGGTATGATTGAATTCACTGCCCAGGGCGGTGGTTACAATGCGGAAGGAATTGTTAAAAAAGAGCTTCGCGGACAGATCACCATTCCTACCCCGTCAGGAAAAGATACGACTTACAATATGGTGCAGGAATACTTCGTGGTGAAGCCTTCCTACCAGATCGAAACAGGAACATTGCCTCCGTTGTACCTCGGCTGTGCCAACAAGTTGAGCATCCAGAGCCCCGCGCTCGGGGCACTTTGGGCACCTAGCTTCTCAACAGACGGTGGTGAGATTATTAATAGCGGTCAAAAAGGTAAATTCACGATTGTTCCCAGCAAGTCAAGCCTGAATATCACGGTAAGCAATGCTGGTAATGTTTTGGGTTCAGAGCCCTTTAAAGTAAACCGTGTGCCTAAACCCTCGCTGGAAGTACGTGTAAACGGAGCTGCGTATGATGAGCGCAGAGGCGCACCTGCATCGGGGGCTAGAAGCATTCAGGTGATTGCGGTACCGGATGAAAGCTTTAAAAACTTTTCACCGGAAGATGCCAAGTTCCGCGTTTCGCAAGTGGAGATTTCGCTGGCACGCGGTAACAGACGTATCGGCGGTGTCCAGCTCAATGGTGGCGGTGGTTCAATTTCTACCCTCGCACAGCAAGCTCAGCCTGGCGACCGGTATGTTATTTCGGTTATGAAAGTAGAGCGTCAGAATTTTAAAGGCGCTGTCAGCGAGGTCGAAATGGGTAACCAAATCAGACAAGTTTCGCTATACTAATCCACCGCTTTTAGTCGTTGATTGGACAATACAACTTTATGTATGATATGAGAAGAATGAACGGAAAAACGATTGCATGGTCTTTGCTGTCGCTGTCTCTTGCAAGTACTGCCGCTTTTGCGCAGGAGAAAGAGGATTCGACTGCGAATCAGTTCTCGTCACGCCCTATTGCAGACGGCGACGTGATGATGAAAAGAACGCTCTGGAGACGGGTTGATTTGAAAGAAAAGCAGAACATTTCCATGTTCTCTAAAAACAATGAGATCACACGTTACTTGTTGGATGCAGCGAAAGCAGGGTTGATCGATGCTTATACAAACGACTCCTGTGCGACCAAAATCACCGGTGACGAGCTTCATAAACGCGTTTTGATCCCTAACCAAACCGCAGGCCTTTCTGCCGAGGAAATCGCGGCAGGTTTTGGAGAGCCAGCCAAAGCAGATGGCTGGGATACCAAAGCTAAAACAGATCCTAGCAAGCAAGCTGCAAACGCCGACGATGGCTGGGGTGCTAAAAAGGATACAAAAAAAGAAGCTGAGCCCGTAGACGACGGTTGGGGTCCTCCTAAGAAAAAATCTTCTAAAAAAGGTGCTAAAACTGAGGTTGCCAAAGAAGAACCCAAAGTGGAAGCTCCCAAGCCGGATAGCAGTTCTTTCGAAACTCAGCAAGTAGCTGCGTCGGAAGAAGAGTATTTCCCTGATCAGTTGAGTATCCTGGAAGTGAAAGAAGACTGGATTTTTGATAAGAAACGCTCAAGATTGTATACCGACATTCAGACGCTCACAATCGTTCTTCCATCTGACCAGACTGCAACAGGACTTGAATTACCGGTTGCTTCCTTCCGTTGGAAAGATGTTGAAAGACTTTTCAGAAGCGATCCTAAGAAATATATCTGGTATAACACCCACAATACGGCCCAGAACAAGAACCTCGCGGATGCTTTCGATCTTCGCCTGTTCTACGGACGGATTACCAAATTCTCCAACGCCAACGATAAGGCATTCCTCGACATCTACAACGGAGAAAAAGAGGCCCTTATCAAATCCCTGAACTACGAGCAGGAACTGATGGAACTGGAACACGGTCTTTGGGAATACTAAGAACAACAAATATTAAGATACGAAAGGGCTTCCAAATGGAAGCCCTTTCGTATTTGTGCTCGTATCGCCGCATTTCAACGCATGTATTACATCGTAGCTTTTTCTATCGTCCATCATCCAAAAGTCCTTCACAGCAATAGAAAAAGGCCAGTTACAACGGGATTATCCGTCACAACTGACCTTTTCCTATTAATTGATTGATTCTCGTTAACCTGCTGAATTAATTATTTTCTTTTCAGGTTGAATTTCAATTTGGTTGCCACTTTCACCTGCGTATCTGTCAAGCCCAATGCAGCGATTGTCTTATTGTAATCTTTGAGTGTTTCAGCACTTAGACGGCCCATATTTACTACTTCACCAGGAACGATCACAATGCGGATATCCTGGAAAGTTCTTTTAGGAGCGTCGTCCTGATCTTCACCCCAGTTGGTAGCCAACAACTCAACGAAAAACGTCTTATTCTGAACAGCATGCACAAAGGTGTACGAGCTGAACTTGTTACCCGTGAAAAGAACGAGACCCGGCATTGGCCAGTAAACGTTCTGTGATTTCAAGTAAACCAATACAACAGATTTGCTCAAAGCAGTATCCTGTTCGGCTGTCAGGTTTTCGATACCTGTAATAAACCCGCCGGTGCTGTCTGTGTCGACCTGGCCTGTTGAAAGAATTATTGCCGAGCTGCTGGCTCCGTCTTCTCCATCCTTACCCGCAGGTCCGGCAGGGCCCGCTGGTCCCTGGGCTCCCGTAGCACCAGCCGGACCGACAGCCCCATCGTCTCCCTTGCAACTTACCATAGCGATCATCAACACCACAGAGGCAAATAGTAATAATTTTTTGAGCATAACTGTTAAAGTTTAGAAAGTGATTAATTGAAAAACTGTATGAGTTAATACGCAGACAAACCCTGTTCTGACGAGGACAGAGACGTTTAACGCATAAATTATATAAAAAAATTAACTATTCCTTTCGGGTATCCAAAGAATCAATTTGCGCTTCCAGTGTACGGTAATGTGTAAACTCACGCAGCATTGCCACATTACCATCCGGAAGCTTCATTTCGACCGACCAGTTCATTGAGGCAGCTAGCTGGAAGATCATGAGTTGCACCTGATTACCAGCAATGCGAGGCAAATCACTTTCCATGGCTTTGTCGTTCATCGTTTGCTTGGCTTCATTTAAAATGGCCGTATAATCATCGCTATGAAAACGGTTGAGCCAACCTTGCTCGATGTCATAAAACTTGTAATCGGTATCAATGGACAGAATTTCGGGGGCGGGGAAGAAATCAATTACCAATTTGCGTTCGCCATCAGGCCGGTGGAATTTCAATTTGCTAAAATCATAACCTACCAGCACTTTGGCCTTGGCAATAATCAAGGCTTTCTTTTTATCATTAATAAGGTTCCAGATGTTTTTGTCATTCTGGTAATTATAAATCTCTGTAAAATAGCCTTCGGCCATCACCACTTTAAATACTTTCTCGATCCGCTCGATTAATACGGAAGCTTCTTGCGTAGACACATATTTCTTCGACTTTCTGCTCTGCAACCAGGTATTGAGCGCAGCTCCGGCCAGGCCACCGGCAATAAGGGTAATGATCAAAAAAAATAGTGTAGTGGAGTCCATATCTCTATTTTTGTACTGATTAAAATTCAAATAAAAACGGCACAATGCCAAATAGCCCACAGAAATATCTGGTAACCGTAGCAGGCCCCACAGCGGTAGGAAAAACCGCACTGTCGATAAGCCTCGCCCAGGACCTCGGTACGGAAATCATATCCGCCGATTCGCGACAGTTCTTCCGCGAGCTGAGTATAGGCACAGCAAAACCTACGCGGGAAGAGCTGATGCAGGCAAAGCACCATTTTGTCGATTCGCATTCTATTTCGGAAGCATATAGTGCCGGTGATTTCGAGCGTGACGCATTGGCCCTGCTCGAAGTGCTTTTTCAGGAACATGATATTGTAGTCATGACGGGAGGCTCAGGCTTTTACGTCAAAGCAGTGTTGGAAGGTCTCGACGACCTTCCCTCCCCTCTTCCCGGGCTGCGTGAATCGCTTATGCAGAAACTGAACGACAACGGGCTTGCCCCGCTGCAAGAGGAAGTGCGCCAGATCGATCCGGAATTTGCGGCTACTTCTGAGCTAGCTAATCCGCAGCGTGTTGTGCGCGCGCTGGAAGTATTTTATACCTCCGGTACGCCCATTAGTCAATTTAAACTAAAAAGTACCCGAAACAGGCCCTTTTTGCCCATTAATATCGCTTTGGACCGCAATCGCGCGGAACTCTACCAAAGAATAGACCAACGGATGGACATCATGCTGCAAGAAGGGCTAGTGGAAGAAGCAAAAAGCGTAATCGCATACCGGGAGCACCATGCGCTTAAAACAGTGGGATACCGTGAAGTTTACAGCTATCTGGACGGCGAGTATGACGAAAAGGAAATGGTGCGGCTTTTAAAACAGAACTCACGCCGTTACGCCAAGCGGCAACTTACGTGGTTCAGGCACCAGGGGAATTTCGAGTGGTTTCACCCGGACGATTACGACCGTATTCTGGAATATGTACGGCAGCAGACAGGTTTGCAATAAAGCATTTGACGGAGCGTAAGCCCCGTCAAATGAACAAGTCTTAGTCTTCCAGCTCGCGGTAAGCGAGGATGCCTCCCAATACGTTGCGTACGTTGGAGAAGCCCTGCGATTCCAGGTAGCGTGCAGCTTTGCCGCTACGAGCGCCTGAACGGCAGTGAATGATGATTTCCTCATCCTTCAACGGTTCCAGCTCATCGAGGTGATCCGGCAACTCGCCAAGGGGGATCAATATCGCACCGAGGTTGTCCTCTTCGTATTCGTGTTCCTCGCGAACGTCGTAAAAGTGCAAATCTTCGCCCTTTTCAAGACGCTCTTTTAATTCTTCAACGGTAATATCCATATTTCAAAAATTTGTGACGACTGGGTCTATTGAGAGATTAACATTTTTTGTACAAAAGAACGTTTCCCATCGGTAGCCTTAAAGATATAAATACCCTGACTCAGATGGCCTACAGGTGCTGATTGCTGGTCGCGCGTGGGTACCAGGGAATGCACCAGGTTACCGCCGGTGCTGTAAACTTCGATCTTTTTGAGCAATTTATTACTCCAGCGTACTTCGCCCCTGGCCGGATTGGGATAAAAAATCGCGTTGATCTGATCGGCTGGCTCATTACCGGTGATAATGCCCTGCGCCTTTTTGCCAAGGTACGGCCGGATCATGATCGAGCCTTTCAGCGATGTTTCCTTCGCCCATTCAGTTCCCAGATTGTAATACACCGCATTCCTGCCTAAAAGTGAATTTCGATCGAAACCTACCGTCACCGGCTGATCGTTGATCTGCAACCAACCTACGTAAAAGGTATCCGCGACCGCAACCGGGGTAGCAAATGCATAATCGATAAAACCGTCACGAGCTGCCGGGTAACGCACCGCTACCGACCGCTGGGCGATCACTTGGTCCGGCTTGCCGCCTTTATTGCTATAAATCTGAATTGTGAAGCCCTGTCCTGAAATATCCTTGTTGAATGAAACCATCGACATCCGTATTCCGCCGATCGTATCGGCCTTGGCAAGCACATATTGCACGGCAACACGCCCGAGTTTCTGGTTCACCTGCACGCCATATTCGGCACTGCCGTCGTCGTAAGCGAAATAATCCGTCAATGCGGCTTTTGCGGTGATGGTATCGTTCGTTTTGAGGTTCGCTCCGGGGATCGTATCAGTTGTGGCGATGAAGAATTTGCTGATCAAATGCAGGCTGTCTATTTGAGCCGCAGGACTGACCGGCGTTATTTTAGCACGTAACACCTGCGATTTCAATGATTCGACAACGATCGAGCGCTGCACATTGCGCACAAACTCGGTCCCCCGCTGCGCGTCCGTGAGCGTGTAGGTACTCGTGAGAACGTTGAAGTTGTTGAAATGGTTGACTACATCGGTTTTGACAGAATCCGCAGTCGCTCCGGCCGGGTTGATGCGATACTGACGCAGGGGCATTGCGGTATACTTTTTCAGGATATTCGAGACCGGCTTCCGCATAGCGACGTCAAACAGGTACGGCTGCCTGACCGATCGTTTGGAATTCAGATAGACATAATCCAGATGCCAGGTGTCATAAGGCCCCGAACTCCTGCCGTAAGACCTGAAACGGAATTGGAATGCATCGTGCAAATAGCTCGCATCCTTAATAGAGACAAATTGCTGATGAAACAGCGTATCTACCTCATATCCCAGCTGCTGCCATACAGAGACCCATTCCCCTGTTTTCCTGAGAAACTCCAACTGTAAAAAGTCGCTGGAATCCGGTAATTCTCCCAGGCCTTTCGCCGCCCAGTAAAAACTGAGGTAAACGGAATCGGCGGCGACTTTACCGTTGAGATTAACAGGCTGAGAGGTAAGCGTATCGGTATATCCCTGTACCAACGGATTCACCAGATTATAGGGAATACCTTTGGCATTCAAGCCGTCGAACGTTGCTACATTGACCGACGGGTGCGAATTGGTGAGTGTATTATTGATATAAACCCCGCTCCCCGGCATCCAGTATTTGCTGCTGGGTGCAAGGGTTTTGGTAGTCGAAAAATCATCAAAAAAAGGCAGGCTCAGCGAAGCCTGGGTACGGAGGTTCTGCGCTTCCGGTTCATCATCTGCATGACTGTACCTGGTCTGATCGATCGGCACGATGCTTAACTGCGCGCGCGCAACCCGGCTTTGTACCATGGCGAGCACACAAACCCAAATAAAAATCCTGTGTGTGAAGAATTTTTTACTGCTCCGGTTGATTCCCATTATCCGTCGATTCAGGCGCCTGCGGGGTTACCCACAAGTCGATTACGTCCCCTATTCTTACCTTATTACCCGCGTCGGGGTTCTGGCGCACGATCGAACCTGGTGCCTGGCCTTCCTCAGCCGGCACTTCCATTACCTGACCTACTTTCAGCCCCGCTCCCACGATCGCTATTTTAGCTTCATCCAAAGGCATTCCGATCACTGATGGCGCCTCAAATTGTGCAGTCCCCAGCCCTTCGCCCAATTCCAGATCGATTTTCGTACCCTTCGCGATCGGCTGGCCCGGCAGGATTTCCTTACCATTATATAGCTGCCTCAAAACCGCATTTTGCGCCATGTCCGGAACGTAAGAAATATTTCCTTCTTCCAATCCTACACTTTTGAGCAACATCTGCGCGCTACGGTGCGTCATATCCGTCAGCTTCGGCATTTTGATCAGCGGCGCGGTGCGGGAAACTACTGTAACATAAATTTTCCGTCCCTCTTTCACTTTTGAACCCGGCAATGGATATTGGGAGATGATCGTCAGCGCCGGCACATTGGTCACAAAAGTACAGTCGACCTCGTAACGTAGGTCACGATCGCCGAGAAAGTCATCGAGATCCTCTACACTCTTCTTTTTCAGGTCCGGCACGGTGATCGCTTCACCGTGATTGGTTGTAAAAGGGAGGTAAACGAAGAAAAACCCCAGAAAAAGGACCAAAAGCAGCGAGACAATGATTCCGATGTGTATGAAAAGATCAGTTCTGGACTGTGTACTTATTTTGGCCATGAATGTATTGGATGGGCTTTTGGTATTATAAACGGGTAAAAATAAACGTAATATTCCAAGATGCCAATATGCTAAACCGCATACGAACCGAGAATTCTCTTGATGTATTTACCCAAAATATCAAATTCGAGGTTCACCGTATCTCCCGCATTTAACGAATGGAAATTCGTAAAGTTATAGGTGTAAGGGATAATCGCAACCCTGAATGTATTTTCCCCGGAGTTGAAAACCGTGAGGCTCACGCCGTTAATGCAAATCGATCCCTTTTCGACGGTAATATTGCCGGTTGAAGCATTATACTCGAAATCGAACAGCCAGCTGCCGTCGCGCTCCTGTACCTGCGTACAGGTAGCGGTCTGGTCCACGTGCCCCTGTACGATATGCCCGTCGAAACGACCGTTGGCAGGCATGCAGCGTTCCAGATTCACCTTGCTGCCCGGTGTGAGGTCGCCCAGGTTGGTTTTCAGCAGGGTTTCTTCGATGGCTGTTACCTTATACTGGTCGCCGTCCGTTGCCACTACCGTGAGGCAAACGCCGTTATGGCTCACGCTCTGATCTATTTTAAACTCGTTGGCAATAGCCGATCGGAAAGTGAAGGTTTTATTAGTCCCTTCCGTCTCGACATTCACCACTTCCGCGATTGATTCTACGATTCCTGTAAACATTTTGATATCGGATTATAATGCAAAGTTACAATTTCCTAACCGCTCTCCTATTGCACAAAATTCCCATCGACATCATTATTCGTGTCCAACTGCTTTTCAATTAGGCATTCTTTGCGAACTTTGCGGGAAATAAGCGCTGCGGAATTCCTGGCAAGGTGCTTGTAATCCAAATCTGTTAATGAAAAAAGTCCTATTTATCGACCGCGACGGTACGATCATCGTTGAGCCCCCCACCGATTTTCAGGTAGATTCCCTGGAAAAGCTCGAATTCCTACCCAAAGCCATTTCCGCATTGCGCAAAATCGCGGATGAAACCGATTATGAACTGGTGATGGTGACCAACCAGGACGGCCTCGGTACCGATTCTTTCCCCGAAGACACTTTCTGGCCCGCTCAAAACAAGATGGTCAAAACGCTGGAAGGCGAGGACATCCGTTTTGCGGACGTGCATATAGACCGCAGCTTTCCCGAAGACAACCTTCCTACCCGTAAACCGGGCATAGGAATGCTCACTGCTTATTTCTCGAATGAATATGATCTGGCCAACAGCTACGTGATCGGTGATCGTCTGACCGACGTACAATTGGCCGTGAACCTGGGCGCAAAAGCCATCCTTTTCCGTTCGGAACTGCCGGAAGAAGGCATTACCGACCAGATGAACGAGACCACGGCATTGGTTACCAGCGACTGGGATGCTATTTATGAGCATTTGAAGTTGCCTTCCCGCAAAGCTTCTGTCGAACGAAATACCAAGGAAACCCAGATTAAGGTAGAATTGAACCTGGACGGCAGCGGCCGCTCGGACATTCATACCGGCCTCGGCTTCTTCGATCACATGCTCGACCAGCTCGCCCGCCATTCAGGTGCCGACCTGTCGATCCACGTTGAAGGCGACTTGCACATTGATGAGCACCATACGATCGAAGATACCGCCCTCGCGTTAGGCGAAGCTTACCGCCAGGCGATTGGTGACAAACGCGGAATCAGCCGCTATGGATTCCTTTTACCCATGGATGAAGCCCTAGCACAGGTGGCGATCGATTTCTCGGGCCGCCCGTGGATCGTGTGGGATGCCGAGTTCAAAAGAGAGAAAATCGGGGAAATGCCGACCGAGATGTTTTTTCACTTCTTCAAGTCATTCTCAGATACTTCGCTATCAAACCTGAACATCAAAGTGGAAGGCGATAACGAGCATCACAAGATCGAATCGATTTTCAAAGCATTTGCAAAGGCAATTAAAATGGCTGTAAAACGCGACCTTAAAGCGCTGGATTTCATGCCATCGACCAAAGGAGTGCTTTAATTTTTTACTAACAGAACGTCGTTCTGGCATTTTTTAGCTATTTTTGCTCATCCTACTTTGCATTATAATCGAGTACAACTATGATGATGACCATTGTTATGATTGCTTTCTATGTCGTTCTGCTGAGCTCGGCGTTCCTGGTTGGGCGTTGGTTGGAGAACAATGAAAAGCAATGGAAAGCGAATAAGTAAGGGTTGTTGATACGACCCTTTTTTTATTCTCCGACTCGAATGCTTAACAGAAAATTCATTTTAACGCCACACTAAAAAGTGCCCCACTGAACGTTTTAGACGCGTTGAATGTTAACTTGGTTCTTAAAAAACTGTTTTTCCGTGTTCAGAACACTTTGTCTCATACTGCTTACGGCCTTCCTCATCTGTAAAGCCACAGATGTTGCCAGTCTGCTGCTGGCCAAGGAAAAGGCATCTGTGGTTTGTGATTCAGGAACCTGCGACAATGAGGAAAAAACAGAGGTCGAAAAGCTGAGCGACGACCAACTCCTGATTTCACATAGCGTACATTTTGACCGCTCCGTAACGCTTATCCCGGTCAAAAGCTCATTCTTCTATTCTGCGAATTTCGATAACGAGATTTACCGCAACCTGCTCTCTCCGCCTCCGGAGCTAATCTGATTTCTTTGATCCAAACTCTTTTGGGGTCGTTGCCATCGTAACGCGATGCGGTATTTCCGTGTCCCTGCGTGCATGTTCCTCTATTATTCATTCCATTATTCTAATCAAGAAATCATGATAAGGGCTTATAATCAGTTATTTGAAAACAACAAAAAGTGGGCAGAAGAGACAACGAAGGAAAATCCTGAATTCTTCTCCAATCTGGCAAAAGGGCAATCGCCAAAGTTTCTCTGGATCGGTTGCTCCGACAGCCGCGTGCCTGCCAACCAGCTTACCGGCACTCAGCCAGGCGATATTTTCGTGCACCGTAATATCGCTAACATGGTGATTCATACGGACATCAGCATGCTTAGCGTGCTCGACTACTCGGTAAACGTACTCGGCGTAGAACATATCCTCGTGTGTGGGCATTATGGCTGCGGAGGGGTGATCACTGCCATGGGCAACAAGCAGGTAGGTCTGATCGACAACTGGTTGCGGCACATCAAAGACGTGTACCGCCTGCACGCACAGGAACTGAATGCGATTGAAGACCCGCAAGAGAGAGCTAACCGCTTCGTGGAAATCAACGTTCAGGAGCAAGTGCGGGACCTTGCCAAAACGACCATTGTACAAACTGCATGGGCAAATGGCAAAAGATTGCAGGTACACGGGATGGTGTACGATATTGCGAATGGTATCCTGAAAGACATGGACGTAACGATCGACGCCAGCAACTTTGCTGACGACGTATACCGTCTCGAAATACCGCAGCTTGTCTGACTAGCGGTTCTGCATTCCGAGTAGTCCAATTTTTGATCCTTATTGAATCAATCGTATGTCATTGAATAATAAAAGTTTGTTCGCCAATATCAAATACGATTTACCTGCCGGGCTTGTCGTATCCCTGGTAGCGCTGCCGTTATGCCTCGGCATTGCGCTAGCCTCGACCGGGCGCTCCGATCTTCTTTTTTCGGGTGTTATAGCCGGTATCGTAGGCGGAATCGTAGTAGGCTCGCTGAGCGGCTCCTCCCTGGGTGTGGCAGGTCCTGCAGCGGGTCTGGTTGTGATTGTACTCAATGCGCTCGATACCCTGGGCAGCTTCGAGGCTTTTCTGCTTGCCGTTGTGCTGGCAGGCGCTCTGCAAATAATTGCCGGTTTTCTCAAAGCTGGTATTATCGGTTACTATTTCCCTTCGTCGGTGATCAAGGGAATGCTTGCGGCTATTGGTATTACACTTATTTTAAAGGAGATACCACACGCATTCGGCTACGATGCCGATTTTATGGGTGATGAAGCCTTTGCACAGAGGGACGGCCGCAATACCTTCACGGAGGTTTGGTACTCGTTCAGATATAACAGCACGGGAGCCATCATCATTTCAGCAATTTCGCTCGCTATGCTGATCCTGTTTGATAAGCCGTTCATGAAGCGCATTCAGCTTTTCCGGTATATTCCCGGCGCTTTATTCGTGGTTATAACGGGCGTTATCCTCAATCTCGTGTTCGGTGCCGCAGCTCCGCAATGGGCTTTGAGCGGTGAACATATGGTGCAGCTTCCGGTTGCTTCGAGCGCGCAGGAGTTTTTTAGTTTCTTTAAAACACCTGATTTCTCCGCATTCAGTAAGCCCGAGGTTTACACCGTGGCATTGACGTTGGCTATCGTTGCGAGCCTTGAAACGCTGCTTTCCGTGGAAGCGACCGACCGTCTTGACCCATTCAAGCGTACCACGCCTACCAACCGCGAGTTGATCGCGCAGGGGACCGGCAACATGGTTTCTGGCTTGCTCGGCGGCTTGCCGGTAACGCAGGTAATCGTCCGCAGCTCGGCAAATATCGATTCGGGGGGAAGAACCAGGCTGAGTACGATCATTCATGGTACCATTCTGCTTATTTCGGCGGTGTTTATTGCCAGATACCTCAACTACATCCCGCTCGCATCGCTCGCGGCGATATTACTGATGGTAGGGTATAAATTGGCCAAATTCGAATTGTTCAAAGGAATGTACAAGCTCGGTCTCGAACAGTTCATTCCGTTTGTAGTGACAATCATCGCGATCCTGAGCACCGATTTGCTCAAAGGTATCGGTATCGGAATGGTAGTGGCGATCTATTTCATCCTGAAAAAGAACCACAAACATTCTTACCACTATATCAAAGAAGAGCACCGCGACGGCGATGTGATCACGCTTTTGCTTTCTGAGGAAGTTACATTCCTGAACAAGGGAAGCATCAGCGCCACGCTGGACAACCTGCCCGACGGCGCTACTGTCGTGATCGACGGTTCCAAGTCGATGAATATCGATTACGACGTGCTCGAAATCATCCAGGATTTCAAAAAACACCAGGCGCCGCTCCGCAATATCTCCGTCGAAACGCGGGGTGTGGGCGAAGTGGAAGCTGTGGGAGCTCATTAGCATAACCTGTTTCATAAAGAAGGCCCGCCTCCGTAGGAAGCGGGCCTTTCTGTTTGTAATAAGTCGACAAGCAGGCTAACTTAGTTCTTTTGCTTTAACCGCTGGATCAGCATGTCGTTGAATGTACGTTCGGCTTTATACAATTCGATCACCTGGTTCGCTGTAATAACCTTTAAAAACTTGTTCTGATATTCCTTTTCCAGATCGAGCTCTTTCTGGCGAAGCTCCTGAACTTCTTTCAGATTGTCCAGCACCGCCTCGTCGTTCTGGCCCTCCGCCTTTTTATCATTGATGATCTTGCGCTGCGCCCGGTGTATTTCCCTTCTTTTCTGAGAATATTCATTATACATCGGCCAGAAACCAGTGGATTGCTCCGGCGTGAGATTGAGGCGGTTGGTGATGATCGCCACCTTGGCGTCCTGGATCTTTTTTATTTCTTCCTCGGAACGGCGCTGTGCCTGAGCTGCCGTGGATGCAACTCCGATGAATAGGAGCAAAAGGGCAAAAGTGTTCCGATACCGTTTGAATTCAATTTGTAAGTTCATTTCGATTGTTCGTTAGGGTCAAATCTTCTCCGGGGCAACCATAACTTCCTCCAATTGCTGGCGAAGAATATCGTCTTCCAGGCCGTCCAGATAATTCAGCACGGTCGAATCGGATTCGAACGCTTTCTGAACCACCTTGTGTTCGCTTAGATCGTAATAACTGATGTCCTGGTCTTCCAGGTAGCTGATGATAGAGGCGTTACTGATGTCGCTCAGAGGCTCCTGCCCCAGCGATCCCTGGCGTTCCGGTACCGTTACCCACACGAGCACGAGAATCAGTGCCGACGCTGCCGCCAATCCGACAGAACGTTGCCACGACCAGCTTACGATGGGTTTACGCACGGGTTCCGCGGGGATCCGGGCCTGGATCATTTGCGGCAACTTGTCAAAATAACCTTCCGGCACGGAAAAGGGCGTCTCCCTGTTCAGATCATCCAGCCGTATACGTTTTTTGTCCATGATTATTTATATTTCCTGTCTTGTGAAGGTTTGACCAATGTGAACGCAAATAGTTTAATCCGTATCGTTCAAAAAATCCTCAATTTTTTTCGAAGCCCAATGATATGAGGCTTTTAACGCTCCTACCGACGTTCCGGTGATCTCCGAAATCTCTTCGTAGGGTAAATCTTCAAAATATTTCAGGTTAAATACCAAACGTTGCTTTTCTGGTAATTTTAATAATGCCTTCTGTAATTTCAGCTGAATGGCATCGCCGCTCACGTCAGGGTCGGCTTCCAGTTTTTCGCTCAGCTCATTCTCGACGTCGTAAATCGGGATGAAATATTTCCTCCGCTTTTTATTGAGAAAATTGATGGCTTCGTTGCTCGCAATGCGATATAGCCAGGTGTACAGCTTGGCGTCGCCACGGAAGTTTTCCAGCGCACTCCATGCCTTGATAAATACATCCTGGGTAATGTCATTGGCATCATCGTGATCGACCACCATCTTCCTTACCAGCCAATATACTTTTTGCTGGTACTTCCGCACCAGCTGATTGAAAGCGTTCCTCCGCGTTTCGGGATTTTCAAAAAGGGATAATAATTCTTCGTCGGACATTTAATCAGTATTAACCCGATCGTTTTTTACAGGGGAAATCCGCGTGACCAATAATTGTACCGGAGCCCGAAGTCAACGCCGGTCAATAATAGTTTATTTTTTTGTGCAGGACAAATAAAAGAGCTCTGAGATAGCAAAAATGGCATTTTTGCAGTCCCAGAGCTCAATTCAATCTAATCTATTGATTAATCTGATTTGATCTATTATCTGATCAGAATTCAGATTTGATCAATATCTAATCTCTAATCAATAATAATCTAATCTCTAATCAATTCCCGTCGACTTAAGTCGACGGCAAGGCGATTCACTTTTATGAGACATTGTCCCGATAAAAAATTTGCAAGATCCCCTTTTATCCGATTCCGTCGACTTTAGTCGACGGGGAACGGGGACAGGGAGCTGGAAATGGGGAATCGGGATTGGATTATTTTTCTATTGTTTTCTTGCGATGGCGCGTTTCGCGGCTTCTACGATGTGTTTTGCATCGAGGCCGTATTTTTGAAGCAATTGCGCCGGCGTGCCGCTTTCGCCGAAACTGTCGTTTACAGCTACATATTCCTGCGGAACGAGTTTGTTTTTAACCAAAACCTGCGCGACGCTATCGCCCAGACCACCAATGCGGTTATGCTCCTCAGCTGTCACAACGCAACCTGTTTTTTCAACCGATTTCAAGATCGCCTCTTCATCCAACGGCTTAATGGTGTGAATATTGATGATCTCGGCATTGATCCCCTCTGCTTCGAGGATTTCGCCAGCCTGGATCGCTTCCCATACCATATGGCCGGTTGCGATGATACTCACGTCGGTTCCTTCATTTACCATCCACGCTTTACCGATTTCGAACTTCTGGTCAGCATCAGTGAAAACAGGGATTACCGGACGACCAAAACGCAGGTAAACCGGCCCGTCGTGGTCAGCAATAGCGATGGTAGCCGCTTTGGTTTGGTTGTAATCGCAAGGGTTGATAACGGTCATGCCTGGAAGCATTTTCATCATCCCGATGTCTTCGAGGATCTGGTGGGTAGCACCGTCTTCTCCCAAAGTCAAACCTGCGTGTGAAGCACAGATTTTCACGTTTTTGTTAGAATATGCTACGCTCTGGCGGATCTGGTCATACACACGGCCAGTCGCGAAGTTCGCGAAAGTCGTAGCGAAAGGAATTTTACCTCCGATGGTCAAACCGGCGGAAACACCGATCATGTTAGCCTCGGAAATACCGCATTGGATAAAACGCTCAGGGTTTTCTTTGATAAACGGTTCGAGTTTCAAAGAACCTACGAGGTCGGCGCAAAGCGCTACTACGTTGGGATTTTGTTGCCCCAGCACGTGCATTCCGGCACCGAAGCCCGAACGCGTATCTTTCTTCTCAGTGAAGGTGTATTTTTTCATTTTGAATGGTCTGTTTATGAAACCGCGTGTGTTGTCACGCTGGTCCGGATATTAATAATCTCCCAAAGTTTCGTCAAGCTGAGCCAGTGCCGCCGCCAATTGCTCGTCGTTAGGCGCTACACCATGCCATTTGTGGCTGCCCATCATGAAGTCGACGCCATAGCCCATGCCGGTGTGGAGCAATACCATGATCGGTCTGCCATGTCCCAAACGGCCTTTGGCTTCGTACAGGCCTTTCGTCACTGCTGCCATGTCGTTTCCTTCCTCGATAGAGATTACTTCCCATCCGAATGCTTCATATTTGGCACCCAGGTCGCGGTTGTTCATTACCTTGACAGTCGGGCCATCGATTTGCTGACCGTTCAGGTCGATGAACGCGATCAGGTTATCCACCTGGTGGTGCGGCGCGAAAGTAGCGGCTTCCCAAACCTGGCCTTCCTGCTGCTCGCCGTCGCCCATCAGTACATATACGATTCCTTTGTCGTTGTTCAATTTCTTAGCTGTTGCCGCGCCCAGTGCTACCGACAATCCCTGTCCCAGTGAACCCGACGCGATGCGGATACCTTCGAGGTGCTCGTGCGTGGTAGGGTGTCCCTGCAGACGAGAATCCAGCTTGCGGAAAGTAGCCAGCTCCGATACGGGGAAATACCCTCTGCGTGCCAACACGCTGTACCATACCGGGGAAATGTGGCCGTTCGAAAGGAAGAAAAGGTCTTCGTCCTTGCCATCCATGTCGAATACAACCTTACCATCGTTCTCTTTAAGCTTCATGCGCTCAAAGTACAATGCTACCAACAATTCGGTGCAACCCAGCGACCCGCCAGGGTGTCCCGACTGACAACCATGTACCATTCGTACGATGTCCCTGCGAACCTGGGATGCTACTTTTTCTAATTGTTCAATTTCCATTTTCATTTATTTTCTATTGGACTGTCCTTAATCGGGTTACCCGAGTGCGGGACGATTTAGGCGGCGTAAATGTCCTGCTATTCGGAATGGTAAAATGACTGATTATTATTCAGTTTTTCCAAGAATTTGATCAGTGTGTTTCGACGATTCCACTTTGGAAATAATCTCTTCAATGATCCCCTTTTTGTTGATGACGAAGGTCGTGCGGAGTACACCCATATAGGTGCGCCCGAACATTGTTTTTTCTCCCCAGACACCGTAAGCTTCTACCATCTGATGCTCCGTATCGGCGAGCAAGGAAAACGGAAGGTTATGTTTTTTGATAAACCGCTGGTGCGATTTTTCGCTGTCGGGGCTCACCCCGAATACCTTATAGCCTTTTTTCAGGAGCGCTCCGTAGTTGTCGCGGATATTGCAGGCCTGATTGGTGCAGGTAGGTGTGTTATCTTTGGGATAAAAGTACAAAACAACTTTCTCTCCTTTCAAATCCGACAGCTTTACTAGATTTCCATCCTGATCTTTTACTGAAAATGCGGGCGCGGGGTCACCGACTTGTAGTCCCATAATCTATCTTCTACGTTTTTTGGTTTTCTTAGGTTTAACAACCAGGTCTACCAATTCTGTTCGCAAGATAGTACTATTTCCCGCCCTATCCGTCACTTCCAACACGAGTTCTCCTTCAAATGGCTGGCTATCATCCAGTTTTTCCGACCAGATATAGCCCTTTTTAAAATCGTAATTCAGCAAAACCCATTCGCCATTCACCAGCGCTTTGAAATTCGCGATCCCCGACAGCGCGTCGCCCACATACCCACGTATGCGATGCTGGCTATGCTCCACCAGCCGTGCCCGTGGCGGAACGGTATCCTCCTGGATCACAAAGGTACCCAACTCGCGGGTGTCGAAACGGATGAGGTCGCCGTCCCATTTGCCGCCCAGGAACCGGTAATCACCGTTCAGATATCGGTACACATAAGTGCGCGACTTGTCCTCGGGCGCTTTCTCGGGTGTGAAGGTGACGTGAATGTAATCGTTCAATGCCGTTCCGCGATTGTTAATGGTTAATGCGTTGAAATTCCGCTGGCCCATTAAAAAAAGCGTGTCGAAAAGACTGGTGTTATCCAGGTCTACCGACCATTTGTCGTCCTTGAATGACGACGCAACGCCTGGCAACACCTGACTGCGCAAGAAAGTCTTGACAGTAGTAGTACCTACTTTCACAGAATCCGGCAGTTCTTTCCTCAAATCAGTCAAAAAAACCGCCGATTCTCCGGCATACAGATTGGGCACTCTCCTTTCGGGTTTCCCTTTCATATAAAAAGTGGCGAACGGGTCCTGACTGCGATAGTATTTCGCCTTCATAACCAATGTATTTTCACGGATCTCAGTCTGCACATATTCCGGATTCACTTCGGTGTTGAATGCAGGAAGCGGCGGGTTTTGCGGTTCCCCCTTGATCATGAATATCAGCTCTGAGAAGTTTTCGTAGGAATCCGAGATTCTTACTTTCACTTCGTGACTCAGCGTATCCGCAATATTCAGCTTACCGTTGATCGCATTCGTTTTATATAAATTAAACTGATTGCCATCAGGAACATAGCATTTCAAGAACCGCTGCCCTGTCGCCTGCTCTGTTTCGTAGTCGATCAGGTTGTTATAATCCCGAGTTGAGGCGTTTGGAAATACTTCAATATTGTAGGAGAACACTTCCTCCCCGTCCATCTTGATCTCAATGCATTGCAAACCATAGCGGAAACCGGTGCCTGTCATCTGGTCGAATGCAATGAGGTCGAGGCCTACAATGCCTGTCGCGGAAACCGGCTCAGTCAAACGCCAGGTACCATCTTTCAATTTGACCGGCGTGTAGACCCGGCGGTCAAACTGCCCATTCACCCGTCCGTTAATATCCATCGGCCTGATCGCCAGGTTCACGAACTTCGGCGGCGTAACGTCTTTGATTTCATTGAACCCGAAATACAGCGGATTTAGGTAATTATCCTTCGAATCCCGCACTTCAAAATGCAAATGCGGCCCGGCCGAACCGCCCGTATTCCCCGACAATGCGATTACTTCACCTTTCTTGAATGTAAACTGGCCCGCTTCCGGGAAAAGATCGATTTCAAATGTCTGCTTTTTATACTGTTCCTGCCGCACCCATGATGCCAGCGGATCGCTGAATTTCAACAAATGTCCGTAAACCGTGGTTTGTCCATTCGGGTGGCGCAAATAGATTACGTTTCCATAACCTGTCCTCTGAACTGCCACTTTATAAACATAACCTTCGGCGGCCGCGTACACAGGCAAGCCTTCGCGCTGTTGCGTACGAATATCCAGGCCGGCGTGGAAGTGGTTGCTCCGCAAATCGCCGAGGCCACCGGCCAGGGAGTTGGGTAAACCCGGACGGATCGGAAACTGGTAATAACCTTTCGGATAGGATTGTTTTTGAGCCAATGCTCCCCCCGCAATACCTGCCAACCCCACTACAAACAATCCTGAACGGACAAATGCCCGAAAATAATGACGCATGAAAAAGTGCTTGAATAGTCGGTGCAACGACCGGGTGATATGACGAGTACGGTTTACTTAACGAACAGTTCGAGCATCTTCTTGCCTTCGATGGAGGCCGTCAGCTTGTCGCCGATCTGCACCGGGCCGACGCCCTTTGGTGTGCCCGTGAAGATGAGGTCGCCCGTTTTGAGCATGAAATATTTGGAAACAAAGGAGATCAGATAGTTGATGCGGTAGATCATCATCGACGAGTTGCCGTTCTGCCGCGTCTCGCCATTCACATCCAGACTGAAATTGATGTCCTGAATATCCGCAAAGTCCGAAACCGGCACGAAGTCCGACACCGGTGCAGAGCCATTGAATGCTTTGGCAAGCTCCCACGGCAACCCTTTTGCTTTCAGTTCGGATTGCAGGTCGCGGGCCGTGAAGTCGACGCCTATTCCGATTTCGCTGTAATATTTATGGGCGAATTTTTCTTCGATGTTTTTCCCTGCCCGGTTGATTTTCACCACCAATTCGACTTCGTAATGAATATCTTTTGAAAATTCGGGGTAATAAAAATCCTCGCCGGGACGAAGCTGTGCGGTTTCAGGTTTCAGAAATATAACCGGGGAATCGGGCGTTTGGTTGTTCAGTTCGGCAATATGCTCTGCGTAATTCCGGCCTACACAAATAATTTTCATCAGGGGTCAAATGCTAATTTAAAAGGAATGAACGTCAGGGACAAAGCTACTTACAAAGCGGGGGCCTCACAATATTTGTTACAATTTTTCAGACCTAATGCAGTTAAAATAGTACGATGGTGCCGACGTCTCGTCGGTGCACGCCATTAACCAGCGTCCCGCTGACGAACACAACACATTAATTACTATTTTTGAACCGAGTAGTCAGGCCAATTTCGCTTACGCATGAAGAAGTACCTTTCCCAATCCCTTTCCTGCACGATTTTCATCCTCCTGATCACCACATTACTTTCCTGCGAAGTATTCCGGACAACGCCCGAAAGAAACACCTCTTCCCGGGGATCTTCATCCCGCGGGCGCACGTCAGCTACCCGCCGCCCACCCGCCCGCAAGCCCGTAGCGAAGGCCCCGGTGAGGAAACCGTCCAGCAGCAAACCCGCGCCCGCGCGAACAGCCACGACTTACTCCCGCCCTGGTGACGCCAATACCGAGAACGTCCCGCAAGTGGTGCAAATCGCCCGGACCTACACCGGTACGCCTTACCGTTCCGGCGGTAACGACAAACAAGGCATCGACTGCTCCGGCCTCATCTGCCAGGTCTATTCCGAAATGGGCGTAAAAGTCCCCCGCATTTCGTGGCAGCAATCGGAGTTCGGACAGGAAGTGGGCAGCGTAGAGGACATTAAAGCGGGCGACTGGCTATTCTTTGTCCCCGAGGCGGGAAAGGAAGGTTATGTTTCGCATGCGGGTATCGTCACCGACGTACGGGGCCGCGACGAGATCATATTCATCCACGCTTCCACCTCCCGCGGTGTGCGCGAGGACAATCTGTTTTCGACTTATTTCAAAGGCCGTTTCGTGAAAGCCATGCGCCCCTTCTGAGCTTAATAAAAAACAACTATCGTAGGGGTAGTACGGAATCTGGTTGTCCTTTTCGAAATTTGCAGTCGTAACTCCATTTTCCTCTCCGCCATATGCAAGACACCGCAGCCCCTCCGCCGCTAACCGGCGACCGGACATTGACCGTACAGGCCAGTCCGGGCATCCCTGTTTACATTTTCGCCACCGTTTTCGCATCTTTTTGTGTGATTACCGGCCTGATCTGGGACATTTGCTGGCATATGAGCATCGGACGCGATGGGCTGCTGTCGCCGCCGCACCTGGTCATTTACCTGGGTGCCGTGGTAGCTGGTTTGTTTTCCGGCTATGAGATTTTGAGAAAGACATTCCGGGGCAGTGACCTTGAAAAAGCTGCCAGCGTTAGAATCTGGGGCTTTTTTTACAGTTCGCTCGGCTCCTTGTTCTGCGTTTGGGGCGCGTTATCCATGCTTACCTCCGCTCCTTTCGACGATTGGTGGCATAATACCTACGGGCTGGATGTAACGATCCTTTCTCCCCCGCATACGGTGCTGATCCTCGGCATTATCGGTATTCAATTTGGTGCGATGATCAGCGTTATTGCCGTAAAAAACCAAATGAAACTTTTTGGCGCTTTAGGCGAGGAAGGAGTTAAGAATTTGGACAAAATACTTTTCTGGCTTTTCGCACTATCAGCGGGATTCCTGTTAACCATCTGGTTTACATTAATATCCGAGGAACTAGGCAGAATGCGCACGCACCGGTCGAGCTTTTATATATTTGCCGGCGCTGCGTTTCCGTTACTTCTGGTAGCGGTGGGCAGGGCCGTTTCGCACAAATGGGCCATTACGGCCGTCGCGGGCGTTTACACGGCGTTAATGCTCGGCACGCTCTGGATTATTCCGCTCTTTCCCGCCGAGCCTAAACTCGGACCGATCCTGAACCACATTACGCATTACCAGGGCTTTCATTTCCCGTTGCTACTCATTGCCCCGGCCATTGTAATCGACATCCTGCGATACCGATTTGCACACTGGAATGACTGGAAACTCATGGTCCTTCTCGGCGTCGCATTCCTGGTCGTATTTTTTGTCGTGCAATGGTTTTTCGGCGGGTTCCTGATGGAATCTCCCTATGCCCGCAACTGGTTTTTCGGCAGTCATTACTGGTATTTCGGGAATGACCCCAACTGGGAGTACCGCTACAAATTCGGCCCCTGGATGGTAGAAAGTACATCTCAACTGCTCAAAGGCTTGGGTATTGCATTGGTTTTAACATTAATCTCAACCCGCATCGGACTGGCGTGGGGTAACTGGATGCACCGTATTCAACGATGAAAAAATATCTGTATTTCTTTCTCCTATTACTGCAAAGCATAGGCTCGTACGCACACGTAGGAAGCGCAGGCGTGCAAATGCAGGCACAGGCCGGCGCGTACAAGGTGCTCGTGAGTGTGACTCCGCCCGATGTCATTCCGGGAACGGCGCAGGTTACGGTTTTTATTGAATATGGTGAAGCCCGCAAAGTGTCGGTGCGGCCGATTTACTTTTACTCTGGCGATAAGGGCGCCCCTACCGCCGACGCATTGACGCCGGTCCCCGGACAAAAAGGCCAGTTCCAGGGCGCGGTCTGGCTCATGGAGCCGGGCTCGTCCAGCGCGCAGATCAGCATTGAAGGTGTCCAGGGCGATGCTGAGTTGATTATCCCCGTTGTGGCCGTTTCAACCGCCGAGCGCGATATGCCCAAAGGACTCGGGATTGGCCTTAGCATTGTGGGATTGCTGCTTTTCCTGCTGATGATCACCACCATCGGTGCGAGTGTGAGCGACGGCCTTTTAAAACCCGGACAAAGCCTGACGACCGCCCAAAAACGCAAACGATGGGTCAATATGGGTATTGCCACGGCGGTTTGCTCGCTGATTTTGTATGGCGGAAGCAGCTGGTGGGATAGCTGGGCCGCCGAGTACAAGCAATGGCTGTACAAACCCTTAAATGCGAAAACGGCGATCATAGAAGCCGATTCGCAACGTGTGTTCCAATTGAAAATCGACACGACCCGATGGGATCGCCGCAAGAAAAGAAGTATGCTCAGCACCCTGATCCCCGATCACGGCAAGATTATGCACACATTCCTGGTGCGCGTGCCCGGACTCGACGCATTTGCACACGTCCATCCCGATCGCAAGGATAGCCTGACATTTGAAGCGGCTTTACCCGATTTGCCTGCCGGCAAGTACCTGGTTTACTCAGATATTGTTCAATACTCCGGCTTCGCAGAGACGATCGTCGACACCCTGGTGATCCCTGTCAAGCCGGCCGCACACGTCGCCAAAGGAATATCCGAAGACGACACCTACATCATTACCGACCCGCTCGATACGCCCGGCAGGATACCGATGGGCGAAAACGTAGTGATTTGCGGAAAACCAGGTACCAAGACCGTTTTCAAGGACGGTTCCTACGCCATTTGGGAAGGTAAGCCCGATAAGGCGCTCGAAGCAGGGAAACCCTATCAGCTTAATTTTGAAATATACAATCCGGACAACAGCCCGTGTTTCCCGGAACCGTACCTGGGTATGCTCGGCCACGCCGTGGTCATGCGCTCCGATGGTTCGGTGTACATTCACCTGCACCCGAGCGGCTCCTACTCGATGGCTGCCGGGCAGTCGTTTGAAAACCGCATTTCGGATACGGCCCATATAGCTAAATGGCCCAAACCGGACGTTTTCCGTGACAGCGTCGACCGGCATTTAGCCAACCTCAAGGCCATGCCGACCATCGACCGGGAGCTATTCCTCATGAAGGAAATGGGCATGTACAATGCCTCCGATGGCGGTATGACCGGCATGGAACACGGAACGCGTATTTCGTTCCCCTACGCTTTCCCGAAAGGCGGTCAGTACCGGATTTTCCTTCAAATCAAAAGAAACGAAAAGGTCCTGACCGGCGCATTCGACGTGCGGGTCAATGATCCGGTTACTTTATAGCATTTCAGAAATCCAATGTCTAAAAGAGCGCAGCGATTTTCTCGTAAGAGAGATCGCTGTAATCATTTATATACAGATTGCACGGCGGCAATTCCCCGCGGGTGTGCGAGCTGAGCACGCCGACGACGCGCATACCGGCATTAAGCGCGGCCGAAACGCCCGAGAATGAATCTTCAAACACCACACATTGGCCCGGTTCCACACCCAGGTTTTTTGCCGAGCGAAGGTAAACTTCGGGATCGGGCTTGTGCTTTTTTACATTTTCACTGGCCAGGATGGAGCCTATCATTTCCTGAATAGGAACTTTGCTCAGGATCAGATCGAGGTTCGCCCGAGGCGCCGAGGTAGCTACACCCAATACGGCCCCGTTTGCTTTCAAATTGTGCATGAATTCTACAATCCCTTTGATCGGTTCCACATAGGGCGCATACAATTCACGGAATAATCCTTCCTTTTCTTCCTCCATTTGCAGCAATTCTTCGCCTTCAACTACACGTTGCAAAAAATGGCTTAAAATATAGCTATTGCTTTTGCCGTACATATGTTCGGCAAATTCCTCTTCGGTAGGTGAAAGGTTTCGTTTTGAAAAAAACTCGCGGAATGCGCGGGAGTGATAAGGATTGGTATGGACAATCACGCCGTCCATATCAAAAATGACTGCTAATTTTTCTTTCATCCCGCAAAGTTAACCATCGAAAACCCTTCACGAAAATGAATGACCGAACTAAAAATGGGACGGCACTTGAAATAATTTGACAATTTAAATTCAAACTTTTTACATCCAACTGACCTTTTTATGGAGCATTCTATTAAATTTACCCACAACGCCTCACACTATTCGCTTTAAACTTCCTTAGAGTCAACATCATACTAAAAGCTTCCCGATTTACCCGACCCAATTTCCGATCAATTAATTGCGTATATGAATGAATTAGAACGAGCAGGCAATGGAGTCGATGGCCACGCACTTTCGAAACCAAAAACGCTTACTTCCCTTGAAGTTTATGACCAGTACGGCGCCATGGCATATGGCATCATATTACAAATTTTGCCGCAGGTACATTTGGCGCAGGAAGTGCTGGTAAGTGTATTCTCCTCCCCTCAATTGCAATCTTGTAATAGTTATCCATTTACCTTTGCAGCGTGCGTGATTAAACTGGCGCGTGCCAAAGCCGTGGAAGCCAAGCGCAAACTGACCGCCCTGGCACCGACAGGAGCCGAATATCCTCCGGGAGACACTTCTCCGCAAAGCATTTTCGATCTCGCATTCAGGCAGGGTCTCACGCCGGATGAGGTCGCAGGCAAACTGAATATATCCAAGAAGGAAGTGCTTCGTTCTTTTCACGAGTTTTTCAAATCATATCGCAACGCATAAATTTTACACCCATTGAGCAAACAGGAATTTATCGAGAGCGGGATTCTCGAGTCACATTTAATGGGACTCGCCAACGAGGAAGAGCAGGCGCAAGTCGCGGAAATGATGCTGACAGACAGTGAAATGGCCGAGTACGTAAATGATCTCGAATACGACATCAAACGGTATTTCGCGGAAGGCTCGGTACCGCCGCCCGAAGCCGTACGGGAAATTATATTGCTGAGAAGCATCCGTGAAAAAAAAGGCCGCAGCAGCTACGAAGAACCTGTCGATGCGAAGCGATACCTTGATGTGGAGGTAAACGACACGCATATGAAGGTCCACAAGCTATGGCGCCCTGCCTTCATTGCCGTTTTCATCCTGTCGAAAATCTTCCTGATTGCGGGTCTATATTTCTATTTCAAATCGGTAGCACAGCAGGAGGAAATTGAAAAGATCAAAACTGAGATACAAGTGCATAACAAGTAAAAATATCTACCTGTACACACGAAAGCCGGCGGACATTGCGATCCGACCGGCTTTTTCATGTTGCTTACAAAACCCTATTTCAGGAATGCACGGAGCATCCAGGCCATCTTCTCATGCTCTCTGAGCAGGCCGGTCACGTAGTCGCTTGATCCGAGGTCTTTGTAAGTATCTGCAAATTCGGTTACCAAGGGACGAAGCAGACGAATGATCGTTTCGTGATCGTCCAGCAAATTCTGCAATTGTGTTTTCGGTTCGGTGGTGTATTCCGGTTCGAGGAGGTCGGTCAGTTTCAGGATATCCGCCAGGCGGGCTTCCGAATAGTGACCGATAGCGCGGATGCGCTCTGCGATATCGTCGAGGATCACTTGCAGCTGCTCATACTGTCCTTCAAAAAGCTTGTGCAATTCGAAGAAATTCATGCCGCCGATATTCCAGTGGTAGTTACGGGTTTTGGTATACAGTACAAATTCATTGGCGAGCAATTTGTTCAACTGGTAGGCAACAGCCTGACTATGCTCGTCTGATATTCCGATGTTGGTTTTCATGCGTCTCTGTATTTGATGTGTTGATTGTGTTGATTGTGTTGATTGTGTTGATTCATAAAGGTAACCAAAGCTAGCTGGTAAAAAGTTGCCCTGCAACGTCAAAAAAAGCGATTTTAGTCACTTTTTTCACCGCAGGAAAATTGCCGTTCGATATATCGTTACCAAAGTCCCGTTGTTCCGTATAGGTAGGAAAGAATTGTTATATTTGTTAACCTATCTTTTATGAAAGACAGCGAAAGAATCAGTAACCTCGAAGAGATGCTCGCCGAAATTCTCATGCGCCTCGACCGCGTCGACGCCGAACTTGGACAACTCCGTAAAGGACAATCTCAAACGATTGGCCGGATGGACTCATTGGAGGAAAACATGCGGGACCTGGCCAAGCACATGTTTCTGCTCAATGACCGGCAGACCATGGTAGAAGAAACCATGCGGGACATCTCAGCCACGAATAGAATTATACTTGAAAAAATGGAAAGAATGGCTACCAAAGATGATCTGGAAGCCATGGCAACAAAAGACGACCTGGAAGCTATGGCAACAAGGGACGATCTTATCAAGCTTTTTGATTATGTGGTTGACCGCTTCAATAAAACAGATACCAGATTCGATGAAATCGACAAGCGCCTCGAAAATCTTGAAAAGCGAAACGACAGCGACCAACCTGATAGCCCACAATCTTAATTACTTATCATTTTCAAACTTATTATGTTTCCATTCCGCGTAGGCCAGGGCTACGATGTTCACCAGTTAGTAGAAGGCCGGCCATTTTGGCTTGGCGGTATTTTAATCCCCCATACACATGGCGCCAAAGGGCATTCAGACGCCGATGTAGTTTGTCACGTGATGTGCGACGCGCTACTTGGCGCTGCTAATATGCGCAATATCGGCTACCATTTTTCCGACAAAGACCCGCAATGGAAAGGCGTCGACAGCAAGGTCCTGTTGGCAAAAGTGCTGGAAATGATCCGCGAAAAAGGTTATGAAGTGGGCAACGTGGATGTGACCATCGTGTTGCAGAACCCCAAACTTAACCCACACATTCCGGCTATGAAGACTTGTCTGGCCGAAGTGACGGGTATTTCAGAAGAAGACATTTCGATCAAAGCGACCACTTCCGAGCATTTGGGATTTGTAGGAAGGGAAGAAGGCATTGCCGCTCATGGTGTTGCATTGATCTATAAACCCGGCGTATGGCCGGGTATTGCATAGGTAACGTTCCTGTTAAAAATAGATTTGCATGAAAAAAGTAGTACTATTCCTCTCCCTTTCGGTGGGCCTGACTTTCACCGCGTGCGCCCAGCAATCATCCGCGCCGCTCGCGGAACAACCCCTCGGTTTTGAAGAATACGATCCTATTTCCACGTTGAAAGTGGAAGAACACCCGGTGAAAAGAGCAAAATTCCCATTCATTGACGTGCACAATCACCAGTACCAGATGCCATCGCAAGACCTGAAAGCGCTCGTAAAGGAGATGGATGCGCTGAATATGGGCATTATGGTGAACCTCAGCGGCCGGGGCTGGACGCAGGAATGGGCGGAGGGTACTGCTACTTTAAGGGGCTCGCTGGAAAATGTGGCTAAAAATGAGCCGAAGCGCATTGCTGTTTTTACCAACCTGCAATTCAAAGGTTTTGGAGAAAAAGACTGGTCGGCAAAGGCCGTCAAGCAATTGGAGGAAGATGTAAAAATGGGCGCCAAAGGCCTGAAAATCTATAAAAGCCTGGGCTTTGCAGGCATTAAGGACGACAAAGGCAACCGCGTGCCGGTGAGCGATCCCCGTTTGCAGCCGGTATGGCAGAAATGCGGCGAGCTGGGTATTCCCGTGCTGATCCACACTGCCGACGTACCGTCGTTCTGGGACCCGATGGACCGCTATAACGAGCGCTGGCTGGAATTGAAAACGCATCCCGGCCGCAAACGTGGGCCTAACGACCCTATCCCCTTCGATTCGCTCATCGCCGAGCAGCACCATATTTTCAAAATGAACCCGAAGACGACGTTTATCAATGCGCATATGGGCTGGTATCCCAACAACCTCAAAAAACTCGACAGCCTGATGATCGCTTTCCCGAATATGTATGTGGAAATAGGCGCCGTCATTGCCGAACTCGGCCGTCAGCCGCGCACAGCCAAGAAATTTTTTGACAAATACCAGGACCGCGTCCTTTTTGGAAAAGACAGCTGGGTACCGGCCGAATACGCCACCTATTTCCGCGTGCTGGAAACCGAGGACGAGTATTTCCCCTACCACAAAAAGTACCACGCGTTCTGGCGCATGTACGGAATGGGACTATCCGATGAAGTTTTGAAAAAGCTTTACTATAAAAATGCGCTGAAAATCATTCCGGGACTCGACAAGAGCCTGTTTCCAAACTAACTTCCCAGCCTCATTTGAATGCCTTGGCCTCCCGGACGATCGAGCGATATTCGGCTTTGCCAAGGCATTTTTTATAATATTCCCTGGCTTTCGCCTTGTTGCCTGCACGCGCGGAAATGCGTGCGAGACCAGCATAGGCGAATGCGTGATATTCTTTCGTGTATTGATCGTCGTGAGGCGTTTTGAGCGCAGCCAGGTATTCCTTTTGGGCAGCGGCGTCGTTTTTCCGGTCTTTTTCTTCCAGAATCCCCTGAAACGTCCGCCAGGCAACCGGGTAAAAACCGGCGCTTTGCTTCCGGAGCAGTTGTACGCCTTCATACGCCTCGTCGTACCTGCCCGAGAGCAGTTGTGCTTCTAAATGCTTCATCAGGTAAATAGGATTCCGGGGGTACATTTCCACCAGCTTTTCCATGTAAGAAACCGCCTTCTCAGGCTTCGATTCATATTTCAGGTAAATGTGCGAAATGTAGTAGCACGACTCCGCTTTCGTGATCGTCCCGACTTTTGTAGCCGTATCTACCTGTTTTAAACCCAGCGCTTTGTCTCCGTTTTTGAAAAACACCAGCAATGGCTTTACGATCGGATGTTCTTCCGGATACACTTCTACATAATAATTATACATCCCCGATGTGAAGTAGAACTCCGGGTTCTTATGCATCAGTTTGAAGCCTTCCACAAATGCATTATAGGCTTTTTTTCCCTCACCTGCCGCGGCCATCATTTCGCCGCGGTAGTTGTACATCATTGCCATATAGCCCCGCGCCACCATGGTATAAAACACGGCTTCGGGATCTGTACTATTCTTTCCGTAGCGCTTGTTGATCGCTTCCAGGCACTGATCGAGTTTATGGATATACTCTTTCGATTTGGCCGGATTGTCTTTAATCGGCAGATATTTCCAATAGAGGAGAAACGAGTCCAGGATGTAGGAAACCGGGTGGTTAGGATATTTTTTCTCTACCTGATCGATGATCTGAACCGCTTCATCGAACTCGTAGTTATAGATTTTATCGAGGCTGTTCTGGATGTGTTTTAATGAGGCGGGGTCATTCAGCAATTGGGCATTGGCCTGGATGGAACAAAGGGCAAGTAAAATCCCCAGGCATAGGGAACGAAGTGTAATTTGCATGGCTTTCGACTCAAATTGGTTTGGTGGTATCCCAGCTGAACAGTAGCTTTGTTTATAACCCATAATCGATGGTGCGGGTTTCGACCGCAGGTTTTATTTTGGGCATATTCTCTCTATTCAACTTCCTTTTTGCTAAAATATGATTCGCTACAAGCAGTTTACTTTGGGTAACGGCCTTCGGGTATTTGTCCACGAAGACTTTTCAACACCCATGGCTGCGGTAAATATCCTGTATAACGTTGGCTCACGGGATGAAGACGAAGATCGTACCGGTTTTGCCCATTTGTTTGAACATTTGATGTTCGGCGGTTCCAAAAACATTCCCAGCTACGATATTCCGGTGCAGAACGTGGGCGGCGAGAATAACGCATTTACCTCTCCCGATATTACCAACTACTACATCACATTACCCGCAGATAATGTAGAAACGGCATTCTGGCTGGAATCCGACCGGATGCTGAGCCTTTCGTTTGACCCCAATGTGCTCGAAGTACAGCGCAAGGTTGTGATCGAGGAGTTCAAACAGCGGTATCTCAACCAGCCTTATGGTGATATGTGGCTTAAATTGCGGCCATTAGCCTACAAAACGCACCCCTATCGCTGGGCGACGATCGGCAAGGACATCGGCCACATCGAACGCGCTACCATGGATGATGTGCAGGATTTCTTCTTCCGTTTCTACCGTCCCAACAATGCGGTAATGGTAGTCGCAGGTGCCGTGTCATTCGAAAAAGTACAGGAGCTGGCCGAAAAATGGTTTGGTGGAATCTCAGCCGGCCCAGCTTACGTCCGCAACCTGCCAGCCGAACCGGTTCAAACCGAAGCCAGGTTCCTCGAAACATCCGCTAATGTCCCGCTCAACTCGCTGATTAAGGTTTTCCACATGCCAGGAAGGTATGAACCCGGTTTTTACGCGGGCGATCTGCTCAGTGATGTTTTGGGTAGAGGGAAATCTTCACGTCTGTATCAGAAATTATTAAAAGAGCGCGCACTGTTCAACAGTGTGAGCGGTAGCATCATTTCATCGCTCGACCCGGGACTTCTGATGGTGAAAGGGAACCTGAACCCGGGCGTCACATTGGAAGAAGCCGACGCAGCGGTGACTGAAATTTTGCAGGAAATCGTTGAAAATGGTGCTTCAGAAGAAGAGGTAACCAAGGTAAAAAACCAATCGGAAGCGTCTCTGGCATTTTCGGAGGTAGAGCTGCTCAACCGGGCGATGAACCTCGCATTTGCCGCCAACGCGGGCAACGTGGATTGGGCCAATGCCGATGCCGACATTATCAGGGCGCTCACTCCCGACGATATCAACAATGCCGCAAAAAACATTCTGAGGCCCGGGAATACGTCAACAATGTATTACCGCGCCGAAGCGAAATAAGGAGAGATTAACACAAAAAGGCGCTGCCGTTTCAATGAACAGCAGCGCCTTTTTGTGTTAATGTAAAAACGAATCATTCCTCTGGCAGGAACGTCAGATAGCTAAAATTCTGCTCATTAAACAGCTCCATCGCGATTTCCTGCAACTGTGCCGCACTAATCTGCTCGATTTCGCCGAAAATCTCCGGTAGCGAGTCGACCTTGCCGGTGTCGAGAATGCTTTTCGCCATCATGAGCATAAAACTCATGTTGCTTTCTTCCGACATCGCCAGCTGTCCCATGAGCTGCACTTTGGTTTGATGCAGTTGCAGCGTAGTCAGAGGCACTTCTCTAATTCGCTTCAACTCTTTGTTTATCAAAGAAATACTCTTATTCAATTGCTTTTTCTCAGTGCCGAAGAAAATACCCATGAATCCACTGTCGAGGTACGGGGTATAATTCGCTTCGATCGAATACACAAACCCATATTTCTCACGCAACGAGAGGTTAAAGCGGGAGTTCATTCCCGGCCCGCCGAGCAAATTCACCAGCATAAAAAACGGCAAACGGCGCTCATCGAGCAATGCATAGGCCGGCTGACCCATCGCCACCTGCGCCTGCTGGATCGGGCGCTCGCGCTCCTGACGCACGGGCGTATAGATATGCGGCGCGATACGCTCCCTGCTGGTCGTACGGTGCGGCACACCGCCCAGGTACTTCTCAGCAATGCGTACTACCCTCGAAAACGGCAGGCGGCTCACCGACGACACCACAATGCGCTCGGTGTCGATATTATGATTAATAAATTCGTATAAATGCTCGCGGCCAAATGAGTTGACTGTTTCGGCCGTGCCGAGGATATTGGCACCCAACGCGTGTTCCGGGAAGATCAGCTGATCGAAATCATCCTGAATGGCATCTTCCGGCGAATCGACATACATCGACATTTCTTCCAAAATCACATTCCGCTCCCGCTCGATCTGCTTATCAGGAAACACGGAGTGAAAAGTAATATCGGCCAGCAAATCCATCGCTTTCTCGAAATGATCGTCGAGGACCGAGGCATGGAAGCATATTTTCTCTTTGGTAGTATAGGCATTCAGCTCACCGCCGACGTTTTCAAGCCGGTTGATCACGTGGTAGGAGCTTCGTTTTTCAGTGCCCTTGAAAGCCATGTGTTCCCAAAAATGGGCCAGGCCTTGCTGGTGCGGCTGTTCGTCGCGGCTACCGATATCGAGCATAATGCCGCAATGCGCTATTTGCGTGTAAGGAACCTGCTTATGTGCAATGCGGATCCCATTGGCCAGCGTGTGTATCTGATATTCTTCGGCTGTTGAAAGGGAGGATGCTTTGGGGTTAGCCCGTTTGCGGACATTGTTTCTCTTCATTCCTTTTTAACACAAAATAGCCACCAATAATTTTCGGTGGTATCCGCAAAAATACGGACTTTTGCCCGGAAAGCCTTGCAGTGATACATGATGCGCATCGGATTCGACGCTAAAAGAGCGTTTGCCAACAAAACTGGTCTGGGAAATTACAGCCGCTTCGTGCTCGATGCATTAACGGCGCATGAGCCCGAGCACGAATATCTTGCCTACACCCCCAAAAACAAGCGACATCTGTTCGACGGATTTCCCAGCGGATCAATCCGTTACCCCAAAGGGTTCATCGACCAAAGGCTGTCGGCCTATTGGAGGTACTCGCGGATTACCCGACAGCTGCGCGACGACCATATCGGCATTTACCACGGGCTTAGCAATGAAATCCCGCAGGGGCTCCACCAGGCGGGCATCAGGTCCGTTGTTACCATTCACGACCTGATATTCGAAAGGCTGCCACATCTTTTCAAACCTGTCGACCGCGCCATTTACCGCCACAAATTCCAGTCGGCCTGCAAGCGTGCCGATTCCGTGGTAGCAGTAAGCGATCAAACGCGCCGCGACCTGATCGAGCTGTATGGCGTTGATGACAGCAAAATCGAAGTCATTTACCAGGACTGCAATCCGGTATTTCAAAAACAGCTTACTTCGGAAGAAAGCGGCCGCATTTGCGCTGAGTACGGAATCGAAGGCCCGTTTATTCTTTGTGTAGGCACTTTGGAAGAGCGTAAAAATCAGCACCGGCTGGTAGAAGCATTTGCCCATTTGAAAAACCATGATTTCAAACTGGTATTGGTAGGTAAGCCAACCGGCTATTTGCAGAAAATCAAGGATACGATCCAACGGCTGAAACTCGAAAACAGGGTACTGCTGCTCCATAACGTGTCGACGCCGCATTTGCCCGCATTGTACCAACAGGCAGACGTATTCGCTTATATCTCCATTTATGAAGGCTTCGGGATTCCCATCGTCGAGGCATTGCACAGTGGCACGGCAGTGTTGGCGGCCAGAGGTTCCTGCCTGGAAGAAGCCGGCGGACCGGGCGGGCTTTATGCGGATCCCTTTCAAACAGAAAACATCAGCGAACAGCTACAAAAACTGGTCACTGATGTTCATCTTAGAAAGACTTTATCCGAGGCCGGCAAGCAACATGTTCAACAATTTTCAGGGAAACACATTGCACGGCAACTTGTTCAGCTTTACGAAAGTCTGAGGTAATTATTTCTCACGGTACTGCTCGATAATGCGGTACAATGCTTTCTGTTTTTCCAGATCAGGGAAGAAATCGAAAAGCTGCTCGTGGGCATCGTAATCGAGCGTCAAACCGATTTCGAGGTTCACCAATGCCTCGCGGTACTGCCCCGCATGGATCTGGTAAACAGCCATACGATAGTACAAATCCGCTTCCTCCGACATTTCATCGATCGCAGCTTGCAGCAGGTCGCACGCACGGGCATAGTTGCCTTGCTCAAACAGCACGTATGACCATTTCAACCAGATATCCGGGTTGGAAGGTTCTATTTCTGCTGCTTTTTCAAATGCTTCGAATGCCGAAACGACATTACCTACTTTGAATTCGGTTTCGGCCAAAGCCAGCCAGTAATCGGGGTTCAGCTCGGTGATCTGGATTGCCTTGCGGAGGAAACCTACCGCTTCATACCAACGACCGAGCTCACTGAAACAGATACCGAGGCCATACCAGCCGTCGTCCCACTGGCTATCCAGTTTGACGGTTTGGCGGTAGTATTTAATGGCTGTTTCAAATTCACCCAGTTTCTCGTAGCAAGTACCCAGGCAACAGCAAGTTTCGGGTTGGTCGCCTTCCAGCTCAATCGCACGCAGGTATTGTATTTTCGCATCCTCATATTTTTCCAGGTTCATGTAGGAATTCCCAAGCTGGAAAAACGCGGAGGCGAAATCATCCTTAATGAGCGTCGCGTACTCATACGCGTGTACGGCATCCTCGTGGCGTTCCAGCTTGCTGAATGCAATCCCGAGATTGTACCACGCATGATGCGAGAACGGATCGCGATCGACGAGGTCGTTATAATATTCCAAATGGCTTTCGAGCTGCCCTACCAGGTCAAGGCAATGGGCCAGTTCGTACAGCGCATTCTCGTTGTTCAGATTATTGCGAAGCGACCGCTTATAATACTTGATCGCGTCTTCGTATTTGCCCCAGTTTTGGTAAGTCTGCCCGATCTGGAAGTAAATCTCATCCCTGTCCTCTACCCTGCCGAGCAGGTTCTCGAGAATCTCGATGGCCTCTTCATACTCTCCCATCATGTTGGCTACCGCCACTTGCATGAAAGAGATTTCAATATCGCCGGGATGAAAAAGTGATGCGCGCTCCAATATTTCGAGGGCCATTTCGTGCTCTCCGCGGTTGGCGTGCAGCTGGACCATGCTGAGTAGCAGGTCGAGCGAATAGGGGTAGTCCGACAGGCCCATCTCACAGGCTTTGAAAGCCTTTTCCCAATCCCCCTTTTCTATGTAATGTACTGTAACCTTTTCGTAAGTGTCCAAATCAAAAAAGACCGGCTCGCTGGTTTTCAGCATTCTTTCGAACCTGAGCAGTGTCTCCTTCATATAATCCTTCCTTTCACCAAAATTTTTCTCCATCATACGAACCGCTAGGTTAGAATCGAGGGCAAATGCACCACTGTTAATGAAAGAAAGTTATAAAATAATTCCCCGGATTTCAAATCCTCCTAATCAAACTTTCACTAATGCGGGACACCGTTTCCTCAACTGACTTAAATTGAAAATCCAATGTTTTCCTGATTTTGCCATTGTCATAGTTGATTTTTCTGGCGGCTGATTGTGCTGTTTCTCTGGTAATCAGCGGCTTCGTCCCCAACAACCAGGTCCGCACCGCCTCTACCCTCCATATCACACCAGCCAAACCAGCACCAACCTTGAACGAAGGTCTTTTACGGCGCATTTTATCCGCTATCATATTGAACAAATTATGATACGAAATGCTCCCCGCGTTGAGCAGGAAACGCTCGCCGGTGATATCCGAACCCGCCAGGCGGTACACGATTTCGGCCACATCCACTACGTCCACAACGTTGGCAATGCCCTCGGTATAAAATGGCTTTTCTCTATATACGTACCGGAAAAGCTGTGTACTGCTTTTCTCCCAATCGCCCTCGCCAAGAATGATCGTGGGATTTACAATCACGGCATTGAGCCCCTCGGCAATGCCCCGCCACACTTCCAGTTCGGCCATATGTTTGGTTTTGGCATACTCCGAATTTTCGGGTGAATCCTCCCAGCGCTGCTCCTCGTTCAAAACCACGTCCTGGCCGGTTGCCTGCTTGCGCGGATCGGGGCGGCCAATGGCGGCAATGCTACTCACATGCACCAGCTTTTGTGTCTGGTATTTCAAACACACATTCACCACATTAGCAGTTCCTTCCGCATTCACCTTATACATCATTTTCCGGTCGCGCGGCACAAAAGACACGACGGCCGCTGTATGCACCACATAATCCATCGCTTCTATGGCTTTTTCAAGGGAAAGCACATCGAGAATATCGCCTTCCACCCAGGTTAATCGCGGATGCGTCTCCGCGAGCAGGCGCCTATCCGCACCGGGGCGCACGAGCGCGTATACTTCATGATTTTCCGACAAGAACTTTCTGGCTACTGCACTGCCCACCAAGCCTGTCGCACCGGTAATGAGAACTTTCATGTAAGCGAAACAAATTGTTTGGGCCAAAGTTCGTAGTAAAAAAGTAGTTTGTCACACCATTGCAAGCCTTTTTACTAATTTTACGCTCCGGCCATACCGGGGGGCTAGCCTATGCTCCAATGATTGAACCAAATCCCTGAATTCAAATGCCGATTTCAAATCCCGAAAGATATACCGTCACAGCAGCGTTGATCTACGCCAACGGCCCGATCCACATCGGCCACCTGGCGGGCTGTTATGTACCTGCTGATATATACGTTCGCTACCTGCGCTCCTCCGGCAAGGAAGTAGCGTTTATCAGCGGCACCGACGAGCATGGCGTACCCATTACCATCCGCGCTAAAAAGGAAGGTCTCACACCCCAGCAGGTGGTCGATAAGTATTACGAGCAAATCGACGCCTCATTCAAATCGCTGGGTATTTCATTTGACATCTATTCGCGCACGAGCAAGCCGATTCATCACGAAACTTCCCGCGAAATTTTCAGGGATTTGTATGATAAAAAGGTCTTTATCGAAGAAACAACGGAGCAGTACTATGATGAAACGGCACAGCAGTTCCTCGCCGACCGGTATATCGTAGGTACCTGTCCTGTTTGTGCCAATCCCAATGCTTACGGCGACCAATGCGAGCGCTGTGGTTCTACATTGAGCCCGCTGGAATTGAAAGACCCTCGTTCGACGCTCTCAGGTGCGAAGCCGGTTTTGAAGGCAACTAAAAACTGGTATCTGCCGCTGGACAAAATGCAGCCGGACATTGAAGCGTACGTCAACAGCCATTCCGAATGGAAGACGAACGTATTCGGGCAATGTCAGTCATGGCTGAAAGACGGCCTCAAACCCCGCGCTATGACCCGCGACCTCGACTGGGGCATTAAAGTACCTGTCGAAGATACGGAAGGCAAGGTCCTCTATGTGTGGTTCGAAGCACCAATCGGATACATTTCGGCAACCAAAGACTGGCTTATTCAAAAGAACGGCACCGCCGAGGGCTGGCAGAAATGGTGGCAACCTGCGAAGGATGCGTCTGAGGGCGAAACCAAGCTTGTTCATTTCATCGGGAAAGACAATATCGTTTTCCACTGCATTATCTTCCCCGCTATGCTGATGGCCGAAGGAAACTACATCCTCGCCGACAATGTGCCCGCCAACGAATTTATGAACCTCGAAGGCGACAAAATTTCGACCTCGCGCAACTGGGCCGTGTGGCTGCACGAATACCTGGAAGAACTTCCCGACAAGCAGGATGTGCTGCGCTATGTGCTTACTGCGAATGCGCCTGAAACCAAAGACAGCGAATTCACATGGAAGGACTTCCAGACCCGCAATAACAGCGAGTTGGTAGGCATTTATGGCAACTTCATCAACCGTGCGGTGGTACTCACGCAGAAGTTCTGCGACGGCAAAGTGCCTCAACGTGGTGAATTGCAGGATATCGACCGTGCCGCGCTCGACGAACTGGCCGCGTTCCCGGCAAGGATCGCCGAGTCGATGGAGAACTATCGGTTCCGCGAGGCACTTGCATTGATTATGGACCTCGCCCGCACAGGCAACAAATACCTGGCGGATACCCAGCCATGGCACGCGATCAAAAGCGAGCCTGAGCGCGTGAATACGATTTTGAATATTGCATTGCAGATTTCAGCAACGCTTTCGATCGTTTCCGAGCCGGTATTGCCGTTTACTTCGGCTAAAATTCAGGAGCAACTGGGCCTGTCGGGCAAAAGCTGGCAGGATGCAGGTAACGCCGATCTGCTCGCCGTGGGTCAGCCTGTTTTGGAAGGCAAACTGCTTTTTGAAAAAATAGAAGACAGCGTGATCGAAAAACAGGTGCAGAAGCTTCACGATGCCAAACGTCAGAATGAATTGGAAGGTAAAACCGTGCTTCCAGTCAAACCTGAAATCCAATATGATGATTTCTCGAAAATGGATATTCGCATCGCGACCATCCTTGAAGCCGAGAATGTTCCTAAAAGCAAGAAGTTATTGAAGCTATTAATCGATATCGGCTCGGAGCAACGCACCGTTTTGAGCGGTATTTCCGAGCATTTCAAAGCGGAAGAGGTAATAGGCCAAAAAGTGTTATACCTGGCAAACCTGGCTCCTAGAAAGATGATGGGAATGGAAAGCCACGGAATGATCCTCATGGCCGAAGACCGCGACGGCAGCCTTGCATTCGTTCAACCCGGCAAAAATGTCTGGAACGGAGGAACGGTGAACTAAACTCATCGGCCCTGCACTGGCGGAGTACCATGCAGGGCCCTTTTTTACTGAAACTCTTTTCTCACTGAGTCGTAGATCGAGTTGACCCGCTCTACCAGCGACAAACACTCTTTGTCGCTCAGGTGGTCGATCGTGTTACTCACGGCATTCGACACCACACGGCCTTCTTCATTCACTTTGGCGCCTTTCTGCTTGATTACGCTGAGAATGCTTTCCCACTCTCCAACCAATCCTTCCGAAAAATACCTTGGTTCGATAATGTTGAAGTAGGCCGACTGCGATTTCAGTTTCTGCCTTAGTTTGGACTGGTCAACTTTGAGTTCTTCGACCAACTTGGTAAGCTCAATAAAAGCGAAAATATTAGACTTTTTCATAACGTTGAGATTGACGAGCACTAAGGGAATTAATAGTGCAAGATACAGATATGTAATTCCTTTTTAGAAAAAGTGTGGAATCTTTACTCAATCTTAATGCATTCTATTGGAAGCGTACAACCACTACCCGGATTAGTACCAAATATCACCACTATTTACTTCGTAGAATTTGTCGAAAAAGTGCCTGAGGAGGCTCCTGACCAACAAAAAAGCCCGGTAGTTGCCCAGGCTTCTTTATAATCTGTCGATATTTTTACCAACGTTCGATATCTACCTTGCGGTGATAATCTCCCTGTTCATCCCCGAAAGGAAGGAACAGAACCAACTGACGACGACCATCGTCGTACCTTGCTGATATATTGTCTATATCTACTCCGTCCGGGATGACGAAGGTATTGATGAAACGAATTGTCTTCCACTGCTCTTCGTCGGGCAAGTTTTCCTGTGAAAATATGGGCAGCAAGTGGAAAAGCTTTAAGTTATTTGAGTTCCTCTTGCCTTTTACAACCTCTAATTGAAGATCCTCAACCTCGATGCCTGGAATTTTCACAACTACTTCAAAACCGTCCGATCCTTTGTCAAGCTTGATAGAGGGCTCACTCATTCCACCGTTCACTGTGTTGATAAAGTCTATGTTCATCAACATCTCCCGTGGTATTTTTAGTTTGCTTTCCATAGCTATCGCGTTTTAGGTTCACAAGTTTTACTTATTAACGAAAAACTGCGTGCCAAAGATCGTTTTCGGACAAAAATGTGATGGACGGCGAGACTTAATTTTGTCTCTTTTGTTGCTCGGAACCAGCCGTAGAAGCTCAACAGGGCATTCGACCTCTTCCTCTCTTTCCGCTTAAATGCAGGTCGAAAAAAGGTGCCAAAATTACAGCCCTACTCGAACTACTACGCCAAAATGACACCTTCGCCACCTCAATCCGGTCAGCGGTCGCTGTGCCCAAGGCTGCGATCGGGCGCGATAATATCCCTTACCCGCTGCTTTATTTCCTTTGGCTCGGGGAAACGTCCTTCCCGTTTCCTATCCCAAAGTAATTCCTCATTCATGGTGATGACGTAGCGCCCCGCGACTTCCGAAGGGCGCAATTGCACCGCATGCAAATCATCGCTAAAAGTAGTAAGCAGCTCCTGCGCCATCCAGGCAGCCCTCAAAAGCCAGCCGCATTTGGGGCAGTAATCGATTTCTATGGTTGGTTTCATATCTTCATTTGCTTTCAAGGCCAAAAGTCGGCATTGGAAACAAACAATCAAAAAAGCCGCCAGGGACATCCCCTTGCGGCTTTCGACTATAACCTAACCCTTTAATCTTGATGAGAAAGCTTTTGAAAAGTCTTCCCTAACGCTTTACAAATGTACAGGGCTCTACACAAGCATTTTAGCGCAAAAATCCCCGATTTTCAGCATGGGTAGGCTTACAAGTATGATATCGTATTATTGCCCGAAAGCTATACGTAAAATTACGCGATTTTTGGAAGACAGGAACGAATTCTATTGATTTACAATTAGTTACAAACTAACCGTTAAATCAATTGCAAATGGTTGGCTTGCCCTTCGCTGCCTACCTATTTACATTTACATTGATTAATTGTTATACTTTAATTAAAACTATGGACAGCAAGAGATTTACAGGTCGGGAGGGTCGGCTGATTTCAGCGTCAGAAGCCCAGGAGCTTACCATTCCGCATCAAAAAAGGGAACGTTACTTCACCGATAAGGGTGAGAACTATGTAAAGGCCGAATTCTTCGGCATACACACATTCAACGAGCTAATCAAGCTACATGGTGATAACTGTGTGGGATTCAGAGTGTATTACGGACTGAGAGACGAGGAAGGGGATGAAGATACCAAAACAACCAAATCAAAAAAACCGACTCCAAGACTTGTTCTGGTTCCTGTTGATGCGGACGGCAAGGACATTATCAGAACTGCACAACTAGGAGGCTTGAAAGATATGCCTGACAGTGGCGAGGCTATGACAGGAGGCCCGCTGTGCCCGCGCCATTGCTAGAAAATTTCGTTAATCGACGTATTTATGTTTGATACTTACATTGCATACATCACTAAAAATTCGATTTTCAGTATTGCAGTATTTATCACAGTTTTACCAATAGCACTCACTATCATTCGAAAAGCTTTTCTGGATCAATCTCTCCGACTGCTTTTCTGTTATCTGATTATCAAATTAGCTATCGATCTTGTGATGCTCCATTACGCATCGGTCAGGTTGAATAACTTAATGTTTTACAATCTGAGCATCCCGCTTTTTTATGCATTGCTAAGCGGGATGTTCTATTTCAAGTTCACCGCGCGGCGGCAAAAGAATCTCCTAATTGCGTCAATTGTTGGATTCTGTCTGTTTAGTGGATGGGACATAGTTAACTCGAATTTGAATCTGCGAGATATGAACGAGCACAGGATCGTGGTTTACGCAAAAACGGTCGAAGGGATTCTAATGATAGCGTTGATCTTACTGTACTTTTATGAAATAATCAAATCTCTCCAAATACCTAACTTACTGACATTCCCATTCTTTTGGGTTTGTTCTGGACTGTTACTATATTATTCCAGCCTGATATTCGTAGCACCGGTTCTTCATTATGCGTACACATGGAAAAATCCCCAGGCTCTTGGTATGGCTGAATATATCCCCAGCATTTTCGAAATTATCTGTGCCTTGCTTTTCAGCGTAGGTATTTATCATTACTCACCAAAGGATTATGCAAAACAGTGAAGAACTAAAATGGGCACTTTTAATAGCCTCACTGGCTATGCTGGCCATGGCGTTTTGCATGATCGCCTTTGTAATGTATTACCAGAAGCGGAGGTTCGAGGAGGAAAAGAAAATCAGCGACATCGAGAAGAACTACAACCGCTTACTACTTGATACTGCGCTGAACTCCGAGGAAACGGAACGACGCAGGATCGCACAGGATTTGCACGACGACATCGGCACGATGTTATCTCTCACTAAGCTAAGTCTCAACCAATTGGGTAAGCTGGTAGCGAACTCGGGTGACGAGAAAGAAGAGAGCATCATGAAGAAATCTCAGTCGCTTGTGGAAGAGACCATCCTGCATGTGCGGCGCATTACGCGTGACTTGGTGCCGACGACGCTGGAACGGTTCGGGTTAATGGAAGCGATCGAGGAGTTTATCCATAAGCTGGAAGAGGACAATAATCTGATCATCGCTTTTCAATCCAATACGGAGGAATTTCCGCGTCAGGGCCAGAAGCTGGAACTGACGCTTTACCGCATTATGCAGGAACTGGTCAACAACGCGATCAAACATGCGAGCTGCACAAAAATCGATATTGTGCTGGAAATCGACGAAGAAATGATAGGTTTGCGGGTAACCGACAACGGCGTTGGTTTCGACCCGGAAAAAATAAAGGAAAGCAACCTGGCGGGGCTGGGCTTACTCGGGATTGAGAGCCGGTTGGCTATTGTAAATGGAACAGTCCAGTATGAACAGCCGGCCAAGGGCGGTTCCAGTGCCATCGCGAGGATTCCGGTGAACCCGGCATCCGGTAATAAACCTGAACCATTACATCCATTCCGCCGGGAACGAGTGAATATTTAATGCTATGAGCACCCTTAAACTAGGAATTGCCGACGATCACGAACTATTCAGAAAGGGGTTTATCTCCATGCTGAGCGGCATTCCCGACTTCGAATTTGTACTGGAAGCCGGCAACGGCCAGGAACTCCTGGACCGACTGCCCGCCAACACGCCTGACATCGTTTTCATGGATCTTCAAATGCCGGTTATGGATGGCATTCAGGCCACCGAAGCCGCATTCGAACGTTTCCCGAACATCAAGATCATCGTGGTTTCGATGTATAATGAGGACCGTTTCGTGATACACATGCTTGAAAAAGGCGTGCAGGGATATTTGCTGAAAGATACCAGCCCGGATGAAGTCGAAAAGGCGATCAGAAGGGTGCACGAAGAGGGTTTCTACTACAACGACTTCGTTTCCAAGGCCATGCACCGTAAAATGGTGAACCGGCAGGTCAACAAGCACCCGTTCTTTCCGAATGCGTGTAATGTGGCGCTCTCGTCCCGCGAGAAAGAAGTACTCCAATTGATCTGCGACGGGCTTTCAACTACTGAAATCGGGGACAAACTCTTTATCAGCGTACGCACGGTCGAAGGACACCGATTACGTGTTTTGGAAAAAACCGGGACAAAAAGTACCGCAGCCGCAGTCGCATTCGCCTATAAAAACCAGCTGCTAAGCTAAGCCTGACGCTTTCATGGTGAAAACTTCCGGGGTTTATATTATATTTCCCGGAGCCATTCCATGTATAGCTATGAAAGTCCTGATCGTTTGCACTAACCACGACTCATATCCCACCAAAACCTCTAAAACAGGTCTCTGGCTGAATGAATTGACGCACTTTTATGACTTAATGGCAAAAAGGCGCATTCTGATGGACATCATCAGTCCATTGGGCGGTGTTATTCCTGTGGATGAGAGAAGTGTCGACCTCAAAGACGAATGCAACGCACGGTATTGGGAAGATGCCAATTTTCGTGCAAAGCTTCAAAACTCCCTTAAACCATCGGATGTTACCCCCAGCGATTACCGCCTGATCTATTTCGCTGGCGGGCACGGCGCAATGTCGGACTTCACCGAGAATACCGAGCTGCAAAACATCGCGAAGGCTATTTATGAGCGAAATGGTATGATCACAGCCGTTGCTCACGGTGTTTGCGGGCTGCTCAATGTCCGGCTATCCGACGGCACATTACTCATTCAGGACAAGTATGTGACCGGCTACTCCAATGTCGAAGAAGCGTTGGTGAGCTTTGTAAGCGAAGTTCCTTTTTACCTCGAAGACAAATTGAAGGAACGCGGCGCGCATTACACCAAAGCCATGATCCCTTTTGTGGAATTCATTGAAATGGACGAACGGCTCATTACCGGGCAAAATTCGCATTCGGCCCGGAAAGTAGCGTCAAAAGCGCTGGAAGAACTTTTTGAAAAATAGATGCCGGATTTTATTTGATCAACTCACCGAAAAGTGAGCGGAAAGTTGGCAGGATCAGGTCCTTTTCCGAAACGATCGGATCGGCAATTCCCCAGTCAATATTCAAATCGGGATCGTTCCACAGAATGCCCGACTCGGATTCCTTATTGTAAAGGTTGGTGCATTTGTAGCTGAAAACAGAATCTTCCAAGGCCACAAACCCGTGCGCAAAGCCTTCCGGGATGTAAGCGATATTATTTTGCTCCCCGCTCAGTTCAAATACTTCGTGCTTACCGAATGTCGGAGAATCCGGACGGATGTCCACAGCCACATCCAATACCCTGCCCGAGATCACACGCACAAGCTTACCCTGCGCGAAAGGCGCATTCTGGAAATGTAAGCCCCTTACTACGCCCTTTTTGGAGAACGACTGATTGTCCTGGACGAAGTTTACAGGCAGGCCGAGTTTTTTAAATGTCTCCTCATTATACGATTCAAAGAATACTCCACGGTCATCACCGAAGACCCTTGGAAATATTTCAACTAGACCGGCAATGGAAGTTTCTCGAATCTGCATATGATGGTTATGTGTTGGTTGGAGCAAAGTTTAATGTTGGGGCAAATTTATGAATCTATTGGAAGAGGTTGTAATTTCGCCGCAATATTTACAAAATCATGACCTATCAAGAGCTCTTCCAGCAAATTTCGACCAAAAGGTCCTATTTGTGTGTGGGTTTGGACACCGATATCCAGAAAATCCCGGCGCATTTGTTAAAAACCGACGACCCGATCTTTGAATTCAACAAGCAGATCATCGACGCAACCGCCGACTATTGCGTTTCCTATAAACCCAACATCGCGTTCTATGAAGCGTTGGGGCCCAAAGGTTGGGAGAGCCTTCAAAAAACGATCGAGTACATTCCTGAAAGCCATTTCACGATTGCCGATGCTAAACGCGGTGATATCGGGAACACATCTGGCCTGTACGCCCGCGCGTTTTTCGATAAATCATCCTCCGGCCTTGATTTCGACTCCATTACTGTGGCTCCCTACATGGGCAGCGATTCGGTGACGCCATTCCTCGCGTTCGAAAACAAATGGGTGATTCTGCTCGCGCTTACCTCCAACCCGGGCAGTGCCGATTTCCAGCGGCTCGACGTGGAAGGCGATACATTATATGAAAACGTGCTGCGTACATCGCAGACCTGGGCAGGCGCGGAGCGTATGATGTATGTGGTAGGCGCAACGCACCCGTCCGATTTCCAGAAAATCCGTGCTATTGTCCCCGATCACTTTCTCCTCGTACCCGGCGTAGGCGCGCAAGGCGGTAACCTGGAAGAAGTATCGAAGTTTGGTATGAATAAAAGTTGCGGATTACTTGTAAATGCATCGCGCAGCATTATTTACGCCAGCAACGGCACCGATTTTGCGGACAAAGCGAAGCAGGAGGCAGCAGCGCTGCAACAGGAAATGGCCATTTACCTCGACAAATATTTGTAATCCAATCTTTCCGGCACGTCACGGCCGCCCATATCAAAAATGCAACTTTCTGACCATTACCCCTATTCGATCCAGGGAATAGACCCTGTCGAGCTCATCAACCAGTACGGAAGCCCGCTTTACGTGTACGACGGCGCAACCATCCGCAGGAAGGCGGCAGAGCTGCAACATGCATTTGCCGGCGTGAATATGAAGATCAAATATGCCTGCAAGGCCAATACCAACCTGGCAGTGCTGCGACTGATGCGTGAAATCGGAGTGGAACTGGATGTGGTATCGCCTGGTGAATTTGAAATGGGAAAGATGGCGGGTTACGATGCCGGCCAAATCACTTTTACGCCCAGCGGTGTGGACTTCGAGGAGGTACGCGAGGCTGTGGAAGCCGGCGCCATTGTGAACGTCGACAGTATTCCCCTACTCGAATGGTTTGGACAAACTTATGGAAATACCAAGCCCTGCATGATCCGCATTAAACCTAATGTGGCTGCCGGCGGGCATACGAAAATCATGACCGCGCACGCCGATTCCAAATTCGGAATTTCGGTGCTGCTGCTGGATCAGATTTTGGAGGTAATCAAAAAATATAACATCAAAGTGATCGGGCTGCACCAACATACCGGTTCGGATATTAAAGACGCCGAACCGTTCCTGAAAGTGGCCGATATTCTTTTCGAAACCGCGAAGCATTTCCCCGACCTTCAGGTGGTAGACCTCGGTGGCGGTTTCAAAGTTTCCTATTTGCCGGGCGATGCCATTACGGATATGGACTTGCTGGGCAAAAAAATTTCGAAACGATTCCAGACTTTCTGCCAGGAATATGGCCGCGAGTTGCAACTCTGGTTTGAACCGGGCAAGTTTCTGGTAAGCGAATCGGGCTTCCTCTTTGTAACGACCAACGTGGTAAAAGAAGACCCGGCGCGTAACTTCGTACATGTCGATTCGGGCTTGAACCACCTGATCCGGCCGATGATGTACGGTTCTTACCACCATATTCTCAATATTTCAAATCCGAAAGGCGAGTTGAAGCATTATAATGTGGTAGGCTATATCTGCGAAACCGATACATTCGCGACTGATCGTGAGCTTCCGGAAGTCCGTAAGGGCGATGTGCTGGCGTTCCTGAATGCGGGCGCCTATGGCCTGACGATGAGTTCAAACTACAACGCCCGCTTCCGGCCGGCCGAAGTGCTGATCGACAACGGCCTGGCGAAGTTGGTACGCCGCCGCGAAACGATGGAGGATTTGTTGAGAACGCAAACCGACCTTTAAGAATTAGCTACAAATACATCGATGGAAGCTGCGCAAAAGTACCTGCGCAGCTTCTTTTTTTGGTACCGACGTGCATTCCTTTTCAGTCAAAATTTCAATACATTTAGTTATTAACCTATACTTAAACAGATGACGAATGAAAACACTGTACGCCACACTCCTGCTGGCTTGCCTCTCGGCTATTTCCAATGACGGCATTGCACAGTCCGCCAATACCGCCTACGATTCCACGCTTGCCAAAAAACTGAATGCGGACGAGTATGGGATGAAAAAGTATGTGATGGTTTTCCTCAAAACCGGCAGCGCGACGAACGTTCCTAAAAGCAAATCGGACAGCGCCTTTGCAGGGCATATGCAGAATATCAACCACCTCGCCGAGACCGGAAAGCTCGTGGTAGCTGGTCCGTTCTTCAAAAATGATAAGTACCGGGGCATTTTCATCCTCAATGCGGATTCTATCGAGGAAGGCAGAAGGCTCGTCGAAACCGATCCGGCCGTTCAGGCCAAGCTTCTCGATATGGATTTATTGATGTGGTATGGCTCCGCGGCCCTGTCCGAAACGCTCGAAATCCATAAGAAGATCGAGAAAAAAAGCCATTGATTTCTTGCCATTTTGTCCGAAATAATCGCATTACGTCACTCTTTTGAGACAAAATTTCCGATTTAACCGGTCGGCACACCATTTTTCAATTAGCGTTGTACCATTAACAAAGCGATCAACGCCATGAACTTTAACCAATATACTATCAAGGCGCAGGAGGTAATCCAGCACGCCGCGCAAATGGCCCAGGGCAACCAGCAGCAGGCCATTGAAACGGGACACGTGTTGAAATCCATTTTGGAGGAGGACCCTAATACGTCACTATTTTTGCTTAACAAACTCAATATCAGCGCCGACGTACTCAACAACCGTTTGCAAAAGATATTGGATGGGTACCCGCGTGTGAGCGGGGGACAGCCCTACTTGGGCAACGATATGGCCGCTGCCAGTGGTAAAGCACAGAATTACCTGAAAGAATTCGGGGACGAATTCATCAGCATCGAGCTGCTGATACTGGGGATACTCAGCGGAAAAGATTCCACAGCCAACATGATGAAGGAGCTGGGATTCAACGAGAAGGAACTGATCAATGCAATCAAAGAACTAAGAGGAAAGAATAACCCTGTGAAAGATCAAAACGCAGAAGCCAAATACCGCTCTCTGGAACGGTACAGCAAAAACTTGAATGAATTGGCCAAAGCCGGTAAAATTGACCCGGTGATAGGCCGCGACGAAGAAATCAGGCGGGTGTTGCAGATATTGAGCCGCCGTACCAAAAACAACCCTATCCTGCTCGGCGAGCCGGGGGTGGGTAAAACTGCTATCGTGGAAGGATTGGCCCAGCGTATTGTGCAGGGCGACGTTCCCGAAAACCTGAAATCGAAGACTATCGTGTCGCTCGACATGGGTTTGCTGATTGCGGGTGCAAAATACAAAGGTGAATTTGAGGAAAGGCTGAAAGCGGTTATCAAAGAGGTGACCGACTCGGAAGGCGAGATCGTGCTTTTCATTGACGAGATCCACACACTGATCGGTGCAGGTGGCGGGGGTGAAAGCGCCATGGACGCCGCCAACTTGCTGAAACCCGCGTTGGCTCGTGGCGAACTGCACGCGATCGGTGCTACTACACTGAAAGAATACCAGAAATACGTCGAGAAAGACAAGGCGCTGGAACGCCGTTTCCAGGCTGTCATGGTGGATGAGCCCAATATTTCCGATGCGATCAGCATTCTGAGGGGTATTAAGGAAAAATACGAATTGCACCACGGTGTCCGCATCCAGGACGACGCGGTAATCGCTGCCGTAGAGCTTTCGAATCGCTACATCAGCGATCGGTTCCTGCCCGATAAAGCGATTGACTTGATGGACGAAGCCGCTTCCAAGCTCCGACTGGAAATGGACAGCGTCCCTGAAGAACTCGACGAGCTGAACCGACGGATCATGCAGCTTGAAATCGAGCGCGAGGCGATCCGCCGTGAGAACAACAAGGACAAGGAAACTGTCCTGAACAAAGAAATTGCCGACCTCAGCGAACAACGTAATGCCTTGAAAGCCCAATGGGAAAATGAAAAGGGTAAAGTCAATGAGGTTCGCGCGCTGAAAGAACAAAGCGAACAGCTCCGCCTCGAAGCCGAGCAGGCCGAACGTTCCGGTGATTTCGGTAAGGTAGCCGAGATCCGCTATGGCCGCATTCCGGAGGTTCAGGCCAAACTGGAAGAACTGCAAAAATCCGAAAATGCGGAAAGTTTAATGCAGGAAGAAATTACGCCGGAGGATATTGCCGAAGTAGTGGCTAAATGGACGGGGATTCCCGTGAGCAAAATGCTGCAAAGCGACCGCGAGAAGCTACTGCAACTCGAAGAGCATTTGCACCAGCGCGTAGCAGGCCAGAATGAGGCCATCGAAGTGGTATCCGACGCTGTACGCCGCAGCCGCGCAGGCTTGCAGGATGCCAAACGGCCGATCGGCAGCTTTCTCTTCCTCGGCCCGACGGGGGTTGGTAAAACCGAGCTGGCAAAAACGCTGGCCGAGTACCTGTTCAACGACGAGAACGCCATGGTGCGGATCGATATGAGTGAGTACCAGGAACGCCACGCCGTAAGCCGCCTCGTGGGCGCGCCTCCGGGATACGTGGGTTACGACGAAGGCGGTCAGCTGACCGAAGCTGTACGTCGCAAACCTTACAGCGTGATCCTGCTCGACGAGATCGAAAAGGCGCACCCGGATGTGTGGAATATCCTGTTGCAAGTGCTCGACGAAGGTCGTTTGACCGATAACAAAGGTCGTGTGGCGAATTTCAAGAACACGATCATCATCATGACGTCGAACATTGGTAGCCACATTATCCAGGAGAAATTCGCAGAAGACGAAGGCTGGAACCACACGCTGATTATTGAAGAAGCCAAACAGGCCGTGCTCGACTTGCTGAAAGCGTCGGTAAGGCCCGAGTTCCTGAACCGTATCGACGAGATCGTGCTGTTCGAACCATTGACATTGAAAAACATCCGCAAAATCGTGGATATCCAGTTCAAAGGCATCCAGCATATGCTGAAAGAACAAGGTATCACGCTCGACGCGACCGACGAAGCGTTGACCAAGCTCGGTGAAGACGGTTTCGACCCGGCATTCGGTGCGCGTCCGCTGAAAAGGGTGCTTCAAAGAAGAATCCTGAATGAATTATCGAAAGGCATTCTGAGCGGACAGGTTGCGAAAGATTCGGTGATCATGATGGAGCTCGACTCGAAAGGCGAGCTGGTCTTCGAGAACGTCGGAGGCGTAGAGATATAATCACGAAAAAGTGCTAATACTGGGAGCGGCAGCAATGCCGCTCTTTTTATTTTCCCCAAATCGGGATTCACCGAAGGTCCCATTCCCACGTTGTGGAAGCTGCGCATCGCCCCTTTGCCGTGTGCACGACCCAAAAAGAGATCAATTTATTGGCATAGTTTTTGTACAATTATTTATTCTTATAATCTAACCTTTTAATCCACACCTAAATCCATGGAACAATCATTGAATTCAATTAAAGTCGCAATACTGGTTGCCGATGGATTTGAGCAGGTTGAGATGACCTGCCCCAGAAAAGTCCTAAACCAACGTGGTGCGACCACCCACGTCATTTCGCCCAGCAAGGACATTGTGAAAGGATGGAGCCATCTGGACTGGGGCGAAAACCACCGGGTAGACGTCCCGCTTGAAATGGCACGTGCCGAATATTACGACGCGTTGCTGCTCCCTGGCGGGGTTATGGGGCTCGATGCACTGAGGATCAACCAAAAGGCGGTCGATTTTGTACGCTCGTTCTTTATCGCGGGAAAACCGGTGGCGGCGATCTGCCACGGCCCCCAGATACTGATCGACGCCGACGTAGTGCTCGGCCGCACGCTTACTTCCTACGCCTCCATTCGCCACGACCTCGAAAATGCCGGTGCCATATGGGTGGATCAGGAGGTGGTGACCAACAACGGGCTCGTCACAAGCCGTACAACCGACGACCTTTCGGCATTCGTGAGTATGATGATCAGGGAGTTCAATATGGAATTCCACCATTAAATGCATTAATCACTGATTCAAACGCTTAGCAAGGGCATCCCGCAACGGATGCTCTTTTTGTTTCCGTTTAAGGCCAAAATTTTGGTATTTGCTCTTTCATTACCTGGTTTTCGCATGACACTCATTTCGCTTCAAAACGTCTCCGTCCGCAAATACGAATCAACGGTTCTTTCTGAAATCACCTGGAATATCGAACAAGGGAAAAACTGGGCGATCATTGGCCCGAACGGCTCCGGCAAGTCGGTGCTGCTGGAAGTGATCGCCGGAAAATGGCCTGTGCTCACCGGCAAAGTCGTTTACGACTGGACCACACCCGTTCGCGAGAATATCGAACTTGCCTCCAATGACTATTCGTTCAACCGCATTGTAAGTGCCGGTGCCGAGTATTACCAGCAGCGCTTTCACGCGTATGAGTCCGAGCGTGCGCCCAGCGTGCGTGCAATCCTGACCGACCAATTGAAACCGGTAGGAACCGTCGACGACAAATCGGTAACATTAGCACCTTCAAAAGTAAGTGATGGAGAACTGGCGCGTGTGGCCGGCTTGCTATCCATTACCCATTTGCTCGACCACCCGTTTGTGACGCTTTCCAATGGTGAAACCAGAAGAATGCTTTTGGCCAAATCTCTTTTGAAAAAGCCGAAAGTACTCATGCTCGATAATGCATTCAGCGGTCTCGACGTGCATTCGCGCGAGGTGCTCCGCAATGCATTGACCGAACTCACCAGGCAAGGCGTGACCATCATTATGGCCACTACCGCTACCGAAATCCCGCCTTGCATTACCGATGTGCTCGAACTGGAAGCCGGGAAGATTGAAGCGCAAAAACCCGTGGCGCAATTTCGCACCTTAGCCACCCATACCCATCACTTTCCACAACCCGATCCTCAAAAACTGGCGCATTTCGGCCATCCCGAATTCACTGATTTTCAACACGCGCTCGATTTAAGGAACATCCGAGTCAAATACGGCGAAGATCAGATTCTCGAAGGCGTAAGCTGGAAAATAGCGAAGGGAGAAAAATGGGCACTATCCGGCCCGAATGGCTCGGGTAAGTCGACTTTGCTGAGCATTATCACGGCTGATAACCCGCAGCGCTTTGCAAATGATTATGATTTGTTCGATCAAAAGCGGGGTGGCGCGGGTGCTTCCATCTGGGATATCAAGCAAAAGATCGGGCACGTTTCGCCGGAGCTGCATTTGTATTTCCCGAGAAATACAAGTGTTTTCAAAACCATCGCATCCGGCTTTTTCGACGCGACAGGTGTTTTCTTCAAAAAACTCACCGAAACACAAATCGAGCGTGTGCACGAAGTGGCCGAGCTCCTCCACGTGCATGAACTGATCGAAAAGGATTTTTCACAGCTCTCGAAAGGACAGCAAAGAATGGTGCTACTTGCCCGGGCATTGGTTAAGAATCCGCCGCTACTGATCCTCGACGAGCCTTGCCAGGGACTGGATTCCGATGCCATCGACTATTTCAAATCGGTTGTGAATGCCATTTGCGATACCGATCAGCGGACGCTGATTTATGTCTCACATTACCCGAATGAGATCCCGAGTTGCGTGAAGCATTATTTGAAACTGGAAAAGGGGAAAGTGGTCGAATCGTGCTAGTGGTTCCAACTTTTTACGGGAAACGACCATCCTATTTTTCCTGTACTAACCAAATCACCAGCTATGACCAGAAAAGTATTCGTTTACATTGCAGCCAGCCTCGACGGCTACATTGCCAAACAGGACGATGACCTGACGTTCCTATCACTCGTTGAACAAGAGGGTGAAGATTACGGCTATGCCGAATTCATCGATACGATCGACACCGTGATCATCGGTCGCAAAACCTATGATAAGGTGCAGGCTATGGGCATTGAATACCTTCGGGCCGATAAGGAATATCACATCATGACGCGTACCCCGCGTGCGCAGGAAGGCAATGTCCGCTTCCACACCGGCGACCTGAAAGCATTCATCGAAGAGCTGAAACAAAAAGAAGGGCAACACATTTTCGTCGATGGCGGCGCCGAAGTGGTCAATCAGCTCATGCAACTCGACCTGATTGACGAGTACATCATTTCATTGGTCCCTATTCTGCTCGGCGACGGCATCCGTTTGTTCAAAGACGGCCGGCCTGAGCAAAACCTTACACTCGTGAGCAGCAAATCTTTCGAAAAAGGGTTGGTACAACTGCATTACACCCGCAGATAGCGCTTTGCATTACCGGACGGGCCTGGCTTTCACCGGCTCGTCCCATTTGTTTCTGACAAAACCGTTTTTCAGGTTCATGACAATGGAAATGGAGCTGCTGCCAAAGCCTGGTACATATTGCGCCCGGCCATAACCTACCTCGAACCGCTTAATGCGCAGCCACGCACCGAATGAGAAACCCGCCAGTGCGCCGCGGTTTGCCAAACGGAGTTCCTGCCTCTTCAAATGGTCATACCCTAACAGAATGCGAAAATTGGGGTGCGCCAGAATCTCCGCTCCGAACGACAAATGCCTGCCCAGCTTTTCTGCGACTCCCACTTTTTTGGGCAGCTTAGTACCGTTGATATCGTAAGTATAAAACAAGTTCGGGTCGTTGTAAACCATATCGAAGCGGTTTAAATGATGGGCCGTCAACGACACACGGACCGGCATATATTTAGGCTTGAAGGTTACTCCTACCCGCATATCCAGTGGCAATAGCGGCGTCGATGCACTATTGTAGTTCTGCTTTAAAAAGCCGAAGTTTTTAGCCACGAAACCGATTGTGAGGTCCTCCTGCGGATGCCGGAATGTGGCGCCCCAGTCGAATGCCATTCCCCAGGTCTGGTAACTTTCGATGGACGCGCCCACGAACTTGGCCGTCGCGCCTAACGTGAATGCACCTAGCGTGTGCCCATAACCCGCTGAAAGGCCATAATCCGCCGCACGGAACTCCCCTACCACATTTCCGATGTCGTCGGTTTCCTGCATCGTACCATAGTTCAGGTATTGCAGCCCAACCGCCCAAATGCCGCCTGTTTTGCGGACGCGGTTGGCATAACCCATATTCACAAACTTGGTATCCGCCAGGTAAGGCATCAGGTTCAGCGATACGTTATTAATCTTCGCCGAATCGAGCAATGCGGGGTTTTGAAGAAATAATGCGGGGTCGTTGCCTTGCGCGGTAATGTGGTTGGAACCCAGTGCAGTACTACGCGCCTGGGCGGGTAATTGGAGAAAGTCCAGGCGCGTTCGGCCGCCCGTCACCTGGGCAAAAGCGGCATTCCACGGCGAGCAGAGCCATGTGATCAGGAAAAGCAAACCACAGCCTGTCGACCTCATAAACGTCCAATAATTTCCCGAATCATTAAAATGCAGTTATATTTATAACCGTTCACCAACAAATGTAACCATATCCCCGCATTACATGGAATCCCGATCAGCCGCTGTTTCAAAAAAAGAACTTTTAGATCAAAAAAATGCAGAGGCTGAGCTCGGCGGCGGTGCAAACAGGATCCAGGCACAACATGCGAAGGGCAAGCTCACCGCCCGCGAACGCATTTCCATCCTGCTCGACAAAGGATCTTTCGAAGAAATAGGCCGGTTTGTGATGCACCGCAGCAAGGATTTCGGGCTCGACAAGGAGCACTACCTCGGCGATGGCGTGGTAACCGGCTACGGCAAAGTCAATGGCCGGCTGGTATATGTGTTCGCGCAGGATTTCACGGTTTTCGGTGGCTCTCTTTCCGAAACGCATGCGGAGAAGATTTGCAAGCTAATGGACCTCGCCATGAAAAACGGGGCCCCACTCATTGGCCTCAACGACTCCGGTGGCGCCCGCATTCAGGAAGGCGTACTGTCGCTCGCGGGCTATGCGGATATTTTTTACAAAAATACCCTGGCTTCCGGCGTCATACCGCAAATATCGGCCGTAATGGGCCCCTGCGCGGGCGGCGCCGTATACTCCCCCGCGATCACCGATTTCATATTGATGGTTGAAAACACGAGCTACATGTTCGTGACCGGGCCTAATGTGGTGAAAACGGTAACGCATGAAGAGGTAACCTCGGAAGAGCTCGGTGGTGCGATGACGCACGCGACGAAATCGGGCGTGACGCATTTTGTTTCTGCAAACGAGGTCGAATGCCTGCAATCAATCAAAAAGCTGCTGAGCTACATGCCTCAAAACTGCGAGGACGATGCGCCGCGGTATCCCTATACGCCCGGCGAAGAGCTGCGCCCGGCACTGAATACGCTCATTCCCGAGAATGCCAACCAGCCGTACGATATGCGCGAGGTAATTACCGAGCTTTCCGATCCCGACGCCTTTTTTGAAGTACATGAAAATTTCGCCGAAAATATCGTCGTAGGCTTCTCGCGCATTGCGGGCAGGAGCATAGGCATTGTGGCCAATCAGCCCGCCGTGCTCGCGGGCGTGCTCGATATTCACGCGAGCCAGAAAGCGGCGCGTTTTGTGCGGTTTTGTGATTGTTTCAATATTCCATTGCTCGTTTTGGAAGACGTCCCCGGCTTCCTTCCTGGCACCGATCAGGAGTGGAATGCGATCATCAGCAATGGCGCCAAACTGCTGTATGCATTCTGTGAGGCTACCGTGCCGCGCATTACGGTCATCACGCGCAAGGCGTATGGGGGCGCGTATGATGTGATGAACTCCAAGCACATCGGTGCGGATATGAACTTCGCATGGCCTTCCGCGGAAATCGCGGTAATGGGTGCGAGCGGCGCAGCTGAAATCATTTTCAAACGCGAGATCGCACAAGCAGAAGATCCGTCGGAGAAGTTGAAAGAGAAAATCGACGATTATACCCACAAATTCGCAAACCCCTACCGCGCCGCCCATCGCGGTTATATCGACGAGGTGATCTACCCCGACCAGACGCGCGCGAAGCTGATCCGAGCCTTCGAAATGCTCGAAAACAAGGTGGATGTATTGCCAAAAAAGAAGCACGGCAATATTCCGTTGTAACGAGCACGCAACGCGTATTGCCCGTTTTCGGTGATTTTTTAGTCTATTCCGCAGCCTTACCGTATTAATATCGGGTAATGCCAGGCAATGCTTTGGCACATTCCTGATATTGTCCTAATTTCACAAGCACTAAACAATCTCAGTTACTTCCTAAAAGAACCTTAACGAATGAAAGAAGAGAAAGGACTTTCCGCGTCCTCACGCAGGAGCTTTATCAAAGGCTCACTGGCGACGCTGGCAACGTTTTCGATCGTTCCCCGCCATGTGCTGGGGAAAGGTTACCTCGCCCCGAGCGACACGCTCACCAAAGCGATCGTCGGCACCGGCTCCATGGGCCGCGGTCACATTCCTTACGCAGGCACCAAAGTGGTTGCATTGTGTGACGTGGACAAACACCACCTCGACATTGCGGTCAACATGGTCGACAAAGGCGTCAAGACCTTCTCCGATTACCGCGAGCTGATCCAACTTCCCGAAGTCGACATCGTGCACGTAGCAACACCTCCGCATTGGCACGGCATTATCGCCGCCGACGCCGCCCGCGCGGGCAAGGATGTGTGGTGCGAGAAACCTATGACACGCACCATCGGCGAAGGTAAACGTCTCGTAGAGGCCGTGCAGCAGCATGGTCGGGTGTTCCGCCTCAACACCTGGTTCCGTTTTGAAAGCAATTTTTACGGAATGAACACCACCGTAAAACCGATTAAAAAGCTCGTTCAGAGCGGATTGCTCGGCTGGCCTTTGAAAGTGACCGTGAGCAAGCATACCGGTTTCGACTGGAAATTTTATTGGGTAGGTAAAACAAACAATGCCCCTCAACCGGTACCGGCCGAGCTCGACTACGATATGTGGCTCGGACCAGCGCCTTACAAACCATACAGCGAACACCGCGTGCACCAGACTTTCCGCGGCTATTGGGATTACGATGGCGGCGGTCTGGGAGATATGGGCCAACATTACATCGACCCGATCCAATATTTCCTCGGCAAGGACGACACGAGCCCTGTGAGTGTAGAAGTGGATGCCCCTCAGCAGCACACCGAGGCCGTAGGCACGTGGCGCCGCATTACCTACACTTATGCCGACGGCTGCCAGATCGTGCTCGATGGCGAAGCCAAGGACGACAAAGTAGCGTATATCGAGGGCCCGAAAGGCAAATTGTACCAAAATTTCAAATCGGATATTCCGGACCTGGAAAAGAAACTCGCCGCATTCCCCGATCCTGAGCCACAGGTTACCGACTTCGTGGACGCAGTGAAGAACCGCAAAAAATTCGCATTGAACGAAGAAAACGGTCACCGCTCTTGTACCATCGTGAACATGGGTCTCATTGCATTGCGCCTCGGCCGCTCATTGAAATTCGATCCGGACAAGCAGGAATTTATCGACGACGAAGGCGCAAACAGGCTCATTAACCAGCCCATGCGCGCTCCCTGGACCATTTAAGAACCTAAAAGCTACACTGACAAGCCTTCCGGGCTTGCAGCACCGGCATATCCGATGAAAAAAAAACTTTACCCTATTATGGCCCTCTGCCTGGCATCCTCGCAGCTGATGGCCCAATCCGAGAACTCGCTCGACGCCAAAGTGAAGGCGGTGTTGGCGAAGCTCCCTTCCCAGAATGAAGCGGCATTGAAAAAAAACATGGAAGAACTCGCCCAGCTCGGCAAACCCGGCCTGGTACAAATCGCCTCCATGCTCACGCCGCTTGGCAAAGGAGATAATACCAAAATCCAGTATGCATTAGGTGGTTTCACCTATTATGCTTCCCAGGCAGGCAAAGAAGCGCTCCGCAAAGACGCTGCCGAAGCCTATGGCGAAGCATTGTCGAAGGTAAGCGATCCTGACAGCAAAAACTTCCTCATTTACCAGCTTCAAACCGTTGGTAAGGACGAATCCGTGGACGTTTTGAAGGGCTATCTCAAAGACGAGCGGCTTTCACAACCGGCTGCAAGGACGTTGGCACGCATTGGCTCGCCAGCTGCGGGGGCTGCATTGTTGCAGGCACTAAACAATGCCAGCGGAAGCGCGCAACTCGCGATCACCGAAGCATTAGGCGGTGCGCATTACAAAGAAGCAGCAAGCGCCATCGAAAAAACAGCCACGAGCACTGAGCGGAATCTCCGTAAGGTAAGCTTGTACGCCCTTTCGGAAATCGGTGCACCTTCATCCGAAGCCGTTTTGGCAGCAGCTGCGCAAAAAGCCGCTTATGGCTACGATGAAGCCGACGCAACGGGTGTTTACCTCAAATATCTGGGAAAACTGGCTGCTAACGGCCAGGAAGCCGCCGCTGAAAAGGCAGCGCTCGCATTGATCAAGGCAACATCTGATGCGAAGCAGTCGGCAACACGCTCGTCTGCATTGAAGATCTATTCGGATATCAAAAAGAGAGAATCCGTACCCGTGCTCGTAAGCGCATTGCAGAGCACCGACGCGCAATACCGCGCTGCGGCATTGAAACTGGGCCAGAAATACCTGATGGCCGATGGTACTACGCCATGGCTGAATGCATACAAAAAGGCCACCCCTGCCGTCCAGGCGGAGATTATCACCATGTTGGGCCGCGCAGAATCGAAGGATGCATTGCCAGTGGTACTAAAAGCGCTGGCTTCGAAGGATAGCAAAGTAAAAACGGCTGCGATTTGGGCGGCCGGGAAAATCGGTCAGGAAAGCAGTGTTGCCAAACTGATCCCGGTTTTAAAAACGGCTAATGCGAATGAAATCGCCGCTGTGAAAAGCAGCTTGCTGACGATCAAAGGCGCCTCGCTGGTAGATCAGGTCGCTACGGCTATCCCTACTCTTCCTGCTGCTTCGCAATCTGCATTGATCGATGTGCTGGCTGCGCGCGGAGCGAGCTCCAAGCTTCCGGTTGTGTCCGCGCAGTTGAAAAACACGAATACCGAAGTCCGGAAATCAGCTTTCAGTGCATTGAAATCGCTGGCTACGGGCAACGATTTGCCACAGCTCTACACCTTGCTTAACACGGTTTCCAATGCTGATGAGATTGCGGCTACGCAGAGCGCAGTCAATGCGGCGATTAAGGAAAGCGGTGATGTGAATAGCCAGACAGATGCTGTTTTGAAACAACTACAAGCTGCTTCGACCGATAAACAGGGCAATTACCTGGCGGTTCTGGCCGGTATCGGTGGTAAAAAAGCGCTCAAATCAGTGGTGGAGGCCTACGGAAACGGAGATGCGGCAAAGAAAAAATCGGCCATTGCAGCCCTTTCGGCATGGTCGGATGCGAGCGCAGCCGGAGAGTTGCTGACAATTGCACGCAACACCAGCGACTCAGACGATTTTAATGCCGCATTGACGGGTTATGTGGCCGCGACAACGAAATCCGGCAAAACGGCCGCCAACAAAGTGATTATGCTCCGTGAAGCGTTGGCGATCGCTAAAACCGATGCTCAGAAAGAGGCCATTATCAAGGAACTGGGCAGAAACAGGACTTTCAATTCGCTGATACTGGCGGGAAAATACCTGGATAACGCAGGCACGCAGCAGGCTGCGGCGCAGGCGGTAATGAACATCGCATTGGCTAACAAAAATCTGTACAGCGCTGAAATCCGGGAGCTTCTGACCAAAGCCGGACCGCTTTTGAAAGGACAGGACGCCGATTACCAGCGCGAATCGATCCGCAAGCATTTGGCGGAATTGCCGGCTGGTGAAGGTTTTGTGTCGCTGTTCAACGGCAAAGATCTCTCCGGTTGGAAGGGTTTGGTACAAAACCCGATCGCACGCCGTAAAATGAGCGCCGACACGCTGGCTTTCAAACAGAAAAAAGCGGATGAGGCTGCATTCAAGGATTGGTTTGCCAAAGATGGCGAACTCGTGTTCTCCGGCCATGGAGATAACCTTTGCACTGTAAAGCAATATGGTGATTTCGAAATGTACGTCGACTGGAAAATCCAGAAAGACGGTGATGCGGGCATTTATCTTCGTGGTACACCGCAGGTGCAAATCTGGGACACCTCACGTGTGAGCGTAGGCGCGCAAGTGGGCTCGGGAGGGCTTTACAATAACCAGAAAAACCCGAGCAAGCCTTCCAAAGTAGCCGACAATGCGATTGGCGAATGGAATACATTCCATATCACGATGATCGGCGACCGCGTTTCGGTAGATCTGAATGGTGAAAATGTGGTGGATAATGTGGTTTTGGAAAACTATTGGGACCGCAACCTGCCGATCTTCGCGAAAGAGCAGCTCGAATTGCAAGCGCACGGTAACGAGATCCATTACCGAGATATCTACGTTCGTGAAATCCCACGGCCGGAATTTACATTACCGGAAGCAGAGCAGAAGGAAGATTTCAAGGTCCTCTTCGACGGTACCAATATGTTTGAATGGGTGGGTAACAAAACCGACTATTTCATCCAGAACGGCGAGCTGGTTGTTGACCCTAAAAAAGGCGGCAAAGGCAACCTGTATACCAAGGACGAGTACAGCGACTTCGATTTCCGCTTCGAATTCCAGCTTACGCCGGGTGCCAACAACGGCCTGGGTATCCGCACGCCAATGGAAGGCGACGCGGCTTACGTGGGAACTGAAATACAGATTCTGGACAACGAAGCAGAGATATACAAGGATCTGCACGAATACCAGTACCACGGCTCTGCTTATGGCATTATTCCTGCCAAAAGAGGTTATTTAAAACCCGTTGGCGAATGGAACTACGAAGAAGTGCGCGTGCAGGGCTCCAAAATTAAGGTAACCCTCAACGGCACCGTGATCCTCGACGGCGACCTGGCAGAAGCCAGCAAAAACGGCACCGCCGACCACAAAGACCACCCGGGACTGAAAAGGACCAGCGGCCACCTCGGATTCCTCGGCCACGGTTCCGAGCTCAAATTCAGGAATATCCGGATCAAGGACCTGAGCAAAGTCGCCCCGGAACCTGTTGAGACAGGAAAGAAAAAGAGTAAGAAGAAAAAATGATTTTGGAGATGCCCCGCTATTTGCGGGGCATTTTTATTTTCGTACATTTAGTATAAAATTATACTTGATTTAGTAGATATTTAAATCACGATGAAAAAGCACACACCTAAGCCTTATCCCGAGCCTGAGGACGGTCCGGGGGCCACTTTTAATGAACCTTATGCTGCCTATTATGGCGCGCAACATCCTGGCATTATCTTCAAAACCTCCCTTCAAAAGCCTGAAAGCCAGATGACCAGCTTTCAGAAAATCGATATGATCCGGAAAGGGATTAGCAAAAATGATTTTGAGCGGTTTAAAGAGAAGGCCGGCCTGGATTATGATCAGCTGGCTATTGCGTTGTCGGTGGCGCGGGCGACACTGATCAACAAGAAGGGAGATGAGAAGTTTAATCAGTCCTTGAGTGAGCGGATCGTAAGCCTGGCGGATATTTATTCCTATGGCTATGAAGTGTTCGAGGATGTGGAACGCTTCAATCACTGGGTTTTCAGGCCTAATCAGGCATTAGGCGGTCAGCGGCCTTTTGATTTTATGGACAATCAGTTTGGCCGCGAGGAGGTCAAAAATCTGATTGGCCGGATCGATTACGGGGTTTATTCTTAATGCCGTAGCTGATGATCGTTTACAGAATCGGGCGCACACGATACGCCCGTGACCTCGATGGCGAGGGAGCACGCCTGCATGGTGGTCGCTGGAATCATCCGCTTACGCCCTGCATTTACACTTCGGAAAGCCGTGCGCTGGCTTTGCTGGAATACACCGCCAATGTGAATATCGACGACATTCCGAGGGCACTCAGCATTACCACATTTGAAATAGATCCGGCCTACATTTTAGACCTGCCTGCAAGCGCCTTACCGGGCGACTGGAAAGATGCGCCTGCACCAGCCTCGACCAAAGATTTTGGCACTGCATTGCTCCGGAAAGCCGACTATGGGATCATCAAAATCCCTTCGGCAATCATCGACGACGAATTTAATTACCTGCTCAATCCGCTGTTTCATAAAGCCACGGCATATGCGATTGGGTCGGTCAGGGATTTTATTTATGACGTCAGACTTAAATTATAGAAAAAAATTAAAAAATGTCCCCTTGGATCACTTTGGGCAATTTTATTTAGCTTTGATATAATAATCAGAAAATCAAGACCAAGAAAAGTAAATAAGCCGGCTTTGGCTCTTGAGTGGATAAAGTAAAATATATTTATTACATCTAAAATCAATAAAATCAAGGCGTTTCATGGACATTTTTGTTGGTAGTCTTTCTTTTAAGTTAAAGGAAAGCGAGCTGCGTGAAGCTTTCGAAAAGTACGGTAAAGTAAGCTCAGCGAAAATTATCATTGACAAAATTACGCGTCAAAGCAAAGGGTTCGGGTTTGTTGAAATGCCCGATGAAACAGAAGCGAGAACTGCCATCAATGCGTTGAATGGGGCGGATATGTATGGCAGGCCTCTGGTGGTAAACGAATCCCAGAAGAGAGAACCCAGAAGCGACGGCGGCGGAACTTCCCGCCCCGATACGCGCAACCGGGAAGGCTTTAACCGGCCACGACCGGCGGGAAATGACGGTCCAGGCAACAGAACGCCCTATACTCAAGATAGAAATACAGGAAGGGACTATACCCGCCAAGAGCCATCTCTTGACGACGACGATCAGGATGATGACGATGCACCAAGCGCACCGGCAAGGCCTGCCGAACGCAGTTTTGGCGACCGGGGCTTCTCCGGAGGAGGCAACAATTTCCGCCAACCGGATAAGCAACGCGACAAGGGGCACTACGATCGCGGACATGACCATAACCGCCATCAGGGAGGCAGACCCAAAATGGAAGATCGTTACAGCAGCAAAAAAGGTGGAGGCGGTTCGAAAGACTACGGTCGCCGGTTTGGTGGTGACGACGATTGGGATTGAGATATCACATTGTAAAAAGAGCCTGCAAGAGAAACTTGCAGGCTCTTTTTATTTCCTGAATATAAAGTAAACCGCCAGGACGAGAAATAGGAACCCGACGAAGTGGTTCCAGCGGAAGGTCTCCGTTTTGAAAAAGATCAGGGTGAAAACCATGAAAATGACTAAGGTGATCACTTCTTGTATCACTTTCAGCTCTACCAGGGAAAATGCCCCCCCATTCTCCTTGAAGCCAATCCTGTTGGCAGGGACCTGAAAACAATATTCAAACAGGGCTATTCCCCAACTGATGAGGATAATGGAGAACAGCCCCAGTTTGTTAAACCAGGCCATCTCTTTGAATTTCAAATGTCCGTACCACGCCATCGTCATGAAAGCGTTGGACAATACCAGAAGGCCGATGGTCAGGAATGATTTCATGCCGCTGCTTTAACTTTGTTATCGCGGAAGAATAACACGAAAAGAACCAATACTACCGCTGCGATGCCGGCGGGTACCATCCAGATCGACGTCCAGTTTTTCACATTGTCGACTGTGTACATGTCAGCCACGACACCTGCAATCCACGAACCGATACCCATACCGATACCATAGGTAGCGATGGAGATCAGGCCTTGTGCAGAGGAACGGTATTGCTCGCCCGCTTTGCTGTCTGTGTAAATCTGGCCGGTAACGAAGAAAAAGTCGTAACAAACACCATGCAGCACGATCGCGAGGTAAAGCAGCCATTCGCTGGAAGCGTCGCCATAACCGAACCCAATGAATCGGATGATCCAGGCGATAAGTCCTACTACGAGCATCCATTTCACCCCAAAACGTGAAAATGCCAGTGGGATCAGCAGCATGAATACAACTTCGGAAGCCTGCCCAAGAGACATTTTATTCTCCACGTTGGTCATACCGGAATCCGTCAGCGAAGGGTTCGCCATTGCGTAATAGAATGAAAGCGGAATACAGATCAGCAGCGAAGAGATGAAGAAGATCGCGAAAGAGCGGTCTTTGAACAATTTGAACGCATCCAAACCAAGGATATCCGAGAAAGACGTGTGCGAAGTTGGTTTTGGAGGGGTATCAGGCAAAAAGAAAGAGTAAACGCCGAGGAATGCAGCCGTGAACATGGAAATTTTGAAAATCAATGCTGTACCGCCGATTTCATAGTATCCGATAATGTTTGTTACAGCAATCCAGGCTACGGTTCCCATTACGCGGATGGCAGGGAAATCCTTTTCGGAATTGGTAACCTGCTGCATGGCAATGGATGTCGTGAGCGACATCGCCGGTGCGAAAGTGATACAGTAGGCCAGGATCACCCAGAAAAACGTGTCGGGATCTTTTACCTCCGACAGCACGTACAGAATGCCAGCGCCCACCAAATTCAGGATTCCCAACACTTTTTGTGCCGCGAAGTAACGGTCGGCGATCATCCCCACGAAGAATGGTGCGATGATCATCGCAATGGAGAATGCTGCGTAAGCATTTCCCACCTGGACGCCCGTTGCGCCCAATTCCGTAAACATATACTTGCTCATTTGCCCGTACCATGCACCCCACACAAAATAGAGCAGGAACATCATGGCCATCAACTGAAAGCGGGTCGAATTTTTCATAAACTAGGTTAGCGGTTGTAGGAGATTGATTGGTATAACATTGAAAATGAATTTACTTTTTAATAAGCTTCTGGAACTCGTTCAGTTTCAGCAACGCTTCGATGGGCGACAAGGTGTTTACATCCACGAGCAACAACTTTTCTTTCAACTCGTCGAGCTTCGGGTCTGCCGGCTCGAAAATGCTGAGCTGGAAGTTGTTTTTAGGAATATCCTTCACCCGCTTCTTGTGTTCGTGCGCTACGTGGTCCTTTTCCAGGTGCTGCATGATCTCGCTCGCGCGCAACACGATCGGTTGCGGCATACCGGCGATCTGCGCCACGTGGATCCCGAAACTGTGCGCGCTGCCACCGGGTTTGAGTTTCCGCAGGAACACCACCTTGTTGTCCACTTCCTTTACGGCCACATTGAAGTTTTTGATGCGCGGGAAGTCTTCCGCGAGCTGATTTAGTTCGTGGTAATGCGTCGCGAAAAGTGTTTTAGGCCTGCAATTCGACTGGCTATGGAGGTATTCGGTAATGGCCCAGGCAATGGAAACGCCATCATAGGTGCTCGTTCCCCGGCCGATCTCATCCATGAGCACAAGGCTTTTGCTGCTCAGGTTATTGAGGATGCTGGCCGTTTCGGTCATTTCGACCATAAAGGTACTTTCTCCTTTGCTAAGGTTATCGCTCGCTCCTACTCTGGTGAAAACCTTGTCGACCAGACCAATTGTCGCCGATTTGGCCGGAACGAAGCTACCCATTTGCGCCATTAGCACAATCAATGCCGTTTGCCGAAGCAATGCCGACTTACCGGCCATGTTCGGCCCCGTGATAATGATAATCTGCTGGCTGGCATCGTCGAGGTAAACATCGTTTGGCACGTAGCTTTCACCCACGGGCAATTGCTGCTCGATCACCGGGTGACGCCCCTCCTTGATATCCAGCTCGTTGCCTTCACTAATCACCGGTTGCACGTATTTATTCTTCCGGGCAGCCAATGCAAACGAGCTCAGCACATCCAGCGCCGATATTACCTGCGCATTTTGCTGGATAGCAGCCACATATTCCGAAGCCGTTTGAACAATTTCACTGAATATGCGGAATTCGATCGTCGAAATGCGGTCCTCCGCATTCATGATCTTTTCCTCGTATTCTTTAAGCTCCGGCGTAATGTACCGCTCCGCATTCACGAGCGTCTGTTTCCGGATCCAATCGGAAGGAACCTTGCTCTGATGTGCGTGGGTAACTTCGAGGTAGTAGCCGAAAACTTTATTATAGGCGATTTTCAGTGAACCAATGCCCGTCCGTTCGATCTCGCGGTTTTGGAGTTTGATCAGGTAATCCTTGCCCTCGTAAGAAATAGCGTGCAGTTCGTCCAGTTCACTGTCTACGCCGCTTTGGATCATCCGTCCCTGGTTGGAGAGTACCGGCGCATCATCGCGGAGTTCGCGCTCGATTTTATCAACCAATGCCTCGCAAGCATCCAGCTGCGCCGCGAACTTATCCAGCATTCCGCCCGTCAGCAGTTCCTTTACGGGGGCAATTTGTTTCAATGACTTTTTAAGCTGAACCAATTCCCGCGGATTGATACGCCGCACCGCCACTTTGGAAATCAGGCGTTCCAGATCACCGATCTGCTTGAAATACCCAACCAGTGATTCGTGAAGCTCCTCGTGCTCGAGGAAATGCGCTACCGCGCTGAGGCGTTCCTCCACGGGCACCTTGTCTTTCAACGGCAATACCATCCATTTCCGTAGTTGCCTGGCCCCCATGGGTGTAACCGTGTGATCGAGAATGTCGATCAATGGCACGCCACCTTCCTGCTGGGCGTACACAAGTTCCAGGTTACGGACAGTGAAACGATCCAGCCATACATATTTCTCCTCTTCCAACCGCGTAATGCGGCTGATATGCGCAACTTCCTTATGCTCGGTTTCACGCAGGTAATGCAAAATCACACCCGCCGCAATAATGCCCAGTGGGAGCGATTCGATGCCGTAGCCTTTTAGGGTTGTCGTCTGAAAATGCCCTGTAAGCTGCTCATAACCGTAATCATAGCCAAAGCACCAGTCTTCCAGGTGAAAAGTATGGTATTTCCCTCCGAAGAGTTCGTTGAATTCCTGCTTGTGTTTTTTGCAATACAGTACCTCAGCCGGACCGAAGCCTTGCAACATTTTGTCCACGTACGCCGCATTACCCTGCGATGCCATGAATTCGCCCGTCGAAATATCCAGGAAGGCGATCCCGTAAAGGCCGTCGTTACCGACGTGTATCGCTGCGAGGTAGTTATTTTTACGGATATCGAGCACATTGTCGTTGAACGACACGCCGGGCGTAACCAGCTCGGTTACGCCGCGCTTGACAATGCCTTTCGCCGCAGCCGGGTCTTCGAGCTGGTCGCAAATGGCTACGCGCTCGCCCGCACGGACGAGTTTCGGCAGATAATTATCCAGTGAATGATGTGGAAAACCTGCGAGTTCCTCGTGCGCACCACCATTGTTTCGGCGCGTAAGTACGATTCCTAAAATCTTGGAAGCCCTTACCGCATCCTCTCCGAAGGTCTCATAAAAGTCACCAACCCGGAAAAGCAGCAGTGCTCCGGGGTATTTGGCTTTAATCTGATTGTATTGTTTATTAAGCGGAGTTTCTTTGTGTGCCTTTGCCAATTATCAGCCTAATTTTAAGAACAAGGATTTGTACAAAATTAAGCCTTCTCTCCGGTTTGGCAAGTCAGGGCAAATGATTTATACGCTCGTCAAAAGGTCCTTTCATAAAAAAGTTTAGCCTCTTTCGATGTAACTTCCCATACGTCCCCTGGTTTAGGAGGATTTATTTTTTTATCCGCCAATGAAATTTTTCCGATAGACCAGCGCACCAGCCTGAGCGTCGGGAAACCGACCGCCGCCGTCATCCGCCGCACCTGCCGGTTCTTGCCCTCATGCAATGTAACCGATAGCCACGAAGTAGGGATATTCTTCCGGAAACGGATCGGAGGATTACGTTCGGGAAGCTCTGGCTCCGCTATTTTCGAGATTTCGACGGGGAGTGTTTTATATTGTTTCCCATTAATGGAGATATTCACGCCGCTGGATAGCTGCCTGCAAGCTTCGTCCGTCACCTCGCCTTCCACCTGCACGTAATACGTACGTGTGTGCCTGTTGCGCGGTTCGAGCAATTTTGTTTTAAGGAAGTTATCGTTGGTCAGCAACAAAAGCCCTTCGCTATCCGCGTCCAGCCTCCCAACCGGATAAACGTCTTTGGCAAATGTAAAATCAAGGTCAGCCAGCGTTTGATGATCGCCCTCGCGGGAGAATTGCGAGAGCATTCCGAAAGGCTTGTAAATGAGGTAGTATTGGAACAAGATGATGTACGTTTAAGATACCAGGCTAAGCTTTCAGTAGCTTACGAAGGTCGAGTGAAAAACCCGGCAAAACCTTTTCGCCCGAAAGTACCGCATTAATTCCAACTATTTCAACTGACCCGTCCGCACGGAATATGAAGGCTTTCTTGTCGAAGCGATCTATTAGCCAGCCTAGTTGAACACCGTTATCAATGTATTCCCGCATTTTGTTTAGAAGGAATTGCAAATCATGGCCGTTATGCCTTAGTTCGACAACGAAATCCGGGCAAACCGGAGCGAAACGTTCCTTTTCATCCCTTGAAAGTTGATTCCATTTCTCGGCCGTCATCCAGGATGCGTCAGGTGATCTCACCGCTTTGTTCGGCAGTGTGAAGCCAGCGGAACAACCGAATCCTACTCCAAGTTGCGAATCGATATTCCAAGAAGACAGTGCCCAGGTAAGATGCGCTCCGATAATGCCACCCCTGGCACCGGATAGAGGCAGAACAAGAACATTCCCTTCCGAATCTCTTTCAAAATCTACCATTTCATTAATTTGACAGAATCGAAAGAACTCTTCTTCGTCCATCATGTTACCGAAGTTCAAAATGATTGGCCATATGTATTCCATAGCATAATAAAGAGTTTGTCTACCTTTAAAAGTAAACAGACATTCCAGCTATAAAAACACACACTCTCCCTAATGCCCTATTGAATTTCCAACCACACCGGACAGTGGTCCGAATGGACGGCGTCGTTGTACTGGCGGGCGGCGGTGATGCGGTCTTTGATCGTATCGGCTACGGAAATGTAATCGATACGCCAGCCTTTGTTATTGCCGCGGGCGCCAGCGCGGTAGGTCCACCAGGAGTATTGGCGCAATGTCGGGTTCATGAAACGGAAGGCGTCGGTGTAGCCATTCGCGAACCATTCGGTCATCCAGGCACGCTCTTCGGGTAGGAAGCCGGACGATTTCTGGTTCCTTACCGGGTCGTGAATGTCGATTTCAGTATGCGCGATATTATAGTCGCCGCAGATAATCAGGTTCGGGCGCTCCTTTCTCAATTCGTTAACCCAAATAAAAAAGTCGGCCAGGAAGCGCATTTTCACGCTCTGGCGCACATCGCCGCTCGTACCCGACGGGAAGTAGCAGTTCAGCACCGTGATATCGCCGAAATCGGCCCTTAACACACGCCCTTCCGAATCGTAGGCAGGAATACCGCATCCTTCCACCACATGGTCCGGCTTGATTTTGGAAAATATCGCGACCCCGCTATAACCCTTTTTCTCGGCCGCATGCCAGCCTGCCAGTTCGTAGCCCAGCTCCCGGAAACCCGAAAGGTCGACGACGTCAGGCGTCGCCTTAACTTCCTGGAAACAAAGAATATCAGCCGGCGTGGTTTGAAGCCAGTCGAGCAGACCGTTCTTAAGTGCGGCGCGGATGCCGTTCAGATTGTAGGTAAGTATTTGCATAAATGAGGGACAGGCGTTGGTAGCCTAGTAAAATAGTACTTGCTTTCCGGTACCGGCCGACTCCCATTTCCCGGATTCGCCGCGCGACATGATCCAGGCACGGTATTTCCCCTCAGGAAGCTTTGCCTTGTAAAGCGAGTACTGATAATTGTTGCTGTAATATGAGGCTTTTTGTAAAAAATCGGAAACCGTATTGGGTTCGGGAACCGCGGGGAGCACGATCGTGTGCTGCTCCGATTCCAGGACAATGTAAAAGGTTCCCTTTTGCACTTTCTCCGGCGTCACAAAAAATTTGAAATACTTTACCAAATGATTGCTTTCGCCATTTCTGAATTGAGACTGCGCGTCGAATCTCCCCACGAATGGGTTTCGCGACTTTGTCTGGCGGATCAGCTCTTCCTGCGCAGGCATATCATAAAACTGGTAAAAATCCGTAATTCCGTCCGATTCAAGGCTGATAATCAGATCGCGCATACGCGTGGGGTGGTTCCAGAACGGGATGTCGGTGAATAAGTCCCCGATAGTCAGGAATGTCTTGTAGTTTTTCCAAAAGTAGCTGTCGATCACCAGGTCGTCGTGCAGCTTTCGTATCGACACAATGGAGGTAAAATAGCTCACAAAGTTCAACCCGACAAAAAACAGCATCGCAACAATGGCAGCCAGTTTTTTCCAGGATTTGAAATTTTTCAAAACAATAACCACACAGACATAGCAAGCTGCAACCAGCACGATCCCGAATATCATATACCGTCTCGAAAACACGGTACCACCGTACATAACATAGTTGTTGATCGGCCGACTGATCACGAACATTGCACCCGTACCCATGATAAACATCATTGTGCCCAGCAGGAACCAGTCCGACCAGGCGGGCTTCCGCGCAAGCAGTATCCGTAATGCCCAGGCAGCGAAAATGAATGTGATACCGGCCCCCAGCACGACACAAGCGATCATGTCTTTGTGAAACACCGGCACGAGCGGATGCCTGACGTCGAGATACAAAGCATTTCCCCAGAACGCCATTACGAAGATCGCATTGAAAACCGGGTGATTCCAGACTTTTTCGCCCGGGGAACTGACGAACTGGTAATCGAAAAAGAAATAGAACAACAAAACCGCAACGCTGGCCGTAATCCACACAAACAGGTTTTTGAAACGCTTTTGAAACGCCAGTATAACCATTCCCACGATCCACGCGAGCAATCCGCTGCCGCTCGTAAAGGTTGTAAGCAATGCAGCAATGAGCGCAATACGGAAGCCCTTCTCATCGTCACGTGCCAGGCCGTAGGCTGTCAGCATTGCAAAGAAGATCAGCGGTGTGTTTTGCAGCGCCGCAATTCCCCAGTAAGCGTTTTCAAAGTAAACCAGATTGAAAAGTATATAGGGAACAGGAATGAACCAGTACCATGAAATCCCCTCCCGTTTCAGGCTCAGGTAAAGCAAATAGCCTATGCCCAGCATGAAAAGATCACCGATGATGATTTGCGTTTTAATGTTGACCGTGCCGGTGAACACGAACATGATCAACATAACGATCCGCTCGAAGCCAAACCGGTGCTGGTTCACCTGCTCGAAAAGTGCTTTCAGCATTTCCATGACACTTCCCGAATTGCGCAGTTTCTGCACGGTTTCGAGCAGATTAAAATCGTCGGTGTACGGGATATTGACAAGGTGCGCATCGAGGAGAAGGAAAAAATAGGCCACGGGCAGCACAATCAGGCCGATACCGGTCCATTGCCGCCAGGGCTTTATTTTTTCTATCAAAAACGTAGCTCCAAACAGCAGCAGCAGCACAACAACAAGGCTGTAATACTCAAACAGATGAGGATCTTCGAGGAATAGCTTCAAAACGTAGGGGATATTTGGGAACTGAATGCGCCTGCTTACCGCGTTCCGGTGATCATCTGGCTGGTTATTTCCTTTTCAAAAGTAATGTACCCGGGATAATTGACCTGCTTTCCGGCAATATCCAGCGTCGGCCTCACTTTCACAACAAACTTCGATGGCTTGGCATCCGACTTGCCTGTCAGGGCGAGGATCATGTTCACGAATTGATCGCGCGTTTTGTCGTTCGAAAGCAATTGGTACGCATTGGTTTGCAGGCTTACAGGCACCCGCGTGGGCGTGGTGCCCGGCATTACTTCAATCAACTGGCTCAGATATCCGTTGAAAATTTCGCTTTCTGTGAGCAGCACTTTGTATTCCAGCTGGTTGATCGCCGCCCGTTTGCGGGTAGGATTCGTGATATCCACATTCACCCGGAGGTTCAAGGGCACGTCTTTCCTCAACAATCCCATTGCCAGTCGCGGATACCTGGCCAGATCGAAATCACTGAAACTCCTGATATTCCTGAACTCGCGGATGTCGATACCGGCGAGGTACACGCTGTCTACCGATGCGATATCATATTTACAATCACCAAAAACCTTCGCTTCCGAAACCTGGCGGCTCACGCCGCAACTTGTCATTACAGCCGCAACAAGGACAATTGCAGCCAACCAAATGTGTTTTTTCATTACAATGTATTTTACGCAAGTTAAACAGTAGGTATCAGAACGCATACCCGGGACGGGGATTATTAGTTTCTGGTGTTATTTTTTTGCGTGCTTTCGAGCCAGCCTCTACATTTGCACACTCTAATTTTCACCCAATCAACACGAACAATGGCCAGCTGGTATTTAGGAAAAATTCGGTATCAAAAAGAAGATGAAGCAGGAAGGTTGAAAACGATCAATGAGACGTACCTCGTGGATGCGGTTTCATACACCGAGTCGGAAGCGAGGCTGTACAAGCAGATCCTCACCGATGCCAGCGATTTCAGCGTGACGGCCATTAGCAGAATGCGCCTCGCCGACCTCTTCTCCTATGAAGAAGGCGAACAGTGGTTCAAAGCGAAGGTCATTTACTTCTCCGTGGATGAAAAAAGCGGCAAGGAGAAAAAAATCGTGAATTATATGCTGGTCAATGCGGAAGGCATTCAGCAAGCCCTCGATCGGATCAACGAAAGCATGCGCAACTTCCTGATCCCCTACGAAGTGACGGATATCAACCTTACGCCGATCCTTGATGTGTTCCCGTATTCAGCAGATGAAGATAAGGAACCGGAGATTCCAGCCAATATGCGTCCGCTATCCGAGGTCATGGCGGAACGCGCCCAGGCGTCGGCTACCGAAGCTGAAACGGCCGAAGCGGCACCAGCCGAAAATGCATAAAATAAAACGGGGCGCTCGAAGGCGCCCCGTTTGCTTAGTCATTCACCTTCAATACCACATACCCCTTGGCGTTCGCCGTGTAAGGATCCTTTCCAAAGCTTTTTAGTTTCAATACCACATCCTTCGAATTAATTTCCGAAAGCAGCAAATCCGACGGCAACAGATTCATGTAATCGAACGAAACCGGTAAGCTAACAGCGCTTTCAACAAATTCGAGGCCGTAGAGCGGGTACACGCTGAATGGTGTGTGGGTAAGCCAGATTTTCTCCTGACTACCCGAAGTAGCGTAGGTCAGATCGTACTCCGTGCTCGCAAAGCCAAATTCCTCTCTTTTGTTTTCCGTCGGAACGACGTAGGTTTTGAAATCGTCCTGCTGTTGCTTTTTCGTATCTGCATCGGGCTTGAATTCTTTCACTACTTCATTAATCCTGACTTTCTTCCCATCCTCGTCCGTGCCGCAGAAAATGTATTTCCCATCGGGGAAGCCAATGACAAAATCGAAAGACTTGCCGCCTTGCCCGAAACTTGTCTCTTTTACAAAACACATGGCACCGGTAACCGGATCCAGGTGGATTTTGATCGTCCCGGCAGTCTTATCCGCCTTGTTCTGATAATCGAAAACCAGCGCGTGGCTGAAATAGTACTGACCTTTGTCGGGCTTCCAGAGCGTAATGCGTTGTTTGTCGGCAGGTATCTTTTTCGGGGCCTGCGCCGATGCCGGCAAAACAACGGCCAGGAGGCACGCCGAGAGGGTGAAGATGGATATGTAGCGTTTCATTTTACAGTTCTTTAAAATGGATGCAAGCTAGAAAGAGCCTGCTGAAAAACCATACCATCGCTGCATTTTCCACGAACATCGTAAATTGCACCGCATTTGACCAATCTACATGAGTCTTTCATTCCAGCAGAAAAACATTACCCTTGCCCCGGGGCGTCGGATTTACTTCGCGTCGGACTTTCACCTCGGAGTACCCACCGCATCCGCGAGCCGTGAGCGCGAAAGGCGCATCGTAAGCTGGCTGGAATCGATCAGGCACGATGCCCAGGTCATTTTTCTCGTGGGCGATATTTTTGATTTCTGGTTTGAATACAACCGGGCGATACCAAAAGGCTTTGTGCGCTTGCTGGGCAAGCTGGCCGAGTTGGCCGACGAAGGAATCGAGCTCATCATTTTCACAGGCAACCACGATATGTGGATGTCGGGCTATCTCACCGAAGAACTAAATGCCCCTATTTACCGCAATCCGGTAACCTTCAACATTACCTCGCCCGCAGGACAGAAAAAGCTCCTCGTTGGCCATGGCGACGGCCTGGGGCCGGGCGACCATACCTACAAATTTTTGAAGAAAGTATTCGAAAACCGCTTTTTTCAATGGCTCTTTCGCATAGTGCACCCGGACGTGGGTATGTGGATCGCCTCCGAGTGGTCAAAACGCAGCCGGTTAGCCAATGTGAATAAGGGTGAAGAGCGCTTTTTAGGTGCGGATCATGAATGGTTATTCCAATACTGCCGGGAGGTCGAAGCATCGGCCCCGCACGATTACTACATTTTCGGACACCGGCACCTGGTGCTGGACATGCACGTCAGTGCCCATTCACGCTACATTAACCTTGGCGAATGGGTTACCCAGCAGCATTATGCCGTATTTGACGGAAATGACTTGCAATTAAAGAAGTTTGAACCGGCTGACTAGTTTCCGCTCCGCTTTTTGGCAGCTTCCGTTTCGGCAGGGCTTGGGACAATGAAATCCTGCTTCGTGATATTTTCACGCGGGGTTGCATTCAGCTCCTTGCTCCAATCCTTTTGTTTCAGATCCCCGTTTTTGACGGATTTGATAAACTTGGCCCAAGCAAATGGGTTCAGGAAGGGGAAACTCGTCGCAAAGCCTTTGTTCGCCGCGGATTCCCGGCCGAACATCAGCTGATCCATCGAGTACCGGTAGTTGGTCTGCGCGTTGTTGGGCATTTGGGCGGCAAGGCGGTTGATATAATCCGGATCGGTGCTCTTTGCCAATGCGTCCCGTTCAGCCTGATCGGGCAGTTTGAGTGCGAGAAAAGCCTTTTTAAATTCTTCTTCGGTTGAATAAGGATAAATCGTTACGCCGGAAAGTGTCACTACGTCCTCACGCAAAGCCACAATCGCCGAATAGATATCCGAGTTATAGCCCCTCGGAACGATGTGGAATTGCTTTTTATACCCCACATAACTGAACACGATGCTATCGCCCGGGAAAACCGGAATAGTAAATGAACCGTCGCCTTTGGCAAGCGTTCCCCGCCCTGCATTCACGATAAAAATGGTGGCACCCGGCAAGCGCTCGGTGGTTTTACCTCCCACGACTACCCCTGAGAAGATAATCGCCTTCTGTTCACCCTGAGCAAATGCTTCCCGCCCACACAACATTCCCGCCAGCACGAGGAAAAATATAAAAAGACTCCGTTTCATTCCTTCCAGATTACGCCCCGGGAAAACACCCGGAAACTTTGATTAGCACGATGATAAATTTCCCTTCAAATAGTGTTTGCCGAATGCCTGTAAAAATTCCGTTCCTTATTTTACAAACGACCTGAGTAACCGGGCATTGCCCTATGAATGATACAAAGCGATTTCGCTCAGGAAAATAACTTCAAAAATGTAACAATAAATGGTGCCGACAGTAAAAGGCCGTCGAAACGGTCGAGGAAGCCGCCGTGCCCCGGAATACTGCTCCCCGAGTCCTTGATGGCAATGCTCCGTTTGAACAACGATTCCACCAGGTCGCCGTAAGTACCCACCACCACGATGATCGCGCCGATGCAATACCACTTCCAGGGTTCGAAGGTACGGAAATAATGCCCCAGCGCAAACGCGATGATACCCGCAAAGACGGCACTGCCCATGGATCCTTCCCAGGATTTTTTAGGAGAAATGCGTTCGAACAGCTTCCTTTTCCCAAACTTGGTACCCGCAAAATACCCCCCGATATCCGACGCCCACAAGAGCAGCAGGCTACCGAGCACGATCTCGTAGTTGTACGTTCCTCCGCGCAGCGCCATCACGATGATCAGTGCGAACGGCAATGCCACGTAAATAATACCCAGGAACGTAAACCCGATGTTCGTAAAGGGTTTCAGGTCGTTCTTTTTATAGAGTTTGATAAAAAAGATCATCGACAGCAGCGGGCTGATAATGAAATAGTTTTCAAATTCTACAATGTCCTGCTCAATCAAATACGCAAGAAGCATCATGACTGTGCCACAGAACGTGCCATAATATGTAAGTGGCTGGTTACCGTCGAGCCCGAGCAGTTTGTAGAATTCGAGCTGTGTGAGGGAGCTGATAGCACAAAAAAGCAGCAAAAACGACCATTCACTGTAAACTATGCAACTAATAATAACAAATACGCCCGCCAACCCGGTGATGGTCCTTTGCTGTAAATTACTCAGGTTGTTTAAGCGCTTCTTCATTCGTTAGTATTGTTTGGGCCGTTATCAGGTCGGCCGCGGGCACATGCACTTCAAAGTTTCCAAAAATCGGGTAGTTGCTATCCTGCTTGTTCACAATCACCGCCCCGATTCCGTTCTGATCCAAAATCTCCCGGGCAATTTCGGCCCGGATTGCCTGTCCGCTCTGGTAGGCCTTAGCCCAGTTTTCCTCCATTATTTTTCAAAATGTTAAATTATCTTAAATCTTGCGCGAAGCGCTCGTTCCCGCCTCCCGACCGTTCTTTCTGATCACTCCCAGAATACCTGCAGATACCGCCACCGACGCCGTAATGAGCATTAACGGCATCGATTTTGCCTCTTCGATATTGATTTCTACCAAACCCACATTGTGTAAGTACATCATTACCAGCACAAAACCGTTGTTAACGAAATGCGCCAGGATCGCGACCCACAAATTGCCGGTCCAATAATACAGATAGCCGAACAATGCACCAAGCATCATACGCGGCAGAAAGCCATAAAATTGAAAGTGAATAGCACTGAAAATAGCCGCCGACACCCAGATCGCGACATGAACATTGCGTAATTCCTGCGAAAGTTTCGTCTGGATCACCCCTCTGAAAAGGATTTCCTCTCCCAGCGCGGGAAGCACGGTTACAACAAACAATGCGATCAGCAACTGACCAAAACTGGTATAACTCGTAAGAAATTCCGTCATCACCGAAAGCTGGTCCTCCTTGTCACGCATCCATTTTTCGAGCCCTGACAATGCATCCGGCAGATCCATCGCCTGGTTCCATTCGATAAACTTGCTGTTTGCCGGGATAAATGCCAGTACCAGCAAAAACGCCAGCACCCAAATATACCATACCGGTTTGCGCTCAGTGCTCAGGTCGCTTATTGTACGGCGTTCGATATAAAACCAGTAAATGAGCGTGGGAAGCAAATAGGAAAAGAAGTGAACCGTACCCTGCATGATCATCAGCGCATTCCATCCGTTTGGTATTTTTTCGGGTTCGGCGAATAGCTGAGTGAGCAGGGCCGTAACGCTTTCAGTGTCCGCACCGAGGTAAACCGCGAGCACCATTACAGCCAGTACATTGCCTACGGCCATGCCGATAAGCATGAAGCCGACCAGTACCAATAAACTGCCCCAGGTGCCGGGTACGCGCGAAACAACCAGATTCGGGTTACTATTTTGCATAATTGGTGTAAATTTACAGTTTATTATCATATTACTGCGAAGTGGTATTGAAGGATTATGGTTAAGATTGGAAATATAGAACTGAGTGATTTTCCGTTGCTGCTCGCTCCGATGGAGGACGTGAGCGACCCGCCGTTCCGTGCGGTGTGCAAGGAAAACGGCGCCGATTTGATGTACACCGAATTCGTGTCGTCGGAAGGGCTCATTCGTGATGCAGCTAAAAGCGTTCAGAAACTGGATATTTTTGAGTACGAAAGACCCGTGGGTATCCAGCTTTTCGGGAGCGATGTGGAAACAATGGGCTCGTGCGCAGAGATCGCCTCACGCGTGAACCCCGACCTGATCGATATCAACTACGGATGCCCGGTGAAGAATGTCGCGTGCCGGGGTGCGGGCGCTGCATTGTTGCAGGACATTCCCAAAATGGTCAAGATGACGGAGTCGGTGATTAAATCGACGCATTTGCCGGTGACTGTGAAGACCCGCTTGGGCTGGGATGATAATACCAAGAACATTCAGGAAGTGGCGGAGCGTTTGCAGGATATTGGCATCAAGGCGCTGTCCATTCACGGGCGTACGCGCGTACAGATGTACAAAGGCTCCGCCGACTGGTCGCTCATCGCCAAAGTGAAGGAAAACCCGCGCATTACCATCCCTATTTTCGGGAATGGCGACATCGATACGCCCGAGAAGGCTTTGGAATACAAAAATACCTATGGTGTGGACGGCATCATGATCGGCCGTGCGACGATTGGTAACCCCTGGATCTTCAACGAGATCAAGCATTACCTCAAAACCGGCGAAAAACTACCGCCGCCTACGATGGAGCAACGCGTGGACGTTTGCCGCAGGCACCTCGAATTCTCTATCCGCTGGAAAGGCCCGGTGGCAGGTGTTTTTGAAATGAGAAGGCATTATACCAATTATTTCAAAGGGCTGGAACACTTCAAACCTTACAGAATGCGCCTCGTGGAAGCGCCTACTTTCGACGAACTCGACAGCATCCTCAAAGAAATCTCCAACGATTACAGCGAAATGGTATGCTGAAAGTAAATGTGGGCAACAAACCGCAGGCCGAACAGCCTGAAAGCAACCATGCATTTGAAATAGACCAGCGGAAAGAAGGCTGGTTTATCAATGGTAGTGCATTCGACGGCGACATTGCGGCGCTTGGCAACAACCGCTTTCACGTAATCTGGAACAACAAATCCTACAATATCGAGGTACTCGACCGTAACCCGGCTGAGAAAACGACGCATTTGCTCATCAACGGCCAGCATTATCACACCGCGGCAAAGGATGACCTCGATCTTCTGCTCGAAAAAATGGGCATGCAGAATGGTTCCGCTCAAAAGATCAACAATGTAAAAGCCCCTATGCCTGGGCTGATCCAGTCGATCGCGGTGGCCGAAGGTGATAGCATCGCCAAAGGTGACAACCTGCTCGTGCTGGTAGCCATGAAAATGGAAAATGTGATCAAATCGTCTGGTAGCGGGGTCATTAAAACGCTGAAAGTGACGCCCGGACAGATTGTGGAAAAAAACCAGGTATTATTGGAGTTTCACTAAATTACTTGTGATTCTGAACTTCGTCCGCTTATTTTTACAGATCAAAACACCACTCACAACCATGCCGGAACCAAAATACAAACGTTTATTACTGAAACTCAGCGGAGAAGCACTCAACGGGGGCGACAAAGCCCAGGTCATCGACTTTAACATTCTCGACAATTATGCCAAGGAAATCAAAAGGATTACCGAGGTAGGTGTGCAGGTTGCAATCGTAATTGGTGGTGGAAACATTTTCCGCGGGGCTTCCGTGGAGAAATCCGGGATCGACCGCGTGCAGGGCGATCATATGGGCATGCTCGCAACCGTGATCAACGGCATGGCGATCCAGAGCTCACTGGAAAAACACGGAATGAACACACGCCTGATGTCGGCTATTAAAATGGAGCAGGTTTGCGAGCCATTGATCCGCCGCCGCGCAGTGCGCCACCTCGAAAAAGGCCGTGTGGTGATCTTCGGAGCGGGAACAGGGAATCCCTACTTTACAACCGACACTACCGCAGGTCTTCGTGCCATCGAGTCGGAATCGGAAGTGGTTTTGAAAGGTACGCGTGTAGACGGCGTTTATACAGCCGATCCGGAGAAAGACCCGACCGCTACCAAGTATGACCAGCTTTCATTTGATGAAGCACTGTCCAAAAATCTCAAGATCATGGATCTCACAGCATTCACATTGTGCAAGGAAAACGATCTGCCGATCATCGTATTCGACATGAACAAGCCAGGTAACCTGTACGACCTCGTAATGGGTGGCAATGTCGGAACCCTGATCTCGAATCAATAGAAAATACAGCTTACTATAAAACAATGGAAGAAATAGAATTATATCTGGACGACGCCAAGGATACCATGGACGGCGCAATCAAACACCTTATTATTGAATTAGGTAAAATCCGCGCCGGCAAAGCATCTCCCCAGATGCTGGAAGGTCTTCAGATCGAATACTATGGTTCAATGACACCGATCCAGAACGTGGCGACAATCAATACGCCCGACGCACGGACACTGGCTATCAAACCTTTCGAAAAGAAGATCATTAACGACATCGAAAAGGCGATCCGCAATAGTAACCTGGGCTTCTCCCCCTCGAACGACGGTGAGCTGATCCGGATTTCTGTTCCCCCATTGAATGAAGAGCGCCGCCGCGAGCTCGTAAAACGCGCTAAAAACGAAATTGAAACTGCTAAGATTAACGTCCGTAACATTCGTCAGGACGCGAATAACTCACTGCGTAAACTGACCAAGGAAGGTGTTTCCGAGGATTTGGTAAAATCCAGCGAAGAACGCGTTCAGAAACTGACCGACAGCTTTGTAGCCAAAATCGAACAGATATTCTCCGTGAAGGAAAAGGAGATCATGGAAGTATAAGACTGATTCCCTACCTTAACCAAACAAAAACCCGCTTTCGGCGGGTTTTTTGTTTGGTTAAGGTCCCCGGGCTGAAGTCCGGAGCAATGGGATCATATAGCCCCGGACTTCAGCCCGGGGGAACAAAAATTATTTTTTCGCGCTGAATCCTTCGAAGCCTCTGTGGTTCGATTCTTCGTACAGACGCTCCTTCGGCAGGCTGCGGAAATAATCGTATGTGATGCGGAGGCCTTCTTCGCGGGATACCTTTGGCTCCCACCCGAGGATTTCCTTCGCTTTCGAAATATCCGGCTGGCGCTGCTTCGGATCATCCTGCGGAAGTGGCTTGTACACCACTTTCTGGTCGGTACCAGTCAGCTTGATGATCTCTTCCGCAAACTGTCCGATGGTGATCTCCATCGGATTACCGATATTGACAGGCAACGAATAATCGCTCATCAACAGGCGGTAAATACCTTCCACCAGGTCATCCACATAGCAGAATGCGCGGGTTTGCGTACCGTCACCGAACACGGTAATGTCCTCACCACGCAACGCCTGTCCCATGAATGCAGGCAATACACGTCCGTCGTTGAGTCGCATTCTCGGCCCGTAGGTGTTGAAGATCCGTACAATGCGCGTTTCCAGGCCGTGATAGCGGTGGTAAGCCATCGTAATCGCCTCCTGGTAACGCTTCGCCTCGTCGTAGCAGCCACGCGGCCCGATCGGGTTCACGTGGCCCCAGTAATCTTCGGTTTGCGGGTGTACGAGCGGATCGCCGTATACCTCAGAGGTGGAAGCGATAATGAAACGTGATTTTTTGGCACGGGCCAATCCCAGCAGGTTATGTGTTCCCATTGCCCCTACTTTGAGCGTCTGGATCGGAATTTTCAGATAGTCGATCGGACTGGCGGGAGATGCGAAGTGCATAATATAATCGAGCTCGCCCGGTACGTGCACATATTTGGTCACATCATGATGGTAGAACTCAAAATTCGGGTTGGGCATCAAGTGTTCGATATTGCGCATATCGCCGGTGATCAGGTTGTCCATCCCGATCACATACATTCCCTCCTTTAAAAAACGCTCGCAGAGGTGCGAACCCAGGAAACCTGCTGCTCCCGTAATTAAAACACGTTTCATTAAGATGAGTAAGTTAAAGTATTTACTATTTTATGATCAGGCCGGCACCACCTTCTCACGACCGATGCTGTAATAGGTATAACCCATCTCGCGCATCTGATCGAGTTCGTACAGGTTTCTGCCGTCGAAAACCACTTTGTTTTTCAGCAGTTTACCCATTTTTTCAAATTCCGGCGTGCGGAACTGAGGCCATTCGGTAAAGATCATCAACGCGTCCGCATCGTCGAGCGCTGCGTAAGGCGTATGGGTGAAAGTGATTTTGTCCCCCAAAATGCCCTTTACGTTCGTCATCGCTTCCGGATCGTAAGCTACCACTTTCGCGCCAGCGTCGAGCAATGCTTCTATGTTTTCCAATGCGGGAGCTTCGCGGATATCGTCGGTATAAGGTTTGAATGCCAATCCCCAAACGGCGATCGTCTTACCTTTTAAGTCACCGGCGAAGAAGCTTTCCACCATTGGGAGCAATTTCTTCTTCTGGTCGTAATTCACGTCCATCACCGATTTCAGGATACGGAAATCGTAATCGTAGTCCTTCGAAGTTTTGGCCAGCGCCTGAACGTCTTTCGGGAAACAGCTACCGCCATATCCGATACCCGCGAAAAGGAAACGCTTGCCGATACGGCTGTCGGTTCCGATACCACGACGAATATCGTCCACATTGGCACCTACTTTCTCGCAAAGGTTCGCGATTTCATTCATGAACGTGATCTTCATGGCCAGGAATGAGTTCGCTGCGTATTTGGTCATTTCGGCCGAGCGCTCATCCATAAAGATCACCGGGTTGCCCTGGCGCACCAGCGGAGCATACAACTTCTCCATTACCTTTTTGGCTTTTTCCGAGGTTGTACCCACCACTACCCGGTCGGGTTTCATGAAATCTTCCACGGCAACCCCCTCACGGAGGAACTCGGGATTCGATACCACGTCAAATTCTACTTTCGCATTTTTAGCGATTGCCGCACGTACTTTCTCAGCCGTTCCGACAGGTACCGTGCTCTTGTCGATGATCACCGCGTACTGATCCAGGATCGGTCCGAGATCGTCGGCAACTTTGAGAATATATTTCAAGTCGGCGGAGCCATCTTCACCCGGAGGCGTTGGTAATGCGAGGAATATCACCTGCGCATCCTTGATACCTTCGGCCAGGTTGGTCGTAAACAACAAGCGTCCTTCCGCCACATTGCGGTCGAAAAGAACGTCGAGACCAGGCTCGTAAATGGGTATTTCTCCTTTTTGAAGGCGTTCCACCTTTCTGACGTCGATGTCGACGCAAGTCACCTGGTTGCCGGTCTCGGCAAAGCAGGTACCTGTCACCAAACCAACATATCCTGTTCCTACTACTGCAATTTTCATAAACGGTTAATTATTATATAGCTGTTTTGGCACTTGTTTAATAAAATCCGGGAATTGTACTTAACTAAGTCCAGTGCGTAAGGACGGTTGCAAAAGTAATTTTTTTAAGCGAATGTTCACCTTCGCGATTTGTATTTGTTCGTTACTGGCTAGCGATTTTGTCGCATTCTCACTATCATTGGGTAATCACACAAATATAATCATCAACACCTATGGACACACGAGAAAAAGACCTGACTACGAACCCCTCCGACGAAATTTGTAACCTTATCAAACAAACCGTCAGGGATTTTGCCGCGCTGCACATCAGGCCGAACATCCGCACCTGGGATGACCAGCAGCATTTTCCGAAAGAGCTTTTCAAACAAATGGGCGAGCTTGGCCTCATGGGCATGCTCATTCCCGAAAGCCTCGGCGGTGCCGGCCTCGGCTATCGCGAGTATGTGACGGCGATCATCGAACTGGCGAAAGTGGACCCGTCGGTAGCATTGTCGATGGCGGCGCACAATTCGCTTTGTACCAATCATATTTACATGTTCGGCAACGACGAACAGCAGCAAAAATACCTCCCCGGCCTCGCCACAGGCTCGCTCGTCGGCGCGTGGGGCCTTACCGAGCCCAACACCGGCTCCGACGCAGGCAATATGCGCACGGTGGCCGTGCGCGATGGAGATGACTGGGTGATCAACGGCTCCAAAAACTTCATTACTAACGGCAAAAGCGCCGATGTGCTCGTCGTAATGACCCGTACCGGTGAACCGGGCGACAAGCATGGTGCCACCGCATTCGTACTCGACACCAGTACACCGGGTTTCAGCGCGGGCCGCAAAGAAGACAAGCTCGGTATGCGCGCCTCAGAAACCGTGGAACTGCTGTTCCAGGATTGCCGCATTCCCGACAGCCAGCGGCTCGGCGAAATCGGCGACGGGTTTATACAATCATTGAAAGTCCTCGACGGCGGCCGCATTTCGATTGCCGCATTGGGCGTAGGCACCGCTTGGGGCGCGTACGAGGTCGCATTGGCCTATTCCAAAGAACGCAAGCAATTCGGCAAAGCGATCTGCGACTTCCAGGCCATCGCATTCAAACTGGCCGACATGTACACCGACGTCCAGGCCTCCTCACTGCTCACTTTCCACGCCGCCGCATTGAAAGACGCCGGCGAAAAAGTGACGCTGGCGAGCTCCGTGGCTAAATACCACTCGTCCGAAACCGCTGTACGCGTGGCTAACGAGGCCGTGCAAATCTTCGGAGGCTACGGCTTTGTGAAGGATTACCCCGCCGAGAAATTCTACCGCGACAGCAAGCTCTGTACCATCGGCGAGGGCACAAGTGAAATCCAGAAAATAGTGATTTCCAAGGAGATATTGAGGAATTAATTCCCGCTTCCGTTACTCCAATTCCTTCTTTTAATATTTTATAATAATTATCCCAACCGGCTGATAAACCAGCGCTACCGGTTGGGATTTATTACTTATTCAGCCCTGCCCCGGCACAGCTATCGCTTTCTGCTATCCCAAATCAAACGTAAAATGTGATGGAAAGATCGATACTAATGCTGCTCCTGATGGTAGTCAGCTACACAAATGCACAACCGGCCGGCTCCGTGCCTGGCAGTCCGTCGATAACAGCTTCGCTGGTTTCAAACCAGGTTGTTTTGCTTACCATCAGCGAGAGGTTCGATACCACAGGCTGCCATGAATTGAAGCGCTATTCGCTACAATCCACGACGGATATTGATTATCAAACGATTACACAGCCCGTCCGTATTGGCCGGCATAGCTTTGTAAAAGGGCTCTCGCCTTCGGACGATCCCACTATCGTTTTCGAGTTATATGTGATTTTTGCAAAACCCCTGAAAAACAGTAGCCTCTACCATTTGCAGGTTGCTGACATCACCGATACAGATGGCAATGCTGTAAATCTGGATACAACTTTCATTTTCAGCGACGCCGCAATCCACGGAAATGTAAAAGTTAACGAGGTAGGTTATCTGCCCGAAAGTCCCAAACTGGGAAAACTGGGCAGGTTCCTCGGCGACGCATGGTTTATGCCCGTCGATTCGCTCCTACCTCCCGCATTCCAAGTTATCAGCGAAGATCAGCAGGTTGCGTTCAACGGCACTTGTACTTATCTCAAATCAGATTCAGCATTCAGTGGGGAAAGCGTATTTGAAATGGATTTTTCAGCTTTGGAAACACCGGGCAAATACTACGTTTATGTGCCTGGTTTTGGCCGTTCAGAAGCTTTCATTATCGGTTCGGATTGCTACAACACACTTTATTTCAACACTGCCAGGGCATTATATTATCAGCGGTCGGGGAACATTGAACCTGCCTACGGAGGCGAATGGGCCCGCGAAGGACTACCTGCCGAAACTGCGCAAATCCATTCCTCGCACCTTACCTCGCCACTTTACTCCGCCTCCGACTTCCCTCCCGGTACGCAGCTACCGATGCAGGGCGGCTGGCTCGATGCGGGTGACTACGGGCGATACGTGCCTACCGCGGCGAGTGCGTTATTCATCATGTTCACCGCATTTGAAATATATCCTCAAAAATTTCCGGATAACCACCTCAACATTCCGGAAAGTGGCAACGGCGTTCCCGACTGGCTCGATGAGGCGCGGTACGAAACCGATTGGCTGCTGCAAATGCAGGCACCCGACGGCGGTGTGTATTTTCGCGTTACACCGGCCACCTGGTCACAGGGCCTGCCGGGTGACGAGCAAAATCCCCTCTACATTTCCGAAAAAACCACGCAATCGACCGCCTTGTTCGCGGCCGCTATGGCCATGGCAGCGAGAAATTTCAAAAACTTCGATGCAGCTTATGCGGCGCTCTGCCTCGAAAAAGCCCGTAATGCGTGGACATTCCTGAAAAATCACCTCGCTCCCACGCCGCCGGTAAGTGTGCCGGGCATTTCGGCCGGCCCCTATCCCGATCCGATCGACGCCGACAACCGCGCCTGGGCAGCGGCAGAGTTGTACAAAACAACCGGCGAAGCCCAATACCATGCAGACTTCGATGAATGGTATGGCCAAATACCGCACCAATTCCACGCGACTATGAGCTGGCAGCAGCATACTTTTAAAGCCGCATGGGCCTATGCCACAACGACTTTCGCGATAAACAATACCTTTGTGGACGAATTCAAAGACAAACTGACCAATGAGGTGCTGGTGAATTATTTCAACCGCACTATGAAAATCCATGCCTACCACGGCGCTTACCACCATTTCAAAGGGTATGTCGGCTACGGTTCCTTTGGAATGGCCCAGAGTTATGCATTTGACTACATTATGTTCGCCCACTTGCTCCAAAAGCAGGAATTACTGGATTATGCAAAAATCCAGCTCGACATTCCGCTGGGCAACAATCCGCTATCGCAATGCTTCATTACCGCTGCCGGCGTGCATTCGCCGAAGTTCCCTTTGCATTGGTCGACCATACCGGGCCAATATGCTCAACCGGTTCCCGGTGTACCGGTTTTCGGACCAGCCGCTTCACTTTTGATGAACCGCCCGTCGAGTTTCATAATCCAGGACTCATTGAACCGGTACCCTTACGGCTACAAGAAAGAAGATCCATACCCGGTACTTCGCCGCTACACCGACGCACGACAGGCGGTTGAAATGTCGGAGTTTACGGTACAGGAGATCGCTGTAACCGCGGCAGTGTTTGCATATTTCAGCAGCGTTCTTACCGATCCGTTACCTGTTTTATTGAGAGATTTTACGGTCAAAAACGAAAACTGCAGAGTCCGACTGCATTGGAGCACATCGGAGGAAGTAAATGCATCGCACTTTTCCGTTTACAGAAGTAGTGATGGTAAACATTTCCATGAAATAGGCCGCGTCGAGGCATCCTGCACATCCAATATTGCCCGGTATTACCAGTTTGACGACCATTTCCCCGGAACCTCAAACTATTATCGTCTTCGTATCACCGATACCGATGGAACATTTGAAAATTCTGCCATCCGCTGCACAAAAACACCCTGCTACAACGTGCAATGGGCTATTCTTCCGGTTGAAACCGACACCTACAAGATCACCATTGAAAGCCCTTCCGACAAGCGGCTAACTGGGTATAGGGGTGAGCTTTACAATATATTGGGTCAGAAAATCATGCAAGTTCTCTCTGCCGACAATATGACTTTCAAAACCTCCCGATTACCTGCGGGCTTGTACATTATGCACTTGCGAAATGCGGTGGGCGAAGATTTGGGTGGCCGGAAGCTGCTGATCTTTTAACCGGCCGACCATTTATCCGGGACATCGACCGACGGGCACCGTTACCTGACATTAGTCCGAGAGCGGTAGGATTGAACGCCACTTCGTGTTATTTTCGCCATAGACCTTAAACCGACTTGTTATGACCCCTTTCATTGTTCTGCTCGTCCTGGTGGTGCTCACCATTCTGATGACCGTCAAGGTTGTCCCTCAGCAAAGCGCTTACATTCTGGAACGTCTGGGAAAGTTTTATGCCGTCCTGCAACCGGGCGTCAACTTCATCATTCCCTTCTTCGACCGGATTGCTTACAAGTACACGCTCAAAGAGGCGGCTGTTGACATTCCCGAGCAGATCTGTATCACCCGCGACAACGTGCAGGTACGCATGGACGGGGTCATTTTTATACAAGTAATCGACCCGCGCAAAGCGGCGTACGGTATTTCCGATTACACTTTTGCCGTAATCCAGCTGGCGCAAACCACCATGCGGAGCGAGATCGGTAAGCTGGACCTCGACAAGACATTCGAGGAACGTATGACAATCAACCGTGCTGTGGTGGAATCGATCGATGAAGCGGCCACAGGCTGGGGCGTGAAGGTGCTTCGCTACGAAATCAAAAACATTACCCCACCGCAAAGCGTATTGAATGCGATGGAAAAGCAAATGCAGGCTGAACGCGAACGACGTGCGGTGATCCTGCAATCGGATGGTGAAAAGCAGGCGGCTATTAACGTAGCTGAGGGCCAGAAACAAAAAGTGGTACTGGAATCGGAAGGTATCCGTTTACGACAAATCAACGAGGCGGAAGGTGAGGCTTCGGCGTTGAAATCGGTGGCGGAAGCTACGGCCGAAAGTATCCGATTGGTTGCCCAGGCGATCCGGGAGGAAGGCGGCGCCGAGGCAGTTCAATTGAAAGTGGCCGAAAATTATGTGGAGCAGTTTGGTAAAATAGCCAAAGCCGGCAATACGCTCATTCTCCCGGCTAACCTCGCTGACATGGGCTCGCTCATCGCGACGGCATTAACCGTAGTCAAATCATCGGAACACAAGCAATAGTATCATGGATTTGACCTTACCTCAGATTTGGCTCATCGTAGGGCTGGTAATGCTTCTGGCAGAACTGGTCAGCGTCCTGCTCGTGTTCGTTTTCTTCGCCGCCGGCGCATTGCTCACATCCCTTCTCACGTCGATCGGTCTATTGCCGACTACCGAAAGCCAGATCCTGGCCTTCTCGGCTATTTCGCTGGTTTCGCTGCTTGTGCTTCGGAAACACGCCCGTAATTTGCTCGAACGCCGTTCCGCGGCGGAATACAGCGAGTTTACCGGCGAAACCGCCATGGTAATCCGCGACATTCCCGGCAATGGCGAAGGCCGCATTTATTACCGCGGCGCCGAATGGAAAGCCATTTCAGAGAATCATGAGAATATCCCGGCCGGCAGCAAAGTCGTGATCAAAAAAACAGAAGGCATTGTCCTGATCGTGGAGGAATCCTGATTTCTACATAGTAATCTAAACAAAAAGCCGTGGGCCCGATTGATTCGAACCCACGGCTTTTTATTAATACTGTTAAACTACTTTTTCAGCGCCTCCTCTACCGGATGCCCGATGTTACCGCTGGCTGGCAAAATGTGCAGCAAAGAAGCGATCGTCGGGGCGATGTCGCAAACAGAAGTCCTTTTCACCGTTTCCCCTTTGTTGATACCCCACCCAAACATCACGAAAGGCACCTGAGTGTCGTAGTTATAAGGCGTTCCGTGCGAGGTTCCGGTGGAAGTTCCGTAGAACCAGCCCGGCTGCGATATCACCTGCAGATCCCCGCTGCGTTTCGCATTCACGTTGTTCTTGTACAGTTCCAACTGATATGTATTGAGCGGTGCATTGCCCATGTCGGTCAGGTCGATCACGTCGGCAATGCCCGGCACAGTCAATGCTGCGTCGCGTACCACGCTATGTGCGGCTGCTATGGTGATGTTCTTTTTTCTCAAAAGGCTGTGGTCTAAATAGAGCTGGTTGTTATCCGTAGCTACCACATATTTATCCTTTCCAAAAGCCTCATTCAGCGCGTCGGTAACGGCATTGGTGAGCAACTTACGATCGACGAGGCCTGCCGGCAGCTTGTGCTCCTTCGCGAAGCCCGGAACATCCACTACGCCGTGGTCGGCGGTGAGGAATACCGTATATTGGCCTTTTCCCACCCAGCCATCGAGGAAGTTGAACAAATCGGCAAACTCGCGGTCGAGGCGCAGGAAATCATCCTGCTGTTCCATGGAGTTCGGACCGACGCGGTGACCGATTTTATCGGTCGACGAGAAACTGATCGCCAGGAAGTCGGTATCTTTTCCTTTCCCAAGCTGCTCGCCTTTGATCGCCTCAATAGCCATTTCCTTGGTGATGGTGTTACCCCACGGCGTGTCGGTTACAATCCCGAATGCGTCACCCGCCATTCCGACGAGTTCATAAGGGAATACCGGTTTTTTGGCCCCGGGCAGCTTGCCTTCCCAGGGCACATCGTCGGGAGAGCTCTGCGTGTAAGCGTCCGCTGTCAGCAGAAGGTCCCAGCCCTTTTGCGCGTAGGCGGCCGGCATTTTCTTCGCATTGTAATCCTTCGCCCATTGCGGAAGATCGTCCATATAATAGGTACTGCTCACCCAATTACCGGTTTTGGAGTCAAACCAGTAGGCTGCATTCGCAGCATGGCCTGCGGGCAGGATCGAGCCGCGGTCTTTGATAGCCACACCAATAGTCTTGGAACGGAAGTTGGTCGCAATGCGGAGCTGATCTGTCACCGTGCTCACGAGCAGGTTTTTGGGAGACATTTTGCCTACCGCTACATTGCTGCTTCCCACGGTTTTGACCGTACTGTCTTCCACGCAATACACATCCTGTTTCGCAATAGGATCGTACCACTCATTACCTACAATCCCGTTAATGGCGGGGACCGAGCCCGTGTACGCCGACGCGTGCCCCGCAGCCGTCACTGTAAGCGCGTAACTGTAATGATTGTTGCGGCAGTTGAAGCCCTCATTCATCATTCTTTTGAAACCGCCCTCGGTATACTGGTCGTAATAGCGGTACAGGTAGTCATAGCGCATTTGATCCACCACGATGCCAACTACCAGTTTAGGACGGGCGATGGCCGAGTTCTTGGTCGCAGCAGCTTTGGCGGCCTGCGCGGCACCGGCCTTCTTAGGAGTTTGTGCGGAAACGGCCGTCGTAGCCATTGCAGCCAATACCCAGCAAGCTAATTTTCTCACAATTAAGGGGTTTAGATAAAACAAAAAACGGCGTAGCCCTATATTACCCGAACCCGGTATGGCCCGCAGTGAATACTCTTTTTAAGGTTATTTTTTCAATGCTTCCTGCACCGGGTTACCCACGTTGCCGCTTGGGGGTAGAATGTGCAACAATGCCGAAATCGTAGGAGCAATGTCGGCAATGGAAGTACGACGAAGCGTTTCGCCTTTGTTAATGCCCCAGCCGTACAACAGGAAAGGCACGTGCGTGTCGTAGTTATAAGGCGTGCCGTGGTCGGTACCGGTGCTCATGGTCGAAGCAAACCAGCCCGGTTGCAGCAACACCTGCAAATCGCCGCTGCGTTTGGCATTGATATTGTTCTTAAACAGCTCCAATTGATAGGTATTCAACGGTGCTTTGCCCATGTCGCGCAGGTTAATCACGTCGGCTACGCCGTCAACTGCCAGCAATGCGTCGCGCAATGTCTGGTACACATCCGCTACGGTGACCTTCTTCTCTTTCAGGATCGCTTTGTTGAGGTAAAGCTGGTAGTTTTCAAATGCGGAAACATATTCGGCCTCTCCATAGGTATCGTTCAGTGTTTTCACGATGGTGCGCGTCAGGGTAGTTGCATTCAGCAAGCCTGCCGGCAGCTTATGCTCCTGCCAGAATGCAGGCACATCCATGGCACCGTGGTCGGCGGTGAGGAATACGGTGTAGTTGCCTTTACCTGCCCAGCTGTCGAGGAAGTTGAAGAAATCGGCGAACTCGCGATCCAGTTTCAGGTAGTCGTCCTCCTGCTCCACCGAGTTAGGCCCGAACATATGGCCAATGCGGTCGGGAGAAGAGAAGCTCACGGCAAGGAAATCGGTGTCGGTACCTTTACCGAGGTTTTCGCCTTTGATCGCCGCAATGGCCATCTCCTTGGTAATCGTGTTGCCCCATGGCGAAGTTGTCATCGGGCCGTATGCATCACCTGCATTGCCCGTCAGGTCATGCGGGAACACCGGCTTGGTAGCAGTCGAAAGTTTGCCTTCCCAGGGCACATCGTCCGGGGAGCTTTGGGTATATTCTCCAATAGGCAACAATGTATTCCAGCCTTTGCCCATGTACTCGGCAGGTTTTTTCAGGCTGTTATAGTCGGTAACCCATTGTGGCAAATTATCCATATAATAGGTACTGGTGACGAAATTCCCGGTTTTGGAATCAAACCAGTAAGCGCCTGATGCCGCGTGACCTGCAGGCAGAATGGAAGCGCGGTCCTTAATCGCCACGCCGACGGTTTTTGAACGGAAGTTAGTAGCGATACGAAGCTGATCAGTAACCGTGGTTACCAGCAGGTTTCGCGGCGACATTTTGCCTACCGTTACATTGCTGCTCCCTACCGTCGCCACCGTGTTGTCATCCGTACAATACACATTTTTGGCTTGCGCAACGTCGTACCAGTCGTTACCCACAATCCCGTTCATAGCCGGCATCGAACCCGTATAAACAGCCGAATGCCCCGCTGCCGTCACGGTCAATGCGTAATGGTAATGGTTGTTGCGGCAGTTGAAACCCTCGTTAATGAGCCTTTTCAAACCGCCCTCTTTGTATTTTTCGTAATAGCGGTACAGGTAATCGTAGCGCATCTGGTCTACGACCATACCCACTACCAGCTTGGGTCTTTCCAGCTTGCTGGCGTGCGTGGGAGCCGTCCCCCCCGTTTTACTTTTGGTTTGACCAAAAACAGGTTGAATAATGACGAGTCCCGCGAACAAAACTCTGAGAAGCGGATGATGGATCAATTTCATTGTGATGCTATTGACAGCGTGAGGTTCCGTGTAAATATTACTCGGCAAAGATAAAGATGTACTACGTTTAAAAGCAGAAAACCGGCGTGCTTTTCACGACCGGCTCCCTGAATCTTAATTTTATTTTAATCTTATTTTTTATCACTTCCGCCAAGCTGCGCGGGTGCTCCCCCGGTTTGAGCGCCTTTTTTGGCCTTCTCAAAATCACCGGCTTTGATGATAACGAGCTTGTTGTAGTCGATATGCTTGTTAAATGCAGCCTTGATCTGGTCCGGCGTCAATGCTTCAATTTTTTTCTCGAAATCGGCATCCCACTGCATGGTACGATTCAAATAAAGGTTGCTGCTAAGAGTCGTCGTGAGGGAAGCATCCTGCGAGCGCGCCACCTGCCGCGATTGCAGGTATCCCGATTTGGCGGCTTTCAACTCATCCGCCGTAAATCCTTCCTTCATGACCTTCTCGATCTCCTCTTTGAATGCCGCTTCCAGCTTCTCCGCATTTTGGGGCGCATAAATGGCGTACGACATAAAGGAACCGTTCTTATCCAGCGGACTCGCCGAGAATTGTGAGCCAACACCGTAGCTCAACCCTTCTTTCTGACGAATGCGGGTAGCCAGGCGCGAGTTCAGGAAGCCGCCGCCGAGCATGTAGTTACCCATAATCAATGCCGGGTAATCGGGATCGGTATCCTGTAATGGCATATTCAACCCGGCCACAAACATCGCATTAGCCTTATCCGGTGTTTCTATCGCCTTGTTTTCCGCTTTTACCGCCTGGTAAGGTGAGGAAATGCGGGTGAATGGCTTGGCACTCTTCCAGCTACCGAACTCGTCGTTCAGGATCTTCTGGATCGCATCCTTATCGAAATCGCCTACTACTGTCGCCGACGCATTATTGGCCCCATAGAAGTCCTTGTGAAACTGCCGGATCTGATCGATGGTCGTCGCTTTGATGCTCTCGATATCCTCATCGAATGTACCGACATAACGCACATCGCTTTTCGGGTAGGGCGAGGTAATGCGGCGATATTGGGTAAATGCAATGGCCTGCGGCTCGCTGCGGTTCGATTCGATACCTGCCAGCTCTTCCTGTTTCAGTTTCTCAAACTCATTTTCATCGAATGCAGGCGTTTTAAGCACTTCCGCCACCAGCTTCATCACGGCAGGCAGGTTCTCTTTGGTCGTTTCGATACTCGCCCCGGCCTGATTGGCATTACCGAAAAAGCTGACACGCGCTTTCAGGCGGTCGAACTCATCCTTTACCTGCTGCCGGGTTTTGGTTTTGGTACCCTTATCAAGCATCGAGCCGGTCAGATCGGAGATCGTAGCCTTGTTTTGAAGGCTCTTTTCGTCGCCATACCGCAGGGTAATGCGCGCAGCGACCACATTACCGCGTGTTTTTTTAGGGAGCAATGCGGTTTCGATCGTGTTGGCCTTTTCCACGCGTGTCGTACGACTTTCCACATTGGCCGGCGAAGGATCGAATGCTTCACCTTCCGCTACCACCGCTTCACCTTTGTAATCTTTTACAAGGTTGGCTACATTAGGTGCTTCGGGGATTTCGGCCCGCACCGGATTAGCTTCCGGCATGAACGTTCCCAGCGTGCGGTTGGATGGTTTGAAATAATATTGTGCAACCCGGGCTACGTCCTCAGGTGTTACTTTGCGGATATTGTCGCGGAAAAGGAATGCCAGCCGCCAGTCGCCGGTAGCGATGGATTCGCTGATGCTCAATCCTACCCGTTCCGAGTTACGGAATTCGAGGTCCCAGTTTTTGAGGATCGTCGTCTTGGCCCTTTCGACATCTTCTTTCGAAGGTTTGAACGTGACGGTAGAATCCAGCGTCGCGGTGAATGCCTTTTTTGCTTCGTCCAGAGACTTCTCTTTCAAGATCTCAGCACCAAACAAAACGAAACCGGGATCGAACAGCTGGAATGTGTATCCAAATTGGGACGATGCTTTCTTCGTATCCACGAGGTTTTTGTACAATCTGCCGTTCGGTTCGGTGGTGAGCACCTCCGTGAGCACTTCCATCGCAGGGTAATCGGCGTGCGAGCCGGGCATAATATGGTACATCGCCATCAGCATTTGCACATCGCCGGTTCTTTTCAGCTCCACAAAACGCTCGCCGTCTTGAGTGGGTTCCACGGTGTAGGAATGCGGAAGAACGCGGGTCGGTTTGGGAATTTTACCGAAATAATCGTTGATCAAAGCTAGTGTTTTGGGCTCGTCGATCTTTCCGGCGACGGTGAGTACCGCATTGTCGGGCTGGTAATATCGTTTATAGAATGCTTGCAGGTTTTCGATGGGCACGCGCTCGATGTCGGAGCGGTTACCGATCGTCGATTTGCCATAGTTGTGCCATAGGTAACCGCCCGAAATAACCCGCTGCATCAGCACGCGGAACGGACTGTTTTCGCCCGATTCGAATTCATTGCGCACCACGCTGAACTCGCTATCAAGGTCTTTTTTGGCGATAAACGAGTTCACCATCCGGTCGGATTCGAGGTCGAGCGCCCATTTCAGGTTTTCGTCGGATGCCGCGAAGGTTTCAAAATAATTGGTACGGTCATACCACGTGGTACCGTTCGGCCGTGCACCGTGCTCGGTAAGCTCCTGTGGAATGTTCGTATGCTTCGGAGATCCTTTGAACACGAGGTGTTCGAGCAAGTGGGCCATCCCCGTTTCTCCATAACCCTCATGGCGCGAGCCAACGAGGTAAGTGACGTTCACCGTGATGGTCGGCTTTGACGGATCGGGGAACATCAGTACTTTCAGGCCGTTCTCGAGATTGTATTCCGTAATCCCTTCCACGGACGTTATTTTCGTAACGCCTTTCGGCAACTGCTGTGCTTCGGAAGGCATTGCCAGCATCGCAGCGAGCATCATTCCGACCAGTGAGCCGTGCCTGAACAAATTTGTTCTTTTAGATTTCATGACCATATTAAAAACCATTAGTTTAGATTTATAATCCTTGAAAATAGTGCAGAATATCACATTTACCAATGGATTGGTGACAAATGGCAAAATAATATACGTTGCAACATAATGTCGTATCAGGCGTGTATGGGTTGCATATGCGTTTTCAAACATGTCCCTCATTTCAAAATAATGACTACGAGTAAAAGTGCCCCGTACCTGTGTTCTCTCTTTGCGGCATTCCTGCTTTCGGCCTGCGCAGGAAGTGGAATACCCATTTCATCCAATACCAAATATCCGATCGAGGTCCTGTACGATAACCAGCCTCTGGAACGTCCCTATTCGGAACTGGCTGTGGTGGAGATCGGCAGCGAGGATTCGCTCACGGCCGATCAAACCAAAGACAAAAGGATGATGTTCCGCGGAAACGATGCCAAGACGAAGGAGCTCCTGACCGCGCGGCTGGTGATGAAGGCCCAGAAAATCGGCGCCGATGCGATTATCAATGTCAAATACAAATACTACACGAGCGTGAACAAGGAAGGCTATATGCTGAGCGGACTGGCCGTGCGGTACCGCGGAGAATGACACTTCTAACAAGATAAATTAAAAACCATGCTGTTTACTGCCAAACTGTCCGACATGCCCGTCGAAGCGGAATCGAGGGTGATCATCCGTTTTCAGGATTGCGATCCGCTGATGCATTTGAACAACTCCAAATACTTCGATTACTTTTTCAATGCACGGGAAGACCAGGTTTCCAAACTGTATGGTTTCAGCTTCGAGGCGATGTTCCGCGAGCTGCGCACGAGTTGGGTCGTGTACCAGCATCAGATCGCGTACGTAAGGCCCGCGCGCATCAGCGAATGGGTGCGCATTACCTCGCGCGTGATCTACTATAATGAAGACACGATGGTGACGGAATATTTCATGACCAACGACCTGCGTACCGAGCTCAAAACCGTACTCTGGACCACTTCCAAGCATATCAGCATTGCTTCCGGGCAGCGCGTACCGCACCCGAAGGAGGTTATGGACTATCTGACCGCTACCTGCGTACCGAACCTCGATTTTCCAGGCCTGCATTTCAATGACCGCATTCATGCGATCAAGCAGGAACTGGCGGCCGGCGCTAGCGCGTAGGGTCTTTTTCTGAAATCAATTTTCTTGTAGTATCCTGTTTGGCATCCTGTGGGGCGTCCTGGCGAGTGGAATCAGCAGGCAGGAAAGGTATCCGCACGCCCGGTTTCGGCGAACGGGTGAAGCGGTTGAAGCTATGGGTAAACTGCATGCTCACACCGCCGGTGGTGAAGGTTCCGCTGTTGAACACCAGGTTATTCTGGATATTGCGGTTATAGGCTTTCACCCGCACCGAACCTTTGGCATTCAGCCAGTATTCCAATGTCCATTCACCGAGCAGGCTCGCCGCATCATATTGCGAAGCACCCGTTTGCGATTGCGTGCCGGAGGTAAAGCGGCCGTCGCGCGTGACGCGGAAGCGGTCGTTCAGGAATCGGTAGGAAAAGCGCAGTTGCAAATTATTCAATGCATTCTGATCCAGTGAAAGGCCCGAAACGCCTACTTCAAGGTTTTCGTTGATCCCCGAAGCCCAGCGGCTGATTTGGTTCGACACGAGCTCGCTGATGCTGCTTCCGAGGAAGTTCTGGCTGCCCACCGTCGCCAGGCTACTCTCAGGCAGTAGCTGGTTCACAACGAGCAAACTGCTCACCTGCCGGCTAAGCTCTTGTTCGTCGGATTTCAACTTGTTCTGAAATGCTTCCAGCTGGCCGCGGTAAGCACTTAGTGAGGGATTATCAAGGATTTTGAGGTCGTACCGGATCGTGGGCGACATCAACCGCTCCGAAAGCCCGATGGTCACTTCCACAGGATACCTTCTCGACAGTGCATCGCCGCTATTGTTTCCCAGATTGCCGGTATTGGGCAGCACGCCTGCCAACGAAACCATCTGGGTGTACCCGGCTTTTACATCGAGCTGCGCAGCGTAGGGATCACCCGCCCAGATGATCCTGCTGCCTGGTTTGATGTTGAATTTCTTGTTGATAACATTCTGCAACGTAAAATTATACTCCCCCTTTTCGATCTCGTACGTTCCCGCCATGGTGAAATCGCCCTGGGTGTCAATGTTCAGATTGAGACGTCCGCTCCCGTTTCCGCGCAGCACATCGCCGGTTTGCCGGTCGAAGATAATCTCGCAGGTCGCGTCGGGAGTAAGGTTGAAATTGAAATCCATTTTGATCCCGCCGGCGATCTGGCTCCGGGCAATGGAATCGACAGGAGCGCCGGTCGTGCTGTCCGGTGGTGCCATTTTACTTACAAACTGGATATAATCCTGCGTCACCACCTCAGTAGCCCCATCCAGCGGTATGTGAATGCGCGTACCCTTGTTACTGGTCACATTGGCCTCGATATTCAGCTTATCGATCGGGCCGTACACCGCCACAGGGCCGGTTACGTAAGCTGTTCCGTAGAACATGTCGTTGTCCTTCACAGTGGTGTTCAAAATTTTGAAATTGCGAAGGTCGGCATTAAAACCGAGGGAAAAATACTTGAAACCGTCATGAAACACCCCGCCGCGCAATGTGGCCGTATTGCCATCGGAATCGGTAACGAGAATGTTGTTACCCGTGATTTCACTTTCAGAGAAATTGATTTTATCGCTGAATGTAAACACCGATTGCAGGTAGTCGAACTTCATCCGGCCCTTGTCTACGGTAAGTGAGCCTTCCAGAATGGGAGCATCCACCACACCCCTGATCGATACGACTCCCTGCGCCGTTCCACTGATGTCGGACACAAGCCCCTCCGCGAAAGGTTCCAGCGCTTTGAAATCCGCCTGATTGAAAATCGCTTTCAGGTTCAGGGTATTCGCTTCCAGTTTCGGGCGGTAGGATCCCACCAGGCTGAAAACCCGGCGCGCATTCTTGCTCAGTTGGGCGTCGATCTGCAACTCGCTGGTGATCTGGTCCCAATCACCAGTACCGAGCAGGTTTCCAAATTCGTACTGTCCGTATCCAAGGCCCTCGATCGCGAAATTCGCGTCCAGCATGACGCTGTTGTAAATATCTTTCACCTTGGCCGAGCCATCCATAATCCCCGATAATTTGGTATTGAACACGGGGTTCAAACTGGCCAGCTTGAAGTTTTTAATATCCAGCAAAAGGCTCTTTTCCGGATCTTCGGAGGCAGTGCCGCTGAGGAAAATGCGCTGCTTGCCGCTCACCAAACCGAGGTTCGACATGGTAATATCATCCCCTACAATCGAGATCAGGCTCTCCGAAGGTACATTCCACTCTTCATCCAGCAGATTGAGTTTAGAATTTTTGAAGCCAATATCCAGACCGGCCGGCAGAAACCGTATCTCACCCGCCAGATTGGCCCGGTTGGTACTTTTGATCTGATGAACCGCGCCATTAAAGTCGATATGGTCCACGTCCCAGGTTCCTTCGAGCTCCATCTTCTCGGTGGGCACCATTTTGCTGATCTGCTGCTTGTCGGAAGTCACGAGAATGGACGCGAGTACCTCCGCGCTGTTGACGAATTTCGAGGTGGTAACATCCACTTCTGCATTCATAAACTGGTTTTTTCCATAGCTCACCGTATCCGACACCGCATTGAAAGTGAGCACGGCCGTGTTATCCATTTTAAAGATCCCTTCCGCCTTCGCGCCCCGTGAAATGTAAATATCAGGGCTTAGAAAGGCCAGGAACTTCGACAGGTTATGCGTCTGAACCGAATAGTCGATATCGTACCTCCGCGAAAGCATCTTCAACGGCTTCCGGGCGTAGTACTCGTTCCGGCTGGCCTCGTTTTCAAAGAAATACAATTTATATTCTTCCAAAACCTGGCTCACGTCCTTCCAGGCTTGCGTCGGCAGAAAGTTGCCTTCCACCTTCGCCGTCAGAAACTCGCTGTCGAGCTGCAAACGGCGCTTCCCAAGGTGATTCCTGGAAGACAACACGAGCGTATCCACGACGAGGTTGCGCTCCTTATTGGTCATCACGAGGTAGGTATCCAGCAATTTGGCATCACCTACGAGTTCATCGACCGTGTTACCCGTCACATTCACATTCAATTGTGTGCGGAGCGTAATCGGATCTTCGCTAAGCCCCAGTTCCTTCAAATTGGCCCGTTCAATGAGCCCTTTGACATCGAACATGTTTTGCTGTTTCGAAAGGTCGAATTCGCCGTCGAGGTTTAATACCAGGTTGCTGTCGCGGGCGCTCACCAGGCCATTGAAATACTGGTTTTGCAGATTGCCCCGCAGCCTAATGTTCTTATAATCATAATTACGGAAACCCACCCGGTGCACCAGCGCATTCATATCCGCGGAAGCCACCGATAGTTCCAATCCTTTTCCGTAAACCTTTCCTTCAAAATCCAGCTCCTGCCAGTTATCCTCGTCTTCCAGCAAAGTACCCAGGTTGAAAGATGCCGTTTTTACCTCGCCCGAATAGGTGGTCGTTTGGGTATCGGCAATATGGAACACAAGGTCGCCCGACAACTCGCCCAGTTCCGAGGAAGCCGAAGCATTCACGGCAAAATCTTCGAGTGTACCTTTAAATGTACCATCCAGCAGCGTGTAGCCGAACTTTTGCAGATCAGGGTGCATGTCCCACTCGGGGTAATATTGAACCAGATCCACAGGATCAATCTTCGAAACCGACAGCCGGATGTCCATCAGCACGCCTTCGATTGTGGGAAGCCCTTTGAAACCGATATCGCCTATGAGCCTGCTGTCCCTGCCAAAATGCAGGTCGGTGTTGGAAAGCACAAAATCATCGACCTTCCCATTGAAATCGCCCGATATCAGCCAGGTCTCGTTCAAGCCATCGATATAGCTCGAAAACAACCCCAGGTCGCGCGAATCCACACGGCTGCCGACCAGATGCCCTTTCATGCGGATCTTATGGTTGAAATCGCCCAATTCGCCCGATCGGTTGTAATAGAATATCACCTCGTCTTTCAAATGCGAATTACCGATGTGTGCATCGAGCTCTTTCAATTCCATTTTCTTCTGGCAAAAAAGGAATTTCGTATCGAGGTCGTGCATTTCCAGGCCGGTCTGTTTATCAACCGTTTTCAGGTTTTTGGCACGGAAAGCAATGGTATCACCCTGTACAAGGAAATCGCTCAGCTCGCCGTAGAGATGTTTGAGGCTGAAATGCGAGTAGTCAAATACCCGTGAACCACGATCGCGGGGCTGACGGGGGTCATCATAGCCGAATGTACCGTCGATCACTTTGGCTTTGCCGATGATAAAAGGCGTATTGTTCTCCGGCGCGTTCGGTGGCCGGGGCACCGCCGGAGCCGTGAGCTCATTAATGCGGGCGATGAACCCGTCGATATTGAGATCGCCGGATTTCGGTACGATTACCAGGTGTACATTGGGCCGGTATACATTGACTTCGTCGAGAAATATCTCCTTCGCCGAGTCGCGCATAATGTTATTGACATTCAGATTGACATCCAGGCGGCCGACGTCGATCATGTCCGCGCCCGAGGAATCCTTCACAGAAACCCCTTCGAGCGAAACCACGTCGAACCATTTGATATTAACCCTTTCGATGGAAATGGGATAACCAAGCTTGGTGGAGATCTCGGCCGTTACATATCGCACAGCCCAGGTTTGCACGGAAGGAAGCTGTAATGCGGTGGTAGCAATCCCAAGTGCCAGCAGCACGAAGATGATAACCACGATCAGACCATTACCAAGCGCCTTCAGGAATTTTAACATATATAGCTTCGCAGCGGGATACTGCTTATCTTATTGTTAATGCTTAATTTTGCGAATATTTTCCACAGTATGAATATCCTCGCCATTGAATCGTCGTGTGACGAAACCTCCGCAGCTGTTATAACAAACGGGAATATCCGCTCCAATGTTGTTGCTACGCAGCTCATCCATACCCAGTACGGCGGCGTCGTCCCCGAGCTGGCTTCGAGAGCGCATCAGCAACACATTCTGCCGGTGGTGGGCAAAGCATTGAATGATGCAAAAATAGCAAAAAAAGACCTGGATGCCATTGCTTTTACCAAGGGACCGGGTTTGCTGGGTGCTTTGCTGGTAGGTACTTCGTTCGCGAAGTCGATGGCGCTCGGGCTGGATATTCCGTTGATCGAGATCAATCACATGCAGGCGCACGTGCTGGCGCACTTCATCGACGAGCCCAAACCCGCATTTCCGTTCCTGTGCCTTACAGTGAGTGGCGGGCATACGCAGATCGTGAAAGTTACCGGCCCGCTCGATATGGAAATCATCGGCGAAACGCGTGATGACGCCGTCGGCGAGGCTTTTGATAAAACGGCCAAGCTGCTCGACCTACCGTACCCGGGTGGCCCGCTCATCGACAAATATGCCGCGCAGGGGAATCCGCAAACATTTCCATTCCCGCTTCCGGAAATCCCGGGCCTGGACTTTTCATTCAGCGGGATCAAGACTTCGTTTTTATATTTCCTCCAAAAGCAGGTCCGCCAGAACCCGGATTTCGTCCAGGAAAATATCGCCGACATTTGTGCCAGCATTCAGTTTACATTGATCGACATTCTCCTTAAAAAATTAAAAAAAGCATCCCGCGAAACGGGCATTAAGGAGATTGCCATCGCCGGCGGTGTGTCCGCTAACTCAGGTTTGCGCAAATCGTTGCAGGAACTTGGCCAACAGCTGGGTTGGAATGTGTATATTCCTGCCTTCGAATACTGCACTGACAATGCGGCCATGATCGCGATCGCGGCGCATTACAAGTTCGAAGCGGGTGATTTCTGTGACCAGACGGTCAGTCCGCTTGCGAGGATGGAGTTTTAGAAACTGTGCTAACCTAAAAGGGATTGTATGAAACACTTTTGCCTGGGCATTCTTTTTCTTTCAATCCTGTCAGCAACCAGTCCGCTTTTCTCACAACCGGCACGTTCACTTCGCAGCGACCTGTCGATCAGGCCATTTTTCCGGATCGACAGTACCGATACCCAAACGAGGATCGCGTACGACGCTTCCGATAAGTCGTTTTATACGATCGCCTGGAATGGCGATCTTTTTCACTTAACGCCGAACGGATCGGGGAATTACAGCATTAAAAGACTGGCTTCGGCACAGGATCATGGTATCAATTACCTGCAAGGACTTGCATTGCACGAAGGCAGTGTTTATCTGGCCGGTAACGTGGTTATTACGCAAGGTGTTTCGGGCTACGGCAAGGCTGTGAAGGCTCCACTGACCGGCGACAAACTGACCTGGACCGAGATATTCAAAACTGCCGAACACGCCTCTTCCAAAACGCTTTTCGACCACGCTTTCAGTGCCATCTGCTTTTCGCCCGACGGCAAGGATATCTACATCGCCAGCGGCTCCCGCACCGATCACGGTGAGGTGAAGGATAACGAGGGCCTCTACCCCGGCCTGCGCGAAGTGCCTCTGACAGCCTGTATCTTCAAAATACCCGCTACTACCGAAAATTTACAGCTACCCAATGACTCGGCCGCGCTTGCGCCTTACGTACACGCGCGTGGCGTGCGAAATGCTTTCAGTCTCGCATTTGCGGCCAACGGCGACCTCTTCAGTGTCGAAAACTCCGGCGACCGCGACGACCCCGAAGAAATGAACTGGATCAGGCCCGGTGCGCACTATGGTTTCCCATGGGAAATGGGGGGTAACGACACACCCATGCAGTTTGCCGGGTACAAGCCGTCGGATGACAAGCTGATCAACCGCAATTACACCGCCTATCAGATCGGCGCGTTCCATGACGACCCGCGATATCCCCCCAAGCCGCAAAACCTGATTTTTCATAAACCGATCCGGAATGCGGGTCCCGACGCCGACATGTACCGCGACCCGGCAACGGGTAAAGTGATGGACGCAAGCGAAACCGCCCATACAATCAGCACATTCACTGCCCACAGATCGCCGTTAGGGCTGGTTTTTGACAAAAGATCAGCCTTTGGAGGCGAGTATAAGGGCAAAGGATTTGTGTTGAATTTCCAGGAGGGTTCCGCCACTTACGGACCCATGCAGGACCCCGGGCAGGATTTGCTCATGCTCGATTTGAAGAAAAATGCCGCGGGCGACGACTATACCTTGAATGCCTACCGCATTGTCGCCGATTTCTTCCAGCCGACGGACGCAGCGATCGTCGACAATAAGTTATATGTACTCGAAGGCCAGGGCCAGATTTGGGAAATCACTTTTCCAAAGGAAGTGGTCACGGCGGTCGAGCCCGCATCTAATGCGTTCACTGTATACCCGAACCCTATCCGGGGCAGAATGCAAATCCAGGGACCGCCGATCCGGCAAAATACCCAAATGACCGTCACCGATATGACCGGCCGTACGTTCATCCGCGAAAAGCGGCAGGTCATCGGGAAGACCGAACTGGATGTTTCCAAACTTCCGGCAGGTACTTATGTGCTTCAAGTAGAGTCGCAGCAACAGCAGATTACCACCCGATTTGTCGTTAACCCGTGAGAGCGTTCATCCTACCTGTAGTCATAATCGTATTTGCGGTCTGCCTGTCGTGCGGCGACTCCCCGCAGCCTACTCCTCCGGCGACCGGCGGAAATGAGCCACCCGAACTAACCGGCTTTTCCCCACTTTCAGGCAAAAAAGGTACTATCATCAAAATCCAGGGCAGGCATTTTGGTACGGATAATGCGAAAGTTTCGCTGCAAATCAATGGTTTGAAAACTATTGTGAATGCGGTTAGCGATACGGAAATCAGCGCCGTAGTACCGGATAAATGCGGTTTAGGGAAGCTGATACTGACAGTGAATGGTAAAGAAGTCACTTCTGCGGCGGCATTCCGGTATCTCTATACGGCCACTACGAGCTATTTCTCGGGCAGCGGGGTCGGCGGCTACGAGGATGGAGCGCCCCTAAAATGCAAATTCGGGACATTGTACAATATTGAAATGGACAGCAAGGGTGTTATGTTCGCCGCCGACCTGGGCAATTGTATGGTCAGACGCATTGAAACCGACGGCAGTACTTCCACCGTCGCAGGTGCGGCGAGCGGAGGTTTCAAAGACGGCAAAGGCAACCAGGCGTTGATGAAGTTCCCGATCGGTATCGAGCTGGCTCCCGACGGATCTATATTTGTCGCGGATCATGAAAACCACGCCATCCGCCAACTGTTTCCCGACGGTACACTTACTACCGTGGCCGGCGGGCCTGATCGCCTCGGATCGGCAGACGGCGGGCTGACATCTGCCCAATTCAATCAGCCGTATGGCGTAAAACTCGACAAAACAGGTACATTGTGGATTTGTGATACCAAGAATGGCCTGATCCGAAAACTGGCAAACAGTCTGGTGACTACTTTTGCCGGCAGCACACCGGGCTATGCTAATGGAAAACTCAGGGATGCAAAGTTTTATATGCCCTCCTACCTGAATTTCGATGAAAACGGGAACACTTTCATCGCCGACAAGCACAACCATTGCATTCGCAAGATCAGCCCGGACGGTATGGTAACCACATTTTCCGGAACGCCCACCCAAGCAGGCTACCGCGACGGTGAAGCCGGCCAGGCGATGTTTAATCAACCTTGCAATATCCAGATCGACAAACTCGGAAACCTTTATGTAAACGACCTTTGGAACCACTGTATCCGCCTTGTGTACCCGGATGGGTTCGTGACCACGCTCGCAGGCAAAGGCGGAACGGAAGGGTACAACGAGGGGCCCGGCGAAAATGCACTTTTTAAGCATCCTCAGGGATGTACTTTGGACAAAGACGGAAATCTTTTTGTTACAGATTCAGCTAATCAGCGTATACGTAAGCTGACCATCGAATAATCATGGCCATAACATTGTCAGAAATCTGGGTCTATCCCGTAAAATCCCTCGGCGGGATCAGGCTCACCAAAGCATTAACCGAAGAAAGAGGGCTCCGATACGATCGCCGCTGGATGATCATCGACGAGGAAAACGTGTTTATCACCCAGCGTACGCATTTGAAAATGGCACTGATAGACGTCGCGTTGGAAGAAGGAGGATTGAAAATATACCTCCGCGCCGATCCGGCGGATTTTGTACTCGTGCCCTACCAACCCGCAACCGCATTGCCCGTCACCGTGCAAGTGTGGGACGATACCGCGGAAGCGCTTACGGTTTCCGACGAGGCCGACGCATGGCTCACCCGACAGCTAGATATGAAACTCCGGCTGGTAGTAATGCCCGATTCGACTGAAAGAAAGGCGGACCCCCGCTATGCCCGGCACAACGAGAACGTAAGTTTTGCCGACGGTTTTCCGTACCTGGTCATTTCACAGGCTTCCCTCGACGACCTGAACGGCCGCCTTGCAGAGCCGATCGAAATGCGGCGTTTCCGCCCTAATTTCGTCATCAGCGGCACCGAGCCATTTGCCGAAGACCAATGGAAGCACATTACCATCGGCGACCTGCGTTTCGAAGTGGTGAAGCCGTGCGCGCGCTGTGTGCTCACAACCATTAACCCTGAAACCGCCGAAAAAGGTGCCGAGCCCCTCAAAACACTCGCAAGCTACCGCCGCAACGGCAACAAAATATTGTTCGGCCAGAATGTAACGGCGCAGGATTTCGGGGAATTGAATATAGGCGACCAGGTTCTGGTCCTTGAATAGCAAAAGAGCTCCGAAGAAACGGAGCTCTTTTGAATTATAAAGAATTAAACTCTTCAACACCATCGGGCATACCCGGTTTAGCCTATTGCTTATAGCTTACAGCCTATTGCCCTAAAAAACTCCGTCATGACTGAGCTTCTGTTTCGCTCGCTCCGGTTGTCTGGAACGGGCTTTTCATAATCCCTCTTTCCGAGTTACGGATAAAATTGATGATTTCGTCCCGTTCGTCGGAAGGCGCCATTTCCAGTTCGATCTTTTGAAGCGCTTCAGCATTGTTGAGACCCTTCATGTACACATAGCGGTAGATATTCTGGATCTCGATGATTTGTTCATTGGTATAGCCTCTTCTACGCAAGCCAACAGAGTTGATACCCACATAAGAAATAGGCTCGCGTGCGGCCTTGGTGAACGGAGGTACGTCTTTCCGCACCAGCGAAGCACCCGACACGAATGCGTGGATACCGATTTTGACAAACTGGTGCACCGCGCTCAACGCACTCACAATGGCCCAGTCGCCCACATGGACGTGCCCCGCCATCTGCACATTATTGCCGATGATGACATTGTTCCCAACCCGGCAATCGTGCGCCACGTGCGCATAGGCCATGATCAGGCAGTCGGAACCGACCACCGTTTTCCAGTGCTCCTCGGTACCACGGCTGATCGTCGCATACTCGCGAATCGTCGTATTGTCGCCGATTACCGTCAGGGTGTATTCATTATTGTATTTCAAATCCTGCGGCGTTGCCGAAACGACGGCACCAGGATATATCTTACAGTTTTTACCAATACGCGCACCGGAATTGATTACAGCGTGTGATCCTATCCAAGATCCTTCCCCGATCTCAACATCGGCATGAATCATTGCAAAGGGTTCAATCTCTACATTCTGAGCAATCTTAGCGTCAGGATGGATATATGCTAATGATTGAGTCATTTTTTCTTTACCAGGCTTGCTATCATATCCGCTTCACACACCAGCTGTCCGGCTACGTATCCCCGGCCACTCATTTTAACTATCCCCCTCTTCATCGGCGAAGTGAATTCACATTTAAAAATAACTGTATCCCCCGGAAAAACATTGCGGCGGAAACGGCATGCATCGATTCCGATGAGGTACGGCCAGTAGTTGTCCGGGTCAGGAACGCTGGAGAGTACCAGGATCCCACCCGTTTGCGCCATCGCTTCCAGCTGTAAGACGCCAGGCATTACCGGATTTCCCGGAAAGTGTCCGAGAAAAAATTGTTCGTTGATCGTCACGTTCTTCACCCCAACCACACTGTTTTCGTCCAGCGCGATGATCTTATCGATCATCTGGAACGGATAGCGGTGCGCCAGCAACTGACCTATCTGGTTAATATCGAACACAGGAGCCTTGTTGGGATCGTACTGGGGAATGTCTCCTTTTCCTGATTTGATCAGTTTTTTGATCTTTTTAGCCAAGGCAACATTCGCCGCGTGGCCCGGGCGTGCGGCCAGGATCTGCGCTTTGATCGGCCGGCCTACCAGCGCGAGGTCACCAATGAGGTCGAGCAGCTTGTGGCGTGCCATTTCATTGGAATAATGCAGATCCACATTGTTGAGGATACCCTTCGATTTGTCGACACTCACTTTCGGCTTATTCAAAAGCTGCGACAGGTGGTCCAGTTCGCCGTCTTGCACTTCACGGTCTACGATCACGATCGCATTCGTCAGGTCACCGCCTTTGATCAGGTTTTGCTTGTAAAGCGCTTCCAGCTCGTGCAGGAACACGAATGTGCGGCAAGATGCGATATCGTCTTTGAACAACGTGATGTCGTTCAGCGAGGCGTGCTGGCTGCTGATGACGGTAGAATTGTAATCCACCATCACCGTAAGGCGATAGTCCGAAAGCGGCAATGCCACCAGCTCGGTATCTTTATCCTTATTCTTATAATGTACGTATTCCGGAACTTCGAAATAATTGCGGTAGGCGTTTTGTTCTTCAATGCCCGCATCCAGCAATGCATCCACGAATTTGATGGAGCTGCCGTCCATGATCGGCGGTTCGGGGCCGTCAAGCTGGATCAGCACGTTATCGATCTGCAAACCTACCAATGCGGCAAGTGTGTGTTCAACCGTATGGATCCGCGCGCCGTTCTGCTCGATGGTAGTACCGCGGGAAAGATCCACTACATTATCGACATCTGCATCTACAATGGGCTGGTCGGGTAAATCAACACGTTGAAACTTGTACCCGTGGTTGGCCGGCGCCGGCACGAATGTCATCGTAGCGACAACACCGGTATGTAAACCCACTCCAGTTACGGATACAGACTTAGAAATGGTTTGTTGTTTTTCGTTCATTATATCTATTTCCTTTTCTAAATAAGGTGCATCCGGGATGCTGTATTACTGAAAATCAGACGTTTCCTGTTTGCGTTCCAGGTCTTTCAGACGTTCTTCCAGCTCAGGCAGCCTTCGCACCAAAGCCATGGACCGTAAATGTTCGTTCAGGTCCCTGGCGGGGGAGCCAGATAGCGACAGGCCTTCCTTTTTAATAGATTTGCCAAGCCCGCTCTGAGCCCCGATCTTAGTATTGTTTGCTACCGTAATATGTCCAACCAGACCAACCTGCCCGGCAATCACACATTGATCACCAACAGTGGTAGAACCGGACACGCCCGACTGGGCCGCAATTACGGTATTTTTTCCAATCTCTACATTATGTGCGATCTGAACCAGGTTATCTATTTTCGCTCCCTGGCGGATAATGGTTGAGCCCATCGTCGCACAGTCGATCGTTGTATTCGAACCGATGCTCACATTATCCTCTATCACCACGTTTCCGAGCTGTGGGATCGTTTTATAGCTACCGTCGGCTTGCGGTGCGAAACCGAAGCCGTCGCTGCCGATCACCGTGTTCGCAAAAATCGTTACATTCTTGCCGATCACCGTGTTATCATAGATTTTCACACCGGGATGGATCACCGAGTAATCGCCTACCTCGACCCCGTCGCCCAGCCAGGCCTGCGGGTAAATCTTCACCTCTTTTCCAATCACGCAATTTTTCCCGATATAGGAAAACGCGCCGCGGTAACAGTTTTCTCCCGTCTGGCTGTTCTCTCCGATGAAACTCGGCTGCTCTACCCCCGATTTGATGCCGGCGAGGCGTTTCTGGTATTCTTCCAGCAGGATCGTGAAGGCGGTGTAGGCGTTTTCGACGTAGATCAACGTCGCTGCAATATCTTTTTTGGGAGTAAAATCTTTATTGACAATTACTGCCGAAGACTGTGTGGAGTAGATATAATGCTCATATTTGCTATTGGCCAGAAAAGATATACAACCCGGCAGGCCCTCTTCAATTTTTGCAGCCGAACTAATTGTAATCTGATCATTTCCAACAACAGTTCCATTCAGCATCTGAGCAATCTCGCTGACAGTAAATTTCATATTTTATCGGCTAATTTCGGGTAATGGTATTCGAGTACGTTGTAAAAATTATTAATTCTGCCTTCTTTTTTGGGTCCTGATTAACCACGCAAAGATACATTTTTAGCCCAACATACATAGTACTTGCGTACAATCTTAGTGAGGGCTTCGATGGTCGGAATGTCGGATGCATCGGCGATATCCAGCAAATTCCCCTTTTTCATTTTAACGCGGATCGGGTCCTGCTCTTTCGCATAGGCCCAATTGGTGGTTTCGCCGGTGATCAGGAAATATTTCATATCCGTTTCGGATATCCCGCGCGCCGTCAGGCGCTCACGGAGCGGCGCCAGTACTTCCTCTCCCGGCGGCTCATTGAAAAAGCTGATTTTGAACAGGTTCCTATCCAGAAGCATTTGGCACAACGTCGATAAAACGGGATCCGGATGCGTTTTCCATCCTTTTACAGATGCCCATACGTCGTTATCGTCCAATCCGTTGAACGCAGCCAGTAAATCGGGCTCATTATCGAAATCAGCGAGGGTGAAACGGTTATAAAGGAAGCGCGCAAAATCAGGCGTGGCGAAAAGCCGCTCTCCTGCCGCCGCCAGTTCACGGGCGCGGTGCAGAATCTGCGTGAGCATCGCCTGCGCGCTCAGGAGCGTCTTGTGCAGGTACACCTGCCAGTACATGAGCCTGCGCGCATGCAGGAAGTTCTCGATACTCAAAAGTCCCTTTTCCTCGACCACCAGCTGGTCGTGGCTGATATCCAGCATTTTGATCAGACGATCGGCACCAATCGAGCCTTCAATGACTCCCGTGTAGAAGCTATCGCGGTTAAGGTAATCCATCCGGTCCATATCCAGCTGACTGGAAATCATCTGATGGTAAAATTTACGCGGATACTTCCCTTCGAACATCTGGATCGCGATATCGAGTCGGCCATTCAACTGACGGTTGAGGTCCTTCATCATCACCAGCGTAATCGCTTCATGCGGGACACCGGGGAGCACCACACTCTCCAGAACATGGGAAAACGGCCCGTGGCCCAGGTCATGCAGCAGAATCGCTGCCTGCGCCCCTTCCGACTCGGGCTCCCAGATCATATGCCCCTTTTCCTGTAAAGTGCGCAGTGCCTGACTCATGAGGTGCATCGCGCCGAGCGCATGGTGAAAACGTGTGTGCAATGCGCCGGGATAAACGATATCGGCCAGGCCGAGCTGCCTTATCCTCCTGAGCCGCTGAAAATAAGGATGATCGACCAGATCGTAGAGCAGATCCGACGCGATAGATATGAATCCGTAGACCGGATCGTTGATGATTTTCCTTTTATTCAAAATCGATTTTTTGGCAAAAGTAATAAACAACCAACGGACAAAAGAAGCTAATCTTGTCGTATTCATTTGGAGAATTGAACCGATTCGCTAATTTTGCAACCCAAACAAAAGTTTGGAAAAGGGCCTATAGCTCATTCGGTTAGAGCAACTGACTCATAATCAGTAGGTGCTTGGTTCGATTCCAAGTGGGCCCACAATTGACAATCAAGGACTTAGACACTAACTCTAAGTCCTTTTTCTTTTTGTTGCAATAGCTGTTATGGAGGCAATGACTTGCACAACGCCGAACAAAAACTTTCCTGAGCCGTTTCGAAAACAACTCAGTACGGCGTTTAAGCAACTAATTGATACATATTGATACGCCTAGTCTATACCTGAGGAGTTCATTTGCATCGGTGAGCTTGGAATTGTTATCGAAACGCGTATTAAATAGGGCCTCTAAGCCAATACTTCGGCTAAGCCGTAAGTTCAATCCAAACGCGCCGGATAATGCAAAGTTTTGAGAATTGACGGTCGTGTGCATACCATCGGTGTCCTCCTTTCCCCATTGGAAATTATAGCCGGAGGAAAGTTGCAAAAATGGCTTAAGTTTGAACCTAAGAAGGTAATAGCGGGAATAGATTTCAGGGAGCGCAGAATGTAGTTGATATTCGGGTAACACGTAGGTACCTGGTGCCCCTGACTTACTCCGCTGGTACCGTTTTCCCATTGAAAATTGGAATCCAACTACCAAACGATCCGCTATAAGGTAGCCGATCCGGGGGCTAAGCGACCAAGTCCTTGTAATTGTTGTATATCATTAGCCGCAGATGCCGAGGCATTTAACGTTGCAACGATGCTCCCTTTTTTCAGTATCGCAGAAGAAGTTTTGTCTGAACTATTGGTTGGTTCGCTCAATGCTGAGTTTTCTTGCGCATGCGTATGCCTAATTGATGCAAGTGCAAAAAGCCAGATAATGAGGATGTCCCGTATTTGTTTCATAGAAAATCGTCTGAGATGAAAGTAGGAGGAACAAATTTCTTTCAATTTTCTACAAACGCACCTAAAATTTCAAAGTGTAGCTTATATAAGGCAATATTGGGAGAAAAGAGACCTGCTTGATGGAAATTCCTGTCGGCTTGAAATCAGTATTACTACGCTGAATTTTAAGGTCAAGGTATAAAGGATTTTTTCTGTTATAAACATTGTATAGCCCAATCCCCAGCTCAGCATTGCGTTTGCGGGCAGTGGTTAAAGATTTGACAGCACCAATATCCAATCTATGGAAACTCGGCATCCTTCCGTTATTCCGATGGTCGTATATAAATTTGGGATCAGAATTATTTTCCGTAAGTGTGGCGGCCACAGGTAGTGTGACAGCATGTCCTGTTTGATAAACAAAAGCACTATTGAGAGTCCATTTATCTCCAATCGCATAGCCGGCGGTAATCGAAACGTTGTGCCGTCTGTCAAATTTCATTGGAAACCAGGCATTATCATTTATGCCTGTAAACTTTCGCTCAGATTTGGACAAGGTGTAAGAAATCGACCCCTTAAACTTACCAATGTTTTTGGCGACCATAAATTCCAATCCTTTTCCCCTACCTATTCCATTTTTAATAACAATCGCATCCCAGGAATCGGCCAGCAAGCCGGTGAAATTGGTGCCGTCGGGATAGTCAATCAGATTTTTCTGCCTTTTAACGTATGCTTCGAGCGAGAGTTCCCAGCCTGAATTTGGAAAGATTTTATATAACCCTAGTGATAATTGGCTAGCCCTTGAAGGCACTACTTTATCCGTGGAAGGAACCCATGCATCATAACCAAATCCGAAGCCGTTGTTGGTCAGTTGGTGGAGATATTGATTCATCACCGAGAAACCCGCTTTCAGTTTCCAGTTGTTTGAAAGGGAATAACTTAATCCGAGTCGTGGTTCCGGATTATAGAATGTACGGCCGCTTACCTTATAAATAGTATAACGTAATCCGGGATTAAACCGGATGCTCGATGTTACAGTGATATCTCCGTCAACATATAAATCTAACTGAGACGCAGGAAGCCGACCTTCTTTGGAGTTATCGAACAACCCGTTATAGTTGCTTTTCGTTACAAACGGGCTAAATGAATGTCGTGTGCCGTCGACACCAAACTTCAAGCCCAGTCGATTCACCGGAAAATAGTCAAACTGGATTTTGGCTCCCCAATCGCTTACACCAGCGTTGGTATACCTATAAAAATTTACAGGTTGTTCATCTATATTTTTGTCTTGGAAATCATTCGTAAATTCGCTGGTATACTTCGAATACAGGACGGCAAATCTTGCGAAAAGTTTTTGAGAGAATACTTTACTGTACCTGAATGTCGCCGTCGTATTTCCCCAATTATTCCCGATGGCTGTTTCCGTTTCTTTACCATTACCACTGGCACTCCACTCGGTATATTTGAATCGATCAAAGCCATTGTAAAGACTAATATACACTTGATCCGTTTTGTTGATCTGGTAATTGAACTTCGCATTTAGGTCATAAAAGCGATACACACGCTCCTCTCCTGTGCCAGAGCTGGACTTCTTACGTAAACTGAACAAAGAAGTAAGCCCTAATGTCGAAACGCGACCTGATATGATAAAGGATGCCTTATTTTTAATGAGAGGCCCTTCCAGCGTAAGTTTTTGGTTTAGCAGTCCTATCCCGACTTCCCCACCGAATTTCTGATTGTTCCCATCTTTCATCGTAAGATCGATAACAGAGGCAAGCCTGCCCCCGTACCTGGCTGGGAATGCGCCTTTGTACAGATCTACTGATTTTAACGAAGTTGGGTTGAATACTGAGAAAAACCCGCCTAAATGCATGACATTGTATACAGGTACTTCATCCAGAAGGATCAAGTTTTGATCCGGCGTTCCACCGCGAATGTATAATCCTGCACTTCCCTCTGTACCGGTTGAAACACCAGGGGTATAGCTTAAAGCTTTTAGAACATCCACTTCACCAAGTAGTGCCGGCAACGCCTTAATTCTGTGAATGGGAATTGACAAGCTCCCGATGGGTGCACTGAAAAGCTTATTTTCCCTGACGCTTATCTCATTGAGATTATTTTGCTGATGCAACTTTACTTCCAAAGGAAAACCAAGATCGCCAATGCTGGTTATTTGAGTTGGCAAATAACCCACATAGCTTACCTTAAGATGATGATCCGAAGAAGGAACTTCAATGCTAAAGAAGCCATATGCATTAGTTTGTACTCCCGTTCCTGCAATGCTATCGCTAACAGAAGCTCCGATGAGCAATTCGCCGCTTGTAGCATCACGAACCGTTCCACTTACAGTAATTTTTTGTGCAAAAGCCTGCCCAATGGAAGTAAACAGCAAAATGAAAATGTATGTAAACAGCTGGTTCATAGTAGCTCTATGGTTTTTTCGCTGGACGCAAAAATAAGTCCGTAGCCATTTTTGACATTGGTTAGTGCCCGCTGCGGAGGAAGAACCAAGTGATCTACACCTTCCGGTTGCTTGTTTTCTATTTTCGCATATTCAAAGTATTCTTTGGAAACTATGCCAATACGCGCAGTCACTTTTAGGGCCCGCTCAGTATAATTGTAGCCAGTTGCCGTTTCAACGTAAAATTTCAGTGGGATCGCCGGTACTGGCAAGCATTGACTGGACATCAAGAAGACGCGACTTTGTGGAAAAAGATATGCTTTTATAACCGCATTGTATTTTGGCTTCTCAGGTTCCGTTCCCCAAGTATGGCAATCTTCTTCGTTGGCGGGTATATTATCCGCCGAAGCATAGGGATAGCTGGAAAGTGTATCGCTTTTGTAATAACTCATCAACTTGACGCTAAGATACTTATAAGACGACGCATCTTTATTTGTAAGAAATAAAGTAACCAAATCTTGCGGAGTTTGATGGTTCATTTGAGGAACGACATCATGTGTTCGTATTGCAGTCACCTCAGATATTTCGGCGGGCACAGTCACAACAGCCGATTCCGCCGTAGGTAACGAAGGTGCCGACACCTTCACAAAGTAGCTGGCACCCGCCTGAATCACGCTATCGGAAGTATAAAATCCAGGCTCCCTGCCGGAATGCGAAAGTGTTAGGTATATTTTTCCGTTTTTATACAATACAACGGTGGCATTATTCACTGTCACATCGTTCGGAATATTTCCAACCGGATTAAAAGTCTTCGTCACTTGTAATTTGAATGAGGAATTTGCTTGAAGTTTCCCCCACAGAACAAGTTTGTCGCCCGAGTATGGAACATTCATTTCCAAGTCTTGTTCTTTACAGCCGACTAAGAATGTTAGTGAGAGAAAAAGAAAGCGTCTAATGTTCATGGTCAGATATATATGCTTAAAGCCAAACCATGTATATACAAATTGCATTTACACGGCTCGGCTATCTTAATTTAAATCTGCATAGTTGGTTGGATGAGTATGCAAATTATAAAAACCGGGATCATTCTGGATAAAAATCTACATTATACAATTTTGAAGGTGTAACCTGGCAATACATGTTAGCACGGCAATCGGAGAGCCATGATAGCCCTGCCGGTCCATAAACTACCGTAGATGGCAATTGTCGTATGGCAAAAAGTACTCGTATGGATTTGATTTAGCTATTGGTTTCTCAAATGACGAGCTTTGAAGTCATTGAGTAGTTTCGGCCTGGCACGAAGTTTGATCTGAATCTTATCTGTGGTAATGAAGCCAAACCAGAAGCGGAAAACTTTTTTTGGTTAAATACTGAATAAAAAAGGGGTCTCAATATTTGAGACCCCTTTTTACCTAATTCAAAAGTAAGAAATAGGACCGTACTCCCTTCTTCAACACCGTAAACGAAGCTATTCGATCTTCCTCAAAAAGAATGTATATCAAAGGTGTATTGCCATTATATACAGCGTATATATCGGCTGTTCTAAAATTACCTTCTAGTCCAGGTATAGGCGGTGACTGAGAGTAAGGGACTACTTTAATATCCTTCGAATTATTTATTTTGTTGTTTTCCCTTAAATTCTTGAGCTGTATATTTATTAGCGATTTCCTTGTTGAAATGTCCGCATTAGGATCTCTTGCTACAACGATGTAATCGCTGATAATTTGGTCGTAGCTCTTTTTTGAGGACATTACATCTTGACAAAATTTGTATGCAGTTTGCTCTCTATTTTGCCAAAAAACAGAAGTATCCCCAAAAGAAAGGAGCAATATGAAGGTCGTGAATAATTTCATACCGAATATTTACATACAATCAGGTGATCTTTGGGGAGCATTACTTCCACTTTTTGTTACATTTCCCCTACCCGTCCATCCTCTGAGGTCTTCGCCAAGATCGCCGGGATTCAGACCTGCTCCACCAGGCCATTTACCAACCGTTGCGGGCAAATTGACGCCTGCGGCTCGTGCCGCATCTATAACGAAGTTTGTACAGTTATAAGTATTGAGATTATACGTACTTGGGGTCGTGCCAATTTTATTTAACACGCTATTCAATTCGGCACCAGTAAGATATATATCTATTTTTACATCGTAATGGTGACCAGAATCACGTATCAGACCTCCGGCCTGAGATGGTTGCAATGGCGTTACTCCACCCGCGGTAGGGTAAAATCCAACAATTCTTGTTACGCCACCCTGATTGATTGAGAGGAACGAATGACCAACGTCAATACCTGAGACAATATTACCACTATATGGGTCCCTGGTTCCAGGATTTGGTTGCTCAACATAAATTGATAACGTTGCAGCTTGCTGTCTGTTGAAGCAATTCCATTCTGCATTCTGATGTATCGCTTCGGCAGTATTACCGGCTGCAACCACAATATCTCTCGGCGCAGGAGGTCCGCCCGTACTAGGGTTTGTTTGTCCGGGAAAGTCAGGCGCCCAATAACAGTAAGGAGCCTTCCAGGAGTAGGTTGTGCAGAATGTGCCATTCGGATTCCACTCTGTACACGTTCCTAAGTGAGGAACGCACACCTTATAATAGTAATCAGTACAACTTTGTCGGGAGATTTCTACTTCCTCGCAAATAGTCATATTAGCCTTTCCAGACCTAAGATCTTTGGTTATTTGCGTTTCCTGCCCGTCCAGTTTTTCCAGAACGCCAACCGGTTTTCCATTTTGAAAAGTAAATCCGTTGAGCAAATTTCCTTCCCAGTTTCTGACAATCATTGCCCCCGTCAAATGCAGGACATCCAAGTAGTTTTTACTCGATTGAACAGAACTTAGAAATTCAATTACCTTGTAGGTTAGCTTATTGTCGTCATTTCTGAATACCCACAAGTATGTGTCAGGATTGGCTGGCTTAGAGCTACTATGATGTTCGATTGGAACGATTATTAAGTCCTGTCCATTAGACATCTGACTTTCCTTTGCTCTTTCCCAGTTTGGGTCTTCCCGTATGAAGTCATTATTTATGGGTTGGTATGTTTTTAAATACCCATCAAACCATACCCGTGCCTCTTGTATACTTACATCCGTGGAATTGACCGATGGGGTAGGAGCCTGATCTTCCTTCTTCTCACAGGACTGTATGGCTAACAACAAAAATGCGAGCGCGAAGGATACAAATGGGGCAAGTAACCGGATACAACGGCTCCGGATAGAACAAGAATTCTTTTTTTTCATACATTTACATTGGTTTAATTGAGAAATAGTTAAACTGTCTTGTCGGCCTACCTGAATGCTCCCCAGCTCGCAGGTAGGCTTTTTTGTCCTCTGAAAATTCCTTTTTCCGAATCCTCCCCGAAGCTCACGGGGGATTCCACTTTACGCAATGCTTCATTCAAATCAGACGAATTTTTCAACAATTGTAAGTATTCCAAGACCGACATTTCAAGTGTCTGACCATCAAATTTCCAAACTTTTCGACAGATAATAATAATTATTCGACGAAACATACTACTTCTGATGACGAATTAAAATTACATCAAATTCACAGTAGATATTGAAAACAGCATTAGCTCAGATACCTCGTGGACCTGGCTGTATTTCAGTCGTTAAATGATCCGGCGCATTACGCTTCATGCAAAAGGAGAAGATATAAAACGACTCGCGGTGCTAATTCCAGGCACTCATTACCCTCAGACGGCAATCTTGATGTGCTGATGGCGGTCGTCAGACAGGACCAGTGAAGTGTGTAGTATAAGAGGTGGAATATGATTTTCCCTGTGGAAGAGATTACTTTCGCACTTAACGAGCCAGAACTCGTTAAGTGCTTTGTTGTTATTGAAGGTTTAATTGCCAGGTAACTCCGAATTTGTCCCCAACCCATCCGAATTTCCGGCTGAATCCGTAGTTGTTTAATGGCATGTATACATTTCCATTTTGGGATAGGTTATTAAATAGTCTTTCAAGCTCGTCTTCTGTCCTGCATTCGACGTATAGAGAAATCGCAGGAGAAAAAGTCCACGCGTGCTTTACAAAACTGTCGCTGCAAATAAACTGCTTCCCATTGAGTTCAAAGCTGGCCATCATAATGGTCCCTTCTTTGGCGGGTCCACCACTCCCGTGACGGCGCAGGTCGATAATTTTGGAATTATCGAATAATCCCACGTAAAAATTCATAGCTTCCTCAGCATTGTTTTCCTGGAATGTCAGGAATGTTGTGATTTGCTTTTCCATGTCGACTTCAGTTCTTGTTTTTGATATGTGACTTAAAGTATAACTGGGGCAAATCTATCAGTGGCCAACAAAACGCTGGTCATACTTTAGTACCAAAATGATGCTAAATCTCCCGAAATAGCACATCAAAAACGCGTATCGCAACTTTCATGAATGAACTAGACCTTCCGCACCGCCCCGATACGCATCGGCGCCAGTTCATAGGTGCAGATCCCCTCTGCAATGACGGGGTCTTTCTGTGCAAGTTCATGGGCCTCCTCTTCCGAAGACACCTCTATAATGGCCATTCCAAAGGCACCTTTCGGATCGAGGACTGGGCCAAACAAGAGAGAGGAGCCCGCGTCGGTGAGCATGGTCCAGTAGTCAATGTGCTGCAACATGATCGTCCGCTCCGTTTCGGACATATCAAGATGGTAAGTCGGCCGTGGAGGAACGAGTCGGAAGAAAAAATACATAGCAGAATGAATAAGGTGGTTCGTTGGAGTTGCTTTCCTCCCTAAAACTACTCAAAAACCTCCGTTCACTAACTGTTTCTTGCCATTACGCCTTGGGTACCACAATTTCGTGGGTCTTTACACTATCCAAGAAACAGGAAAATGCTCACACTTTACACGATCGCTTCGCTGGCTTTTGCAACGGTTACACTTGTCGGTGGCGGCAAATGGATCTTTGTACGCGAAAACAGAAGATTGAAACGTGTGCTGAAAACTGGCCGTGAATATGAAGCGCTCATCCTCAACGCGCAGCCTATCAGACCTTCCATCTTCAACACAGAAAACATCCGGTTAAAAGTGCAGATATTGGCGGAGAGACCACTCGTCGTGGAGTTTGATTACGACGCATCCTATCCCGAGTGGCGTGAACTGGTGACGGGGAAGGTGATCAGGGTGGATGTCGACCCAACCGATCCGCATAATGTCCTGATTATCCGCAAATCTTCGCGGCCATCGAAACCGTCTTCTACCAGCAGCGGCGCATTGCTGGCCTTTTAAAGGATAATCATAATATCCGGATTGGGCCGGTCTTTTTTGTCGAGGTATTCCCAGGACACGATATCTTCTTCCGGATAAATATTGCCTGTATCCTCGGGTCCTTCGTCTCCAATAGCCTCAATAAATGCCTTCGAAGCTTTTTTATAAGTCCCCTCCCGGGGAACGCCGTTCATATCGGTAAACAGAACCAGCGACTGGTCTTCGGGGAGTTTTCTGTCTTTCATCACGCTATTTTTTATTGATAAAAGAAGGCATTTCTACCTTCTTTTACCTATTTACCCGCAAATTTTATGCCTGAGGTCGGCTAATGACCAAATGCCAGGCCGAGCGTCAGTTCCAGCCTCGCCAGACTTTCGTACTCGCCTTTGCCCAGCTGCACAGTTTCCTTCCGCCCGCCGCTGTTCACAGTTACCCTCGAAATAGTCCCGCTCAACACGGAAAAATTCAGGTACAATTTCGAGGCATCGCTCATCCTCATCCCGTACCCTATTTCCAGTCCCACGCCCACAGTTCCACCGGTAATGCTCACCAGCGCTCCGCTGCTATTTACCTGGTCCTTGTACGACTGGTAACCCATATTCGCGCCTATATACACTTCGCTTCCTGACCGCAGGACCAGCCTGTTCAGCCCCGATACCGCGAAATAGTTGAGATTGACCTTGTCCTGAAAACTGGCATCTTTGAACTGGTAATGGTTGTAACTGTACTTCGCGCCCAGGCCGAACGGTTCCGAAATGAAGTAATGAATATCCCCGCCAAGGGTATACCCCGACTTCATTTTCTTTAAATAGCTCCTCGCGCCCGAAGGCACCTGGTCGCTGATCCGCGCGACGCGACGGGAATATCCTCCCTGGAAACGGTAGAGCCAGCGACCATACGTCCGCTTGGGAACGATTTCAACCGGCTCATGATAAAAATTCGTGCGCTTGTCCGCTATGTCGCTGGTCGGCATGAGCGTCTTGGCCGGTACTCCGAATTTATTGTAGGTAAAATACACGAAATCACCCTGCTCGCGCGTGATTTTGCATCGGATCGAATCACCCGACGTGGTTACAATCAGGTCCTGCGCGCGTGCAGTCACGATCCCGATCATGCAGATCAGGAAGGTAAAAAGGAAGTTCTTCATTGGCTGAGGCTTATTTACGTTTTCCTCCCATATATTCGGCCTTGCCTGTCCGGCGGTCGACCAGGTCGAGGGTCGGGCGGCCTACGACCACGCCCATTCCTACCCCACAGCGGAGATAATAGGTACGACCCTTCTTGATATCGATGGGTATAGAGGCTTTTGACTCCGTTTTAGCCCAAAGTTCCTGCGCGCCCTCCGTCCGGATTTCAATTTTCTGGCGGAATTTGTTCGTAACCCGGCATATGACCGAATCCCCGAGGCTCAGGTTATAGCTAACCAGCGCCCCGGCTCCTCCATTACGATAAACGTAGAGAATGGCGTGGTCGATCAGTGAATCCGCTTCGGTTTCGACCTGTTTCAATGCTGCGATCTGATCCGGACTAATCCGCAAAACCTCCACGGTAATGCGGTGGCAGGAACTCATAAAATCCGGGGTCTTGTGTTCAATCACCCGCACAGCATTACCACCCGATTTCCGGGCTTCTTCCTTGGCCTTTTCGAGTACGACTGTGTAGCTGCAATTGGTTGTCATACCGGCATCGCCCACCTTTACAGTGCCCAGCACTTCCGCGAGGCCTATGCCGGTCGAGTCCAGGGGAAGCACCCAAACCTCCTCATCATAACTAAGCGGCTGGTATTTTTGAGAGACATTCGTCCGGATTTTGGGAGCGCACCCGGCTATGAGCAACAGCCCGAACAGCGAAGCGATCGTAAACTTTTGAAACATAAATACTGATAGGAAATAGGGGAAATAGTGATATCGGTTACTTAGAGCCAAATCTAATTTAAACCGTTGCACTTTCCTCAAAACTTCCTGGCGAACCGGATAAAATTCCCCCAGTCGTAAACCGTCATATCATGCTCGCCTTCGCGGTTGTGATAACCAAAATGCGAACCAATTACCGGCTTATTGATCCCTGGCGGATCTTTGGGTAATCCTGATTGGATCTTGTATAATGCGTACACCGGCTCGGCAGCCTTCAACGCGAGAAACGTTCCTTTGGGGTCGGCCCAGAGGTCTTTGGAAGCATTGGTCGCGTACACGGGCCGGGGTGCGATGAGCGCGATGAGCATGTGCTGGTCTACCGGCAGGGCATTCTCTTTGTCATTATATTTCTTGTAATTGTTACTAAACCAATGCGGAAAAGTAGTGTTGATACGGCTGATCCGCTCGCCGAATTGCCGCCGCGCCAAAGCCGCCCCGGTATTGCCCGAGCAGTTGGTCACACAAGCCGCAAAGCGCTGGTCCTGTGCAGCTGCCCACAACGATGTTTTACCTCCCCGCGAATGTCCTACCACAATTACCTTTTTAGCATCGATATCCCTATCCGTCTCAAAATAATCCATCACACGGCTGGCCCCCCAGGCCCACGCACCTATGGCCTTCATGCCATTGTCCATTTTCAACTGTTCGGGATAGAGCTTTTGCAGAACGCCGGTCATGTAGGTGTCCTTGTTATCCGGCGCAAGGTCGCTCACATGAAACGCCGCGATCGCGAAGCCGCTGTCTATCAACATTTCGGCCGGCCAGAATTCGCTCTTTTTCGCTCTCGTGGGGTCTGTATTCTCTTTTCCGCGGTTGTTGATCAGCAAAAATACAGGTACCGGCTTCTTCGCCTGTGCAGGCGTAAAAAGAACCACGTTGATTTGTACCGAGTTACCTTTTCTGAAAACGGTGATTCCTACTTGTTTCAAAACCGCCTTGCCGGCCATCTCCGCACCGTCGTCTTCCGTCAGCGCATAGCGGATACTATCATAGTCTGTGGGCATTTGCCCGTAAATGTGGTCCTCGAATAGTTTCAGGACTTCCGGCCTCCTAAGTTTCTCCCATTTTTCTTCATTCCGGATTGTTTTCCCCGAGGTGGTTTTCAGCACATCCGGTAACGTGTAATGCGGCACTTTCGCTTCGTCGTAATTCTGAGAAAAAACCGGACAACCAGCCAGCAGGATTAAGAAAAGGGTTATTCGCTTCATGTGAATTAGTTAGGCGTCCATTTCAAAATAAAACGCGCAATTAACTGGTATTTACTGACAAAACGCAGGTTAATCGAATTCTCTGAACTTTTTTTTCAAAGACACCCAACCTTCGGTCCTTCCCCCGCAGTTTATTTTATTGACGGGTGGCCACCTCATTTTTATTTTCTAAATTTTAAACACTGATGGTCATGAGAACAGAAAAGTGGCTGGTATTATGCATTGCATTGCTGTTAATCCAGCTGGTCGCCTGCGAACGGGGAAAAATGGAAGAAAATGCTCCGGTACCGGTTTCGGCGAGGACACGTGCCGATAGCGCCTGGCAGGACAGTATTGCTTCGGACAGCATACGAAAAGACAGTATTCGAAAAGACACGATCCGGAAAGACAGCATCCCACACGACACACTTTATTCCGATACCGTCGGTCGCGACAGTACGGTTGCTGACAGCACGTTCTCCAACACACTTGGACGCAAGAACCAGACTGCTCTTTCCGGAGCATTGGCTCGACTCAAAACTGTCCATTGAAAGTAATCATCGAAATTTAAGAACAGTTGCGTTTTATGTCTCATTGAAATAAACCAGCCTGACCGGCCAGCATTATGCCGGTCAGGCATTTCAATACGATTTGGATCCATTAAACGAGATATTGGCAGGTTGCAGGCGACGGGAGCGCCAGAGTCAGGAAAAATTGTACCGGCAATTTTACCCTGTCCTGTTTGTGCTTTGCAAGAACTTTTTTGAGGACAAACACGACATCGTCACGGCGATCAACAATGGAATGCTGAAAGTGTTTGCGAACATCGACCAATACGACGCGGCCAAAGGCGGGTTTTTCAGTTGGATGTACACCACCGTCCGCAATGCCGCACTCACTATGCTTCGCGACAGGAAAACGCAGGCATTCGATTACGTGGAAATCGAGGATAAAATGGGGTTTGTCTCGCAAGACAACCCTTTAGAACAGCTGTCGGGAACTGATATTCACGTATACCTCATGCAACTGCCGGTGGCTACGCGCCGCATTTGCAGCTTGTTTTATATGGATGGTTTTTCGGTGAAAGAAATAGCCGGTTCGCTGGCGATCAGCGAAGGAACGGTCAAATGGCATTTAAGCGAGAGCAGGAACAGGTTGAAAGTCATTTTTGAAAACCCTCTGTGATGAAAAGGAAAGATAAACATATCGACAAGTTTCTCCGTGACCCGCTGCCGGAGCCCGAAATCCGGGTGGACGACGCGTGGGCAGGTATGAGCGATATGCTGGACGCCACGGCAAACGACGAGGCGAAGTGGGTAAAAGGACCTACGCAGTTCCGGAAATCCGTTGGCAAGCTCAAAGGGCTGCTCATAGCGATTTCTGCGGTGGTGACTGTTTCGGTGATAGTTGCATTGGTTGTTTTTAATGCAAAAACAAAAACCCAAAAGTCAACTGAAAATCAATCCGTTAATTCATCCACTCAAGACGCCGCACCGGCCAAGACAAAGCTCAAAAAAAACATTTCCAAGTCTGAGACGGAACAGGTCGACATGGCAACATCGAGCCCCACCGAAAAACTTCCGTCTGCAACTACTTCACCGGAAATTACCCCATCAAAAACTGGCACCACACGAAGTAGCGAGTCCACAACAAGTCGTTCATTTTCAGACATTTCAACCAACAAACCCACCATTTCAAAAACCGGGCACGTCGAAGGAAAAAGCAAACATTCTGTGAGCCGTCCGACCGGCTCTTCCCGCATACACACGGACGCCGTCCGGGCGGCGCGCATCCGGGACACACGTGTATCGGCAGGCGTATACGAGAAAGAGCGTAGCGCATTGCCCGGTCGCACTATCAACAAAAGCGGGAATAAACCTGGTGCATTCTCTGGCCGTGTTACCCGAGGAATCGAAAATGACACGTTTCCTGATTCTATTACCCGGCAAAATTATGCTGCCTCTCAGGCAAACAGTTTGAAATCCGGACAGGTGCTGCAAGAAACGGCTCCATCTTTTAGCCATGACAAAAATACCCAGGCGGCCCCGGTACAAATGCCGCTCAGCAACCTGGACCCTCGCGCGGGCCATTTCAAAAGTATGAATAGCGATTTGAGCACGCTGATTCAAAAGTCGGCATTACCCAATGCACCGCAGCCCCCCGTCAAATCCCGCAATCCGGTATGGAAGGACATCCATTTCGGGCCTGAATGGAACATCACGCGGTCCATTGCCTCGCCCAATTACATGTTCACGGGTGCCGACAGCACGAAGCATCCGCTGCGACTGGCGATCCCGGGTGTATTTGTTTCCAAAAGTTGGAACAGGCATACCGCAACGTTCATTTTCAATCCGCTGCATTCCTATTTTGGCGACAAGGAACGCGTCGCTCAACGCGTAGACACGATTCCCGCTGCGGATTCAACACTTCGGCAAGTCAAGCGTAATACCAACTTCATTAAAACATTCGGACTCAATTTTTCCCTTCAATACCAATATCATGTCGTGCGCGGGCTTTCGTTGGTTGGCGGGCTCTCGTATGCCCGGTACTCGTCGGCATTGCTCCGAAAGGAAACTGACTACTCCAACGGTATAATCGTCGACGAGTCGTATTTGACGGCCAGAGGTCAGGACGCATTGAAATCCTACATGAACCCGCAGCAATGGAACATCCGCGCCGGGATACTTTTTTATTCGCGTGGGATACTGAACAATCGATTACAGTTTGCCTGGATGACAATTATCCCGGTATCGAATCTATCGCTCACCGGATTTAAAAAGGTTAACTCTCCGAATATTCAATTGTCGGTCAGGTTTTTGGTCAGGTAGGCGCCCAGCCACAGCGCGGCTTCCTGTTTATAGGCAAAATAACGTAGGATAGCACGAACGTGGGCTTTCGTGCTATCCTAATCTGTATAATTAAATCTTGATTCCGAACGAAATACCGATGCTGCGGCCGTCCGAGCTCCACACACCCGCGCCGGGGTACATTGTGGGGCGTTTGGTGAAGTATTGCTTGTCGGTAATGTTGTTCACGCCGACACGCAGCTTGTAATGCTGGCCCAGGTAAAGCGTAGCATTCAGGTCGAGCAGACCGTACCCTGGCACTTTGCCGATCGTACCATTGGCCGAAGGCTCCGCGGTATTGAGTGGGTTGGCGAAGTTGGAACTTACGTAGCTGTATTGGGCCGTTACCGAAAGCTTTTTGTATTGGAATTGGATGCCATTTCGTGAAATCCAGGTCGGCACGCCCTCTACGCGGTTGCCGGCGACACTTTTGTTCTCGCCATTCGATACCGCCGTTCCGCGCACATATTGGGCATCGAAATAGGATGTGGAAGTAAAAAACGACAGTTCGGTTTGAGGCTCGCCACCATTGTAGCGCTTGAATGCCGCATATTCGAGGTATGCTTCCACCCCGCGGGTCCTGCTGTCGCCGGTGGTGGTCCGGTACAGGTATGCATTGCCGTTGGCATCCTTCATCGAAACGGTACCCATCCGGTTGTTGACCATTACCTGGAACAGCCCGATATCGTATCTCAGCACATCTTTGATATTTCCGCTAATGCCCGCTTCCAGGTTGTAGCCGGTCGCATCTTTCAGGTTTTTATCGACCTGCTCCAAAACGGAACCAGGGATAATGTCCTTGAAAACAACCGGGCGGTAAGCCTGCGAAAAACCTGCATAGGCACGGCTGTTTTCTCCTATTTTATACTGTGAGCTGATTCCAAGCAACGGAAAACTGTGTTTGATGGTATTCGGCAGGTTTTCCGGGTCATAATAGGTGATTTTGCCGGTCATGTCGGTGCCGCCCTTCTCCACCCGGATACCCGGCGAGAAGCTCAGGCGCGGAGTAATGAAAATAAGGTTCTCCAAAAACAATGCGATATTGTCCGTCGTGAGGTACATATCGCGGCCAAACTGCGGATCGGTGAGGGTGAGGTCGAAATCGCTGGCGGTCGTTCCTTTGCCCAGCTGGCGGCGACGGAGCTTGTTATGCATGTATTGAACCCCGCCGGCAACCACATTGCGGAAACCCAGGAAATCGTACTGGTGCACCAGACGCAGTTCGGAAGTGAGGCTTTTGAAATTGTCGATATCCACCTGACGGGCGCGGTACGCATTGGTCACCCGGCTGATGGTATCGGGTACGTTCGCAAAAGCATCGAACATGACGCTGTTGCGCGCGCCATATACGCCCGAGGTTGTCAGTTTCAGCTGCGTTTGCGGGTTAATTTTCCAATCCATCACGATCGACGGTACATAAATATCCGGGTTGAAGTAGTTGCGCGAGCGGGTCGACTGGCGCGGATCTTCGTTGAACATCGCGTCGGTGAGCGGTCCGGGAATCTGGTACACATACTCCGAACGGCCCAGCTCCGCCTTGATGCGGAACGCTTTGCTGAACTCGTACATCAGGCTCACATATTGCGACTGCGCGTCGGATTTCGCGTTTTTACGGTAACCATTCGAATGCCGCTTCTGGTAATAGGCCGAGTAAGTAAACTTGCCCACCTTGCCACTAATGGCATTATAGGAGCTGAACAGCCCGAATGAGCCGGCCGAGTTAATGGTTTCGAATGTAAATGCTTTGGTAGTATCCGGTCCTTTGGTAACGTAATTGATCATCCCGCCGAACTGCGCGCCATATTGCAGCGAAGATGTTCCCCTTACCAGTTCCACACGCTGGATGGACTCCATCGCCGGGCTGTAATGGCTAGCGGGGTAGCCGTACATGTCGGAGTTGGTGATGATGCCGTTTTGCCGGATGTTATATTCCCACGAACGGTGCGGGTCGAGGCCGCGGGTGGAAATGTTGACCTGGTTGCCGCTGCCGTCCATGTCGTACACAAACACGCCCGGGATTTTGGCGAAAATCTGTCGGCCGGTCTTTTCGGCGATATTCCCGTTCACACCGTCGATCCGGATCACTTCGCTCTTTTTACCAGCGGTAATGTAGCTGTTATGAACATCGGGGAGGCGTTCGGCGTGGATGGTGTTTTTGCGCTCGCCAACGGTTACCTCATGGAGGTCTAATACTTTTTCGTAATCCTTCTTTTGGTCGGTTTGCGCGTAAGCGGCTTGAAGAAGAATGCAGAGGATGAGGGTGGTTGAGTAAAGTTTCTTCATTAGCGTTTGTGTTGTAATAATGCCACGCAGTGGCCTACCGCGAAGGCACGAATGGACACGAATCAATACCGTTCGGTACCGGGATGGAAAGTGCGCCAGCTGTGCCAGAATTCCTGGTAGGCATTGATGCGTTTCAGGTCGTTACCGGTGCCGGTGAGGCGTTTGCCGAGGAGGTTATAGGTACTTGTTTTGGTAAAAATGGTATCGTTTCTTAACGCGAATGGTTCATTGATTCCTTTGTCAAATGCGAAAAAGCTCTTGTTGTCGGCGCTGAGTACCAATGCTACCGGCACATTACCGACCTCGTTATTGATGATGCGTTCTTTCTGGAGGCGGTTCCAGTCGAATGCTTTGGCCGCACCGCCCGCCTGAACGCCTACTACCCACGATTTGTCTTTCCAGGATAACGTGTCGGTTTTAGTCAGGAGGGATTTACCGCGGCCGGATTCGTAGCGGCTCATGGAGTCGTATTTGGCCTGATACACCGGATCGGGCTGCATGACCTTGCTGTCCGGGTGGAGTTTCAACCATTGGCCGAGTGAAGTTTGGGTGCTGGCAAGCTCGGGGAGCATTTTGCCTTTCAGCGGACCGGCAATCGCTTCGCCGTTGGCTTGCCGCCACCAGCTGCCGGTTTCACTGTCTTCGAACATCGCATTGAAATGATCCATCCCAACCAGCCGGAACACCTCCGGCTTGCCGTCTACCATCGGCACAAAAACCCTGCCGGTGCGGCATACCGTGCAATAAGTGACCATAATGGGCTTTCCGCCGAGTACATCGCGCACCTGGTGGTGGTAACCGATATACTGAATCGGATAGGCTTTGGCTTCGCCATTGGCCTCCACGCCTATCACCAGTCGGTCCATAGCTACTTTATTGCTAGCCGCATTGTGCTGAATTACCGATGAAGGCTGATAAAACATCGTATCCGCGGCCATTTCGAAGTTGGTCGCGTAAATAATACCTGCCGCGAGCAGCACCAGAATGGCTGGCAGCCATTTTCTTTTAGCAGAAAACACGGCGAACCCGCCGGCCACGATCATTGCCCAAAACAATATCCGCAATGGCCAGCGCCAGGTATGCAGGATGTAAGCGGCATCGATGCTGTTCATCCGCTGGCTGCCCGGCATGGGCATAATGAAGTATACTTTCGCTATTTCGTAAAGGACAATGCCCAGGATTCCGAGGTAAAAGAGTTTTTTCATCTTAAAAAAGAAATGGGTTCGCCAGGCGGCGAACCCGTTTGCCTAATATATTAACCTATGATAATACGCATAATCCAGCTCATTTGCTTCTGAATGTGACCAATAAGGCAACCAAAAAAGGCAGCGAGAACACAAGCAATGCATTCCCGAAACCTCCGAGCACCGCCACCAGAGAACCAATGAAAAACACCGCCGTCGCGGTAAAGAACCGGCCGACGTTAAAACAAAAACCGGTGGCCGTGCCACGCACCGCAAACGGGAACAGCTCGGGAATGTAGCTCGACAACGCTCCCTGGCTGATGCCGAAACAGAATGCAAGCAGGGCCGTTTCGATGTAAATGATATTGGAAAAGGTGCGGTTGGTGATAAACAGCACGCCGCACATCACCACGCAAGTCGCGAACGTGGCCAGCAATGTGTTTTTCTTGCCAAACCGGTTCATCAGTATCCCCGAAAACACCCCGCCGGTAATGCCGCCCATTCCGAGCAGGATCATGAGTAGCCCCCGCTCCTTCTGACCATCCTGCCCGCTCGCTAGCAACGACTGCGCCCACGTAGGAAGCCAGGAGAATATCCCCCAAAGGCCAATCAGCACAGCACCGAAAATCAATGAGCCGCGAATCAGATTAGGCCGGTTTTGAGCATCAAAAATCGACTCCCTGACTTCCTGACCACCTCTGACTTCCCTGACACCCTTCCACCGGTCCGATTCCGGCAAAAGCAGGAAAATGAGCAATGCCGCTGCAGCCGGGATGAACCCGATGCCAAATGCCGTGCGCCAGTTTGAAAACAATAAATTAAGACTGCCCGTAGTAACAATGCCGATGGGAAAGCAAACCGCCAGAACGCCCAGGATTACGGCACGGCTGCGGTCTTCCCATATTTCGGAGATATAGACCGTGGTGATCAGCAGCACACCGCCAACGCCCATTCCGGCGGTGAAACGGATGGCCAGCAATGAATACCAGTCGGGAACAATGGTAACCAGGCAAGTCGAGATGCCATACAGTGCGGTGACGAGCGTGAGGGATTTCTTCCGGCCGATACGGTCGCTTACCACGCCGAACAGCAGCCCGCCCCACATCCAGCCATACAGGTAAACCGCATTCACATAAGCCCCTATTTCGCCCAACTCCGCTTCACTCACCGCCGAACCTTTCAGCTCCGGAATGGCCACCGGCAGGTATACCGACATCAGCGTCGATACCGTGCCGCTCAGCGCATATGCAACGACGCACAGCATGAATGCAAGCCATTTCTGACTGACGCTGATCGGTTCCACACGTTGTATTTCTAAAGTTTCCATAGCCCGTTAGCGGAATAGTTCGTCGAAGTTCAGACTTACATAATACAGCCCGCCCACAGCCGGTGAGCCATAAGCCTGCACGATGTATTTGTTGGTAATATTGGAACCACCCAGTTTCACCACCGTTTTCAGGCTTGGAATGCGGTAGCTCACTTGCGCATCGAGCAAATTGTAAGCATTCACGCGGCCCGGGCGCATTTCCGTAAATGTACCGTACCAATCAAAAGCCTGCTGCCAGTGCCAGGCCAAATTGAAACCAATGCGCTCGGTCAATTTCGCATTGCCGAACATCACATTCGTTTTCCATTTGGGTGTGTTAAAAGCCGGGATATTGTTCGGATCGGCCTCGCCCATATTGAAATCGATCCAGGTCGCATTAGCCGATACCTTGTAGTTTTTGGGTAGAGAGTAAGTCAAACCGGCGCTGACACCCTGAATCGAAACTTTGTCTTTGGCATTGGTATACAACTGATACAATTGCCGTCCCGCGCCCAGTAGCTCCATGGCAGCCATCTGATTCACGGAACCATCCGCAGAAAGGATGTCCGACGGCGCAGCCGCCACTACGGTGTTGATAATGAAGTCGGTGTATTGGCTGTAATAGTAGTTAACATCGAGCAGCAATTGCCTGGCGACCAAACCCTTGTAACCGATCTCGTAACTTTTCACCTTTTCGGATTTGATATAAGGCACATTCGATTTCACCAGCTTGCTTTTATTGTTGGCTACTGCTTGCGGGAATGGGACACCCTTTGCCATATCCGCACCAAATGCCGAGGCAAATTGTGAGAACGAAGCAATCGTCACCGAGTTCGAATAGGCATTCATCCCCTCCGAATTCACCGGCGCACCGCCGAGGATGATGATCGGGCCGACGTTCAGCTTGATATACTGATCGCCAATGGTCGGGTTACGGAAGCCCGTCTGGTAAGATGCGCGGAAATGGTGGTTTTCGGTTGGCGAGAAAACGGCGGATGCCCGCGGCGTGAACCGGCCGTCGAAGTTCTCATTCTTATCATAACGGCCCGAAACGGTCATTTTCAAGCGGTCTTTCCAAAGTGATTTAGAGGCCTGCGCGAACACGCCATACTCCTCATTCGTAAGGTTTTTGTCCTTGTCATCGAAAAGCGTCCCGCCCGTGTTGAGGAAATACTTCCGGTAGTTACCACCGACCTGCAAATTGATCACTTTCAGCAGCGAACTGAAATCGTACATCCCTTCTATGTGGTTCAGGCTGCATTGGCTCAGAATACCAGCACCGGCCAGTCCGCGGGTTTTGATAAGCCGGTCTTTGGCCGAATCGAAAGCCGTGGAGACAGGCGCGATGCGTCCCTCGTCCGCGAATGCGCGTGCGGCCGCGTGGTTCTGCTGCGTCACACCGCCCACTGCGCCGGTGTAAGCCGCCGCATACCTTGCAAACCAGGTCGAATCGGCCTTGTTCGGCGCCACGGTGTTGCCGGCCAGGTCCTTCACCCACGTGCGATTGATCTGCTGGCCCAATGCCCGGGTATTGTACGAATTGGTTGAATACTCATGGTTCGTATAGGCGCGCACGTAAAAATTGCTTCCACGGAGTTCGAGTCGGTGCTGCACAAACTTGAAGTCATTGATCACAAAGCGGTTCGAGCCCGTGTACTGCGCCGTACCCTGGTTGAAATTGCCCTGGTAAATCGCTTCCAGCTTGTCGGTAATGCGGTAATGCAATGCGCCGCTCAGTTTCAGGCTGTAAACACCATAGGTAGCGAGGTCTTTTTCCTCATATCCCGTGCGCGACACACGGCCGATATTCGGCAATGTCTGCGCCACCTCGTCGCCGTAAATGTTCAGTGCATTGCGGCCGGGGTTGTTCGGCCCTCGGTTTTCGGGATTGGTGTTTGGGTCAATGTCGGTGTAATCGTTGGCATACCAGTCGGTGCCTTTGAGGTACGATGCATTGACTTTGAATGCGAGTTTGTTGTTGAAGGCTTTCGCGTATCGGATGGCCAGGTCGTAAAGCGGTTTTGCGCCAAGGCCGGTACCATCGCCGATGTGGTTGATGCCGAACTTGGTCTGCGCGCTCAGTCCCTGGTATTCAAATGGATTTTTGGTGCGTGTATTGAGCATTCCGTTGAATGCGATCGGGCCGTACAATGCAGAGGCCGCGCCGGGTATCAATTCCGCACTTTCGACGTCGATATCGTGCGGACCGAATAGGTTACCCATCGCAAAGCCCAGGCCGGAAGGCTGGTTATCCACGCCGTCCACGAGCTGCAAAAAGCGGCTGTTGCCCGTCGTGTTGAACCCGCGGGTGTTGATTTGCTTGTATGTCAGACTGCTCGTTACCATATCGAGCGATTTCAGGTTGACCAAACCATCGTAGAAATTGGCGGAAGGCGTCTGCTGAATGGCGCGGGAGTCCATTTTCTCGATGCTCACCGGCGACCGCAAAATGCTTTCTTCCACCCTTGACGCCGTTACCACCACCTGGTTCAGCTCTTCAATGGCCGGTACCAGATTCACCCGCAGCCCTTCCGAAGAAGCTACTTCTTTCTCCTGTCGTGCATAGCCTACGAGTGAGATGATCAGCGTCGTCGGTGTATTCGTTTTTAGTTCAAAATAACCTTCCGCATTGGTAATGGTACCGGTATTTCTGCCCTTGACAGAAACGGACACCCCCGAAAGCGGCTTCTGGGAATCATTGTCAAAAATGTGTCCCGACACTCTCGTTGCCTGCGCCAGTGCGCCGGACGCCGCGAAACACAGGTTCATGATGAGGTAGAGGATGGGTAAAAGTCTCTTCATAGGTTAGGTTTTAATAGAGGTTCGATTTAAATAGGTCAGGAAGGTTGGGAATGCTTTTTCAAATGGTCATAGCCGTTCGGTAGCCGGTTGTAACCGTGATCCACTAAACGTTGGCCCAGGCCGGTGTAAAATTGCGGGTCGGCCGGCGCGACGGTCGCCATGCCATCGACGTAGCGATTGTAGAGACAGAAAAGTCCTGCGATCAGCACCGTGTCGTGGATTTCCGTATCCGTAGCACCCTGCGTCCTGGCATTCGCGACTGATTCGGCCGTTACCGCTTTGCAGCTCACCTGCACCTGCTTCGCGATTTTCAGCAATGCTTTCATTTTATCGGACACCGGCGTAGCGTCGATGTCCTGCTTCATGATCTCGCAGGTTTCGGTTTCACCCAGCAGCAAATCGGCCGCGGCAGTGTGTGCAGCAGTGCAAAACCGGCATTCGTTGTTATGCGACACAATGGTTGCGATGAGTTCGCGCTCCGCGGGCGACAGCGAATTCTCGCCCCGCAAAATGAACTGTGTCAGCAGGCGTATAGGCTCAGCCGTTACGCGGCTGTATTCCAGCAAGCCGGTAATCCCGGGCAAATGCTCCGGAAGTGGTATGTGTGGCATGGTACGTTGCTCCTTTTGTGTTAACGATCCGGTAGTTTTTGTCAGGTGTGGTCGGAAGTAGTCAGGGAGTAGTCAGGAAGTGGTCAGAAGTTGTCGGGAGGTAGTCAGGAGGTGGTCATGAGTTGTCAGGTGTTGTTAAAGCACTAGCGCTTGATGGCTACGCTTGACAATACTTGACTACACTTGACAATAAATGACTACACCTGACCACACTTGACAACCTCCTGACTACACCTGACAATAAATGACCGCACTTGACCACTATACCTCGACAACGTCCGCTTTGACCGGGAATCGCACATACCCCGTAAACGCCATGCGTTGCCCCATTTCGCGGTACGCCTCGTTCTCTTGCGGCGCCCAGGTACCGAGTCCATCCACATAGCGGTTAAACATACAGAACGCCGCGGCGATCAGCACCGTATCATGGATTTCCTTATCACCGGCACCCTTAGCTCGGGCTGCTGCGATATCCTCGTCGGTTACGGCCTTGCCGCTTTTCTGCACTTTGGCAGCGATGTTCAGCAATGCACGCAGTTTGGGCGAAATGTCGATCTGCTGAAAGCCGTTTTTAATGTCGTCGATCAGGCTCAGATCATAGCCAAGGTGTGCCATCGCCGCCGAACCATGCGAGGTGTGACAGAAATGGGTGTCGTTGAGCAGCGACACGTAGGAAGCAATCAGTTCGCGTTCGCCGCTTGTGAGGGGCGATTCGCCACGCAGGAGCGTCTCCGCCAGCAATTGCAGCGGGCCGGCCGTTTCGGGCCGGAAGTGGAAGAGGCCGACAATGCCGGGCAGCGATTCATCGGGTAGAGCAATATGCGCCATCGGGAAGTAAGATTTCTGGTTAGTAAATCGGTCTTTCCTCCTGCATAAAGGCGTTCATGCGCGCAACCTACATACCTACATACCTACACGCATGGATACAGACACGCATAACGTACACATGTGAACGTTCCACATTTTCAGGAAGAATAAAGAAGATGTACTAAGCCAGATCTGGCGGCGGAGATGGAATGGAGTAATATCTTTCAGGCAAAATAGATCGGGCAGGGAATTGCAGGGCCAAATGTTTCGATGGCTCCCATTCCAGCACGTAAAACACATGCTGACGACCGGCGGTCATATATTCTTTGAGGAAATTCTTTAAAATACTCGAATGCGCGTCGCTCTGCGAACCGGTTGCATGGCCTGTCACCTGGTCGTTGATCTTTGACGCAAGATCCGAAAAGCGGTCACGGGCACCCTGGTCGAACTCGCAATGCACGTACAAAGTATCGTTGATCAGCTGCCGGCTCTTCATTTGGTAGAACTGCCCCTCATGCTCGATCTGCCCCTGAGCGGGCTCCGGTGCGTCCCAGTTGGCCTGGTAGGGCACCGCCACCGGTACTTTGATTACTATATCCGCAGATCCTGCCGCCTGCTCCACAAAGCCCTTCCCAGCTGAGCTGATGGTATACCGCTCCTCCGACAGATAGACTATCGAATAGCCCACCATGTTGTAAAGCAGCAGCCCCAGCAGCAATATGGAAATGATCCTGCGCAATGTTGAAATATTGAAATTTTAAGCGGTTTGTACAAATGTAGGAAAACAAGTGAAAAAATCATCAGGCCGGTATTTAAAAGTTTCAGTAATACCGGTTTCGCATGCATCATTCATCTTTAAGCTAGTACCTATATCGTACACCGTTACCTGGCGCACGCTTTTTCGCCGCCTGATAATCCATCAGATGCCTATGATCATTTCTCCCATCCTCGTATCCAATTATTCAAATATCTCCTTGATATTGTTCCAAATATCGCACTCCAACACACCCGTTCGGGTAAAATAAACACAGGAACAAAGGGCAAAATCACTGCCCTGTATGGTCATGCTTTGTCTGATATCAATGCCCGTCCGCGAGTGCTGATATCGGTGAACAGGACGGAAGAAAAGATGCAGGTCTTCCAAACCTCACGTTGTGCATCGCTTGAAATTTTAACCAAACACACATTGAACATGAAAAGAAAAATGATTTCCTGCGCCAGTGCATTGTTTTTCCTGGCAGTTTTTAATTGCAAACGCGATAAGCCTGATCCAGAGTGTAGGGATGCTTCGTGCTGCAATCCCTATTCGTTTGACTACGTCGAATATATTGTAGATGAGCCGGTGGCGCTGACCGGGCCTCCGTATTACGCCTTCTATTCATTCCGATTTATTCGAAAATTCCCTACTAAAAGGCGCGAGCACTATTGGGCTTACACTGCTCGCGTTTGCGAAAAATCTCTCAACAAACTCGCCGGGTTTCCCCTAACATACGGTAAAGTGAATGAGTCCAATTCATTCCCATACAAGATTTCAGGAAAGCTTATGGATGCGAAGGGTGAAAAACTCGTTGATCGCCCAATCCTATCGCTATACATAGACAAAATCGAGAAAATCAACTAAACACACATTGAACATGAAAAGAAAAATGATTTCCTGCGCCAGCGCATTGTTTCTCCTGGCAGTTTTCAATTGCAAGCGCGATAAACCTGATCCGGAATGTAGGGATGCTTCTTGTTGTAATCCTTATTCGTTTGATTATGTCGAGTACATAGTCGACGAACCCGTAGCACTAACGGGACCTCCTCATGACGTGTTCTATTTCGTCCGGTTTACTCGGAAATTCCCCAGTAAGACCCGCGAGGGATATCGGGTCAATATCGCTCGCGTCTGCGAGAAGTCTATACACAAACTCGCGGGTTTTCCGCATACGTATGATGGAGGCAAGGAGGAACCCAAGTCTTTTCCATATAGGGTTTCTGGAAAACTGTTGGATTGGAATGGGGAGAAATATCTCGACATGGCTATCCTCTCTCTTTACATAGACAAAATCGAAAAAATCAATTAAACACACCTAGCACATGAAAAGAAAAATTATTTCCTACGCCAGCGCATTGTTCTTCCTGGCTGTTTTCAATTGCAAACGCGATAAGCCTGATCCGGAATGTAAGGATGCTTCTTGTTGTAATCCTTATTCGTTTGACTATGTCGAGTACATAGTCGATGAGCCCGTAGCTTTGGGGCCTCCCTGCTACTTCCGGTTTACCCGGAAATTCCCCACTAAAAGGCGAGAGCACTACTGGAGCTATACTGCTCGCGTTTGCGAAAAGTCCATACACAAGCTGGCGGGTTTTCCGCTTACATATGGAGGTATGAAGGAGCCTGATTCATTCCCGTATCGGGTGTCCGGAAAACTGTTGGATTGGAACAGGGAGAAATATCTCGACATGCCGATACTCGCGCTTTACATAGACAAAATCGAAAAAATCAATTAAAACACACATTCAATATGAAGACTTTTTTAAAAAACACCCTCGGTGTATTGCTCGCAGCAATTGCCGGTTCTACTTTGGCCCAGCCCCAATACAATCCCTACTACCGGAGTCATCGGGACGCCTCTTTCGATTCGCTTTTCAGCAGGATGACTGATTACGGCTGGCTGTTTCTGACAGACAATCCCGCATCACGAATTGCGCCGGATACTTTTATTGTCCGCTATGCCAGCAATCTCGGGCTGTCGAAAGACTATAAGTTGAAAGCTGTTAAAGAAGAGACAGAAACACCGGAAGGAATGACGGTGGCAATGCGTCATCAGCTTTTTCAACTGCATTATAAAAACATACCGGTAGAGGGTAATGAGTTCAGCCTGCATTCCATCGAAAATGTATTAAAAACAGCACACGGACGAATCGTGGCCGAACTGGATATAGACGTATCAGGAGCAATCGATACAGTCGTCGCCTTGCAAATCGCACTGGATGAACGAAGACTTTCGCAGGAGAATTTTGACGGCAATATTCTTCCTAACGGTTCATTGATCCTGGCCCGAAAAGATGAGCATTTTCTGAAAGAAAGCTACCGATTGGCTTGGGTGTTCGATCTGAAATCGGAGAAGATCCAGGAGCCCTTTCGGGTGTATGTGGATGCACGAACAGGAAATATTCTAAAAAAAGAGCCTCTGTTTATGAATTGTTTCGCAGAATCGCATAGGCAAAGGACGCAAGGGAAATACCCCAAAGCAGGACTGAATGCTCACGCACCATGGTTGCCTCCATGATGATCCCAAATTATAATCGCTATTTGAATGGCCAACCTAATATCACTTTCGAAACCGAACAAGTCGGTGGTCAATATCGCTTGAGCGCGTATAGCAACAAATTGAATACGCGGATCGCTCCATTTTCGGTGATTGATAATTTTAATGTTACGTTTCCCTGGTCGTGGTACCCTGACGTGTTCAATCCCACAAGCAACTGGAGTAATGCCAACCGAAACGCCACAACCGCACATTGGCTCGCCCAGAAAATGCATGACATGTGTTGGCTCCTGTTTTTGCGGAATGGATACGACGGGAATGGTAATCATCCGAGAGTTGTGGTAATTGAAACCGGTGACCACGATACGGGATGGATAGGAAATCAGGCTCAATTTGGACGTTTTGCAAATGGAAGCAGTATGGTCACCATGGATGTCTTCGGGCACGAATACACCCATGGCGTGACCGCAACATCGGCCAATTTAGTTTATCAGGGAGAATCCGGTGCATTAAATGAATCCATTTCGGACATTATGGGTACCACCTTAGAGTATCATCTACTAGGCGTAAATGCCAACTACACACACGGTGAGGATGGCCAGACGACAAGAGATATGTCTAATCCTGGTTTGTATGGCGATCCCGATACCTACCTGGGTCCTAACTGGGTCCCCACAAACGACCCTGTCGACAACGGTGGAGTCCACCATAACAGCGGCGTAATGAACAAATGGTACTGGTACATGCGCACGGGCGGCCCCACAGGCACGCCGCTGGATTACGCGAAACCGGCGAAGGTGGTTTACCGGGCATTGAAGTTCTATTTGCAATCCAACTCCACGTATTATGACGCAGTGGAGGCAACCATACAAGGGGCGATCGATTCGTATGGCGCCTGCTCAGATATCGCCCGCCAGGCGGCGTATGCATGGACGCAGGTAGGGATTTCGCAGGTTACACCTTGTACCGACTGCAACTTTACGATCACAACCAGCGCCTCACCGGCCGCGCCTGCCTGCGGGGCTCCGGTAACGCTTGCCGCCAACTGTTCGGGCTCAGGGTGCTCACACATCAACAGCTTTCAATGGACCGGCAATGGGCTGGTGCAGACCGGGAAATCGGTCACCATCAATGCGCCCGCCGCACCGGGGTCGTACACCTACAATGTGAGTACAATCAAAACCGGTTGCCTGTTGAATGTCGTCCCGCTCAATCTCACGACCCAAAACAGCTGCAACTTCAATGTGTCGGCCTCAAACAGCAACGGTAGCCCTGCTCCCGGCCAGAGCTTGCAATTATTTTACAGCTGTACGGGCGGCGATTGCGGCGGCGTTTCCTACGCGTGGAGCGGGAATGGGGTCAATGGAAGTACCTCCCCGCTTAACATCAATGCGCCTGGTGCTACCGGAAGCTACACCTATACCGTTACCGCCACAAGAAACGGGTGTGGTTCCAAAACTGCCACCACCAGCATCAATGTCAGTAACGGAGGAGCCCTGAATGCCTGCATCGAGTCAGAAAATGCCAATGGCAATGGCCCGGTAAGCAGCGACCCGAATGCCTCAAACGGACAGACGCGCGGCGCCGAGAATAACTACAACCACTACGTCGATTATGTGGTTACCGGTGTTCCCTCCAACGGGGTTTACGCCGTCAAGCTCCGTTACTATTCATCCAGTGCACCGGTGGTGAGTGTGAGTGTCAATGGAGGGGGCGGACAAACGGTCAATCTGCCCCATTCCGGATCCTGGAACATCGTCTGGACTGAACAGTCTTTCAATGTCAGTCTCAACGCAGGCACCAATACTATCAAGATTCAGGGCATCGGAGGCGGAAGCTGCCGGCAAGACAAGATTTGCGTAACCGGCGGAGGCGGATGTAATCCACCGAACCCGCCTTCCGTAAGCGCCAATCCTTCGACCATTAATGCCGGGTCGTCCAGCACGCTTTCGGCATCTAATTGCAATGGGACAATTACCTGGACCAATGGCCTCGGAAACAATAGCTCCGTGAATGTAACCCCGGCGTCAACCACCACGTATTACGCGACCTGCACCGTTAGCGGCTGTACGAGCAACCAGGCCGCGGTGACGGTAACTGTGAACGGCTCTCCCAATTTCAGCCAATGCAAAGAATCCGAATTATCGGCAGGCACAGGAGCCATAACCAGCGACCCGAATGCGTCCAACGGGCAAACGCGCGGCGAGGAAAACAACAATAATCACTATGTCGATTACACCATTACAAATGTCCCCGCGGCTGGCACTTACTTTTTGAAGTTACGCTACTACTCCTCTTCCGCTCCCACGGTAACCGTTCAGGTAAATGGGGGCAGTACCCAAACCGTCAGCTTGCCCCACTCCGGTTCCTGGAACATTGTGTGGGCGGAACAGACGATCAGTGTTAACCTCGCCGCAGGCAACAATACCATCCGCATCCAGGGAGCCGGTGGTGGCAGTTGCCGGCAGGACCGCGTCTGTGTCAATAGCAATGCCAATGCGAGGGTTGGTGCGGAAGGTCAGGAGGCCACGCCGGTAACTGATCTTTTTGTTTCGCCCAATCCAAACTCCGGGCAATTCGAAGTTTCTTTTTATCTCAACAAAGAAGAAAAAACCGAGCTCTCAGTGCTGGATATGCGGGGTAATGTACATTTCCGGCAGACACTTTCCGGCGAAGGTATTCATCGTCAAAAGGTTTCGCTGTCCAATATCCCCTCCGGTACTTACTTGGTGCAATTAAAAGGAGAAAGCGGCAGTACGTCGACCAGGACGGTTATTCTTAAATAATAAGGCTGTCTGATTTGAACGGTTGGAGCACTTGCGCCAGCTGTTCAAATCTGCTATTCAATCCCGATAAATCGTAATGAAGTTGTAATCTGTAATCATCCATTTTAAATCGATAAGCTATGAAAGCGTTGCTGACAATTACTATCACCCTGTACATATCCTGCTTGTCCGGTAACCTGGCCGCGCAGTACACTTCCCCAATTGAATACGGCATATCAGCTGATCTTGGCCGTTCTTACTACGACCGACTGTATTATGAGGATTACCGAAAATTTAAAGACGATGGCGAAGGTTATATATCCCACTTTAAGTCCAACTATGTGTGGGGTGTGGGTTTTTGGATTGAAAGGCATTTTAATCGAAACTTTGCCGGGCTCACCCAACTGACTTATCACCAAACCGACATCTTACCGGACCTTTTCAGTCAATGGAACGATTCAGGTTTCTGGTACGAACGGGAAACGCACCACCATGCACAGGCAGAAATCGGTATGCGGTGGTACATAAATCCCCAATCGAAGCTCATCTTTTTTGTAGAAGTGAGAGCAGGGGCCAATATGTTTGTGGCGGCTATCGACCGGCCGTATCATGAAAAAAACCAGGTAAATCGGAATGCATTCGGCTATGATCGCATTTTGCCGGTTGCATCGGCAGCGGCTGGAATCAAGTGGCGCCGGTTTGCATTGATGGCCGACTATGGTCACGACCTATTACGCGCTCGTCGCGATGATCCTGAAAAACTAGGTTTCATGGATAAAAAAGCAGGGATTCTAACGCAACGTATAGCCGCAAAAGCTACTTTTACCATTTTCAAATAGCATTCTAATTCATTTCACCATGCCTTTCGTCAATTTTAAAACCAATAAAGTAGTCAAAATCTGGGACGGTATTTATGGCACGCTGGGGCATTCGGAGCAGCAGACGTTCGGGCATTTCACCATCGTTGCCGGGACCGTGTTGCCCGAGCACAGCCATTTCCATGAGCAATGGTGCCACGTGCTGGAAGGAGAGCTCGAATTCACCGTCGATGGCGAAACGATGCTGCTCACGCCGGGTATGACGGCCCACATTCCCCCGCATGCGCCGCATTCCGCGATCGCACACACGCAATGCAGGGTAATCGATTGCTTCACGCCCGCAAGACAGGATTTTATCGAACTGGAAAAAGGGTCCTGACTCAAAGCCTCACGCCCGTTGTACCGCCTTTTTCCATGGAAATATCAATGGGCGCATTGGTTTTCCAGCTGCCACGGGTGAAATCGGGAACGTCGACGGAATTGGAACGGTGGGCTACCGACCATTCGCTGAGTGGGCCGATGGAGCTCCACAATGCGGCATCATACACATCCTGATCGAGGGGCAGGCCATTGCGGAGACAGTCGATGGTACGCCAGTCCATCAGGAAATCCATGCCGCCGTGACCGCCGACCTGCCTGGCTGCCTCCCCTATTTTCTTCACGATGGGCGGCGTATGCTCTGTTTCCAGCGCCTTGTAGGCTTCCGGCGAGAGCCATTCGTGGCCTTTGGCAATGCGGGCGGGCTCCGGGTACTTCAATGCAGCGCCTTTGGTGCCGCTCACCAACTGAATGCGGGAATACGGGCGGGGCGACGCCACGTCGAACTGCACCATAATGGTTTTACCCTTCTTAGTACGGATCGTCGAGGTGTTCATCATCCCGTTGAACGGCTTCCCGACAAATGGCTTGAAATCCGGATCGTTAGCAGCCAGACTTCTGGCCGTACCGGCCATTACAAAATCATTGTTCGACATCGACACCAGGTAATCCATCGCATCCCCGCGGTTGATATTCATTACCTGACAAATAGGTCCCAGGCCGTGCGTCGGATAAAGGTTCCCTGTCCGCTGCGAAAGTTCTTTCAGCTCCCACATTTGGTAAAAGCGCTCTTTGTCAAACACATATTCCTGTAAATTGTGGATGTAAGCGCCTTCGGCGTGGGTGATTTCGCCGAAGAAGCCTTGCCGCGCGAGGTTTAGTGTAAGCAGTTCTGAAAAGTCGTAGCAGCAGTTTTCGGTCATCATGCAATGCTTACGGGTCTTTTCCGAGGTTTCGACAAGCTGCCAGCATTCATCGATGGTTTTGGCCGCAGGTACTTCCACGCAAACGTGCTTGCCGTGGTTCATGGAGAATACCGCCATCGGCGTATGCAATGCCCAGGGTGTGACGATGTACACCAGGTCGAGGTCGTCGCGTCCGCACAGCTTCTTCCAGGCGTCAGGAGAGGTATGGTAACCCTGCGGTTTATGCCCGTTGCCTGCTACCAGCTGAATAGCCTCGTTGACTTTTCCTTCCCGTAAATCGCATACCGCCCTGATTTCCACGCCCGCGATTTTATTCATGCGTTCTACGGCCGCCATTCCGCGGTTTCCCAGGCCGACAAACCCAATGCGCACCGTTTCCAGCCTGGGAGCGGCATAATTGCACATATTGAAGTGCTGCGGACCGGTCGCCCGGACCGGCGGCATACCGGAAGAACGCTGTGGTAACGCCGCCGAAGCGAGCCCCAGGCCGGTTATTTTGATAAAATCCCTGCGGTATTGGTCCATCGGAGGAGCGGGTTATGCATTTGAAACAGATTCACTCAAAAACTGCGGCGTGTAGCCATTCTCTCCGGCCCACTGTACGGCAGCGCAGATTTTGTCTCGGAAATCGGGCTGGTAGTTGAAATAAAACGGATAGAAATATTGCTCGTGCACCAGCAAATCGAGATACGGCGGCTTCCGGCCGTTCTTTTCGTGCGAATCCAGGTGCGGTTTAATGTCTTCCAGCTTTTTGGTATCGATGACGATGCTCGCCCGGACGAATGTAATGTCCTGGGCCGTGTCGCGCCACACGAAGCGGCTTTTGAGATGCCTCCGTTGGGGTACGGTGAGGTAATAGGAAGCGGAAGGCAGGTTATCATCCACATTGAAATACCCCACTTGCGTCGCGTAACCCGCGTCGCGCATTGCACGCGAGCCCTCGGCAGTGGCCTCGCCCCAGTGGATCGTGGTGACCGAATGCATCACCTCCTCTCCGGCAAACCGCCGGATCTCGTTCATAATGAGATCACAATCGCGCTTCACCTCGTCGTAACCGGCATTCACATACGGCATGTCGGGAAACTCCTGCAATGCATGGAAACTCAACCGCAGCCAGTCGGCATTGGCTTCCCATTCGTTCTTGTACTGATCCGTGAAATCGGAAAGATTGAACCCGTCGGTCTGATAAAACAGGTTCAGGTGGATTTTAGTACCATATTCCGCATTAACCTGTTTCAAAAATCCGAGGTAGGGATTCTCGAAAAGCGATGCATAACGGTCCTTATTCTGCTGAATATCCCTCAGAAACCAGATATTATCGTCGATTGACAGCCTGTAATGCCCGGCAAAGTCATTGAGCAGAAAAACACGGATCGCCGTTTTCTCTCCACTCATAAGATCTACGGCTTCCAGCCTGTTTTCATATCCTTCCAAAAGCACTTGTGCCTCGAAGTAATCGTCCACTCTCCTTGCCGGAACGCTATTCACCGCTAATTCAGCGTCCTCCGACGCGGTCACTTTTACGGTAATTTTTAACTTGCCGTCTGACAAATCGCCGTCAAAGGCATGGAACACGTCCCCTTCAATGGGCGAGAGAAAGGTTAGCGGAGTGTTGGGGGAATGCATGGGAGGTAATGTGTTGAAGACTTTGACAGCCGACCACGGACTGCCGACCGCCGACGTTTTTATGATTTTTCAGAATATACAAGATTTGATCTCATCGATGATCCATGACCGCGATCGGCTGTCGTTGGTCGGCCGTGGGCGGTCAGTCCACTAATACGTCGCCCTGCCCCCCGAAAGATCAAACGTGAACCCGGTAACAAAACTATTTTCCGGCGAAACGATGAATGCAGCCATATTGGCGGCTTCTTCGAGCGTGCCGCAGCGTTTCATGGGAATCTTGTCGGTCATGTATTTCACCTGCGCTTCGGGCATCGCGTCTACGAGCGGTGTCTGGATCACCGCAGGCGCCAGTGCATTCACGGTAATCCCCGTCTCGGCATACTCCTTCCCCTGCACTTTGGCCATCCCGATCACAGCTGCTTTCGAAGCCGAATAGGCCAGCATACCCGCATTTCCCTCTTTTCCGGCAATAGATGCAACGTGCAGAATCCGCCCGTAGTTGTTTTGGAGCATATAAGGCAGCACCGCCTTGGCCGTGTAAAAGCTGGCCATAAAATTGATATTGAACACTTTCTGCAGATTGGCCGTATCCACCTCGTGGCTTTTGATATTGGTAGCACCGGTAATGCCGGCGCAGTTGATCAGGATATCGATTTTACCAAAACGTTCCGCGACGCGTGCTACCGCCTGCGCCACCCGCTGCTCGTCCGTGACATCCACGCCAATGCGCTCTTCCTGCTCGGGATTCCCGACAAATTCGTCATTCAATGCCTGCTCGTTCAAATCGAGTAATCCTATTCTGGCGCCTTCATTCAGCAGTTTATGGGCGATCACGAGCCCCAGACCGGAAGCGGCACCGGTAATGACGGCAACCTGATTCTCGAAAGTGTTCATTTTACCAGCGCGTTTTGGATTGGATTTAGACTTGCCGGTTTTAAAAATACTTTTTTCTCCGTTCTTACTCACGCTTTCGAGAAGGTTGTTTCCAGTGATTTGATTTCCCACGTTTCATCATTAATTACATCCAAGACTCTCTGATTCAATTCCTTAATATAGGAAACAGACGAAGGATCGGGAATATACGCAGCCTTGCGGGCAATGCTGTTTTTGAGGATACCCCGTGCCATCAGCAGCTCCTTTTCGGCATAATGGAAGAGCTCCATGTTTTGCAGGGAGAAGAATATCTGCGGCATTACCTTTTCGAACAGATCGAAAGCCTTTTGATGCGCCCCCTGGTTGCGGAGCGTGAATACTTTCTGCAAAATATCCGACACGGCCAGTCCCGGCATGACGCCACGGATGCCGAGCGGGATGAGTTCCAGCATATACAAGCCGCCCCATCCTTCAAAAAGACCGATTTTTCCGGCGGTTTCTTTAATTATGCTCTCAAATTTCGGTGCGCAAAGCGGCTCTTCGAGTTTGAGGTATTTGAAATTAGGATGGCGCTCCATCAATTCGCGGATAAAGCCGACGCTGATCGACGAGCCGCCCGGGTTAAAATCCTGGATCAATACCGGTGTGCCGGGGACTGATTCCAAAAATCCGGACAGGTAAGCCCTGAGTGAATCCTCCGGCAGGCTGAAAATCCGCGGTACAGCCAGCGACACCACGTCAGCACCCGCCGCCACATTGGCCTGCGCAAGCCGGATCGCCTGTTTCAGCGACGGATGGTTGGACTGCGCGACGATTTTGATGCGCCCGGCCGCCTGGGACACCGCTACCCGCACGACCTGCAATTTCTCATCATCGGTCAGTTTGTAAAATTCGCTGGCGTAAGCAGGCAGGCAAACTGCCTCGATACCGCTCGCTACGGCAAAATCGATCAGGTCGCGGAGGGCCGCTTCGTCGATCTCCTCATCTTCTGTGAATGGCGTCGGAATAATAGGCACCACGCCGTACAGTTCGTTTTCTGCATTCATACTCTTAGGGTTTTATGGATTGGCATTGACGAGTTCTTCCTGCTTCTTTTCCCGCGCCGCACGGCTGTCTACAATGGTGAGGATCAACGTCGACGCGAGTACCAGGACGCCCCCGATAATGGCTTGTGTTTTCAAAGTTTCGCCCAAAACGAAAGCCGCAATGGGCAATCCCATGAACGTAATGAGGTAGTTGGACAAGGCAACCTGCGTGGCATCGAGGTATTTGAGCACCTTGAAAAACAGCAGCATCGACAGGAAGTTGTGAAAAAGCGTCAGCGCGACCATCCCCGTCCAGGTCTGGGCCGTGTAATGCGGTATCACCGAAAACATTTCGGGCTCGTAGTACCACACCAGCGGCGCGAGCAGGATCACCATCACCAGGTAGGTGTAAAAAACCATTTCCATCTCGCTGTATTGCTCGGCGACTTTCTTGCAGCCTACATTGTAATAGCCGTTACCAAGTATCGCCAGGAATATCAGCAAATTACCGACCGCATATTGCGAGCTCATGTCCATGTTCCGGATATCGTCGGTGGAACAGAGCAGCACACCCACGATCGCGATCGCGAAGCTGATCCAGCGGATGCGGTTCATTTTTTCTTTTAATATAAAAAAGGCAAAAACGGCTGTTACGACCGGCAATGCGAGGATCAGAATGGCTGCATTGCTCGCCAGGGAATATTGCGTGCCCCAGGTCATGAGTACCTGCGACGGGAATGCGCCAATGGCTGCCAGTTGTACAAAAATGAGTACGTCTTTGAGTTTCTTATTCCCCTTTTTAAAGTCCCGCCAGGCATAGGGGGCCAGAAAAACCGTAGCAAGCAGCATGGGCAGCCACACGGTAAAATAGGGCCCCACCTGATCCTGCGTGAGCTTAATGCACGTGAAATGGAACGACCAGATCAGGTTGCAGAAGAAGAGAATGGACCACGAAAAGAATGCCTGCTTCATGAATGCGCGGTTAGGATTTTTCCGGTTTGATATTTTTGGAGTGCGTGCTGGTCAAGCGTAATGCCCAGCCCGTGCCCCTGCGGTACTTTTGCGGCTCCGTTTTCAAATACAATGGGGTCGGCAAGCAAGTCGTCCACGCGCACCAGCTCCCCGAAAATGTCCGACGGGATGGTGCAGTTAATGCTCGCCGCCGCGATGTGCAGGCCCATGGTTTCCGAAATACCCAGGTCCACTTCCGACCCACGCCAGCACGGCTTACCTTCCAGATGCGCGATCTCCGCCAGCAGCACACAGTTATATGCCGAGCCGTTGAAATTATAGCCATCGGCCGCATCTGCACGCACGAATGTGATCATGTCGCGGATGTCCTGTGTGTAAGGGAGTGAAATATGCCGATAGAGTGGTATTCCAAGGTGTTTTTTAAGGTATTTAAAACCTTCCACGTCCGCATGGAGAATCGGATCTTCGAGGCCCAGCATGACATCCATTTCCACCCCATCCATCAGTTTCATCGTTGTTTTCACATCATTCCAGCGCTGGTTCGGGTCGAGCAGGACCTTAATACCGTCGCCGCATTGCTTTTTGATCTCCTCCGTCCAAAGCCGCACCGGGTCTTCGTCGGAGCATTTGAATTTGAATACCTTATGGCCTTTCCGCATCGCCTCGACTGCTTTCTGCGCCGCGTCTTCCGGCGTCCGCCGCCCTGTCCAGCCCATGCAGTCGACCGTGTTGCGGTAAGCCCCGCCGAGCAACTGGTGCACCGGTACATGCAGCAGTTTCCCTACCAGGTCGAGTACACAGCTTTCGAATGCCTCATAAATGCGCTGGTCGGTTACCGGCAGCCGCCGCCAGTTTAGTTTCAGTACATCTTTACCAACAAATTCCTGCAGAGCTTCGCGGATCAGCTCGCCTGACGCGCTCCGGTAGGTCTCGCCTACGCCCGTAAGCCCGTTCGCGAGGGTCATTTCGATGAGCCATTTGGGCTGGTTCGCAAACTCTGTCCAGCTTTCGCCTGTCAGAAATTTTTGCGCAAATGCGGTGTCCCTATCCAGCACCGTTTCGGAATTAAGGCTTCCGGCTTTGGCCGGCACGATTACTTCCGTGGCGCGGAGTGATACTATTGTTGTCATTTCTGCGCGTATTTTTCAGCCAGCTTCCGGATGTCATAGCTGAAATCGATAAATGCTTTCTCCCAGGCTTCGGCGCTTTCCGGCGTGTAGGGGTAAAATCCGTGTGCATTGCTCACACCTTTCGCGCCCGCTGCGACAAGCTGCTCCATCATTTCGGGCGTTGTCTGCCGGTTGTCGAGGTCAGGAAACAGATCCTTCATCACGGTGAGGTAGGCAGGAATTCCCGTCAGGTCCATGAAACGGAACGGACCGGCGAACGTGATCCAGTAACCCAGGTCGTTGCGCAGCGAACGGTCGACATCCTCGACCGTCGCATAGCCGTTTTCCACCAGATTGAATGCCTCCCGCAGCATCGCGTACATGATGCGGTTCGTGATAAACCCGCGGATATCCTTCCGCAGCAGCGATGGCTCCTTGCCCCAGCTTTCGGCTAGTTGCACGATTCGCTGTGCATATTTCAGGTCCGAGTCTTTCCCGCAAATCACTTCCATAAACCGGGTGATGTGAGCCGGCTCGGCCCAGTGAATGCCGAGCAGTCTTTCGGGATGCCACAAACCGGCCTGCAAAACCGACACCGGTATCGCCGACGTGTTGCTGCCGATAATGGCGGTGTTGGAAAGAACAGTTTCCAATGCATGATAAACTGCCTTCTTGGCCTCCACATCCTCGGTAATCGACTCGATCACCACCTCATGGCCCACCAGTTTCTCGATATTGGTCGTAATGACAATGCGACCGACCACCGTCTCGGGCGATTCTTTCAGCATGCCTTCATCGTGAAGCTCCATGAGGTAGCCCAGAATCCGCTTGCGGGCAGGCTCTGCCTCACTTTCATCCTTGACCAGCGAAGTAACCTCGTGCCCGGCCGCGAGCATGCAGGTAGCAATGCTGCTTCCCATTAGGCCAAGGCCAACGGTACCGATGCGTTGTTTTAAACTCATTGTTATAATGCAAAAACCGGGTGCTTAAACTAACCTATCAGCGCAATGGCGTCGATCTCGATTTTAATGCCGTCCGACAACACCGACTGTACGGTGGTGCGGGCCGGCAGAATGCCTTTGAAAAAAGAAGCATAAGCCGCATTATAGCGATCGAAATCATTGATATCCTCCAAATGCACCGTGCATTTCATAATATCGTCGATGGTCCCGCCCGCTGCTTCCACGACCTTCTTCACGTGTTCGAGTGTAAGCAATGTCTCTTCCTCGATGGTACCATGCTTCACCTCGCCCGTCGCGAGGTCCAGCGGCCCCTGCCCGCTCACGAACAGTAAGCCGTTCTTCAAAACACCGGCAGAATACGCGCCGGTGCTGACACTTTTATCGGGATGCTTGATTTCCTGTTTGGGCATATGGAATGAGCTTTAAGCGATAGGCTTTAAGCATTAGGCTTTAAGCATTTGATTATAATAATTGAACAATTCTATCTTGAAAAACTTAATGCTTACTGCTTACAGCTTATAGCTTAAAGCTTACTCCCAATCTCCCACTCCGCAAATGCTTCCAGAAACGTTACCAAAGCCTCCGTGGCTTTGCCGATCAGATGCGCGCCTTTTTCGGCGGTGGCTTTTTGCGGTTCCCCGCTACTGCCGTTACTGGAAATGTAGGCGGTTTGTTTAAAAAGCGTTACACCGCGCCCGGGCTCATCGTCCTCCCAGGGGATATAGCCGTTGCTGGCTGGTCGTTTGGCCCGTTCTGCTTTTTCCATCCAAACCTTTTCCGGGAAAAGATGGAGCATCATACTCGTTTCGTATTCGCAGGCGTGGCTCAGCGCGGGGCTTTCCATGGGCGCTTCGCCGGCAAACGGCTTGCCCCCAAGCTCCCAATAGGTTACCAACGCGATGTTGGCCGCAATGGCCCCATCAACACCGCTACTGAGCACCGCAAGCGCCTGTTTCACCGGCGTGATGTTACCGCCGTGACCATTCAGGAGCACGATCCGCCGAAAACCACTTTGCAGCAGCGAGTCGACCATGTCTACAATGACCTGTGTGTATAATGCCGGTTTGATGCTGATGGTCCCGCCGAGCGACAAATGGTGATGACTTGAACCGAACGGCAACGTCGGGCACAGCAGTACCCGCCCGGTCAAGGATGCCTCCGCGGCACCGGCGAGGTGCGTCACAATATCCATATCCGTCGACACCGCCATATGCGGCCCGTGCTGTTCTGTGGCGCCGAGCGGAAGCACCGCTACTGCGTCTTCCGCGAATGTACGGATCGATGGATAGTTTAAATTGGCGAATAACATGACAAAGGTTCGGAACAGGCGTTGATCAAATGTATTGATTAATTTTTTGTTTACAAAATTTATATAAAATAGTTTACAAAAAAGTCTTACTATGACTTTGATACTACTTATTCTCATAAAGATTACAAAGCCGATTTCGGAAGCACGATGAGCACTTCAACCCAAAAGCTTAAAAATCCGGCTTAAACAACGCTTCAAAAGACTGGTCAGCCACATGATCAGGCTTGTTTTCAATGCGATAACCGATCACTTTGAACGAAAGCTTCTGCCACAATCCGTTCTCGACATCGAACCTGGCCAGCATGGTATTGAGCCTGTAAGCCATGTACTCCGAACGCCAGGCCTCCGAATAGGCCGTTTTCAGCTCGCCGGCTTCATCCATTACATCCACGAGCAGGCCGTGGCACGGGTAAACGAGGTCGTAAGCCACGAAATCGTTCTTCTTCCGCTCCAGCATCGACTCATTCCACCGGTCGCAGATGGTTTTCGCCCATAAAAAACGCGTCGCAGAATAACGCATCAACCTCGCGGTGACGATCATCGAGTGAATGAATGCGGTATCCCTCGGACTACACCTGGCCAACGCGCTAACCAGCGTTGCCTGAGCAGATTCACTCAACCTGCGTGCATTCCGGAAATCGGTCGCGTGCTCGCTGGTGTTTTTGAGGTAATAGGGCAAAAAAGGATTCGACCAGCTTTCGACAATCGTTCCTCGCGGCATGCCGTTGGTATTCCGGCCGAGACATTTATCAAGGGCCTCATTGGAAGCCGCCAGGTCGTCGAATGCTTTTTGCATTTTTCCGGCCACCTGCGGGTACATTACACGGCTGTACATTTCCGTAAAATGCTTTTTATCAGGCACCTGCCCCTGCCACGCACCAATACAGCCATAAGCCATAAACAGCCACGAAGCCCGCACAAACGGCTCCACGGGATCAGTCCATACCGAGTGGATGAACCCCAACGCCTTATGCTTCACTCCCGCTTGAAGGCAGAGATCGATATTGTTGTAGGTATAATCGGCGTCGGGGTAAATGTGGCCCCAGCCGGACACGGCAGGCTGGATAAAAAACGGCTTTTGCTCCTTTAAAATCGGGTTTAAATACCGGTTAATCTCGACAGTATCGGGCTTGTACTCCCACAAAACCGGGATTACCCCGGCAGGGATTTTTTGGATAATATCCGGATAATAGTTATTCATATCCGTCCAGGCCAGCACCGTTTTCCCATACTTTTTGAGTTCCGCCTGAACAAACATAAGCTGCTGCACCCAAAGATCTTCCGAGTTAATGCGTCCATCTTTGTCATCTGCGATACGCTTGGTTTCCCAGGTTTCATCAAATCCAACATGGATGAACGGACCAGGGAAGAGACCCGCATACTGGCCGATCCAGTCTTTCAGCAATGCATTCGTCTCCGGTTTGCGTGGGTCGAGCTCATGGCCGTATTGGCCGATCGCCAGACCGGCATATTGCTCATTCCGCAGCAGTTCATGCAAATGCCCGTACAAATTCAGGAACGGCACCACATCCATATGCCGTTGTCGGCCGTAGGCGATAATCTCCCGCACCTGCGCCTGCGTGTAACCCGAGCGGTACGCGATGTTCGGAAAACCTTTCAGCTCGATGCTAACCTCATTATAAAAGTAATACTGGTTGGTTTTCCACCGGGCCAGGAAGTCGATTTGCCGCTTGATTTCCGCGATGGTGGGCAGGCCGCCGTGCGCGAAATCCATCATCACACCGCGGTAGGTTAATGCAGGTCGGTCTTCAATGAATGCTCCGGGGATAAATGCAGTTTTACCCTCACCCGTGATCAGTTGTCGCAAGGTCTGCACGGCATAATACAATCCCGCGGACGTCTGCGCATCCACCTGCACACCCTTGCCGGAAACCGTTAGCTTGTAGTGTTCGCGGTTGCTTTTGCCGTCCCGTTCTGAAACTTCCGGCAATGCGCCTCCTTCCTTTCGCACCACCCATTGAAAGGTCGCCGAAGCGGAAGAAGCTGCATTTCCAATACCCATTCCCGTGCGCTCGCCCACGATGCTTTTCAATTCCTGTAATGCAAACCGCACCTCCGCATTGGCCGACGGCGGCACCGCGACGGTCAGCAACGATACCGGAAATTTCTCTTCCGAATAGCGCACCATTTGTGGCTGCGGAAACAATACAGGCGCATTTTGAGCAAAAACAGATGTTACAAACAGACAGGCAACAAACAGGCGAGGAAGCATCGTATTGAATTTTTGAACAATAAGTAAATTAGTCAGGATAGTCAGGAGGTCAGGGAGTCAGGTATTGTAGTGCTTTCCTCCAAATAACCGCTAATGACTGCCGTCGACTACAAATGACCATTCCTGACTACAAATCACCATACCTGACCACAAATGACCAACCTTGACTACAAATGACCATTCCCGACCACAAATGACCAACCCTGACCACGTTAGTTTTTATCCCACCAAAGCGGCGTAGCGGCATTATCAGGTCCGCCAAGCATTTTCACGGCTTTCTCCACCTCGGCGGCATTCGTTTGCTTTTCAGTATCGAGGAAAGGCATCCGACGTATGAATGTACCTTCCGGCAGGTCGGGATTTTCGCTATGAACAATGGGATATAGCTTCGGAAGTCCCGTTCTACGCACCTCAGCCCAGCCTTCCATGCCATCCGGGAACAATGCGAGCCATTTTTGCTGCGCTACCTGCTTGCGCTGCATGGTTTCGGAACTACTCCACTTCACGGGATAATCGTTTACCGCAGGCGAGTTCATACCATCCTTTGGCGCAATGGGAACCGAAGTATTGGCGATGTATTTCGTGATAGCCGCCTGGTCGGTCACTCCCCACTGGGCCATCGAAGCCTGAATGCCTTTTTTGTAAAAATCCTCGGCAGTACCGCCCATATTCCAGCCATTGAGTGCGCCTTCCGCACGAAGGAAATAGGCTTCTGCCGCGTGCAGGATATTCTGAGGCACATTGTAAGTGGTTTTCCAATCGCTTCCTACCCACGTAGCCCAGCGTGTGCCCATGTTGGAATTGAATAGCCTGGAATTGATATCGATGATTTTTTCGGACGTAAACAATCCATTGCGGACACCCTCGTAAGTACCTGTCGAAACCGATGGCTGGAAGTAAATCGGCAGCCGCGGATCTTCATACCCCTTCAAAATAGACTCCATAGAAGCGCTCATACGCACGTCGTCCCAGCCCGCCGTCACGGCCAATCCGTTATATTCGGCATAGGTCGTAGTCGATTTCGGCATGTAGGCATCGTCGGCAATGTCGGTGATCACGCCTGCCGCCACGGCTGCTTCGGCTTGCTGCTTCGCCATTTCCGGGTTCACTTTCGATATCCGCAATGCAAGGCGCAGGCGTAGGGTGTTCGCAAACTTCATCCAGGCCGCAGCGGGTGCCGCGTTCTTGTTGTAAACCAGGTCGTAAGTACCAAACGGTTTATCGCCGGAACGCGATTTAAGAACCGTCGAGGCCGCATCGAGCCGTTTGAAAAAATCGTAATAAATGGAGTCTTGAGGCGTATAGGAAACATAACGCTTACCCGACGCTGCATCGGAATACGGAATCGGGCCGAAGTAATCGGTAATGCGGTGGAACATCCAAACCCACCAGATATTCGCTAATGCATTCTCGGCACTTTGCGTTTCTGTACCGGCCATGATGGTTTTCAGCTGCGGCGCCGCGGCAGTATATACCGGATTCCAGCAGGCAGGCATCCAGTCCTGCCGGATCACATAGCGGTCGGTTGGGAAAGAGTGCGCAGCCTGCGACAAAAACTGGGAATACACCGACGCAATCGTCCCCTCTCCGACCTCGAAATTGTCGGGACTGAGCGTGGGTGTCATCAACGCATAGGCAAACATGAACGGATATTCCTTGCTTCCGACGCTGCTAATCTTGGTCGCGTCGGTATTCAGCGAATCGAAATTATCGGTACAGCTCGCCAGAATGGCCGCTACAATGACCACCGGCAGCATTTTCGTCAGTACCCAACTTGTATTTTTTATCCTCGTCAACATAATGAGCTCTTTTTAGAATGATAGTTTGAGGTTCAATCCGATGTTCCGGGTCGATGGCAAATTGAAGTATTCGATACCCTGATAATTGCTGTTACCGAGGCTCATTTCAGGATCGAAATCCATTTTCCGCTTACCTATGCCCGGAATATCGAGGATCGCATTGCCGCGGTACAGAAAGAAAAGGTTGCGCGCAACGACCGACAGCCGCGCAGCACTCAGGAAACCTGGCAGGCCTTTGAAATCATAACCAAGCGAAACTTCCCGCACACGTACGTTGGTAGCATGGTAGGTAAAAAACTCTCCCCATGAATAATCACCCTGCGCGACGGTTTGCCAGAATGCCTCCGCATTGATCGCCTTGGTATTCGGAGCTCCTTCGGCAGTCACACCTTCTATCACCCACGAGCCCGCGTCGCGGAATTTTTCGGTATCGATACCAGTGCCATTGTAAGCCATTTGTGCAGCGGTACCCGACGTGATCACGCCTCCGAACTTGCCATCTACCAGCACGCTCAACGCCCAGTTTTTATAGTTGAAGTTATTGCTGAAACCCGCCGAGAATTTGGGATTATAGTTGCCCAGGTTTTCGATCGCATCCGATTTGACAGGCACGCCTTTATCGCTCACCACGTACTTACCATTGAGCGTTTTCCACTTATAACCATACAAATCCCCAAAGGAGCCGCCTTCCTTAATCAGCGGAGTAGCCGTGCGCACGCTCGTGGACGAACCCAGGTACAGCTGGCTCACACCGTCGTAAAGCGCTACGACTTTACTCTTATTCAATGCACAATTAAGCCCCATATTCCAGGTAAAATCCTTTGCAACAACCGGTTTGACGCTCAACACCACTTCAAATCCCTTGTTCTGGATATTCCCCGCATTCACATTCAGCGTGGAGTAGCCCGACGATGCGGGCGATGCCACCCTGATCAACTGATTTTTGGAATTGGTTTTATAATAGGTCAAATCAACGCCCAGGCGGTTATTATAGAAACGCCATTCGGTACCGAACTCAATTGACTGGGTCAACTCAGGCTTCAAATCCGCGATCGCTTTGGTACTGCTGCTCGCGATATAGCCCCCAAATCCCCCACGGATATAAGTATACGTCTGACCCAGAAGATAAGGGTCGGCGTCATTACCCACTTTTGTGAACGATCCGCGCACCTTGCCGAGGTTTACCCATTGCGGCAGCTTGACCATCTCGGAAATAACCGCCGACAAACCGACCGACGGATAGAAATACGAGTACGGCGACGGCAGCGTACTCGACCAGTCGTTCCGCGCGGTGAGATCGAGGAAGAGGTAATCGCGGTAGCCGAACTGCACCGTTCCATATACCGATTGCAATTGTCGCTTCGCGGTCGCGGTTTCTGTTTTGAGCGTCGTGGCGTAGCTCAGGTCATATTTATTGGCAAAACCAAGTCCGTCGGCGGCATTGATCCGGTGCCGCATGCTCCGGTTCAGTATTGAACCACCCAGGTTATACGTCACCTTCAAATCCGGCGCAATATTGTTTGTGCCGGTTAGCAAAAGGTCGGCATTGCGCTCGGCGATGTAATCATTACCCTCCGAATAGAACCCACCTGGCTGGCGGGCATAGTTGACGGTATTGTTGGCATATTTCTGCGTAATGAAGTCGTTGTAGCTATCCGAACTCACCCTTCCCTGAATGTTCAGCCAGTCGGTCAGCTTGTATCTCAAAACAAACAACCCGGTAACGCGGCTGCGGTTTTCGTCGCGATGCGTGTTGTTGATCGTCCAGTAGGGGTTCATATACACCGCATCGGGGCTGGTCCAGAAAGTGGGCGTTTCCACGCCAGTCACATCTACTTTCTTGTAAGACTTAAGTGTTTCAGGATCAACGCTGCGCGGCATCCGGTAAGCATTCGCGACCACCATACCATCGCCCCCCACGCCGGGCTTGTTAAAAATATTCTGCAACATATAGGTCACCTTCACATCCGCCGAAAGCCGGCTGGTGATATCATAGCTGAGCCGCGCATTGAAAGTATTACGCGACAGCCGGTTATGCGGCACAATGCCATTGATGTAATTATTGGCATAGGAAAAATAGGACTGTACCTTTTCCGAGCCACCACTCACGCCTACCGAGTTGTTGGTGGAAATCGCAGTTTTGAAAAAGTCACTGATATTATCGGGATAGGCTTTAAGCGAAACGGTATTACCCGCCCAGTCCTGCACGCTCTGGCCGGTAATGCGGGCACCCCAGCTGCCATTGGTCAGTGTGGAATAAGTGCCGCCCGATCCCTGGCTGTAAGTATTCTGCAGCGACGGCGTCACCAGGGCCTTGTCGAATGTGATACCGGAATTCACATTCACATTGATTTTGCCGCTTTTCCCCTTTTTCGTCGTGATCATGATTACGCCATTGGCAGCGCGGCTACCATAAAGTGCCGCACCCGCCGCGCCTTTCAGCACGTTAATCGACTCGATATCATCGGGATTAATGCTCGATGCACCATCGCTCCCGCTATGCCCGCCCGCGTCGTAGCGTACCTGGCCCGCGGGCGTGGAATTATCGATCGCCACGCCGTCCACGACGATCAGCGCATTGTTTGAACCCTGAATCGAGCGGTTACCCCGCAAAACGATTCTCGTAGCACCACCGGGACCATTCGCGGATGGTGTGATCGTAAGCCCGGCAATTTTCCCGGAAAGGGTATTCGTAAAGTTCGCGTCACGGATCTCATTCACCTGATCGCCGCCTATTTTCTGGGTCGCATAAGTCAGCGTTTTCGCAGCCCGTTCGATTCCTAGGGCCGTTACAACCACTTCCTGCAAGCCCATCGCGTCGTCCAGAAGCGTGATCTCCCCCAATGCGCTCTGATTACCCACCGGCACCTCCTGCGTTTTCATGCCGATGTATGAAATCACAATAACGGCCGCATTTGCAGCACTCTCCGGCACCGCGATTTCGAAACTACCATCCTTGTCGGCAATTGCCCCTGATGTAGAATGTTTTACTACGATAGATGCTCCGGGAACCGGCGCACCTTGCTGATCGATGACTTTCCCTGTAATCTTTTTACTCTGTTGTGCATAAGTCTGATTGAAATGCGCGGCCAAGCACAGCACGCATAGCATCAGCGAAAGGATCCGCAAACGGTTACGTAAACGGAACCGCAGTAAAGGAATCTCCGAAGGGAAGGATTCCGGGAATTTTAGAGATTTTTTCATAAACAAAGATTTCGGAACAGTAATGGGTTTAATAGGCAACAGAAACCACCCATCCCGGGCGGGACAAGCACGCAAGCAGTATTCGAAATAATGTTAACAAATATATTATTTTTTTGTCAACAAAAAAATTTAGAAAAAATTATTGTTTCGCGGTTTCAACAAATGATCTATCGCGAATGCAGCCACCCGCCGAATGCCTGTCGACACCGGCCCTGTTCAACAGAAAATCCTATGGCACAAAAAAGCCGGCTTCCTGGAAAGGAAACCGGCTCAGAGGGGTACAATATGCTTTTGGAAGCGGCTAGGTCAGGTCGATTGACGCTACTTCACCACGTATGAGATGTTTCAGAAGTGCCTCTTCCGCGCGTTTAATATCGCGCTCTTTAATGCCCGCTAAGATTTCACGATGTTCCTGATCTGTCAATTCGTAGTCGTCCATATGCGTCTGGGTTTTGCCCAATTTTTGATGAAACAGCGGAATATTACTAGCCTGATACAACTCAACAAGCCTTTCATTACCAGCACATTCTATCAAAGTCTCGTGAAATTTCACATCCGCCTCGCACGCTCCGCCGAAATACCCCCGCTCGACCATCGATGAAAAGTCCTCGCAGATACGGTCCAATTCCGCCACCTGTTCTGCCGTAACTTTCTGGATGAGCAGCCGCAATGCACCTATTTCAAGGATCTCGCGAAGCTCCCGGATCTTGTGGCTGTCTTCCAGGGTAAGTGTCTTTACAAAAAAGCCTCCCTTCTCCCCTTGCACGATGAGCTGCTCACCGAGCAGCCTCGTCAGGGCCTCACGTATAGCCATCCTATTGACATCCAGCTTTTTAGACCACTCGTCCTCTTTCAACCGCGTTCCTGACGTGAGCTGATTGGACAATATCTTTTTCCGCAATTCTGTATATGCCCTGTTCGAGAGTGAGTCTTCTTTCATTTTAATGTAAACAAAAATTCAAAATTTAGTAAACTAAAACATTCATATAAAGGTAAGCAATATTCATAACTTATATATGTGCATACAATCTATGTACTTCTATGCAGATTTTAGAAACTATTTCTGTTTTAAGCCATTTTTATCGTATTTTACTCTTTCAGAACTCAGCCTCAGGTTACAACTACGTCCGACTTTGTCCATCCGCATTCACTCACTATTGCTGTTAGCATTGACGCTTTCCATTATTTTGTCGGGGTGTTTGGGCGAAAAGCAACCAAACAGATCGGCCAAAGTGTACATCGAGCACAAGGATGGCGGATACACTCTTGTAAGAAACGGAAAACCTTTCAGCATCGGGGGCGCCGGGGGAGAATCCCATTTCCGCGAACTTCATGAAGCGGGCGGAAACACATTGCGCACCTGGGATACCACCCATCTCGCTCAGATCCTCGACAGCGCACAGACGCAAGGACTGGCCGTTATCGTGGGGCTTCCGCTTCCCAACAGCGGCGATATTTCTTTTTACAATAATCCTGAAATTACCAAAACTCGGTTTCGGGCACTGCAATCGCTTATCAAACGGTTCAGAAACCATCCTGCGGTATTGATGTGGTGCCTGGGTAACGAGCTAGACTTTCCTTACAAATGGACTTACGGGAGTTTTTACGATTCGTTCAACGAGCTTACCGACATGATTCATCGCGAAGACCCGGACCACCCCGTCACCACCACAATCCTGAATTTCAATCCTAAATACATTTTTAATATCGGGCTACGCTGCAATATCGATGTGATCTCATTTAACATTTTCAGCAATCTGTCCTTGCTCCGTAGAGATCTCGACGATCTTGCCTGGTTTTGGAAAGGCCCGTATATGTTGCTCGAATGGGGGATCAACGGCCCTTGGGAAGGTACCGAACAAACGGCATGGGGTGCGTATATCGAAGATACCAGTAAAAAGAAAGCCGACATTTATCAGCAACGTTACCGGCAGTTCATGCCTTTGCAGGATCCCCGGTTTTTGGGCGCCTGTGTGTTCTTTTGGGGACATAAACAGGAAACTACCCACACGTGGTTCAGCATATTCGACGAAAACGGCCATCCTTCCGAAGCGGTAGGCGCGATGCGGAGCATCTGGACCGGCCAATCCTCCCCGACTACTTATCCTGACATAAAATACATGCTCCTGAACAGCCAGGGCGCACGTGACAACATATTGCTGAATCCATCGGCGCCCGCGTCTGCCGAAGTGCTCCTCTTTCAGGGGCACGATCGCATCCGGTCGATCCGGTGGCAGATATTCAGAGAAGACTGGTACCGTGAAAACCGGGCCAACAGCACCCGGAAACTGGTACCCCTGGCGACGAACGAAAACTCCGGACAAAACCTCCGGCTTTCGTTTTCAGCTCCGAAAGAGGAAGGACCCTACCGGCTTTTTGCCACGATTTATGACCATGCCGGAAACTTTGCTTCATGTAACACTCCTTTTTACGTCGTAAGCCCTCCATGAAGCGAACATTATATGTAAAGCCCCCCACCCGCAAGCAACTGATCATGCTGCGGCTGATGATCTTCTTCGGACTGGCCTCGATGGGATTTTTCCTATCCAGTGTTCTCTCAGAGGCCGTCAGGGGTTACGCGCCATTGTATTGGATGCTTGTGATCACGTTTGTATACACCTGCCTGAAAGTACTGCACGAATGGTACCATTACCTGTTTATCACCGTGCCGCCGACACCGCCGCTGACGCACCGGTACACGGTTGATATTTTCACCACTTTCTGCGCCGGCGAACCGTACGAAATGATCGTTGAGACGCTGACGGCGATTCAGGCCATTACGTACCCCCATGAAACCTACCTGTGCGACGAAGCCGACGACCCTTACCTGCGCGATGTATGCGCACAGCTGGGTGTGCATCACGTAACGCGCACCGACAAGCGGAATGCCAAAGCCGGCAATATCAATAATGCATTAAGTATTTCAAAAGGAGAGCTTTGTGTCGTGCTCGACCCCGATCACGTTCCTTTTCCCAATTTCCTCGATCCGATCATCTCCCATTTCGACAATCCCGAAATCGGTTATGTGCAGATTGTACAAGCCTATAAAAACCACGACGAGGGGTTAATCGCCAAGGGTGCTGCGCAGCAGACGTACCAGTTCTACGGCCCGATGATGATGACCATGAACCATTACGGAACCGTGCTCGCAATTGGTGCCAACTGTACTTTCCGGCGCACTGCGCTGGATTCCATAGGTGGGCATGCGGCCGGGCTCGCCGAGGATATGCACACATCCATGCAGCTGCACGCGAAGGGCTGGAAATCGCTGTATGTGCCAGCGGTACTCGCGCGGGGATTGGTGCCTTCCACGCTTTCGGCCTATTATAAGCAGCAGCTCAAATGGTCCCGCGGGGTATTTGATTTGTTTGTACACGTGTATCCGAAACTGTTTTCAAAGTTCACGTGGGCCCAGCGCATTCATTACGGCACTATTCCGCTGCATTACTTGTCGGGCTTCATTTTCCTGATCAACTTCCTGATCCCCATTCTGGCGCTGGTACTGGACGTCAGCCCGATGCATTTCGACCTGACCGACTTCCTGCTGGTGAGCCTGCCGATGGCTTTCTGCGTAATCCTTATCCGGCATTTCGTACAATGGTGGGTAATGGAAGATGAAGAGCGGGGATTCCACGTCGTGGGTGGGCTGTTGATGATAGGGACCTGGTGGATATTCATGTTGGGCGTACTGTACACGATTTCCGGTAAGAAAATCCCTTACGTACCCACACCCAAAGACGGCAATGAGGCCAACAACTGGCCGCTGAACATTCCGAACCTGGCTGTATTGGGCGTCTCGCTGCTGGCAATCGTGTACGGGCTCTATCAGGACCTGAACCCCTATAACCTGATCATGGCCGGATTCGCCGGGCTGAACTGCTTTTTTATGTGCTTCACGATCGCAGCCAGCCGCCAACAGCAGATCCGTGAACTTTCCGGCTCCTCCGCCTCATTAGATCGCATATTTAAGGCTATCAAAGAGTTGAAAGGCAATTTCTGGATCCTGCGCCGACGCATTTACAGCGGCGTGAGGACCTCCGCTTTCCTGATTACGGTGTTGTTTATCAGCGTCATCATTTATTTCAGGCGCTTCAACCCCACATTGGAATACAACCTGGCAGCCGCCAGGCAAAACCAGGCTTATGCACTCAGCCTGACGAAACGGAAGCCTCCGCGGCACCCGGATGTGCCTGCGCTCTACCGCGCAATGGGCATCCCGGAGCCGGACACGACCGGCACGCGTATGCGAAAGCCCGTTCAGTTTTTTGAGGGAGCGCGGGGCGTGAATTATACCAAAGGACATAACTGGTCGAGGAGGTACCCGGCATTCACCAAACATGAGCTCCAAGCCGACCTGAGGCAAATGCGCAAAGCGGGCATCAATGCGATCCGGCATTTTGGTCCAGGCATTTATGACTACAATATCCTGATGGCCACCGGCCGCGCGGGAATCCGGGTGCACTATACTTTCTGGGTGCCCGAAACGCTCGATTTTGTGAACGATCAAAGCGGTGCCGATGATCTGACAGATGAGATTTTAACTACGGTAAGCCGGTTTCAAAGTCAAAAGCACATTGTTTCCTGGAACATCGGTAATGCAGCCATCCAGCGTCACCGCCGGTCGGAGCGTACCGGGGAGCAAAAGCAATATTTGTATTGGTTAAAAAAAGTCGCCGAAGCGATTAAAAAGATTGACAGCTCCCGCCCGATGACGGTTGACCTCGAATTGAATACGGAAACGCAAAACCTGGCATACCTGGTCAAACAGGTTGCGCCGGCAGTCGATGCCGTGGGACTTGTTTTGACGGATGTTGAAAAACGGCCCGATATATCCGTACTCAGAGGACTTCCAGTACCATTCTATTTCAGCTATATAAATGCCGATGCATTCGCCCGCAGTCAGGAACAGCGTGCCGGAGCATTCATTTCCAATTGGCAGGATGAGAAGATATTCGAACAAGTGAGTTTTGATGGCTTGCACGATTACGAGGGTCGGCCCAAGCACTCGTTCCAGATACTGGAAGCAATTTGGGGCAACCAAAAAACGCCTCCACCCGCCCCGCATTATAAGATCCTGAAACCCGCTTTGGGCACATTCGAAGGCTCCGCGTTGGATTACCACGCCATTATTCTCCAAAATGATGAATGGAAAGTTATCAAAGAGCCTGCCAGGGGCACACAGTTCGAATGGAAGCTTGTCAGAACGGATGGCTTCAATAATCCAGTCGAAATGACGGATGTCGGCAATGGCCCCCGGTTGACCTTAACCATACCCAAACACCCGTCGCTTTACCGGCTGTATTTGTACGTAGTTCAGAATGGGACCGTCAATGCAATCATCGAATCTCAGCTCAATACTCCGCTAAAACCGGGACCAGAATCTCACAGTCCCTAGCGATCCGAATCCAACGCCTCAACAAAATGATTGAATGTAGATGGGCTGATTCCCCAATCCGGCGCCGGAATGTCGCCCCATACTTCCGGGTTGTCGGCAAGATTGAAGTAACATACACCGATAACTTCCTTGTGGTCTGTTAACACGGCAGCGGCTTTTTCTAGCCACTCGGACTGGAAATCCTCCGGCCCCTTCACACCGAATTCCGTTATAAAGATCGGCTTGGATGTCGGACGCACACGCCATGCCTTGCGGTTGAAAATGGTTTCAAATGACTCCTGCTTCGTAGGATCAGTAATATTCTTATCAGGCAGGCCGTAAATGGCAATACTGACCAAATCGACCACGTCGCCACCGGGATACCACTCCATGGAACCTCTGTCCCCGGCCGGCCCCCACACTTTTTTCACGTTTTTAATACCTTTTCCCAAATCCATAAAATGCCGGAATGCCCGGATATACAAGGCCGGATCCTGGCTTTGCCATGCATACCGGTGGATAGGAATTTCCATTTCATGTGCAAAACGAACGTAAACTGCGAGGTTAGTCTTTGAAATTGTATTAAACAGCGACTTGAATTCCTCATCGTAAACTCCCAAACTCGTATTTTCCAAAACCGAGGAATCCTTTCTGACTTTACCATCCCGCCAAGGCTCCACGCTGACGATTACTTCATGCCCTCGTCGTACAACCGCTTCGAAGTCCCTGGCAAAACCGCCGGTCTGAATATTGCCCAAATCCACAAACAGATGTTCGACCTGCACATTTTTCGAAGCTGTAAGTGCCTGCCGCGGATCGTATACACCCAGAAGCGGGATGGTGTTCGCTGCTCTTCCCGCCGGTTCGTTCATCGCAAAGTGCTGAAAAAGAAATCCGGAATCCTGCTTAATCCCCTTTACAGCTTCCCTCAAATCAACTCGCAGTGCATTCATAAGGCTGTCGCTGCCGGAAGCAAACACCCAAACCGGTTTGTTCATAAACCTCGTCCTGATCAGTTTCCGTCTAAGTGCCGTGCGCTGGTCCGGGTCCGCTGGAAAGGCATTCGCCTCAAGCTCGCTCTGGCCATTCACCGAAATCCCGACGGCATCCACCACATCGTCTCCCGGCCAGTACTCTTCCGTCCCGGGATAACCTGCCGGCGACCACATAATTTTGAGCCCGGGCTTTGCATTCCGGCAAGTTTCTGCCACATGCCTGAACGCCTTGATATAATCGGCCGGAGATTGATATTGCCACGAGTGCCTTTGAACCGGCACCTCCATATCCGGATCCCAGCGCAGGTAAATGCGTTTCTTGTCAGGCAACAGGCTGCATAGCGAACGCAGGGCATCATCGAAGTCACCGTCCCTCACCATACGTAGCGCAGCTTTCTGTTCGGCCACGACAGTCAAGAGTAAATCTTTGTCCGGAGCGAGGTCTTTTAATACGGCCGCAAGTGCGGTATCTGCCGTATTCGGATAAAGTTGAATTGAAATGTGTTGAAGGCCTCGCGTGGTAACGCCCAACGAGTCCGCCCGGTTGATATAACCTACCGGCTGCTCTGCGAAAGCAGCATTCAGGACATCTGAGGAGTAAATGCCGGACTTTGAAAACGGAGAAAATCGCATCCAATAAAATACGAGTGCCCCGATTAGTACCAATCCTGCGGCTGGCAGGAGAACGCCTTTTGCCTTCATAAAACCCTGAAAAAAATGCTGCGGGCTTAAATTAACAAATTCACTTGACCGTAAGGCAAAAAGCGGCAGGTAAGTACATAAAAAAGAACCAGACGATGGTCAGCCTCCATTGATTCTGACCATGCCCGGTTCCAAGTGTGTGTTAATATTCCTTAGTTAGTGCTCTGTGTCAAAGCTTAACCATCTCTAAACCAACTCGCTTTCATATTGAAAGCCTATGTGTGTTGGCGGGTAGCTGAGAATACGGTTAAATTCGCTAATGGCCTGATTGATCTGGCGTTGAGTGATTCCACTGTATTCCATGAGAAGAACTTTGGCCTGTTGTGCGCTGGACCGCTTCATTTTCCAGTATTGCGGGTGATTAACCCCTATGGGTGTGCGAAAGTATTTTTCTTTGGGTTCGCGGATTAAAATCTCGCAATCGGTATCGCGTTGCGGATTATCGTGGAGGAAATAACTTTTTACAACGACTTTAACCTCCCTGCCGCTTTTTAGTTGGAAAATTTTCTCGTGAATCATGACTTGTCTTTTAAGGTATTAAGGATCGATGAATATTGTTGAACTGCTGACGATGCTTCGGGCTTCCTTAAAACTTTCATACCAGCAGCTCCTGTAAAACTTTACAAACTTCGCTGCTGCCAGGGATTTTTCAGCAAAATGATTAGTAAACGGTCATCTCAATGATCCTCCGGTAACAATCTGATTCAGAGGCAAGTAAATTTACGTATCCTACTAATCCACAACATGCCCCACAAACTGTGCTGTGTTGTCCAAAATCTTCCCGCCCCGCCTGAACCCTAGCGCGCATGCCTCGCCTGCGTAGAACACACCAGCCTGGTAGGTATAGCCGCCCTCGTCGGCCGGGAGGGTCACATACTCCTGGTAAATGCGTGATTGGGCGTCATATTCTCCTGCTGCGGTTTCCAGCACTGTTCCGTTTTCGTCGTGGATGACCACGTTTGCCCCCTCACGGCCCAGCAATACTTTGCTCACCGATTTTTTATGTGGCAGCACATCCCGTTCTGTTTGCAGCAGCAACGGATGGTATGGGTAAAGGTCCCACAGGATTTTCAGAATGTATTTGGATTGGAAAAGTAAGGTGTAGGCAGGGTTCAGCACCACCGCTTTCCTGTTTTTTACAATCTCCGTCAGCATTAAGGCCAGTTCCGGCTCGTCGTTGCCAATGTGCTCCCAAGGCACCAGTTTGAACCAGAAATCGAACCGGACGAAATGCCCGTGCTCGGGTTCCTGGTAGAATATGCCTTCGCCATTCGAAAACTCCACGTCGTCGATATAGGCAAATTCTACATCAAAGCCGGCTTCTTTCGCTGCTTCCATCAGCACGGTCACATTGGTATCGTCCTCGGGATAGCCGCGCATCGCTGAAAACAACATCGAAGGCGTGAGGTCGCTGTTCTCAGCTTTGAGGTAAGCAAACTGCCCTACCAGGGTTTCAAACAGCGTATTGAACTGCCGGGATTCATCCATCCCGTTCATCCGCAAATGCGCCCATTGCACGATGGCCGTTTCGGGCACGCAGGTAGCCGTATCAGCGTTGAACTCGATCAGTTTGACGGGTTCGTCGTTAAACCCACCAGCGAGGTCGAACCGACCGTACAGGTGTATCTGCCGGTCGTCGCCCCATGAGAGTTTGATCAGCTCGAGCAGGTTCTCAGGAATGCCCATTTCCCGGAAAAGGTTGTTGTCGATGGCGTATTGACCCGCTTCGATCAGCATATCGTATAATGTACCCGCAGCTTCGTAGTAGCTCTCGGCCTGCTGCTCGGCGACGATCACCATGTCGTTTACGACATACGGGGCCGTGTCGGTACCAAGTGCCCAATCCCAGCCAGCCTTCTGCAATGCAGCTTGCGGCGGATTGGGTAATGATTTCAACTTTATCATATTTTGAGTTTAAAGTTTAGGAGTTCATGAGTCTATGAGTAGTACGTGAAAATTCATAAACTCTGGACTCTTTTAGCCCCCGCTTCGACTCGACGACCTTCCAAAGAAACCTTTCCGGCCTCCCGATGGCCTTGTCGTCACCGTCCTTACCGAACGGGAACTTTCCACGCCCAGCGTCGCACTGCGGGAGCTGGCCCACGCGCCCGGGTTGGCATAAAACGATCTGCTTCGTTCCATATCCATCCTGTCGCGGTAGTTGTTCATGTAAGAATAGGAAGAGTTACGACCCAGCAGGTAACCCATCCCGCCGTACAACAACATGCTCGAAAGTCCGCTGTGATAGCCCATATGCGGGTTCGAGCGGATCTCCTGGTCGATTAATGCCTTCGCCGCCATCGGGTTCAGCGTGTCCTTGTGGCCGTCGAGATAGGCCACGATCGCCATGGAGCTGTCGGCCGGGACGTTTTCTTCGCTGACGATCTTGAATTCGCCCGGGCTCACTTCCTTGATATGTGACCGGATTCCCTTACCGTATGTTGTTTCTTCATAACTGTATTCCGATTCATCATCATTCGAAGAACAGGAAACGAGCGCCGTCCCCGACAGCAATGCCAGCGCCAAGGCGCTGCTTATGCCGATATCTTTTACCTTTCTGATAAAAGAGCCCTTTCGTAACTGTGTCATAATGTTGATTTTCTATTGAGGATTTTTCAAAAGTAATGCATGAAAACGGCAGTTGATTGGTGATTCGTGCCAATGGCTTTTTCGGTGGATATCCTGACCTGTGGACTTACAGGCGGCAAAAAAATTGGAGCATAGCCGGTAGCTAACCCAGCTATGCTCCATGTACATTAGTCCTCAAAAATATCAGGCCTTCTTCGCGATTTTCTCGATGGCGCCTACCAGCTTGTCCAGATCGCTGGTTTTCGTGTACACGTGCGGCGTCACGCGCACGCAATGGATGTTTTCCCAGTTGATACCCACGGTATGTATCTGATAATCCTTCATCAGTTTCCCGTCGAGTTCCTCGGGTTTCATACCTTCGATGCTGACGCCCGCTATCGCGCAGGAAAATTCGGGCTTCAATGAGGTATGGATTTTCACGCCGGGGATTTGGGCGGCTTTTTCCGCCCAGTATTTTTTCAGGTAATGAATGCGGTCCTGCTTGCGCTTGTTGCCAATGCCTTCCTGGAAATTAATCGCCTCGCCTATCGCCTGCTCGATGGGGAAGCTGCGGGTACCCAGCGTCTCAAACTTGCGGATATTGCCGCTTTTCGGCTCGCTGTTACAAAGCAGTGGCCATATTTTCTCGATTTTGTCTTTTTTGATCCACATCATCCCGCTTCCCACAGGCGCACTCAGGAACTTATGCAGGCTGGTACCGAAGTAATCGCATTCCAGGTCAGGGATTTTATAATCCAATAAACCAAATGTGTGCGCGCCATCGCAAACCACCTCGATACCCCTGGCGTGTGCCATTTGAGAAATCTCCTTGACCGGCATAATCTGCCCGACCCAGTTGATAATATGCGTTACGTGGATAATCTTAGTCCGGGGAGTGATTGCATCGGCATACGCTTTCACGATCTGCTCCTTGTTTTCAATAGGAAAATCAAAGGAAAGCTGCTTGTACACGATGCCGTCCCGCATCTGGCGCTGTTTCCAGGCTTGTACCATATTCGGATAATCCTGCAGAGTACCGATTACCTCGTCGCCTTTTTCCAATGGCAGGCCGAAAATGATGGTATTCAAAGCCTCCGTGGCATTGCGGTTGATCGCGATTTCTTCCGCATCGGCCCCGGCGAGCTTGGCAAGGCGCTGGCGAAGCGGTTCGCGGCCTTTATCCATAATGCGCCACATATAATAGGATGGCCCCTGGGCCGCGGCCCGGTTATATTTGTCCAGAGCCTCCTGCACCACAATCGGTGAGGGTGATACGCCTCCGTTATTGAGGATAATGATTTCGCTTTTGCTGGCGGTGTAGGCATCCTGAATCACCGACCAGTATTCTTCGTTGCTTTCGCTGGCGGGGTTCCAAAGTCGTTCTGCTTCGAGGAATCGCTCGGCGTGGAGCTGGTTGAAAAGGCTGTTGATCCCGAAAGCGCCCATACCCAAGGCGGCACTCTTCCGGAAAAAGGAACGGCGGTTGTTCATACAATTTTGTTTAAGGAATAGTAATGGAGTGAAGTACAATATATTGAATATCTACTTCAATCCCAATTACTCAGCCCCTAAGCCGTCCCTCACGGCTGCTTCTTTCAGCCATTCGTACGTATTGGCAGGCATGGGCAGCCCGTCCACGTCGAGTTGCAGGAACATCAAATGTAAATGCGTGGGTGAGCGCTTCTGGTAGGCATTGTAGCCGGTGCGCCCCATCTCTGAAATCTTGTCGCCCGCATTCACCCATTGGCCGGGCTGAACCTCAACTATGTTGTTATGGGCATAATAGAACAGGCCGTCGAGGCAGGGGTCGTAAATCCATATCCAATTGCCGCCCCGGTATTCACTGTCGTATTTCCAGCTTGTTTCGGTAGCCACCACGAGGCCCGATGTGAATGCGAGCACGTCGATCGGCTGCCAGGTTCGGTCGTCGAGCACGTCCTGGTCCTTATCGCGTACAAACAGGTCGTGAGCCGGATGGCTGCCGGTCACACTCATATCGAAAAGATCGAAGCCATTGGGCCGGTAACCGCGTCCTCTCGACCCCACAGATTCCCTGGCCGTGTAGCCTTTGATCGGGTAAACGAAATAGGATGAGTCGATGGACCGGCAGGTGTCCCTTCGGAATTCGGCCCGCAGATTGCGCATAACGGCCGCAAATGCCACACGCGCCGAATCGGGCGTGATCACATTATCGCGGATATCCATCTGAATCTGATGGAAAGTCCGGCAGTATTCTGCAATTTTATCGGAAGATTCACTCTGATTCGTCAAACCGGCCGCACAAATCACCAACACGATCCCGGCAATTCTTTTAAATGTCATCAACAATGCGTTAACTAACCCCTTTTCTTTCACTTAAACCCTGTTTTTGAGGAACGATAGCGAGACGGCTCACTAATAAAAAAGCGCTGCAAAGGTATCCGTTCTATATTAAATAAATGCAGAGAAGTTCTTTATTGGTCAAACACTAAAATCAGATTACAATGCAAAAACGTCGTTTTGGACGAACTGGCTGGGAAATCAGCGAAGTAGGTTATGGAATGTGGGGGCTTGCGGGCTGGACAGGCTCCGACCGCAAGGAGACGGACGACTCTCTCGACCTGGCCGTCGAATCGGGTGTCAATTTCTTCGATACTGCCTGGGGTTACGGCGAAGGCCTGAGCGAGCGCATCCTTGGCGAGCTGATCAAACGCAATCCCGACAAAAAGATTTACGCCGCCACCAAGATACCACCCAAAAACCGCCAATGGCCGTCGCGCCCCGAATTCGCGCTGAAAGACGTATTTCCGGCCGATTACATTGTCGAATACACTGAAAAAAGCCTTCAAAACCTTGGTACCGAGCAGATCGACCTGCTGCAATTCCACGTGTGGGAAGATGCCTGGGCAGAAGAAGACGAATGGAAGGAAGCGATTCAAAAGTTAACCAAAGAAGGGAAGGTAGGAGCATGGGGGATCAGCATCAACCGCTGGGAACCGGATAATGCATTGAAAACGCTCGAAACCGGCCTGATTGATGCCGTACAGGTAATTTACAATATTTTCGACCAGGCGCCGGAGGACAATCTCTTCCCCCTTTGCCGGAAGCTCGACATCGGCGTGATCGCCCGTGTGCCTTTCGATGAGGGAACGCTCACCGGCTTGTTGACGAAGGAAACCAAATTTCCGGCCGACGACTGGCGCTCGACCTATTTCGTGCCCGAAAACCTGAATGCGAGCGTGGACCATGCCGAAGCATTGCGTGCCGATATCCCGGCAGGTATGACGATGCCCGAACTCGCATTGCGTTTCATCCTCAACAACGCCGACGTGCACACGACGATCCCGGGCATGCGCAAGCTCCCGCACGTACGCTCGAACGTGGCCGTCAGCGACGGTGTGCGGCTCGACGCCGCGGTGGCCGAGCAAATGAAAGCCCACCGCTGGGACCGCCAACCTACCAAATGGTCGCAATAGTTTATGTAAACAAAATGCCTTCCCTGACCGGAAGGCATTTTGTTTTTTAATACCTGGAATTCCTAACGATACAATTTCGCGTCCACCGAAAATCGCCCCGGACCTGTCAGGAACAATGCGATATAAGGAAAGAGGAACAGCAGGGCATGCTCCTTCATATCGAAGGGATCGTTGGCGTGAACAATCGTCGCTACTACGACCATCGTAACGATCAGCGGAATGAGCGCCGCCCGGGTCCCGAGACCGAGGATAATGAGGATCGAACAGCCGAACTCAGCGCAGATAGTCAATACGTAAGACAGTTCCTCGCCTATCCCGATCGGATCGGCAAAAGCGCGATCGCCTCCCAGGAAGTTAGTCAGCTTGGCGTAACCGTGTGTAAGCATGAGACACGAAATCCCAACCCGCAGGATCAGCACCGCCCAGTCGGCCGAAGCGGGGAGTTTGATCGGTTTCAGAAATCTTTTGAGCATAGTGAGTTAATTAGTTTATACAAACCTTCATTCATCAGTAGCCTAAACTATCGTAACACCGAAGATAGTTTCCGGATAAAAACGAAAAGTAACCGAATTTTTAATTTTCATATATCAAGTTTTATTTTTAGGTTTGTCTAAATTTATATTCAGATACAAGTAAATTAATAATTCGGCCGTACTATGAAGCTACGCTTACTCCTATTGTTCAGCTGTTTGCCATTCGGTACCTGGGCGCAGTTTTCGCTTTCGGGGAGGATTTCACTCGAAGGCCAGGCCGATCCCGCATTCGGAGCCTCGATTTATATTCAGGAATTAAAAACCGGCACCACGGCTGATACCGCAGGCTATTTCCGGCTTGCTGGCATTCCCAAAGGAACCTATACCGTCCGAATCAGCTACGTTTCATTGCCTACCATCACTGAAAAGAATGTGCGGATCGACCGGGATGTCAGAAAAGATTTCGTAATGAAATCCGGTGCAAATGCATTGGAAGAAGTGGTTGTGACCGGAACGATGAAGGAAGTATCGAAGCTCGACAGCCCGGTACCCGTCGACATTATTACTTCCAAATTCATTTATAAAAACCCGGTCCCGAGCATTTTTGAAGGGCTGAGCTATGTGAACGGCGTGCGGCCGCAACTGAACTGCAACGTCTGCAACACGGGCGATATTCACATTAACGGCCTGGAAGGGCCTTACACCATGGTACTCATCGACGGCATGCCGATGGTGAGCGGGCTTTCCACGGTTTACGGGCTTTCGGGCATTCCGAACAGCCTGATTGAGCGCGTGGAGATCGTGAAAGGGCCCGCGTCTACCCTATACGGTTCGGAGGCTGTGGGTGGGTTGATCAATATTATTACCAAAAATCCTTCCAAAGCCCCGGTATTCTCCGCCGACGCTTTCAGTACTACCTGGCGAGATTATAATGTGGACCTCGGTGTAAAATTTACCCCAGGCGAAAAAAGCAGTTCCTTGCTGGGGGTCAATTATTTCAACTATCAAAACCCGATCGACAATAACAAGGACGGCTTCACCGACCTGACACTCCAGAACCGCATTTCGATCTTCAACAAATGGTCGTTCGACCTGAAAAACAACCGGCAGGCTAATGTGGCCGCACGCTACTATTATGAAGACCGCTGGGGCGGGCAAATGCAATGGAACCGCTCCTACCGCGGCGGTGACGAGGTTTATGGGGAAAGTATTTATACCAAACGCTTCGAGCTTTTAGGAAACTACCAGCTCCCGTTCACCGAGAAAATTACGTTGCAATACTCTTTCAGCTCGCACAACCAGAACTCGGCGTATGGCCACGTACCGTTCAATGCCGACCAGAAGATCGCATTTGCCCAGTTTTTGTGGGATAAGGAGATCGGGAAGCACAGCCTGCTGATGGGAACGCCGTTCCGCTATACTTTCTACAACGACAACACGCCCGCTACCCGTTACTCCGACGGCCAGGACCACGCCGATAAGATTTACCTCCCCGGCATATTCATTCAGGACGAATTCAAAAGCGGCCCGCATTCTATTCTTCTGGGCGCGCGGTACGATTACAACAGTCGTCACGGAAGCATTTTCACGCCGAGAGCGGCTTACAAATACAAGTTCAATCGAACAGACGTAATTCGGTTGAATATCGGCCGCGGTTTCCGCATCGTGAATCTTTTTACCGAAGACCACGCTGCGCTGACCGGCTCCCGCGAAGTGATATTGAAAGAGGCATTGAAACCAGAGCAAAGCTGGAATGCGAATATCAACGTCGTTAAGAAGATCGTGACGGGGAATTCGTTCATCGGAATCGACGCTTCGGTGTTCTATACCCATTTCACCAATCGTATCCTGCCCGACTACGACACCAATCCGAACGAAATTATTTACGATAACCTTGACGGCTACGCGGTTTCGAAAGGTATTAGCCTCAATCTGGACTTCAACTTCCCTTTCCCATTGAAAATCATTGCCGGTGGGACTTATATGGATAACTTCCAGAAGGAAAACGGTGTGCGTTTCAGACCGGTACTGACCGAGAAGTTCACAGGAACATGGTCTGTTTCCTACGAAATCCAGAAAGCAGGGCTCTCATTCGACTACACCGGGAATATTTACGGGCCTATGCGCCTGCCGCTCCTAAGCGAAACCGATCCCCGCGCCGCTAACTCGCCGGTTTGGTCTTTGCAGAATATCCAGGTAACCAAAAAGTTTGACAACGGACTGGAAATTTATGGAGGCGTTAAAAACCTGCTCAACTTCACTCCGCCCGCCAATTCGATCGCCCGTTCGAACGATCCCTTCGACAAAAATGTAAAATTTGACGGGCAAGGACAAGTAATCGCAACACCCGACAACCCCTACCGGCTAACGTTCGATCCATCGTACGTATATGCGCCAAATCAGGGCATCAGGACGTTTTTAGGGATGAGATATACGCTCAGATAGTTTGATGGCCCGACATCAAAAAATGTCGCCAAAAATGTTATTATATAACTTTTCAAAGATTACAAACATTCAGCATACTGATATTCATTGATTTGAATAATTTTTGATTGTATCTTTGGGCCATCAACCAATTAACACTACCAATTATGGCATTAGCAAAACAGTTTGTAAAAAGTAAGTCTGTTTTCAAAGTGACGTTTACAGTTCCTGCCGAGGCGGCTTCTGACGCAAAGAAAATTGCCCTCGTAGGTGAGTTCAATGGCTGGAATCCCGAAGAAGCGATCGCATTGAAAAAACAAAAAGACGGTTCATTCAAAACCAGCCTCGAACTGGGAGCCGGAGAATATCAGTTCCGTTACATCCTCGACGGCGATAAGTGGGAAAACGACTGGGCAGCCGACAAATATGTTCCTGCCGGCGTAGATGCTACTGAGAATTCGGTGGTGGTTCTTTAAGGGCAGTAAGCTTTAAGCTATAAGCCTTAGGCTGTAAGCTAATTTAAAAAACCGGGGCTGTATAGTCCCGGTTTTTTAGTAAATATCGCAAAATCTATTGCTTAAAGCATATAGCTTATTGCTTAAAGCCTAGTGCTTACAGCCTCATATCGCAAAACTATCGCTCTCCACATACGCCTTAATCAGCGCTTCCTCGCCTTCTTTTCCTTGCTTCGAATTGCCGTGTTCCATACCCATAATGAACGACTTGCCTTCTTTCTTGCTGCGGTCGTAGATGTATTTGAACACGTTTTTATAGTTGATCTCGCCGGTTGTTGGCTCTTTACGGCCCGGCTCGTCACCGATCTGGAAGTAGTCGATCTCACTCCATGTGCGGTCGATGTTGTAAATCAGGCGCCCTTCATTTTTCTGCATGTGGTAAATATCATACAGGATCTTACACGACTTGCTGTTCACTCCGCGGCAGATTTCATACGTCTGGTCGGAAGTTCTCAGGAATAAGTTCGGTGAGTCGCTCAACGGTTCGAGCACCATTACCAACCCGTGTGGTTCGAGGATTTCGGCACCACGGCGCAATGCGTCGATTACGTTACCGGTTTGCACCCCGATCGGCAGGTTTCTTTCAAAATCACCCGGAACAACGGTCATCCATTTCGCATTCACCCGTTTCGCAACTTCCACCGCTTTCTTACAGCCGTTCAGGAAGATGTCAATATATTCCTGCTTGCCGGCGGCCAGCGTATTGGCACCATTACCGCCTTTATCTACCACAAATACGCCCATTTCCATCCCCAGGCGGCTCATTTCTTTGGCAATGGCCTCCTGCTGCTCCACCGGACGGCCCATCATACCATTATCTTCCAACGCCATAAAACCCTGGTCTGCCATAAATTTAAGCTGGTCGATCAGATCCTTTCCGGCACTGTTCTGAAACATCCCGAAGTGGGAAGCATATTTGAGCTTAAACTTGTTTTTGGCCATAGGAGCGGTGGCAAATGCATCTCCTGCTGCGATTGCGGCACCAGCCAAACCAAGGGTAGATTTTACAAAATTTCTGCGGAGCATAAATGTTTCGATGTTTTTGTTTCAGAATTAAAGATGTACAGTCCGGAAATATACCCCAAAATCACCTCTCAATCTTCTTCCTACTGGTTTTTTCTGCGTTTCCGTCGCTCCTTCTTACCACTTTTCGGCTGCTCTGCCGGGGCGGCTACCACTTCTTCCACAGGAGGTTTAGGTAAATAAGGCGCCAACTGCACCTTGATCTCCTCCCGGAATGCATTCTTCACACCTTCCAAGGCTGCTTCCTTGACCTCACCGTCGATCTGATCGTTTCTCAGCAACTTCACCACCGCTTCTTCTCCCGGCCAGCTTCCGCCCAAATAGCGCGCAGCGTTCTTGCGCACACTCATTGGCTCGCCTGTATTCAGCAATGTCGACCGCAAAAGGTATACCGACTCCGAGCTACCGACAGTCTGAATCGAAGCCAGCAATGCCGATTTCTTTTCCTCATTCATTCCAGCCAGCTTTTGGGTAACATACGAAATCCCCGCCTGTTCGAGCAGCAACGCGCCTGCATCACGGCCGATTACCTCATCGGATTTACTCAAAGCGAGTTTCAGCAGCCGGTCATTTTCCGATTCCAACTCATAGCGGGTCATCAGGTCGATATAATGCTCTGTTCCGTAAGTTTCGTCGAGGAGCTTATTCAGGGCCGTTAGTCCCTGCTGGGAGTTGGTTACAAACGATTTATCCAAATGCAGCAATGCCAGCTTACTCACTTCTATCCGATCGGAAGACGGGACATTGAGCACATTGAGCAGCGCCTGCGTTTTTTCGTAACCCGCATGAAAAAAATCGAACGAGCGGAAATAGCGCAACCTGCTTTTGAAACTCACCGACGTATCGGCCGCCAGTTCGCTCAAATATGGAATAGCCTTGCGTGTACGCGCGAGCCAGATAATATCCTTTCCGGCATCGCTCAACCAAGGTTTGGGCCCCTGCCTTTCGAGCCAGGCCGGAAACAGGCGCTCCCATTGATCATAGGCACCGATGCTGAGTGCCTCCACCGTCCAGCGATCGTTGCCTTTGTATTGCTTGGCCAGTTGAAGCCATACATCCAATGCTTCGTAGGTGTGGTTATGGTTGATAGCCAATGCGCATTCGCGGCGTACCTGCGGATCGCGGTCGGAGGTGAGGCGCTTGATATATTCCGTCGGATCGCTGTTACGCTGCCGTACGGCACGCAATGCGGTAATGCGCAGATTCGGGTTCAGCTCGCGAAAGGCGATGTCGAGATTGCGGTAATTAAAACCCTCAATGCGGTTCAAGACCCACAATGCGCGGGCCCGCAACTTTGGATTTCCATTGTATAACCTGAAAAGCTCTTCCAGGAACGGCTCCGCCGCCCAGCCGTGCTTCACGCAGGCATTCCAGGCCAGGTAACGCTGCGACAAGTTGGGGCTTTGCAATGCTTTTACCGCCTGCTCGGGTATCGACAAGTCGTACACCGGAATTTTGTACGGCGTACCCGTTGGCGCGACGCGAAAAATACGGCCCCGGCTACGGTCTTTCATTTTATTAGAACCCATTACCGGGTCATACCAGTCAGAAATGATCAGTGAGCCGTCCGGCGCTACGCAGACGTCCGTCGGCCGGAACCATTTGTCACGCTTGCCTTCCAGAATGGGTAGAATACCTGTTGATTTATATCCGGCACCATCATTTTGCACCGGGAATGCGCTCACGTAACCCTGACCGGCGTCGGCCAGCAAAATTTGATCCCAGTAGCGCCGCGGCAACAAATCGCCCTCGTAGATCGTCATACCCATCGGAAAACCCGAACCGGTTTCCAGCAAATCGGGCACTACTCCCGGGTCATTCTGGTGCCAGTGACGGCGCGGGATTTCGTCTTCCAGGTTGGTGCGGTTGAGACGCCAGCTTGCGCCGGTCATTTCATCGATATAACCGAAATTACCATTCTCCATCACATACGACACGCGGTCGCCCCCGTTCCCGGGTTCCTCCTGGTCCGACTGCCACATGGTTCCGTAGCTATCCACGGCTACTTCCCAACCATTGCGGAAGTTTTCGGCCATAATCTCGACTTTGGTAAAATCCTGCTCGCAACGGAACACCACGCCTTGCTTGTACTGCCTGAAGTCAATCGGCCTTTCGTATTTATCAAGTAATGGACGGTCCTGGCCGTCGACCAGTTGCCTTCCTGCATTACCGAAGTTGAAATAGAACTTGCCATCCGGCCCGAACACGAATGCATGGACACCCGCATCATTTTGCGCGCCGCCGATGCCTTTGAAAAGAATCTCTTTCGTATCTGCTTTATCATCGCCGTTGGTATCCGTGAAAAGCCACACATAAGGGCTTTGTGAGACAATCGCCTTATTCCCCATTACCCAGATACCCAGTGGCGCATTGAGCTCCGGGCCCTGGTAAAAGACCTTGGTAACATCCGCTTTGCCGTCACCGTCCTTATCCTCCAAAATGACGATCCGGTCGCCCTGCCCGAGTTCCGATTTACCGTTTACGGCAGGCCTGTAATTGTACGCCTCGCACGCCCACACACGCCCGCGATGGTCGACATCAATATTGATCGGGTTGATCACATTCGGTTCGGAAGCAAAGAGTGTCGCTTCGAGCCCATCGGCCGCCTGCACGCCCGCAACCGCGTTACGCGAGAAGCGCCGCTCCGCTTCCGACAATGCCGCATAGGCGCTGTCAGGATTAACAACTACTAGTGAATCAGCAACTTGACTAAAACCTTGAAATGAAAGGGAGGTAAAAAGAACCGCAGCACACCACGCAGATCTCACGATAGGAAATTGTTTCAAAACGAATTTTTGATGATGCAGATAATTTCAAAAAACGTTATAAAAATACCTCCTATTTCGGGAAATAAGAAATGCGGTTTCGGAAAATGTAACCTTTCGGCGATTTGAAGTAGCTTGATTTAGAGGGGAAAGGTGGTTAAATTTAGAGAAGGATTACATGCACTATCAGTATTTATGAAAGGAAAAATCAGGCATTTGATTGCCGAGAAGCTTATAAAAAAAGGCGAGGCTAAAATGTCACTTCGTCTGCTGATCCAGATCGATGGCGCCACGAACGACAGAGTCAACCGGCTTCTGGATTATATTAGAAGCCTTGAAGAAGACATTGAAATTCTGGAAAGGATATTAAAGCAATTAAAACAATGACCGAAAAGCGATGAAAAAGGAACAGATTATACAGGCATTGTACGATGCAAACACACTGGACGCAATCGAAAAAGCAGGCGATGATTGGTCAGCTTTCTATCAAAATGCGTCCCCGGAAGACAAGGAGTATCTTGCCAATGGCATGAGGCAATTCGCCGACGATGTGATTGAAAAGTCAAAACAGTCAAGCCTCGAGGTGCAAAAAGTCCTGGCCGAATTCGAAGCCATGAAACTGGCAGAATCCCAGCACCAATAAGCAGAAAGAGGAGCCTCGCGGCTCCTCTTTCTGCTTATTACTTCTTCTTTAAATTACTCAAATAATCCACCAAACTCACCAACTCCTCCGTACTCATCGCATCCTGCAAGCCGGACGGCATCATCGAATCCTTGAGCTGCTTGATCGATTTCACTTGCGACATTTTATATTCCTGCGTCGAGCCACCAGGGAATTTGAGGATCAGGTCGGTCTCGGTTTTGCTCGAAATGATGCCGGAAACGGCAGTACCGTCTTTCAAAGTCACTTCAAAACCTTCGTAGCCAAAACCAATACCGGCGCTTGGGTCTAAAATAGCGGCATACTGGGCCTCCTTGGGAAGTTTACTTCCGATTTCGGACAGTTTCGGACCAAAATCCATGCCTTCGCCATTCACCTGGTGGCATACCGAGCAATAGGACGTGAACACCTGTTTGCCTTTGGTGAGGTCGCCTTTCATCGCTACCAACTCTTTCACTTCCGGGTGTTTCTTGGCGGCTACGGCCGGGCCATCCAGGTATTTGGCGGCTTCCAGCTTTACGGATTTCCGCCAGGCACCGTTCAGGCCTTGTACGGCTGCAGTTTTTGCCTCTCCGGTTAGTTTTCCATCTTTCAGCAACACCAGCACCTGATCTTCCCCGCTCATGGTTCCGCCTAAGGACTTCGCGGCAGTTATCTGCTGGTTTTCTGAAAAGCCGCTTTCAGTAGCTACCGTTCTGAGAATATCAAGCGCATCTTTGCTGCCGACAGATTTCAATGCGGTCAAAACAGCGACACTTTTGGATTCGTCCGGCCCTTTTACCACTTTCCAGAGCATTGGCGTTCCGCCTTGCTTGATCAGCTGCGACGCCGCTGCCGATCCGGTACGGCTATTCGATTGCTCCTCGGCCATCGTCAAAAGCCGCTGATTTTCCGAAGGCAGCTCATATTTGGCAACGAGTTCGAGGTAGGCCTGTGTGCCATAAGTAGCGTCGAGCATCTTCTTCAATGCAGCCATTGCCTCGGGCGTTTGCTTCACAAAAGCAGGATCGAGGTGGCGCATTACCAGCTCATTCACCTTATCCTGGTCTTTACCGGTCGCATTCGTAAGTTTCAGCAATGCCATCGACTTTTCATGAGCTGCGGAGTTGAAGTCGAATGCGCGGAAATAGCGCAGCCGGCTTTTCAAATCGACCGTTGGGTCACCGGCCAGCGAAGCCAGTAGCTGAACAGATTCCTTCCCGCGCGAACGCCATACAATATCCTTACCCGCCTGCGTAGCGACAGGGTTAGCACCTGCTTTGCCCAGCCACGCTTTGAAAAACGAATCCCACTGCGCATCGGCACCGATTCCAAGCGCTTCGAGGTACCAGCGGTCTTTTCCGTCGTACTGTTGCGCAAGCGATGCCCACAATGCAGGAGCCTCTGTTGAGGGATTATGATGCAAAAGCAATGCACATTCGCGGCGTACCTGTGCATCGGTGTCTTTAACCAATACCTTGATATACGGAAGCACTTCCAGATGCTTCGATTCGGATGCCGCGCGAAGTCCCGCAATCCGAATGTCTGCATTCGCATCCTTGACAGCCAGATCAACGGATTTCTTTGCAGTATAAGGCCATTTACTAAGCAACCATAATGCCCGCGCCCGCATACGAGGCTCCGCATTCTTGTTTGCTAAAAGCTTTTCAAGCGCCGGGGCAGCCTTGGCGCCCATTCCGTTCAGGGTAGTCCATGCCTGGTAGCGAATGGAAAGGTTGGGGCTTTGCAGCGCTTCTACCGCGCCTGCCACGGTCGTAAAATCCGATTTCGGAATGCGATAAGGCGTATTCAACGGGGCAATGCGGTAAATGCGGCCTTTACCCTGGTCGCCCGCCTGGTGGCCTCCTACACCCGGATCGTACCAGTCGGCAACGAGCAGGGAACCATCGGGCGCTACACAAACATCCGACGGACGGAACCATTGGTCGCGTTTGCCGTCCACAATGTTCACGATTTTAGCAGAATAACCTGCTCCCGCCTTTTCAACGGGGTATGAACGGACCACATTGTGGCCGGGTTCACAGTGAATCATCTGGCCCCAGAACTCCCTGGGAAGCAATTTCCCCTCGTAAACGACCATACCGGTCGGCGAACCTGAACCGGTTTGCAGCAGGTTGGGCACAACGCCCGGGTCATTCAAATGCCAGTGACGGTAAGGAATCGAGTCTTCCATGTTGGTGCGGTTCGCACGCCAGCCGGCACCGGTCATTTCGTCGGTATAGCCGTAGTTACCGTACTGCATTACATAGTTGATGCGGACGCCTTTGTTACCGTCGTCGTCGTTATCCGACTGCCACATAGTGCCGTAGCTATCCACCGCCACTTCGAAATTGTTACGGAAGTTATTCCCCAGTACTTCAATATTGGTAAAATCAGGATCGCAGCGGAAAACCATCCCTTGTTTCAATTTCGAAAAGTCGATTGGCTTACCATCTTTGCCTACCACAGGATTCCCCTTGCCGTCGAGCAGGTGATCGCCCTCATTACCGAAATTGAAATACAACTTACCATCCGGCCCGAATACAAACGCATGCATACCGTGGTCATGCTGATCGCCGCCGATGCCTTCGAAAATAACTTCCTTCTTATCGGCCTTCAAATCGCCGTCTTCATCCGTGAAAAGCCACACATACGGACTTTGAGAAACAATTACCTTGTTGCCCATTACCCAAATACCCAGCGGCGCATTGATTTCCGCCCCCTGATAAAAGACCGTAGATTTATCGGACTTGCCATCGCCATTGGTATCTTCCAGCACCATAATGCGGTCGCCCTCATTTTTCGTGGGATTGCCGTTAATTGCCGGACGATAGTTATACGCTTCGCAAACCCACACCCTCCCCAAATGGTCGACGTCGATATTCGTCGGATTTGTGATCGTCGGCTCCGAGGTAAAAAGGGTTGCTTCCAGGCCATTTGCCGTCGTCAGGCCTGCTACTGCATATCTCGACGAACGCTTTTGGGCATCCGTCAGATCTTTGTAAAGCGTGTCGGCCGAAGCGGCGTCAATCGTACTGGGGTTCGAACGCTGATAAGAGGCGACCATCAGACCGGCCAGCAAACAACCGGCTGGAAAGAGGATAAGCGATTTTTTGAAGTTCATAGGTAAATCGAGCGCTTTTCGGCCTTGAATCAGAAAGCATTAGCTGACCCAAAGCTTAAACGTGTCATTTTTACAATAATAATTTTAATTACGTGTATAAGGGACCACCTACTTATATTTACTATCATGAAAACGACTTTTTTTTCCTGCCTGGCGCTGTGCGTCACTGCTGAAATTTCAGCTCAAAATATCCTTCCTGCCGAAGTCCAGATCAAGACGGCAGTCATGGCTGCACCATCGGATAAGCAAGCGGGAGCAAAAGTGTACGGCTACGCAGCTGACGGTACATTCAAAATTCTGCGCGAGGGCAGCAACGACTTCGTTTGCCTCGCCGATGACCCCAAAAAAGAGGATATCAGCGTATCGTGCTACCTCGCGGAGCTCGACGCATTTATGGAGCGGGGACGCGTGCTCGCCAAAGAAGGGAAGAACCAAAAGGAAATTTTCGACATCCGTGAAAAGGAAGTAAAAGAAGGCAAACTGAAAATGCCGAAGCAATCGTCTACCCTGTATGTCCTGTCCGGCTCCAAGGATAACTACGACACCGCTACCGGGGCTCTCAAAAACGGCTACCTGCGATACGTGGTATATATTCCGTTTGCAACCGCCGAAAGTACCGGCCTTCCCCTGAAACCGGACGTTCCCGGAATGCCCTGGATCATGGACCCGGGTACCCACAGGGCGCATATTATGATTAATCCGCCGAAACCCTAAATGCGTCTCGCAAATACCGTTAAATAACCGATTTCCAAGAATCGTGAATTAATGACCCGGTAAATATTGGTTATGTCGATTTTCTAAATTTACTTTGAAACACAAAGTACTTTTAAATATTGACACTATGCAAGAGTTTACCGTACATAATCCGCAGGAACCGATTCTATCAGGAACGACCAGCGTGGCAGAACCCGAAATAGCGCCCCGATTTGATTTCGACTACGGGGTTGGACTGGGTTGCCTGCTATTCAGCTTCTCCATTTTCTATTACACAAGTGTCGCAGCTTTAACAAATGGCGCCTTTGTACTTCCGTGGAGCCTCGCGGCGATGTATTCTGTTTGGCTCATGAACGCCGGAAAGCTGCGCTGGTTCTGGAAAAAACAGCCCCCGAAGTACCTCCACCATCGTTTACTACTAGGCTATGTTTGGCTGGTGAGTTGTTTTACATTAAACCGTAGTATCCCAGTATTTGACTCATCGGCGCCCTGGCTGATGTTCGCCATCGTGATTGCCGGCGCATCGGCCATTCTATTCACCTGGGAAAAATATCTGCGGCACCCGCTCAAATCCATGCTGTTCGCTTTGATGGGCTGCTCGGCGGTGATCTGGCTCTACTATGCGCTCTGCCTTATCCCCTACTATCTGCTGAGCATTCCAGCGCTACTCCTGCTGGGAATATCGGTACACAGTTTTGTCCCGTTGCTGCTCTCCATCACCTACCTGCGCGTACTTGCTCTTTGGTGGGGCGAGTTCAGACCGGCGATATTGACCGGTGTCATTATCCCTATAGCCATAACGGTTTACTTCTCTGTGACCTGGCGACGCATCAGCAATACTATTCGGTATCAGACCAATGCCACAGCCACACAACCCGCCGATGACTTGCCCAACTGGGTCATGCTGGCCCGGCAAATAGAGGACGACTGGATCACCCGCAGGGTGCTAATGGGTTCAAAAGTATACCAGGTTGCCGATTCGGAGGGCACCATCTTCTCCGGACGAAACACCACAGATATGGTCGTCAGGCATGATCCACTCGTTCTGATCGCCTCCTTATTTACCCAAAAACTCGACTTAGCGGACGCAGAGCAGATCAATATCCTGAATGTGCTTTACGACACCCGGCACGAAACCCAGGAAAGGCTGTGGTCTGGTAGCGATTTGCGCACGGCCAACGTACTTACGCATGCGCGCATTTACCCCCACATGCGCCTCGCCTACACGGAAAAAACCATCAGCATAGCCAATCATTCCGGCTCATCGCGTTGGCAGGAAGAAGCACTTTATACTTTCTTTCTCCCGGAAGGCTCGGTGGTAAGCGCCCTTTCATTGTGGATCAACGGTATAGAGCAAAAAAGTCTGCTGACGTCGCAAAGCAAGGCCGATTCGGCCTATAAAACGATCGTCGGTGTGGAATCACGTGACCCTTCTGTCGCGCATTGGCAAGAAGGAAATATGGTAAAAGTGAAGGTATTCCCCTGTACCGCACGTGAAAACCGTAAATTTAAGCTCGGCATAACCACTCCTCTGAAAGCCGACGGTTCGCGGCTGACTTATGAAAACATCTGGTTCAAAGGTCCGGGAGCTGAAAAAGCTACCGAAACCATCCGGCTTGAATTTCCACAGGGATTGCCGGCTCCACATCTTCCGTTCGAGCCAACCAATGCGTCTCCGGGCGTTATCGTCCATGAGGGGGCGTACCAGTCGGTGTGGCAGGCACGTTTCAAAATCACGCCAGTCGGCAAGGAAAGTTTCGCATTTGGCGGCAAAACCTACATAGTGGAGCCTCTTCACAAAACACTTGAAAACTTTAAAGCCAAAACCTTTTACCTCGACATCAACCAGGCGTGGAGTGAACGCGAGCTCAATGCATTGTGGCCGGTTGTCAGAAATCGTCCCGTATTCGTAGCGAATGAGCGGTTGATCAGGCTTACAGAAGCGAATAAAGATGAGCAGTTCAAGGCATTATCCGCATTCAATTTCTCCCTGTTCCCGGTTCAATACATCCCCGATCCGGAAAATGCATTGCTGATCACCAAGTCAACGGCGGTATCGCCTACGCTCCGCGACCTGGCAAATGCGCCATTTTCCAAAACGCTAAGCAGGCACGCGCCACAGGGCTTGCGTACCTTCCTGATCAGTGACGACGCATCTACCTATATTAAATCATTGAATGAGCTGAGCATCGTACGCGCGAAAAAAACAAGCTGGAAGGCCTTACAGGAAATGATTTCGCAAAACCAGTTCCCTGCCGATCCCGAAGCGGACCTGTCGGTCGTCAGCATTGAAAGCGCAGATATCCAGATCCGTGAAACCGAAGGCCCGGCTTCCGGCCACGCGCCCGACCATCTGCTCAGACTTTTTGCCTACAACCACATTATGAAACAGCTAGGCGGCCGTTTTCTCAATCATTCTTTCCAAACCGACTCTGTTTTAAATGCCAAACTGATCCGGGAAGCCGAAACAGCACATATTGTGTCGCCCGTTTCCAGTATGGTTGTACTTGAAGCCCGGCAGGACTACGATCGCTTCGATATCCGGAAGAGCAAAAACAGCCTCGACAACGCAACCTTGAAAACTGCGGGAGCCGTGCCGGAACCGCATGAATGGCTGCTCATTATCCTTTTCTGCATACTTGCCGGCTATTTCACATTCCGCCATTATGTTCGCTAAGCAATACACCCGGGCCGCTGTTCCGGCGGCCTACCTGGGCATTTCCAGCATTCTCTTTATGTATGGTTATATCAAAGGCGATGCCACGTTCTGGATGGGCATTGTGCTTATTCCTTTGCTACTGCATAGCTTTCCGCCAGGTGAAAAAACCTGTCGGCTTGCACCGGTGGTTGCCATGATGCTTTTGATATGCTGCTTTCGACAGGAGCTCACATGGCGCTTTTTGCTGTTGGTACTCGCGTTGCTTTTCGCTGTTGAAAGTCTCTTCGGAAAACTGAATGGGCAATTTTTCACGGTACTGCTCATTATTTCCCCGATTTTCAGATATGTTTCCGAGGTTTTCACTTTTCCGATCCGGTTGCAAATTTCCGCCTGGGCCGGAATCCTGTTGCAATCTATTGGATTACCGGTCACCGTTGAAGGAAACAGCATTCTACTCAACGGCTCGGAGTTTTCGGTCGATCCTGCCTGCATGGGCCTTCAAATGACGGGTTTTGCGCTGCTGGCAGTTGTTTTCTTCATGGCCCATTTCCGGATACAACGTCAGCAATCGCTGCCTTCGCGGTATCAGGCCACGTTGCTGGTTCTCGCATTTGCATTGAATGCGATCGGAAACCTCATGCGCATAATCCTGCTCGTAGCATTGCACATAGCACCGGACAATGTCTTGCACGATGCTACGGGTATCGTTTGCCTGATCGTCTATGGGGTCGTTCCTTTATTCTTCATGGTCCGTATCACCTATCAACGCTGGGGGAAGGCAGCTATTCCTCCACTTACAGCCAATAAACATCATCCGAGGCTGCTGATGTCGGGCCATTGGGTGCTACTGGTCATCTGCGTTTTCTTTTGTTTTCAAAAACCGGTCATGAATATCAGATCACCGAAAGGCGCCCAGGCTGTTGCCCGCGAAGGTTACGTAATGCAGCAGCTGCAAACTGGTGTCACGCAGTTCAGAAACGACCACGCGCTTGTTTACATGAAACCAATCCCTGCATTCTACTCCTCAGAACATAGCCCTTTGACTTGCTGGACAGGTTCCGGCTACCATTTGAGCCGCATTTCAAAAAAGCATGTCGCGGGGAGGGTTGTGTATGTGGGTAGTTTGAAAAAAGGGAACGACGAGCTGCTTACCGCCTGGTGGCTTTCCGACGGGCGATATGCAACAATCAGCCAGCTCGACTGGCGCTGGAAAAGCCTAAGCGAAAATAGCGGCTTTCAACTGATCAACGTAACGGCCGACGACCCGATCCGCCTCGATATGGAAGTAAAACGATGGCTACCGCCGATTTGAGGGTATATTGACCCAGGGCGCGTCTTTTTTGAGGAAAAGTCAGGACAATCAATGAAAAAAACAACTCGTATCCTTACCGTTTTGAGCCTGCTCGCATTATCAGTTCCATCTATGGCGCAAACAGAAACCATTCATCTCTGGCCGGAAGGCAAAGTCCCCAATTTTAAAAAGAGTGATGTAGAAGAAAAGTCGGTTACCGACGCGCAGGGTATCCTGCGGATCAGCGGCGTAACAGTGCCTACGATTGCGGCTTACATTGCACCCAAAGAGAAAGCCACCGGGGCGGCGGTAATGATCTGTCCGGGCGGCGGTTACGGTATACTGGCAGCTTCGCACGAAGGCAGTGATTTTGCCAAATGGTTCAATGAACGCGGTATTTCTGCATTTGTGTTAAAATATCGGCTGCCCAACGAAAAAGCGATGACCCACCAGCACGAGGTGCCGTTAATGGACGCCATGCAAGGCATGAAACTGATCCGCCGGAATGCCGCCAAATGGGGCATCGATGTGAACAAGATCGGCGTCATGGGTTTCTCGGCAGGCGGCCACCTGGCAGCCACGATTTCGACGCACTACAATATGGGCGAAAAAGCTTCCGCGGATGGCAAACCGAACTTCTCGATATTGATTTACCCGGTGATCTCGCTTACGCCCGCCCTCGCACATGGAGGCTCGCGCGACAACCTGCTCGGACCTGAAAAATCGGACGAGCTGATTAAATATTACTCCAACGAATTGCAGGTGTCGGATCAAACTCCTCCAGCATTCCTCATTCACGCCATGGACGATACCGGCGTGCCGGTCGAAAACAGCATCGAATATTACCTCGCGCTGAAAAAGAAAAAGATTCCTGCTGAAATGCATTTGTACCCCAAAGGCGGCCATGGTTACGGCATGCGTACGGAAGGCAAAGGGTCATTGGCGAACTGGCCTGCCGCGATGGAAGGTTGGCTGAAAGCGATGGGATACCAGAAAAATTGACGGCGACGACGAATTAATCCCTAGTTTTGAAGAAAAATCAACGCTAGGGATTATTCAGTTTATGAATGCTTTTAACCGCCTGGTGGTCAGTAAGCGATCACTCCTCTTAATTGTACTGGCCATTGCCGCCTTTGCTACGCTTCAATCGGTATTCTCTCATCCCAAAACCTTCGCGAATCAGCCGCAACTTTACACTACTTATAACAACTACGTCATTTTCAAACAGTCCTTCTTCCACCTGATCGAAGGGAAGAACCTGTACCGGTGGCATGTCGACGAGCACTGGGACCTGTTCAAATACAGCCCGGCATTCGCGCTCGTTTTTGGCATACTTTCCATTATGCCTACGTTCGTCGGTCTGTTTTTCTGGAACCTGATCAATGTGGCCGTGCTCTTCTTTTCGGTCTATTTTCTACCGAGAATCGACTTACGGACAAAGGGATTGATGGTTTCTTTCATGCTGGTAGAACTCCTCACTGCCACGCAAAACGAGCAGAGCAATGCCCTGATTGCCGGGCTGTTGCTGTTTGGGTTCGGGTTTCTCGAAAGGGATAAATACTGGATGGCCTCGCTGTGCATCGTCTCCACGATCTTCATCAAACTTTTCGGCATTGTTGCCCTGGCATTGTATCTGCTCTATCCGAACAAGCTCAAACTGGCCTACACGACCGCTGCATGGGTCGTTTTGTTCACCTTATTGCCGATCGTCGCGGTCACACCCGAGCAATTTGTCGTGCTGTATAAAACCTGGTGGAAACTCCTCGCCGCCGACCGCGACTTTTCCGACGGCCTTTCTGTCATAGGCTGGCTGAAAATCTGGTTTTCGCTGGATGTGAACAAAACTTACGTTAACCTGGTCGGAATGGCGCTCTTCTGCCTGCCGTTGCTCAAAATCAAATCGTACGGCAACTACATTTTCCGGGCATTGATACTGGCTTCGGTACTGGTATGGGTCGTGATTTTCAACCACCGTGCGGAGTCGCCGACATTTATCATAGCCATTGCAGGCGTGGCTGTCTGGTATTACTTGCAGGCGCCAACAAGGCTGAATCACGTGCTACTCGTGCTGGCATTTATATTTACCACACTATCCCCTACCGACGTGTTTCCCCCCTTTATCCGGAATACCTATTTCTGGCCATATGTCGTGAAAGCGGTGCCTTGCATTCTCATTTGGGGAAAAATCATTTACGACCTGCTCTTCACGGAATTGCATCCGCGGCCCGTGGAAGTGGAGGCTGTGCAATAAATTTAGACACAAAAAAGCGTTACAGGAACGCTGCGGCGGCATCCTGTAACGCATATATTTGGGTAACCTGAATTAATTCACTCCTAAAAGCGTGCGGCTTACTTCACGCACTTCTTTGGTGGACAGGTAGATGCTCTTAACGATTTTCTCGTTGTCATTCGAGATTTCGAGCGTATAGACGCCATCTCCCATTTCATCAAACTTTATTTTCCGGCCGGTTTTCGTAATATACTTAGGTACAAATTCCTCGTGAAGCAAATTCCCCTTGCTATCCAACAGACGAATCGCCACCTTTTCGCCTTTTTCTTTTTCCATCATCACATTCATGGACATCGTGTCGCGGACGCGGTACATCCCGACGCGAAACTTTTCACAAGTGTTGTTTTTACATTCCGCTTTCGGGGAAACAATCGGACCAGCTTGCACCTGGGCAGCAAATGTGAATAATGCGAATGCAGCGGTAACGGCGGTTTTTAAGATGTTTGGCATGGCTCTTGAAGGTTAACTGATTGGTAAACTGAATTGATTTCGAACCAATGAGGTAACCGTTCAGGCCAGTGTTGCATACAAAGTTTGGACGGCAAAATAGGAGGTTAAGCGGTGTTATCCCCCAATCGCGATCATCTCCCGATTCTGCTCGTATTCCGTCTTGGCTTGCTGCTCGGAGAAGCTGGCGTGGCCACCGTGGGCGAAGTGTTTTTTGTGGAAATGGGCGTAAATGAGCGGACGCACGTCGTCGCCTTTACGCAATGGAGTGAGAAGGTCGACTTCGGAGGTATCAAAAAGGCAATTTTTGAGCTTTCCGTCGGCGGTGAGGCGGATGCGGTTACAACCTTCGCAGAATGGGTGAGTTACAGTGCCGATGATCCCGAAGGTACCGGCGCCCCCATTTGCCTGAAATCGGCGGGCAGTATCGTGCAACTCACCGGCGACCGGCTGGAATTCGAACTCCTGACCAATACCAGCGAGCAGATCCGCATAGGAAACGATTTTGGACAAATCCCATTGATTACCCTTAAAAGGCATGAATTCGATAAAACGGACGTGCAGGTTAGGCTCCGTGAGCGTCATCCGCACAAACTCGTTGACCTCATCATCATTCGTTCCCCGCATAACCACCATATTCAATTTCACCACAAAGCCTTCATCGAGGAGCAGGCGGATGTGGTCCAGCGTTTTGCCAAAATGATCACGCTTGGTAATGGACCGGAACCGCTCTTCTTGCAGCGTATCCAGGCTGACGTTCAACGAAGTCACCCCGGCTGCTTTCAATTCCGGTATGAACTGATCTACATAAACGGCATTGGTCGTCAGCGTGAGCGAAGCAGGAAGTTTGCCAAGATCGGAAATAATATCACCGGCATCCTTGCGGACCAGCGGCTCACCGCCCGTAAGCCGGATTTTCTCTACACCCATTTCCACAAACAAACCTGCCAGATAAGCTATCTCATCGGCCTGCATGAGCCATTTGGACGGCATAAATTGCATATCCTCTTGCGGCATACAATAGGTACAACGGAGATTGCACTTATCCGTCAGCGAAATGCGCAGATAAGTGTGCTTACGACCAAATGTATCTACAATAGGCAATGCCATGGGTTCTTGCTAATCGTGTTTTTTCCCTTCTAAAACATTAAAAACGTGCAAAACATGCGGAAAGAGCGCATCAATATATTCGGTAACGCCGCCCGTGCTGCCAGGCATGGTAATGACAAGCATTTCGCCGATAAAACCGGCCGCTGACCGCGACAGCATCGAAGTCGGGACGCGCTGCTGGCCGTACTGCCGTGCTGTTTCGGCAATGCCCGGGATCTCCCGGTGGAGCAACTCGGACACCGCCTCCGGTGTCACGTCTCTGGGCGACAATCCGGTACCACCCGTAATGAGTACCATATCGTATCCTCCCGCTTGCAGCGATTGCAATTTGGTTTGAATGCCTGTCTTGTCGTCGGCGATAATGCTGTAATCGCTCACTTCCAGCTTGAATGCTTTCAGTTTTTCGATGATCTTCTTGCCGGATTTGTCTTCGCCTATTCCGTTCGAGATGCTATCTGAGCAAACTACTACGGCGGTTTTCAGACCTTCCGGCGCGGGTTTGCGGTCGCTTTTCCCTCCCTTTTTCTCCAACAAACGGATACTCCGAATCTCAACGCCTTTATCGATCGGTTTCAGCATGTCATACATCGTGAGTGCTACCACCGACGCGCCATGCATGGCTTCCACCTCGACGCCTGTTTTATATATTGTCTTGACTGTCAATTCAATCACGATCGTCAAATCCTCGACCCGGTACTGAACGCCGGTGTATTCCACCGGGATAGGATGACAGTCGGGCAGCAAATCTGGTGTTTTTTTTACCGCCAGAAAGCCCGCAGCCTTTGCCATTTCAAAAACATCACCTTTCGGCACAGTACGGTTCTGAATCGCCTCCACAGTCTCCTGCTTGCTTACTTGTACAATAGCCTGTGCAGTCGCAATGCGAAGTGTGTTGGTTTTATGGGTAATGTCAACCATTATAATTTTGAATGAGTCAATGTCATGTGCGGTCAGATATAGTCAGGTATTGTCAGGTGTTGTTTTTCTAATACAATACATGACAATTAATGACCTCCTGACTACACCTGACTACGTATTTTCCTTCCAGACATGCTGCCCTGCCTCACCCACCATCTCCTTACCGAAAATGGGCACATTGGCCTTAATTTCTTCCACGATATATTCCGAAGCCTCAAATGCCGCCCGGCGATGCGGGGATGACACGAACACAAAAAGGCTGATTTCGCCCGTAGGCACGAGGCCCAGGCTATGGTATATGTGCATACAAGTGAGCTCGAATTTGGTAAATGCCGCCTCCCGGATGTCGTGAAACGCCTGCTCGGCCATTTCCTCGTAGGCGGTGTAGTCGATACCCGTCACGGCACCACCTTCTTTCTGGTCTGCCCGTATTTGCCCGAGAAATATGGCATGGGCACCAATACCCGTTTTGGATTGGTGGCTGGCTATCGACTTCGCGACAAAATCGGGGCTGATCGGCCCCTGAACAAATACCTTTTTCGGTTTATGTGCTTTTTCCATGTCCTGCTGTTAACCTCCCGCAAACGGCGGAAGCAATGCGATCTCCGCCGGGGTTTCGATCAATACAAAATCGTCCGAAATCTTCTGATTGACCGCTATTTTAAATTTTTTATCACGCATAGCAGGATACTTATCCAGCATTTGCGCACGAAACTGGCCTACCGTCAGGCCACCGGCTTCATTCCAGACTTCGTCCGACAGCCCGGCGATCTCCGCGAGCATTCCGAAATATTTGACTTGAAAACTCATTGCTATCTGATATCCATGCAACCCAATAACCCGCATCCGGCCCGTCGGGTTCAGAGCGGAAGCAAATGTACCTCCACCAGTTCGCCCGCCTCGACCCGATTTTGCGTCACAGGCAGGTAAATAATCGCATTCGCAACCGCAAACGAGCCAATCACGAACGACTCCTGTCCATCCAGCGATACCACTTCGCCGCCTTCCACCCGCGCTTTCAAAAACTCGTCGCGCTCGCCATCAAAGCGGTATGCATGCCGCAAAGGCAGCTTTACCGACCTCAAAAATGGCTCTCTGCTACCCATTATTTTCTTTAATGCAGGCAATACGTATTCGTAAAAGCAAACCAACGAGGACGCCGGATTGCCCGGCAATGCAAAAATCAATTTTTCACCTTTTTTGCCAAAAAGAAGCGGCTTGCCGGGCTTTTGCCGCACTTTGTAAAAGATCGTCTCTGCCCCTAATGCTTCCAATGCTTTACCCACAAAATCATAATCACCTACCGAAATCCCGCCCGAAGCAAGTACTACGTCATACGCTTCCAATAACGCTCCCAGTGCAACGACGGTAGCATCCAGGTCATCCGAAGCGTAGCTTATCGAAACTTCCCCAATCCCTGCCTGCTCCAATGCAGCTTGCAGCATCGCCGAATTGGACTCGTAGATTTTCCCGGGCACCAATACATCACCAGCTTTCAGCAATTCATCGCCGGTAACGAGCAAGCCAATGCGCGGCTTTGCATGAACCGCTACTTCATTCACATTCATTCCTCTCAAAAAGCCCACTGCTCCTGGCGAAATGAGCGTGCCGGCACGCAATGCAACCGCTCCCTGAGCGATTTGCTGTCCTGCCCGGCGGACATTTTTGCCTTCCGCAACCGGAAATTCATGGATTTGCACGGAGCCGTCCGCCACCGAGGTATTTTCCTGCATTACCACTGCAGTAGCGCCCTCGGGCACAGGTGCGCCTGTGAATATGCGCACCGCCATGCCTGCGCTCACAACCGGCAGATCGGCTTGGCCCGCTTTCGATTCCCCTGCGAGGCGCAGCGATGTCCCGGCTTCGGTCACGTCAGAATGCACGATCGCGTACCCATCCATCGACGACTGCCTGAATGGCGGAAGCGCTATCGGCGAGACCACATCTTCGGCAAGAAATCCTCTAACGGACTCTGCCAGTGGTACGGTTACCGCGGGCAGCGTTACGGTGTTTGCAATAATTCTCTCTTTTGCCTCGTTGACTGTGACCATATTTCAAAAAATGCCATGCAGAAAGTGCAAGTTAACACATTCACAAGAGCAAATGGAACAGCTTGAAATTGTCGCCAAAAAATTAGTTTTAGCCTACAATTGGCGACATTTTCTACAATAATACCATTATCCCCACAGAACATTAGTTTGTAACCGACTGATCATCAATGGGTAAAACTTATACTAAAAAGCCCACCTCTTGCTATAATTACATTTAATACAAGAGTTTGCATTTGGTGCTAAGCGTATTTTACCAATTAAAATTTCACGTTGTGCCCGGCTGGCGCGGTTTTTATTCAGGATCACTTGCCGGAGACCAAATATCGCATTCTTAATTTTATCCTAGAATTACTTTTAACAAACCCCTAAAAATCAGTTTTTTACCTCAAATTGAAATTTTATTTATTCAATCCCGTTATCTTTGCACTTCGGCCCAGTGCCTGAAATGATGTTTCACGAAATACAAAATGCATGATTAGACTTATCTTTATGGCCTTCTCAATCGCAATATTCGGAAAGAGTCCGATGAGTGAGGTGGAGGTGGAAAAGAAGGAGCTGAAAGAAACAACCATCATTGATTCAGATCTTCTTGCTATTGACTTCTGTGGCGAAGCCGTTCCTTTATCAGAGCTTCGAATCGCCGAGCGATATCAAAACACGATCAGAAATTACGACAATCCCACTTTTCGTAAGCTGATGACCACAACGAAAAAGAGAATGCGGATCATTGAACCCATTCTCAAGAAGTACGGAGTACCAGCCGATTTTAAGTATATTCCTTTAATAGAGAGCGCCATGAAAGATGAAGTCACATCTCATCGCGGTGCCGCCGGATACTGGCAACTGATGCCGTCTACGGCAAAATCTCTCGGGCTGGTTGTAAACGAAACCAGGGACGACCGCAAACATTTGGTCAAATCGACCCACGCGGCAGGCAAATACCTGCGCGACCTGTATAAACAGCTGGGTTCCTGGACATTGGTAGCTGCTGCTTACAATGCAGGCCCGACGCACATCCAAAACCGGATGGATTCGCAGAATAAGGATGATTTTTTCAAACTCCGCCTCAATTCGGAGACTGCGAGGTACCTCTATAAGATTCTCGCCGTAAAAGAATGGTTCTCCAACCCCGAAAGAAGCCGCGAATGGGGAAGCGGTGATGTGGTCGACCGCCTTTCTGCCTTCAAGATCGAGCAGAAAAAAGCCGCAGCGCTGGCCAAGGTTGAAACTGAGCCCAAAGCAGGGTCATAACCTCCGTTATTTTATTTGAAAGTTCATAAGAAGAAAAGGATACATTATCCTTTTCTTTGTGTTATTATAGCATGGGCACAATGCTGCCCTGCTTATCTTTCGTACCTCTTTAATACTCACTTTTGACATGACAAAAGCGGAAATGATCACTGACAAGGGCACAATGCTCATCGAGTTCTACGATGAAGATGCTCCCAACACAGTGAAAAACTTTGTTGATCTTTCTAAAAAGGGCTTTTACGACGGTGTAATTTTTCACCGCGTTATTCCTGATTTCGTGATCCAGGGCGGCGACCCTACCGGCACCGGCCGTGGAGGTCCTGGCTACCACATTGATTGCGAGCTGACCGGCGACAACCAGTACCACGACCGCGGTGTGCTTTCGATGGCACACGCAGGCCGTAACACCGGCGGTTCACAGTTCTTCATCTGCCACAGCCGCAACAACACCGCGCACCTCGACAGAAACCACACTTGCTTCGGCCGCGTGGTAGAAGGCATCGAAACGGTTGACGCGATCCGCCAGGGCGATAAGATCCAGAAAATCACGATCATCGAAGAAGCGTAAACGCTCAATCGATTACCAACAAAAAGGGGCCGGAAGTTAATTCCGGCCCCTTTTGTGCTGTATGGCGGCTATCTCACCAGAAATGGCCGTACAGGTAAGAAATAATCGCAATGACCACGATAGCGCCGGTCACGAAAGTGCGGTGCGGCATAAACATGGATGCGTCGATAGCCAGGCCTTTTTTCTCGTCAGGCATAACGATACCGAGGATAAACATGACCGCCACGCATATCAGGAACACAAGGCCCATGCGGTCGAGGAACGGAACCTGGGTCCAGTCGGCAAACGGGAAATAGTTGTTGTGCATCGCAAGCGCTATCAGGAACCCGCCCACGATCGCGAACAGTGCACCCGCGGAGTTGGTACGTTTCCAGAAGAAGCCCATGATGAACGACGCGAAAATACCCGGCGACAACAAGCCTGTCATCTCCTGTATAAACTGGAAACCACCTTTTTTATCAATACCCATATAAGGCGACACGACAATCGCAAGGATCATCGAGATCACTACCACTGCACGGCCGATACGTACGAGTGTCTTCTCGTCGGCGTTCTTGCCGATGTAGTTTTTGAAAATATCCAGGGTAAAAATCGTTGAAATACTGTTCGCTTTACCAGCCAGCGAGGCTACTACTGCCGCCGTCAATGCCGCGAAAGAAAGACCTTTCAAACCGGTCGGAAGCAAGTTCAGAAGAACTGGATAGGCCTTATCTGCGTTGATCACACCGTCTTCACCAAGCATTTCAGCCTGGAACATGCCTTTGCTATACAATGCATAAGCTGCAATACCGGGCAATACCACGATAACCGGCATCAACAATTTCAGGAATGCCGCGAAAAGGATCCCGTTACGGGCCGTTTTCAGATCGGCACCCAATGCACGCTGTGTGATATACTGGTTACAGCCCCAGTAGTTCAGGTTCACGATCCACATACCGCCGAGCAATACAGCCAGGCCAGGCAGCTGCATATAGAATGGGCTGGACTTTGGAAAAATCATATGGAAGTGATCGTCATGATTCTCACGCATCACTTTGAAACCCTGCACAATACCTTCCACACCCGCATTGTCCGATACCAGGTTAATCGCCAGATAAGTAGTGGCCAAACCGCCAATCACGAGGAAGAACACCTGAATTACGTCTGTAAAACCGATTACTTTCATCCCGCCGATTGTAATAATAATGGCAAAAGCCGCCAGCGCGATCATACAAAACTGGAAATCAAGCCCCGAAATCCCCGAAACGGCCAACGCTCCCAGATACAGAATCGATGTCAGGTTCACGAGAATATATAATGCCAGCCAGAACACCGCCATAATCAAGCTCACCGACTGGTTGTATCGCTGACTGAGAAACTGGGGCATGGTGTAAATCTTGTTTTTGAGATAGATTGGCATAAAAAAGACGGCCACTATAATGAGTGTTGCCGCCGCCATCCATTCATAAGTCGAAATCCCGAGACCCATCGAAAAGCCGTTCCCCGACATTCCGATAAACTGTTCCGCCGAAATGTTCGACGCGATCAGTGAGGCACCGATCGCCCACCAGGTGAGGGAGCCCTCCGCCAGGAAGAAGTCCTTTGTAGATTCAACTTTTGATTTTTTCCGCTGATAAATCCAATAACCGTAACCGGAGACTACAATGAAGTAAAAGAAGAAAACGACATAATCCAGTGTTTGTAATTGTTGCATTTCAAATAATAAAATAGATGAATGAATGAAATTGATCAGCTTAAATTGAAACGTACATTATTTTCAAAAAAAAGTGCAAAATCCGAACGAGCATGCCAATATTCCATCCCGTTTTGAAAAGGAGCGCATAAATATAGCCTGTAAGCACCTATTCGTAATGCTTTACTCTGATATTTTCTTCGAATCTTTAAAATGGTGAGGACGCATGGGCCCATACGCTTCGTCGAAGGAAGCACCATTCTGCATTTTGGCGATAAAACCTTGCAGCCCAGCCTCCCTGCGAAGCAAAAGCCAGTACGAGACCTCCATTCCGGCGGTCATGTAGGCGCTCATCACGTGTTTTTGACCGCCGCCAAAAAACTCCCGCATGGTGGAAATGTCTTTAAGTAAAAGCAGGTCGCGGCCATTGCGCGTATAGTAACGCCACTCGTACCTATACGCGCGGTAACGATCACGCGGCGCAGTTTCGCTCACGAACCGGCGATCGAGCATCAATGCCAGGCCTTCGTTGAACCATTGGGGAATGTCGTTGGTGGTGCGCCACCAGCCTATGCGTTTCAGCAATTCGATATGACTCATTTCATGGGCGATCACATCGGTATTCATGCCCTGCGCATTCAAAATCACATAGGAGCTACCCCAGGGCGTGCCAATGCTGCACCCGGCACCTTCGGTACTGCTGCAATATTTCGGGTATTGCTCCGGGGTTTGGCAAATGATGATTTTAGGGCTGGATTTTTTGCCCTGGTAAAAGGAATCAATGCGTGCCTCGGCGAGCGCGATGGTGCTTTTGAGGGTTTTGTATTTGTTTCGGTTGATATCCGGGCTGAAATAGACCTTTTTATCCGTTGACTTGAAATGGGAGAATGCGATGAGCTCGCAGTAGAAGATTTGCGGGTAGAGGAAAAAGAGGCTACCCAACAGGATGATGAATCCGGTCAGAAGATATCTGATGAGTTTCCGGAGTGGGTTCAAAAGGGATATTATTTTTTTGCCACGAAGAACACGAACCCACACGAAGGACAATTCGTGCCTTTTTCGTGCCTTCGTGGCAATATAATTTTTTAGTGCTTAAAGTGACGAACCCCCGTAGTGACCATCGCAAGTCCATTGGCATTGCAATAATCCACAGAATCCTTATCACGAATAGAACCGCCCGGCTGAACCACCGCACTAATACCCGCATGATGTGCGATTTCAACGCAGTCGGCAAACGGGAAGAATGCATCCGAAGCCATTACCGCGCCATTCAGGTCGAAACCGAATGCTTTTGCCTTCTCGATCGCCTGGCGCAATGCGTCTACGCGTGAAGTTTGGCCGGTACCGCTTGCCAGCAACTGGTTTTCTTTGGCGAGAACGATCGTGTTCGACTTGGTATGCTTGCAAACTTTCAATGCAAATTCAAGAGCAGTAACCTCGCCGGCGGTAGGCGCCTTCTCGGTAACCGTCGTAAACTGCGCCGCAACTTCGGTAGCAAGGTCCTTATCCTGTACCAACACCCCATTCAAAATAGTTTTGAACATAATTTGCGGCAATACCACATTATTCCGCTTCAACAGAATGCGGTTCTTTTTCGATTTCAAAAGCGTCAGAGCTTCTTCGTCGTAAGCCGGAGCGATCAGGATTTCCATGAACAGTTTGTTCAGCTCCTCGGCCGTCGCCAGATCGACCTTTGTATTAGTAATAACAACACCGCCGAATGCTGAAACCGGGTCACAAGCCAATGCATTGTCATAGGCCTCTTTCGGAGTAGGCGCCGTAGCTATACCGCAGGCATTGGTGTGCTTAATAATCGCGAATGTAGGCTGAGCGTCGGCGAACTCGTCGATCAGGCTCACGCACGCATCTACATCCACGAGGTTATTATATGAAAGTTCTTTTCCGTGCAGTTTATCGAAAATACCTTCCAGGTCGCCGTAATAAGTCGCGCTCTGGTGCGGGTTTTCTCCGTAACGGAGGGTTTGCGAAGCGAGGTTAGTGAAATCGAAAAGTTCTTTGTCAGTCGTTTCTTTTCCGGATGTAAAGAAGCTGTTGATAGCGCCATCGTAATGCGACGAAACGCCGAATGCCAGACCTGCGTAGTAACGACGGTCTTCGATATCCGTAGCACCCGCTTTTGCATTCAGCAACTCTACAACCTCCGCATACTGGCTGCGGGAAGAGACGATCAATGTATCTTTAAAATTCTTCGCCGTTGCGCGGATCAGGGAGATACCGCCAATGTCTATTTTTTCGATAATATCTTCCTCGCTCGCGCCGGATGCCACCGTTTCCTCGAAAGGATAAAGATCCACCACCACCATGTCAATGGCAGGAATATTGTACTGCGCTGCCTGGGCTACATCGCCCGCGTCGTCGCGGCGATACAAAATACCGCCCATAATGGCCGGGTGAAGCGTTTTAACACGCCCGCCGAAAATCGAAGGATAACCGGTCAGCTCTTCGGCAGCGGTTACGGGAATGTTGAGATTTTCAATGAAAGTCTGAGTTCCCCCGGTGGAGTACAGCTTTACGCCGTTGTTGTGCAGGAGGCGGACCAAAGGCTCAAGACCGTCTTTGTAATAAACAGAAATAAGCGCGGATTGGATTTTTTTAGACATTGTGCAACGTTTGCTCTAAGATTACAAATGCGGGATTTTGCTTACATTCGGCATTTCGGCTCGTCCCATGTTGAAAAATAAACCGCAAAGATAGCCGAAAAATCAACGAAACCGGCAGCGGAACAGACGAAAATCAAAACGTTATCATTCTGAAACCAAGTTTAAAAAGCCAAAACCATGAACCTCGACTTAACCGGAAAAACAGCGCTGGTATGCGGGAGTACCCAGGGCATCGGGCTCGCAGCTGCCGTTGAACTCGCATTACTGGGCGCAAACGTGACCCTGGTAGCCCGGAACGAAGAAAAACTACGTGAGGCCGTCGAAGACCTGGACACCTCGCTAGGACAGCTCCACCGGTATGTGGTGGCGGATTTCGCCGATCATGAAGCCGTGAAATCCGCCATCGAAAACTACCTCCGCCTCTGCCCGGAAGTCCATATTCTCGTCAACAACACCGGCGGCCCTTCCGGCGGCCCGATCATCGAAGCGGAAGCAGACCAGTTCCTGAAAACCTTTCAAATGCACGTCATCAATAACCAGTTCCTGGCGCAGGCGGTGGTACCATCGATGAAGAAGGAAGGTTTTGGCCGCATTGTCAATATCATCAGCACCTCGGTGAAGCAGCCGATCATTGGCCTCGGTGTATCCAACACCATTCGCGGCGCCGTAGCCAGCTGGGCCAAAACGCTGTCACTCGAACTCGGGCAATACGGCATTACCGTCAACAATGTATTACCCGGCTATACTGAAACGGCAAGACTTGACGCTGTGCTGGAAATGCGGAGTAAAAATCAGGGCAAAACCCAGGAGCAAGTAGCCGAAGAGCTGAAAGCCGGCATCCCTATCCGCCGGTTCAGCGAGGCCAAAGAAGTGGCTGCTGCCGTCGCATTCCTGGCCAGCCCCGCAGCCGGAAGCATCAGCGGCGTGAGCCTGGCTGTGGACGGCGGCAGAACGGAGAGTTTATGATCGCGAATACGAGGTAATTTCCTGCTAATTAATTCTGAAAAGAACGGGCGGTGCATTATTGACCAGGCTTACCAGGTAATGCCCGCCCTGAATGTTAATAGGGCTGATCTGCTTCACTTCTCCATCCAATGCGAAACCGCTTTGATTGGCACGGAGCACATCGAACTGCATATTACCCTTGTTGATCAACACATTGCCCCGGCAGGCATCCAGGCTACCGAGCTGTGGAATGAAATGGCTGAAATTTCCGGCTACGATAATATCCGGCTTACCATCGTGATTCACGTCCTGGCTTTGGATCGCATTCAGGCACGAAAACTGCACCGTGTAAGGCAGCGCCACCATTTTGAACCGCCCCTTACCATCGTTCACCGCAATGCCCGATTGCACGGAACTGACCGACTTTTCCACCGCCGATTTCAGCAATTCCTCAGGAAATAAATCCTGAATAGTCAGCACCGCATACTCTGAATGTTTGATACTTTTCTTTTTCAGGAAAGGAAACTGAGTTGTCACCTCACGCTTCAAGAGCACGGGCAGGTCTTTTGAATCTACCGTTTTTGAAATAACTTTCTCTATTGTTCCGTTTTTGTTGAAATCATTGATCCATATCTTCAGGGGCGCATTCGCCGAGGCTTTCAATGTAAAGTTTTCACCGATATTCCCGAGCACAATATCCTGGTCGCCGTCGCCATCCAGGTCCTCGGCCTTCAACGATCCCCAGAAACCTGTAAGGCCTTCGAGGCCCGTTTGAACCTGATTGAATTTCCCCTCCGAAAACTTGAACGCCAGCGGGGCCATCCAGTCACCTGCCACCAGCAATTCCTTTTTGCCGTCGCCGTCAATATCCGTCCAGCTGGCATCCCTCACCATTCCCGCCTTGCTAAGCGCGGGTGCTATCGTTTTGGTCACATCTTTAAAAACTCCCTTTCCGTCATTCTCATATAGGTAACTGGTGGGCGTAGATCCATACTCCCGCGGTACACTCCTGCTGCCGACGAAAAGATCGAGGTCGCCATCACGATCGTAGTCATCGGCTACGACAACGGCTGTGTTCATCGCATTAGGAGGGAATGCATTGCTATGCAGGGTAAAACCTCCATTGCCGTCGTTCAGGTATAAACGTGTCGGCAGGTCGGGGCTTTTTACCAGGCTTTCATTTCCGCCACTACCTACAACGAGGTCTTTATCGCCATCCCCGTCTGCATCGAAAAACAACGCAGCTGTATCCTCAAAGCCCGCCTGGTCGCTGAAAGTCACTTGCGGCGATTTGAAGAACTGCCCTCCTTTTTGCAAATACAACTGCCCCCCCTGCCCTTTGGCACCACCGATATAGATGTCGTCCTGACCATCTCCATTGACATCCCCGATAGCCGCCTTAGGCCCTTCCCTCGAAAGCATAGCCGGAATGTTCCGCTCATTGTAAAAATCCTCGTATTTGTTTTCCCGATGCGCATCGAAGCCGCTGGGCGAAATACTCATGAGCATTCGCCCCGGCTTATCGGAAGGCATGCTGTAACTATCCGCAGCGTCACCGATTTTAAGCGTCAGCAGCGTATCGGGTTTTACATCGTGCAGAATGGTCGCTTTTCGCGTGGGCCAGAGCACCCGCACAGAATCGATCTTTGCAATTTTTCCCAAACCAATGGTCAGCGGATATTCCGTGCTCGACTGATAGCCGCGCGAAGGATTTACTTGCTTGCTGAAAACCTGTCCATCGGCATAAATCTCCACCTTAGAACCAATGGCGTGCGTGTTCATGCCATTGCCTTTCAGGTTGAGTTTGAGATAGTGGTTTTTCTCTTTAACCGACTCCGATTTGTTCTTATAGACAAAGCATGGCTCATTCACATTATTCACAACCAGGTCGAGATCGCCGTCGTTATCCAGGTCGGCATAGGCGGCCCCATTTGAAAATGAGGACTTTCCAAACCCGAATTCCTGCGCTCTTTCCCTGAATTGCAGGTTTCCCTCATGATGAAAAAAATTATTGGCAATAGGCGTGGAAGGCATATGATCGATGATATTCTGCATATTCTCCTTTTCGCCGGACATCACCATTCTCTGAGTCACTTCATTGGCGAAGAAATCGATAAAATCCTGATTCAGAATATCGTGATAAATGCCATTGCAAACGTAGATATCGGTCTTCGAATCATTGTCGGCATCAAAAAGCAACGCTCCCCAGCTCCAATCGCTGGCCGCAACACCCGAGTAATTGGCTATCTCACTGAATGTCCCATCCTGATTGTTTAATTGCAGGCTGTTTTGCATGTACTGGTTGTAAAAGCCCTTTTCTTTTTTCAGGTTGAACAGGTAATGATTTTCAAAGGAAGTAGTGGTTTTGTAACGATACTCGTCACGGGGAAGCATATCCGTCACGAACACTTCCGGGAAGCCATCATTGTTGATATCGGCCATATCTGCCCCCATCGACGCCAGGCTGGTGTGCTTTACGCGTTTTTCAAGCTCTTCCGAGAAAGTACCGTCCTTTTGGTTGATATAGAGGTAATCTCGCTCGTAAAAATCATTACAAACATACATATCGGGATAGAGGTCGCCATTCAGGTCCCCCACCGTCACCCCAAGACCGAAGCCGATCAGACTGCCGTAAATACCGGCCTCTTCGCTTACATCCACGAATTTCCCGGCGTCGTTGCGCAGCAACTTGGCACCGCCGCCCTTCAGAAAATCCTTCACCGGCCAATCCTTCGCCCGCAAATTGCGGTCGTTGGCATAATTAAGCGTGTTTACCGGAATAAAACTGTTGTTGAGAATATAGGCATCGAGGTCGCCGTCGAGGTCATAATCGAAAAACGCGGCCTGGCTGGTGTAGCCGGTCTCATCGAGGCCGTATTTTTTGGCCGATTCCGTAAAAGTCAGATCCCCGTTGTTGATATAGAGCGAATTACCCTGCTTGTTCACAAACTTCTGATAGCCCGCATTGCACACGTAAATATCCAGCAGGTCATCGCCATTCACATCGACCATCACCACACCTGTACTCCATTTGTCGGGCTCGGCAACCCCAGCTTTGGCGGTGATATCTTCAAATTTCCAGTTGCCTTTGTTCAGGTAAAGTTTGTTTTCACCCATGTTTGCGGTGAAATAAATATCCGGCAGGCCGTCATTGTTGATATCGCCGATCGACACGCCACCGCCGTTGTAAAAATTTCGGTAGTTGAATATGTTGATGTCTTCCTTGTCTTCGACTTTATTGACGAAATCGACCCCCGTTTCGGACGCATCCATTTGCTCGAACAGGGCGTTCTCATTTTTTTCAGAATCACTACAAGAAAACAGGGCGCAAAGGCAACCGAGCAGAATGAATGTCCGTGAAGCGATAAAACAGTTAATCGTCATTAGGTTAAACTCATGGAATCAAACACTTCCTTTTCAAAAAAGAAGCAAATATGTCATTCTACCGGACATCTTGCTAATCTGTCCATCAATAATTGCTTGTTGCGGCCATTTTGCCTTCCATCGGGGTACGAAGCAATGGCCTTGACGGAGCACTGTGCAAATACCTGCTACGATCATTAACAGTCACCTCGCACTTTACCCAACATTTTGCTGGACTTCCTTAGCGGTTGTGCGTAACTTTGAATCCGTTATTTTTCCAGTTAATTGCATTTATGACATCCCTGTCTCCAGTATCAGATGCAGATCTGAGTTTACTTGCACAACGCCTCGAGGGTGACCTCTTCTACGACAATACCATGAGGACGTTATATGCAACCGACGCATCTGCCTATCGTGAAATGCCGCTTGCCGTCGCGATCCCCAAGTCTATCGGCGATCTGAAAGCACTCATCTCGTATGCCACGGAAAAGAAAGTTTCGCTGGTTCCCCGCACCGCAGGCACGTCGCTCGCAGGCCAGGTCGTAGGTAACGGTATAATAGTAGACGTTTCGAAAAATTTCAATAAAATACTTGAAATAAACGCGGAGGAACGCTGGGTACGCGTGCAGCCGGGCGTCGTACGCGACGAACTGAATATGGCCCTGAAACCCTACGGACTGTATTTCGGGCCTGAGACTTCCACCGCCAACCGTGCGATGATCGGCGGGATGGTCGGTAACAACTCGTGCGGTTCCAACTCGATCGTATATGGGAGCACGCGGGAGCATTTGCTGGAAGTAAAGGCGATCCTGGCCGATGGCAGCGATGCGGAATTCAAAAAAGTAAGCAACGGCGAATTGCAATCGCTCCTGAACAAGGCCCGCCAGAAAAACGGCAGTGCTTCGCTTCTGGACAAAATATACCTTAAAACAGACGCCATCCTGGCCTCGCCCGAAAACCAGGCCGAGATCCGGAAAAACTTTCCGAAACCTTCGGTAGAACGCCGCAACACCGGCTACGCGCTCGATATGCTCCTGAACATGGAGCCTTACACGACGGGTACAGATGCCGACAAGCCATTCAACATGTGCAGCCTCATCGCCGGATCGGAAGGTACGCTGTGTTTTCTGACGGAGATCAAGGTGAACCTGGTGCCGCTGCCGCCGAAAACGCAGGGCCTCGTGTGCGTGCATTGCGACACGATCGACGAAGCGTTAAGGGCCACCATTCTGACACTCAAATACGGCCCGCACGCAGTGGAGCTGATCGACGAGTACGTCCTGGAATGTGCCGCTACCAACGTAGAACAGCGAAAAAACGCATTCTTCGTCAAGAACAAACCCGACGGCAAGTTTCCCGCGATCCTGGTTGTAGACCTTTCACGCGAAACGAAAGAGGAGGTGGAGCAGCTGGCTGCGGATTTGGAAAAAGAATTCAGGGAAGCAGGTATTGGTTTCCACTATCCGTTGCTTTTCGGTGATGATACCAAAAAGATCTGGACACTGCGGAAAGCCGGACTTGGCTTGCTCGGCAATATCCCCGGCGATGAAAAGGCGGTTGCCGTGATCGAAGACACGGCGATAGACGTGTACGATCAGCCGGAATACATCCGCGAATTCAACGAGATCCTGAAAAAACACGGGATGTCGGCCGTGCATTATGCGCACGCAGGCTCGGGCGAGCTGCATTTGAGGCCGATTATCAACCTCAAAACCAGCGAAGGGCACCGCCAGTTCAGGATGATCGCGGAAGAAATTGCGGATTTGGTAAAGAAATATGACGGCTCGCTTTCAGGCGAGCACGGCGACGGCCGCCTCCGTGGGGAGTTTATCCCGAAAATGGTGGGCAAACATAACTACCAGCTTTTCAAGGACATCAAGAAAGTCTGGGACCCGAATAACATTTTCAACCCGGGCAAGATCGTCGACACGGCACCGATGGACACGTTCTTGCGCTACGAGGCCGATCAGAAAACACCCGAGTTCAAAACCAATTTCCGTTTCCACGACCAGGATATCCTGCAACACGCCGAGCAATGCAACGGCTCCGGCGACTGCCGGAAAACGCATTTGAGTGGTGGTACCATGTGCCCGAGCTTCATGGCTACGCGCAACGAAAAGGACACCACCCGCGCCCGTGCGAACATCCTTCGCGAGATGCTCACGCGCTCACCCAAAGAAAACCGGTTCGACAACAAGGAGATCAAGGAGGTGTACGACCTGTGCCTCGCCTGCAAGGGCTGCAAAGGCGAATGCCCTTCTAATGTGGATGTTGCGAAACTGAAAATGGAGTTTTTACAGCAATATCATGACGCCAACGGTATCCCCGTGCGCTCATGGCTCATTGGTAACTTCTCCAAAATGACCGGCATTGCCAGCTACGTTCCGTGGGCATACAACCTGATTTTCAAGAATGCGCCGCTCCGTAAAATTGCCAATACCGTAGTAGGCTTCCACCCGGAACGCACCATGCCGCTGCTGCACAGCACAACATTGAAAAAATGGTATGACCAGCGGAAAAACAGCGCGCCGAAATCAGCGCGAAAAGTGTATTTGTTTTGCGATGAGTTTACCAATTATAATGATGTAGAAATTGGTAAAACGGCTATTCTCGCACTGGAAAAGCTGGGTTACGAGGTGGTTATTCCAAATCACGGACCTTCGGGACGGCCGCAGCTATCCAAAGGCTTGCTGAGAGATGCGAAGAAAATCGCGGAAGAGAATATCCGTCTGTTGAAAGACATTATCTCGCACGACACCCCGCTAGTAGGCATCGAACCATCGGCGATCCTCACATTCCGCGACGAATACCCCGATCTGGTCAGCGACGAACTGGTGGAAGACACCAAAAAAGTAGCTCAGAATGCATTGCAGTTCGACGAGTTCATTGCCCGCGAAATCGAGCTGAAAAACATTTCGAAAAATCAGTTCACCAAAGAAAAACGGCTCATCAAGCTGCACGGACATTGCCAGCAAAAAGCCATTTCGAGCGTGATACCGACGAAAAAGATGCTTTCACTACCCGAAAACTACACCGTACAACTCATTCCATCAGGATGCTGTGGTATGGCAGGTTCATTCGGATATGAAAAAGAGCACTTCGATATTTCCATGCAAATCGGCGAACTGGTACTCTTCCCGACGGTGCGTCAACAGCCGGAGGAGGTGATCATTGCCGCTCCCGGTACCAGCTGCCGCCACCAGATACACGACGGCACAGGCCGCAAGGCGCTGCATCCCGCGGAAATCCTTTGGAATGCATTGGTTTAAACACATTTGATTCAATATAGAAAATGGCCGGCAAACGAAATTTGCCGGCCATTGCTTTTAGTTGGAAATAAACGGCGCCTTGCGCAGCCAGGTATCTACCGTAAGCTGATCAATCATAAAACCGGCGATATCCGCCGCGTCGATCTTGGCGCCCGGCGAATCCGTGGCGCTTACTTTCACCTCGGCGCGATTTCCATTGAACTCGATGTACGGCACGCGCACCATGACCCATTCCGCATTACTTTCTGCGAGAATTGCATACGATTTCTGGCGATCGTTGTGAATGGCCGGAAAAGTGGTACGCATCCATTCCGTCGCTTTCGCTGTTTCCTCACCCTTCCGGTCCGTCGGCGTATCGACATTCAATCCTGCCAATACCACGTACCGCACCGGCCGGTCACCTATCGCATTCAGGATGTTGATACTGGCCTGGCTCGCTACCAGCGGCTCGTCCTGCCGCTGCCCTGCCGTGCTCAAAACGGCGTCGCAGCCTTCCAGCAATGCACCGACAGCCTCCGGATTGAGCACATCGCCATGCACGATCTCGATCAAATCGCTCTGAATTGTAAACTGTTCGGGATGCCTGAGCAGCAATTTGAGTGCATAACCTTTCCCAATGAGTTGATTGACAAGACATTGACCCGTACGACCTCCGCCGCCAATCACGGCTATCTTTTGTATTCTTTTCATTTCTCTCTGATAAAATTTGGATGTAGCAAATTGTCCCGGGCGAAGATCCCGGGAGATGACAGAAGAGCTGGGCTCGATTCTGTGGAGATGGTATTTTATCAGGAGATTTTAATGAGGGTAAAGATAAGTCACCAGAGAGACAAATATGGGATGTTTGCAAAAAAGTTTGTTCTACAAACAGTTACCAAATGGGAGTCCATACGTCAAAAGGTCGGAACCTAACTGATCTTACAAATGAATCCGGAAATCTCAGAGAGACAGTTTATTGCTGAAATCAAAGAAAAAGTGCGCTCGGCACAGTACGAGGCATTGAAGACCGTCAATGTCAAACTAATCCAGCTATACTGGGAAATCGGTAAATCGATTGCTGAAAAACAAAGCGAAAGCTGGGGCAAATCGATCGTTGCATCACTGTCGAAAGAACTGCAAGCAGAGTTCCCGAAATCGAGTGGTTTTTCGACGACAAATATTTGGTATATGGTACAGTTTTATACTGACTATCAGTCAGATATAAATCTCCAACCACTGGTTGGAGAAATTAGCTGGAGCAAGCATTTGGTCATATTGTCCAAATGTAAACTGAGTCAGGAAAGGCAATTTTACATCCTCTCCACCAGCAAATACTGCTGGTCTAAAAATACGCTCATCCATCAGATCGAAAACAAGGCATTTGAACGATATTTGCTCAATCAAACCAATTTTAACTATGCGTTGCCCGAACCAACGAGCAAGCAGGCTCTTTTAGCAGTCAAGGACAACTACACATTCGATTTTCTTGACCTCGCTGAGCTGCATTCCGAGTCTGAATTGGAACAGCAGCTGGTAAAAAACATCAGGAAATTCTTACTTGAAATGGGAAACAACTATACTTTCGTCGGAAACCAATATCGGATACAGGTCGGAGAAAGGGACTATTGGGTGGACTTGCTGCTCTACCATCGCAAACTGCAGTGCCTGATCGCGATTGATCTTAAGATAGGAGAATTCGAACCGGAGCATAAGGGCAAGATGGAATTCTATCTCCTCTAATTCCTTCCCCAACTAATATTCATCGTAGTCCCTATCCGAAACGCGGTACTCTTGTATTTAAACCCTTCAAAACTATTCACCACCTCCACACGGAGCGGGAAGCGGATGCCGATATCAAGTCCATAACCAAGCTCGGCATAGTTGTTGGAATCCGGGGTAGCGAGGTAATGCAGCAAAAAGTTCTCCTTCACGCCCAGAATGCGGAACCACGGGATTTGGGTTAACAGAAACTGACGAAGTTCTGTCAGGACGTGCGCCTCGAAGAACGTGCTGGAAGTGCTGTATTTGTAATAATCCAGCATACGGAATGTCCCGACGGGATCGCCGAACTGGAAGAAAAAGCGGTTGCCGGCGAAATGCTGGAAATCGGGGAATTGGAGACTATCCGCATTGAGAAAAGTCCCGGCGGCGAGCTTATATCGCAAGCGGCTACGGATGCCGATGTCGAAACCGTGCTGAATGCCGATTTGCACAAAATCGAAATCAACGTCGCTGCCGAATACACCGTGGACGCCCTTTCGGTAGTTGACCGAAAGTTTGGGCGAGTCGTCGTCATAGTACGATGTTTTGCCGCCGCGGGTGCGGTACTTTTGCCAGGGTTTATAAGAAGCCGCAATGCCGACGGTCAATGCCTGGTGAGGACGCATTGGCGGAGATAAGGTTTTCGCATCCGCCTCAGTCTCGACATTATAAGGAATGTTGGAAGTGTACTCCCGCCGTTTCCAGTCGATCCAGCGGTACGGCGACGTCCTTTCCAGGTTCGGCAATGCTGTGCGGTCCGCGTATTCGACGCTCGCTTTTATTTCGAAATGCTCGTTTTCCCGGCTGTTTTTGAAATCAATCCGCAGGAAATCCTTTTGATATTCCTTGATAAAATTCTGTTCTAAAAACAGTGTCGTAAAAGTATTCAGCAACGGATGCATCGGGTTTTCGCTATTGAACTGGGTAATGCCCCGACCACCGGAAACGCTGAGCGTGTTGCGGGCCCAACTGTAATCGCCTACACCCGTCACAAGCAGCTTATTGCGCCCAAAAGAATACCGGGTTAACCCTCCCAACGACCATTCCCGACCACTCCCGACAACTTCCGATTTCCCACCTGCGCCTGCCTTTACATCCGCACGGGTACCCGAATGCCGCAATTTCAATCCCGCTCCATTCAGTACCAACCCCTCTACCGTATTCACCTGCACGCCCGGCAATGGCCCGACGTAATCCAGCCGGTAGGAACTTTCTTTGCCCAGTCGAAAATTGTGCCCGGTAAGTAGATCTCCGAAACCAAATTGGCGGCCCTTCTTCGATTTGAGTGTATCACCCTTACTCGCTTTCAAGCTATCCCGCTGTTTTTCAGAACCTGCATTCACAATCACCAGGCTATCCAGCCGGGTGTAACTCTTCACTTCCGCCGCGGTAAGCGGCACAGCCCGGAGAGAATCCCAGAAGGCCATGCTCCGTTTGGTAGCCATCGAATCTACCTGTGTCGAATCCTCCCGGCTCATTTTCAAGTCTACATCCTCACCTTTCTTCTCCTTTTCTTTGAGCTCCTGCTTTTCGTATTCCTTCATCATTTTGCGCAGGTTTTTAGCCGAAAACGCTTTCTGCTTGCTCACCAATTGCTCCATGTTCTGCGCCTTGATCTCCCGGCCGGTCAGCCGGACCTTTTTTGCTTCGTCAGCATATTTCTTGTCGTCGACCACAACGATATCCGGCTTGAAGGTAGGATTGACTTTCACATTGGTGAACGATTGCGAGATCACGAAATCACCCTTTCCCTTAAAACCATAAATACCTCCCGCCACGTGAAATTGCTGGTTAACAGGCATCCAGACGCCCTGCACAGGACTATATACTTGCTTGATATCCAGCCGGAAGCCGGTATTGACTGTTTGTAAATCCAGACTGTAAATGCTCCATTCGCCTTCGATGATCTGGATCGTGCCGCGGTATACCCCCTCGCCCCAGTTGCGGGGCGTGACTTTGATTTTGTTGACTTCGATGCCATTCTCGCGAAACGCACCCAGGTATTCGAACTTATAATAGGCAAATGCGCGCGGTGAGAGCGGTGACACGGCTTTCACCACTTCCGGCTGGTAGAAGCTTGCCAGCAGGTACATATTCGGATCGGCGATGTTCTTATCCATGCTGCTGCGCGTGGCGATCACCCGCTGTTTGTACACGCTGGGTTGCCGGAACGTCACCTCAGAAACCGTCTCATTCAGCATCGGAACCCCTTTTTTGAAGTTGGTCTCCTTCTCCATTTCCTTCATTTCCTTCTTATATAGAAATTCCAGCGGCAAATCCATGATCACAAACGACGATTTGGAATACACTTTGGCTGTGTAACTATCTACTTGCAGGAAATGGTAACGGCTTTTGGCAATGGCGCTGCGCATGATCGTGTATGCCGGATCCTCGTCCCGGGCTCCAATGCGGACCTCGCCGAGGTTCAGCGCCTGCTCCTCCATCGTGAGGTCGAAGGTTTGCATTTTATCCTCCACAGTGAAGCCTTTCTGACCGGTCTTGTAGCCCAGGTACTGAAAGATTACCTCATAATACCCAGGTTTCAGGTCGAGCTGGTAGCGGCCTTCCTCATTGGAAATCGTACTAAAACTCGTGCCTTTGACAATGATAGCAGCAAATGGAAGCGGCTCTCCTTTTTTAGTTTTAATAACCCCCTTCACCCCGCTGGCGGGCGCTTGTGCGAGGGCAGTAAGAGATGTAGCAATGACCAGACAAAACGTGAGCAGGTACTGTTTGAGCATACGGTTTTCAGCAAGTCGGATGAATGTCTTTGTTTCAGCTAGATGCTTTTAAAGATAGTCCGGTTGCTTTGAAAAGAAAACCCGCTCATCACATAGTTACAAATCCGAAAACTCCCAGGCACTCTGGTAGGCATTCAGGCCCTCGGCATAGGCAATGAAATGCTCGTAAAAAGGCAATACCGAAAGCGTCGCGCTGTCGCCGATTACGACGAGTTTCTTGCGCGCACGGGTCATGGCCACGTTCATCCGGCGAATGTCCGCGAGGAAGCCGATCTGCCCTTCGGTATTGCTGCGGGTCATGCTGATGTACACCGCATCCCGCTCCTGCCCCTGGAAGCTATCGATGGTATTGACGGCTATTTTATCAAGAAACGGTTTCAAATCCACTGCATGCACGAGCTGATCTTTGAGGATATTGATCTGCTCCTTGTATGGCGAAATGATGGCTATACTTGGAAAATCCTCTGTTTTAGCATTACGCTGCACAAATTCCACCGCCAGTTGCGATAAATGCCTGAAAAGGAATGCAGCCTCCTCCGGGTTCGTCGAGCTGGTACCTTCCAGTTTTTCATCAAAACCACATCCTGCCGTATCAATGAATGCCAGCGGTGCCTCGCCAGGGAACAACACTCGGCCCGCCACCGACTCGTGCGCTTTCAGTTGATCATTATAAAACACTTTGGAAGAATAACCCATAATCGCCTCGTTCATCCGGTACTGCTCTTCCAGCAACACGACCGATTCAGGGTGCAATGCGACGCATTTTTCAAGCAAAGTGGTAGCCAGGCCTCCTTTGGCCGCATCCTCGGACTTGATGGTCGGCGGCAGCTGCAAATGGTCTCCGGCAAATACTACCTTCTCCGCTTTCAGGATCGGGATCCAGCAGGCCGGTTCCAATGCCTGCCCGGCTTCGTCGATCACCACGGTGCGGTATTTCATGTTCCTGACTGTAAAATGGTTGGAACCCACGAGCGTGGCCGTTACTACCTGCGTTTTGGCCAGGAGGTCATCGATAATGTATTGCTCCATATTGGCGACGTCCTTCATAATGCGGTGCGCCTCATCGAACAATGCTTTCCGCTGGTCGCGTTCGGCTTTCCCGAAATGGCGCTTGTATTTGTGCGCCATGTTTTTGTACTCGTTGGCCTGCTTTTTCAATGCCTTAATGTCCTTCACGCTCGCGTGCGACGACATTTTGCTATCCAAAGTCAACGCCGACAACCGTTCCGAAACGCGCACCGGGTTTCCTACCCGAAGCACATTCAAGCCCTCTTCACTCAATTTCTCGCTCAGCAAATCCACCGCCGTATTGCTTGGCGCAACCACGAGAACAGGCCTGCTATCCTTTTTAACCAAAGCCTTGATGGCCTGTACCAAAGTGGTGGTTTTACCCGTCCCCGGAGGCCCGTGTACGATCGCGAGCTCCTGCGCGGAAAGGATATTCTGTACCGCGCGTTGCTGCGACGGGTTCAGCCTGGGAAGGGAAATAGGGTAAATGTCTTTATCGAAGGAAGGTGCTTTCCCGCCTGTCAGCACTTTGATCAAATGCCCCTCTTTGTCCGATGAACCGATCGAATCCGCAGCCTTCAATGCAGATTGCATTTCGTCATAACTGTTATCGTCGAAAAGCAGGTCGATCCCCAGCTTGCCGTCGCGCGACCATTCGGGCAGCTCGTCGGTCCGCAATGTAATTTTCAAACGGTTGCCGCCCTGGTGCGAGATCACCCCCTCGACGCGGTCTTTTTTCGGTTCATGATTACTGAACAACACCGCAGGCATCCCGAACCGCAGCTGATGCGGCAGATCCTGGTGCGTGGTGCGTTCCACTTCTACGGTGAGGTAATCGCCGCGGCTCATTTCCTGCCCGCGAATGGCAATCGGGTACCACGCCAATCCGCCGGCGCGGCGTTCGGAAACAGAAGACCGTTCGATCAATCGCTGGTACGATTGCTTATCTTCCTCCCTTTCTATTTTGAGTAATTCGAGTAGTCGCTTGAAGTAATCCATTCACAAATTAAATAAACCGGCCGCTTAATGCATCACACCGGCATCCGCACCTTGCTGCACTTCCACTTTGTTGGTGATAAACCGCCGGCCCACCACCAGCATAATCAACGCCAGTGAAGCGGAGCCGGCCATAGCCGCTACCATCGGAATGATCGAAGGCTCTTCGAACAAACTGATCGCAATGGAAATCAATGTGCCGGCCCCCATTTGAAATGCACCCATGAGCGCCGACGCACTGCCCGCATTACGCGTGAAGGGTGCGAGCGAAAGCGCGGCCGCATTCGGGTACGTGTAACCCACGCAGCAAAGGAAAAGGAACAAAAATACGAGTGTGGAAGTAAGCGTCAATGCGCCATTTAAAGCTGCCGCAAGGAATGCAAGGCCAATCACCGCCTGGCATATCAACGCAACATTGACAATCTGTTCGCTGGAGAACCTTCTCAACATCAAAGTATTAACCTGCCCCGAGCCAATAAAGCCGACGGACAGGAAAGCGAAAATCCAGCCATACACTTTGCCATCCACATGAAATACCTCCATGAACACGATGGGCGAGCCCGAAACATAGGCGAACAACCCCGCGAATGCGACTGCCCCGGTAATGGAATAGGTATAAAATTGTGGTTCCCTGAGCACTTCCAGGAAGTTCATAATAATAGGCTTCGGTTTGAGCGAAAGCGTTTTGTCGGGCTTGTAGCTATCGGGCAGCCACAATGCGGTAGCCGCAAAAATGGCGACGCCCATCACCGTCAATATCATAAATACGGCATGCCAACCGAATGCGTCGGTAACATACCCCCCGACGGTCGGGGCGATCATCGGTGAGAAACCTACCACCAGCAGCAACAGCGAAAACACTTTTGCATTTTCACTCACGGGGAAAAGATCACGCACCATGGCTACGGAAGCCACAGTCGCCGCACAGCTGCCGACTGCCTGGATAATGCGCAAAACGATCAGTTGCTCGACGCTCGTAGCCACTGCACATCCCGCCGATGCGAGAATGTAAACCGCCAAACCGATAAACAAAGGCTTCTTCCGCCCGAACCGGTCGAGCAGCGGCCCATAGAGCAGCTGCCCCAGCGAAATGCCGACGAAATAGCCCGACAATGTCTGCGAAACTTTGGCAGCGGTTGTGTTCAGATCACGCGCGATGGCCGGAAACCCCGGCAGGTACATATCGATTGAAAAAGGGCCAAGCGCAGTCAGGCTCCCCAGAATGAGGATCAGAAAAAAGTAAGTCTTTTTGGACATGGATTTTTGTGGTGTGGAGAAATTCGGTGTTTGGGTAACACGGAACGGCGCGGGAGGGTTCGGGGAGGGAGGGAATTTAACGGTGGGGTAATTGACCATGGACGGCCGACCATGGACCATGGTTGCGTTGTCATTGCCTAAAATGGTCCATCGTCTATGGTCAGCAACTATACCACCCACAAAAAAGGCCCCGACTTACGCCGGAGCCCTGCTTTTATTTTCATGGCAACAGACCGGAGATCATGCTGCAACCCAATTCAGTTTCTTCTGCACCTCCTTCTCACTTTCACTTACTGTGTAGGGGACTTTGTTTTTAAGATAAATAATGCAACCCTGCCCTCTCTTATTGGGGGTAATTTTAAGAACGTCTTCTCTGTGGATGATAATATTAATGAGCTTTTGCCCAAGCAATTTGAAAGTACCTTTCTGTACCATGTCCTTCTAAATGAAAAAAGTTAATGCTTATGCAATTCCACGAATCGAATCTCCTGATTTCAGGTAGAGCAGGAAGTAATCCTTTGAAATAAGGAAATAGCCAAGGTCGGTCCGGTTACTCAATTGTAGAAAATCAGCCACTTCTCTCTGCGCTTCCGATTCAGATCTGGCACCTGTAACGGTAAGCACTGCGCCGGGTTTCAAGCTTTTCGCTGGGTTGTTACCTAGTGTCGCTACCATAGTTATATCCGATTTAAGAGTTAGTCTTGTTGTGAAATTGTTTCGGGAAGCAGCTATTAAAAAGACATGCCAGATTCCCGGACACAACTAACGTATAAGGATAACTCGGGGAGGCTTACGTGGTAACTTCCACGGAATATATAAATACAATTAATTGATTACAAGCGTTTTGCGACTTTCTACAAAAAATTTATACGCACTATCGAAATAGTCCCATTCAAAATTCGACGGTTGTCCGTTTTTGAGGAAATGTTATCAATTTGATCGTACCTGCTATCAGCATTTCGTGGATTTCGGAGAGGTTGCCTGGTTATAGAATCGTTTCAGTCAGCGCACACCACGCTTCGGAGAAGCCAACTGTTTACAGAATCGTTGCAGGGGCGCGGGTAATGGTTCCATCGGAGTCCCCTGCATACAACCACGGTATTGCGGGCACGAAAGGAGGCTGCGATGGAGCCGGACAAATGCATTAATCCAGTTTGCTAAAAAAAGGCTTCTCCGAAGCCGGCGGTTTCCATACTCGTAATGTAATGCAGCGAGGCACAGATTTTGCTCTACCCGAATTTTCAAACCGAAAAGAATATGAGAGCAATATGGTCCGGGGCGATCGGATTCGGTCTGGTGAATATCCCCGTTAAACTTTTCAGCGCCGTCCAGGCTAGCGAGCTCGATCTCGATATGCTCGACAAGAAAGACCATGCCAACATTCATTTCCAGCGCGTCAATGCCAATACGGGACGCGAGGTGAAATGGGAGAACATAGTCAGGGGCTATAAAGTTGAGGATAACTATGTGGTGCTCGACGAGTCTGATTTTGAGAAGGCGAGTCCTGAAAAATCGAAAATCATTGAAATAGCCGAGTTTGTGGACGAAAAGGAGATCGACAGCATTTATTATGAAACGCCCTATTACCTCCAACCCGAAAAATCGGGCGCAAAGCCTTATGCGCTGCTCCGCGACGCGTTGAAGAAAACCGGTAAATGTGGACTGGGTACTTATGTACTGCGTAACCGTGAAAGCCTCGTACTCATCAAGCCCCAAAACGACCTGTTGATCCTCAACAAAATCCGCTTCGCCGAAGAAATACGCGACACCGACGAGTTGAATATCCCCGATGTAAAGATCAAACCCGCAGAAATGAATATGGCCGTGCAACTCATCGAACAGCTTACCACCGATTTCGACATTACCAATTACAAGGATACTTATAATGAAAAGTTGCTGAAACTGATCATGGCCAAAGCGAAAGGAAAGAAACCGGCTGCTACTAAAATGAAGGTCGTGCATTCGAAAAGCCGTGACCTGATGGCCCAGTTGAAGGAAAGTCTGGCCGCGCCTAAAAGAAAAGCATCATGAAAAAGAAAGCGGAGATCACCCATCCGGAGAAAATTTACTGGCCCGATGAGCACATTACGAAAGGTGAGCTGATCGACTACTACCGGAATATCGCACCCTATATTTTGCCTTATATGAAAAACAGACCGCTGTCGCTGCGCCGGCAGCCCAATGGCATTAAGGACGATGGCTTTTTTCAGAAAGACGCCGGTGATTCGGTGCCGGAATGGGTCAAAACCTTTGAAATACTCGCCGAATCGACGGGAAAAATGGTGAATTACCACGTGGTCAACGACGTGGAGAGCCTGCTTTACATTGCCAATCTGGGTTGCATTGAAATGAATCCGTGGAACTCGACCATCAACAAAATCGATAACCCCGATTGGGTGGTGATGGATATCGACCCATCGGACAAGAACACGTTCGACGACGTAATCGACGTGGCATTGGTCATCAAGCAGATCCTCGACGAAATGGAAATCGAAGGTTTCTGCAAAACTTCCGGCGCCAGCGGAATGCACGTTTACATTCCATTCGGCAGGAAGTACGACTACGACCAGGCCCGCGACTTCGCCGAAATGCTCGCGCATATGGTTACCGAGCGCCTGCCCCGGCTTACTACGCTCGAACGCTCGCTATCAAAGCGCAGGAAAAACCAGATTTACGTCGATTACCTGCAAAACCGCATCGGGCAGACGCTCGCGTGTGCATACAGCGCCCGCCCGAAGCCCGGCGCAACGGTTTCGGCACCGCTGGAATGGAGCGAGGTGCAACACGGCCTGAGTCCGAAGGATTTCACGATCAAAAACATCTTCGACCGCCTGGAACAAAAAGGCGACCTCTTCAAGGGCGTACTGGGCAAGGGCATTAACCTCAACAAAGCATTACAAAAGCTATCGGTGCCGACGCAGGATTAGGAGATGATTTGAAGGTGTGCTTATTTTAACCCTTCAAACCAAAACCAATACCATGCGCCTAATCCCTATTCAAAAGAACATCGGCACGGCGTTGCTGATCGTATGCCTCATTGCCCCATTGCTGTTGCTGAATGGCTGCTCGTCCGAAAAAAAGGGCGAAGGCGATGCCGATTCCACCAAACGCCCCGTCGTAATCGGCTACGTGGGCGGCTTCCACGGCTTGCTCAACACGAGCAACATCGAGGCTAAAATGCTGACACATATCAATTATGCGTTCATTGATATTAAAAACGGCAAGGCATTTTTGAGCAATGAAAAAACCGACACGACCAATTTCCGGCAGCTCAACCTGCTTAAAGCGGATAATCCCGACCTCAAAATCCTCATCTCGATCGGTGGCTGGGCGTGGAGCGAAAACTTCTCCGACGCGGTGCTGACCGACTCATCCCGCAAGGTATTTGCGAAAAGCAGTGTTGACATTATTAAAAAATACAATCTCGACGGCGTAGATATCGACTGGGAATACCCTGGCCTCCCCGGCGAAGATGGTAACGTATTCCGCCCCGAAGACAAGCAGAACTACACTGAAATGTTTCATGCGATCCGCAATGAGCTCGATGTGCTGGAAAAAGAAACCGGCAAAAAGAAGCTGCTCACCACTGCGGTGGCCGGCTGGGTAGAGTTCCTGAATGCGACCGAAATGGGTAAAGCCCAGCGTTACCTGGATTACGTGAACCTGATGACCTACGACTTGTTCCAGGGCGACACGGCGGTTCACCATGCAAGCCTATACCCTTCCAAAATCTACAAAACAGCCAAATCGGTGGATAATGCAGTAAAAGGCTTCCACGCTGCGGGCGTTCCGATGGAAAAACTCGTGGTAGGCCTTCCGTTCTACGGCCGGATGTTCACGGTTGCCAAGCTGGAAAAGGGATTGGGACAGAAGCAAATCAAGCAGCAATATATCGACGGCTATTCCTACATCAAGGACAGCCTCGTTAACAAAAAAGGCTATAAGGAATACCGCGACACTGTGGCCAAAGCACCCTACCTGCTGAATGCGGAAACCGGCGATGTGCTGAGCTATGACGACGAAGAGTCGGTAAGGGAAAAATGCAAATACGTGTTGGCCAACAAGCTGGGCGGGGTGATGTTCTGGGAGTATGATTCAGATCCTAAAAAATACTTGCTCAATGAGATTGACAAGTCGTTAAAGTAACATCTTGCTCGTTGGCCAGGGGTTTAAACCCCTGGTTCGCAGTAATATGGGGCGTGCCGATGGCACTGCCCTTTTTTATGTCTGATGCTGTTGTTTTAAAATAGGGTCCAGCGGTCTGTCTGGTGATAGCCTTCGGTGAGCGCGCCTGTCCTGAACCTGTTCACGTACTCGTGTGCATAGCGCGTGGGCTCGGGCAGGCGATGCATTCTTGTACATTTGAGCGCGAGGGCCAGGCTGTCTTCGAGGCTCATTTGATGGCCCGGCGAGATGAAAACGGGCTTTACATTACTCTTGGTTCTCACTGCGTAACCGATCACCTCTCCCTTGTCGGTCACCGGTGCGTATTCGCCTTTAAAGGTGCCGGGCTCGTCGTATTTTCCGGCGAGCTTTTTCTTAGCGCAACCCATAGTAACAGCGCCGGTAAGCACACCGAAATGCGAGGCAATGCCCATTCTGCGGGCATGCAGGATGCCGTTTCCGTCGAACATGATTACATCGGGTTTCACCGGAAGCTGCTCGTAAGCTTTCAATATAGCCGGAATTTCACGAAATGCGAGGTAACCGGGCACGTAGGGAAATATGGTGCTGCTTTTCACTAATGAGTAAGCTATCGGTTGAAGTTCGGGATAACTCAGTACCACCAGCCCGGCGTAAACGGTTTCGCTGTAAAGAGCGAGAGAAATGTCGGCGCCTGCGATCGTCGTGATGTCTTTCTGAAAGGGTTCCAGATTTAAATGCCCGTGCAGCTGCTGCTGAATAAGCGTCGCTTCGGCGATCGTGAGCTGATCGTAGTTCAGCTCGGGGGTGATAACCATCCGGTTCAGTGAGTCTGGCATGATATTTCGTGGTTGTATACGAAAGTTATTCCCCTTGAATATTAAAAAACTACGCCAGGTTCATGGAACAAACCTCCGTCAGACGCAAATGGGCGAACTGGAAATTCATTTCGTTCGTCGTGATACTCATTGCTATTTTTATCAAATTCTACGTGCTCGATGAACACGACGAGAACGGAATCGTCACCGTCGAACTCGACCTGCCGCAAGTCGCTCTGCGAAGCCAGCAGGAAGTAGCGGCAATCCTCGGTAAAGGTCAGCTGGAAAGTTATTACAGGGATGCACGGGCGGACTGCGAAAAATGCCCGCGGGTAAGCTATCGCGATGGCAAAGTCGAAATTACCTATATCAATGAGATTGCGGACCAGATCAGGCTCAACAAGCTTTCGGACTATGCCTTCCAAAACCGTATTATCCTGGGATTGCTGAATCTTTCGGAAAACATCGCGCCGAATATCGACCAGGGAAGTGTAAAAACCTGGGACAATTACCAGAAATACTCTCAAATCACCGCATTCTCTCAAAATGGCCGCGTAGACTACATTCTTATCAAGTGTAAAACCGAATAGCGCCTACCGCGCCGACTTTTTGCTCACGCTGGTCAGCATGAGGTAACCCAGCACACCGGAGAGGATCGAACCAGTAAGGATCGAGAATTTCGCTTCCGAAAGGATCAGGTGCTCGCCCGGAAACGAAAGCAAAGCGATAAACACCGACATTGTAAAACCGATGCCACCCAGCATCCCGACGCCGATAATATGCGCCCAACCGGCCCGGCTCGGCATGCTGCTGATACCCAGCTTCACAGTCAGCCATGAAAGCAAACTGATACCCAACGGCTTGCCTGCTACCAGCCCAAGGATTATTCCCAGCCCAAGTGGAGTGGTGAGCCCTTCGAGCATCCCTTGTTCGAAGGTAATGTTGGTATTGGCTAGTGCGAAAACCGGCATAATGACGAAGTTCACCGGCTTTACGAGAATATGTTCGAGCTTTTCGAGTGGCGACTCCTGCGCGTCGGGTGTGGTGGGTAGAGCAAAGGCTGTGAGCACGCCCGCGATGGTGGCGTGTACGCCAGAGTGATGCACGAAATACCAGATAAACGCGCCCGGAATCAGATAGGCGGCCAGAGTCCTGACGCCCGCACGGTTCATCACCAACAGCCCGCCGAAAATGGCCCCCGCGTAAAGCAAGTAATTGTAATGCAGCTCCGAGGAATAGAAAATGGCAATCACGAGAATGGCCATGAGGTCGTCGACAATAGCGAGGGCCGCGAGGAAGATTTTGAGCGAGGGCGGCACCTTGTTACCCAGCATGGTGATGATCGCGATGGCAAAGGCAATATCGGTCGCCATGGGAATACCCCAGCCGGCAGCCGTGGGTGTACCCTGGTTGGTTATAAAGTAGATCGCCGCCGGGGCCAGCACGCCTCCCAGCGCCGCGAAAATGGGTAACGCTGCTTTTTTGAATGATGATAGCTCGCCTTCTACGAGCTCTCGTTTGATCTCCAACCCTACCAGCAGGAAAAAAATGGCCATTAGTCCATCGTTGATCCACAAAAGCGCGGGATAGCGCAAATGAATACTTTCGTTATGAAAACCCAGCTCCGTGTTGAGCAGGCTTTCGAGCGCGCCCGCGAGGGGGGAGTTGGCGATGATGAGCGAGATAACCACGCAAATGATCAGTATCACGCCGCCCAGCGACTCCGACTGGACAAATTCCTTGAAGGGTTTGAGGTTGATGATTTTAGCCATATTGGCAATATAGCAAATAGCCGGAAATCGCAAGCAAGTCAGATATTGTACTTTTCAAATAAAAACCATCTCATAAGTATGTTAAAGTATATTTGAATATTTCAAAACAAAAGAACCTGATAAAAGCCATTAAATCACTCATCACCAATAAAAACCATTCAAATAACCGTTTGATCACTCATTGAATAAATATATAACCATTCATAAAATCCCATTTATATTTGCATCATCAAATAAGACAAAGACAAGAAACAAAAATAAATAGAGCTATGAAAACTTTGATCACAACCTTCGTTAGCGTTATCGCATTGACCAGTTCAGTTGCATTTGCCAACGACAATAAATCAGCCAATACTATCAAGAATACGCTGCCAGCATCAACCCCGGTTGTAGAAACGCCGGCACCACCGAAAGCGACTAAAGTGAACCCATATACAACACAAACGCCCGCTCAGAAAGCGGCCATCGTGGAGCTTAAAACGACAAAATAGGTTTTAGTAAAAATTGAAAGGTGAAATTGAGATGTTAAAAAGGAGGGCACTTGCACCTCCTTTTTTTATGCCCTTTCCGGAGGTAATCAGGCCGCAGCAAACGGCGTACCGACCTTGGAAGCCGAACGTCCCGAACGGTACTTATCGAAGAAGATATTGCTGGCAGCGAGCAGCAGCAACCCCAGGCAGAATTGCAGGTAAGAGAATTGCATCAGCACCCGCGACCAGCTCAGGTCTTTCATAAAAAACTCCTTGTAGAGCAATAACCCCACGCTACCCATATAGCCGATGCTCTCGCAGATGTACACAAAATACCCCGCATTGGCTTTGATCCGGTACAATGCGATCATCCGCTCGAAAACGACGGTTTGCAGTACCGTATAAGCCAGGAACAAACCTAAGCCGACCATCAGCATCCAGTCGAAACCGCTGATTACCGACTTCTCGAACAGCAGCGTCCCTATGCCGATCAGCGTGATACCTGAGAACAGAATGAGGTAGGTAAGCCTGAAACCCGTGAGGTTATCCCGCACAAATGCCAACCCGCCGATGATCACCAGCACCACAATCCCCGTGATCATTTCGGTAGTGGTGAGCACGCCGCTCCCCCAGTGCGAATCGATCTCGTTCCAGATTTCAATAGTGAAATTGTCGCGGAAATCGCGCACGACCACCAGTGTGGCGTAGAAAATAACCAGACAAACGATTGGAAAGCCAAACTGCCGCATCACCAGCCGCTTGTCCGCACTCGTCATAGGCAAGCGCTCCGTACGCAAGGCAATGTCTTCGATCGTCGGCCTGGGAATTACCGAGAGCATCCATACGAACATCAGAAACAGCGGCAGGAAAAGTAGACCCATAAAAAACGGCATCCAGAATTCCGAGATGCCGGGAAACAGACCGTGAACTTCAATATAAGTTGTTTTAAGAATCCCGGACGCCACCACCACGCTGATATTTAAACCCATCGCAAGCATTTCCGTAAATCGGCGCCCTTCCAGAAAGCTGAATACCACACCGTAGACCATCCCGAGCGGCAAGCCGTTCATGAACATAAAAACGAAATTATAGGGATACGGGACCAGCCCGAAACACAGCAATGCAAGTTCCGCAATGAGAATCAACCCGATCACCAGCTTGACCCGCGCATTGTGTTTCAATTCAGAAATCACTTTAATCCCCGCAAACTTGGAAAGCGTATAACCCGCCACTTGCGAAATGATCAGGATCGCCTTGTAGCTCACCTCACCGAGCTCGAGTCCCTGGTAGAGCCCTGCATTAAACGGCTTGCGGAAAGCATACATGCAGAAATATGCCCCGAACGAAGCGATAACAGCCCAACTGATAAAAAACGTATTCGATCGCGTAAGTGCTTCTTTCAGGCGCATATGGTTAAGTGTTGAGTTTTCTATACCAAAACCGAAGCCGTTTCGATGGCTTTTTCCAGAATCTGCAATGCTTCTTTCAGTTGCTCGCGGGTGATAATGATCGGCGGCGAAAGCTGCACGACATTCCCTTGTGACACCTTGAAGCTCAAACCGTTTTTGAGGCATTCGTACATGACCGTTTCGGCTTCCTGCACGGCCTTTTCCTTCGTCCCGCGGTCTCTCACCAGCTCCACACCCCACAGCAGTCCGATCCCGCGCACCTCGCCGATGAGCGGATATTTGTCTTTCAGTTTTTCCAGCTCCACACGCATAAACTCCGCGTCCGCATTCACTTTGGCCAGCAGATCGTTTTGCTCGATAAAATCCAGCATCGCCAATGCGGCCACACTGCCCAAGGGGCTTTTTTCGTGCGTAAAATGCCCCAGCGAAACGCTCTGCGCCACATTATAACTATCGCGTGCTACGATAGCGGCCATCGGCATTACACCGCCGCCCAGCCCTTTGCCGAGACACACAACATCCGGCTCGAAACCGTAGTGTTCGAAGGCAAACATCTTCCCCGTCCGCCCGAATGCGATCGGAATTTCATCCAGAATGAGGAGTACTTTATGCCTCGTGCAAATCTCCCGTACGCGCTCCCAATAGGCCTGGGAGGGAATCTGCACATCGGTATTGCGGATAGTCTCGATCACAAAAGCGCCGATATCACCTTCCTTTTCAATTACATATTCGAGATAATCCGCATAAGGAATATCGCCGTTTCCCGCTGCTGTAAATGGTCCGCGGTAGGTCATCGGCGGCGGAATGCGCTCCACACCGGGCATTAACGGCCCCATATCTTTACGAAAATCAAGCTCGCCGCCGGCAGAAATCGCATCCAGCGAAGCGCCGTGGAATGAATCCCAAAGCGATACTACCTTATGTTTGCCCGTCACAATGCGGGCGAGTTTCAATGCCATACTGATCGCAGAAGTGCCCCCCGGCGCGAAAAGCACGCGATTGAGGTCGCCAGGCATGAGTTTGCCGAGCTTTTTAGCCAGTTCAATGGCCGGCACATTGGTATATCTGCGCGGCGAAAACGGCAGGATATCCATTTGCTCTTTCAGCTTTTCGATCACATAAGGGTGCCGATAGCCGAGCTGATGAACATTGTTCCCGTGAAAATCCATGTAGCGCTTGCCCTGCACATCGGTCAGGTAAATGCCTTCGCATGAGGCGAGCACGTCCAGGCAGGGCGTGGAAAGCGACTGATGCAGGAAATATTCCGCATCTTCATGCAGGTAGCCCGAAGTTTCGGGGTCGCTGATGACCGCATACCAATCCTGACGCGCGGATGATAAATTGATGTCGCCTTCCGTTCGGTTGTGTACAGCTGCCATTCGCAGGGTTCAGGGTTAAATGCTTCGAACCAATTTAAGGTTTTTCGCCGAGCCAGAGGTTCTTAGGTTCATCAAACCCTTTAAAAACCGGCTTCACCGGACGACCGATCCACGCATAAGGCTGCTCGACACCCAGCGCAAATGCGATCGTCGAAGCGAGGTCGTAAGTATAGACTTGCTGTTGTATTGAATAACCCTTCTTTACACCTGCACCGGAAAATACACCTGCAATTTCCGCCTCCTGCGGGGTAGCACCACCGTGCCCCTTACCAATGCCACCATGGTCAGCCCAAAGAATTACCAGCGTTTTTTCGGCGATACCGGCCTCTTTAATACCTGCGAGAATTTTGCCAACCAACGAATCGGCCTTCGTAACGGACTGATAATACTGCACCGACCCATGCCCGTCGTGGTGGCCGGCGTGATCTACGTGGTCAAAATGCACGAAGCCCAGTACCGGCTTTTTGTTTTTAATATATTGAATGAAATCAGTGGCCGTGGAATCTTCCGTCGAGAAATGCTTGTCGTAACTCACTGCATTCTTCTGAAATAATCTTCCAAAACCACCCCAATGGTACACCGTACCGATTTCCGCATTGGGCCTTGCCTTATGTAAAATGCTGAAAATCGTCGGAAAACGACCGTCGGCCTCCTGCGCAATGGGTGGAAGCGTGTGTTTGTTCAACTCCCAATCGTTGTTGATAATCCCGTGTTGTTCCGGGCCTGCGCCCATGATCATCGACGCCCAATTCTGGCTGCTTGCAGAGGTAAGCACCGTCCGCACGTTCCATTTCACTGCACCATTGGCCACCATCCGGTCGATATTCGGCGTTTTGGCCTTTTGGATACCGTCAGGGCTCAATCCATCGACACCAATCACAATGACATGTTCGATGCCCGAAGGCTTTTCGTCCAACCCGGTTTGCCCCGACGAAGCTCCTTCAAACCGGGAATGAGATGCGGTCAGCAACAAAGAAGCCACCGCCAATGCACAGGAAACTTTTGCAAGCATATATCAGAATTTAGGACTGGTAAGTTCCACCAACTACTTCATCGCAAAGGCCAAACGAAAGGGTCATGCCGTTTCCGCCGAGGCCGTTGATGATCGTCACACCACTCTCGGGCTTTAAAACAATCTCCGTGGCCCCATTCGTCATTTTAGGATAGATCCCGTGCCAGCTCTGGTACACTTTCGGCGATTTGAATTGCGCAAATGTCCCCAGGTAGTCGAGGATCATGGTATTGATAAACTCCCGGTCGAACGGATCAAAAGTGAGCGCGTACTCATGTGAATCACCCACCGTAATCTCCCCTAAACCGTTTTGCGATGCCATCACGTGGATGCCCCATTTGAGGTATTCGGCATATTCGCTTTCGTATCGGGCTTTCAGGCCTGGCAATGACGCTGCCGCCTTGAACCCGTGATAGTGAATGAAAGACAATCCCCCGCATAGCGCCGGACCAATCCGCCAGTCGTCGGGCTGCGCTTCGAGGCGCATCATTTGCAGCTTGCATTTGGTCAGCGGCGCCGCCGAAAATTGTTCGGGATAAAGTGTTTCAAAATCCTGGCCGCTGCAAACGAAGATCTCATCCGCCGACCAGCTTTTCGAACCCGAAAACACCGCAGGATAAGCTACCTTCGAAATAGCCGTATTCCAGATAAATGTGACGCCCAATACAGCCGTGAGGTAACCCGGGATAGCCGCAATGGCCTCGCGTGGGTCGACGATCATTTCATCCGCCGAATACAGCGACCCCAACAGCCCGTCGGGATTCACAGCCGGCGATTTCGCGACCGTTTGTTCTGCATTCAGGAAACTCACAGGACGATAAGGGCTAACCTCCACAAACTGCTGGATCACTTCCAGTTCATCCTGCTGGTAGGCCATATGCAGGCTTCCCGCCTCCTGCGACCAGCATTTCGCACCCGCCAGCACCTCTTTCCAGATACTTTTGGCATGCAATGCCCTTTCATATAATGTACCCTCCGGCTGACCGATCGGCCACACCATTCCGAAATTACGGATGGATGCCCCCACGGCTTGCGAAGAACGTTCGATCACTGTTACCTGGTAACCTCTTGTGGCCAAAGCCCTTGCCGTCGCCAAACCAACTATTCCAGCCCCGATGACAATCGCGGATTTACTCATGCTTTTAATCTGATATGAATGTGAGTGAATTAACCCTGGACAGCCATTTCATGACTGGCCGAGATAATGCCCGGCACCTCGGCGATATCATCGATGATATGCGTAGGCTTGTAAGGCAGCAGCGCCTCGCGCGTAAATGCGCCGGTAGTAACCCCGATCACGTATTTGCATCCCGCATTAATCCCTTCATTAATATCCACTTCGGTATCGCCGACTTTGGCAACACGCTCACCCGAGGCGATCCCCAGTTCAGCCATGATCTTGCGGATCATATCCGGGTATGGGCGCCCGTAAGGCACTTCATCGCTGGCTACGAGGCAATCTATCTTATCCCCCCAGCCTAACCGGCTCACGATCACATCGGCAATATCCCGGGAGAAACCGGTGTTCAATGCAATTTTAATTCCCTGTTCGCGAAGCGCGCTGAAAGTCTCTTCCACATGTGGCAGCGGCGCTATTTCGGTGGTCGTTTGATAGAAGCCGATCATCCCGTTCACAAAGTGCGTGTGAATGGCATCCACCAACTCCGCCGTAATCTTCGACTTGTCGGACTCCCGCACTTCGAGCATCATTTTAATGGCCAGCGGCTTCTCATAACCCATCAGCGGGTTCACATGCTCGATGGCGATCTCATATCCCTGTGACCGCATGGCCTGCTGAAATGCAATTCCTACAAAATTTTTATCCTTGACAGTCGTACCTGCCATATCGAAAACTACCAGTTCTATCGACATCTCACTTGGTATAATTGGTGAACTAATACTAAACTTTCTCGTAAACAATGTCTGTTTTTGGGCAGGATGACAATTCAAGCCGAAATGTTTAGTAAAATTTAACTTCCACATTCCATCGTTTCCTGGCTAACATTGGTTTACAGCTGAAAATATTGCAAATTCTTCTAACACGCAAGAAAAAGTTAACTAATATTAAAAATTTAGCATAACAAAACCTTGATCACCGCAAAACTAGTGAACCGAACCCAGTCAAAGGTTAAGTGAATGTTAATTAATATTTAACAAGAAGAATTTCCTAAAAGGCCTACTGAGCGTCGTTGAAGAAGTAAATAACGAGCAGTACCGCCTCGTCGCAATCGTAGCATTTAAGGTTATGCAGCTCGTTCGCATCGAAAAACATAGAATCGCCCTCGTTCAGGATATATTTATTTTTCCCCACGGTGTATTCCACCGCGCCGGAAAGCACATATTTAAATTCGAATGCATTGGTACGCACCATCGGCCGCTTCGCGTCTTTTTCGAGCCGAAGCAGCACCACATCGATATGGTTGTCCTTGAATTGCTTGCTGAAGATGCGCTGATAGAAGTACCCTTTCGCGTTTTCCTTCGTAAAAGGCTGGTACTCCTCCTTCCGGCGAACCAGCACGCTTTCACCCGGCGCAGTTGAAATGATGTCCTTGAAAAACACGTTCAGGTCAATATCCAACGCCTTGATCAACCCCAGCATTACCGGCAACGAGGGGATCGTCCGGCTGTTTTCGATCTGGGACACAAGGCTTTTCGTTACGCCCGCCTCGTCGGCAATCTCCTGAAGGGTAACCCCCTTACCCTTTCTGACTTCCTTTAATTTATTGCTGATCTGAAAAAGAATGTCCTCCTGCATAGCGCTGAGCGTGATAAGGGATTAAGTTCGTTGGATATAGGTACAAAGTAAATCCTTATTTTGATCTAAAAATAGAAAATCTCCCGGCCGCGGCCTCCGGGAGATTTCAATACTATACGCAAAAAGTTTCCACCAGGTCACATGAGCAGGTTGGTAACCGGTTTATGGCTGAGGCTTTCCTTCACATCTTTCAGCAATGTTTCCATTGACAACAATGCGGCCCGTTGCACGTTCGGCCCAAAGCTCACACGTGCCACACCCAGCTTTTGGAGTACATCCAGATCGGGCGTATCGCATTTGGCAATTACATTCACAGGGACCTTCAGCGCATTTACCAACGTTTTGAGCGTTTCCTCCTTCGTGGCGAAGATTGGATAAATACAGTCGGCGCCCGCTTCCACGTACGCGCGACTGCGCTCGATCGCCAGCGCTAGTTTTTGTTCTTCGGGCAATTCGGGGTTCAGGAGAAACACATCCGTTCGGGCATTGATAAACAGCCTGGTATTCTCCCTTTCCGCCACCCGCCCGATCACTTTCAGCTTCTCTACCTGCTCACCCACCGGCAGCAGTTCACGCGTACGCACGTCGGAATCCTCGATGTTGATACCGGCTACCCCGGCGGCAATGAGGCGACGGATATTGGACTTCAATAGCTCGTTATCGACCGCATAGCCTGCCTCGATGTCCACTGTAACCGGTACACTCACCGCCTTCACGATTTGCGCCACGATACTTAGCAGAAAATCAAACGGGATCCGCTCGCCGTCTTCATAACCGTGTGCACGTGCAATGGCGGCACTGGCCGTGGCCACAGCCGGATAACCCAGATGTTCAAGCATTGCGGCGCCGGCAGCATCCCAAATATTGGGCAGTACGAGCATTTTACCGCTATGGTGCAGCTTTTTGAGCAAGTCGGCCCTTTCCGACTGGCTATTCATCTGAATAGGACGACTGTTAAACATAGCTCTCCACCGCATTGACCGCCACCTGGTCGGTGATCATAATGCGGTTCCACGCACTGATCGCCACCACGCCCATGACCACGGCTTTGGTATATTCCTCTCCAAGCAGCGCCACCGCCCGGCCGTACACCTCGTCGCTCACACCGCCCTGGCTGATGAGCGTCACTTGCTCGGTGAGTGCCAGGATCGCCTTTTCTTCTTCTGTGTAAATATTCGCCTCGCGCCAAGCGCTTAACATATATATGCGTTGCTCGGTCATACCCATTTCGCGGGCCTGGCGTGCGTGCATATCCAGGCAAAACCCACATCCGTTAATCTGGGAGGCGCGGATTTTGATCAGTTTGTAATGCACTTTGTCGAGCCCGGTGGATGCGACGTACTTTTCAAGTTCCCGCACGGCCGCGAAGGCCTTTGGGGTTAGTTCACTGGTTGGTTTGCGGTGGGACATAGTTGGTGCTTAATTGATGAACGTTTGTCGTAATGGTCAGGTATTGTCAGGAATAGTCAAGTCTGGTCAGTTGAGCCTTAACGATACACTTTGCAAGGCCTTGACTACTCATGACAATACTTGACTAAGCCTGACCAAACCTGACGATCAAATCTACGCCGTATGCGGACTACCTATGTGATCCATTCTAACATATTTTGAATAGTCCAATATTCGTCAAAAGCCGGTCGCTTCGAAATTAAAAAGCGATTAATTCGAGCCCGCCGGAAACTTTCACCGTCGCATCTGCTATTTGAATTTTATAATATTACACCATGAGCCATACCGAATCAATCCAGGAATTTTACCGTCGTGTACCGCAGGCCAACCCGGCGGACTTATCGCTGAACAATGCCGGCATGGGACACTTCAATGTGTTCGAAAGGAATTCGTGCTATAAAAAGACGCCGTACAGCCGCCGCGATTTTTACAAAGTATCGTTCATTATAGGCACCGGCCGCTTGCATTATGCCGACAAATGGATCGAAATAGACCGTCCCGCATTGCTTTTTTCGAACCCGATGGTGCCCTACTCGTGGGAAGCGATCTCGGAATCCCAGCTGGGCTGGTTTACTTTATTTACCGAAACTTTCGTCCACCCTACGGAGCGCAAAGACTTCTTACAGGACTCGCCCCTGTTCAAAATCGGGGCTAATCCGGTGTATTTCGTCAATGAACAACAGCAAAAAGAACTCTCGCTCATCTTCAAAAAGATGATGGCGGAAATCGAATCGGACTACCAGCATAAATACGGCATGCTGCGTAACTACCTGCACCTGATCATCCATGAAGCCATGAAGATGCAGCCGGCCGAGACATTCGAGCGGCAAATCAATGCTTCGGCCAGGATCACTTCATTATTTATGGAGCTGCTCGAACGCCAATTTCCCATCGACACCCCCGAAAATGCCTTGCGGCTGAAAACCGCCAATGACTACGCCCAAAGCCTCTCGGTTCATGCCAACCACCTGAACCGTTCGGTGAAGGAAATTACAGGCAAGACGACCACGGAACACATTTCGGCTCGCATTACGAAGGAAGCGCAGGCGCTCCTCAACCATACCAATTGGAACGTGTCGGAAATCGCTTACAGTCTGGGCTTCGAGTACCCCGCCTATTTCAATATTTTCTTTAAAAAACAGACAGGCCTTACTCCTGGAAACGTGCGCACAAAGGCTGTGTGATTTTTATAAAGATCTGTTTGAAAACTATAAAGCGACGCCCGCCGCTCAAGAGTAGCTTTGTATCATCAGAATTATCCTGAAAACTGCATTATCCACCCGGCCAAAAGCCGATAGCCAACAAACAAATGCAATACAGAAGCCTTGGAAAAACAGAAGAAAAATTATCAGCCATCGGATTAGGCTGCATGGGCATGAGCTTCGCTTACGGCCCTACAGACGACACTGAAAGCATTGCCACGCTGCATCGTGCCCTCGACCTGGGAATCAATTTCTGGGACACGGCCGATATGTACGCCGATGGCGAAAACGAAAAACTGATATCGAAAGTCCTGGTACCGAACCGCGACAAGATTTTCATCGCCACCAAATTCGGGTTCCGCTACGGCGACAAGACCGGCACACCCCGCAACTCGGCCGGCGCCTACTTCGACGGTTCGCCCTCCTGGATGAAAATCGCCGTTGAAAACAGCCTGAAAAGATTAAAAATTGACACTATCGACCTGTATTACGCCCACCGTGTCGACCCGAATGTACCTGTGGAAGAAATGGTTGGCGCCATGGCCGACCTGGTTAAGGAAGGTAAAGTCCGTTACCTGGGCCTGAGTGAAGCTTCCGCCGCATCCATTCGCAAAGCCCATGCCGTACACCCGATCGCCGCGTTGCAAAGCGAATATTCGGTTATTACCCGTGATGTGGAGGGAACAATCCTTGATACGGTTCGCGAGCTGGGCATTTCGCTGGTCCCCTACTCGCCATTGGCCAGAGGGCTCGTCACCAACACATTGAATACGGAGACTCTGGCAGAAAGCGACTTCCGCCGTACGTTGCCACGTTACCAGGGAGATGTGGCCGATAACAACGCCAGACTTGTAAGCGGCTTCGCTGAAATCGCCGCGGGCAAACAGTGCACGCCTGCGCAACTCGCGCTGGCGTGGGTGCTAGCGCAAGGCGACGATATTATTCCGATCCCCGGCACCAAAAAACGCAAATACCTCGAAGAGAATGCCGGCGCACTCGGGGTAAGCCTTTCAGCCGAAGACCTGAAAACCATCGACGCCCTCATTGCCCGCTACCCCGACACCGGAGCAAGGTACAGCGAAGGCGCCCTGAAAATGGTCAATCATTAAAAAATTGGAGTCCCCAGGTTAAAATCCCGGGGCAATACGAGCGCCAGAGGCGCACAACAGCCCTGGCCTCTGGATTTCAATCCAAGGGCCCTAAATAGTTTTCAAAGAAGGATCGTAAAAGGTTCTCCAAAGCGCCACGGCTTCCTCTACCGTCTCCGGTGGGGAAGCCAGGTAGCTTTTAATTTTTGCCAGGTTCTCGGAATGCGCTTCCTTGGCCGAATATTTAACCAAATTCACCAGTAGCTTATCGATCTCCGTAGTATCGTTGCGCCAGTTTTTGCTGTATTTCCCGAACCATTCTTCGCTCAGGAAAACCACTCCCGAATACCGGTAAACGTCCGAAAACCCGAACGCATCGATCACGATCGGCTCAGTGGGCCATTCTGCATTCAATTCCTTGTCGCTATATCTCTCGCGACCATCGCCGAGGAGGGCGATAAACCTGTATGTTTTTACCATGGTGACAATTATTTCCGCTCAATATATTTCGCGGGATTTACTGCTACAAGCGATTGTTTAAAAATTGTTACAACCGCACCACACCCTGTTCGGGGATGATTGTGACACTCGGAATGTTAGCTAATTTTACGGCCATATCAAGGAATAATTGTTACATGATCCGAATTTCCCAACTCCCGCTCATCCAGAACCCCGGACAGTTTTATGCCACGGAACACATCCTGCTCGTGGATGTACTCCTCGTAGGCGACGCGCCGCGGCAAATGCGCGAATATATCAAAAACATCCACGGAGGCTTTATTTACGACAAAAAGACCTACATCCCCATCACCCTCACCGGGACACCCGAAAGCCTGCTAGCCAACGCCGGTAAGCCGATCGTTTTCAAATTCGACCGTGGTTTTGAGAACCATTACCATTTCGACGGCAACCTCAATGCCCTGCTGTGGCACAAAAAGTTGTACAACATTTCATCGATCGTTAACCAGCCCTCCGTCCAGTTCGAGCGGGAAGAAGATTTCATCATAGAACGCTACCTCACCGGCTACCGCGAATACACCGAGCCCGAAACCGAAGAAAAACTCCTGTCCATTCCGGTACAAAGCCCGGCTATCGGGCTAAAAGCAATGAGGGGCTTGAAGCCTGTCAGGAAGGATTGATGTGAATCCGGAGAATGGTACGCGGAGAAAAGTCGCATTATTCCCCGCATATTTGCGGAGAATGTTTACTATATTCACCGTAAATATCAGCTGTGCCTCGATACATCCATCAACATCATAACTGGCCTTCCTTTACCTGGGACCTCGCGGTACTCCTTCCCACATTGAGCCAGGTGCGATATATTCAAGGCAAGATTTCAGGCACAATGGAAGCCCTCGGCTTTTCCGCGCGCACCGATGCGGCACTAAAAGCCTTAACCGAAGATGTAGTAAAATCCTCGGAAATCGAAGGCGAAATATTGAACACCGACCAGGTCCGTTCTTCGATAGCCCGGCGTCTGGGATTGGAAATCGCTGCTCTCGTCCCCTCCGACAGAAATGTAGACGGAGTGGTGGAAATGGTGTTGGATGCAACTCAAAACTACCATATGCCACTCTCCGAAGATCGATTGTTTGGGTGGCAATCGTCACTGTTTCCCAGCGGGAGGAGCGGGATGTTCAAAATTCTTACAAACCAGTGGCGGGACAATGAGAAAGGCCCCATGCAGGTGGTCTCGGAAGCAATCGGAAGAGAAATCGTCCATTTTGAAGCACCTGACGCTTCACGCCTTGAAACGGAAATGAAGTTGTTCCTTGAATGGTTTAACAATAACCAGCCCCTGGACCCTGTACTGAAATCCGGTATCGCACATCTGTGGTTTGTCACGATACACCCTTTTGATGATGGAAACGGGCGCATTGCGCGAGCGATAGCGGATATGCAACTGGCAAGAGCAGAAAGCAGCTCTCAGCGGTATTACAGCATGTCTTCGCAGATACGAAAACGGCGAAAAGAATACTACCATATTCTGGAAACCACTCAAAAAGGTGATTTGGACATTACCGCCTGGCTCGAATGGTACCTGTCGTGCTTAAAGGATGCTGTCACAGCAACGGAGGAGACACTCATAGCCATCCTCAAACGGGTGGATTTCTGGGACAAGCACGCTTCCACCGCTTTGAATACTAGACAGAGAGCTATGATAAACCGGATGCAGGAAGCATTCTTTGGCAATCTGTCTTCTTCCAAATGGGCTAAAATGACAAAATGCTCGCAGGACACAGCTACCAGGGATATCAACGATCTGGTAGAGAAAAGAATACTCCAAAAATCTTACTCAGGCGGCCGGAGTACCCGTTACGAATTGATTTGGTAACCTAGTTCATTTTCCGATTTTCTCACTCCAACACATCATATTCCGGTACTTAAAGCACCTTCTTTTTAATCGCCTTCCCCCAAAACTCTCCCAGTACGGCGACGCCCTCTACATTGGGATGCAGGTAAAACACACCCTGCTGTCCGTTTTCGGGCTTGAAGAGTTGGAGGTAATGTTTTTTGAAGTACTTGAATGCCTTGGTGTCGCCCTTGAAAACGCGTCCGGGCTCGGTGGTTTTGTATTCACCGATCAGCGCGTCGAGCTCCGGAACATACGTTTGAAGCCGCTCCAACCCTTCCGCAAGGTATTTCGAACGATTATAGGTGTTAGTGCTGTACCAGATCGGGTGATGAATGATGACTTTGCTTCCCGGATACCGTTTCAGCAGTTCAGAAACGATCGTCTGCACATTCTTTTTATAGTTTTCCTTTGAAACAGGTGCCCCGTTGGGACCTTCTATTGCACTATCGTTAGTCCCGAGCTTCATCGAGAACAGCAGCTGATGATCTTTTTTGAGATACAAACTATCGGCTGCCATAGTGGCCAGCGTAAAATACTTGCCTGTCGCCGGAAGCCAGTCTACCGTGGTAGAGCCGCTCCGCCCGACGTTCGCATACAAGACGTCGTCGACGCCCTTTTGCACTTTCAGATAGTTGACAGCGTGCGTGGGCGGCGGAAAGCCGTTATCTCCGCCTTTCCCCTGCGTGATGCTGTTGCCGATAAAGACAATGCTCAGTTTGGCCTGTGAGAAAACTTGGAAGGAAATCAGCAGAAATACAGCAGCAAGTGTTTGAATTTTCATTGAATGTACCGGATTGGGAGCGATTAGCTTTTAATGTTTAAGAAAAGACCTACACCGCAAATACTACCGAAAAAACGGCCATCATTTTACGAGCACTTTCATCAGGTCCGTCAGGCTGACGGAAAATGGCAGCCCGGATGCCCGATTGGCACGGTAGCCGGGAAGCCGTGTCACATCCCAGCGCATTCCCGCAAACTCGGGCTCCACTTCCGGGTCCGTCGTATACACCAGGTACAAATCCCGTGAAGGGTCCGGATATTCTTTTTGTACCAAATCCTGCTTAGAAAACAACCTGGGAGCCCTGTTATGCAGCTTAAGGAGCATACCCGACAACGTCTGGCCCGGTCCGTGCAGCAACAAATACCGTGCATTCACTTCGGCTACGCCAAGCGACAGCGACCCGCTTTGGGCGCCCGTGCGAAAATTGTACAGATTATGCTTTCGGATCCAGTTCAGATGCGCTCCGTTTTTGTAATATCCGACCAGCACAAAAGTATCGTCGGGGATCAGATCACGGTTTTTACCAAATGCTTCCGGCAGGAGTTCCCGCATATCCGTCGATAGCTGATTGTTGTAAATATCAAAACTACGGAAGGCTACCTTTTCACGTTGCGAAGCCCGGTTCTGAAAATGCGCCACGACGTCCAGCAAAAAGCGTTTCAGTTCGTCACGACCGTTATCGGTTTTAGAAGGCCTTATCGCAAATGCGCCCAGGCCCGGAATCAGTTCATGGAATCCCTTTCGTTTGTAAACCTTCCCGTCCGCACCCGGATAGAGCACATACGCGCCCGCGGTCCGGCGTATGGCATCCTTGTAACTATGCATTTTCAAAAGATCGTCCCGGGTGTGGTCAGACTGGGTTTGCCCGGATGCGAGCGCTGCCTCATCTTCTCCAAATACCCCCGCCACCGATTCTACCTTGTATTTGGCATCAAAATGAATGTGCACGATCAGTTCCTCGGTTTCGGCCTGGGCTTGTGAAACCCCGGCCGGCCAGATCGACAATGTAAAATCCGGCCGCATTCCCGTGGTCCAGCTGCCCGCCTGCGGATAATCGTTTTGCCCTGAAAACGATCTGTTGAAACTGAATTCCACATTGAGCTTGCGCGAACCGGTATCGAAAACACCACTGATGGGCAAATGCCGGCCCTGTTTGAGTTGCAGCCCCAATCCGTTTTTCGTTGGCTTTACGAGGTCGCTGATATGCGCCGGTTCAATGGCAAATACACTTTTTACAACGTCAAGCAGTTCGAAAAACAGCCAGTACTCATACAGCACGGCAACATCCTTTTTCCCCGCATGATACACGTCCTCGCCGCCACGCCAAACCAGTCGCGCGGCCAGATCGAACATCAGCCACACTCGCAGGATTTGTTTATACCCTTCTTTACGGACCAGGCCGGGGCCATTCAATGCGAACCGTAGCGGTTTCCCCACTTCTTTGAACAACGGAGCTGAGAGCATCTGGTGCAAATGATTTTCCAGCAGCGCAGCCTCCCGGAGCAAGCGGCTGCGCTCCGGCGCAATGCGTTTGATATGGCTCACAAAATCAGCAAAAACCTCCAAGGCGTGCTTTACAAAGCGGTTTTCAGGTGTATCCGCAGAATCTGTTTTCGAACTCACAGTGATCCGCGATGGTACCGAAGCCAGTCTGTTTTTGAGAATATGATCGTCGCGGAGAGCAATGCGATTGCTACGTTTTCTCAATTGGACAACGGAACTCCGATTAAGACGGCCTACGTTCCGTACATCCCTTTCCGCCTCCTCTCCTGCCCATTTCGTGATCGGGTTGCGGATTATTTTCTGGAATGCTATTTCAAACGCCCGGCTGGTGAGCACCGCATTCACAAATGCAAAACGCTGATAGAACGTCTGTGGGTCAGTCAGGTAGTCGGGTGCGAAGGGATGGGTAACCGGCGCGTTGTAGTAAAACAGCAGATCGGTGCAATGCTCGGTGATGCCTTCCAACATCAGGCGGTAATCAGTTCGGTAACCGGCCTTTTTGGAGCGAATTTCCACTTTTATCTCCCCACAGCCGGCATTATCCGACAACCGCAGCACTTCGATCGTCAGCGTGCCTACATACACATGGGGCGTCAGACGCCCCATCCCCGGGTTAATACGGGAAGGCACCACGGCCGGCGATGACCGGAGCACATAATCACCCAGCACCTCATATTCATAATAACAGCCTTCCAGCAGTTGTATACGGGCCTCGCCGTGCTCAAATGCCTCCCATTCGTCTAGTTCAAAAATGGTCGGTTTATCGCGCTCTTCGGCAATAATGCGCACCGAAACGACCCCGTCGGACGTTTCGGCAACTATCAGGAGCTCATTCCCTTCCATCAGGCTTCTGCGAAACTGGCAAAGCCATGGTCGATCAGGTTCCTGTAAATACGCCTGATTTTCTCCAAAGCCGCCGGGTAATGTACCATGTCCGGACCGGTCAGTTCCTTCTTACCGGCCAGGTAGTCATCGAGCAGTTCGGGATTCACCAAACAGCGCTTGCCTAATGCTTTCAATACCGGCTCCAGTTTCCTGCGGGAGCCATAAATTTTAGGTAAAAGCTTTTGCATCAAAGCTGCGTCCATCACTTTCTGCACCGGCCATCTGGCCCCAAGATGGCTGATCACCCCGGCGAACCGCAGGATTTCCGCAGCACTCCGATAGCCGAATTCCGCCCCGGCCGGTTTTAAGATTTCAAATAATGCAAGCAATTCATCGGTAAGCTGTGCCCGGATCGGGCTGTCCGGCGCAGGGATGTGGGCCATTGTCACAAACGTTTCGGCCACATCAGCCCCATTCCCGATGAGGCTGCCGGCGTCAGGTTTTCGTCCGGATGTCAGGAATGCGTGCATTTCTTCCTTCGAAATACTGAACTCGATCACACTCGCCCGGTCGAGCACCTTGGGACTGAACATGTAGGTAGTTTCATCGATATTCACGGTCCCTATCATGAACACATTGGATAATATCCGAATGCACGGCGGTACCACACCGGCAGTACCATTGTGCAGCCGTATCGGCTCCCCCGACTCCATTGCACTCAGAAAATCGGCAAAATACCGCTCTACATGGCTCAGGTTCATCTCGTCGAGGATCAGGAAATACGGCTTGTCCGCATTGATTTCGGCCGACATCAACAGATCCACTACACCAGTTTCCGGCTTTACGTATTGTCCCGGTTCGAGGGCATTCGGAAAACCGAGAAGCGGCTCGCGGTTGGTCCAGTCGGCCCCTACCGGCACCAGGCAGACCTGATCTTCCGTTTCACAAATCCATTGCGCAAACGCATGCGCCAGCCGTGTCTTTCCGGCACCGGAAAGGCCTGTCAGGATTACGAATGGCTTTGCAATGAGAGCTGCGGCAAAACGAAGTACGAGCTCCGGATCGATTTGCAGGCCGCATTCCAGCGCCATGCGATGAAACGCCCGATAGTCGAACTGCGGCTCGCCGGCTGTGCTGCCTGCCAGGGTATCCTTATAAATACCCAGCATTTCCTGCAAATCCATCTCAACCTGCTGCTTTTCTAGATCCTCGGTCTCATAAACCCGGAATACGAACGAGCCGCCGTACCTGGCAGGCTTACCTAATCCGTGCCTTTTGAAATAGCTGCTGATTGTTTCCGCGCCGGACTGCCGCCACGGTATTTCGGGAGAAAGTGTTTCGCTCACGCCAAACGCGAGCACAAGCAGCTGCTGGTTTTTATAAAAAAGATAAAATGGATAAATGCCATTGCTGATGTGCTGCCCGGGAGCCAGAAACGCGATCCACGGCACCCTGGCGGGATTACCTTTTCCAAAACTGATCTTGATTTTGAGGCCTTCCAACTTGCCTGGGAAGTGGGAGGTTTTGAGGTTTTCGGTCTGGCATTGTGCCAGAAAGCGGGTGAGCTGCTCGAAAAATTCCATGAAATAGTGTGTTAGAGAACGAATCATTCAAGTGGCTTAAAGATGAATGATATTTTGTTCTCGCCCAAGCCTATTCACACTTTCAGACGAATTTATAACCCTGGTTATTAAGCTGATAACCAGCAGCCACGCTAATTCATGAATTTCCGGAAGAGCCAGATCAGCAGATTCAGTAACCCGCTGAGGAGTAACATAGTGGTAATCGGAAAATAGAACCGGAAATTCTCCTTTTCGACACGGATGTCTCCCGGCAGACGACCCAGCCATTGCAATTTATCGCTGAGAAAATATACCGCAACACCGACCAAAACCACCAGCAGCCCAATGATAATGAGATATTTACCTGTTACCTGAGACATTATTATTCGATATTACCTAATGCCAGATCAATGTGTGCCAGGTGGTGCTTCACATGCCATACCGACATCGCCAGCGCTTGCTTCTGATCGATCCAAAACCCGCGCAGCGGATGGAAGTAACGGCGCGCGAATTGTTCGTCACTCAACGTTCCGGCCAGATAGGCATAGCGGGCATGTGTCCCTTCGAAAATAGCCAGTGAAGCCTCAATAGGCACATTCAGCGAATCGGGCGTAGCGGCCCAGGCGTTCATATCGATGAGCGTTACCTCGTCATAATCCGGCTCCGTAATGGCCTTTTTCATCCGCAGGTAATGCACAAATTGCAAGTCGGCTACGTGGTGAATGAGCTGCCGGATGTTCCAGCCTCCCTCCCTATATGTTTTTAACAGGGCCGCATCCGGGAGATTCTCCACCCGTTTCCGGTATTCGGCCGGGATTTCGGCGATGACGCGTATAAATTCGCGGATTTCGTCGTCGGAATAAATCTCTTTCAATGCAAAAGGGCCAATGGGATAACGACGGTCCGTCATGCGCTCTTCTTTTTGGATTCAACAAAGAGGGCTCCGGCTATCAGCCCGATGAGCAACAACGAGCTCACAAGGTCGATTTTGCTGCCAGCAGCCACCGAAACCGGCTCGAAACGGAACTTGATCGTGTGCTTGCCCGCAGGTACGCGAAGCGCACGCAACACGTAATTCGCGCGCAGCATATCCGCAGGCTTGCCGTCGATCGTCACTTGCCATTCATTGCGGACATTGTAATAAATCTCGGAAAACACTGCCAGTCCTTCCGCATTGGCGCTGGTTTCATACACCAATTCGTTGGGTTTATAGGAAATCAGGCTGATTTTAGCTGTCGAGTCGGCGCCTGCTTTAAGGCCTTCCAGTTTGGATGCAAAACGCTGGTCGACCACGGCTTCGGTACGCAGGTTCACCGTGCCCAGCGCCGCCATTTCGGCATCCGCATTCGGTACAAGCTTAAAGGATTTCACAAACCACGCGTGACCATATGCCTGCGGATTAGGCTGCGCAACTTTGTTACCTTGCTGGTCCGGCGTGATGAAATACTTGGCATTCAGCATATTCAACACTTCCATATTAGGCTTTTCGGTAAAAAACTGCTTCTCGAAAAGCTCCTGGTAACGGCGCATTTTGGCAGCGTGATATCCGCCCAGCGATTTATGGAAATAGGACGCCTGTGCACTGTTGAACGGCCCTCCCTGAGAAGCCACATCGTATACCCGATAGTCCGGATCGGTATCGCGGAGAATCTGCTCGTCGGCCGGTGACGGGGTAGTAACCCCCTGAGCTACGTAAGCGCTCACAAAATCATCGTTATTGAGGTATCTCTTATCCACCCCGAACAAATCAAAAATAACCAGCACGAGCAGCGCAGTGTAAAATACCGGCGATTTCAGTTTATCCTGGGCATAAAACCACACGAGCCCTGCTGCCAATGCTATGAATATCAATCCGCGGATCGCATCGCCCTTCATGAGGCCCTCGCGGTCCTGGATGACTGAGTTTAAAATTAACTGGCCAAATTCCGGATTTTGTACCTGCTGGCCGTACTGCTGCGCAAGCGCCGCCATCGGATCGTTCGCTCCCTTAAAACTGAAAAATAAGCCCGGTAACAATGCCATGATAAGCATGAGTCCACCGGTAATGGCTACCGAAAGCAAGAATGGTTTCTGCAACGCTTTCACGGTGATCTTCTTCTGAGCAATGACCGACAAGCCGAGAATACCTACCAGCACCATCAGCAGCTGCGCCAGTGAGATCACCATCGTCATCGCACGGAACTTGTTGAACATCGGGAAATAGTCAAAAAACAGATAATTGATACCAGCCAAGCTCTTTCCAAGAGCCCAGATCACGTAAAGCACAATCACACCCGCTGCCCAGTATTTCAAAGGGTTCTTGACTATAAACAGACCGAGCACAAACAGGAAAAACACAATAACGCCAATGTAGTTGGGACCACCCATAATCGGTTGATCACCCCAGTAAAGTGGCAGCTGCTGAACAATATTCTGAGCAGTAGCACCGTCGATACCGCGGCCTGTGAGCGTTTTGTAAGTTTCGGATGTATTCGACAAAGGACCGGACGAAGCACCTCCATAGGCATTCGGAATCACCAGGGTAAGCAACTCACCTACGCCATAGCTGTATGTGAATGCGTATTCTTTGTCTAAACCGTTTCCTTTTTTAGCGGCAGCATCTTTGCCCGTCGCCGTCAGCTCCGATTTCCCGCGGATCGTTTCTTTGGTATAATCATAAGCGTTCCAGAGTCTTGTCGTATGTGTACCGATTGCGACAACCGCCGCCAGGGCGAGTCCGCCGAGGATCATCACCAGGTCTTTTGCGAGGCCTTTTTTAATCAGGACGATACTTTCCATGATCACCAGGATTATGATACCAATTCCGAGATAGTAGGTAATCTGCACGTGGTTGGCATACAGTTCCAGCGAGAGGAAAAATGCAGTAAGTGCCGCTCCCGCCAGCCAGTTACGACGGAACGCCAGTATCACACCGGCAAGCACACCCGGCGCATACATGATCGCGATCACCTGCGAAATGTGCCCGGCTTCCAGGTTAATGACGTTGAAACACGAGAATGAAAATGCCACCGCACCTACTGCCGCGAGCCAACCACCCGCCCCGAGTACCAGAAACAGCACATAAGCGCTCACCATGCCGATCAGGAAATAGTTGGCCGGTGCCGGAAGCAGCTTGTTCACCCCCTGCCCGATTTTGGTAGGGATACTGGTGGGATAGTCGGCCGAAACAAGGTAAGCCGGCATCCCGGCGAACATGCCATTGGTCCACCACGACCGTTCACCGGTTTGCTTATAATAATCCATTACCTCCCGCGCACCGCCCAGCGCCTGAATCTCGTCGGTCGCGCTGAGTTTCTTGCCTTGCAGCACCGGTGAAACGTAAGCGACAGACAAGATCATAAAACCGATGACAGCTACCAGGTGAGGCCAGAGACGTTGCCAGGAGAACAGATTTTTCATTTTGGTAATATTAAGCTACGGGTTGATTTCGGATGAAAGCGGTACCGCACACGGCCCGCCCTAAATATGACTTTTCAAACAGTAATAGTAGCAATGAACGCCGGTTGAGGGATATTAAATTTCCATTAACCGGCGCAAATATATGAGTATTGGTATATGTTTGAGATGCTAAAAACGAATCTTGTTCTGGCATTTTTTTAACATAATTAAGAATCAAGGCATATATTTTAAGAAAATACCGGATAAATTTGCGGAAATTGTGCCTTTAAGGTTCAATATGGAGCTGTACATAGAAAGATTAGAAGTAACCCGAAATTATTAAATGAAACGAATTGGAGTTTTTACCTCAGGAGGAGATGCCCCTGGTATGAACGCCTGCATCCGGGCGGTAGTACGCGGAGCATGCTACCATGGTATTGAAGTATTTGGAATCAGAAGAGGATATAGCGGAATGATCGCCGGTGACGTCTACAAGATGGAGTCTCACTCGGTCAGCAATATAGTTCAAAGAGGAGGTACCATCCTTAAATCAGCAAGAAGCAAGGAGTTTATGACCCCCGAAGGCCGCAAGAAGGCATATGACAACTTGCAGGCACTCGGCATCGAAGGACTGATCGCCATTGGCGGTAACGGTACGTTCACCGGCGCGATGATCTTTGGCAACGAGTACGGTATCCCTACCGTAGGCGCTCCGGGAACGATCGACAACGATTTATATGGAACCGACTATACCATTGGCTTCGATACCGCCGTGAACACCGCGTTGGACGCGATCGACCGTATCCGCGATACCGCCAGCTCACACGACCGTATCTTCTTTATCGAAGTAATGGGCCGTGACTCGGGCTATATTGCTATCCAGTCGGGTATCGCCGGTGGTGCAGAGCTCGTAATGGTTCCCGAAGTCCTTACCCCGATCTCGCAGGTTGTAGAAACCCTGAAACAGGGATGGAGCCGTTCGAAATCATCTTCCATCATTATCGTGGCGGAAGGCGACGAAGAAGGCAGCGCACAGGAAGTAGCCGACAAAATCAAGGTACAGGTGGATGAGAACGCGGATATCCGTGTAACCACACTGGGCCATACCCAACGCGGAGGAACACCATCTGCTTACGATCGTATCCTGGCAAGCCGCCTCGGATTGGGCGCATTGGAAGGTCTCATCGCAGGACAAAAGAATGTAATGGCCGGTATCATCAACAATGAGCTGGTTTACACGCCTTTCGAAGATACCATCAGACTTCCTAAGCCGATCAACGAAGATTTGTTGAGAATGGTGAAGATCCTGAGTGTATAACACAGGTAAGTTTTAGCAGTAACCCACTGCTTTGTAGGCTACATACCCTACGAACTCATGCCATAGCATGCAAAAGTAGGCAAAAGCCTCGGGGTCCGGTACCAGTTTATGGATAAAGAACCGGTTATATCCCCCACGAAAGTCGGCCGGGAAGGGGTCTGTTTTGATCCCCATTTTTTCGAAACACCCGGCCGACCGGCGCATGTGAAATGCGGAGGTAATCAGCAGGTATTTTCCGGAAGGAGACATTTTATTCAGGATTCGGCCCGAGTACACGGCGTTCTCATGCGTGTTCCGAGCTTTTTCCTCGAACAGGATGTCTTTTGCCGGCACTCCCCAACTCGCGAGCAACGCTGCCGCCTGGCGCGTCTCGCCCAACTTCCGGGTCATCTGCATTTCACCGCTCGTTCCCGTAATCAATATCTTTCTGATCTTGCCGTGCTTGTAGAGCAGGTAGGTTTGCAGGATCCGGTCGCCATGATTGCCCATAGCCGGATGGTCCTGCCTTGGCGTGCTCATCGTGATCAGCCCGCCCGACAGCAAAATCCCGACGTCATAAGTTTTTTTCACCTCGGCCAGATTGACGAATTTCGGCTCCCATGCATTGATAGCCTTTGTCACCAGGTACGAGTTGGATGCCAGCGCGAGCGACGCAATTCCAAAACCCAACGCCAGCTTCCGGCGCCGGTTGCTTTTGGTCAAAAATGAATAGATAAGTATAAAAAACACAATGCTGAGCGGCATTATGAGAAAGTCGATCGCTTTGGAGAGAAAATAAAACATTTGAATAAGAACCCTGCTGATGTTAGCGTTTTGAAGTTAATTTTACAGACTTCAAACTTTGAAATAATCCAATAAACAGCTTTAAAGCAAACTTTCCATAGCCTGATGAGAGATTATACCCGCACTTACCTTTTACTGCTGCTAGCCGTTTTCGGCCTTTTTTCCTCCGCTTACTCCCAGGGCTACCGTATAGAAGCCACCATTAAGGGGTTCCGCGATTCGTCGTTCGTGATCGGCCATTATAACCGGAATGCTACACAATTTGTACCGAAAGACACGGCGAAGGCAGATGCCAACGGGAAGGTCGTGTTCGAAGGGAAAACAGCGCTTCCGGGCGGTCTTTACGTGATCCTCTTCCCCGGCAACCAGAAAATGATCGAGCTGATCTATTCCGGTAGGGAAAACAATATCGCCCTCGAAGCCGACTCTGCCGATGTGAATACCTCCATCCAGATCACAGGCTCCAAAGAAAACGAGCTTTTCTACAATTATCGAAAAGAATTAGCCAAAGGCAGCAAGGAGATCGAGGCGCTTAGCAAACAAACGACACCAGAGGCTCAGGCGCGTATCCGCACGATCCAGGAAGGATTTGGCACTTATCGTAAAAAGCTGCTGACAGAAAACGCAGGCACTTTCACCTCACAGCTGCTCAAAATGTCGGCGGACCCCGAAATTCCGACGGCACCGAAATTAGCCAACGGCAAAACCGACTCGATGTGGGTTTTCAATTACTACAAGGCACATTACTGGGATGCATTCGATTTCACCGACCCGCGGATCGTGAATACGCCCTTTTTCGAACCAAAAATAGAACGTTACTTCAAAAACCTGGTGGTTCAGGTTCCCGATTCGATTATCAAAGACGCCGACCTGATGGTGAAGAAGGTTTCACCCAACAAGGACCTGAAAGCATGGACGGTATTTTACATTACCAATCAGTACGAAAACCCCAAAACCGTTGGAACGGAGGCCGTTTGGGTATATATGGCCAATAAATACTACCTCTCCGGCGAAATGGGCGTTAGCGACGATGTAAAAAAACGTATTGCGGAAAAAGTCGCAACAATGAAGGATTTGCTGGTAAACAAAACTTTCCCGGCCCTGACGCTGACCGACCCCGCCGGCAAAAAAGTAAGTGTCCAGACTATTGACGCCAATTACACCGTGTTGTTCTTCTTCGCTCCTACCTGCGGCCATTGCAAGGAGGCTTCCCCGGTGCTGAAAGCATTCTACGACAAAAACAAGGCGAATGGCATCAAGGTAATGACCATTTCCACAGAGCATAATATCGAGGAATGGAAATCTTTCGTAAAAACCTACCACCTGGAAGAACTTATCAACGGCTACGACGCCCTGAACCAGATCGATTTCAACCGGAAGTTTGATGTGGTAACGACGCCGACGATCTACATTCTGGATAAAAACAAAAAGATCATCGCCCGTAAAATGCCTGTCGAACAGTTGGAGGACTTTTTGAATTACTACCAAAACAAAATGGCCAGAAAACTCTGACCATTTCGTTGAGCTGCGATTTTAAAATCAATTATAGGAATGCCACGCAAATGGGCAACTTCACGGCAATGCTTTCGTGCTTGAACGTGAATTTGCCCGTTGCTGCATCTACGTCATACACTACGAGGTTGTCCGATCCCTGATTGGCCACGATCAGGTATTTGCCCGTAGGATCGATATTGAAATCGCGTGGTGTAGCGATGGACTTGGTTTGTTGGTCCACCATTTCCAGCTCGCCATTGCCCAGTATCTTGAATGCGGTGATCGAATTATGTCCACGATTGGAAACATAAACAAACTTTCCGTTTGGGTGCAAATGCACGGCGGCACTCGTATTCGCAGGCCCTGAATAATCCGCGGGAATCGTAGGATAAGTTTTGATGGCCGTAATCACCCCTTTTTTATCGATCGAGCAGGCCGTTACGGTAGCGTCGAGTTCGTTGAGCAGGAACAATCGTTTGCCCGAAGGGTGAATGACCAAATGGCGCGGCCCGGCACCGGGCTTTCCCGAGAAAAACGGCTGTGCTGCATTCGGCGTAAGCTTTCCGGCATTAGCGTCGACGCTGTAATTCATCACTTTGTCGCTCCCCAAATCGGTCACATACACATAATTGCCGTCCGGGCTCGCAGTCGCGAAATGCGCATGTGCCTTTTCCTGGCGCTTGGCGTTGGGGCCCGTGCCGGTATATTGCTCTTTATAAACGGGCGCACTCAGTTTTCCACCTTCGCCTACGTTATAGGCCGAAAAACTTCCACCGCCATAGTTTGAAACAAAGGCCATCTTACCTGCCGGATGCACCGATACATGGCAGGGCCCCGTTCCTTCCGAAGGCTGGCTGTTCAAAAATGTTAACTTGCGGTCGGCCTCGATGGCATAGGCCGACACCTTGTTGTCCGACCCGATCGCGTAAAGGTTCCGCTTGTTGGGTGAAATGGCTACATAACCCGGCGCGACGGACTTATTGATGGTATCGATGAGCGTAATCTGGCCGGAGGCGAGGTTCAACTCGCAGCGGGTAATCGAAGAATTCGCCCCCTTATCCTGCGTACCTACATAAAAAGTAATATTTCTGTCCTGTGCGAAGGCTTTGAGGCCCGCCGAGAGTAGCATAACGGATAACAGCAGTTTTTTCATCGTATGAGTTTTAAATGAATCCCTTCAATGCTTGGGAAAGGGTGCCAAAAGGCTTTTTTAATGTTACTTTGCCGGATAAGTGTCATTAAAATCAAACCAGAAACCCATGAGCACGATTACCTGGCAGGAATTTGAGCAGGTCGACCTGCGCGCCGGAACGATCATTCAGGTCGACGATTTCCCGAAAGCGAGAAAGCCCGCATTCAAGCTTCTGATCGACCTCGGCCCGGAAATCGGCATTAAACCGAGCTCCGCCCAGATCACAAAACGATATACCAAAGAGCACCTACTGGGCAAACAGGTGCTTTGCGTGGTTAATTTTCCACCGAAACAAATCGCCGACTTCCGTTCCGAAGTACTCACCACAGGCTACGTACTGCCCGATGGCGAGGTGATCCTCACAAGCCCCGATTTCCCTGTCCCGAACGGAACACGGCTGGCATAGCGGCCCGTTTCCGCGAATCTTGCAAACCACAGCCAGAATTGTGTAATGCTGCCGACAGCATTGGATTTTATTTTTGTATACCAATTCTGAAAGACTATGGAAACGACAACAGATATAAAAAAAGTGACACTCCCGGTCACTGGCATGTCGTGTGCGGCATGTGCAGTGAGCGTGGAGTCCATGCTGGGCCACACTAAAGGGATCACAAATGCCGCGGTGAATTATGCCAATCAGTCGGTATCGGTATCCTACGATCCCGACCTCGTCGACCTACCCGATATGGACAAGGTGCTGCAAAGCATCGGCTATGGACTCATTATCGAGGAAAATGAGGAAGACGCGATCGCCGAGCAGGAGAAAATTCAGCACGAGCATTACCAAAAACTGAAAAACAAGGCCATTTATACCGGCGTACTCACTGCGCCAGTGGTAGTGCTGGGTATGTTCCTCATGGATTGGGAATATGCCAACTACATCATGCTGACCCTGACGATCCCCGTCCTATTCCTTTTCGGGCGGGATTTCTTCGCGAATGCGTGGAAACAGGCGCAGCACGGCAAGGCCAATATGGACACGCTGGTCGCACTCAGTACCGGCGTTGCATTTCTTTTCAGCACATTCAATACATTCTTTCCTGCGTTCTGGCATGCTCGCGGTCTGCATCCGCACGTGTATTTTGAAGCAGCTGCGGTCATTATCTTCTTCATTTTGCTGGGTAAGCTCATGGAAGAGCGCGCCAAGTCGAATACTTCCGATGCATTGAAGAAGCTGATCGGCTTGCAGCCTAAGACTGTGAGGGTGTACCGCGACGGCGCCGAAATTGAAATACCGGCTCGCGAGGTAATCCGGGGCGACGAAATTATTATCCGGTCGGGTGAAAAAATCCCGGTAGACGGTAAAGTTTTCAGCGGCAGCTCGTTCGTCGACGAGAGCCTGATGACCGGCGAACCGATCCCGGCGGAAAAGAAACCCGGCGACAACGTCTTTGCGGGAACAATCAACCAAACCGGCAGCTTCACATTCATTGCCGAAAAAGTGGGCAAACAAACGGTCCTGGCACAGATTATCAAAACCGTCCAGGCAGCTCAAGGCAGCAAAGCCCCCGTGCAGCGCCTGGCCGATCGCATTGCCGGGGTGTTCGTACCAGTCGTGATCGGTATTGCGATCCTTACCTTCATTGTGTGGATGGTGTTGGGAGGCGAGAATGCCATTACCCAAGCCATGCTCACGGCGGTCTCTGTGCTGGTTATAGCTTGCCCATGTGCGCTCGGCCTGGCAACACCTACGGCTATGATGGTAGGAGTTGGCAAAGGTGCCGAAAACAATATCCTGATCCGTGATGCCGAAAGCCTGGAAAAAGCATACAAAGTGGATGCCGTGATCCTTGATAAAACAGGTACACTCACCGAGGGCCGCCCCCAGGTAACGGATTGGCATTGGGTAGGCTCACTTGACGCCCCCTACACACACCTCGCAGCCGTGAAAGCCCTCGAAGCACGTTCCGAGCACCCGCTCGCACAAGCAATCGTACAATACATTGAAAACGACTCAAAAACGGAGGTTTCTGACTTCCAGTCCCTGACCGGCAGCGGAATACGCGGCACCGCAGGCGGTCACGAATACGTCATCGGCACGTTGAAATTTCTCGAAAAAGAGCAGGTCCGCATTGCCTCCGAGCTTCAACCTACCTATGAAGTCCTCACAGCGCAAGCCAAAACCGTAATCGGAATCGCGGTCGACGGGCGACATGCCGGGCTCGTCGCCATCGCCGACCAATTGAAACCGACCTCGCGCGAAGCCGTCGAAAAACTGCACGCTCAGGGCATTGAAGTGCATATGCTTACAGGCGACAATACGCAGACCGCCGCGGCCGTAGCGGCACAAGTCGGGATTGACAGCTACCAGGCGGAAGTAAAGCCGGACGATAAAATGCAGTTTGTCAAAAAGTTGCAAGCGCAAGGCAAAACCGTCGCGATGGTCGGTGACGGCATCAACGACTCCCAAGCCCTCGCGCAGGCGGACGTGAGCGTAGCCATGGGTAAAGGTTCCGACATTGCCATGGACGTAGCCAAAATGACGCTTATTACCTCGGACCTGCTGGCATTGCCCAAAGCCTTGCGGCTATCCCACAAGACCGTGGTTACGATCAAACAAAACCTCTTCTGGGCATTTATTTACAATGTGATAGGTATTCCCATTGCCGCCGGTGTCCTCTACCCTATTAATGGCTTCCTCCTCGATCCGATGATCGCCGGCGGCGCCATGGCCCTGAGCTCGGTTTCGGTGGTGATGAATAGTTTGAGATTAAAAGGAGCGCGGTTGTAAAGTTTTGTGGTGGTGAGGCTAGTTGTTTTGATTGATCAGGCTTACCACCACTTTTACCATCATATCTTTCTCTGTCGGGCTGCTTTCAGCGATCATCAGCGTAAGCGCCACCAATGCATTATCCGCCAGCCGCTTCGACCCGTCCGGCTTGTAGAGGACATTGTTTCGTTCCAGAAACCACACAAAAATCAGGGCTGCAATTCTCTTATTACCATCCGTAAATGAGTGGTTTTTGATGATAAAATAGAGTAAATGCGCGGCCTTCTCTTCGATGCTCGGATACAGTTCCACGCCATCAAATGTCTGGTAGATTGTAATGATCGAACTTTTGAAAGAATCATCCTTTTCATTTCCGAAAAACCTGTGGCTTTCGAATTTGCTCCGCAAGCCCTGGATGGCCGAAATAGCCTCCTCATAAGTGATTACATAAAGCTGCTTTTCCGATACACTTTCAATTCCTAATGCCTGCTGATCGTATTTGTCAAGTATATCAAGTGCATAGGCATAATCCGTAACCACCTGAATGAGCCCGGTCGCTTCACCAGCCGTCAGTTCCTTGTTGTGAATGACATTCGCGAGCAGGGCAACTGTCTTTTTCAGATTTTCCAGCTGACCCAGCTTCAACTTTTCCTGCGTAGCGAACCCTTTGATCAGGTAGTCTTTCAAAATCCGGTTAGCCCAAATCCGGAACTTGGTACCGTGCGTCGACTTGACGCGATACCCTACTGAAATGATCGTATCCAGGCTGTAAAACGCGGTTGGTTTGATGGAATCCCAATTGTGCATTTTTTGCACATTTGTGTTTTCGTCAAGTTCTCCCTCCCTGAACACATTGGAAATATGCTTTGAAATAACCGACCTTTCCTTTCCAAACAGCTCGGCCATTTGCATCTGTGTAAGCCAGACCGTTTCATTTTGAAGTTGTACCTGAATGGCCAATTGTCCTTCCTCTGATTGATAGAGCAGAATTTCACCATGCGGTGCTGGGGTAGTTGCGGTCATACGGTGTTTTGTTTAAAGTTTCACCATTTATACGCTATCCCACAGGTTTGGTAACAGCTTGTAGAACTCTCCTAACTTAACCCAAAAACTCTGTAACACCTCCCCACAATTCTGTAACAAACCCCAAACCGGCACTGCCGATATTTGTAAAACAATTTAACACATAACCTGTCCCGCGGGAAACGGGAGATTTTAATAACCATGGAAACCTTGCAATTCAAAACCAATATCAAATGCGGCGGATGTATCGCTGCTGTTACACCCTTCCTGAATGGAGACGAAAATGTTGAAACCTGGGCGGTCGATCTGGAAAATCCGGACCGTGTGCTGAAAGTCGAAACGAGCCATTCTCCGGAAGAAATTCAGGAGTTGATTAAAAAGGCTGGGTACGTAGCCGAAGAAATCGCCTGATAATTAGTATTTTTGGCCCGGAATCTGAATTTCGGGCCAATTCAATAGCCTGAAACCTTTGCCTGTATTCAAATGAAAAACAAACTGCATCAATCGATCACCATCCTGATGGCCTTCCTGGTCCTGCTGAGCAGCACGGGGTTTGTGCTGACAGAGCGCCAATGCGCAGTGATGGGGGGTAAGTCGGTGCAGCTCATAGGCAAGTCAAAAGAGAGTTCCTCCAAGCCCAAAGTCGCTTCTTCCTGCTGTGCCAAACGCGCGGCATTAAAAATGGCTAAGGGTACATTTTTCGAAAAAGCAGCCTGCTGCAAGGAAAGTAAGAAGCTCGAAAAACTGGAAGTTGCTTCGGTTGATTCGCAATTACTCGCGAAACTACTCAAATCGGTAGCAGCAGGTGTTACCTGGTCGGTTACGCGTTACCAGTTCATCCAGGCCGAGTGGACACTCCCTGCCCCCTTCTTTTCCCCCGACATATCCTTCACCTCCCGCCTCCATGGGAGAAGTATGCTCGCATTTATCCAATCGTTCCTGATTTGATATCATTGAATAACAGCCGTTTAATGCAAAACCGCCGCATTCTTGCCGACGGTTCTGGCAATGAGTCTTTTATTCCAATGAATCCATGTAATCATGAACAAATACCTTCTGGGAGGATTACTTTTACTGATATCTTCCTCCATTTATGCGCAACGTATAACCGGGTCGGTCAACGAGCAGGAACCGCAAACTAAAAACCTGAAACCCATCACCGGTGCCAATGTGTACTGGTCGGGTACCACACAGGCTACGGCCACCGACGAAAACGGCCGGTTCAGTATTCCGCGGTCGGCGCAATCGGCCCTGCTGGTCGTGAGCTTCGTCGGTTTTCGGAACGATACCATCAAAATTGGCCAGGAAAGCGACTTGCAGGTTGTACTGCAAAACGATCAGACGCTCGACGAAGTGGTAGTCAGGGCCGGAAACACAGCCATCGACAGGCTTTCTACACACCAAACCGAAATCATCACAACCCGGGCATTGGCCAAGGCAGCGTGCTGTAACCTTTCCGAGAGTTTTGAAACCAATGCATCTGTTTCGGTCTCATACAGCGATGCGGTGACGGGCTCCAAACAGATCCAGATGCTCGGGCTGAATGGTACTTACATTCAGACCAATGTCGAGAATATTCCTTCCATCCGCGGATTGGCATCCACATTCGGGCTCAATTTCGTTCCCGGAACGTGGATCCAGTCGATCGATGTCGGCAAAGGTGCCGGCTCGGTCGTGAACGGTTATGAATCGATGACCGGGCAGATCAATGTCGAGCTTCAAAAACCGGATACACAGGAAAAACTATATCTGAATACCTACGTCAACAACTTCGGCCGCGGGGAGGTGAACCTCAACGTCGCACACCAGTTGAACAAAAAGTGGAGCACAGGACTCCTTACGCATGGAAGCACACTGCGCAACCGCGTCGACAAAAATGGCGACGGCTTCCTCGACCTGCCGCTTTACACCCAATACAATGCTGTGAACCGCTGGAAGTACCAGGGCGAGAAATTAATGGCCCAATTTGGGGTAAAAGCACTTTATGAAGACCGCCTGGGTGGCCAGAAAAACTTCGAACGCGAAATGAAAGGTACTACCCAAGCTTACGGTTTCGGTGCCAAAGTGAACCGCTATGAGTTCTTCTCCAAGATTGCCCGGTTGTTTCCCGACCGGCCCTACAAAGGTCTGGGCTTGATCCTGAATGCATCGGTACATGATTCGAAATCCTATTTTGGCTTGAATAACTATGATGGGACACAGAAAACGCTGTACGGAAACCTGATTTACCAATCGATTATCGGCAACACCAATCACTCCTATAAGACCGGGCTCAGCTATATGCTCGATAATTATGATGAGGTTAACAAGGATATCCGCCTGAAACGAAATGAGTCAGTACCAGGCGCATTCTTTGAATACACCTATAATCACCTCGATAAATTTGTGATGGTAGCCGGCGGACGTGTGGATTTCCACAATCTTTACGGCACACAATGGACGCCGCGCCTGCATTTGAAATACAACCTTACCGACCAGACCACGCTGCGCGCATCCGCAGGCCGCGGGTTCCGGGTCTCAAACCCGCTGGCGGAATATTATGGAAACCTGGTGAGCTCGCGCAATGTAATTTTCCGCGAAGCCATCCGCCCCGAAGTGTCGTGGAACTATGGAGCCAGCGTTACCCAAGAGTTTAAGATCGGCGAAATGGGCGGGAATTTCATTATGGATTTCTACCGGACCGATTTCGAAAACCAACTCGTGGCAGATATGGAAGATCCTCGCTACATTCGCTTTTACAACCTCGAAGGAAAGGCCTACGCCAACAGCTTCCAGGCCGAAGCGAACCTGACGCCCGTTAAACGGCTCGAACTGAAACTCGCATACCGGCTCTTCGACGTGAAACAGACCATCCGTAATGTGTACGACGAAAACACTTTGCAACCAAGAATGATGGTGAGCCGCGACAGGGTACTTTTCAATGCAGGGTACGCCCTACCATACGACAAATGGAAGTTCGACGCCACGGTACAATGGAACGGCAAAAAACGGCTTCCTTACATGGGCCACGTTCCGGACCACCACGTTCCGACGGACCTGACATCAACCTGGGCACCATCGTTTTACAACCTGAACGCCCAGATAACGCGCACTTTCCCAAAATGGGATATATACCTCGGCGGCGAAAACCTGGCTAATTTCCGTCAGAAAGACCCGATCATGGGTGCTAGTGAGCCATTCGGACAGCATTTCGATGCGGGAATGGCCTGGGGGCCGGTAGTAGGGCGAATGATTTACGCCGGAATGCGTTATAAGATTGTTCGATAATTTGGGGCATCCCCTGTTGAGACAAAAGGAGGAAAGGGAGGAAGGAAGAATGGGACGAAGGATTTAGGCTAAATTGAATCGATTATGAAATTATATATCAAAAATATGGTGTGTGACCGCTGCAAGCGGGTAGTGCGGGAGGAATTGAAGGGATTGGGAATTGATCTGAAATTTGTAGAACTCGGCGAGGTTGATACGGTTGCGGAAGTGGATGCCGATAAATTGCAGGAGGTGAAGGCTGTCCTGGAATCCAACGGGTTCGAATTACTCGATGACCGTCGTCTGGCGCTGGTGGAGCACATCAAAACGCTCGTGATCGACGAGGTGCAGAACCTGAAAGGCAACAAGCCCGCACAGATGAATTTTTCGGATTATCTGTCGGAAAAAATCGGCTATGAATATTCGTACCTGAGCAACTTGTTTTCTTCCGAAACCGGTCAGACGATCGAGCAATACGTCATTGCCCAGAAAGTGGAGAAAGTAAAGGAATGGCTTTCCTACAATGAACTCACATTGAGCGAAATAGCTTGGCGGCTTTCTTACAGCAGCACGGCGCATTTGAGCAACCAGTTCAAAAAAGTGACCGGCATGACGCCCGGAGAGTTCAAAAAAGGCACATTGCAACGCACCGCACTCGACCAGGTGGGGCATTAACAACCGATAGCTTTTCAATCAAAAATATCCGTTATCAAGAATTTATTAAAACTTCCATTGTATGAACAAAATCATTGTTGCCTCCCTGCTGTTCTTATCCGTTGCCTGCTCGGGAAACAAATCTGAAAAAGAGGCTACCGCCACCGAAGCACACGCCGTGAGCGAGAAAAAGTATGCATGCCCGATGAAATGCGAAGGAGAAAAGACGTACGCCGAGGCTGGCAAATGTCCGGTTTGCAAAATGGAGTTACAGGAAGTAGCCCTGGCAGAAACCGATACAACAGCACATCAACACTGATTTTTAAATTGACCAGATTATGAAAACGACCATTCTAAGCATTATTACCGCCTTGTTTCTGGGCCTGAATATCGCCTACGCCGACGGTACCAAAGAAGTCAAAATCAAAACCTCGGCCATTTGCGAAATGTGCAAGGCACGCATCGAGCGCAACCTGGGGCTTTCCAAAGGCGTGAAAGAGTCGAATCTCGATCTTTCCAACAAGGTGATTACCGTGAAATATAACCCGGACAAAACCACCGCGGAGGCCATCAAGGCGACGATCAACAAAACCGGCTACGACGCCGACGAGCTGCCTGCCAACGAGAAGGCGCACGACAAACTGCCGAGCTGCTGCCGCAAAACCGCCGCAGCACATTAGTCACGAAATTACTTCATCATGCTTGTCAACAAACTTACTGCGCTGACCGTCGCCTTGGCGACGGCCGCGCTCCCCGCATTGGCCCAGCACGAGCACCATCATGAGCCCGCGAAAGACACTACCAGCCATGAAATGCGTGATATGAAAAGCATGGATCATGCGCAAATGGGTCACGAGACCCCATCGCACATGACCCACAGCTTTTCATTGAGCCTGCCCATGACACGCAATGGCTCCGGCACCGGCTGGCAGCCCGACGCCACACCCATGTACGTCTACATGATGCACGGGAGTAAATGGAATTACATGCTGCACGGAAGCATTTTCCTGCGGTATACCACCCAAAATTTCAATAACGACGGCAAAAGAGGTTCGGACTCAAAGTTTAGCGCTCCCAACTGGTTTATGGGAATGGCCCAGCGCCAAGTGGGTAAAAACGGTTTACTGAGCCTCCGCGCGATGGTCTCCCTCGACCGGCTCACCGACGGCGGCGCAGGCTATCCGCTGCTTTTCCAGTCCGGCGAGAGCTGGAAAGGCAAGCCGCTTATCGACCGCCAGCATCCGCACGATCTCATTTCGGAACTTTCTGTCGGCTATACCCAGCGGATCAATGACAAGATCGACCTGACGATTTACGCCGGTTATCCCGGCGAGCCTGCCCTTGGCCCTACGGCGTTTATGCACCGGATGTCGGCGTTCAACAACCCCGATGCCGTGCTCGGCCATCACTGGCAGGATGCTACGCATATTACATTTGGTGTCGTTACGGCGGGTGTCCGTTATGGTAAATTTAAACTCGAAGGCTCCTCATTCACCGGCCGCGAACCAGACGAAAACCGCTTTGACTTCGACAAGCCGCGTTTCAATTCTTACAGCTACCGGCTGCTGTTCAACCCGTCGGCCAACTGGGCGTTACAGGTTTCCAGAGGTTTTATCAAAAGCCCCGAGCCACGCGAGCCGGACGAGGACGTGAACCGCACAACTGCTTCCGTACAGCATTCGGGTAATCTGGGAGGAAAAAACCAATGGATTTCCTCGACGCTCGTGTGGGGCCTTAACGACGCAGGCGGGCACCATAAGGAGCATTCCGTTTTGGCCGAAACCAATCTTCAACTCGACAAATGGGCCGTTTATGGCCGGTATGAATGGGTTCAGAAGAGTGTGGACGAGCTGGGATTGAGCACCACCTTTGGCAGACAGGGCTTCGAAAAACTGCCTGTTTCAATGTTCTCTGTCGGTTTGAACCGCCAGATCGCCTCTTTTGGAAATACACTATTGCAGGCGGGCGCACAGATGAGTTTATACAAACCCCACCGCGAATTGGAACCAGCGTATGGCAAAACGCCGCTTTCCGGGCAGGTGTACCTGCGCATTACACCCGCGCTCATGCGTATGTAAGCGGGCTTTTTTAGTAGTTTTGGGTTTTAATTTAAACCAAAATACTACCGTGGCCTGGTACCATACCTATTTCAAAGGACTCCCGCAACGTGCCTGGAAACTGAATCAGGACGAAGAATACACCGATTACGAGGTCGATTTCCTGCGGGATGTGCTTGAAATAAAATCGGATAGCAAAGTGCTCGACGTGCTTGCCGGTTACGGAAGGCACGCCATTCCGCTGGCTGAACAAGGCACAACATTGACGTGCATCGATATTTCACAGGAGTATTGTGAAGAGTTACAAGGCATCAGCAGCAAGCAGCAACTGCCGCTGGAAATCATTTGCGCGGATGTGCTGAATTACCCGCTTCCCGAAGCTGCATTTGATGCCGCATATTGTTTCGGAAACAGTTTCAGCTTCTTTCCACGAGGGGATATGCAGCAGTTTATCAATCAGATCGCCGCAGCATTGAAACCGGGCGCCCACCTGGCTATCCACACCGAAAACCTCGCCGAAAGCATTCTGCCTAATTTCCAGACACGCAACTGGATGCCGGTACAGGACGACATTATTTACCTGGCAGAAAACGAGTACCACGCCGAAGGCAGCTACATCGAGGCCGAGCAAACCTTCATTTCCGGCCCCGAAAAAGTGACCCACAGTGTACGCCAGCACATTTATACGCTCGGCGAACTCACCTATATGTTCGAACTGGCCGGATTGCTTGTGGTAGGTTCATTCAGTAACCTCGAAGCGGATCCGTTCATGCTGGGTGACGAACAGTTGTACCTGGTAGCCCGCAAGCAATAATCAATGCGGGAGCCTTGCGCGGATTAGTCCGTAAAACCAGGTTCCTGCAATGGCACTTAACAGGGTAACAGCCACCGCCAGGTAACCCGCACCGATCTGCGCAAATAACGGCCCCGGGCAAGCGCCGGTAATCGCCCAGCCTATACCGAACAGGCCTCCGCCGTAAATCTGCCCTTTGTCGAAAACCTTGTCGGCAATGCTCACCGTTTCGCCGGATATTGTTTTGATATTGAACCGCTTGATCAGCCAAATGGACAGCAAGCCCACTGCTACCGCTGAGCCGATCACGCCGTACATATGAAACGAATCGAGCCGGAACATTTCCTGGATACGAAACCATGAAACAATCTCGGCTTTCACAAAAATGATCCCGAATAGGATGCCTACGAGCAGGTATTTGAGGTTCGCAGTAAAACTTTCGGCGGTTTGCTGTCGGTTAGCGCCATCGCAGCCATCGACTTTGATGTTGTCAAAGTCTGTATCGGCAGATTCAGCAAGCGGGGAATGCCGGTGTATCTTTTCCATGATGAACCGAGGTTTATAGAACGAGGTGGAGGAAGAAAGGGAGCAGCAAATGCGTACAGGCAAACCCGCCGATCATAAAACTCACCGTAGCCACGAGTGAAGGCCATTGCAGGTTGGATAATCCCATAATCGCATGCCCCGACGTACACCCTCCTGCGTACCGCGTTCCAAAACCGACCAGAAACCCACCCAGCACCAGGAATATCAGTCCTTTCAATGTAAACACGTTGCTTACCGCGAAAATATCCGTCGGCATCAGCCCTGAAAAGTCGGTTACACCCAGGGCAGCCAGCGTTTGCCGGGTATCATCCGCCACCACAATGGCCTTGGGGTTGCCTAGCCAAAAGTTTCCTGCAAACCCGCCAATCGCTATTCCTGCTACAAAAAACAAGTTCCAGGCCTCCTTCCGCCAGTTGTATTTAAAAAAGGGCAAACCAGCCGGAATCACCGCCGCACAGATATGCCGCAACGACGACGATATACCAAACGATTTATTCCCCAGTAACAGCAACACCGGCACAGTCAACCCGATCAACGGCCCGGCAACATACCACGGCCAGGGGCTTTTGAGAAGTTCGATGATATTCATTGTTAGTATATCGGATTTGTATATTATTTTCTTTCAAGAAAAACGCCGGATTCATACTCTTCACGCGATTTTCCCTAAGCTACAAATAATCAGTCAAATAATCACACCGCGACTGAAACGGGTACGTTCGTTTTCGCAACTGCGCCATAGCCCCCTTCAATGTTGACGACGTCATCTACGCCGCGGGATTTCAGGATCGAGGCGGCCACCATGGAGCGGTAGCCTCCCGCGCAATGAATGTGCAGTTGGCGGTCCTTCGGAAATTCAGGCATAAGGTCGTTGATGTAATCCAAAGGCAGGTTTCTCGCTCCTTCGATATGCCCGGAAGCAAACTCATCGGGTTTACGCACATCAATTACTTCGAGTTCGCCTGATTCAAAACGCCGTGCAAATTCCTCGGCACTGACCGATTCGACCGTATCGATTTCTTTACCGGCCTGCTTCCAACTCTCGAAACCGCCATTGAGATAGCCGATTGTGTAGTCGTACCCCACCCGGGCGAGGCGTGTTACGACTTCTTCTTCCCTGCCAGGCTCGGTGACAATGAGCAACAGTTGTTTCAAATCGGGAATCAATGCGCCTACCCAGGGTGCAAAGCTGCCGTCGATACCGATATTGATAGAATTTGGAATAAAACCTGCTGCGAAATCGGCTGGTTTGCGGGTGTCGAGGATCAAAGCGCCGGTATTATTAGCTTTTGCTTCAAACGCCTCCGGTGACAATGCCTGATGTCCGCGTTCGAGCACATCGTCGATGCTTTCGTAGCCATCGCGGTTCATTTTCACGTTTTCGGGAAAATACTGGGGCGGCTCTGTGAGGCCGGCCGTAACTTCTCCGATAAACTCATCTTTGGTCATATCCGCGCGCAATGCATAATTGAAACGCTTCTGGTTGCCCAATGTGTCGGACGTTTCCTTGCTCATATTCTTGCCGCAAGCAGAGCCTGCGCCGTGAGCCGGGTATACGATCACATCGTCGGGCAGCGGCATAATTTTCGAACGGAGGCTATCGTAGAGCATTCCCGCGAGATCGTCCATTGTCAGATCGCCTTTCTGGGCCAGGTCGGGCCGGCCTACATCCCCTATAAATAAGGTGTCACCGCTGAACAGGGCCACCGGCTTACCGGATTGGTCGAACAGCAAATAGCTCGTCGATTCCATCGTGTGCCCGGGCGTGTGTAATGCGCGGATGATCACTTCACCGAGTTTGAAATCTTCCCCGTCTTTCGCAATGTGAGCCTTGAAGCCGGTTTGCGCATCAGGTCCATACACGATTTCTGCCCCTGTTTTTTCGGCCAGATCAATATGGCCGGAAACGAAGTCCGCATGAAAATGGGTTTCAAAAACATACCGGATTTTGGCACCGATCTTCTCGGCTTTCTGAATGTAGGGAGCTACTTCGCGCAGCGGATCAATCACCGCGGCTTCACCATTTGAAACTATAAAATAGGCGCCCTGCGCCAGGCAACCGGTATATATCTGTTCTATTTTCATGCTTTCTACGGTTATGTAACGATTTGCGGTGTAGTCAGGGATAGTCATTTATGGTCAGGTCTAGTCAGGTGTGGTCAGGTATTGTCAGGTGTAGTCAGGTTTGGTCAGGTTTGGTCAGGGATTGTCGAGTGTAGTCAGGGATAGTCATTTATGGTCAGGTCTAGTCAGAAAATATCGGGTTTTTAACAAAAAAGTCAGACTGTTCGACCATTCCCTAACTACAATTGGTAACTCCCGACAGTTCCCAAATTTCCATTGCCAGACAGCAAATAACTATTCCTGACCATGCTTGACCGCAAATGACTACCCCTGACTACACCTGACCACAAATGACAACACCTAACGACACCCGCCCTCACCTCCGCCTTACAAACACCAGGCAATACCGCACCACGATCAGAAAACTCCTGACCAAGCCCAACACTATATGACTTCCCCGAATAATTCCAGGCATATTTACACTTTAACGACCTTCCATCCCCCAAGACGGAACCGCCAGATACCCAGCATCGCCAGGACGGATTCCGCAATGGGTACCGCTGCAAAAACTCCCACCGGCCCGAAATTGAAGATAACGGCCAGTACATACGCAGTTGGGATTTGCACAGCCCAGAACGCGATCAGGTTCAGGACTGTCGGTGTTTTGGTGTCACCCGCGCCATTCAGCGACTGGATCACCACCATCCCATAAGCGTAAAACCCATAACCCATGCAAAGCACGCGCAATGCCAGTTTCCCCGTCTCGACCACCTGCGGCTGGGAACTGAACAGGCTGATAATACCCTCCGCACCGACAAACATCACGACTGCAAGCACGCCCAGGAACATCAGATTGAACGAAGCACATTTCCATACCGACGCTTCGGCGCGCTCGGGCTTTTCGGCTCCGAGGTTCTGCCCAACCAGCGTCGCCGCGGCATTGGCAAGCCCCCAGGCGGGCAGTAAGGTGAACATGATCACCCGGATAGCAATGGTGTAACCTGCCACCACGTCGCTGCCGAACTCGGAAAGAATGCGTGTCAGGAAAATCCAGCTAGCGGAGCCTATCAAAAACTGAACAGTACCGCCGGTTGCAATTTTGACGATCGCCCGGATTGTTTCAGGATTCGGCTTCAGGTCTTCCCAAAGCAAACCCAGTGCTTTTCTGCCTTTGGTGAGTGAAAACAGCTGATAAGCCACCCCAATGGAACGTCCTGTGGCCGTGGCCAACGCGGCACCTGTTACGCCGAGTTCAGGGAACGGTCCCAGACCGAAAATCAGGATCGGTCCAAGAAGCATATTGAAACCATTGGCAATCATCAGCGAACGCATGGCTGTGGCTGCTGCACCCGCTCCGCGCAATGCGCCGCTCAGTGAGTAAAGTAATACCACCACCGGGCTACTCAGGAATTGGATCCGGGCAAAGTTGGTCCCGGTTTCGATCACCTTATGATCAGCACCCATCATGCGGAGAATGTCCCCTGCCAACAGATACCCGGCCACCGCAGTCACGGATGAAATCGCGAGTGAAATGAATATCACCTGCCCCACCGCATGCCGCGCCTGTCCCAGGTTTCCTTCACCCGTGCGCCGCGCAATGGTGGCCGTCGCCGCCGTACTCAAACCGATCGCCAGGGAGTAAACCAGCGTAATCACAGATTCGGTCAGTCCGACCGTCGCGACGGCCTCGGTACTTACTTTTGAAACAAAGAAAATATCAACTACCGCGAACAGCGACTCCATCACCATTTCGAGGATCATGGGTACTGACAGCAAGAATATGGCACGGTTGATGCTTCCTTCGGTAAAACTTTCTTCGGAGCCACGAATAGCCTCACGAAGCAGTGTAAACCACTTTTTCATGGATAATAAAAATTTGCAATAATGGATAAATAGAAATTGTGCGACCGGCAATGGGTCGTAAAAAAAGTGCCTGTTAAAAGGCGGAGACTGAGTTGTGGCTAGGCATTAGCCGAAGATGAGCACCAACATAGGTATTAAGAATTTCGGCAAAGATACAAAAGTCTTTTTCGAACAATCAAATAAAAAAATGGATTTGTTAAATGGTAAATGTAATTTCACAAATTCCTGCGGTGAACTTTTGCAACCGGCAAACCGTTGCAAATCTGCCCCTTTTCCGGCATGTGGGTATGCTATCGCAGGATTTCGAGCCGGAACAATGACATAAAACACCAGTGCATGATTGATAAGAAGAAATTATATTCGACAGCTGCCAAAAAGGAAACGGCCGTTCTGGTTGCTGTAAGCACCCAAAAACAAAACACCGAAAAAACGAAGGAATACCTGGAAGAACTTGCGTTCCTGGCGACTACGTTGGGCGTGGAGACGGTCCAGACTTTCACTCAAAACCTCGAACGCACCGACATCCGGACTTACACCGGAAAAGGAAAACTCGAAGAGATCCTGATCTACGTCACCGCCAATCCGGTGGATATGATCATTTACGACGACGACCTTACGCCATCCCAGGTCCGAAACCTCGAAGCCGTTTTCAAGGACATTAAGGTAATCGACCGCAGCTTGCTGATCCTCGCCATTTTTGCCATGCGCGCTCAAACCGCCCAGGCAAAATTGCAAGTGGAGCTCGCACAGTACCAATATATGTACCCACGGTTGACGCGCATGTGGACGCACCTTAGCCGCCAGTCGGGCGCTGGCGTGGGTATGCGCGGTCCCGGTGAAACCGAGCTCGAAACCGACCGCCGGATCGTGAAAGACCGGATCGCGTTCCTCAAAGAGAAGCTCGAAAAAGTGGATAAGCAAAGCGTTACCCGCCGCAAAGAGCGCGATCGCCTCGTGCGCGTGGCTATTGTGGGTTACACCAACGTCGGTAAATCTACATTGATGCGCAACCTCTCGAAAGCCGACGTCTTCGCCGAAAACAAACTCTTCGCGACCGTCGATTCAACCGTGCGGAAAGTGAATATGGAGAATATCCCTTTCTTGCTCACGGACACGGTCGGCTTCATCCGAAAACTGCCTACCACGCTCATCGAATCCTTCAAATCGACCCTCGACGAGGTACGCGAAGCGGATATTCTGATGCACGTCGTGGACATTTCGCATGCTTCGTTTGAGGAACATCTCGATGTTGTGAACAAAACGCTGGAAGAAATCGGTGCTGCCAACAAACCTTCCATATTGGTTTTCAACAAAATAGATTTGTACAAACCATCGTACAACGATGAGGAGGAAGAAGAAAACCCGGCGCCATCAACCCAGGACGTACTCAACCAGCTGAAACGAAGCTACATCTCGGAAAAAGCCGACCATGTGGTTTTCATCTCGGCCCAGCAAAAGGAAAACATCGACGAATTGAAGCGGACACTGTTCTCTCTGGTGAAAGAAAAGCACTTCTCTATTTACCCGAATTGGCTGGATCTTGGTTACACGCCAGTGGAAACAGAGGAATAATCATTTGTAATTCAAACGAATTTTTCTCAGTTTTGCACCCCAAATCCCTTTTTTTGGGGTACAAAACCTGACTGCGTAGTTCAACGGATAGAGCGGCCCGCCGCCCGATAGGAGTTTCCTAAACTCTGGATATGGGTCCGGGGTCGCGCTCGACCGATTCCTGTCGCGGTCACGAAAGTGAAATGTTACGTTCTTTATAAATATTGACTGCGTAGTTCAACGGATAGAATAGGAGTTTCCTAAACTCTAGATATGGGTTCGATTCCCGTCGCGGTCACGAAAGCCAGGCATTTTGTCTGGCTTTTTTGTTGCCCCAAATGGAACAGGAGTTTGTCGAATGCGACTCCAACTAAGCGACGGATATCGCCGGGCGGCCAACGCCGTTCGATTCCCGTCGCTATCAAGAAAGTATAATACCACAATATTACATCCGCAAAAAGGCGCCTCATATGGCTGTAAGGCGCTTTTTTGCGGATGTACCCTGATACATTGGATAGCCCACTGCCGCTACCGTTAAATAAGTTTATCAAATTCCAGCTCGTGCAAAATTTTGTAGAATTAGTTCCTAATTGTTTAAAAATTAGGCCGCTAGAAGATCTGCCATTCCGACCATCGCATTGGAGAGAAATAGCCCAGTTTGCCCTGTAAAGCGTAAAAAGATACATTTACAGCCAATAGTTATGCTATTTCCAAATCCATCCCTCCATTCATGAAACGTTCCAATCTTTTTGCTTACGTCGAACTTTCAAAATTCGTCGAAGGCCTGACCCTTGACCCTAACCGGTGCCGGGCCGACCTGCTGTCCCTGCACGCCTATTTCAAGATTATCCCTTCCAGAATGTTTTCGGACGAGCTTGCCCCTGAATGGGACGATCTCTGTACTACGGTAACCCGATCGGGCATTGCCTATGATGACGAAGGAAGGGTAATGATGAATGCAGTTAAAAACACCATCGGCCAGATGTCCAAAGGCGAATGCCTGGAAATTGCGGAGCGTCTGGTTCTACTTAAACAAAAGGTCGATCAAGAGTTTTAGACGCTTAAATGCGCCATCCGGGCCAGGCATAAATGCCTGGTCTTTGCTTATTAAAATAGGATTCTTGAACTTGTAAGCGGTAGACGTGCTGCCACCACAACACACCTCAAATGCATTTCAATGTAACTGAATGCGCAAAAACCTCGAAGGCACTACATCCACTAGCCACACGCCATTCTCAGATACTCGAAATTCATACCCCTCCTTCCGCATCCCGATTGTATCAACCTCGAAAATCACCGGCTTTCCATAGCGGGCGCCCACTTTTCTGGCCGTCTCAATATCTGAAGATAAATGCACATGGTGTCGGGCCATCTTTTTTAGACCCTCGGAAAGAATAGTGGCCACATTGCGTTCCGCTGTTCCGTGAAATAGTACCGCGGGCGGTTCCATCATTCTAAATTCAATTGTCACTTCGGTGGAATGACCTTGATTCGAAAAATAGCGATTTGCTGATAGACAGACCAACTTTACGCCAAACAACTATCATATCGGCTGATTGGCCCTTTTCGGCTTCGGCGGAGATGCCCGAAGTTGCTTGTACGTTATATACAGAAGTATTTGCAGGGAGTTTTTTGCGGGATTTAGAATGCCTCGAAGGCACAAATGCGCTTCGCGAATATTCGTGCCTTCGAGGCGTTCTAGAATATTTCCAAAATTAAATACCTGAACCGTTATGCAAACGTTTGCATAAATATCCACTTACAGTTGCATTTCCGTCAATCAATGTTTTAATTTGGCTCAAATTCAAGTATTTTACATTAATTAAAATATTTTAAAAATAGATTTTCATCATAAACTCAGATTATTGGAAATGTCAAATATTGATCAAAAGATAAAAGTGGCGATTGTAGGGGTAGGAAACTGCGCCAGCTCGTTGGTACAGGGCGTTGAATATTATACACGCTACGCAGACAAAACATCTGGACTCATGGCCGACAATATCGGTGGCTACCGTGCCGAAAACATCGAGTTCGTCTGCGGCTTTGAGGTCGACGAGCGTAAAATCGGGTTGAAATTGAAAGATGCCATTTTCACAAAACCCAATTGCGCGATCGAACTGTATACCGACATTACCACCGAGGCGCCGGTTTACCGATCGCCGGTACTGGACGGCGTCTCCCCGCAAATGCTCGCGTACCCGGCCGACAACCGTTTCGTAGTAAAAGAAGAACTGAAAGAAACCGACCTGCTGACCAGCGGCGAGCGGTATAACGAAGCATTAACCGCCACCATCCGCCAGGAAATCATCGCGCAACTGCAAGCGCACAAGGCCGAAGTATTGATCAACTATCTGCCGGTAGGCTCTCAGCTGGCGACGGAGTTCTATGCCGAAATCTGCCTCGAACTCGGTATTTCGCTGGTGAACTGTATTCCGGTATTCATCGCCTCCGATCCGGAATGGGAGCAGAAGTTTATCGATGCGGGTATTCCGCTGATCGGCGACGACATGCGCAGCCAGTTTGGGGCTAGCATATTATCCCAAATGTTGCAGGAGCTGGCCTTCGAGCGCGGCCACCACGTGAAAGCCCACATTCAGCGCAACGTCGGTGGTAATACCGACTTCCTGAATATGGAAGACAAAAACCGCCTGAAATCGAAGAAAATATCGAAAGAGAATGTGATACGTGCACAAAATGACATCCGCGGCATCTCTACTACCGACAGCTTCCTGCACGCGGGGCCATCGGAATACATTGCATTCTACGGAGATAACAAAGTGGCCAATTTCCGCCTCGAACTCGAAGGCTTCATGGGCTCGCCGGTGACGCTCGATGCACAACTTTCGGTGCAGGATTCGCCCAACTCCGCAGGCGTGGTGATCGACGCCATTCGCTATGTGTACGTCGCGCGCGAGATGGGGCTTGTGGGCGCATTGCGGGGACCTTCGGCAGCTACGCAAAAGACCCCGCCGCAACAAATGATGTTCGCCGATGCCACTTACGAATGCCATGCACTGGCCAAACGCGAGCTCACCGCATCGACCCGGAAACAACTGAAACTGAGTTTCGAACTGGCCGACAAAATGGATTAAAGAGCAGACTTACTTTCGTAAACCCTTACTTTCCTAAACCCTTACCGTCCGGCGACCAGCACCTTTACGCCCCGGTCTTCCAGAGATTTGACGGCCTCGTCCGACACGCCGGCATCGGTCACGATGTACTGCACCTGGTCGAGGTCGCAAATTTTTCCAATCCCCCGTTTACCAAACTTCGTATGATCGGCCAGCACCACCACTACCTGCGCGGTGCTGATCATCTTTTGGTTCAGGCCCGCCTCCGTCAGGTTACTGATCGACAACCCGAAATCGAAGTCGATTCCATCCACACCAATAAAAAGAACGCCGCATGAAATATGGTCGAGAATATACTCAGCATAGGAACCGGCTACCGACGACGAATTCTGACGGATCAGCCCGCCCAGCTGCAACACCTCCACATTGGGCCGATTACTAAGCTCCAACGTCACCTTCACAGCCGGCGTAATCACCGTGATCTGCTTCGCAGGGTGCAGGCAGCGTGCCAGCTCAAACACCGTCGTACCCGATCCGATCATGATCGAATCCGTTTGCCGGATCAGCGTTAATGCCTCACGTGCAATGCTTTGCTTCTCGTCGGAGTTAATAAATTCTTTCTCATTAATGGGTCGCTCCACGGCATAAGGGTTATTGAGCGAACCTCCGCCGTGCGTCCTGAACAGCAGATTTTTATCTTCGAGGAGTTTCAGATCCTTCCGGATCGTCACGCCGGAAACCTGCATTTGCTCCGAAAGCTGTACGATACTCACCGTACCAGCCCTTTTCAGCTCCTGCAAAATGAATTGATGCCTTTCTGTAATAGTCATTTCGATACACTTTGAAAGCAAGTATAACCATAGTTTCCCGAACACGGAAACCCTCCCGCATAACCGTCGCGTGAAATATCGCCAGATTTATTTTTCAAATAAAAATAATACAAGTTAAAGACTAAAAACCGCCCGGATGATGACCATGGGCCGGTATTATCATATTGTTAACATTCCAACTCTAAGGTTTCGTTTACTTTAATAAACTTTAATTTTGTTTAAATAATTTAATTTCGCTTTGTTTGCATTGCTCTTTGACTATAATATTTCATGCTTTTTATGCCAATTATACCAAAAAGCTATTCGAAAAGCCTCCAAGGCGCCGGAAGCCGCTCGAAAAGTGAAATAAATTTTAACACATCATTATGAAAATGTAAAATTTAGATCTACTCAAACTCCCATGAAATCCCTTAAGTTTTATCTCGCAGCCTTCACGCTGCTGCTGGCGCTGCTTGCCGGAGCGCACAGCGGACTTGCACAGGCCACCGATGCCTCCATCACAGGCACGGTAAAAGACGCCACGAACAATGAACTGCTGCCCGGTGCCACCATTACCATCCGTAACGACGCCACCGGCTTTGAAACCCATACCATTACCAATGCCAAAGGTGAATACGCCTTGCACCAGTTGCCTTTGGGCAAGCCCTATTCGATCAGCGCGTCGTTTGTGGGACTTCAAACGGTGAAACAAACCGGTTACTCTCTCAACTACGGCGACAAACTGAGCGTCGACATTACCCTTTCCGCTTCGGAAACCGCACTGAAAGAAGTAGTTATTTCTGAAAAAGGATTCACCAAAGAAGTGCAGCAGGCGGGCGCATCCACCTCCATTACGGCCGCTCAGATCAAAAGCTTACCCAACGAGGGCCGCAATTTCACGCGGCTCAACAACCTTTCCCCACTGCAGGGCGGCGATAATTTCAGTTTCGGCGGGCAACGTGCTACCGGCGCCAATGTGACCATCGACGGGATGAATGCCAAGAACCAGTGGACTAACGGTACCGTGGCGGAAGGACCTTACGCCATTTCCCTCGAAGCGATCCGCGAATACAAGGTGATTACCAATGATTACGACGTTACCCAGGGTAGGCAATCGGGCGGGGCGATCAGCGCGGTGACCAAAAGCGGCACCAACAAGCTGGAAGGTTCGGCATTCCTTTATTTCAGGAACAACACCCTATCCAGCGGCTACGACATCCGCGGCGTGAAGCGCGAACAGGATTTCAGCAACTACCAGTCGGGTTTCAGCCTGGGCGGGCCATTGATCAAGGATAAGCTGCATTTCTTCGTGGCCTACGACCGCCAGGATGCCAGCCAGCCGCTTGTGATCGCCGATATTAAAAGCGCCGACGATGAGCAGCGCTACGGCATCCGGAAGGACACGCTCGATAAACTGATCCGCATTGCCTCCGAATTGTACGGCTTAAAAGGCCAGCAATACGGCCAGTTTCCGCGCAAAACCACGACCAACACCGCATTTGTACGTCTCGACTGGCAGATCAACCAAAGACACAAGTTGACGCTCCGGAGCAATACCACGCGCTACGTATCGCCGTTCAACGAAGGTGATAACTCGAATATCAACCTGCTGGAATCGTACAACAACTTCAAGGACGTTTCGACCACCGCCATGGCTGCATTACGCTCTTCTCTTAACCCGCGGCTGACCAACGAGTTCAAGGTACAATATATGTACTCCTACAAACCGAAGACGCCGCAGAGTTACCTGCCGTTTTCGAACATCCCGCGCGCGATCGTGAACGTGACCTCACCCTTCCCCACCGAGACTAACCCGAATGCGACGCAAACCAAGTCGGTGCAGTTCGGCGGGCAGCGTTTCAGCCCCGAGTCAAACCGCATGAAGCAGGTGCATTTGAGCAACACCGCCTACTGGAATACCGATAAGGTCAATTTCACATTCGGTACGGACAACATGCTTACGTACATGGAAACCTACCTTTCCAGCGAACAGAACGGCCGTTTCTTCTTTAATAGCCTCAACGACCTGGCGGCATTGCGCCCGTACCGCTACGCCCGCGAGGTGACATTGAAAGGCGCGCCGATCGTGGAACAAACCGTACTCGATATTTCCGCATTTGCACAAGCCGAATACAACCCGACCCGTGACCTGAACGTCGTCCTCGGCGTGCGCTATGACGCCACCGCGTTCCTCACTAATGGCGAGTACAATGCGACCGTCGACAAGACATTAGGCGTGCGGACGGACATTAAACCGCAGGACTGGAACAACATCCAGCCACGTTTCCAGGTAACCTGGGATATGGGCGGTCGCAAGAAAGATATTCTTAAAATCGGCGGCGGGATGTTCTCTTCACAGCCGCACTACTACGCGCAGGTGAACAATATCCAGAACAGCGGTACCATGGTAGGTGCCATCGATGTCACCGGCGCAGCCGTTCCGAAACCGGATTTCAATGCCTATCGCAATGACCCCTCCACAATTCCCGGCATCCCCGAAGGCGTGAACTACATTTCGACGATCAACGCAGTAAACAAGGACTTTCAGGTACCGACCACTTACAAGGCCAATATCAATTACAACCACTTCTTCGGCGACCGCATTCGCGTGGGTCTGAATGCGATCGTGGGCCGTACGGTGCATAACTATGTGTATGTAGACCGCAACCTGGCCGACAACCCGGCATTCAGGCTGGCCAATGAGGATAACCGCGGCGTATTCGTGCCGGCGTCGAGCATTTCGGCCAAAGGCGTGACCGACTGGCTGCAATCGCGTAAGACCGCGGACGTGGGCCGCGTACTCGAACTGATTTCCACCGGCGAATCCAATCAACTCACATTTGTGGCCGACGCGAGCATTCGCATCGGGAATGACGGGTATGTGAATGCGAGCTACACCATCAACTCGGCGAAGGATAACTCTTCCTACAACTGTTGCGTGGCCAACACCTCCACATTTCTACCTGTGAAAGACGATCCCCGCAACCTGAACTACGGTTATTCCGACCAGCAGTTCCGCAACAAACTCGTCATCAACGGCGCGGCACCGTCGTGGAAAGGTTTCCAGCTGGGCGCGACGCTCATTGGCATTGGCGGCAGCCGGTATAGCTTCCTGGTGGGTGGTAATACAAGCTTGAATGGCGATTTTGTATTAACCAATGACCTGGCCTACGTGTTTGACCCGAACAGTCCGAACACGCCCGAAAACATCCGCAAGGGTATCAGCGACCTGCTGAGCAATCCGGCAACCGACCAGAGCGTGAAGGATTATATCAATTCCAACATCGGGCAGGTAGCGAAACGGAACGGCGGCTCCAACCCATTCTACACGACGGTTGACCTCCGCCTGACCAAGGCATTCAGCATTGCCAAAGGCCATAACCTCGAATTTTCGGCCGATGCATTCAACTTCCTGAACATCCTGAACAAGGAATGGGGCCGCAACTACAACCGCGGCAATACCAACCTGCTCAACATCACCGGGTTCGACCAGGCGAAGCAGCAGTACAACTATTCGGTACAGAACATTGCCACCCGGCCGATCGGCGGAACGCCGTGGCGCATTCAGCTGGGTGTGAGATATTCGTTCAACTGACCTTTTTCATATTCCTAAATCAATCCCACAATGACACCAACGACACCCTTTGACCGCATCGGATTACCCCGGCACCTCGCCTGGGGGTATCTGGGCATCCTGATTTTCATGATGGGCGATGGCGTGGAGCAAGGCTGGCTCAGCCCCTACCTCCTCGACCGCGGCATGACGATCCAGCAATCCGCATCGCTTTTCACGGTGTACGGCATTACCATCGCCATTTCGTCCTGGTTTTCAGGCGTCCTGGCCGAAGGGTATGGCCCGCGCAAGGCCATGCTGATGGGCATTTTGCTTTACGTGATCGGCACCGTCGGTTTTGTAGGATTGGGCATGGAATCGCTCAATTTTCCCGTCATGTTGCTCACCTATGCGGTCAGAGGGTTCGGTTACCCGTTGTTTGCCTATTCGTTTCTGGTATGGATCACCTACCGCACACCTGGGCATGCGCTCGGGCGCGCGGTGGGCTGGTTCTGGTTTGTATTCACGGGCGGCCTCAATGTATTCGGCGCCTATTATTCCAGCTGGGCCATCGAGCGGATCGGTTACCAGAATACGCTTTGGAGCTCCATTTTCTGGGTTTCCGTCGGGGCATTCTTCGCATTGGTTTTGAATAAAGATCAATTCCACTCGACCGGCGAGGCGGCCGGCAAGGCAAACGAGCTATTGAAAGGCTTCACCATTATTCGCGAAGAACCCAAGGTGCTGATCGGCGGCATTGTACGCATTATCAACACCACGGCCCAATTTGCATTCCCGGTATTCCTGCCTACTTACATGGCCGAGCACGGGCTGTCTACGCAGGAATGGCTGTGGATATGGGGGACTATTTTTACCAGTAACATCATTTTCAACCTCATATTTGGCTTCGTCGGCGACCGCCTGGGCTGGCAAAACACCATTATGTGGTTCGGCGGCTTTGGCTGCGGGGTCAGTACTTTGCTCTTCTACTATTCACCAGCCCTTTTCGACGGCAACTTCTGGCTGATCCTCATCCCGGGTATTCTCTGGGGTGGATTACTCGCCGGGTATGTGCCGCTCTCCGCATTGGTGCCGTCATTAGTAAAAGAAGAAAAAGGCGCTGCTATGGCCATCCTGAACCTCGGCGCCGGCCTGCCGGTTTTTATCGGCCCGGCCATTGTAGGGCTATTCATCGGCTCCATAGGCAGCGAAGGAGTAGCCTGGACGCTGGCAGTCCTGTACTTCATCAGCGCCGTGCTCACGAGGTTTATTACGTTGCCGCAGGCAAGTAGCGTTGCGGAAAAGCATTTGACTATTGATAGTAACATTTAACAATTTTTGACAATCGACCGCCGACCATCGACCATGGCGACAACAATCCATGGTCGATGGTCCATCGTCCATGGTCACTACAAACTCGACACCAGACATGAAAATCCTAATAACCGCCCCCTACCACGACAAGGCGCAGCAGGCGCTAAAAGAGCAATTCGGAGAGATCATTTATAAGCCATGGAAATTGCAGGAGCGCGCTTACAATGAGGGGGAACTCATTGCATTACTGACTGAAACCGGGGCCGACGCCCTCATTACCGAGCACGATCACGTTACAGCTGCGGTAATCGAGGCGTTCCCGGATTTACAGTTTATCGGCGTGTGCCGCGGGACGCCTTCCAATGTGGCTGTGGCGACCGCTACCACCAAGGGCATCCCGGTTTTCAACACGCCCGCGCGTAATGCGCAGGCGGTGGCGGAAATGTTTATCGCCAACCTTATCAATCTGATGCGCAACACATTCGAAGGCGTTGCCTGGCTCGAAGGCGAGCATTGGGAGGCGGGTGCACATACTTCCTATTTGCAGTTTAAAGGGAATGAGATTGCCGGAAAAACGATCGGGATGGTCGGTTTCGGGGCTGTGGGACAGACAATCGCGAACCTGGTAAGGCATTTCCCTGCCGAAATCCTGTATTATGATCCGTTCTATACCTCGGATGACCCCCACTACAAAAAGGTGAGCCTGGAAGACGTCTTCCGTCTCTCCGACGTGGTATCGATCCATTTACCTGTGACCAGCGAAACCGAAGGCATGATTGGAGAAGAGCTGATCGGGTTAATGAAAAAAGATGCCATTTTTGTGAACACCGCGCGGGCAGTGGTGGTGCAGCGCGAGGCATTACTATCGGCCATCGAAAGCAACGCCATCCGCGGCGCTATCCTCGACGTTTTCGACCACGAACCACCTGATGCACTGGATTATAGATTAATACATCACAAAAACGTCCTCGCTACGCCGCACATTGCCGGGGCTACCTTTGAAGTGGAAGATCACCACGCCGACATTATGAACAAGGCCCTGCGCGGCTTTTATGCGGAAGGCAACCGGAACATCCGCCAGTTGGTGAACCGGGACGTATTGGCTGCCAAAACCCATTAATCGTAAAACAATGACTTTGAAACAGGCATACCTCGTGACCGATATCGGCACAGGCAATGTACGTGTAGCCATCGCCGACCCCGCCGGTGTGATCCTCGGCGTGGCGAGCGGCGATATGCACTACCGGAAGGACGAGCATTACCCGGAATCCATCTTTTTCGACCCGGACGCACTGTGGAAGCAGATCAGGAATCTTGCTAAAACCGCATTGGCACAAGCAGGAGCGGTGAGTATCACGGCCATCACGGCCACCAGCCAGCGCGAAGGCATTGTAGCGCTCGACAAAGCAGGCAACTCGCTTATCGGCATGCCCAATATCGACCACCGCGGCCGCGAATGGGAAGACATTAGCCCGGATAAACACGAGATCTACATGCTCACTGGTCGTTACCCTACTTCACTTTTTTCGGCATTGAAACTCGTCGGTGTCCGCGAGCGCCGCCCCTCGCTTTGGCAGCGGGTGTCGACATTCCTCAGCATCAGCGACTGGGCGCAATACATGTTCAGCGGCGTGCAGGGATACGAGCATTCCCAGGCGTCGGAGACGTTACTCTACGATGTCGCGAAGGGGCAATGGTCGCCGCAGCTCTGTGAAAAATACCGGCTCGATGTCTCGCTCCTCCCGCCGCTGGTGCATTCAGGGACTGTTTTAGGTAAAATACAACCGGACATTGCCGCCGAACTCGGCATTTTGGAGTCCGCTGACGTGGTGGTCGGCGGCTCGGATACCCAACTGGCGATCACAAGCCTTGAACCGTCCGTGGAAGACATTGTGATCGTTTCGGGCACTACTACCCCCATTATTAAAATAGCCGACCATTACATTACCGACGCTCACGAACGCACCTGGACCAACCGGCATACCGACAATGCCAATTTTCTGCTCGAAGCCAATGCAGGCGTAACCGGCCTGAATTACCAGCGCCTGAAAGAAATTTTCTATCCCAATGAGCCCTACGAACTGATCGAAACCGAGGTAGCGGCCATTCGTGATACGCATTGCGTGGGCGCGCTGGGCTCGTTGCTCGCAGGCGAGAAGTCCCCGCTGATCCGCGGCGGGTTCATATTTAATACACCGGTATCGCACCAGCTCAGCCGGGCACATTTCGTATGGGCCACGCTTTGGGACATTGCTTGCAGCATTTCCGAAAATTATAAGGTGCTCCGCGAAGTGACGCGCCATGAGCAGGACTATGTATGGATGTGCGGCGGAGGAGTACAAAGCAAGCTGCTACGGCAGTTTATCGCCAATTTGTTAGGTAAAAAAGTAGTTATTCGGACCAATTACCGCCAGGCCTCCGTCTCGGGAGGTGTGGCCATTTGCAACGATGCACTGGGCATTCCGAACCATGTACCGGAGACGCTGGAGGTTACCGAACCGGACAGCGATCCGGTTTACGCCGCATGGTATGCCGAATGGAAACGCAGCCGCGAGGCATTTAAAACACTGAATTAACTATGCATTCATACTTTTTAGGGATCGATGTGGGGACGCAGGGCGTGCGTGTAGTACTGCTGGATGAAACGGGACGCACCACGGGCAGCAGCGAGAAGGTTTTCCCACTCACGCCGCGTTCGCGCGAGGAGCAAACGCCGGCGATGTGGTGGGAATCGGTATGGACCTGTTTACAAAACTTGCTGGCCTCCGTCCGCGAAGTCATTGATTTGAAGGACATAAGGGCGGTTTCGGTCACGTCCACATCCGGCACAGTCATTCCCCTGGACGCGCATAACGAGCCGCTGCACGATGCATTGATGTACTCCGACACCCGTCCTGCCGCAGAAGGAAAGTACTGCAGGGAAATCGCCGAACGTCTTCACCCTGAAGGCTACACCGGTTTCAATGCGTCCAGCGGGTTGTCGAAAATGGTGTGGTATTCCAACCGGTTCACCGAAAAAGCAGCGCAAATCCACACCTGGATCCACGCGACGGATTTTATCATCGGCAAACTCTGCGGCGATTTTTCAGTAACCGACTATACCAATGCATTGAAATCAGGCTTTGACGTCGGCGCGGGCGAATGGCCGGCTTACCTGACGGAACACCTTCCGCTGCGAAAAGAATGGCTGCAAAAAGTCGTCCCGTCGGGCACACAAATCGGCCGCTTACTGCCGGAGCTGAGCCAACAACTCGGTTTGGAGCCGATCCAGGTTATCGCCGGCATGACCGACGGCTGCGCATCGCAGGTGGCTTCCGGTGCCGTGCAACCCGGCGATTGGAATACCACCATCGGCACCACGCTCGTCGTGAAGGGGGTCACCATCCGGGAGGTACGCGACCCGGAAGGCCGGCTGTACAGCCACCGCCATCCCGAAGGCTACTGGATGCCGGGCGGAGCGGGTAACATCGGCGCCGATTGGGTTTCGGCATGCTTTGCCGACGACCTTCCCTCACTCACCAACGCTTCCGTAAACCTCATTCCTACCGGCCTCATCGCTTATCCTTTGCTGCAACAAGGCGAGCGCTTCCCGTTCATAGCGCCCCAGGCGCGGGGCTTTGCGCCCGAAAATGCCAGCCGCGAGGCCACATTCGCTGCCAATATGGAAAGCGTCGCATTCGTGGAACGTTATGCCTATGAAATGATCGAAGGCCTTTCGGGCGAGGAAGTGCATGCGGTCTACACTGCCGGCGGTGGGAGCAACAGCGATGTGTGGCTTACCATCCGGGCTAATGTCCTCAACCGGCCCGTACACAAATGCGGTAATGTGACCGGCGCAGCGGGTGCCGCCATCGTGGCCGCAGCGGGCTCCCATTTCGGAACGCTCACGCAAGCGGCGCAGGCGATGACGCGCATTGAGAAGACGATCCGCCCCGAGCCGGCGTTGGTAGAAGCCTATGCGCAGCAATACCGGAATTTTATCCAAACTTTAACCGAAAAAGGTTTCATAGCCGGGCCTGTGCCCATAACTCACTGACCATGCTCCACGTATATCTGCTCCGCCACGGAGAAACATTCTGGAATGCCGACGGCAACCGCTACTGCGGCGCGACGGACATCGGCCTCACCGAAAAAGGCCTCGAACAGGCACATCTCGCAGCCGCATTGCTCAAAGACATTGCATTCGACGCGGTGTATACTTCGCCGCTTCAACGCGCCCATCACACCGCTACCATTGCCTCTGGCAACTACCCGGGTATCGTCGTCGATCAACGGCTGATCGAAGCCTCATTCGGTGAATGGGAAGGAAAAACGCGGGCCGAGTTCATCGCCGAAAACCCCGCGCTCTGGGACGCATGGGCGCACGAGCCCGATTACGCACGTGCGGGCGGGACAGGCGAGACGGCCATCGAGATTGTGACGCGCGTCGATGATTTTTTCAACGACATTCTCCAAAAACATCCCAACGGTACCGTGCTCGTGGTGGCGCACAATGCCGTGAACCGGTTTTACATGGCCTGGAAACTCGGGATGCCGCTCAAAAACTACCGGCAGATCGTTCAGGAGAACTCTTCGGTAACATTGTTCAGCCTGGATGCACAGGGCGAATTCAATCTTTTAAAACTCAACTGCCGCTCTTAATTTTTAATATAAATCATGAAAAAGAAACTCCTTAACCCATTCATACTAACCGCATTACTCGCCTTGGGCAGCCATTCCACCAGTCATGCGCAGAGCAAGCTCAATGTCCTGAAAATCAAGACCGCGAAGGACCTGCACGCCTATTTTCAATTCACCGGCAACGACCCGATACTGATCGCCGGGCACCGCGGCGGCATGGTGAAGGGCTTTCCCGAGAACTCCATTGCTACTTTTGAAAATACATTGAAACACACCCCCGCATTCTTCGAAATCGATCCGCGACTGACCAAAGACAGCGTGATGGTGCTCATGCACGACGCCACGCTCGACCGCACGACGACGGGCAAAGGCAAGCTGTCGGACTACACCTACGAAGAGCTCAAAAAATTCCGCCTCAAAGACGCGGAAGGTAACGTCACCAACTTCCCTATCCCGACGCTTTCGGAAGTGATCGAATGGGCGCGCGGCAAAACCGTCCTCAACCTCGACCATAAGGACGTCCCCCTAGCCATGACTGCCGCGTTGATCAAAAAGCACAAAGCCGACGCATTCGTGATGCTCACCGTGCACAGCGCCGCCGAAATGACCTATTATTTATCCCAAAACAAAAACCACACCTTCTCGGCATTCATCCGGAACATGAAAGAGTACGAGGACTACGAAAAGGCCAACGTGCCTTTCACCCAGATGATCGCCTACATAGGCCCGCACGTGAAGCCCGAAAATAAGGAATTATATGCGTTGCTGAACAAAAAAGGCACCATGTGCATGATCTCAGCGGCCTCGTCGTATGACAAACTTAAAACTCCGGAAGAGCGCAAAGCCGCATACCTGGCCATTGCAAAAGACGGGGCATCCATTCTGGAATCGGATTTGCCTATTGAAGCGGCGGAAGCGGTGAAGAAGTATGCACGGAAAGAGAGTGTGAAGCAGAAGTTTTTTGGGAAGAAATAGCAGGCTACGAGCATTTCAACTAATATCAATTCATTAACAACCCTGTACAACACCGGACGAGCCTTGTTCAAAAACGAACAGGGCTTTTTCGTGAAACTGCCCTCATTTCGACGTAAATACGGTTTTCAATAACTGGCAAGATATTTTACATACAGAAATAGATCTAATAAATCCGGACACATTCTTATGAGACGAAGCGATTTGGGCGAATTTGAAGAAATCGTATTACTGGCCGTGGCGGCGCTGGCGCCGGGCGCCTACTCGGTGAGCATTGCGGAAGAGCTCGAAAACGAAACCGGGCAGACGGTAAGCACCGGCGCGGTACATGCCGCATTGCAGCGGCTCGAACAGAAAGGCTACCTCAGCTCGTACCTTGGCGAGGCGACGCAGGAACGTGGCGGACGCCGCAAGCGCCTGTTTACCGTGACTGCTTATGGCGGCAAGATCCTCCACGAGGCCCGCACCGTGCGGAACAACCTATGGAACCGCATTACACCTGCCGAATTATCCAAAATGGGCCTCGACTTTTCAAACAGCTGAACCATGCAACCACTCCCTCCCCGCTGGCTCGATAAGCTGGCCACGCGCATTTGCGCCCCGCATCTGCGCGAAGAACTACTCGGCGACCTGCACGAGCGCTACGCGTTGCGCCACCGCCGCACAGGCGCGCTCAAGGCCAATTTTTTCTTCCTCCGAGAAGTAACAGCATTGCTCCGCCCTTCTATTATGCGGCGAAAACCGTCGCCGTACGGCTCGCCATCGGCATTTAGCAGCGATATGCTGCGTAATTATTTCAAAATCGGCTCGCGGGTTTTGGTTAAAAACAGCGGCTATTCGCTGATCCATTTAATCGGCCTTTCCATTGGCTTGTGGGCGTGCATGATGGTGGCTACGGTGGTGATCGACAGCCTTTCGTACGACCGGCAATGGAGCCGGAAGGATGATATTTACAGGATTGTCACGGTGAATAAAATGGGCGGCGGGCTGTTTGAACGACATATTTCATCCCCCTCCTATCTTGCGCCCGCATTACAGAAAATGTATGCGGAAGCACAATCCTGGTCGTCCGTTGACTCCTATCGGCCTCATTTTAAGATTAGCCCTGGGGATAACGATGGCATAGAAACCAACATGCTGACGGTTGACACGATGGCAAATAAAATGTTGGACATTAAGCTTGTTGCCGGCAGCCTCGAACGCACTTCGGAAAACCGTTGGAGTTTACTCATCACACGATCGTATGCAGGCAGGATATTTCCGGGTCAGAACCCGATAGGCCGGATTATCTACGAGATCCCGACACTCGGCTCGGAACCCGCACCATATGAAATCACTGGTCTGATCGAAGACCTGCCTTATAACAGCCATCTCCGAACGGATGTGATCCGACTGAAACGTACCAAGGTAGAGCCGCTGACTAATAATGGTATAATTATGTTCGACCAAAGTTATCTGTTGCTCAAACCGGGCACCGACGTGAAGGCATTTACGCGAAAGGTCAATGCCTGGTATGCAGATTTCACAAAAAACAAAGGCCGGGAGCAGTTCGAATTCCAGCCTTTAAAAGACATTTACCTCCACTCCGATTTCGCCGAAGGCCAAAGCGTGAAAGCCAGCATCCGGACGATTTATATTTTTGCGGGCGTCGCATTACTCGTGTTATTCATCGCCTGCGTCAATTTTGTAAACCTCAGCACGGCAAAGGCATTCGCGCGGGTGAAGGAAGCCGGTGTCCGGAAAGTGCTCAGCGGATCGCGGACGCAGCTCGTCATGCAGCTTCTTACGGAAACCTTACTATTATTCGGCATTTCGGTCGGTATCGCGGTATTTGCCTATTTCTTCACATTACGCCCGGTCGAAAACTTTCTCGGGCACCGATTGGTACTCACATTTACTTCCAACATCCTGATGGCAGGGGGCGCATTGCTGATGTTCTTCTTCACCGCGCTGGTCACAGGCCTTTACCCCGCCTGGATTATCTCGGGCTTCAAACCGGCCAATACATTACGGGGCATATTCACGGCTTCGTTGGGGCAAACAGGGCTCCGCAAAACGCTCGTCGTCGCGCAATTTTCCATTTCGATTGTTGTATTGCTTGCTACCATCGTGGTCTGGCAGCAATTTGACCTGATGAAAAACAAAGACCTCGGCTACGATAAAAACAACCTGATCGGCATCGAGCAGATCGCGTGGAATGGCAAAGGCGAAGCATTTAAAAGCGAATTGCAAAGAATTCCGGGTGTCGTGCGCAGCAGCCTTAGCATGTGGATGCCCACAGAGGGCGCGGGCTATATGCAGCGCGAGGTCCCCGACCCGGCCCACGCCGGGCGCCGTCTCCGGATCTGGCACATCGCCGGTGATGTGGATTTACCTACGACTTTGGGACTAAAATTAGTGAAGGGGCGCATGTTCAGCAGCCGCTTCGCCGATGCGTTCAACGCCGATTCACTACGGGAAAAGGATTTCGTAAAATTCGAAAAAATGCAGATGAACCAGAATTCGCTAATGACTGCCTCGGCCGCGAAAATGCTTCGTGTCAAACAGCTGGATGTTCACGCCAAAGACACACAATCGGTACCCGTGGGCGTTGTAGGCGATTTCCATAATGAATCGTTGTACGAACCGTTGAAACCCACGCTCATTCTCGCCCAAAGGGCACCTGAGTACGCGGGCATGCTCATTCGAATCGAGCCGGGGACCGAAATGCAGGTCGGTGCCGGCGTACGCAAGCTCTGGAAGCAGTTCTTTCCCGAAAAGCTGCTGCGCATTCATAACATCGAAGAAAAGCTGGAAAAGCAATATGAGGCCGAATCCAAACTCCACAGCCTCTTTCTCTTTTTCAGCGGGCTGACTATGTTTCTTTCCGCATTGGGTATTTTCGGATTGGTGGTACAGGCGGCTGAGCAGCGGGCGAAGGAAGTAGGCATCCGCAAGGTGCTGGGAGCGTCCGTGGCGGGTATTGTGGGATTGATTTCGAAAGATTTTGTCAAACTGGTGGTCATTGCCATCGTGGTAGCGTCGCCGCTAGCGTGGTATGGGCTGCAAAAATGGCTGGAAAACTATCCCTACCGGACGACGATCCATTGGTGGGTGTTTGCAGTGACCGGCGCAGCGGCGTTGGCAGTGACGATCGGGACGGTCAGTTTCCAGGCGATCCGCGCTGCCACGGCCGATCCGGTCCGCAGCCTGCGCAACGAATAATCGATTTAGGGAATTAAAGTACAGCAATGCCACTTTAATTCCCCATTTTTGAGCTATGGACGGTCCGTGTATGCACATTTCAGGTTAGCATGACAATTGCACTGCCCTATTCAGCACCAAATCATCGTTCGTAATGCAAATGCTGTCCGGTCTGGGCAAAGCCCGCTATGTACCCCTCCTGATACTCTTTACCCTCGCCATCATGCAGTCGTGCCGGAAGAACCCGAAGGACATGACTGACCAGGAACTGGCAGAGGCGATCAGCAGCAAGGATATTTACCAGGAACTCCTTTCGCAAGCCAGCGAAGCGGGGATCAATACCCAAAAATTTGGAACAAAAGACACCATTGCGCCGGTTTTCGCGCTTTTGGAAGAAATCGCGTTCGGCCACAAGCCTACCATTCGATTTACCCAAAAAAAGGTGAAAGCGGATACTGCATTGATCCGCAATGCAGCCGAAGAACTGGCGAAAGGAGAGGCTGTGGAGCGGGTAATGGAGCAATTGGAGCCGGTTTTCCCGGTTTACCATAACCTGAAAATCCATTACGACCGGCTGATCAAATCCAACAAGAAAGACAGCGCGGCCTATGTGGCGCAGACATTGAATGCCTACCGCTGGATTCACCGGCAGATCCAGCACGCGCCGCGTTTTGTAATGGTCAATATCCGGGGCGCCTACCTGACGGCCATGGATTCCGCAGGCAAGAACGTGCTCACCATGCATACCGTCGTAGGCAAGCGGGATACACCCACGCCTACCATCGACACCTACGCAACGAGCATTGTCACGCACCCGTACTGGAACGTGCCCAAAAGCATTGCCATCAAGGAAATTTTCCCGAAAGCCGCCGCCGATCCCGAGTACCTGACCAGAAACCGCATTCAGGTGATTGGTAAGGACGGGCAGGCCATTAACCCCGAAGAACTCGAATGGGGGGACCTGACTGCCGACAAATTCCCCTACCGCTTCCGCCAGGAAACGGGTGAGGATAACTCATTAGGTTTATTAAAAGTGGAGATCAAAAACCCGCTCTCTATTTACCTGCACGATACCAATGCGCGCTACCTCTTCAAAAGCGACAAGCGCTGGCGCAGTCACGGGTGCGTACGTGTACAGCATCCTACCGACCTGGCCAACTACATGGCCGGCACCAAACTGCTCGACAGCGATTTCATGACCGAGCCCGACAGCGTTTCGCATCCGCCGAAGTGGCACAAACTGAAAGTCCGCGTGCCGGTGTTTCTGCTGTATTTACCGGCAGACTGCAACGAGAAAGGCGATTTGATGTACTTCCCGGATGTTTACAAACGCGAAGCGCCTAATGCCTGAACTTCGGCCACAGCTTCCATTCCGGCCAGCAGTGAGGATTTTTGGAGATAATGCTGGTCACCGGAGTAAATAAACAACCCCGCGCCATTGTAAAGCATATTGATGAGCTTTTTGGAATCGGCGATTGAAACCGCGGGGCAACCAAGGCTGCGGCCAAGGCGGCCCGTATTTTTGATAAAGGATTCACTCACATAGTCAGCGCCGTGCATGACGATGGCACGTTCCAACGCGCGGTCATTAATGCCTTTTTCGAGACCTTCCAGTTTTAATGACAATCCGTGCTTGCCCTGGTAGGTACCTAATGTTTTGTAAAAACCCAAACTCGACTGGAAGGAAGAATTGGCATTTGAAAAATGCTCGGCAAACTCATTACCAGAGTTCCGGCCGTGCGCCACGTAGGTATTGTAAAGCACCTTCTTTTTCAGCAGATCGATCACATACAACCGCTTGTTGCGCGATGATTGCGTAAAATCGCATATCGCCATGATCGGGTTATCGAGTTTGATTTTCTGGAAACCGAACCAGGCACAATAGAATGCACGTTCAGACAAGCCCTGCTTTTTCAGGCCTAGCGAGTCGTACAATGAAATCCATTCGGAACGGGTAACGGCCGAGTCGGTTTTCGCGACCGGCAATGTTTGTGTAGTAGAATGATTGGAAAGTGAGTCGGCCCGGTGCACACCTAATGAAATGCCTGCTGCTATCAATACCGCTGCCCAAACCCCATGCGCTTTTGTCATTTCCTATTGTTTTGTTGAGACTATATGCTTCAAAATCAATCAAGAAGGGTGCCGTTGAACGACCCCAACTTAACAGCCCAAAAAACGCAAATGGTTCCGAACAATTTCAGAACCATTTGCAATATACTAATATTCAGCCATTTATATACAACAATTCTTGGCCATACCTGACCGCTGACCACTGACAGCTGACCGCCGAACAATTGTCATTGCGCCATTCGGCGGTCGGCCATCAGCCGTCGGCGGTCAAAAAAATGACCACATCTGACTATTTCTTTTCAATCCCCGCCAAAACCCGTCCTATATCATTTGCCCGGGCCATATAAGAAAGGCTGGCATCCATATCGCGGCCGTCGATCGCGTCTTTGAACTTTTTCAGAAGCTCGATATAGTCGCCCAATGCCTTGGAAACATTCTTTTTGTTTTGGTCAAAAATCGGCGCCCACATTTGCGGGGAGCTTTTGGCCAGACGAACTGTGGAAGAAAAACCGGTACTGGCCATATCGAAGATCGCGCGCTCATCCCGTTCCTTGTCCAGGACGGTCATCCCCAAAGCGAACGAACTGATATGGCTCAAATGCGACACATACGCCAAATGCAGATCGTGCTCCACGGGTTGCATATAGTGGATTTTCATGCCTACATCGCGCAGGAATGTTTCTACCAGTGCCAGGGAATCGGGATTACTTTTTTCCTTATCGCATATGATCACATTCTTATCGATCAAAAGCTCCCTGAATGCCGCTCCCGGGCCCGAGTTTTCGGTACCGGCCATCGGGTGCGCCGCTACGAACTGGCCCCGTTTCGGATGTTTGTCTGCCAGTTTGCAAATCAGCTCCTTGGTAGAACCGAGGTCCATGATCGTCCGCCCGTCGGGCAGGTGATCGAGCATGTAGGGAAGCAATTTGGTAATGGCGTCCACCGGCGTCGCGAGCACGTTCAGCTCGGATACCTGCAATGCCTCGTCGAGCGTCAGGATCTCGTCCACGATCCCTTTTGCCAATGCTATTTTTTGATTGACCGACGAATTATCCACCCCCACGAATTTCACATGCGGGTATTTCTCGCGCAGTCCCAGGGCAAATGACCCGCCGAGCAGGCCCACCCCTATGATACTGATTATCATTATTTTGAATTTTAAATATCCTGAAATATTATCCTTTAATCCGCTCCACTGCCTGCCAGATTCTTTCCTTTGGCAAGCACAACGACAAACGGATATATCGCTGGCCTTTCGGACCAAAGATGAAGCCCGGCGCAATGAACACGTGCTTTTCGACCAGCAGGCTGTTCACGAGCGCCTCCGCCGACTCCGTGGAATCGGGTAGTTTGCCCCATAGGAACATGCCTTCCTGCTTGTTGTCCCACGTGCAGCCAAGCGTGCGCAGAAGCGCTTCCGAAGCTTCCAGACGACCCTGGTACACCGCATTGCGCTCCGAATGCCATTCGGCAGAGTTGCCCAATGCCTTCGCACCAGCCTCCTGCATTGCAAAGAACATCCCGGAATCGACATTGCTCTTGATCGTCAGCACCGCGCTGATGTACTCCTTCGCGCCCGAAAGCCACCCCATTCGCCAGCCCGCCATATTGTGCGACTTGCTCATCGAATTCAGCTCGATAGCCACCTCTTTGGCCCCTTCCACCGAAAGCAGGCTGATAGGCGCTTTTTTGTTCAGGATCAAGCTGTAAGGATTATCATGGCAAAGCAAAATCCGGTGTTTTTTAGCAAATGCAACCGCCTCTTCGAACAGCTCCTGCGTAGCAGGCGCGCCCGTGGGCATATGCGGGTAGTTGAGCCACATCAGCTTTGTTTTGGGCGTAATGAGGCTTTCCATCGCATTCCAGTCAGGCTGCCAGCCATGGTCTTCGCGCAGCGGGTATTCTTTCACCACCGCCCCGACCATCTGGCTTACGGCGCGGTAGGCCGGATAACCCAGCTCGGGTACCAGCACCTCGTCGCCCGGGTCCAAGAACGTCAGCGATATGTGGGTAATGCCCTCTTTGGAACCAATGAGCGGCAATATTTCAGTATTCGGATCGAGTGTTACGCCATAGGTACGATAATAAAAATCTGCCACTGATTTTCTGAAAGCGGGGGTGCCTGTATAAGGCTGATAACCATGCGCCTGTGGTTGATAGGCAGCGGTTGTCAATGCTTCCAGCGTTTCTACTGAGGGCATCATATCCGGGTTTCCGATCCCGAGATTGATGACGTCATGCCCTTCGGCAATCAGTTTGCGCACTTCGGCCAGCTTCACCGAAAAATAGTATTCCGATGTCTGCCTGGTGCGCTGTGCAGTTTCTATGATCATTATAATGATTAAATTGTGCTTTTAGCCATTGGCTATCAGCGGTTCAAACGTCCGTCCGGAACAGCCCGGCGAAACGGGGCGCAATTTACGACAAATTCCCGAGGGGACGCTCCACGGAGGCTGCAAGCGGCTATTATTGCAAAACAATATTTCTAAATTGCGGCATGAACAAACTACGTATCCTTGTCCTTTTCGCTGCATTTCTGGCCGGTTGCTCCAAGCCGTCGGAGAAAATCGTCGTCGCAACTGCCGCCAACGTGCAATATGTGATGAAAGAAATCCAGCAGGAATTCGAGAAAGAGTCGGGCAAGCAGATCGAGATCGTAGTTGCTTCCTCCGGCAAACTCACGACGCAGATCCGCGAGGGCGCGCCATTCGACGTATTCGTTTCCGCCGACACCAAATACCCCGAGGAAATTTTCAAAAACGGCGGTTCCGACCAAAAACCGGAAGTTTACGCCACCGGCGCATTGGTACTCTGGTCGAAGGATATCTCCGAAACCGACCTCAAACCAGAAATACTAGCTACCGGTAGTGTCAAAAAAATCGCCATCCCCAATCCCCAAACGGCACCTTACGGCGAAGCGGCCGTGCAGGCGTTGAATGCATTGAAACTTTACGAACAAACCGAAAAGAAGCTCGTATTCGGTGAAAGCATCGCCCAAACCGCCCAATACATTACAACTGGTTCCGTGGAAGCGGGTTTCAATGCATTATCCATTGTGCTGTCGCCTGAGATGAAGGATAAAGGACATTATGTATTAGTGGATTCAAGCCTTTATAAACCCATTCAACAGGCAGCCATTTTATTGAAGCACAGCGAGGATTCACCCAAAAAAGCATCCAGTGAGCAGTTTTACAAATTCCTGTATTCAACCAAAGCAAAAGCGATTTTTAAACGGTACGGTTACAAATAATTGTCAGGTATTGTCATTTTTGGTCAAGAGTTGTCAGGTATTGTCAAGTGTAGTCATTCGTGGTCAGGTATAGTCAAGTGCTGCCATTGATACTCTGAATTAGTCATGAAACACACATACAACAATACCTGACCACGAATGACAACCCATGACTATACTTGACAACACTTGACAATACCTGACTACACTTGATAAAACCTGACCATTCAATCATTCAAAATTGGACCCCCAACCACTCCTGCTAACCTTCAAACTAGCCAGCATTACTTCAGTTCTGCTACTGGTAATCGCCATGCCGATCGCCTACTGGCTGGTTTTTGGAAAATTCAAAGGCCGGGGCGTGGTGGAAGCGTTGATCGGCATGCCGCTCGTCCTACCGCCTTCGGTGATCGGGTTTTACCTGCTGCTGGCTTTCAGTCCGTCGCATTGGTTTGGGGCGTGGATCGAGGATATTTTCGGATTAAGGCTGGTTTTCTCGTTTCCGGGCCTCGTGATCGCCTCCATTTTATACAGCCTGCCATTCATGATCTACCCTATTCGTGCGGGGCTCCAATCGTTACCGCCTTCGCTACGGGAGGCATCCTACACGCTGGGCAAAAGCGAATGGCAGACGTTCACGAAAGTGCTCTTACCCAATTGCAAACCGGCCATTCTCACGGCATTTGTACTCACATTCGCGCATACCGTCGGCGAATTCGGCGTGGTGCTGATGATCGGCGGCAACATCCCGGGCGTAACCAAAGTGGCATCCGTAGCCATTTACAACGAGGTGGAAGCCCTGAATTACCCGGCCGCGAATACCTACGCGATGGTGCTTTTTGCGATCACTTTCGTTATTTTGCTGCTGGTCTATTCCATTAACAACCGCCTGCTCCGTGTCCGACAACCTGCTTGAAGTCCATATCCGGCATACTTTGCACACTGCGGAGGGAATCTTACCGATGGAAGTGGATTTTGCATTGCCCGGCAACAGCATTCTCGCACTTACCGGACCTTCGGGCGCAGGAAAAACCACATTATTAAGGCAAATTGCAGGGTTGGCCATACCGGAATCCGGCCGGATCACTTTTGGCAAGAATCCATGGCTGGATACCGCAAGCCGCCTGCACGTTCCGGCACAGCAGCGGCATATCGGGTTTGTTTTTCAAGACTATGCATTGTTCCCGAACATGACCGTCATGCAAAATCTTGAATTTGCCCTGCCTAAAACCCATAACAAGGAACTGATCAGCCATTTGCTCGAAACGGCAGGTCTCACGCAGCTCACCACCCGGAAACCGCACCAGCTCTCGGGCGGGCAACAACAGCGCGTTGCGCTCGCCCGTGCCCTCGTGCGCGAGCCGGAGCTGCTCTTAATGGACGAGCCTTTTGCCGCCCTCGACCCGGATATGCAACTGCAATTGCAGGATTTATTACTCAAACTCCACCGCGAGCGACCATTTACGATCATACTGGTAACGCACGACATCGGGGAAATTTTCCGCCTGGCCGATCAGGTGGCAATCATGGGAAATGGGAGATTAACCCGCATCGGATCACCCGCCGAAGTATATTTGAATGACCAAACCGACGCGCTGCGCATTTACGGCGAAGTACTAACCCGCGAGCGCCACAAGGAAATGCTTTCCGTACAAGCGTGGATCGACGGGAAAATCCGGCAATTCAATGTCCCGACGCATTGGGAAGCACAGTTACGGCCGGGCGCGAAGTTTACGTTGCATTACAGCGGGGGAGATGTGGAGATTCGGACGATTAAATCTGATGATCGTAGACCGCCGACCATAGACCATGAACCATAGACCATGGACCGCGGACAACCAATCCATGGTCGGCGGTCGAGCCTTAAGGCTCTATGGTCGGGCCTTAAGGCCCCATGGTCGCGCGCAGCGCCTAAGGGTATTTCCGCCGCCAATCAGTCTTTTCACCAAAAAATCCATACAATCAATCCATGAAAGTACTTTTCAAACTGCTGCAAATTGCCGTTATCGCGCTTCCGTTACTTGCCATGCGTGCCGACAAGCCTCTTCGCGTCGTATTCTTCGGCGATTCCATTACCCAGGCGGGCGTGAGCCCCACCGGCTATATTACCAAAGTAGGCGAAATGCTGAAAGCGAAGGGCCAGGACGGCCAGTATGAGCTGATCGGCGCCGGAATCGGTGGTAATAAGGTGTACGACCTCTATTTAAGACTGGAAGACGATGTGCTCGCCAAAAAGCCGGATGTCGTATTCATTTACGTGGGCATCAACGACGTATGGCACAAAGCCTCGTCGGGAACCGGTACCGATCCTGATAAATATGTGAAGTTCTACGAGGCACTGATCAAAAAACTGAAAGCGCAGAATATCCGCGTGATCGTGTGTACCCCTACCGTTATCGGCGAGCGCAACGATAATTCCAACCAGCAGGACGGTGATTTGAACCAATATTCCAAACTGATCCGCGAGATTGCGACGCGCAACAACCTGCAACTGCTCGACCTGCGCAAACATTTCCAGGACTATCTGGCCCAGAACAACCCTGAAAACAAGGAAAAAGGCGTTCTCACGACTGACCGCGTGCATTTGACGGAAGCCGGCAACCAATTCCTGGCAGAGAAAATGCTGGAAGCATTGGTGCAGAAGTAAATCCTGCATTTCAACCCATGAGGGAAATCCCGGGCACTCAGCTTCCGGGATTTTCTTTTTTGGAGCCGAATTAGCCGTTTGATAACCACTAGCGTCACCTGAACATTGCTTTCGGAAAGAGTTTAAGATAAGTACAAAATTGAAAACCGGGTCGGCCGCCCTGTTTTACACTTCACCTTATCCTAAATTTTTCCCATGAGACAACACCTCCTGCCGCTATCCATTGCGGCGTCCGTTATCGCGCTTCTCACCTATGCGGGCTGCGTTAGCTTCTTCCCTGACTTTTTAAAACAATCATTACCCGGCGAAAGTCTGTTAAAGCCGGACAGCCATAATGATACCGGCATTCCACCCGGATTCGGCGAAATCATCGCTTTCCGCGAGTACCACATTTCCTACGACCACGCCCGGCGCGTACTCCAAAGTCCCAACCGAAAGCACAATCTCCGTGCCTGTTACAAGCCTGGAAATCTCACGATTCAAAACCGCGTCGATTCCCCCGACCGGCAGTTTTTGTTGGAATTAAAAAATGAAGGTATCCTGGCCGACGGCCTGCTGATCGACCAGCCAAACCCTGGCGCTAAACCTGAAATACTTGAAAACAGGCTCCTCATCCGGCATTCAACATTCACGGAAGAGTTTATCAACAGTGAAAGCGGCTTACGGCAGAATTTTATCATTCAGCACGCCCCTGCCGATACGAAAGAACTGGAAGTAAAACTATCCGCCCGGGGCTTACGCATAGAGAATGGAAGTGAAAACGAATTGCTGTTTTTTGCAGATGACGACCAGGTACATCCCCGCCTCATTTACCGCGATCTGAAATGCTGGGACGCCGGAAACCGGCCGCTCGCCGCGCATCTGACCGGCGAGGGTCAGCAAATTCGCATCACCGTCGACGTGCATCATGCCGCCTACCCCGTGACGATCGATCCGATTGTCGTAAATGGCAATCCGGCCAATGCCAATGCCCTGTTCGCCTCATCACAAGCGGATGCATTGCTGGGATTTTCGGTCGCTTCGGCCGGGGACGTCAATTCCGACGGGTATAGTGATGTACTGGCCGGAGCGCCGCATTATGATAATGGAGAGGACAACGAGGGAGCGGCATTTCTCTACTATGGTTCTGCCAACGGGCTCAATCCTTTGCCAACACTTTTGGAAAGCAACCAGGCACACGCCGAGATGGGCTACTCAGTTTCGAGCGCAGGAGATATCAACAATGACGGTTTCAGCGATATTATCCTGGGAGCGCCATTTTACGACAACGGGCAGCCCGACGAGGGCGTAGTATTTGTCCATTTCGGGTCTCCCAAAGGCATAAAGCCTAATCCGGCTGTGATGCTGGAAGGAAATCAGGCCGGGGCACAATTCGGCACGGCCATAGCGCTCGCGGGCGACATTAATAATGATAGTTACAGCGATCTGATCGTCGGTGCCAGCGAGTTCGATAAAGGGCAGTTGGACGAAGGGGCGGCATTTGTTTATTATGGTTCAATAGTCGGCATCGATGCCAACAAGATGACGATCCTGGAAATGAACCAGTCGATTTCCGGAATGGGCACCTGTGTGGCGGGTGCAGGGGACGTCAACTCGGATGGTTTCAGCGATGCGCTGGTTGGTGCACCGTTTTACGATCAGGGCGAATCCAATGAGGGCGCCGCGTTGGTGTACCTGGGCGGCGTGCAGGGAATATCACCTGTCCCAACCGTAATCCAAAGCAACCAGGCCGACGCCCACCTGGGCACCTCGCTCGCATCCGCGGGGGATTTAAATGGCGACGGTTTTTCCGATATCATCCTCGGTGCGCCGCATTACGACAAGGTGTATACCGACCAGGGTTTGGTCAAAATTCACCTTGGTTCCGCAAATGGAATCAATGCCAACGCCCCGATCACGCTTGCGGGCCAACAAATGGAAGAAGAATTCGGTCGTGCGGTGGCCTGTGCTGGTGATGTGGAAGGCGACGGCTATGCCGACATTATGATTGCGAGCCGAATGCAGGGTAAAAACCTTTCCAATGAAGGAGTAGTCATGCTCTATTCAGGAATTCCGGCGGGTATTCAGAAAAAACCTGCATCTGTTTTTAAAAGCGGTCAGGCCAATGCGTACCTCGGTCAGTCGCTCGCGAGTGCGGGGGATGTCGATGGCGACGGGTACAGCGATATTGTCATCGGCGCTCATCTTTATGACGATACACAAAACAACGAAGGCGCAATGATGATCTGGCACGGCGGTGCTTCCGGTCCCAACACCGCCACTACCACCGCTTTGAACGCCAACCAGCCGGAGTCGGCCCTGGGGTACTCCGTTTCGGGTGCAGGCGATGTCGACGGCGATGGCTACGACGACGTTATCGTCGGCGCACCGCATTATGACAATGGCCAATCCGAGGAAGGCGTCGCAATCCTGTTTAGCGGAACGCCGGACGGCATCAACCAGATACCCGCCCATCTGCTCGAAGCCGATCAGTCGGACGCCGGTTTCGGCACATCCGTTTCCGCTGCCGGGGATATCAACGGCGACGGGTTTGGCGACATTATCGTTGGCGCGATGCATTATAGTGGTGGCCAGAACGAAGAGGGCGCCGCCTTTGTTTACCTCGGCTCGCCGGCAGGCCTCCACTCAACCCCTATCCAACTCGAAAGCAACAAAACCGGCGCCTGGTTTGGCTGCGCCGTAGCGCACGCCGGTGACCTGAATGACGATGGCTTTTCCGAAATAGTAATCGGCGCGATGAACTATTCCAACGGCCAGTCGGAAGAAGGAGCACTTTACCTGTTCCCCGGTTCGCCCAACGGTCCCAATCCCGCCGGACTACGGATCATCGAAAGCGACCTGGAAGATGCACGGCTCGGCAATGCGGTGTCAGCCGCCGGCGATGTGAATGGCGACGGCCAGGACGATATCATTGCGGGTGCATACAGCGTCGGCGATTACGACGCGGGCGCCATCTTTATTGGGTGCGGGAAAGCCAATTCACTGGATTCGCTTACTTTGGATTGCATCAAAGGCACGCAGGATCAGGCGCATTTCGGCTGGGATGTGTCCGGCGCAGGCGATTTGAATGGCGACGGGCATTCCGACGTAGTTGTGGGCGCGCATGCCTATAATAACGGCGACGGTGCCGCCCACATTTACTATGGTTCGCCTGCCGGAATCACGGAAGCGAACGTCACGCATCTGTACGCGCACGAGACGGGTATGGGCGCTGCTATGGGCGAGTCCGTCGCGGGCGCAGGTGACCTCAATGGTGATGGGTACGGTGATGTGCTTGTCGGCGAGCCATGGTTTATGGATGAAAACACCTCGGTGCTAACAGGCCTCGCCCTGATTTTTTACGGATCGCCCGCAGGAATCGCTCACAGCCCGCAACGCATTACGGGGAATCCCAACGATGCTTATGACTTCTTCGGATGGGCAGTGGCCGCTGCCGGCGATGTGAATGCCGACGGATTTGCTGATATGCTCGTCGGCTCACCCAATTTCAGCTCCGGCCAGACGGACACGGATGCCGCATTTGTCTATTACGGCAATAATGGCGTGGGTTTACGCAACAGCATCCGCCTTTATAACTCGGATCTCTCTACATTGCTGAGCAACCAGCAGCATAGCAAAAGTGATTTCGGAGTGGGGTTGTTTTCCAAATCATTTTTAGGATTGAGTAAAGGAAAACTGGCCTGGGAAGCGCTTGCAAGCGGGCAGGCATTCTCTACCGGCTCCAATGGGTTTCTTCCTAACAGCACTTTTTATAACGGCTCTCAAAAAGGATATTACAGCCTCACCGGCTCGGAGCTCAAAGCGAAAATTAACAAACAAGGCTCCCGAACAAACCTGAGGATCAGAATTAAATACAACCCCGCGCTATCGTTGACGGGGCAGGTTTACAGCCCATGGCGTTACCTGTCCGGTCCATCCACGGGAACAACCAGCGCTCCCGTTCCGAAGATCCCCGAAACCGGACACAATGAAAATCCGGCCGCAACAACCTACGTATACCCCAACCCGGCAGCGTCGGCATTACACATTCATACCGGAAAAACCCTGACAATCGCCGAATCGGCATTGCTCACAACCAACGGCGCGGTAGTCCGAAGTTGGAAAGGAAATTCTGAAAAACTGGATCTGCGCGGAGTCGGTACGGGACGATATGTGCTCCGCATCCGTTACGCCGATGCCACGGAAAGTAATCATCCTATCGTGTTACACTAATTATCCGGCGGCTACTTTCAGAAGATCAATGAACCACGGGCTAAGCGGTTGCTACCTGAGAATAATCGCTTAGCCTTTTTAATTCCCGCGCTCACAAAATTTGGGGCGCGGGAATATTACCGTAATCCAAAACTATCAATACACACGAGTATGAAAAAGATTTATCAACGGGCCATGGCCATTGCCCTGGCCGGAACGACTCTCCTCGGAGCAGGATTATGGCACAAACACCATCGAATAAGCCCGGCTCCTTCAAAGCAAGTCACGAAAAACGCCGAAGCGTTACCGACAGGCGTTTCAGAAGCGACGTTGGCGGACATCCGTAGCTCACTGGAAAAACAGGAGTACCACATCTCCTACGACGAGCGCAAGAAAAAACTGCAAAGCCCCAACCGCCGGAACAATATCCGCGCCTACTACGAGCCGGGTAAACTCACCGTCCAGACCCGTGTAGACACCACCGGCGAGGGTTTCAAAATGGAACTGGTGAATGAAGGCGTATTCGCCGACGGCAAGCTGCTCTACACCCCCGAAGCCCATGCAAAGGCTGAACACCACGAAAACAAGGTGCTAATCAGTCACAATGCATTCACCGAGGAGTTTATCAACAACGAAGACGGCGTCCGCCAGAACTTCATCATCGAAAACGCCCCGGAAGGCACACGCCAGTTGCAGGTAAAAATGACCGCCAAAGGCCTGAAAGTAGAACAGCGTTCGGACAACGAGCTGCGCTTCTATTCCGAAGCAGCTGATGGACAAACCCACAACGAGCTCGTTTACAGCGACCTCCAATGCTGGGACGCCAACAAAAGGCCGTTAAGCGCAAACCTTGCTTACGTGGATAACCGCATTCAGATCAGCGTGGATGTAGCCGGGGCCGCCTACCCGGTCACGATTGACCCTATTATTGCCAACGGCACACCGCAGAATGCTAATAAGGTACTTCAAGTCGACCAAAGCTATATGTGGCTGGGCTTCTCGGTAGCGAGCGCGGGGGATGTGAACGGTGATGGTTACAGTGATGTGGTCATTGGCGCACCGAAGTATGATCTGGGAGAGGAAAATGAAGGAGGAGCTTTTGTGTACAAAGGCGGCCCCTTTGTATTGACTGCGATAGCGGTTACCTTCCAAAGCAACCAGAAGGATGCGCAAATGGGGTATTCCGTGGCAAGTGCAGGGGACTTCAATGGGGACGGATTTAGTGATGTGCTGGTGGGGGTGCCGTATTATGATAAGGATGCGATCGACGATGGAATCGCAAAGCTCTACCTTGGCTCTGACAAGTTTTTCACTGATCCTATTACCAGTTATCAATTTGGAAATGGCCACGCGGGAGCACTTATGGGAATTACAGTTGCAACTGCTGGCGATATTAGTGCTGATGGATTCAGTGACGTATTAATTGGCGCTAGCCAGGACACACAGGGTGAAAGCAAAGAAGGGACCGTGGCAGTTTGCCGGGGTAGTGCAAATGGAAACCTGTTTTCTAATTTCACTTATCTCCAAATCAACCAACCCAATGCCCAGTTCGGCTACTCACTCGCTCCCGCCGGTGACATCGATGCGGACGGATTCAGCGATATTATCGTAGGCGCCCGCTGGTACACCAATGGACAGGGCCAAGAAGGGGAAGGTGCGGCGTTCATCTATCGTGGAGGGAGCAACGGCCTTCAGGGGAGCCCTACAATCCTAGAAGGCAACCAATACAACGCTGCCATGGGTAATAAAGTGAGCTCTGCCGGAGATGTGAATGGGGATGGTTTTGCCGATATCCTTATAGGTGCCCCGCTTTTTACAATAAGCCAAAACAGTGAAGGAGCTGTTTTTGTGTACTATGGCTCAACGACCGGGGTGTCTATTGCCACAAAAACAACCATATCGGTAAATCAATTGGCTTATATAGGTTCGTCGGTTTCGTGTGCCGGAGATGTAAATGACGATGGTTATACTGATATCGTACTTGGGGCAATTCATTATCAAACTTCCCAAATTCTTGGTGGGGCAGCCATTGTGTATTACGGATCTGCCAATGGAGTTTCGCAGGAAAAAACCATCATTACTAGCGACACTGACTTTTCAGAAATGGGTCAGTCAGTTTCAGGCGCAGGTGATATTAATGGTGATGGTGTGAGTGATTTGATAGTCGGAGCTCCGTACTACGGCAATGGGGCCACTAACTTGTTTTACGGCAACGCCACATTAGGCTCCCGCAACAACCTCCGCCTCTACAACACCGACCTCACCACCCCCATCAACCACACCCAATTCCCACAAACCAACTTCGGCGCGGGCCTGTTCACCAAGTCATTCACAGGCCGAAACAAAGGCAAGCTGGTGTGGGAAACCAAACCGACAGGACAAGGCTTTTCCAAAGGCAGTAACAATCGCATTACCAACAGTACCCAATCCACTGCATCGCAAAATGCTTACTCGAACCTGGGAACGACTGGCTTCGAGCTGAAAAATGTGATTGACAAGCAAGGGCCGGGTACCAAGGTGCGGGTGCGTGTCAAGTACGACCCTGTTTTGGCATTGACCGGACAATCGTATGGACCATGGCGGTATTTACCGGCCTATCTGATGGGAAATGGTACTGCGCCGGTGCCGGAGGAAAAAGGAGGTAATTTATCAGAAACTATCGAAAAGAAAGCAATCCGTTTGGAGGAGGGGAAAGCATCGGAAATAGCCAAGATTTATCCCAACCCTGTTTCCAGCCGATTGAATATCGATCTCAAAGACAAAGACCAGGTGCAAAGTTTGAGAATCCTCACAGCAACAGGATCGGTGATGTATCAATCAAATGAGCTTCGATCATTCGTAGATGTGAGCAACCTCCCCGAAGGCGCTTACTTCCTGATCATTACCAAAACGGATGGTTCGCTTACCACCCGCCAAATACTGATACGCAGATAATGTATAAGAACTTCATAAATAAGGTTTAGATGTAATGCAAAAGGCGTCCGCGAGTTTCGCGGACGCCTTTTAGTTAAGTCTCTGCTGTTTCAAAAGAACTCATCAGCAATACATTACTCCCACAATTTCGGAGGATAAGCTCCTGCCTCATGTAATGCATTCAACGACGCCTGTACCGACGGCTTGTCATCAGGATAAGTAACCCCAAACCAGTCGGAAGCAACGCGGAACACCCGGCAATCGCCCAGGCCGCTCTTGATGATGTGCGTCATTACAGTCGGGATGTAAAATTCGGCTTTCGGCGTGTCGATATTTTCGCGGGCGTACTTTTCAAAAAGTTCTTTGGTAATAGGGAACATCGAGGGTTTGAAGCCCCAGAAGTTCATCGAAACCGGCGTTTGAGGCGCCAATTCGGTGCGGGTTTCGCCTTCTTCGAAATAGATTGTGCCATTTTCTTCAAAGATTTTGGTGCGTTCCACTACGGATTCGAGGTTGTGGTCCTCGCGCTCCACGCACACACCACGCGAGACGGTGCCGTTTTCGGAAAGCGTGCGTTTCAGCTCGTAGCCGATCATGGCGTGCTGCTTGTCGTTCGTGTCGGTTTGCAGGAACTTAGCCATAGTTTCAAATGCATCGCGACCATAGAAGTCATCCGCGTTGATCACGGCAAAGGGCGTGTCGGTTTGCTCCCAGGCACAGAGGGTCGCATGGCCGGTCCCCCATGGTTTGGTCCGCTCCACGGTACCCAGGTCTTCCGGAACGTAGGATTGAACGCCCTGAATCGCGAAGTCGAAGTCGATTTTACCTTTGAGTTTAGGGGCAAAAATCGCTTCGGCGCTGTCTTTGATCTCCTGGCGTACGATAAAGACTACTTTTCCAAAACCTGCGCGAATGGCGTCGTATAAAGAATAATCGATGATGGTTTCTCCGTTGGGACCGAACTGGTCGAGCTGCTTGATACCTCCGTACCTGCTACCGATGCCGGCAGCCAAAATCAAAAGAGTTGGTTTCATTCAAATGGATTTAAACGTTCCTTTAATGCGGTGTGTAAAAGACGGTTCAAAATAAACCCATTCAAAACGATAAAAAAAACGCGCTCCGGGTTTCGGAGCGCGTTTTTTCAAAATAAAATATTTTAATAATTTAATTATACCGCAAAGCTCTCGCCGCATCCGCAAGTGCGGGTGGCGTTGGGATTGATGAACTGGAAGCCTTTTCCGTTCAACCCATCCGTGAAATCGAGGGTCGTTCCGGCCAGGTATAGGAGGCTCTTTTTGTCTACGATAATCTTCACTCCTTTATCCTCAAAAACCATATCGTTCGGCTTCGATTCGGAGTTGAATTCGAGGTTGTATGTGAGACCCGAACAACCGCCGCCGAGTACGCCTACACGAATCTGATAATCGTCGTCAAAACCGTCAGCCTTGCGGAGTTCTACAATTTTGTTTTTGGCTGTATCGCTTACCGTAACCATTTTTCTAATGTTTTATTACCTGCCCAAATTAACGTTTTAACCGAACCTGAAAGTTCACATTTTACTCAAAAACGCACAATTCATTCATTCCCTGATCAGTGTCCACAGCCAGCAGCGATTTCAAAAAAATCGCGTAGCGATGTAATATTGGTAACCATAAAGCCGTACGCCGTCATCGAAATCCCGTCAGGGATGCAACAACAGATGCCGCACGGGTCACGACGATGCCTTGTTGTTACATGCCCAAGGGCATTGTGTGACATTGCAAAGCCGCATTTTTGCTACCTATGTTACATGCCTAACGGCATTATCCGCGGCTCATTCAATCATTCAATCATTCAATCATTCCCCGTTCCACGGCGGATCATTCACAAAACAACAGCCCCACCCTGGTTAATGCCCGACACATGCACCGCCGATTCAATTCCCGCGCTCGCAAACCGCTCCTGCATGGCTTTTCCGGCATTCTGCGCGTTTTCAATGCCGCGGCTGAGCGCGAACATCGACGGCCCGGCCCCCGAAATGCTGCATCCCAGTGCACCATTGGAAATAGCCGCCTGCTTCACATCCCTGAATTCAGGAATCAGGATCGAACGGACGGGTTCGATGATCACATCCACCATCGAGCGGCTGATCAGGTCATAATCCGCTTTCATCAGTCCGGCTACCAGACCTGCCACATTGCCCATTTGAGCAATTGTATTTTTCAGGGAAACCTCGTTGCGCAAAATGAAACGGGCATCTTTGGTATTGATCTCGATATCCGGATGTACAAGTGTGCAATACAGGTCATCGGGAACCGGTATAGTAAAGATATCCAGCGGATTATAGCTACGAATTACGACAAAGCCGCCCAAAAGCGACGGCCCCACATTGTCCGCATGTGCAGAACCGGATGCAATGCGCTCGCCTTCCATCGCAAACGGCAGCAATTCTTTACGGCTCAACGGGTTACCCAACAGCTCATTCATCGCCACCACGCCCGCCACGGCACTGGCAGCGCTGGAACCCATTCCACTGCCTAATGGCATATTTTTACGCAGTACCACTTCGCAGCCCAGGTCTTTGATGCCCAGGTGTTTCAGCAGGGCAAGCATCACCACGGTCACAGAATTCTTCTCCGCCTGGCGGGGCAGCCGTCCTTCGTCGCCCGTAATGTCGGTAATAACAATTCCCGGCTCGTCCCGCTTGTACAACTCAACGGTATCCCCCGGCTCCTGGATAGCAAACCCGAAAATATCAAACCCACACGACACATTAGCGACTGTCGCCGGCGCAAAAGCTTTTACTGAATTCACTGTAAGTGGTTGTTTTCTTTTAAATATCGGACTACTGTTTCGAAGAAGTACGTAGCATCACCAACTGATTCAAATGCTTCACTTTCCGTTATCTCGTCATAGTCGTAGTCGCTAAATTGCCTTTTCTCAAAAGTTCTTTGGAGCCTGATGCTAAGCGAAATGTCCATCAAACCCGTTTTTACGAAGAGTTCTCTAAATCTATTGTGAGCCCCGGCATGCGTTTTCGCATGATCTCCTGAAATGAACAATAATGCATGGATTGAATGGAACATCGAATAGTAAGCCCGATTTACGCACGCTTCAAACAAATGGCGTTCGAAATCTTCCCTACTAACCTCCAAACAATCCGCAGCCTTTTTCATAATCCGGCCTGCGGTAAGTGCTGTCATACAACGATTCCTTCTTTACGAACATTAATTGCCAATTCCGCCTCGCCGTGAAGCAGCCTGTTTATCGAAATAGGAACCGTTGATATCCAAAAATTATATTTTAGGCCAATCTCGGCACTAATGCCGGACATTCGACTTATTTCCGCAAATGCATTTATACTTTCATCATTCAAAACCACCAAAAAATCCACATCCGACTCCTGGTGCTGCTCGCCGCGTGCGTAGGACCCGAAAAGTACCACCTTATCCAACCTGTTGCCATAAAGCCCACGAATGCCCTCCGCGAACTCCTTCGCCAGCCCTGCTATCGATTCCGGTACTTTCCTGTCGCTCATCGCTTGAAATGGTTCAGAATAACACCAGCAATTTAACTCCTTCTATCCCAAATAGCTACTGATACTCATGATGTCCGCAAACACGCCCGACGCTGTCACTTCGGCGCCGGCGCCCGGGCCTTTGATCACGAGCGGGCGATCTTTGTAACGCTCCGTGGTGAAGGACACGATATTGTCGCTGCCCGAAAGCGTGTAAAACGGATGCGAGGCGTCCACGGTTTTAAGCTCGATGGTGGCCTTGCCGTTTTCAAGCGTCGCAATATAGCGCAGTTTCTCTCCTTTGGCTTCCGCCGACGATTGCATATCGGCGAAGAATGCGTTGGAAATTTCCAGTTCTTCGAAGAATGCATCCACTGTTGGCGCATTCAGGCAGTTGCCTGGCAGTATTTGCGAGATTTTAACTTCTTCGGGTTCCAATGCCACGCCTACTTCCCGCGAAAGGATCAGGATTTTACGACCTACGTCGGCGCCACTGAGGTCGTCGCGTGGGTCGGGTTCGGTGAAGCCTTTGGCCTTGGCTTCTTTCACCACATCCACAAAGCGGTTGTCGCCACCGAAATTATTGAATATATAGGATAGCGTTCCCGAAAGGATCGCTTCGATTTTCAGGAATTTATCGCCGCTCGCCATTAACCCCTGGATGGTGTTGATAATCGGCAGACCGGCACCGACGTTGGTTTCGTACAGAAACTTCACGCCGCGCTGCAATGCGGTGCGTTGCAATGCAATGTACTCCGAATAACTGCCCGAGTTGGCCACTTTATTGGGCGTTACCACGCTGATACTCGCGTCAAGCAGCATGTGGTAGTATTGCACTATGTCTTTATCCGAAGTACAATCCACAAAAACGCTGTTCGGGAGGTTGAGCTCGATCATGCGCTGCACGAATGCGGGCAGGCTCGTTTTCACGCCTTCGTCCATCACGCGGTCGCGCCAGTTTTCGGGTTTAATGCCGTCCGGGTCAAGGAGCATTTTTTTGGTATTGGACAAACCGGCAATGTTCAGATTGAGCAACTTCTCTTCGCGCAGATACTGGGTCTGATTTCGGATCTGCTCGATCAGCGTGCCGCCAATCAATCCTACCCCTACAATAAACAGGTTCAGCGAGCGCGTTTCCGATTGGAAGAATACGCCGTGAATCGCGTTCAGCGCTTTGGAAAGGTCGCTTTTGGAGATAACCACTGAGATATTCAACTCCGAAGAGCCTTGTGCCGTGGCTACAACGTTGATACCGTTTTTACCCAAAGCCGAGAACAGCTTACCCGAAATACCGGTGTTCTTCTTCATCCCCTCGCCCACAATCGCGACGATTGACAGGTTTTTCTCCACGGAAATCCCATCGATATGGCCTAGCCCGATTTCCGTCGCAAACTCTTTTTCGAGCACGTCAATCGCCTTTTGCGCATTCTTCGGATCAATAGAGAAACAGATCGAATGCTCCGAGGACGCCTGTGAAATGAGGATCACGCTGATCGCATTGTTGGATAGTGCGGTAAACAAACGCCCGGAAATACCGGCAACGCCGATCATCCCGCTGCCCTGGATATTCACAAGCGCGATCTCGTCAATCGACGAAATCCCGGTGATCACATACTCCTTACCGTTAGCAGATTTCTGAACGAATGTTCCTTCAAAAGCCGTATTGAAAGTATTGAGCACTTTCAACGTGATGTTCTTGGCAAATGCCGGCTGCAAGCTGGGCGGGTAAATCACCTTCGCGCCAAAATGCGACAGTTCCATCGCTTCCGCATAGGAAATGGACGGAATCGTGAACGCATTAGCTACTTTGCGCGGGTCGGCAGTCATCATGCCGTCGACGTCCGTCCAGATTTCGATCGAGTCGGCTTCCAGCGCGGCACCCAGGATGGATGCCGTGTAATCGGAACCGCCCCGGCCGAGTGTCGTGGTGACGCCTTCGGCCGTAGATGCGATGAACCCCGTGACACATTGCAGCGCCGGGCTTTTCGCGAAATGCTCTAATATTAAATGATTGGTAACTTCAAAATTGACATCCCCCATACCGTAGGTGGCATTGGTGCGGATCACCTGGCGCGCGTCGCAGAACTCCGCGGCGACGCCTTTGCTTTTGAGAATTTCGGTGATCACCAGCGTCGAAAGGCGCTCGCCGAAGCTCATAATGAGATCGAGCGTGCGCTCGGAGAGCTCGCGGATCCAGGAGACACCCCGAAGAATGTCTTCCAGTTCGTTGAATAGGCCACGTACAGCTGCAAATGTGCTGCTCTGGTTCTTTACCGGGATCAGTCCGCGCACGACCGCGAAATGCCTTTCTTCCACGCCCTTCAAAAATTCGACATATTCCGTATTGCCGGCGGCTGCCATTTTCCCGATTTCGATGAGCCTGTTCGTGACCCCGCCCATGGCAGAAAAAACGACCGTGATACGCTCGCCTTTTGACAGATTTTCTTCGAGGATACTGATTACCGTTTTGATACTGTCGACCGATCCGACAGAGGTGCCGCCAAATTTAAGAACCTTCATTTAAAGCTATATTCGAAATATGCGAATGTGAACGGCACAGGGCCGCTCATTTTGAACAGAATGCAAATATAGCAATTCAAACGCCGCTTACTTTCAATAATACCCCTAAATGCAGGCCTCGCCGGCGAATTAGCGCCGCAGCCGGACACGCCCGCCACCCGCAGTCCTCACCCTCAGCCAGTTGCCGCTCCGTGTAACTTTATATAAACATCTATTTTAAAAATATTAAATTTTAAATAAAATCACTTTGATCGACGAATATTTCATTAAAACATTTTTTCTCAAACAGATATTTTTTGAAATTAATTAAAAATAGAAGATTCTTCTGTTTTTAATTAGGTTACCTAACTGTTTCACTCCATTACTTAATCAATTATGAAGAAAGTCTTTACATTAGGCTTCTTATGGGTCTTGCTGTTCCTCGCCGGAGCAGGTTTTGCACAAGACCTGAGCATCAAAGGCAAAGTGCAATCGGTCGACGGGTACCTTCCCGGTGCCAGCATCCTCATCAAGGGCACGAGCCGCGGCAGCACCACGGATAGCAACGGCGACTTCACCCTCAGTGCACCGGCCAATGCAACCCTCGTTATTTCGTTTATCGGCTACAAAACATTGGAAATCCCCGTCGGCTCGAAAACCGTATTCGACATCATGCTCGAAAACGACGCGACGCAGTTTAACGAGATCGTCGTAACGGCACTTGGTATCGCCCGTGAAAAGAAGGCGTTGGGCTATGCCGTGCAGGAAGTAAGCGGCAAAACCCTCACCCAAGCGCGGGAGACCAACTTGGTTAACTCGCTCTCGGGTCGGCTCGCAGGTGTGCAGGTGACCAATTCCAACGGGGCACCGGGTTCCTCGTCGAGGATGATCATTCGCGGGGCGAGCTCGATCGGCAGCAACAACCAGCCGCTGTTTGTAGTGGACGGTGTACCGGTGGATAACAGCAACTTCGGCTCCGGCACAGGTATCGATTACGGCAATGCAGCCGCAGCGATTAACCCGGACGACGTGGAGTCGATCAACGTGCTGAAGGGACCAAGCGCGGCGGCGCTCTACGGATCGAGGGGTGCGAATGGTGTCGTTTTGATCACGACCAAAAGTGGTAAGGGCACGAAAGGGATTGGTGTTTCGGTCAATTCCAATACGGCATTCGAAAGTCCGTTCAGATTGCCTGAATGGCAAAACGAATACGGCCAGGGCGCTGCGGGGCAGTTTACTTACGTGGATGGCAAAGGCGGTGGCAAGGGCGACGGCGTGGACGAAAGTTGGGGACCCAGACTTGATGGACGTCTCATTCCACAATTCGATTCGCCCATCGCGGCGGATGGCACCAGAACGCCCACACCGTGGATTGCACACCCCGACAATGTGGACAAGTTCTATGAAACCGGCAGGACCTTTACCAACAGCGTTGCCGTAACAGGTTCCAGCGACAAAGCGGATTTCCGGCTCGCATTTACAAACCTGGATCAAACCGGTATTTTGCCTAATACCAACTACAAGCGGCGGACTGTTTCCCTGAATGCAGGCTGGAACCTTACCAGCAAACTAAGTATCCGTGCAACAGGAAATTATGTCAAGGACGGCTCCGATAACCGTAACAACTTCGGCCTCTACTTCATATGGTTTGGTCGCCAGGTGGATATGGATAAGCTGAAATCCTACAAAAAGCCGGGCAGCATTTACCAATACAACTGGAACGACAACTACTGGACAAACCCTTACTACCTGCTGAACGAAAGCACCCGGGCCAATGAAAAAGACCGGCTTTACGGCAATTTCTCGGCCACCTACAAGTTCACCGGTTGGCTTTCGCTCACCGCGCGAACTGGTACCGATTTCTACGAAGACCGCCGCAAGACCAAAAGCGCAGCGCGCCAGGCGATCATCGGTACCTCAGCGCTTTACGACGCTTATAATGAGGAGCAGATATTCGTCCGCGAGTCCAACTCGGACTTCCTGCTCAATGCCACCCATAAATTCGGGGATTTCGATATTACGGCTAACATCGGTGGAAACCATCGCACCAACTACGCGCAACGCAACTACATGGGTGCGACCGAGCTAGCCATTCCGCGCGTATACAACTTCGGAAACTCCCGTCAGAAGCTCGTGGGTGAAAACAGTTATATCAAAAAGACCGTTAACAGCCTTTATGCAGCCGCTAACCTTGGCTTCCGGAATTACCTCTTCCTGGATCTGACCGCTCGCAACGACTGGTCGAGCACATTGCCGTCCAATAACCGTTCCTATTTCTACCCTTCCGCGGCGGTGAGCGCGATCGTGACGGATATGTTTGATATCAAATCGTCGGTTCTGTCTTTTGCAAAACTGCGCGCAGGCGTGGCCCAGGTAGGAAATGATACCGATCCGTATCGCTTGGTGAGCACGTACAAATACGAAAACGCGTGGGGAAGTACGCCAAGCCTCTCCGAGAACAACGCGATGCTGAATGCCAACCTGAAAACGGAAATCACATCCTCCTACGAAATTGGTGCGGATATCCGGCTGTGGCAAAACCGTGTGGGTCTCGACGTTACTTACTACAACAAGGTTTCTAAAAACCAAATTCTGGACGTCAACATTTCCAATGCGACCGGGTTTCTTTCCAAGTTGCTGAATGCAGGTAAGATCAAAAACTCGGGAATCGAAATCCAACTCACCGCCACACCTGTGAAGCTCGACAAATTTTCATGGGACATCGGGATAAACTGGGCTAAGAACAACAACAAGGTGGTAGCGCTGGATGGCGGGCTTACTACCTATCAGCTGAATACCAGCTACAATGCATTGACCCAGGCGACATCGACCAATAGTTTCCGGGGGTTGTCGGTGGAAGCACGGGTAGGCCAGCCGTATGGTACCTTCTTTGGCAAAGGCTTTTTGCGCGCGCCGGATGGCCAGATCGTCTACGACAGCCAGGGATATCCGATGATCGACCCGGTAAGCCGGGTGCTCGGCAGCTTCACACCCGATTGGATCGGTGGTATTTCCAATACGTTTACCTACAAAGGATTCTCGCTCAGCACCCTCATTGACATGAAACAGGGCGGCGACATTTTCTCGCAATCGATCAATATCGGCAGGTATACCGGCGTATTGAAAGAAACCACCTTCGGCCGCGAGGACGGCGTGGTAGGACAAGGTGTGGTGAATATCGGTACTTCGGCCTCGCCTGAGTATGTGCCTAACGAGAAGCGTATTTCGTCGGAGGAATACCATCACAAATATTACCTGCTGACCAACAACGAAAACACCATTTTCGACGCGAGCTACATCAAATTGCGGGAGGTAAAACTTACCTACATGATTTCCGGAAAGGTTTTCAACAAACTGCCGTTCCGCGACATCGCTATCTCCATCGTCGGACGCAACCTGGCGCTGTTGAAGAGCAACCTGCCGCATATCGACCCCGAAACAAGCTATTACAACGACGGTAATTTGCAGGGGATCGAAAACGGGCAAATCCCGACTACCAAAACTATGGGCTTCAATATCAGTTTCAATTTATAGGCTAATTCTTCGAGACGATGAAAAAGAAAATATATTCAATGGGCATTTCGGCGCTGCTCTCCTTCCCGATCATCTGCGCAACGAGCTGCACCGGCGATTTCGACACGATCAACACCAACAATAACAGCGCGGCTACCGGCACCGCCGATCTGTTCCTGCCTCACGGAATCCAGAGTGCGGTCGATATTTACTGGGGGGGCTCTCTCGGAATGGATATCGGCGACGGCTACTCACAGCATTGGGCGCGGATTCAGTACACGGACATTGACCAATATACGGTTTCCAGCGACGTATACACCGCGGCCTGGCAGGGTTTGTACGTGGAATCTTTGGCGGACTACCAGCGCATCTACAAAATCGGCAAGGAATCGGGGAACGCCAACTACCAGGCGGTAGCGATGATTTTACGATCGTGGGCATTCATGCTGCTCAGCGATGTGTACGGCGATATCCCTTACACCGATGCCTTACAGGGATTAGAAGGGAATCTTTTACCTAAATATGATAAGCAAAAGGATGTTTACGCGGGCATCGTAGCCGAGCTGAAATCGGCCGGGGAGTCGATCAACGCTACCGACAAAAGTATGGCAATCGCGGGCGATATTCTCTTCAACAATGATCTTACCAAGTGGAAGAAATTTGCCAACACACTGAGCCTGCGCGTGCTGAGCCGTATGATCGACAAAGCCGATTCACCCATCGACGTAAAGGCGGAAATCACCCGGATTTTGAGCGATCCTGCCAAGTATCCCGTCATTACTTCGGTATCCGAGAATATTCAGCTCAATTACCTGGACGCGACCAACAACCAGAATCCTGTGAATGTGAACCGGAAAACACGCGATGACCACCGCGTAAGCGCCACTTTGGTAAACAAAATGAAAGATTTGAAGGATGCACGCCTTCCTATTTACGCCAACAAACCGGTGTTAAAAGATGAATACACCGGCGTTCCTAACGGGCTATCTTCCTCGCAAGCCGGAAAACTGGGCCTCGACAGCACTTCGCGGGTCGGCAGCTATTTCACCGGGCCTACTGCACCGGGCGTCATTATGAGCTATGCGGAGCTGCTGTTTCTCAAAAGCGAATTTGCCTACAAGGGAATTGCGGCCGCCGGCGACGTAGCCAAAAACTACACCGATGCCATTACAGCCTCGTTTGCCCAGTACAAACTGACCGTTTCCCCCGAATACCTCACTGCAAATGCTTTGAAGGCCGGCGCTGCGGGTGTTACGCAGATTATGGAGCAAAAGTGGATTGCGTTGTACGGCCAGGGCCTCGAAGCCTGGACCGAATTCCGCAGAACCGGCATACCCGATTTGAAACCTCCTGTACTGAATACCAATCAAAACGTCATTCCAACGCGGCTGCCTTACCCGAACTCGGAAGAATCGCTGAACTATGAGAATTTTTCAGCGGCCCTCACCGCCCAGGGAGGCAAGAATGACATGAAAATGAAGCTTTGGTTCGCAAAATAATGCGGTACCAAATGTGCTAAAAAAGCAAAACGGGTCGGATGCGTGCGGCATCCGGCCCGTTTTCTTGCTAATATCTGTATGAATTTAAAATGAAATACCCAGTCCTGCACCGATGTTCGCCACCCCTACAAACCGCTTTTCGTTGATAGGAATACCTACTTCCGGATAGCTGCCCACGCGCACATTTACGGCTACGTTTTTCAACTCGGCTTCGGTCGCGAGGAAGTCGCCCGACAGGTGGAAATACAATGGCCCGGCAATCGGCAAACGCAAGCTAGCACCGGCACCTACACCGAAACCGCTGGTAGAAGCGGGGCTCAAATGCACGAGTATTTGGTTTTCACCGGATTGGAAAGTGCCTACCATATCTACGGTAGGAGAAGTAACTTTCACATAACCGCCCTGCACGTGCCCTTCCAGTTGTACCCTTCCGAAATTGAGGAAAATCGCAGGCCCTGCCATGATCGCATTGAATTTCCAGCGCGATACTTTCGTGTCCCAGGTATGCGAAGTCGTTTCGTTGATAAACCCTTTGATTTCTTCCACGCGGAGGTCCGCAATATCGACGATCGGCTGAGGGCGCGTCGTGTTCTTGTTCATGCTTCCGGAAAACTTCAATCCAAACCAGCGCGCGATGCGGAAATCATAATTCACCTGACCATAATATCCTGAACCTGTCAGACCTGCGAAAGGGTCGTTCAGCTTTTCCCTTGCAAGCTCTCCTACCGGCAAGCTGTACCCGGCAGTAACCGAAAAGAAGGACCGGTTATCGTTTTGTGCCTGTGCACCAAGCTGCGTAAATAGGAAAAGTGCAAAAAGAAGGATAGAGAAACGTTGGCTGATTTTCATGAATATGGCTGGTTTGTGAGAAGAACTAGTACGTGAAACGAAATTTCCAGCTAAGGTAACATGAAACATCCCCGATTTATTACATTTTAGCTGCACGACTTAGTTTGGGGAAATTTTATCAACACAATGTTATATAAATCGCTCAAAAAGTGCTGAATCCGCGCTGGTATGGAAATGGTAAGGGTTATTTCAAACTAAATCATTCAACCCATGAACAGGCAAGAAACAGATAAGGAAGCAAGGGCCACCAAGAACGTGAAGAACGTCTGGAAGTGGATCGTCGGCATCGGTATCGTTCTTTCGCTGATCGCCTGGTTTGGCGGCTTTTTTAACCACGATAGAAATCTGTCGGGCCAGGCTGACAACCCGGCCGATCAGGGCACCACTGCTGTCGACAGCATTGCTTCCGATACCGCAGGTACACCGTTGCGTTCCGATACGGTTTATGAGCACGTTCGCGGTACCCAATAGGCGTTACTTGATCAGTGCATCGTATAAAATCTCGACAGGGTGCATCGCTTTGCGCCCTGTGCCGTCCTTAATCTGATGGCGACAACTCGTCCCGGCAGCCGCGATGATCACCTCTTCGGGCTGCTGCCGGACAGTTGGGAACAGCACCAGTTCCCCGATCTGCATCGATACTTCGAAGTGCTCCTCCTCGTAGCCAAACGACCCCGCCATGCCGCAGCAACCCGACGGAATTAGCTGGACCTGATAATTTTCCGGCAGCTGTAATGCTTTTTTAGAAGCGGTTAATGTCGAAAGCGCCTTCTGATGGCAATGCCCGTGTAGCTTGATCAACTGGTTTTTACCTGCAAATGCGCTTTTCTGAATGCGTTTTGCATCCATTTCACGGGCGATGAACTCCTCAAAAAGCATTGCATTCTCCGCGACCTTCTGGGCATTCGCTCGCTCGCCTTCTCCTACCAAATCCACATACTCGTCCCGGAATGATAAGATCGCGGATGGCTCGATGCCTACCAGCGGTGTATCGTAAGTAATTTTGTCTTTCAGCAAAGCCACATTCCGGATCGCCAGTTTCCGGGCTTCTTTCACAAAACCTTTGGACAAATAGGAGCGTCCCGATTCCAAATGTTCAGGAATAATGACCTCGTAACCCAATTTTTCAAGCAACAGTACCGCCTTTTTCCCTACCTCAGCATCATTATAGTTGGTAAACTCATCACAAAACAGGTATACCTTGCGCGAATGCGGTGCAACCACCGGCTTGTTCCGCTGATGTTTTTCCCACCAGCTTTTCAGCGTCTCTGCATCGAGTTTCGGCATAGACCGTTCGGGGTGGAAACCCACCATTTTATTGGCGATGCGTCGCAGCGCGGGCGTTCCGAATATGCCGTTGAATGCCCACGGGGCGATCGAGGCCAGTTTCATTTGGTTTGAAAACTGTGCGATCAGCTTGCTGCGCATCGGCACGCCGTGCGTCTCATAATATTGCTGCGTGAATTCGGCCTTCATTTTACCGATATCTACACTGGAAGGGCATTCCGATTTACAGCCTTTGCAGGACAAGCAAAGGTCGAGCACCTCTTTCACCATTTCCTGGCTGGTCGCCGGGGCGGTTTCCGGGGTGAAGTACTGCCGCAGAATATTCGCCCGGGCGCGCGTCGTATCGCGCTCGCTGCGTGTGGCCATGTAGCTGGGGCACATGGTACCGCCTGTGAGCTCAGTTTTGCGGCAGTCCCCCGAGCCACTGCATTTTTCGGCCAGGCGGAGAATGCCTTCCTGCCGCGAAAAGTCGAATATCGTATCGATTTGCGGACTCGGCTTATCCTGCCCATAACGCAGGAACTCGTTCATCGGCGGCGTATCAACGATTTTGTTGGCGTTGAAAACACCGTCCGGGTCCCAGATGCGCTTCACCTGCCTGAACATTTCGTACACCTCTTCCCCCATCATGAAAGGGATAAACTCCCCGCGCAAGCGGCCATCGCCATGCTCGCCGGATAATGCGCCGTTGTATTTTTTGACAAGAACCGCGGTGTCTGCCAGTACATCGCGGAATTGCTGTTTTCCTTCACTCGTTTTGAGGTTAATCATCGGCTCCACGTGCAGTTCACCCGCGCCCGCGTGTGCATAATACGAAGCGCTCAGCCCGTGTTTGTCCAGCAATACCTCCAATTCTTCAATATATGCGGGCAGATCTTCCACGGCTACCGCACAGTCTTCGATCAGGTTCACCGGCTGGGTATCTCCCGGCAGGTTGCGGATCAACCCGAGACCGGCTTTGCGAATATCCCAGGCCTTGTTGGCGTCATCTCCGAACAACAGCGGATAGGCATACCCAAGGTTTTCAGCTTGTAACTGCGCGATTAATGCCGCAGCTTTTTGCTCCACCTCCTCTTTGGCAATGCCCCAGAACTCGACCATCAGCATCGCCGCCGGGTCACCTTGCATGAAAAAGCGGTTTTGGGAATACACATTATGGTTTTTGGTAAAATCCATAATGTATTTATCAACCAGCTCGGAGGCTTTGGGATCGTGCTGCATCGCCAGGCGGTTCGCGTGCAGTGCTTCCGCAAGCGAGCCCGTATGCACGCACACGACGCCCACGGCAGCCGGCGGAGCATCCACCAAGGCAATTTTAGCCTCGGTAACAAAGCACAATGTGCCTTCCGAACCTGCAATGAGGTTACAGAGGTTGATATTTCCCTTTTCAAAATTCCTGACCAATGCATCCAGCGCGTAACCGGAGTTCCGGCGGGTGACGGTCGGTTTTGGAAATTGCTTTTTGATTAAATCCTGGTCAATAGGGTTCGATATCAGCCCGAACATACCCGCCAGAATCGATTGCAGGCGCTGGCCTCTTAGCTGCTTTTCCCGAATCTCTTTGGTAAAGTCGGTGATGGTCTGTTCACTAAAAACTGCTTCGGAACCATCAGAAAGCAGCACTTTCACTTCCAGCAAATGGTCGCGCGTGGCGCCCCAGGTGATGGAATGCAGCCCGCACGAGTTGTTACCGATCATCCCGCCGATCATCGCCCGGCTGGCCGTGGAAGTTTCAGGTCCGAAAAGCAGGCCGTAAGGTGCGAGGTGCTTGTTCAGATCGTCGCGGATCACACCCGGCTGCACGCGTACCCATTTTTCGTCCGCATTCACTTCGATGATCTTGCGGAAGTGCTTCGAAATATCGACCACAATACCCTTTCCCACTACCTGACCGGCCAGCGAGGTTCCGGCTGCGCGGGGAATCAATGTCACTTTATTGCTTTGGGCAAAATCGATCAGCGCACGAATATCCTCCACGGTTTTCGGCAAAGCCACCGCCTCAGGCATTTCCTGGTAAACGGACGCATCGGTGGCGTAAACTGTGCGCTGTGCTGTGTGCAGCGTGGAATTGTCGAAATACAATTCCCCCTCAAACCGGGCACGGAGGGTATTGAACTGAAATTGAGAAACGCGGGTCATGGGAATAATCGATAATCAAACAGCGAATTTACGGTAGTTGACCTATTAATGCTTTTAAAAACTGCATTAATGTGCTCCCAGACTACGCTGAATAAGCCGACGGAGCAGATACCCGCATGAGTTACGTATATTGGCACAATTTTTACACCTCCTGATTCTGGTAAAAACAGTTGTCCCTTTCGAACCGATGAAACACATAAACATTCTGATCCTCACACTATTCAGTTGTACAATCAGCTGGACTACTTACGCTCAAAACACCGCCACTATCACGCTCGCAGCGGCCAAGCAGGCACCTGTGACCGTTACGCTGGTGCTCGAAGATGTACATTTTCACCCCAATCTGGGCACGGGCCTTGCCGACGCGAAGCTCGACGCCGTGGCCTCGGTGAACTTTGCCGATAAAACATCCGAAAAAACGGTTATTCAGCTCAATGAGCCCAAAATGATGCGTCTGCAATACAGCGGCAACGGCGTGAACAGGACCTGGATGCTTTTCCTCCAACCCGGCGACGACCTGACGATCAACTTCGCAGACAAGGCCGACGTGACTTTCGCGGGCAAGAATGCCGGGTATCAAACGTTTTTGAAAAACTACTTTCTGGAAAACCAATACCAGTACCTGCCGGTTTTTGGTTACAAACCTTCGCAAATCGATAACAAAAGCGTCGTACAGCAAAGCGACAGCCTGAAAAAAGTACGGCTGGACGCATTTGAGAAATTCAAAATGGCGAACCCCGTGGTACCTGCATTCGAAGCATACGTACTGGCTACCACCGCTACGGAGCCATCGCTGACCCGCCAGCTCATTCAGGAGAAAATCATGCGCCGCAACCGCGTGGCAAAACTCGACGCTGCACAACGGAAGGAACTCGAAGACTTTACCTTGACCGACTTCAAAATCCAGCCCGACGACGCTTTACTCAGCCAGGCCTACCGCGACGAGCTCCGCTACTGGGCGCTGATCCCCTCGACCCGCAAGTACCCGCTCGAATCGGAAACACGCTATGAAATCAGCCCGGATGCATTGAAAGATGTGTACGCATTTAGCAAAGAGAAACTGGCGAGTTATCCGAAACAGAAAGAATACCTGGCTACTTACTGGCTCAACTACGCAGCTACGGCCATCCCGGGCATCGAAACTGCTAAAACACTGCTGGCAGATTACAAGGCCACATTTCCGCAATCGCCTTACACCGAGTACATCTCCAAGCTGATCCAAACGAAAGAATCGCTGCAACCCGGAGCCACCATTCCGGACATCACATTACTCAATACCGACAGCGCGGCTGTAACGGTTTCCTCATTGCAGGGCAAGCCGGTTTTGATGGTTTTCTCGTTTAGTATCGGCCAGCACGAACCGGGATTGAAGGTTTTGGAAGATAAATATGCCGACAAGGTGACGTTCGCGTACATTTCCGTTGCAACGGGCATCCCCCTCTCGACCTGGAAACAATATGTAAAACCACGGCCGACCGCGAAGCATTTGTGGGCCTCGGATGAAAACATTGAGGTTTTGAAAGAGAAATATGGTATTGATATCCGATATCCGTTCCTGGTGATCGATGGTGGCGGTAAGATCGTGAATCGCTGGATCCCGCAGGAGTTTCCGAACAACAAAACCCTGGAAGCTGAATTACAGAAAGTCGCAAAATAATAGCGAAACTGCGCTGAACAAGCTGGCGCGAAGCTGCGCTTCGTGCCTACTATTCGCAGGCCTCCGGCCGGTCAGAAATGCAACATCGCGCAAAAGTCGGCCGGAGGAAACATCGTACAAAAGTCGGTCGTAGGCCTCCACATAACGTGTGCGAAGCAGGAGCTTCGCACTATACTGTGATTCTGATCGAATGCACTGGTTCCTCGTACCGGTACGAAATCCGCAGCTCGCAATTATCACAAATCTCCTTCACGATCGCCAGCCCGAGCCCGAGCGATTCCGCCCCGGTGGATTCCTTCTTAAACCGCTCAAACAGCCGCTCCGGCTCGCTTTTTAACGGGTTGCCCGTGTTACTCACCTGCACAAAATCGACACCGGATTCCAGCCGCAACTCTCCACCGGTGTAGTTGTGCCGGATCGCATTGTTGATCAGGTTGGTCAACAGAATATCTGCCAATGCGGGCGACATAACTTTCCGCAACCTTCCCGCCGATTGTAAGGTCACGCGGATCTCCTTATGCTGCAAAATATCTTCGAAATCTTTCAGCTTGTTCAGTGCAAGTTCTGAAAGGTCCAGGTTTTCCTGCTCGGTAAATTGCTGATTTTCAATTTTGGCCAACAACAAAAGCCCCTGATTAAGCCTCGACATCCGCCGCGCGGCATGGTAAATCTCCTCGATCCAATAGGTATGGTTTTCGCCTAAATCCTTCGACTGGATAAATTGCTCCACCCGCGCATTGATGAGCGCCAGCGGTGTCTGGATTTCGTGGGAAGCATTTTCGGTAAACTCGCGAAGGCTCCGGTAATCGTGCTGCATTTTCGACGCCATCTTCTCCATCACGTCACCCAGCTCGTTGAACTCGGTGATTTCACTTCGGACCGTTTCCAGGGGCTTGTTTTTCGTCCAGTCGAAGTCCTTGATTTTGGCTAATGAATCATAAAACGGCTTCCATAGCTTCCCCGACAAAACGCGGTGAAAAAGGAAGGTACTTACCAAAAGCAGCCCTAAAAATGCGATCATTGCCGCCGAAATGGCCTCGATCAGCTTGTAGGACTCGATCATCGACTTCCTGATCGCGACGCGGTAGGGCGAGCCGCCGATTAAGGTATAGAATGTAAGCTGACGGAACGGGTCGGCCGTTTCGTCATAGCGGTTGCTGATAAGCGTGTCCGTGAATGCGACTTTGTTATCGAACCTGCCGAACACCGGTACCACTTCAATTTTATTCTCGACGAAGTAGGAATTGTTGCTCCACGTGTCGTTGCTTCGGACATAGGCCTCGAAATCCTGCTTTTCGACCATCAGCCGGCTCTCCACCTCGTCGTAGATCATGAATTTGATGATCCAGAAAAAGGCTATCCCCACCGCCGCATAAATCAGCAGCGAGGCGAGCAGGTAAATGCGACTGGCTTTTTCGAGCAGTTTCAAGGTGCGGTGAATTTGTATCCTATCCCGTAAATCGATTGAATGTAATCTTTTCCTCCCTTTTCAACGATCTTGCGGCGAAGGTTTTTGATATGGGAATACACCATATCCAGCGAATCGGCCGAGTCCATATTGTCACCCCAGAGATGCTCGGCGATGGATTCTTTCGTCAATGCGACATCGATATTAGAGAGAAAATAAAGCAGCAGATCGTACTCCTTTTTGGACAATGTCGTTTCAATATCCTGGATAAAAACCTTCCTCGAAGGCAGGTTCACCCGGATATCCTTCCAGGTCATATCGTTATTCCCGCCAAAATTCCTGCGGCGGATCAGCGATTTCACCCGGGCATTCAGCTCCGAAAGGTGGAATGGCTTGGTCATATAATCGTCCGAACCTATCTCCAACCCTTTCAGCTTGTCTTCCAACGTATTACGTGCCGAAATTATGATAATCCCCGTTGCGGCGGCAATCTTTTTCAATGTCTGGATGATGTCGAAACCATTACCGTCGGGCAGGGTCAGGTCCACGATCGTGCAATCGTACTGGTAGAGGCTGATTTTTTCATCGGCCTGCCAGAATGTGTTGGCTACCTCACAAATGAAACCTTCGCGGGAAAGGTAATCGGTGATACTTTCTGCAAGCCCTTTTTCGTCCTCGACAACTAAAATTTTCATTCCTCTTTCAAAAGATACTTTACAAAAATACACCCAGAAGTTGGAAACATTTAGGAGGGATAATCGGGTAATAAACAGCCTCTTGCACGGCTCCGTTTCCCAAATGTTTCCAGAATTGAGCTCTAATTTCGGCTAAAAATATCTTTAACCCGAATTATGAAGCACTCCCAGTATCATTCGGTTTCCCGCTTTTTTCCGCCGGGAAACACGCATTCGCCGGCACACCGGACCTTCAAAATCAAAAACCGATGGCTTGCATTCCTTTTCGTCGCCTTCGCATGTGTACAGGCCAGCGCGCAGCACATCAAACTGCACGAAGCATTGGAACAGGGCAAGGGTAATTTCCCTTTTCTGAAAGCCAAACAGGCCGAAATACACAGCGCCGAAAGCCGCATTAAGTCCGTCAAAACCGACTACCTGCCCGCATTCATCGTGCAGGACCAATATACCTATGCCACCAGCAACAGCGTGGCGGGTGCATTCCTGCCCAACGAGGGTAGCGCATTGTCGCCGTCCGGTGGAATCCGCCCCGAAAACATTTACACCGCCACATTCGGCAGTTTCACCACGGCGATGGTCGATTGGAAAGTTTTCAATTTTGGAAAAGTAAATGCCAACGTCAATGCTGCAAAAGCCGACCTCGCCCGCTCCCAGGCCGATTACGAGAACGAGCTTTTTCAGCATCAGGTCAAAATCATCGATGCCTATTTACTGCTTCTGATCAACCAGAAACTGGTAGATGCCCAGCGTCAGAACCTGGAACGGGCGGCAGTTTTCAAACGTGTTACCGATGCCGCCGTGACTTCCGGCATGCGTCCGGGCGTGGACAGTTCGCTCGCCGCCGCCGAATATGCCAAAGCGCAATTACTGCTGCTGGAAAGCCAACGGTCGGAGAAGGCGCAACGCCTCCGGTTTTCGGAACTGACCGGCGAACTACACGATAGCATTCAGGTGGACACGATGGGTTTTTACGCCCAATTGCCCACAGCTTCCCCTGAAATCGCTTCTTTCCTCAAAAACCCTGCATTAAAGTTTTCACAAGCACAAATCGATGCGTCGGTAGCACGCAGCCTGGCCGTAAAACGTTCCTATTTGCCGTCCGTTTCGCTCGTAGGTGCCGGTTGGGGCCGCGGTTCGGGTGTTTCAAACAAGGACGATTCCTTCCGTACCGATTTTGGCAGCGGCGTGAAATACCAGGTTTACAACTACCTCGTCGGCGTTTCCACACGCTGGAACCTGACCAACATTTTCAAAGTCAGAAACGACTACCACGCCGAACAATTCCAGGCCGAGCGTTTCAAGTCATTGTACCAAACCCAGCAACTCCAACTCGACCGCCAAACGCGCGAGTCCGAGATCCAGTTTCAGCTCTCGCTTGCGCAGGCACGCCTTACACCCGTGCAGCTCGCAGCGGCGCGGACTGCATTCAATCAAGCCGAAGCGCGCTATCAGAGCGGCCTCACAGACCTCTTCACATTGGCGCAAAGTGTAAATGCATTGAACCGCGCCGAGGTCGACAAGTTCGTCACCAACGGCAATGCATGGCGCTCGCTTCTGCTAAAAGCCGCCGCCGCGGGCGACCTCGACATTTTCCTGAGCCAGATAAACCAATAATATTATGTATCAACTCATCAGAACTGCCCTCCGACAGCCTATTTCCATTGTGGTGGTCGTGATCGGCATCCTATTCTTCTCGATTCTGTCGATACGGAGCATTCCCGTCGACATTTTCCCCAATCTCGATTTGCCGACCATTTACGTGGTACAACCCTACGGCGGTATGGCACCCGACCAAATGGATGGCTTCATCGCTACCCGCTACCAGGACCACTTCCTGTACGTGTCGGGTATCCGTGATGTGGATGTAAAAACGATCCAGGGCTTGTCATTGATCAAACTCTCGTTTTACCCCGGTACCGATATGGCGCAGGCGGCTGCGGAGGTAGCTAACAACGTCTCGCGCGCGAAGGCCTACATGCCCGAGGGTACCGTGCCTCCACAGGTGGTCCGCTTCGACGCCAGCTCGGTGCCGATCGGCCAGATGGTGTTCGAAAGCGCCTCGCGCTCGCTGAATGAGATCCAGGACTTCGCTTCTTCCCGCGTTCGGCCCATGTTCAGCCGGATTGAAGGGGTTTCCAGCCCGCCGCCATTTGGCGGAAACCAGCGCACGATCGTCGTCCGCGTAGATCCCGAGCGCATTAGAAGTTACCATTTGACACCGGAAGAGGTGATCAAATCCATTATTGCCAACAACCAGCCGTCACCGGCAGGTAACATCCGCATGGGCGACAAAACTTTGATGACGCCCGTTAACTCGCTCATTAAGAAACCCGAGGACTTCCTGAATATTCCTATCCGCGTAGGAGCCGGACCGACCGTATTTATCCGCGATGTCGGTGTGGTGGAAGATGGCGCCGACGTTACCGTGAGCTACGCGCTGATCAACGGCCGCCGGGCGGTTTATATTCCGGTTGTTAAAAAATCCGATGCTTCGACGCTCGATGTGGTGAACAATATCCGTGCTGCATTGCCGCAATTGCGCAATGCCGTGCCCGAAGACGTGAAAATCTCCTATGAATTCGACCAATCGGTGTATGTGACCAACTCATTGAAGAGCCTTATCACCGAGGGTATTCTCGGTGCATTGCTGACGGGCTTGATGGTACTCCTCTTCCTGCGCGATTGGCGGAGCGTGATTATTGTAATTGTAACTATCCCTATTTCCATTCTTTCGGCGGTGATATTGATGAATTTGTTTGGCCAAACCATCAATATCATGACATTGAGCGGGCTGGCGCTGGCTATCGGTGTACTCGTAGACCAGGCCACTGTGACCATTGAAAACATTCACCAGCACCAGGAAATGGGTAAGCCCAAAGAACAGGCCATCTGGGACGCGTGTAAGGAAATCGCATTCCCCGAGTTCCTGATTTTGCTCGCGATCCTGGCTGTTTTCGCACCGTCGTTCGTCATGAGTGGTATTCCAAGATCGATGTTTTTGCCGCTCTCGCTGGCCGTAGGTTTCGCAATGATCGCTTCATTTTTGCTTTCGCAAACACTGGTACCGGTACTTTCGAACTGGCTTTTGAAAGACCATCCGCACCATGAGGCACCGACATTGGCACTGGATAGCCAGGAAATTGACGACGTGATCGAAGAAGGCGCTCACCCATCGCTGCCGCCTACCGGTTTTGAGAAATTTAAATTAAAATACCTGAATGTACTCGGCGGCATTATGGGCAAACGCCTCATTGTGCCGATATACCTCGTCGGCAGCATTGCATTGATCGTCGGCGGGTTCTTCCTCATCGGTACCGACATCCTGCCGAAAGCGAACAGCCACCAGTTCCAGATGCGCATGCGGGTGCCTGATGGCACGCGTGTGGAGCGTACGGAAGAGGCGACATTGAAAGTCTTGAACCTGATTAAATCGGAAGTGGGGAAAGAACATGTCGAAATATCCTCTGCATATGTGGGCACCGTCCCTTCCAGTTATGGTACTTCCAATATTTTCGTGTTCAACAGCGGCCCGCACGAGGCGGTTTTGCAGGTTTCTTTGAAAGAAGAATTTCCTGTGAGAATGGATGCTTTGAAGGAAAAACTGCGGGCCAGAATAGCCAAAGAAATTCCAAATCTCGCTATTTCATTCGAACCTATTGAGCTGGTTGACAAAATCATGAGCCAGGGTGCATCGACGCCTATCGAAGTGAGTGTGGCGGCCAAAGATGTGGAAGAAGCCGGAAGATTTGCCCGTAAAATCCAGAAAGAAATGCAGCAGATTGCATTCCTCCGCGATGTACAAATTGCCCAGCCTTTGCAATACCCGATCCTGGATGTTAAAATCGACCGCGAACGGGCCGGACAGTTGGGCATTACCTCTACGCAGGTAGCACGTTCGATGGTGGCTGCTACCTCTTCCAGCCGTTTTACCGACAAAAACCTCTGGCTCGACGATGCCAAAGGGCTTGCCTACCAGGTTCAGGTGCAGATTCCGGAATACCAGATGACCTCCGTGGAAGACATTGGTACTATTCCATTGAAGACCGGCGTGAGCAACCCGCTGCTCGCCGATGTGGCTACCTTCTCCGAAAAAACAGCACCGGGGGAATACGACCGTGCGGGCCCGAACCGACTCGTGACCGTTACGGCAAACATTCACAAAAAAGATCTGGGTGCGGCTACGAGCGCCGTTCAGAAAGCGATCAAGAATGCGGGAGAACCGCCGCGCGGGGTAATCGTGGAATTGAAAGGACAAACCGAACTACTCACCGAAACACTGAGCAGCTTGCAAACCGGTCTTTTAATCGCGGTGGTGATCATGTTCCTCTTGCTGGCGGCGACTTATCAGTCGTTCAAATTATCGCTAGTGGTACTTTCGACCATCCCTGCGGTAGTTGTAGGCTCCATCGGCCTGCTCCTGCTCACCGGCGCAACTTTGAACCTGCAATCCTATATGGGGCTGATCATGTCCGTCGGGGTATCGGTTGCGAATGCGATTTTGATGGTGACCAATGCCGAAAACCTGCGCCTGAAATTGCAGGATGCCCACAAAGCCGTGACGCTCGCAGCCGGTAGCCGGATCCGCCCGATCCTGATGACGAGTATCGCGATGATCGCCGGTATGATCCCGATGGCATCTGGCCTTGGCGAGGGCGGTGACCAGATCGCTCCGCTCGGACAGGCGGTAATCGGCGGCCTGATCGCCTCTACGCTCGCCTCGCTGCTGATCTTGCCGGCCGTGTTCACGTTGGTTCAGCGCAAGGCGTCCGTCAACTCGGTATCCCTCGATCCCGAAGATCCTGAAAGCAATTTCTTCCGTAAAAAACTCCAAACATCCGTTTCCATGAATACCCTGAAATCCATTCTGATATTGATCACCGTCGCGGCCGGTATGAGCGCGTGCAGCAGCACCGCCGAAACGAGCGAAAGCCACGAAGCGAAAACCGCGCCGGCGGAAAACGCCTCCAAAGAACCGGCCACTGTGGAGCTGGCCTATGTCAAAAGCATGAAACCCGCCAAGCAGATCGCATTGCCGGGCGAATTGAAACCCTGGAATAAGGTTAGTATTCATCCGAAGGTGAAAGGGTTCGTCAAAACAGTGAATGTCGACCGCGGGACTTTTGTCAGAAAAGGTCAGGTATTGTCGGTGCTGGAAGCACCGGAAGTAATCTCGGAGCTGAGCCAGGCCAAGGCGCAACTGATCGCTGCGGAAGCCGCATTGCAGCAAACCACCACGCGCTACCAAGCCAGCGCACTGACATATAGTCGCCTGCAAAAAACCAACCGTACGGAGGGGGCTGTATCACTTAATGAGCTCGACCTTGCGAAGGCGCGTGCCGCTGCCGACAGTTCTGCAATGGCCGTGGCAAAAGGCAATGTACAAGCCGCGAAATCATTCATGGAGACAAAGGCTGAGCTTTCGCGCTACCTGACTGTGACTGCGCCATTCGACGGCATTATTACTGAGCGGAATATCAGCCCCGGAGCATTGGTAGGTCCAGGTGAGGGCGGCGCGAAGCCATTATTTATATTGGAAGACAATACGAAGCTACGTCTGACACTCGCAATCCCCGAAAACATGTCGAGCGCCATCCCGAACAAGGGCGAAGTAAGTTTCACGGTTTCGGCCAGTCCCGAAAAGGTTTACAAGGCCATTTATGCCCGCAGTTCACGCACACTATCGGAAGAGAACCGCTCTATGATGACCGAATTCGACGTGAATAACCGTTCCAACGAACTGAAAGCCGGCATGTACGCACAAGTGCAGCTCAGCACCGAGCGCACCGGCAATACCCTGTTTGTACCGACAACCGCCGTCGTCAATTCCAGCGAGCAGGTATTTGTGATCCGGGACAAAGGTAAGAAAGCGGAATGGGTCCCCGTGAAGCGCGGTGTCGTATTAGATACGCTGGTTGAGGTATTCGGTGATCTGCACGATGGGGATGCGATTGTGAAGAAGGCCTCGGAGGAGTATCGTAACGGGCAGGATTTGTAATTCGAAACCGTAAGCTCAGCCGTTCGTTCATTAGAGCGGAAAGTGGTCGTCAGGCCAACTTTTCCGCTCTATTTTTGTTTAAAAACATGCACACTGCTTCATGAATGTGATCTGTTTCAGAAAATTGAAAGAATTTTACGAAATTCATCCTGATTCAAAACCCTATCTGACATCTTGGTTCAAAACAGTCAGAAAAGCTGAATGGAAGGACTTCAATGCAGTGAAGGCTGATTTCAGAAGCGCTGATTTCATTGCCGATAGCCGGATCATTTTCAATGTCAAGGGAAACCGATACCGCATGGTGACCCGCATTAGCTTTGAGCACAAAAGGATCATGATCAAGTGGCTCGGAACGCACGCAGCATACGATCGAATTAATGCAAAGACAATCTAAAAAAATGGTGGATATAAAACTGATTGAGACCGAGGAGGAGTACGACGAGGCCGTAGAACGGCTCGACCTACTATTTGACGCGCCAGTGGGAAGTCAGGAGGCCAAGGAAGCCGAAGCGCTCGCGCTACTGATCAGCCAATACGAAGAGGAGCATTATCCTATCGATGAACCAAGCCCCGAGGAACACAAGAGGATTAGAATGGAGGAAACGGGGTTTAAAGAAGATTGAATCGTAACAAAAAATGCCGGACTCGCGCCCGGCATTTTTTGCTATCTCACTTTCTAAAATTACTTCCGGCTGTAAGTATCCAGCGTTGCTTGCGGGAAGGAGCGCAGAATGTCTGCCATCGTATTTTTGATCATTGTATTCTGATCTTCTTTCTTCGTTGGCGCTTTCACTTTGCCCGAAGCCCAGCCCTGCCATACCATTCGTTCGGTCGCTTTCTGATAAATATTGAGAATAAAGCGGCTTTCCTGATAGTTGTAGGTAGAAATATTGTTACCACCACCATACCACCACATATAGGGCGAATACATATTGTTGGAACGTACTTGCTGACGGTCTTTTACATCCGTCATAAACCTTACGATAATCTCAGGATTCTGCTGATCCAGCTTGTAGCCTTTGGCTTCCATTACCTCCACCACGGCATCGCCCAACCGGCGCCTGTTCAGTTCACTACCCAGCAACGGGTCCTGCTCGATATTATGCTCGGCCTCTACTTTGAAGGTCTTGAATTGTTTCAGGTTCACTGAGGAGTCGTAATCGTAACTCACTTGAAGGGCATTGCTGCATGCCATCATGAATACACCCGCCACAACCGCCATACCAGCGGATTTTATCAACTTCACTATGGTTTTCATTGTGCTTTGGAACGTTTGGTTATTTACTATGCTAGTCTGACAGTTTCAGAGGGTAAATGGTTTAAATACCTGTGAAACATCTATTAAACTTTTAAACAAATAAAATTAATATATCGATCAGCAAATTTACTTAATCGGGCCTATTTCAAACGTTTGCATTCTTTTTTAAGCCTCCATTTACCATTACCTGCATCGCCTCGTTTCCGTTGCATCAAAAACAAAAACGCGCCCGGATTTTGCCGGACGCGATGTACTGGGAATATATAAGGGACCACGAACTTTAATGACCTATCCTAGACGTGTTTATAGTCAGGATGTTTGTAAGGAGCCCGGTAGGCGCGGGCCAGTAACGCATTCGCTTCTCTATCTCCCACAATTTCGCGTTTTATTGGATCATAAACAATCGAACGACCTGTTTTCATCGAAAGATTTGCCAAAATACAACTTGCGGTCGAAATATGCCCTTCCTCGATGTCGGCAACCGGTCGGCCATTGTTCTCGATAGCTGCCAGGAAGTCGAGCATGTGCAGGCGCGTGGCTGGCGCTGCATTGAGCTCTATCTTATCCTCTTTCAGGTCCTCCGGATACTTTTCTTTTTCGTAAACAACATCCTTGTGGATCTTTTCGCCTTTCCCTTGCGGAATGAAATCGTACGCCATCGTGCTCGCCCAAAGCGTTCCCTTTTCGCCGTAAAGCGTAAACGACCACGGATAATCCGGGTTGTTCGGTGTGCCCCAGGTGCGGTGCTGCCATACGCAGTTCAGACCGTCGTATTCAAAAATCGCTGATTGTGTGTCGGATATATTAGACTTACCCTCTTTCTGCACATAAATACCACCTGTCGACGTGATTTTTTTCGGCCATCCCAGTTTCAGCATCCAGCGCACCGTGTCGAACATATGCACGCACATATCGCCGGTGATACCATTGCCATATTCCATGAACGTCCTCCACCAGCGCACGTGTGGCGAGCCGTCGTAAGGGCGAAGCGGCGCGGGGCCCGTCCATTTTTCATAATCCAGATAATCCGGAACTGCTTCCACCGGCGGGTTACCATTGGCCCGCATATGATAATAGCAGCACATTTCCACATGCGAAATCTTGCCCAGTAAACCTGCGTCGACGATATTCTTCTTGGCATCGATCAAATGCGGCGTGCTTTTGCGCTGTGTTCCTACCTGTACCACTTTTTTATATTTACGGGCAGCGGCTACCATCGCCTCCCCTTCCAGTACATCCACGCTGATCGGCTTCTGCACATACACGTGCGCGCCGGCTTTCACAGCATCGATCATCTGAAGGGCGTGCCAGTGGTCGGGTGAGCCGATCAGGACAATGTCCAGTTCGTTTTCCGCAAGCATTTTTTGGTAGTCACCATACAACTTGGGCGTCTTGCCCGATTTCTGCCTCTGACTGACCAGTTTACCCGCTTCGTTCAACTGATTTTTATCCACATCACAAAGTGCGATCACTTCCACCGGCGCAACCTGAATCAACCTGAAAAGATCACTTTTACCATACCAACCCGTGCCTATTAACCCCACACGCCAGGTTTTAGCGGGGTTGATCAGATCCATCCCCTGCGCTCCGAAAGTGGAAAGTGCCAATGCAGCCGTGGCCCCGTGGAGGAAACTGCGGCGGTTGATATTGAAAGTGTTCATTCGCGATTTTGATTGGTTTTAGGAAAACTGGCAAATGCCATACGCCGGTAAAAGGGCGGGTAGCGTGGCGTTTTACTTTTAAGGGGAGATTATTTTACATTTGCCGCAACTACAATCACTCAACTTCCTGCATTCGATATGGTACCCATTATCTCCCGATTGTATGGATTTGGAATTTTATCCCGTTACACACCAAAAAAGCTATCTCCTATTTGAATTTGAAAGCATTAGCGAGACTAAATGTATTAAAAAACGTGTAGAATTTGCCGTACTAAGCAGGACGGCTCAGCTCTACAATCTCACCCTGACAGACCTTGACCATGAAGGATCTACATCGGACGTTGTTGTTAGTGACAATGCAGATATGCCTAAGGTTATGGCTACCGTTATACTTTGTCTGCTTCAATTTCTCGAAAATCATCCATTAGCAACGGTACTTGTCAGAGGAAATTCTCCCGCACGCACGAGATTGTATCGGGCAGTAATCAGTAGCGAGATTTCAAAAGTCAAAAATTTTCTGGAAATTTATGGAACGGATGGCTATGCAAACGAGCCATTCCGCATTAACACTCACTATGAAGCATTCTTCATTAAATTGAGGTCGGTATGAACGATACAATAGACAAGAGCAAACGCAGACGTCCGAGGGAAGTGAAATACTATCCGTCAGTGGAAGCATGTACTCAGGCGAAATTGGAAGATGCTATGAAATTTCTTGAAGGTATGGACTTGTCCCCAATACTCGGGCCAGGTTATGAGTGCATGACTTTCAAAAACTTGCCACATTCTCCTTCGTCACCAGCTGAAAGGGAATCAGCACCTCCTTCTCAAACGCCTGCTTCTTGAAATCTCCGATGGTATGGGGTCTTACGCAGCCACCTTCAATTTGATATCCATCTCCGCCAAAAGCGCCAATAAATGCTGGGTAAATTGGACCTTGATCTCTTCGAACTGAGCAATAGCTAGTTCATCAGGTTGTTCCTGAGCTTCATGCCTCGCAATGGAAGCATTGACACGAATGATTTTTTCGAGTGTATCCTGTATTTCTGCTTGAAGTTGGTCAAACGGTCTCATGACAATAGCAAATTAACAATGCCTTTCTTCTTATTTTGCCGATCCCTGGTCAGAAAGTGTAACCAGTCAAGCCTATCAAAGTTAGTCAAAAAGTACTTGGGATGTTCTGTTGGGTAATCTTTGACGAAATAGATATCCAACTTTGGGAAGTCTCGCTTGATGGATTTTAAAACCACTTGATTGGATCCGTAGAAGACATTATCTACAAAACAGACCAGGTCAATATCGTTCGGATGCGTTTTAAGTGTTGAGAAAGACCCGTCAACCCAAATTTGTAACCTGTCGGTCTTCCAATCTCTTACACGGGAAACAAATTCTTTCAGCTGAATTGCCAATTCAGCCCTCTGATGATTGAATATAAAAATTTCTTCAAAATCATCCCAGGCAATATCTGTGACCTCTCCCGGGGCGAGATAACCATTATCGTCAAATGTGTGTGATTTCATTCTAAACCTCTCTACTTCAAAAACGTCCCCACATTCTCCTTCGTCACCAGCTGAAAGGGAATCAACACCTCCTTCTCAAATGCCTCTTTCTTAGCCGCTTTCACTGCTGTTTCAATCGCTTTTCCACCTTGTTCTTTTGCATTCTGGAAAACGGTGGCATCCAATGTTCCCTTCTTCACGGCTTGCAGCGCATCAGGAATTGCGTCCACACTCACAACGAGCACTTTGCCTTTCAAACCCGCAGCTTCCAATGCTTTCACTGCTCCCATGCCCATTTCATCATTTTGGGCAAAAATGGCGTTGATTTTGTCGCCGTAGGATTGGATCCAGTTTTCGGTGAGGGACATGCCTTTGGCGCGGTCCCATTCGCCCGTTTGTTCGGCGAGGAGTTTGAGGCCGGGGTTGGATTTCAGGATTTCCTTGGCACCATTATCACGCCGGATCTGCGCGGCCTGCCCCATGAAGCCGTGCATCATCAGCACGTTACCTTTGCCGCCGAGCTTTTCGGCAATGTATTTCATCGCAATGCGTGCCGATTCGGTATCGTCCGAGCCGACAAATGCGGTTGGTTTTGCGGAGGTTTCAGAGTTGACATTAATGATAGGAATCTTTGCATCCATCGCCAGTTTGACCGCCGGGGAGCTCGCTTCCACCTCACAGGGATTCATGATAATTGCGTCCACGCCTTGCCCAATAAAGCTCTCCACCTGCTCTACCTGCTTCAATGCGGAGCGCTCTGCGTCCACGGTGATCAGTTCCACGCCCATTTCTTTGGCTTTCGCTTCCATCGCGTCGCTCACATTCACAATAAACTCATTTTGCATACTCAACATCGTAGCCCCGATCACCAGCTTGTCGCCACCTCCTTCCCCTGATTCTTTATTGGAAGATTGATTACAGCCCGCCAATAGGACCGTTGCGATAAGGGTAGCAAAAATTACATTACGTTTCATAAAGCTATATCATTAAACCATCGGCGGTCGGCGGTCAGATTTAAAATAAATATTCAACTCAATACCAAACCCATCCTCCCTTTCCTCCTTCTTCCCTTTTCTCCTCTAATCCTTTTTCCCAACTCCATCCAATACCACGGCACCGATGATAATCACCCCCATCACGACCTGCTGATAGTAAGAAGTCACATTCAGCAGATCGAGGCTGTTGCTGATCACGCCAATCAGCAATGCGCCGATCAATGTGCCCGTCATGGTTCCCGTGCCGCCGGAGGTGCTCGTCCCCCCGATAATCGCTGCGGCAATCGCATCCAGCTCAAATCCGGCGCCGGCGTTGGGCTGGCCGGTGGTAATACGCGACGTGAGCAGGATACCTCCTAATGCAGAAAGTAATCCGCAAATGGTATATACCCACATTTTCACACGACTCACACGTATACCCGACGCGCGCGCAGCAGGCTCGTTGCCCCCCACCGCGTACATGTAGCGCCCGAGAATCGTTTTATTCAAAACAACGGAGCAGACTGCGAAGGCTATCAGCAAAATGATAATAGGAAATGGAACGCCGGCAATATTCCCTCCACCGATGAAATTGAACTCGTCCGAAAGATTTGAGACTGGCCGTCCTTTACTGAGGATCAATGCCAATCCGCGACCGATAGTCATCGTTCCCAATGTGACAATAAATGGCGGCACTTTGCTTTGGGTAATCACCAAACCATTGAATGCACCCATAGCCGAACCCACTCCCAAACCTACCAACAATGGCACTATCAACGGATAGGTATCTGGGTGCGCAAAACTCGCAGCCGCCACTCCCGTTACCGCCACCATCGAGCCTAGTGAAAGGTCGATACCACCGGTAATGATCACAAAAGTGACGCCAAATGCCAACAAGGCATTGATCGACACCTGATTACCAATAATCAGCAGGTTGGAAATCGTAAAGAACTTCGGCGTACTGAATGCCAGCACGAGACATATCAATGCAAATGCGAGAAAGATGCCGTACTGGCCTAGTTTGGAGAATCTGTTCATATTTTAAATTTGGCTTTAGGCTTTAAGCGATAGGCTTTAAGCTGTAAGCAAAATGATTTTAAAGCAAAAGCATAGAAGTATACAGCTTATAGCTTACAGCCTACCGCTTATACCCCCTACGCCACCGCATAGCGCATAATCACCTCCTGCGTCGCTTCCGCTCTGGTTAGCAATGCCGTTTGTTTGCCTTTGGACAGTACCAGTATCCGGTCGCTGAGGCCCAGGATTTCCGGCAGTTCCGATGATATCATAATGATCGCCATACCCTGGTCTGCCAGGCTGCGGATCAGTTTATAAATTTCAAATTTCGCCCCGACGTCCACGCCCCGCGTCGGTTCGTCGAGAATGATGATTTCGGGTGAAGCGAGCAGTACTTTGCCGATGACGACTTTCTGCTGGTTTCCCCCGCTCAAATACGTTACATGCTGACCGGTACCCGCCGTTTTGATCTTCAAATCGGCGATCATTTTTTCGGTAACCGATTGCTCGCTGTGTGTGTCGATAAAACCGCCTTTGCGGTGATTGTTCATGCTCGAAAGCGTGATATTGTCTTTGACCGACATTCTCGGAATAAACCCAAGCCCTTTCCGGTCCTCGCTCACATACCCGATACCGTGGTCGATCGCCTCGCGTGGCGTACGTGCATGAAGCGGTGATTGTTTGATATTAATCTCCCCCTCATCCCATGGGTCCAGCCCGAATATGGCTCTGGCGATTTCCGTTCTTCCAGCACCCATCAGCCCCGCTAACCCCAGTATCTCGCCAGATTTTACATTGAAACTGATATTGGAAAACTTGCCTGCCCTACCCATGTTTTTGACCGAAAGTAATTCCTGTCCAAAAACTTGCGTCGCCACCGGGAACATCTGATCGATTTCCCGCCCGACCATCATGGCAATCAATGCGTTCTGATCCAGCTCGGCGGCATTTTTAGTACCAATGTACTTCCCGTCGCGGAGCACGCTAATGGTGTCCGAAACCTGGAATATTTCATCCATTTTGTGGGAAATGTAGATAATGCTCACGCCCTGCGCTTTCAGGTCGCGAATGATCTGGAACAATGTGCCCACCTCTTTGTCCGAAATGGCCGAAGTCGGCTCGTCCATGATAATCACTTTCGCATTGTTAGAAATAGCCTTCGCAATCTCGACCATTTGCATCTGCGCTACGCTGAGGTGTTTCATTTTCGCCTTTGGAGCGATATTAACCCCCATTTTGTCCAGCAATGCAGCCGCCTGCCGGTTGATTTCGCTATCGTTCAGCCAACCGGATAGCAATCCCTTTTTACCCGAAACTTCCCTTTCTCTCCCCAAAAAAATATTCTGCGCCACAGTCAGCTCGGGAACAATGAGGATTTCCTGGTGGATCATGGAAATACCTTTTTTTAGGGTTTCATTCACATTGCAGCCGATCAGGTTTTCGCCTTCCAGCAAAACTTCCCCGGAATCCGGTGTGATGAGCCCGATGAGGATTTTCATGAAAGTCGATTTTCCAGCCCCATTTTCACCCATTAAGGCATGCACTTCGCCTTTTTTCAGGTCAAAATGGATATTGTCCAGCGCTTTGACGCCGGAGAATGACTTCGAAATTTCCTTAACCCTCAGAATCGAATCGGACATAGCAGTATCGAAACTGAGGCTTTAACCTCACCCACAGTGCGGGATCCGGTTAAAGCCTCAGATTATGAATGCATTATTGGATTAACCCTCCCAATGTACGCCGGTATCTTTCCAGCTTTTGGAAGCCGCCGATTCCAGCACCGCTTCGCACACTTTCTGTGTTTCGTAGGCGTCGCGGAAAGTCGGTGAGCAAGGCTTACCGGTTTGCAGGCTTTCGAAGAAATCTGCCGCCTGGTGTACGAACGAATGCTCGTAGCCAATGCTGGTTCCGGGAATCCACCAGCGCTTCATATACGGCTGGTCGCCGTCCGTCACCAGGATCGAACGCCATCCGCGCACGATCGACTGGTCGTCGTGATCGAAGTATTCGAGGCGGTTCATATCGTGCAGGTCCCAGCGAATGGAAGCATGCTCGCCGTTGATTTCAAAAGTATAAAGCGCCTTGTGGCCGCGTGCATAACGCGTAGATTCGAACAAGCCCAGCGAGCCATTATCGAAATGGCAATGGAAGATACAAGCGTCGTCGATACCTACTTTTTGTACTTCGCCGGTACCAGCGTGTTTGCGTTCCTTGATGAATGTCTCAGCCACCGCCGACACGTCCTTGATACCGCCATTGATCCACATTGCCGTGTCGATACAGTGCGCAAGCAAGTCGCCTGTTACGCCGGAACCCGCTGCGTCTACATCGAGGCGCCATGTCGCCGTTCCGCCTTGTGGTACATCCGGGCTGATCGTCCAGTCTTGCAGGAAGTTGGCGCGGTAATGGAAAATGCGGCCCAGCTTGCCTGAATCCACAATTTGCTTAGCCAAAGTCACGGCAGGAACACGACGGTAATTATACCAAACCGTGTTTTTCACACCCGCAGCTTCAATGGCATCCACCATAGTTTTCGCTTCTGCCAATGTACGTGCCAAAGGCTTTTCGCAAAGGATCATTTTGCCCTTCGCAGCCGCTGCCAATGCGATCTCGGCATGGGTATCGTTAGGCGTACAAATGTCGACCGCGTCGATATCGTCGCGCTCGATGATTTTGCGCCAATCGGTTTCGTACGATTCATAGCCCCATTGCTCGGCAAAAGCCTTCACTTTCTCCTCGTTGCGGGAACAAACAGCCGCCAGTACCGGGCGGTATTCGAGTTCAGGAAAAAAATCCCCGATTCTTTTATAACCATTTGTATGCGTGCGGCCCATCAAACCGGAACCGATCAGGGCGACGCGGATTTGCTTTTTTTCAGACATTTTGTTGAATGCTTTAGGCTGTAAGCTATAAGCTTTAAGCCTTAGGTTTTGGGAATATTTAAAATGCTTTAAGCTGTAAGCATTAGGCTATAAGCTCTAAGCTTCATTGAAGCGAAGGCAAAAAAGCTTACAGCTTATGGCTTACAGCTTACAGCCACTAAGCCTGCCACCCATGCGCATTGCGCACTCGTACCAGTGCTGCGAGGATATCGTTCCACGTTTCCTGCTTGTACATTACCTCGTTCGGGAACATACAGCCGTCCCAGCAGATATGGCGGAATGCTTTGGTGAGCTCGCCTTTTTCGTCGCGAAGCCAGAAACCGGCGTGGTGAACGATGTCGAGTTTACCATTCGGATCCGTAGCGAGGCAGTGGCGGCCGGTTTTATCGTGCGAACCGGTACCGTGAACGGTTCCATCGTTTTGTGCTACGTGGAAATCGATAGTCCACGGACGCAACGCGGCAGTCATTTTCTTGAAAGCTTCGTCCAAAGTTGCGCGATCATCCCATTGGAAACCGGCTGGCAGAATGCGGTCTTCCGGTGCATTATAGCCCAGCAAATACAGGAATGTGTGCGACATATCAGCCTGGAAGCCCACATTCGGGCGATCGGTCGCTTCGAGCGTATCGATCATCGCTTTCCAGCTATGCATACCACCCCAGCAAATCTCCCCTTCGGCAGCGAGTCTCTCGCCAAAATCGGCGGCTACGTCGGCAGCGCGGCGGAAAGTTTCAGCAATCTGTTTGGTATTGCCTTTCGGATCCGCCGACCATGCTTCCGGCGAAGCAGCCGAGTCGATGCGGATCACGCCTCCGCTGCGGATACCGGCGTCGCGCAATTGCTTGCCGAACTCACATGCCTTACGCACCTGCTCGACAAACGTATCGCGGGCATCTTTGCTGCCCATTGCGGAACCGGCCCAAACGTTCGCCACGAGGCTGCCCGCTTCGAGGTTATAGCCCGCCAGCTTGTCGGCCAGGCGTTTGCCGCCGTCGGCTGCGTTCAGGTATTCGCCGATATGCTCGTCAAACAAACCGATATCGACACCATCGAATTTCACACCGTCAACCTCGGCAGCGGCGGTTTTTTCAAGCAATGTATCAAAAGGAATAATCGGCTCTGAATCAGAACCTTTGCCTACGATGCCAGGCCATGTGGCATTGTGAAGCTTGGGGAAATTATTTTCAGGCATGGTTTAAGAGATAAGGGCTTTAAGCTGTAAGCCTTAGGCTATAAGCTTTGGGCCTGGTGAAAAAAAGCTATAAGCTCTAAGCTGTAAGCTATAAGCCTATGGCCTATTGCTTACAGCTTAGAGCTCCTACAATACCAAATCAGGGTTACCCGGACCGAAGTGTTTCAGAATCACGATCGGGTCGTTGCTCGAAGGGTTAGTAATTGTAACACCTTCAATCGCAGCGGATTCGCTTACAAAATATTCGTCGTTGGTCAGCTGTCCGTAGCGGATCAATGCCGGGGTTTCGATATCCCATACACCGAATTTGCCGTGGCCCTGCATCACAATCATTCCGTATGCAGCAGCGTCTTTGATGGTTACAGTCTGTCCCGGGAAAACGGTCAATTCCTTGGCGCTGTAAGCCTCGTTTTTATAGCAAATCCAATTCTCGCTATATCCTTCCGCTGCCATTTCTTCGACATCTTTTACCGGCTTGGGGCGCATGAAGTGCTTTTCCATCAAATTGGGGTTCACATTCAAATCCCAGTCGATCACTTCCATCAACAGGTCGTAATCGCCAATTCTGTCTTTCGGTGTTCCTTTCCAAAGCAGCTCTTCGGGAATAACAGCCTCATTCACAAGCGACTGGTACATTGCAAAAATATCGGATGCTTTTTGAGGCTCATAAGTACACAAGCTGCCCGGCGCGTGCAACATGCCAGGAGGCACATCCCAGCCTGTTCCCGGTTCCAGACGAAACGCCTGGGAGTAATTGGTAATCTTATTATCGCCCTTGGTGAAGTTCATCAGACACTCCTTGATCTGCTCTTTGGTAGTACCGGGAGCGATACCGATGAATGTGTAAGGAAAATCACCACCGTGGTTATTCAATTGAGGCGGAAAATAGTAGGCTTCCGGCTTTCCATTCTGGCCCACCATCGCCGCATGTTCATCTCTGTGGTGAATATGGTGCGGAAGCGGCCCCATATTGTCAAAAAACTTGGAGTACATAGGCCAGCTCTTGTATTGATCCCAAAGTCTGTCGCCTATAATCCGGCCTTTCAGCTCTGCTACCGCGTCCCGCAACGTCACTTTCTGAACCCCTGATTCATCTTCCAAAACGATTTGGCTCAAACCTTCATTTTCGCCTGTAAGCGGCCCATTTTCCGCAGGAGTAGTGGATGACAACCAACGCTCATCGATACCACCACGCTCTCCACCCAGCACGTAATAATCGTCGGGGTGCAATTTAATCCTGCGGCCGGGAACGCAAAACGAACGCGGCACCCACGTAGGCGCCAGGCGCAAAATTCCCTTCCCCTGCTCCAACGCCTTCTCAGCTATACTTGAAAGTCCCATTGTTTTTGTATTAAAGAATTGGTTTTGGTTGAATTAATATTTCGGTGCAGTGCACCGATTACGACACATTTACTTTCAATTCAAATTCTTCAATCTCTTCCTTCGCGGTCAAAACGCTCAGTTCGAGATCATATTCCCGCGTTTCTTCCGGTTGCAGGAAAATCAAAGTCCCGTCTTCACGCGCCTTCGATTGCCCGGAAAGCGGGTGCGTACTCGGCTCGATGCCGGTCACATATTCACCCTTACCCCAATGCTGCCAGTTAGCCAGCCATGGGAGTTGTTCTTTTTTGAATTTCAATGCGACGGCCAGCCCGAGTTTCTCATTATGCAACCCGCAAATGCTATCGCCGAAAATATCCGCGTCCACATCGATCAACGCTACTTCTTCCCCGCTTCCCAGGTGGCTTTCGAGCGGAGCGGGCACCTTTTTGAATGCATTACCCTCTTTGAAAATCTTCGCATTCTCCTCAAATCGTGGGCGCCACTGACCATTCCAGAGAATGTCCGTTCCCTCGTCCACAATCGGCCAGCCGAAATTGAAATGGTACAGCAGCATATGCGGTGCCGCGGTATTGGCTTTATTTATTACCTCATCATGAATGCGAAGTTTCGCTTCTCCCAGTGTGGCCGAAATAGTCCTTTTCAGCTCTAAACTCGGGCCGAATGGCCGTGTTTCACGGATAATGCCGGTAATACTCATGTCATATTTTCCGGCGCGTAAATCGGGCTGGACAATTGAAATGATCTCCGCAGGCTGGTTCCCGATCAACCCGTGCAAACCGCGGTCACCGAAGCTGTCCGACTCCGGCCCGCCTGCATGTGAGAGCCCGCAAGTAGTGAGCAAGCCGCCGCCAAATGTGCGGAGCCAGTCAATGCCTTTGTCGGAAAACGGTTGCGGGGCAGTAACGCCGCCGTGGCTGATCCACGCCAGGCTGTGCTGATTGTAGAATGCCTCGGCAATGTCCATCGCCCGGTCGATCACTACTTTGAAGCGCAGTCCACCGCCGGTATTGATCCACGCGATGCGGGTACCGCGCCCGGCACCATTGTCGAGCACGGAAGTTTCGATGCCGCCCACCTGGATGTGGTTCGACACTTTGGTCTTCCAGTCTCCCTGTTGCTCAGTCCCTTTCGAATCGCCGATCTCCATTATATCTTAATTAAACTCGTAATTATCTAAACCTGAAAAAGGCGCAAAATGCCTCTTTTTAATGCTTTAACTTCAAAAATGCGGGATCAGGCTACCGCCACGGCGGCCAGCCAATTTCTCACGCGGGCATTGAAATCCTCTGTATTTTCAAAATGGAATGCGTGCCCCAGCTTGTCGTACAAGAACAGTTCGGCCCCTGGAATGCCGCCGGCAACCTCTTCGGCCATCCATACCGGCGTGAAAATATCTTCCCGGCCTCCTATCACTAATGTAGGAGCATTGATTTTGCCCAAATCCGGCAATGCATTGTGGTTAATGCAGGCAGCAGCCTGTCCTTCCAATCCATGCAACGGCTGCGGAAAAGGGTTAAATGCGTCGATCCGCCGGCCATTTTCCAGATCCTCATGCTGTTTCGCATCGTCCCAAGACGATTTTGAAAAGATCAGCAATTGAATGTAAAGGCTGAATTCCTCCGGCCGGAAACGGGCCTTGGCATTCATAATATGCTGAAAAAGGCCTTTCGCGTAGTTGTCGCAACGGGCCCATGGGCACATCAGCACAAGCGACTTCACCTTTTTCGGATGCCGTATCGCGAGCTGCTGCGCAATGGTGCTGCCCATCGAGCAGCCGATTACACTCACATTCTCCAAACCCAAAGAATCCAGCAAACCGGCATAATCATCCGCCATTTGCTCGGTCGAGTACGGTCCGGCAGGCTTGTCTGTAAGCCCCACACCGCGGTTATCGCCGATAATGCACCGGAAATGGTGCTTCCAATCGGCCACGTGCACATTCCACACGGCCCCCGGCGCGGTAATGCCCATAATGAGGAGCAAAGGCTCGCCGGAACCGCGTTCTTCGTAGTAAAAGTTGATACCGTTGGTTTTGATGGTAGGCATATTTGGCTGTATGCTTTAGGCTATAAGCTGTAAGCCTTAGGCTTTAAGCTTTTTTGGAATGAACATTTCTGAAAACTTGGCTTAAAGCTTACAGCTTATAGCCTACTGCTTACCGCAGTGCAGGCACTAACTCCTCCTGAATCCACTTCCCGTCGTGCAATGTCACGAAATCGGGGTCCGAAAGGGCTTCTTCGCCTTCGTCTTCACAGATGATCCAGCCTTTGTAATTAATGTCTTTAAGCCATTGGGTTACTCCGAGCAGGTCGACTTTGCCTTTGCCCATGAGGGTAAATTCCGGGTTGCCGTCCCAATCCTTGTAATGCACGTGGTTGATCAGCGATTGATACTCCTTCATTTTCGCCAATGGGTCCATACCGCCGTTGATAATGTGACCTACATCGGGCGTCCAGCCGGTTACCGACGCATCCAAGCCTTCGAGTACGATTTTGTAATCTTCCTCGGTGCGGATAATGGAGCTGTGCGGGGAATTCGGGTGGTAGCTGCAAGGAACGCCCTTCTCGGCCGCCCGGCGCGATACCGTGTTGACGATATTCACGAGGCGTTTCTGACGCTCTTCGATGTTATGTCTGCCCGTCGGGATTTGTACAGTGTTAATGACTGCCCCCGGGAAACGCTGCGCCACGCGGATTACGTGGTCGGCTACTTCGCGTTCGCGCTCTGTTTCTTCGGCTTCGTTCCAGTCCAATGCGAGGGCCAATGCAGCAAGTTGAATGCCCTGTTCTTTGAGTTTGGCTTCGAGCAAATCAGGGTCCTGGAGGTCGCCCATCCAGGTAAAAATAGGCTGGATTCCCGTAAAACCCGCTTTCGCGATGACTTCGATCATATGCCCTAGCCGGCCCTGATGTGTTTGGCCGCTGTTGCTCATGAACCAGGTATAAACCTCTGATCCAAAGCGGAATGGAAGTTGTTGAGACATTAAAAAGTTTATTTTCAATTATATAAAAATCACTTCGACTTCTTCTTCACTACCTCGCCCGGCATGATCAGCGAATCCCAGCCTGCCAGATCCGAAGGTTTCACATTTGCCTTATACCCGCTGAAATTAAATGTGGTAGGCTTATACGGGCCCACAAATGCGATGTCGTTAGTAGGTTTGATCGCGCTTTCAAGCCCCAAACCCCAGAACATCGCATTCACGACCATTCTTCTGAAACCTTCATTCAACAAATCCTCGGAAGCACCGTGCGTAGTCGTAAATGCGCGGCCTTTTTTGCCGCCTTCCATCTGATAATCGCGTATCCAGGCAACGGGCAGCAGCTCCTTGGTCGGATCGGCAGGCGAATCGGCAGTCATGCCATTCAGCACCTGGCCTTTTGCCAGCACAGTGCCTTTCGGTGCAGCCGTATAACCACCCGATTGCACCCACATTTCCTTCACGCCACGCATGATCGGATGATTTTTTTGCGCCTCGTCGATGATGATTTTGGACGATTGCTTGTGATTGGTGCCGTAGTGTGATACCCAGGTTTCACCGAGAATGTATTCACCGAAACCATCTTTCCAGGCTGTTTTGGGCCCCTTGTAGTTCCAGGTATAATGCTCCCATTTCGGGTCGTTTTTGATTTCAAATGCGTGGGTCGAAGTCCGGAATGCGACGATAGGGCCGCCGCATTTGAGGTACTTCTCAAAATGCTGCATTTCCTTGTCTTCGAAATGCGCGAAACGCATGAACAGCACCATCAGGTCGGCTTTGTCGAGCACGTCCAGGCCTTTTACATTCGAGCTTCCGGGAAGTATGTAGCCATTCTCATCGAGCGCGTACACGACCGTACACGTAAACCCGTAGCGCTTGGCCATAATGCGTGCGAGCGCGGGAAGCGATTCCTCGCCCCGGTACTCGTGGTCGGTAGCGATAAAAACGATGTTTTTACCCACACCTGGTCCCTTGTCGCCTTTGTACACGACGCGATGTTTCGCAGGATCGTCCTGTGCTTTGGAGACGAAAGTGATCAGGGCAATGCCGAGCGCCAGCATTGATTTCAAAAGATTTTTCATAAACCCAGACTGAAAAAGGTGGTTTGATCAGAGCCCGTGTTTCAGGCCCATTTCGCGGATAAATTTGTAGCCATTCTCGGCAATGTCCCATGGCTCGTTGAACTCCCGCCAAACGCCGATCGCATTTGCGAAACCGGGATCGTTGCGCGAGAATGCCTCGATCGTCAGCCAGCCGTCGTATTGGATAGCCGCCAATGCCGCGAATGCATCGTCCCACTTCACCTGGCCCGTCCCCGGCGTACCGCGGTCGTTTTCGCTGATGTGTACGTGTGCGAGCACAGGTGCAATGGTCTGCAACGCGCCCAGGTAACTTTTCTCCTCGATATTGGAATGGTGCGTGTCAAACATCGCGCGCACGTTCGGGTGATCGGCCGCTTTCACGAGTTTGAGCAGTTGCTCCATCGTATTGCACAAATAGCATTCGAAGCGGTTGAGTGCCTCCAATGCAAATGTGATATTGGCCTGGGCTGCGTAATCAGCAGCTGCATGCAATACCTCTCCGGCCAATGCGTATTCGCGGTCCTCGGCCGGGCGGTTCACAAAAACCGTGTGCGCCGAGTGGAACGGCCCGCAGATTACCTTCGAATTGAGGTCATGCGCGCGGTCCACAGCCCATTTGATTTTGTCCAGAGCTCTCCCGCGTACTTCCGCTGATTCGCTTACGGGGTTGTCGTCGGCGCCAACCGTCATTACCGTTGTGGTTTCGAGGCCCAGGTCTTTCACAAAACTGCCCATTCGCTGGTATGCAGCAGCTTCCTGGGGGCCTAAATAGAACTCGACACCGTCGTATCCAATCGTTTTCAGTCTTTCGATGATCGGAAACAAGTCATCCGAAACCGCCGCCGTCCAGGCCAGCACATTAAATCCTATTTTATTCATTGTTAAGGCTTTACGCTTTAAGCCTTAGGCTATAAGCTTTGCATTAATGGTTTTGCATTAGCCGACGGCCGAGAGCCGACAGCCTGTGTTTAATTAATATTGTTTGATACGCAGGTCCTTATATTCCACTTTCATAGGTGGCCCTACATGTACCTGCACCCCTAAAAGGCCTTTTTTAGCTCCATTTACCGTGTCGTTGTCGGTAACATCGCTCATCAGAACGCCATTAATGTAGTGTTGCAGGTGATTTCCCTTCACAACGAGGTGGAAAGTATTCCAGTCTTCGCTTTTGATCAAGGTCTTCAAAGAATCGGAAGAACCGAGCGAGCCTACCACTTCGAAACCGGTCCAGGCATTCTTGGATACATTCTTGCGAACGCCCTCCGGTGTTTTTTCGCCAGTATATTCTTTGATAACCGTTTTCTGGCCGCGGTAGGCCAATGTGGTGCGTTTGCGTTCTTCGTAATTCTGGCCGGTATAGTTGTTTTTACCGTCGATATCGGCCTGGTAGCCCTTCAATGCGAAAGGGACGTCGGTGAGTTGCTCGCTCCGGTAATTGATACCCGAGTTACCCGCTGCTGCGATCTTGAAAGAGCCTTTCAGCTCGAAATCGCCCGGTTCGCCGCCGCGCCAGATAATAAATGAATTGGTTTTCAGGAGTGTTTCAGGAGTGATTTCGCCGACGAGCGAGCCGTTTTCCACACGCCAGTATTTCGGATCGCCATCCCAGCCTTTGAGTGTTTTTCCGTCGAAAATGGATTTGAAGCCTTTTTCACTTTTTTGGGCAAAAGTGTCGACCTGGCTGGTGAGGGTCATCATGGCGGCCACAAGCATTCCGGCCTTGATAAATCTGAAACTCATTTTGATCGCATTTATAGGTTTAGTGACTCCTGAACAACTGATTTCCCTTACTGCAAGGGCCTTTTGGATATCAATTCCTCTTAAAAAAGCAGAAATTAATATCCAAAAATTCCTAAAAATATCTGATGCACTATCCTGTACTAACCTGCTTGACGCGGTTGTCACGAAGCTGTGCTTCGTGACTTCTTATTTGCGGAGCTCCTGCTCCGCTTGTGCAAATGATCGCGTTTTTGCCAATCCGACCGGCCGGAGGCCTGCGAATAGTGGATACGAAGCAGGAGCTTCGTACCAGCGGTTACGGCAACGGATCGCCCGGCGTTTTTGTGGCGGGATCATACACAGCCACTCCTACGCGGGAATCGGCACAGCCGTAGTAGAGCAGCCATTTCTTCTTATGATACACCATTCCTTCAATGAAGACGGTTCCAGCTACGTATTGCCCACTCTTTTCAAATGACTCCATCGGGCGGAAGAAGGGGGTATCGAGGCGGGCGAGCACTTTGGTGGGGTCATTTTTATCAAACAACACCTGGCCGGCACAATAGCTGTTGGGTGTGAAGCGCTTATCACCGTCTTCGCCTTTATCATTCTTGCCATTGTAGAGCAGCACAATGCCGTGGTCGGTGAGAATGGCCGGCGGACCGCATTCGGTGAGGTTACTGTCGAAATAGCCTTTTCTGGGAGAAATCAGATTGACCAGCTCGCCTTTGCTATCGACTACCGGCTCCCAGTTGATCAGGTCTGTGGAGGTGGCAATATTGACGTTGGCTTCACCGAAATAGAGCCAGTACTTTCCATTGATTTTAGCGATTACCTGCTTATCGCCCACCAATTTGGTCACGATAGAGCCTGATTTAGTCCAGATATTATTGAATTTGCCATGGTATGCCTCTCTGAACACCGGGCCGTATTTTTCCCATCTGAGCAAATCGCGGGATGTGGCTACCCCCAGGCGAGCCTTGTCTTTATTCCATTGTGTGTAAACAACCACATAAAGGCCGTCTTCGGTAACAGCCACACGCGGATCTTCGCAGCCGCCGGGCCATTCGTTCGCTTTCTGGCTGTCTTCCGCGGGGAACAGCACAGGTTCCTTCCTTCTTTTGAAATGGATCCCGTCCTCGCTCTCAGCATAACCCAACCGCGACGTCCGCATTCCGATCGCCTTTCCGGCTTTGTCCTCGGCACGGTACAGCACCACGATCTTCCCATTTTTCATGGTCGCGGCCGGGTTAAAGGTATCGTTCGATTCCCAATCGACGGGCCGCTTGTTCATCGGGCAGAAAAACCGGGAAGTACTGTCGGGCGAAATAACCGGGTTCACGCCGGCGGGTCGTTTGAAACCGCCGAATGCCCATTCGGGCAATCTGTTTTCAGTTTGGGCAAACGCCTGACCCGTAAAGATCGATGTGCATATAGCGAGGCCCGCGATGAAATTTTTCATAGATTTTCTATCAGTTATCAAATCACTTTTGCCAAATATAGAGCAAAAAAAATCCGGTCTGATCGCTCAAACCGGATTTTATATCTGCTAAATATTCGCTGATTACTTGTTAGCCACCAGGCTTACATCGAGTGTAAAATCGTTATCGATCGCCTTGTCTCCCAGGTTTTCGAAGAAGTTGGTTGAACGGAATTTGATGTCGTATTTGGTACGGTCAATAGCTACTTTCGCATTAGCTGTCACCTTTTTAGCATCGGCTGTTACCGTGGCAGGGAATTTCACATCCTGAGTAATGCCTTTGATCGTCAGTTTACCGGTTACGTCGTAAGCATTGCCGCCCTTCGGTGTTACGGAAGAGATCACCAGTTTCGCCTGCGGATGTTTTTCTACCGAGAAGAAGTCGTCGCTTTTGAGGTGATTGGTCAGTTTGCCGTTCATTTCCTTATCAGTTACGTCGGTAACCACCAGGGATTTGATGTCGGCTACAAAACTTCCTCCTTTGAGCTTATCGTTATCGATCACGAGCGTACCGCTTTCCAGAGGCACAGTTCCTGCGTGTGTTCCCGTCACTTTTTTAGCGCCCCAGTTGATGGTGCTCGCTTTGGTATCCACCTTCAGGGTTTTGTCGGCAGCACTCTTTCCAGGACCGTTGGCAATAGCCGCAACATTGAAAAGCAAACCAGCTGCTGCGAGTACGAACATTCTTTTCATAATAATTTCAATCGTTTAAAGTGTAGAACTGTTTTGAAAGATATAAAGAATAAAAAGCACTTAACAAATCATTAACAGGCTTTAACAAACGCATACGCCGTTTCTCAGGAGCGCGTTGCTTCGCTTTCCAGCAATTTCACGCCTTCGAACCGTTCTAAAAGCTTTTTGCCATCAGTCCAGTCTTCGAGCCCTGAAACTGCATTGATGTGCCCCTTTTTACCGACGTTCACAAAATCGCTTCCCCAATTCGCAGCAAATACCTTGGAACGGCCTATGGTAGCATAGATATCGTTGGTACTTGCCACCACGATCGTCTTGAAAGGGATCGTACGCACGGGTATGGGTGTGAACCCCACCACGAAATTCAACCGTTTGGACAGCTCCGCATCCGCCGGAGCTACCAGTAATGCACCTTTGATGAGCTCCGAGTTGAACTCCTGCGCCCAATGCGCTACGGTAATGCAACCCAGGCTATGGGCAATGAGAATGGTAGGTTCAGTGAGTTCGCTGATCTGCTTTTGCAGCTGCGCCACCCAATCCTGCTTCACGGGCCAGTCCCAGTTCGCCTGCTGTACGCGATCGAAACGGTCGGGATATTGCTCTTCCCAGATAGTCTGCCAATGCTGCGGGCCTGAGCTCGCAAGCCCGGGTACGGTCAGAAAGCGCGTACTCATGATATCATCGGTTTGGTACTCAAATCATTTCTTGTCCATTACACAACGGAAACCGAGGTTATTGCTTCCGCTGGTCACTTCGCCTTTGCCGCGGCTACCGGCTTTATAGCGAATACAATAGTCGTCGCTGCAAAGGAACGAGCCCCCGCGCTGCACGCGTTTCACGGCCCCCGGCTCGTCAGGGTCGTAACTATCCGACGGTCCTTTCGGGTTCGCAGCCGGGCTTTTCTGGTAGTAATCAGGGCGATAAAGGTCCTCGCACCATTCCCACACATTTCCATCCATATCATACAAGCCATAAGGATTGGCAGGGAAGGACTTGATGGGCGCTGCGGTGAGGTAGCCATCCTCTTTGGTGTTCTTGTCGGGGAAACTGCCCTGGTAAATGTTAGCCACCCACTTGCCTCCCGGTTTCAGCTGATCACCCCAGTAATAGGTATGGTTCCCTTTGCCGCCTTGCGCTGCAAACTCCCATTCCGCCTCGGTAGGCAGCCGTTTTCCGGCCCATTTAGCATATGCCGCTGCATCTTCGTACGATACGTGGACTACCGGGTAGTTTTCACGGCCTGTAATGGAGCTCGATGGCCCCTCGGGATGCGCCCAGTTGGCACCCGGCACGTAGTTCCACCATTGCAATGGGTTATCCAGGCTTACTCGTGTAGGAGTAGGCGTGAATACCGCCGAGCCTGGCACCAGCTTATCGGCCGGGACACCAGGATAATCGGCTGGGTTCAATGGGCGTTCGGCAACGGTTTTGTAATTGGTTGCTTTCACAAATGCGGCGAATTCGGCATTCGTTACTTCATGCGCATCGATATAATAGCCATTCACAGTCACCTCGTGCATCGGACGGGAGTCGGGGAACTCGTCGGCGCCCATGAGGAATTTTCCACCGGGTATCCACACCATTCCGGTACTGTCACCGGCTCCTTCCGTTACCAGGCTTGCATTACGGATCGCTGACGCGCGCGAGGGCATTCCGTCGGCAATGCAGGCCGCGAGGCTGTCGGCTTTACGTTTCTCCTCGGCCGTTTGTTTGCTCCCGCAGCTCCATAACGTCACAGCCACTAAGCCTATCAGTCCACAAACTCCTTTTATTGAAAACTCCATATTCCTGAAACTCTGTTACACTTTTCTGACTTCAACTTAAAAAATATCCTTCAACGCCTGCTGCGCCGCATGGTACCCGCACATCCCATGTACGCCTCCGCCCGGAGGTGTGGACGACGAACAGATGTAAATGCCCTTTGCCGACGTCCGGTAGGGCGAAATGCTCAACACCGGCCGCGAATACAGCTGCCACACATCCTGGATACCACCGTTGATATCCCCGCCGATGTAATTCGGGTTATATTGTTCAAATGCGCTGGCATTGGTAATGTGCCTGGCCTTGACGACATCCCTGAAACCCGGCGCATACCGCTCGATCTGGCTTTCCAGGGCGTCGGTCATGTCGCGATCGTCACCGTTAGGCACGTGGCAATAAGCCCAGGCAGTATGCTTGCCTTCGGGTGCCCGGGTTTTATCGAAAAGGCTTTGCTGCGCTACCAATGCAAATGGCTTCTCCCCCCGTTTTCCATTTCCCACATTGCGTTCGTACCGCACTATTTCTTCCAAAGTATTCCCCAAATGCACTGTACCGGCGCCCCGGCATTCCTCACGATGGAACGGTATCGGCTCGTCCAAGGCCCAATCGACCTTGAAAATCCCCGGACCGTGGCGGTAGGCTTCGAGGCGCCTTTTATACGAAGAACTCAACCTTTCGCCGGCGATGCGCACCAGCTGCTTGGGGGTTACATCCATTAAAATCGCTTTGGCAGAGGGAAGTTCATTCACCGAACCGACCATCCAGCCCGTCCGGATCTTGCCTCCCAGCGATTGGTAGTAAGCCGCCAATGCATCCGCAATGCTCTGACTGCCACCCACGGGAATCACCCATCCTTTTATATGCGCCGCAGCCATGAGCATAATGCCAAAGGCCGACGTGGCGATATTGCTCAGCGGCTGGATCGAATGCGCGGCCATTCCGGCCCATAATGCACGTCCCTCCGCCGTTTTGAATTTACCGGCCGTCCAGGTCGCGGGCGGTAATGCCTGCAACCCGAAACCCGCCAGCCGCAAAGGCTCTCCGGGCCATCGCAGCGGCCCGAGCAAATCGGGCAGCAGCTTCGGGACGGATTCCAGCAGGCCACCCATCCATTGGCGGTAGGTATTTCCATCGGCGCCCAATTGCCGGGCCGTCGCTTCTACCGACCGGTCGAGGACCGCCACACGACCGCCATCCAGCGGGTGCGCCGCATCGTGCGTGGGCTGAACGAATCGCAACCCGAAGTCGGCCAGCGGCAATCTTTCAAAAAAGGGCGACATGAGTGCCATCGGATGTACAGCCGAACAAATGTCGTGGCGGTAACCCGGAAGCGTCAGTTCCGCTGTGCGCATACCTCCTCCGATCGTCTCCTTCCCTTCGATGAGCAATACCGAAAGCCCCGATTCCTGTAAGGTAATAGCAGCCGCGAGCCCATTAGGACCGGAACCGACCACTATCGCATCGTATTCAGGATTTCGGGTATCTGCCACGCTGATCAGGGTTTCGCTGTCGCGAGGATTTTCAATGCCTCGTCGTCCTTGTATTCGTTCATCAATGCTTTCAGCTTGATTTTAAGGTCGGCTGTCAGCTTTTCTGTTCCTTTTGTTCCGTAAATATTGGAAACCTCTTTCGGGTCTTTCTGCAAATCATACAATTCCCACGAGTCGGCTCCCTGATAAAAATAGACCAGCTTATAGCGGTTGGTCCTCAACCCGAAATGCGGATACACATGGTGCGGCTGCGGGAACTCGTAATAGTGGTAATAAGCCTCTTTTCTCCATGGCACCTGCGCCGTTTGCGTGCCTTTCAGCAATGGCAGGAACGATTTTCCCTGCATATCAGCCGGCGTCTTCACACCCGCGATATTCAATACCGTCGGAGCCCAGTCGATATTCACCACGAGGTCATTCACTTTGGTACCTGGCTTGATCACGCCCGGATAGCGGATCACAAATGGTGTTTTCAATGATTCTTCATAAATAAAGCGTTTGTCGAACCAGCCGTGCTCACCGAGGTAAAAACCCTGGTCGGAAGCATAAATCACGACGGTGTTTTTGGACAAACCGCTTTTGTCCAGGTAGTCGAGCAGCTTGCCGATGTTGCGGTCCAGGGAATTGGCAGTCGAGAAGTAATCGCGGAGATAACGCTGGAACTTCCACTCCACCAATGCCTTTCCGGTCAGGTTTTTATCCGTTACCTCTTTGGATACTTTGTCATAATAAGCCTTAAAAACCTTTTTCTGCTCAGCATTGAGTCTGTTGTAAAGGAAATCCTTTTCATAATCCACCCCTACTTTCAAATCGAACTTCATGCGCATCGTTTTGTCGATGGTCATATCCTGGTCGGCGGCAGCCTTCCTGCCTTTGTAGTCGTCATAAAATGTCGACGGTATCGGAAAATTCACATTATCATACGCCCCCAGGTCCTGCAAATCGGGCATCCATTCACGGTGCGTGGCTTTATGGCCTACAATCAGGAAAAAAGGCTTGCTATCGTCACGCTTTTCGAGCCAGCCGGTTGCAAATTGGGTAATAAGGTCGGAAACATAGCCGGTGTATTGGGTCGTGTCATTAGGCTGGCCTATGAACTCCGGGTTATAGTAATGCCCCTGGTCAGGCAGCACATTCCAGTAATCGAAACCCGCCGGCAGACTGTTTAAATGCATTTTACCGATCCAGGCCGTTTGGTAACCATTGTTACGGAGCGTTTCGGACAGCAACGTCTGGCTCGTATCGAACTTCGTCCGGTCGTTGCGTTTGTAGCCATTCAGGTGGCTGTACTTGCCGGTGAGCAATGTCGCACGGCTCGGGCCGCATATCGAGTTGGTCACCAGGTTGTTGGTCAGCAATGCACCTTCCCGGGCAATGCGGTCGATATTGGGGGTTTTAACAATCTTGTTCCCATAAGCCCCGATTCCCTGATAGGCATGGTCGTCGGAAAAAATAAAAATGATGTTCGGGCGCTTGGCTGTCTGGGCATGGCTCGTCGAAATAGACAAAACCAAGGCAATCAGGCCCAAAAAGGCCTTTAAAGTCAACTTCGCAGGGTAGTTAAGAATAGCAAGCATGAATTACTCTATATAATAGGTAGACAAAATAAATTTATGCGAAATCAATTCGCAAGCGTTTGCCCGGAATTACTTTGCAAAGCCGGTTTTCCGCCGGGTTTAAAATTACAAATTGATGATTTGTTTTCACTATCCAGTATTTTTAAAAGCAAAAAAGCCCGGAGCAAATACTTCGCTCCGGGCTTCCCGATGACTCGGTTCAGGTTATTTATTTTTTTTATCAATGGCTTCGGCCATTTCCAGATGGTGTTTCAAAGTCGGAAGCTTGCCTTCGGCCCAGGCCTTGACGTCAGGGTCTTTGGCATCTTTCGCGGCTTCCTCAAACTCGCTGATATCCTCTTTATGGTCGTCCACCATGAAAGAGATATAGGCTTTGTCGAAGTCTTTACCCTTCTTCTGGGCGAGGTCATCGTACTTTTTCTGTTTATCGTCGCTCAGCATTGCGGGGAGTGTGAAGTTTTTCTGGGCGGCGAGCGTTTTCAGTTCTTCGCTTGCTTTCGAATGGTCTTTCATCATCATCTCCCCGAACTTTTTAACATCGGCACTGGCGGCGTTTTTTTGCGCCAGCTCTCCGAGTTGAACCTCCATTAATCCGCCATCGGCGGCAGCCACGGCAAACTCGGAATCATCTTCCAATGCCGTAGTATCCAGTTTCGCTTCATTCTGCTCTTCTGCAACTTCTTTGCTATCCTCTGTCTTGGTGTTGTTACAATTCGTAAACGCCACGACAGTCGCTGCCATTAGGATACTCCATGCGATCTTTTTCATAATAGGTTTCCATTTTTTGATGATTTGAGCCTTAAAATTTAAAAAACTATGCCATCGCGACCGAAAAACGGATATTTTTGTAGTCATCCGTCGACAAAAACAGCGTCCTTCGGGTTGTTCTGTTTTTTTCAAACCTACCTCTATCCCTATTTAATGAGCCCTTTTGCCCCTTTGCGGATCATGCTGGCCGACGACGACCATGACGATACCTTTCTTTTTCAGGAGGCGTTGAAACAAATCCCTTTGGAAACAGACCTTTCTATCGCTGAGAATGGGGTGGAACTTCTCCAAATATTGAAAGACGCGAACAACAGGCCCGACATTATATTTCTTGATATGAACATGCCCGTCAAAAACGGGCTCGAATGCCTGGAAGAAATCCGGAGTACTGCCAGGTACGGGCAGGTACCAATCGTGATCCTTTCGACTTCGGTCTCGCAGCATCTGTGGGAACTGGCGTACCGCAACGGGGCCAATCTGTATATTCAGAAACCGAACAGCTTTAACAGCCTGATAGAAATTCTAAAAAAATGCCTGCTCGACAGAGCGGGTGCTACGATACCCGAGGGGGTGGAACAATTTTTGATAACCAATTAATCTTACAGGTTTCAATTTGCATTCAGTATGAGTGAAGCAACTGCTTTAGACACAGAGCAAGAATTATTTTTCAAACGACTAAGACAAGAAACGGCAGAAAGCCACCAGAAACTGGAAGATAATCCGCTTTCCAAAGCGATACTCTCCCCCTCCGTTTCCGTAAAGGACTATCAGACGTACCTGACCGCTCTTTTCGGGCTGACCATTGCCTGCGAGGATCAGGTATTCCCTGTTATTTCCCACGTTATCACAGATTTGCCCGGCCGTTATAAATCGCGGCTGATCATCGACGATCTCCTGGCCACCGGCCTTTCGGCAACCGAAATCGATGCGTTGCCGGTATACCGTTTCGAATTTTCGACCGTTGCCGAGGCCCTGGGCATTATGTACGTTTTGGAAGGCTCTACGCTGGGCGGAAAAATCTTGTACCGGCATATCCACGAAGTGCTCGGCCTCGTGCCCGAAAATGGTGCTTCCTATTTCTGGGGATATGGCGCTCAAACAGGAAACTTGTGGAAAAGTTTCATCTCCTCCCTTACCCAATTTGTCGACGAATATGAGGAGCGGGACGGTGTGATCGACAGCGCAAAAAAAACTTTTACCATCATTGACAACTGGCTCGGGCAAACCGGCCGGTCGTAACTGGTCAGCAGGAATGAATATCAAGGACATCGTGAACCGCGACATTGTCAATCTGACAAATTGCGAAAGTGAGCCCATACACATACCCGGCAGCATTCAACCCCACGGTTTTTTGCTGGGGATACAAAAAGGCGCTTCCCGGATCGAGTTTTGCAGCGCCAACAGCGCGGATTTTATCGGTATCGGCCCGGATAAGATACTGGGCAAACATATTTCCGATATCTTTCCGGAAGAAGAAGCCTCGCACTTTGCATTGTACGCGGGAGCCGAAGCCATCGATTCTGCGAAGCCGTTTGTATTCACATTAAACGGGGTTTCGTTCAATACTACCGTTCACGGGAGTGGGAATAATGTGATACTGGAACTCGAACCATTCCCGGACGGGACCTTGCAATTGCCGAACTTGTACACACAGACCCGAAATTTCGTCTCGATCATGGAGAAGTCCAGCGGGTTACTCGACCTCTGCCAGGAAATTGCCGACGAAACCCGAAGCATTACCGGTTATGACCGGGTGATGATATATCGGTTCGACGAGCAGTACAATGGGGAGGTAATCGCAGAAAGCCGGCGCCAGGACCTGGTTTCTTTCGCAAACCAGAAATACCCGCATACGGACATACCTGCGCAGGCGCGGGAGTTGTACATCCGCAATCCGCTCCGGATGATCGCGGACATTAATTACACGCCTGTGCCGCTGCTGACAATCGACGATTCGGCGGATAAAAGCAATCAATCGCTCGACTTGAGCCTGTCGATCCTGCGGAGCGTGTCACCCATGCATATTGAATATCTGAAAAACATGGGTGTGGGTGCTACACTCACGATTTCGCTGCTGCAAAATCAGAAACTATGGGGGCTCATTGCATGCCACCACTATGCACCCAAGATATTGCCGCACTATACGCGACTCTCCGCATTGTTACAGGGGCATTTCCTGACATCCCAAATCGCGGTTCGTGAGGTCGCCGAAGAGTACAACATCAGCGAAGAGGTCGATAAGGCCCTCACGGAAGCGCTCACACTCCTGCATGAGACTGAAAATTTCATGGAAGCCAGTCATCGGTCACCATGGCTGCTGAAACTTGCGAATGCCACAGGCGCCGCCATTTACCATGAGGGAATTTTGTACACCAATGGCCTGGTTCCTTCGGATGCCAGGTTGATTGAGCTGTTTGCATTTCTGTCCGATGCATACCCCAACCAGACTTTCGACACCGATAATCTCGCAGACGTTTATCCGGCCGCGAAAGACATTTCCAAATATGCTGCCGGCGTGATCTACCATTCGATGGTATCGGGCGAAAATGACGGGATATTATGGTTAAGACAAGAGAAAATCGAAACCATCAACTGGGCAGGCAATCCGGATAAGGCTGTTTTGCAAAACGAAGACGGCGTCCGCCTGTCCCCGCGTAAGTCGTTTGAGCTCTGGATGGAGATTGTGAAAGATAAGAGCTCTCCTTGGCGGAAATCGGAGATCAATGCGGCTTCGAGCTTTTCATATGCATTGCAGAAGCACATTAACTACCGGCTGATCAGGGCGCAGGAGGACCAAAACAGGAGCCTCAACGAAGAATTACGCCTGGCGAACAAAGAACTCTCAAACCTGAACTGGATTTCAACCCACGATTTGAAGGAGCCGCTGCGTAAAATTCAGATTTTCGCTTCCAAAGTCCTCGACCGTGAAGACCCGGACCTGTCGGTTCAGGTTAAGGATTCTGTCGAGCGAATGCGTTTCGCAGCCGAAAAGATGCAAATGCTCATCGAGGACATCCTCACCTACTCGAAAGCCGGCAGCATGGAAAAAGTGTTCACTCTGACGGACCTGAATGAAGTATTGCGGAATGTAATTTCTGAATTACAGGATAATATCGACGAAAAAGGTGCCACGCTTCATGCGGATAAATTGCCCTCTCTGGAAATCATTCCCTTCCAGGTGCATCAGCTTTTCATTAACCTGCTAAGTAATGCCTTGAAATTCGTTAAAGCCGGCGAACATCCCGAGATCAGAATTACTGCAGGCATTGTAGATGCGGCAGCCATTCCCTCCGAAAAAAACGCTGTGGGCCAATACCACGCCATCGCCTTTCACGACAATGGAATCGGCTTCGAGGCCGAATATGAAAGCAGGATATTCGACATTTTTCAGCGCCTGCATCCTGCCCATAAGTACCCGGGAACGGGCATCGGCCTGGCGATCTGCAAGAAAATCATGGAGAACCATAAAGGATTTATCGGTGCAAAGTCGGTGTTTGGGGAAGGGTCGGTATTCACCCTTTATTTCCCCGTCGCATAGCGGCCGTAACCCGTGAGTATATTGTTCCTCAGCTTAGCCGCTTACCGGCCAGGGCTGGGGATTTTTTATGGGATTTAGTAGATCCTGATGCGGCTGAAAGCGCCTTTTGGGCGTACGCTTCGGCTTGGTATTAAATTATTATGAATTGCGGAACAACTAACAGTAAACCACATGTCAGCAGCCGCAGCTCTTGAAATAACCTCCGACGAGCCGGTACTAACAGCCCGGCAATTCAAAAAACTAAGAAAGAACCCTGCATTGACGGCCGAAGCAGCCGGACTTCATTACATCCAATCCGCGGACGCTCCGGGCTACACCCGCAAGGGAAAAGCGCCCAGGTTCTACTATACAGACGATCAGAGCCAGCGCTGCAAGGATCCCCAGACGATCAAACGCATTAAGTCGCTGGTGCTTCCGCCCGCATGGACCGACGTCTGGATCAGTGCCGATCCTGATGCCCATTTGCAGGCAACGGGCATCGACGCGGCCGGCCGGAAACAATATCGGTACCATCCGTTCTGGAACCTTGTGAGGAACCAGGCCAAGTATTACAAATTACTCATGTTCTCGGAAGCTTTGCCCGCATTGCGTGAGCAGGTGGAACACGATCTCCGAAAACGGGATTTCGACCTTTCGAAGGCCATTGCATTGGTGATCAAGCTCATGGACAAAACCTGTATGCGGGTAGGAAACCAGCGCTACAAGGTTCTGCACGGGTCATCCGGCATTACCACGCTCGATGCGCGCTCTGCCACCGTCACCGGCAGCCGTATCCGGTTCACATTCAAGGGCAAAAAAGGCATCAAGCAGGACATCACCCTGCGCGACAAGCAACTGGCACGGCTGGTACTGCAATGCAAGGAAATGCCCGGAAAACGACTTTTTCAATACATCACGGAAACAGGCGGAAGGTGCTCCCTGAATGCCCAGCAGGTAAACGATTACATCCGCCGGCATACAGGCGCCAACTTTTCAGCGAAGGATTTCCGGACCTGGATGGGGACTGTCACGGCGTTCGAATACCTCAGCCACCAGGAAAAAGCTGTTTCCCAGAGACAGTTGACGCGTATCGAGAACACCTGCCTCGATGCCGTAGCGGCCCATTTGGGCAATACGCGCGCCGTTTGTAAAAAGTATTACGTGCACCCGGCAGTTTTCAGGGCATACGAAAGCAACCGCATCCAGCGCTTTTTACAAAAAGAAGTAGAGGCAACCGCTCATTTCTCCGAAACCGAGCAGCATGTGCGCGCCCTACTGGCACGTCCGGGCTGAAACAGATAAGTTTTGTTCAGATGCAACCATTTGTTTACAATCCTTGTCACAAACTTTGACATTGATTTTCGAAGACATTATAACGCTTATAAGAAAAATGGGTGAGACCGAAAGGCTCACCCATTGCTATTTGCGTATATCGTTGGAAATTATCGCAGGTCGACCACTTCCACACCCGGGTATTGTTTGGCATTGAAAGCGAAAAAGTTGTCGGCCACATTGACGTCTGCCACGAACTGATCCACTTTATAAGTGACCTCCTGGCCATTCTTTTGGAAAATCTTCCAGCTGCTGATCGATTTATCGGCCTTATTCACTTCGATCTGCACCTTGTTGACCTGGCTGTTTTTGTTGGTCGAGGTCAATTCAACTACTTCGAGTGCCTTACCTGCTTCCTGTTTTTCCTTTACAAAAGCAGATTTGAAACCCTTTTTGTAGGCTGTATAAATTTTCGTCGGGTCGAGGTCGCCGCCGGCAGCGGGGTCAAAATCCTGCAAATTCACTTCATTGGTTTCCTTGATGTACGTGGCCATCAATTTACCGTCATTAAAGATCTCCTGACCTGCCATTTTCAACCGAAACTTCGAGCCCTTCACGGTCGCTTCTCCTTTCAGCGGCTTTTCACCCTTGGTAATGTAGGTAAAAAGTGCTTTAAAGGATTTGATCTTCTGGTACTTGCTGCTCATAGCGTTCAGGATATCCGATGACTTTTTGTCGCCCTGTGCGTGGGAAGCGAATGGGTTCAAAATGAAAATCGTTAACACCGCAAGCAAACAAGCACTCTTCTTCAAATTTCTCATATTCAATTATTTAATACCAACTAAGTTTATAAAAACGGGGTTTTAAGTGAAATATTTCAATTTTAGACTTTACAACACTGCAATGGTTTAATGGCGGCGGACCTAGCTTACGCCCATTACGCGGAGATGTTCTTCGAGCATATTCAAATCGTGGAACATCACATCGCGTGCCTTGCTGCCGGTGAACGGCCCTACCACGCCTAATACTTCCAACTGGTCCATAATACGGCCCGCGCGGTTGTAGCCGAGCTTCATTTTGCGCTGGATCAGCGAGGTACTTCCCTGCTGGTGTGTTACGATCAGTCGTGCGGCATCCGGTAGCAAACTATCGAAATCATCCGGATTCAACTCTGCTTTACCTTCTGCTGCATCCTCTCCTTCGTACTCGGGCAATGCATATGCCTCGTCGTAACCACGCTGCCCGCCGATATACTCGCAAATATCCTCGATCTCGCGGGTATCGATGAACGGGCATTGCAAGCGAATCACTTCCGAGTTGATCGCGAGCAGCATATCTCCCTGCCCAACGAGCTGCTCGGCACCACCCATATCCAGGATCGTACGCGAGTCGATGCTCGACGTTACGCGGAACGACAGACGTGCCGGGAAGTTCGCCTTGATCAAACCCGTAATAACCTTCACCGAAGGACGCTGTGTAGCCACCACCAGGTGGATACCCACCGCACGCGCCAGCTGCGCCAGACGTGCGATCGGCGTTTCGACCTCCTTACCGGCCGTCATCATCAAATCGGCCAACTCGTCGATCACAAGTACGATATAAGGCAGGAAGCGGTGTCCTTTTTCGGGGTTCAGCCTTCTCGCCGCAAACTTTGCATTGTATTCCTTCAAATTCCGTACCGCGGCCTCTTTGAGCAGGTCGTAGCGGGAATCCATTTCGATGCACAGGGAATTCAGGGTAAAAATTACCTTTTTGGTATCGGTAATAATCGCCTCTTCCGCATTCGGAAGCTTAGCCAGGAAGTGCCTTTCCAACTTGTTGAAAAGGGTCAATTCCACCTTTTTCGGGTCCACGAGCACGAATTTCAGCTCTGCCGGGTGCTTTTTGTAAATCAATGAGGCCAGAATGACGTTCAGCCCCACCGACTTTCCTTGCCCGGTCGCACCCGCCATCAGCAAGTGGGGCATTTTCGCCAGGTCGGCAATGTGGATATCGTTTGAAATGGTTTTACCCAAAACAATCGGCAAATCGTAGGTTGATTTCTGGAAACGGTCGTTCGCGAGTACCGATCGCGCAAATACCGTCTCCCGGTTCTTGTTCGGCACCTCGATACCGATTGTACCGCGGCCGGGCATCGGGGCAATGATACGGATACCCAACGCCGCAAGGCTCAATGCAATGTCGCCTTCGAGGTTCTTGATTTTCGAAATCCGCACACCCGCTTCCGGGATGATCTCGTACAGCGTCACCGTCGGCCCGATCGTCGCCTTGATTTTTGAAATATTGATACCGTAGCTGCCAAGCGTGTCGACAATCTTGGTTTTATTACTTTCCAGTTCTTCCTGGCTTACTTTTTCATGCTGGTTTTCGAATACCTCGTTCAGCAGGTCAATCGTCGGGAAATGGTACGACGGCAGGTCGAGCATCGGATCATACTGCCCGAATTCGCGCAATATCGACGCATTCACGTCTTCGTCCTCAAATTCCTCCACCGCAGTTTCTTTTAACTGCGTGGTATCCTCCACTTCCAGTTCCAGCAGCGGCTCTGATGGCACGGCCGACACTTCCATCGGCATTACCGGCAAGTCAATGCTCGTTGACGCCGCCGGTACGGCTGGCGCCTGGGGCGTTACCGGCAATACCACCGCAGGATGCGGCACTACACGCGGAGCTTCTTCTTCGGTGTCCGGATCAGCATCCGGCTGTTCTTCCGGAGCCAGTACCTCGTCATCATAAGTATCATTCACTACCGACACAAATGTGCTTTCGGGAACAGCCGCTTCCCCCGGTTCTGCGGGAGCAGCCGTCTCATCTTGCGACTCTTCGGCCACAACTTCGGGCTTGGCGTGCTTTGCCTGCCACGACTCATACCTGTCGCGCACGTCGTAAAAGAACACCGCGAACACGAACAATGCGAAGAGAATCGGTAGTACACTTCCCCATTTCAACCAATCGAAAAGCGAAACATTCACCAGATAGCCGAAGCCCCCGGACAGGAAGCTGAGCGTATTTTCGGTATTGCTCATGAGAATGATATAGCCCATCAGCACGCTTACCCACAACGTAAAAAAGATTACTTCTTTGGTAGCTTTGCTTAATGGCAATATCTCTCTCCCAAACGCCATTTTCCAGCCCGCCACAAAAGGCACGACCGGCAGCAATAATGCCCCCAATCCAAACCAGCGATAGACGAAAATGTGCGAAACCACCGCTCCAAGCACACCCAGGAAGTTGCGGGTCTGCCGTCCGGCATCGCGGATAGACTGATGACCCAGACCATCCAGTACACTTTGGTCGGAAAGACCGGTGACGATGTAGGAGAAAAAAGATGTTTCCAGGATCAATCCCAGTACGATAAAGAATGTGCCCCAGGCCAACGTATTCTTCGGGCTGGTGAAAATGTGCTCCCAATCGAGGGATACACGAAAGCGGGGAGCGGCGGCCTCCTCCGGTTTCTGGCGCTGTGTGTTACCTCTTGGCTTGTTGACTGACATTTATTTCAATTCCGGGAATGCGTGAAGTGCTGTGTTTTCTGATTTTACTTCCTGACCAATGCTTTGCAGATCCTGCTGACCACACCGGGTCCTTCGTATATAAAGCCGGTATAAAGCTGAATCAGGCCGGCACCTGCGTTCATTTTCTCCAAAGCATTTCCGGGAGTAGCGATACCGCCGACTCCGATAACGGGAAATGCATGATTGGATTGTTCACAAAGGTAACGAATTACTTCCGTCGAGCGATGTGTCAGCGGCGCGCCGCTCAATCCGCCCGCCCCTATCTGCGCCACTTCGGCCTGATCGGTTACAAGTCCTTCGCGGCTGATCGTCGTGTTGGTGGCGATCACGCCGGCGATGCCGGTTTCTTTTACAATATCGATAATATCGTCCAGCTGGCTTGTCGTCAAGTCCGGCGCTATTTTCAGGAAGATCGGTTTTGGGCTAACTTTCTCCTTGTTTTTGGTTTGCAGTTCTTTCAGGATTTCGGTCAAGGGACCTTTTTCCTGCAAATCGCGTAATCCCGGCGTATTCGGCGAGCTTACATTCACTACAAAATAATCCACCACATCGAACAGTTCGCGGAAACAGATCAGGTAATCGCTCAGTGCCTGCTCGTTAGGGGTATCTTTGTTTTTACCAATATTCCCTCCTACCAAGATTTTAGATTTCCGTTTCGCCAATTTCGCCGCAGCTACCTGCACGCCTTTGTTATTGAAACCCATACGATTGATCAGCGCCTTATCCTTTTTGAGACGGAACAGGCGCGGCTTGTCATTTCCCGGCTGAGGGCGTGGCGTCACCGTCCCGATCTCGATATACCCGAAGCCCAACGCTTCCAGCTGATCGACCATTTCAGCGTTCTTATCGAAACCTGCAGCCAATCCTACCGGGTTACGAAACCGCAAACCGGCCACTTCCTGAACCAGGTCAGGATGCTCGTAGGTGTACATCGCACGCATGATCTGCGGCACGAAAGGGATTTTGAAAGCGAAATGCAGCGCTTCGCACACAAAATGGTGAATGCGCTCAGCGTCAAACAGGAAAAGTATAGGGGAGATCAGAATCTTATACATCCTGCAAAAATAGAATGTTTCGCAGGAAGGGGGAGGGAGGTGGGGGAATTTTATTTTAAGTCTTGCAGTAGTTGTTTCAAACGGCTGTCAGTGATCGACATTGTTTCCGATTTGTCGTAGATGCTCATAAGGAAGACACATTTGTCTACAATTTTGACATGCGTTATCAGCCTGCCGCCTCCACTTTTGCCTGCGCCCTTGCTTTTAATCGCGAAACGGATTTTGTAGCAGTTTTTGAAAACCTCCGTCCCCATCCACGGATTTTCTTGCAGCATGTCGCCCAATTTATCTACGTCTTCCTGCAACGAAGGATATTTTTTCAAAAGTCGTTTAAATTCATTTCTAAAATGTAGTGTGGTAATGATCTCAAAGCTCATTCAGAAACTCTTTTAAAGTTCATTCAGAAACTTCTTTAATGTCTTAGGTTTGATCTTTCCTTCCTGAATCAATTTCACTTCTGCAAATCCTCTCTTGATACTCTCCGCAATATCCTCCGCGGTTAGCTTTTTCTCAACGCTCTTTTTCTCCTGCTGAGTTTGCTTCGCTTTCTCCTTTACTGTGATCCGAGGTTCCATTTGACTTCTGTTGTTTTGGTGCAAACAAATATAACCAAAAAAAGCACCCCGCCGTGGCGGAATGCTTTTACCAATGTGCAAACTAACAGCCTCACTTCTTCTCCGGCCACACATACTCGAACTTGCCGTTGATCGGCGCACCGAAGTAGTTGACCCCCAGGAAATCAAGGCGTTTTTTGTGAACTTCCATGCGTTTGCTGAAATCTTCGAAGTTCTTACCTTCTTTCGAAGTCCAGCCTACTTCGGCCAATGCAGTAGCGCGGGGCCATACCATATATTGTACATAGGCAGGGGTCTTCATGTATTCGGTCCACACATTGCCTTGCACACCGAGGATATGCTTCGCTTCGTCAGCTGAAAGTTCCGCTGGGGTTGGCTCATAGGAATAGGATTCGGCGAGGTCGGTGAAGCCGCCGATCGCTATGGGCTGCGTTTTAGCTTCGGCCTGATAATGGTCGAGATAGCAGAAGTTGCCGGGCGTCATGATGACGTCGTGGCGTTCTTTCGCAGCGGCAATACCGCCTTCAATGCCGCGCCAGCTCATTACCGTTGCATTTGGTGAAAGCCCGCCTTCGAGGATTTCATCCCAGCCGATCATGCGGCGGCCTTTTGCCGTAATAAATTTATCGATCCGTTTGATTACGTAGCTTTGCAGGCCGTGTTCATCTTTCAAACCTTCCTTTTGAATGATGCCTTGGGCAAAACGGCTTTCCTTCCACTGCACTTTCGGGCACTCGTCACCGCCGATGTGGATGTATTTGCTTGGGAAAAGGTCGATCACCTCGGTGAGCACGTCTTCCAGGAACTTGAAGGTCTCCTCACGTGGCATGAAAACGTCGTCGTAAACGCCCCATCTGGTGCCTACCTCGTAAATTTTGTCAGGATTATTACCCAGTTGCGGATAAGCGGCCAACGCAGCGAGCGCGTGCCCTGGCATTTCGATTTCCGGAATCACGTTCACGAAACGGTCCTCTGCATATTTAATCACTTCTTTGATTTCATCCTGCGTGTAGAAACCCTCATAAGGCTTGCCATCGTACTTCTGATCGCCGTAATGGCCCTTCATGGTCTCCTTGCGTTTCGAACTGATGGTTTTCAGTTCAGGATATTTCTTGATCTCTATGCGCCAGCCCTGGTCGTCGGTGAGGTGCCAGTGAAACTGGTTCTGCTTGTGCAATGCGATCAGGTCAATGTACTTTTTCACAAACTCGATCGGCATGAAATGACGGCAAACGTCGAGCATCAGCCCGCGGTAAGCGTAGCGCGGCACATCTTTGATTGTAACATAGGGAACTACCCATTTTACCCCGGCAACCGGCGTTTCGCTGAATACTTCGGCCGGCAACAGTTGCAGCAGGGTTTGCACTCCATAGAATGCCCCTTTGGCAGTTTGCGCCTGGATCGTTACCCCTTTGGGTGTCGAAAGCAAGCGATAGCCTTCTTCGCCGAGGCTGGCATCCGATGATACCGCAAGTGTAATATCACCCTTGCCTTTCGCGGTAGAAACAGCTTGTCCGGTGGCTTTGCCTAGTTGTGCGGCCAGCATCTCTGCCACGTGCGACCATTTGGCATCGGCAGGCGCGCCGATCTTCGTTTTGGCTTTGAGCGTCCATGCACCTTTGGCGGTCAGGACCTGGGTTGGTTTGGGGATCACGTTAATCTGCGCCATTGCTGAGTGTACGAGCACGCAACAGATTAGTCCAAAAAGGAAACGTTTCATGAATTAGGAATCCGGTATTTATTAAAAATATTTAAAAATACTGCAAGTTATCGTATTCCTATTTTAAAATACTGCGAATCTTAATTTTTTTATAATTTTATGTAATTATCTCGAAAAAGGGTACGTTACCATAAATACATGTAACTTTGTACCCATTAAAGCTTTACAGCTTGGTTTAGTTACATTTCGCAACGCACACCCAGCCTGTTTATCCTGCTTAGCTCCTAATAAAATCTAAATCCTATACCCGTGAAAAGAAGTCTGTTGCTGAACAGCATTGCCCTAATTTTACCAACACATCTACTTCTCGCATCGCCCGGCACCCACCCGCTTCCTGTGAATGATACAAAATCACAGCGTGCGCTCGGAGGCAAGCTCGTGGGCAAAATCGTTGAAGGCCCTAACAATGCCGGGGTTGCATTTGCTACCGTTGCCCTGTTGATGCCCAAAGATTCATCGCTCGTTAACGGCGCAGTGGCGGATGAAAACGGAACGTTTGTTATCGCCGAGGTTGCTCCTGGCAATTACCTTCTGCGCGTAACCAATATGGGTTACCAAACACTTTACCGACCTAACGTCAAGCTGGCAGCAGAAGCCAGCCTGCTTGATCTGGGAAGCATTACGGTGCAGCCCGAGGCGCAAAAGCTCGCCGAGGTGGTGGTGAAAGGCGAAAAAACCATGATCGTCGACGACATCGACAAGAAAATAGTCAATATCGGCAAGGATATGCTTGCCACAAGTAATAACGTAAGCGACCTGCTGGAAAAAGTACCAGCCGTTTCGCTCGATGAAAACGGCAATCCGCAAGTGCGTGGAAAGGGTAATGTGGTGGTGCTCATCGACGGAAAACCGTCCAACCTCTACGGCAGCGACCTTCCGACGATCCTGCAATCTTTCCCTGCAAACCTGATCGAGCGGATCGACGTCATGACGACCCCTTCCGCTAAATATGAAGGCGAGGGTGCATCGGGCGTGATCGACATCATCACGAAAAAAACGAAAATCCGCGGGATGAACGGCGGTGCCCGGTTGAGTATCGGGAATAGGAATAACAATGCGGCATCGGGTAATCTGAGTTACAAAGTAGGCAAGTTTGGCCTGAATGCGTCGCTGAGCGGGCAAACACGCGCCATGACGTGGGAGAGAACATTGAGCCGCGATAATTTCGTAACCGAATCGACTTCGCATTTGCAGCAGGACGGCACGGGTGGAAACAAAGGCAAGAATGCATTCGGCCGTGTGGGCGTCAATTACGATTTCAATGACAAGAACTCCATTGAGGCCGGCGTGAACTACTCCCGTGACAACAGCCGCAACAATAGCAATATCCTCAACGAAACAACGCTCGCATCGGGCGTAGTGTCGGAGAGCTTCCGCCGTTTGAACAACAGTAAAGGCAATGGCGATAACCTCAACTTCAACCTCGATTACCGCCTGAAATTTGCTGAAAAAGACCATCAGCTCAATTTCAATTCGAGCTACTCGCTCGGCGGTTCCGACGGGGAATCCTATTTCTCGCAGGAAAGCACCGTCGACAGCCTGTTGCGCAACCAGCAAAACCTCCGCAACAATAACAGGCACTCGCTTTTCCTGAATGCGGATTATACCTGGCCTATTACGCCGAAAGCAACCCTGGAAGCCGGCGTACGCTCGCGCAGCAGTTCGAACGACAATGTAAATGCGTTCTATAACCTCGACCGCGAGACAAACACCTACGTTTTTGACAACAACATCAGTAACGTGTTCGGCTACAAGGATGCCACCTACACTGGGTTCATGACATTCTCGCAAAAAACCGATCTTTGGGGTGTGCGTGCCGGATTACGTGTGACCGACTACAACCAGGATATCAACCAGATCAGCCGCAACCAGGATTTCAGTGTGCATTTCCTGACGCTCGTGCCGTCGTTCGCAGTGACGCGCAAGCTGGGCGAGTCCTCACAAATGAAACTGAATTACAGCCGTCGCGTGCAGCGACCCGAAGCCGATTGGCTGAACCCCTACACCGACGTTTCCGATCCGCGCAACGTAAAAACAGGTAACCCTAACCTCCGCCCCGAGTTTACACACAAGGCCGAAATGGGTTATTCGAACTATGAGGCCAACGGCGGCTGGGGACCTTCTCTGTTCATGGATTACTCCAACAATGCGATCACGCAGATCCGCACGATCGACGAGGCGGGCGTTTCGCTCACCAGATACGACAACGTCGGTCGCGAGTTCTCTTATGGCTTTGAAACCGATTTCTCCCAGAAGCTTTTTGGCGATGTGCTGAAAATCCATGGTAGTGGCCGCGTTTTCCGCAGCGAGGTGGTATCAGCTGTCGCTCAGATCGACAACCGGACTTGGAGCTACTCAGGTAACCTCAATGCATTCATTTCGCTCCCGGCCGACTTCCGCGCCTCCGCCTACGTAAATTACGAGGGCCCGCGGGCGATCGCACAAGGCACGCGCGACGGCGTATTCATCGCCAATATGGGTATCCGCAAAGATTTGCTGGAAAAGAAAGCGACTATTTCATTTAATGTACAGGACATTTTCCTTTCGCGGAACTACCGAAGCCAGCTGAACACCGCTACTTACTCCCAGGCATCGAACTGGCACCAGACCAACCGCTTGGTAAATGTGACATTCCAATACAGATTCGGCAAAATTTCCGCAAGCGACGACGATGCCTGACACTGTCGCAAAATTTGTTAATATATGTGAAAAAGGAAGGGCCGATCTTGCCCTTCCTTTTCATTTACAAGCAATTCCAAATCCGTACGAAAAACGTTTCAGGGGTCATTTTCCACGAGGATCGGCTTCTTGGAACGGTTTTTGCAAATAGCTCGCGCAGGAGTCGATTAATTTTACTTATTTAAACCCCGAACACGCAATGTGATCTAAAAAAGGGTTCCGGCAACCGAGTTGCGGACAACCGGATTCCGGGAAGGTCAAAAAACTTTAAACAAAATTTTACACAGATGAAAAAGATCAAAATGCTGGCCGCATTGCTACTGGTAACGGCTGGCTCTTATGCGCAGAAATTGCCCGCTGACTCCATATTTTCACAGTTTTACAAGGCAACGGGTGGTAAAGGATTATGGGATGGCGTAAAGTCCTATAACCTCACGAGAAGCTATTCTGCTGCCGCAGCCACTCCGTACAATGCGGTAATCACCGCTTCTATCCCCGAGCAGTCGATCTACAAAAACAAAACCATCATGAAACGCAGCTTTGTATATACCGTGAAGGGCGACCAGGGGTGGATTAAGGTGCCGATCGGACAGAAAGTAGATGTGAAAGACCTCAGTCAGGCGGAGCAGCAAAACATGCGCATGGAGTTGTACGACAACCTCGTGCCATTCATCAATTACAAAAATCGCGGGCTGATCGCAACGACCGTGGGGACCGAAGTACTCAACGGCGCTCAGGTAAACAATGTCGAATTACAGGGTAAAGGAGTAAAATACAACCTCTATTTTGATGCGAAGTCGGGTTTGCTCGTACGCCAGAAAATGAACCAGGCCGGCGTGGAAACCACCACCGATTTATCAGATTATGCCAAATCTGCGTATGGTATTTTGTACCCTACGAAACTGGTGGAACTGAACAGCTCCGACAAGAAGCCGGTGACGATCAAATCGGCGCTGACGGTGAACGAAAATGTAAACGTCGAACTATTTAAAAGATAAAACAAGGGTAATATTCTGCCCGGAACCTGGCTGTCGGCTACCTGACAGCCAGGTTTATAAAAACCAAGATTCTCAACGCCGCAGTATGGCGGAAATCAGCCTGGGATGAAGAAAGCACTCAAAGTACTGGCCATAATAATCCTGACAGTTTTGATTCTGGTTGGCGTGTTGATCTGGGGAATCCAGACACCGTTCGGCCAGAATTTTTTAACATCCCAGGCAAATTCCTTTTTGCGTAAAAAACTCAAAACCAAGGTCAATATCGAGAAAATCCGCTTCGACATCCCCGACTGGGTACTGCTTGAAGGCGTATATTTTGAAGACTTGCATGGCGACACGCTCGTTGCGGGCAAGCGCCTGTACGTGGACCTTGATATGTACAGCCTCATCAACGGCGACATTGGTATTAACAAGGTGGAACTGGAAGACGTGAATGCGAACATCAACCGCGTTTTACCCGATACCGCATTCAATTTCCAGTTTATTGTGGATGCATTTGCAGGTACTGACACGGAAGTCGACACGACGCCGTCGAAACCGCTCAAAATGCGCCTCGATCAGATTTCATTGAAAAAGGTCCGGTTCTCCTACCGCGACGCAGTAATCGGCACCGATGCATCCGGGAACATCGATTCAGCCGTTGTCAAGTTTGACAAATTCAATCCTACCCTTTCACAGTATCACCTCACCAACACCGCATTGCATAATAGCCAGCTGAAGCTGAGAATGTACCCTGCCCTGAAAGTGGCTGCTGCCGGCCCCGAGCCAAAACCGGACCCGGCCGATTCACTGGATATTAAAGCGGGCGATATCGATATTCAGCAGTTCAAATGGGAATTTGACGATGAAACATCGGGATTGAAAAACGGGATGACCGTTGGAAAACTGGCGGGGCATGTGAACAGCGTTTATATGGGCAGCCAGCATGTGGATGTCAAGAATGTTTCGCTGCAAAACATGTCGCTTTTTGCAGAGTTTGCCAAAAAACCTAAAACACCAGGAGCGAAAAAAGATACTACCGCCGCCGGTACACCGGCAACCGACACGCCGGGCTGGTATGTAAAAGTGGGGGAAATCAAACTGGCGGACAACGATATCCGCTACGACGATTTCAATTCCCCGGCCGTGCCCAAAGGCCTCGACTATGCACACCTCAACATCAAAGACCTGAATGTAGATTTGCAGGATTTCCTTTTCTCACCGGAAAACATCGCAGGCGCGTTAAAATCTGCCTCATTCAAGGAAAAAAGTGGCTTTCGCCTCGATGCCTTCCGAACCGACTTTGCTTACGGCAACCAGGAAACCTACCTACGCAACCTTTATCTCAAAACACCTAATACCCTACTGCGCGACGAGCTGAGCCTGCGTTACAAAAACCTGGATCAGCTGACCAGCGACATTGGCAAAGTAAAACTTAAACTACGTCTCACCGACAGCCGCATTGCCTTTGCGGACATTCTGCTGCTGGTGCCGGACCTGGCCAAAACCCCGCCATTCGACAAGGAGCCAAACGGTGTCGTAAAAGGTACGGGCCAGATCACCGGATCGGTGGACGACATGCTCATCTCCAAAGCGCGATTTACCATGCTCGATGGCACGGTACTGAACGCGGACGGCCGCCTGAAAGGCCTCCCCGATGCGGAAAAGCTCGCGATGGATTTGAATATCAACGAAATATCCTCGACCAAGGCCGATCTGCTCAAAATGCTGCCCGACAGCGCAGTTCCCGCTTCCATAGAGCTACCCGACGCCATCAAGGTTTCCGGGAAAATAAGCGGCTCGATGGAGAACCTCACCCTGGCAACTACCGTAAATACCTCGTTTGGAACAGGGACTTTTTCGGGAAACCTGAAAAACATCACCGATAGCCTGCGGGCACAATATAACGGCACACTTACACTCACGGAGTTCGACCTTGGCAAGCTCACCAAGCAGCCGCCAGCGGAAATGGGTAAACTCACGCTCCGTGCCGATGTAGATGGCGTAGGATATGCGCCGAAAACGATGAAGGCAAAGTTGGACGGCAACATTGAAAGCGCGGATATTAAAGGTTATGTATATCAAAACCTGAAATTGAAAGGCGATGTCGACCACGGTCTGGCCAACATTTCGGCCAACATGAACGACCGCAATATCGATCTCGACCTGAATGCACAGGCTGACTTATCCAAAGAATACCCGTCGGTGAAAGCGGACCTCGAAGTGGCTAACCTGGATCTCACAGCTCTGAATCTCTATGCGGATTCATTGCAGGTGAAGGGAAGCATTAAGGTAGACATGCCGTCGACCAATCCCGAAAACCCGCTTGGTACGGTGAATCTCGACAGCCTCGTGCTGGTACACCATCGCAGGCCGATCGGTATATCCAATATCCAGGTGCAACTGACCGATTCCAGCGGCGGCAAGCAGGCTTACATCGAATCCCCTATTCTGAAAGCCAAAATGACCGGCCGGTATTCCTACACAGAAATCGGCGACGCGATCCTGACCGAGGTAGGCAAGCATTTCAAATCACCCGACCTTACTTACAAAGAAGTGACCAAACCGATAAACTTCGCCCTGGATGCCACACTGAACAATCACCCGGCGATCCAGGTTTTCGTGCCGGAAATACGGGAAATGAAGACGATCCAGTTGCATGCTCAAATGGATAATCAGAAAGATTCTTCGCTGGTAGCCCGGCTGAGCGTCCCTATGGTCAACTACGACAGCACCATTGTGGAACGGACCTCGGTGGATTTCAGTACCACAGAGGCCAATGCGGCTTTGAATGCGAATGTAGGGCAGGTCAATACCGGGGGTTTCAGAATGCAGAATGCTTCGCTGGTAAGTCAGATAGTCGATAATGACGTCAAATTTGATTTTGTCGTCCGCGATTCAGTCAATACCGAACGGCACGCGGTGAAAGGTGACCTGGCCATCCGTAACAATCAATATCGCCTTAACCTGCGCGACGACCTGCTCCTAAACTACGACAAGTGGGAAACCGACACCGCAGGCTACGTGCAATATGCGTCCGACAGCGTGCAGATAAGGAACCTGGCAATCAGCAATAAGGGGCAGTCTTTGAAAATCAATTCCACTTCCGAGGCGCCGAACAGTCCGCTCGACATCACGATGACCAATATCTCCATCGGCCCGCTGATCGAGATCGCTACACTCGATTCCACGCTCGCAACCGGTACGCTGAATGGGAAGGTGCTGCTGAGCAATTATATGACCTCGCCGGTCTACACGGGAGAACTGACGATCAATAACCTGGCGGTAACGAAAATACCGGTCGGCGACCTGGCGCTAAAATCGACCAATGAGACCGAAAACCTGATCCGCGTGGCCATGTCGCTCGTGAACGATCAGAACGACGTGAGTCTCCGGGGCAGCTATAACCTGAAATCCGAAAGTCCGATGGATTTCAAAATGGATTTGAAAAAACTCAGTGCCAAAACGATCGAAGCATTCAGTTTCGGCGAGCTGAAACGGGCGGAAGGCAATCTGACGGGAAATATCGCCATTACCGGTGCAACCGACAGCCCCAAACTCGACGGCGCCGTGAATTTCGACAATGTGGCATTCAATGCGACGCAGCTGGGAGCGCGGTATTCGCTTGCGGGGCAAAAGATCCAGTTCGCAGGCCAGAATATCAATTTCAACAACTTCACAATCACCGATTCGCTGAACCAGGCGATGAAAATCAACGGGAACGTAAGCATTGCCAAGCTACCCGACGTTGGATATAATCTCAGTATTTCTGCCAAGAATTTCAATGTCCTCAATTCTACCCAGAAAGAAAATGAACTGTTTTTCGGGAAAGCCAATATCGATGCGAACCTGACCGTCAAAGGCCAGGGCTCTAATTCGGTGATTGATGGTAATGTGAAGGTGGATCCGGGGAGCAACATCACGGTGGTAATGCCCAGCGACGCTACCGAAGCGGGTGATGCTACCAAGGGCGTGATCGAATTTGTGGATATGAGCGCGGGTACCGAGGCCGTGAAAAAAGATTCTGTGGAAGCGGCGCAAAATGTAATGGTAGATTTTGCCTCGCAGATTTCCCTCGATATCGATGTCGACGACAAATCGGAGTTCAAAGTCGTGATCGACGAGTTGAATGGTGATAATATCCGCCTCAAAGGAAATGCACAGCTGAACACGGGTGTAGCGCCCAATGGACAACTTTTCCTCCTCGGCTCTTATGATCTCACGGAAGGCTCCTATGACCTGACGCTGCAAATCCTGAAACGGCAATTTGAGATTAAAAAGGGAAGCACGCTTCTCTGGACAGGCGATCCGATGAAAGCCGATCTGAATATCACCGCTTCCTATCCGGTAATGGTCGATCCAGGCTCCATTGCCGCGAAATTCCAGGGGGCGAGTAAGATACCGGTGGAGGTGCAGATTGTGATCACGGGAAATCTCACGACACCCAATATCGCGTTCCAGATTGTAATACCCGAAAAATCCATCGATAAAACTATTGAACAAGACATTACCGGCCAGACGTTCTGGAAGGATATGCAGAACAACCCGTCCGAGTCTAACAAGCAGGCGTTCGCATTGTTGATCACCAACAAGTTCATCACCGACCAGTCCACTGCGGGCTTCAATATCGGTTCAAGTGCTGAGGCAGTAGCACGGCAAAGTGTAAGTCAGCTGCTCAGCGACCAGCTCAATAACCTGGCTTCCGATCTCGTGAAGGGCGTCGATCTTAACATTGGCCTGAATTCTACGGCCGATCAGAGCACTGGCGCACGCACGGACTTGAACGTTGGCCTCAGCAAGGCATTCCTGAATAATCGTCTGAAAATTTCCGTGGGCAAGAACTTCGAGCTTGAAAGCAAAGGCAATGCAGGCAATTCAACTGAAGTTTTCGACAACATCGCCCTCGACTACTCGATCAGCAAGGACGGCCGTTACATGTTCCGGGGGTATCGAAAAAACCAGTATCAATCCATTCTGGAAGGTTTCATCATCGAAACCGGTGTGAGTTTTATCATTACCGCGGACTATGACCTGTTCCGCGAAATTTTCCAAAAGCAGCGCAATGAGAAGTAACATAGGATACATACTGGCGATCTGTATTTTCCTGGGCGGCTGCTCGGTCAATAGATACGTGCCTGAAGGCCAGAGTATTTATGTAGGGAACAAGGTAAATGTGCAGCCCGACTCCATTTCCAAACCGAATGTAACGGGGCTGGCCGACCAGCTGGAAGATCTGATTAAGCCACCGGCGAATAAAACGATTTTTGGTTTTCCCTGGAAAGTATGGTTTTACTACTGGATTGGCGAGCCAAAAGATGAAGGTGGATTGAGGAGCTGGTTCCGTAAGAAGCTTGGCGAGCCTCCGCGTTATGCTACGCAGCGCATTGTCGATATCAATGCGGCCAATATGGTTGCGTTTCTGGATAACGAAGGCTATTACCGCTCCAATGCCAAGGGCAAAATTGTTCCGAACAAGAACAAAAGAAAACGTACGGCGATCACCGAATACGACGCGTATGTCATGCCGCGCTATGTGATTAACGAAATCAGCTATGTCGTACCCGATAGTTCGCTCTTTAACCGTGATCTGGTTTTAGCCAAACAAAAAACCCTGTTGAAAAAAGGCGATCCGATACGCCTGGAAGTGATCACAACCGAGCGCACGCGCATCGACCAGGAGCTAAAAGGCAAGGGGTATTACTATTTCAATCCCGATTACCTGATTGTCAAAGTCGATTCAACCATCGGCCGTGCGGACTCCACATTGGGGCCACAGCAAGTGAACTTATTTCTCGAAGTCAAGAAGGAAACTGCCCAAACTTCCTTGAAACAGTATTTCATCAACCGCATTTACGTCAATACCGGCACCGAGGAAAACAAGCAAGCCGACACGACAGGCCTGGCCGCACGCGGGCCGTTGCGCCGGGGCATCACCATCACTGACCCCGGGAATCATTACAAACGCAGGATATTCTACGATGCCATCGGTTTCAGAAGGGGCAATTTGTATACCAACACGATGCACGATGTATCGCTTCAAAGGCTGATCAACCTGCAAAACTTCCGGTTCGTCAAAAATCGCTTCGACCTCGTTCCGCGCTCTGATTCCGCATTACTGGATGTGCATTACGACCTCTCCCCGATGAAGAAAAAGTCGTTGCAGACCACGCTGTCGGCCAGTACCAAATCCAACAACCTGGGAGGCTCGCAACTCGATGTTACCTGGCGTAACCGCAACTTTTTCAGGGGAGCCGAAATGCTCGCGGTCAAGGCGTATTTCGGATTTGACGTGCAGTTGGGCGGTAGTCGTACCACTTCCAACAACATTGGGAACGAGTATATCCGTTACGGCGCCTCCGCCGATTTGTCTTTCCCCCGCTTTATCATTCCCTTCGTAAGAATAAGGCCTGAGAAAAGTCAATCTTTGCCCAAAACCATTCTTTCAATAACCTACGAAAACCGGATACAGCGTAACTTTTACACCACGCGTTCCATCCGGGGCGACTGGTCGTATTTATGGCGTCGTAATTCGGAAGTAGAGCACACCTTCGCGCCGATCTCCATCAACTTTGTGGAACCGAGAAATATCAACACGGAACTGCTTGGGGAAGTCGCGACGGATCCTAATACGAACCCGTCCGACGTTGACCGGCTTTTCCGGCTTGTCGACACTAAATTCTTTATACTGGGTTCCAACTATTCGGTGTCCTATCGCCCCACCCCACGGCCATTCAGCAAAAATCAGGTAGCCATGTCAGGTGGCATCGAGTGGGGCGGGAACATTTTAAGTCTTTTGGCAAAGAAAAATGATGAAGGATATCCCAAAGAATTTCTGAAAGTACCTATCCTGCAATATTTGAAGGTGGATGGGGATGTAAGATATTACCGGACAATCACCCCGTCGATAAAATGGGCGAACCGTATTCTGCTGGGTGCCGCGAAACCATATGGAAACTCGAAAACGATGCCCATACCCCAATTTAAACAATACTTTGCCGGGGGGAGCACGGGGATCAGAGCGTTTCGCGCGCGGTCGCTGGGGCCGGGTTCCGTCGCTCCCGATACACTGTCTATTCGCTTGCTGGGCTATCAGTCTTTCGCGGATATCCGGATGGAGTTTAATTCGGAAGTACGGATGAAATTCACAGACATCATCAACGGGGCCATTTTTGTGGATGCAGGGAATATCTGGTCTTTCGGCGACAGTACCCGCGCCTCCTACCCCGGTACCGCGTTGATCAGCAATAAATTCTTAAAACAAGTTGCCGTGGGTGGCGGTATTGGTCTGCGTCTGGACTTCTCCTACCTCATTTTCCGCCTCGACCTGGCAACGCCATTCCGGAAGCCGTGGTACGTGAACGAGATCAAGAATATAAGTGACGAAGGCGTGGTGGAATACAAAAACCCGTGGGTATTCAATGAAATTAATTTCGGAAGCAGGGCCTGGCGAAAGGAAAACCTGATATTGAATATTGCGGTTGGGCTACCGTTCTAGCCCGGCCCAAATATCATTTGATTTCCTGACAAAGTTCGATCAGCACACTATTCGCGCTTTTGGGGTGTACGAAACAAACGAGCTTATTATCTGCGCCGCGTTTCGGAGTTTCGTTCAGTAACACAAACCCGGCGCTGCGAAGGCGTTCCATTTCCGCGACGATATCATCCACCTCGAATGCGATGTGATGAATGCCCTCCCCTTTTTTTTCGATGAAACGGGCAATGGCACTGTCGGGCCCGGAAGCTTCCAGCAGCTCTATTTTTGTTTGATTTACCTTAAAAAACGAAGTTGTGACCTGCTCCGATTCGACGGCTTCGTGCTTGTACGGAGCTGTGTTGAGCAATGCAGAGTACAATGACTCTGCCGCTGAAAGATTACTGACAGCAATACCGATATGCTCCACATTTTTCATAAGCCGGTCACATTATTCAACTCCTAAACACTAAACTCATGAACGCCAGCTCTATTTCCGGTTATCGTCACCCGCCATGATACTCAGGTAACTTTCAAAACGGCTCAGCGCGATTTTACCTTCCGAGACCGCATCTTTCACCGCGCAGCCAGGCTCATTAATATGCTGGCAGTTATTGAAACGGCATTGATTAAGCAAATCGCGCATTTCGGGGAAGTAGTGACTGATCTCCTCCTTTTCCATATCGGCCAGCCCAAGCTCCTTGATACCCGGCGAATCGATGATGAATGTATCCTTTTCGAGTTCAAACATTTCGGCGAAAGTGGTCGTATGCACACCTTTATTCGCGAATGTGGAAACTTCCTGCGTTTTGATATCCAGATCAGGCGCAATCGCATTCACGAGGGTCGATTTCCCTACGCCCGAATGCCCTGAAAGTAACGAGACTTTTCCCTGAAGAAGACTTCTGAATTCTTCCAGACCGAGTTGGGCCAATGCCGTAGTGGTAAGGCAGCGGTAACCGAGACCTGTGTACAATTCCATCAGCTCGGCCTGGAAATCCTTCATTTCGTCATTCAGCAGGTCCTGTTTATTGAAAACCAGTACCCCGGGAATGCGGAACGACTCGATTGCCACGAGGAAGCGGTCGATAAACCCAAGTGAGGTACGCGGAAATACCAGTGTGCAGATAAGTATAGCCTGATCTACATTCGCTGCGATAAGATGCGCGTGGGCCGTTTTATGGACCGAGCGGCGAATCACATAGTTCTCGCGCGGAACAATCTCATGAATGATGCCAAAGTTTTCACTTTCATTCTCTACCTCGAAATTCACATAGTCGCCCACCGCAATAGGGTTGGTCACTTTTAAACCCAATGCTTTGAATTTACCTTTCAAACGACACTGCCAGATGTGCCCGTCCCTGCTGTCCCTGACCTCGTACCACGAACCGGTCGAACGAAGCACCAAACCCCTTATTAAACTCATTTGTCTTTCTTTTTGGAATCAGCGAATTTAAAAGGACTTTACCAGAAGTCACTAAAAATTAGCCGGGAAGTCAAAACAAGCCATAAAACAAGTAGTTTTTCGCCCTCCGTGATTTTTATTTGCATTGCGTATAATTATCCCCTTCAAGCTGAAAAATCCCCGTTTTGTAACTACCATATTATTAGGAAACGTTTGGCTTATCGACCGATTCGCTAAATATTTTACAACAAATAATAATATTTTTTAAAATCACACCCGTTTTTTCTGATTATTTCATACATTAGTACACCCAATAGTTAAAGAAAATTAAAAACATCATCCTATAATTTTTCGCTCCGCATAATGGACTTAGTGGCAGAAGAACCGAGTTCGGTCATTGATATTCGTAAAAATCGCATTAGAAGCAGCCTTTTACTGCATCTATATCAGTCCGGCGACACCTCCATTAACAAAATGGCTAAGTTGTTCCATGCGAGTATACCGTCTGCAACCGGAATTGTGAACGATCTGATGCGGGAAGGCTGGATTACCGAAACAGGTACAGGCCCCGCCAGGGCTGGCCGCCCACCGGTACTTTACGGCCTGAATGCGAAGAAGTACCTTACGCTGATCATGGACATCAACCGCCATGACACTCAGCTTTGCATATTTGATTTGCACAACCAACTGATCCTCAAAAGAAAAGTTGATATACGCCTCGACGACTCGTCGAATTTCCTGGAGGAGCTTTTTACCTCCACGGACGACTTCCTGAAATCCAACAATATTACGCGCAGCAAACTGTGGGGTATCGGTGTTTCGATGCCCGGGTTGATCAATTCTTCGCAGGGTATTAACTTAACTTACCTCAACCTGACGCCTCCGGGTGTGCCGCTGGTAACGTACCTCAAAGAGCATTTCGACCTTCCCGTATGCCTTTTCAACGATACGAAGGCTACTACAATCGGTGAGCACCGCTTTGGATATGCCGTCGATAAATCGCAGGTACTTACAATTAATATTGACTGGGGGGTTGGTCTCGGCATTATCATCAACGGAGAAGTTTTCAACGGGGCATCAGGCTTCGCCGGTGAGTTGGGGCATATTCAGGTGAAACCGGACGGAATGCTCTGCCATTGCGGAAAAGTGGGCTGCCTGGATACCATCACTTCGGCCATTGCATTGATCCGCCAGGCCAAGGACGGCATCAACAGCGGCCGGGCAACAATCCTGAAACAGATCGTGCATGGCAACCTCGATCTGCTGGAGACTTCACATATCATCGAAGCGGTACATGCGGGCGACGAGTTTTCGATCGACCTGTTGAGCACTGTGGGTACCGAGCTGGGTAAGGGCCTGGCCACCGCCGTCCATTTGTTCAACCCGGAAGTGATTATTGTGGGCGGTTTGCTGGCAGAGGCCGGGCCGTTCATTTCCAACCCGATCGAGCAGGCGATCAACAAATACTGCCTGTCGGATTTCAAAAACCCGCTTTCGATCCACATTTCCAAGCTCGGTGCAAAAGCGCGCTTGCTCGGAACACAGGCCTACCTGTTCGACAATCTGATTGCAAAAGAATTCTCTTGATATTTAATAGCTGATGGTGCATTAATCTGTGCCATCAGCCCATTGCCTGCTTTACTTTCTCCATAATCAGGTCGGTAGCACCTGTTCCTGACTTCACGTACTCCGCGCTAACATTGCCTGCACGCAGGGCCTCTTCCTGGTTGCCTGCCCAGTTTTCCAACGTTTTCAAAAGCTGATTCCCATCGGCGACGGCGAACGCACCGCCTTTTTCAATCAAATCCACTGCCTCCTGGAACCGGTGATAACTTTTGTTCCCAAAAGCAATAGGCAATCCAAATGTCGCGGCTTCGAGGATGTTATGCAGCCCGGCGCCGAAGGAGCCACCGATATAGGCCATACTACCATACCGGTAAAGCGAGGATAGCATCCCGATATTGTTGATAATGAGATAGTCAAATCCTTCCGGATTTTGCCCCGCAGTCACCTCGGAGTACAAAATGGAACGACCGTTCAACTTGGAACGCCAGCCCGCTATTTCGTGATCTTTGATCTCATGCGGCGCGATAATCGCCTTCAATTTGCCTGTTAAAGCATTCAACGCGGGAATGAGCACCTGCATATCCGCATCCCAGACGGAGCCGGCGACCAGGCACTGTTTATCCCCCTTGAAACGTCCGATTTCCGGCATCTCACGTGCGTTGGACACGATCGCTCGCACGCGGTCAAAGCGCGTGTCACCCGCGATGCTGGCAGCCCTAATACCGATACCGGCCAGGAGCGAAACCGATGCCTGATTCTGGACAAAGAAGTGATTAAAGTACCTTAGCTTTTCACGGAAAAAACCTCCGTAGAATTTGAAAAAGATCTGACCCGGACGAAAGATTGAAGAAAACGAAAGGATATAAGTTCCGTTTTTCCGCAACTCCCGCAAGTAGTTAAACCAGAATTCGTATTTGATAAAAAACGCAATATGCGGATTGACAATTTCTACAAACTCACGAGCATTACCGGGCGTATCTATCGGCAGATAACAAATAAAATCGGCACCGGTATAATTCTTCCGGATTTCATAACCCGAGGGCGAAAAAAAGGTAAGCAATATAAAATGGCCGGGATATGCATTCCGATACGCTTCCATTACCGGTCTCCCCTGTTCGAATTCGCCCAGCGAAGCGGCATGAAACCACGCTACGGGCCGCCCTGCCGCTTGTGCCGCAAACGACGTTCGCAAGCGGTTGAGGAGGCCTTTTCGCCCCTCCACGCCGAGCTTTAACTTATGATTGAAAGGTGCAACGAACCGGAACAGAAATGCGAAAACCTGAATGGCGACCTGATAAATAAATTTCACCAAAGGAGTCTGATTAAAAGGACATTAGAAAAGCAATAAAACACCGGCATCCAGACGCACCAAAGGCAGTGACCGGGCTTTTTGGTTTCTTTTTTCGTTTAAAGAACATAAATGTACAAAAAACCGTTAAAGTGGTGTCGATATACAGAAGCATACGCTATTATTTTGTACTTTCACTGTTCATACGACACATACACAGTCACAGAGAATTTATACTAATAATATGATGCGTGTAAAACTTTTACTTTCAGTAGCTATTCTGTTTGCACTGTCGACAGAAATATACGCTCAGCGCAGGTCTGTGAAAAATGAGGACGCCGAGGAGACCTATAAATCATTCACCTCTGTGGGTATTACCACCAATACCAACTCCGGGATTCTCGGAGGTGCTGTTTTTCGCCAGTCGTCGGCTTTGGGTGCCAAAATGTTCGGAAAGAATGCCTATCGCTACCTGGCACTGGAACTTGTGAATGTAAAGCATCCGAAAGAACTATCCACACAAGATTTTGTAACCGGCGCACGGCTGGTTTACGGTAAACAAAACTACCTGTTCGTGCTCCGTCCGGAGTATGGCCGCGAGATCGCGCTGTTCAGCCGGCAGGACGATGAGGGCATTTCGATCAGCGGAATCATTGCAGCGGGTCCTTCACTGGGGTTTGAGAAGCCCTATATGGTTCAGTACCAGGGCTCCGACGGTCGCGTAACCACCCAGCCCTTCGATCCGAACCGGTCGGGCGACATCATCGGCGCAGGCAGCTTTTTCTCCGGTTTCGGAAAATCGAAAGTAGTGCCGGGGCTGCATATCAAAACTGCCATGAGCTTTGAACTGAGCGCTTTCCGTGATAATGTGACGGGCGTAGAGGTTGGGTTTATAGCGGAAGCTTTTTCAAGAAAAATTACCATCATGGCGGATGCGCAGAATAAGGCCTTTTTTACATCCGGATACCTGACCCTTTATTTTGGAAGTAAGAAAAGATAATTACCATTACAGATTAATATGATTGAATTGCCAGTAATACCATCGGAACGCAGAAAACGCCCCGATTGGCTCCGGGTTAAACTCCCCGCAGGCCCTGAATTCAGGAAAGTAAGACAGCTGGTCGATAACTATAAACTCCATACCATTTGCGAAAGCGGCAGTTGCCCGAATATGGGAGAATGCTGGGGCGCCGGAACGGCAACCTTCATGATCCTCGGAAATGTGTGTACCAGAAGTTGCAGTTTTTGTGCAGTAGCAACCGGCCGGCCTAACGAGTACGACACCGACGAACCTCGGCGCGTAGCCGAGGCGATCAAGCTGATGCAGGTGAAACATGCGGTGATCACATCCGTGAACCGCGATGAGCTGAAAGACAAAGGCGCGGAAATCTGGTATCAAACGGTTCGTCAGGTAAAGGAAAATACCCCGGAAACGACCATCGAAACGTTGATCCCCGATGTAAAAAGCAACTGGGACGCGCTGATACACATGATTGAGGCAGGCCAGGAAGTGGTTTCCCACAACATGGAGACCGTGGAACGTTTATACCGTGCGGTACGCCCGCAGGCCAAATACACCCGCAGCCTGGAACAGATCAAGCGTACGAAAGAATTCGGTCAACGCACCAAATCGGGCATTATGCTCGGCCTCGGTGAAACACAGGATGAAGTGTACAAAGCCATGGACGACCTGGCCGAAAATGGCCTCGACATCCTTACATTGGGGCAATACCTTCAGCCCACCAAAATGCACCACGAGGTAATCGAATGGATTACGCCTGAAATGTTTGACAATTATCGGGAAGAAGGATTGAAGCGTGGATTGAAATACGTTGAATCGGGACCACTGGTACGTTCCAGCTACCATGCGGAACGACATGTGAATGTGCCGATCTGATATCGGAGTCCCGTTTAGCATAGCATGAAAAAGCCGGTGTAGTAAAATATTCCGGCTTTTTCATTTGCCACACAATTATTCTTTGTCACCGTTTGCGAAGAGGTATTTGATTCAGTAGTAGAAATACGTAGGTTTATATGTTATACTATACCACTCACAATCAATGAATTCTTTCACAAAACTCGTCAGGCAGACGATCAAGGACGTGAGCCGCCATGTAAATTTCACGCGGTCCGTCACTTTCAACAACAAACGCTTCAAAGTTCCGGTAGTTCACAACATCGGGTTATCCAATTTTGCAATTGAAGACGATGACTGGTTTTTCCAGCTTGTTAAATCCTTAAACATGCCTGCGGGGAGCAGTTTTATTGATGTGGGGGTGAATGTCGGACAATCACTGATAGCCTTCCGTAGTTACCGCGACAATCCCTATTACGGTTTCGAACCCAGCCCGCATTGCGCTTTCTATCTCAACAAGCTCATTAAAATGAACGACCTGCGGGATGTTCATTTGCTTCCGATAGGCCTTTCTTCCTCTGCCGAAATCCTGAAATTCTACTGTAAAACCGGGGCAGACTCTTCAGCCACCATGATGGGCGACCTCCGGCCCGGTCACTATCGCCCGGAGGATGTCAGCTATGTGCCGGTATTTCCGTTCGACGAGCTCGATCTAAACAACATCAGCGACATATCCTTTATTAAAATCGACGTGGAAGGCGCCGAGCTGGAAGTACTGACCGGCTTGAAGAAGACGCTCGCAAAATACAACCCCGTGATCACCTGCGAAGTACTCGACTGCCACAGGGCCGAAACAAACCTACAAGTATTGCAGGAGCGGGCCAGCAAGCTGGTAGAACTGGTTAAAAGCCTGAACTACACCATTTACAGGATCAATACGGAAAAGGGATTGAATTTTGACAAAATCGAGGAAATTATTCTTAAACAATACGATTCACAAAGTCAATATCTAAATGATTACTTATTTTTGCCGTCGACTAGGAAAATAGAAGAGCTTCTTATGAGGTAATTTTATCACACATTTAAACTTTTCTTTAACTTTTATTTCGTTTCCAATGCCATACTTATTCACCTCGGAGTCCGTATCTGAAGGACATCCTGACAAGGTAGCCGATCAAATATCAGATGCACTGATTGACAATTTTTTAGCATGGGATACCAACAGTAAGGTGGCCTGCGAAACACTGGTAACGACCGGACAAGTAGTTTTGGCCGGCGAGGTAAAAACCAACACTTATCTGGACGTTCAGAAAATCACCCGCGAAGTGATCAGAAAGATTGGTTACACGAAGAGTGAATACATGTTTGAAGCGAATTCCTGCGGTATTCTCTCTGCCATCCACGACCAGAGCGCCGATATCAACCAGGGTGTGGACCGCGCAGCGGCAGCCGAAGATTTCGAATCGAAAGCCAATGCGCAAGGAGCCGGTGACCAGGGTATGATGTTCGGATATGCCACCCGCGAGACAGCGAACTATATGCCGCTTGCACTGGACCTGGCGCATAAGATCCTGCAAGAGATGTCGTACATCCGTAATAACGAGCCTTCATTGATCCCTTACCTTCGCCCCGACGCGAAATCACAGGTAACGATCGAATATAGCGACGACAATGTACCGCAACGTATCGATACCATCGTGGTTTCGACACAGCACGACGACTTCGACAGCGAAGAAGCGATGCTTGCTAAAATCAAAAGCGACATTATCAATATCGTGATCCCACGCGTGAAAGCGAAACTGACGCCTGAACTGCAAAAACTGTTTACGGGCGACATTACGCACCACATCAACCCAACCGGTAAGTTCGTAATCGGTGGTCCTCACGGCGATACCGGTCTTACAGGTCGTAAAATCATCGTGGATACTTACGGTGGAAAAGGGGCACACGGCGGTGGAGCATTCTCCGGAAAAGATCCTTCCAAAGTGGACCGTTCTGCCGCTTACGCAACACGCCACATTGCTAAAAACATGGTGGCTTCGGGCCTTTGCGACGAAGTACTCGTTCAGGTTTCTTACGCGATCGGTGTAGCTGAGCCTTGCGGTTTGTACGTTAATACTTACGGAACTGCGAAAGTAGCTGACAATGACGGTGCTATTGCTGCGAAAATCGGTGAGATCTTCGATATGCGTCCTTACGCTGTTGAGCAACGTCTGAAACTGCGCAACCCAATTTACTCCGAAACAGCGGCGTACGGTCACATGGGACGCAAGAATGAGATCGTTAAGAAATCTTTCAAAGGCGCCAACGGCGAAGAAAAAGAAGTCGAAGTGGAACTCTTCACCTGGGAAAAACTTGATTTCGTAGATGCGATCAAGGCGAAATTCGCTCTTTAAGCATTTCACTCATAGAAAACGAAAGAGGTCGGCAGCGATGCCGGCCTCTTTCGTTTTTACAGGAATATTGTGCCATAATGCATTATCGCTTTTCAAACATGAAATTTAAAAGCGCATTTCCTAATAATTACCTCTAACAAGCCGTTCTCAACAGGCCACCCCACTCATTTAACCCGCGCATTCCGCGCGCCTCAATGCAATCTCACAAAATCAAATTCACGAATCCGGAAAAAAGTACCTTTTTCCCCACCCTCAGACATCGTGTCGATCAGCATTTCTCTGCCAATGATCTTTGCAAATCGGGCGGAGCGGGTATTATCTACAAGGCCATCTTCATGCTAAGCCTCTATCTGATACCTTATGCATTCATTCTTTCCAATCAATTCAACCTGCTGGCTATGGCGTGTTTTGCGGTGATAATGGGCATTGGCGTCGCCGGAGTCGGCATGTCGGTCATGCACGATGCTATTCACGGCTCCCTTTCAACCGCCAACCGGCTGAACAAGATTTTTGGTGCGTCCATTTACCTGCTAGGTGGAAACGCCTACAATTGGGAAGTACAGCACAACCGGTTGCATCACACTTATACCAATATCCACGAAGTCGACGAAGACATTACCGGCAAGTTTTTGCTGCGGCTTTCATTTCAGGAGAAACAGAAGTTCATCCACCGTTTTCAGCATATTTACGCATTTTTCCTGTACAGTCTCATGACGCTCTCATTTCTATGGAAAGACTTCAAGGAGATCGGGATCTTCAACCGAATGGCTAAGTCGGGGATGACCAAGCCATTTCCAAGAAAAGAATTGATACGACTGGTGGCAACCAAATTGGCTTACATTGCCTTCATCTCCATCATTCCGCTCTGCTTTACCTCACTTTCATTCGGAGAATGGCTCGCAGGCTTTTTGATCATGCATGGCACGGCCGGTATGATATTAAGTACGATATTTCAAATGGCGCACGTCGTAGAAGGTGCGGAACAACCCGAGCCGGATTCTTCGGGCTGTATCGAGAACGCCTGGGCTGTTCATCAGCTACAAACCACGTCTAATTTTGCTGGAAAAAACCGTATTCTTTCGTGGTTCATCGGCGGCCTCGATTACCAGATCGAACACCACCTTTTTCCTTCCATTTCGCACATTCATTACCACGCCCTATCTCCCATTGTAAAAGCTACCGCATTGGAATTCGGATTGATCTACAATGCAAAACCCAATTTCCGTAACGCGTTAAGCTCGCACGTGAGGATGTTAAAAAATATGGGAACGCGGTAGATCTGCAAAATTAGGTTAGCATTTCCAGGAAGGTCTCGGCCCTTATAACCTCCACTTTCGGAAAATCTATGGATGCCAACACGTCGAAATGGCGATCGTTACTGACCAGATAGTCAGCCCCTGCACTCACAGCACAATCGATAAACTTATTGTCGTCTGCATCCTGTTCGATCAATTGCCAAAAATAGTACGGGATAACTCTATAAACATTGGAAAGATTTAACAATTCGATCAGTTGCAATTCCGTTCGTTCAATCCCTAACCTCCGACCGATTTGCTCTTCATACTCCATCAGTGTTTCATTGGAAATAAAGAGATCGTACTCTTTCCGCAGCAACGCCTGAAAGATCGGATGGTATTTCGAATGGGTAGGAAGCGATACAAGCAGGACATTAGTATCCAGAACAATTTCCATCCATTACTGGCCAGGTTCGTTCAAAATATCTTCCATATCTTGTTGAGTCCAGCCATTTTTGTCCCAGACGGCATCTGCCAGCGAGGTAAGCCGACCGGCGAAATATGCGCCAATCAGCTCCCTGATATTTTTCAAATCTTCCTCACTAATTTGCCGCGCATATAATTGCAGCAGTTCCTGTTGGAGATTTGTCAATGTCGTTTTTGATGTCGCCGGCATGATGAATAACTATTTATACCAAAGTTAACAAACCCTGGCTGCATAGTCAACCACTGCCCGCCCCTCAGAAATGCGCCGGCTCTTCTAATTCGCTATCTCTTGCCACGCGCTCGATCATTTTCATTTTCTCGAAATTCTTAGGCCGCGAGAAGAACGTATAGATGGCCGGAATGACGTACAATGTCAGTACGAGCGAGAATAACAGCCCTCCCATGATCACAATCCCCATCGACATCCGGCTGCGGCCGGCCGAACCGAGCGCCATCGCGATGGGCAATGCGCCGAGAACTGTCGCCAAACTGGTCATCAGAATGGGCCTGAAACGCATTGTAGCCGCCTCCAGTGCCGCTTCTTGAATGCTCCGCCCCTGTTCACGAAGCTGGTTGGCAAATTCGACGATAAGGATACCATTCTTCGTCACGAGACCAATAAGCATGATCATCCCGATTTGACTGAAGATATTAAGCGTCTGATCGAAGAACCAAAGCGAGAATACCGCCCCACCGATCGCCAGGGGTACCGTGAACATGATAATGAACGGATCCACAAAACTTTCGAACTGCGCGGCGAGGATGAAGTAGATCAACACCAATGCGAGGAAAAATGAGAACATCGTATTCGAGGAACTCTCGGCATAGTCGCGTGAAGAGCCACTCAATGCGGTCTGGATCGTCTCGTCGTTCAATTTATCGCGGATACGGTCCATCGCCGCAATACCGTCTCCGATCGTCTTACCCGGCGCGAGCGCTGCCTGCACGGTTGCACTCATGTAGCGGTTATAATGAAATAGCTGCGGCGGACTGCTCTCCTCTTCGGCTTTGACGATATTGTCCAGCTGTACGAGATTACCCGTATTGGTCTTGACAAACATGCTCTTCAAATCCAGCGGCTCGTCGCGGTTTGCACGGTCGTACTGGCCTATTACCTGGTACTGGCGGCCGTTCATGGTGAAATAGCCGAAACGCTGCCCGGCAAATGCCAATTGCATCGTCTGTGCTACATCCTGTACCGATACCCCCAGCGACTTTGCCTTCTCTCGGTCGATCGTGATCTGGATTTCGGGCTTACTGAATTTCAGGTTCACATCCGTGATCGCGAAGGTCGGGTCTTCGGAAACCTCTTCCATAAATTTGGGAAGATACTCCCGCAATTTTTCGAAATCCGGCGCCTGAATCACATACTGAATCGGCAAGCCGCCCCTCGAATCCACTGAAATCGTCTGCTGCTGCACGACAAACGACTTAGCGTCGGGCATGGATTTGAGTTTCTTATTGATATAATCTGCAATCTCCTGCTGCGATTCTTTCCGCAGCCTTTTATCCACCAATGCAATGCGACCACTACCGGTATTCGCTGCACCGAGGCCAGAGTTTCCGGGCGAAGTAATCAGCATCAGCCCTTTTTTGCCCGGCATGGAGTCCATCAGCATATTACCCACTTCCTGCACATAACGATCGGTAAATTCAAATGAAGAGCCTTCCGGTGCTGTCATATTGATCCGGAACCAGTTCCGATCGTCGAGCGGCGCCAGTTCCGATTGCAGATCCTTACCAAAAAACCAGATCATCCCCAATGTAATACCCACCAGCGGAATGGCCACCCACCGCATTTTCAGGAATTTGCCTAGTGCATTGCCGTAGTCATTGGTAATTTTTTCAAAAAACGGCTCCGTTTTTTCGTAGAACCAGCTCTTCTTGTGCGTCTTGCGCACGAGGTACGCATTCAGCATCGGCGTGAGCGTCAGTGAAACGAATGCCGAGATCAATACAGCGGCGGAAATAACGATACCGAACTCACGGAATAGTTTTCCTACAAAACCCTCCATGAAAATCACCGGCAAAAACACAGAAGCCAGCGTAATGGACGTGGATAAAACTGCAAATATGATTTCGTTCGAGCCCTTGATGGCCGCCTCGATCGGGCTCATTCCCTGCTCTATCTTCTTGAAAATATTCTCTGTGACCACGATCCCGTCATCGACCACGAGCCCGGTCGCGAGCACGATGGCGAGCAGCGTAAGGACATTCACGGAGAAGCCCATAATGTACATAATAAAGAATGTACCAATGAGCGAAACGGGTATATCAATGAGCGGCCGGAACGCGATGAGCCAATCGCGGAAGAAGAGGTAAATGATAATCACCACAAGTACGATGGCGATGAGCAGCGTTTCTCCTACTTCTTCGATCGAACGCTCTACGAAAATGGTATTGTCGATTAGCGTGTCGAGCTTGTAATCTTTGGGAAGTTCCTTCTTAATCGCCTCCATCCGCTTGTTCACCTCCTTGGCTATGTTGAGGTAGTTGGCACCCGGCATCGGCGAAATAGCCAGACCGATCATCGGCACGTTGTCGAGGCGGAGGATTGTTTCCTCATTCTCCGGTCCCAGTGTCGCAGAGCCGATATCTTTCAGGTGGATCGTCTGCGTGGCCGAGTTTTTAATAATCATTTCATTAAAATCGTCCTCGGTACGAAAGCGGCCGATCGTTTTCACAGTCAGCTCGGTGTTGTCGCCTGCGAGTTTCCCGCTTGGCAATTCTACATTCTCCTTGTCGAGCGCAGTTTTCACATCCTGGGTGGTAATGCCCAATGCAGCCATTTTGACCGGGTCCATCCAGATCCGCATCGCATATTTCTTTTGCCCGAAAATGCGGATTTCACTCACGCCCTCAATTGTCTGAAGACGCTGAGCGATCACGTTTTCGGCATAGTCGCTTACTTCGAGGTGCGAGCGGGTATTGCTCGTGAAAGTCAGTACGATAATAGGTTCGGAGTTGGCATCAGCTTTGGCCACCACCGGCGGACCGTCAATATCGAGCGGTAACGTCCTTGAGGCAGAGCCAACCTTATCGCGCACGTCGTTGGCGGCGCGCTCCATGTCCACACCAATGTCGAATTCAACGGTGATCTGGCTCGTACCCTGGCTGCTGGTAGAGCTAATGGACTTGATACCCTCGATACTGTTGAGCTGTTTTTCGAGTGGTTCGGTAATCTGCGATTCGATAATATCGGCGTTCGCGCCCGTGTAGCTCGTGCGGATGGAAACCACCGGCGGGTCGATCGACGGAAATTCCCGCATTCCCAGGAACTTGTACCCCAGGAATCCGAACAAAATAATGAGCAGGTTCATCACAATCGCGAGAACCGGTCTTTTGATGGAAAGGGTTGAGATACTCATAGGTTGACCTTCACGGCGGTGTTGGGTTTGATGGCGATGATGCCCGAGGTAATCAGCGAATCACCGGGCTGCAAGCCATCTATGATCTGGATCTTTTTGTCGGTCCGCAAGCCTGTCGTCACCATCGCCTCCTGCGCTTTGCCGTCTTTCACTATAAACACTTTCTTCCCCTTCAAAACCGGCACAATGGCTTCTGTCGGGATCATCATGGCTGAGCGGTTAGCATCGAGGTCGGCCAGCACCTTCACGAACATACCCGGTACGAACCGGCCCTCGGGGTTGTTGGCGAGCGCTCGCACACGCAGCGTGCGAAGGTTTTCGTCCACTTTCGGGTCGATGGCCAAAATTCTGGCAGTATAAGTCGACGGATCTCCGTCGAGGTTGAATTTGACCGAACTTCCTACCCGAATGCTCGGGCTGTATTTTTCAGGAACCGTGAAATCGATTTTAACCGGATTACTCTGTACGATCGTAACGATGGGCGTACCCGGCGCCAGGTATGCACCTTCGCTGATGAATTTCAATCCTATTCGGCCACTGAACGGCGCCCGGATCTCCGTTTTTTCCAGCTGTGCTTCTATCACTTCCTTTTCAGCCTCCAGAACCCGGATATTGTTGGAAGTAACGTCATATTCTTCTAGGTTAATCGCCTCCACGTTCAGCAATTTCTTCTGCCGGGCTTCTATTTTTTTGCTCAAATCCTGATTATACGCAACTTTCTGCAATTGCGCTTGCAGCTCACGGTCATTGATTTTCGCGATCAGTTGTCCTTTGGTAACATGCGACCCTTCCCTGATGTCGAGCTTGACCAGCCTGCCCGATATCTCCGCCATCAGGTTCACTTCCTCGTTAGGCAGCACCGTCCCCGAGGCAAAAATCTGGTTTTCAATAGATTCCCTACCCACAATAAACACATTCACCGGCACAGCGCCGCCGGAGGACTTCGCATTTTTCCCCTCACTACCTTTTTTCGCATCGGAGCCTTTGCCTTCACCAGATTTGGAAAAAATAAACAATTTCCCCAAAACCAGTGCGACGATGATCCCCGCCACCAACATGATCGTACGCATAGAGTTTACTTAAAATAAAATTCGTTCAAGAAGAGTAGTAATTAGTTATATTTTGCAAAAGCACTATTTAAAGATACTTCATATCGCAAAAAGAGGCAATGTAGATGTTTTATACTTCTACAAGGCAAGCCTTTCACCGGTTGTTTGCCGAATGACGCTTTCCGGCTGCTCAATGCCGCTTTTGGCACCGCGACGTTTTAGTATATTTATCCTATTCATCACAAACCAAATGATTCGCAAGATGAAAATAGCGTACACCTTCGGTTACTATCTGATCATCACCATTATTATATCATTAACTATGCACACCTACGGACAAGGCCCGATTAAGAATTACAATGCGGAATGGAAAAAGGTCGATGAGCTGATCGGCAAGGGGCTTGATCAGGATGCGCTTCAACAAGTGAAAAAAATATACGGGCTCGCAAAGCAGGAAAAGCAGGATGCACAAGTCATTAAAGCGGCTGTACATATGGCCCAATTGCAGGCCGAAAACCGGGAGAACAACTCCATTGCCTCTATTCAAGAACTCGAACAGGAAATGGCGTCTAGCACCGGTCCCACCCGATCGATCCTCACGAGTCTGGTGGCATCGGAATATTACGCATATTACCAGACTTTCCGCTGGCAATTGTACAATCGCACCGCCACTGTGACTTTCGATAAAAAAGACATTGCAACCTGGGGAACCGAGGACCTTCACCAGAAAATAGGTGCATTGTTCCTCGAATCTATACGCGACGAAGCCATATTAAAGAAAATCCGGCTGGACGTTTACGACGCAATCATTACCAAAGGCAATATGCGCCAGCTACGCTCGACGTTGTTTGATTTACTCGCATTTCGGGCATTGGAGTACTTCTCTTCCGACGAACGAAACATCAAAAAACCTGCATACGCGTTCGAAATCAATACGGCGTCCGCATTCGACCCCGCGGCTGATTTCATACACAGGAAATTTGAAACTAAGGACTCCGCTTCGCTGGAATACCACGCATTGCTGCTTTACCAGAAACTGATCGCATTTCATCTCGAAGATAAAGATCCTGCTGCATTAATCGACGTCGATCTGGCGAGGTTACAATACGTGAACCAAAAGTCTGTACATCCTGATAAGGCCGACCTTTACTATATGGCGGTCAATCACGTGGCGAACCAATACCAAACGATACCGGCCGCTGCGCAAGCCTGGTATCTCAAAGCAGCCTGGCTCAATGAAAAAGCGGATCAATACAAGCCGGGTAGGGATTCGGCCGGGCAATTCGAGCGGGTAAAGGCATTGGAAATTTGCCGGCAAGTGGTTCGCGACAATCCCGACTCAGAAGGCGGCGTGAATGCATTCAATCTTTCCAAAACGATTACCCGCCAAAACCTTGTATTATCGGTAGAAATGGTCAACAGCATTGGCAAGCCATTCCGGGTGCTGGTTAAATACCGGAACTTCAACAAACTGTATTTCCGGGTGATCAAACTCAATGAGTTCTTGCGGAAAAAACTCGAAGATGATCAGCAGAACACGAAATGGGTGACATTAGCCGCCGCAAAACCCGAAAAATCGTGGGAGCAGCCGCTTCCGGACAAACAAGACCACCAGGAGCATTCCGTGGAAGTGAAAGCCGACGGCTTGCCATCTGGCGAGTACGTTATCCTGGCCAGCACTGCACCGGACTTCCGGCAGACCAACGCATTGACGGGCGCAGCAATATGCTACGTTTCCGACATCAGTTTTATTCAGAAAGGGGATGATTTCTTTATCCTCAACCGCGAAACCGGCGAGCCATTGCCCGGCGCCAAAGTGCAGCTTTGGCAAAAGCGTTATGACTACAATACGAGAAGCTATATCAAAAATAAAGGCGCCCTGCTTACAGCCGACAAGGACGCGCACTTCAAACGGGCGCACATCCGGCAAGTGAACTACGGAGAACAGCACATGCTGGATATCACGTATGGAAACGACCGGCTGTTTGTGCAGGAGAATACGAACCGGTATTATTACAATGAAGACGCCATGCCTTCAAGCAATGAAGACAAGGAGCGTGTTTACCTGTTTTCCGACAGGAGCCTGTATCGCCCGGGCCAGACTGTGTATTACAAAGGCATTGTTGCAAAGGGCGGCGGTGTACTTAACAGCCAGCAGGAAGAATTTACAGCAGTGCTTTACAATGCCAATGCCGAACACATTGCAGAAGCGAAACACCGTGTGAATGCCTTCGGAAGCTTTTCAGGTTCGTTTGTCATTCCCGGTAATGGGCTGACGGGTAATTTTTACATTCAGGTACGGGACAATTTCCGCGTCGATTTTCACGTCGAAGAATACAAACGGCCTCGTTTTGCAGTCGAATTCGATACACTGAAAGCGACTTACAAGGTAAATGACGCTATTAAAGTGACGGGCAAAGCCATCGCCTACGCCGGAAACTCCATTGACGGAGCGATGGTGAAGTACCGGGTCGTGCGCGCACCGCGCTTCCCGTATGCATGGGCGCGGAAGCGCTGGTGGGTGTCGGAAGAGCCGATGATAATCGCACATGGTGAAGCAGTTACCGACGCATCAGGGCAGTTCCAGGTCAATTTCGACGCCATTCCCGACCGTAAAGTTAATCCTAAGGCCGATCCCATATTTGAATACACCATCCACGCCGACGTGACTGATAACAATGGCGAAACGCGGAGTGCCGAAACGGCGATTTCGGTCGGCTACAAATCGTACGTTTTGAAAGCCGAAATTCCTTCGGAAATGGAAGCCGGTAAGTTCAAAACGTTGACTATCCGCACCGAAAACCTGGCAGGTGTGTTTGCCCCGGCCGAAGCCACCATCCGGATCACGCGGATCATGCCTGAAAACCGGCTCATCCGAAACCGCTATTGGGAGCGCCCGGACCTTTTTGTAATGTCCAAAAATGAGTTTATCACCAACTTTCCGCATGATGAGTACGATCGTGAAACGGAAATGGAAAACTGGGAAAAAACAGGCTCGCCGGTTACTAAAACTGTACAATTGCAGCCCGGCAGCACGGTACCGGTTTCGGAATTCAACCTTACGGCTGGCTTCTACCAAATCGAAATCCACAGTACGAATGCCGCCGGAGAAAAACTGACCGAGGTAAAATTCCCGCAACTCAAAGAGCCGGGCGCGAAGAAGCCCGCATATCCGCAATATCTGACGGCGACACCTGCCACAGCCACCGAGCCGGATGAAAAAGGGTTTTATATGTTGGGCACTTCGGTGAGTAAGGCATCCGTAATCAGCTCAACCAACCGCAAATCAGGCCCAGCCGGATTTTCCTTCCTTACATTCAACGAGGAATTGAAAAGATTTGATTACACACCATCGGAAGCCGACCGCGGTGGATTTCAGGTAGACTATGTATTTGTGAAACATAACCGCATTCACGCCCATACTGAGAGCATCTCGGTGCCCTGGACAAACAAGGACCTGAAAATCGAATATGTGACATTCCGCGACAAGACGCTGCCTGGCAGCAAGGAAACGTGGAAAGTCAAAATCAGCGGCTATAAAAAGGAACAAGTTGCCGCCGAAATGCTCGGAAGCATGTACGACGCCTCGCTCGACCAGTTTTACCCACACCAATGGCGGAAACCGTATATCTGGCCCGTACAAATGGGCCTCGGCAGCTGGACCGACAGCGGGAATTTCGACGATACGAAAGCAGATATTGAACACGATGAGTCTCACGAATACAAATCGTTTGACAAAAGGTACGATGAGTTGCTTTGGGGCTTGGGCAGATTCCGCAATGATAGGCCAAGCTCTCGAGTTGGAGGTGGCAATGCGAGATATTTACGAAGCGTTGCCAAAGCCTCTCTCGTCGTACCCAACGCCGCTCCAATGGCCGCAGAAGAAATGGCCGATTCGAGTGTGATGCTTGGCGAACCTAATGCGAATGAAGTGGTGAAGGTTGGGTATGGCGTCAATAAGAGCGAGCAACAAGCAGCCGCTGAAAAACAGCCGACCCCGGCCGTCCGCACCAACTTCAACGAAACCGCATTCTTCCTACCCGATCTGAAAACGGACAGTGAAGGCAATATCTCCTTCTCGTTCGCCATGCCGGAAGCGCTTACGAGGTGGAAATTCCAGGCATTCGCCCATACGAAGGAGCTGGCATCAGGTTACAGCAGCAAAGAGATCGTGACGCAGAAAGACCTTATGGTGCAACCCAATGCCCCCCGCTTCCTCCGCGAGGGCGATCGGATCAGTTTCCCGGTGAAAGTGGCAAACCTGGGCAGCGCAATCGCAAATGGAGAGGTTTCGCTTTTGTTGTTTGACTCTGAAACGAATGAGTCGCTGGATCAGCTGTTCCACAACAACAGGCCATCGAGCTCGTTTTCAGTTGCCGCCGGGCAAAGCAGCACCACATTTTTTACACTGGAAATACCGAAAGGTTTTACCAAAATGATCACCTGGCGGGCAGTGGCGAAAGCCGGGAACCTGTCGGATGGAGAAGAAAACATACTGCCTGTCCTTCCAAACCGAATGCTGGTGACGGAGAGTATGCCGCTATCGATGAAAGGAAACGGTACAAAACATTTTACTTTTGAAAAACTGCTGGCATCGTCCAAATCCAAAACGCTGGCGCACCAGTCAGTAACGGTCGAGTATAGCAGCAATCCGGTGTGGTATGCGGTGCAATCTCTTCCGTATTTAATGGAATACCCTTATGAATGCGCTGAGCAAACATGGAACCGCTACTATGCCAACTCGCTGGCTTCGCACATTGTGAATGCGTCGCCCCGGATTGCCCAAGTGTTCAAATCCTGGAAAGGTACCGATGCACTGCAGAGTAATCTGGCTAAAAACCAGGAACTGAAATCGTTATTGATCCAGGAAACACCCTGGGTACTGGCCGCTAAAACCGAGGAGGAGCAAAAACGAAATATCGCATTGTTGTTCGACCTGGTAAGAATGGAGAACGAGTTAAATGGAGCCATGCGCAAATTGCAGGAAATGCAGAGTCCGAACGGTGGTTTTGTGTGGTTCAAAGGCGGGCCGGACGATCGCTACATGACGCAGTATATTGTTACGGGTATCGGCCATTTGCAGAAAATCAATGCATTACCTTCTGCACAATTGGCAAACATTAATGCAATTGTTGAAAAGGCCCTGCCTTATCTCGACAAACGCATCGCGGAGGATTATGACAGACTTGTCAAGTCAAAATCGAACCTGAAACAATACGTCCCCGGCCCGGTTGAAATACAATACCTCTATGCACGGAGCTTTTTCACAAAACCAATCCCGGCCTCGGTCCAGAAGGCATACGAATACTACCGCGAACGGGCAAGGCTTACCTGGATTTCGCAACCCAAGCTGCTGCAAGGCATGACCGCATTGATATGCCATCGAACGAAAGACGAAAAGACAGCCAGCCAAATCCTGGAATCGTTGCGGCAAACGGCTGTTAGAAATGACGAACTGGGCATGTATTGGAAGACCAATCAGCGCGGCTGGTGGTGGCATGAGGCGCCTATCGAGCGCCAGGCATTGCTTATTGAAGCATTTCAGGAAATCGGTAATGACCAACAGACCGTTGGGGAACTGAAAACCTGGCTCCTCAAAAACAAGCAGACAAGCAGCTGGGAAAGTACCAAAGCCACAGCAGAGGCTTGTTATGCATTGCTTTTGAATGGAAGCGATTGGTTGGCTGAATCCCCGCAGGCTACGGTCCGTGTCGGGAATACCGAGGTTAGCTCAAAAGACCAAAAGACGGAGCGCGGTACGGGTTATATGAAACAAACAATCTCGACGGACATTGCCCCGCAGATGGGCAATATTGATGTGGTGGTTAATGGCAGCTCGAGCGCCGCCTCCCTGCCCTCCTGGGGCGCCGTCTACTGGCAATACTTCGAAGACCTCGACAAAATCACTTTCGCCGAAACGCCGCTGAAACTCTCCAAGCAGCTTTTCGTTGAAACCAACACCGATTCCGGCCCGGTCCTCACGCCCGTGCGCGAAGGCGAGGCGGTGAAGGTAGGAGATAAAATTAAGGTGCGCATCGAATTGCGCGTCGACCGGGGTATGGAATATGTGCATATGAAGGATATGCGCGCATCGGGACTGGAACCGGTGAATGTCCTGAGCGGCTACCGCTGGCAGGGCGGCCTCGGGTACTATGAAAGTACGCGCGATGCGAGTACGAATTTCTTCTTCAATGCCTTGCGGAAAGGAACTTATGTGTTCGAATATCCGCTTTTTATTACACACGAGGGCGATTTCAGCAACGGCATCACGACGATCCAATGCATGTACGCGCCTGAGTTCACAGCCCATAGCGAGGGCGTCAGATTAAAAGCATTACCCAGCAAGTAACATGCCAATACAACTTATTCAAGCGACCATCAACGATCTGGAAACCGTCAGACAAATTGGAATAGACACTTTTTATGAATCGTTCGCTTCGGTCAATACCGAGGAAAACATGGCGCATTACCTGAAAACCGGGTTCAGTGTCGAGAAGGTCGCTTCCGAGCTGAGCAATGCGGATTCGGAGTTCCATCTGGCCTACGATGGCGATCAACTGGTCGGTTACCTGAAAGTAAACCACGGCCCTGCCCAAAGCGAGCTGAAAGATGATACCGCATTGGAAATCGAGCGGATATATGTGCTTCGGGCGTGGCAGGGCCAGAAAGTCGGACAGTTGTTCTATAACAAAGCCATCGACATCGCCCGCGAGCGCAGGTACGCGTATGTGTGGCTGGGCGTGTGGGAAGAGAATGAAAACGCGATCGGCTTTTACAAACGGAATGGTTTTGTGGAGTTCGATAAACACCTTTTCACGCTCGGTGATGATATTCAGACCGATATTATGATGCGGAAGGAGCTATAAGCACATCGCGCAGGAGGCATTCGGGCTACCCGACGGCCTCCTGAATTTTCAAGATTGCGCTGGCAAATGCTTCCATATCCTCCTTCTCGCCTAACATGGCATGTTGGAGAATCCACACCGCATCCGTATCGCAAGCCTGCTCTGCTACCGGGCAGAAGGTCTGGCTGTAATCCGCACTGTCCGGAATGGCGTAGCACAGGAAGGTTTTATTCTGGAAAAGCGGCTGCTTGTACAATGGGTGCGGGTAACCCTTGAAACTCGGCACGCCTTCGGCCGCCAGCATCGCCGCAAATTCGCTCTTAGGCAGCCCTCCGAATTTCGTCGCATCGTATTTGAATATATAAATGTGATAGCCGTGCAGCGTGATGGTGTCGTTGCGTTTTAAAGGCGCAATCCCCTCTATTTTTTCTAACAAATCATTCAAATACAAACCATTGGCATTCCTGCACCGGGTTTGTTCTTCCAGGCGTTTGAGCTGTTCCGAGAGCAGTACAGCCTGCATTTGGGTAATGCGGTAATTGCAGCCCGGATTGTAATGCTCATACCACTGCCCGCCCTCGATCCGGCCTACGTTGCGCAGTGAATGCATCATCGCGTACAAATCATCGTCGTCGGTGATGACAATGCCGCCCTCGCCGGACGTCAGGTTTTTGGACGATTGGAAACTGAAACTACCCACGTGCCCGATAGAACCCAGCTTTTTACCTCTGTATTCGGCCCCGTGCCCGTGCGCTGCGTCTTCGATCACTTTGAGGTTATGCCGTCGTGCAATGTCCATGATTGCATCCATATCGCAAGCCAGCCCGCCGAAATGCACCGGGATGATCACTTTCGTGCGCGACGTTATCGCCGCCTCAATGGCCTCGGGACTGATATTGTAACTATCGGGATCGATATCCACGAAAACAGGTACGCAGTTGCATTCAATCACCGAAGAAGCCGTAGTAATAAAAGTGTAAGGCGGCACAATCACCTCGTCGCCGGGTTTCACGCCGCACGCCATCAGCGCTAGCCGCAGCGAGACCGAGCCATTGACGCATGTAATTGCATACTTGCTCCCGCAATAATCCGCAAACGCGCGTTCGAAACGCTCTACCTCGTCCCCGCAGTCGGGGTTACCCCATTTGCCGCCCGCAACGATCGCCGCGACTGCATTCACCTCATTTTCGTCATAAATAGGCCAGGAAAATGTCTTTTCGATGGTTTTGGGTCCACCGTTAATAGCGAGTTGTGCTCTGTTGCTGCTCATGGGGTTCGTCTTCCGGAAATGTCGTGTCCGTTTTTAACGGGAATACTATCCCAAAAGCGAATCGGGCTATTCCCTCCTGCCCCGGGAGTGGTTTATAGCCTTTTTAGGCTACAATCCAGTATTTATCCCACAAACCCTTAGTCGCATTCCGTTCATGAATAACAGACAATTACTTTATGCCCTGCTCGTTGCAGGCATCTCATTGGGCACCGCCTGGGCCATACGCGGCCAGTTTGGACACGAGCAAGGCGCCGCATGGGCCGGTGGCATTGGCGGATTAAGCATCGTTCTCATCGCCAAACGCAAAGACTGGTACGCCAAAGCATTCCAGCTCGCATTGGCTTCTGCCGCAGGCTGGGGCATCGGGGGCATTATCAGCTACGGTATAGTGGTCGGCTACGCACGCGGGCTCGAATTTGGGAATGTTTATTACGGATTTCTGATGCTCGGCATTATCGGCGGGCTGTTCGGGCTGATCGGCGGCGGGTTATTCGGGCTTACACTGGCCTCCTCGCGCGAAAAGCCCGTGCAATGGCCGCAACTGATCACCGAAATGACCGCGGGAGCCATCCTGTTTTACTATTTGTTGATCGAACAGCTCGGCTGGCTCATGACCCCTCCGCGCTCGGAAGCCTGGGCTGCCTGTTTCGGTATGACCGTCGCGCTGTTCTGGTATATGATCCGTCACAAGCAGCGTTCTGCCATGAGGCTGGCCGTTTTCGCCGGGCTAGGCGGTGGTTTCGGATTCGCGTTCGGCAACTTCCTGCAAGTGATGGGAAACGTTTCCGGCATTCATTTCAATTTCTGGAATGTAATGGAATATTCGATCGGCTTTTTCGGCGGAGCGGGAATGGCCTACGGCACATTCACTTCCGAATGGGAAACCACCGACACCAAGGCGTCCCGCTCGCGACTACTCGCACCCATTATCATTCTGACGCTCGTCATTCCGTTCATCGTTTGGGATCAATCCTTCAAAACCGAGAGACTGGTAGAAACAATCCGGAGTTTTGATCCGCTGGCCGATGCGGCCGTTGTTACCACCTATGTGCAATGGGTGGCGTTGCTGCTGGTGCTTGCTTTGGCAGGTTATACTTTATTTAAATATTACATTCAGGTAAAAACACCATTTTGGGAGCTCCAATACGAGGATATCCAACGATTCTTCTTCCTTAACCTCGGTCTCTATACGATTTACAGCATCCTTATTACTTGCGCATTCATGAGCCTGTACCGCATCGAACAATACCTTTACATCCTCAATTTGGCCATACTGGGCATACTCGTCAAAAAAACGCAGGCATCGTTCTCCGATCGCGGGCTGAATATCAGCCGATGGGCCGTCAACTTTATATTCATTGTCGCCATTTTCGCTATCCTCACCGCCGTCGCTATCAGTACACACGGCGAGCTGAACGGGGCTAACAGGCGGTTTGAATAGCTTCAAATGCAGAAAGCGAAATAGCCATTCCGAAGATTTCAGAATGGCTATTTCTTTTATCACTTAGCGTCGTAATCCTAATTCTTTCAATGCCAGGATCACCTTCTCCGGCTCGTCGGTCTGAATGATGTTGGCACCTTCCTTGGTGAGACTTTTCAGCGCTTCCCGGGCATTCCCTTTTCTGATTTCTACGTCCGGCTTACCTAATGCGTTGATCCAAACCCTCGCGCCTTTGCTCCTGATCAACTTCGTAACCTCAGGTGTATAGAAATCCTCATCGATGTGGATGACTTCCGGCTTGAAGCGTGTTAATGCAGAATCCGCCATTGCCAGCGAATGGGCCCGCGGCATAAGCATGAATTTTTTAGATGCGGCGTCTACTTTGGAAAGAATTTCATAATCGCTATCGAAGAAGAACACAAAATCCTCTCCGCGCACTTTTTTCACAACTGCAATAACCTTTTCGATTTGGTCGGTTTTCAGGTCCAGATCGACCAGGATGCGGCCCTTTGCGACTTCCAGCGCTTCTTCCAATGTCGGGATCGTTTCTTCCGTGACTTTGCCGTTCGAAACGAGGCGTAGCTTCCGCAGTGCCTCGAAGGTTTGCGTTTCCAGGTTGCCCTTACCGGTCGTGGTACGATCCACTTTGCCGTCGTGCATGAGCATTGGTATACCGTCCTTACTCACCTTCACATCAATTTCTATGATATCAACGCCCAATCTGATCGCCTCCCTGATCGCGGGCAGCGAATTTTCCGGCAGTTCGTGATGCACGGCCCGGTGCGATGCTACCAGTACATTTTTGGAGGTCGGGTTCAAAAACTCTTTCCTGATCGGTCCGACTTGCGCGTGGGTTTTAAAAACAACAGATAATAATAGAATAGCGGGTAATGTAATGCGGGTCATTATAATTGAAATTGTTGAATACTACTTCGTAATCGTCAGCTCGTCTTTTAACTCCCCTTCGGGGTTGTAACATTTGTAGTGCAGCGTGTTGCCCTTGATCGACACGTGCTGGTAAAGCGGGCCGTCTTTGTACCTCACCACGGCATAATCCTCCTTCGGCCAGCGCTCCTGCTTGCCGGGAATGCTGATAGACATCAGGTAAATAGTACCCTTCGCCGGGCTGGCCGCCTCTTTGTCGTTGAACATCGGCTTCGTGCGCAGGTAGTAATGCATATGCCCGCTCATGACCATATCCACATGGTATTTGTCAAAAAGCGTACACCATTCCCGCTTGATCTCGTCGTAAGGTTCTTCAAAATTGTAGGGCGGGAAGTGGAACATCGCAAATTTCCATTTGGCTTTCGAGTTCCTCAGCTGATTTTCGACCCAGGAGGTCTGCTGCGGTACGGAAAGTGTCGCGTCGATCATCAGGAACAATGCGTCCTGATAATGGAAAGCGTAAGTCATTTCGGAAGGCTGGCCAGCAGGGCCATTTTCCGGCAGACTAAACATCTCCTTATACATCCATGCTCCCAGGCCGTCCTGGCTATCGTGATTCCCGGGCACGGGCATCAATGGCCGCGTGCTGAACGTCGGACCGGCATGTGCCCAGAGCTGATCCCAATCATCTCGGTGCAGACCGGTGGTTACCAGGTCACCAGCGATTGAAAAAAATGCCGTTTCGGGATGCCGTTTGATCGATTTTTGCGCCATATCGCCCCAAATGGGCGAATAATGGGTGTCGCCAAACCAGATAAACGAAAAGTCTTTTACACGATCGGAGGCAGTCTGGAATGACGATGCCGCCGACCATTGCCCTTGCCCGGTACCGATCGAATAATGGTACAACGAGCCGGGGCTCAGGCCTTTGAGCTGCGCGGTAAACCGGTTTACGAACCGGTCGTTCTGCAACAGCCTGTCTTCCATACTAAATGCGGTAGCATCCTTAAAAAGCGTGTCGGAAGTTCCGGCTTTCCAGTATTTCACTTTACTTCTCAGCACCTTCGGGCTGGTGCGCCACTGGATGTTCGCCGTAGTAGCGGGATCGCCGCTCCATGTCATCACCACCTGGTCGGGCTTTTCCGACGAAGGTGTGGCGGTTCTCCGGAATGCATTCACCAAATGCGCCTCGCGTGCGCGCCCCCGTACAGTCGTGAAGAGCGTCTGGCCTTCCAGCTCGTCCGGAACTTCGGTCAATACGAGGCTATCCCAATCGTGGTAGGTAAATGCCCCTTTCTGAATGGTACTCAATGCATATTGTGCAGGCACGACATTCGAAACCGTGAGCTTCTCTGCCTTATCCAATGGCGCCACACTGATGAAATACACCGGCCGGTCTTTGTCAAAACCATTAATACCAAGCCCTACCTGGCCTTTTTCGAAATCCTTCTGCCAGACTTCGTAAGTATACTCCTCGTTTTTGACGAGCATCTGCGTTTTCTTAAACCCGCTCTTTTGAAGCCAAAAAGGCAGCACGGCCTGACCGGTATGCCGCATCAGCGACACCCTTACCGGCACATTCACTTCAAAAGTCCAGAAACGCGTTGCCAGTGTTTCCTTGTCACGGTCGCTGAGCACACTCAGGATATAGTTGTCCGAAATGGTGTCCAGCTGCGCAGGTGTGAGGGTTTCGTAAAACCGCGTCACTGCGCGGTCTATTACCTCTTTCACCGTCCTTTCAGGCTGTTCGGAGCTTAGCGCAAATGACATCCAAACCGGGCATAACAATACCCACCAGCGCAATCTTTTGTTGTTTATCATGGCTATTTCAAATTTCCCGTCAGTATAGATACATCTATTTCAGGGATTTACAGAACCGACTTATTATCCGTTAAAAACACCCTTGTACTCTCGGTGTAGACGTTGCCTTGCGGCGTTTTATATTTCAAATCCACATAAAATGCCCGGAAACCGCTGGCTGGCAACTCGGCGGTTACCTTCACATTGGATTTCTGGCTGATTTTCAAACTTTGGGCCGTCCAGGTATCATTCCGCAAATCCTGATCCGGCGAATTGGCCGACCACAGGATCACGTCCACCAACGCATCGGGCGTGGTCTTGATGTCCAGATTTACCTTCCGGTTGGCGACCGACTGGCTCCATTTGCATTCGGTATACGGCCGTTTGTTAATCGTTGCGCCGAAGAATGCACTCAATGCTTCCATCGCCTGCTTGCCGTCGCCGAGGTCGTGGCCTGCGTTGGGCACATAATGCAGCATGTTTTTACCCGGAATCTTGTCGAGGTAGTTCTTGATGTTATCCACGACCCAGTATTCATCGTTCGTGCCCATGAAAATCATCTTCGGCATGGTCAGTTTGGCGCGGTACGAATAGGGGTCGATCATGGCCGTAATGGCCTGCCCGTCCGGCGAGCCGGTCGACTGCGGAATACCCAGTTTCACATAATCCTCAATCTGAATGCTGTAATCGCCCCATGATTTGATCTGATAATCGAGACTTACAGGCATATTCAGCACGTCAATCACCATCGGTGCGATCGCCTCCACGCGCTTATCGCTCGCACCCGTGAGCCAGGTCGTCCACCCCCGTTTGGATGCACCCGTTACCACGAAGCTGTTCACCGTATGTTTCAATTCCTTTTGCGTAAACTGCTGTACCGCATCCATCGCTTTTACCGCACTTTTTACCATCGGGAAAAGCAGCGGCCAGGTATAATCCTTGTCTTTTTTGAAGTTGTGTAATGTGTAGGAAATCAATGCGTCCTCCGTAAGATCACCGAAAAACGGCTGGTTGGGCGTCTGTTTCAGCAATGCCACGATGGCCTGGTTGGTTGTCGCAACGGCACCGAGCGATCCGTACATTTTTTCATCCTTCTTGCTGTTCCAATTGGGCTGTTCGTTCGTATTGGAACCGCCCGTGATAAATAGCAGCGCATCGTCGTGCCGGTTTTCTTTGGGGACAATCAGCGTTAATTGGTGCGTCCAGGTGAACTCCCGCCATTTCTGAGAGGTCAGCAGGATCTGGTAAAATGTCAGATCGTCGCGTTTGAATGTCTCTTTCAACTCCCATTTGAAGGTTTTATCGCCATTGTTGAGGTAGCTCTCCAATGCGTTTTCCGGGGTCACCTTTTGGGCGTTGGCATAAACGATCGCTACGAGGGTCAGCAATACGGACTTAACGGCTATTTTCAAAAACATGGTCACTCGTATTTGGGTGGAAAAATCGGTTTACTTTCCTGCGGCGGCGGCCGGCGCAGGCGCTGGACTGTCTTTTATTAATTTCAATGCCTGTTCCATATAAATCTCCCCGGTCATTTCGCCGAGGCTTGTCCGGCTAACGTACTCATAGCGCTTAAAACTGTTGAAATCGACCTTCGTAAGCATATAGCCGAAGGCATCGTTGGTCAGTCCGAAAAGAAAAGGCTGTTTGGTATTCATGTGCCTTTTGACATAATAGCCGATATTGGGCAATGCTTCACCTGGAACTGTCAGCACTTGGGCGGTGCCGATATTCAGCAGGTTAAGCTGCGTCACGATGCGGTTGTCGCCGGCCATTTCATTTTTAATAGGTGATTTTTGAAGGATAAAACGCATAATCTCCGAATCCACCGGAAACTCAATCCTGCGGGAAACGCAATAAACATCTGGGTTTTCCTGCACGGGCACGTCCTTCACGATCCGCATCGCTTCATCTGCCAGCAGTTCGCCTATCCTTTTGCACTCATTCCAATCATTGGCTTCTTTCCCGTTTTCAAGTCGGTTGTCAGCGGTAACCATGCCGCCCTGCGCACCGTTCATAAAAATGGCCGTGCCTCCGCCCTGCGATTCTATGCGGTCATATAGCGGTCCGCAAAGGTCCGGGCTCAAAATCCCCCTCCCTGACCCGATCACTTCCGGATGTATTGCGTAATTCACCAGCGTAGCAATGGGTTTGCTTTTGTTGGCTCCTGCACTGGCCACAGCCTGGATCACGCCGCAACGGGGATCATAAAGCTGGTCGGCATAGTAGTTATAGGCAATCTTGCCTTTCGCATCGGCTACGGCTATTTTCAGCGAGGCGTCTTCCAGTTTCGCAACGGCCTCGTTCACAGCGTCGGCGATTTGCTGAACACAACGGTCGAGGTAGGCCATATCCGCAAACGACTCCCCTTTCTCATTAGGAAAACCATAAGCATCGGGTCCGCTATGCGTGTGCGTAGCGCCTATGAGCACATTCTCGGGCGCAATGCCTTTGATCAACTTCCGCGACCTGTTGCCCAATGCAGCCGGCCAGCCCAGGTTATCCACATTCACAATAGCGATCCTGACTGCCCCTTTTTCCATTACAAATGCTCTTGCGTACAGGTCACCATTTTTCTGGCTCGCTTTCTTGGGCGTACCGATTCCCCCGGAAACCGGCAAAAGCGGATCGGGCGTGATCACCCGCACAGCTGCCGCAGCCCTGAAATGCTGCCCGACCGTGACCTTGCTCAGGCACAGGCATAAAAAGCAAATGAGAATGACCCTGACTTTCATTTTAAAAGGGGTTTACCATTTAAAACTAAACCGGAACTGAGGGATGATCCCGACAGTCCCGGTTTTAAATACTCACCTTAAAACAAATATGACTACCACGGCTTGCCGGTTCCTTGCAAAAGCCATTGTTTAGACCACGCGCTGTTGCCGTTGTCGGCCTGCGAATAGTTAGTCACTTCCAGCTTGCTTACGGCAGCTTCCGCATTCGATTTGTTAATACGCAACTCATCCTGCATATAATAGAAGCGTACGGGTAACACTTCGCGCTTAGCCGCAGGGCCGGCTTTCAAAGCAGGCAAACCGGTGCGACGGAAATCGAACCATGCTTCGGTGGCAGCTGTCCAGCTGGCGATCCATTTCTGTTCGATCACTTGCTTCACAGTATTGTCGAAAGCCACGCCCGGTGTCGCGATGTACGTCGCGTATTTGTCGGCTACCGTCCAGGTGGTCATCGAGGCTTTCACGCCGGCTTCGTAGCGGTCTTTCGCCACACCGGCAGCCCAGCCTTTCAATGCGGCTTCGGCCAGGATGAAGTTAACTTCCGCAGCAGAGATGAGCCGTGCACGAAGCAGTGGCCCTTTTGCCGCTTTGTAAATGTTGTTCAGAAAGGAAACGTGCGGGTTGTACGATGTCTGTCCCGGTGTCGGGTTGAGGTTATAAGCAGACGGCAACGCCGAAAAGCTCGGTGGCAAACCTACGTATTCCGGATCCGTATCGACTTGTGTATTCTTCACTTTGTCCGGCGAGAGAATGCGCTTCCCATCCACGATTTTATCGGTTCCAGCGGGTTGTGTCGGATCTACTACCAATGGAATCTCCACTTTGTTAGCCCAGATTCCCAGACGCGGGTCTTTCAGCGTCTGCAATCTCTCGACCAGTGTCGCGCACATTTTAATGCGGCGATAATTACTTCCGCTCGCGTCGATCACGGTGTTGGCAGGCCATGAATCCGCTTCACTGTTTCCGGGGAAGCCCATGGTGGCATCATCGGCATTGGAAGTGATGATTGGATAATTTGCCGCATTAGCCACGATTTTCTCGATACCCGCCTTGGCAATGTCAGGCTGCTTGGCCGAAATCCGCATGTAGTAACGGAGCAAAAGCGAATTGGCCATCTTGCGCCATTTGGCGGGGTCCCCGCCATAGTAAACGTCCACATTATCAACGATACCCTCGTAGTCGGCTTTCGATTTGGAAAGCAGTCCGTTCGCTTTTTCGAGATCGGCGATAATTCCGGCGTAGATCTTATCCTGGCTATCGAATGACGGCAGGATGTCGGCCGTCGAACCGGCTTCGCCTTTCAGCGCATTGGTGTAAGGCGCATCGCCCCAGAGATCGGTAATCAGACCGAACATGAACGATTTCATGACCAAAGTAACTCCCTGGTGAAACTCGTAATTGGCTGCCACCGCTCTTTGGTATACCAGTTCATTGTTGCGGAGTACGTCGTAATATGCATTCCAGCTCTGGTCGCCGCCCCAGTCGTAGTCGTTATGTCCGCTCGACCATGCGTCTTTCTGCGTGTGCTGCACTACGCCCGCGATGTCCTGGTAACCCAGGTTGACGTACAGTTTCGCAGCTTCGGTCAAAACCGTCGGCAGTACCAGGTTGGGATTCACCGTTTCCGGGGCCACCCCGTTCGGGTTTTCATTGAGCTCCGTCAGGTCCTTACAGGAAAATACCATGCATGCCAGCAACAGCGGTATGATGACGAATTTGTTATGAAGTTTTTTCATGAGTTTATTTATATTAAATAGACTATATGACTCTATATCAGAAAGTTAAACCAAGCCTAAAACCAACAGGGATCACCCACGGAGTAACGTTATAACGCTCTATACCCTGCTTGAACTGTGTACCAGCCTGTGCACCCGACTCTTGCTGGAATGCCTGCTCGGGATCAATACCGATTTTAGCTTTGGTCCAAAGGATGATGTTGCGACTGTATACGGCGATGTTGGCATTTTGCAAGCCAATGCGTTTTACAAAATTGCCAGGCAAATCATATCCGAGCGACACTTCGCGCAGCTTCACAAACGAAGCGTCGAATGTGGCGGCGCGGGTGAAATCCCAGGGGTAGTTGTCGCCGTAAGGAATGTATTTCGTACCCGCTCCGCCCAGGTTTTCGGTGTAGCCTGTGATTTCGCCGGCTTCGTTGTATTGTGCAATCACACCCGGATTGAACACCGCATAGTCGTAGGTATTGCCTCCGTATTCAAACGGGAAGCCGCCATATGCTTTGGTAGGGCCGCCGACAATATTGAATTTGTTTCCGGTAACCACCACCTTATTGTTATTCACGAGATAGTTCCGCAGCTGGTCGCCGGTCATACCGTTCGGGTTGATCAGGTTATCCAGGAAGCGTTGAGATTTCAAGTCCGATTCGCCATAACGGTAAGTTTGCGATACGAAATTACCGCCCTGACGCCAGTCGAACGACATATTCAGCGTGAAGCCTTTATAAGACAGGGACGTTTGCAAACCCAACAAGAAGTCCGGATTGAAATTACCGATCTTGTTTCTGGTTTTAGAAGCGGAAATCGACTGCCAGGAGCCGTTTTCATCCAGAATAGGATAGCCATAATAAGGCGAGCTTTTATCTTTTACGGTGACGAGTTCGGCATCGTAAATATCCCCGATCTGCTCGCCTACGTATGTCCACGCGCCACCTTTTGCATCGGTCCAGAGTGTGTAGAATTCAAGACCATCCGATAGCGACTTGATCGTCGTGCGGTTTCTCGACCAGTTGGCATTGATATCCCAGCGCCAGCCATTTTTGTCGATCGGTGTGCCTCCCAATGTAAATTCAAGTCCTTTGCTCACGAGCAAACCCGCATTAATGTTTTTGGAACTATAACCGCTGGATCCCGGAAGCTTGGTAGGGATAATCTGGTTGCGGTTCTCCACCTGGTAATAGGTGGCGGTCAGACGGACGCGGTTATGGTAGAGATTCAGGTCAAGACCGTATTCATACGAAGTCGCGATCTCAGGTTTGAGGTCGGGAAGCAATATCGATCCCGATTTCGACAAACGTGTAATGCCGTCCCAGGCTCCCGAGTTACCCAATGTAGCCAGCAAATTATAAGGCTGGGTATCGTTACCCACCTGTGCCCAGCTTCCTCTGGCTTTGAACAAGCTGATCTGATTAGGCATACGGAGCACCTCATTCAGCAGCACGCTTAATGAAGCTGACGGATAGAAGTACGAACGGTTAGCCTTCGGCAGAGTACTCGACCAGTCGTTACGTGCGGTCAGATCGAGGTAGACCATGTCTTTGAAACCAATGTTAGCCAACCCGTAGGCACTGAAAACAGCTCTTTCCGATAGGTAGCTCGAATATCTGAGGTTTTGCGGCGCAATGTTCGACAAAGTGTAAAGTCCCGGGATAACCAACCCTGTTCCGTTGCCGCTCGCTGTGCTCAGGTCCATGTTTTTCTGGTAACGCGTATTACCACCACCCGACACCGAGAAGCTGAAATTGTTGATATCGCGTTTGTAGCTCAGGAGGAAGTCGGCGTTGCGCTCGAACCTCGACAGGTTGATCACCCCGTAACCTCCGCGGCTGTCGTTGGTGTAGCTATTCCCTATTTTCGTCTCACGCTGCTCGCGATAGGTATCGAGCGCGTAGCGGCCCATCAGGCTCAAATGCGGTGTGATCTGCCAGTCGGCCTTGACGTTCCCGAAAACACGGTCACGGACAAAGCTGTTGTTGACCTCGTAAGCCAGGAACCACGGGTTATTATAATCGCCCGGGCCTTGCGACAGTTGCTGCAAGCCTTCCTGCCCCGGCACCCAGTAGTTGCGCAGGTCGCGGATATCGATGTGCGGGGAGACAGCATATGCCCATTGCAGCGGATTGGTACCGCGGTTAGTCGCCGGGCGGTTGTTGGAATTGTTGCGGCTGATATCGACGTTCGTGCTGAGCGTCAGCTTTTTGGCTAGCTTCACCGACGAATTGATATTCAATGAATTGCGGAACAGGTCCGAATTAGGGATAATACCGCGGTTGGTCATATTGGAGTATGACAACCGGTAAGAGACCAAATCATTGCTGTTTGAGATGGCGACACCGTTGGTAGTGGTAATACCTGTGCGCACGAAGTTCTTCACATTATCCGGGTGCGAAACGAGTTCTGTCGGGATCGGATTGCCATTGGCATCTTTCGGGCTGTTCCATTGAATTGCCTTATAGCCCTTGTCGAGCTCCGGACCTACCCCACCGGCAGAGCCCTCGTCGATCATCAGCACGCCGCCTGGGTACGGGTTGTTGTCGGGCGTGAAAGGCAGAATACCCGTTGCAAACTTGTGGTGCATGTTCAGGTATTTGTAGGGCTTGTCAAAAACGGTATTGGAGTTAACAGAAACCGTCATTTTTTTCGATTTGCTGCCGTTCTTGGTTGTAATCAGCACCACCCCGCGACCTGCACGCGAACCATAGAGTGCGGCTGCGTTCGGGCCTTTCAGTATCGATACGTTCTCGATATCGTCAGGGTTAAGACTTGAAATGGCGTTACCGTAGTCAACCCGGTTGTCGTTACCAACCTGGCTTACATTGTTCAAAGTATTGGCAATGGGTACGCCGTCGACTACGAAAAGCGGCTGGTTGTCGCTGCTGAGCGACGTAGCTCCGCGGATGATCATACTCACCGACGAACCTGTACCGCCTGTGGAGCTGATCGTAACGCCCGGCACCCGGCCGGCCAGCGAGTTCAGCACGTTTTCTTGTGCTACCCGGCTGATATCCTTGCCATTCACTTCAGCTACCGAATAACCCAGCGAACGTTTTTCGCGTGAAAGACCCAAGGCCGTTACCACGGTTTCGTTGAGCGTTTCGACACCTTCCACCAGCACCACGTCGATCACCGACTGGTTTCCGACCACCACTTCCTGGGTTTCATGCCCGATGTAGGAAAATACGAGCACCGGCTTGGACGCCTCATTGACATTGATCGAGTAATTACCGCTTGCGTCGGAGGAGGTACCAAGCTGGCTCCCCTTCACCACAATGCTGACGCCGGGCAGCGCCGCGCCATCTATTTTCGAAGTAACTTTTCCCTTGATGGTCTTATCGAGATTTCTCGCCGCAAATGTCGGACTGACGAGCAAAACGGCCACGAAGATGCACAGGAGCAACCTTCGCAGGCTAGCAGTAAAATTTGGATCCATAGTTTTTGTGTTTAAGGTGATGGGCACTGTTCATGATACTGAGAAATAGAGCTTTATGTTAAAAAAATAGAAAACACGACAGACTTATATAATCCGTGTCAGCGGTATTAATAACATGGTATCAGGTGAGTAGCGGATCACCTTCCGCGAGGGTTGCTCACGGAAGAAAAATTTTTGAAATCCTGCTCACATTACTAGGGATGGTGTCGTTTGGGCTATTCTAAAAGGATCTGACTTGTTTATTTCTGAACAAACTATTGATAGAGGAGAGTGAGTAGTTGTAAATTCTGTAATCTGCTGTTATTCCTTCGGCCCGGCCTCACCGTTCGGCCGGTTTTCCTTCAACAAACGGTTGAAATAAATTTCGAGGGCGTCGGAGTAAGTTTTGCCTCCTTCGTCATCGGAAATCCCTGCGAGTAACTCCGCCAGTTCCTCCTCGGATATCTTATTGCTGATAAGCTTGTTAATCAAAATTTCAGCCCGGGAGAATGACATGGTGTTAGTTAGTTTTGGTATGTGACAAGGATACTCGCAAAGCTCCATAACAGACTATTGCCCTAGCCCGGATTTTTTTCCCACGCCGCTTCTTTTTTGCGAAGACCGCAGCCTGCAAATTTTTCCGCTTTCGTTGGCGAAAATCGAAAAGCACATTATGTTTGTATTTTTATTTAGATTATTTACAAATAATATGAAAAATCAATACTTACACTCTGCAAATGCCCTATTGCGTGTAACCCATCTCGCCGTAGCTTTACTGATTTCGCTTCAATGCGCGCTCGCACTCACTCCGGATAAGGGACGCGGCAATGTGCGGGGACTCGTGCAAACCTCCGACGGCAAGCCCGCCGGTTTTGTCAACGTATCCATTAAAGGCTCCTCCAAAGGTTCCCTCACCGGCGAACAGGGCGACTACATGATCCGGAATGTAGCCGAAGGCAGTCATATACTCGTCGTGCAGCTCGTGGGTTACGCGGCTGTGGAAATACCCATAGACATCGTGGCCGACGAAACGGTTACGGCCCCTGCTGTGAGTCTCAAAGAGAGTTTAAATCAACTGGAAGAAGTGCAGGTGAAAGGGAATGTGAACCGGTTTGCCGACAAGGAGTCGGATTACGTGGCACGACTTCCGCTCAAAAACCTGGAAAACCCACAGGTTTACAGCACCGTCAACAAAGACCTGATCAGCGAACAGGTTGTGACCGATTTCAAAGATGCATTACGGAATGTAGCGGGCGTGGCGCCTGTCAACAACCCGGCCGGCGGCACCGGCGCTACGATCCGGGGTTTTTCGGCCACTACCACCATCCGGAATGGCATGGCAGTGCAGATTTACCAATCGGACCCGATCAATCTGGAACGGGTTGAGGTGATCAAAGGCCCCTCGGGAACATTATTCGGATCGAGCCTGGTGAGCTTTGGCGGTCTGATCAACCAGGTTACCAAAAAGCCTTTCGAGACATTCAAAGGCGAAGTTTCGTATACCGCCGGAAGTTATGAACTCAGCCGTTTCACCGCCGATCTGAACACACCACTCAATGCGGACAAGAGCTTGTTGCTCCGCGTCAATGCTGCCGCGCATTCGGAAGGCACCTGGCAAACTTTCGGCCATAACCGCCGCTACACCGCCACACCAAGCCTGCTTTACAAAGTCGACGACCGCCTTACCCTCTCTTTCGATGCTGAATTGAATGCAACCAACCGCTCGACCGTAGCCTATTACCAAAATCTGAACAAAACTTCTTACAAAAATTTCAAGGACATTCCAGTCAGCAGCAAAACTTCGCTGGGCGGCGAAAACATCGATGCGGACCTTACCGCACTCAATTACGCGCTCGGTGCCCGGTACACGGTGAATTCCAAATGGGCATCCCAGACGAATATCGCCATCGGGAATAACCGCATCGAGCACAGCAATCAGATTTACCCAAACTGGACGAGTGATACGACTTTCAACCGAAACATTTCCAACTACGGGCCACGCATTTTTACCTCTATCAATGCGCAACAAAACTTCACCGGTAATTTCAACATCGGGCGCATACGCAACCGCCTGCTCGTAGGCGTGGATGTGTACACATTCACAAGCCAGCTACGCTACACCGACGTCGGGACGTATGATGTTGTGAATACCAACAAGCCTGTTCCGGGTATTAACCTCGAAAAGGTGAACGACCTGATGGCGGCCAAAACGAATTCTAATAATCAGACGCGCCTGAGCACATACAGCGTCTACGCTTCGGACGTGGTCAACCTCACCGAGCGCCTGATCGTAATGCTGAGCCTTCGCGTGGACCGGTTCGTGAACAACGCGACGATCACCAACGGGGTCAAAGGGACCAACGATTACAAACAAACCGCCGTTTCCCCCAAATTCGGTTTCGTATATCAGCTTGCGCCGGAGCAGCTTTCGATTTTTGGTAATTACATGAATGGCTTCCAGAATGTGGCCCCGGTAGTGCAGCCCGACGGTACTACCTCTACATTCAAGCCTTTGAATGCCAATCAATGGGAGTTTGGTTTGAAAGCGGAAGCATTTAACCGCAAACTGACGGGGACTGTCAGCTATTATGATATTGCAATCAACAATGCTACCCGCGTCGAAAACAGTTTTACGATTCAGGACGGCCAGCAGAAAAGTAAAGGCTATGAAGTCGAAATTGTGGCAAACCCGATCGCTGGCCTGAATATCGTGGCGGGCTATGCCAAAAACGATAACAAAGTGGTAAAAGCCGCTGCATTCGAAGGCAACTACGTGGCGCAAGTTCCGACCGACTACGTCAACCTGTGGGTGAGCTACAAATTCACTGGCAAGATATTGCGCAATTTCGGTCTCGGCGTCGGCGGTAACTATGTGTCCGACTGCTTTTTCGAGGCTGCCAACCTCATAACAATTCCAGGTTACACACTGGTGAATGCATCCCTGTTTTACGACCAGCCCAAATGGCGTGTGACGCTTAAAGGCAACAACCTCGGCAACGAGGCAACCTTCTCCAACTGGGGATTGCCGCAACCGCTTCGCCAGTTGTCCGGCTCGGTAACCATCAAATTCTGAATCATCCGGGGCGTGGTCTACGCCCCGGATTCCACCTAGGCGGCTGACCCTATTGCTTCCCAATGCAATATGTTAACGCATCCTGCCCTGCACTAAACTCAAATTAGCAAAATAGTGGAAGCTAATCCGTGGTTGGATGAAGAAACTGGTCTTGGTCATGAAGCTGTAGAAGTTCGCAAAATGCCCCACTTCCAGGCTAATCAGTCGTTTGTAACTTATTCCTGCATTTATTCCCAAAAAATCACTGCGATATCCTTTATTTACGATGCTCGCATTAAGGCTCAAAAAAGGTCGTACCCTTCCGGGCCCGAAGTACCTCCCCAAACCGACTTCGAGCGTTCGTAATGTCTTTTTAGATAAGGCACCGGGAGAAAATCCGAGCGGCAGGCCGGGCGTAAACAGCACATTGGCTTTCACATACCTGTTGCGAAACTTGCGTGAAAAATCCATCCGCAGCCCAAAGCCATAGGTAGCCTTATTATGAATAACCATCTCTTCTCTCCAATTCTCGATACCCACAATGAGTTCTAGGTTGAAAATCAGCTTGTGGTTTTCTGCCAGGTATCGGACACTGTCTCCGGCAAAAAAAGCATTGTAAGACTTTACATACGCTTTTAGGTACTTTTCCTGGTACGGCGGTAGCGGCTCGCGGAACCGCTCTGCATCCGCACACAGTCTTGCGAGCTGCTTTTTATATTCATCATAAACAACCAGATAGTTCCGATCATCCATCGACTTGTAGAATGGGTAGTAGAACAGTTCTTTCAACCGATGCTGCTTTTCAATAAAGAAACGGGAATGCTGCGCACGATCGAGGAATTCGAATAACGTTACCACCCCGCCACTCACCACTTCCTGCAAAAACACCGTCACTGAATCCATGGTTTCCAATGACGGTGCAAGCATATACGACTGCATCAGATCAATGTTCAATATGCCGATTTTCCTGCTCTTGTAAATTTCCTTTGACGCGACTAGTCCAAAACCAGCAATACTCTCAGCCGCATATACCGATACCTTATTCAGATTTTTAAACTCAATTCGTTCAGGACTCGTTGCCCAATTCTCATCCCGGACAAGCCCACGGATAGTGTCTTTTTCATTGGTGATGATATACCCATCCACAAACTCCCCCTGAGCAAAGGTCTGCGACAGTGAGATTAATTGAATTATGAATAGACAAGTGATTACATTATGGAAGGTGTATGTATAGTTCCTCACAATGTGTGTTGAATGTATTTTCATAGGTGTGTTTTTTGGGTTTAGTTTAATTACTTATAAATATCAATCACTTTTCAAGGCATATCCCTCAGGAAAGTTAATTGCAACCATTTATTGTCAATTGGCTTATTTACTGAATATTTATATTTATTAATAATAGATTTCAAAATGGATTTAACGTATTAATTGTAAGGTGTATCACCACAATTAAGAATACAACGGAAGCAAAACAAATTAATTTAATATTATTATTCCGAGTAAAAAACAGCACATAAATCAAATGAACAACTATAAATATTTCAATCACATGAATAAATTCCAACATATCTAACATAATTCCCATATCCAAGCAATTTCTACTAGCAAAAAAGATTACACATAAATAGCCTACCAAAAAGAGTGGATAAAATAAGATGTGTCTCATTTCCAGTTCAAAAAATTGAATACTCGATATATAAGTCGCTCAGACGAGGAAAATCTACCCCTTTCGCTACCATTAGAAATATTTTCCCAAGTATCAGTCTTCTGGTTTAAACTTCCAGTTTGAATTCTGGTACCCAAATATCGCATCGAATTAGGGTCATCAGATCCCAGGTATCTCCCTAACCCATTAAAGTTTCCTTGTTTAATCAATAAACTTGTCCCGTCGTCGCTTCGACGCATGATCATTTGAACGTGATGTGCTCGCGCGCTTCCCTGTCTAGCATTCAACAGAATTCCACCTGCGTTGGCCGTTTCAGAGTTGGCTGCAAGTGTATTCACATCATTTTGAAAATCAGGAGCTCCCGACATCGATTTTACATCATGAGAAAAACTCTCATAGTCTCTGTATTCGTCCGATGCGGCATCAAAATTCTTTGCTTCGGTTTTCCATTGAAATGGCAGACCATTATCCTTCGCGAAGTTCATGATAAGTGATAGTGCTAGATCGTCACAAGTATACTTACTACCTCCCGCCGTATACTTTTGAATGTATTCTGGTAGAGCCTTATTGAATTTCGCAATAAAGCCGTTGCTCCACTGATTGCTAATTTTCCAAGCACTGTCTCCATTTACATCAATATTGAGCAGCGGATTTCCAAGAGCAAATTGAAAGGTCGAGGCATTTGCATATTTATTTGCAAACCTATCAACTGTACCCATTCTTCCGATCTCGGGCATATACATGCGAGAACCATAATCCAAATACCCAATCCCGGCTTGCAATTCCTTCTCATTATAAAGATACCGGTTATACCCGTTCCGCACTTTAAGCGGCTGTACCGGATTGTTCCTGTCAATTTCCAGGCCGAAGGGATAGTAATCCGTCCGTTGTAATGCCTGCCCTTTTTCGTCAAAAACGAGCCTAACATTACCGAGATGGTCTTTTAGATAGTATTCGAATCCGATGCTGCTATTCCTGAAAACGGCTTGACCTTCGGAGAGGGATATACGGTGAAGGTTGTTCGCATTGCCAGTTTGCCGGTACTGGAACTGCCCCGCGTATTTCAGTGTGAGCGTATCAAATGCATATTTGTGCTTCATACCGTGCGCGTCGTAATCGTAAGTCGCGGTTTTCCCTCCCAATGTGACCGTTTTAGGCAGGTTCAGATAATTGTAAGTCAAGGTTGCGCCCCGGTTTCCATCCGCAGTCATATTCCCATTTCCGTCATAACTATAAGAACTCGCCCCGCTCTTAACGCCAAGATTGTTACCGCTGCCATCACTGACTGATGATAACCGGTTACCAGAGTAGGTGTAAGCCAGATTGTCAACTGCCGCTCCGCTCCTCACAAGCGTTTTGATATTGCCATTCTTGTCATAAGTAATGCCGTTTTCTGTGTCAACATACCCGCCAGCACCGTTCGCCCCCGTCAATCGATTCGCTGCGTCATAGGTAAAGTTGAGCCCTTTGGCGTACGAAACCTCATCTTTATTTAACCATAACATTTGACTGATGTTGCCGTTCGTATAGTTATTCCCATTGGCATAGGTCAAATTAAAGCCAAAAACATTTTGCTCCGGGCTATTGTCCTGCTGTTTATACACCGTTCGCCCCTCGGTTTGCCAGCTTCGGATGTTGTAGGTAAAATTGGTTTTCCGAAGGTAATGGATGTTGTCGGGCGAATGCTGCCATTGGCTTTGCAGTTGCCCGAGGGTGTTGTAGCGTTGCGCGGTGGTAAAGAGCTCCTTTGATTTGTTACCACTCATGACCTTTTCTTTAACACTCAATAACCTGTCGGCATGATCGTATTCGAAAGTTGCAATGTGGGTATGCGTCACATTACCTGGCAACAATTGTTCTGTCTTCTGCTCTGTCATTACAGGAGCGAGATCATATTTATATTGATTTGAAACACGTTCGACGCTGTTTGCTCCTAAGTCATATAGCTCGCGGATTACCTGAATCGGCCGGTATTCTACATCGTAATACGTGACCGACGTCAGCCATCCGCCCGCAGCCCCGTTTCCGGGAAGCATCCTTGTACGCCTGCCCGTGACCTGCCCTTTCACACTCGAATTGGATGCGGGATAATACGCCACATTGTAATTCAGATTGGCAGCCTTTGAAAAAGCATAATCATCGTAAAAAGTAACGGTCAGCAGATTGGCCTCGATGGCTGTTTTAGGAGCTGTCTTATCCAGTGTATAACCCTGAATCGCACCATTGTTTCGCTCTTCGTGATGCTCGGTGTTGGAGTCTACGCTTAGAGCCCAACTTTGCCTGGTTGCATTCGAAACGATTTCCCCGGTTACGACAGGCCTGTCTAATGCGTCATACTTAGTAAAAGCCCAAACACCGCGCGTCACTTGATTCGGATCACGGGAAAGCGCCAACCGGTTATACTGATCATAAACCAGCTCCGTTACACCTCCCCCCGGCACCCGCTTGACCGTCATTCGGCCCCGCTCATCGTAGTCGTAGGTAAATGCATGATCGGTCAATGACGGCACATCCTGGTAATTCGGCTGTAAAACGCCCCTGAGTAGCCCGGCATCGTCATAGACGTAGTAGGTGGAAAGCATATTACCGGCTCCCACGATTACCTGCCGGCAAATTACCTGCCCGAGCAAGTCGGTAAATTCATTCGTAACATTGCCCTGTTCGTCGGTGATATTTTTATAGGTCAATGTTCCTGCTGCATACGATCCCACTGAAACAATCGTATTCGCTACCTGATCATAATCATAGCGGTTTACCTGATTGGCTGTATTGACCTTCTGCTTAATTACCGCAGTATTGCTTTTATTCCCGGGTGCCCGCTCTCCCGATATACGATTGGATGGCGCAGGTTCAAAGAATGTCTCCTGGTAAGGTCTGCCCAGGTCCGAAGAAGCCAGGCCAGCCGTGTTGGCATTATACCAGTTCGCTGCTTCGGCGACTGCATTTCCGTGAAATGCACCGTTCCCGGCAGCCGCATAAGGGAGATATTTCTTGACAATCCGACCAGCGGCATCATACTCCAACGGCTCAACGAAATCCTGGCCGTCCGGATTCTGCGCTAACGTCGCCATTTGCAGTGGCCTGCCAAGACCGTCGAAATACTGTACTTGTGTAGTGACCTTACTCACATCGTCCGCATTCGCTCCTGATTGCTTGTAGGTTCGGTGGATAATGTAGTTACGTGTATTTGTCTGCTGTGCATAGCCAGTGATCCGCACAAGCATGCAGATCACCAGCCAGGATAATGTGTGTTTCATACCTGAATTGGGATTTATGTAAATGAATAGAAGGAAGGATGGGCTATTGCTTTGCTATCCGATGGACGCCTGTCGAACCATCCCGATAGGCTATACGAACTACATATACCCCGGCAGGCAGGCTCGAAACATCAATCTCTGGCTGCCATGGAACTGACAAGACCTCCTCGCCTCCCGAATCAAAAAGCATAATGCGCTTAATGGAGGATGGGTCGGGTATACGTATCTGTAACTTATTATCAACCGAAATGGGATTCGGGTAAAGCACGGCCTCTCGCTTATCCCCAAACGTCACACTTTGAATGCGACTATAAGCATATGTGCCGTCCTGGTCGACCATTTTGAGCCGGTATAAATTTTCCGAGAGCAGCGGAGTAGGGTCGGTAAATGTATAAGATCGCTTTTCGTCACTTTCCTGATGCGACTTCACGGCTCCTATCGATTCCCACTGTTTCCCATCGCCGCTGCGTTCAATTGTAAAATGGTCACTATTGAATTCGTGGGTGGTAATCCAAGACAGCAGAGCTGCATTCTCGCGACGGACCGCGTTGAACTCAACCAGTGTCACCGGTAAGGCCGCCTCCGAAATGAGCAATAACGGTGGTGCAGAAACTGTTCCGACAGGCGCCAATGCGGCACATTCAACTACCTGGCCAGCGAGATTATAGCAATAACCCGCTCGTTTCGGCCCGCCTGAATTGTTTGAAATCACCGATTTCAGCCTATTGAACCCGTCATACCCATAGAAAATCACCTTACCGTTCGAATCCTGGATTGTTTCCACGCCTATGGCGGGCTTGTAATCGTAGTTCGAGGATTGCGCTGCGGATGTACCGTCTGCAATGGTTCTTTTTTTGAGCAAATCCGTCTTACCCACGTCGGCAGACCCGAAATATTCCAGTTTATTAGCAGGCCCATTAAGTTCCTTGTAAGTCAGCAGGTTTCCTCTCGGGTCGTAGGTTAAGAATTCAATGTCGGTGGTGAAGGAAGGTATAGAACCTAGTTTAGTGTCGACCTTTTTCGGTAAATAATTCCCTGAAAAAAGATCATACGAAATGGTTGTCGCTCTAATCGGAGTTGGTGACACATCCAAACCGGTATAGTTAAGCATTTCAACCACCGGGCCAATGATGTGCTTACCGGTCATAGCGATACTAGCCGCGTCCCCCTGGTTGGGTGGATATCTGTATCTGTTTTTTATCATCCTTCCACGACTGTCGCTTTGCCCCTCGGTATCCAATTGCCCATTGGGCCAATACGATCTATTGGTCACAGAACTACTGAATAGAACCGGATTATCCTGGTCATAAGTATTTTGAATAATCTCTATCGGAAGAAACTTCCTTGCGTCTATCAAGCTTGCTGTCCCCTCATAAACCTTGTGATTAGTTTGGCACAATAGCTCTACTAACGTCTTTACAGAGCGTGCAGAATATTCGCCAAGTGGTCCAATGGGATTAAAAGTCTGTGTAGTTTTTGAAGCCGGATTCCCATTCTGGTAATAGCTGGCGAAGCTGAGCAGCTTTCCTCGGGTATATGATTTATTGTTGTACGGCTGATAAGGAGTTGCACTAGGCTGGAGAAAACCCGATGGCGCTTCATCCCTATACCCATTGTCGAAATTCGAGAATTGATGTATTATCCATCCCTCCGTCGAGGACCGTTCGATGACTTGTGAGTAACCGACATGTACCCCCATGGCATTTTCGGATATCGGCAGAACTGATTGGGTGGAGAAAATATCTTCCTCGACCAATACCCCTGCCGTTTCCGGCAATGGTTTGTAGTCGGGCCAATAATACTGCGCTTTACCGCCCAGTACGCCGCTCGAAAGTACCGATGACGAAGTATCTGGATTAGCAGCATTAAAGCTGGCTAAATAGTAGTATTTTTTCGTGACAGAAGGTAGCGCTAAACCGGGATCAAAACTTACGACTTCACGGATTCTCAATCCGCCTGCTGCCTGATTCGATGCGAAACTGTCCTCACCTTCCCAACGTTTCAGTTTGACTTCCTTGGAATAACGATGTGGTTCGAACCAGAACTTTGTGATACCACCCGTGGGATATTTTATCTGTGACAACCCCCCCAGACGATAATATTTCTCGAGGTTCGCAGGATTTCGAAAATTCAGGCCATAGTTGCCAAAATCATTAAAATCCGCATTTACATTAATCATTTTACCGTTGTTGAAGCCCCAGTGATCGGTGTGGGACTTACAATAGGGTGGTAAGCTCAGCTGAGGATCTGTAAAGTAAGTAAATTCGAATGCGGGCAACTTGTCTGAATTATAGCCTGACTTTTCCTGCACCTTCTGCAACATCAACCGCTCAGTAGCTACATTATTGAAGGTGAACTCAAATTCCTTTATAGTAGTACCGCCGCCGTTCTGAATAACAATCTTATCCAGCTTCCGCCATTTGAGTTTTGCCAAAAGCTGCACCAAACTCGGGCTGCCGCAGTTATTGGGGCCGGTATTGTTGGGATAAAAGCAGTCATACAAATAGGTCAGGTAATCCCGCTTGGTAAATCCGGGAATACTCAGCGAAAGACCATTTATATAAGGGTCAAATATGTCCTGGGAGTACGTTAATTCAGTGCTGATCGAAGTGTTATATACGATTCGAAAGTTGTCTGCAGTAATTTGTTTAAGATAAATTGGAGAAATGAGCTTTCCATTGTATGGCCCCATCTGACCAATCAGGGACGACCAGTTGCTGCATGAAAAAAGGTTCCCTCCGTTAACCTTTGCCATCTTGTTATAAATAGCGATGTACATCTGGGCTACAAAATCGCCCCGTTCGTACAAAAACTGAATTGACTGACCTGTCGGCCGCACGATGCTCTTCAGATACCAGGAATTGCACGTCCAATTGGATTTCCCCTGATTAAAAAAATCCAGGCTATACTCCATGCAGGTGTTATCACTACCTCCAAAAATGTATTGCGTACCAAGTTCATCAGTGATTATAAAGCCTTCAAAATGCTCCGCATAATGTTGGTTGTTAAAGCTGTCCCATTGGTTTCCTGTAAAGGTTGGAGGGGTAAAAGGTGGATAAAGCGAGATTCCGCTATTGATCAGTTGCACCCTCAAAGGGCGCTCGGATTGAACTTTCCATTTTGCATCACTTCCCAAATAAAATTTTCCGGAAAAACCCGGGGCCGAAAAACTAAACTCGTCAGGCTCCGTATCAATATGAATCTGGTTTAGTGTGGTATTTGCAATTGCCATGATGCCAGCGTTCTGTGCCCAGTCCACTCCATTGAGCAACGCCGTGTGAAACGCGTACCCATGTTCTCCGAGCGTGCTTGCATTGGGCTTGTTATCGTCTGGCGCGTCTCTTACTGTTCTGGTTACCGCATAATGGGTAGAAAGTGTGAAGTTCATCCCTACCCATCCCGGATGCTGCTCAGGCCTCACGCCGGCGGCATCATACAGCAGCGAGATCGGCAGCTTCACGGTGCCATCAGAGACTTCATGCAGATTGACCGAAATTTCCGGCTTGCCCGTATAAAGAGACACTGGTATTTCTCCGTAAGCCCCAAAACTGGCAACATTAGGGCTTTGAATTGAACCCGGTGCTTTCGGGATATTCTCCTGTATCTGCAAATATTGCATTGCGGCTGCCAGCTTTGCCGAATCTTCTGAATCCGGCTTGGGGACAATCTGTGCTAGTAATTTTGCACAGATAAAGAAAAGAACGAAAGCCATTAGTAATGTAGGTCTCATAGTGATATGAATCGGGATAACCGGACAAAGAAAATCCAGCTGACCTGCTAGCAGGCCGGTGAAACAATAGCTACATGTGCGCGGTGCGCGAACCGAAAATGATGATGAAAGTGGGTGCCGTTTCACACTAGTTGAGCTCCGGAACTCAACTAGTACTATACCGGCAAACATATACTACCGCCTCTACTATGAAACCATATAATTATCAAGCAACCCTTTTCGACCATCAAACGGCCCGATGTTCGGCGCGAACCCCTATTTTTGTTAAAATTTTATCATATTAACAGAAAGTATCGTTTCTATACCGAAACTCGGAACCGTGAAGAATGAACCCTAAGAAGTGCTGTCAGGAGATTTACTTTCTGCTTTTTATACTGCTCTTTTCCCATTTTGCCTCCGGTCAGACGGTCGTTGCCGACAGTGCCGGCAATGTAATTGTGGGCGACATTACGGTGGAAGGGAACCATCGTACCCGCACCACCATCATCATGCGTGAAATGGCGATCCGACGAGACGATTCGCTGACGACCGAAGCACTCCGGGAAAAGCTCGAAATTGACCGCAGGAAGGTGATTAATACCAACCTGTTCGTCACCGTAGACCTGCTCACAAAGCCCAATCCCGACTCGGTTCATACGGATATCCGCATTGTGGTGAAGGAGCGCTGGTATTTTATCATCCTTCCGGTTTTCCAACTCGCCGACCGGAATTTCAATGAGTGGTGGTACGAACGCAAGCGGGACCTCTCCCGAACAACTTACGGCGTATACCTCAGCTACGGTAATGTGACGGGCCGGGCCGACAAACTCCGCTTCCTGGCCGAATTCGGCTTTATTCCCAAGTTCGAACTAGCCTATACGTTGCCTTACATCGATAAGGCGCAAAAGACGGGGATTACCATCGGGACTTCGTATTCCATCAACAAAAACACTGCATTCAGGACCTGGCGCGACAAGCTGCAATACCTCAGCAGCGAGGAAATCAACCGGGAACGGTTTTACACCTACGTGAGCCTGACCCGGCGTAACAAATATTATACATTCCATTCCGTCGACCTCCGGTGGAGCTATCTGACGATTTCGGATACCATTGCCAGGCTCAACCCCAACTACCTCCTGAATGGGGATAAACGGCAACGTTATTTCCAGCTGACCTACACATACAGCTACGACAAGCGCGACAATGCCCAATATGCATTGCAAGGCCAGACAGCCGGGTTACAAATTTCCAAAACCGGGCTTCTGCCTTCCGATGACGTCAACACGCTGTACTTGTACGGCTCTTACCGCAAATTCATCCCGCTTGGGAAGAAGTGGTTTTTCAACACCAATGTCCGGGGACGGATTTCGTTTCCCAAGCGGCAGCCTTACACCCAAACCGTGGGACTGGGCTACCGCAACGACCTTGTGCGCGGGTACGAGCTTTACGTGATCGACGGGCAGGATTATGCATTGATCAAGAATGAGCTGAAATACAGGCTCTTTTCAATACAGAAGCACTTTTCGTTCATACCCGTGAGGCAGTTCAATACTATTCCGCTGGCGGCCTATATTAACACTTTTGCAGATGCGGGCTATGTCAAAAACAGCTATCCTGAGTTCAGTAATACCAAATTGGGCAACTCTACGCTGTATGGCGCCGGTGCAGGCGTGGACGTGGTAACATTCTATAATATCGTCGCGCGCTTCAATGTTACCCTGAACGGCTTGGGTGAACGCCGGTTCTTTTTTAACCTTGCAAGAGAGTTTTAACCGGATTTCCGAAAGTGTTAAATATATATAAATTGCAATTGACCGACAGTCGAACTAGTTACAAGGCACGATAATTTCTCAACTTTATTTAACCGCATGACACAACCTCTACAATTATGAATACGCTGAAAAACGGAATCGCATTGCTCGCGATAGCATTACTCGCTTCTGCTTGCGACACTAAAACAAACGAAAAAACCGAGGCGGCGGCGGACTCCGTAGTGCTGCATGAGGCTGCTCCCGCTGACCTGAACAGCGACCAGTCGGCACTGTTGAAAACGATCCTCGGGCCAACGGAACAAAATCCGGCCGGCGTAGTGCTGCGAGGCATTGCATTCGGTGACGCAGTTGCCAAAGTAAAGGCTACCGAAACCTTCGAGATGTTTGAAGAAACACCCGACCACCTGGGCTATACCTCGGAAACGGCTCAGCTGGAAACCATCGACGTGCAGTACTTTCTGACACCCGAAAAGAAGGTGAACAAGATCACGATCGACGTTTACCTGAACAGTCCGGAAGCGACCAAACAGCTATGGAATGCCAGCAAACAGTATTTTAGTGAAGCATATTCTTCCCCCAAAGAAGAAACCAAAAAAGTTACCTGGAACAACAAAACAATCCGGATGGACATGGAGGATGTCTCGGAAGGAAAAGATTATGGCTTGAAATTTCAATTCTTCCCGGCCGATAAAAACGTTCTGGCCGCCAAATAACACCTATGAAAAACAAAAGATCGATTCTCCTGGGCGCGTTGTGCCTTATTGCGCTGAATGTTTTTGCGCAAAAACCTTCCAAAAAAGACGAAGTAATCACCATTGCTACCGACAAGGGTACGATGCGCTTCATTCTTTTCGACGAAACGCCGAAGCACAAAGCAAACTTCATCAAACTGGCCAAGGACAAATTCTATAATGGGCTGCTTTTCCACCGGGTCATCGACGATTTCATGATCCAGGGCGGTGATCCCAATTCCCGCAATGCGAAACCCGGCGAAATGCTGGGCCGCGGCGATAACGGTTACAAGGTGCCAGCCGAATTCAATGGAAAGCTGTTCCATCAAAAGGGTGCATTGGCTGCCGCGCGTGACAATAACCCCGAAAAAGAGTCGAGCGGATGCCAGTTTTACATTGTGGAAGGCCGCAAATGGAGCAAGGCTGATCTTGAAAAACAATCGGCCCGCGCGGCACGCAAGCTGACGGACGCCCAGAAGAAAGTGTACGAAACCATCGGCGGAACGCCTCACCTGGACGGCGCATATACCGTTTTCGGGCAACTGATCGACGGGATGGATGTCATTGACAGGATCGCCTCGGCAGACAAAGACGAGCGCGACCGCCCTGAGAAGGATATTTCGATGAAAGTGTCCGTCAAGAAGATGAAAAAGAAGAAGATTACCCGCAAATACGGCTGGAAATACGAAGCTTAAATTGGAAAAGAAAAAACTCCTGATCACCGGCTCCAACGGGTTGCTGGGTCAAAAACTGGTGGAATTGCTGATTTCAAAAGCACACATTGAAACAGTTGCCACGGCCAGAGGTGAAAACCGGCTGCCTTTCAGTAAGGGATACCGCTATGTTGAAATGGACATTACCGACCCGGAAGCGGTTGATCAGGTGCTCGATGCCGAGCGTCCCAACGTACTGATCCACACCGCTGCCATGACAAACGTGGACCAGTGCGAGGCAGAAAAAGATGCCTGCTGGAAACTGAATGTCACCGCAACTGAGACGCTGGTAGCTGCGTGTGCGAAGTACCAGATTTTCCTGGAACACGTCTCCACCGATTTCATTTTCGACGGGACTTCGGGCCCTTACCGGGAAGAAGATATCCCGAACCCGATCAGCTTTTACGGATGGAGCAAGTATGCGGCTGAAAAGGCCGTCAAGTCTTCGGACATTGAATGGGCCATCGCCCGCACTGTGCTCGTGTACGGGATCGCGCACGATATGAGCCGCAGCAACATTATACTCTGGGTAAAAAAATCATTGGAAGAAGGCAAGGCTATCAAAGTCGTAACCGATCAATTCCGCACGCCCACGTTGGCCGAGGACCTGGCCATGGGCTGCTTCCTCATCGCTGACCAGGAGGCGAAAGGCATTTACCATATTTCCGGCAAGGATTTCCTGACGCCCTACCAAATGGCGCTTGCTGCTGCGGATTTCTTTAAACTGGATGCTTCTTTGATTTCGCCTACCGACGCGTCGGCATTCACGCAACCTGCACGCAGGCCGCCTAGAACCGGTTTTAATCTAACCAAATCGAGAAACGTGCTGGGGTATGAGCCGCATTCGTTTCGGGAAGGGATTGAGATTTTAGCCGGGCAGATTTAAAGTTTTAATGCCACGAAGGCACGAATAAACACGAAGCGTATTGGTGTTTATTCGTGACTTCGTGGCATTTTATTTTTCTATTTCAGCCAGATTCAATACAAAGCCAGGGAAAAGCGGCTCACCTGAAAGCTGAATATCAAGGCTTGAATATTCGACAATGGCACGTTCAGGTTCGTAAACATACACCTTCTCTCCATAACGATCGATCAACCAAGCGAGGCGGCAGCCATTGGCCAGATATTCCTGCATTTTGTTTTGCAGGTAAATCAGGCTATCGGATTTGGAACGCACTTCGATCACAAAATCGGGACACAGAGGAGCGAACCGTTCTTGCTCATCTCTCGATAATGCATCCCATTTTTCACGGCTCACCCAGGCAACATCCGGCGAGCGGACGGCGCGGTTTGGAAGCGTGAACCCAGCCGAAGGGCCGAACGCCTTTCCTGGAATTTTATTCTCCCGCAGCCACGAGCCAAACACAAGAGAAATTTCGAAATTAAAATTATCTGATAAACTTCCAGCCGGTGACATAAAGATAATGTTGCCTTCGCTGTCCCGTTCAAAACTGAGCGTATCGTTCATCTGGCAAAAACGGAAAAATTCGTCCTCGCTCATGATATCTCCCACAATGAATGTAACAGGCGTGTCCATAACTTAACGATGTCTTTGGAAGTCTTTCAATAATGCTATTTCAAATATAACGATTTGCCGTCAAGGCTGCACGGCGGCCAACAGTCAATTTTCGACGGATAGATTCATCAAGATTAACTGATGGCCGCCGCTTTCCTGCGGGTTAGATTTTAGCTATACAACAACTCATAATACTCCCTCGCCATCCTGTCGGAATTGAACGGCTCGGAAACGTCGTTCATACTATTCAAAATCATCTTTTGCCACCTCTTGGGCGCATTGTAATAAGTGGGGATTACCGTGCTTTCCAGGGATTTCAACAGATTGTCGCAATCCTGCTTGTTAATATCCTCTCCCTGGGCAACCGGCAAGAGAAATGCATTATGCCCATCCTTCGCGAATTCACAAATCCATCCGTCGAATGTGGATAGGTTCAATGCGGCATTCATTGCGGCCGTCATACCGCTGGTACCGGAGGCCTCGCGCGTCACGACAGGCGTGTTGAGCCAGATATCAGCACCATCTTTGAGCAGCTTGGACAATGCCAGTTCATAGCCGGTCAGCACAGCCATATTAGGAAACAAATGGCTCAAATAGAAAAGATGGTTGAAGGTCGCGATGGCTCCTTCGTCTTTCGGATACGGCTTCCCGGCCCATATCACCTGCACCGGCTGTTTGGCATTCTCCATGATCTTTTTAAACCGTTCGAGATCCCAAACCAGCATATCCGGCCGCTTGTAGGCCGCAAACCGCCGCGCCCACACGATCGTGAGGACATCCGGGTCGAACAGCTTTCCGCTCTGGTCGGCGACGGTCTTGAACAATGTCCTTTTCAACTCCTTTTTACGCGCAACAATCGCATCGATATCCTTTTCGAGCCTGGCCTTTTCCAATACAGGGTCAACCCAGTAAGCATTGTTCTGTGCATTGGTAATGTGGCCTATCGGCGCGATTTTAGGATGTGACTTCCACATTTTCCGCGAGACTTCCCCGTGCAACTTCGAAACACCGTTCGCTTTGTGGCTCAGGCGCAATGCGGCCAATGAATGGTTGAAGACGTCATCCCCTATGCCGCTGATCTTTCGTACCGTTTCGAGGTCGACGCCGGAGAAAAAGCCCAGCTGATCCAGAAAACGAATGTCATGCTTTTCATTTCCGGCTTCCTCCGGCGTATGTGTCGTAAAAACGACCCGCTTCTGTACCTCTGCCGGTTTCTTATATTTTTTATACAAATGAAAAAGGGCCGAAACCGCATGTGCCTCGTTCAAATGGTAAACTTCCGGCTCATATTGCAGGGCTTCGAGCAGCCGTGCCCCCCCGATCCCCAGCACCATGCATTGCGCGACTTTATAGGTAACGTCGGAATCATACAACGAGTAGCTGATCGCCCGCGTCGACTCGTCGTTACCGTCGGTGTCGGTCGTCAGCAGGAATAATGGTGCTGAGCCAAATGTCTCAGGATCGAGGTAATAGGCAGCTACCCAAACGTTTTTGCCCATCATGGGTATCTGAAACCGGATTTGGGTATCGACCAGGTAGGAATACATTTTCTCGCGGAACTCCGGCTCCATACTGCCGTCTTTTTGACGCCCCTGGTCGTAGTAGCCATATTTCCACAACATTCCGATACCGATCAGGTTCTGTTTGAGCGCATACACGCTACGCATATGCGAACCCGCGAGGAAGCCCAGCCCCCCCGAGTAAATCTTTAATGCCTGATCGACAGCGAATTCCATCGAAAAGTAGGCCACTGATTTTTTGTACTGATTATCTGCCGCAAACGGGTGGTGGTAGGGAAGAGCGAAAGTTTGTTGTGACATTAGAAGCAATTTTGGTAGAATAAAAGAATTGCATAAAAAACCCGGCCTATCGAAAAGGGCCGGGTCCGGTTGTGTTTCAAAAGCTTATTTGCCGAAGAGCCGCGCCCAGAATCCCTTCGCCTTGGTCTTCGTCTCGACGACTTTCTCCGAGGCGTCCTCCTTCAATTCCGCCAGTTCCTCCGTAGCCTTCGCTTTCAGTTCAGCAGCCTTGGCCTGCGCTTCGGCCAGCTTTTCCGAAGCGGCCTCCTTCGCATCTTCAAATGCCTCGGAGGCGTCTTCCTTAATATCTTCATACTTGTCTGCTGCGGCTACTTTAATGTCCTCAAACTTCTCCGCAGCCACTTCCTTAATATCTTCAAACTTATCGGTCGCGGCCTCTTTCAGGTCCTCGAATTTCTCGGCTGCTGCCTCTGTCAGGCCGGCTAGCTTCGCTGCAAAACCGGATTGCACCTCTTCGACTTTATCTACCACCTCCTCTTTCACAGCCTCTACCTTAGCCGCAGCCTCTTCTTTTACCTCCTCCACTGCTTCTTCGGCGGCCGTTGCTTTGGTCTCGGCCTGCGCTTTCAGGTCGTCGATCGTCTCGTAAACTTCGGTCTTAATGCCGTCGGCGGCCTCCTCCACTTTCTCCTCAGCCTTCGCCTCCACGGCAGCCACTTCTTCTTTCACCACTTCGGTTGCCTCGTTCTTCACTTCCTGCGCTTCCTCCACAATGGCATCCTTGGCATCGGCGGCAGTGGTTTGGAGTTCGTCAACTTTATTTTCCAGCGATTCTTTTGCATCTTCTGGTGTAGGTTCGGTATTCTCGGCCATGGGAAATGAGGTTTTAAGGTAAGAACAGTTGATACGATGAGTGCGTAAGCTACAAAGGAGTTACCAAGGTTGCAAGCAATACATGCAGCTTTGTGCTAGGTTAACCTTCTAACCATCAAATTTTTAACCAGCTCATAAAACGGCTCCGGTTGTAATGTGCGCCAGTTGTTGAGGTGCAGCGTACCACCGAAATTGATGTAATAATCGAGCCGGTACTTCTTCCATTGCTCTTCCACATGCTCCCGGAAATTGATGGCAGCAATCCAGCCATCCTCCACGTCGTCGAACCATTCTGCATAATAGTCGTCGTCGTTGCCGCCGTGGAAATCGAGCACATTTTCGCCCAGTAGTATGAACTGGTTAATGCCCTGGTTCTCCAGCGGGTCAATGACCTGCCTTTTGAAAAACATGATGTCGTTGTGCAGCGCATCGTTCCACTCCCCGAACATTTCGATAATCACAAAGCGCTTATTGTAATCTGCAAACAGGATTTTCACATACAGCGTCTCCGACCCGATATCATCCCACAACGGGTGGATATAGTAGCCGTAGATCGCATTTTCGTAATAATCCAGGTTATAAGTGCGGCCGTAAAAGGGCGAACGCTCGTCGTGGCTGGCCACATAATGCTTCTCCCAATTATAATATGGCTCTATTTCCTGCATGGCAACGGTTTTGGAGTGACATTGAAAGCGAATATAAAGAGTTCAGAGCTTAGAGTCGAAGGTTTAAGACAAGACTTTTAACGCTAAACCTGGAACTTCAAATTCATATTTTCATTATTTGGACTTAATATAAATAGTATTGTAGCTTTGCAGCGGACATCCCCGGTACCCTATGCGCCCTGTAATCGCCCCCTTGCTGATTCAGACAGACAAGTCGTTTGAGGAACTTTACCATTTGCATTGGGAAAAGGTGTTGGCGGTGTGCTACCAGGGTACCCGCGACCTCGCCCAGGCCGAGGATCTGATGCACGAAATATTCCAGTCGCTCTGGGAGCGACGTACCGAACTCTGCGTGGAAGGCCCCGTGGCCAATTACCTCGTACGAGCAGCAAAGCTCAAACTCCTCGCCTACCACCGCGACTCGGCCAACCGCCGCCAGATCTTCGACCAGGTTATCCCTCAAAAAGCAGGTTTTGAAGAAACCACGCAACGGCAGGTCGACTATCACCTGCTTTCCGAGCACGTAAACGAGCTGGTGGCCGATCTGCCTCACCCTTGCCGGGATATTTTTATGATGAGCCGGCAGAAAGGAATGTCGAACAAAGCCATTGCTGCATCGCTCGCCCTGTCCGAAAAAACGGTGGAATACCACCTAACCCGCGCGTTGCGCTTCCTGGGAAAGCACCTTTCCGAATACCAGCATTAAAATATTTCGACCGCACACCAGGGATACCTTCGCGCCACGCAACAATATGAGTAGGGACTTTCTGTCCCGCAAACCTATGGCGGTATCATGAACATTACACCTGAACTTTTAGCACGTTACACCGCGGGACAATGCACCCCTGCCGAAATACAGGCCGTGGAGCAATGGCTCGATGACCCGGATGCCGTCGCAGATGCTATCACCGAAATCCCCTGTGAAATACGGCAGGAATCGGGCACACGTGTATGGGCACGCTTGCGGGCACGCAACGCACGACCATTTTGGCTGCATTACCGGTATTACTTGTCCGGCATCGCCGCTGTGCTGGTGCTGGTAAGCGGCATTGTATGGTATACGGCGACGAATAGGGCCGACGAGGCTGCCCAGAGCACAGTCCGCATGGAAGCCGCTGTTCGAACCATCCGCTCCCAAAAAGGTGAAACCCGGCAAGTCACGCTGCCTGACGGTTCGGTGGTCATGCTGAGTTACGACAGTGAGCTTCGGTACCCATCCGCATTCCTCGGTTCGGTGCGTCGTGTGGTACTGGTCGGTGAGGCGCAATTTTCGGTCAAAAAGAATCCGAAACAGCCATTTATCGTAGAAACCGCCGCTGCGCGGACGCACGTACTCGGGACCGTTTTCGACGTAAAAGAGTATCCCGGCGAAGGCAGCACGGCATTGCTGGTAACGGAAGGAAAAGTAAGGTTTACCCACAAACTTTCCCCGAAATCGGAGATCGTAGCGGCCGGTATGACGGGCCTGATCGAAGGGAAGCGGCTAACGGTCCGTACAGTTTCGGGCGCGGCGGCGGAAGTTTCGTGGCTGCACAATGCTTTGCGGTTCGACGACGTACCGCTCGTGCAGGTAACGCGAGAGCTGGAAAGGCGCTACAACGTCAGCATTCAGATTCGTACCGAAACATTGAAAAACCAGCGCTATACCGGCGCATTTAAAAATCCTTCGCTGAATGCGGTGCTGGGAAGTTTAAGCATTGCGGTAGGGTTTCGGTACGAAGTCAAAGGAGAATCCATCAGTTTATATGAATAGTAACCATCCGTTCCATGAATAAATCGCCCTAGCCTGCGGAAATGGAAAAACCCGATGCGCTGTCGCCAAACTTGACATCGGGTCGAATGCCAATCAATCGCAGATCAATCAACATTTAAACAAAAATATGCAGCTCCATTATACTTCGCCCCAAACAGGCGTCAAAATCTGTTGTCACCTCTTCCGAAAATGTGCAGCCGTGGTACTAAGCGCCATTGTTTTGTGCACTTCAAACAAAACCCTCGCCCAGGCACCCGTGCTTGTCAAAGCCGTTACCCTGAAACTCCATCATGTACGCCTGGCCGATGCTCTCACGCAAATAGGTCAGCAGACAGGCGCTTCCATTTCGTACAGCAGCACACAGCTGAATGTTGCCAGACAGGTGAATGCCGATCTCGCCAATGTACCGTTGAAAGACGCGCTACACCGGGTGGTAGGTTCGGCATTGAAAGAACTCCACGTGCAGGAAAATGTGATCACGATCGAAGCCGGCGAAGGCCGCGGCGCATTGCGGGGCACATTGAAAACATCGGACGGCAAGCCTGCCGAGTTTGTAAACATTACAGTAAAAGGCACGGGAAAAGGAGCGCAAAGCGACCTTAATGGTGATTTTCTGATCCGCAATATCCCGGCTGGCCAGCACACCGTGGTGATTCAGCTGCTCGGTTACGAGCCTATCGAGCGCACGGTGACCATCGAAGCCGACGGGATCGTTACATTCGAACCGATATTCCTCAACGAAGACAGCAAGGCACTGCAGGAAGTCGTGATCAGCGGGGATATCAACAAGTTCTCCAAAAAAGAAAGCGATTTTGTAGCCAAACTACCTGTGAGTAATATGGAAAACCCGCAGGTTTACAGCGCATTATCCAAAACACTTTTTACCGAACAGCTCATTACTGATTTCTCCAATATTGTCAAGAATGCGCCCGGTGTGTATAAAATCCAGGCCAATCGCGGTATCAATTCCGATGGCGCCACATTCTATGCATTGCGCGGCTTCCGTACCGAATTATCCGTTGTGGATGGCTTGCCCGTACAAACCAACGGCGAGTTCGATCCGATCAATGTGGAAAAAGTGGAGGTGATTAAAGGACCTTCGGCCACGCTGTTCGGCAGCTCGGTGACCTCGTTTGGCGGGTTAATGAATATTGTAACTAAAAAGCCGGTTGAAATCGCCGGCGGAGAGGTTGGCTATACCACCGGGAGTTTTGGCCTGAACCGTCTTACCGCAGATATTTACGGGCCTATCAATGCTTCCAAAAACCTTTTACTCAGGGTTAATGCAGCTTATCAATACCAGGGAAGCTTCCAGGATGCCGGTTTCCGCAGAAGCCTCGTAATTGCGCCGTCACTCGAATACCGGGTCAATGAGAAAATGACGGTGCTTTTCAATGCAGGTATTTACCAGGGTGAAATGACAAGTCCCTCGGCTGTTTTCCTGAACCGTACCCGCCAGTTTGTGGCCCGCACGCCGCAGGAGCTCGGTTTCGACTGGAACAAGTCCTACACCAGCAACGACCTGACGATGAAGACGCCGACGATGAATGTGTACGGCCAGTTGAAATACAAACTTTCAAACAGCTGGACCTCACAAACCGCGTTTTCCAGCAACACCCGTAAATCCGACGGTTTTTACCAATACCAGTTCATCCGCGGAGCGGTGTCCGATACTTTACTCGAACGCAATATTTCCCTGCAAAACACGACCAACAACGCGATCGACATCCAGCAGAACTTCATCGGCGATTTCAAGATCGGTACCTTGCGTAACCGCGTCGTAGTAGGCCTCGATTACCTGAACCGCACTGCGCATAACAACAACTCGCCTTACATTGTGTTCGATAACGTGAGCGGCATTCACAACGATCCGAATTATCTGAAAATTAATCGCACGTCTGTGGAGGCGCGCCTGGCCGCGAACACCGACGCGCCTACGCGTAACTACAACTCGGGGAATGTGTACAGTGCTTATTTCTCCGACGTCCTCAACGTAACCGACCGCCTGCTCGCGATGATCAGCCTGCGCGTGGACAGGTTCGAAAATAAAGGCACATTAAACCACGCTACACGGACTTACGTAGCTAACACGAAGTTCAAGCAAACCGCGGTTTCGCCGAAGTTTGGATTGGTATACCAGATCATCAAAGACCGGCTCTCGGTTTTCGGGAATTATATGAATGGCTTCTTCAATGTAGCGCCCGTCACCCAGCCGCTGCCGGATGTTTCGGGCGTTTTCAAGCCACAGCAGGCCAACCAGCTCGAAGGAGGTATTAAACTGGAAAACTACCAGGGCAAGCTGAATATGACCGTCAGCTACTACGACATCAAGGTCGACAACACTACACGTACGGACGTGCTTGTGCGTGAAGGCAAGAACTACAACATCACTGTACAGGACGGCACGCAGTATAGCCGCGGTATTGAAGTCGAGATCATCGCCAACCCGATCACCGGCCTGAATCTCGTGGCGGGTTACAGCCACAACGACAGTAAGCTAACGAAATCGACAGCCGCACTCGAAGGCCGTCGTCCGACCAATGCGGGCCCTGCCGACCTTGCCAATGCGTGGATCAGCTATGCATTGCCCGCAGGGAAGCTGAAAGGGATCGGGGCCGGGATAGGCGGGAACTACATTAGTGAGCATTTAACGGCCAACTCGGCGGTGACGGGTGTTTTTACCATTCCTTCCTACACCGTACTGAATTCGACTATTTTCTACAATACCAAAGCATGGCGCCTGGGTCTTAAACTCGACAACATGCTCGACAAAAGCTATTTCGCCGGACAAGGAGTACTCACGCCACAAATGCCGAGGAATTTCTCGGCCAACTTGGCGGTCAAATTTTAGAAGAGGATCGACAGCTGAAAGGACGTCGGAGGGCAGTTCGGCGTAGTCTGTGACTACGTTGCAGCGAATGCCGGTCTCCGACCGGCTCGTGCAAGAGGTTGAAATGATTAGCTGGTCAGAGACCAGCAGACGCTCGGACCCAGTCACAGACTAAGCCCAACTACCAGTCAACTATTCCCTAACTAATTGGCTAAACGCAACTAATGCAAAACGGGAATTTCTCAGCTAACCTGGCAATCAAGTTTTAACTAAGCTAGTGGATTATGAATTAAAACGGGCTGCCTCATTTGAAGCAGCCCGTTTTTGATATTCAATTGTTTTACAATCTCTTACAACTCGCGGATCCAGATATTGCGGAAGCTGGTCGTGTTGTTGTGGTCCTGTAATTTGATAGGGCCTTTTCCGTGCGGCTCGATCGTAGGCTGGCCGATGTAAGGAGTCGTTCCCTGGATGGCAGTGTGGTTTTGAACCAATACGCCGTTGTGGATCACGGTAATGTATGGTGGATGTGTCATCTGGCCGTCTTTGTTGAAATGCGGCTGAGTGTAGATCACATCGTAAGTCTGCCATTCTCCCGGGCCTACTGCCGCATTTACCAATGGCATGGTTTGTTTGTAGATCGAACCTGCCTGACCGTTGGAATAAGTCGGGTTGTTATAGCTGTCGAGTACCTGCAATTCGTAAATGCCCTGCATGAAAATACCGCTGTTACCACGGCCCTGTCCGTTTCCGTCCACTTTCGCAGGAGTTCTCCATTCGATGTGGAGCTGATAATCGCCAAATGTCTGTTTGGTTTGAATGTCGCCGGATTTAGGAGCTACGGTCATTGCGCCGTCGCCGACAGTCCAGGGAGCAGCTGATTTACCGTCTTTTCCTGAAACCCACTGATCGAGGTTCTTACCATCGAACAGGACGATCGCATCGGAAGGGGCTGTGAAGCCTGAAACCGCCGAAGAACCTTTACCGGGCGTTACCACACGGGGAACTGGATTCCACAATTCGCTGGACTCAGGAGTTTGCTTCGCAGGCTGCAATTGCGCGTGTGCGGCAAAGGCAGCAGCCATGCTGAACGCGGTAAGCATCAATTTTTTCATTTGAAAGGTAACAGTTTTAGTCTAATAACTCTTTGAAATAATATCAAAACACAACATTAAGGAAAAAGCAACAACAAAAAGGATTCTCATCTATATAAATGTAATTTTCCCGATTCTTATCACGTAATTTGCAGGGCTAAAGGCATTCGTAGCCTGGATTGCTAATCTAAAACCGACTAAGCTTACTGCAAGTATGTCTAAAACCAACCGTTCACTTTTTCAATTAATCGCCTCTGGGGTAGCGGCTTTCGCCATGCACACCGCCTACGCCCAGCAGCCCATTCCTCTCAACGACCTCAGTGCTTTTACGACCAAATCCAGTGACTGGAAAATCGTCGGTAATGCATCGGCTGATCTCACCAAGGAAAACGCGCTGGTTACCAGCCCGGGTAAAGGTGTGCTCGCCTGCCTTCACGAAAAAGGCAAGTACGGCAGCGACTATGAATTGATTTCCAACTTCAAACACGGCGATCTCGACATTGAGCTGGATTTCATGATGAGCAAAGGCTCCAACTCGGGAATCTACCTGCAAGGCAACTACGAAGTACAGCTTTTCGATAGTTGGGGTAAAAAAGGGGCTAAATACAACGACTGCGGTGGTATTTACGAGCGCTGGAACGATTCCAAGCCAGAAGGCGAAAAAGGCTACGAAGGATATGCACCCCGTTTCAACGTGGCGAAAGCGCCGGGTTTGTGGCAGCATATCAAAATCTCTTACCAGGCTCCCCGTTTCGACGCCAATGGCAAGAAAATCGCGAATGCGGTATTCCTTTCCATCGTGCTGAACGGTGTAACGATCCACGAAAATGTGGAAGTTAGCGGCCCTACCCGCGGCTCACTTACAGCTGAGGACGTGCCTATGGGCCCGATCCGCATCCAGGGCGACCACGGTTCACTGGCGATCCGCAATATTGTAGTTAACAACTTTGACAAAAAACCTGCGACCCTTTCGGAACTGACTTATAAAACCTATTACGGCGGTTTGTCTGAAACGGAAGATCTTTCAAAACTGACTCCGGCTGAAACCGGCAAATCGGAATCGCTCAACTGGGAGATTCTGAAGGAGAACAACAACTACTCTTTCGTTTACAATGGCCGTTTGAATGCAGCCAGCGAAGGCGAATACACTTTCCGTTTGCAAGCTTCGGGTAATGCCTACCTGAAAATCGATGGTAAAGATGTGATCAAGCCGGAATGGAAATCGAACAACGAAGTCCGCACAGGCAAAGTGAACCTGGCCGCAGGCGATCACAAACTCGAATTTTTCAATAACAAAAGAGATGGCTGGATGCGTCCGGTATTGGGCCTTTGGGTAAGCGGCCCGGGCTTCCGTGAAATCGCTTTCCATTCGAAAAGCTCGGCGATGGGCGGCGGTTCTACCGATCCTATCCTGATCCAGGCAGCTACCAATACCATTACCCGCTCTTTCATGGATTTCCGCAAGGACGAAAAAGCGAAAAGAACCCGCGTGGTTCACGCAGTGTCGGTGGGTAGCCCTGCGAGCCTGCATTATACTTATGATCTCGACAAAGGCGCGATCCTGCAAGTTTGGCGTGGCGAATTCCTCGATGCTACCCCCATGTGGCACGACCGCGGCGATGGTTCCTCACGCCCGCGCGGCAGTGTGACGTTGCTCGGCGACGATATGTTCCTGGGTAAGTCAGGTAAATCTAAATGGGAAGCGGACACAACCGGCAGCGGTTACCGTCCGAAAGGTTATGTACTGGACGACTCGGATGTACCTACATTCCAGTACCAGGCATTCGGATCTTCGATTACCGATTACGTTTCTGTCGTGAACAACCAGTATTTCGAGCGCATTGTAAAGGTGAATAACCCTGCAAAAGACCTCGTAGCACGCCTGGCCGACGGTGCTTCCATCGAGAAAATCTCGGAAGGACTTTACGCGGTAGACGACAAATCGTACTACATCCAGCTGGCCGACAAAAAACTTAAACCAGAAATCAGAGGCGCTAAGGGCGAACAGGAACTCATCGTGCCTGTAACCAACGGCGAAGTGAAGTATTCTATCCTGTTCTGATTTAAACCTTATTATTCCTGATTGAACAATGAAAAAACTTGCTCATATAGCATTTGCTCTTTTGGCCTCCCTGTCTACGCTCAAAGCGCAGGAGTCTCCGAAAGAAGAAGATTTTTACAAGATTGTCACCCCACCGATCCCGGAGGGTATTATCCTTGAAGTGGGCGGTCTGACGACTATGCCAAACGGTTCACTGGCGATTTCAACCCGCCGTGGTGAGGTTTGGATCGTGGATAACCCTACCAGCCGCGCGCCGTATTTCCGCAAGTTCGCGACCGGTTTGCACGAAATCCTCGGGTTGGCTTACAAAGAAGGTGCATTGTATTGCGCACAGCGCGGCGAATTGACCAAGCTGGTTGACAAAAACGGTGACGGTAAGGCTGATGTGTACGAAACAGTGTACGCATGGCCACTTTCAGGTCACTACCACGAATACTCGTTCGGCCCTAAACTCGCTCCGGATGGCAGCTTCTTCGTGAGTGGTAACGTAGCGTTCGGTGACGAAGAATGGTGGAGAGGCGAAAGCCGCGTACCAGGTCGTGGCTGGATTTTCCACATTACCAACGACGGCAAATACGAACCATGGGCAACCGGTGTGCGCTCCCCTGCGGGTATCAGCATGCTGAATGGCGAGCTGTTTTACACCGACAACCAGGGCGACTGGATGGGTACCGGCGGTATTTTCCAGGTTAAAAAAGGCGGCTTCATGGGCCACCCGGCAGGTCTGAAATGGGCCGGATTGCCTAACTCACCTGTAAAACTGACTGAAAAGCAGTTCTTCGCTGAGCGTGACAACCGCCAGCATCGCAACGAGCAAGGCCGCGCGATCAAGCCGGAAAACACGATGGGAGAGGAACCACAGTTCTTGTACCAGTTGAAACAAAAATACGACATGGTACAGCTTCCGGCTGTATGGTTGCCTTACGGCGTACACGGTGTATCTACTGCCGAATTGATCCTCGACGATACCAAAGGAAACTTCGGACCATTTACCGGCCAGGTGTTTGTGGGTGATCAGGGACAAAGCAATATCATGCGTATTGTTTTGGAGAAAGTAAAAGGTGAATACCAGGGTGCCAGCATCGGTTTCCGCAGCGGATTCCAGTCGGGCGTGTTGCGTATGGCGTTCGATAAGGACGGATCGATGTTCGTAGGCGAAACCAACCGTGGTTGGGGATCGGCCGGTGATGCCAACCAGGGCTTGCAGCGTCTGGTTTGGAACGGCAAAATGCCTTTCGAAATGTACACCGTGAAAGCACAACCTGACGGTTTCGAAATCGAATTCACGATGCCGGTTGACCGCAAATCGGCAGAAGACCTGGATTCTTACAAAGTGGTTAACTACCTCTACAAGCATTACCCTGTTTACGGTAGCCCGCAGATCAACCTGGAAGATGTGAAAATCACCGGTGTGAAAGTATCCGACGACAACAAGAAAGTGCGTATCGTGCTCGACGGTATGAAACAATATTATGTTCACAAAATCTCGCTGGAAGGCGTTCGCTCAGCCTCAAATAGCTGGTCGCTCGTACACCCGGATGCGTATTACACGCTGAATAACATTCCTGACGGCGAAAGATTGAAGGTTTCAGACCTGAAAACTACCCGCTCAGGCAAAGCACAGGCGTCTGTTTCGGCAGAACCTGCGAAAGAGCACGTATCTCCCGATGGCAAAGGCAAAGCGACTCCTGCAAAAGCCGGAGCAGCAGCCAAAGCGCCTACCTGGGAAGAAGTGAAGCCATTGTTGGCGAAAAACACCTGCCTTGCGTGCCACGCGCCCGACAAAAAGGTAGTAGGACCTTCTTACGCTGACGTTGCAAAACGCAAATATAGCAACGAGAAGATCGTGGAACTGATTTACGCGCCGAAGCCGGAAAACTGGCCTGACTACGCTACGCCGATGGCTCCTATGCCTCAGGTTTCCAAGGCAGACGCTGCTAAAATCGCGGCGTGGATCAATTCACTTGCGAAATAATAGTATAACACCGGGCTCGGCCCGCGTATTAGCTAAAAAGGCTGCTTCTGCATCGGAGGCAGCCTTTTTTAGTTGAAGATCAGCGCATTCAGAAACCATTTTAATGCATTATCTTCACATAACGAACCAGACTAATGCAGGACAAATCGCACGTTTTACGGTTAAAAATGCGTTAGTTGTTATTGAATGTGTCCAAAACTATGTTTACTCTGCGTGGCCCGTCTTTCTTGAAATCGGTAAAAGGAAAAGTCGTTGTGGGCTTTTTCATTGCCTCCCTCGCCCTGGCTGCATCCTGGGTAACCAGCAAGCTGGCATTCGACAATATGCTTACCACGCTGGACACCCTTTCCACCCCGGATGACAAGATGCGGCTGGTTAATAAGATATTCCAGGACATTCTCACACTCGATCACCTTCAGAACGAACGAAAGCTGAAAGGTGAAGAGCTTAATGACGAAGTACTAGCCCAGTCGGTAGAGTTAATCGCCACACTCGACACCCTCAGCTACCTTAGCCTCGAAGACCCATTGCAGGTGATCCGTATCGACTCCATGAAGAAAATTCTCAAAGAGCGCGAGAAGATCTATGGCGACTACGTAAAGGTGCGATCCAAGCTGGTAAGCAACAAAGCGCTGGAAGATGAGGTGAAATCCATTTCCGGACTAATCACCACCAAAAAAGTCAAACCGGACAGCACGGTAGTGAAGACCGAAAAACGCACTACCACTACCACCGTTTATACCGAAGTACCCGACACCAGCCAGAAAGCCAGTACAAAAAAAGGCTTCCTCAGCAGAGTATTCCGGGGAAATAAAAAGAACCAGGCACCGGCCAAAGAACCCACAAAGCTGGTACAGAAGCAGGAAGTAAATGTGCAGGTCGACACGATCCGCGTGGCCAAAAAGGACAGTACGATCGAAAAAGTAGGCGAAGCTGTTCATGCCATCGAAAAATCACAGAAAAAACGCGCCGTAATCTTTGTTGACCGTGAGCAGGAACTAGCAACGGCAGGTAACTCGCTTGTGAAGCAATTGCTCGGCGTGATGCAGGAAGTACAGCGGGATGTAATGCGGGATTCTAATGATAAAAACGCCAAGGCGAAAGGGATGGTGGAAGGCAGCGTAGATTATCTCGAATGGATCATGCTGGGCTTCTTCTTTCTGACAGCCGTAATGGCCTATTTCATTTTCACAGACATTACCAAAAGCAACGACTACCGCCAGCAGCTCGAAGAAGCCAAAGAAGAAGCCGAATACCACAGCATGGCCAAACAACGGTTCCTGGCTAACATGAGCCATGAGATCCGCACGCCGCTGCAATCGATCATCGGCTATGCGGAAGCATTGAAAAATGAAGAAAAACCGCGAAAGCAGGATTTGGAAACACTGCATTCAGCCTCTGAGCATTTGTTATACCTTGTTAATGAAGTGCTCGATTACAGCCGCATCATTTCTGACCGCTTTACATTCGAGGACAGGATATTTTCCATTAATCCACTGCTCAATGAGGTCATTCAGGTTCTCAGGCCCAACGCCATCTCCAAAGGTTTGGTATTGAGGCTCGAAAATGCTCTTAAACCCAATCTGTACCTGCATGGAGACCCTTTCCGATTGCGGCAGGTTCTGTACAATTTGCTGACTAATGCTATAAAGTTCACAGAGAACGGCGAAGTCGTCCTCAAAGTAGCAGGCCACGAAAGCGGTAACCTTGCGAAAATCGAATTCCAGATTTCGGATACGGGTATCGGATTGTCGAAGGAGCAGACAGAACGCATTTTTAACCAGTTCGAGCAGGCAGATCCTTCCATTCAGCGCCGATATGGCGGCACCGGGCTCGGTCTCAGCATTGTGAAGGCATTGGTAGAAGGAATGTCGGGCAGTATTCATGTCACCAGCAAGGAGGGAGAAGGCACGACTTTTTTTGTCACCACCAGTATGAAAAAGGCAGACACACTGGAATTGGCAGAAGAAGCGTCGGAACGAAGCTATCAGATTAATGGCAAAGTCTGGCTCGTGGACGACGACGCCTTTATTCTTAAATGGTGTTCGTCCGTACTCGAAATGAACGGTATACCCCACGCAGCATTCTCCTCAGCCGAAGAAGTGCTGAGCAGGCCGTGGAACGATCAGGTGAAATTTGTCCTTACGGATATGCGTATGTCGGGCATGAACGGGGCCGAGCTCGTAAAGCGCCTGCGCAAATCGGCTCCGAAGGACGTGAAGTTCTTCGTGCTCACTGCACAGGCATTGCCGGAAGAACGTAAGAAGCTGCTGAGTATGGGCTTCGACGGTTACCTGATGAAACCATTCCATTCGAGGGACCTGCTCGAATTACTCGAATCGTCGTCAGCACCGGAAAGGGATTCGCCCGCCGTTATACCGCCGGAAGCGAAGCCGGAAAACGGCCACACAGCCCACAACCTGGATTTTGATTTCACGATGCTCACCGAAATGACTTTTGGCGACGAAAGTCTGCTGCGCGAGATCCTGGATCAATTTGTGAAAGATTCCCGAGCCGACATCGATTCACTACGGCAGCATATTGCCGCCAACGAACCCGACCACGCACAGGAACTCATGCACCGCATGGCCGGCCGCACGGGGCAGATCGGAGCCCGCGACCTGTCGGCCAGATTCCGGAGCCTGGAAATTGCATTACGCGAGAATGCGGCAGATGTGTCGGAAAAAGAAATGACGCAGGTCGTGGATGACGCTGCGTCAGTGATTGAGCAAGTGGAGGAAAAAGCGCTCTCCTACTCGATATGATATTTTTCTATCTTGTAATACAAAGTCTTGCGGTCGATGTTCAGTAACTTGGCCGCTTTGCTTTTGTTGTAACGCACTTCCTGCAATACCTTTTCGATCATTTCTTTCTCATGCGTTTCCTGCAATGCCTTCAAGTCGGAACCCGGCGCAGGCTTCTGCTGATCTTCCATCGCGGTGATCATTTCGGACGGCAATGCACTTAATGTAGCCACTTCCTCTTTCGACAATAGTACGAGGCGTTTGATCACATTGTTCAGCTCGCGCAGGTTACCCGGCCAGTCGTATTTCTGGAAAACGTCCATTACCTCCTTCGAAAGCTCCTTCACGTTGCGTTCGAGCTCGTCATTGGCCTTATCTACAAAATGCTGAACAAAAATCGGCAGGTCCTCGCCGCGCTTGCGCAACGCAGGCACCTCGATTTTAAATTCATTCAAACGGTGGTAGAGGTCTTCACGGAAATCGCCGGCGGCTGCGCTGGAAATGAGGTCTTCATTCGTCGCTGCGATGAGTCGCACATCCACTTTCACCTGCTGCGTGCTGCCGATAGGAACGATAATGCGTTCCTGCAATGCCCGGAGCAGTTTGATCTGCACATCGTAGCTCAGGTTACCGATCTCATCGAGGAATAGCGTGCCGCCATCCGCCGCTTCGAACTGCCCTATCTTATCTTGCAATGCACCGGTGAATGCCCCTTTTTTATGACCGAAAAGCTCACTGGCGGCCAGGTCTTTCGACAATGAACCGCAGTCGATCGCCACGAACGGGCCATCAGCACGCTTGCTGAGGCGGTGTATCGACTTCGCCACGTGCTCCTTACCGGTGCCACTCTCGCCCTGGATAATCACCGACATGTCAGTGGGTGCCACCAGCCGTACATATTCAAAAAGTTGTTTGGCAACCTTGCTTCTGCCTTCGATATAATCGAGCGATTGCTTTTCTGCCTTCGAATTACTTTTGGCTTTCGGGGCAGTTTTCACGCTCGTCACCTCTCCCTTGTTCAGCGCCTCCCTGAGTACCATAAGCAATTCTTCAGGGTTCACCGGTTTAGTGATGTAATCGAAAGCCCCGATTTGCATGGCCGTAACCGCGGTCCGCACGTCATGAAAACTGGTCATGATAAATGCCGGGGTGCGGTTGCCTTCGCTTCTGAGCGTTTTAAGAAAATCTACGGAGTTACCATCCGGCAGACGGTAATCGAGCATCAGCACTTCAAACGGCCCGTCGGAGTTATTCTTCCCAAGCGCTTCTCTCGCCTCTTTTATGTTTGTACAAACCTTTACCTGATGACCATGCTTGCCGAGAAAATTGGTGAGCAACTTTGAAAATGTAGAATCGTCTTCAACGAGGAGCAGATGAGCCATGGGTGATACTATTTCTAAGAAAAATAAATACTATTAAACGAGTGGGTATTATGTAAAAGTACAAAAAACAAACACCAAAAAGCCGGAGAAGTCTCCGGCTTTTCATTATGAGCCTGTCAGACGCCGGGAACGGCCTTTTGCTAATCGATCTTCTTCCCGTACTTGTCCAGATTTAGTGTAGATGTTTCTTCCGCTCGTTTGATATTTACTTCGTAATACTGTGAGTTATCGTCCCGCGTGACCAGGTAGGCACTGCTTACTTTCCACTCGGCATAAGAGCCGGACAAGGTACTTTTAACAGCTTCCGGGAGGTCCTCCGGCCGCACGGCAACCTTGCTATGCTCGGCAATAACGACCACATCTGCAAGAGATTGCACGGATGCATCAACATCCGGGGTAACTGCTGCCAGCAAGAGTGTGAGGGCTATCGGGGTTATTCGCATGATGAATCGGGCATTTAATTTTTAATATAAACTGAAAGAGATATTCGTGCCAATGGAAATATGCTACAAAAAAAGTTGATAATCAGATATTAACCAATTTTTATTCACAACTGTGTAACCGGATGGAACGGGAGCTATACCTCAGGTTGTGGAATTTCACACCAGTTATGTGAAATTTAATAACCACTTTGCCCATGTACCCGTATCTTATTACCGAAACTAAAAAAAATTCAAATTTTTTTATCCAATATTGTTTTGTGAGGAACATATTCCCTTATATTTGCGTAGAAATTGTTTATCTGCAAAAGGTAGCATAACTACTACACACCGCTAGAGACTTAACGCTATACATTCATATATTGAATTATATCTCAGGCATTATTTACTCAACGTTATTTAAGAATACCATCGGTTAGTCTGAAAGCATCAAGAGTCCCCATCAGGGACTCTTTTTGTGTTTTAAACCCTTCTTATTCATTCTTTCCTCCCTCTTCCCTTTCCTCCCTTTTTCTCCCCGCCTGATCTAAAGCAATCTGTCCCGCGTAGATCTCTCAAAACTCTTTCGACACACGGAGAGTGGCTCAATAACCTTTCATTGCTATGAACAAACACACGAAAACGAAGAACAGCTCCGGTAAAGGAGAAGGGGAAATTACGTCGGTTTTCAACAGGCGTCTCTTTTTACGCTCGGCCGGGTTAGCCACATCATTAGGAACAATCGTGATCGCCGCGGGATGTAATGACGATGACGACGACCCGATGATTCCCGGCACTGGGGACACCGTCGACCTCGGCTCGGGCGACATTGGTGTGCTCAACTATGCATACGCGCTGGAACAACTCGAAGCGGCGTTTTACACACAAGTGATCCAGACGCCCTACAACGGCATCACCGATGCAGAAAAAGCGATCCTGACCGACATCCGCGATCATGAGATCGTTCACCGCGATTTCTTCAAAGCAGCATTGGGCGACAAGGCCATCAAAGGACTGACCCCTAACTTCGCTGCCATCGATTTCTCCAAAAAAGAGGCCGTTCTTGGCGCAGCCAAACTATTCGAAGATACCGGCGTGGCCGCCTACAACGGCGCCGGAAAGCTGATCAAGGACCCGAATTACCTGTTGCTTGCAGGAAAGATTGTCTCCGTGGAGGCCCGTCACGCGGCTGTGATCCGTGACCTGATCAACCCGAAATCTGCTGATTTTGCCGGTGACGACATCATCGACGCCAATGGAATGGACAAGGCTATTGCGCCTGCCGACATCCTCGCGGCAGTTAAGGGCTACGTAAAGGATACCATCACCGGTGCCAACGTAGGTAAATAATCATTCACACTAACAGGATCATAGACAATGGATATTTTCAAAATCATAGATCAGTTTCAACAAATTGACGGTGATGCAGTCGGGAGACTCGAATACGCTTCGCGCCGCCACTTTATGAACAAAATAGGAAGCAAGCTGGCCTCAGCGGCAATCCCTACCGCATTTGCTGCCATCGTCAACAAGGCATTCGCACAATCGGCAGCCGCCGTGGACGTGCTCAACTACGCCCTTACGCTCGAATACCTCGAAGACGAGTTCTACAAAGCCGGCAACGCGGCTGCGAACCTCATTCCGGCATCGGATAAAGCTATTTTCATGCAAATCGGTAAGCACGAAACGCAGCACGTGGCATTCCTCGTCAAAGCGCTTGGAAGTAAAGCCATTGCAAAACCGACCTTCGATTTCCAGTACGGCGGTGCATTCGGCGATGTGTTCACCAATTACAAAACGTTCGTGACCGTTTCGAGCGCGCTTGAAGATACGGGGGTGCGCGCCTACAAGGGCCAGGCCGGCGCATTGATCGCCGACCCGCAAATCCTCGAATACGCATTGCAAGTGCATTCCATCGAAGCACGGCACGCAGCCGTAGCAAGGCGGCTCGCAGCCACATTACTAGGTAATACCGCCATGAAGGGCTGGATTACAGGCAAGGAAGGCGCGGTAGCTGCCATTTACGCCGGCGAGGATAACATGACGCAAGGAGGCGTAAATCTCAAAGGACTTGCTTCCAAGAGTGACGCCGCCATTACGGAAGCATTCGACGAGCCACTTACAAAAGAAGCCGTGCTCGCGATTGCGGGGCCGTTCATCAAAAAATAACTGCACCCATTAACGTAAACTTTCCCTGTTAGGCATATACATGCACTTTTCAATGAGCCAGGGCTCAAAGTGCCTCAATACACACTATTATGGATCAGGAGGTTACCGGCAACGGTAGCCTCTTTTTTATGGATAACGCCCCCAAATTGACACGAAATAATGGTTTAAGCCGTTCGGTTTATGTAAGTTTGAAAATAAAGTTTTAAAAGTTTTCCTGAACCAGTTGATGAATTCCGAATTAAACAGAAGAGATTTTCTCAGAACAGGGAGCCTCACGGCGTTAGCTACCGCAATGGGCAGCCAGATCGTTTTTGCTAATCGTATGCCCGCCGGGTACCGCCCCATTTTCCTGGATGAGAAGGACGCGTTGAAAGGCAAAAGTGCGGAAATGATCGTGCAGGGCGACAAACCATGGAACGTGGAAACGCCGGTACATTTGCTCGACGACCGCGTTACTCCCGTTGAAAACATGTTCATCCGCAACAACGGTCTTGTTCCCGAAAAAATAGATGTAGCCAACTGGACGCTGACGATCGACGGTGAGTCGGTAAAGGCGCCTAAGACCTACACATTGGCCGACCTCAAAAAGAAATTCAAACAATATACCTATCAGCTCGTACTAGAATGCGGCGGAAACGGCCGCTCAGGCTACCAGCCCCAAGCCTCGGGGAACCAATGGGGCCAGGGGGCAGTGCATTGTGCGCAATGGACGGGCGTGCGGCTGAAAGACATCCTGAATGATGTGGGCATTAAAAGCGATGCTGTATATATAGGTTACCATGGCAAAGATCTCCACCTGAGCCGCGATCCCAAAAAGGAATCTATCTCGCGCGGCGTCCCCATTGCGAAAGCTATGGAAGACGAGACGCTCATTGCATGGCAAATGAATGGAAAGGATATTCCTGAGTTCCACGGCTATCCGCTCCGGCTCGTAATTGGCGGCTGGCCTGCCTCCGTTTCCGGAAAGTGGCTGAGCGGCATTTCGGTACGAAACAAAGTACACGACGGCCCCAAAATGGAAGGCCACAGCTACAAACTACCCCGCAACCCGGTAGCGCCTGGCACTGAAATTCCGGCTACCGATGAGTATTACAAAATCATCGAATCCATGCCGGTGAAATCGTTGATCACATATCCTAAGACCGGTGCGATGATCGACCCGGCGAAGGAGCTCGCATTGCGCGGGCACGCATGGGCGGGAGACCATTCCGTTAAAAAAGTAGAGGTTTCTATTGATTTCGGCGCCACATGGAAAGAATGTAAACTTGAAGCCCCGGTGAATCGCCTGGCGTGGCAGCATTGGAATACCCATATCAAATTCCCGACCAACGGATATTATGAAATATGGGTGAAAGCCACCGATGAAACGGGCGTTGCGCAACCGATGCTGGCACCGGCCTGGAACCCGGGCGGGTATCTGAACAATGCTTGTGAAAGAATCGCCGTCAAAGTAGGGTAATGTACCACAATGCTCCCGGGCAAATACGATAATTTATGAAGATCTTTTTGATAGCCATGCTCGGTGCAGGTATTGTGTTTCAAACCCTGCCCGAAACGCCGGCCAAACATAACAATGTGAGTACGGCAGTGGCCGATACTACCAAAAAAGACCCGGAAACGGGGCTGATTGTCGATGAAAACCTGTACATGGTAAAAGCGCAATGTACCAACTGCCATTCTACCAAGCTGATCATCGCTAACCGCTTCACCCGCGACGGCTGGAAGCAGAAGATCCGCTGGATGCAGGCCAACCACAACCTATGGGAATTGGGCGACGCCGAGAAACCTGTACTCGATTATCTGGAAAAAAATTATTCGCCAACTGCCTCAGTGGCAAGACGAGCGCCATTGAAGGACATTAAGTGGTACAAACTGGAACAAAACTGATCGGAAACAATAGCTATCTTTGGCACTCAAACTTTATGAATTTTCCGCGTGCCTGATTTTCGTTTTCTCGTTTCCCGATTTGCATTTTCCAGCCTGCTGTTCCTCGTTCTCACAAGCACCCCGACCATGCTCGCCTCGTGCGCGCTCAGTTCTGAAGAAAGTCAACAGTTCAATAGCAACAGCGATTTACCAAACCCCCTTAAAGCCGAAGTAATTGGCATCCAGGACGGTGACACAATCGAGCTGAAATACATTTATTCAGGTAAAAAGGCAGGACGCAGGATAGGGAAAAATGTGCGGATACGCTTTTTGCATATCAACTGCCCGGAGCGTAATATGCCTTTTTACAACAATGCGAAGCAGTTTACCAGCGAGAAATGCTTCCGGAAGGTGGTTAGTATCCGCCACAAAGGCGAATTCGACAAGTACGGCCGCCTGCTCGGCGAAGTAGTGCTACCCGATGGTAAAGTGCTGAATAAGGAATTGGTCAAAAAAGGCCTGGCCGTGCATTTCAAAAAGTATTCGCACGACCAGGAATATGCCAAACTTGAAATAGCCGCCAACAAACAGAAAATCGGCATCTGGACCCAGCCCGGAATGGAACTCGGGCATTTATAGTCATTATGGAGCATTCGTCAGTCGCATTTTTTCAGATCCTTTATCAGAATGAAACTTTGTTTCAGCTGGAAGATCGTGCGCTGACCGAACGTCCGGCAACTACTGCGGCAGAAGTACACCCCGCGCCACCAGTACCCGAGCCTGCGCACGTGCAGGCGCCCGCGGCCTCGTTACCCGCGACACCGGCTGTTCCCATACAGCCCCCTGTTTCACCGCAACCGGCAATACCGGCGACCCATGTTCCTACTTTGCCTCAGACACCGGCAGTAATGGCCCCACCGCCTGTAAATGTGCCCTCTCCGGCAACGGCTGCCGCGTTCCCCGCGTTGAAACACAAAGTACTCGTCCTCACCGACGAGCCGAAACAGCAGGAAATGCTCATGTCGGAAGCATTGTTCCTCGACAATATTCTCAAAGCCGTCGGCCATTCGCTGGAAACGAGCGATGTCGTAAATTTCAGCTTCATGCCCGGGCAGGATGCGCGCACCGTACTTTCGGGTAAAAAGACCAACTTTTTTATCTCCTTCGGCGTACCGCTGATCAAGCTCCACCTCGACCTGTTGCTGGTGCCTTATACGCCTAAGAATCTGGAAGGTATCTGGTTCTTGCTCGTCGATCCGCTGGTGGTGATCGAAGCCGACAGGAATCTTAAGAAAAAACTCTGGCAAGCGTTACAGAAGATGTTCGAAATGTCCTAATCCCCAGGCGCTTACCTTTTTTAATAGCCGATCATCACAATATTATAGTGAATTTGTTTGTTTTCATGGATAATCGCAGGCTAACCCATGAAAAACTATGGCCAAACTGACTGAATTAATTGCCGGCTGGTTTCGTCCGAGAGAGTCCGACGAAAACGAATTTTATGATGATGAGCCTGTTCAGGCAAACGACACCCCTACCCAATCAGTGGAACAAAATCCGATCACTCAAACACCCGTTGCCGACACCCGGCAACCCTTAATGGCTGCTGCGCCACCGTATCAGGCTCCGGCACCACAGCAAGCAGCCCCCCGGCCGGCGTCCCAGCCCATGCCGCCTATGCCTGCTGCACCGCAACCGGCGCTGCCAGCATTACAACCCGAAGCACCGGAGCTTCCGAAAGTGGAAGTGCAAATCCCCTACTGGCTGGAAGACGAAGACACATTGCGCGACGAGGGTGTGCTTTTCGGGCTTTCGGAATCCGACCCGCATGAGAAAACCGACATTATCCACAAATACTTCTCGAACCTGGCGGCCTCACATCTTGCCAATATCGAAGAGCATAACGAGCGCATTCAGGAGCTGAACCTTTTCATCGGTCAGAAACAAAACCGGATTGATGAATTGCAGGAGCGGCTGAAAACCCCTGGGGCTCGTGCAGAAGGTGAGCACCATCTTCCGCGCACGCTCATAGGTATTACACTATGCGCGGCCATGTGTGTGGGCAACTTCTTTTTGATCCGCGAGTCGCTGAAACCGGCATTTGCAGACAATTCATGGATTGCGCTGGGCGTGTTCCTGGCCGGAATGTTCAGTCTGTTCGGCCGCATTTCGCTCTTCCACGATACCGATTCGAAAGTGACGTGGAAATCGCTCCTGGAAGAAATAGGGCTACCGTTTGCAGCTGCATTGTTCGTGTTCGCAAATGTGATTACCTACCAAACCTGGTGGCAGGCATTTGCACTGTTCGTTTTCGTGTTTTTCCTCTTCCTTTTTGCAGGAAAACTGCTGCTCAGCAACATTACCGTACTGCGTAATGACCTGCAAGTTTGGTTAAATATTCGTCGCGACCGCCAGGATTTTGTTGAAAATAACTACAACTGGGAGTCGGAATGCCAGACATTGCAGGAGGAGATCGACGACCTGCGTGTAAAAAAATGGCAGGTGCTTCGCGAGCAGAGCCATGCCGAGACCGAGCGCGACCGCCTTTTTGCCAAACGGGACATGCTTATCAAGCTTTTTGAGAGCGAATTCTACCTCGCGCGCCGGATGAAAAACGAACTGACCACCCGGCAGCTTAACCTGATCCAGAAGGGCAAATAGCGGCAGCAAGATGATCAGAAAATGCGCCGATGGCGCGATTTTTTATCCTAACTCACATTCGATCAACCCTAAATAATGGTCATGAACGAGCAAAATCTAAATGAAAACGGAGATTACCAACACGGCTACACGCGTGGAATGGAAGGTATCGACCGTGAAGTATACGAGAATTATTTGTCCAGCAATGTAAACCACGACTGGATTCAGGACCGGCTCAACGAAAAGAGACAGGAGCTCGGAGAAACGAGATCGCGGAACCAGCAGGCGCTGGCAGAGCACAAAACCGCGTACGGCAGATTGCAGAATGAGGTAATGGGCCTCAACAATGCAGCTACGCAAATGAAGGATATGGAACGCTCGATCACCGAAATCGATGCGCAGACCGAGGAACTGAAAGAGAAACGGGCCGATAAAGCACCGTCCTATTCGCTGATCGCCGGTTTGATCTTCCTCGCCGCAGGTATTTCCTTCATCGCCGGTGACCTGATCATTTCGCACGAAATCGTAGCATATGCATTAAACATCCGGAACTCGAACGAAGCTTGGGCATTCGCGATCGGTTTGGCGATGCTTTCGGTGTTGCTGAAACCGGCCTACGACCGCCTGGTGGAAGAGCCTTACCACAAAGACGAGTCTCCGAAAGCGAAATCGCGGTATGCCGGGTTTAAACTGGTACTATCCATCTTCGCAATCGTGACGCTGATCGTGCTGGGCTGGTTCCGTTACGAAGCCTACCGCACCGACAAGCTGAAAGAGGCGATCAATAAATCGGTTAAAAACCTGCAATTGAATGCGGTGGACCCATTGACCGGCGCGCCGGTGGATAGCCCCGCATTGACCAAGAAAATCGAGCAGGCATTACAAAACTCCGATCAGCTGAATCTCGACCTCGTGAACAGCCCGTGGGCATTGCTGTCGTTCGTACTCAGCGGCGTATTGTTCGCTATTGCGGGTGCGGTGTCGCTTGGGATGGCGTTGCCGGTGCTGCAAGGCTTCTGGTACCGCTGGTTGCAGGTAGACCCGAAACTATGGCGCCTCCGCAGAAGAAGGAAGCGGATTCTGAAACAAATGGAGCCGTTGCAACAGACCGTGACGCAGCATATGACCCAGAAAACCGTTCTGGAAAACGAAATCGAGCTGTTGCCTAAACTGGAAGAGCTGAAAGCGGAAGAAGTGAAAATCAGGGCCGAGATAGAGGCGCTGGAAAACGAACGTAAGCAAGCATTGACCGACAGCCGCATTCAATCGTTCGGCGACGGTTATGCGCATGGACAGGTAACCCGCGACGTGATGAACGAGGAGGAATACGACGCCTGGCGTAACAGCCATCTTACGGTTTCGAACCTCGCATTACGCGCCAAATCCAATGCCTCCGCCGACCGCGCCGTGCCGCGTACGCGCAGCACCGGAATGCGCCCGCACCAGGCTATCCGCAAGGCAATCACTGACCGCTTTGACGAAAACAATTTATAGTTTCTTAAATTGGGGGGCTCATTTCCTTTATTATGATTCTGACCCCCCATTTAAGAATTATCTCCTGCGACGATACGCTTTACGACGCTATCCGCATGGGAAACAACACATTAGCCCGGGTTATGGGCGTAAACGTCCCTAAAAAGTGGACGGATTTTCGCGATACTTTCACCCCGTCTTATCACCGTTGGAAAGCCCACCCGCCCTTGCGCGACTGGTGGGTTTATCTCATTATACACGTCCCCGACAATATGCTCATCGGCTCCTGCGGCTACAAAGGCGAGCCCGACCCCAATGGCATGGTGGAGATAGGCTATGAAATCATCCCATCGTACCGGGAGAAGGGATTAGGTACGGAAACGGCCAAAGGACTGATGGATCACGCATTTCAGCACCCGTCCGTGCGCAAGGTAATCGCGCACACGCTAGCGGAAGAGAATGCTTCGGGGCACATTCTGGAAAAATTGGGTTTTGCCCAAACGGAGGATATTAACGACCCCGACGAAGGGCTGCTCTGGCGTTGGGAAATTAGCCGCCGGTAATCGGAATGTCTGCGATTTAACACAAATTCGCAGGTTTTCAGGGTCAAAAATAAATTGGATTGGTTCGATATTTTTTTGGCTTAATTGATTACCTTAATTCACAAATAGTCATTCTTACCCTTTGCTCTGAAATTATGGTCTCGATCTCGAAGGATACCTATCCATGGCTTAAAAACTATCCGGAGGGCATTCCCTATGAAATAAATCCGGATGCGTACTCGTCCCTGCTCGAACTGATGGAGTCGAGTTTCCGGGAAAATGCCGATAAGGCTGCTTTTACGAATATGGATAAAAAGCTGACTTTCGGGCAATTGGATGAACTATCACAAAATTTTGCGGCATACCTTCAAAGCGTTGGCCTGAAACAGGGCGATCGCATCGCATTACAAATGCCCAATCTGCTGCAATATCCGGTAGTCATGATGGGTTCTCTGCGTGCAGGCCTCACAATCGTGAATACGAACCCGCTGTACACGCCGCGCGAAATGCAGCACCAGTTCAAAGACTCGGGTGCGAAGGCGATCGTTATACTTGCCAATTTTGCATCCAACCTTGAAAAGGTCATTGCCAATACCAATATCGAGCACGTGATCATTTCCGAAATCGGTGATATGCTGGGCTTCCCCAAAAAGCTGATCGTGAATGCCGTGGTGAAATATGTGAAGAAAATGGTACCTGCTTACCATCTCAAAAACACGGTAACACTGGCTCAGGCGTTGTCCGTCGGTTCGGGAATTACCTATCAGAAACCGAATGTTTCGGGCCTCGACCTCGCATTTATCCAATATACCGGCGGCACCACCGGCGTGTCAAAAGGCGCCATGCTCACGCACAGAAATCTGATAGCCAACGTCGAGGGCATTAATGAATGGCTCATGTCCAAAATGCGTAATTCGGAAACAACCGGGCAACTGACACTCATTGCCGCATTGCCGTTGTATCACGTCTTTGCGATGACGATCAATGGGTTGTGCGGTATCAAATGGGGGGCATTGAATGTGCTGATTACGAATCCGAAAGACATTCCCGCATTTATTAAAGAACTCAAAAAAAATACATTCCATATTTTCCCGGGGCTGAACACGCTTTTTAATGGCTTGCTTAACAATCCGGAATTTGCATCGGTTGATTTCTCCAACCTCAAAATCACAATCGCGGGCGGTATGGCTTTGCAAAAGATCGTAGCGGAGCGTTGGGAAAAAGCTACGGGCTGCCCGCTGGTGGAAGGTTACGGACTTTCCGAAACCTCGCCGGTACTCTCAGTGAACCCGCTGAACGGCAAACACAAGCAAGGGACCATCGGCCTGCCTTTCCCAAGTACCGAAATGCGTATCCTGGGTGAGGACGACAAATGGTTACCCATCGGCGAGCGTGGTGAAATCTGCGCGAAAGGGCCGCAAATCATGCTCGGCTATTACAACCGCCCCGACGAAACCGCCAAAGTGATCCTGGAAGACGAAAGCGGCCGCTGGTTCAGGACCGGAGACATCGGTATTGAGGACCCCGACGGCTTTTTCAAGATTGTGGACCGGAAAAAGGATATGATCCTCGTTTCTGGTTTCAATGTCTATCCCAATGAAATAGAAGATGTGGTAGCCCAATGCCCCGGTGTTGCGGAAGTAGCCTGCGTGGGCATTCCGGACGAAAAATCAGGGGAAATGGTGAAAATTTTTGTAGTCAAAAAAGACCCCGAACTGACTGAGGAAAAGGTGAAGGCCTATTGCAAGGAAAACCTCACCGGCTACAAGAATCCCCGCCAGATCGAGTTCCGTAAAGAGCTTCCCAAAACCAATGTAGGCAAGATACTTCGCCGCGCGCTGCGCGAGGAAGAAATGGCGAAAGTTAGCCATTAGGGCCGCAAACGGACGAAGGTTTAGTATATTTAGGCAAACAAGTTCTCAACCTTGAATGCAAATCTATATGAATCTACACCGGAAAACTTTGGTATTACTACATGGTCATGGCATAGATGACACGATTTGGGACAGCCTCGACGCTGCGATCAATGACACCTATACGGTAGTAAGACCGAACATTTCGCTCTTCACTTCCTGCCAGACGGTAGAGGAATATGCCGATGAACTGCATCGCTTCCTGACCAACGCCAACATTCAGAAATGTACGCTCATCGGCCATTCGATGGGTGGTTATATTTCCCTGGCATTTGCCGAAAAATACATGGACATGCTCGAAGGTTTCGGGCTTTTCCATTCCACGGCCTACGCCGATGATGATGCAAAAAAACATCAGCGCGGCCAGATGATCGACCTGCTTAGGACCTACGGCACCGAGTCGTTCGTCAAAAGTACCGCCGCAAACCTCTTTGGCGACCGGTACAAGGAGCTTTACCCCGAGCGTATCAAGGAACATATCGCACATTTCGGCAAACTACCTGCCGAAGCGCTCATCGCCGGTATCACGGCCATGCGCAACCGCCCCGATCGCACTGCGGTACTGGCCAGTCTGCCATTCCCGGTTCTGTTTATCATCGGCATGCAGGACAAGCTTATCCCTTTCGAAAGCGTGATCGAGCTCGCTGAATTCCCGAAAAAGAGCTATCCGCTGATCTTCGCCGAGGCCGGCCACATGGGCATGGTAGAACGTCCCGACGCCACGGCCAGGATGATCAATTGGTATATGAGTAAAATTTAACAGAAGAAAAAGGAGAATTTATCATCAAAAACAGGCCATTATGCGTTACCACTAATATACTAATGGCCTGTTTATCTTTCAGCTATGCAAAAATCTACCACCTCTGTTTTGCTGCATAAACTATCCTTTCTGCTGCTGTGGAGCTTACTCGTCCTCAACTCCTGTAAGGACGATGACACCAAGCTGGTACCGCCTACCGAGGAGAATGTCTATTTAAAGGAAAGTACCCCTATTACCTCCCTCAGCAAGGCGCAAATTATCCAAAAGACAGGCAACCTCTCCGGGTTGGTGGCGGCGTACGTGAAGAACGACATCAAAGTCTACAAGATCACCTATAAAACCAAAAACACAGATGGTACGGATATCACCGCGTCGGGTGCGCTGATCATACCGGTAGTAGCGGGCCCCGTGTCGATGATCAGCGTGCAGCACGGCACTATCACCGACATCGGCGACGCGCCATCTCTTTTTAGGGACGGATCAGAGGGCTCCTCTTTCGGCTCACTGTTTGGATCGATGGGCTACATTATCGCTTACCCGGACTACATTGGCTATGGTGCTTCCGACAATCTCCCACACCCGTACGAGCACCGCGCGAGCCTTGCTTCGGCGTCATTGGACATGTTAAGGGCCGCAAAAGAATATCTGAGAGGCCAAAAGGAGGTCAAATGGGACGAAAAACTGTATGTAGCCGGTTATTCGGAAGGTGGGTTCGCGACGATGTCCCTCCAACGCAAGATTGAAGAAGAAGCCTCGTCAGAGTTTAACCTGCGCGCATCCAGCTGCGGAGCCGGCGCCTACGATAAGACCGCATTTATGAAGCATATCATCAATGACAAAACAGATGGTATTGCGGGGTATAACTCGCTTTATCTCTGGGTTTTGCTTACGTACGACAATATCTATAAGCTTAACAAACCCGCTTCTTATTATTTCACGGAAAAATATGCCGCTAAAATTGCCGCATCGGGAAGAAATGTTGCCATAGCAGAGAGCTTCCATCTGGCATTGAACGACTCATTCAAAAAAGCACTCAACGACGGGACAGATAAAGGTTTCATAGATGCCATTGCCGATAACGACGTCTACAATTTTAAACCCAAAACCCCGACACAGCTCTATCACGGTACCAAAGACCCACTGGTGTTTTTCTTTAATTCCGAAAATGCCTACAATGCCATGCAAAAGCTGGGCGCAACCAATGTGACGTTTATCAAGGTTACCGATGGCACACACAGCAGTTCGATCTTACCATTCCTGCTCGGTACTCAGGCATTTTTTGCCGAAACGCCATAAATAATATGGTATATTTACATCCCATTAATTTCATAGGGTAAATATGCTTTCGACTTCAAAGTTTTTTACATTTTCATCCCGGCGGGCATTCTTTCGGTCCGTTCGATGTTGTTGATTTACGCTTACACAAAGAGGCCGCCCGGTCGGTAACTCTTGATACACGTACCTTTTTTGAATCACAACATCACGATTTTCACCATGTCATCATTACTGGATCTGGTAGGCAATACACCCCTGGTTGAATTACGAAGAGTTAATCCCAATCCCAACGTACGCATATTCGGCAAGCTGGAAGGCAACAATCCCGGCGGCAGCGTGAAAGACCGCGCAGCTTACAGCATGATCAAAGGCGCGCTCGAACGCGGTGAAGTGAAACCCGGCATGAAGCTCGTGGAAGCTACCAGCGGCAACACAGGCATTGCGCTGGCCATGATCGCCCGACTTTTCGACCTTGAAATTGAATTGCTGATGCCGCAGAGCTCCACCCGCGAGCGCGTGCTCACGATGGAAGCATTCGGTGCAAAAGTTATTCTCACCGAAACCATGGAAAGCGCCCGCGACCTGGCCGAAGAAAAGGCAGCCGCAGGTGATTATTTCATGCTTAACCAATTCGCCAATCCCGATAACTGGAAAGCGCATTACCGCACCACCGGCCCGGAAATTTACCGCGATACCGACCAGCGGATCACCCATTTCGTGTCATCGATGGGTACTACCGGCACCATTATGGGCGTTTCGCGCTATTTGAAAGAGCAAAACAGCAGCATCCAGATCGTGGGCTGCCAGCCCAACGACGGTTCGAGTATCCCCGGCATCCGCAAATGGCCGGTGGAATATCTTCCCAAAATATTTGAAAAAGAGCGCGTTGACCGGGTGATCGAAGTATCGCAGGAGGATGCCACACTTACTACCCGGCGCCTGGCCAACGAAGAGGCTATTTTTGCCGGAATGAGCAGCGGAGGTGCTGCCTGGGGAGCCATTCAACTGGCGAAAGAATTGAAAGAAGGCGTGATCGTGTTCATCATCTGCGACCGCGGGGACAGGTACTTGTCAAGCGAGCTGTTTGGGTAAGCGGCTGCGCCGCGACCATAGACGATTGACAATAGACCATGGCGTTCTTTTATGCCTGATAATCCATGGTCTATTGTCAATCGTCGGCCAAAGGCCTATGGTCAAATCAGAACCATCCCGATCCCAGGTTACGGAAAGGCCAGGGGATAGCGACCAGGATAATAATCAATGCCAATGCATAGAAGTATAATACCGTCCGGTGCTTGTCGGCGCCTGAGAGCTTCTTCGAGCGCACTCTTCCTACCGTAATGAGCACGATGGCGATCAGCATCATGAACACGTGTTCTATCGAATAAAAACGAAATACTTTCTCGCTGATCAGATCGAAGTTAACTTTGGAGCTCATGAAATACAGCACCAGTCCGATCAACAACTGGGTGTGGGTTGCGATGAGGGTAAAGAGGTACAGCTTGCTGTCGGCCTGGCTGCCCTTTTGCCAGTTGGAGTACGCCGTGAAAATCGCTGCAATCAAAAGTCCTAACACCACATAACGGAGGCCCGAATGGGCGTGTAGAAGAATATTCATGATAATACTGGTTACGGTGAATAAGTATATGCATGCAAATGTAACTCGCAAACATAAATTTTTATAAAATGATCGTCTATAACATCACAGTCAATATCAGCTATCAGGCAGAAAACGATTGGCTGCATTATATGAAATCGGTGTACATCCCCGAAATCAATGCTACGGAACTACCGCTGGAATGCAAGCTACTGCGGCTTTTAACCGAAATCGAGAACGAAGGATCCACCTACACTACCCAGTTTAAATTCAGGACGATGGAGGATTTTCTGGCTTACCAGACCCACTTTCAACCTGCCCTGCAGGAGCGTCACCATGAGCTTTTTAACGGGCAATATGTCTCTTTCAGGACACTTTTAGAAGAAGCCTGAGGCCTTCGAACCGATTTTTCGGCACAAATAAATGTCCCTTAAAAACCACGGTTATTACTTGACATTAACTTAATATTTCCTTTTATTTAATCTACCGTTAAGGCAGATTCAACCAGGAGATCAGCCCGGATAACATAGGTTTTTTATAACTATCCGAAGATGAATAAACCTCCGGTCCGAAAATCTGGAAAGCGGTTGGAAATATGTTTTACTTTAAAATGATGTGTGCTTATGAGACTGCAGATGCAAGCAATTCACTTTGATGCCGATCCCAAGTTACTGACTTTCATTCAGCAAAAATTGGACAAACTGGATACGTTCTATGACCGGATCACCAGTGGAGAGGTATTCCTTAAGCTCGACAGGAATGATAATACTAAGTTGCATACCAAACTCCTTGAAGTGAAACTCTACGTGCCCGGCGGGACGATGTTTGTGAGAGAGCAGGGAACCACCTTTGAAGAAGCAACTGATTTGGCAATAGATACCCTGAAAATGCAGGTTAAAAAATTCAAAAATAAAAGGAACAATGCCAGGGCTCCGAAAAGCCTCGATGGACTATCCGAAGATAACGGGGTAGTCGTGCTGGCCGAAGACATGGAAGAATAGACCAGCCTTCAACCAGAACCAGAAAGCCGCCTACCGCCAGGCGGCTTTTTGCGTTTTAGGTGTATTTTTGAAATTCCATTCTAAGTAAATGACCCATTTATGCAAATAGAACCTGTTGTCGACTCGACGTTCGACCACCTTTTCAAATTCACGCAGGAACAAGTACAGGCATTCGCCGACCTGACCGGCGACAACAACCCTGTGCATCTTGATGCCGAATATGCTGCTACCACGCAGTTTAAGAAACCGATCATTCACGGAATGCTGGGTATTACGGTTTTCACGAAGGTACTAGGCACCCAGTTTCCCGGCTTCGGCTCCATTTACCTGAAACAAACCGTGGAGTTTCTGCGCCCGATGTATGTTGAAACGGAGTATCGGGCCGTTTTCAAAATCGTGTCCATCAATCCGGCCAAGCATATCGCCGAAATCTCCACCGAGATTTACGACGCCACTACCAAAAAGATCGCCGTCCGCGGTGTCGCCACGATGGTGAACGACGCCAAATTCTAAAAAGGAAAAGCCCCGGCGATCATCGTCGGGGCTTTTAAAATCTTCCGTGTGCTTCGTTATTTTTCGCCTTCGTTCTTTTTGTTTTGAACTTCTGCGCGAATATCCTGAGCCAACGTTTTCAGATCTTGCATGCCTTTACGTACACGAGTTCCGGCAGCTTGGTTGCCTTTGTTATAGAACTTATCAAAATCGCCCTCCAGTGAAAGAACCAGTTCTTTTACTTCATCGAATCTTGCCATGTTTTCTTTGTTTTTTAGTTTTAAAAAATGCCTCTCACACGCTAAAAACGCATGTTTTGACCGAAATTTAGTAATTAAAACCATTTAAGCAACCCAAAAAACAAAAAAAAACACTTCTAAAATACAATTAAATACCCGAATCAACACAAATCACTCAATAACAGCGAGTTACACTCACCAACTTTTATTGCCCGCCAGTAAATAAAAAAGAGGGCTTTTTCAAAAAAAGCCCTCTGCATGCAAAAAAAGCGGTTTTATAACTATTCCACGACTTCTTGTACCGCGTCGCTTTGGTAAACCCGGTTTTTGAGTTTCTCGGCGAGCGTCGTGAATGCATTCAGCGTATATTCTACATCTTCGAGCGTATGCGACGCCGTCGGGATGATGCGGAGCATGATCTGGCCCTTCGGTACTACCGGGTAAACTACGATCGAACAAAACACGCCCATGTTCTCGCGCAAGTCGCGTACCATACGCGTAACCTCGGGAACACCGCCCTCGCTATGGAGGAACACCGGCGTTACGGGTGACTCGGTTTCTCCGATATTGAAGCCGCGGCTACGCAAGCCATCCTGCATTGCCTTCACATTTTCCCAAAGCTTCGTACGCAGTTCAGGCATTTGCTTGATCATCTCCAGACGTTTGCGGCAACCTTCTACATAAGGCATCGGAAGCGCCTTCGCGTAGGTTTGTGAACGCATATTGTATTTGAGGAACATAATGATCTCGGGGTCATTCGAAGCGATGAATGCACCGATAGCCGCCATCGACTTCGCGAATGTAGAGAAGTACAGATCGATTTCGTCCTGAACACCCAACAGCTCGCCTACCCCGGCACCGGTTTCACCCATTGTCCCGAAGCCGTGAGCATCATCCACGAGCAAACGGAAATTGTATTTCTTTTTCAGTTCGGCAATCGCTTTCAAGTCGCCTACTTTGCCTGACATTCCGAAAACGCCTTCCGTAATCACCAACACGCCACCGCCTTTCTCTTCTGCAAGTTTGGTAGCGCGGATCAGGTTCTTTTCTAGGCTCACCATGTCGTTATGGTTGAACTTGTAGTATTCGCCCAGCTTGGCTTTGTGCAGACGGATACCGTCGATCAGACATGCATGCGATTCGGCGTCATACACGATCACGTCGCGGTGGTCGCAAAGACATTCAATCGCAGACATCACGCCCTGGTAACCGTAGTTAAGGAGGAATGCATCTGTTTTACCGACAAACTGCGCCAGTTCCTTTTCAAAAGTTTCATGCAGGACAGAGTTCCCCGACATCATCCTTGCGCCCATCGGGTACGCGAGGCCCCATTTGGCAGCGGCTTCGGCGTCCGCCTTACGCACTTCCGGATGGTTCGCCAGGCCCAGGTAATTGTTGAGACTCCAGTTCAGCACTTCCCGTCCCATAAATCTCATGCGCGGTCCAAGTTCTCCTTCCAGCATCGGAAACGAAAAATAATGGTGGCTGTTTAGCATTTTGGCCGGCGTTCCGATCGGACCTGAGTTGTTGCGCAATTTCTCGAAAATATCCACTCTCTCTTTTTTTATGTGGGTAACTGATGATTTAAATGTTAGATAAATGCAAAAATAAAAAATTTACATTTAACTTAAAAAAGACCTTCGTCATTGCAACCTACGGGAAGTTAGTAAATTAATGGGAAGAGTGCCTTTAATCGGCACGCTGTATCCCAAACCTTACCACCATTTTTATGCCCCCAATCCGAAAAATCCTGGTCGCCAATCGGGGAGAAATTGCATTGAGAATCATGCGTACCGCACGGGAAATGGGCATCGCGACTGTCGCGGTGTTCAGTGAGGCCGATCGTACATCTCCACACGTGCGCTATGCGGACGAGGCCGTGTGCATAGGCGCGGCGGCGTCCGCGGAGTCGTATTTAAATATTGATAAAATCCTGAAAGTGTGCGTCGAACTGGGTGTCGACGCCATCCACCCGGGTTACGGATTCCTTTCCGAAAATGCAGGTTTTGCGAAACGGGTGAAAGAGGCTGGCCTGATATTCATTGGCCCCTCGCCGGAATCGATAGAAGTCATGGGTAGCAAGCTGGCGGCCAAGCAAGCGGCTTCCCAATACAATATCCCGATGGTACCCGGCACGCCGGACGCCATCAATGATCGCGACGAGGCCAAACGCATTGCCAATAGCATTGGGTATCCGATCCTCATCAAGGCCAGTGCGGGCGGTGGCGGGAAAGGCATGCGCGTCGTAGAAAACGAAGCAGAATTCGACGAGCAAATGGACCGGGCAGTGAGCGAGGCACAGGCGGCATTCGGAGACGGGTCTGTTTTCATTGAAAAATACATTACCTCGCCGAAGCACATTGAAATCCAGGTGCTGGGCGACCATTATGGCCACATTATCCACCTTTTCGAGAGAGAATGCTCCATTCAGCGGCGGCATCAGAAAGTGGTGGAAGAAGCACCGTCGATTTCCATTTCCCCTGAAATCCGCGAGGAAATGGGGCGATGCGCGGTGGATGTGGCGCGCTCCTGTAACTATTACGGTGCCGGAACGGTGGAGTTTATCATGGACGAGAACCGGAATTTCTACTTCCTCGAAATGAATACCCGTTTGCAGGTGGAGCATCCGGTAACGGAAATGATCACGGGTGTCGACCTGGTGAAAGAGATGATCAAAATTGCGGAAGGGCAGCCGCTCGCTATTGCTCAGGAAGATTTGCAGATCCGCGGCCATGCCATTGAAATAAGAATATATGCGGAGGACGCGGCCAATCACTTCCTCCCCGACATCGGCACATTGCACACCTACGTGAAGCCCGACGGCAATGGTGTACGCGTGGATGATGGCTTTGAACAGGGTATGGAAATCCCGATCTATTACGACCCGATGATCGCCAAGCTCATCACCTACGGCGAAGACCGTGAAACGGCGATCCTTAAAATGATCAGGGCCATCGATGAATACCAAATCAGCGGCGTCCAAACTACGCTTCCTTTCTGCCGGTTTGTAATGCAGCATGAAGCATTTGTCAATGGCAGCTTCGATACCAATTTTGTCGGCCGGCATTTCGACCCGGATGTGTTAAGTACAAAAACCGATGACAAAGTCATGGGCCTTGCAGCGCTGATCTCCGCGCTTCTTAACGATGCTTCGCCGGAAAGCAAACCTGTTCAGAATGAGGAAGTGAATGTAAACGCGTCGAAATGGAGAGCACGCCGCTTCACAGCACATTAAAACCGCCGCATTTCTTGAAATTTTTTAAAAAAATTCCTACTTTTGCGGTCTTATTTTAGATAAGGGCTGATTATACAAATTTTTTGGGCAATTTGAAACGCCTGCAAGTATTCCTGCTATCAAATTTTCTTTGAAAGGTGAGTGCTTATCTAGTTAATAATTGCTATAATTCAGTTGTAATAAGTGCCGGAATCCGCCAGAAATCGGGATTTATCCTTTTTCCTGACATTATCTACGACCAAAGAAATTCACAGAATATCCAGCTATGAAGCTATCCGAATTTAAGTTTGATCTTCCCCAGAGTTTAATCGCACTTCATCCTTCCGACCGCGGAGAGTCCCGCCTGATGGTCGTTCACCGGAAAACAGGAGAAATTGAACATAAAACATTTGCCGATGTGATCAATTATTTTGACGACGGCGATGTAATGGCGATCAACGACACGAAGGTATTTCCTGCCCGCCTTTATGGCCAAAAGGAAAAAACCGGCGCGAAGATAGAAGTTTTCCTGTTGCGCGAATTAAACCGAGAGATGCGTCTTTGGGATGTTCTGGTTGATCCAGCACGTAAAATCCGTGTAGGGAACAAGCTGTATTTCGGCGACAGTGATCTGGTAGCCGAGGTCATCGACAACACGACTTCACGCGGCCGTACGATCCGTTTCCTTTACGACGGCGACAACGACGCATTCATGAAGCTGGTTGACGAACTGGGCGAGACGCCACTCCCTCCCGAAATTATCTCGCGCCGCAAGGTAGAGAGCGCCGACCGTGAGCGTTTCCAAACGATTTTTGCAGAGCACGTAGGTGCAGTAGCCGCTCCTACTGCGGGCATGCACTTCACTAAGGCTATCATGAAGCGCCTTGAAATAAAAGGTGTTAGCTTCGCTCCGGTTACTTTGCACGTAGGTCTGGGTACGTTCCGCACCGTAGACGTGGAAGATTTGACCAAACACAAAACCGACTCTGAAAACTACCGCATTACACAAGGCACTGCCGATGTAGTGAACAAGGCGATTGACGGTAAAAAACGCATCTGCGCCGTGGGTACCACTTCGCTGCGGGCGATCGAATCGTCGGTTTCGGCGAGCGGCCACTTGAAGCCGGTAGAAGGCTGGACGGACAAATTCGTGTTCCCTCCGTACGATTTCAAGATTGCCAACGCATTGCTATCGAATTTCCAATTGCCTGAATCGATTCTTTTGATGGCCGCTTGCGCCTTCGGAGGTTTTGATCTGGTGATGAAGGCTTATGATATCGCTATCAAGGAGAAATACAAGTTCTTCACGTACGGCGATGCTATGCTGATCATTTAATATACAACCCTGAAATCCAATGGTCATTTATGATCAGCGACGCACGTCCTGAGCCGTAAATGGCCATTTTTTATTAGCCTGAATCCCAATGCAAGAATACGTCATCATCGTTGCAGGCGGAAGTGGAAGCCGCATGAAAAGCGACATCCCGAAACAGTTCCTGTCCGTCAACGGCCTGCCCGTGCTGATGCACACGATCCGGGCATTTGCCGGTTATTCGCCCAATCTGCGCATTATCCTGGTGCTGCCGTCGGAGCAATTTGGTTTTTGGGAGGAACTATGCCGAAAACATAGTTTCGCTATCCCCCATCAACTCGTAGCAGGAGGAAAAACACGCTTTCACTCAGTCAAAAACGGGTTGAACTGCATTGTGGAGAAAGAAGAATTCCTTGTGGCTGTTCACGACGGCGTAAGACCAGTAATTTCCCGCGAAATCATAGCCGACAGCTTCAAAAATGCCGCTTTACACGGTGCTGCTGTGGTGAGTGTGCCTTTGAAAGATTCCATCCGGATTGTAGGCCAGAATGAAGGAAATAAGGCGATGGACCGCACGCTATTCAGGCTTATCCAAACGCCCCAGACTTTTAGATCATCATGGATGCGAGCCGCATTCACCGCCGATTATCACGAGTCATTCACCGATTGCGCGAGCGTGCTCGAAGCCTGGGGTTACCACATCCAGCTCATCGACGGCGCTTACGAGAATATCAAGATTACAACGCCGGAAGACCTTCGCTGGGCGGAAATTTACCTCAAAGCCACTTCTTAAACCATTCGAAGGCTTCTTTTTGCATATCGGCGTCAAATTTGTGCGGCCCGTCGTAAAAGCTGGCTTTATATTTATCAGAGGCACCCGCTTTTTTGAAAACTTCGGTCAGAATAGCGTCTGCATGCTTCATTTCGGGGAGCGTGTAGAGTTCGTCCTGGTTGTTGTTTAAAACCAATGTCGGTAACGGCACCCTCAGACCCAGGATCTCGGGAAAATCGAGGTATTTGGGTAGCAGCGGCGTATAGGTCATCCAGGTGTGGTTGAATGATTTATTTAAAATCAAATCCTTCCAGGTAGTCATAAAACCGACGCAAACGGCACATTTAATGCGCGGATCGAGGCCGGCCAGGTACACGGTGCGCAATCCGCCGCCGGAAAGCCCACCGCAGCCAAGGCGGTTAGCGTCTACTTCTTTCCGGTCTGCCAGAATATCGAGCGCAACCTGATCTTCCATTAAAAAAACACCCGGCCAGGTGGTACCGGCCGAAAAAAGCGATTTGGACATCACATGCTCATGTTCCGATGACCACGCGTTGTAAGTACGGATATTCTCCGGCTTTTCAGGATCGGCGTCCGATTTACCTTCGGTGCTCACTGCGCCCCAGTTCAGCCCCTTTGTATCCTCATAATAAACCCTGCGGCTACCGAATGCATAAGTATCGTGCACCAGTACAACGTGGCCTTGTTTCGCTATTTCATTGGCCCAGGCCCTGCCGCCGTAGTCCGTCTCCTGGTGTTCTTTCAATATCGGGTGCTGGTCGTCGGATGTTTTGACAATCTTCCTTAATCCAAAATACTTCATTCCCGCATGGTCGTGAAGCCCGAGAATGCCCGGTAAAGGCTTGGTAATGCCTGCCGGTTTAAGCAAAACGGCTTCCGTAGGCCGTCCGTAAGGCAATTGCCAGGAGAGTTCTTCAATTTCCAGCCCGTCGTAGGTATACTTTTTCTTGACGGTCACCTTCGGCAATGCAGGTTTTGCGGGAGCCGACACCAGTTCCCTGGTCTTTTCCAGAGCTTCCTTCCGCCAGGCATCGATCTTACCCCACTTCGGGTTTAGAAATGAAAGCGGGGGCTGCGCAGGGAGCAATGAGGCAGCCCAGGGACCGTAAGCGCCAATCAGGCTTTTTTCTGATGCCATAGAAAAGGAATGAATGCTGTTTGCATTAAGAATAGGAGCTGCTGCCGTTGCCGACGCCCCGCCCGCCATCGACAGTGCGACCGTGCCGGCGGTGTTTTTTAAAAATGATCTTCTCGATATTTCACCAGCATTGCGGTCCGTGTCGGCGGTTTTCATAAGCTAGACTTTGACAAATATTTTTTGACGATACAAAAAGTAGAGGAACAGCCAAACCAGTACAAATCCGCCCAGTGTATTGTAGACCTCATGCCAGTTCTCGGGAGCGTGTTTATAAATACCTGCAAACAGCAGCCGCGACGACTCATTGAAATCCACAAATCGCACCGCAAGGTAAATTACTAGCGAGTTCAGCCCGATTACCCGGAAGAAAAATGCCCATTGATGGTGCCCATTCACATCTATAATCCAATAAAACAGCGCCAGCATTGCAAAGGCCATTCCGGATGTCAGCATGATAAACGAGCTCGACCAAAGATGTTTGTTAACCGGGAACACGAAATTCCAGATTAACCCAATCACAATGCCGACCAATGCGAATGTAAAGAGCTTCCGGACCTTCCTCCCCGGACTGCTTTCTTTCAGCAACACATCACCGGCTACTGTGCCGAAAATAGTGAGGCATATCGCCGGAAACTGGGTAAGAAGCGCCAGTTCGTCATACGTGCCCTGCTTCAATATCCCGGGCATAAAATTACGGTCGATCCAGCCGACCAGGTTGCCTTCGAAAGAAAGGTCGCCTGCGCCAAAACCCGGAACTGGTACTAATATTACAATCAAATAATAAGCGACGAGAATGCCGGCTCCGATATACAGACGCTGGTTCGTTCCGAATTTCATATACAAAATAGCCGAAATGAACGTCGCGAGACCTATCCGCCCGAGCACGCTTCCATAGCGTATGTGCGCGGGATCGAAAATGTCGATCGGCGCATTCTTGTCGAGAATGCCCAATGCGATCAGGATCAGCATTCGTTTGAACACTTTATTTCGGATCACCGACGGCGGAATGCCTTTTGCCAGCCCACCCGTAATGCTGAATGCCAGTGATGTTCCGGCGAGGAAAAGAAACAGCGGAAATATAAAATCATAGAAGGTAAAGCCATTCCAGGCCGGGTGTTCAAATTGTGCGGCCAAAGCATCAATAAACGGAATACCCGTCTTCCCGCCCAGCGTGGAGATGAACTGCCCGCCTCCTGCGATCATCAGCATATCAAATCCCCGCAATGCATCGATCGAGGCCAGCCGGCCCGGCGAGTAGGACTGCCTGACTTCCTTTTGAATAATAATAGAAGGTGCTTCCATAGGCTTAGGATAACTATTTGAAATAGAAGTCACTGTACTACTGCATTTACCTGTATCTACACGGCTATTTGCGCATTTCGATGTCGTTGTTTGCCGTTTCAATGGCTGTCAGCAAGCTTGCAGATTCCCTATCCAGGAAGAAAGCACAATGCGGGTGAAGCTGTAAAATGCTCGCCGGAAATGCATTACTTACCTCGCTTTCCAGGCTGTTTTTAACTGCTATTGCTTTCCTTTCGTCCGGAACCGAGCAAATGATGTGCGTCGATTTCATGATCTGCCGCACCGACATGCTGATTGCCTGCAACGGCACTTCTTCGAGCGATCCAAACCAGCCCTCACCCATTTGCTGACGACGGCATGGCTCATCCAGATTTACCACCAGGTACGGCGATTCCGTGTCAAAGTCGGCAGGCGGGTCATTGAACGCCAAATGGCCGTTCTCACCGATGCCTACCAACGCCACATCAATCGGATGTTCGCCTATATTTTGGGCCAGATATGCCAGCTCTTTTTCAAGATCGCCCTCCCCGTTGATCAGGTACGAAGCATGCAGAGACGGAACTTTGGATAGAAAACGCTCAGACAGGTATTTACGAAAGCTCGCCGGATGCGTCACCGGCAAACCGATGTATTCATCCAAATGGAACATCGTGACTTTCGACCAATCAATGTCCTTCTCGTCAATCAGCTGGTTTAGTGTTTCAAATTGGCTGGTTCCGGTTGCCAGGATCACATTTGCATAACCTTGCCTGGTTATTGTGTCCCTGATAATCATGGCTGCATAGGCCCCGGCACTTTGCCCCAACTCCTCTTTTGTCTCCGAAATAATAACTTTCATACGCTTTTATGATTTTACTTCCGTATTACCACCCTCCTTCAATGCAATGTCTACGGGCTTGTTTTTCTTCCACGAACCGTTTGTAAAGTCCGGTACATCGATGGAATTGGACCTGTTTGCCACCGACCATTCTGTCAAAGGCGAAATTACACTCCATGACGCGGCGTCATATACGTCCTGATCCAAAGGAAGCCCGTTGCGCAGGCAATCGATCAGCCGCCAGTCCATCAGGAAGTCCATTCCGCCGTGGCCGCCTACTTTTTTGGCCAATTCGCCCACGCGTTTTACGATCTCGGGCTGGTATTGCTGCTCCAACTTTTTAAATTCTTCGGGCTTAATCCACTCATGTCCTTGCGAAATGCGGCCCTGCGTGCCGTCTTCCGGCAGCGGATACTTTTGCGCAGCGCCTTTGGTACCGCTTATCAAATGCAACCGCGAATAGGGTCGGGGAGAAGACACATCGTGTTGCAGCATGATTGTCTTTCCCTTGTTGGTTTTGATAGTTGTGGTATTCATATTTCCGCGATACGATTTTCCCGCGTACTTTTTGAAATCCGGGTCTTTCGCCGCCAGTTCATTGGCCTTGGCTTGCAGCATAAAGTCGTTGCTGCTCATGGACACCAGGTAATCCATTTTGTCGCCTCTGTTAATGTCCAGAATCTGCGCAATAGGCCCTAAGCCGTGCATAGGGTACAAATTACCGTTCCGCTGGTTCTCTTTCAGACGCCACAAATCGTAACGCTTGTCCTTTTGGAACAGTGATTCAAAAATATCGTGGATATAGGCACCTTCTACATGTACAATTTCTCCGAAAAAGCGTTGCCGGGCCATATTTAATGTGAGTAATTCAAAAAAATCGTAGCAGCAGTTTTCCAGCATCATGCAATGCTTTTTAGTCCGCTCGGAAGTTTCGACAAGTTTCCAGCAATCTTCTACCGTAGTCGCTGCCGGAATTTCCGTTGCGACATGCTTCCCGTGCTCCATCGCGTACAATGCCATGGGCGTATGCAGGTTCCAGGGCGTGCAAATATAAATCAGGTCGATATCGTCGCGTTCGCAAAGCTTCTTCCAGGCATCCGGCGAACCGGAATAGGCGTCCGGGTTATGACCCGCTTCTGTCAAAAACTTCTTCGCACTGTTTGCCTTTTCGGGCACAATATCGGCGACGCCCTTCACCTGCACGCTGCCCAGGTGCACAATGCGTTTGATAGCCCCGCCACCACGATTACCCATGCCAATATAACCTATACGCACCACGTCAATCTTTGGTGCAGCAAAGCCACTCATGTTAAACAGCTGCTTTTTGTCAGCTGGTGCCATGATGTCCGGCTCGCTGATAACCTTCGCATTGGCTCCTGCCATCCCGAGTGTGCTTAAACCGGCTATTTTCAAAAATTCCCGCTTTTTCATTCGTTTTGAGTCAGTGTACAATCCAAAAAAACGTTTGCAATCGTACAATTTTACAATGTTTTATAGCGGCATTCCAGATATTTACTTTAAATAGTAGCGAGAACGTTATCGAAACCAGAATTTCATTCCACGCCATGAAGCGGGCAGTTCAATGACAAGAAGATTAACCACGATTAAAGACATTGCCAAAGCACTCGGAATATCGGTAGCAACTGTCTCACGCGCGATGAGGGACACTTATGATGTGAGTGCCGAAACCAGGAAACTGGTGCTGGATGCGGCTGCAAAAATGAATTACCGGCCGAATTTCAATGCAACGGGGTTGGTCAAAAGCGGCACACACAAAATTGCGGTGATTATTCCGGCAATTACCAATTATTATTTCTCTACCGTCATCACCGGCATTCAGGAATATGCCTTGGAACAGAACTATCAGGTAATGCTGTACCTCACGAACGACTCGGCTTACTGGGAAACAAAAGTCGTTCGGGAGCTTTCCCTAAGCAGCGTCGACGGGCTATTGGCTTGTATTACCTATGAAACGGCCGATTTCAGCCATTTTGAAGAACTGGTGGAGGCGGATATGCCCCTGGTGTTTTTTGATCGTGTACCGGAGTCTATCAAAACATCCGTGGTCGTCCAGGACGACTACACCGGGGCATGTATGGCCACAGAACATCTGATTGCCCAGGGATATTCGAAAATTGCGCACCTGGCTGGTCCGCCTGGCCTTAACCTCACCCAGCAAAGACTCCAAGGTTATCTCGACACTTTAAAAAAACACAATCTCGAATCTTATGGGGTGATCCATTCCGGTTTCAGTGATGAAAACGGGCGGCAGGATATCAGTATATTGTTCCACAGTGCTTCCCGCCCTGATGCCATCTTTTCGGTTAACGATCGCAAAGGATTTGGGGTGATCTTATGGCTGCGCGAACAAGGCATTAAAGTGGGGGAGGAAGTTGGTGTAATAGGTTTTACTAACGATCCGACTTCAAAAATCATTTCGCCATCACTATCCACAATTGCTGAGCCTGCCTATGAAATCGGACGCAAAAGCTGCGAAGTGCTGATCAGGCATATTCAAAAGCAAAGTTACCCTACGCAGGAAATCTCATTGCCTACGGAGCTAATTGTGCGAGAATCGACGCAGCGGTAAATTATCAAAAAGAAAGGGATAGTGATAAATTAAAAACCCCTATAAACGCCAAAAAGCCTCACATTACTGCGAGGCTTTTGATTTAATAATTGTGGCGGCTACCTACTTTACCGGGTTTGAACCAAGTATCATCGGCGGATCCGGGCTTAACTTCTCTGTT
>NZ_JAHXBN010000019.1 GCF_019924045.1 Dyadobacter fermentans | reverse complement strand
TTTTTTTAAATGCAAGCGCAAACAGCAAATATTTTTAAATCTTTTTCGCCAGCCCACCTTAACACACTGAAAAAGAAATTACTATACATTGAAAAAAATTGAAAGTTTTTGACGGATCATTCCGAAGCAAAACATGCTGTACATGTCACGACAAACTAAGAATCAGCGTTTGGGGATGAAGTCCGATCAGTTATCAAACGGAAATAACTATCATAATCAACTTATAACCAATCATTTCTATTGCCAATAAATAAATAGACCCTACATTCTACAATTCCTGCAAATTAAAATATATAGGTTTGCTAAGGTTGTACATGGCGTATCTTAATTCCTACAACTACACCTGCTCAGCTTCCATCTTCTTCATTCAATTGCCCCGACGGGTGCCAGAGAGCACCAAATCCAGCCGTTAACCCGCACCGGGTGGCTCCGCATGATTTGCATCAATCAGTATTGACCGCTCGGGAAGGAGCAGCGATATCGCTGTGCCCGTTTCGCTCGCGATCACACATTCATTCACCACTATTCAAATTAAACGCTTTGTGTATGACCAGTACCTCTTTTCTCAATGTACGATTAGCAGCTACATTAAATCATGCTCACATGTTGTCTTGGCTCCTGATCATTTTCGCACATTTGAATTTGGCCGCCCAAAACATCACGTATCAAGCACTCTACACACCAGCGACGTTCGATGGCCGGGCAATTAACCAAAGTTTACCCGTTGGAAGTATTTCCGGTAATGGTAATGTCGCCTCGGGAGGTGCAACCTATTCGATTGCGATTGCAGTACCGCCCGGAACAAATGGTGTTAGCCCTACTGTCTCGATCAATTACCATTCCATGGGCGGCAACGGTATTCTGGGCCAAGGCTGGGACATCGGCGGATTGTCAAAAATTACCCGCTCCACGCGGAATATGTATTTTGACAACGAGACGAATCCTGTTGTAATGACCAACAGCGACAGGTTTGTTCTGGACGGCACCAGGCTGATAGCCAAAGTGGGCAACTACGGAGAACCCAATACCACCTACGGCACTGAAAGCGAAAATTTTGCAACCATTACTTCAAAAAGCACGCAAGGGAATGGCCCGCAATGGTTTGAAGTAACTACAAAGGACGGGGTGAAAATGGAGTACGGCAACACCCCCGATTCCAGGCTTACCGGCCAGTTTGCCACCGTGCTTACGTGGGCTCTCTCCCGCATCCTCTATCCCGATGGGAATTACATCACCTTCAAATACAACACCAACGCCAGTTTCGCATTGCTCATCGATGAGATCAACTATACGGGCAATACAGCGCAAGGGCTGGCTCCTTATAACCAGGTCAAATTCGATTATAAGATCCGCACTATCGATGAAAACGCCGGTTTTGAGAATGATACAAAGGTCGAAAGCAAGTATTTGCTGGATAAAGTTACCACCAAAGCTGAGGGATCTACTGTCAGGAGTTACCAGTTCAATTATGGACACGATAATATCAATTCCTATTTAAAGGAAGTTATTGAGGCAGGTAGCGACGGAACACAACTTAATGCTACCATTTTTAAATACGGCGATCCGCCTGCGGAATTTAGCACCGTCACTACGGATGGATATGATTACCCTTCATCGACAACTATAACAGGAGATTTCAATGCCGATGGCTTAACCGATTTTCTGGAAGCCAGTCTCATTCAGAATCCTGCCGTATACAGGATGATCGTTTACGCCAAGTATCCTGCCTACAATGCAAAACCGAACGATTTTTACGTAGTCAACGTGACGGACGCGCCCATTACCTACTCGGTGGTGAAGAAGCAAAGCATTCCCAATTCGTTCGATTTCCTAGCCTATGATTTTACAGGCGACGGAGCAGATGACGTGTTGATGACCAACATTGCCGGTTCGGGCCAGAATCGTACTTTAACCAGTCTCCGCATTTATCGTACCGTTCAGAATTACGATTGGCAAACTAATGGACAACCTGAGATCCAGTTTGATCCGCTGACTATATCCCCGTACACCGGTTACTCCAAAATCCACCCCAGCGGGCACTTCATTTTTCCTGGTGACTACGACGGAGATGGTATTCAAGACATACTGACTATGCTGGGAAGCAATGCCGTCAACTACAATTGTCACCTGTATAATGGCAAGGTTCAGCCCGATTTCGGGTCCATTGTTATCTCAGGCGTATTCGCGTTAGCGGTAAGCGACTGGCCGACCGCCGACAAAGTCCACGTCGTCGATTTCAACGGTGACGGTAAAAGCGATATCATGCTGATTAAAGGCACGAATTGTGAAGTTTTTACATTCGATGGCTGGACGGCACGCCGAATCCATTATTCAACCAATTATCTCACCAAAGACCATCTCAGCTACTTCGGCGATTTCAATGGCGATGGCAAAACTGATCTTCTGGCTAAATTAACTACATCAGGTGCGTGGAAAGTAGTGATATCTAATGGTATTGGCTTCTATGAATCACCCTTTACATTTAACACCACGCCTGATACCGATCCTTTCACCGGCGATCAGCTGGGTATCGCGGACATTAATGGCGATGGGAAATCGGACATTTACCACGGATGGCAAACAGCGGCACCTTCCAATTTCGATGTCTATTACGGAAAGGGATATTCAAGTACCGGGGTTAATTTTTATCGTGTAAACAGTACTTACGCAGTAAACCTAGGCGCGCCGCCCCCGATGATCGGTGATTTCAATGGCGACCGTCGGGCCGACATTATCAATTTCAAAAACATCTTCACCCTAATGGATGTCTTCTATTTCAAAAAGGAAGGCAAGGAGAATTTGCTTGAAAAAGTGAAGAACGGTTATAACCACGTTACCGAGTGGGTTTATAAAAAGCTTACCGATGAAAATGGCTTCCACATCCGCGGAAATCTGACGGCCTATCCTTTCAACGCGATCCAACCACCACTTTATGCTGTCTCCGATTTCAAACTGCAAAACGGAGTTGGTGGCTACAATATAATTCAATACACCTACGAGGCAACCAAGTTACACCGCGCGGGAAAGGGTTTTCTGGGATTTGGCAAAATAACGGCCAATGACCTGGCTACGGGCATGAAAACTGTCGCCGAAAACGAATTCAACACTACCTACTTCACAACCATTCCCTATCGGACCTCTATCTATCTCGCGTCGACAAGTACCCTGCTGAGCCAGACAACCAACACCAACGTATTTACTTCTCCGGCTGCCAAACGCTTCTGGGTGCAGACTACCAACATCCTTGAAAACAAGGAATTGGAGGGTAGAACGACGACCACGGTGAACGTGTATGACAATTTCGGCAACGTTACACAAAGTACCGTCAACAACGGGGTCGAGACCGCGGTAACCAATACTGTTTACGGAGCCTATCCAGCCGGGATATTGAACAAGCCGACATCGGTAACGGTTTCCAATACCCGGTCAGGCCAGCCGATCCATACTGTTTCGACCGGTTTTGCGTATAACGGAATTGGCCAGCTTACTTCGAAAACCGATTTCAATGGGCTAGCCAAAAATGTGGCTACCACCTACGAGTACTTTCCACTGGGGAATCTGAAAAAGACGACTGTTACACCAAATGGTCCGGGGGCATCCGCTCCGCGAAATACGTCGTCTGTATACGATCCGAAAGGCCGCTATGCCGAATCCAGCATCAACGAGCTTGGCCAGACTTCCAGCGCTACCTATGATTCCAGGTGGGGCAAGCCGTTGACTTCGACGGGCATCGACGGACTAATTACTACTTATCAATATGACGTATTCGGAAGACCTACGGTTACCGCACCACCGGCACCTGTTGCATATAATATTACACAAAGCTACGGATGGGACCTGACCAACGGCGCGGTATGGTACAGCCTGGTTTCACATCCCGGTAAGCCTAATGTCAAAATATGGTACGATCTGCTGGGCCGCGAGATCAAAAAAGAAACCGAAGGTTTTGGCAACCAGCCGATCACACAAGTTCAGGCGTATGACGCCAAGGGTAATATTATTTCTAATACCCAGCCATATAAAGCAGGCGAAACATATATCACTACCACTACCCAATACGACCAATACAACAGACCTAATAACATCAATAGCGGCGCGTTGGGTACCAAAACAATCAGTTATTCCTATGCCAGCGGGGAACTTACCACTACCACAGTTACCCCAACAGGCACGAGCTCCCAAAAGACGGATGCCAGCGGAAAAGTAACCAATTCGACCGACGATGGGGGTACATTGGTATACACCTATTTCAGCCATGGCGGGATCAAGGACGTTAAAAATGGCGTTGTTACCATTGCCGCCAATCAATACGACGCCTACGGCCGCCAAACCCAGCTGACCGACGCCAATGCCGGCACCACCTCGTATGATTACAATTCGTTGGGAGAACTGGTCAGCCAAACCAATGCCAACGGGGCAACCTACACACTGACTTACGATGTGGCCGGGAGGATCCTCAGTAGAACAAAAGCAGGTGAACCCGCAACAACTTACCAATACCGGGCTTCCGGGAATGGGATCAACCAGATTGAAAAAGTGACTGGTTTTGCCGGGAACCTGGAAGAATACACCTACGACGCGTACGGGCGAATGCTGACGATCAAGGAAACCATAGACGGCAGTCCTTATACAACCACCTATACTTACAATAATTACGGGGATATTGCATCGGTGCTGTACCCTTCCGGATTTGGCACCAATCATGCCTATGATGCTAACGGCTATCCGACGACCATCAAAAACACTAATAGTTCGGTAACCCTTTACACAAATACGGGTATGAACGGGCTGGGCCAGAACACTGCATATTCCTTGGGCAACGGCAAATCATCAATTATCAACTACGATTATGGTATCCCAAAGCTATTTTCCACAGCAGGCGTTCAAAACCTGGAACTGACCTGGGACTATCCCAAAGGGAACCTGACCAAGCGAAAAGATTACATTAAGAACAAGGAAGAGAGCTTCACCTACGACAACCTCAGTCGCCTGCTTACGGCCACGGTGGCAGGTAAGCCCGCACAGACGCTCACCTACGAACCTTCCGGCAACATTGCATCGAAAACCGACGCCGGGCAGCAATTCAGCTACCATCCTGCCAAACTCAACGCGCTCGCGGGCATCATCGCGCCTACCACCGCATTGCCCTTGCTCACGCAGGACATTACCTACACGGCTTTTAACCAGCCCGAAAAGATTACCGAAAACGGCTCGGGCCAACCTTACGAGCTCACCTACACCTACGACGCCGGTTACCAGCGCATCAAAGGCGTCATGAAAAAGAATGGCGCCCTGATTAACACGCATTACTATTTCGGGAACTACGAGAAGGACATTACCACCGGCGTGCCTGACAAACACCTGCATTACATCCACACGCCAGCCGGGCTCTCGGCCATTGTGATCCGTGAGAACGGCACAGACCAATATTACTACACCTACACCGACCACCTGGGCTCCCTGCTGACATTGACCGCCTCCAACGGCACCGTCATCCTCGACCAGAACTTCGACGCCTGGGGCCGGTTGCGCCACCCCGCTAACTGGGATTATACCAGTATACCCGCACCGACCAGCTACCTCTACCGCGGGTTCACGGGCCACGAGCATTTGACCAATTTCAATTTGATCAATTTAAATGGACGGATGTATGATCCGGTGGTGGGGAGGGTGCTGAGTCCTGACAATTTTGTTCAGAGGCCGTATTCGACGCAGAGTTATAACAGGTATAGTTATGTGATGAATAATCCGTTGAGATATACGGATCCTAGTGGGCAATTTCTCGTATCAGGCCTGATGGGCTTTTGGCATGGACTTCTTAAAACAGGCGGGCTAAAAGGAGCTTTTGCCGAAGCGACACATAGAGTAAAAATGGAGGGCCGAATCTGGACCGGGTTGTTTCAGACCGATCCGAACAAAAGTAACAAAAAGAGGTTTTGGGAATTAGTATCTCGATTTACCTGGCAAGCGCCTCAGGTCCTCGGCGGTCAGTCCGCAGCACATGTGGTAAACACTATTTTTGGCAATGTAAATTCTGTGGATTACAAATACGGAGCAACAGTTATAAGGACTTCAGGAGATTGGGGCGGCCTTACACAAGGAAACTACATTATAGGTGATGCGAGCATAGCACCCGATGCAAACAATCCACTTTTTCAGCATGAGTACGGCCATTATATCCAAAGCCAATCCATGGGGCCAGCCTATTATCCAAGAGTAGGAATAACAAGTGTGTTAAGCAGTGGGGAGCACGACTTCCACCCGGTAGAACAAGACGCTAATCGACGGGCATTTCTCTACTTCAATAAGAATATAGCGGGTTTTCAGAATGATGGCGCGAGTAGGGATGATTGGACCTCTGACACTCCACAGGCGAATCTTGGCTGGGACTTCCGTCGAAATCCTCTAAACTTTGATGGTTCAAACATGCGGTTACAATATGTAGACTACGCAAGCGGGCTAAATGTAAGTCGCCTCGAAGGTTTACATGTAAAGGCAAATTTTTGGGACTACTTTTCTATGCTCAACCCTGGAATGGTAGATCCCGTTGTGCATGGGCTAATTAATGCATGGAGATACAATAGATAACCAGCAAAATACTATGAAACTGAAATTATTTCTATTAATAAGCACAATTGTTCTCTTCGCGAGTACTTGCCATCGCGAGGGGCCGAGCTGCCACCATAACATTATTTTCAAAAACAGCTCAAGTGACACCATAATTTATGCTCTTAAAGGAAGCAACGGCAGTGGTTTCTGCACCTTGGTTTTTTATTCCAACGCGGCCCCTAACGAAGAGGCTACTTTAGACTTACCAAGATACTGTTGGGAGCAAGAACTAGGAAACGGAAAAACTGCCGAAATGTACGTAATTGACCCAAGAAAATTTATTTCAGGCGTCGGTTTCTACGATTGTGATTCGATACCGATCAAAAACAAAGTATTGAAGCATTACGAGCTCACCCTCGATGATCTAAAGAAAAATAATTTTATAATAATCTATGATAACTAGTCACCGAAATGCCTCCATGAAATCCAAACCATTCCTGTTATCATTACTTACGATCCTATCGATGGCTAGCACCTGTCATCGTGAAGGTCCTGATTGTCATCACGGTATTGTAATCGAAAATGCATCATCGGATTCTATAATTTTTGCCCTAAAATTTTACAATCTAACTCATAATAATCTAACACAGTGTGGCTTAGACGGAGAGGTTTTACTACCTAATTCAAAGTTGGACTGGGGTGGATTTAGAACTTGCTGGGAAAATAGGCTCTCCAACGGAAAATCGGAGGAGATCTATTTCATTGATCCACACCATTTTTATCAAAGGGGAGGATTTTATGATTGCGACTCCATAGAGATAAAAAGCAAGGTGCTGAAACGTCACGTATTTACTTTGAATGACCTAAAACGAGATAATTTCACAATAACTTACAAGTAGGCAAATAGTATCTCGCAATGCGCAAAACATAGGCATCAATACTTCCATGAAAACACGCCTTGCGATAGGATAAGAACCCAATTCAACGAACGCCTGACGGAATGTTTTTCGGGAATGGGCCTGTTCGGTCGAAATCAACAGTTCCAAGCCCGTGGCATTTAAGTGAACCAATTACACTGCGGGCATCATAGCATCTGAACAAAGTGAAAATACAAGATGCTCTTGGCGTAATGAAGCTTAATAAATTTAAATATAAAATAGCCTAAATAAATAGAGTAGCAACCCTAAAATCTTTCAGCGTGAAATACAGCATTTATCTGATTCTGTTGGTGATAGCCCATGCGCATTGCTCCTTCGGACAAGACCAATACCTAAGCTTTGATTTCACTTGCGGTAACAAGCAGGCGCGAAGTAGCATCATCTCGATTGACCGGCGGACTAATCCCCAGTTTCTGGGATACATGCCTATCAAAGGGTATTCTGGTTTGGCTAACGTTAGATTTAAAGGCGCTCTTGCCGATAGCGTTGGCATTTTCTTCGCGAGTCAGTCTGCTGATCAAGATAAAGAACGCGTTCTAATCCTGGAAAACTTCTTTCTAAACTGTGGGTCCAACCCGGCAAAGCTGATATTGTCACTGAGATTATACTCTCAAACCAGCAAAGACACCTATGCGCCGGTTTGTTCAATCGATTCAATTTACCAACTAAACGGCGATCCCTTTGGCCGGATAAACGAACTATTCTGTGAAATATCGGATCTCGCTGATAAACAGACCATAAAAGCAACGCCAGATAGCGCATTTGTCTCTAGGGCCGGACTGAATCACTTGGATAGCCTGGAAAAGCTTAACATCCCTATGTACGTTGCAAGCAAACCTGCTTCCGGTATTTACAAGGATTACGAACATTTTAAAATGAACCAGCCCGATATCAGCACTGATATATTTATCACCGTTACCGAAAAGGATGTCGTAGAGGTAGACAGAACATACAAAGGCAAAAAGAGAAAGGTGAAATTAAACCCCACGGGTATCTACGCGGTATCCGACGGTAATCGAATACTAAAAGTTACGCCGTCCGGAGAATATTTTGAAATAGTCAAACGCGGATTTGATTTCTACTATGATCGCCCGGGGTATTTCTATGACCAACCAACTACCTTTTCTCCGTACTATTTTCCAGGAGGTGGGAGAATCGGAACAACGGGGTCAGGGGATTTGGCGATTCGAATTGGAGGCCCAAAGCAGATTGATATAGTCCCAATTTATCGATTCAAAATCAACTATAAAAAGGGATATTCAATACCGGTTAGTCTTATAAAATAACTGTGAACTTCCCGATCGGACACTCATCATGTCACTTTGATAATAAATTTTTGAAATCGAATATCAAATGCATGAACTTTGTCAAGTTTCATTTTTGTCAGTATTAATATTTCAAAAAAACAAACTCCCCTTTTTGTTCATCCATAAATATAAATAACACTATACCACTATTGTCATGAAAAATACGATTTCACTCATTCTGATTATTTTTTCAGCCTTTCAGAGCTTCGGACAGGCCGCTTCCGATTCTATTGCGACTGAACAAAATCAACCGCATCTCTACACAATCAGTAAAGCCGAAGATTTAAATATCAAAGGCTAGATCGACGCTGCTCATCATTATAAACGATACAAGGGTGCGGCAGCGGGCACACTACTAACCAGCCTGCTTTCGCCGGCAATCGGCCTTATTCCAGCAATCCTATGCTCTGCTACCAATCCTAAAATTGAAAACCTGGGCTACCCTAACGAAGAATTGTTTAAGCAAACTGTATACTATAAAGCATACACCAAAAAGGCAAAGAAAATAAAACAGCGAAAGGTTTGGTCGAATTGGGGGATAGGTTTGGGAGTAAATCTGGTTGTGATTCTGGTATTGGCGAACTAGTAGATGCCTGATAATTAAAACGAATTGAATAACACCATCTATTTTAATCTTTAATTCCGTTATGAAAAAATACTTTCATTTAACTTTTGGAATTGTAATATTGGCACCTTTTTATAGTTGCGACAATCCCGTCCAAACTTCGGCAACTGAAACAATTCAAGGCGATGTAGTCTGGGATAAAAGCTTTGGCGGGGAGGGATCAGAAGAATTTTCCGCAATTATACCGACGGCAGATGGTGGATATCTGTTGGGTGGAGATAGTTTCTCAAATATTTCCGGCGACAAATCTCAGGATCATTTTGGAGGCGGGGATTACTGGATTATTAGGATAGATGCAAGCGGAAATAAAGTCTGGGACAAGACTTTTGGTGGATTCAGGAGTGATGTCTTAAAATGCATGGTAAAAACCTTAGATGGAGGCTATTTAGTCGGAGGTTATAGCAATTCCGGACCATCCGGAAACAAGACCACGGGTAGCAGTGCCAAGCCCGACTATGACTACTGGGTTGTGAAAATTGACGATAATGGCAGCAAAGTTTGGGAAAAGAGCTTTGGAATGGAGGCTAATGATTATTTAAGAGGCGCCGTCGCTACCGAGGATGGTGGATTTTTATTGGCCGGAAATACTATCATTCCGGAGACTGGAACGACAATCGGATCAAGTGACTTTTGGGTTGTAAAAATAAATGCATCTGGCGAAAAAATTTGGGATAAGGTTTTCGGAGGGGCTGGCTGGGAGACTTTGTGGAAAATTATACCGACGAACGACAAAGCGTTTTTGCTCGCTGGTAATAGCAGCTCAACATCATCCGGAGACAAATCCCAAGAAACAAACGGAGGTTCGGATTTTTGGGCCATTAAAATCGACGCCAATGGCCATAAAATTTGGGACAGCGCCTTCGGAGGTTACAAGGAGGAATCTATATCGGGTATTGCTAACTCACAAAACAGCGGCCATATTTTCGTGGGCATAACTGACACCGACTCTTCGCCACCAGGGGATGTTACAGACATTACCAACGGCTTTATGGATTATTGGATAGTCAGAACTGATGAAAAGGGTAGAAAGCTATGGGATAAAACGTTCGGAGGAACCTTAGACGATGTTCCGGACTGTAATCCAATTTCCTATAATGGGGGATTCCTGGTAGGTGGATACAGCAATTCAGGCAATTCTGGCAGCAAAACCTCACTTCCCCTTGGCAATACTGGCGACTCGGATTTTTGGCTTATCAATATCGATTCTGATGGGAACAAACTTTGGGACAAGTCTTTCGGAGGCAATAGTCTCGACCGTCTAATGACCATAATTCCCGCCACGGAAAGCGGATATTTACTTGCAGGCAGAAGTGCTTCACCCAAATCGAGCCAGAAAAAATCTGGCACAAACGGCTCTCTGGATTTCTGGATTATCAAAATTAAGTAATTCAGGTGCTCTCAAATCTATCATAAAAAAACATACACTTCCATGGAAAATCTTTTATTGCTGTTTCTTTTCTGCGGTATTCTGAGCGTGTCCTCTGGTCAACCTGATTCAGATAGTCCATTCAAAGAATACGAATCCTGCTGCGGCACCCAACCCGTCGAATTCTCCTACGAAAAGAAGCGGATCTACGTCCCAAACGTATTCACTCCCAACAAAGACGGTCTAAATGATTATTTCTTCCCTGTTGTAAATGATGTCGTCACCGACATCTGGGGCTTTGCCGTATACAGTGCTGAGGGAGATACGATGCTGTACCAAAAGCCCTATTTCAATTCTAAAATGCCTGTGCAGGAGTACGGATGGGATGGGTTACGGCCCGACGGATCGCGGTATAAGGGCGCTTTCCGGTACAAAATGCGCGTGGACGACATGCAGGCGAACAAGCACATTGTCGAGGGGCGCGCATGTGCCATCATATGCGGGAACGGAGCCGAAATATTTCGGACAAAAATTGGGTGCTTTTACCCGATTCAGGCCAGTAAAGAAGGTACGTTGGACGAATCGTAGATATTCCTGCGAAAGTACGCCAGCGTTCCTGAGCAAAGGTCGCCAAAAATTCCTGGGCAAAGTACGCCACCTGAAAGTGGCTTGACATCACTGAGCGAGAGTGATG
>NZ_JAHXBN010000154.1 GCF_019924045.1 Dyadobacter fermentans | reverse complement strand
AGCGCTGAAAGCATCTAAGTGCGAAACTAGCCCGAAGATGAATCTTCCACATAAGGGTCGTTGTAGACTACGACGTTGATAGGCTGCAGGTACACGTGTCGAAATACACTTAGCTGAGCAGTACTAATTACCCAACAGCTTGCACATTTAATCTTTATCTTCATCTCTTCTACTTCCAATATGACATGAAAGAAGTTTATGAGTCTATAAGTTTAAAGTCAAAAGTCAAGATTAGTTTACTTCTAGACTTTGAACTCCTAAACTCATCAACTCCACTCAAAGAGCTTGTTGGTGGCTATTGGTCTGGTGTTCACCTCTTCCCATCCCGAACAGAGAAGTTAAGCCCGGATCCGCCGATGATACTTGGTTCAAACCCGGTAAAGTAGGT
>NZ_JAHXBN010000153.1 GCF_019924045.1 Dyadobacter fermentans | reverse complement strand
TAAAAGGACTGTATAGATAATAACCCCGTCAGTTGTTCACAGCTTGGCAAATACTTTCATTTGGACGGAAAACAACTCCAACAACAGTATAAGGACCACATCAGCGATTACAAGGATTGGGATCAGCGTGAGCATGCTGCTGAGTGGCTTTTGTATCCCGAGAATACCGGTCCGTGTTTAAGCATCGATGAAACTTCACTTAGCAATGGTGAATTATACACAATCGTCACTAATAAGGC
>NZ_JAHXBN010000152.1 GCF_019924045.1 Dyadobacter fermentans | reverse complement strand
CCAAAGCCTGCCAACGGTGTTGTATCCTGATTTCCTGGACAGCGTCGTATACGAGTTTTTGCACGTGAAAGCGGTCGATCACCTTCGATGCCTTTGAAAAGCAACGGCTTACAATTACCCCCATGTTAGCGGCCATATCCAGTGTTACTTCTCGTACTTTGCCGCGAATGCGCTTAGGAATCTTTCTTAAAACCTCAATGACCGAGCTGGCTTGAGTGCCTTTGA